>NZ_JBLXJC010000012.1:0-5019 GCF_048269205.1 Emcibacter sp. | reverse complement strand
GGCGACGAGCTCATACTGGATGGCAAATCTAGGACGCTGCTGCTTGTGATACCAGTTGTGGCAGAGGAAGCCTAGGGGAAGCAGGGCTGGCAACGGCACGATCCATTTCCAGTGTTTAATACGTGCTGATTGATTCATCGACAAAATTTGCATCCAAAGTAGATAGCCAAAAACACAATCAGCAGCGAGCCTCCTAATGGGACCGACGCAAAATCTCGCTTGACACCTTCTTCCATCAATTGATGGACACTTGTTGCGCAATAGAGCCCATCTCCATTCCAAACGGTAATGAGCTGGTTTTTATCTATCCATCTCGCAGGCAACGGGCTGTCAAGCACTTGGATTTTGTTGTCTCGCTGGCCGAAGAGTACAATAAAGTGCATGTGTCCATTCGGCTTGCGAATTGCCGCAATCAGCGGCAATTTTCCCACCGCCAGTCGCGTCGTATCGTGACTTACGAATTGAGTTACTAGACCACATTTCTGCGCCGCATCGGCAACTTGCTGGTAAGTGTGTTCGCCATTGAGTTGTTCGTCAAATGCTAGACGCAAATCCGGCATCGGAATGTTCCGCTCCTGGAGCAACGAGACGCAGATGGCCAGCGAAGATGGCCCACACGCAACATCTTGTCGGGATAACTCCCCAGATCCCTCAGATTTCGATGCACCAAAGCAAATCGTTGCGAATAAAACCCAATGTGTGCAGTAATAGCGATACATACCTTGGACCTTAATACGGGTTCGAGCATCCAAAAGTCGCACTTTGGCAGCCTGACGCATCTTTAGACGTAGCGTGACATCCCCAGGATTCAGGGTATGGGTAACTGGGTTCCGAGTTGCACGACGCGTATGGACAGTTCCAAATTGTATCTCCACAAGTCGTTCCCACACCTTGCCCGGAACAAGTCTCGCCTAACCATGACATGCAGTCAGAATCATGAATTCCGGTTTCACCACTTGTGGGAATAGCATTGGAGCAGAAGTCATGGGCATGCACTGGATCATTTCCGAGTGGGCAATTGCATGGTCCAGTCCACCACTCAGGGTATGCGCCCGTGCAGATTTCATCGCGGGCCGACGCGCGAACTTGTTTTCTTCCGTCGGGAACGCCAGCCGAACCCAATGCGAACACTACGGCCAAGGTCAAGCAAGCTAATGATTTATGACATGTCTAAAAACCTTATAGTAAATGGGTAACGAAAACTAACGGCGGGCAAGCCAGACGCCTAGAACAAGGCAGATGCTTGCCAAACCAAGCAACATGTATTGGATCTGAAGTCCACGCGGAACAATCGCGCGAATCGGTCCATCTTTCATCTCAATTTGATCGGCCATTGCAGCGACCTGGCTAGGGGGTAGGTCACGGCGACGGTATTTGCGTGCGGGGGTTGAATCATGAATGTATGTTTTTTGACCTGTTTCAGGTGGTATAAACAAGCCACTGTCGTGCTGTTCATTGATGCCGATAGCAACGATTTCCCACTCAATGACTTGGTCTCGTGGTGTAGCGTTGCCAGCGAAATATTTTCCGTTATTAGGAAATAGAGTTCCGTTCTCAAGCGATTGATATTCTTCTACGCTAAACTTCGAGCCTATCGCTTCGTGATGAATCGTTTGAACTAGATACTGCTGTTGTCGATCAACTAGCGTTACCTCCGGATTTGCCGTCGATAGCGTTTTGATTTGGATGAGCGTCGTGTTTGGCTGATTGGTCGCAACATATTGTCCAGCCTCAATCGCATCATCAAACCAGCGTCCTGACTGCCATAATCGCATTAATGGCATCGGGTTTCCCGTTATTGCTGAACCAGAACGCATGGGTTTCACCGATAGACTTTTTAAGTATTGCGATCCATCTTCCTCCACACCAAAGTTCGCTTGGTAGATTTCGTTAGTTCGAAAGTTAGCCCCTTCGACCATATGATTACCGACATCCTTTCCGTTGCGATACGGACTAAGCCGACTGTAAACCGATCCATCGTCCTTCCAGATCCAACGGCCCACAAAGTAGCATCCCTCCACCTCCACTTCGCTCCAGTCGGGGTGCTCGGCCTTGACTTCGTTTGGATTCCTATATACGTAATCAATCCGCAGGGATGAGATCGTTTCCCGCCATTTCCTCAAACCTTGAATCACCTCTTGCGTCAGGCTTTCATCTTCGGCATGCAATTCAGAAGCGCTAAGCGATATAAATATTGTTAGCACAGCAAGGCGACCGAACAGACTGTGAATGCTCATGAGCTCTGGCCTCGCGGGCTGCCTGATTTTGGGGGGGGCGGTTGGCGTCATTATGTTGCCTCCTCAGAGAGCAAGCAACGGTTTGTATTGCATTTTGTGGGAAACCGCACGTGCATTGCGAAACTCCTGGCGTGCTCTTCATTTTCTGTTCCAGAGGTTATGAAGGTCAGGTGGCCGATGACGGCCAACGGAGACTTTCCACGACCAAGAAGGGAAAACGACGTGGCCCCGAGCAGATCGTGCGGGCTCTTCAGGAAGGCGATGCGAGGAGGCAGATGGGGACATCCACGAAATGAAGGCTAGCGATTTCGGTTCTGCTCCCAAGTTTCGCTGTCACTGCTTACCAGCACCAAGCTTGTCATCCTGCCCCAATCATCCTCGCAACAACCCCTGTCCTGTGGATCGAATCGAGAGGATTGAAACTCGCCGAGCGGCTTACACGTTCATTTTTGCTTGCCCCTCCAAAAAAACGATCCCGCAGGGATTTGAGCCATTAGCCGTAGGTAAGCGCAGCGCCACCTACGGTCTCTAAACGCATCGCCTCGCTGACCGCGAAGCCGGTCACAGAATCTGTCAGCACCGCGAGGGGCAACGGTACCGCTAGAGGGTATCCAAGCGATCGAAGCTGCAATTCTCAAACCATCCCGGCCTGTAGTTGACCGAATTCTTGGCTCGCCAATAACGCAAATCGGCGCGAACCAAAACTTCGGTACCACAACCTGGCATGTTTTGCGGACATTCTCGGCATCCCTCAACTCCGCGACTTCGTGCCTCCGTGAGAGCAGAAAAAATCGGTTCGGCCGTCCCCGAAATCGCTCTATTAGTCGCCACTGCTGCGCGTTGATTGTTGGAGCCAAACCAGGGCATCGATCGAATTGGATATGAAGTTTGTGGATCCATCAGCCATTCCAACGTTAACGCCTCCATGATGAAGACTACGCGCTGTGTAGAGTCCATCTCCACCACCAAAGGAGAGACCGGTGCAACAGTCCGGTATGAAGGAGTTGGGAGTTGCAACGTGGTTATACCACGTGTGATTATAGCCTCCGAACAGCCATGTTGTGCCACCAAACGAATCGTGAGAGAGCGGTGTCGAGGTTGCGAACTGCCTGCAGGTCCGAGCGGCCTCGTCGCGGTTTGTGAAGCCTGGTGAGAATACAAAATTATCCCGGAATGCTTGATACACCGTTCGGTTCCGATCACCGATCACCTTCTCGCTATACATGATGGTGTTGCTAAGTCCGTCGCTAAAGCTAGAGGGTGACAAGGCTCTGCCATTTTCGAAAGCCCCAATTCCATTGTGTGTTGTGGGTGGTGAGCCTCGGAAAACGCCAATATCAGGGCCGAGGTTCGCCCGATAGTTATTTCCACCGACAGGTCCCGAATCGGAGGGGCATAAGAACATTGGCATGGATGTTTTGATGAGAATTCGATTCGATTCGACCGTAGATATTGGCTGACGATCAGTCCACGACAACGAGGGGTCGAAAATTGCAACCTTTTCAAATGCTGCCTGATCTAACGACGCGAGCAGTTGACTGTGTGGCGATATAGCAGGGAATCGTTTAGCGCTGCCGTTGACGAACACACCGAAATTTTTCGACGTGTAGGGGAACGTGTTGTAAGTGCTAAGATGTATATTCGTGGCAATGGAAAGTTCAGATAACCGAAGTGCGCATTGTATGCGCCGCGCTTTGGCTCTCGTGTGCTGAGCGGCCGGTAATGCGACCGCTAAGGCGATTGCTGCAACCCCTATCACGACAAGCAGCTCGATAATAGAAAACGCATTTCTAAACTTACACCGACACATCAATCGCCTAGTCACACGCGAAGCAAAGTGGAATGTGAACTTTTGATCCGTCCTCGCTTCGCAACTCCAGTTCAGTCATTTTAGTATCGATAGTCGATTTGCGAAGTGAAACTAAGAAAGTGTTTTTAACAGCACCTGGGGTTACTGCAATTAGCTCTTGGTCATAGCGAAAGACGGTCAGTGAAGACCTTCCAAGCCGATCCAGCACAAGAATTTTTGTGTTTTCTCCAGTGCGAACGACTGGGCTCGAAGGATGGTTTGTAAACCTGGGCAACCGCTTCACTCGAATTAGTTGAGGTTTATGAAGCGGCGCACCTGACCTGTCTCGAAGTACATACACGCCTGCATGTGCGGAATCTATTTCCTGGCCTGCACTCGCCTCGAAAAGGTAGGTGCGATGGGTTAATGCGGGATCGCGATTCGGCCGTTCGTGAACCGTTGGCTCAGTGAAATTCACGAGTGAAGGAGGGGTAGTTTCAAGCTTAGCAATCCACGTATCACTATCGGCCCTTTCAATAGTCTCGACGGTGATCCGGCGACCTAGCGAATCGCCATCGATAAACGAGATGTTCAGTTCTCGCTGTTGATGCAAAAATGATGGCGTTAGAACCGGAACACGCAATGCAACTTGAATGAACACGAGGGGTTGCCGTTGACTTTCGATCAATATGGGTATTTTTCGCTGAATCGCCCCCGCAGACGGAGCCCGCAACGAGAACTCAAGCAAGTCAGATTCATTGGGGAAAATGTCCTCAGGCTGCTTTAGAATTTGACATGTGCAGCCTAGGTCAGTCGCGATCCCGCGAAGCGGTTCTCGGCCCACGTTGGTCAATTTGTATCGAAGCTTGACACGAGCATCGCGTCCTGCTTCGATATAGCCATCGATTGCATTCGGGGCGACGAGCTCATACTGGATGGCAAATCTAGGACGCTGCTGCTTGTGATACCAGTTGTGGCAGAGGAAGCCTAGGG
>NZ_JBLXJC010000011.1:0-9280 GCF_048269205.1 Emcibacter sp. | reverse complement strand
CTTGCCTCTTCCATGATCAATGCGCAAAGCCTCTCCGGCCCGGTCCCGGTTGATCCGGACATTGCCGATGCCATGGGGGCTTTTACCGAGGACGCGCTTTCAGTTGATGAAGCGCTTGATAGCCATTTTGACGGCATTGATCCGACCGCTGATGCGGAGGGTTCCGATCATGGCTGAGAACAAGAAAAGCTATCGCGATCAAGTAGTCGAAGAACTGCTTGGCCATATCGAAGCAGGCACCGCCCCTTGGCAAAAGCCATGGGAACCGGGAAAGGCCCGCATGGCCCCGTTCAATCCGGTATCCGGTAAAGACTATCGCGGCATCAATGCGCTCTGGCTTGAAATGCGCGCGCACTCCGATCCGCGCTGGATGACCTATCGCCAGGCGGCGGCCCAGGACGCGCAAGTCCGCAAGGGTGAGAAAGGCACCATGATCGAGTATTGGAAATGGTCCGAGCGCGAGAAAGTGCTGGATGACAACGGCAAGCCGGTCCTCGACGAAAAGGGTATCGCCAAAACCCGCGATGTGCGGTTGGACCGGCCTAGGGTGTTTCATGCGGTCGTCTTCAATGCCGAACAGATCGATGGCCTTTCCCCCTACATCGCGCCCGAACCGACCTTCAGCCCGATTGAACGCGCCGAGCAGATCCTCAAGCAAGGCAATGTGCCGATCTTCCATGATCAGAACGACCGGGCTTTTTACCGATCCTCAACTGATCAGATTCATATGCCCCATCAGGCGGCTTTCAAAGGCCAGTATGAATATTACGCAACTGCCCTGCATGAGCTTGGTCATGCAACGGGGCATAGTTCACGTATGGCCCGCGAGTTCGGGCCGTTTGGGTCCGAAGTTTACGCCAAGGAAGAACTGCGGGCCGAGATCGCAAGCTACATGCTGACCACCGAGCTTGGCCTTGGCCACTATCCGGAACGCCATGCTGCCTATGTCGGCTCCTGGATGAAAGCCATCAAGGAAGACCGCAATGCGCTGTTCGCTGCTGCGCGGGATGCAGAAAACATCCGCACCTGGATCATGGAGCCAGATCTGCGTCAAAGCCTGATCCCCATCAAAGCCAAAGAAGAAACCAAAACCATCATCCAAACCCCGGCTGTTGAACGACAGAAGGAAAATGCCATGAGTGATGAGATGTCACAGGCTCCGAACCAGGACACCAGTACCGAACGCAAACGCATCTATCTCAATGTGCCATTCAGTGACAAAGATGAGGCCAAGGCACTCGGGGCAAAATGGGATCGTCGTGCCAAGGCCTGGTATGCTCGCGATGATATGGAGCTTGAACCGTTCAAACGCTGGCAGGAAACCAAAGCCCAAACCCCTGAGCCCAAGATCAGCCCGGAACAGGAATTTGCCCAGGCACTCAAAGAAAACGGCTTGATCCTCGATGGACCGCCGACCATGGATGGCAAATGGCATCGGGTTGCCGTTGATGGTGATCGCAAAGGCCAGAAAAGTGGATCCTATCGCGGGTTCCTTGAAGGGCTTCCGGCTGGCAACATCACCAATTACAAGTCCGGGCAGGACCCGGTCAAATGGGTGGCGACCGGCACCAAGATTGATCCAAAGGAGTTGGAACAGTCCAGAGCCGAAGCAGCTGCCCGTAAAGCAGCTCAAGAACAGGAACTCCGTGCGCAATATCGCGCCGTGGCCAAACGGGCTTACGGGATTTTCCAGAACGCCGAACCGGCTCCCGCCAATCACCCCTATTTGCAAAACAAACAGGTGCCTGCTGGTGACCTGCGCATTGATCAGTCCGGCAACCTTCTGATGCCGATGGCCAATGACAACGGCTTTGTCGAGAACATCCAGACCATCCATCCCGATGGCACCAAGATGTTCCTCAAGGACGGCAAAAAACGCGGCCTGATGCATGTGATCGAAGGTGATCCCAATGGCCCGATGATCGTGACTGAAGGCTATTCCACCGGTCAAAGCCTGCATATGGCCAGCGGGCTGACGGTGGTGGTTGCCCTTGATTCCGGAAACCTCGCCCCCGTGGCCGAGGCCCTTCACAAGAAGCATCCGGATCGCGCCCTGGTGATTGCGGCTGATGATGACCATGCCAAGCAGATCAATGCCGGGATCAAGGGAGCCGAACGGGCTTCTGAACTGACCGGGGCAAAGATCCTGCGTCCGGATCTGAGGGATGACGAAAAAGCCAAAGGCTTGACCGACTTCAACGACATTCATCGGGAACGCGGGATTGAGGCGTTGAAACGCCTTGTCACAGAACAGCTCGGCCTCAGTAAACCGAAAGCCAAATCCAGAACACGGGGACGCGAGCAGCAGACCGCCAGCTTGGCTGTCTGATCCCCGAATGCCGGTGGCGCAATGAACGCCACCGGCACCTTTTTATCGATACTGGAAACATGCCATGGCCACCGACCGCCACGTCATCAAAACCTATTTGAACGACGAAGAGAAAGAACGCATCGATCAGCTGGCCCATCAGATGCGTCTGTCCCGTTCGGAACTTCTCAAACGCTTGTTGATGAATACCAAGCTGCCAAGTGCCAGCGACTTCGCCGCATGGCAGGGCATTCGCGATCTTCTAAAGGTCAACGCTGACCAGGCAAGGCTCGGGAACCTCTTCAAACTCGCACTTGATGAGCCGCTTTCAGCAGACCTTCTCAAAAAGTTCGATGATCTGATCCGCGATATTGAAGAAACACAGGCAGAGCTCAAAGCCACCATTGGCGAGATCCGCGACCAGCTTCAGCCGGGTAAACAAAAACAGGCCAAGCCATGATCGCGACCAAAATCGGCAAGAAGTCTGGCGTTCCGGATAATTACACCCGGCTTGGCGAATACATCGCAGCAGCCGAGGAGAAAGGCGAGAAACTTCATCAGTTCTGGATCCGCAATTGCGATGCCGGCACAAATATCGAGGACCTCGGTCTGGCCCTTCTGGATATTGAAGCGGTTCGGCGACAAAAGCCCGATATAGCCGACAAAACCTATCACCTTGTCGTTTCTTTTCGCCCTGGCGAGCAAGACAAGCTGAGCAAAAATGATCTGATGGCCATCGAGGCAGAATATGCCAAGTCACTTGGCTACGGCGATCATCAGCGGGTGGCAGGAACGCATATCAACACCGATAATTTCCACATGCATGTTGCCTTTAACAAGGTGCACCCGGAAACGCTCAAAGTCGTAACGCCACATCGCGATTTTAAGATCCTTGCCAAGGTCTCGCGCGATATGGAGAAGAAGTATGGCCTCACGATTGATCCCGGCATTACCGATGGCAAGCAGCGCGAACAGAACACGCTCTCACCAGCAGCAAGGAACTACGAGGCCCATACCTGGCAGGAATCATTCCAGCGGCATGTGTTCAAGTATCGCGAGGAAATACTGGAGGGCTTGGGAAAAGCAAAGAACTGGCAGGAAGCGCACGAGGTTCTCTCTGGGTACAACATGAGCATCAAGCTACGTGGTAACGGAATGGTCCTGATGAGCCCTGATGGTCAGTCGATGAAGGCCAGCCAGTTGGATCGATATTGTAGCAAAAACAAGCTTGAAGAACGGTTCGGGAGTTTCAAGGCTCGGCAAGCCAAACCACGAAAGAATGGCGAACATCTAACCAAAACGAAACTACGCTACAAATCGCGGCCGCTTGTTCGGCATCGCAACACACCTGCCCTTTGGCGTCGTTATCTCAGCACGCGGAAAACGATGACCCGGCAACCTAGCTTAGCAGTCCGAGCGTTGCGTAACTGGAAGATGTTTTTGCTCATAGAGGCTTATCAAGACCCGCTGGCAATGGTTTTGATCTTAGCGCATCAAGAGCTATTAAGATCGTCACTCAACACACCACACAAAAACAAGAAGTTAATTTTGGCTCACAGCCCATAACAGCTTAGTAAAAAGGCTTTTAAAAATATTCAACTCCTTGTCTTCAATGAAGTAAAATTTACCATTCTGTATTTTGTCCTCATCGAAAAGATCATCGGAACCTGGAGACATTGCTTCCAAAATTAACGAATTTTCCGATTGAGACTCGTTAAAACTGTTTTCATATGCGCTCCGAAATTCAGTTATTCTCTTAACGAGGTCCGATCTGGATTTGGCATCCATTACCCCATGAGAGTGTGAATATATATTCCGCAGGGAAACGAAGACATTCCAGGCCCTTAAATACAAATCTTCAGTGAAACAAAACTCCAGATCTAGCATTCGAACTTGATCAGGATATTTTTCAAAGATGCTAGGTACAACTTTTCTCATCAATGTTTTTCTAGATACTAGATTACGAGCGGCCCCTTCAAACAAACAAAATATAAAAATGAATTCCCATATATTTAGAAAACCTTTTAAGGATTCAGACCAGCTACCAGAAACACTTAAGCCTATTATTCTTTCGATATCCATCTCAACATTTTTATTAAAATCTCTAATATCTACTCCGAGAAATTCATGAATATTATTGACATCATTTACCCGTGAATTCATACCAAGCATGATTTCACGTATAAGAATATCGGCACCAACTCCTGTATCCGCCTCAAACAAATCTAGCAGTGAAAATATTCCGTTATTAACCAATTGGCACATGCAAAACGCATCATGGAAATTTTTATACCATGTTGATGATTTTTCATTCGGCGCATCAATTGTTACGTCGTAGATATATAACATAGCATCCCCAATCTTCATAAAATCTAAGCCAAGTCTGGATCAACGTCAGAAGAATGAACATCCGCAACTATCACGCTAATGTATGGTGGCTGTCGAATTGTGGCGTCTAAGATATCCGCCGTTGGCGGCCCCCCCATATGACGCTGGAACCCCACTAGAGTATTCTGGGCGTATTTTGTTGTTGTGATTGAAATGTTGTTCACTCGAGGAAATGGCCAAGGAGCTGATGGCCTCATCATTAATGATGCATACCCGCCGAGTAGGTCATACACCATTCGCGTCCATTCACACTGGTTACTTAAGCTTTGATCCAGGACATCTCGACCAAACATTCGCCCAAAAGATAATAAGTTAAACGCCTGCTCAACAGAGGTCGCAGGCTTAATTGACTTTACGCTCCTACACTTCGGCCACCCCAGAACAAAGGGATGATAAGGAATGAAAGGCTCTTTAAACCTTCTAGATGGGAATAAGAGATAGGATGAGCAATCAGCCAGCCCACTAACCAGAGAAGAACTAACTAGTGTTGATTTGGAAAGCACGTATTGTGAGCGCGGATTTAACAGAGATGTACGTTTAGTATCTTTAAAAAGAGCGAGAGGCTTACTGCGATCAAGGAGTTCAAGCAAGTCCCGCTCATTGGCTGTTGAACGACCACCTGACAGCCTACCAAATCTCTCACACAACTTTGCCTGCAGCAAAATTCCACGACGCCTCGTTACTCTCCCGGACGTACTATCCCGATTTTGTATGATGATGAGGAGGTCCGCTAGTTCACATTTAACTGTCTTACCCGACACAGTTTTGCCTAACGCCTGCGGCGTACCATCGATCCAGACGGAGCGGACATTCACAATACAGCTCCTCAACGGAACTGACAATGCAAGGCTCTCTGCCAACTCTTTTAGAACATCTGTAGAATGTAAGTATCGCAAAAACCAGCGCTCTAATGAACGTTCTTTGGCGACTACGAACTTTTTTACTTGTGTATCCCAATCAGTCCAAGAGAGCATCGCATCGCCTCTATCCAGAGCTGCACTAAGAAAACACAATGTTAGAACCACTCCTAACTTATTGCGTTTCTATAGCCTCCTCGACAACCTGCATAAAACAGCTGAAAAGCTCAAAGTCCTTATGGACTTGGTCTAAGGCTTGTTGCAGATGATCAAAAGTATATCCCCAGTCGTCATCGTTCCAAGCATCCACAATTTTATCTGTCGAAAGCTGGAATGGTCGAAAATACCGACCTTTTCCTTCGTGTTCCCAACCTCTTTTTCCCAACTCCAAGCTTGCTTCTGACTCCAATGAAGCAATCGCTTTGTTCCAACTCCTTTTATCGGAAAAGTAAGAAGGGTCCGGGCAAAACCGGAAACCATATTGCGTGTCGCCTAGCCCAAAAAGAGATGCTACCCGGTAGGAGTTTGTTCCATTCGGGTCGCGAACGTCTAAATCAAACCAAGCTTTCCAATATTCGTTTTCATCTCGCCAATGCACTGGCGCACACCAAAATTCGTGTAACTCGGCTCCTGCGCTAACTGCACCAAGCCACGACTTTCCTTCCAACCAGTTTTTGAACAGATTGGATAACTCTGCGTTTAGCGAAGGAACTATCTCACTCTCAAAATAAACCGCTGCTTGATCAAATAATTTCAAGTTTTGCAGGATTAACTGCCCTGGTCGCTTACTCTGATCGTGCGACATCTATCCCCCCCCTAAAATCTGCTAATATGTTTCGCGAAGGTTTTCGCAAGGAACCTAGATATCTCATGCCCATTTTTTGGCTTCTTCGCAGCATCCCACAAATGTGAAGCAATCTTTGACCAAGAGTATGGAACGACATCGTCAAAGTAAATTCCTGCGGTTTTTGGCACCGCACCGGTGCATGTAAGATAAATGACTTTCCAAGGTCGACCGTCGCGCGCACAAGCCTCGGCAATCTGGCAGTAACGTTGCAATTGATCAATTTGCTCCCCGGCATCAATTTTTACCTCAATGATAAGAAAAAAATTGCCAGGATCGTCGATCCGAATGTCGACACGACTATCTCTCGATCCATCGGGACAGTCTTCAACGGCCAACCGGCAATAGCTTGAGGGCTCCAAGGGAAAATCTGGAATGTTAGTCAGCAAGCTGTTCAAGAGACCAGCATGTAGTCCGTGCCCACCTCTAGGATCAAGAAACCACTTTAGGACAGCAGCATTTCGAACTTCGTCACGTCGAAGACCCGCAATACTCCAGGGGTTGCCGAAGTTCACAGATCCAAGTGTCTGGTCCGAAACCAGCTCCCCTAGATCCTCGAAAAGACCCACCAGCTGGTTCTCGCTCGGCAACTCTACAACGCCGCCGGGAACTTTAGAGCTATCAAAACTACATTCCCCCAAATTCTGAAAAAACTCGGGCAGATTGGAACTCAGCAAATCGACCTTCATATAGAGATCCTTAAGCTAGAACGAGGAATACACTACCTTCCTACCTATTCGTATGAGCACTAGCCGCGGCGCCGCTCTGCGCGGCACGATATGTTGCAGAGAATACAGCCTCAGAAAGCCATTTCTTAAACGACGGGTTATCACTGAATTGCTTAAAGAGCTCGGTGTGGTCCGTCAGCAATTCGATGACCGCGCGCTCCAAAGCCTTATCGTGCTCAATGCGGGCATTCTGCTTGTCCGAGTTCTTGATCGCGTTCTGGTAAGCCTTGTCCGCAGCCACCTTTGTCGGCAATTCCTCAGCAATCACCTTCCCAATTTTATCAGCATCTTTCCAATCGATATTGCCGAACATGTCGTTGAAGGCCTTAAGGATATTGCTGAGATTGTCCAAATCAGGTTCCGCCTTACGCCCTCCACCAACGCTAGGAACAGGGTCGATCTCAGCATCAGCATCCGGAAGTGCTATCGACATTGTGGCCTGTGCTTCCACCCGATAGCTGTCCATATCGATTGCCTCGAGTATCCCCCTGGAAAGGTCCTGCTCCTCTGGTGCGGGGAGCTTTGGAGTCAGGAACGTCAGGAAGATTGAAAGTTTCTCCCAATCGGCATTCGAGTAGGGAAGTATGGCTGACAAAAAACCATAGGTGCGTGTAAACGCTTTGCTCTTGCCCTTGAAGTCGACCTGTCCATCTTCGTCCAGGTCAGTCTTATAGGTTGCTACGCAGGCATCGAGGATCGGGTCCAGTTTGTCCCTGTCAGCACCGCCAAGATACAACGCAACCAGTTCCTCGACTTGTTCCCAGGAATAGGCCTGATAGCGGTCAAGACTGGCTTTCAGGTCGTGCAGTTTGTTGGGATCTGTTTCCTCGCTGAGGATCGTTGTCCGGTAATAGTTTTCGAACGCAGCCCTAATACCATCGATATCGTTCATGAAGTCCAAAACAAACGTATCGTGCTTCTGCGGATGCGCCCGGTTGAGGCGCGACAAAGTTTGTACTGCCTTGATACTCGACAACGTCTTGTCGACATACATCGTGTGCAGGAGCGGCTCGTCATAGCCAGTCTGGAACTTATCCGCCACGATTAGGAACCGATACGGATCAGACTTGACGATCTCTTCTATCTTGTTGCTCGGAAAGCCGTTCAAACTCGCTTCCGTCACCTTCTCGCCGCCATACTCATGCTCCCCGGAGAAAGCGACAATTGCCTCATAAGGGCTCTTGCGCTCTTTCAGATAGTCGCGGAACGCTTGAAAATACTGGATCGCACGAAGAATCCCGCTGGTGACGACCATGGCCCTAGCGGCACCGCCAATCTTCCGGCGTCCAATGACTTGGTCATGGAAATGATCGACCATGATCTCTGCTTTTTTCCGGATGGCATAATCGTTGGATTCGACATAACGCCTCAGCTTCTTCTGTGCACGCTTGCTATCAAACTGAGGGTCGTCTTCAACCGTCTTCATCAGACGGTAGTAGCTATCGACCGGCGTGTAGTGTTTCAGTACATCAAGAATGAAACCTTCCTGAATAGCTTGCTTCATCGTGTAGCTGTGGAAGGGCACATGCTTGACTTTGCCACCCTGTGGAACACCGGCACCAAAAATCTCCAGTGTCTTGTTCTTGGGCGTCGCCGTGAACGCAAAATAGCTGGCGTTAGGCAGCACCTTGCGAGCCTCCATCAGGCGGTTGATGGTGTCCTCGACCGTTTCATCCTCTTCTTCGGCTCCCTCGGCAGCAAGCGCGATGTTCATCTTCGCCGATGTCCGGCCACCTTGGCTTGAATGGGCCTCGTCGATGATGATGGCGAACGACCGTCCGCGATGTTCATCGCCAATTTCATCTAAGATGAAGGGGAACTTCTGTACCGTCGTGATGACGATCTTTTTGCCCGCCTGCAGGAAGGCCCGCAGATCGCCCGCGCGTTCTGCATGGCCTACAATCGAGGCAACCTGCGCAAATTGCTTGATGGTGTCCCGGATCTGTTTGTCCAGCACCCGGCGGTCGGTCACGACGATGACCGTATCGAAGGTCGTCTTGCCGCCGGTCTCCAATCCAATTAGCTGGTGGCCGAGCCATGCGATGGAGTTGCTTTTTCCTGAGCCGGCTGAATGCTGGATCAGGTATCGCTTGCCAGCGCCGTTCGCCTCGGCATCGGCCAGCAGTTTGCGCACCACATCCAGCTGATGGAAGCG
>NZ_JBLXJC010000010.1:0-13656 GCF_048269205.1 Emcibacter sp. | reverse complement strand
CCGGGCATGGAATTCGATCTTGATGAGACATTTTGCAGTCAGGTAATTTCGGCCAGCAAAGTCTTTGCCTTTCATGATGTCAGTGAAAGCGAACTGGGATCGCATCCGGCCGGCGAAAAATTCGGGTTTGCCGCCTATCTTGGCGCACCGATTGTTGTCGAAGGTGAATGCATCGGGACCCTTGCATTTGGCAGCCCGGTACCGGTGAAGGCCTTTGCCAAGCATGATATCGATCTGGTGCAGCTTTTTGCCGACTCAATCGGGCAGGCGGTTGCCCATATCCATGATCGCAAGGCACTTGATCAGGCGCGCAAGGATATCGAGCTTTCGACCAATACTGACCCGCTGACGGGGCTTTACAATCGCCATTACATGGAAGGCATCTTGCGAACCGAGCTTGAACGTTCAAACCGTTATGGCAATGCGGTTGTGATCGGGATGGTCTATTTCGACAATCTCAAGAACCTGAATGAGAAGTTTGGCTATGATGCCGGTGATGCGGCGCTGAAACTGTTTGCCAAGGTGGCCTCGGGCATGAAGCGCGAAACCGATGTCATCGCGCGCTGGAGCGACAAGGAATTCATTATCCTGATGCCTGAAACCGGGGCGGCGGGTGCGCTTAACTATCTGCAACGCCTGACAGAGCGCGTTGGTGCCGAGGATTTCGAGGCTGGAAGCGCACACCCGAAGCTTACGCTCAGCATCGGCCTTGGCATTGCGGAGGCTGGCGATACGCTTGATAAACTGGTGTCTCGCGCCAGCATCGCAATGCACCAGTCAAAGCAGTCCTGAACGGATAATATGTCGCTGCACATTCGTGTGCGGCCAAGTTCCATTGAGCGGGAAAAAGAAAACCGCTTTGAGGAAAACCTCAAAGCGGTTTGTCTTGGCTGGGGCGGTAGGAGCCTAAATCGAATAGGCCTCAATCCATTGAGTACATTGATTTTGTTGACTTTAAAAGGCCCCGTGTACTAGGAACGTGTACTACCAACGTGTACTACCGGGACCGAAAATGGCCGATACGACCTACCTCAAGAAACGTCGTCAGACGTGGTACTTCGCAATGAAAATCCCGGCGGATGTGCGTCATGCCTTCGATGGAAAGTCAGAGGTTGTTAGGTCGCTTGGGACGCGTGACTTGACTAAAGCGCAAAGTACCCGGTGGCCGCTGGTAGCAGAGTACAAAGCCCGGATTGATGTAGTTCGAGGGCATCGTGAGTTAACACCTGCCGAAATCGAAGACCGGGCCAACCATGAATTCGACCGTGCTTTGCAAGAAATGCAAGAGTATCAACAGGATGAAGATGCTTGTGGCATCCTGATCGGCCATGAAGGCGACAAGATTGAGACGGGTCGGCTCAGTGATTTAGAATACGCCCTGTCATTTGCCCGTATCAAAGCAGCTAATGGCCGGATAGCAGCATTGAACGGTAAAGTCTTTGAGAGACCTGTGACGTTTGGTCGTTCTGCAATCGATCCGCTGACGCTAAGACCAGTAACAGTGGTCAAGAAAAGCAAAGGGGCATCCTTCAAGGACGTAGCAACTCGTTACCTTGAGGAGGTGCAGCGAGACCGTTCTGCGAGCATCACTGCGCAAACCAAGGGTCAATATGAAGCCGTTTACCGTCTGTTCGACCAATGGGGGAACGGCCCAACGTTTGAAGATATGGACCGTGCAAAGGCGTCCAAGTTTCTAACCCTGATTAGCGGGCTAGATCCGAACTGGGGGCGTAGCTCGAAGACAAAGGGAAGAACCTTCAGCGAAATCATGGAGCTTTACGGGAATCATGATGTTGGCTTGAGTAATCGGGTTATTAACAGATATTCGATGGCTTTGGGGCTTGTTTGGAAGTGGGCCAAGCGAGTTGGAGAGTTCAGTGGTGATAACCCTTGGGAAGGTCAGCAGCGGCGTGAAGGTGATAGGCGCAAGGTTGGGAAGCTGCCCTTTACAGTGGACGAACTGAAAATCCTGCTCAAAGAAAAACCCGAAGTTAATCCCGAGAAGCCGAGTTACGAGACGACTTTAAGCTGGGTCTGTTGGATTGCTGCCTATAGCGGAATGCGCCTGAATGAAATCTGTAGTCGAACTATTGCCGACATCAAGCAAAAGGACGGTATCTGGTGTTTTGACATCACGAACGCCAAGACAGAAGCGGGTGACCGTCTGGTGCCGATCCATAGCCGTTTGATCGAGTTGGGCTTTATCGACTATTTGAAGCGTCAGAAGGGCGATTGGCTGTTTCCGGTTCTCAAACCCGGTGGACCAGACCAGAAGCGTTCTTGGTATCTTTCAAAGACATTCACGACCTATCGCCGCAAGCTTGGCGTGACGCATCTTAACCCGGACAACAAACGTGACCGGGTGGATTTCCATTCATTCCGACGCAGCGTTATTCAGGTCTTGGAACGTGCAAGGCTTCCGCAAACAGAAGTGGCGCAGGTTGTCGGACATGAGAAGGCCGGTATCACCTTTGGGACATATAACCCGGACGGGTTGGAGGTCGGAACGCTCAGGGATGTAATTGAGGCAATTCGTTATCCTGCATTGGATAGCAGTGCGTCAGGCTCCAGCGTCGCCGCTTAATGATGTTCAATCTGCTGAGTTGATTGATGGTCCGGGAATGTATGAGTGTGGAAAACGAACAGATAGATAGAAACAGACAGGGAGAGAGAAGACCCCGCCAAAGATTGGCTTGGCGAGGTCGTGCTTAGTTTGTCCTCTACCGCCTAGGGGCGGAGGGGATGAAGTTTGGATTGTGTTTGTTTTTCGGGGTGTTCACACCGGAAGTAATAGAGTTCGGAACTCATAGCCTTACTTCAAGTGATCTCCACGGTAACACCGTTTGATGAGGCTGAGGTTTCATCTGTGAACTCTGCAAGAGCTTCTCCTAGCGGCGCAGAGCGCTTTCTCCGTGAATACGCAAGTTGGTCATTGCGCCTTGCTTGATACCGGTGAACGAGTTCTCTGGAGACTCCCAAACCTTTCCCGACCTCTGTCACAGGAAGGTTTGGATAGTAGTCAAGTAACCAGCGCACATTGCCCTCGGTGTCTAACCCCTCTTTTGTCTGCGCAGCGAAGGCTTTTAATGCCTTTATTGCTCCTTTCGTGTCTTCATCAATATTGCTGTCTACAAGCCGCTCCGTAAGCTCGTCCGTTATCCAATCCACAGCCATCGGTGAAAGGACGTCGAATGGTCCGTGTTCGCCATAGATGCGGAAGCCAAGGCCTTTCTGCTCGGCTTCCGGTTTTAGGCGGTGGCGGTATTGTTTCCCGGTCGGGTCATACTCCTTTTGGCAAATGCCCATGTTAAGCATAACCTTAATAAACGATGATCGCCTGATCTTGAGCTTTTTTGCGGCTTCAGTGAAGGTGAGATGCTCCCCAAGTTTGATTTCAAAGACTTCGCCGGTTTGCTGGTCGGTGATCTTACGAGTGTATTGCATCGCTTGATTTAGCCGATCATGCAGCTAACCGAATAAGCTCCTGCAATTTTGGCTGGGTCCGCATCTGAACGTAGCTGCCACAGTAAAGGTCAATGACGTCTTCGGCATTCAATGTGCTTTGCTCATGAAGCTCCTCGGCAAACAGGTACGTGATACCCATGAAGGAGTTCGACCCTGTTATGAATTTGAAAAGGTGATGAATTTCGGTATTCAGCATTTCTTCTGCAAACTCCTTCCTCTTGCTGTGCTCCTTGCAATAACGGGTCAGTGATCCTTTCAGGTGACCATGAACACCTTCCGGGTAGTTGCCTTTGTGAACAGCCTCGACCGTTTCTTTGGGGTTGAACCTCAGGAGGTCTTTGAGCTGAGCAGGTGCTCTTGGCGAGACAAGCTCGTAACAAAGGTTGAAAGCCTTTTCGTATCGGGGAGCATCGTCAGTCATGAACAGGTTATTCTTGCCCCGCCCTTCGTGGATTGCGTGGGCAACAGAACCGCTCAGAGCGATCCAAACATTGTCCTGCCAGTATTTTGCGGGGAGATGGATGACGTGATTGTTGGCCCCTGATGCTGGTGCGTTCTGGTCCAGTTGGACTTTCAGAACAGGTACCTTTTTCAAGAGGCACATCGTTGCTTGAGCCGCAAGAGAAACAGCGTTTGCATAACGGTGATTGGTCATTGGTTTACTTTCCTTCAATGCCGAAACTGTCTCGGCCAAAAATAAGAAAAGCCCCGTCTGATATGACAGGGCCTGCTTGGGTTTTGACAGGGGGGATGGTCACCGTGCTTGGGCTGGCTCACAGGAATAAGCCGGTACAAAGCCCGTGTCCCTCATCTAAGGGGGGGCTTAATTCCAAGTATTTGATTTTGAATGATATTGTCTTGGTGTGGGCAGGGCGGACCTAAGCGAAGGTGTTCTTAGCTGCTATTGCCTTCTTGGCTTCTGCTCGTGCGAGCCGGGCTTGTCTGGTGGCTTCTTCATCAACCCGTCCATTTTCCGTATGGCCTGACTGTTTGCTTACCCAGTGCCATGTTACTTCGTGTTGTTCGCAGAGCTGTTCCAGCTTTTGCCAAAGCTCAGCATTCTTGACAGGCTTGCTACCTGACAGATTGTGAGACCAGTTCTTTGCCTTCCAGCTTTTGATGTATGTGGTCATTCCGTCGACGATGTATTTGCTGTCTGTTGTGACGGTAATCCGGGAAGGTTTCTTGATTGCACGAAGTCCGACAATGACGGCGTAAAGTTCCAAGCGATTGTTCGTTGTGCGTCTTGTGTTACCGCTGAGCAGTTTTTCTTTGCCGGGTTTACTGAGGAGGCAGGCCCAGCCGCCGGGGCCGGGGTTTCGAGGGCAAGCACCGGTGGTAAAAAGTTCGATTTTATCTGTCATCTTTTTCGTCCTTTATCTGGTGGAAGTGACACATGAAAAAGCCCCCGAAAGCCGGTTAAGGCTCGGAGGCTTGATGGATGTTGTTTTGAACTGGTGCGACGAAGGGGGGGCTTGATAGAGGTGTAGTGTTCACCTTCGCTACTTGTTATCTCTCAGGGGGTACCTAATGCTTTCCCTCATTCTTAGGTGCAACCTAAAATCTGAGGTTGAATATTATCATGATCGATCTTGCTTTTGTGTGTCTCTGATCCTCATGACGGTTTGGCGCGATATTCCATGTTGACGGGCAATCGCTGAAACTGACAACCCGTCGGCAAGAAGCGTTTTTATGCTGTGTCGGGTATTTTCATTCGTGACATTCGGACGTCCGAGCGTTTTGCCTTGGCTACGGGCGCGGGATAGCCCGGCATGTGTGCGCTCTATAAGAATGTCACGTTCCATTTCAGCGACGGCTGAAAGCGTAGAAAGAACCAATTTCCCGGCTGAAGATGTGAGGTCAAGTTCGCCAAGTTGCAGTACCAGAACTTTACAGCCCATGTCCTCAAGCCCACGAACGGTTTGTAGAATGTCTGCTGCATCTCGCCCGAGGCGGTCCAATTTAGAAACAATAAGGCGTTTTTCGCCTTTCATCCTTTGAGCTGTGTCGAGCAGCTTGGAGAATTCTGGGCGTTTTGCTGTCGGGACCTTTCCACTGATCACATCCTGATAGATCGTATCGGGTATATATCCACGGTCTTCAATTTCTTTGATCTGATTTTCTGTTGTCTGGGCGGCTGTGGAAACACGGGCATAGGCAAAGGTGTGCATCTCTGGACATCCTGTGTGTTCAAAAAGGATGTCCATAAAATGAGTATGTCCAAAATATTGTCAATACCTTTTTGGACATACTGTGATGTGAATGATTTTACCTGTCCGTAAACGGTCGTATTTGGACATGCCTTGAGTGATATCGTGATTCTGTTCGTGAGAGCAGTTGAATGGCAACGATGAGAATCAGGCAATGGCGACCGCTTATATGCAAGCCTCTGCTGTTGATCTTGATGGACAATACGGATGTGAGTGAAGAAGACCCCAGCCGGGGGGATTTTGCTCAGGGCGTATATAACGATACCCGCTCAGATTTTTCGGCCAAAATTTGGCTGGGGTCCGGCTGTCTATCAGCAGCGTCCAATACCGATCATTGGCGCAGTTACAGTGTAAACTTCCTATTGCGTTCAGCTTGTCTCAACCCTGTTGATTGCCAGCATGTGTTCGTTCTGATCAAGCCAAGCTTTTCGGGATTGGTAGTCTGGTATCAGTGATCCTACCAAGTTCCAGAAAGGCTTGTCGTGGTTGCGGTGGCGAAGGTGGCAAAGTTCATGAACCACCGCGTATTCAAGAACGGTTTTTGGGGCAAAGATCAGGTGCCAGTTGATATTGATCACCCGGTCATTGCCACAACTGCCCCATAGGTGCTTCTGGTCCTTGATGCGGTAGGCTTTGGGCTTCAGGTCGTTCTTTGGCCCATAGCGACGAATGAAGTCGGCAACATCCTGTCGCAAGCGTTTCTTGAGCCATAGCCGCAAGGCATCCTCGATCAGCATGTCCTGTGAATGCGGAGAGGCAGAGGTCGGGTATTCGATATACAGGCCATTCCGGTAGGAAACATGGACAAGCGTATCGTCGGTTGAACCAACCTTAAGCCGTGTCATGCGTCCGCGAAATGGTATCTTTGCCCCGCTTACGAACCTTGACAGCGAAGGCGATCTTTCTGCGGTTTCGCGCATCTTGCGGGTCTGATCAAAAATCCATTGCCGCCGTCTATGAACGGCATTGTTGATCTGCTCGTCCGTTGCCGTGGGCGGAACGACGACTTCCACCCGTTCTGGTGTCACGGTGATCCTTGCCTTTTCGCAAGTACCAACACGCTTCAACTCGTAGGGAATTTCAGTGTTGCCAATTGTCAGGACAGGCATGGTCGTCACTTCGCAAAAGCCTTAAGCGCAAATTCCTCAACTTCCTCGGACACAAGCTTGAGGTTCCCAAAGTTCGCCTCATGAAGCTTCTGGCGGACCTGTTGGCGAAGGTTCTTTCTAAGCTCGGTTTTCTCATGCCACATCGGTGGCGTGTCCCCATATATGCCTTCAAGCGATACAGCGATTTCTGCCAAATTCTCGGATGCCATGTCTTCGGGTTGATAGGTTTCAAGAACCTTCATAATGCCATATGCCTCGGGCGACATATCATTGCCCTCATGGGCCTTGGCCTCTGCCTCCAAGTCCTTGGCAAGTTCCTCCGCCATCCTGAGCTTATCCGCCCAAGACAACTGTGCGCCGTCCATCTTCTCAAGCAATTCCTTGAGACGCTGGGAAAACTTCCCGTACTGGTGCGGGTTTTCGTCGAGCCTTTCATAGACGGTTTTGCGTAGCTCTGTGCCCTTTCGGATCGCGGCCGTTTGAAGCTCCCTTTCCGGTTTGCCGTCTATCTCAAAGTCCTGCCAGAAGTCAGGGTCGGTGATCGACCGAAGTTTGACGGTTACGCTCAACCCCGTGGCATCAAGATGCTCTTCAAGCATCTCGCGGATTTTCTTGCTGTATTCCTTTTGATCAAACGCTTCTTTTTTCTCAAAAACCTGTGTGGCATAGCGAAGGAAGCTCGCAACCCATTTCAGGTCATTGGTGTAGTCCAGAACGGATTTGTCTGGGCTAAGGGCCGAGTAGATGGAAATGAACTCTCGGGCAACAGTACGGTATGCAAACCACTGGTCCTCGGTCTTCAGGATATCAACAAAGGCGTCATATTCTGCCTTCAGGTCGGAAGTATCACGCTTCAATCCCTTCATCATCTTCATGACGGCAGCATGTGCCGCTTTGAGTTGGGAACGAAGGTTGTCCAGGTCCACCATTGCATTCTGAACATCATCAGACCGATAGGATGAAAGAGCCTGATCAAGGTTCTGAGAAACCCCGATGTAATCCACGATCAGGCCGTTTCTCTTCTTCGCATCAGCAACGCGGTTGGTCCGTGCAATCGCCTGAAGAAGCGTATGTTCCTTAAGCGGCTTATCAAGATACATGACTGACTCAATCGGTGCATCAAACCCCGTCAGGAGCTTGTCACAGACGATCAGGAAATCAGGAGCTGCGCCCTTCTTGCCAAAAGCCTGTTTGACTAATTTTTCAGCCTCCCGATCAAGATAATGTGCCATCAATCCTTTGCGCAGATCGGCAACATGATCATCTTCGGATGGCTTATCGTCTTCTTGCGACCGTGAATAGACACAGGCGGATTTAAGGGGTGCGGCCTTTTGGGCATCCTCCTGCGACATCCCCTGCTTGATCAGATCATCAGCGATAACCTTATCCAAAGCGCGTTTGTAGAGAATCACCGCTTCGCGATCTATGGCGACGATCTGGGCCTTATAGCCATCCGGGGCCGCGTATTTCTTGAAATGGGTCCAGATATCAAAGGCAATCAAATCAATGCGTCTGGGGTGCTTCACAAGATCAGCAAAGGTGACGCCACGCTTCTTGAGTTCTTCAAGCTTGTCATCGGGCAGATCGGCAAACCACTGATCGAACAGAATGTCGATCTTGGCTTCATCAATGTGCCAGTCGGTCTTGCGTCCGGTGTAATTGATCGGAACGGTCGCCCCATCGGCCACAGCATCATCAATACCGTATTTGTCGAGATACCCTTCGCCAACGATCCCGAAGTTCTTATAGGTATCTTGGTCAGATTTCTTGATCGGAGTGCCGGTAAAGCCAAAGAACCGCGCTTCGGGCATGGTCGCACGAAGATACGCACCAAGGTCCTTTTCCTGTGTGCGATGGCATTCATCCACCATAACGATCCAGTTCTGGGAATTGGCAATCGGTGATTTGGAGCCTTGGAACTTGAAGATCGTCGAAAGCGCGGTAATGCCGTCAATGCCACTGCCTATCAGTGTACGAAGTTCATCAACGGAGCCAACGCTGACAGGGTTTGGCAACCCACAGGCCTTGAATGTACCGCTGATCTGGTCATCTAAATCAATGCGGTCCGTCAGCACCATCAAATTGGGGTTTGCCAGTTCGGGGGATACTTCGGTCAGATGGGTTTTCAGCTTCAAGGCCGCAAAGACCATCGTCAGGGACTTGCCCGATCCTTGGGTATGCCAGACCAACCCCCTGCGGTGTTTGCCCTCTACGACCCTGTTGACGATCTTGTTGACCGCCCGGAATTGCTGATAGCGGCAAATCTTCTTGATCTTCCCGACTTCGGCTTGCTCAAAGACGATGAAATGGGCGATCAGGTCCAATAGGCGTGAAGGCTCCAACAAGCTCCAAAGGCCCTTGTCGAGTTCATTGGAAAAGTCTTTCTCCGAGCGCGGCCAAGGATCAACCCAAGAACCATAGAACTTGGATGGGCTTCCAGTGGTGCCATACAGGCAATTGGTGCCATCGGTTAGAATGTTAAAGCAGTTGGAAAAGAACAGCCGTGGGATATCGCGTTCATACTGTTTGATCTGATCGAACGCCTCGCCGGTCTTGTCCTTGACGTTGATCGGTGACTTGGCCTCAATCACCACAACAGGGATGCCGTTGATATAAACCACGACATCGGGAATGCGGGATTTCTCGGCCTTCACATAAAGCTGGTTGGTGACAGTGAAGGTGTTGTTTTCAGGTTTAAGGAAATCAATGACCTTAATGGTCTTGTGTTCAGTCTGCCCCAGCACCTTGCGGCTATAGTTTCCGCGCAAAATGCCCAACCATTCTTCATTGTCGTTCTTGCTGATCAGATCGACATAAGCAGCTTGGGCATCTTCTTCAGAAAGGCCGTTCAAGCGTTGAATGGCGTCTACCAGATGAGGGCGGAACAGAACTTGGTTCTCGCCATCACGCAGGGCTTCATGTTCCGCTTTGGTCACAACGGTATAGCCCATATCCTTCAAGGTTTGGATCGTCGGCTTTTCCGCCAGTTGCCATTCACTGCCCATTGTCACCGCCGGATGAAATTGCGCCAATGCACCTCAAAAAGTCCTTACCAGCTTCACTAATTAGGTAACGTTGAGAACTTGGCTGCATTTCGATGCTACCAAATACCTGATCTAACTCCAGAAGGCCGAGAGAGGACAGGTGCCTGCGCATGATCTCGTTTAGCTTTGCCCCTCTCTGGGCCTCTTCTTGACTGGTATGATCAAGGATGTCGTCAACAGCGTGGCCCGGTTGCACCACATTTCGGTTAGCCTCGTGGAATCTCGTACCTTGCTCGTTTCCGACAGTTGGGGAGTTCGCAGGATGATACTCTGCCAAAAGAATTATTTGCCGGTCATCCAATTGTTCCAGAATACGCATGAAGTGCCGCGTTTCCTGTTGTTCAAGACCTGTTTCTTGAAGTCCTTTTACAACCAGTTCCGCGATGTACTTTTTACGATCATCGCTTAAGGCACGAGTAGACTGCCAAAGGCCTTCTTCGAAAAGATCAAGCCCTTCGGGTTTTTCCAAGGCAAGCTTAAGCATAAGCTCATCAATCTGGGCTTGAAGATATCTTAGATAATCTTCCACCCTGTCGAGGCGAACATTTCGGATGGTTTCAGTCAAAGCGGTCTGGAGGACTGCTCCAACCAACGGAACGGCACCTGTAAGACCAACGCCAATTCGTAAGGCAGTTGAGGCTGAAGTGTCTCCTAACGGTGGGTGTTGGCTTTCCTCAGGCATCCAGCACCTCAACCCGTTTGCGGCCAGTGAGAAGGTCGGACATGAGGCCAAGTTTTAAAGTTGCAAGACAAGATACTCTTTGTTCCGCCGAATAAATTATTTGGTCAACCTCGGCAAGTTTGTTGCCTATCTTTGTACCCTCCTCGATAGGTGGGAGCGGAAATTTAAATGAAGAAATATTTGCACAATTGATACCGTCTCTGTTTCCTCTTCCTTTATTTTCAGTGACTTGACTAATGAAACTATTACTGTTGAAGCATGTGTATAAGAAGTCCGGGTTGCAAATAGACGTATTTGGGCGAACACGAATGATGTGATAGTTAATTAACCAACCTTCGTGCTTTTTTCGAGATAGACTATTCCGACCTGTTGTCGCTCCCTGTCTGGCAAAAAGCAGATCCCCGTTGCGGACTCGATACTTCTCTAGCTGGACTGCCTTCTCTGCGGAGACAAAGTTCATTTTTGAAGTATCAATATAACCTTCCCTAACATTGCCAATTTTTAATACCGGGACGCCTTCGTCAGTAAAATCGCTTCCAGACAACATTGATCCAAATGGGCCTGTAAGTATCCCATTTTTTTCTTCAACAACTTCTGAAACACGAGCTACCCGCCATGTGCTTGGTATCACCCCAAGTTCGGTTTGTTTGAACTTGGTGTGGCCGGTGCCTTTGGTGAGTAGGGTTTGAAGCAGTCCTTTTTTGACCTGTTTGGTTTGGTCAATGACGGCTTTGGTTGCGGCAATGGCCTCATCCACGCTGCTCAGAACTTCCGCGATTTTCTTTTGTTCGGGAAGAGGAGGAACACCAACATGATATTTATTTAGCACACCTTTTTTAATGTGCTTCATTGTGGTGCCGTGGGAATGAGCAGCAAGTCCATCAATTGAATGAAGAATAGTATACAGGAGGAAGTTCTTATCGACCCCTTCGTTTTCCACAACCTTAAAAATATGCTGGTTCAAAATGCCATTCCCATTTCTCCAGAGGAGAGCGGTCAGAGTGGCGGACCAAGAAAAAAGCAAATCGCCATCTCGGATTAAGTGCTTTTCCTGCACATCTTTCCCTGAATAATAATTGGTCTCGGAGTATGGGTTGTTGATTTGAGCAATACGGATAATTGGTAATCCCTCAGTTCCCCAATCTGAGGGTTTGAAGGCTCGACCATTTTGATATTCCCCAAGGTCCGATAAGGGTTTGCTTTGCCATCCATCAGGAAACTCATGCGTCATAGCCAAGCTCCTTGAGGAAACCCATCATCTTGGCTTCGGCTTCATCACGCTGCTGGCGCAGAGCATTCAGTTTAACGACTTCTGCTGCCACATCGATCTCGACCTCGTCTTCATCCGTGCTGACATAGCGCGAAATGTTGAGATTGTGGTCATTGTCGCGGATTTCATCCAAGCCAACCACGCGGGCGAACCTGTCTTCGTCCTCAAAACCAGTGAAAGCATCGGCAAAACGCTTCACATTGGCATCTGAGAGATGGTTCTGGGCTTTGCCTTCAACGATTTCCTGCGCTCCATTGATCACCAGAACCTTGCCTTTGCGCTCTGCTGGTTTGTTCCTGCGAATGATCAGGATACAGGCGGGAATACCCGCGCCATAAAACAGGTTTGGTCCCAGTCCGATCACCGCGTCAATCAGGTCATCTTCCAGAAGTCCTTTGCGGATTTTCGCCTCTGCCCCGCCCCGGAACAGAATGCCGTGCGGCAGGACCACACCCAACATGCCATCTTCCTTGAGGCTGGCCAGCATGTGTTGGACAAAGGCAAGATCACCATAGGATTGCGGTGGGCAGCCATAGGTATCGCGACCGAATTTGTCCCCGGTTGACCAGACATCATGGCCCCAGTTCTTAAGGGAGAATGGTGGGTTGGCAAGGACACGGTCAAAAGTGCGAATGGCCTTTGTGCCGTCACCAACCAGATGTTTGGGATCAAGCAAGGTATCCCCGCGCTCGACAAAGGCATCATCAATGTCATGCAGGAACAGGTTCATGGAGCAGATCGCCCATGTGTTCAGGTTCTTTTCCTGACCATAGAGTGACAATGAGCGCGGGTTCTTGCCCTGACGTTCAAGGTGATGGAAGCATTCCAGAAGCATCCCGCCAGAGCCACAGGTGGGATCGTAGACCGACATGCCCTCATCAGGTTTGAGGCATTCGACAATCAGCCGCACGACCATCTTGGGGGTATAGAACTCGCCCCCCTTCTTGCCCGCATCATCGGCAAACTGAGCGATCAGATACTCATAGGCATTACCAAGGATATCGGCCTCAACATCGACATGGCGCAGACGGTGCTTTTCAAAGTGCTGAAGAAGCTTTTCAAGCGTGGCATCGGGGAAGCGTTGTTTGTTGTTGAAGTCCACATCCTGAAATACACCACGAAGGCGGTGGTTGGCGTCCTCAATCGCATGGAAGGCCGCGTTCAAGTGTTCGCCGATGTTGGTGGTGTGCTTACGGATATCCTTCCAGAAGTGGCCTTCGGGGATGTGAAAGCGGTGTTCGTCAGGATCAGCCGCCAGTTCCTTGTCGCCATACTGGCTCAGTTTCCGTTCATATTCCTCTTCCCAGACATCACAAAGACGGCGGAAGAACAAAAGACCGAAAATGTAATGTTTGAAGTCCCCGGAATCGATGGAGCCACGAAGAATGTTTGCGGCACCCCACAGGTGGGATTCAAGTTCTTGGAGCGTCAACTGAGACATGAAACTGGTGTTTCCCCTGCAACTTTAGGCACGTTGAATGTTAGGGAATTCACCATAAAGGAAACCGAATTTTTGGCAATCAGTCCGGTGGCGACTGTAGCAGTAAATGTCCTCATGATCGGGGAGATGACATGCCGCTACGCAGCAATGACTCGTGCAATCGAATCTGCCTTTCGACTGATCGCGCATTGTTTGCTGCATAGGTGGTTTGGGAGGGAAGTTTTCTTGTGCCGTTGTGGACATCAAACGTGTACCACCAACGTGTACTACCCCGCGCTATGGCAGGGTAGTAACTCGTTGATTTTACTGGAAAAATCACATTTGGCTGGGGCGGTAGGATTCGAACCTACGGTACACGATACCAAAAACCGATGCCTTACCACTTGGCCACGCCCCATCAGCGTGCGTGGCGCGGAAAATAGCGCCCTCATGACA
>NZ_JBLXJC010000009.1:0-15849 GCF_048269205.1 Emcibacter sp. | reverse complement strand
GACGAAGGTCTGCGTTTCGCCATCCGTGAAGGCGGTCGTACCGTCGGCGCCGGCGTCGTCGCCTCAATCATCGAATAATTCCTGAATAATTTTCAGGCGTGCGGGGCGGATTTCAGTCCGCCCCGATTGCGTTCAGGCGGTATGGTTGTAAAAAAGCCGCCGCAACTTTTTTGATACGGGTCCAATTTTCGCATTGCACTTGGCGGGGGCCCGTTTTATAACGTGCGACACGATTGAAGGAGTGTAGCTCAGTTGGTAGAGCACCGGTCTCCAAAACCGGGTGTCGGGGGTTCGAATCCCTCCACTCCTGCCATTTCGTTGAAAACGAGCGGCGAGCATCGGGGGCGAGCTGCCCCTCGACAAAAAAGAAACGGATAAGTAAAATGTCAAAAACCAGTCCTGCACAATTTGTCCGGCAAGTCCGGCAGGAGGTTTCCAAGGTAACCTGGCCGGCGCGCAAGGAAACCATGATTACCACTGTAATGGTCTTTATCATGGCCTCGGTTATGGCAGCCTTTTTCTTTTTGGTCGACTTGGGTCTGTCCAACATTGTGTCGCTGATTTTGGGTCTTGGAGGATAAGCATGTCGTCTCGTGCAAAATGGTATATTATTCAGGCCTATTCCGGTTTCGAAAAGAAGGTTGCCCAGAGCGTGCAGGACCAGGCCGTTCAGCAGGGGCTTGATGCCCTGATCGAACAGGTGATCGTTCCCACAGAGGAAGTGGTGGAGGTCAAGCGCGGCCAGAAGGTAACGTCCGAACGCAAGTTCTTCCCGGGGTATGTGTTGGCGAAAATGATCATGAATGACCAGACATATCATCTGATCAAAAACACGCCAAAAGTTTCCGGCTTCCTGGGGGCTGGCGGAAAGCCCTCTCCGATTACCGAAAAAGAGGCGGAGCGCATCCTTCATCAGGTTGAGGAAGGTGTGGAGCGTCCGCGTCCCTCCATCTCCTATGAAATCGGGGAAGAGGTCAAGGTTATCGATGGTCCGTTCACCTCTTTCACAGGTATTGTCGAGGATGTGGACGAGGAGAAATCCCGCCTCAAGGTTTCCGTCTCCATTTTCGGCCGGGCAACCCCGGTGGAACTGGAATATACCCAGGTGGAAAAAGGCTAGAAAAAGGTCTGGTGTTTTTACCATTGGGCTGTTATAAGCCGGACTTTCATGAGTCGAATTTTTGTTAATGCGGCTCTGTATTCTCGAAAATCCCGTAGAAATAAAGGCTTTTCGAGAAAGTGTGGGAGGTCAGCCATGGCCGGACCACGCCCCTTAACGGACTTTCCTCGCGGAAAGTTTATTTTTTGAATTTGTCAAAGGGACTACAATGGCAAAGAAAATTGAAGGTTACATCAAATTGCAGATCCCTGCGGGCGCTGCAAATCCGTCACCGCCGATCGGTACTGCACTCGGTCAGCGCGGTGTAAATATCATGGAATTCTGTAAAGCTTTTAACGCGTCCACAGAGAGCTTGGAAAAAGGGATGCCGATCCCGACTCTCATTACTGTGTTCCAGGATAAAAGTTTTACATTCGAGACTAAGGCGCCGCCGGCTTCATTCCTTATTATGAAGGCAGCCGGTATTAAAAAGGGCTCCTCCACCCCGGGTCGTGAAGTCGTTGCGACAATTTCTTCCGACAAGGTTCGGGAAATTGCCGATACGAAAATGAAAGACCTGAACGCCAATACGATTGAGGCGGCCATGGAGATTATCAAGGGTACTGCCCGCTCCATGGGCATGAAAGTGGAGGGTTAAGATTATGGCTCGTATTTCCAAGCGCGCAAAAGCTATTCGTGAAGGGTTTAATCCTGACGCTCAGCTGACAATTGAAGATGCCGTTAAGCTGGTAAAAGAAAAAGCGACCGCCAAATTCGACGAAACCGTTGAAATGGCCATTCGTCTGGGGGTTGATCCCCGTCATGCCGACCAGATGGTTCGCGGTATGGTTTCTCTGCCCAACGGTACAGGTAAAAGTGTTCGTGTGGCCGTGTTCGCCCGTGGCGACAAGGCCGAGGCTGCCAAGAAGGCCGGCGCCGACCTGGTTGGTGCGGAAGATCTGATGGAAGCCATTCAGGGCGGTGAAATGAATTTTGACCGTTGTATTGCTACACCCGACATGATGGCTATCGTTGGTCGTCTCGGTAAGGTGCTTGGTCCTCGCGGTCTGATGCCGAACCCGAAACTTGGTACGGTAACCCCGGATGTGGAAGCTGCTGTAAAGGCGGCTAAGGGTGGCCAGGTTGAGTTTCGCGTCGAAAAGGCCGGTATCGTTCATGCCGGTTTCGGCAAGGCGAGTTTCGACGAGAAAGCTCTGGTGGAAAATGCCAGGGCGCTGCTTGACGCATTGCTGAAAGCCAAGCCGTCCGGCGCCAAGGGTGCATACTTGAAGGCTATCTCCATGAGCTCCACAATGGGCCCTGGGGTAAAAGTGGATATCGCCGCGGTATCTGCCGAATAACGGCTGACTAAAGATTTGGTCATCCCGGATCGGGGTGGCCCGCAAGAATTCCGTTGGGTTCGCCTGGCGGAAACTCTGGTCCCTGAAAGAGGCTGTTGCCGAATGAAGGGACCACCTGTCCGAAACTGCAGGTGTCCGGAACTTGAAAAAGGGAAGGGCTTAAGCGCAAGGCCTGCAATAGATGGGAGTGTAGGGGTTCCCTACAGTTTCCGTTTCCGGTCTGATAAGGCCGGATTGGCAGGTATAGTCGGCATGGACTGGTCCATGCCAAAACTCAACTGGCAGAAATCCGACCTTCGGGAAAGATTTTTGCGTAATTGAATTGGAGACGAGAATGGATCGCGCCCAAAAGAAGGAATCAGTTGCCTTCTTGAAGGATGTCTTCAGTAGCGCTGCTACTGTTGTTGTCGTGCGCAACAACGGTCTGAGTGTGGCTGATATGACAAACCTGCGGAACGAAATGCGTGAAGCAGGCGCCAGTCTTAAAGTGGCTAAAAACCGTCTTGCTCGTCTTGCTCTTGAAGGTTCCGAACTGGAATCAATTGGCGAATTTCTGGTTGGTCCGACCGCCCTCGGTTATTCCGATGATCCGGTAGCACCCGCCAAAATTCTGGTAAAATTTGCCAAGAACAACGACGCGCTCGAAGTTCTTGGTGGCGCAATGGGTGAGACAGCCCTTGACGTGAGTGGAGTTAAGGCTCTGGCAGATCTGCCGTCCCTTGACGAGCTTCGCGGCAAGATTGTCGGCCTGCTGCAGGCGCCGGCTGGTATGCTGGCTTCTGTGACCCAGGCGCCTGCCGGTCAGTTGGCTCGTGTGTTTGGTGCCTACGGATCGCAAGGTTAACTGCGAAGGTTTTTGGTTTTAAAGAATTATTTGAATTAAGGAAATGAACAATGGCTGATCTTGAAAAGCTTGTTGATGAACTCTCAACACTGACCGTTCTGGAAGCTGCAGAACTGTCTAAAATGCTCGAAGAAAAATGGGGCGTCTCTGCGGCTGCTCCTGTTGCTGTAGCTGCTGCCGGTGCACCGGCTGGTGGCGAAGCTGCTGAAGAAAAAGACGAGTTTGACGTGGTTCTTACCGCTGCTGGCGATAAGAAAATCAACGTCATTAAAGAAGTCCGTGCCATCACCGGTCTTGGCCTCAAAGAAGCCAAGGAAATGGTTGAAGGTGCGCCGAAGACCGTTAAAGAAGCAGCGCCGAAAGCTGAAGCTGAAGAGCTTAAAGCCAAGCTCGAAGCTGCTGGCGCTTCTGTCGAACTCAAATAGAGTTGGCAATTTTGGGTGGCCGGTTGTCCCTGGAGGGCGACTGGCCATCCGGCCTTTCGGGGCGAATTATCTGTCTGGATGTGATGGGGTTCTGGTAATTCTGGTGGAAAAACAATATATTACCATTGAAATTAAAACAGATTTGGTCCATTTTAAACAGCCGTCTTCAGGATGCTTTTCTGAAGCGGTTTCTGCCGTCTAGATAGATAATTTATTTTATCACTCTGATTTTAAATGCCAAGGCATTGATGTTAGAGGTTTTTTTTAAATACTGTGGCGAGGATTCAGCATGGCGACTTCCTATTCCAGTCGTAAAAAAGTTCGCAAAAATTTCGGACGTATTACAGAAGTGGCGGAGATGCCGAACCTGATTAAGGTGCAGGTAAGCTCCTATGATCAGTTTCTGCAGACGGATATTCCTCTTGAAGATCGTACCAATGACGGTCTGCAGGGTGTGTTCAAGTCTGTTTTTCCGATCACCGATTTTGCGGAGACAGCTTCCCTGGAATTTGTTTCCTATGAGCTGGAAAAGCCGAAGTATGACGTGGAGGAGTGCCAGCAGAGGGATATGACCTATGCCGCGCCCCTGCGTGTGACTCTTCGCCTGATCGTTTTCGAAGTTGACGAAGAAACAGAAGCCCGGTCCGTCCTGGACATCAAGGAACAGGACGTCTACATGGGGGATCTGCCCCTGATGACCGACAATGGTACTTTTGTGGTCAACGGTACGGAACGTGTGATCGTCAGCCAGATGCACCGCTCGCCGGGTGTGTTCTTTGATCATGACAAGGGTAAAACACACTCTTCCGGTAAATTCCTGTTTGCCGCCCGGGTGATCCCTTACCGTGGTTCCTGGCTTGATTTTGAATTTGATGCCAAGGATATTGTCCATGTGCGCATCGACCGTCGCCGTAAAATGCCGGCAACGACGCTGATGTATGCTCTCGGCATGTCTTCCGAGGAGATCCTCGACTTTTTCTATGACACCGCTACTTACAAGCGCAGCAAGTCAGGCTGGATCGTGCCTTTTGATCCTGCGAACTGGCGCGGCGTCAAGCCGGCTTTCGATCTGGTTGATGCCTCCAACGGCGAAGTTGTTGTCGAAGCTGGCAAAAAAGTTACACCCCGTCTGGCCAACAAGCTGGCCAAAGACGGCCTGAAAGAGCTGCTGCTGCCGAGCGAAGAGCTGATCGGTCGTTTTGCTGCCGAGGATATGGTCAACGGCAAAACCGGTGAAATCTATATCGAGGCCGGTGAGGAGATCACCGAAGATCACCTGCAGGCCTTTGAGGATGCCGGATACAAGGAAATCGTTACCCTTGATATCGATCACGTCAACGTGGGGCCCTATATTCGCAACACCATGATGGGTGACAAATGCGAGAACGAGGAAATGGCGCTGTCCGAAATCTATCGTGTCATGCGCCCCGGCGAGCCGCCGACCCGCGAGACTGCCGATGCCCTGTTCCATGGCCTGTTCTTTGATGGGGAGCGCTATGACCTGTCTTCTGTAGGGCGTGTGAAAATGAATATGCGCCTCGGTCTCGATGCGGAAGACAATGTCCGTGTTCTGCGCAAGGAAGACATTCTGAAAATTCTGAAGACCCTGATGGAGCTGAAGGATGGCAAGGGCAATGTGGACGATATCGACCACCTTGGCAACCGCCGTGTCCGTTCTGTTGGTGAACTGATGGAAAACCAGTACCGGATCGGCTTGCTGCGTATGGAGCGCGCCATCCGCGAGCGGATGAGCAGCATCGATATCGATACTGTCATGCCGCACGACCTGGTGAACGCCAAGCCTGCGGTTGCCGCCGTGCGCGAGTTTTTCGGTTCTTCCCAGCTCAGCCAGTTTATGGACCAGACCAACCCGCTCAGCGAAATTACGCACAAGCGTCGTCTGTCTGCCCTGGGCCCGGGCGGTCTGACCCGTGAGCGTGCAGGCTTCGAAGTGCGCGATGTGCATACGACCCATTATGGCCGTATCTGTCCGATTGAGACACCGGAAGGACCGAATATTGGTCTGATCAACTCTCTGGCTACTTTCGCCAAGGTCAATAAATACGGCTTTATCGAAACTCCCTACCGCAAGGTTGTGGACGGCAAGGTAACACGCGATGTGATTTATCTGTCCGCCATGGAAGAAGAGCAATATACCGTCGCCCAGGCCAATACAGAGCTCAACGACGATGCGACCTTTGCCAGCGAACTGATCGATTGCCGCGAGGCCGGTGAACATCACCTGAAGACACCGGAGCAGGTCGACCTGATGGACGTGTCTCCGAAACAGGTGGTTTCCGTTGCTGCCGCACTCATTCCGTTCCTGGAAAACGATGACGCCAACCGTGCGCTTATGGGCTCGAACATGCAGCGTCAGGCTGTACCTCTGGTGCGGGCTGAATCGCCGTTTGTCGGTACCGGCATGGAGCGGGTTGTAGCCCGTGATTCCGGTGCTGCCATTGTCGCCGATCGCGCCGGTATTGTGGATCAGGTTGATGCCACTCGTATCGTTGTGCGGGTGACCGAGGAAGTTGAACCGGGCGCCTCCGGTGTGGATATCTACACCCTGCGCAAGTTCCAGCGTTCCAACCAGAACACCTGCATTAACCAGCGCCCGCTGGTGAAGGTGGGGGATGTCCTGAATCGCGGTGACGTAATTGCCGATGGTCCGTCTACGGATATGGGTGAACTGGCTCTTGGCCGGAACGTGCTGGTGGCCTTCATGCCCTGGAACGGTTACAACTTCGAGGATTCCATCCTGATTTCCGAGCGGATCGTGAAGGACGACGTCTTTACATCTATCCATATCGAGGAATTTGAGGTGATGGCCCGTGACACCAAGCTTGGTCCGGAAGAAATCACCCGTGATATTCCCAACGTGGGTGAGGAAGGCCTTCGGAACCTTGACGAAGCCGGTATCGTATATATCGGTGCCGAGGTTCATCCGGGTGACATCATGGTCGGTAAAATTACACCGAAGGGCGAAAGCCCGATGACACCGGAAGAAAAACTCCTGCGCGCCATCTTCGGCGAGAAAGCCGCTGACGTTCGTGATACGTCACTGCGTCTGCCGCCGGGTGTTGCCGGTACTGTCGTGGAGGTCCGGGTATTCAACCGTCACGGGATCGACAAGGACGAGCGTGCCATCGCCATCGAGCGCGAGGAAATCGAGCGTCTGTCCAAGGACCGTGAAGACGAACAGAACATTCTCGACCGCAATATCTATGCCCGTCTGAAGCCGATGCTTCTGGGCAATGTGATCACCAGCGGCCCGAAAGAGGTCTCCAAAGGCGAAAATGTTACCGAGGAACTCCTGGATGGTCTCAGCCGTGGTCTGTGGTGGCAGATTGCTGTGGATGACGAGAAAACCATGGAAGATGTGGACAGCCTCCACAAACAGTTCGAGGAAGCTCGTGATCGTCTGCGTGCCCGTTTCGAAGAGAAAATCGAGAAACTGCAGCGCGGTGACGAACTGCTGCCTGGCGTTCTGAAAATGGTCAAGGTCTTCGTGGCTGTGAAGCGTAAGCTGCAGCCCGGTGACAAGATGGCCGGACGTCACGGAAACAAAGGTGTTATTTCCCGTATTCTGCCGGCGGAAGACATGCCGTATCTGGAAGACGGAACACCGGTTGATATCGTACTGAACCCGCTGGGTGTGCCGTCACGTATGAACGTGGGGCAGATTCTGGAAACCCATCTGGGCTGGGCCTCCCGTGGTCTCGGCGTTCAGATTTCCCAGATGCTGGATGATGTCAATTCCGATACGTCTGCCAAGGCAAAATCCCTGCGCGACAAGTTCAAGTCCGTTTACGGCAAGGACCAGTTCAAACAGGAAATCAGTTCTCTGGATGACGAGGATGTGGTTGGTCTGGCCGGTTACCTGCGTAACGGTGTGCCGATGGCGACCCCGGTTTTCGACGGTGCCGATGAAAAGGATGTTGTCGACATGCTGGAAATGGCCGGTCTTGACGGTTCCGGACAGGTTGACCTGTATGACGGCCGTACCGGCGAGAAATTCGACCGTAAAGTGACGGTGGGCTATATTTACATGCTCAAACTGCATCACTTGGTCGATGACAAGATCCATGCCCGGTCCATTGGTCCGTACAGCCTTGTCACGCAGCAGCCGCTGGGCGGTAAGGCCCAGTTCGGTGGTCAGCGTTTCGGGGAAATGGAGGTCTGGGCCCTTCAGGCTTACGGCGCCGCCTATACCCTGCAGGAGATGCTGACTGTCAAGTCTGATGATGTGAGCGGACGTACCAAGGTATATGAAGCCATTGTCCGCGGTGACGACAGCTTCGAGGCCGGCATTCCGGAATCCTTCAACGTTCTTGTGAAAGAGATGAAATCTCTCTGCCTGAATGTTGAACTTATCAATAATCCCTAAGAGCGGACGAGATTTAGGAGAATATTAGGTTATGAGCCAGGAAATTATGAATTTCTTCAACCCGGCTGCGAAACCGGAGACTTTTGATAACATCAAAATCTCCATTGCAAGTCCGGAACAGATCCGCTCTTGGTCTTTTGGTGAGATCAAAAAACCGGAAACCATCAACTACCGGACCTTCAAGCCGGAAAAAGATGGTCTTTTCTGTGCCCGCATTTTTGGTCCGATCAAGGACTATGAGTGTCTCTGCGGCAAATACAAGCGGATGAAATACCGCGGTATTACCTGTGAGAAATGTGGTGTGGAAGTTACCCTGAGCAAGGTTCGTCGTGACCGCATGGGTCATATCGACCTTGCTGCGCCGGTTGCTCACATCTGGTTCCTGAAATCCCTTCCGAGCCGTATCGGCCTGATGCTCGATATGACCCTGAAGGATCTGGAGCGGGTTCTTTATTTCGAGAACTATATCGTTGTTGAACCCGGCCTGACGTCGCTGAAAATGAAACAGCTGATGTCCGAGGATGAATATTACCGGGCCCAGGACGAGTACGGTGAAGACAGCTTTACAGCCGGGATCGGCGCGGAAGCCATCAAGATTCTGCTTGAGAATGTGGACCTTGAGGCTGAGCGTGAAGACCTGCGTCGTGAACTGGCGGAAACCAAATCCGAACTGAAACCGAAGAAAATCGTCAAGCGCCTGAAGGTGATTGAAGGGTTCCTGGAATCCGGCAACCACCCGTCCTGGATGATCCTGGATGTACTGCCGGTTATTCCGCCGGAACTTCGTCCGCTGGTGCCCCTGGATGGTGGCCGTTTTGCCACCTCCGACCTCAATGACCTGTATCGCCGTGTGATCAACAGGAACAACCGTCTGAAGCGCCTGATGGAGCTGCGCGCGCCCGATATTATCGTGCGTAACGAAAAGCGTATGCTGCAGGAAGCTGTTGACGCCCTGTTTGACAATGGCCGTCGTGGCCGGGTAATCACCGGTGCCAACAAGCGTCCGCTGAAATCCCTGTCCGATATGCTCAAGGGTAAGCAGGGACGTTTCCGTCAGAACCTGCTGGGTAAGCGTGTTGACTATTCCGGCCGTTCTGTAATCGTGGTGGGGCCGGAACTGCTGTTGCATCAATGTGGATTGCCGAAGAAAATGGCGCTCGAGCTGTTCAAGCCGTTCATTTATGCACGGCTCGACAAACTCGGTATTGCGACAACAATCAAGCAGGCCAAGAAGCTTGTGGAGAAAGAGCGTCGCGAAGTCTGGGACGTTCTGGACACCGTAATCCGTGAACATCCGATCATGCTGAACCGTGCGCCGACCCTGCACCGTCTCGGTATCCAGGCTTTCGAGCCGGTTCTGATCGAGGGCAAGGCCATCCAGCTTCATCCGCTGGTCTGTGCCGCCTTTAACGCCGACTTCGATGGTGACCAGATGGCTGTGCATGTGCCGCTGTCTCTGGAAGCCCAGCTCGAGGCCCGCGTATTGATGATGTCCACCAACAACATCCTCAGCCCGTCAAACGGCAAGCCGATTATCGTACCGTCACAGGATATCGTCCTTGGTCTCTATTATATGACCTCCGAGAAAGTGGGCGAGCCTGGCGAAGGCATGGTCTTCGGTAACATGGAAGAGATGGAGCAGGCGCTGTTCAACAAAGTGATCACCCTGCATTCCAAAATCAAAGCCCGTTACAATACGGTCGATGAAAATGGTGACCCGGTATCCCTGGTGGTGGAAAGTACTGCCGGCCGGATGATGTTGGCCCAGTATCTGCCGAAACACCCGAATGTTTCCTTCGATCTGATCAACCGTCAGCTGACCAAGAAGGAAATTTCCCAGGTGATTGACGTGGTCTATCGCCATGCCGGTCAGAAGGACACGGTTCTGTTTGCGGATGGAATCATGCGGCTTGGCTTCCGTGAAGCCTGTAAAGCCGGTATTTCCTTCGGTAAGGACGACATGGTGATCCCTGACGCCAAGGAAGACCTGATCAATACCACTTCCGATGAAGTCAAGGAGTATGAAGCCCAGTATAATGCCGGTCTGATTACCCAGGGCGAAAAATACAACAAGGTTGTGGATGCCTGGTCCCAATGTACGGACCGTGTGGCCGATGCCATGATGGCGGAAATTTCACAGACTGGTGTGGACCCGGATACCGGCCGCTCCCGTGAAATCAACTCCATCTATATGATGGCTCACTCCGGTGCCCGTGGTTCTGCCGCCCAGATGAAACAGCTGGCCGGTATGCGCGGCCTGATGGCCAAGCCGTCCGGTGAGATCATCGAGACGCCGATTATTTCCAACTTCAAGGAAGGCCTCAGCGTTCTGGAATACTTTAATTCCACCCACGGTGCCCGTAAGGGTCTTGCCGATACGGCGCTGAAAACCGCCAACTCCGGTTATCTGACCCGTCGCCTTGTGGACGTGGCGCAGGATTGCGTTATTGTCGAGCAGGATTGCGGTACCCAGACCGGTATTGACATCAGCGAAGTAGAAGAGGGCGGCGACGTGATCGTTTCTCTCGGCGACCGTATCCTCGGCCGCTGTGCAGCAGTCGATGTGATTGACCCGGTCAGTGAGAAAACGGTTGTGGAAGCCGGGACCTATCTTGACGAGAATGTTGTTGAGCAGATTGAAAATGCCGGCATCGCCACAGTCAAGGTTCGCTCTGTTCTGACCTGTGAATCCAAAACCGGTGCCTGTGCCAAATGTTACGGACGTGACCTGGCGCGCGGTATTCCCGTGAACCTCGGTGAGGCAGTTGGTGTTATTGCTGCCCAGTCCATTGGTGAGCCGGGTACACAGCTGACCATGCGGACCTTCCATATCGGTGGTGCGGCGTCTTCCGTTTCCGAGCAGTCCTCCATCGAGGCTTCTCATGACGGCAAGATCAAACTGGCGAACCGCAATGTGGTGACTGATTCCAAAGGTCGCCTGATTGTCATGAACCGGAACACCGAACTGACTATTCTTGATGAAGAAGGTCGCGAGCGTGTCACGCACAAGGTACCTTACGGTGCCCACCTTATTCATGATGAAGGTGCCGAGATCAAGCATGGCGACAAGCTCGTTGAGTGGGATCCCTATACGCTGCCGATCATCACTGAAAAAGGTGGTATCGTCCGCTATGTGGATCTGATCGAAGGTGTGTCCATCAGCGAGAAGACCGACGAAGCAACCGGTATTTCCAGCAAGGTGGTTATCGACTGGCGTTCCCAGCCCAAAGGGGCGGACCTGCGTCCACGCATCACCCTGCGTGATGCTGACGACCAGGTTGTGGAACTGGCTAACGGCACCGAGGCCCGCTATTTCATGTCCGTGGGGGCAATTCTGTCCGTCAATGACGGTGCGGAAGTGCATGCCGGTGACGTGGTGGCCCGTATTCCGAGGGAAGCTTCCAAAACCAAGGACATCACCGGTGGTCTGCCCCGCGTGGCAGAGCTGTTTGAAGCCCGCCGTCCGAAAGAGCATGCCATCATCGCCGACATCGACGGTTATGTGGAATTCGGTCGCGACTATAAAAACAAGCGTCGCATCGCCATCCGCCCGGCCGAGGAAGATGCCGAACCGGTTGAATATCTGATCCCGAAAGGAAAGCATATTTCCGTTCAGGAAGGCGACTTCATCCGCCGCGGTGAATATCTCATCGACGGTAACCCGGCGCCGCATGATATTCTGAAAACCATGGGTATCGAGGCCCTGGCCAACTATCTGGTCAACGAGGTGCAGGAAGTTTACCGCCTGCAGGGTGTGGGCATCAACGACAAGCATATCGAAGTAATTGTGCGTCAGATGCTGCAGAAAGTGGAAATCACCTCACCGGGTGAAACCACCTTCCTGCTGGGTGAACAGGTGGATCGTCTGGAATTCGAAGAACAGAATGCCAAAATGGAAAAAGAAGGCCGCCTGCCTGCCAAGGGCGAGCCGCTCCTGCTTGGTATTACGAAAGCTTCGCTGCAGACCAGGTCCTTTATTTCCGCCGCCTCCTTCCAGGAGACAACAAGGGTTCTTACCGAAGCTGCGGTTTCCGGCAAGCACGACACCCTGAACGGTCTGAAGGAAAATGTGATCGTGGGTCGTCTGATCCCGGCTGGTACCGGATCGACCATGAATCGCCTGCGCCGTGTTGCGCAGATGCGTGATGCGGAAACCATCGGAGCAGAAGAGTCCCGCAGTGAGCCTCTTCCGCTGGAGGATGCCGACTCAGCACCTGCTGAATAGTGCCCGGGGAGGGGAATTCATCGGCGATATGCCGATCGGCCCTCTCTTTGGTGAGGAAAATTGAAATAAAATTTTAAGAACAGAGGCCGGTCTTCCCGAAAGTATGGGAAAACCGGCCTTTTTCTCTTAAAAGGCGCTTCTGTGAAAAGCCTGTTAAATTTTCCTTGACTGTGAATATAAGCGCTCATAGTATGCGCACACTCTTTGAGGGGCAGGTGGTAGGCCAATATCAGCCTAAACGCTGCGCCTAAGATACTCAGAGACTGGAAATTTTGGATTTGACCGAACAGCCGGAGCAGGGGTGACCTCTGCTCTATTGCTTTTTTCACAAAAAGCGGTGGCTGTTTGTCTTGTTGTACGAACAGAAAACGACTTAAGGATTTAATATGCCGACAGTTAACCAGTTGGTACGTAAACCGCGCAAGAAACCGGCCGCCCGTAACAAGGTGCCAGCCCTGCAGGCATGTCCGCAGAAAAGGGGTGTTTGTACCCGCGTTTACACAACAACACCGAAGAAGCCTAACTCAGCCCTGCGTAAAGTTGCCCGTGTGCGTCTGACCAACGGTTTTGAGGTTACCAGTTATATCCCGGGTGAGGGCCACAACCTGCAGGAACACGCCGTTGTGCTGATCCGCGGCGGTCGTGTGAAAGACCTTCCCGGTGTTCGTTATCACGTCCTGAGGGGTGTTCTGGATACACAGGGTGTGTCCGATCGTCGTCAGGGTCGTTCTAAATATGGTGCAAAACGTCCTAAATAAGGACCTGCTGCTAAGGAATTGAGATATGTCGCGTCGTCACGCTGCTGAAAAACGTAAAGTACTGCCGGATCCCAAGTTCGGGGATATCGTGCTGACCAAATTCATGAACAACCTGATGGTTGATGGCAAGAAGTCCGTGGCCGAGAGGATCGTCTACGGTGCTCTTGATCTCGTGCAGGCTAAAACCGGTCAGGAGCCGCTGGAAGTATTCCACCAGGCTCTGGACAACGTGAAGCCGGCGGTTGAGGTTCGCTCCCGTCGTGTTGGTGGTGCCACCTATCAGGTGCCGGTTGAGGTTCGTACCGAGCGTGCGCAGGCCCTGGCGATCCGCTGGATGATCGAAATGTCTCGCAAGCGCAGTGAGAACACCATGACCGAGCGTCTCGGTGGCGAGCTGCTTGATGCACTGAACAACCGTGGTGCTTCCGTTAAGAAGCGCGAAGATACTCACCGTATGGCAGAAGCCAACAAGGCTTTCTCCCATTATCGCTGGTAGTAGCTGGATTTAGGGAATTTGTAAGATGGCACGCACAACTCCACTCGAGAAATATCGCAATATCGGTATTATGGCCCATATTGATGCGGGTAAGACAACCACTACTGAACGTATCCTGTTCTATACAGGCGTGAGCCATAAAATCGGCGAAGTTCATGACGGTGCAGCAACCATGGACTGGATGGAGCAGGAGCAGGAGCGTGGCATTACCATCACCTCTGCGGCGACCACTTGTTTCTGGAATGATCACCGCATCAATATTATTGATACTCCCGGCCACGTGGATTTCACCATTGAAGTAGAACGTTCGCTCCGTGTTCTTGACGGGGCGGTTGCTGTTTTTGACTCTGTGGCGGGTGTTGAGCCCCAGTCCGAGACTGTGTGGCGCCAGGCCGACAAATACAACGTGCCGCGTATGTGCTTCGTGAACAAGATGGATCGTATGGGGGCTGACTTCTACCGTTGCGTGGAAATGATCAAGGATCGTCTTGGTTCCGTGCCGCTGGTGACTCAACTGCCGATCGGCGCCGAAGCTGAATTTGAAGGCATGGTTGACCTGCTGAAAATGAAAGCCATCGTCTGGGACGACGAGAGCATGGGTGCCAATTATGTTGAAAAAGACATTCCGGCCGACATGCAGGATGATTGTGAAACCTATCGCATGGAAATGATCGAAACTGTGGTCGAGCAGGACGAGAATGTCATGGAACAGTATCTGGAAGGCAATGAGCCCGACATGGATACGATCAAAAGGCTGATCCGTAAAGGTACGCTTGACGGTGATTTTGTTCCGGTTCTTTGCGGTACGGCCTTCAAGAACAAGGGTGTTCAGCCGCTGCTGGATGCTGTTGTTGACTTCATGCCGTCTCCGACAGACGTTGAGGCCATTAAGGGTGTTGATGTGGACGATCCTGAAAAGGAAATGGTTCGCAAGTCCTCCGACGACGAGCCGTTCTCTGCGCTGGCCTTTAAAATCATGAACGACCCGTTCGTGGGAACGCTGACTTTCTGCCGGGTTTATTCCGGTGTTCTGGAGACCGGAACCCAGGTTCTGAACTCTGTTAAGGGCAAAAAAGAAAAAGTCGGTCGTATGCTTCAGATGCACTCCAACTCACGTGAGGACATCAAGGAAGCCCGCGCCGGTGATATCGTGGCTATTTGTGGCCTGAAAGAGACCACAACAGGTGATACTCTCTGTGCCAACAACAAGCCGGTTATTCTGGAGCGTATGGAATTCCCCGAGCCGGTGATTTCCGTTGCTGTGGAGCCGAAGACCAAAGCCGACCAGGAGAAAATGGGTGTTGCCCTTAACCGTCTGGCCGCCGAGGATCCGAGTTTCCGCGTGCGTTCCGACGAGGAAAGCGGTCAGACCGTGATTTCCGGTATGGGTGAACTGCACCTGGATATTCTGGTTGATCGCATGAAGCGTGAATTCAAGGTGGAAGCCAATGTGGGTGCTCCGCAGGTGGCTTACCGCGAATCCATCGCTCGTGAAATCGAAGTTGATTACACGCATAAGAAACAGTCCGGTGGTTCCGGTCAGTTCGGTCGTGTGAAAATGGTTGTTACCCCCGGTGAGCGTGGCTCAGGGATCGAGTTCAAGGACGAGATCAAGGGTGGTAACATTCCACGGGAATATATCCCCGGTGTTGAAAAAGGTATCAAAGATATTGCAGAGAGCGGCGCACTGATCGGCTTCCCGATCATCGACTTCTCTGTTCGTCTGATTGATGGCGCCTACCATGACGTTGACTCCTCTGTGCTGGCTTTCGAGATTGCCGGTCGCGGTGCCATGCGTCAGGCTGCCAAGGATGCCGGCATCAAACTGCTTGAGCCGATGATGAAGGTTGAAGTGGTGACACCGGAAGAATATATGGGTGATGTGATTGGTGATCTCAATTCACGTCGCGGCCAGGTTGCGGGGACTGAAACTCGTGGTCCGGCACAGGTGATTACTGCGATGGTGCCGCTGGCCAACATGTTTGGTTATGTGAACCAGTTGCGGTCATTTACTCAGGGTCGTGCTCAGTATTCCATGCAGTTCGATCATTATGCCGAGGTTCCCAACAATGTTGCTGAGGAAGTCAAGGCAAAGTACGCATCATAAATTTTAACGAAGCTAACTTTTCCCGTGAGGATAGAACGGGGCGCTTGAATATAAGTGAGAAGGTAAAAGAAAATGTCAAAAGAGAAGTTTGAACGCACGAAGCCGCACTGCAATATCGGCACGATTGGTCACGTTGACCATGGTAAG
>NZ_JBLXJC010000008.1:0-18220 GCF_048269205.1 Emcibacter sp. | reverse complement strand
ACAGCGCTACCGTGACCGGCATCGGCCAGAACCTTCGTAATCGCAGCCGTCAGCGTCGTCTTACCATGGTCAACGTGACCAATCGTGCCGATATTGCAGTGCGGCTTCGTGCGTTCAAACTTCTCTTTTGACATTTCTAAACCACCTAAATTTCAGCGCCCGGCATCACCCGCAGGAGCTCTTTACAATTCAAGCCAGCAAATGGGCGTCGCGCCGCATTTACCCCATTTAACAGATGCATCAACTGATGCCTTTTTCCCGGTTTGTCTGGAGCGGGTGAAGGGAATCGAACCCTCGTAACCAGCTTGGAAGGCTGGGGCTTTACCACTAAGCTACACCCGCCCAATCCAGACCATATTCCCCGCTTCAACCGGGTTGGGGAAATGGTGGAGGGGGCAGGATTCGAACCTGCGTAGACAATGTCGGCGGATTTACAGTCCGCTGCTTTTGACCGCTCAGCCACCCCTCCATAGAGTGGATCTAACCGCCCCCGAAAGGGCAGCTGTGAAGCCGCAATATGGACATTTCTCGCGCGATGTCAACGTTATTTTCACAGAAATCTTTAGAAGCTGTTTTTTTTTCGCAAAGCATATAAAATGCCATCCGGCCCCCGGGAAGCATTCAAAGCTGTTGCCCTCCCGCCTTTCCTGCCCTATAGCTTTCCAAATGAACAAGAAAACACGATCCCAGAAAAAACGGCACGGTGGCCCACAGTCACAAAAGCCGCATACCGGAAAGCCGCTTCAAAGCCGCGACAGGCCCCCTGTCTCCGGCGGCGGCGGGCTATGGCTTTTTGGACGCCATCCGGTGATGGCGGCCCTTGGCAACCGGGACCGCCAGAAACAACGACTTCTTGTATCCCGTAAAAACGCGGATCAGTATCGCGAGGAACTTGCCGACCTGCTGAATGACCGGTCTTCCCTGCAGCCCGAACTTGTCACTCCGGAAGAACTGGAAAAAATTCTGCCCGAGGGCAGCCTGCATCAGGGCATCGCGCTGAAGTGCGCCCCCCTGCCCGGCCGCCATCTTGATAAAAGCTGCGCTAAAGAAGAAGGGCAGAAAAACCTCATCCTGGTGCTGGACCAGGTGACGGACCCCCATAATGTGGGCGCCATAATCCGGTCCGCTGCCGCCTTCGGGGCGAAGGCCATTGTGACAACGGATCGCAATGCCCCGCCGGAATCAGGCACCCTTGCCAAATCCGCCTCCGGCTGCCTGGAACTGATCCCCTGGGTCCGGGTCACAAACCTGTCCCGCGCTTTGGACGAACTGGCGGAACTGGGCTACTGGCGCCTGGGCCTTGACGGCTATGCGGAACAGATGGTCCATGAAACCAATTTCGGGGACAATATCGTGCTGGTCCTCGGCGCCGAGGGTAAGGGCCTGAGAAAAGGCACCCGGGACCATTGCGATGCGCTGGTCAAGCTGCCCATCAGTGAGCGGGTGGAGAGCCTCAATGTCTCCAACGCCGCCGCCGTGGCACTCTATGAATTTTCCCGTGACTAAAACCCCGGTGGCAAAAAAGGCTGCCGCATAAAAATTTCGCTTGATTTTAAAACTAAGCCGCACTAGGTTGCGCCTACTTTCGAAAAGAGAGCCCCTATAGCTCAGTTGGTAGAGCAACTGATTTGTAATCAGTAGGTCCGCGGTTCGAGTCCGTGTGGGGGCACCACTCCTGAATAGATTGCCGGAAAATTCACCGCAGATTTAATCTGCGGCGTAATCGCTTGATTCTTAACATATTCTTAATAAAATTCGATTTCACGGCAAACCATTAACTTTTTGTTAATGATTTGAGCAAAGAATTTCTGTTCTGAAATCCGGAAAAAGCTCTCCGGGGGAGAGTCGGGAAACATACTTCTGGCTATATATAAAAACCATTCTCTCTGAAAATCGCCAGAGAGAACAAGTTGTTTTTTATTCGAAGGGGATACAGTGAGTAAATTCATTACTGACTTTACAACCGACAACCTGACTAGCGAGTACCAGCATGACATATACAGGTACTGGCAGGAAATCAGGAGCGACAGAAACATGCCGGCACGCAAGGACTTCAATCCCCTGCATGTTCCGGAAGCATTGGGGAATCTAATGCTGGTTGATGTTCTGGACAAACCGCGGGACTACAAGGTCCGGCTAATTGGTACGCATATCACAGAAATGACAGGCAACGATCATACCGGCAAATCCGCCACCAGCCTGGAAGATGCAGATAGTATCATCGAACGCTTCGACTGGTTGCTGGAAAACAGGAAACCCTATGTTACCAGCGGCGAATTTATATGGTCGTCATCGAACAGGCGGGAGTATTCCTCCCTTGTCCTGCCCTTTTCAGAAAATGACAGGGATGTCTCCATCATATTCTGCTGTCTGCATATCTACAAACCAGCCCAGCATCCGGTAAGGTTAGAGGCTGCTACCGGGTAATGCCGATTCCAATCCGCACCCTGGTTTCATTGCGATCATAGGACAGCATTTTTTCACCATATCCTGTTACCAGTTGGGTCTGAATATAGAGGTCCGGATGATTGATGAACAGTTTGTTCAGCGGATAGGTGAAATCCAGTGTCAAAAGCCCCTTGCCCGTACCCAGATTGCCCCGCAAAGCCGCGGCAATCTGGAAATCATCCAGTTTCCCGAATTTGGCGACAAAGCTTGAGTGCCCGCGATAGTCGATAATGTCCGGATTATCCGACAGGTCCCCGATATAGGTCTGGAAGCCTCCGGTCAGGGACAGGCTGTAACCGCTGTCAAAGTCAAAGGTCACAGTCGGCTTCACATAAAGCGCATTGAGGCTTCGGGATTCCTCGCCGCCCCTGCCGTTCGATTCATGCAAAAAACCGAACTGGAGGTCCAAATGACTGTTGTCCGACAATATCCCGTCGCCAACGTCTTCCCAGAGATAGAAAAACTCCGGCTTGAAATTTGTATCCGCAAAAGGCTTTGACGCTGCCGCAAGATCCCAGAAGTTCAACTGCGTGTAGGAAAAATGCAATCCTTCAACCCAGGACCTGTCAATCGGCGCCTCATTTCGGTCAGACCCGAAAATCCTGTATTTAAAGCTGATCTGAAACTTTGCGTTAAAGTCATCTCCGCCAAGCAGGAAATATGCCGGATCATAAGGAGAGAGATTGTCAAAGAACAAACCCTTTTCCACCTGCAGTTCTTCAATGTCCTTCGGCCCGAGAACTACATAGTCCTTTTCCGCCTCATCGCGCACCACATGATCATTTACCGTTCTCCGGCCCGATCCTTCATTCCCCACCATCATAAAGGCGCTTTGCAAGTCTCCTTCGGCGGCAATGATCTTCAGGGGTCCGGGACGAATGCCGTCGGGAATCATCAGGAAATATTCAAGTTTTTTAAAACCGCCGGGCGGAATACTGGCGGACGCGGCAACAGCGGGTTCACGAAGCTCGATGCGTCCCGGCAACCGTTCAAGACCATATTCCAGAAAAACATCCTTGTACCCGTCAACAGGAACTTCCAGCCGGTCCACAGAATCGTTCATCACAATCAGCGTTACGGATATTATCTCCCCGCTTGCCACCGGCCTGTCGGGCACAATCAGCAAGGTCTCGATATCTGCCAGAACACCAGACATACCCAGAATCTGAAACAGAAAACATAACGCAATCAATTTCCAGCTTCCTGGTTTCCTGTACACCATAAACTTTTCCCGCCTTGCCGGTCCGCTTCGTTCCGCCGAAGAGTAACGGCAATTGCTAAAATATGGAATGGCCTGAATAAAATAAAAGCGGCCGGTGGCCGCTTCTGCATATTGTGAATTTACCATGGCATACCGCCCAGCTGCCTTTTCCGGCAGACAACAGGATACTAAAAACCCTAGACTTTGACCCCTCCACCGCGAGAGTACTTTTTTATCAGCCGTTCAATTTTTGCGTCGCCATATTCTCTTTTGTCCTTGACGATCAGCGTCATATGAAGCAGGTCTTCATCCACATTGAGAATTTTTGATGCTCGTCGCGGCAGAATAATCCCCGTGTCCGTACAGAAAAGAACCAGGGCCGCCGCAAGCTCGGCAGTGGTGTAGTCAATCTTCACAGGCAATTCATTGCTGACTTTTTTCACCATCATTGTGGCGGAAACAGTACCTGTATTATTTATGATGACACTCTTGATTTGCTTGAATTCAATAGGAGTGCGCTTGATCAGGGAATATTTCATTAATGCCCTGATCAGTTCATGTTCCTCAAAGAATATATGTCGCACCTCTGAAGCCATCTACTCGTATTCTCTGCCTGACTTTTTTATTTTTTATCGGTCCGCCACAAATGATCCGGACCGGCTGTTTATTATCTGCGTTTATGTGCATATAAGCATGTAATTACAAGTATTTAACACCTATATATATAGATGGTATATACATGCACAGTCAATAGGTGCATTTCACGCCTTCGAATAATAGCCGTACAGCGAGTGTTTGCCCCGCGTTTCACTACGGGCGCAAGGGAACTTTCTGAAATTCAGGAAAATCGGATAAATCGTTAAGGCTCTGATCTGCCCCGCCCTAACCGAGCTTGGTGTACTTCCGGGTCAGCCGGGCCATTTTTTCACCACCGATCATGGTTTTCTCATTCACAATGACCGTCATATAAACCTGGTCTTCATCTGCATTCAGGGTCTTCACCCCCTTGCGCGGCAGGTCGATACCGGTTTCATTACAGAACAACACAAGGGCTGCCGCCAGTTCCGGTGTGGGAAAGTCAATCTTGACCGGCGGTTCGTTACTGATTTTCTTGACCATCATGGTAGCGGACACGGATCCGGCGTTATTAACAATAACACCTTTGATATCGTTGAACGCGATAGGTCTTTTCTTGACCAGTGAATATTTCATCAGAGCCCGTACAAGTTCGGACTCCTCGAAAAATATATGTCTTACTTCAGAAGCCATTCCTATAGCCTGTTCCTACTATCCCCGGTTTTATTCTTATATGCTTTATAACCGGACAGCCAACACCACTCAATATTACAGATAGATTATTAATAGGTTACAAACAACATGACAATAAGCTAAACTTTATTGGAATTACGGGAATAAACAGACAACCATATTTTCCGGCGACACCTGATGAACATTGAACGCTATCGTGAAAAACTGCTCGAGATGCTAGAAAATCTTGAGGAGCTCGTCCTGCTATCAGCAGAAAACAAGGCGCCGGTCGAACTTGACCAGAGCAAGGTTGGTCGTCTATCCCGCATGGACGCCCTGCAGGCCCAGGCCATGTCCAAAGAGGTGGAACGCCGCCGTCTCCAGGAAATACACCGGATAAAGTCCGCCATGGACAGGATTGAGGAAGATGAATTTGGGTTTTGTATTTCCTGTGGCGACGAAATCGAGACGGACAGGCTGGCACTGGATCCGTCTGTTCCCCAGTGCCAGAACTGCGCCCGCTAGTCACAGCTAGAATTTGACCATAACCCCACCGCCGGTACCAAAGCGGGACATATGTCCACCGACCAGGGATATATGTTTGTTGACTTCATATTCCAGCACGGTTTCCCATTCATTGTCCGTATCCCAGGACCATTCAAAGGCAAGCCTTGGCGTGAGCTGGAGCTCACTTTCCAGGCCGAAACGGACATGGCCTTTCGTATCCACCCGGAGATCCGCCTCGATCAGGAGCGGCAGCACATAGCGCGCGCCGATCATGGCCACATTGCGGTCGTGCCAGCGTCCTTCTTCCCGTTCACGCTCGAACCAGCCGCCCGCATAAAGCTTCAGGAACCGGTCAATGGTCCGGGTATAGGCCACCTCCCCTTCGTAGGCACCGTCATAGTCTGCTTCAACCATGGCAGAAAACATATTATAACTGTCCCGGGTCCAGACCTTGCCAGTCGCCACATGGCTCTGCGCGGAAATATCGGCAAAGCTGTACCAGTGACGATCGCCGGAAATCCTGCGTAAGATATCTTCCGTCATCTGGCTGCTGTCCTCATAGCTGACCACCCGGGACATGCCTGATTTCATGTGATAGAGATTGTGACAATGGAAGAACCAGTCCTTTTCCTCATTGGCGTCAAATTCGATAATCACCGTGCCCATAGGCGGCACATTGACCGTATGTTTCATCGGGCTTAAGTCGCCCTTGCCGTTCAGGACCCGGAAGAAATGACCATGAAGGTGGACAGGGTGATGCATCATGGTCTCGTTTTTCAGGATAAAACGCACCCTCTCCCCCTTGCGGATCAGGATCTGGTCCGCTGCCGAAAGCACCTTGTTGTTAAAGGACCAGACATAGTCCTCCATATTGCCTGTCAGTGACAGGTTCACTTCCCGCAAGGGGCCTGAGTTTTTCAGACTGGTGTCTTCAATACCTTCCAGAGAATTGTAATCAGTCATATAGGACACAACAGGCCCGGCAGGTTCATCATGCTGCATGGTTTCATGCCCCATCTGGCTATGATCCATTTCCCCATGATTCATTTGGCTGTGGTCCATTGAACTATGGCCCATCTTATCCTGTCCCATTGCGCTTTGGTTCATAGTACCATGATCCATGCCGCCATGGTCATCATGGGACATGACATAGGGATTGATCACCGGAACATCAGGGGCTGTCACCCGTTGCCCGTGACCAAGGAAGGCTGAGGCATAACCAGTACCGTCCTCGGATGTGGCCCGGAATTCATAAGCCCTGTGGTCCGGGATTTCGACAATCACATCCCAGGTTTCCGCAATGGCGGTTTTCAGGCGCTGGACCTTAAAGGGTTTGACATCAACACCGTCGGCGGCGATGACCGTCATGGGACCGCCGGCATACTCCACGTCGAAGTAACTTGATGCCGCCGCATTGATGATCCTGAGGCGTACTTTCTGCCCCGGCATGATGGAATGTTCGGAAACCGGTTTGCCGTTGATCAGGAACAAGTCATAGCCCACATCGGAAATATCCATGGGGCCCATCCGGCTCCAGGAACCATCCAGGCGATTTTTCACCGCCTGCCAGCCATGGCCCAGCACCCGGTCCCAGGACTGCACACTGTCTTTTTTCAGGGCATAATAGTCCCCGTCCCGCTTCAGATTGCGCATCACCTGATCCGGGTTTTCGTCGGTCCAGTCGGACAACACCATCACCAGATCATGGTCATATTTATATTTTTCCTCTTTCGGATGGAAAATGATGGACCCGTAGACGCCACGCTGTTCCTGCAGGCCGGTATGGGAATGGTACCAGTAGGTTCCGCTGTGGATCACCGGATATTCATAGGTAAAGCTGCTGTTGGCGGCAATCGGCTGGGTGGTCAGGTACGGCACCCCGTCCTGGTCATTGGGCAGCAATACCCCATGCCAGTGAATGGAGGTTTCCACATCCATCCGGTTATGGAACGTCACCCGCAGGATGTCCCCTTCCTTCGCTTCAATGGTCGGCCCGGGAATGCCACCGCCAACTGTCAGGGCTGTCACCTCCCTGCCCGTGAAATTTACTTCTTTTGTGGTAATATCAATTAAATATTCCAGCACTTCTGCCTGCCCCATAGCGGGAAACAGTGCCAGAACCGCGAAAATCGCAGCTTTCAATATTTTCATCTTAAATCTCCGAATAAATTGTCTGAACAATATGGGTTTCAGACAACGTCCTTCGGAGGGGGTGGTTGAAGAGAAAAGAGGAACTCCTTCGGCTCACCGTAAAACGGATAGAAAACAGCTGCGGTACCAGGCAGAATTTCCAGCTTTTCCGCATCCGGTGAAAGGGTCACAAGCGAGCTGGAGAGCATGGCTTTACAGGTACAGGTACTTTTTTCTGCCGAACCCTGCGCATTTGTATCCATTTGATCATGACAATCGATATCGTCCATCGAGGCGGGAGACGATATCAACATTCTGCTGCAACTGTCCGCATATAGCGGTTGCACTCCTACCGCAAAGGTCAGGGCCAAAAGAAAGGCCGTGTATATTATCCGCAAGGTTTTCATCAAACAGAGCATATACAGCGGCCTTTTCAAAAGTCCAATATATTTTCATATGACTATTTCATCATGCTGTCCCGTTTGGCTCGGAATTCGGTTCCTTCCCGCCAGTTGGGAAATCTGTTTTCCGTGGCCAGACGCAGGCCAATCCGGTAAATCAGCGTCAGGTCCTCCACCGCACCGGACATATCCCAGTCCTCGGAATATTCATCGGACGGTTTGTGATAGTCATTGGCCGTATATTTGGCAGCCTGTTCCAGATACCATTCTTCACCATTCACGACATGGTCCACACCTGCATCAATATAGAGCGCGGGGACGCCAACCTTGGCCAGGCTGAAATGGTCGGAACGGTAATAATATCCCTTTTCCGGGGTCGGGTCCGGCCGCACCACACGACCGACCTTTTTCACCGCATCCTCCACATAGTCATCCAGTTCGGAATTGCCATACCCGATCACGGTCACATCCCGGGTCGCCCCCAGATGGCCGAGCACGTCCATATTGATGGCCGCCACGGTTTTGTTCAGCGGCACGATGGGATGCTCGCCGTAATAAAGGGACCCGAGCAATCCCTGCTCTTCCGCGGTCACCGCCATCAACATGACAGACCGCTTCGGTTTGACGGTTCCGTTTTTATAGGCATGGGCAAGCTCGATCAGGCCGGCGGTGCCGGTTGCATTATCCAGGGCGCCATTGTAAATCTGATCGCCTTCCAGGCTTTCATCCTTGCCGAGGTGGTCCCAGTGCGCCATGTGAATGACAAATTCATCAGGTCGTTCTGTACCCGGCAGTACGGCCACCACATTGTTGGATTTGGAATGGCGGATTTTATTATTGAGACTCAGAGACATTTTTGCCTTGAGAGGGACAGCTTTGAACCCGGCTGTGGCGGCAGCTTCTTTCTGGGCCGCATAGTCAAGCCCGGCTGCAGTGAAGATTTTTTCCGCCGTTGCGCCTGGCACCCATCCTTCTATTTTCACTCGGTCCATATTGCCATCCTCTGACGCCAGAGAGAATTGCGGTCCGGACCAGCTGCCCTGCACCACATCCCAGGGATAAGACGCGGGCGCAGTTTCATGGATAATAATGGCCGCATCCGCCCCCTGGCGCGCGGCTTCTTCAAATTTATAAGTCCAGCGACCGTAATAGGTCATGGCGTTGCCGGTAAAAAGCTCGGGATTTTGTGTGGCGTATCCCGGATCATTAATCAGGATAACCACTGTTTTCCCTTTAACATCCAGTCCCGCATAGTCGTTCCAGCCGTATTCGGGCGCAACAATACCATAGCCGACAAAAACCATTTCGGAATTCTTGACCGACACGGCATTGACCACACGTTTGGTCCAGGCCATATATCCCGGACCATAGGCCAGTTTCTCTTCACCGCCGGCATGGGCTACAGTCATCGCGGCATCGGGGGCGGCTGTAATTTCCACCATGTCGATTGCCTGGAAATAGCTCTCGCCATTCCCCGGTTTCCAGCCCGCTTCCTCGAATTTTTCTTTAAGAAAATTAATGGTCTTCTCTTCGCCTGGCGAAGAAGGCGCCCGGCCCTCAAACTCGTCGGAAGCAAGAACCCTGATGTTTTCTACAAGGCGGGACGCATCAACATCGACAGCATCCTGTTTCTTGTTGTCATCGGCACCGCAGGCAACCAAAGACAGTGACATAATCATCCCGAACAGATATCTTTTCATTTTATTCTCCGTTTTTGTTTCAGGGACGCTAGCACAGCGGCAATAATCCTGAAAGGGGCTTTACAGGGTTAAAATGGAAATTTTCGAGGTAGATACTGTTGTCATCGGCGCCGGTGTTGTCGGACTTGCCTGCGCCAGAGCTCTCGCCCGGGCCGGTCACGAAGTCTATATTCTGGAAAAGGCCGAAACCTTCGGCACCGGAATCAGTTCCCGCAACAGCGAGGTTATTCATGCCGGGCTCTATTACCCGCCCGGAAGCCTGAAAGCAGAACTCTGTGTACGCGGCAACAGGTTGATGCGCCAGTTTTGTGAAGACTTCGGTGTGGATTACCGCATGCCGGGCAAGCTGGTCGTAGCCACCACAGACGAAGAGATCACGAAACTACAGGACATCAAGGCCAATGCGGAACAATGCGGTGTCCATGACCTGCGAATGCTGAGTAAGAAGGAATGTCGCGACCTTGAACCGGAACTGGATGTGCTGACAGCGCTTTTTTCTCCCTCAAGCGGCATTGTGGACAGCCACGGACTTATGCTGTCCCTGTTGGGAGATGCAGAAGCTCACGGCGCCATGGTCGCCTATGGAGCGGAAATGACGGAGCTTGCCATCAGAACCGGTGGCGGCTTTATCGTCAGCCGGGAAGATGGGGATGGCCAAAGAACGGAAATTCACTGCCGCTGTCTGGTCAATGCCGCCGGACTTGGCGCCACCGGGCTCGCTTCGACCCTGAAAGAATTAAACCCCGACACCATCCCGCGGACTTATTTTGCCAAAGGGAACTATTTTTCCTACACCGGCAAGCTGCCCTTCCGGCACCTGATCTATCCGGTTCCCACAAAAGGCAGTCTCGGGACACACATGACCCCCGATCTGGGTGGCCAGGGCAAGTTCGGCCCGGATATCCAGTGGGTGGAACAGGAAAATTATACGGTTGATGAAAGCCGCAAGCCCCTGTTTGTCGAGGCCATCCACCGCTACTGGCCGGGACTGGACGAAAACCGCCTGCAACCGGCCTACAGCGGCATCCGCCCGAAAATCGTCCCGCCCGAGATCGCGAGCCAGGACTTTGTCATCCAGGGCCCGGACGAACATGGCCTCGACGGTTTTGCCAACCTGATGGGTATAGAATCTCCGGGGCTGACCAGTTCCCTGGCCATCGCTGAAAAGGTAATTGAAAAGATAGGAGCTTAATCTTTGGAAGGAGTTCCCTGGTTGGCGGAAATAAAGTCCGTCACAATATCGCCAACGGTCAGAATATGTTCCGCCATCAGCTGGGTTGCCTTATGTGTATCCCTCTCACGGCAGGCCTGCAGAATTTCCGCGTGTTCCTCACGCCCTTTTTCCGCCTGTCCTTCCATGGATATCTGCAGACGCTGATAACGGTCCGTATTGTCATGCAGGGAGCGGCAGAGCGCCATGGTAATCGGCGTATTGCCCGGACTGTACAGTGTCCAGTGAAATTTCCAGTTCAATTCAGACCAGCTGGCAGTGTTTACACCTGAAGCCACAGACTTGTCATAAACAGCAAGCGCATCCTCCGCATCCTCGATATCTTTTTCGGTCATGTTGGGAATGGCATGTTCCAGCATATCGCATTCCAGCATGGACCTGAGACGGAAGAGTTCACGCACTTCATCAACGCTCAACGGTTTAACCACCGCCCCGCGATGGGGCTGGAATTCTACAAGGCCGTCCCCTTCCAGAAGAAACAGGGCTTCACGAACCGGAATCCGGCTTGTCCCCAGATCCTTGGCCAGCGCATCCTGACGCAGACGGGTTTCAGCAGGATACTGCCCCGCAATAATTCGCTCCTTCAGGACTTCATAAATGCTGTCTACAGCCGTCTTTTTGGACAAGACTCTCTGACCGGACTTGATGTTCATGCAATTTCACTCCAACAAATGCGAGAGAGTTATAACCTGTTTTATATTTGCTGTAAAATTTATTAGTTTCGGCACCGTTTTTTAGATTGAATCAACAGGAACCGGCTCCGTATTTCCCCGTTATCCAAATTCAATACATAAGTTTTATTGAATATTATGTATTTTGTAACCTTAAACCCCTATCATCTTATTCTGGACAATTTTGGTCTTTCAAAGGACCTCCAGGTGTATTTGTGTGGAGAAGAAAACAGCATGTTTATATCCCCGGTAAAGCTTTCAGATATCGAAGTAGAGCACCTGCAGGACCTGTACCGCTACTGGCAGAAAATCCGGGGAGATCAGGATATGCCGCGCCGGAAAGACTTCCGCCCGGAAAAGGTCCCCTCTCTCCTTCCCTACCTCGCCCTTTTTGATGTAAAAGGCATGCCCTATCGCTATTACGCCCGGCTGGTAGGTACCGAAACGGTAAAAGCCATGGGTTATGACTTCACAGGTAAATATCTCGACGAGGTGCCACCGCTGTCTGCCGTAAAAGAGCGGTTTGACCGGATTGCAGATAACGGAATTCCTTACCTGTACAGCGGAAAACTGGTCTGGTCGGATAAATCGTACATGGACTATTGCACCCTGGCCCTGCCCTTTTCAAACGATGGAACAAAGGTCGATATTATCATGTATGGAACCGACTATAGGATTCCTGCCAGGGAACGGACACACGGCCCTTTGTAAAGGTTGTCAGCTGCCGCCCCCTATTTCGCACACCATAAATTGCAACCCTCTCAATAAGCCCTTTACCACAGGTAGAGCATCTTAAAGTATTCGCATCTGGTTACAGAACAATATTTAAGCTATTATAGCTACTGCATATCGGAGAAATAGAAAAATAATACTCTACTTTTGGAGGTCGCAATCACATTCACCATCCCCAAAGGCATTTCGGATATCGAACCTGATCCCCTGAAAAAAATTTTTCTGCACTGGCAAAAAATAAAAGGGGACAAGTTTATGCCATGTCGAAAAGATTTTCGGCCAGCCGATATCACCATGCTTCTGCCGCATGTTGCCTTGATTGATGTGGAACATGATCCACGGCGCTTCCGTGTCCGCCTGGTCGGGACTGAAACCGTCAAGGCCATGGGGCGGGATGTGACAGGCTGGTATCTAGACGAGCATCCACCTCTGTTTCCCCTAATTGAACGCTACAGCTGGCTCGTTGACCACAAATCGCCCTATCTGTACTTTGGGGAATTGATCTGGTCAGAAAAACCGTTCCTGAATTACTATGCGCTCGGACTGCCGTTCTCGGAAGATAACGATAAAGTGGATATTATTATGCTCGGCATGTACTTCGTGTATAATAACAAATAGATCGCTCCCTCCCTCACCCCTCCCTGACAATAGCCACCGCCGGAAAGAGCACCTGGATTGCAATAGGTTTAAGCATTTATTAGAGGTTATGCCCCACTATGATGTTATAAAATATACAATTTAGTTATTTTGCGGAGGCGGGGATCATGTTCAAGTCCCCCATTGAGTTCTCGGATATAGAGCCAGATATCCTTAAAGAGCTGTATATATATTGGGACAGGATCAGGGGCACAAAATCCATGCCTTCAAGAAAGGACTTTCGCCCTGAAGATGTCCCGCATCTTCTCCCACACCTGGCCATGGTCGATGTGGAGCATGATACTGGCCGCTATCATACACGACTGGTAGGCACGGAAACCGTGAAAGCCATGGGCGTGGACCTGACCGGCAAATATGTGAACGACATTCCAGCCATGTCCATCCTCATGGAACGCTACAGCTGGATTGTCGAACATAAAACGCCCTATATCTATGCAAATCACCTTGCCTGGTCGGAAAAATCCTATCTTGACTATTTCTCACTCGCCCTGCCCTTCTCCGAGAAGGGTGACAAAGTCGATATTATTATGTGGGGCATGATTTATTTCTATCCCTCGTCCGAAAGGACACGTTTTCCGATCAAGCGACAAAATCCTCCGGCATCCTCCGAGAGATTTTCGTGATAGAGCTTTTTGCCGAAGGCTTTACCGTGTAAAATCGGACTGTGTCTGCCATCAGGCTGACAGTCATTCCAGAGGAGTACTAAATGACCAGATCTTCAGATTCCGAGATTTTCGGATTCGATGCCTATACACCTCGGGAAATCGCAAGCCGGGTTGAAAAGGTCGGTGTCGCCAAGACAAAACTACCCCTTTTATCCCTTGCCATGCTGGGTGTTCTGGCCGGTGCCTTCATCGGACTTGGTGCTCTATATTTTGTGCTGATCAAGTCGGATTCCTCCATCGGCTTTGCTGCGGGACAGGCGCTGGGTGGTCTGGCATTTTCCCTCGGTCTGATTCTGGTTATCGTCGCCGGTGCCGAACTTTTCACAGGAAACAATCTTCTGGCCATGGCCTGGGCTGACGGAAAAGTTTCCAGCCTTGATGTCGTGAAAAACTGGACCGTGATCTGTCTCGCCAATTTTGCCGGCGCGGCGGGTCTGGCCCTTTTGGTCTTTTATTCCGGACATCCGGCCATGAACGATGGTGAAATCGCCCGGAAATATCTGGAAATAGCCCAGGCCAAATGCGCCCTGCCGTTCTGGCCCGCATTTTTCCGGGGCGTACTCTGCAATATCCTGGTTTGTATGGCGGTGTGGATGTCCCTCGCCGGACGCACCGTAACCGACAAAGCCATCGCCATTGTTTTTCCCATCTCAGCCTTTGTAGCCGCTGGCTTCGAACATAGTATCGCCAATATGTATTTGATTCCCATGGGCATGCTTTTGAAAGCGTCTGGCGACCATGCGCATTTATATGACGCCGTTTCCTGGTCCGGACTGTTCGGCAATCTTGTTCCGGTGATTCTCGGCAATCTGGCCGGCGGCAGCGTCCTGGTGGGGCTTGTGTATTACGTGATTTTCCTGCGCCCAAAATCCGGGCCGGAAAAACCATCATGACAATTAGTGTAAAAAAATCGCCGGTTAACCTGCAGGCTATAAAAGAAGTAACATTAGAAATAAATAATTAATAAATCTAATGAATAGTCTGGGTGTTTATGTGTTGAAAACTGGATGAGTGAGTAATGCTCAAGTCCCCTGTTACGGTTTCCAAAAATGACAGCCATGTAAATATTATCATGTACGGTGTAGTCTATCAGTTTCCTGAAGGTTCAGGACTGGCATCGTCCAGAATGTTGTGATACCGGGCCTTTAATATTTGTATATAAAAATTGCTAAAATATTCTCCGCCGATTACAGTCTGGATAATTGTATCTGGAACGGCATGAGTTATGTTTAAGTACCCCATCGAAGCCAATGACATCCCTCACAGTGAACTCAGGGAACTTTTCCTTCACTGGCAAAAAATCCGCGGAGATAGAAACATGCCCCGCCGGGCTGACTTTAATCCTGCGGATATACCACAATTACTTCCCTATATTCTTCTGACCGACGTCGACGAAACGCCGAAAAAATATCGCATCCGGCTTGTAGGGACAGCCACGACCAAAGCCATGTCGAGAGATGTCACCGGACAATATCTGGTTGATGTACCCGGGACCGAAGAAATGATTGAACGCTGGGACTGGCTGGTGGAGAACAAGATGCCTTATCTTTACACAGGAAAACTTGTCTGGTCGGAAAAATCCTTCCTCCAGTACTACGCCCTGGGCCTGCCTTTTTCCGAAGACGGCACAAACGTCAACCAAATCATGTACGGACTTTACTATTTGATCCCTAAAGACACCCGGACAATTCCTCCTCAATAAGGCTAAATAAGGGTAGGCCTCCGGTTAATTTGCCAACCTGTTATAGGTCTTAAGAACGCCCTCAGTTTATTATGGGAGATGGCGGATGGCGATATCATTTAAAATCAATATCGTGAGACTATTGGACGATCGCGACAGACTTTATCTGGGCCCAGACCTTCATGCCCGGTACAAGTCCCAATTCAGCAACCGAACGGCGCGTCAGCCGGGCCACCAACATGGTTTCGCCGACCTTCAAATAAACCATCGCCAGCGCCGGGTCCGAACCATCCGCAATTTCTGCAATCTCCGCCGGCAGCCGGTTAAGAATACTGCTGTCCCGTTGGTCGCTCAGTGCAATACTGACATCCCGCGCCAGAACGCGAAGCCGGATCGTATCAGTCCCATCCCGTTCCCGAACACGAAGCTCGCCGCCCGGGAACGCGACTGTCATCAGATTCCATTCCGGCTCCCGCGCGGCGATCTTACCCTCAATGACAGCAGCCTCGCTTTCCGCTGGCGCGGAGGTCTCCGCGCTCGCAAGAGCTAACTCCTTCAGGTCCGCCGGAAAATTTCCCTGCGCCTTTATTTTCCCATCTTCCATAACCACCACATGATTTGCCAGACGGGTCAGTTCCTCCAGAGAATGGGTGACATAGATCACCGGCAGATTAAGTTCCTCCCGCAACCGCTCCAGATAGGGCAGGATTTCCTGCTTGCGGACCTGGTCCAGCGCCGCAAGTGGCTCATCCATCAGCAGCAGGTCGGGCCGGATCAGCAGCGCCCGGGCAATGGCAATCCGTTGCTTTTCCCCGCCCGACAGTTCATCGGGATAGCGATCCATCAGATGGGAAATACCAAGCAGTTGCAGAAGCTTTTCAATCTCTTCAGCTTCAGCCGGGGCATCAGCGCGACGAAGGGCGTAATCAATATTCTTCCAGGCGGTAAGATGTGTAAAAAGATTTGATTCCTGAAATATATAGCCGACTTTCCTCATGTGAACCGGAAGGAAAAAATCGCCCCCCTGCCAGACCTGATCATTAAGCGTCATCCTGCCTTCCATGACCTCTTCCAATCCGGCCATGCACCGCAGCAGCGTCGTCTTTCCCGACCCGGACGGGCCGAACAATACCGTAATCCCCCGTCCCGGGATGTGCAGGTTCACATCAAGATGGAAGTTTGTTTTGCCGACACTTCGTTCCAGTCTGAAAACCGCTTTAAGGTTGGGAGGCGCACTCATTTATTTCCCCCCAACATCCGGAACAAGGACCCGCGTCCCCGATTAAAACTGTAGAGCACAAGCAAGATGACGAAGGAAAACAGCACCATCGCACCTGATAGCCAGTGAGCATTCGCATATTCCAGAGCCTCCACATAATCATAAATCTGCACGGAAACCATCCGGGTTTCGCCGGGAATATTGCCGCCGATCATCAGAACAACACCGAATTCCCCAACCGTGTGGGCAAAACCGAGAACGGCAGCGGTAAAAAACCCATGTTTCGTTAACGGCAGAACAACACTGAAAAAACGGTCCCAGGGCCCTGCCCCCAACGTTGCCGCCACTTCCAGCGGCCGCTTACCCAGGGCCTCCATACTATTCTGCAGCGGTTGAACCACAAACGGCAGAGAGTAGAAGACTGAGGCCACCACCAGCCCCCAAAAGGTGAATGGCAAGGTGCCAAGACCAAGCGCCTGTGTTACTGCTCCTACTGGACCATTCGGGCCCATCGCCAGCAACAGATAGAATCCCAGCACCGTCGGTGGCAAAACAAGAGGCAACGCGACAACGGCGCCGACCGGCCCCTTCAACACCGATTTTGTCCGCGCCAGCCACCAGGCAATGGGTGTCCCGATCAGCAAAAGCAGAATGGTCACCATCGTCGCGATCCGGACCGTCAGCCATATGGCGGCAAGGTCTGCATCCGAAAACCCCATAACCTTCCCTTTCCTATTCGCCCGTCGGCATTTTATAACCGAAAGACTCAATAATGGTTCTGGCCCGATCGCCACGCATAAAGGCCAGGAGACCCCTGGCGGCTTCGCTTCTCTCGCCACGGTTAAGCAAAAGCATATCCTGCCGGATGGGGTGATACAGCTCACCCGGCACAATCCAGATTGACCCGGATCGCAAACTGCCATTCTGCATGATCTGGGACAGAGCCACAAAACCAACTTCCGCATTGCCTGTACTGACAAACTGGAAGGTCTGGGAAATATTCTCCCCCTGCACCAACATGCCCGCAACATTATCGCTTAACCCCAACGCGTTTATCACTTCCATTGCCGCCACGCCGTAAGGGGCAAGTTTTGGATTGGCAATCGCCAGCTTCCGGAATCTCCCCTGCTTCAGAACCCCGCCCCGGTCGTCCACAAGCTCGCCGTCCGACGACCAAAGCGCCAGCGTGCCTATGGCATAGGTGAAGCGGCTGCCGGCAACTGCCAGCCCGTCCTTTTCAAGCGCCTCAGGCTTGGCTTGGTCGGCTGAGAAGAATAGATCGAAAGGCGCGCCGTTTCTGATCTGGGCATAGATTTTACCGGAAGAGCCGAAAGACATTTTCACTTTATGGCCGCTTTCCTGTTCAAATACCGCGGCAATCTCCTTCATCGGACCGGAAAAGTTCGACGCCACCGCAACTGTTACCTCCGAAGCATGGACGACAGATCCCGGAAAAGTCAGCAACAAAAGACTGACACAATACACAAACTTCACGTCATAAGCCCTCTGGTTAACACCATAAATTGTTTGGATCATCCTATATAACGATAACCAACCAGAGAGGTTAAGCAATTATTTTTAAAACAATTCAGGGATGCTGCAGAATAACTGCATCATCCCTGACCGTTGAAAATTGAAAAGAGGTTGATCGGTTTCTGCTACTGCGGGTAGCCCTCATGTTTGAGATAGTGTTTGATTTCGTCGAGGATGGCGGGATCGTCGATGGTGG
>NZ_JBLXJC010000007.1:0-23697 GCF_048269205.1 Emcibacter sp. | reverse complement strand
CCTTTGCGGGATACTATTCTCCTTAGGGGCGATGGTGATACGCGCGTCCGCCCCAGGACGATCGGCTTGCAGATCGACAGCCGCTTCTGACGGCGAGATAAGGGGGGCGGAAGGAGTTGCCTGCTCGCCACTTTCGCTTATGGTCAGGAGGCGAGCGGCAACGCCTAATCAAGACAGCAAATAGGGAGTAAATAATGATAATCCACGCCTGGACCCGGCCGTTTGCAGCCGCTAGTATTCTGGTTGCCATCATGGTCACTTCGCCCTTCAGCCCCGCGCTGGCGCAAGGGGCCGGCGCCCAAATCGACGAGCCACGGATTCCTGAAAGCGTCGATGTTTTCGACCTGGACCTTGAACAGACCAGAGAACTTTCCCGAAGCTCGAATTTCAAGGTGGTCGGGCACAGTTACCTCAAGGGTCCATGGCTTACTGCCAAGGGCAAGGACCAGGGCACGGGCGTCGGGTTGAACAGCGTCTACGTATACGACGGGATCGCTTATGTTTCCGGATACAGCGATCCGCCCGCTTTCTTCGGGAATCTCATCGTCGATGTGCGTAATCCCAAGGACATGAAGGTATTGAGCTACATCCCGTGCGAACCGGGAGCACGGTGTACCTATCAACGGGTCAACACCAATCGGCACATCCTGGTGACCGGGGCATCCCCCGGCATGCCCAATGCGATTGATGCCAATCCAATCCAGCCTCGCGGGGGAAGAGAAAATGCCAGGGCTGGCCTAAGCTTTACTGATGTCTCCAATCCTAAACGTCCCAAGTCTCTCGGGTTCTTCCTGACCACCATGGGCGGGTCCACCCACGATTTCGCGATCGATGACAACTATGTCTACGCCTGCGCGAGCATGCCCGAGTCCAAGAAGCCGGGAGTAGCTCACCAGGAGGTGGTCATCATCGATTACCGTGACCCCAGGAATCCGAAGCTGGCGGGGCGACTGCATCTTCCCGGACAGCATGTAGGCGAAGAGCATGGCGTCCGCGATCGGTTGAACCCAGATGGCACACCGCAAAAGGTGTGGTGTCAGCAGATCACAATCCACAAGAACCGGCTTTACATCGGTTGGCGCGATGCCGGCCTTGTGGTAGTCGATGTGAACGATCCTTCACAGCCCAAGCTTGTTGGCCAGCTGGATTATGTTCCGCCCTTCAACGGTGGTGCCATGGGGGCAGCCCATAGCGCGGTGCCGGTCGTCGTCGACCCAAACGAGCATCCGGATTTGCTGGTTCTTGCGGACGAGAGCTTTGACTGTCCACCGGGCATCGGGCGGATCGTCGATGTGTCCGATCTCAAGAACCCGGAGGTTGAGGCAGGGGTTCGGGATGCCAACCTCCAGATCATTTCCAGTTATCGTATCCCGCACGTCAGCGATGTGTATGACTTCGACAAAGGGAAGTTCGAGTGCCTGACGAGTTCTGGGGATGCCGATCTCGATGCTGAGCATAAAGGCGGTCAGCAGTCGGTCCACTTGCCTTGGATCGACCACCGCTCGCCGAGCCTCTTTTACCAGACCTGGTACGACCAGGGCGTTCGGGCGTGGGACATCTCCAATCCGTTCCTGCCACGGGAGGTGGGATATTACCTGCCCCCAAAATATGCATCCTTCGGATATGTTGACCGGCAAACCCGGGAGGTGTTCCAGGACCCGGATACCAATCTCATCTACGTCACCGATGGTAACGGGGGTGGGCTCACGGTTCTCGAGTGGACAGGACCGATTCCGGAGCATCCTCCCATACCGGGAGCGCGGTAATTTCCTGTGAGAATCCGGAGTTCCTGACGGTAACGTTCCGCTCAACTTCAAAGTGATTCGGCGGGCTTGACCATCGATGGAGCAGAAGGGGGCCGCCGTCCCAGCGGCCCCCTTCTGCACGGGTTGATTTATTGAATAAAATGACATGCGGAGGTCAATGTTATGCCCCCTGCTTCGCACATATTATTTTTGGGTAAACTATAGATCGATATTGGAAACCATAATCTACCCTATCGATATTGTGGGATATAGCCATGAAACCGATTAATCGTCTCCTCGTATCTAACCGAAGTGAAATCGCAATTCGCGTGTTTCGCGCCGCTACGGAACTGGGCATTCGCACGGTCGCGATCTACGCGGAGGAAGACAAGCTTTCACTGCACCGCTTCAAGGCGGACGAGGCCTATCATCTTGGCGATGGCGCGGGGCCGATCGCGGCTTATCTCGATGGTGAACGAATTATCGAGATCGCGAGGAAGGCGGGCGTGGACGCGATCCATCCGGGCTATGGGTTTTTGTCGGAGAATCCCGCTTTTGCTGAAGCCTGTGAGGCGGCAGGAATTACCTTCATCGGCCCATCGCCGGAAACGATGCGCAGTTTGGGCGACAAGGTGTCCGCGCGACATATCGCGAAGAAGGCGGGTGTGCCGGTGGTTCCCGCAAGCGAACCGCTGCCCAGCGATGAGAATGAGATCAAACGGATAGCGGCGGGCATCGGCTATCCGCTGATGCTGAAGGCGAGTTGGGGAGGCGGCGGGCGCGGCATGCGTCCGATAGAGAAAGAGGTGGGCCTGATAGAGGCGGTCAACTCCGGCAAGCGCGAGGCGAAAGCGGCATTCGGACGCGACGAGGTCTATCTCGAAAAGCTGATCCGCCGCGCGCGCCATGTCGAGGTGCAACTACTTGGCGACTCTCATGGCAACCTCTTTCATCTGTTCGAACGTGACTGCTCGATCCAGCGGCGTAACCAGAAGGTAATCGAGCGCGCACCCGCACCCTATCTCGACGAGGCAACGCGCACCCGATTATGTGAAGCCGCGCTGAAAATCGGCAAGGCTACCGATTATGTCGGCGCGGGCACGGTCGAGTTTCTGATGGATGAGGAAAGCGGCGCTTTCTATTTCATCGAGGTCAACCCGCGTATTCAGGTCGAACATACCGTCACCGAGATGGTGACTGACATCGACATTGTGAAGGCGCAGATCAGGATTGCCGAAGGTGGTCATCTGGGGGCTGCCGAAGAAACCGGCGTTCCGCCGCAGGGTGAAATCCGCCTGAAAGGTCATGCCTTGCAATGCCGTGTGACGACCGAAGACCCGGAAAACAACTTCATACCCGATTATGGCCGCATCACCGCCTATCGCGGCGCGTTCGGCTATGGTGTGCGCGTTGATGGCGGCACCGCCTATTCCGGGGCTGTGGTGACACGACATTACGACCCGCTGCTGGAAAAGGTGACCTGCTGGGCACCTGCGCCAAGCGAAGTAGTGGCACGCATGGACCGGGCATTGCGCGAATATCGTATTCGTGGGGTGACGACGAATTTGGCCTTCCTTGAAAATGTGCTGGGACATCCGGACTTCATCGCCAATCGTTACACGACGAAGTTCATTGACGAGACGCCGGGATTGTTGAGCCTTGGCAAGCGGCGCGATCGTGCAACCCGGTTGCTCACCTATATCGCCGACGTGTCCGTCAACGGCCATCCCGACGTGAAGGGCAGGGCGAGACCGCCTGCCCATGCGCGCGTGCCCCAGGTGCCGGAAGTGCCTACGGGATCGCCAGCCGATGGCACGCGCCAGATATTGGAGCGTGACGGTGCGGTCGGGCTTGCCCGCTGGATGCGCGCACAACCTCAAGCGCTCATCACCGACACGACGATGCGCGATGCGCACCAGTCCTTGCTCGCGACGCGGATGCGCAGTGCGGATATGGTGGCCGTTGCGGAAAGCTACGCCCATATGGTGCCGCAACTCCTGAGCCTCGAATGCTGGGGCGGAGCGACCTTCGACGTTGCGATGCGCTTTCTCTCGGAAGACCCGTGGGAGCGGCTGGACGCGATCCGCGAGAAAGCGCCCAACCTCCTGACGCAGATGCTGCTGCGCGGCGCCAATGGCGTGGGCTACACCAACTATCCCGATAACGTGGTGCGGCATTTCATCGCGCAGGCGGCCAAAGGTATCGACATATTTCGCATCTTCGATTGCCTGAACTGGGTCGAGAATATGCGGGTCTCCATCGACGCAGTGGTGGAGAGCGGCAAGGTGGCGCAGGGCGCGCTTTGCTATACTGGCGACATACTCGATCCGGAGCGCGCGAAATACAGCCTCGACTATTATGTCGATCTGGCCAAGCAGCTTGAGGTGGCCGGATGTCAGATGCTCGCCGTCAAGGATATGGCAGGCCTGCTGAAGCCGGCGGCGGCTACGGTGCTGTTCAAGGCCTTGCGTGATACGACCGATCTTCCGCTGACGCTGCATACCCATGATACCTCGGGCGCGGCGGCTGCGACATTGCTCGCTGCGATCGATGCGGGCGCGGACAGCGTCGATGCCGCGATGGACGCGATGTCGGGCACGACGTCTCAGCCCTGCCTGGGCGCGGTCGTAGAGGCGTTGCGCAATACGCCCAGGGACACTGGGCTGGATCCGGCCGCGATCCGCGAGCTCAGCTTCTACTGGGAGGCGGTGCGCGCCCAATATGCGGCGTTCGAGAGCGACCTGCGCTCGGGTGCGTCGGAAGTCTATCTGCACGAGATGCCGGGCGGGCAGTTCACCAACCTCAAGGAACAAGCAAGAAGTCTCGGCCTCGATACGCGCTGGCACGAGGTGGCGCGCGCTTATCATGATGCGAACATGCTGTTCGGTGATATCGTCAAGGTGACGCCGTCGTCCAAGGTGGTGGGTGACATGGCTCTGATGATGGTTGCGCAGGACCTGAAGTCTGAAGATGTCTTCGATAAGGGACAGGATATCGCGTTCCCAGCATCCGTGGTCGAGATGTTGCGCGGTGACCTGGGGCAGCCACCGGGCGGCTGGCCAACTGATCTGCAAAAGCGCGTGCTCGGTGACGAGACGCCAATCACAGTCCGTCCGGCCAGTCTGCTGGGTGAGCAGGATCTCTCTGCCATGCGGTTAGAGGCTGAAAAGCAGTGCGGACGCAGCTTGAGCGAAACCGAGTTTGTAAGCTATCTCATGTACCCCAAGGTGTTCACCGCCTATGCCAATGCGCGGCGTAAATATGGCCCCGTCGCCGTGTTGCCGACGCCGGTCTATTTTTACGGCATGCTGCCGGGCAACGAGGTGAATGTCGAGATCGAACGCGGCAAAACGCTGATAATCAGCCTTACCGCCATCGGCGAGACCGAGGAAGACGGCAGCGTGCGTGTGTTCTTCGAGCTTAACGGCCAGCCGCGCGTCATCACAATCGCCGACCGCAAGTCCGCCCGTGCCGCCATCGCGCGGCGCTTGGCCGATCCTGCCGACGAAAACCACGTCGCCGCGCCGATGCCCGGCGTGGTGGCCACTCTTGCCGTTACGCAGGGTCAGCAGGTCAGGGCGGGTGACCTCCTCCTCACCCTGGAAGCGATGAAAATGGAAACCGCGATCACCGCGCCCAAGGATGGCACCATTGCCGAAATTGCCGTCAAGGCCGGCCAAGCTGTCGATGCCAAAGAGCTGCTGGCGGTGATGTTTTGAAATAACGGTAGAAGCTACTCATGCTGGAACGTTATAATTTAGTCCAGACTTTGGCAAAAGGATCTTCTGATAGTGCCCCAATATGGGTGGAAATTTGGAAAGGCTATCATTAACAAAATTTAATGTGTCAGCAACCCTGAGAAAAGCTGGAAGTCTTTATCCTTTGTTTTTTTTGTTCAAATCAAACGAAAGGAGAAGTGATATGATAGCGATTACATCCACAGTAAAAACAACAATCGCTGCCACAGGCATTGCCCTTATGTGCTACTCCGGCAAGCGCTGCTGATAATCATGCGCTTAGTAAGGTGATCCAGAAAATCGAGCAAACCCATAATGCTAAAACCTTTGAGATTGAGGTTACAGAATATAACGATCGACCTGTTTATGAAATTGAGACACTGCATAATGGTGAGTTTTATGGATCCTTTGCGATATGCCTGAACCAGTTTATGGAAAACCATATAAATCCGCAAAGTGGCCAAAATAATGACGTTGCCTTCATCATTTTCCACCGACCAGATCCGGGAACAGCTCGAACGCATTCTCGACAGCGATCTTTTTACCAACAAGAATCGCCCCAAAAGATTTCTTGATTATGTGGTGAGTGAATCCCTGGAAGGCCGTGAACATCTGCTCAAAGGTTATACTCTGGGTATTGAAGTATTTGACAAGGATGACGATTTTGATCCCCATGCAGACGCCATTGTCCGGGTGGAAGCCGGCCGGCTGCGCCGCCTGCTGGAACATTATTATCTGGAAGAAGGCGCTAGCGACCCGATCCATATTAGCCTGCCCAAGGGAACCTACGTCCCTCAGGTGGAGGAAAACCCCCAAAAAAAGAGCGAAAGCCATATGCTTTAGATGAAAAGGAGGAAACTGTGTTTTGGACTCCTTTAAATGACGCTTAAAACGAGCTTTGGCACAGACAAGAATATCTCCGTGGTAGGCTATATAAGCAGTTTCCGAAGAAAGGAGCTCGCCAATTGAAGAAGTAAGCTTTAAAATTGATAATAAATAAGAGCTCTTTTGAGGTCACTTTTGAGGACGGTGTACAGTAGATGGCATGTCCGGCGATGTGCAAAAGATCTAGCTTAAAATGAAAGAAAGTGAGGTTTTGTTGCGCATTTTAGTTGTAGAAGATGATGAAACAGTTCGATCTTATATCCTGAAAGGATTAAGCGAACATGGTCATACGGTCGAGCAGGTGGGCTCTGGTCGTGATGGTCTATTCATGGCGGCAACGGAAGAATTTGACGCTATTGTTCTGGATCGTATGCTTCCTCCTCCGGATGGAATGACAATTCTAAAAACACTACGCGCCAGTGGAATTCAAACCCCTGTGTTGATTTTAAGCGCATTGGGGGATGTTGATGATCGCGTAGAAGGCTTAAAGACCGGTGGAGATGATTACCTGATTAAACCGTTTCAGTTTTCCGAATTGATGGCACGGCTTGAGGTCATTGCCAAACGCCATAACCCTAGGCAGTCAGCAGAGACCACACTGAAGGTCGCGGACCTGGAATTGGACTTGCAGAAACATAAAGTCACAAAGAACGGCCAGACCATAGAATTTCAACCACGTGAATTTCGTTTGCTGGAATATATCATGCGGAATAGAGGTAAATTGGTGACACGCACAATGCTGCTGGAACAGGTTTGGGATTATCATTTCGATCCGGAAACCAATGTAATAGATGTACATATCAGTCGAATTCGCAGCAAGATTGATGATAAGGGAAAAGCATCCTTCATAGAAACGGTGCGCGGCTCTGGCTATATTTTTAGAGAAAATTAGGGTGTTTTATGCAACTCGGCGCATTGATTAGCAATGTTCGCAATCTGGCCATTCTTTATACGGGCGTATTGATCATTGCCGTTTGTGTGGTGGGCAGCTTTTTGTATATCTCTTATCAAGGCAATACTTATACGGAAACACAAGCCGCATTAAAGGCCGATATTCACGGTTTTATTGATGTTTATCACTTCTCCGAAAATCCAGAGGCGGCACTTCGCAAGGCCGTTGAGCAGCGCCTGAAAAGCCGGGATATCAGCAGCTTTTATTTGTTGAGTGACAAAAATGGAAACCGCATAACCGGCAACCTGCATACAGTGCCTAGCGTTACGGAGAATCAAGACGGCGATTTTAATCTTTACGAGATTCCTTATAGTGAGGTGATTGGCAATGCACCGGAACAAACGGATGCATTTTTTCCGCATTATGATGTTATAGCCAAAACGCTCACATTGGGTGATGGTATGAGCCTGCTTGTCGGGCGCGATGTTGATGCGTTTCAAACTCTTAATATGGCTATTATGGGGGTGGCCTGGATTGCAACTGCCTTGGTTTGCTTGATGGCGCTTATCGGGTTTTTGATGGGGGCCATGATTTTGAAACGCATGCGCTTGATTCATCAAACTGCAGATACGGTTATTAAAACAGGCAAGCTTTCTGCGCGTATTCCCGCTGAACATACAACAGGCGATTTTAAGCCGCTTGCCAATACTTTCAACAACATGTTGGAGCGCATTGAAGATTTGGTCGCAGGCATACGGCAAGTTTCAGACAATATCGCTCATGATCTACGCACCCCGCTAACACGGTTAAGTCATCATATCGAGGCCCTCAAAAAAGGAGAAAGCGACGTTAGCATTGATGATATCGCTGATGAAGCAAACCGCATTATTGCAACCTTTAATGCTCTTTTGCGTATTGCCAATATCGAGCATGGAAAGCGGCGTTCAGCATTTGGCAACGTGGATCTAAAGGCACTTTTAAATGATTTATATGAATATTATACGCTGCTGGCACAGAAAAAAAATATTACGCTGAATATAGCTTTACCTATGGTTCTCCCCCCTATAGTGGGAGATAAAGACCTTTTGTTTCAGGCGTTTTCCAATATGACTGAAAATGCGATGAAATTTACTCCCAAAGACGGTCAAATTACGATTCAGGCTCTCAATAAGGATGAAAAAATACACATCGTATTAACAGATACAGGATCTGGCATCCCTGATGAGGACAAGACACAAGTGTTTCGGCGATTCTACCGCGTGGAAGACAGCCGCCATACACCTGGAAACGGCCTTGGACTGGCGCTTGTAAAAGCCGTTATAGATTTACACAAAGCGCAAATTTCTCTGGAAGACCATACTCCCAGTGGCTTATCCGTCACAGTGGTCTTTTCTAACATTGCCAATCCTTAATTTGCTCTCAACCTGTCAGTTAGACACAACCACCTAAGCTGCATTTGTTCAATCGCCCTTTAAAGTATTTTTGGCGAGTGGAAGGCTAAATAACATTGAAAGGAAATGCCATGAAAAAACTTATGGTAGCTTCGCTCGCGGCTTGTACAATATTGGGAAGTACCGCAGCATATGCAGAAGAACGCGGCAGGGAAAATTCCCCATTCGTTTACGATGAGGAAGAAATGGGAACACGCAATTGGAAAGATTGGGATGTGACAGTCGGAATCGCCGGTGAGTATAGCCCTGTTTCTCCAGGTGTTGATAAAAGAAAGTTTGATGTTTTACCCTATGTCGATATTGAATACAAAGATCGTTACTTTTTGAATTTTGAAAGAGGCTTGGGCGCGTACCTTCTGCGCTCGGATGATGAGTTTGAATATGCTTTGGGTGCTGCTGTAGGATATGCCGAAGGTCGGGATGAATCAGATGCCAGAGTGGAATTAGACGGGCTGGGTGATATCAAGGCGACAGCAGAAGCTGTTCTTTTTGCCGAAGTTGAAATAGGATTTATTGAAGTCGAGCTTGAGGTCGCGAAAGCTTTTGGCGGTCATGATGGCTTAACTGTGGAGCTTTCTGCTGGCATTGATGCGCCTTTGACAGACCGCTTGTTTGTCGGTGTAGAGCCGTTTATTGCTTATGCCGATAAGAAGTACACCCAGAGCTATTACGGTGTATCTTCTTCACAAGCTGCAAATTCTGCGACTTACAGCAAATATGATGCCGGTGGCGGCTTTGAAAGCTACGGCGTTGAACTGGAAGCAAATTACAAAATTACACAAAATTGGTCTGCCATAATCTCTACCAGCTATACAAGATTGCTAGGCGATGCCAAAGATTCTCCGATTGTTGATAATAAAGGGTTCTTTAGTGTCGACATGGGATTTGCCTACACATTCTAATCTAACACTTTTTCATTTGTTCTCCCCCACACTAGAAACCGGCTTCATCCACAGGTCGGTTTTTAGGCGCTGGTTGCCGGTTGATCAAGCAGGCAAAATGACAAACGTACTTCACTCAAAACTGTAACCTTTCCAGAAATTAATGTTTTGCTCACCCAATAGTGAGAGAGCGTTTATTAGAGTTAGAGCATGATATTAAAATATGCACCATTAGCTATATGTCTCTTACTATTACCGGCATGTTCCGTGATTTCAGCCACGGATCGGCCTGATTATTCTGCGCGCATGCCAGAACATTTCTTTAGTGCCGATGAAACGGTGAATACCGGTTCTATATATTGGTCACAAAGTTTCAGTGATGCGGTTTTACAAAAGGGTATTGAGGCACTTAATGCACAAAATTTTGAACTCGAAGCTGCCCGTGCGCGAGTAGAACAAGCCGCAGCCAGTTATGGTATAGAACGGGCTGATCTGTTCCCTAACGTCGATGTCACAACTGATTTTGAACGCAAACGGGAAAAAGAGGATGGCGGATCATCGGAGACAAGCAGTGTCATTTCCTTTGGGGGGGCGCTGAATTGGGAGTTGGATATCTGGGGGCGTTTACGTGCAGGAAAAAAAGCGGCAAGCCTCAGCGTTGAACAACAAAAAGCCCTGGTTGATCAAACAGCACTTAATTTAAGCACTGTTCTGGTGGAAAGCTGGATTACTCATCATACAGCCTCCAAGCTGGAAATGATTTTGCAGCAACAAAAAACAACAAATACACAATTTTTAGAGCTTACAGAACTACGTCTTGAACAAGGGCAAGGAAGCGCACTTGATGTTCTCCAACAGCGTGGGCGTTTAGCGGCAGCCAAACGTGAGATCCCTTCTGTTCAGGCCGATAAGATCAAGGCTGCCAACGCCTATGATGTTTTGCTGGGGCAAATTCCTGATGGACAGGCATTGCCGCTTGAAAGATGGCCGGATATAAAACCGTTTACCTCTCTCCCCACCTCCAAAGAACTCATGGAAAGTCGTCCCGATATTCGGGCAGCTTTCCTTGCTCTTTTGGCGGCAGATCAGGATGTTGCCGCAGCGATTGCCGACCGCCTGCCGAAGCTTTCTATCGGACTGAATTACAGTATTACAGGCAATACACTTTCCAATATTGGTGATGGACAAATTGTGAGTTTTGCCGCCGGTTTGCTTGCTCCGATTTTTGATGCCGGGCGGCGCAAAGCCGAAGTATCCCGCCGTGAGGCTATGGTTAAAGAAGCCCTGGCAGACCTTGAACAATCCGTGCTGGTTGCTGTGCAGGATATTGAGAATGGGTTAAGCCGCGAACGGGCGTTGTTTAAAGAGAGAACTTTACTGAACGCAGAAATCTCTATCGCCCAGCAAACCGTGAGCAAAGCCAAGCTGCGCTACGTCAACGGGCAAGAGAATTATTTAAGCGTTCTGAATGCGCTGGAAAATCTGCAAAACCTGCATAAACGTGAAATTGATCTGCAACGTGACTTGTTGATCAACAGGGCAAGAATCTTGAAAGCCTTTGGTGCGAGATGGAATCTAAAAAAAGGGGATATGAATGAAATACCCGAAACATAAACGCTGGCTTGCACCTGTGATTCTGATTACAGGTTTGATAATAGCTGTTTTGCTGATGGCCAGTAAAGAAGATGAACTGCCTTCCGCTTTGCTTTCAAAACCGTTGACGGTTGAGGTCATAAAAGCGCAACGCAGTACAACACAGCTTGATGTTCCGGCCTGGGGATTGGTAGAGCCGCGCGAACAAGTTGATATTCGTCCGCAAGTTGAAGGCTCTATCGTTTCGGTTTCTGATCATATTGTCGCAGGTGCAGCCATCAAACAGAGGGATGTTTTATTTATCATTGATCCTCGTGATTTTGAAAATCGCTTAGCCGAAGCCGAAGCCACTTATGAACAAGCCAGGCAAGCCCTTGAAATTGAAAAAGGGCAGCAAAAGATTGCCCGTGCAGAATATAAATTGCTGCAACAAAATGACAGCACCATAACAAGCAATGCTTTAGCGCTTCGGCAGCCACAATTAAAAGAGCGAGAAGCAGCACTGAGTATGGCAAAAGCGCAATTACAACAGGCAGAGCTTGATCTGGAACGCACAACGCTTAAGGCGCCGTGTGACGGTCAAATCATGAAAGAAAATATCGCTGCCGGACAATATGCGGAAAACGGCACAATTGCGTTGAGTGTGGCTTGTACAGAGAGCTATCATATCACCGCATCTTTCCCCTCTGACTATAGCGTTGATGCTACAAAGCAAAAAGCCGTAGTTACAATCAACGACAAGGCATATCCGGCAACCTTGAAAGCTGTCTTGCCGCAAATTGATCCGGATACGCGACAAAAACAGGCTTTGGTGTCCGTGTCCGATGTGGTCTTGCCGTTAGGATATTATGCTGCCGTAACCCTTCCCGGTCTTGAGTTTCAAAATGTCATCCCTTTACCAAAAGCTGCGTTAAGAGCAAATAACACGGTCTGGATTTTAACAGCGGACAATACGCTAGATATTCGTTCAGTGACGCTTGCGGCGCAAAATGACGAACGGATTTTTGTCGTTAGCGGGCTGGAAGATGGCGTGCAGGTTATCCTATCTCATATCGCATCGCCCCTAAAAGGTATGGAGCTTCGCCTTCCTGAAACCGAACAGAAACAGGATGATGCGTTATGAATAAATTTTTAGAGAACATTCTACAGCGCCATGTGGTTGCCAATATCTTGATGGCTGGTTTCATTGTTGGCGGCTTGTTAAGCGCACAATCAATCCGTCAGGAAGTTCTACCCACCACCCAATCCAAAACCGTGGAAGTTTCTGTCGCATTTGACGGAGCGCAACCTGCGGAAATTGAAAACGCCATTCTGCTACCGATTGAAAATGCTGTGCGAGGCATGGAAGGCCTTAAAAAGGTTCAGGGGGTTGCACGTGAAGGATTTGGCACTGTCACACTGACATTGGTTCGGAGTGCCAATCCAGATCTAATGCTGGGTGAGATCAAAAATGCGATAGACCGTATCGAAACCTTCCCATTGGATGTAGAAGAACCGGTTGTGAGCATCCCCGCAGAGATTGAGAAAGTTATGTCACTGATCGTATCCGGTGATCAGCCATTGCTCTGGTTGCGGCAAACGGCAGAAAATATCCGCGATGATCTTCTTACTGAGCAAGGGTTAACCAAAGTTCAACTGGCAGCACCGCGTGAGCTGGAAATCACAGCCGAAATCAGTGAAAAAACGCTACGCGCACATGGTTTGTCATTGGATGATGTTGCCCTTCGCATTCAAGATACAGCGCAGGATTTAGCCGGTGGCACGATTTATACGCCGCAGGCTGATATTGCATTGCGTACGAATGAGCGCCGCGAATTGGCGCACGAATTTTCAGATATTATAATCAAGGAAACAGAGACAGGTTTACCTCTAAGGCTTTCGGATGTCGCTAAATTACAAGACGGTTTTGGAAACTCTCCGATTGAAGCCTGGTATAACGGCAAACCAGCGATTCAGATTGACATTTTTACGGCCGGAGCAGAAACACCGACCTCAGTTGAAAAAGTTGTCAAAGATTACCTCCCTAGTGCAACGCAGAGATACAAAGGCGTTTCTTTAGATATTTTTGAAAATGACGCGCAAACCTATCGTGACCGTCTCAGCTTGCTCATTAACAATGCTTTTTTAGGGTTGGTGCTGGTGATGATTGTGCTTGCGCTTTTCCTCACACCGCGTCTGGCATTTTGGGTGATGATGGGAATTCCCACCTCGCTTTTAGGCGGGTTGATGCTTTTGCCGCTGTTTGGCGTAACGATTAACGAGATCTCATTATTTGCCTTTATCGTCACCATTGGCGTGGTGGTAGATGATGCCATTATGCTGGGTGAAGCCATTCACACCAACCGCAGTAAGGGCATGGATAATTTAAGGGCTGCGGTCAAGGGGCTTAAAGAAATGGGCGTGACGATTTTGCTGGCAGTCAGCACAACCATGCTTGTCTTTATGCCTATGTTTTTTATTCCAAGACCAATAGGAACGATGATGGAACAAATACCGGCTGTGGTAGTGTCGGTCTTGCTGGTTTCCCTGATTGAATGCCTTTTTGTTCTCTCAACACATCTGGCACAGGATTCCCCCCAACGTCCTTGGCTTAAAACTTTGTCCCGTCCGCAGGAAAGGGTCAATGCATGGCTGGAGAATTTTACCCGTGAAACGTTCCGCCGCTTTGTCCGTATGACATTGTTACGCCCGATGGCAATAATTTGCCTGGCCTTATCCCTATTGTTTATTACGTTTTCTGCAACTGTCAGCGGCATGATTGGCTTCATTTTTACTCCGCCCGTACAATCTGACACGGTTATTGCCCATGCAACACTTCCCTATGGTTCACCAAAGGCACAGTCCATTGCCATTCAGGACAAAATGGTCAAGGACGCGCAGGCCGTATTCGCAGAATCGGGCATGAGAACATCCGGCATTTTCTCTTTAATCGGTGTGCGTCTTGATGAGGGAGAAATTGAAACAGAATCTCTAGCGGGATCACATTATATATCAGTACTGGCCGCTCTGCCGCCCGAAGATGAACGGGTGATAAACGGAATAGAATTTGCGCGGCAATGGCAAGAACGATTTGGTGATCCCGGTGGGCTTGAAGCATTGACCTTTACCGGTGAAACGAACGTAACCGGCGGAGAGCCGATTCAAATGGAGCTTTTCCATCCGGATGAAGCTGTAGCGCGTGAAGCTGCATTGAAACTAGGTGAACGTATGCGATCTGTTGCAGGTCTAATATCGATTGATGATGGTTTGCGTGCTGGCAAACCTGAATTAAAGATCAAACTCAAAGATAATGCCGTACAAATGGGATTAACGGCAGGTGATATTGCAAGGCAAGTCCGACATCGTTTTTATGGCGCAGAAGCCCTGCGTATTTCTCGAAACGGTAACGATGTTAAGATAGTGGTACGCCTTCCTGAAAAAGAACGCCAGCAACGCAGCGCCCTTGATAATGCGCTGATTAAAACACCCGGCGGATATTTGGTGCCACTAACAGAGCTTGTCACAATTACATCCGGGCAAAGCACCACTACGCTTGCCCGGCGTGATGGAAAGCGCATTTACCCTGTGGCAGCCGATATTATGATCGGGGTCAGCGATGATGCTGTGGCGAACGTACTGGAATATAGTTTGGTCCCGCAAATACTGACGGAATATCCTGGACTTACAGTTGAATTTGCCGGAGATGAAGAAGAAACCGATGGATCAATGGAGGTATTGGGCAACGGTTTTTTGATTACGCTTTGCATCATGTATGCTTTGTTGGCGCTGCGATTTAATTCTTATGTGCAACCGCTTCTGGTTCTCTCTGTCATTCCGTTTGCATGTATTGGAGCTGTATGGGGGCATATCATGATGGGATATGACATTTCCATTATCTCCATTATCGGCATTATTGCAATGGCCGGAGTGGTGGTAAATGACTCTTTGGTACTGGTTACGGCTTACGGCCGTTTTCGCATGCAAGGAGTAGCGCATGTCAGAGCAATCACCGAGGCAACGTGTAGCCGATTGCGCCCCATTCTTTTAACAACCCTGACAACCTGCCTTGGCCTAACGCCAATGATGCTTGAAACATCTGAACAAGCGCAATTCCTCATTCCTATGGCTGTTTCGATGACCTTCGGCCTTGGGTTTGGAACGTTTATTGTTCTGTGTTTGATGCCAGTTTTATTGCGGTTGTTCGGTCATAAAAAAAATGCCGAGCATGAAGCAATACCCTTGCGTGGAACTACGCTACCCAGCGAACAAATATGACTGAGGTAACATTTAAACGTGCCGTATTGTCGGTTTCTCGGATATGATTAGACAGTGGTCACTATGTTCATGGTGTCTGTGTCAATTGACTGCATCAGTGATTGCATGCCTCCACAACTAACATAGACCCCTTATCATTCAACAGAGCATTTTCATTTAGTAATTGAGGGTTTCCATTGGTAGCAGACCTCCGCTACCAAATTCCATTATCTAAATTTGGCTTACGACTGTCGCCAGTTTCCGCCGAGGGCGCGGAAGAGGTCTATCTGCGCGTCGGTGATGCGGGCGTCCGCCAGGGCCAGGTCGGCTTGGGTTTCGGCGAAGCTGCGTTCGGCATCCAGCGTGGTCAGCCCGTCAATCTGGCCCTCGCGCTGCTGCGCGCGGGTGATGTTGACGGCGATCTGTGCCTGATCCCGTGCCGACTGCAGATGCGCGCGCCGTTCCAGAAGCCTGGTGTAGTTGGAGAGGGCGCCTTCCACTTCTTCGATGGCCTGCAGGACCGTCCCGTCAAATTCGGCCAGGGCGGCCTGGCTGTCGGCCCTGGCGGCGGCGATCCGCGCGCGGGCCGCTTCCTGGTTGGGGAAGGACCAGCTGACGAAAGGGCCAATCGCCCAGCGGAAGGCGCTGCTGGTGAACATGTCCTCCACGTTGGCACTTGTGGAGCCGATACCGCCACCCAGGCTGATGCGCGGATACAGCTCTGCCGTTGAGACGCCGATGCGCGCTGTGGCGGCGGCCAGCCGCCGTTCCGCCGCGCGGATGTCGGGCCTGCGGGCCAGCAGTTCTGTTCCGTTGCCCACAGGGATAGGCCGGTCCAGCCGCAAGGTGGTCACGCGCGTGGCGGCAATGGTGGGCAGGCTTTCCGGCGTACGACCCGTCAGGGTGGCCAGACGCAGAAGGGCAGCCTGGCGTTCTGCCGCGATGGCGGGAATTTCTGCCCGGCGCTGATCCCGCAAAGCGGTGATGCGCGCGGCATCCAGCTCTTCAGCCAATCCTTCCAGTGTACGTTTCCTGGTGATGGAAACGGAGTCATCCAGCAAGGCGACGATATGTTCGGCGACACTCAGGCGTTCGGCTGCCGATGCCGCGTCGGCGTAGGCGCGCGCGGTTTCGGCGACCACGGCCACACGCACGGCGTCAGCATCAGCCTGCGTCGCCGCGAGGTCGCCACGCGCGGCTTCAATGCTGCGGTTGATGCGGCCAAATAGGTCAACCTCATAAGCGACGTTGAGCCCGGCATCAAACCGCCAGTCCTCGCGCTCCGCTCCGGCGCCGGCGTCGGCAGTGCTGGTGCGTCGGTAGTCGGCACTTGCACCGATATCGGTTTGCGGCAGGCGGTTGCTGCCTTCACCGCGCAGCAGGGCGCGCGCCCTGGCCACGCGCGCGGCGGCCACGCGGATGTCGGTATTCGCGGCGAGCGCATCGGCGATCAGCTGGTCGAGCACGGGATCGTCATAAAGCTGCCACCAGCTATCCGCCGCAGGCGCCGTGATGTCCACGGCGGCGCTGCTGGTTTGGAAGGGGCCGGACAATGCCTTTGAGGGGAGGGGGACGACATAGTCCGGCCCCGAGGCGCAGGCGGTCAAGGCCAGCGCTGAAGCTGAAAAGAGAAGAGAACGCATGATACGCATCGAATGCTCCTATTCGGCGGGCTGGTGTGACGTCTCACCCGCATCACCACGCTTGCGCAGCTTTGCGAGCCGGTCACCAGCGGCCCGGCAGACAACATAGAAAGTCGGCGTGAAGATGAGGCCAAAGCCGGTCACTCCCGCCATGCCGTAAAATACCGCCGTGCCCAGGGCCTGACGTAGCTCGGCACCCGCCCCGGTGGCGATCACCAGCGGCAAGGAACCCAGGATGAAGGCAAAGCTGGTCATCAGGATGGGGCGCAGGCGCTGCTCGGCCGCATGCACGGCGGCATCAATGGTCGAGAGGCCGTGCAACTCCTCACCCTGCCGGGCGAACTCCACAATCAGGATGGCGTTCTTCGCGGCCAAGGCGATCAACACCACAAGGCCGATTTGTGTCAGCACGTTATTGTCCATCCCGCGCAGGTTCACACCCGTCATCGCGGCCAGAAGGCACATGGGCACGATCAATATGATCGCCATGGGCATCACCAGGCTTTCATACTGTGCGGCCAGCACCAGGAAGACGAGGAAGACAGCCAGGCCAAACACCAGCCCGGCGGTATTGCCTGCCGTCTGCTGTTGGTAGGCAATGCCCGTCCATTCAGAGCTGAAGCCGCGCGGTAGCGCTTCGTCCGCAATCTGTTCGATCTTTGTCAATGCCTTGCCGGTTGACGTACCGGGCGCCGTATCGCCATCCACCGCCACGGCGGGCAGCAGGTTATAGCGTTCCACGCGGTATGGCCCCGCCTTGTCGCTGAAATTGGCGATGGAACCGAGCGGCACCATCTCGCCCGTCGAAGAGCGGGTCTGCAGATTGGCGATGTCTGACGGTGTGCGGCGGAAGGGGGCGTCGGCTTGTGCGATTACCCGGTAGGTGCGGCCCAAGAGGTTGAAGTCGTTGACGAAGGCCGAGCCCAGATAGACTTCCAGCGTTTCAAACACTTTTTCGGGGGCGACACCCAGCAGTTCGGCCTTGTCACGGTCGATATCCGCATAGACACGCGGTGTCCCCGTATCAAAGAAGGTGTAAACGGTTTGCAGGCCTTCGGTCTGGTTGGCGCGGCCGATCAGGCCGTAGGCTACGTTCTGCATGGCGCGGTAGCCCTGACCCTCACGGTCCTGGATCATGAGGCGGTAGCCACCGGCGGAGCCGATGCCGCGAATAACGGGCGGGGTGACGACCAGCAGCCGCGCTTCGGTAATGTCAGCTGTTGCCATGCGCGCCTGGTTTATCAGCTTTTTCAGCGGCTGGCCATGCTTGGCGCGTTCCTCGAAATCATCCAGTACCCAATAGGCGGCAGCGGACGAGGCGGCGCGCGTTTCCGACGGCCCGTCAAAGCCCGAGAGCATGACGGTGCCGGTCACACCCGGGATCTTGAGCACGCGGTCGGCAACCTTTTTCATCACCTCGTCCGTGCGCGCGGTGGAAGACCCGGCGGGCAGCTGAATGACGGTCAGGAAGTAGCCCTGGTCCTGCGCGGGGATAAAGCCTGTGGGCGTGGCCCACAGCGCAAAGCCGGTGAGCGCGATCAATCCCACATAAGTCGCCATCATGGTTTTCGGACGGCGCACCAGCCTGTTGGTGAGGTTGGCGTATCCTTTACTAAAGCGTGCAAAGCCACGGTTGAAGGCATCACCCGCTGCCTCGATGGCGCGGTGAATACGGGCCCCTTCGGGTGCTGGCGTGCGATGGCGCAGCAAAAGGGCCGCGAAAGCCGGAGAAAGCGTCAGCGACAGCACCAGCGAAATGACCGTGGCGGCGGAAATAGTGACGGCGAACTGCTGATAGAACGCACCGGACAAGCCACCAATGAAAAGTGTCGGCACGAACACGGCGCAGAGCACCAGCACAATGGCGATCAGCGCGGCCGCCACTTCATCCATGGATGTGCGTGCCGCTTCCAGGGGTGACATGCCCTGTTCCAGATTACGCTCGACGTTTTCCACGACCACGATGGCGTCATCCACCACGATGCCGATGGCGAGCACCAACCCGAAGAGTGACAGGTTGTTGAGCGAATAGCCCATGGCCGCCAGCACGGCGAAAGAACCGATGAGGGAGACCGGAATGGCGATGATCGGAATGAGCGCCGCGCGCCATTTCTGCAGGAAGACGATGATGACGAGGACGACGAGCAGAATGGCTTCAAAGAGCGTATCCACCACGGCGTCAATCGACTTTTCGATGAACTCGGTCGGGTTATAGACGATGCGGTATTCCAAACCGGCCGGGAAACCCTTCGAGATGGTCTCCATTTCCGCCTTGATGTTCTCCGCCGCTTCCAGGGCGTTGGAACCCGGGCGCTGGAACGCCGGAATGATCACGGAATCCAGCTCACTCAGATAGGCAGATGTGCCGTAATCCTCAGCCCCCAGTTCCACGCGGGCGACATCGGCCACGCGCACCTGGCGTCCGTCGGCATCCGTGCGGATGATGACGTCGGCAAACTGCTGCGGGTCGGTAAAGCGGCCCTGTGTTTCCACGTTCAGTTGGAACGCATCGCCACCGGAGGGCGGCTGGCCGAGCGTACCGGCGGCGACCTGCACGTTTTGGGCACGCAGGGCAGCAACGATGTCACCCGCCGTTAGGTCCAGGGCGGCAGCACGGTTGGGATCGATCCACACGCGCATGGCCAGTTCGCGCGAACCGAAAAGCTGCACATCACCCACGCCGTCAAGCCGCGCCAGCCTGTCCTTGATGCGTGTCTGCGCGTAGTTGGACATATAGGCGCGGTCGCGCGAGCCGTCGGGCGAGATCAGATTGACGACCAAAAGGAAGTCCGGCGTCGTTTTCTTGGTGACGACGCCCAGGCGCTGCACTTCCTGCGGTAGGCGGGGCAGGGCGACCGCGACGCGGTTTTGCACCAGCACCTGGGCGGAATCGAGGTCCGTGCCCTGCTTGAATGTCACGGTTACAACCGCGCGGCCATCGCCCGTTGACTGTGAGGAGATGTAGAGCATGTCCTCAACGCCGTTGACTTCCTGCTCGATGGGGGTGGCGACGGTTTCGGCCACTGTTTCGGCGGAGGCACCGGGATAGGATGCACTGATCGTTACCGTGGGCGGCACGACCTCGGGATATTGTGAAACAGGCAGGAAGAAATAGGCAATCCCGCCAATCACCGTGATCAGCACTGCGATTACCGCGGCGAAGATCGGTCGGTCGATGAAGAAGCGTGAAAAACGCATGTTGAGTCTCCGGATTGGGGGTCAGCGGGTAAAGGTGGCTTCGCCGGGCAGCGACATGGTCGTCAGTGGTACCGCCTCGCGGGTAACAGGGGTGATTTCGCCGGGCTCTGTCTGCACCTGCATGCCGGGGAAGGCCATCTGCACACCCTTGATGACCACGAGGTCATTCGACACAAGCCCGGCCCGCACGACACGCAGGCCGTCAATCACCGGGCCAAGGACGACCGGCTTGCCGCGTACGGTCCCGTCATCCGCGACCACCAGCAGAACCTTTTGTGCCTGATCGGTCTGCACTGCTGTGTCGGGCACCAACAGCGCCATCTGGCTGCCATTGGATGACAGACGCATCTTGCCGAACATGCCGGGGGTCAAAAACAAGTCCGGGTTGTCCAGCACGGCGCGGGCGCGAATAGTGCCCGAGCGCGGGTTCAGTCCGTTATCCACGAAGTCCAGCGCGCCTTGCCAGTTATAGTCGGTTTCGTCCTGCAGGCGGATTTCAACCGGGGACCCAGCATCCGCGCCCCGGCGCCTGGCCTTCAGGTAAAGCGCTTCCGAGCCCTCGAAAGTGAAGTAAATCGGGTCGAGCGAATTGATGGTGGTGAGCAAGGTGCCGTCTGCGCCTTTGCTGGCGGACACGAGATTGCCGACATCAATACGGCGGTCGGATACACGGCCGCTGATGGGGGCCCGCACCGTGGTGAATTCAACATCAAGAGCCGCCGCGCGAACCTCGGCCTTGGCTGCTGCCAGGTTCGCGGCGGCGACTTGCGCACGTGCCCTCAAGCGGTCCAATTCGCTTTGGGAAACGGCGTGGGAATCGATCAGGCGCTCGGCGCGGCCTAGATCAGTCTTGGCCAGTTCCAAATCGCTCTTGGCGGCGGCCACACCGGCGCGCGCCTGGGCGAGAGTTGCTTCAAAGGGGCGCGGGTCGATGGTGAACAAGGGCGCGCCTTCTTCGACCGGCTGACCGTCTGTGAAATGTAGTTCGGTAATCTGACCGGACACGCGGGGGCGTACTTCGACAGCGCGGCTGGCTTCGAAACGGCCGATATAGGTATCCCATTCTGTGACTTCCCGCTGCAACGGGGTGGCGACGGTAACCGGCGGCATTTCCGCGGCGGCTGGAGGCGGCGTGCCCGCGCGCATTACAACATAGGCCACGGCGATGGCAATCAGCGGCAGGACCGACCAGCCCAAATAGCGCCAGCGGCTTTTGCGCGGTTTCGCTTGATCCGCAGAGAGAGAAAAAGATTTTCCTTCGATAGGGGATTTGCCGTCGCCAGACGATTTGCCTTCAATGGGGGAGTGGATGTTCATGTCGCTGCCTTCCGGGGTACCTTTGTGCAATATGCAAAAAACTATTCCCGGAATACGAAGAGTCCGGGTGATGTATATCAATTTGTTGACTGTTTGTGGGCGAACGGTGGGCTGCTCGTCCTTTAGTCGTGAACTTTAAAACATACCGTATGGTCAGAAAGTGTCAGGAGACACGGCAGTAGTGATTGGCCTCTGTCTGCCTGATATCAAATTCTATACTGATCAGTATGTAAAGTGATTGGTCCGGCGTCAAGGATTATTTTATACCGATTGATATATTTTGCGGCGCAGTAGAGGTAATGAGCGACTGCAGCATGAAAAGATATTTAAAAAACAAGTGGTTAGCGTCCGGGCCACATGGTGAGGGTTGTTTCCACTACACGCTCGAGTTCTGCGCGTGTCGCCCCGGCGCCGGCCTGTACCGACATGCCTTGCAGTACCGCGATGAGATATCGGGTAAGCGCTTCGGCATCGACCGACTCGTCAAAATCGCCGTTTTTTGCGGCTTGTTTCATCCGGTCAATAAGAGCAGCTTGGACATTGCGTCCACGCTTGACGACTTCCTCACGCAGGGAGGCGGCTTCGCTGCCGCAGGGCGTTGAAATGATGACGCGCAGGCAACCGCGCGGCTGATCTTGGCCGGAACAGGTTTCAAGCGCACCTTCCAGGAGGTGCTTTGCCACGCCGTGCGCGGTAGGGGCTTTCATGGCGCTGCCGACATAGGCCAGCTTTTCGCGCTCATAAAGATCAAACGCCTGGCGAAAGAGGGATTCCTTGTTGCCGAAAGCGGCATAGAGGCTAGGGCGGGTGATACCCATGGCCTCCGTGAGGTCGGTCAGGGACGTGCCTTCATAGCCCTTTGTCCAAAACACGTGCAACGCCGTTGCCAATGCCGCATCGACGTCGAATTCCCGGGGTCTGCCGCGTGTCGTCAAGATTTCCATATCGATTGATATATAATACTTTAGGGACCGTTCGTCCAGTGCTTCGTCAGTTTTTAGGGCTACAGTCTTTTTCGATCAGTGACTTTTCATGCTTCAAAAAAGGAAAGGCCCCGCGGAACGCGGGGCCGAGAAATTTGGCCCTTTTTGTCTATCTAGGGCCTGAAGTCTCTTTTTGAAGTTGATGCAGATAATCGACGGCCTTCTGGGCTTCCTTTGCAGCTCTGAATACGGCCTTCTTGTCATTCCTGAGGGCTTTCAACCATGACTGAATGTAGGCGGGATGGTGTCCAGCCTTGGTTGTGGGGTAACAGATAGCCCGCTGCACAAGAAAGCAGCTCCCAGCTCGGCAATAAGTTCTTCAAAGGCATATTTCTGATCTCCGAACTTTTCTCCCTTGTCTCGGTTTAGGCGATGCTCTGCACCGCTCCAATGGGTGAGCTCATGCAGGATTGTGCTGTAACATCCTTCCGTGGCGCTGCTATATTCCGTCTCCGTAAACAGATCTCGAGACGGAACAAAGATCCGATCCAGGGTAGGGGAGTAATAGGCTCTGTTTCCTCCATGAGAAATATGCGCTTCCGTGCCGGCAATAAACTGCTCAACTTCCTCCATGTCAGTCACCGGGCAGCGTGTATTTCCTTCTTCTGCATCTTGTTTGCCTTCTGCTCCGGCCCAGTCCTCTACCTGGTCGGCATTAAAGACCCGACTGGCCCGGGCAAAATGCCGGGTGACAAGTTCTGTGTCTCCGGGAACGGCTTCTCCGTTGATCATTTTGTTTTCTTCCCGTTCAAACGCTTTGTAGAAAATAACAAAGGAAGATTTGCTGCCTTTCTTGATCTTGGCGCTTTGTTGTTTCCACTGCTTGAAGGTGCCCCAGCAAGGTGAACTGAAACCCCTCAGATAGGCCTCTACCCACAGGTTGAGGATATTGATCCCCTGATAGTAGTTTCCGGTATGGGCGTTCACGGGCAGGGACAGGCCACTGCTCCAGGGTAGGCTGCAACTGATGCTGCCTTGCTCGAGAGCTTCCACAATTCTGTTGGTGACAGTCTGATAAATATCGATGTTGGTCATGGTCTTCAGTCCTGTAAGGTGCTGGTTTGGACTTGTCTTAAAAAAGTGGACAGGACCGTGCTCTTTAGGCGGCTAATTTCTCATAGGCCACTGGGCTGATATTG
>NZ_JBLXJC010000006.1:0-36247 GCF_048269205.1 Emcibacter sp. | reverse complement strand
CAATGTGACCGTTGACGTGGAACTGATCGCCCCGATCGCCATGGACGAAGGTCTGCGTTTCGCCATCCGTGAAGGCGGTCGTACCGTCGGCGCCGGCGTCGTCGCCTCAATCATCGAATAGTTTTTACTGAGGAGCGCGGGCGAATGCCCGCGTATTAAATTATGTTGGATTCACAAAACATACGTATTCGCCTCAAGGCGTTTGATCATCGCGTGCTGGACCAGGCTGCCGGTGAAATCGCCAATACGGCCAAAAGAACTGGCGCCAGCGTACGCGGCCCCATTCCAATGCCGACGCGGATTGAGAAATTTACGGTTCTGCGGTCTCCGCACGTAAACAAGAAATCACGGGAACAGTTCGAAATGCGCACACACAAGCGCCTTCTCGACATTGTTGAGCCCACACCCCAGACAGTAGATGCGCTGATGAAGCTGGATCTTGCTGCCGGGGTTGAAGTTGAAATCAAGCTGCAGGGGTAATGGGCATGCGTTCAGGACTTATTGCAAAGAAAGTAGGCATGTCACGTGTTTTCGGCGAAGGCGGAAAGCACGTCCCGGTGACCATTCTGCATGTGGATAACCTCCAGGTTGTTTCTCACAAGACAACTGACAAGGACGGTTACAATGCACTGCAGCTGGGTGCCGGCAATGCCAAGGTAAAACGGACCTCGCAGCAGATGCGCGGCCATTTTGCCAAAGCCAAGGTTGAGCCGAAAGCGAAACTGGCCGAGTTCCGGATTTCCGACGATGCCTTTATCGATGTCGGTGCCGAACTGAGTGCCGAACATTTTGTCACAGGTCAGCTGGTTGATGTGGTTGGTACCTCCAAGGGTAAAGGTTTTGCCGGTGGTATGAAACGTCACAACTTCGGCGGTCTGCGCGCGACGCACGGTGTATCCATTTCTCACCGTTCACACGGTTCCACAGGTCAGTGTCAGGACCCGGGCCGTGTGTTCAAGGGCAAGAAAATGGCCGGTCACATGGGTGACGAGCGCGTGACAGTGCACAACCTTGAAGTGGTTGCCACGGATGCCGATGAGGGCCTGCTCCTGGTCAAGGGCGCAGTTCCCGGTGCCAAGGGCGGCTGGATTTTAGTCAGTGACGCAGTGAAGAAGGCTCTGTCGGAAGAGCTCCCGTTCCCGGGTGCCCTGAAGTCCGATGCAGCGCCTGCTGCCGAAGAAGCTCCGGCTGAAGAAGCTCCCGCCGCGGAAGCTGAAACAGTTGCAGAGGCTCCGGCTGAAACTGCAGAAGAGAACAAGGAATAATGACCATGAAAGCCGATGTATTGAAGCTTGATGCAAAAAAGGCTGGTGACGTTGATCTTGACGACGGCATCTTTGGTCTTCCCGAGCGTGCAGATATCCTGCAGCGTGTTGTTGTGTGGCAGCTGGCCAAGCGCCGCGCCGGTACCCACAAGGTACAGGGCCGTAGCGAAGTGACCGGCACCACAAAGCGTATCGGTCGTCAGAAAGGCGGCGGTTCCGCCCGTCACGGTGCCGGCAAAGTAAGCCAGTTCCGTGGTGGTGGTCGCGCCTTTGGCCCGGTCGTGCGTTCACACGGTCATGATCTGCCGAAAAAAATTCGCAAACTCGGCCTGAAAACGGCTCTGTCCAGCAAGCTTGCCAACGGCAACCTGGTTGTTCTGGACACAGCGGATCTGAAAGCGCCGAAAACCAAAGATTTGGTCAAAGCGCTCGATAAACTGGGCCTGAGCAACGCCCTGTTTATTGACGGAGCCGAAGTCAGCGAAAACTTTAAACTCGCCGCTGCAAACATCCCCAATGTGGATGTGCTGCCGAGCCAGGGCGCCAATGTCTATGACATCCTGCGTCGCCAGAAACTGGTTCTGACCAAAGCAGCTGTGGAAAGCCTGACGGAGAGGCTGAAATGAGCGAAGTAAAACATTACGATACAATTCTTGGCCCTGTGATCACCGAGAAGTCCACTTTGGTTTCTGAGTATAACCAGGTGGTGTTCCGGGTGCCGTTGACTGCTACCAAACCGGAAATCAAGAAGGCTGTTGAAGCTCTCTTTGATGTCAAGGTCGAGGCGGTAAACACCATCCGTGTCAAAGGCAAGGTAAAGCGTTTCCGTGGCCACAAAGGTCGCCGTAACGATTACAAAAAAGCGATGGTCAAACTGGCTGAAGGTCAGTCCATCGATGTGACGACGGGGATCTAAAAATGGCTTTGAAAACATTTAATCCGACTACCCCCAGCCAGCGCTCGCTGGTTCAGGTGGACCGTTCAGAACTCTGGAAAGGCAAGCCCGTCAAGTCACTGACCGAAGGGCTGACCAAATCAGGTGGACGTAATAACGCAGGTCGTATCACCGCCCGTCGTCGTGGCGGCGGTCACAAGCGCGCCTACCGTCTGGTGGACTTCAAACGTCGCAAATGGGACGTGGAAGCAACCGTGCAGCGCCTTGAATACGATCCGAACCGGACAGCCTTTATTGCGCTGATCGAATATGCCGACGGCGAACAGGCTTATATCCTGGCGCCCCAGCGTATTGCCGAAGGCGACAAGGTTATCGCCGGTCAGAAAGTTGACGTGAAGCCGGGCAACGCAATGCCGCTGTCCAGCATTCCGGTTGGTTCCATTGTTCACAACGTTGAACTGAAGCCGGGTAAGGGCGGTCAGATCGCCCGCTCCGCCGGTTCCTACGTTCAGGTAACCGGTCGTGACCAGGGCTATGTCCTGCTTCGTCTGGCTTCCGGTGAACAGCGTTATGTTCGTTCAGAGTGCATGGCCACCATCGGTGCCGTGTCAAACCCTGACAACCAGAACACCAAACTGGCGAAAGCCGGCCGCAGTCGCTGGCTCGGTAAACGCCCGTCTGTCCGTGGTGTTGCGATGAACCCGATTGATCACCCCCATGGTGGTGGTGAGGGTCGTACTTCCGGTGGTCGTCACCCTGTGACACCTTGGGGTAAACCGACCAAGGGTAAACGCACCCGTAGCAACAAGTCGACTGACCGCTATATTGCCCGGTCACGTCACGAGCGTAAGAAATAAGGAGACAGACGAATGGCACGTTCAGTATGGAAAGGTCCGTTTGTCGATCTGCATCTTCTCAAGAAGTCAGAATCTATGACGGAATCAGGCAAGAATTCACCGATAAAGACCTGGTCTCGTCGGTCAACCATTTTGCCGCAATTTGTCGGACAGACTTTTAATGTCCATAACGGCCACAAATTTATCCCGGTTTACGTGACCGAGGATATGGTGGGCCACAAACTTGGTGAGTTTGCACCGACCCGTACATATTACGGTCACGGCGCAGATAAAAAAGCGAAGAAGAGGTAAGGACAGTGGGTAAATCATCAGCACCACGCCGCGTTGCCGAAAACGAAGCCTTGGCAGTAGCCAATATGGTTCGTATCAGCCCCCAGAAACTGAATCTGGTGGCCGGCATCATTCGCGGTCAGAAAGTTGAGAAGGCTCTTGCTGACCTGACTTTCTCTAAACGCCGTATCGCCAAGGACGTCAAAAAGGTTCTGGAATCTGCAGTCGCCAATGCGGAAAACAACCATGGTCTCGATGTGGACAATCTGGTTGTGGCAGAGGCTAGCGTCGGCAAGTCACTGGTCATGAAACGCTTCCGTCCGCGGGCCCGTGGTCGTACAGGCAAAATTTTGAAACCTTTCAGCCGGATCCGTATTGTGGTCCGCGAGGTTGAGGAGAGCGAATAATGGGTCAGAAGGTAAATCCAATCGGTCTGCGTCTCGGTATCAACCGGACCTGGGACTCCCGCTGGTATGCGGAAGGTGACGAATACGGCACCCTGCTGCATGAAGACCTGGCCATCCGCAACTTCGTTATGAAGGAGCTGAAGCAGGCTGCAGTAAGCCGCGTCGTCATCGAACGTCCGGCCAAGAAAGCCCGCGTGACCATCTATTCAGCACGTCCTGGTGTGATTATCGGTAAAAAAGGGGCAGACATTGAAAAACTGCGCCAGAAAATTGCCGGCATGACCAAAGCCACAGACGTGAGCCTGAATATTGTTGAAATCCGCAAGCCGGAAATCGATGCACAGCTGGCCGCCGATAATGTGGCTCAGCAGCTCGAACGTCGTGTGGCTTTCCGCCGCGCGATGAAGCGGGTGATGCAGAGCGCACAGCGTCTTGGTGCCCTGGGCATCCGGATCAACAGCGCCGGTCGTCTGGGCGGGGCAGAGATTGCCCGTACAGAGTGGTATCGTGAAGGTCGTGTGCCGCTGCACACTTTCCGTTCCGATATCGACTATGCGGAAAGCAAGGCCTATACACCTTATGGCATCATCGGCATCAAGGTTTGGATCTATAAAGGCGACATCATGGAACATGACCCCATGGCACGTGATAATCGCATTAACGATCAGCAGAAATCTGCTGGTGGCGGCAAAGGCCGTTAAGGGAAATTGAGGTAGGATTATGCTTCAGCCGAAAAGAACAAAGTTTCGTAAAGCCCATAAAGGCCGCATTCGCGGGAATGCCAAAGGCGGTACTTCACTGACTTTTGGTGCCTATGGCCTGAAAGCTCTGCAGCCCGAGCGTATTACAGCTCGTCAGATCGAGGCCGCTCGTCGTGCCATGACCCGTCACATTAAACGTGCCGGTAAGATCTGGATCCGTGTATTCCCGGATGTGCCAGTGTCTTCAAAGCCTGCCGAGGTCCGTATGGGTAAAGGTAAGGGTTCACCGGAATATTGGGCATGCCGCGTAAAACCGGGCCGTATTCTGTTTGAAATGGATGGTGTGCCGCAGGATCTGGCTCGTGAAGCCTTTGATCGTGCAGCTGCCAAACTGCCGATCCAGACGCGTTTTGTTACGCGTCTCGGTGAATAAGGAGAGTTCGTGATGAAAGCGTCAGAACTTCGTGGAAAGTCTATTGAAGAGCTGGAAGGTCAGCTCGTAGATCTGAAAAAAGAGCAGTTCAACCTGCGTTTTCAGGGTGCGACTGCTCAGCTGGAAAATACGGCTCGTGTGCGTCAGGTGCGTCGGGATATTGCCCGTATCCAGACGTTGGTTAATGAAAAACGTGCCAGCGCGTAATTAAACTGAGGGTCAACAAAGATGCCTAAACGTATTTTGCAAGGTGAAGTTGTCAGCGACAAAAATGACAAAACTATTGTGGTTCTTGTCGAGCGTCGTTTCAAACACCCTCTGCTTAAGAAAGTTGTGCGTAGCAGTAAAAAATATCATGCGCATGATGAAGACAACAAATGTCAGGTAGGCGACACTGTTCGTATTGAGGAATGTCGTCCTATCTCCAAGAAAAAATCCTGGAAAGTGGTGCAGGACGCCTGAGTAGGTGCCCTGGAAGTTAATTAAGTTAAACAAGTTGGAATAGACCAATGATTCAAATGCAAACCAATCTTGACGTTGCCGACAACTCCGGTGCCCGCCGGGTTCAGTGCATCAAGGTGCTCGGTGGTTCCAAACGGAAAACCGCCGGTGTCGGAGACATCATTGTCGTCAGCGTAAAGGAAGCAATTCCGCGCGGACGCGTGAAAAAAGGTCAGGTGCATCGTGCAGTGATTGTGCGTACGGCAAAAGAAGTGAAGCGCTCCGATGGCACTTCCATTCGTTTCGACCGTAACGCCGCTGTTCTGGTTAATAAACAGAACGAACCGATCGGCACGCGCATCTTCGGCCCTGTTGTGCGTGAACTGCGTGCTGCTAAACAGATGAAAATTATTTCTCTGGCACCGGAGGTTCTGTAATGGCGAACAATGCTAAGTACAAAATCAGGAAGGGCGACGAGGTAGTCGTTCTGACTGGCAAGGACAAAGGCAAAACTGGTGAAATCATCAAGATGCTGCCGTCCGAAGGTCGTGCCGTGGTTCAGGGTGTGAATGTGGTGAAACGCCATACACGTCCGTCCCAGACAACCCAGGGCGGGATTGTGACGAAGGAAGCTTCGATCCATATCTCCAACCTGGCTCTGAAGGACCCGAAAACAGGCAAGCCGACTAAAGTTGGATTTAAAGTTGAAAAAGACGGCACGAAAGTTCGTGTTGCCAAAGCATCGGGGGAGGTCATCAATGACTAAATATACTCCTCGTCTGCGTGAGGTCTATGAAGGTGAAATCAAGACCAAAATGCAGGATAAATTCGCCTACAAAAACGTGATGCAGATGCCAAAACTGGACAAGATCGTCCTGAACATGGGTGTCGGCGAAGCTGTTGGCGATTCCAAGAAGGTGAAAAAGGCTGTTGAGGAAATGGCCCTGATCGCCGGTCAGCAGCCGGTTGTTACCCGCGCCAAGAAGTCCATTGCGGGCTTCAAGGTTCGTGAGGAAATGCCGCTGGGTTGTAAAGTGACCCTGCGCGGTAACCGCATGTATGAGTTCCTTGATCGTCTGATCCAGGTCGCTCTGCCCCGCGTGCGTGACTTCCGTGGCGTGAATGGCAAAAGCTTCGACGGTCGTGGCAACTATGCCCTCGGCCTTAAGGAACAGCTCGTGTTTCCAGAGATCAGCTACGATCAGGTAGATGATGTTCGGGGCATGGACATCATTATCTGTACGACGGCCGAGACCGATGAAGAAGCTAAGGAGCTTCTAGCCGGTTTCCATATGCCGTTTTCAAACTGATTGAAACGGCAGGAGGATTTAAACTATGGCTAAAACTAGCGCCGTTGAGAAGAATATGAAAAGGCAGCGTCTTGTGGCAAAATATGCCGCCAAACGCGAAGCCCTGAAGAAAGCTGCGGTAGACCCCAGTCTGTCGCCTGAAGAGCAGTTTATGGCCCGGCTCAAGCTGGCTAAACTGCCGCGGAACAGCGCACAGACCCGTGTGCGTAACCGTTGTCAGGTGAATGGTCGCCCCCGCGGTTATCATCGCAAGTTTAAAATGTCTCGTGTTTCACTCCGTGAACTGGCCTCAATCGGTCAGCTTCCCGGTGTTGTGAAATCGAGCTGGTAAGGAGGACTGACAGATGTCTATGAGTGATCCTCTGGCAGATATGCTGACACGTATCCGGAACGGACAACGTGCGAACAAAAAAGTGATTTCCTCTCCGGCTTCCAAAATGCGTCAGCGTATTCTGGACGTGCTGGAGCGTGAAGGCTTTATCCGTGGCTATACCCGTGAAGACGGCGAGGCCGGAAAAGCTGAAATCAACATTGAGCTGAAATATCATGAGGGCTTGCCCGTGATCCAGGAAATCACACGTATTTCCAAACCGGGTCGCCGGGTATATTCCTCTGTGAATGACCTGCCGCGTGTGCGCAACGGTCTTGGTATTTCCATTATTTCAACCCCGAAAGGTGTTCTTTCCGACGCAGAAGCACGTGCTGAAAACGTGGGCGGCGAGATCATCTGTACAGTATTCTAGGGAGATCCGGTATGTCACGTATTGGTAAAAAGCCTGTTGCTGTACCCCAGGGTGTGGAAGCCAACCTTTCAGGTCGCGACCTGAAAGTAAAAGGCCCGAAAGGCGAACTCGTCATGACTTTCATGGACGAAGTTGATGTAAAAATGGAAGACGGCCAGATCAGCGTTATGCCGATCGGTGAAACCAAACGCGCACGTTCCATGTGGGGCATGCAGCGTACGCTGGCGGAAAACCTGGTGACCGGTGTTACCGACGGGTTTTCCAAGGAGCTGAAGCTGAACGGTGTTGGTTATCGTGCCGCCGTTCAGGGGAAAAACGTTCAGCTGCAACTTGGTTACAGCCACGACGTTATCTTCCCGATCCCGGAAGGTATTGATGTGAAATGCCCGGATCAGACGACAATTATCGTTTCCGGTATCGATAAACAGCAAGTTGGCCAGGTTGCGGCGGAAATTCGTAAGTGGCGTAAGCCCGAGCCTTACAAAGGCAAAGGGATTAAATACGCTGACGAATATATCTTCCGCAAAGAAGGCAAGAAGAAATAGGTGGTCGTCATGGCAAAAACTGAAAAACTATTTAAACGTCGTCGCCAGCGGGTTCGTACTCAGATCCGCAAGGTGGCAGCAGGGCGGCCCCGTCTTTCCATACATCGCACCAACCAGCATATCTATGCTCAGGTGATCGACGATGCCAAGGGTGTGACGGTTGCAGCAGCATCCACACTGGATGCCGGCCTGAAGAGCAAACTCAAAGGCAGCAGCAATGCAGATGCGGCCGTTGAAGTTGGAAAATTGATCGCAGACCGCGCCAAAAGCGCCGGTGTCGAACAGGTTGTTTTCGATCGTGGTGGATTTCTCTTCCACGGTCGTGTGAAAGCTCTGGCTGACGCTGCGCGTGAAGCTGGTCTCAATTTCTAAGGTAGAGGAAAGACAGTATGGCTCGGTCAGAAAGAGATAATCGTCAGGAAGCAAGCGACCTGGTGGAAAAGCTTGTCCACATTAACCGTGTGGCCAAGGTTGTAAAAGGTGGTCGTCGCTTCGGCTTTGCCGCCCTGGTTGTCGTCGGTGACGGCAAGGGACGTGTTGGTTTCGGCAAAGGTAAAGCCCGCGAGGTGCCTGAAGCAATTCGCAAGGCAACGGAAGCAGCCAAGAAAAACATGATTCGTGTACCTCTGCGTGAGGGCCGGACACTTCACCACGATATCGAGGGCCGTCACGGCGCCGGTAAAGTGGTGATCCGTTCCGCACAGCCGGGTACCGGGATCATCGCCGGTGGTCCGATGCGTGCCGTATTCGAGGCTCTTGGCGTACAGGATGTGGTTTCCAAGTCCACAGGGACGTCAAACCCCTATAACATGGTGCGTGGAACCATCAATGCGCTGACACGTCAGATGTCTCCGCGTATGGTCGCCGCAAAACGCAGTAAAAAAGTCAGTGACATTGTCAGCCGTCGTGGTGAGAAAATTGCCGCTGGCGCGCAGGCTACGGAGTAAAGACTGATGGCCACAAAAAAGAAAACACTCAAGGTAACGCAGATCGGAAGTCCGATCCGCAGAACCCAGGACCAGCGTGCAACACTGATCGGGCTCGGCCTGAACAAGATGCACAGGACCCGCGAGCTGGAGGACACTCCATCCGTACGTGGCATGATCCGCAAGGTCAGCCATATGGTCAAGGTTGAAGAAGCTTAAACAAGGTAAAGTCATCATGAAACTCAATGAAATTGCCAATAAGCCCGGTTCCGTCAAAAGCCGTACCCGTGTAGGGCGCGGTATCGGTTCCGGTAAAGGTAAAACCGGCGGTCGTGGCGTTAAAGGTCAGAAATCCCGCTCAGGTGTTGCCATCAAGGGCTTTGAAGGTGGTCAGATGCCGCTCCATATGCGTCTGCCGAAACGCGGGTTTAACAGCCCGAACCGGAAAACCTTTGTGCCGGTGAACCTGGGTCGTCTCCAGGCTGCCATTGACGCCAAGAAACTGGATGCCAAAAAGCCGATCACCATCGACGTTCTCAGGGACGCCGGTCTGGTGAACGCTGTGAAAGACGGTGTTCGTCTTCTGGCCAAAGGTGAGCTGAAGGTGAAGATCCAGATCGAAGTCACTGGTGCTTCAGAAGCTGCTATCAAGGCAGTTGAAGCTGCCGGCGGTTCTGTTACAGTAGCGGTTGCCGCTGCTTCTGCAGAAGCGTAAGGCTCGAGACCCAAACGAGGCAACAGGGAAAAAATAGATGGCATCAGCAGCAGAACAACTCGCCGCAAACCTGAATTTCAGCTCCTTTTCCAAGGCGAAGGAACTTCAGAAGCGGATCATGTTTGCGCTCGTTGCATTGGTCATTTATCGTCTGGGGACCTATGTGCCCCTGCCGGGTATTGACCCTGTTGCCCTTGAACAGATGTTTACCCAGAACCAGGGCGGAATTCTGGGAATGCTTGATCTGTTCGCGGGCGGTGCGCTTCAGCGCATGAGTATCTTTGCTCTCAATATCATGCCCTATATTTCCGCCTCCATTATCATGCAGCTGATGACTTCCATTTCACCCACTCTGGGTGAGCTGAAAAAGGAAGGGCAGGCGGGTCGCCGCAAAATCAATCAGTATACCCGCTACGGTACAGTACTCCTGACGGCTGTCCAGGCTTATGCCATTGCCGTCGGTCTCGAGGAAAATATCGCTATTGATCCGGGTATCTTTTTCCGGGCGACCACTGTGATTACTCTTGTCGGCGGCACCATGTTCCTGATGTGGCTTGGTGAACAGATTACTTCCCGCGGGATTGGCAATGGTATTTCCCTTATTATCTTCGCCGGCATTGTGGCCCAGCTTCCGACGGCTATTGCCGGTACCCTGGATATGAGCAGCCGCGGCCTTCTTGGCGGTCCGCTGGTGATTGTGGGTCTGATGGTAATGGTTGTTGTGGTTATTGCCTTCATCGTTTTCATGGAACGGGCTCAGCGTCGGGTTCTGATCCAGTATCCCAAGCGCCAGCAGGCTAACCAGGTTGCCAAAGGTGAGCAGTCACATATGCCGCTGAAACTGAACACAGCTGGTGTTATCCCGCCGATCTTCGCCTCATCGCTGCTGCTGATGCCGCTGACGGTGGCCGGTTTTCTGGCTGAGGGAGGACCCGAGTGGATGACCACTGTGACCTCCATGCTTGGTCGCGGCCAGCCGCTCTATATCGCCTTTTATGTTCTGCTGATCGTCTTTTTCTGTTTCTTTTATACGGCAATTGTGTTCAATCCCGAGGAAACAGCTGACAATCTCAAGAGATACGGCGGATTTATCCCGGGTATCCGTCCCGGCAAGAATACAGCCACTTACCTCGACTATGTGTTGACACGTCTGACCGTAGTCGGAGCAGCCTATCTGTCTGCGGTGTGCCTTTTGCCTGAAATCCTGATTTCCAAATATTCCATTCCCTTCTATTTCGGTGGAACATCCCTGCTGATCGTGGTGAATGTGACTATGGATACAGTTGGGCAGATTCACAGCCACCTGATGGCGCACCAGTATGAAAGTCTGCTGAAAAGAACAAAGCTGAGAGGGAAAGGACGCCGCAGATGATTATCGTATTGTTGGGGCCTCCGGGGGCCGGTAAGGGAACCCAGGCCCAGCGTATTATGTCCTCCCGTGGTATTGTTCAGCTTTCTACCGGTGACATGTTGCGCGCCGCCGTTGCCAACCAGACCGAGGTCGGCAGGAAAGCAAAGGAATTTATGGATGCAGGCAAGCTGGTAACCGACGAAATCGTGATCGGTATTATCGCTGACCGCATCGAGGAAGAAGATTGCAAAAACGGTTTTCTGCTGGATGGTTTCCCGCGGACCGTTGCCCAGGCCGAAGCCCTGGATGATCTACTGGAAAACAAAAACCTGAAAGTCGATGCCGTCATCGAAATGAAGGTTGATGATGAAGCTTTGGTGGACCGCATTACCGGACGCTATACCTGCGCCGAATGTAATGCCGGATACCATGATACGAACCTCAAACCACGAGTAGCTGGCGTGTGTGACAGCTGTGGTTCTACGAATTTCAAACGCCGGGCGGATGACAATCGGGAAACCGTTGTTTCGCGTCTGGAAACCTATCACGCACAAACGGCTCCCCTGTTGCCCTATTACAGTGGCAAGGGAGTCCTTAAAACCATTGACGGGATGGCCGACATTGATGATGTCACCACCCAGATAAATGAAGTATTGGACGCACTTTAAAAAAAGTGTAAAAGTTTCCTTTTCTAAGGTTGACTGGGCGTCCTTTATACCTATAATCGCGCAACTTCACGGTATACCGGGTGGTTGCCTATCGTTTTGGAATTTTTGATCGGGAGATACGATCGTGGCGCGTATTGCTGGCGTTAACATTCCCACCGGAAAAAGGGTGGAAATCGCTTTGACTTACATTACAGGCATTGGACACACCTCTGCCAAGGCGATTTGTGACAAACTTGGTATTGCACCGGAAACCCGGGTGAACCAGCTGAGTGACGCGGAAGTCATTAGAATCCGCGAAACCATTGATAGTGACTATACCGTCGAAGGTGATCTTCGTCGTGATGTGGCCATGGACATTAAACGTCTGATGGATCTCGGGTCCTACCGTGGCCTTCGGCATCGTAAGAAACTGCCTGTACGCGGTCAGCGGACAAGCACCAACGCGCGTACCCGCAAGGGTAAAGCCGTTGCGATTGCCGGTAAGAAGAAATAAGGTATTTGAATAATGGCTACTGAAAAAAGAGTACGTCGCAGAGAGCGGAAAAACATCACCAGTGGTGTGGCTCATGTGAATTCCACCTTTAACAATACCATCATCACCATTGCGGATGCGCAGGGAAATACCATTTCCTGGTCCACAGCCGGTGCCATGGGCTTTAAAGGATCACGTAAATCCACACCTTATGCCGCACAGGTTGCTGCCGAGGATGCCGGAAAGAAAGCCCAGGAACACGGCATGAAAACCCTGGAAGTGGAAGTGAAAGGACCTGGTTCAGGTCGTGAATCCGCTCTTCGCGCATTGCAGGCAATCGGTTTTACCATAACCTCCATCCGTGACGTAACACCGATTCCGCACAATGGATGCCGTCCGCCGAAACGGCGCCGGGTATAATCGGGTTTTCTTGATCGTCCGGCCTGTGCCGGACTGATCTGTATGAAGGTTTATAATTTTGACGGGGACTGAACAGTGATCCAGAACAATTGGCAGGAACTCATTAAGCCGACGAAACTTGACATCAAGCAGGAAGGTGACGAGCGTCGGAAAGCGACCATCGTTGCCGAGCCGCTTGAGCGTGGTTTCGGGATGACTCTCGGCAATGCATTGCGCCGCGTACTGCTGTCTTCCCTGCAGGGTGCAGCGGTTACGTCAATTCATATTGACAATGTTCTTCATGAATTCTCATCCATTCCCGGTGTGCGTGAAGATGTGACTGATATCGTTCTGAACATCAAAAACCTGGCTGTCGGCCTTGAGGCAGAGGGCTCCAAACGCCTCAGCCTTGAAGCATCCGGTCCCGGTGAAGTGACAGCCGGCCAGATTGCCGAAGTCGCCGATGTGACCATTTACAACCCGGACCTGGTGATCTGTACACTGGATGACGGTGCTGAACTGCGTATGGAACTGACTGTGGATACCGGTAAAGGTTATGTGCCGGCCGTGAACAACCGTCCGGACGATGCGCCGATCGGTCTGATCCCGGTTGACAGCCTTTACAGCCCGGTACGTAAAGTAAGCTATCGTGTGGAAAACACTCGTGAAGGCCAGATCCTTGACTATGACAAGCTGATCATGACCATCGAGACAGACGGTACTGTAACTCCCGAAGATGCGCTGGCGTTCTCCGCCCGTATTCTCCAGGACCAGCTGCAGACATTTATCAACTTCGAAGAGCCCGAGGATACTTCCGCCGAGAAAGAATCCGACGAACCGGCCTTCAACCGTAACCTGCTGCGCCGTGTTGACGAGCTTGAGCTGTCCGTTCGTTCTGCGAACTGCCTGAAGAACGACAACATCGTTTACATCGGTGATCTGGTTAAAAAAACAGAAGCTGAAATGCTTCGCACACCGAACTTTGGTCGTAAGTCTCTGAACGAGATCAAAGAGGTGCTCTCCACTATGGGGCTGCGTCTGGGTATGGATAACCCGGGCTGGCCGCCGGAGAATATTGACGAACTCGTCAAGAAGATGGAACAGGAATTTTAATTTAGATTAACAGAAAGAAGGACCGGGTCCCACGTGGATACCCTCCTGAGGAGTAAGGAATATGCGCCATCGCAGAGCTGGCCGTAAGCTGAACAAAACAAGCTCACATCGTAAAGCGATGTTTGCAAACATGGCTCATGCGCTTCTGAAGCACGAGCAGATTGTAACCACCCTGCCGAAAGCCAAAGAGCTGGGCCCGATTGTGGAACGTCTGATCACCCTGGGTAAACGCGGTGACCTGCACGCTCGTCGTCAGGCTGCCTCGCGTCTGCCGCAGATCTCCAAAGCAGTGCTTGCCGAGGGCGGTGACATTGATGTTGTTGCCAAGCTGTTTGACGAACTGGCCAAACGTTACGAAGAACGTAACGGCGGATACACACGTATCCTGAAAGCCGGCTTCCGCTATGGTGATGCGGCACCGGTAGCTGTTATCGAGCTGGTTGACCGTGACGAAGACGCCAAAGGTCAGGCTTCCGGTCCGGTTATGATCGAAGACGAAGGTGACGAGGAAGAAGCCGCCTAAGGCTCCTTGTTTCCAGGAAAGTATTGAGAAAGCGGCTCTTTGGGCCGCTTTTTTTCTGCCGGTTTCTTTGTTCCTTTCAGCCTTCCGTTTCAGGCCGTTTGCCGAGGGCGGGCAGGGAGAAAGAAAAGGTAACCGCCACCAGTCTTACCAGAAGGGTGACAATGCAGGATATGGCAAGGGTTAATTCCGGAGCAACGGATGCTTTGGTCAACAGATAGAAGCTGCTGCCGCCCAGGATCGCCGGTACGGCATAAAGTTCCTTGCGCAGAACCAGTGGAATCTCGTTACAGAGTATATCGCGAATGGCACCGCCTGCCGCAGCGGTCATGACGCCCATGGTAACGGCGACTATGGCGCTGGAACCCGCCAGCATGGCCTTCTGAGTGCCTGTGGCGGTGAAAAGGGCCAGTCCGAAGGCATCGGCCCAGATCAGTACCTTCATGCGGCTTTCAAGCAATCTGGCCCAGAACGGGGTAATGATGGCAGCGCCGAGAATAACATAGAGAGCCGAGGGGTTTTCCACCCAGAAAACCGGCAGGTCCAGAAGCACATCCCTTAATGTGCCGCCGCCGACGGCGGTCACTGTGGCGATAACCAGAAGACCGAAGGGGTCAAGCTCCCGGCGCAGCGCGGCCAGGGCCCCGGAGATGGCGAATACGGACATCCCCGCAAGACCGATCCAGTAAATTATTTGTTCCATATTTTCGCCCGGTTTTCTCTTAAATTGAATAACATCTATTCACTATTGTCGTTGCCGATCTATATAAAGGAAAATCATAGATGAACGCCGTAAGGAGACATAGATGAAATTGTCGGGTAATGGAAAAAAAAATCTGACCGGGTTCTGGGCCGGGCTGGCCGTGGCGCTTTTCTCGGTAGTGATGCCTGCGGCAGCGGAAAAACAGGTCCCCCGTTCGCAGATGGAGGTCACCCTGTCCTATGCTCCCATTGTAAAAAAGGCAGCGCCTGCGGTCGTCAATATCTATACCAAGCGTGTCGTTCAGACCCGTAGTACGCGGTCTCCGTTCTTTGACGATCCCTTTTTTCAGCGCTTTTTCGGTCAGGGTCTGGGCAGTGTCCCCCGGGAAAGAATTGAACGATCCCTGGGCTCGGGCGTTATTGTGCGTGATGACGGCACCATCGTCACCAACCATCATGTTATCGAGGGGGCGGACGAAATTGTTGTCGCTCTGGCCGATCGCCGTGAGTTTTCCGCCAAAGTCATTCTGGATGATGCCCAGACCGACCTTGCGGTGCTGAAAATCGAGGCCGGTACCGACAAGCTGCCTGTCATCAACTTTGCCGATTCCGACGAGATTGAGGTTGGCGATCTGGTGCTGGCCATTGGTAACCCCTTCGGCGTGGGACAGACTGTGACCAGCGGTATTGTCTCCGCGCTGGCCCGCACCCAGGTCAAGGTTTCCGACTATCAGTTCTTTATCCAGACCGATGCGGCGGTCAATCCGGGGAACAGTGGCGGGGCTCTGGTTGGCATGGACGGCAGGCTGCTGGGTATCAATACAGCCATATTTTCGCGGTCCGGCGGTTCCAACGGCATTGGTTTCGCCATTCCGGCCAATATGGTGAATTTCGTGCTGTCCTCCGCCCTGGCTGACGGCAAACTGGTGCGTCCCTGGTTCGGGGCCAACGGCCAGGCCGTGACCTCGGAAATTGCCGAGAGCCTTGGACTTGACCGTCCGGGCGGGGTGCTGGTGGACAATATCTATCCTGGCGGTCCTGCGGAAAAAGCCGGAATAGAGCAGGGCGACGTGATCCTGAGCGTGGACGGCAAGGACGTCTTTGATCCGCAGGCAATCCGTTACCATATCGGACTTGAAAAAGTCGGCGGCGAAATACCGGTAGTAATCCTGCGTGACAACAGGCGCACGACAGTGAATATGCCGCTGGCACCTGCGGTAGAGGACCCGCCGCGGGATATCACCGTGCTGGAAGGCAAACATATATTCACCGGTCTCAAGGTGGCAAACCTGTCACCGGCCTATGCAGACGAGCTCGGTTTGAGTATGTTTGACAAAGGCGTCATTGTGCTGAGCGTTGACCGGGCAAGTCCGGTGCGCCGGCTCGGGGTGGTTCGGCCCGGGGACTTTGTGGAGTCCATCAACGGCAGCAAGGTTGAAACCGTGGATCAGCTTGAGGAAGTTTTGGATGATGTGGGGCGGGATATCACCTTTGGTATCCGTCGCCAGGGACGCCTGATTGAATGTGGTGTAAAAGGAAACAGCAGCTATTACTGCCGCTAGGAAACTTGTATGACTGATCTGTTTGATGCCGCCGGTCTTGAAGACCAGGCTCCGCATCCGTTGGCGGACCGCCTGCGGCCCGGAAGCCTTGACGAGGTGGTCGGGCAATCCCATCTGACCGGGGAAAACGGCACACTCAGACGCATGCTGAAGTCCGGGCGGCTCAGTTCCCTGGTGTTCTGGGGGCCGCCGGGGACGGGAAAGACCACCATGGCCCGGCTCCTGGCCCGGCAAACCGACCTTTATTTTGAGCAGATCAGCGCTGTCTTTTCCGGTGTTGCGGACCTGCGCAAATGTTTTGAAGCGGCAAAGCAACGCCGCAAATCGGGGCAGGGAACGCTATTGTTTGTGGATGAAATCCATCGTTTTAACCGTTCCCAGCAGGATGGTTTTCTGCCTTACGTCGAGGACGGCACCATCATCCTGGTTGGCGCGACGACGGAAAACCCTTCCTTCGAGCTTAATGCGGCGCTTCTCTCCAGGGTCCAGGTGTTGACCCTCAACCGGTTGGATGACGAGGCGATGGAGCTGTTGCTCGGCCGGGCGGAAGGCCTGCTGGACAGGAACCTGCCGCTGACTGAAGAGGCGCGGAGCCTGTTCTACAGCATGGCAGACGGGGACGGCCGGTATCTGCTTAATCTGGCGGAGATCCTGTTTAACCTGGAATTCGAGGAAGAACTGGATTCCGCCGCCCTTATGAAGGTGTTGCAGAAACGGGCGCCGGTCTATGACAAAGACAGGGAAGGTCATTACAATCTCATTTCCGCATTGCATAAATCCCTTCGTGGCTCGGATACGGATGCCGCGCTCTACTGGACCTGCCGTATGCTGGATGGGGGTGAGGAGCCGCTCTATATCCTGAGACGGCTGGTGCGCTTTGCTGTGGAGGATATCGGCCTTGCCGATCCGGAAGCCCTGCATCAGACACTGGCCGCCAAGGATGCCTATGAGTTTCTGGGATCGCCGGAGGGCGATCTGGCGGTCCTGCAGGCGGTGATCTATCTGGGTACGGCGCCCAAGTCGAATGCGGCCTACAAGGCCCAGGGGGCTGCAAAACGGGCCGCCAAGGAAACCGGTTCCCTCAATCCGCCAATGCATATCCTCAATGCGCCGACCAACCTGATGAAAGATCTGGGATATGGCGCCGGCTATGAATATGACCACAACACGGAACACGGTTTTTCAGGTCAGAGTTATTTCCCGGACGATATGGAGCGCCAACAATTCTATCAGCCGACCGAGCGGGGTTTCGAACGGGATATCAAAAAGCGCCTGGACTATTGGGCGTCTCTCAGGGACAAGCTGAACAAAGAGTCCTAGTTTTCTGATTTATACATATAGTTCCGGGTCAGGGGCGCGGCATTCTGACGTTTGGCCAACTGGATCTGGAAGACAACATGGCCCAGATTGCGGAAGGCGCATTCGGCGCTGGCCAGATAGAACATCCACATACGCAGGAATTTATCGTCATACAGATCTATGATCTTGTCTGCCCTGGCTTCACAGGCCAGCCGCCATTTCTTCAGGGTCTCCGCATAATGCAGGCGCAGGACTTCAAGGTCCGTAATATAAAGGCCAGCTTTTTCAATGCAGGGGGCAATTTCCGACAGGGCCGGGGCATAACCGCCGGGGAATACATATTTCCGGGTAAAGGCATCAGTAGCACCGGGGCCATCCGCCCGCCCGATGGTATGCAGCAGGGCGACACCGTCATCTTCCAGCAGGTCGTGGACCTTGTCAAAAAAGGTCTGGTACTGGGCAAAACCCACATGCTCAAACATGCCGACGGAGACGATTCGGTCGAACTTTTCCTGAACCAGCCGGTAATCCTGCAGGTGGAAATTGACCTTGCCGTTTGTTTCAGCCCGCTTCTGGGCATAGGCGAGTTGTTCTTCACTTAGGGTAATGCCGGTGACATCCGCCCCGGAAAGCTCATTCAGGGTCAGGGCCAGGCCACCCCAGCCGCATCCTATATCAAGTAATTTATGAGACTCTTCCAATAATAACTTGTTATTAATATGTTTTTTCTTATTTATCTGGGCCGTTTCAAGGCTGTCATCCGGGGTCTCAAAATAGGCGCAGCTATATTGCCGGTCCGGGTCCAGGAACAATTCATAGAGATCACTGGACAGGTCATAATGATGGGCGACATTTTTCTTGGATCGGCCGGCCGGGTTAATCTGGTCGATCAGGCCTATGATCCGGGTAAAGGGTGTCTTGCCGGTACTGTGCATGACGTTGCCCTTGCGCCACTCCATGTTTTTGGTGACCAGGTATAAAAAGTTATAAATGGAAGCCCCGTTTTCCAGTGTGAGGTCCCCCTCCATCCAGGCTTCGCCAGTGGCGAGGTCCGGTTTCAGGAAAATACGCCGTGGCAAGGAAGAGGTATGAAACCTGATGGTGACTTCCATGTCATCAGTTCCGACAAAGGAATGTTTTTTCCCGCTGGCGTCGATGATGTGGAGTGTCCCGAACTTGATCAGTTTGTTCAAGAGAATGGAAAGTAAAAACATGTTATTCGTCCCCAAATACCTAACTGTCAGGTTGTCGTCTATGACTTTGACGGTATGATGGCAGGAATGAAATGAGCATGCAAGTTAATGAATGGTGGACCCCTGGCCAGGTCGCCGCTAAACAAGTAATTTCATTGAACCTGGCTGCAAAGTATGGCATGTCCTGTGCGAGAAAAAGGAGAAAAGGCATGAATACGCTTCTGGCGGCTGCGGCTGGTGGTGCTGTTGGGGCGACCTGCCGTTTTCTGGTGGGCAGACTTATGTTGAATGTGATGGGTCCGGGATTCCCCTGGGGCACCCTGACGGTCAATATTGTCGGCTCCTTCGCTATTGGCCTGATTGTGCATCTGCTTGCAGTTCGCTATGAACTTTCCCATATATGGCAGGTGTTTCTGGTGACCGGCGTGCTGGGGGGCTTTACCACCTTTTCAGCTTTTTCACTGGAACTTGGGCGCATGCTGCAGGAAAATAACCTGCCGCTGGCGGCTCTTTATGGAATTGGTTCTGTCACTATCGGCGTCCTTGCCCTGTTTGGCGGGATCATGGTGGCAAGATTTGTAGCAGGATAGTCATATGGCGGGTGTTACCCACCGCAAGGTCAAAGCACAGGAACAGGACTGGCGTCTCGATAAATGGTTCAAGGAGAACTATCCGGGGCTTGCCTATGGCCGGTTGTCCAAACTGCTGCGTACAGGACAGATCAGGATTGATGGCAAACGGGCCAAGGCCAACAGCCGCCTTGACGCCGGCATGGAAATCCGTATCCCACCGGTGGATGACGACGCCACATCGGCAAAGGCAAAGCCCAAGGCCGAGAGGGTTAAAATCTCCGAGGAAGATGCCCGCATGATCCGCAATATGGTCATCTATCAGGATGACAGCGTGATTGTGCTGAACAAGGAGCCGGGGCTCGCGGTTCAGGGCGGTAGCAAGATCACCAAACATGTGGACGGACTTCTGGATGCTCTGCGCGGTGAAAAGAAGGAGCGTCCAAAGCTTGTGCATCGGCTGGACAAGGATACAAGCGGCGTGCTTGTGATTGCTCGGACGGCGGCCGCGGCAAAAAGCCTGACGGAATCTTTCCGCGACCGCAGCACCAACAAAATCTACTGGGCGCTTGTCATGGGCAGGCCGGAGTTGATGCAGGGCACCGTCAAGGCCCCCCTGGACAAGGAGCCGGGGACCAGTGGCGAACGCATGATGGTGTCGGACAAGGGCAAGAAAGCTGTGACGGATTTTGCGGTCATGGATCATGCCCTCAATGAGGTAAGCTGGGTGTCGTTCAAGCCGCTCACGGGCAGGACCCATCAGATCAGGGTCCATGCCACGGTTCTGGGTACGCCCATCGTGGGAGACGGCAAATATGGCGGCAAGGAAGCTTTTCTTGACGGGGCCGTGAGCAAGAAACTGCACCTGCATGCCCGTCATCTGGATATTCGCCACCCCGACGGCGGAACCTTGTCGGTTACCGCCGATTTGCCGCGACACATGCGGGAAAGCTGGAACATGTTCGGTTTTGACACCCATGACAAAAGCGATCCTTTTGCTGATGAGGAATGGTCACCGGTATGAAACTAGTTGTCTTTGACTGCGACGGTACCCTGGTAGACGGCCAGCATATGATCCTGGACAGTATGCGGCATGCAAGTCTTGTCTGCGAGGTGGACTATCCCGGTGATGAACCGGTGCGCCGCATTGTCGGTCTTACCTTGCTGAGAGCCATCGAGGATGTATACCCCGATCTGCAGGCGGACCATCATCTGGCACTCCGTGAAGCCTTTATCGACCGTTTCAAGCAGTTGAGGGAAGACGAGCACGAGGAGCCCCTGTTCGAGGACGTGAGGGAAGTGCTGGAACATCTCACTGGTGAGGGATATTTACTGGGTGTTGCAACGGGCAAATCCCGGCGCGGTCTGGTCAATACCCTGAAAAATCACGATCTGGAAAAATATTTCATTACACTCAACACAGCCGACGACGGGCCGGGAAAACCCCATCCGTCCATGTTGCTGAACGCCATGCGGGATGCCGGAACCACACCGGAGAATACTGTGATGGTCGGGGACACGACCTTCGATATCCAGATGGCGAAGGCAGCAAGGGTGTGTTCTGTGGGGGTGAACTGGGGTTATCATCCGGGCGAAGAACTTGTCACCGCCGGGGCGGATCACCTGATCGAAAGAATTCTTCATTTGCCTGAAATCCTGGGAATGTCTTTGGGCACAAAGGAGAAGTCATGAAACGATTTTACAATACAGTTGACGTAGACGAACAGGACGGCGGCTACGTCATTCTTCTGGATGGCCGCACCGTGAAGACGCCGGAAAAGCGTCTGGCAATTGTGCCCAACCCGGATCTGGCGGATATGCTGGCACAGGAGTGGCGCGACCAGGGCGAGGATATTCTGCCCCACCGCATGCCCATGAACAAATATCTTTGTACCGCCATCGACCGGGTCACGACCCAGCGGGAGGTGCTGATCGAGGAACTTGTCAATTATGGCGGGACCGATCAGATCTGCTACCGGGCGGAACATCCGGTGGAACTGGTTCAGCGCCAGCAGGAGAAATGGGACCCGATCATCGACTGGATGTCCGGCCGACTGGGCATTCCCCTCAAGGTTACTACCGGCATTGTCCCTGTAGAACAGGGAACGGAGGTTTTGGACAAACTCAGGAACAAGCTGGCGAGGATCAATGAATTTCAGATGGCTGCCCTGCATAACATGACCACTCTGACCGGCTCTGTCTCCATTGCGCTTGCCCTGTTTCACGAACACCTGGACGAGGAGAATGCCTGGGCCGCCTGCCAGCTTGACGAGGACTTTCAGATCGAGCATTGGGGCGAGGACGAGGAAGCCGAACAGCGGCGGGCCAATATGCGTGCCGAACTCGGCAATGCCGTCCGCTTCCTGTCGTTGGTGCGCTAGGCCCCCTTTTCCTCTGTGACTTCACCACTCATGGCCAGCACAATATACCCACATACGGCGGACAGCAGGGAACCGACAATGACGCCGACGCGCAGTTCCGTGCTCAGGTCCGGACCGGTCTCGAAAGCCAGTGATCCTATGAACAGGCTCATGGTGAAGCCGATACCGGTCAACAGGCTGACGCCATAGAGTTTAAGCCAGGTCGTATTGTCCGGCAGTCTGGCAAAGCCGGTAACAATGGCGAGCCAGCTCAGGCCGAAGACCCCAATTTGTTTGCCGATGAACAGGCCGGCCGCAATGCCCAGCGATACCGGGTGCAGAAAGATTGCGGGATCAAGCCCCAGAAGCGGCACACCGGCATTGGCAAAGGCGAAAACCGGCAGGATCAGATAGGCGACCCAGGGATGCAGGAGGTGTTCAAGAACCTCCAGCGGACTGTCACCTTCCTCGTTTTTGGCGCGCAGGGGAATGGCCATGGCGATGACCACGCCGGCAAGCGTAGCATGGATGCCGGACTTCAGGACAAATATCCAGAGGAAAACCCCGACAATCATATAGGCGGCAATATGGGTAACCCGCAAGCGGTTCAGGATAAACAGGATGGCAATGGCGCAGGTGGCAAGGATCAGCGAAGTGGTTGACAGATTGGCCGTGTAAAAAAGGGCGATGATGATAATGGCGCCAAGGTCGTCAATGATGGCCAGCGCGGTGAGGAAAATTTTCAGCGACAGGGGGACCCGGTTGCCGAGCAGGCTGAGCAGGCCAAGCGCAAAGGCAATATCGGTCGCGGCCGGGATTGCCCAGCCGTTCATTCCGGGAGCATAGCCCATGTTAAACCAGATATAAATCAAGGCAGGGATGGCCATGCCGCCCAGCGCCCCGATGGCAGGCAGGGAAATCTGGCTCATGCTCGACAAATTGCCGTCAATGAGTTCCCGCTTGATTTCCAGTCCCACCAAAAGAAAGAAAACAGCCATCAGGCCGTCATTGACCCACAGAAGCAGCGGCTTTGCAATGGCGAGATCGCCAATACTAACGGCGATGGGCACATCAAGCAGATATTCATACCATTCGGTCAGGGGACTGTTGTCTGCGAGAATGGCGAGCACGGCAGCAAGGATCAGTAAAATACCGGCGGAGGACTCCAGCTTGAGAAAGCGGCGCACAAACTCGGCAGCGGTAAGATGAACGGTCACTTTTTTCTCCTGTTACGGGTTGGGCGGGAATTGTGATCCCTGTGTCCTGTATGGATCACTATTATATCAGGCGCACACTGGATTAGAGTGATATTTGTCCACCCTTCGGAAACCTTTGTAAAAAACTGCCTTCGTCTTTGAATTATGCTACGTTAAGCCAATTTGCAGAGGTCCGGAGAAAAAAAGTGCTTGCAAAATAACGCAGTCCGACCTAATCAATGTTACTCGTGAGTAGAAAAATAATAACGAATGACGAATAACGCTTTACCGCAATTGACAAAATCCGCATTACTTTAGCGAGGTGATCATGCAGGAAATCCTTGAAGAACTTGAACGCAGGCGGGCCCAGGCAAGGGCCGGGGGAGGCGAGCGCCGGGTCGAAGCGCAGCACGCAAAGGGCAAGCTTACCGCCCGGGAACGTATCGAGCTGCTTGTAGACCCTGACAGCTTCGAGGAATATGACATGTTCATGGAGCATCGCTGCGTTGATTTCGGCATGGATGAGCAGAAAGTTTCCGGAGACGGAGTGGTGATCGGCTCCGGCACCATCAATGGCCGTCTGGTCTACGTGTTCAGTCAGGATTTTACTGTCTTTGGCGGGTCGCTTTCTGAATCCCACGCCGAAAAAATCTGCAAGGTCATGGATATGGCCATGACCAACGGGGCGCCGGTGATTGGCATCAACGATTCCGGCGGCGCGCGTATTCAGGAAGGTGTGGCAGCTCTTGCCGGCTATGCGGATGTGTTCCAGAAAAATATCATGGCTTCCGGTGTTGTCCCGCAGGTTTCCCTGATCATGGGGCCCTGTGCGGGCGGTGCGGTTTACAGCCCGGCCATGACCGACTTTATCTTCATGGTCAAGGACAGCTCCTATATGTTTGTGACCGGTCCGGATGTAGTGAAGACCGTGACCAACGAAGTGGTGACCCAGGAAGAATTGGGCGGCGCCATTACCCACACCAGCAAGTCAAGTGTTGCCGATCTGGCGCTCGAGAATGACCTGGAAGCGATCAAGCAGACCCGTCGGTTTTTTGACTTCCTGCCGCTCAACAGCAAGGAAAAGCCGCCGGTCCGTCCCACCTTCGACGATCCGGAACGCATCGACATGTCCCTGGATACCCTGGTGCCGGCCAATGCCAACAAGCCTTATGACATGCATGAGCTGATCCGCAAAGTGGCGGACGAAGGCGACTTCTTTGAGGTGCAGCCGGCGTTTGCCAAGAATATTCTGACCGGGTTCGGCCGCATTGACGGCCAGACCGTCGGATTCGTGGCAAACCAACCCATGGTTCTGGCCGGATGTCTGGATATTGACGCCAGCCGCAAGGCCGCCCGTTTTGTCCGCTTCTGCGACTGTTTCAATATTCCGATCATTACCTTTGTCGATGTGCCCGGTTTCCTGCCCGGCACCAAGCAGGAATATGGCGGGATTATCAAGCATGGCGCCAAGCTGCTGTTTGCATACGGCGAAGCGACAGTGCCGAAAATTACCGTTATTACCCGCAAGGCTTACGGCGGCGCCTATGATGTGATGGCGTCAAAGCATCTGCGCGGTGACCTGAACTACGCCTGGCCCACTGCTGAAATCGCGGTGATGGGCGCCAAGGGAGCGGTGGAGATTATTTTCCGGGGTGAGCCGGAAAAGATCGAGGAAAAGACAAAGGAATATACCGACAAGTTCGCCAATCCTTTTGTGGCGGCAGGCCGGGGCTACATCGATGATGTGATCATGCCCCATGCCACCAGGCGGCGTATTGCCCGCGGGCTGAAGCTCCTTAAAAACAAAGAGCTTAGCAATCCTTACAAGAAACACGATAATATTCCGCTCTAGGGACCGGGAGGAAGTACGAAAATGTTTTCAAAAATTCTGATTGCCAACCGTGGTGAAATTGCCTGCCGTGTCATCAAGACTGCCCGCAAGATGGGGATCAAGACTGTCGCCGTCTATTCAGACGCGGATGCGGATGCGCTGCATGTGCTGATGGCTGATGAAAAGGTCCATATCGGTCCGCCGCCCGCTGCGGAAAGTTACCTGATCGCCGACCGCATTGTAGAGGCCGCCAAACAGACCGGCGCCGAAGCCATTCACCCGGGATATGGTTTTTTGTCCGAGAATGCTGATTTCTGCAATCGTCTGAAGGAAGAGGGCATCGCTTTCATTGGCCCGGGTGTGAAAGCCATCGGCGCCATGGGCGATAAAATTGAATCCAAGAAACTGGCCGCCGAGGCCGGTGTCAGCACCGTGCCCGGTTATATGGGCGTGATCAAGGATGCGGACGAAGCGGTGAAGATCGCTGGCGAGATCGGCTATCCGGTAATGATCAAGGCCTCCGCCGGCGGTGGCGGCAAGGGCATGCGCGTGGCCTATAATGACGAAGAAGCCCACGACGGTTTTATCTCTGCCACCAACGAAGCCAAATCCAGTTTTGCCGATGACCGGGTTTTTGTGGAAAAATTCATTGAGGAACCGCGCCATATTGAAATCCAGGTGCTGGGGGATTCCCACGGCAATGTGATTTATCTCGGGGAACGTGAATGTTCCATTCAGCGCCGTCACCAGAAGGTGATTGAGGAAGCGCCGAGCCCCTTCCTTGATGCCAAGACCCGCAAGGCCATGGGGGAGCAGGCTGTCGCGCTGTCCAAGGCTGTGGACTATCAGTCCGCCGGTACCGTGGAATTTATTGTCGACAAGGATCGCAACTTCTATTTCCTGGAAATGAACACCCGCCTGCAGGTTGAGCATCCGGTCACTGAGATGATCACCGGCATCGATCTGGTGGAGCAGATGATCAGGGTGGCGGCCGGCGAAAAGCTGGCCATGAGCCAGAAAGATGTGAAGCTCAACGGCTGGGCCATGGAGAGCCGAATCTATGCGGAAGACCCCTTGCGCGGCTTCCTGCCGTCCATCGGCCGTGTCAGCTATTATATCCCGCCCGAGGAAACCGATTTTGTGCGTGTGGATACCGGGATTTACGAAGGCTCCGAAATCAGCATGTATTACGATCCCATGATCGCCAAGCTGGTGACCTATGGGGCCAACCGTGATGAGGCCATCCAGCATATGCGCAAAGCGCTGGATGACTATTACATCCGCGGGGTCGGGCACAATATTGCCTTTCTCAGCGATGTGATGAATGCGAAACGCTTCCAGGAAGGCAGGCTGACCACCAATTATATCGCCGAGGAATATCCAGACGGCTTTACCGGTGGAACGCTGACGGACGAGACGCGCCTGACCATGGTAGGGGTGGCTATGGTCATCCATGCCCTGGAATTTGACCGGTCGCGCAGTATTTCCGGCCGCATTGTCGAAAATTCGCCGGCGTTTGAGGCCAGATGGATTGTTGCCGTGGGCAAGCGGGATCATGTGGCCACTTTCTTTGCCACCGAGGACGGCTGCCTGGTCAATGTTGACGGTGAAAGCCTTGTGGTGGTCAGTGACTGGCTGCCCGGCCGGAAAGTGTTTGTCGGCAATGTGAGCGGCCGGGAAATCAGCGTCGAGGTGGATTATCTGGACGATGGCTACCGGCTGACCCATGACGGGGCCAGCGAGCATGTCAGGATCTATACCGAGCGCGAGGCCGAGCTTGCGGTTCTCATGCCGGAGAAACTCCCGCCGGATACCTCCAGACTGCTGCTTTGTCCGATGCCGGGCCTTGTGGTCTCTGTCAATGTGGAGAAGGGCGACGAGGTCAAGGCCGGCCAGATTCTTGCCGTGGTCGAAGCCATGAAAATGGAAAACAATCTGCGTGCGGAGCGGGACGGGGTAGTTCTCAATGTACCTGCCAAAGCCGGCGACAGCCTGGCGGTGGATGACGTGATCATCGAATTCGAGTAAGATAACCCTCTGGCAGGAGGTTGCATATGCTTGATGAAGGACATATCGCCCGGCGGCTGATTATCCACGGCCGGGTCCAGGGGGTCTGGTACCGGGCCTGGACTGAGGAAAATGCCACATCGCTGGGGCTTGACGGCTGGGTCAGGAACCGCGCCGACGGTACCGTGGAGGCCTTTCTTGTCGGACCTGAAGCCGATGTGCAGGAGATGATTAAACGTTGTCATAATGGTCCCGAAAGGGCCAATGTGACGGAGGTTGAGGCATTTCCCGCCAAAGGTATCACCGCGAAGGGCTTTAAACAAAAACCGACAGTCAATCTGGAAGAACGGCGAAACTGAAATCAGTTTTCGAAAATCTCTTCCCAGGTCCGTTTCAGGGCTGCATCCACATCGTCCATGGTCACCGGCAGACCCATATCCACCAGGGAGGTGACCCCATGCTCGCTGATGCCGCAGGGGACGATGCCGCTGAAATGATCAAGGTCCGGCTCCACATTGATGGAAATGCCGTGAAAGGTGATCCAGTTACGGACCCGCACACCTATGGCGGCGATCTTGTCCTCCCGGGGCAGAATGCTGCCGGAAACATCCCGGCTGACCCAGACACCGACCCGGCCCTCGCGGCGCTCTCCCGTCACATTGAATTCGGCCAGGGTGTCGATGACCCACTGTTCCAGATTGGTGACGAATTTCCTGAGGTCCCGGCTGCGTTTGCGCAGGTCCAGCATCACATAGGCGATGCGTTGGCCCGGCCCGTGATAGGTATATTGTCCGCCGCGTCCCGCCTCGTAGACCGGAAAGCGGTCCGGATCGATCAGGTCGCTGGCATCGGCAGAGGTCCCGGCGGTATAGAGGGGAGGGTGCTGCAGGAGCCAGACCAGTTCCGGCGCCTTGCCCTCGTAAATATCCCGCACCCGCATTTCCATGCGCGCCAGCGCTTCCTCGTAGGGGACAAGGCTGTCGGTGATTTCCCATTCGATTTCGGAAGGCTCTGTCGTCATTCTTTAATTTGAGCTTTTCTGTTAACTGAAAAATAACTATGCTGGGACATGCTTTAATGTCATTATGTTCCTATATCTTGTGAACGGCAAAAAGTGAAGGACTAAGCGTATAAATGTCACAGGCTATTGAAGACGTCGATATTGAGTTGACCCTGGTGCTGGGCCAGGCCTGGATGCCGATCCGCCACCTTCTGAAACTTGGGCGCGGCGCGGTCATTGACCTTGAAGGAGATCAGGACCAGCCGGTGAAGCTATATGCCAACGGGGAACTGATCGCCCGGGGCGAAATCGTCGTATCCGGCGAGAATATTGCCGTCAATATCACAGAAAGTGTGAAAAGCTACCAGATATAAGTCGTGTTCCTGCAGTCGGAACCTTCCGGTGTATCTTTAACTTTCCTTATAAACAACATAAAAAAAATGTATTAAATAAAAAAATACATAAAAACTTGAAAGTATGATATTTAGGTTTTACATATACCGAAACTTGATGTGAAATTGTATGCCCCGTCCGGGGTGGTTAGGATCTGGTGATGGAAGCCATCACAATGGAAAAAGAAATCTCGCAGGAACAGGCGTTTGAACGCCTGCAGCGCCTCTATGGCGACCTTGAGGACAGCCGGGAGCTTCTTGACGCCATGATCAATCGGGAATTTCCCGGCCAGATTGCCCTGGTGTCCTCTTTCGGGGCCGAATCTGTCGTTCTTCTGGATCTCGTGGCGCAGGTTAATCCGGACACAGCGGTGGTTTTTCTCAATACCGAAAAGCTGTTTGGCGAAACATTGAAATATCGTGACACACTTGTGGAAAGACTTGGCCTGACCAATCTGGTGACCGTGAACCCTGACAAGCAAGAGGTGCAGGCGGAGGATCACAACGGTCTTCTCTGGACCCGGGATACGGATGGCTGTTGTGATTTGCGCAAGGTGCGTCCGCTGGCCCGGGCCATGAACGGCTTTGATGCCTGGATTACAGGACGCAAGCGGTTTCAGTCTTCGACCCGGTCTTCCATTCCGCTCATTGAACTGGATGGTTCCAAGATCAAGGTCAACCCGCTGGCGTTCTGGAGCCAGGAGCAGGTGGACCAGCGTATCAGGGAACTGGGCCTGCCGGAACATCCGCTGGTATCCCAGGGATTTCCGTCCATCGGCTGTATGCCGTGCACTCACAGGGTGGAAGCCGGCGATGACCGCCGTGCCGGCCGCTGGGCCGGACAGGACAAGACCGAATGCGGCATCCATATCGGGGCCAATATCTAGCTAATCAGAATATTATGGGCGGGCAGGGTAAAATATTGCATTTTCCTGTTGCGTCTTTGTCCGCTGTTTGCTACTTCACAGCAACCAGTTTCAGTGTGCGGCCGTGGCGGAATTGGTAGACGCGCAGCGTTGAGGTCGCTGTGGGATAATATCCCGTGGAAGTTCGAGTCTTCTCGGCCGCACCAACATCCTTTCCCAGAATTTCCCAAATCTTCCTAAACCGCAGAAAACTGCAGTTTTCTGCCATTGATGCTCTTCCATTTTTCCCTCATTTTCTATCTTATCAAGAAAAAGCGCGCAAATTGTGCGCACAAATTGTGCGCACGAAACAGGATTGAAAATGGCTTCATTGAGAAAACATGGAAAGAAATGGCAGGCTGATGTCAGAATCAAAGGTGTCCGCAAAACAAAACTTTTTAGAACCAAGATGGAAGCTCACCGTTGGGCAGTCGAGACTGAAGAAATGCTCAAGCCTACCTTCATGGGGGGCGCCGAACCTTTCGTGAAGCAATGCAGCGATATGCGAAAGAGGAAAGTGTCAAGAAACGTGGATCCAGATGGGAGGTTATTCGTCTCGAAAAACTATGCCGTCATCCGATAGCAGATCAATATTTGGAAGATTTGATGCCTGAGGATTTCAAAAATTGGATGCGGGACCAGAGTAATTTGGCGCCGTCATCAATTCTTCGAGAACTTCAGGTCATGTCGGGAGTGCTTGAATGCGCTATGGATGAGTGGAGTTGGACGGATAAAAACCCGACAAAGAAAGTAAAAAAACCACGAAAGCCTCAGCCACGTGATTGGACTTGAGGCTTTCCGGAATTTCGGTTGTGTCTTCCGTGATCTCTTGGGCGAAATCTGAAAGACTGGAGTAGCAGCCAACATAATAATTTTCGAGGGCGTCCCGAGCGTCTGAAAGGTCGCCATAATATTCAATCAGCTTGCCGCCCAAGATACCGTGCTCAGAGATAAAGGCGGCAATTTTGCAGATACTTTCGATGCTCTGATATTCGGAGATAGGGGCACCTTCAAAGCCTTCATGGTCATGAATGGCGTGTTCTTCCGCCTCCTCAATTGGGGACGTTTTCAGTATATCCCGGATCTCCGCCCAAATGTCCTCGGGCTCTTGAGTGGCATCGATCCATCGGCCGTGCAGGATGCCGTTGTTATAGGCGGCAAGACAGGCCACATAAATTCTGATTTCTGAAGTTGCTTGTTCCATGTGAAGACCTCCTTCGGGAGTGGGTTGCAGATGCAACCCCTGGCCTTCGCCGAGAACCGGGTGTGCAAGCGGAGGGTAAAATCGACGGCGGGCGCAGACAAAGTCGAGCCTCGGGCTCCGTCTATTTTACGTGAAGTGCGCTGAGGGCAGGCCCTAAGAATACCGATAATTACTAGCCGAAATTGGTGACCGTTGGATACAGGTCTTTGGGATTAAAAATAGGTTGCTTAAACAACTATATTGTGTTTATATAGCCCCTAATTACACTGATCAAACAGCTGAGCTTGACCCGTGCACACTTATTAAAAAGTAGCAATGCACGCGTCTCTGCCTCAAGGAGCTTCTATGCCGTGAGAATCAACACACTCGACCTCAATCTGTTGCTGGTGCTTGATGCTTTGCAGCGCACCCATAGTGTCACCCTCGCCGGGGAGCAACTATGCATTTCTCAGTCGGGCGTTAGCAACGCGTTACGGCGCCTGCGCGATGCCTTCAGCGACGAACTGTTCGTGCGTACCGATAACGGCATGATGCCCACTCCATTGGCGGAATCGATGGCCGAGCCTATCCAGGCTGCGCTACAACAGATTCGCCAGACGATAGAAAACCGCGGCTGCTTCGATGCCGCCAGCAGCACGCGGCACTTTCGCCTGGCACTCAGTGATGTCGGACAAGTGTCACTGCTCCCACATCTGCTGTCATTCTTCGACAAGTACGCGCCAAACATCTCGCTCGAAACAGTGCCACTATCGCGTCATGGCATAGCCGAGCAGATGAGCGGTGGCGAAATTGACCTGGCGATTGGTGTGGCGAGCCCTCTGGGGGCCGGCTTTTTTCGGCGCCGATTCCGTAGCCTTCGTTTCGTTTGCGTTGTCAGTAAGGACCACCCCATCATTCAAGGCAACATTAGTCTCGAGCAGTTCCTGCGGGCTTCATTCATAGAGTATGAGCCAGCCGGTGGCAGTTATAGGCACTTCCGGGAGCATGCAGACCGACTATTCGAGGAGAAAAATATCCAGCGTAAGGTATCCGTGAAGATGGCATACCTGTCGGGAATCGAATCCATCATTGCCAGTTCAGACCGCATCGCAGTAGTCACCGAAGCCTTGGTTACAAGCATGAACCTGGAAAACAAGGTGCAGGTATTAGGCCTGCCATTCGACATTCCAACACTTGATTTGACGCTGCAGTGGCATGAACGCATCAACAAAGACCCTGCGCAAGTGTGGCTGCACAAGGCTGTTATCCAGGTAGTCAAAAATCTCGGTAAAGATAGCATCATGCCTGTTAATACCGGCAATTCCGAGCTTTCATTGGCCCTGGCTTCAAGCGCTTGATAGCTTACTTGAATTACATTTAAAGGATCGGCGGCCATTCTACAACGGCAGCTCTGAATTCACGCACATCTGACAGGAGATTATCGTGCCATTCGAAGTAACATTGCAGCCCAGCGGCAAACAGTTCACCGTGCAGGAAGGCACCTCCATTCTTGAGGCTGGCCACGATGCTGATATCGCCCTGCCCTACAGCTGCCGGGCGGGGGCGTGTCGTACCTGTCGAGGTCGAATTGTGGAGGGCCAGATCGACCACGGGCATGTGCACCCAACATACCTCCCTCTTGAAGAGCGCGAGCAGGGCTATGCCCTGCTGTGCCAGGCGCAGCCTCTTAGTAACCTTGTTATAGAGGTCCAGGAACTGGACATTATGGGCAGCATTCGCTCGCGGGTATGTCCGGGTAGGGTCAAGGAGATGCGACGTGTCACCCCTGATGTGATGATTGTCCGCATAAAGCTACCCATGAACGAGGACGTGATGTTCCTGGCTGGACAGTTCGTTGAATTCGTTCTCGCCAACGGCGAGCGTCGCGCCTATTCAATCGCATCGGCGCCGTCGATTGGAGGAGTGACAAGCATCGAATTGCACGTGCGTCATACACCGGGCGGTCTGTTCACCGACTATGTATTCGACGGTATGAAAGTGCATGACTTGGTTCGTATGGAACTGCCGCAAGGGACTTTTTTCTTGCGCGAAGACAGTGACAAGCCCCTTGTTTTGCTGGCTAGCGGCACAGGTTTCGCACCCATCAAATCTATCCTCCAGTATGCGCAGCAGAAGCAGATCAAGCGGCCCATGACGTTCTACTGGGGTGGCCGCACCCGTGCTGACCTTTACGAAATGGACTGGGTCGAACGATATGCATCAGAAAACGAAGGTTTTCAATTTATTCCTGTCGTATCAGACGCTACGCCGGCGTGTGGCTGGAGCGGTCGAACAGGCTTTGTCCACCGTGCTGTGATGGAGGATTTTCCCGACCTGTCCAAACACCAGGTTTATGCCTGTGGGGCGCCAATAGTGATTGAGTCTGCCAAGCGTGACTTTGCCGAACAGTGTTCGTTGCCGCTGCAGGAGTTCTTCGCCGATTCGTTCCTTGATGCCGGAGATCGGGCGCAGGCCCGAAGCTGAGAGCATAACTCGATTGAAACTAAGGAGGTCAGTATGAACAGTACAGTAAAGATGTTTGGCGAACTGCGGGCTAAGGGCCGCACTAAAGATTCCATTGTCAAACCGAAAACCATGAGCCACGGCACTATGGAAACTTACAAATTGAGTGAGTCACGCCGTTTCTACGAGGAATTTCTGGGCCTGGAAACGGCGAGGCATTCGCCGGGAGCGATCGCAGTCCGCTGCTCGAGTGCATCGCACGTCATCGCCATAGAGTCTGGTGCCAAGTTGCGCCCGGTCCACGTATACAATCACTGGGGACTGGATCTCGAGTCTGTCGAAGCCGTTGACGAAGCTCACCGCGCCGCACACAAATACAAGGACAAATATGGAATTCGTAGCATCTGGGAGCCCTCCTTCCAACACGGCATCTACTCATTCTATTTGGAAGACCTCGATCACAACTGGTGGGAATATCAATACTACGACGGCGACGAGACAGAGGATATGTTCGACTTTGGTGATCGCTACACAGATGAAGGCAAACCGCTGTAGTAGAAGCCTAGCCAAATGCCCATTTTTGACGGAGGATTAAAGAAATGACAATCGAGCTTGCGGCGCAGGGAAGTTTCTATTTCGGTTTCGATCACATCACGGCGCCGGGAGAATTCGACGTGAGCGACCTGCGCAGCAATGCCGGTGATATTTTCCCAATTCATCAAGGTTATGTCCGCTTTCAGATTCCTGCAAAATCGCGTAAATACCCGATGGTAATGGTTCATGGTGCCGGACAGACTGGCAAAACATATGAAAACAGCAGGGACCGAGAGGGGTATGAATCAATTTTCCTTCGGCGAGGCTGGTCGGTTTATATCCCGGACTTTACCACACGGGGCAGGGCATCAACGACAACGTTCAGTGGGTCCTTCGGAGATCTTCTGGGCAAGCAGGTTGGCCCGCCGACGACGCAGCGATATGGCAACAAGCATTTGTTCACTGGTTTTCGCTTTGGCAACTGGACCGATGGCGAGCCGCAGTTTTTCCCTAACGTGCAGTTTCCTCAATCGCGAGTGGAATTGGACCAATTTTGTGCGCAAAGTGTACCATTTGATCTGGCGGCGCCGACCGGAAGCACAGCTGCCGACGCCGTCGACACTGTTAGCGATAATCTTTCGGCGCTGATGGACGAGGTTGGCCCGGCGATCCTGATTACTCACTCGCAGTCTGGCCCGTTCGGGTGGCATACCAGGATCAAGAACTCCAACGTCAAAGCAATCGTCTCCTACGAGCCAATAAGCTTTGTCTTTCCGGATCAAGACTTGCCGGCTGGAGAAAACGGCATACCGGCGGAGGAGTTCGCAAAGCTGACACAGATTCCAATCCAGATGGTTTTTGGCGACTATATCTCGGCTGAGGGAAACCACTGGCAAAGAGTATGGCATAAGAATCTTCAGCGCGCGCGACTGTTTGCCGACACGATCAACCGTCATGGCGGTGATGCCCAAGTTGTTCATCTGCCCGAAGTTGGTATCCAAGGCAACACACATTTTCCGTTTGCCGACCTGAATAATGATCAAATTGCCGACCTTCTGTCGAGGTTTTTGCAGGAACAGGCGCTTGACACTTACGATCTGCAGAATTTGTGATGTTGTTGATGCAACCCGGCCGATCCGTTTTTTTTTGGCGGCCAATTCGGCAAATCTTTAGACGCCCCAGAAATTTAAAAGGAGACTGAAAATGAGTATTGAGAGAAAAGAAATTGATCCACCCGAACTCTTCAAGCATCCGGGCTACAAGCGGGTAGTTACCGTGCAGGGCGATATGAAACTGGTTTTCATCGCCGGGCAAACCCCGAGTGATGACAGTTATCAGTGCGTCGCTCCGGGCGATCTTCGCGCTCAGTATATCCATGTAATGGAGAATCTCGAAATCCAACTTAAGGCGGCAGGCGCCGACTGGGATGACGTAGTATTTAGGCGAATTTTCGTGCTTGATGTGGATGAGTTCGGGAAAGTCGTTTATGATGAGACAGTGCCAAAATATGGCGATGGCCGCCCACCCAGCACACTGATTGGTGTTACCCGCCTCTCTAATCCCGAGTTCCTGATCGAGGTGGAAGTGTGGGCTGTGGTGCCTGCGACATAATCACTTGCCATCGCTGACTAGCGATTGTTGACGCTAAAACTATTCTAAGGAGCACAAGAGCCAAGAAACTCTCTGCCTTCCACCGCCGAGGACACACGTCTATTGGCAAAATTATCGAAGAGCAGATTATTGATCTGCACGCCGCCGCCCTAAGATCCTGCCAACGATGCTTGAGTTGTTGCGAGCTGGCCGGGAGACGAGGGTGCGTGTGACCGAGGTGGTGAATACAGATGACCCGACGTATCCGCTCGAGGCGGAGCGTCACAATAGTAAGGTACCCAATGCTCAAGTATGGTTTAACAAACAAGTCTCGTGTATCTATACACCCTATGCCCCGATGCACCCGTCAAGGATCTCAACAATGCTTGATAATGATGTGGAACTTGGAATTGTGATCGGGAGGAAATGTCGTTATGTCACTCGTGAACAGGTGCGTTCTGTGATAGCAGACTACGCGGTCTGCAATGACATCACGGTTAGAGATTGGCAAATATGTTGACTGACCATTATTATCGGTCTCCTCTATCAATTTACCGAAGCCGGACAGATGAGTAAAATGGCAAATAGTAAGGATAAACAGGAACAATCCAAAGACCCCATGTATTACGTGCAATTCGGATACCTGCTGAATCGCACAGGATCCCTGGGTGCCGCTTCCATGAGTGATGTGTTAAAAGAGTTCGATATATCCCTGCCGATCTGGCAGATACTGTTGATCCTCAGCGAATTCGGCGAACAAACCATCAGTGAACTCGCCAGTCACACCGGGATAGAAATGTCTTATCTTTCACGAACAGTTCTAAAAGCAGAAAAGCGTGGCTTTGTAGCGCGGGCCAAGTCAGCTGAGGACAAGCGCGTCACTTACATCAAGCTGGTAACCGGAGGGCGCCAGATGATTCGTAAGGTCCTACCAAAAACCCGCCTCCTGCGAGGGATCATGTTTCAAGGAATTCCTGCTGCCGATATCGAAACCACAGCCCGAACGCTGAGTATAGTTTACCACAACCTGGTAAGCAGCGTCGATGCGATTTCTGATGACATCAATCGAAAACTGATCGTCGCGCGACGCACCGGCAAATCCGACAAAGAATGATTTAGATCCATTTAGGTATTCTTTTCACGCTCAGCGCGATTAGAAATATATTCAACCAATGCCGCGATATCGTATTCCCGATATTCCCCCGCCGTCATGTTGATGGACGTCCCAGTCGGGTTCGTGACCTTGACGAACGTTCGTCTCTAGATTGGAAAGAATTGGCCACTGATACGGTTATCGAACGATCGCTGCCTTGAAGAGAATCACCTCGGCTGATACCGGCTATATGAGGCGGTGATTAGTCCAGCATCGCAGTATCTGCTAGCTTGTTAAGATAGGAATTGTCCATGAAGCGACAAACTAAAGTAAAATC
>NZ_JBLXJC010000005.1:0-50565 GCF_048269205.1 Emcibacter sp. | reverse complement strand
GTCGATCAGGTTATGACAGGCGCTCAGGCGTCCGTCCGCAAACCAGCGGTAGCTGTCACCCTCACGATGCAGGATCTCTGTGGGAGAGACCTCCCACTCAAGCTCACCCGCCGCATCACGCCAGAAATCTTCAGGTGCAGATCGCCAGGAAGAAAGTAATTGTTCGTAATCAGACATGCGTTTTTCCACTCACCGCGCAATCCAGCCGCCATCAATCACCAGTTCCGCACCGGTGACAAAACCGGCTTCATTGGAGGCGAGATAAACGGCACCATTGGCGATATCTTCCGGCGTACCCATCCGGCCAAGCGGATGAAGCGCCGCCATCTGCCGGGAAATTTCCGCGGTATCACTGCTCATGATGTTATCCCTGGCCCAGAGTTCGAAAACTTCCTGGAGCATCTGGGTGTCGATACAGCCCGGATGGATGGAGTTGGCGCGGATGTTGTATCCGTTTTCGGCAAATTCGATGGCCAGCCCTTTGGTCATCTGCCGCACCGCCCCCTTGGAGGTGTTGTATGCCAGTTGGTTGTTAAACGCGATAATACCGGCGACCGATGACAGATTGACGATGGCCGCCCCCTGGGGAACACGTCGTCCGCTTTCCTTCATAAGTTCGAGCATGGTTTTACAGCCAAGAAAACAGCCTTCCACATTGATAGATTGCACCCAGCGCCAGTCCTCAAGAGATATCTGCTCTATCGGCTTGACCAGCTCCACACCGGCGTTATTGACCAGGATATCCAGACGGCCATGCCCGGAGTTGACGATATCGGCCATCTTTTCCCAATCAGAAGGCTCCACGACGTTGAGTTGATTCACCACGGCCTCTCCACCGGCACCGACAATCGCCTCTGTCGTCTTGACCGCCGTATCTTCATTCATATCCGTGACATAAACGAAGGCGCCCTGGGCGGCCATGGCACGGGCAATGGCCTGACCAATACCCTGTCCCGCTCCTGTAACAAGGGCAATTTTATCTTTCAGTCTATCCATTTTGATTATCCTGGGTTGTTTCATATATTTCCCGAACTGCCTGATGGTCCAGCACCGAGACTATTTCTCCCTCTTCGTCCAGAAAAAGCACAGGTCCGAAGTTGGTGAAATATAGTTCTGTATACTCGGGAAAACTGGTCAGTTCATGGATAGCATCAAGGGGTTCATATCCGTAATCGCCAGTCACCGCCTCCCCGGCCCGATAGACCATGCGTCCTTTGATCACCAGATATTCGCCCGCACCCAAATGCCGATGCAACGGAAAGCAGCTTCCCGCCTGACAACGGAAAATCACTGTCCAGGCCCCTGTCCTGTCACAGGTCCTGAGTAAGCGGAAATCAATCCCCTCAACCATGGGCACCCATGGCAGATCGCCAGTTTTCAACAGTATATCATCCACTACTTCTTTTGTCATTTTACTCTCCTGCAGACCGGTCGCCTGAACAGGCCTTCCTCAATTTTACCGGCCTTTGTGTCTTCAAAAAAATACCGGCTGCCCCTTGGGAACAGGCAGCCGGTTCCGGCATCAGTAAACGAACTTCACTTCAAGACCGTAGGTTCTTGGCGGTGCCAGGTTACCTGTAGCCGTTGAATCAATTATGTCTCCGTTAAATGTGCCGTTAGTGGCCACCGCCTCATCGGCAATATTGTCGATATAGGCAGATATCTTCCATTGACCGTCAGCTGTCGCATAAGTGGCCCGTGCCTTCAGCCAGTGATAGGCGTCCTGCTTGAGTGCATCCACATTAAAGGCGGAGAAATACACATCATCCTTCCAGGCCCAGTCACCGCGCAGGGTTATGCTGTCACCGTCCGCAAGCTCGACGCGATATTCCGCCCCCAGGATAACCTTGAGTTCGGGTGCCCGGGGCAAGCTATATCCGTCCAGGTTCTGAATGCCGGCAGAAGGGTTTTTCGGATCCGTCAGCAGGGCATCCTTGAACTGGGCGTCCAACCAGGCAAAGCCGAAATCAATCTGGAAAGCTTCACTGACCAGCCAGACCCCCTCAAGCTCTACCCCCATGATTTCCGCATTGGCCGCATTACGCACGATGGTGTTGTTATTTTCCACGTCCTGGATTTGCAGGTCCGTATAGTCATAATAAAACAGCGCAGCATTCATGCGGAGGCGTTGGTCGAACAGATCGGCCTTGATCCCTGCCTCATAGGCCCAGATCTCCTCGGGATCGAAGGGGGTATTCTGGTAACTGCCGATATTATAGCCGCCACTCTTGAACCCCTTGGAGACAGATCCATACAGGAACACTTCGTCATTGACGGCAAAGTTAAGCCCCACTTTGGGTGTGAAGCTGTTGAAGGTTTCATCCTCCAGGTCCGCCACATTATCCAGCAAGCCGGGGATGAAATTTTCAAACACTACCGCATTCCGGCCACCGCGTTTTTCCGTGCTGTAACGACCACCAAGAACCAGATCGAGCCGATCAGAGAGACTATAGGTGGCTTCACCAAAGACAGCAAAAGCTTCGGTTTCCGCCGTACCGTTCAGTTTCAGATTACAACATGCCGGATCGGACGTCAGACCGAACTGTTCATCGGCAAAGGGCAGAAAATATTCGTTGCGAACATCGTTGTCTTCGGTGAAATAATAAAGCCCGACAATCCAGGTCAGATCACCGTCAGAGGGAGAACTCAACTGCAGCTCCTGACTGAACTGTCGATGATCCTCTTCCCTGAGCTGATCCACCCCGAAGGCCGCAGAGGTATCCAGGTCATTGCGGTTCAGAGGGTGGGTTTCTTTATAGGCGGTAATAGACGCCAGGCTGTAGTCACCGAGACTGTAATCCACATGGGCAGTCAATCCCCAGATTTCCGGCTTGTTGACATGCTCCAGATCGGAGCCCAGAGTCCGGGAGCGTTCTTCCGGCAGGGTGCCGCCTTCAGCAGATACATAATCGCGGAAGAAAGGATTAGTCGCGGTACCGCGGTCCAGATAAAGCCAGACGGATTGGGTGTCATCTGCCTTGTAATAATCGCCGGTCAGTGTGACGGTCAGATCGTCACTTGGCCGGGCCTCGATGGTCAGACGGGTGACAAAATCATCCTTGGATTCCCCTTCGCCTTTAACCGGGCCAAGACCAAGGGGATCGGATACCGGACGGATAAAGGTGGTATAACCGGCGTGATTTTCCTTCTGGACCGCCAGTCGCGCCAACAGCTTGTCGCCGGCCAGCGGTCCACTCACGGCCCCGAAAGCCTTGTAATGATCATAGTTCCCGACGGTGAAAGATCCTTCGAGAGAAAATTCCTCGGTCGGTTTTTTCGGGATCAGGTTAATCGAGCCCGATGTGGCGTTCCGGCCATAGAGGGTCCCCTGCGGGCCGCGTACCACCTCGACCCGGTCAAGATCGAAAAACCCTGGCACAGCGGCAGAAGACCGGGACATATAGACCCCGTCCACATGCAGGGCCGTTGAACTGTCGGTCCCGCCGATAATGCCGGAATAGCCAATGCCGCGGATATAGACCTGGGCTTCACCCTGATAGAGGGAGACATCCATGCTCGGGTTGAATTGCCCGAGCCCCTCGACGTCCGTGATAGACCTATCTTCCAGCGCCTCGCCGCCCAGCGCCGAAATAGCCGAAGCGGTTGTCTGCAGATCCGTTGTCCTGCGCTGTGCAGTAATCAGAATCTCTTCCATGGTGAATGCGTCACTTCCTCCCGTATCAGTCTCCGAGGCATATCCGTGCGAGATCATCGAACAACTTCCCATCACGACACTGCCCAGCAGGGCTGATTTAAATTTTCTTATTGAATCCACTGTTACCTCCACTTGTTAATTATGTGGAGTTGATAGCAGGATGACCGGCAAGATACTTGGTGTGTAACGAAGGCGCTTTTGTGTGACAGTGCAGCCGGAGTCTCTATTCACTTGTTTTTGGAGGGAAGCAAAGAGCAAGGAGTTGGCTGAGGAGGAAGTTATCTTGGCCGAGAAGGAACTATTTGCATTATTTTCCCAGAAATTAGCCGTTTTCTTGCTTTTTCGGCAATTCCCATAGATACTTTCCAAAAATATAACAATTAAATCAGGGATGTTTCATATGACTGTAGTCGAGTATAATTCCCGGAGAGAACAGGACCTGCGTTTCTGGTCCACCCGGCCTGATATCAACAGGGATCATTTTGATGAATGGACGGAGATGCTTAGGGCATCCCATCTTCCCTGGACCATAGAGAAAAACAGCAAACCGGACTTTAATGCAAGCCTGAGCATCAGGTCTTTCTGTGGCTATAAGCTGGTCCAGTGCGCCTGCGACAAGCTTACCGGATTCCGCAGAGCAACTGAAATCGCCAATACCGATGAAGCCTATTTCAGCATCCTTTTGCTGCGCAAAGGCCGTGAACTCATCACCGCCGGACAGAATGACATTTACCTGCAGGAGAAAGACATCCTGCTGTGGGATAGCACCCAAAGCATGTCATTTGAAGTGCCCGAAAAAATTGAAAAGACAACATTGATTATACCGGAAACCGCCCTGGCCAGCATTTTTCCGCAGGCCCATGATTATGCCGGAACCGTAATATCGGGGTCCAGCGGCATCGGCGCGTTGCTTGGGCGTCACATCATGTCGCTTCATGAAGAAATGTGGAGCCTGGATGAAACTCACCTGACCTCGCTGATGCGGCCGACACTGCAGATTCTTGCCACAGCACTTACTGGTGAAACGGAAACTTTTCAGTCCACCAGTAAGCGAATGACCCTGGGGCGCATCAAAAATTATATTGTTAAAAACCTGAAGGACTTTGACCTTACCCCCTCCCGGATCGCAGCAGATATGGGGATCAGCACCCGATATCTTCATATCCTGTTCCGTGAGGAAGACACGACGGTTAGCGCCTGGATCAAGAAATGCCGTCTGCACAAATGCCGCGAAGACCTCGCCATGGCAAGGACGACAGGTTTATCAATCACGGAAATTGCCTATAAATGGGGATTTAACGACCTCAGCCACTTCAGTAAAAGCTTCAAGGAAGAATTCGGGCTTTCCCCGAGAGGCTTTCAAAAAATCTGACACGTTAAGGCTGAAAATTGTCTATTTTTTACTTGGTCTTTAGTAGCCTATTGGCTGCTATGAGACCGCCGTCTCCGCCAGTCCCAGAACGCCATACCCGAACCCGGCGGAAACCCCGCCATCCACATTGATCGCCTGACCGGAGATATAAGCCGATGCCCCGGAGGCCAGGAACTGGTAGAGCCCCAGCAGATCATCGGTTTCTCCGATCCTGCCCATGGGGCACAAGGTCTCTGTCAGTTTCACTTCCGGGTGATCATCCGGCAGCATGGCCGTGCGGATACTGCCGGGGCAAACCGCATTGACCCGGATGTTTCGGGGGGCTAGCTCCAGCGCCGCCGTCCGGGTCAGGCTCAGGACTGCCGCCTTGGTCGCAGCATAAAAACCATAAGTGGGCAGACCGATATTTGCCGCCAGCGAGGAAGTATTGATGATGGAGCCGCCGTCCGCCATATGGGCGGGACCGTATTTGAGACCGTGCACGACCCCCTTCAGGTTCACATCCACTGCCGGATCCAGTTCCGAGATGGCCTGTTCCACCAGGGTCTGGCCGACATTTTCCATGCCGGCATTATTGATCAGGATATGGATCTTGCCAACATCCTCCTCCACCACATCCAGCACATGGGCGAACAGGTCACCATTTGCCACATCAAGCTGAACCGCCGTAGCGCCGATCCCGGCAGCCAGATCCCCGGCGTCACGCCGTCCGGCAATAAATACCTTGGCCCCCTGTCTCACGAATCTTTCCGCCACAGCCAGGCCGATGCCGGAGGTACCGCCGGTGATGAATGCCGTTTTTCCTTCAACCGAAAACATGTTTCGTTCCTTTCAGCTTGAAAAGCTCAGTTCTTCAATTCTTCCAGAATATAGCGGGAAACCTCCAGACGCACTTCCGGCGACAGATAATTCTGCGGCGGCATTTCCGGATAGTCATGACGTTTGCGGGTCGGGGCGGCAATCCAGGCCGCCATTTTTTCCGGCTTACCGCGATAGAGCGCCCTGATCGCCACCATCGGCGGACCGACGATGCGACGGGAATAGGCATGACAGCCGGTGCAGACCGCGAGATAAGTGAGCCTGCCCTTCTGCTCCAGGGTCAACGGCGGATTGGCCACCGGTTCCGCAGTCTGCATGCTTGCCACCTGCAGGCTGGTCTCGCCCTTTTCACAGAGCTGCCAGCGTTCGGTGCCGACATGGTTGAGGCTTTCAGGATCGCTCATGCAGTTTTTGCGCCCCTTGCCGGTAGCCAGGATATCGGGACCGGTTTCGATGCCCGCCATTTTCAGAAGCCCGGCAACGGCTTCTTTCGGCGCCTTCCCGTTGTCCACGAACATATTGTTCAGCACACGGATTTTGTCCGGGCGCGGGTCCATTTCCGGATCAGGCACACCGCCGATGAAGCTATGGTCTGCCGCCATGACACCGACGCTATCGTTATTCTTGATCAGATTGCCTTCGATGACGATGTCATCGGTCGCGAAGATGAATACACCGGTTCCGGCCGGCACCCCGGCGGCAATGGCCCCTTCCGGCGCAAAGTTTTTGAGGTTGTTATTGACGATGAAATTGTTGCGCACAATCATCCCGGACGAGGTCTTGACCGGCAGCGAAGGCACCAGCGACAGCATCACCCCGGCAGAATTATTATGGACATAGTTATTCTCGATCAGGATATTATGGGAGTTCTCCCCCTCGATGCCCATGACGCTGCCAAAGGTCTCGTTATGGACGATATCCACATTGTCACACATGCCCACATAAATGGCCGCATCCTCGATCCCCCAAATGGTGTTATGGGACACCAGGCCGTTCTTGCCGAACTGCGGGAAAATACCGTAAACCCCTGCCCCTTCAACGATATTACCGATGATCTTGAAGTTATTTCCGCCCTGGGTCATGACGCCGTTACCCTTGTAGCGGCGCACATGCAGACGTTCGATGGTGACACCGTGACCGGACACCAGCACCCCGTCATTAAGCTTGTCTTCCCCGTCCAGAACCGGCCATTTCCGCTTTTCCACCACGCCTAACAGATGGATCTCATCCTTGTCGATAAACACAGTCTCCCGGTAGGTACCGGGATAAACCTGGATCACATCACCGGGTTTGGCCTTACGCACGGCGTCCTGGATAGAGCCACCGTCCCTGACGGTCAGTGTCTCGGCACCAGCCGATGCTGCATAAAGCAGCATTCCGAAAGCCAGAAGTATATTTACAACAGTTCTCATGGACGTTCTCCAGATTGATGGGTTCTCATCTCGGTAACCGGAAGTCCGGATGGCACGCGGACAGGAATTTCCGGCATCATGCTTTCATCAGTCAGTGTGGCAAGGAAGGCGACCAATGCATCAACTTCCTCCGCTGACAGGTTAAAATCCGTAATATGCCAGTGGATATTGAGCTGTTCCCCGGGCGGCACCGCATTGCCGCGGCCCTTGTTGTAAAACTCGATCACCTCTTTCAGGGTTCCAAAGCGGCCGGAATGCATATAAGGGGCCGTGAGGGCAATATTGCGCAGACCCGGCACCTTGAAGGCGCCTCTCATGGCCGGATTTCCTTCCGGGATTTCGGCACCTGGATCAAAATTCACTCCCTCAGGCTCCGGACTACCGATCACGGCAAGTTCGTCGCTGGTAAACAGTGGCGGCGTGTGGCACTGGGAGCAACGGGTGACAAAGGAGCGGAAAATATTGTGCCCGGCGATTTCCTTCTCATCCAGTGCCGACTGGTCACCATGGGCGTAACGGTCATACCGGCTGTTGAGGGAAACCAGCGAGGCTTCAAACGCCACAATCGCCCGGGTTACATCGACAAAACTGATCCCAGCGCTCGCCGTTTCAGGGTAGACCTCCACAAACAACCTGCGATAGGCGGCGTTGCCGTTGAGCCGTTCCTCGACCCCCTCCGGCGTTGCCGCCATTTCATCAGGCGACAGCAGCGGGCCTGCTGCCTGCTCTTCAAGGCTTGCAGCACGGCCATCCCAGAACAGCCTTTTCAAGAACGCGACGTTCCAGAGCGATGGAGCCCCGCGGGCGAGCACTTTCCCGTCCTTGCCGATGCTTCGGCCGAGCCCGTCTGCAAAGCCCTTGTCCGGCTGGTGGCAGCTTGCACAGGACTTGGCTTGATCTCCTGAGAGGACCGGATCAAAGAATAGATAACGGCCGAGATCGATCTCCTGCGGGGAAAAGCCATCCCTGACATCTGGCAACGGTGCGCGTAGGCCACCAAATCCCTTTGGCGCGGCATACTGCTGGTATAGCGATCGCAGCAGGCAACGGTTGTCGGCAGTATGTTCAAATCCGGGTGGGCAGGAGACAGTAAGGGTGAAGCCCTCTTCCGCTTCTGACAACAGGATATCCGTCATCAGGATGAGAAGGATCACCCCCAGACTTGTCCCGACCGGCCACCAGAATCTTGAGAGCATCAGTTTTCCTTGAGAGGATGATCCCCGCCGTGGCCACCGATCGCCATGCTCTGGCGGGTCATCAACTCCGGATGAGCCTTCAACAGCGCCTGACGTTTCTCCTCGAGCTTCTTCACCAGACCGGCCGCATGCAGACGACCAGCCAGCCCGCGCCCGAGCCTCAGTTCATCAGCCACAAGCTGGTACTCACCAGGACCGGGCTCAATAGCCATCATTGCCGTCAAGGTTTCCACAGCCTTCGCCTCCTCCATCTCCTGGTCATAGGATTCCGCCAGATAGCGCAGGGTCTGGATATTGTGCGGATTGCGCTCCAGGGCATCCTCCAGCAGGGAGATGGATTTCAGCACATCGCCACCAAGGATCGGCGGCAGTTCGAAATAGATCCGGCCCAGCACCGTCTGCGCCAGACCGCCCATGGTGTCTGGGGCTGCTGTTATCACCTCCTCCAGCAAGGCCATGGCCTGGCGGGTGCTTTCCACCGACTGTTCCACTTCGCCCCAAGGAGCCGCAATAACGACGACAAGCGCCTTTAGCAGCTTGAAATCCGGACTGCCCGGCGCTTTCGCCAGAGAATTATCAGCCACCACCAGCGCCCTGCCCGCAAGAGTGTTGATCCGGCCGATTAAATGGGTATCCGTTCCCATCAGGTCTTCGCGTTTAATTGATCCCATCAGGTCCATTGCCTGAGCGGTGATGCCGAGCGCCAGGCCCTGCACTTCAAGGTTTTCTGGCGCAGCTTCCGCCGCTGCCAGGGCCAGCGTGGCGGCACATTCCATGTTGGAAAGACTATGGGTCTCCACGGACAGACTTCCCGCTTTGGCGATCTTGTCTTCCAGTTTGTCCGGCACGGGACAGTCGGCGTAGGTCGGCAGGGCCGCCCCAATCAGGAAAGCCGGAAGAACCGCCGCCCTAGCGCAACGTGCCAATATAGGCCACAACATCCTGCATTGCAGTTTCATCGGGTAATACCTCCACCATGGATTTCATCTGTTGTCCCAGGTCCGTGTCCCCGGGCCCTCCCCGCGCACCGGAAAGGAATTTCTGCATTTGACTTTTCAGGTACCAGCCCGACAGAATGCGGAGGTTCGGCGCCTGAAGTTCAGCATTGCCTTCGCCCCCCACCCCGTGGCAGGCGGCGCAAATTTCATAATAGCCCCCGCCCAGTCCGGCATTACCCTGGACCACTTCGCTCTTGTTTTCGCTCACCGGCAGGGAGGCCACATAGGCTGCCAGTGGCGCAATATCCGCTTCCTCCAGTCCTTCGGCGATGCTGCGCATCATGGCGCCGTCCTCATCCCTGTCCGGATCGGCTCCGCGCACCCCGCTCCGGAAACTTTCCAGCTGACTGGAGATATACCAGTGATACTGTCCGGCGATGGCCGGCGCGTTCTGGCTCACATCCCCCTCCCCCTTTGCGCCGTGGCAGGCGGCGCAGGTTTCCTCAAACAAGGCGGCGGGATCGGCGGCAAAGGCAGTCCCCAGACACACCTTTGCCATCAGGAAGATCAGAACTCCGGTCCTCTTCACGACCAACACTCCTTAGTAACTGAGGCTGAGAGTCAGGCCATAGGTGCCGGGATCGGCATAGTTCATCTGATCGAAACCGAAGTCCGTCACGTCAAATACATCTATCAGATAACGCTTGCCGAATATATTCCTCGCCCAAAGGGTCAACTCCCAGGCCTCGTCCTCGGAACGGAAACCGACCCGGCCATTGACCAGCCAGTAGCCGTCCTGACTCAGCCGTTCGGCATTGCTGGTCTCCAGATAGATTTTGGACTGATAGGAGAAATCGGCCCCGATGAGCAGGCTACCCATGCCTTCAAGCGGCATTTCATAAGAGGCCGCCCCGTTGAATGAGGCTTCTGGTGCCGCCGGCAGACGGTTGCCGGAATAATCCTCACCGCCCTGTGTCATGAAGTCGCGATATTCGCTGTTAAGCAGACTGAGCCCCAACGACAGGTCGAAGCCCTCGAGCGGCCGGGCCTGCAGTTCAGCTTCCATCCCGTAAACACGCGCATCGGATGCGTTAGTCAGCACCTGAACCGGCACCCCGCCCCGGTTCACCAGTGTGAACACCTGCAGATTGCTGTAGTCATAATAGAAGGCCGCCATATTCAGGCGCATTCTTCTGTCGAAGAGGTCGGACTTGATCCCCACCTCATAAGCGATCAGTTCTTCATCATCGAAGGGTTCGACCTCCTCGATCTGGAAAGCAAGACCACCTGAAAATCCACCACTTTTCACCCCCTTGCTGACTTTTGCGTAAGTCAACACATCATCGTTGACCTGATAATCAACACCGATGCTGCCGGAAAGGTCGTCAAAACTTGTGGTGTTGATATAGGGGAAGCGCGGATCTGACGGTATCGCAAGATCAAGGCCATCCAACACGGATTCATCGAAGCTGGTGCTGTAATTGATCGAGCGCTCCTCATCCGTATAGCGCAGTCCCAGATGCAGTGTAATTTTGTCTGTCGCCCGGTAGTCGAACTGGCCAAAGATCGCAGCCGTGCGAACTTCCTGTTCGTAACCGTAACGGGCCAGAAAGACAAAATTCTCCGGCGACAGGCCAGTCGGATTGGCAGGTTCCATAAACAGAGGCCTGAGATCACGCAACAGGTCAAAATAGCTGTCGCTCTCGATATTGTCCTTGTAATAATACCCGCCGACCATCCAGTCGAGATCCTCTCCACCGCTGGACGCCAGGCGAATTTCCTGACTGAACTGCCAATAATCGGCCTGATAAAGACCTTCTGCCAGACTTGCTGGTCCGCTGTCTGTATCCTCAAGCGTTTCACGGGCCGTATCTACATAGGCGGAAATGGAAGTCAGCTCTACAGCGCCAAGGTCCCATTTGACCGTCCCACTGACCCCGAAAACATCAACCGGCTCTTTGCCATCAAGACTGTAATCCCCGGCGTACAGATCGCCGTCGGTATCGCTATAGCCGAAAATATCGGTACAGTTTGCCGAATTGAAATAGGCCGGTGCGCACAGGCCACTGGCATCGGCAAACTCGGCAGATACCGGTAACATGCCACGATGCTGGAAATGTTTGGCATCGGCCCGGCTTTGACCACCATTGATGTTGAGCAGGATTTCCAGATCTTCAGTCGGGGTGAATTCCACAATTGCCCTAGCGGCCCAGTTGTCGACATCATTGACCTTTTCACCCGTCAGCCGGTTCAGGGTTATACCGTCCCGCTGGTTGAAAACACCTGCGATGCGAATGCCGAGCCTGTCCTCCACCACCGGGCCACCGATACCGGCTTCCAGCCCGACTTCGTTAAACCGGCCATAGGTCAGGCTGGCCTGCCCTTCCCAGGCATCTCCCGGTCTGCGACTGTAGACATTGATCGCGCCGCCGGTCGTATTCCGCCCATATAGCGTCCCCTGGGGGCCACGCAGGACCTCAACCCGCTCCAGATCGAAGAACTGGAAAAGCTGTCCCGCCGGAGAGCCCAGATAAACCTCGTCCACATAAACCGCAACCGCGCCTGTGGAGTTGGCATTAAAATCGTTGAAACCAATCCCGCGGATAAAGATGGTCGGGTTAACAGATCCCGCCCCGGTCTTGATCTGCAGACCAGGCACCTGATGCGCCATATCCATGACCGTCTGGACACGTTGCTCGGCCAGGGTATCGCCTGTGAAAGCGGTAACGGCAATCGGCACGTCCTGCAGGCTTTCGCTGCGCCTGCTGGCCGTAACCGTGATTTCCTCGATGAGGAAAGCGCCGTCATCGGACAGGGACTGCTCCTGTCCCCAGACCGGCAAGGCGCCGGCCGAAACTGTTGAAAATAAAACACCGGTTAAGATTCTTTGCATGCGAGTCTTCATTTGCATCCTCCCGTGGACAGAAATACTCATCTTATATTCACCCTTTTCCCTATAAATGTGACAAATATCATATTTTATAGCAAGCGTGATTTTTCATCGGCCCCTATCATTTTCACAAATAATTTTCAAACGTTTGTTTTTGCTGGGTTTTCTGGGACAAATACAACTTACAGACTTCTCTGAAAAATAACTTTTTTATGATTTTTGTTATATTTATGCTTGGATCATCAGCCGAAATCTCCCGATTCCGGTTTCCCTGCCTGCCATAATGTTCTAAGAAGATAATGAAATGCTGACATATGAATCGAACGGGGAACAGAATGCCCAACAGTGGAGCTCAGGCCGGACTACATACACCCAAAAAGCCTGTTCAGAAACGCAGCCAGGAACGAGTGGCCCGAATACTGGCCGCCGCGGAAGAGCTGCTGAAAGATGAAGGTGCCCCCGGGGTAACCGCCCATGCGGTTGCTGACAAGGCGGAGGTGCCCCCAAGTTCGGTTTATCAATTTTTCCCCTCCCGTGAGGCCATTCTATTCGCCCTGGCGCAAAGTTTTATCGACCGGGTTCAACCCTATTACGACAAGGAAATGTCCAAAGCCACAATCCGCCAGTGGCAGGACATCATCGAAACCATGACCCGCGTGGGGCAAAAATTTTACCGCGATATCCCCTATGCGGCGCCGCTGATCATCGGTTCCTATCGGACGACCGATATCTACGCCACAGACAAAAGTTATAACGAGCAGCTGGCGGGCCAGGCCATAGAAACCTTTCGTCAGCATTTCGAGCTTCCGCCGATTGAAGATATTGAAACCAAATTTCTGATTATGATTGAAATTGCCGATGCCATCTGGGCCATCAGCGTCCGCGCTCACGGCCTGATCACCGATCAATATAACCTGGAAGCCCGGCGGGGCATGATCAGCTATCTTTCCAATTATCTGCCTCCAGCGCTTCCGCCCAAATCCAGCCCAGCGTCATAGCTGAGCCAGATGCCATTTATTAATCACGGTGGATGAACCCCCGGTTCAGACCCTGATTTTCTCAATCTTGTCACACAGCCTGGTCAGGAATTCCCCGGAGGGATCGCCGTCCACAACCCTGTGATCCGTGGTCAGGGACAGCCCCATCACCGGCCGGATCGCAAGTTCGTCATTCTCCAGAACCGCCGGTTTTCGCTGAACCTGGCCGATGCCAAGAATAGCAACCTGAGGCCTTGTTCAGGATCGGTGTAAAATAATGGATACGCCTGAGCCCCAGGTTGCTGACGGTGAAACTACCACCAGTCATTTCCGGCACAGTCAGCTTTCTGCGGTTTAGGAATGAATGGGAAAGGATATTGGTGCGGCCGAGAGGAACCGGAAAATCCTATTTCTCCAATAAGTTAGAAGAAGAAATGCGCAAATAGTGCGCATTTTCTGACCTACTTTTTACTGAAAACATCCACTCAGGCGGCAGTTTCCTTTTGTTTCAGCAGGTCAAGGGCGACATCGACAATCATGTCCTCCTGCCCGCCAACCATTTTGCGACGTCCCAGTTCCACAAGGATTTCCCGCACGTCCAGACCGTAATTTTCCGCCGCCGTTTCCGCGTGCCGCAAAAAGGAACTGTAAACCCCGGCATATCCAAGAGACAAGGTTTCCCGGTCTACCCGTACTGGACGATCCTGCAGTGGACGCACAAGATTTTCCGCAGCATCCATCAGCTTGAAGACATCACAGCCATGGTTCCAGCCCATACGCTCAGCGGCAGCGACAAAAACTTCCAGCGGCGCATTACCGGCGCCGGCCCCCATGCCTGCCAGCGAGGCATCCACACGAATTGCCCCGTTTTGTACCGCTACAATTGAGTTGGCGACACCCAGGCTGAGGTTATGATGGGCGTGGATTCCGCGCTCCGTTTCCGGTTTCAGAACCCTGTCAAAGGCCTTCAGGCGGGCCGCGACATCATCCATATTCTGGGCCCCGCCACTGTCCACCACATAAACCGTGGTTGCACCGTAGTCTTCCATCAGCTTGGCCTGTTCGGCCAGCACCTCCGGCTCGATCATATGACTCATCATCAGAAACCCGACCGTGTCCATGCCCATGTCCCGGGCGGCGCCGATATGCTGTTTCGAGACATCCGCCTCGGTACAGTGAGTGGCAACGCGCACAGAGCGCACACCGAGGTTAAAGGCCCGCTTGAGGTCTTCCCGGGTGCCAATTCCCGGCAGAAGAAGGGTTGTCAGCACGGCCCTGTCCAAAACATCCGCCACGGCCTCAATCCACTCCCAGTCCGTATGGGCGCCGAAACCATAGTTAAAGCTGGAGCCCGTCAGGCCGTCACCATGCGCCACTTCGATGGCATCGACACCGGCCTCTTCCAGGGCCCTGGCAATTTCACGCACATGGTCAACGCTATACATATGACGGATGGCGTGCATACCGTCCCGAAGGGTTACATCCTGGATATAGAGTTTTTTATCTGTCATGGTTTTGCTCCTCAGGCAGCTTTGTTAAACTTCAGCCGGGCGATTCTTTCTGCCGTTCCGAGCGCCGCTGATGTCATGATATCGAGATTGCCCGCATAGGCCGGCAGATAATGGGCTGCCCCTTCCACTTCAAGAAAAACGGACGTTTTCAATCCCTCGAATTCCCCGTACCCCGGGATCTTCAGCGGATTATTGGCGCCGAAACGCTCAAACTGCACTTTTTGCTTGAGCCGGTAACCCGGCACATAGCTCTGCACCTGCTTGACCATTTCTTCAATGGAAGCTTCCACCTCCGCTTCATCAGCCGTTTCCGACAGGGTAAAAACCGTATCCCGCATCAGTAGTGGCGGTTCCGCCGGATTAAGGACAATAATAGCCTTACCCTTGCCCGCCCCGCCGACTTTTTCGATGGCGCGGCTTGTGGTTTCAGTGAACTCATCGATATTGGCCCGGGTGCCGGGGCCCGCCGAACGGGAAGAGATACTGGCCACGATCTCGGCGTAATATACTTTTGCCACACGACTTACAGCAGACACGACCGGAATGGTCGCCTGGCCGCCGCATGTCACCATATTGACGTTGGGTTCGTTGAGATGGGCTTCCATATTGACCACCGGCACCGTATAGGGGCCAATCGCTGCGGGTGTAAGATCGACCAGGATCTTGCCGGCAGCCCGACAAATCTTATCATGATTTTTATGGGCATAAGCCGAGGTGGCATCAAACACGATCTGGACATCTTTCCATTCCGGCATTTTCACCAGACCGTCGATTCCTTCGGCCGTCGTGGCAACCCCCATACGTTCCGCACGGGCAAGCCCATCGGAAGCCGCATCAACTCCAACCATCACACCCATCTCCAGCACATCGCTGGTACGAATGATTTTGATCATCAGATCAGTACCGATGTTACCGGACCCAAGAATGGCAACTTTAGTTTTTTTATACTCAGACATATTTCCAACCCCTGTTTATTGATCCGGACCGACCGTAAATTGAACGGAGCCGACATTTTCAATTGATGCTTCAAATCTGTCACCGGGGGAAATCGGCACCATCGGCCCCATGGCGCCAGTGAGTACGATATCTCCGGCTTTGAGACCAGTGCCGAACCTGGCACAGGTATTTGCAAGCCATAGCGCTGCATTGAGCGGATGGCCAAGACAGGCGGCCCCGACCCCTTCCGACACAGTTTCACCGTTTCGCGTCATCACCATCGCGGCTGCGGCAAGATCAATTTTCCGCCAGTCATGAACCGGCGCGCCCAGCACATAAAGACCGCTGGAGGCATTATCCGCTACCGTATCTGAGAGATGGATATTCCAGTCCCGGATTCGGCTGCCGACAATTTCAATGGCCGGCATGATATGGTCTATGGCCTCGATAAGGTCTTCATAAGAGGGTTCTTTGTGTTTCAGATCGGACTTGAGCACAATCGCCAGTTCAGCTTCCGCCTTTGCCTGGTGCATGACAGAAAGGGGAATTTCCGATCCGTCCGCATATTCCATGTCGGCCATCAACACCCCGAAGTCGGGTTGATCGACACCAAGCTGCTTTTGCACCGCCTCGGACGTCAGGCCTATTTTCCGACCACACAGCCGCCGTCCTTCCTGAAGCCAGCGCTCTGTGACGATGGATTGGACAGCATAACCTGCTTCAATTGTCTCCCCGATAAGCTCACGAACCGGCATACAATATTCTCCAGTCCTGTATGCTTCGAGGATAAGGTCAGCTGCCTGCCTAAATTTCTCTTTATTCATTGTCTGCTTTCCAAAACCTGTTCCCTGATACTGTTGGAGCTTATTATATGTAAGTGAAGCCATCAGACAACTTGCCTCACAATCAATATTCTCATATTGTGGGAATATCTGAATAAGAGGTGATATATGTCTGGCACTAAAACCGTGGAAAAAACCTTCGCGATTTTCACTCTGGCTGTTGACCGCAGAACCCCCCTGGACGCACGGGAAATTGCGGAAATTCTGTCATTGCCCCTGGCTACGGTTTATCGCCACCTGGCGGTGATGGAGCAGCAGGGACTGGTCCATCGGACAAAAAATGGCCTTCTGGGTCCCGGCACCGCACTTGTGGCCCTCCTCGACCAGCATCGTCTGCATGAACTGCTGTCTTCAGCAGCGCGACCGATTCTGGACAAAATTACACGTACGCTTAATCTGGTCGCCCAGCTTGGCGTTTATGAACAGGAAATGATCACCTATCTCGCCAAATCCGAACCCCAGGGACAGGAGGTCTTTACCCGAGAGAACGAACAACTGGAGGCCTATTGCACCGGTATCGGCAAGCTGTTGCTGTCAGAACTGCCGGAAACCGCTATCGAAACTTATCTGGAGGCGGGCCCCTTCCCGCCCCTGACCAATCACACCATTACTCAACCGCATAAGCTGCGCCGGGCTCTCCGGGATATCCGCTCAAATGGCTACGCAGTTGATGATGGAGAAATGGAAGCAAATATTTTTTGTCTTGCGGTTCCGGTGCGGGGATTGAAAGGAGAAGTCATTGCAGCCTTGTCCGCCACATGTCGCGATGAGATTTTTTTTCGTCGCGAGAAACAGCGGATACTGGATTTCCTCGACGATTCCGCGAAACAACTGACAAAATCCCTTTACGGAAAAGGGGTCGGAAAAACCAGCCCCACCCCAAGCGTGTGACCGCCTGATGCCAGAGACACAAATAAGATTTTGCATAATGGTTATCGAAAAAAGGAAGAGATCGTCGATTCCCTGACAACATACGCTGAATAAACCTCCCCTTTTTGGTCCTGTATACTACATGTCCACCAAAGGCTGATAGACCGGGTTTTCCTGCCTTGCGACAGCTTCAGCTTCTTCACGGATCCGCGTCAAATATTCGGGATGAGTGAATATCCAGAATTTATCTTTGCCTATCGCGTCGAAAACAATATTCGCCACCTTTGCAGGATCCATTCCGACAGCGAGAAGTCCCTGCCGCAACTGATCCTTCATGGCCTTTTTCTCTGTGTCTTCCAACGGTCTCTCATTCTCGGGCCGGTTGCGGTCCGCATCGGCAATCTGTGTCGCCACGGCACCCGGGCAAATAACCGAAACACCAACCTTTGACCGGGCCAGTTCCAGTTCAAACTTCAAACTCTCACTCAGGCTGACCACGGCGTGTTTGCTGGCGGAATAAATGGAGATGGCCGGTGAAGAGAGAAAGCCGGAGATGGACCCCGTATTGAGAATCCTGGCCTGAGTGCCCTGTGTCATCATGCGCGGCAGGAAACTTTTAATCCCGTTGACGACACCATTCAGATTCACGCCCATCACCCAGTTCCAGTCCCTCAGGTCATTTTCCCAGCTCATACCGTTGATCATCACCCCGGCGTTGTTGAACAACAGATCTACAGAACCAAAACGGTCAAAGGCGAGGTCAGCCAATGCTTTGACCTCTTCAGGGTCAGAAACATCTGTGAGGCGCACCTCCACAGCAGCATCATGGGCCGCGACCAGGTCCTGCCTGAGTTGGTCCAGGCCCGCCTGATCCACATCAGCCAGCACTAAATTCATCCCCAGGCAAGCTGCCTTTTCTGCCAACCCCTTGCCAATGCCGCTTGCAGCACCCGTAATTACAGCCAGCTTCCCTTCAAAGTCTTGCATTATTCTCTCCATTAAAGCTTACCCTCCGCCTTTTTTCTGCTCCTTATGTCGACATAGGCTCCTTGATGAAAGACCAGGACCGGCGCATTACGGGTCTCATATTCTATCACTTTCCCCACAAAAATCAGGTGATCCCCGCCTTCATACTGATATTGGGTTTCGCAGCGAAACAGGGCGGCATATTCAGGCAGTATGGGATAACCCCTGTCGCAGGGCTTCCAGTCAACACCCCTGAACTTGTCGTCACCCGGACGGGCAAACTGGTTGGAAATTGCCTCTTGATCCGCCGCCAGGATATGAACATTAAAACCGCCCGATTTCTCATAGGCTCGCATGGAGGCAGCAGATTTCGCCAGTGACCAGAGAACCAAAGGAGGATCGAGTGAAACAGAGTTAAAACTACTTGCAGTAACCCCGACCGGCTCCCCCTTCTCTGACGTCGTCGTTATAACGGTAACACCAGTCGCAAACTTGCCAAGTGCGTCACGAAATTCACGGGTTGCGGGCTGAGACATATTTTTCTTTCTGACTGGAAATATTGGAAGCAGCGTGCCGACCGGCTATACGGCCGGAATAGACACAATCCGCCAATGAGAGACCACTGACATAGCGATAAGACGACAACCCTTTTGCATTTTTCCCGGCCGCATAAAGTTTCGGGATCAGCTTCCCCCCCTCGTCAAGCGCCTGACCGGTTTCCTCGTCGACGACAATTCCCCCAAGTGAGATAGACGGGCAAAGATAGCGCCGGTTGCCTATCGAGATATCGATGGCGTAAAACGGAGGCTTCAGAAGCATGCTGGTGAAGTCAGGATGCTTTGGAAATTTTGCATCCTCAGCCCCCTCCGAGCTCTTATTGTAATGATTGACTGAGTCCGTGAGCCTGGCAGGATCCATGCCGCACTTTTGGGCGAGCTCATCGAGCGATCCTGCTTTTTTAGAGCTCAGAAACAATCCCATTAAAGCAGGGGCGCCCTGCAGACGGAACAGTTTGCCTCGACCCGGCAATGCCTGGAAAAATGCCCGCTTTCGCAAATCCGCATCAAGGATGATAAAGGCCCTGCCCTCATGGTGCCGGGCGATTTGATGGCCAATCGTGCCGCCATAGCAATCTTCCGCGATAAAACGTTCGCCTTTTCCGTCGACAATGATACCCGTCGCCAGCGCCGCCGGTGGCTGGATAATCCGCCATGCGGAAATATTCTCCATACACCCGACCTTTGCCCCCACAGTCTGACCCAGACGAATCCCCGATCCGTCACAGCCAATACTTCCCAGGGGGATGGCCCCGGAAAATTCCGGGGCATATTGCGTTACCATTTTGCGGTTATGAATATATCCTCCCGCAGAAAGGATGGCGGCTTTATTGATCTTAATGAATTTCTCGGCCCCCTCATGCTCAGAGATGGCATTCGCCTGTCGCACCAGTTTTTCTGCGATCTTCGGGAACAGAAGTGTTGTTGATCTGGCAAATTTTCTGGTTATTCTTCTGAGTTTCGTGGCGGCCGGGGATTTTTCCGGGACATGCTGGATCTTGATCCCCAGAATCTCGCCGTCTTCCGACAGAATAAACCGCCGGCCCTCACTATAGCTATAAAGCTTCAATCCCATTTTCATTGCCGCGTCAAAAAGGGGGTCGAAAAATCGATGGCCCGTCAAGCCCTCCCCTAAAGTGCGGTGACCGCGTTGCGCAGGCTTCGCCTTGGCCGCGTAAGCCGCCTGCGCTTCATTACCGGAATGGTAGAGAAAATGTCCGCTGGCGGGATAAGATGTTTTTTTGGGCGATAATGTGCTGTTGAACCTTACGCCGTGTCTGGCAAGCCATTCGACACTCTCTGAACTGGTCTCGCAAAAATCACGCAGCGTTCCGTCCTGAACTGCGTCCCCTACTTCCAGCTTCAGATATTTGTACATTTCTCCGGCACTGTCTTCGACCCCGGCTTCATTCTGGAAAGGCGTGCCACCGCCTGCATAATAGACGCCTCCGGACATTCTGGTGGCGCCACCTCCGTCAAACCTGTCTATGGCAATCACCGACGCGCCACGATCCAACGCCTCAAGAGCTGCACAGACGCCGGCTCCACCGAGACCGACGATGATCACATCTGCGACATCGTCCCATTCGATTGACTCACTGCCATCAAGAACTATGGGAGCCTCAACACGAGAGTTCCAGTCAGGGTCATCGCTATTCATAAAAGCACCTCGATTGGTTTCAAACGATTACAGGCGGCGATCACTGATCGCCGCCTGGATACTGACTAGAACCGATAGCTCGCCTGAACAGCTACTGTGCGGCCCCGCGCAAGTTGAACAGAATAGGAGCCGGCCGAGGCAACCACGTCGTTGGCAGCACCAATCACTTTTTCGTTGGTGAGGTTCTTGCCCACTACGGCCAGATTCCATCCCTGATCCACATTACTGAGGCCAACACGCACATCGATTTTCTGCCATGCGCCCTGCCGCGTGTTCGGGTCCTTGTCGCCAATCACGTCATAAGCACCTGAGAAGGACAGTATGGACTCTGCGGTGAGTTCAAAGCTGTCACCGATTTCGCGATTGTACCCCACCCGGATATTTCCTGAGTATGTCGGTGCGAAAGGCGGCGCTTTACCGGTCAGATCCTGCGCGCAGCCGATTTGCCCGGCCAGATCGGCCTCGTAAGCCTGAAGCACTGTACAACCGGCGTTGGCATAATCCCTGTATTCAGCATCCAGAAGTGCAAAGTTACCACCAATCTCGAAATTATCACTGGCCCGCCACAGCAGGTCGGCTTCAATCCCCTGCGTACGCAATCCCCCAACATTATCAATAGTTACGAAAGCTGACGTTTCTGTAAACTGAGTAATCGACTGTTGCAGGTCATCATAATCGCTGTAGAAGACAGCAAGATTGAAGGACAGTGTTCTGTCAAACCAATAGGACTTGAGGCCAGCCTCGTAGGACACAACGGTTTCGGGCTCAAACGTATAGCGATCCGGAACATCCGTTAACTCCAGAGTGTCAAAACCACCGGCCTTAAAGCCTTCACTGAACTTCGTATAAAGCGAAATATTGTCGTTGGCCTTATATTGCACCGAGAATGAGGGCAGAAAGTCATCATCCTCCACAGTACCGGAAGTTGTATGGTCGACAAAGCCCGTCAGGAAAGCAGCGACAGGCTGCAGTGCCGCCGGCAGCGGAGTCACGGACAAACCAAAGGGATCATTCGAGGTCGTATTTGTAGCAGACTGGGTGCCGGTCTTTTTCGACTTGGTATAGCGCAGCCCCACAGTGGCGGATAGCTTGTCATTGAAGGGATAGGTTATTGACCCGAATGCCGAGTAAGCCTTTTCAGTTTGATCATGCTGAAGGTCGCCGGACAGCGGTGCATATGGGGCCAAAACCGATAACGGCCCCCCGAGAAGAGCTGTGGCAAACGGGAAATTCAGCGTGGTATCAACCCGGGTGTCGGAATCAAGATAGTAGGCCCCCAGGATCCATTCTATCTCGGAATCAAAGCGCGACATCACTCGCAACTCAACTGAATCCTGAGTAAAATCTTCCGAGGTGTTGAAGGCAAAAAATTCCGCTGAAACGCTGTCCGTGTCCGCCGCCAGCAGGAAGTCCTGCTGCGAACGGGCGGCCTGCAGGAAGATGCCGGGTCCCTCGGAGTTATCACGCTCGATCGTGAAGGCATATTCCTCCGCATTTATTGAGCCCTGTTCACCGGGCGATGAGGACCGGCGATAATCCAGTTCAGCTTCTTCACCAACGGCAAGCGCATAACCACACGAGAAAGTCGTCGCAGCGGAAAACGGCGCTGGTGGCGGGCAGCCGAACAACTCCGTCGAGAAAGACCCTCTGGAGTCCTGATCACCGACCTCTACCTTGAAGGTCGCCTGCCATTCATCCGAGAGTTTAAGCAGAGATGATCCCCTGAAGAAGAAATCCTCTATATTGGGATCGGTCTGTCCCGTGCCCAGATTCTGGACGTAGCCCTCCAAGCTGGAGTAGCGCCCGGCAAGACGAATGGCCAGCCTGTCTTCGACCAGCGGGCCGCCGGCGGCACCCTCAACTGTTGTTTCGTCGCCTTCAAACTCATAAGCCGCCTGAATATAACCGTCCCATTCTGCGAGGTCCGGCTTCCTGGTGGTTACGCTGAAAGCGCCGCCGATGGCGTTATTGCCGAAATAAATGGTCTGCGGCCCGCGCAAAACCTCGATCTGGGCGATGTCGACAAGCGTTGACTGAGCATAACGTGACCGGCCATGATAGATGCCGTCAACAAAAGTCGCGACCGCCTGTTCAAAGCCGGAGTTGGATCCGGACCCCACACCACGAACATAGATATTGTTGGCAACTGAGTCCTTGGACACCATAACGTTCGGCAGATAACTGGCCAGAGATTCTGTGTCGGAAATTTGGCGGTCCTGCAAATCCTGACCCCCAACCACCTGAATGGAGATCGGCACGTCCTGAATAGATTGATCGCGCTTCTGGGCCTTAACAATAATTTCTTCAATTTGCATAATCTCTTCCGCACCGGCAGGCGCTGCAATGCCTGCCAACACTGAAATAGCCACTGATTGTAAAAGTGCGCATTTGTACCCCTTCATTGTATTTCTCCCTGAATGAGCGCCCCTCCCGGAGCGAATGATTTTCTATTGTTAGCCAATTTTATTTTTGGATTTTCGATGAAATCCTGAAACCGTATCCCTATATTTTTCTGCTCTCAGTATTAACATAACACCCCTCGCATTCCACTCGCGTTCAACTCACAGTTTACTTTGGACAGGGGTATAACAGCTCGCGCACACTGTCATATGATTTTTCCTATCTCATTGATGTTTAGAATGAATTACCTATATCTCATACTTTTATTTCTTGTTCTCTTTCGGCTTTCTGACATGATAAGTATCGGGCTGGCACTTCCTATCGCGCCCGCATATTTTCTACCATCGACCTAACCGCTTCCCGGTGTTCTTCGGAAGTGTGACAAACACTCTGCAGGCTGGCGCAATAGTCGAGGAAATCTGGAAGCGCCATTCGCTGTCCGGCACGCAGAAGTCTCTTTGAGACTCTCAGGGCGTGGCGTGGTTTGGAGGCAAATTGCCGTGCAAGCTCCTCACATCGGGTCATGAGTTCTTCTGCCGGACAGACTTCCATAAGTATGCCGATATCCTGCGCTTCGGCTGCATCAATAATTCGACCGGAAAAAGTGAGTTCGGCCGCTCGCTGCAACCCTGCTACGCGCGGTAAAAACCAAGCCCCGCCATCGCCCGGCACGATCCCTAGATTCACAAAGGTTTCACCCAACTTTGCAGTATCTGAAGCAATGCGAATGTCGCACATGCAGGTAAGGTCAAACCCGGCGCCAATGGCGGCACCGTTAATCGCGGCAATTGTTGGCACTTCGATATCGTACATCGCCCGTGCCATACGCTGGATTCCAAAACGGTAAGCCTCCTGAATCTCTGCGGGTGAGCCACCAAACATCCCTCTCTTTTCATGGATATCGAAGACATTGCCGCCCGATGAAAACGCGGATCCATTGCCGGTTAATACCAGTGTTCCGACTTCATTATTGATATTGACCCATTCACAAACGGACGTGATTTCGGCAGCCAGTGCTGTCCCTGTAAGCGCATTGCGCACATCGTCTCGTTCGAAACGTAGAATGGCGACTCCGTCATTAAATGTCAGAGCTGATTCTTCGAGTGCAGGAAGCGTTGTCATTGGTTACCTCGTGAAGTTATTAAAGCCCAGGCACTATTGTCACTGTGCCCGAGGATGTGTTTGCCGATCCTTTGAGCCCAGTATCTGTTGTTGCCAAATTCGGCCCGCCACGCCCAAAGGCGCTGGGTATGATGATAAAGGCCAAATTCTTTGGTAATACCTATCGCCCCATGGAGCTGGTGAGAGATTCCTGCCACCAAACCGGCGGCTTGATTGGCGCGCAGTTTTGCACAGGAAACCTCGAAATTGCCGTCCGACCTGTCCAGGGCGACGGCCGCAGCGGCAGAAGCGCTCGCAACAGCAGCAGCTTCTTCTGTCAGTAAAGCCAGCTGATGCTGTATCGCCTGGAACTTGCTCAGTTGACGTCCGAACTGTTTGCGATCACGGGTATATTCCACAGTTTTCTCCAGGCAGGCGAGAATAGCGCCCGAGATCTGACATGTGCGCAGATAAGCACCGTATTTCATCAGCATATCGCCAGTCACAAAGTCGTTCAGGTTCAGTGGACCGGAGGGGATTTCAATCCCGGCTTCGTGAGCCATTTTGCGGGCGATCATGGTTTCACCAACGGGCAAAGGAATGGCGTGGTAGCCACTAAGACGCAAAATGACGGAAGCCTCCTGCCACCCGCCGTCCATACCACCCAAGTCTTCTGGCAGGAACAGGTTGAGGATGCCCAGTTCCTCTATGAGTTGCCAATTTCCGGGTTTTTCAGGACCATCAGAAATGTCGCCATACAGGCGATTGACGCTGTGTACCAGAATTTCAATATAGTCGTTCATCTCAGTCCAATTTCTCTTGCAATGATGCCGCGCAGGATCTCGCGCGTCCCGCCACGTAGTGAAAAAATGGGAGAAAAGCGCAGGAGATACTCCATAACATCAATCAAATCCGATCCAGTTGCATGCCTGTCTCTCTGCTCGATCCCGGCCTGAACCATTAGTGGCAGATCCTGTTCAAATGTCGTGCCAAGATCCTTGACGATTGCCGCTTCGATATCAGGGCTCTCCTTGGCCCCAACGCTTTCATAAACTGACAATGACATTTGACGCAGATTCCAAAGCCTCGCGGTCAGTTCCCCAACGAGATTTTCAATCACCGTGTCGGTGCCCCCCTTATGAGCCTGGACAAGCTCTTCATAGAGGCGGTAGCTACTAAGGTATCGCTCAGGTCCGCTTCGCTCCAGCGCGAGTTCTTCGATGACCTGTGTCCAGCCCTGTCCCGCTTCGCCGATCAGCATGTCATCGGGTACAAAGACATCATCGAAATAGACTTCACCGAAATGGCGTTCCGACTGATGATCTTCAATTGTCCGGCGTGTCACACCGGGTGCCTGAAGATCTATGATCAACTGGCTCATGCCATCATGCCGGGTTTCACGCGAACGATCTGTGCGCACCAGCGCAATCATTTGATGGGCATCACTAATATTGGTGGTCCAGAGCTTGGCGCCATTCACAATCCATCCCCCATCGGACCGTTCCGCCGAGGTTTCGATAGCAGCAAGATCCGACCCCGCATTGGGTTCGCTCATCCCGATACAAAAAAAGATCTCGCCTTTGGTAATGCCCTGCAGAAAAGCCGCCTTTGCGACGTCGGAACCGTAATTCTGGATAAGCGGCCCACTTTGCCGGTCGGCGATCCAGTGGGCACCCACCGGGGCACCTGCCGCGAGCAGTTCTTCCATCACCACATAACGGTCGATGGCCGGGCGCGCCTGCCCCCCATATTCCTTGGGCCAGGTCATCCCGATCCATCCCTGCGCGCCCAGCTTGCGGCTGAATTCCGGATCACAGGCCGCCCAGCTTTTTGCCCGATCAACCGGCGTTATCTCAGTCATCTCCCGGTCAAGAAAAGCCCGCACTTCTGCTCTCAAATCTTCTGTGTAAGCCGGCATCAAAACCGGAGACAGCTTGAACTGATACACTGTTATCGCCCCGTGAACTTGGGCTTTTCCTTACGCTGGAATGCTTCGAGCGCGATGCGATGGTCGTCGAGAAGCTGGGATACATTTTCGAACGCTGCCGCGCGATCGATGACCGCATTCGCCGTGACCTTCAAGCCCGCGTTGATTGCGGCCTTCGTCCACTTGATAGAATGAGTGGCACCCTTGGAAAGCCGCTTTGCCATCTTAGAGACTATTTCGTCGAGTTCGCCCACTGGAACCGCTTCTGTAATCAGACCCATGTCAGCAGCCTCGACCGCGTTGATTGCATCACCAGTCAGAAGATATTTGCGCGCCCGGGCATACCCGATCAATTGAGGCCACATGACCGCCCCGCCATCCCCGGCAACCAGACCGATCGACACATGCGGGTCGGCAAAAATCGAATGTTCGCTGGCGTAAACGAAATCGCAGAAAAGAGCGAGCGAGCAGCCCAGGCCGATCGCCGACCCGTCGACTTTGGCAATAATCGGTTTTTCCAGATCCAGGATTGAGTTCTGGATTTTACGATCCCGCTTGATACCGATACTGGTTTCAGCGACATTTCCATGCATGTCCAAAAGCCAGTTGAGATCACCGCCCGCACAAAAGGCCCCGCCGGACCCGCTCAACACAACAACATCCACGCTCTCATCAGCGTCCACGTCGTCGAAAATTCTCGCGAATTCCTTGTGCAGTCCCTCATTAATTGCATTCTTGGCATCCGGGCGGTTTAAAGTGATGGTCAGTATGTTACCGTCCTGCTCGATGGAAAGTTCCTTGTAACGATCGTAGTTCATATTTTGTTTCCCTTGTTTTTTCGAAGGCTGTCATGTCGCTGGCGGTCTGCAACCCCGAGGCGTTCTGACATTGTTTTCTGAAGAATGAATTTTTGAATTTTGCCAGACGAAGTCATTGGAAAATCGTCAACAAACTCGACATACTCGGGCACTTTCCAGCGTGAAATGCGTTCGCCACACCATTGCAGGATATCTTGGCTGGTAACTTCCGCTGCAGGTCTCAGGCGCACGACGGCGCATGCCACCTCGCCATATTTCTTGTCGGGCACACCGATGACGGCTACATCGGCAATCGCTGCGTGCTCTTTCATGTAGTTTTCGATCTCCACCGGCGAGAGATTCTCGCCGCCGCGAATGATCATTTCCTTTTTGCGCCCTGTGATGGCAACAAAACCGTCTGCGTCCATCCGTGCGAGATCGCCCGAGGCAATCCAGTCATCGCCCTCCGCCGCCGGGGTGTCCGCGCTGCCATAACCTGTCATCCGGCCCGGCCCCCTGTAAAAAAGCTGACCAAGTTCACCGCGGGGAACGACCTGTCCCTCTTCATCCCGGATTGACACGCCAACCCCGACCAGAGGCCGTCCACTGGTCTTGATCTTCATTTCATCACCGTCGGTGTAGAGGGTGGTGGTGGTCACCCCGCAGGTTTCGGTTTGGCCATAACAATTTATGACTTCCGCCTTGAAAATATCCTGACAGCGGTGAAGAAGGTCGTGCGAGACCGGCGCGCCGCCAACGATGATGCTCTTCATCGCGGAAAAATCGCGACCGGAAATCGTTGGATCATCGAGCATGGTCAGCAGCATAGTTGGCACGCCGATAAAGGCAGTGCAGTGTTCATGCTCCAGAATATCAAGCGTAATGGCAGGCTTGAAGATATAGAGCGGCAAAGCCGTTGCCCCGTTAAGGCAGGCGCCGGGCACGGAATTTCCGGATCCGCCGACATGAAAGAGCGGAAAACCAAAGCACACCCGGCTATTTTCATTCAGCTGCCACTGTGAATAAGAGTTCCTGGCCGTGGTCGTAATCGCCTTATGGGACAAGCGCACTGCTTTGGGTACGCCGGTTGTGCCCGATGTATATTGAATCATGAATGTCTGGCCGGGATCGACAGCGATCTTCGGCATCCTGCCGGTTTCACGTTTTAACAGATCGCTCCATATACTGGAAAAAGAATGGGCATAGCGCAGCAAGGGGGCCTCCTCGCGCACTTTAGAGATTGTTTCGTCAGGGACATGGGCTCCGATCCGGTCAGCATAGAATATCCCGGCAGCGCCGGAATCATGTAAAGCGAATTTTAGTTCTTTGAGACGGTACAACGGATTCAGCGCCACAATTACCAGGCCGGCCTTGGCGATGGCGTATTCCAGCAGGATCCAGTCCGGATGGTTCGGACCCCAGACAGCAACCTTCTCTCCAGGCTTATATCCAAGTTCCAGAAGAACCGCAGCAAGTCGCTCTGCAGTCGCATCAAGCTCTTCATAGGTCCATACTACATCGTCGATCAAAGGTTGGTGCCCGTAGACAACCGCATCACGATCACCCCACTTTTGACCGGCACGGGCGATCGCGTCACCAACAGTCAAGTCAAGGCAATGCTCCTGGCATTCTCCCAGCGGGGTAAAGCATTCGGATAGTTGTGGGACGCTCTTATTCATTCTGCACTTCTCATCAACATGCGGATGAATATGGTTTTGTGTGCCTACCCGACCGCAATATAAATACCGCCTCACCCTAATGCCGCACCATGCTCAGCTTAAACTCGTTTTCATTTCGCTGTGCGATAGAAGCGCGACATCAAATTCACGGTGAAAAGTATGCGAGTTACAATTGAACCTGCCGGTTTGTAGGGTCAGAGCAAACCCAAGGCCGCACGGGGAAATCCACAGAAATTTAATTGCCCGGTGTGCCCCCTATTCACAGGACAAAATAATGAACAACTCCTCTGAGAATGAACATATCCTGATGCTTCGTGAGACGCTGCAGCGTTTTATTGACAATGAAATGCCCGCCGACCTCGTTCGGAAATGGGACAAAGACAACCACTTTCCAGCGGAGGTGCACCGTAAGCTGGCGGATCTTGGCCTGATGGGCCTGACAGTTCCGGAAGAATACGGCGGATCCGGCAGGGATATACGCGCTACTATAATGGCCATAGAAATGCTTTGCGGGCGCAGCATGGCGGTAGGCGGACCTTTCATTCAATCCACCTGCTACGCGGGCCTTAATCTTGTCGAAGTCGCCAGTGAACGTCAGAAGAGAGAACTGCTGCCGCGCGTTGTCGAGGACGGCATGATCTTCGCTTACGGCATCAGCGAGCCCGATGTCGGTGCAGACATCGCCGCGGTACGGACGACGGCCAGACTCGATGGAGAACAGCTGATCATCAATGGCTCCAAACGATTTTGTTCAGGTGCAAAAATTTCTGAGTACATCTATACGCTGGTGCGCACCGGACCAAAGGAGAACAAATACAAAAACCTGACGCTCATCCTCGTACCGACCTCTGCAGAAGGGATAACGTTTGAGGAGCAGGACGCTCTTGGCCTGAAGGGAACCGGCACCTATGACGTCACCTTCTCTGATGTCAATGTACCGCTCGATCATGTTATGGGAGAAGAAGCCGGCTGGAACAATGCATGGAGCATGTTGATCGGGCCAGGGCTGGATATTGAAAAAATCGAGGTGGCCGCAATGGCGCTCGGCATTGCTTCTGCAGCCGTGGACGAAGCCTGGACCTATGCAGAGGAACGGGAGCAATTTGGCAAGCCAATCGCCGCATTCCAGTCAATCCGCCATATGCTGGCAGATGCGAAAGCCAAACTTCACGCCTGCCGCGCCGTCACCTATCACGCGGCGGAGATGCTCGACCGGAATGAAGCCGCATCACTTGAAACCTCGATGACCAAACTTTTTGTCTGCGAGACCGCAAAAGAAATTGTGCTGTCCTGTCAGCAGGTGTTGGGCGCTTATGGATATATAAAAGAGTTCAACATGGAACGTCACGTCCGCGATATACTGGCAATGCCGATCCTCGGTGGATCTTCGGCAATCCAGAAGAATAACATCTGCAACATGCTGAAACTGAAGAAGTGACCCCCAGGCCCGCATAATCGGCTTATTCAACGCTGTCGACAAGCATGAGTTCAGTAAGGACGTTACTCTTTTGGCGCAGGTCTATCATCAGGACATATTCGGGGTCGTTATACCAGTTCATGGCAGACTGCCGGTCCGGAAACTCGATCATCACCACCGCGTGGGCCTGGGGAGCAGAACCTTCTACAGTTTCCGGGTTTCCACCTTTAACGAGATAACGCCCTCCATGTTTCGCGACCAGCGGCTCGGTAACATTTCGGTATTCACGGTACCAGTCCCAATCTTTTACTATCAATGATCCGATAATATATGCTGACATGTCTCACCCTTTCTTTTTAATATAATAGTTATCAGGTGGTGTGCTCACTATGAACTCGCCTATAGCCCGGGAAACTTTCCGGGTCCCGCTTGAAAAAGGGAAAGAATAAATACAGGGCCGCAAATGGGAGGCAAAAGATGACAGAAAATGACAAGAACGACTTTTCCCGCCGTAAGATGCCAAAGCAGGAGCGTGCACTTGCCACAGCAGATGCTATTACGCAAGCGACGCAACAACTTATTATCAAGGAGGGATACGAGAATGCCACCACGAACCGAATTGCAAAAGCTGCCGGTGTCAGTGTGGGCTCTCTCTACCAGTACTTCCCGAACAAGCAGGCGATCATCAAAACGTTGATACAGGAGACCGTGAACGACGCGGCCGCCCAGATCCGCAATCAATTGCGGGACCTGATGGAAGTGCCACTGGAGTCGGCACTACATCAGATCATCAAGCTGCTCTTCGAGATTTATAAGGAGAACGCATTTATTCTTATCCAGATCATCGAATATGTGCCGGAGATGAAGGAATTCACGAAGAATATCAAGTTGGATATATATACCTATTCAACCAATCTGGCTTTTCTCGAACAACATCAGGATGAAATGACCGTCACCGACTATCCGACCGCTCTTCTCCTCATTGTGCGATCCACAGTCCATAATATCGAATGTTTTTTGACAGAAAGCCCGACTGATATGACCGAAGAGCAACTGATAACCGAACTGACACGAATGGCCTACGGCTATCTCACCAAATAATGAGTTTCTTAAACGGTTTATTTGCCTGATATTTTTTGTTGTATCGTTTCAAGTCGGCCGCGTACGAAATCTGAACCAAGGAGTTCATGGAAAACCTGCGCCTCCTCGGCAATCGTCGTCTGGACCAGTTCCTTTGTCGTCATTTTTGCCAGTCGTTTTGTTTGCATGACAGCATCAGGAGAAAGCTTCACAAGCTCCTTTAAGACATCCGCAACATAATCGCGCAACTGGGTGCGGGGAATAGTTTCGTTGAAAATACCCCATTCGACCGCCTGTTCCGCAGTGCACCCGCCTTCGCGAAGAAAAAGCGACATCGCCTTGCTGTAACCGATGAGCTGGGGCAGGTAATATGTAGACGCGAATTCGGGAACCAGGCCCATTTTGATAAATGGAAAGATAATCCTGCAGTCAGGAACCGCATAGACGAGGTCACAATGCAGCAGCAGTGTTGCCCCGACACCGACGGCATCACCGTTGACCGCAGCCACCACCAGCTTTGGAAAGCGGGAAAGTGTCTGCATGAAGCTGTATGAAGGTTTTTCGTCATAAGCCAGATCAAGCCCCCTGGTAAACCCGCCGACATCGTGCCCCGCCGAAAAGATAGATCCGCTGGCACTAAAGAGCACAGCGCGTATGTCATCTTCACTTTCCGCCATTTTGAGCGCTTCGGTGATGGCGTCATACATGTCGTAAGTTATCGAGTTGCGTTTCTTTTCACGATCAAGCCTGACCGTCAGTACATCGTCCGATACGTCCAGCTCGAGACCCGTGACATGTTTATTTTTGATTTTCTTAGAGAAGTCCGTCATTTTTTCCTCATTGCCTCAAGGAAGTCCTTCACCCGGCCTCAATCCTGTTGACTAGGATGAAATATGGAACCCTCCATCAATGCCGATATGCTGACCAGTGATGTAGGAAGCCGCATCGGACAGCAGGAAACATGTGGCGGGCGCAATATCCTCAGGTGTGGAAAATCGATTTAGCGGGATCGACTGGAGATACTTATCGCGGTATTTTTCCTGCCGGATCGTCTCCGTCATGACTGTTTCAACCAAACCATAACAGGCGCTGTTGACGTTGATATTGTAGCGTCCCCACTCTCGCGCGGCACTCATCGTCAAGCCCAGGACACCTGATTTCGCGGCGCCGTAGTTGACCTGCCCAATGGTTCCACGTCGCCCGGAAACAGATGAAATATTTACGATAGAGCCAGGATTGGCACTGCCTTTTTTAGCCATCTCGACCATATGGCGCCCAACAGCCTGCATACAGAGGAAAGCTCCTGTCAGGTTTACGTCAATGACCGCTTGCCATTGTTTAATGCTCATATCCGTGATCATTTCAGCGCGAACAATTCCTGCGTTGTTCACCAACCCGTTAACATCTCCAAAAGCATCCACTGTTCCGCTGACAACGCCAGAAACGAAATTTTCATCTGTAATGTCGCCCGCGAATACCTTGACCAGGTCGGGGTCATGCTTGCCAAAGCTATCTTGAAGGGCCGCTTCGTTTATGTCGACGGCGGCGAGGCGGGCCCCCATCAGAATTGCCTGATCGGCCAGTGCCTTGCCAATTCCCTGGGCAGCCCCGGTAACGATGACGACCTTGTTTTCAAGCGATGCTGGATTTTTCATGATGGAACTCTTTTTGATTTGTGAAGGAATAAAACGTTCAGCTGCCGAACAGACCAAACACTGAAATGCTGCACACATTGAAATTTGGAAAACCACCCAGGTTATGGGTAAGTGCTGTGCCGGGACGGTTGAGCTGACGATCGCCGGCGCGATTAAGCAACTGATTGTAGCACTCGTAAACCATGCGAAGTCCCGAGGCGCCGATCGGATGACCGAAACACTTTAGCCCGCCATCGATATTGCTGGCGACTTCCCCGCCGGCATCGAATTTGCCAGCCAGGACGTCGCGATACCCTTCGCCCGGCTTTGATAAACCCAGGTCCTCCATAGTCACGAGCTCCGTGATCGAAAAGCAATCATGCACCTCAACAAGGTCAAGCTCAGTCAGCGGGTCCGTGATGCCAGCTTCTTTATAAGCTCTCTGAGAGGCGACACGCGTGGTAAGTGCGTAGCTGCCATCCCATGAATCATGAGACATTTCTGCGCCATTGCTGACAGCTACCTGTACCGATTTAACACTGACAAGATCACCGGTCCGTCCAAGCTTTCGGGCCATTTCAGGTGACGCAACGATGGCGCAGGCCGAACCGTCACTCACACCGCAGCAATCAAAGAGGCCCAGGGGATAGGCCACCATGGGCGCCTTGAGGATTGCTTCCTTCGACAGACGACGGCGCAAATGGGCCTTCGGGTTTTTCGAACCATTCTCGTGGCTCTTCCAGGACACATGAGCCATGGCTTCCTTCAGTGTATCGATATCAACATTGTGACGTTCTGTGTAGGCGCTGGCGAACTGGGCAAATGATCCCGGTGCCGTTGCGCTGGGTTGCCACAATTCGTTAAAGGTGCCCTTGCTGCGTTCCGGCAGACCGGCATAGCCGGTGTCCTTCAGTTTTTCAACGCCAATCGCCATCGCGATATCGACCGCGCCCGATGCAACGGCGTAAACCGCGCCGCGCAGGGCTTCAGAGCCTGTCGCACAAAGATTTTCCACTCTGGTTACCGGAATGTTCGGCAAGCGCAGTGTTTGCGAAAGCGACAGACCGGATTTGCCGAGGTTTTGTTCTTCCATAGCGACCCCGAACCAGCTCGCCTCAATCTGATCCCGGTCAATTCCGGCATCAGCGATAGCTTCCATAAATGATTCCGCGAGAAGATCTTCGGCGCTGCAATCCCACCGTTCGCCAAAACGCGAACAACCCATGCCCAAAATAACAACTTTATCTTTGATACCATCTGCCATGTGTCACGCCTTTACAATATTTGTCGGGGCCGCTTTCCAGAAGTAGCGGTGAAATTTGCGTTTTGGGTCCTTGTCCTTGATGCGGAAGACAAAGCGCACCGGTTGACCGACCTTTAACTCGCCCGGTTCGAAGTCCGTGAACTCCATCATGATGACACCACCGTCCTCGAAGGCGACATTGCCATACATCAAAGGAGGATTGGCAGAGATGGCAAGCCAGTCTTCGGTGAACGACTTGACCTTCCCTGTTTTATTTTGGAACGGATGGTCGACCAGGGTGTCGAAGCTGCGGCATGCGGGATTGACGCAGGCCTGCCCCTTGGGAAACTGCCTCGTTCCGCATTCTGTACATTCGCCGCCGATGAAACTCGTGACGGTTTTACGGTGGCGGTTGAAAGCTGATAGAGAGGTGCGATTGTCGCGCTCTGCCCGAACGCCCCAATCCATATCAAGCTGATCGTTAAAGGATAAAAAACGATTGTAATTGTGATCCACGGAACCGTTTTCCAGCTGGGCACTGATCGGTTTTGGAGGCGTCCACTGTGCAATTGCGTCGGTCGTTTCAAAAAGTATACATTGTGCGCCCTGTGCGACATTGACCAGGAGTATTCGTTCCTTCGGGCCCGCCTGCTCGATGGCATGACTCAGCATCAGAAGCGCATGGGCGGTACCGATGTTGCCGCAATCGGAATCAAGTGTATCGGTTAACCGGTCCTCCGGAATTCCACAGGCCGTAGCTACCTGGCGCGCGATGGCGGGCTTCACACCGGCGATGGCGAAACGGTGCACATCGCCACCGTCACAACCGGCTTTGGCCAATAGCGTGTTGATCGCAGGCAAAGCGATTTTCACCTGCCCTTCATCCCGCACCCAGCGTTCTTCCTGAATGTAATCAAAATCAGCCCCGGAAGATCGATAATGGTCGACAAAATCTTCAGCCGTGGTGTGGTCTGCTATCAAGCGTGCAATTATGTTTTCGCTGCCGGTGGTAACCGCGGCGGCACCATGGCCCAACGTCATTTCCAAAGGGGAGCCCGGCTTTGCCGCACGCTTATCCGCCGCAGCAATCAATGTCCGACGGTCATTACACAGAGCATCAATCAGGGCCGTGACGCCCGCACCAAGAAAACCGGAAAAATCCGCGCAGCGAATATCTGAGGGCATAGCAAGTGCTTCGCTCAAGAGCACCGAATTCGCACGATCTTTGAAAGGCGAGGTCGTGCTGGCAAAATGAACGGTTGTTGCCTCAAAGCCTCCGGCTCCAGAAAGACAGGTGCGGCTGGCTTCGACTGCCATCGTCAGGCTGTCTTCATCAGGTGTGCAGGAAGTGCGGTGCCCTTTACCTTGTGAGACTACCGCAGGGTTTGCCCATTTGTTTGCGTCGGCGATTGCCTTGCGCGCCAGCCGCAATCTGGGAAGATAAGCCGCGATAGAAGTAATACCTATTTCCGACATTCTTTACTCCACAGGTTTCTTGTTTGTCAGCTCTTGAGGAGAACAGCCTTGAAGGGCGCCTCAACATGATGTGAACCGTTGCGACATCAGCAGATGCGCTTTCCTCAAGACCTACAAACTGGAGCGCTCACATAAAACTCGTTTCGGCTCGAATGCCCGTAATGTCGGTATATTTTGCAAAAACGGCGCCCCGCCAAGCAAGGCGGGAAACCGTCATTTTGCAGCTAAGGTAAAATTGCTAATGTCTGCGACTTACAGGCTGAGGAATTACGGCGAGTTCCGAGCGCACTACATTTCATATTTCAGGTAGGAAGTAGATAACCGTGACATTGAGTCAATGAATTCGTCATCCGTCATGCCAGCTGGATTTTCCATGATATAGCGTCTTAAATTTGCAAGAATCGCGACCTCCAGGACAATCAGAGACTTCTCGATATCTACGGTTGTAATTTCGCTTTTATTCTGTTCCAGCAGAGCCTTATTTGTGAGATGCGTGAATTTTTCAATGGAGAGGTTTTTAGTCAGTTCAATCAGATCGGGAGAAAGCTTTGGAAACGTATAGAAAAGTTCTTTATTTTCCCGAAGGTTATGCAGCAGGAACGTATACACATTTTTGCTGGCAACTTTTAGCGGCAGCCCCATAGACTCCCGCAACACTTCTTTCACACCATTGGAAACTTTTGAAACCGTCTGCTCTATCAACGCCGAAATAATAGAATCCTTGTTGGCGAAATATTGGTACAAAGTACCAATACTCACACCGGCCTTTTCCGCAATATAGTTCGTCGTCGCTCTTTCATACCCTTCTGTAAGAAGGATGATCTGGGCAGCCTCCAAAATGATATCGGAGGTAAACCTGGAACGCTCCTGAACAGGTTTCTTACGTCGCAACAGATCACCTTTCCTTATTGGTTAGTATCCTCGAAAGCCATTGCAGCATGTTAGCTTCTGCCGGTAATTTTACAATCAAATCCATCACGCTCAAGATATACATACTCTGTTCCCCCTAACCCAGGACGTAGGCATGCCCCCAGATGTCGGGCACCGTACTGACTGTCGGCTCAAAACTGCTCCAGTCCAGCTGCAAGCCGTCACAACCAATTTCAACAGGAATATTGGCGGGACCGTTGACATAGAAGGACAGCATATTGTCATTGCAGTGACGGCCCAGGGAAGCCATTAAACTCATGCCATTTGCCATGACCCGGTCCAGACAATGACCGACATTATCCAGATCTTCCATCTCCAGCATGACATGCACAATGCCTGTAGGCGACGGCAGGGTTGTCAGCGCCAGACTGTGATGTCGCGGGTTTTCCACATGCATAAAGCGGACAAGAATGTCAGGTATATCTTCGGGAGGGAAAGAAATGGTCAGGTTATCGCTGTCACCAAACCCTAATATGGACGTGTAGAATGAGTGTGTTTCGTCCAGGCCACCAGAGGCAGGGACGACCAGATGACCCAGTCCCATATCACCAGTCACAAATCCGGACACACCGATCGGTGAGACAAAAGGCTCCCCGCACCCGGTTCGACCATAATAGAATTCAAGCGGGTTTCCACTCGGATCCTCGGTCGCAAAAAACTCCGTAACGCACCGCTTTACTGCTTGTTCGGCGGTTCCATTGCGAATCATCAGGCCTTTGGCTGCGAGATGTTCCCGAAGCGCCTCGAAATCAGCGCGGTTCGCCATTTCCCAGCCAATGGCGGTAAGCCGGTCTTCATGGCTCTTTTCAATGAGGAAGCGAAAGGGGTGTTCGTCAATTTTCAGGGCAACCTCTGCGCCTGGAACTGTTACTTCCATCGTTCCGACCACATCCAGTCCGAATGTGCGCCAGCTTTCGGGGGCCTGTGAAGAGACGATCAAATAGCCGAGGTTAGAGATTTTCATCGTGATATGTCTTTCTTTTTTCTGGAGTTCTCGAGCGTGGTGCTCCCGTTATCTTTGCGGGAGCGAATTAAGAAACTGCTGGAGATGATTGTTAAACATGGCGGCACGTTCAACCATCACCCAATGGCCGCAATTTGAGACAATCGTAAAAACACAATTCTGGTTGGCATTTATGATCTTGTTGAAGCCAGAGACTGGTGTGAACCGATCGTTCTGGCCCCAGAAACCCATGATCGGACATTGCAGCTTATCTAGCTCGTCTTCCATATTGGCGACAACCAAACGGGATAGCACCTCCACCGGCTGCGTCTCAAGGATGGCAAGCCGTTCAGCGACCAGTTGATCATCAACGAAGGCCGTGTCCTGAACAAGCATTTCAAGTAACGCTCGAAGACCCTCGAAGTCCAGCGTTCCGCCAACGAACCCCGCAATCATGCTCTTGATTCCGGGCATGTTATAATAGACTTCGGAAGTCTCGATTCCTCCCGGCGCCATCAGGACCAGGCCGTCCACCAGGTTCGGCGTATCGATTGCGATGCGAATGCTTACGGCTCCCCCCAGTGAATTTCCGACCAGCACGCAGCGCTCCACCCCGATCCCAGCCAGTGCGTCAGTGATCGTGCTGGCAAACAATTCGGTGGTATAATCCCGACCTGTGGGCTTGCTTGAATACCCGAAGCCGATCATGTCGAAAACTATCGCCCGCCGGCCAGTGTCAACGATGGCGTCAATATTCTGTTTGAAATTACTATAACCACTCGCTCCGGGGCCGCTGCCGTGCAGCAGCACTACGGCGTCCCCTTCCCCATAGCTGAGATAGTGGATTTTATGCTCACCTACGTCGACTATATTGCCGCGTGGCAGGAAATCTTGTGTCATGAGCTCACCCTAGAGGAAATAATCCTGGTTTTTACCACCGAGCAGCAGATTGCCGTAGTTCCGTGCCAGTGGCACCGGATTGTTCGCCACATGAGCCCGTGTAATATGGATATCGTGCCAGATTTCCTGGATTTCAGCGCCGTTGAAAACACTGCGGCCGCCAGCAACTTCAAAAAGAATATCCACCGCCTGCATCATCTGTGTGGCGATCGATCCGGTTTCATAGCGATACCTTGCCCGCTCGACCAGGGGCACTTCACGTCCCTCATAGAGAGCGCTTACCAGGGCGTCAAAATTGGAGATCAGCGTATTTTCCGCCCTGTCAATCAGTGACTTGGCCTCGGCCGCCCGGCGCAGAATATCCGGGTCTCCCACAAGCTTGGTTGGATCGGTACTGCTGGAGCCTGCTTTGGCCGTAAAGAGCTTGAGCGCATGTCGGGCTGCGCCAATTGAAGGGGCCGCCACCGTGGCCGCAAAAATTTGCGCCCAGGGCATGGAATAAAGAGGATCGGGCTGGTCATTGAGACAATGGTACCCGTCCATCTGGGCATGAATTCGATATTCCGGCACCAGAACCGGCTCTTCGATCACGATGTCCTTGGAACCTGTTCCCTGCAGGCCCATGACATGCCAGGTGTCCTCAATCACATAGGCCGAGCGCGGCACCAGCATGGTCTGCAGCAGAGGCCGGCCTTCGACGATGGAGCCAAGCAGCGCCCAGTCGCAATGATCACTGCCGGAACTCCAACCCCAACGGCCACTTAACATTACACCACCATCAGTGACCTGGGTTTTCGCTCCGACAGGATTATATGAACTACTGACCCGGACATCCGGATCAGAGCCATATACTTCATTCTGTGCGCGGGCATCCATCAAGGAAATCTGGAAGCCATGCACCGAAATAACGCCGCTGATCCAGGCTGTACTCATATCGTGTTCGGCCAGTTTAATCAGCGTCTTGAGCCACACCTGAGGTGTCGCTCCGGTTCCGCCCATTTCTTTAGGAAGGTAGGCCCGGAAAAAGCCTGACTCACGAAGGGCTTCTACAGACTCCACAGGAATCTTGCGCTCCTTGCGTCCGAGTGGACCGTTCTTTTCGATCAGATCCAGAATGGGATCAACATTGAAATCATTCTCACGAGAAAAGTTCGACTTTTCAGAAATAGTGGTATGCATGATAGTCTCCCAGATTATGTTAAGCCCGCAACGCGCTCATCTTCCAACTTCACGAGCGGCCTGGTTGGGTTTCGCTTTGTGCTGTGGAACGTAGTGACCGGTGTTCTTTTTGTGGAACTCTTCCGCCAGGCTTCGCGGATTGTAAAACTGCCGGTACCAGGTCCGGCCCCGTTGAAAATTCGTCTCGATCGGCAGGCTCATGATCTGAACCGCAGGAACCTTGTTGGACCAGATTTCGAAATCCTGACTGAAGGCGGCCAGGACTTCATCCTGCATTTTCCTGGCTGTAGTGACATCTTCTTCGCTCGGGCTGTCAGTGGCTGTCTTGAACAGATTGTTGTGCCAAACCCGCGTTACCCCGTCCTCCACCGGCGTGTGGAAGATGAACTCGATACCGTTAATGTCCCCGATCGACTGGCGCGACAGAAGGAGGCCGGGACCGGTGTACCAGGTATCCGTTCTCAGGCTGGCGTTATACTCACGCCGGAATCCGCCCTGAAGCTGGCGATAAACATGCTTATCAAACGAGTTCTCAAAATATTCGCATGGCGACCCATGGGTCGGACCGAGGTGGTTGGAGTCCGCCATATTGTCCAGAATTTCCTGTGGATGCGTGTTCAGGGTGCCAAGATGATCATAAGTACCGTTCACCCAGTTCGGCATGTCCCACTCTGGCAAATGAGGCGGATCATAATCCGGCTCTCCCCCCTCGGGATCATGCCACATCATAATTGAACCCATGACTTCCTGGACAAGGTGGGTATTCAGTTTCGCTGCCTTGGGACAGGGACCGTCATAATCCGGAATATCATCAAGCTCACCGTCCTGGTTATACCGCCAACCGTGATAGGGGCAGCGAATCGCATCCCCCTCGATCTGTTCTCCGTGCGCGGCAATGGACGCACTTGAAGACGCCGCAAGATGGGCTCCCATATGCTTGCAATGGGCATCAAGACAGACCAGCCGACCGCTTTCCCCGCGAAACAGGGCGAAGTCCTTGCCGAAGAACCGCAACGGCACAGGCCCTTTATCAAGTTCCGACGCCTCGCAGACCATGAACCAGCCGCGCGGAAAATCAAATTCACCCAGTTTATAATCACTCGTTTTCGCCATATTTATTCCTTTTACTCTGCCTTTAACCGGCGTCGAATTGCATAATTGCGTTGCTTGCGCGAAAGGCCATGGTCAGCGCCGGTCCCAGGGTGCAGCCTGCCCCCGGGTATTTGTCACCCATGATTGAGGCGGTGCTGTTGCCGGCGGCATAGAGTCCGTCGATGGGTTGCTCGTCTTCATCCAGCACCTGCGCATTATCGTTGATGACAAGACCACCTTTTGTACCGATGTCGCCTGGATATAATTTCGCGCCATAAAACGGGCCCTTCGCCATTGATCCGAGGCACGGGTTGGGCTGCACGCGTTCATCTCCGTACATGCGGTCGTGCTCATCGCTGCCGCGCCCGAATTTCTCGTCGATCCCCGTTCTGGCATAACCGGCCACTTCCGTGGCTGTCGCCTCCAGGCCATCGGCATCAATCCCCAGAGTGACAGCGAGTTCCCGCAACGTTGGGGCCTTCTGCAGCAACCCGTCAGGACCAAAGGCTTTACGGTTCATCCAGTCAGGCGACATGCTTGCTTGCAACAGACCTGCAAACATATATCTTTTACGATAATGCCCATCGAAGATCACATAGGCAGGAACATGGTCGGACAGAGTGTAGTCCTCCCCGTAAATACATTTGCCGTATGAATTATAAGTAATGGACTCGTTCATGAATCGCCGTCCCCTGCGATCAACGATGATCAGGCCCGGCTTGGATTTTTCGAAAAACAGGACAATTGTCTTCTCACCCCAGCGGACGACCGGGGCCCACCAGGCCTCGTTCATACGGCCCGTTGCCGCGCCAATCTCTTGTCCGGCTGTGATCAGATCGCCGGTGTTGCCAGGGCTACCCGCTGACCAGTCAGGCTGTGTGGGATTGGCAAGATACCGTTTGCGCATCTCCGCACTGCGCTCGAACCCACCGGCCGCGACAATAACGCCTCGGCGTGATTTGATACGCTGTAGTTGTCCGTCTTCGCGCTCTATTTCGACACCGCATATCCTGTTGTCTTCTCTGAACAATCCTATAACCGGACTGTTCAGCAAAAAGTCTGTTTCGCGTTTACGAACGGCAAGCAGCAGCCTGCCGACAAGCGCCTCGCCCATGCAGAGACGTCGGTCCCGGCGACCCTTCAACCGGCCTTTGACGTCTGCCAGATAACGGATGACAGCTTTTGCGGCGATCTTTTGCCAGCCCTTTGCCACGGCCTGAATTTTCGAAGCCTCGGTTATCGAAAGATTGATCCTGCCAAATGCCTTTGACGCCTGGGGCATTTCGCGCAGGAGATAAAGGTCGTCACCCAACTTTCGCCCGTCAAATGGTTCGCAATCCATTGTCCGCCCCCCTTCCTTCCAGCCAGGCAGGGAAGGATAATAATCCGGATATTTTTTTACCGGGCTGTAGGGCACGCCGATCTGGCCGAGATATTCAATCATTTTCGAGGACCAGGAGATGTAAGTCCGGATCGTGTCGTCGCTGATCTGGTCTGCCGGAATGACATTTCGGAGATAATCGAAAGCATCTTTTTCGTTATCCGCTATGCCCGCAACGGCCATCTGCGCATTATTCGGCACCCATATCCCCCCACCGGATGTCGCGGAAGTGCCACCAATCCGGCCTGTTTTTTCCAGCACCAGAACACTTGCGCCCAGATCCCTACAGCGACAAGCCGACATCAGCGCCGCGGCGCCAGACCCGATGATAATCACATCATAAATCAGGTCTTCGGCAACATCGCCCACAATATTCTTGTCGTGCTTAGAAAGCGGCATGGTTTGGTCCGAACAAATGTTGAGTTAGTGTCAACGGCTTAGATCGCACTGAGACTGCGCGGTAACCATCTAATTACATTCTTGTTTTGGCTGTCCTAAAAATATGACCCGACCGGGTTCAGTTCAAACTCGTATTTGGCAGGTGAAAGCGAGTTTTTGTTGAAAGGTCTCCAGTGTTCTAATCCCGTCAGACGTGAAACAAAGAAATTAAAAAATGGCCGACAGTCCCGTCCGGTCAGTTTCCGATTTCACATAATTAACAAGCCTGGAACTGGAATATAGAAACACATGAACTCCATCAGATTTGACGACATTGACAAGCTAAACTCGCTTGTTTCCGATGAATATGGACCGTGGGGCAAACAACGCCTGATTTCACAGGAAGGCATTTCGGCATTTGGACAATTAACCGAAGACATGCAGTGGATACATGTTGATGCAAAACGCGCAAAAACAGACAGTCCGTTAGGCACCACGATCGCACATGGCTTCTTCGTCCTTTCCTTTATTACGGCGCTTTGCAGGTCGGACGGTTACAACATTGTCGGCCACAGTAGTGCCCTGAACTATGGGATAGAGCATTTGCGCTTTATCAAACCGGTGCTGGCCGGGTCACACATCCATTGCAGGACACGTATCGATAAAGTTACCGAAAAAAAGGGAGGAACAATGATTGATCTGGGTGTTGCCGTTCACATCGTCGGTGACGACGATCCCTGCCTCGTGCTTTCGTGGAAACTTTTCTACCGGTCTTAAGCCTGCAGCGGACCCTTAAAACGAGTTTAAGATGAGCCGGATCGCCCTGTAAACCTTCATCATGTAAGGCTTCACCGGGTATGGCCGAATAATTCTGAGTTAGGAGAGACTTAAGTGAATGACGCAAATTTCCTCCCCATCGAGCGCACGATATTTACAAGCGAACACGATATGTTCCGTAATACGGTTCGCCGCTTCATGCACGATGAAGTCATTCCAAACCTCGACAAGTGGAACAAGCAAAACCATCCTGACCGAGAGGTCTGGCTGGAAGCCGGAAAACATGGTCTCTTATGCGTTACCACGCCGCCTGAATATGGTGGTGCCGGGGCCGACAGAAAATACAGCGCCGTGCTTATCGAGGAACAGCAGCGGGCCAACGCTGCAGGCCCCGGGTTTGTGATGCATTCAGAAATCGTTGCCGGCTATATTGAACGCTATGGCACAGAAGAGCAAAAGCAAAACTGGTTGCCTAAAATGGCCCGCGGCGAGGTTATCGGCGCGCTTGCCATGACTGAACCGCGTGGCGGATCAGATCTGCGTTCCATCGCGACCCGGGCCAACCCAATCGGCAACGAATATGTGATTAACGGAAACAAGACCTTTATCACCAACGGATATGTTTGTGATCTCATCATTGTGGCCGCCAGGACCGATCAACCCGACGGAACCAGCGGCTTGTCCCTGTTTCTTGTTGAAGCGGACCAGGAAGGTGTCACCAAGAGCCTTCCACTCGACAAAGTTGGTCAGAAGTCACAGGATGCAGTTGAGCTCTTCTTTGACGATGTCCGCATACCGAAAGAAAATCTCCTTGGACAACTCGGCAAGGGGTTAAACCATCTCATGCAGGAACTGGCCTGGGAGCGATTGATGATCGCCATCCGTGCTGTTGCGGGGTGTGAGATAGCTCTTGAAAATACGGTCGACTACACCAAGACGCGAAATGCGTTTGGGAAAAGTTTGCTGGAATTCCAGAATACAAAGTTCAAACTCGCCGAGTGTAAAACCAAGACCCAGATCGCCCGTGTCTATATCGACAAATGCATAGACCTTGCCACCGGGAAAGGGTTGAGCGCCGAAGCCTCCGCCATGGCCAAATGGTGGTGCACCGAACTCCAGAACCGCGTGCTCGACGAATGTGTCCAGTTGCACGGCGGTTACGGCTATATGCTCGAGTATCCCATCGCGCGCGCCTGGACCGACGCCCGCGCACAAATGATCTATGGCGGCACCAACGAGATCATGAAAGAAATTATTTCCAGGAGTTTTTAACCATGGTTTCCACATCCGATAAGACCCTGCAAAACACTTCGCACTGCCCGGACTTTCCCGACCAGGACGGCATCGCCCTGGTCATTGGCGGTAGCGGCGGCATTGGTCAGGCAATCTGTGAAAAACTAGCGCAAGGCGGAACCGACATCGTTTTCACCTATCGCACCAACAAAGAGGCTGCCGATAAAGTTATCTCTACTGTGGCCAAATACGGGCGCAAGGCGTCAGCATATCCCATGGCCCTGGAGAACGGCACCGAGGTCGCTGAAATTTGCAAGGACATTATCGCTAAATTTGGCCGCATTCATACAGTTGTGAATGCCTCCGGTTCCCATATCGATATGAAATTTATCGGTGACATCGACCGGGACGAATTCAGTAGAGTGATGAACGCGGACACCAACGGCTTTTTTAACGTTGTCCATGCCGTCCTCGGCCATATGCGCGAAAAAGGCGGTAGTTTTGTTGCGATCAGCACCACAGGCCTGTTACGCTGGCCCAACAAGGATGCACTTTCCGTCATACCCAAGGCCGCGAATGACGCCCTGATGACTGGAATTGCACGGGAAGAAGGCCGTAATCAAATCCGCGCGAATACGGTTGCATTGGGACTGATAGACGCGGGTTTGTTTCGAAAGCTGATCGGCACCGCCTATGATGAAAAATATATTGAAGCGGCGAAGCGGAATTCCGCATTGAAACGTCTTGGTACGGCGGAAGAAGTCGCCGAGGCCGTATTGTTCTTTGCGTCCCATCGCGCAAGCTTTGTCACCGGCCAGACCCTCACCCTTGACGGCGGCTACAGTCTCTAGTCCCATGTCGGTAACAACCTCACATATCACCGCCAGTGACGTCCCTGATCTGATCAAACCCGGGATGACGGTTTTCGTACAGGGCAGTATCGGTCAGCCGCTCAGGCTCATGAAAGCCTTGCAAGAAGCCTCTGCTTCACTGGGGGGGATTCATTACATTTCACCACTGACGCCGGGAATTAACAAATTTCCGATATCGCCGGGCACGCAGGAAAGCCGACTGACTACATTCTTCGACTATCCCGATTTACGGCAAAGCTATCAGGCTGGGCCAATCGAATTTGTGCCTGCTCATTACAGCAGGATCATCCCTTTTCTTGAACAGAAGGTCACAATCGACATCGGGTTGATTCAGGTGAGCGCCCCTGACGCACAGGGATATTGCAGCACCGGAATATCAGAAGATTTCGTCTCTGAAATACTCCCGCAGTGTCATACTGTCATCGCCGAAATTAACCACTCAATGCCGCCTGTAGTAGACGGACCCAGGATCCCTTTAGGCGCGTTTCACTATGTGGTCGAAACTGACTATCCATTACCCCAAATCCCCTCCCCCGACTCCAATGCGGTGTTGGACCGGATCGCGGCGAACGTTTTGCCGCTGGTGCACGACGGGGATACAGTTCAATACGGCATTGGCCGCGTTCCACAATGTATCGTCAGCGGTCTGAGCGAGCATAACGACCTTGGCCTGCACAGCGGGCTGATCACACCGGCCGTGCGTTCATTGATCGATAAAGGGGTCATGACGGGAGTGCGCAAAACCATCGACACCGGCCGACATGTGACGGGCGTTGCCGCAGGAGATCAGGACTTTTATGACTGGATTTCGTCCCGCCCCGACTTTTCCTTCAGGTCGGTTCGGCACACCCACAATCCGGACACACTTGCCCGGTTGGACAAGCTGGTTGCCATAAATTCCGCCTTGGAAATAGACCTTTTCGGTCAAGCAAATGCCGAGATGATTGGTGGCCGCCAGATCAGCGGCAGTGGCGGTCTCGTCGATTTTGTGCGCGGCGCCCGCTTGTCCAGAAATGGCCGCGCGGTAATCTGTTTGCAGTCGACCAGTCGCAATGGCCAGCGCTCTAACATCGTGTTAAACTTGTCCGGCCCGGTGACCATCTGCAGGACAGATATGCAATACGTCGTGACAGAACATGGCGTTGCCGACCTTGCGCATAAATCGATAGACGAGCGCGCGCATTCGCTTATTGCCATCGCGGCACCCAAATTTCGCGAGCAGTTGAGCGAAGACTGGAAAGCCGGACGCAAGCCGTAAAAATGATAACGAGGCAGGACTTGAACGGAGCTTGCGCGTCTATCGACAATATTTTGGCTACAGCTTTTCTAATCCTGTTTTACCTTTACTTTGGTCAAAGCGGAAAGTGCCGAAAAGTTTCAGAAAGATCAAGAAGGTGCGCCGGTCTGCTTCACCGACATTATATTTTACGGCGCCTCAACAGAAAAAGTGAGAAATTTGCGCACTTTTCTCGGGAAATATGGGAAAACCGAGGAAATATCAGGACGTCACAATCCCAGAAAACTGAAAATTTCTGCGAGCTAGGAAGATTTAGGAACTTCTGGGAAAGAATATTGGTGCGGCCCAACAGCACCGACAAACCCATATTCCTCAGTATATGAAAATAAGAAAGTGCGCGTTTTTTGCGCACTTTTTGAAAACCCATGTATTGCTCTCCAAGTTACCCTCGCGTCTCTTTGACTAATGTTCATGTTACTTACGGAAAAATAAATAACGAAAACGGCATTTTCGTTATTTATTGAACTTCTTCATTGGGACTCATATTACACAAAATATGGAACCTGCACATATTACGTAATTTGCGTATAGTAGAAAAATGTAAGGAGAACTACTATGACAACGACAGTAACAGCTTCTGAGTTCCAGAAAAATTTTGGGCAATATAAAGAACTGGCCCAGCGAGAAGCCGTGAGTGTGACAAGTAACGGCCGCGAAAGCGTCGTGTTGCTCTCTGCTGCCGAGTATAAAGAATTCCTAAAATTCAAACAATCACGCTATGCCTACGACGGCGAAGTCACGGACACTTTCAAAAGTGACGTTGATGCCTTCATGGGAGAGCACAGTGATGTACTGGATGGCCTGGCCAAGTGATCCCCTCCCAAGAACCGAAATGGATCAGCAAAGTCCAAGCGCTTTATATCCATGAACAATCCATTTTGCGACATGGTGGTAGTGCCGGAATACGTGAAGAAGGTTTGCTGGAATCCGCCCTTGCTCGCGCTGAACACTTCTATGCCTATGGTGAGGATGATCTATACATATTGGCGGCGACTTATGCAGAAGGTGTTGCCCGCAATCACGCTTTTGTTGACAGCAACAAACGTACGGCCTATTCCGTTACCGGTCTGTTCCTGCACCTGAATGGGCAAGCCTTGCAGATTATATCTGTTGAAGAACAAATCAAACTGTTTGAAGATGTCGCTGCCGGCAAGGTATCACGAGAAGAATTGGCTGCCTTCTATAAAGCCAATACTAGAGAACGAAAATAACCACCCGTATATTACTTCAATCAGACAGTCTAAAGGCACCGAACACTCTATATATTTCATGAAGTTAAACGAGAAAAATGCGCAATTTGTGCGCAGTTTTCACAGACTTTGGATAACTTAAATATTCAACCAGTATCGTGTGCCTTTAAGCTGCCCTGTTTTCTTCAGAGCGTCTTTTTCCAACAAATCCTGCAAATCACGGGTCGTCGTTGCACGGGATGCCCCTGTAATAGAGATATAATTTTCCGCACTCATCCCACCTATAAATCCAGAGGGGCCTTCCTGGAACATGTGTAGCAGGGCTTTTTCCTGGCGTTGATTCAAAGATCCACTGAGCCGGTCAAAAAGCTTCGATTTGGCAATGATAAATTCCAGAAGGGTTTCCGCATTCTCCTGTGCAGCAAGAACAGTCTCGGCAAAATAAATCAGCCAACGTGTGATCTCGGTTCCCTTGTTGTTGTCCTCCAGGGCCTGGTAATAATCTTTTTTCGAAGCCTCTATGGTTTGAGACAAAGCTATCAAAGAGGGCTGACCAATGGATTGCGCCAGCGCTTTCTCTGTCAATGCCCGCGCAATACGTCCGTTTCCGTCTTCATAAGGGTGAATACATACGAAATAAAGATGGGTAATTGCCGCTCTCGTCAAAGCAGGCACAGGATGCTTCCCGCTGGGAGAGGTGTCATTAAACCACTCGATAAAACGGGTCATTTCCTCCTGCATTCTGGCAGATGGCGGAGCCTCAAAATGCACAGTCGGCTTATGAAGATAGCCGGACACCACTTGCATAGGTTCTTCATGCGTTCGATATTCACCGATACACTCCAGATCACGCCTGCCCCTGGTGAGCATCTTATGCCAGTTATGGAGTGTTTGATGCGTAAGCTTGTCCGAATAGGTCTCATACAAATTGACCATCATGTCGGCAATGCCCTGCTCGGCAGGGGGTATATTTGCAATCGTGCTTTGCAACCCAAATTGGCGACGGATAGATGATTGAATGCTGTCCCGGCTGAGCATTTCACCTTCTATCTCTGAAGTTTTCAGAGCTTCTTCGCTAATCAGATCTACGATAAGAACTTTACGCTCATCTTCGGTGATATGCTTATAGGCCCCAAAAAACATGCCGGAGCGCTGGAGAAATTTGGCCTCAAAATCAGATATTTTTTCCGTTTTATAGGTAAAGTTCGGCCAGTCTTCTTGCTGCCAGTTCCATTTCATGAGCTATATCTTTCTCTTTTATAACTCATAATATGACAATTAATGAGCTATAAATCAAGTTTTTATAACTCATCTCATCTAGGTGGAGGAAAATTCCGTGACACAGATTCAAAGGAGGAACCGACTTTATGAAGCGCCCCGTCAAACGTTTCAAGCGTTATATCCCTGGTCACGATTATCCTTATGGGCCAGCCGGCACGAACGGTGATCGTCGGCGGGATATTCAGATTTCGGTCGACTATTCTCTGACCTGCATTGTTCAGGCTTGACTGAGAACTTTCTCTTATTGCCCTGGCAAGTTCGCCCTCGGCATTACCATAAGCAAGCTCCGTACCGACGCCCAGAAGCGTGGCAAGTCCGACACCAGCAACCAACCGGTCTGTATGCCAGTCCACCTGATCCGAAAGTCCGGAATATCCACCTTTGTCTGTTCCAGGCATTCCGTCAAGCTGAACGGAAATCCCATCTGGACGAATGATGCGATCCCAGACAATCAAAACGCGGTCTTGACCGAATTCAATCTCGTTCACATATTTTCCCAGAATACGTGAACCCTGCGGAATCAGAATCTTTTGGCCCGTCACAGTGTCATAGACAGGCTCCGTGATTTGAGCGACGACCTGCCCCTTTAAATCACTATTGATACCCGTCAGAAGGCTACCGGAAATGATGGTTCCGGCAAGAAGGTTGAATGTTTCCACGGGCTGACTAGTCGCCTCTGCGTTATCAACTCCCGACGGTGAATAGGGCGGATTGTTTTTTGCTGCCCTTCGCGTCTGAAAATCCACGCCGTTTTGATGAGGAATTATCTATCGAAAAGAACACGACCGAATTTCTCGCCTGCCGTTCCAGTTGCGCAGCCTGAAACTTTTCAGCCCTCTGCTGCTCCTCTAATACAGAAGGTCTGAAAGGTTGCGAGCGGTCGTTTTGCTCTGGCCTGTTTGTCCCCAGATCGCTCTCCGCCCTGAACAGGGCGGGACCCGTATCTCCCATATAAGTCGGACCAAGGGCAACAACGTTATCACTCTGCTGTTCCAAATTGCTTCCCAGGTTGCTTCTCAAGTTCTGGGGCACATCCTGGTAGCTGGCAGGAAGTCTGGAGACAGTTTCCATCGGAGCGTGACGGCCAACAGAATATAATTCCTTCCGGGGAGATTTTTCCGACGCCCCTCCAGGTTCAAGAGCGTAAAAGCTGATCGCCAGCATCCCTGAACATGCGAGACACACGACAGTAACAATCAGTTTTTTGTTTAACCGGCGAACCGGCCTGGGTTTCGCACGAAGCTGGAATTTTTTCTCAATCTTTTCTGCTTCGCTCTCCCCCTCGTCTTTTTCAATACTCGTCATTGCCGCCGCCCCCTCTGATGGACAATCTGTACCCTGGTCTGAGGATCAGTGCCCAGACGCAGCTCTGCCCTGGCAAACAGCCTGTCAACAATATAATAGTTGCCGCGCATTCGATAATTGACCAGTTCCACTTCATCTTTCCTGCCCAGCACAAAGAGAGGTGGAGCTTCACTTCTGTCGATTGTGGCGGGGAATTCGATATAGATTTTCCGGCCATCGTCAAACGCTCTCAGAGGGCGCCAGTCGGGTTCATCCCCCTGAATGCTGTAGGAGAAATCCAGATCTTCCAGTTGAAGCCCTTTATCAATAACTGCCGAATTCCGGCTTCGCTCATTGAGGCGCTTCAGAGCCCTGATTTCGGTCTGAGGGTAAGTCTGGACTTGTCTTAAAAAAGTGGACAGGACCTCCAAAAGAATTATTGATATTTTATGGAGGAACTTATGGTCCGAAAA
>NZ_JBLXJC010000004.1:0-134139 GCF_048269205.1 Emcibacter sp. | reverse complement strand
CCCTGCTGCGCCTGTCGATGTTCGGTGATCCACTTGCCAAGGGTCGATTTGCCGATCCCTAAATCTTCGGCAACAGCCTGCCGCGGTAAATTGCTGCTCAGCGCCAGCTTGACAGCCTCACGCTTGAAGTCTTCTGAATGTCTTTTTCGGACCATAAGTTCCTCCATAAAATATCAATAATTCTTTTGGAGGTCCTGTCCACTTTTTTAAGACAAGTCCAATGGGATAATGTTATGAGGCGAGTAGCGATCTATACTCGTGTGTCTACACACGAACAGACCACAGAGAACCAATATCAGGAACTAACCGCTCTGGCAGAACGTCAAGGCTGGAACATTGTCGGCCTTTATGAGGACCAGGGTATTAGTGGCGCAAAGGGACGGGACCAGCGGCCTGAATTCGACCGGATGTGGAAAGATGCCACTAAGCGAAAGTTCGACCTGATCATGTGCTGGTCTGTGGATCGGCTCGGTCGCTCCCTTCAGCAACTCGTGACATTCCTGGACGAGGTGCATGCTCTAGGATTGGACTTGTATCTACATCAGCAAGGGCTGGACACCACCACACCATCAGGCCGAGCCATGTATCAGATGTGCGGGGTCTTTGCTGAGTTTGAGCGCTCCATGATCCAGGAACGTGTTAAGGCCGGGTTGAGGCGGGCTCGTTCAAAGGGTGTAACGCTGGGGCGGCCCAAAACAAGTGCGGTGACAGAAAAGAAAATCCGGTTGCTACGTTCGGAGAATAAAGGCATCCGGAAGATCGCCAAAGAATTGGGGGTTGGGGTTAGTACGGTTCAACGGGTGATTGGTGAGAACCAAACCGCCCGCGACTTGGAGGCGGGGCGATGAGCTACGATTATGAATTGTTGCTCTCTCTGCTTCCGAGACACAAAATTTATTGGCCCAAAACCACGCCCAAGGTAGCTCTTCCGCAATGGCGGTGGCCGCCGCTCAAACCTTATAATGGCTTTACTTCTGACGAGAGGATTATGAATTGGCAACTTGGTCGTATGCTCCTCGACGCCGGCATGATCCGGAAGCCAAAAACCTGTGATATTTGCGGGGAAGTGAAGCCATTAGGTTTTCACAGCGAAAACTACCACTGCATCCGTATGGACCCCTTCTTATGCAAGGACTGCCATCGGATACTTCATCAAAGATTTCGATATCCGGACAAATGGCTGGAGCTTGTCGACCGACACCAACAGATGGTGCCGACATGGTATGCAATTATTTCGGTAGTGCCGATAGATATGGCAGGTTACTTAAAGATGATAAGCAAAAGAGGCTATTCAAACCAAAAAAGCGTTCAACAATAGCAGTTTTTCCATACTAGTTTATTGATTCAATTGCCGTAAATTTACTCGCTTTTAATACAGTTATGCTCTAAACTATATCAATGGGAACTGTATCAAAATACACTGTCGACGACGCAGCAAAGCTTAGTGGTTTGTCAAAAACCATGGTGAATTATTTGTGTCGTCATGAACTGCTGGAGCCGACAGCAAGTAAACGGCCGGGCCGAGGACGAGCCCGACAATATACTTTTGGTGACATTGTAATTTTACGTGCCTTGTGTAGACTTCTAGATGCAGGAGTCTCCGTTGCGAGACTAAAGACAGCGTTAAAAAATATTAAAAAATATCACCCTAAAATTACTCCAAACTCACTACCCGCCAAGTATATTGTTACGGATGGTAAGGAAGTGTTTTTTCGACATACCCAGGAGAGTTTGGAGTTGCTGGATTCCAACGGGCAAATGGCTTTCGCCTTTGTCATAGAGTTGGGCATCCTACAAAATGAAATAAATGCGGCTATTGCACAAGCGGGATAAATAGGAGATCAAAATGCCAGTTACAGTCGTCGTTGGCGGACAGTTTGGCTCTGAGGGAAAAGGCAAAGTTGCTTATGAGCTGGCCAAAGACAAAAATGCCGCTGCAGTTATCCGGGTCGGAGGGTCGAACTCTGGTCACACCATTGTTGACCCCACCGGTAAAGTGCGAAAATTCAGATCACTGCCGACAGCATCTATTCTTCCCAACATGTTAAGTATCATTGCTGCGGGGTCTTATATCGACCCAGGCATCTTGCTGGCCGAAATCCAAGAGACCGGCGTGACAAAGGATCAGGTAATTATTGATCCCAATGCTGTGGTTATTACAAATGAGGATATAAAAGCCGAAGAAACTTCCTCCCTGGGAGATGCAATTGGCTCTACACAGAGTGGTACAGGCGCAGCAGTGTTGGCGCGCATCAGCAGAACCCGTGACATTCATTTTGCCAAGGATATCAAAACTCTGCAGCCCTACATTCAGAATACAAAAACTGTCATGAGGAGCCTGCTCAAGAGTGGCAAACGTATCATTGTTGAGGGCACTCAAGGGTATGGCTTATCCATCCTACATGCGAATTGTTACCCGTTTGCAACAAGCCGAGACACGACTGCTGCTGGCTTCGTTTCCGAAGCTGGCCTGAGTCCATTGGATGTGGATGAAGTTGTAATGGTTATTCGCGCGTTTCCAATTCGAGTGGCGGGTAATTCCGGGCCGCTTCCCCTTGAGATCGACTGGGAAACTGTGCAGCAGGAAAGCGGGTATGAGCACACCTTAACTGAACGTACAACCGTCACAAATAAGGTGCGACGGGTGGCACGCTTTGACGCTGAAATTGTTAAGGCTGCAATTGAGGCCAACAACCCTTCCTCTATAGTTCTCAATCACGTTGACTATGTTGATGTAAACTGCAAATTCGACAGTAAATTGACTTCAATAGCCAATCAATTCATCTGTGAAATCGAGAGAAAGATAGACGCGAGAATCGACTACGTGGGCTTCTCGCCGAACGGCATTATTCGAAGACATGTAATTCCAAGCCAAGTCATGTCAGCCTGATTGAATTTCAGATGTCTGGGGCAAAAAATATAACTGAAATAGTTTCCGACACAGTAGCTGAACGTCGATTTTCCGATTGGGGCAGCACAGACCCCTTTCCGCACATTTCACCGTCTTTGCTTAATTCAGCTGATGTACATGATTATATCGAAAAGACTGGAATGGTCTCCCCTTACCATCCGGAGAAGTTGAAAAGCTCCTCTCTGGAACTCGATATCGGTGATTTAGTAATTTATTGGGACGATAAAGGAAAACATTGCGAGAAAACGCTTGCTGATGGGGATACTTTTGTACTCGAGCCCAACTCCGTAGTTTTTATAAAAACTGCGCAAAAATTTCGGATGCCGCACTACTTGGCCATTCGCTTCAACCTCAAAATTACCAATGTCCATAGGGGCCTTCTTCTCGGAACAGGGCCGTTGGTCGATCCTGGATTTGAAGGACACCTATTAATTCCAGTCCATAACCTTACGAAGAATCCGTATACTTTTGAGAAAAATGAGGGATTTATTTGGGTTGAGTTTACAAAAATCAGCCCGAACGGGATTTGGGATCAAAATACTCAGACTGTCGAAGACCAAGTTGGCAAATACATCGCTTTCCCACACGAAAAGATTGTCAAAGATGTCAGAGAATATTTAAAAAAAGCCGCACCTCACAAATCGATACAAAATGCTATTCCAGACTCAATTCGTGCTGTTCGCGAAACAGCAAACAAAGCAGAAGAGCATGCAACATCAGCCAAGAGAACGCTTTTCGGTTTCGGTATAGGGGGAGGGATTGCAACAGTTGTTGCCGTTGGCTCAATAGTAATCTCATCACACCAAAGCTATACAGGGTTTAACGAAGTCATCGCGCAATCCAACGAAGCTATTGCCGCGGTCAAGAAAGAATATGACCTTCCAAAGAAAAGTTCCGAGATCATTGTTTCATTGCGGGACTTAAATATAGATTTACGTAATCTAACTCAAAAACTACAAAATATTGAGTCAGCGAATAACGACAAAATCGCCCTTACGGTTCAGAACAAAGAAATAACCGAATTGAAACAACGTGTAAAAGATCAAGAAGCTAAGATAGAAAAGCTGATCAAGCAAAATGAGCAACTGAAAGCTCAGATGCAAACCACCACCGAACACTAATTTTGTATTTTTTGGAATTTGGATGCAAAATAGATACTTTGGCGATATCGGAGATTATGGGAAATATAGTCTGCTGAGGAATTTGTGTGGCGTCCATCAGGGAACACCCGATTTATCACTAGGTGTTGTTTGGTATTTATTTCCGGATGAGGGCCATAACGATGACGGCAAACACATTTCTTATCTCGGCAAGCCCGAGTTCAGAAGTTGTGACCCAGATCTATATGATGCACTGAAACACTATTTATCCTATGGCATTAGAGAAGTAAAAAAGATACATAAGTCTCGGCTTTTTCCTGAAGACACAATTTTCTATGACAAAATCCTAACCTACGAAAAACTATACGCCAGAGATCGCCGCACACGACTTAAACATCGTGATAGCTGGATACTTAAAGCCGTTGAAACAATTGGCAATCAGGATGTTATTTTTTTAGATCCCGACAATGGTCTCGAAGTAAAATCTGTACCAATACATGCGCCCAAAGCACCAAAGTATGTATTCTGGGATGAACTAGAAAAATTCCACTCCTTGGGAAAGACATTGGTGGTCTACCATCACCTAAATCGCACCCTAAAATCCAGAGAACAAATCGCCATTAAATTAGAAGAATTTCAGAATGAGATCGGTGAGCGGCCTGTGATACCTGTCCTGTTCAAACGAGGATCGCACAGAGTATTTTTTGTAATTCCGAGTGAAAATCATGAGGACATAATCAAATTCCGGGTTGAGAAATTTGCTCAAAGTTCTTGGGCCCCACATGTTGAAGCACTCTGAATTTTGGTACAAATAATGGTACAATTTCACTAAAATCTATATCTCTATCTTATTGATTTTTATTAATATTATTTTTTTAGTCCCGCTTCCTATCAGCGGCACCATTTTTCGTTCCCATCGACCAATTATCTATGTCTCTATCACTAAGTAGTTTAGTTGGAAAATTCTCAATTATATTAGCTTGGGGGTCGTATATCGTGATTTGACATCAAGCTTAAAATGTGATTCAGTCTCGATAAAGTTGGCTGAAAGTGTAAAAATTTCCGACAAAATGTGGGCACATTTTACACTTTTTTGAACTCGATACCCACTAAGTACTTGAAAACGTTAGTGCCATCAATTGGCCCAACTTTTGCATTAATTATTACATGGTGGTTGTATGGAACGACCCGAATCGCCTAGATGCTCTTTAACGAGTTGTTAAATTTTTAGTGGAACAGTGTTAACTAAATCGACTTTCAAGGCTAGGTATGTACAATCCTATTAAAGCGGCTCAAGTAATAGCCTTTTTTGCCCTAAAAAATAATTCAAGATCTATCAACATCTTGAAAGCTATTAAACTTGTTTACTTGGCCGACCGGGAAAGCCTTAAACAGTGGGGTTTTCCGATTTTGGATGAAAACCGCGTTTCCATGCCGCATGGCCCTGTGAATTCTTCTACCTACAGTCACATAAATGGTGAAGTTGATACAAACAGTTGTGGTTGGTCACAGTACCTCAGCGATAAAGCAAACCATGAGATTTCTGTAAATAAGCAGGTTAGTCTGGATGACTTGGACGAATTGAGTGATGCAGATATCGAGTGCATGGAAAAAGTTTGGACTGCCTTTGGTGAAATGGATCAATGGACCATTCGCGACTGGACGCATGACTCGAATAATGTACCCGAATGGGAAGACCCCAATGGTAGTTCCTCCATCATTCCTCTGGAAAGAATAATGAGGCATCTTGGCATTGAGAATTCTGAATTACAGCTTCAAAAAATAGAAGAATTCCGGAATATTGATTCCCTTTTTGCAGCACTTTCTGCCTAATACAGCATTAGCATTATTCTACCTGATCAAAATTTCCCGAAATGTTTGTTGCCTTTTCTGTACTTTTGTTAAAGGGTGTACAGAGTATAGACATTTTGCGGGGAAAAATTGTCACCTGAGATTATTGCGAAAAACACAGTGTTAATACCATCTGGGACTACATTTGATCCAGACAAAAAACATTTGTTTGTAGTTTGCAACAATCCATGCGTGAACAATAAACAACTTCTTGTACCAATATGTACTTGGATCAATGCTAGGTGCGATCCAACATGTATTCTTGATAAAGACTCTCATCCTTTTATTCAGCGAAAATCATATGTTTTATATCGGGAAGCACGAATAGAAACATCTGACACACTCATACAGGGGGTGATTGATGGCCGTCTAAAACTAAAAGAAAACGTTACAACACATAACTTCCTCAAAATAAAAAATGGGGTAGTTAGGTCAAAACATACAAAAAGGAAAGTTAAGAATTACGCAACCCAAGTGCTGGGCCTTTCGTAGAGCATAGAAGCTATGCTCTCTTTCAATAATGTATATTATATTTCTGCTCATCTCAGCCGCGACCTCATGCGGCGAAAGTCTAATTGCTTCAGACAGGGCCTCAGACATACTTGGGGCAGGATACGGCGGGACGGAAAATCAGGGCGGGGACCTTCATGACGGCGGAACTGACGGATATCATCAATTTCCTTGCGGAACACCATCCCTTTAAAGAGATGACGCCGGAGGACCTGTCGGCCGTGGCCCGGAAAATCAATATCTCCTATGCCCGCCGGGGCAGCTTAGTCCTGACCCCCGGACAAAAAAATACAAACCTCTATATGGTCCGCAAGGGCGCTGTGGAACTGCATGAGGGCGGCATCAACTTCACCGCCCGCCTGGGCGAAGGCAGTTTTTTCGGCTATCCCTCCCTGTTCCGGGACGGCATCATCAGAAACCAGGTCACCGCCATCGAGGACTGTCTGTTTTACGCCCTGCCCGAGGAAGAATTCAAGGCCCTGCTGACCGGGCACAAACCCTTCATGACCTTTTTCGCCACCAATGAAACCGACCGCCTGCGCCATGCCCTTGAGGAAAGCAAAAGCCGCGGCCTGCAGGACCGGCTGACCGACGGCGAGATCCAGTTTCTCGGACTGAAGCTCGAGGCGCTGATCAAGCAGGATCCCATCTGCGTTTCGCCGGACACCACCATTCAGGAAGCGGCCCTGGTCATGAGCGGCCACCATGTCTCCACCGTTCTCGTTACGAAATCGGAACAATTGCGGGGTATCTTTACCGACAAGGACCTGCGCCGGCGGGTGGTGGCGAAGGGGCATGATATCGGAGACCAGGTCAAAACTGTGATGACCCCGGACCCCCTGACCCTGCCGCCGCAAACGCCGGCGATCCGGGCGCTTCTGGCCATGATGCAGCATAATTTTCATCATGTGCCCGTGGTAGACGAGGAAGGCCGGGTGCGCGGCCTGGTCAGCGCCAGCGACATTCTCAACCGCCTGTCGTCCAATGCGGTCTACAATGCGGCCCGCATCGAAAGCGCCGAAGATGTGAAAACGGTGATCGAGACAGTACAGTCGGTACCGGAAATCGTCCTCAGCCTGATGAAGACCGGTGTCAGTGCGGACATGACCGGCCATGTGGTCTCCTCCATCGGCGAGGCCGCCCACAAGAAACTGCTTGAACTGGCCGAAAAGGAGCTCGGCCCGCCGCCGGTGCCCTATGCCCTGCTTGCCTTCGGATCACTGGCTCGTTGCGACCAGACGGCGCTTTCGGACCAGGATAACGGATTTGTACTGTCCGATGACTATGTGGAAAGCGAACACGGCCCCTATTTCAAAAAACTCGCCGAAAAAATGTGCGCCGACCTTGATGCCGCCGGATATGTTTTCTGTGGCGGTAACATCATGGCCAGTAATGATGAGTTGCGCATTGCCCTGTCGGACTGGAAAAAAACCTTCGACAGATGGTTCAGTGAGCCGGAGCCCAAGGCAGTCATGCATGCCACCATATTTTTTGATTTGCGGGGTATTTACGGGGACATGTCCCTGGTGGAGCAGCTCAGGGCCCATATCACCGAGAATGCGGCCCAAAGCCGTATCTTCCTCGCCCATTTGACAGAAAATGCCCGCCAGTCCCATGTCCCGCTGGGGTTTTTCCGGCGCTTTATTCTGCTGCGCAACAAGGAACATGCCGACCGGTTTGACATCAAAAAACAGGGGGTCGTGCCGATACAGGATATCACCCGCACCCATTCCCTGGCCCATGGCATCGAGGAGGTGAATACCCTCGAGCGTCTGGTCCGGCTGAAAGAAAAGAAGATTCTGATGCCCGAGGATGCGAACAACCTGCGCGATGCCTACGAATTCATTGCCGAAGTTCGCTTCCGCCACCAGGCCCGGCAGATCAAAAGAGGCGACAAGGCGGACAACTTCGTCAATCCGGAGGAACTTTCCACCCTGGAGCGGGAACATCTGCGCGATGCCTTTGAAATTGTCCGCAGGGCACAGGAACGGCTGTCCCGGGATTACGGCGGCGGCATCTACTGATGTTCAGACACTGGCTCTATCAGTTCCGGCGCCGGCGGGCGCTCAAAAAAGTCCGGGACCCGGATCTGCGGGCTTTTCTGGAGGCCCCGGCAATAGCGGAAAAGGCTCCGCTGCGGGAAATTGAATTTCTGGCCCTGGATTTTGAGACCACCGGCCTGGAGAAGGGCCGGGACCAGCTTCTGAGTTTTGGCCTCGTGGTCATCCGAGGTCTTCGAGTCGAACTTTCCACCATGGAACATTGCCTGATCCGGCCCGACATGGCCGTGCCCGGCGAGAGCGCCGTCATCCACCAGATCACTGATGACGAGGTCAGGGCGGAGGGGTTGTCCCGGGAACAGGCGCTGAGGAAAATCCTCGGGGCGCTGAAAGGACGCGTGCTTCTGGCGCACAAATGCGATATCGAACGACATTTCCTTCAGGAGGCCTGCCAGGAAATCTTCTGGACCGATCTCTACTGCCAGTCCGTAGACACACTGCAAATGGAACTGCGCAAACGCAAAAGGTCGGATACCCCCATCAAAAGCGGCGATCTGAGGCTGTGGAAATTGCGGGAAGATTATGGCCTGCCCGCCTACAAGGCCCATCATGCCGCCATCGATGCCCTGGCCTGTGCCGAATTGTTGCTGGCCCAGATTTCCCATATGGGAGAAGACGTTACCCTCGGCGACCTCGGCCCTTCCTGGTAGAAAACCCGGGCACCCCCCGTCTACGACTAAAGTCGTCTATCCGGCCCGAGAACTTACTTGTTAGACTTCCATCGTCCTGAAATCTAACTAGTGGGAGGATATAGCATGACCCAACCTGATAATATGGGCCCGGGAGGCCCTGCAAAACAACGAGATCCGGCAGGCTACTGGAAAGCAAACATCAGTTTGCTGCTCAAGCTGCTTGTCGTCTGGTTTATCGTTTCTTTTGGCGCCGGCATTCTGTTTGTGGACGCCCTCAACAACATCGAATTTTTCGGCTTCAAGCTGGGATTCTGGTTTGCCCAGCAGGGCTCAATATACGTCTTTGTCGTACTGATCTTTGTCTACACAAAAATGATGAGAGATCTCGATGAAAAATATGGCGTGGAATAAGAGGGGAGACAAACAATGGAATTGCAGACTTTAACCTATATCTTTGTCGGGCTATCCTTTGCCCTTTATATTGGCATCGCCATCTGGTCCCGCGTGGGCTCCACAAAGGAATTTTATGTGGCTGGCGGAGGCGTACATCCGGTGGTCAACGGCATGGCAACAGCCGCTGACTGGATGAGCGCCGCTTCCTTCATTTCCATGGCGGGCCTGATCGCCTTCCTCGGCTATGACGGTTCCGTTTATCTGATGGGCTGGACCGGCGGTTATGTGCTTCTGGCGCTGCTGCTGGCTCCGTACCTGAGAAAATTCGGAAAATTCACTGTACCGGACTTCATCGGCGACCGTTATTATTCCGATGCCGCCCGCCTGGTGGCGGTGATCTGCCTGATTTTCATCAGCTTCACCTATGTCGCCGGCCAGATGCGCGGCGTGGGGATCGTTTTCTCCCGCTTCCTCGAAGTTGACATCAACCTTGGTGTGATCATCGGCATGGCCATCGTGTTCATGTATGCGGTTCTGGGGGGCATGAAAGGCATCACCTATACCCAGGTCGCACAGTATTGCGTCCTGATCTTTGCCTATACAGTTCCGGCGATCTTTATTTCCATGTTGATCACCGGTACCCCGATCCCTCAGATCGGTCTGGGATCCGAACTTATCGACGGGTCCGGCATGACGGTGCTGGGTAAACTGGATGCGGTGCTGACTGATCTGGGCTTCACGGCCTATACCAGCGGGACCAAATCGACCATTGATGTCTTTGCCATCACCGCAGCGCTGATGGTGGGTACCGCCGGACTTCCCCATGTGATCGTCCGCTTTTTCACGGTGCCCAAGGTATCGGATGCCCGGAAATCCGCTGGATGGGCTCTCGTCTTTATCGCGATCCTTTATACAACGGCACCGGCCATTGGCGCCTTTGCCCGGATCAACTTCATCAATGAAGTGAACGAGACGGAATATACGGCAACACCGGCCTGGTTCAAAAACTGGGAAAACATCGGCCTGATCGGCTGGCAGGACAAAAACAATGACGGCGCAATCCAGTATCGTGCCGGCGCACCATTTGCCGGGAAGCCGGCATTTGACGGCGAGGCACGGGGCACATATGGCGAACGTGTTATCACAAACGCGCCTACCGATTCTGCCAACGAAGTCTATGTCGACCGGGATATCATGGTTCTGGCCAATCCGGAAATTGCCAATCTGCCGAACTGGGTAATTGCCCTGGTCGCGGCGGGGAGCCTGGCCGCGGCACTGTCGACGGCGGCCGGTCTGCTGCTGGTGATTTCCTCGGCCGTCAGTCATGATCTGATGAAAAATACCTTCAGGCCGGATATCACCGACAAGCAGGAACTGATGTATGCCCGTATCGCCGCAGCCTGTGCCATCGGTGTGGCCGGTTATCTGGGTATCAACCCGCCAGGCTTTGTCGCCCAGGTGGTGGCCTTTGCCTTCGGGCTTGCAGCCTCCAGTCTGTTCCCGGCGATCCTGATGGGGATTTTCTCGACCCGCATGAACAAGGAAGGCGCCATCGCCGGCATGCTGTCCGGTCTGGCCTTTACCTTCCTCTATATTGTCTACTTCAAATTCATCTCTCCGGAGCTGAATACGAAAGACAACTGGCTGTTCGGTGTCTCGCCTGAAGGAATTGGCACCATCGGCATGGTCGTCAACTTTGTGGTGGCCACGGTGGTTGCCCGCATGACCAGCGCACCGCCGCAGCATGTGCAGGAACTTGTGGAGCATATCCGGGTTCCGGGTGATGCCGCAGAGGCCCATACCCACTAGACATAATACTCCGATCCAACGCTGTCAGGCCCGTTTTTACGGGCCTGACGGCTTTTATATTAGGCATCCGGGCCAAATATACCGTATTATAAAAGTATAAAATAAAGGGATGGCATATAGCGGGGGACAATGTGACGGCATCAGTCATGATCTTCAGTGCTTTTGTATATGTAATCATACTGTTCCTGATTGCCTGGTTCGGCGATCAGAAGCGGGCGGATCGTTTTACCCATAAGAACCGTCATGTTCTTTACGGTCTTTCCCTTGGGATATATTTCACAAGCTGGTCCTATTACGGCGCGGTGGGCAATACCATTCGTTCCGGATGGGAATATCTGCCCATCTACCTGGGACCGGCAATTGTCCTTCTGTTCGGATTCAAGGTGATGCAGCGGATGGTTGACCGGGGCAAGGCGAACCACAGCACGTCCATCGCCGATTTTCTTTCCTCCCGTTATGGCAAGAGCACCCAGCTTGCGGCACTGGTCACTTTTATCGCGGTATTGGGTACGCTACCCTATATCGCCCTGCAGCTCAAATCGGTGACCATGGCCAGCAGCATTGTCCTGGATAACGCCGGCTTCAACAGCCTGACCGAGGATCAGACAACTACCGCTATTGCCCTGATCCTGGGCGCATTTGCCATCCTGTTCGGCACGCGACATGTTGACGTCACGGAACATAACCGCGGCATGGTTCTGGCCATTGCATTCGAAAGCGCCTTCAAGATCACTGCCCTGATCCTTGTCGCCGTCTATGCCTACAGCCTGTTTGAACCAGGCGAATTCATGGCCCGGTTCCGGGCCGAGGCGTCTCCCTTCATGCAACCGGTCAATGTGGAGCGCTTTGTCACGCTGACCCTGATTTCGATGGGCGCCATCCTCTGCCTGCCCCGGCAGTTCCATATCATGGTTGTGGAACACCAGCGCGAACAGGACATGCAGATCGGCAGATACGTGCTTTTGGCCTCCATGGTTATCGTCTCCGTAATGGCTATTCCCATTGCCCTGGCGGGTCTGAACAGCCCGGCGGCAGGAGACAATCCAGATCTCTTCGTCCTGACCCTGCCCCTGGGCAATGACCAGAATCTTCTGGGCCTGATCGTTTTCCTGGGCGGATTTTCCGCCGCCATGGGCATGGTCATCGTATCGGCCGTGGCACTCAGCACCATGATCACCAATGACCTGATCATTTCGCTGTTGCTGACCAACAAGCACTTGCGGCCACTCTCCAACAAGATTATCGGGCGGCGTCATCTTTGGGTTCGCCGGCTGGTTATTCTGATGCTCATGCTGCTGGCCAGCGCCTATGCCAGCGGCGGCCGCAACGGCGATACCCTGGCCAGTTTCGGCATTTTGTCTTTCGCCGCCGCCATGCAGTTTATACCCGCCCTCATCGGCGGGCTGTACTGGCAAAGGGGGCATCGAAACGGCGTGATGATGGGCCTGGCTTTTGGCCTGGTGATGTGGCTCTATACCCTGATCATGCCGGCCTATTTCGGAGACAGTCTGGTCCAGTCCATTCGTGAGACTGCACCGCTTCTCGATCCGCAGGCCTTTCTGGGGCTGTCGGGCTTTGACCACCTTACCCATGGCATGATCTGGAGCCTGACCGGGAACCTGCTTCTTTATATTCTCGGCTCCCTGAATGCGGAACAGCGCATCGTCGACAGGGTCCAGGCCAGCAGCTTTGTCGGCGGCAGCAGCGGCTACAGCCTGACCGGCACCATGCAGAGCCAGGCCACTGTCGCCGACCTCAGGGTCCTGATTGAACGGTCACTGGGACGACAGAAAACGGAAGAGGCCTTTGCCGCTTACGAAACCCTGAACGGCCAGATGCTCTATGACCACAGCCCGGTCGATGCAGACCTGGCGCGGTTTGCCGAAAAACAGGTGGCGCGCGTCATGGGCGCGGCCTCTGCCAGAATCATAGTCGGCTCCGCCCTGACCAAAGGCAACCTGGAAATTGAGGATATCGCGACAGTCCTGGATGAAACCCACCAGAAGCTGCAATTCACCCAGGAGCTTCTGCAGTCAACCCTGGACAACCTGATACAGGGGGTCTCGGTGGTCAACAAGGATCTTGAACTTGTGGCCTGGAACAAACGCTATCTGGACATGTTCGAATTTCCCGAGGGCTTCGTCACGCCGGGAATGCCGATCGAGGAAGTATTGCGCTTCAATGCCGAGAACGGGGTTAGTGAAGACGACGATGTTGAATCCTTCATCAGTAAACGTATCGAACATCTGAGGTTGCGGAAACATCACAATTATGAGCGCATCCGTAAAGACGGCCGGGTGATAAAGATAGAGGGACGCCCCATGCCCTTCGGCAACTATGTCACCAGCTTTACGGACATAACCGAGAGCAAAAGGATCGAAAGGGCCCTGATGGAAAGCGAAAGGAGTATTCGCTTTTATACCGACAATGTGCCGGCCCTGATTGCCTTTATCGACAGGGATCTAGTCCTCAAATTTGCCAACAAGGCCTATCTTGACTGGTACGGACGGGACCGGGACACATCCATCCTTGGATGCCATATCCGCGAATTCCTGACCGAACAGGATTTCGATTTCAGGCTCTCCTATATCATGCAGGCTATGACTGGAGAGAGCGTGAATTTCGACCTTGAGCTTCTTAACGGAGAGGGCCATGCGGTTCAGTTCCAGGTAAACTACGTCCCCCAGTTCCAGGACGAGAAAGTCGCCGGCTATTTCGTCATGTACCAGGACATCACCGCCCGCTACCAGGCGGAACAGGCGCTTCAGAGGACAAACATCACCCTGGAACAGCGGGTTAGTGAACGCACCGGTGAGCTGAGCCGGGTGAACCAGGAACTGGTTATGGCCAAGCAGCAGGCAGAGGCGGCCACCCAGTCCAAAACCAAATTTCTGGCCGCCGCCAGCCATGACCTTCTACAGCCCCTGAACGCAGCGCGTCTGTTCACTCACGCCCTCAAGGAAGATGTGCGTGATCAGTTGCCGGACGCGCTAGACATTGCCGACAAGCTGGACAGTTCCATCCAGTCTGCCGACCAGTTGATCCGGGCGCTTTTGGATATTTCCAAACTGGACGCCGGCGGCATCCGTCCGAATATCAGCCGGTTCGCCCTGCATGACATACTTGACGACCTGGTCAACGACTTCACCATTATCGCGGAACAGAAGAATATAGACATCCGCTATGTGCCGACGCGGTCCTATGTGGAAAGCGACAAGGGTCTGCTGTTTTCGGTTCTGCAGAACCTGATTTCCAATGCTGTCCGCTATACCCATACCGGCCGCATCCTGGTGGGCTGCCGCAGAAAAGGTGAAGAAATTACGGTCTATGTCCATGATACGGGTGTCGGTATTCCGTCAGAGAAGATCGACAGCATCTTCAATGAGTTTGAACGCCTGAAGGATATTCCAGGTGCCGAGGCCGGGTTGGGGCTGGGGCTGGCGATCTGCGACCGCATTGTCAAAATGCTGGGACACCGGATTACGGTTACCTCGACCGAGGGCAAGGGAAGCTGCTTCGCGCTGACACTTCCAACGGCAGGCAAAGGCGAAATCACAACAACATCCAGGACGGTTCGTCCCAAGCAACGCTTCCTTCTGGACCGTCTTATCCTCTGCGTTGACAATGACAAGGCAATCCTGGAGGCCCTGAAAATACTCCTGGAAAGATGGGGCGCGAACGTCCTGCTGGCGGCAAACCGGCGGGAGGCAGAAGGATTCTGGCAGAACTATTCCGGGCGCATTCCCGATATCGTGCTGTTGGACCTGCAGCTTGATGACGGAGACACAGGACCGGCGCTGTTTAACCAGCTCTGCGGAACATGGGGGGAAAGGCCGCCTGCCATTCTTGTTACGGCAGAGCGCCAGGAAAGCACTGTCAGAAATCTGGCGCCGGACCTGCCGGTCCTGGCCAAGCCGGTTGCCCCGGCCGCCCTCAGGGCCCTGCTGCAAAACAGTCTTAAGGGATAGATCAGCCCGCCCCGCTCCCGGCCTGGTCCACGTCCAAAAGGGCCCGTTCTATGTCCAGCCCCTGGGCAACCATAACCGCCTGGGTCCGATTGATCACATCAAGTTTCCGGAAGATTGCCGTTAGATGCGCCTTTACCGTTGCTTCGGTAATGCCGAGCTCGTGGGCGATCTGCTTGTTCAGCAACCCGCGCACAACCGCATGCAGCACCTTGAGCTGGGCACCGGTAAGCTGTTTCAGTTTCTGGTTGGTTTCAGACTGTTCCTTGTCCAGCTGTACATTATCAAGGTCAATATGGTCCGGCGTCCAGATATCACCCTGCATGATGGCGTCAATGGCCCCTGACATCTGGTCCAGGGAGGATGACTTGGGAATAAATCCGGACGCGCCAAATTCTATGGCCCGGGCGATAATTTCCGCATCTTCACTGGCGGATACGACCACGATGGGTACGGACGGAAATTCCTGCCGGAATTCGATCAGGCCGACAAAACCGTGACTGTCGGACATGTGCAGATCCAGAAGAAGCAGAGAAATACCCCCTTTCTTCATCCAGTCGCGCGCCTCTGCGAGATTGCTGGCCTCGACCGTCCGGTGTTCCTGCAAAACCGGTTTGACCGCCTGCTTCAGAGCATCTCTGAACAACGGGTGATCATCTGCAATAAGTACGGTCGGTAACATATGCCTTGTCGCCTTGTCCTGTTGGTCTTTTCCTATCTATTCTGGCGGTTATCGACAAGGATATCAACAATCGACGGATCTGCAAGCGTGGACGTGTCGCCCAGATTGCCGTATTCGTTCTCCGCAATTTTTCTGAGAATGCGGCGCATGATCTTGCCGGACCTGGTTTTGGGCAGTCCCGGCGTGAACTGGATCACATCCGGAGAGGCAATCGGGCCGATTTCACTGCGCACCCATTTGACAAGCTCCTTGCGCAGCTCTTCCGTGGGCTCCACCCCGGCATTGCAGGTCACATAGGCATAAATGCCCTGACCCTTGATGTCATGGGGATAGCCGACCACAGCCGCTTCGGCGACCTGTTCATGGGCTACCAGTGCGCTCTCCACTTCGGCCGTGCCCATGCGATGCCCTGATACATTGATCACGTCATCCACCCGGCCGGTGATCCAGAAATAGTCATCCTCGTCACGGCGGCAGCCATCGCCTGTAAAATAGACCCCCTTGTAGGTGCTGAAATAGGTCTGGATGAAACGGTCATGATCACCGTAGACCGTGCGCATCTGACCGGGCCAGCTGTCCAGCATCACCAGATTTCCCTCTGTGGCGCCCTCAAGGATCTTGCCGTCCGCATCGACGAGGGCGGGCTTGATGCCAAAGAAAGGCCGCGTGGCCGATCCCGGTTTCAGATCGGTGGCGCCGGGCAGCGGCGTTATCAGCACCCCGCCGGTTTCTGTCTGCCACCAGGTATCAACAATGGGGCATCTGGCGTCACCAACCACATTATAGTACCAGTTCCAGGCCTCAGGGTTTATGGGCTCGCCCACTGAACCGAGAAGACGAAGGGAACTGCGGCTGAACTTTTCGACAGGATCGTTGCCTTCCCGCATCAGGGCGCGGATCGCCGTTGGCGCCGTATAGAAAATATTGACCTGATGCTTGTCCACGATCTGCCAGAAGCGGGAAGCATCCGGATAACTGGGCACCCCTTCAAAGACCACTGCGGTCGCCGCATTGGCCAGCGGCCCATAAACGATATAGCTGTGGCCGGTGATCCAGCCCACATCGGCCGTGCACCAGTAAACATCGCCCGGCTTATAGTCAAAAATATACTCGTGGGTCATGGAGGTATAGACCATATAGCCGCCGGTGGTATGCAACACACCTTTTGGCGTTCCGGTGGACCCTGACGTATAGAGGATGAACAGCGGATCTTCCGCATTCATGGGTTCCGGCGGACAGTCCGCAGAAACCGTTTCGGCAGCGTCATGATACCAGAGATCACGATCCGCATCGAACGCCACGTCGCCGCCGGTATGACGGATCACCAGTACCCGGTCCACACTGCCGCCAAATTCCGCTGCGAGCCGGTTGATGGCGTCATCCACATTTGCCTTCAGCGGAATTCTGCGTCCGCCGCGCAATCCTTCATCTGCCGTGATGACGAAACGGGAGCGACAGTCATCAAGCCTGCCAGCAATGGCTTCGGAGGAAAATCCGCCAAAAACCACCGAGTGAACCGCACCGATCCGGGCACAGGCCAGCATGGCATAAACGGTTTCCAGGATCATGGGCAGATAGATGGTGACCCGGTCGCCCTTTTTCACACCCTGGGCTTTCAACACATTGGCAAACCGGCAGACCTGTTCATGCAGCTGCCGGTAGGTCACCTTTTTGTCCACGGACGGGTCGTCTCCCTCAAAAATCAGGGCAACGTCATCGCCATGCTTTTCCAGATGGCGGTCAATGCAGTTGTAACTGGCATTCAGAACCCCGTCCTCAAACCATTTGATGGAGACGTCACCGTCAAATGAGGTGTTCTTGATAATCCCGGGCTCCCTGAACCAGGAAATGCGGTCTTTCTGATCACGCCAGAAGCCTTCCGGGTCTTCCACGGACCACTGGTACATGGTCTCGTATTCTCTGTCCGTACAGATGGTGTTTTTCCGGGCTTCTTCCGGCACGGGATAGATTTCTTTCAGGGATGTTGTGGCAGGTGACGACATGAAGCGACTCCTCTTTGTTCTCCTTAGTTTCGGCTTTGCTGAAATATCTCCCAGCCCCCTTTTTTTTGCCATAAGACATAGGTCGTACGACGGAGGTCGCATAGACAGCCCGAAGGGCACAGGATTATGATTCTGCTCAAATGAAACTCGACCTGACTTTGGGAGGATCTAATATGACAGGTATAAATAAATTTACACGAGTACTATTGTTGTCAGGCACCATGCTGGTGACTGTACCGGCCTTATCCGCAAACGCCCAGACCGTTGAGGACCGGCTGAACAAGCTGGAGTCGGCGCTGGACAAAATTCTTCAGAAACTGGATAACCAGGGTAGCAAGCTCACTGAGCAGGAAACCGAGATCGTTAATCAGGCGAAACGGATTACGAAACAGGAAAAAATGGTCAGCTCCGCACCGGCTGCCGCTGGTGGCAAGCAGGCCGATGGTTTCATGGTCGGCAGTACCAATATCAAAATCGGCGGATATGTGAAGCTGGACACCATGGTCAGCCATTATTCCGACGGAGCACCGGCCAGCGGCAATTTGGGTCGTGACTTCTATATCCCGTCCCTGACCACTGTCTCGCCCACAGGGGACGGACAAACCGTTACCGATTTTAACCCCCGGGAAACACGTCTGAAGATTTCCACCAGCACACCTGCCGGTGATTCAACCGTGAGCACCGTGCTGGAAATGGATTTCCAGGTCACCAGCGGTGGTGATGAACGCACCACCAACGGTTATTCTCCACGTCTGCGCCAGGCCTTGATCACCTATGATAACTGGACCTTCGGTCAGGGCTGGTCCACATTCCAGGATGTCTCCGCCCTTGCCGAGAACCTCGACTTTATCGGTCCGGCAGAGGGTACAGTCTTCGTGCGTCAGTCCATGGTTCGCTATAAAAACGGGCCCCTGGAAATCGCCATAGAGCAGCCGGAAACCACTGTCACCAGCAGCGCAGGCGCACGGGTTCTGCCCGGCACCGACACCATTCCCGATGTTATTGCCCGCTATACCATGAAGTCCGACTGGGGTCATGTAGCCCTTGCCGGGATGCTGCGCAGTCTGTCCATTGACCAAGGCACACTTGGTGTTCCCGATGATGACAGCGCCCTGGGCTATGGGGTTTCCCTGTCCGGCAAACTCAAGGTTGCCGACAAGGATGACTTCCGCTTCATGGTGACCGCCGGTGAAGGGCTTGGACGCTATATCGGTGTAAATCTGGTGAACGGTGCGGCAGTCAATGCCACCGGTGAACTGGAAACCATCGGCACCATCAGCGGCTTTGCTTCCTATCGCCACTTCTGGGGCGAAAAATCCCGTTCAAACATCACCTTCAGTTACTTCAAGGCGGATAATCCTGTCGCCTTTACCGGCACTGGCGTGACGGATACTTCCATGAGCATCCATGCCAACTATATCTATTCCCCGGTACCGAAGCTGGATGTGGGTATCGAATATATGTATGCAGAACGCGAGCTTGAGAACGGCCTTTCCGGTAACATGAGCCGCGTACAGTTCTCAACCAAATACGCCTTCTAAGCAGCGGCTTCCAATAGTCCCAACTTTATGACCCGCACAGGAATGTGCGGGTCTTTTTTATGACTCGTTGCGATATCTGCCCTGCCAGTTTTAACTGACCGGTTCATCATGCGGCGAGATTACGAATATCCTCTTTTGCCGCCACGATGGATTTTTCCGCATTTTCAGGACTGACAGCTACGCCTTCAGCGCGAATAAATTCCACAATATCGATCCCGAAAAATCCAAAAATGGTTTTCAGGTAACTTTCCTGGTGATCGAGGGCGGATAGGCCGCTTTCCTGATTATAATATCCGCCCCGGGTAGAGGCCACGATTACACGTTTGCCGCCAGCCAGCCCCCGAGAACCATTTTCCGTATATTCGAAGGTCTTGCCGGCAACGGCGACCCGGTCGATCCAGCTCTTGAGCTGGGCCGGGACAGAAAAATTATACATGGGGGCACCAATCACCACCACATCTGCCGCCAGGAATTCATGCACAGCCTTTTCGCCTTTGGCCTGTTCGGCCTCATTCGCAAAGGCCGCGCTGGACAGGAAGGCAAAGGGCTCCTTGTCCAGATCGTAATAAGTAATGTCAATGGCGCCATTTTCCTGTTTCAGCCGGTCGACAATATCGGCGGTCAGCTGACGGGAGACCGATTTATCCCCCATTATACTTGAATCAATATGCAGAAGCTTCATCATTCAATCCTTTTCCAAGAGGGTAAAAACTACCTGTTTCATTATTAAGTCCCGACTATATTCTCCGGCCATATATTTGATAATATACTTTTTTTGAAAGTCACTACTTCCATTTGGTTCATAATAAGATATATTTTCCCCATGGATCATCTCTCTCGTATCGGCATTTTCATCGAAGTGGCCCGTCAGGAAAGTTTCGCCGGGGCGGCCCGCACCCTCGGCATCACCAGCTCGGCTGTCTCCAAGCAAGTCCGGAACCTTGAACATGAACTGAAAGCCAAACTGTTGAACCGGACCACCCGCCGGGTGTCCCTGACCGAGGAGGGCGCTCTTTTCTATGAAAGAGCTACCCGGGCGCTTGAGGATATCCAGGAGGCGAAAGAACAACTCAATGAGCTCAAGACCACTCCGCACGGCCGCTTGAAAATCAATGTGCCAATGGCGTTTGGCAACAGTTACCTGAAGGGCCCGATTGCTCAATTCGCCCGGCACTATCCGGAAGTCATCCTGGATGTGACCTTTGATGACCGGCTGATCAATATCGCCGAAGAAGATTATGATGTGGTTATCCGGATCGGCGTGCTGGAGGATTCAAGCCTCATCGCCCGCAAACTCGCCTTCTGCCCGATGGTGGTCTGTGCCAGCCCCGAATATCTGGAAAGAAATGGGACCCCGCAAATGCCCGAAGATCTCGCCCGGCACAATGTGGTGGCCTATACCCGCAATAAGGGGGCCCATGAATGGAGCTATAAGGGACCGGACGGGCAGAAAAGCGTGATTGGCCTCAAAAGTTCATTCCAGGCAGATAATGCAGCAATGATGATTGAGGCCGCCTGCGAAGGCATCGGTATCCTGATCACACCGGCCTTTTACCTGTGTGATAAAATCTCAAACGGAGAACTGGTCCCCCTGCTTGAGATATATGAATCCTGGCCAGCCCGTAACCTCTATGCCATCTTCCAGTCCAACCATTATCTGTCCACGCGGCTCAGGCTGTTTGTTGATCATATTGCCGCCTGCTGCGCGCGGGATTTTCCGGACGCCCAGTTGAAATAACGGCCCTCATATCCCACTCCTGCAGGAACACTCAGCTCAAAAAATCATGGGTGCATATTACATTCTGGCAAAAAAATACCCCGGCAATGGCCGGGGTATTCTCGAAAATGCGCTAACCCTCCGGGGTCAGGAACTTTTTATGCTGTTGCGCGGCGGCGGGCGGCAAAGCCGAGACCGGCCAGACCGAAAAGCAGCAGGCCGATGGTGCCCGGTTCCGGCACTGCATTGGGATCACCCGCGTCCGGCTGACCGTCATAGGTCACGCGCAGGGCGTAGCTATAGTCAAGATTGCCCACCAGTTCCACAAATGACATGGACCAGAAATCCGGCAGAATATCGAAGACCCCGCTGTAGGACCCGGTGATAAAGGCCAGGTCAAACCAGTCGCCGCTGTTGAGGGTAAAACTGTCCAGCAGGTCAACGTCCAGCGTAACCCCAGTTTCGATTTCAAGGTCACCCAGGATGTTATAGGCATCATAGCCTGTTCCGCGATCATAGCCCTCGGTTTCCATGACAATGGTGGAGCCGGTCAGCCAGCTGACATCGGAGTCCAGGGTCATGAGGCCCGGGCTGTTGCCTGCATTCAGCGTACCGCTGATGGACACAAGGTCGGCCACAACGGTGCCGGAGCCGGACAGCTCGCCCGTGATATTGAGCGTTTTGCCAGATCGTGTAATCGTGCCGTTATTGATGACCGTGCCGCCCAGATCATTGCCGGCCTGCAGAAGATTGATCTCACCGGAAACTTCATTGACCAGGGTGCCGCTATTGGTCAGTTCCCTGACAGTGGTCAATGTTGCCCCGGCTTTATTCACCAGCGTACCTGCGTTGTTCACTGTCCCGGAATTAAACAGGAACGATGTGTTGGTCAGGGTCCCATTGTTATTCACTGTGGCCCCGAACCTGTTATCGAGGTAGCCGTTATTGTTTAATCTGTCGTTATTGTTCAGGGTGCCCTCGTTGGTGAGGGTCGAGCTATTGTTGACAATTTCGTCATTGTTCAAGGCGCCTTTGTTCACCAATTCCCAGGAATTGTTGACAGTGCCGTAGTTTTTGACGGTGCCTGTATTGGTCACTGTTCCCGAGTTGTCAAGTGAACCCAGGTTGTTCATCGTGCCACGATTGGTCAGGGTCCCGCCGTAAGCATTCTCAAATGTGCCGTTCGGACCAGTACCCAGCGTTCCACCGGCCTCGTTGATCACGCTGTTGTAGTTGGTCAGCTTTTGCGATTGAACGCTTAAACTCTTTGTAGAGGTGATTTGTCCGTAGTTCGTGAAGCCGCCTCTGTCGCCTCTGACGTAAAGTTGATTATTGTTGGTAATGGTGCCGAGAACCGAGTTGGTGAATGTGCCCCCGTCGTTGATCACATATCCAGTGTTAGTAATGTTGAGGACACTGTTGTTGGTCATCCTCCCTTCGTTCCAGATACTGCCCTGCTCGAAGCTGATGGTGCCGTTGTTGACGAAACTGCCGTTACGCTCGGTGGTCAACTTGCCTGATGTATCCATGATCAGGCCGGCATTATTGGTCAATACGCCATCATTATTGAAAGTATATTTGATGTGAGTAGTGGCATTATTGATCACCTGCCCTGTATTTTCCACCCTGGTGGACAAGGCACCCTCGTTGATCAACAGCCCTTTATTGTCCATATAGGTGCTGGCCAGGGTACCCTTGTTGGTCACTGTCCCTTTATTGGTCAAGGTCCCGCCACTCAGGCTATTCACGTTGATAAAGTTGGCGCCCGCACCATTTGACACGGTTCCACTATTTGACAGGGTTCCCTTGTTTTCCAGGGTTCCGTAATTGTTTACGGTTCCGTTATTTATCAGGATGGAGCCTTCTTCATTGGTCAGGGTGCCTGTATTGGTGACGTAATTATCATTGGTGAACAAGATCACATTGCTCAGATTACCGGTGTTTGTGAAAGAGCCCTTATTTACAATGTCGTTATAGTTGGTGATCTCTCCGTTATTGGTGAGAGTTCCCCCGTTTTCGACCTGCAGGGTTGCCCGGCCGATATTAATCAATTCGTCATTGTTAATCAGCTTCCCTTTGACCGTTATCGTGGCTTCGGCTTCGTTTTTCATAAAGCCATTATTGGTAACGGTGCCCTCGCTGACCAGCTCTGCGCGGAGGATGTTTACAAAAATGTGATTGTTCACAAACTCCCCTGTCGCAAGGGTGTTCAATTTGTTGTGATTTCCCAGCCTTCCATCATTGATCAACACCCCGCTATTATTGATGGTGCCCTTGTTATAGGACCCTAAACCATCAATCGTGATTGTCCAGGAAGAGAATATCGTTTCAGTTTCTCCCGGTTCCACCTCAAGGGTATCGGCCATGGCCGGTGCCGTGAAGGCAATTGTCGACATTGCGGTCCCAAGCATCAGCAGGCCGATTTTCGCCTTCTTTAACAGATTTCCACGTTTTCCAGCCGGAATATTATACTCTGAATATGACATAACTTATCTCTTTCATGGGTCTACAATATTTGTACCGGCAACTAGAGTTTTCCGGTGTTCAATTGTGCATTACTGTTCATTTTCAATCTCTTAAGCAATTTCCATGCCAGAATGGAAAACCCCTTGGAAAGTGCCATATTTAGGCCTTGCCCTTCATAAGATTTATCTGAATGTGTAAAAAATTTTTACACATTCAGACATTGGTTATTGTCTTCTCACCCGAAAGTCGGACGGTACAAGGCTAGAAATTGAAACCCAGCGTGACACCATACTCCCGTGTCGGGCCGAACCAGGCCACAGCGACACCCTGGGAAGACATGGAGTCCTGGCCGTAAACCCGGTAAACCTCGTCAGTCAGGTTCTTGCCGTAGAACGTCAGTTTCCAGCTTTCATCATCCGGGCCCACGGACAGGCGGGCATTAAGCAGGCCATAGCCGTCTTCGCGGACCGTCTCTGACTGGTTACTGGCCTGGTGATCATACTCGCTGCGCCAGGAATAATCGGCCCCGATCATGGCGGCCCATCCGTCCGCGACCGAGAAGCGATAATCACCGCCAACACTAAGGGTCCATTCCGAGGCCCCGGGCAAGTTCTTGCCGGCGCTGGTGTCAAAGGTGAAGCCGGTCTGGGGATCAAGGTTGCCGTTATCCGCATAGCCAAGACCGCCATAGACAAACAGACCATCCACCGGCATGGCCTGGACCTCAACCTCGATACCGTAAATTTCCGCCTTGCCAGCATTGGCCGTCAGGACGATGAACTGCCCAAGGTCATTCTGGGTCGTGGCGGTCAGCTGGATGTCCTTATAGTCGGTATAGAAACCGGCAATGTTAAGACGCAGCCTGCGGTCAAAAAAGTCCGACTTGACCCCCACTTCATAGGCCGTGGTTGTTTCCTCATCAAAGGGAAACAGATCGGACGGTGCGAACGGGCGGCCGTTAAAGCCGCCGGAGCGGAAACCCCGTCCGATAGAGGCATAGACCATCATGTCGTCAGTGGCCTGATATTCAATACTGGCCTTGGGAGAGATCGCACTGAAGGTCTCGTCCCGGACTTCATCCACAAGCTGGAAGGGGCCGAAGAACGTATCCACATCAACGGCTTTCTTTTCGCTGGTCCAGCGCAGACCCGCGGTCACGCTCAGCTTTTCAGTCAGGCTATAGGACCCCTGAGCAAACAGGGCATAAGAGTCCGTCGTGCTGCCGGTATAGATGAGAACCGGTGCGCCACCCAGCACAACGTCCTGGTCAAACTGGCCGGTTTCCCGGAAATAGTATGCGCCGGCAAGCCATTCCAGCCGGTCATCAAAGGCCGTGCCGGTCAGCTGGATTTCCTGGCTGAACTGGTCCTGCTCGCTGTCAATCAACTGGTTGAGAATGGGCGAGGATCCACCATCAAAATCCTGTCCGGAAAGGCCGGACTGCTCCCGATAGGCGGTAATCAGCTTAAGGTCCATATCGCCAAGGCCGATATCAGACGTCAGGGAAATGCCGTACACATCCATTTCATCCTTTGCCGGAGTATCAAACCGCACCGCATTGGGGTCGTCATTTGAGACCAGGGAATTGCTACCGCCGTCATCAAACGCCGCATTTGCGGCATTCTGCACATAGCCTACACGGCCCAGCGGCATAATCGTCCCGCGCCGGCGGGTATGATCCCCGGACAGCAGGAAGGATAGATTGTCCTGCGGCGTATAGAGAAGCTGCAGACGTCCCGCCACATCGCCCTCTTCACCAAGGTTGCCGGCACCACCAGCCGGGTCGTTGTCATAACCATAGCCGTCACTATTCTTGGTCAGTAAACTCACCTTGCCGGCCAGAACATCGTTCACAATCGGGAAATCCGCAGAAAAACGTCCGTTGAAACGGGCGTGGTTACCGACGGTGACCTCGGCCTTGCCGCCCAGCTCGCCAGTGGGCTTGGCGGTAATGACGCTGACTGCCCCGCCGATGGTGTTACGGCCGAACAGGGTTCCCTGGGGACCGCGCAGAACCTCGACCCTCTCCACATCAGCCAGATCAAGGGCGGCGCCGGTCACCCGGGCCAGATAAACCCCGTCAAGATAGACACCGACACCCGGCTCGGTGGTGGTGATAAAGTCGCTCTGCCCGATACCGCGGACAGCAAAGGAGGAGGCGCCGACCGTACCGGCAGCAGACGAAGAATATTGAAGGTTGGGCACGAAATTGGCCACGTCATTGATATTTCCCGCACCACGGTCTTCCAGCGCGGCGGCGGAAAAGGCGGAAATGGCGATCGGGGTTTCCTGAAGGCTTTCGGCCCGCTTGCGGGCAGTCACCACGATTTCTTCCAGTGTGAAGCTGCTGTCCGCCTCCTGCTCCGCCGCAAAGGCGGGGGTTGTTGAAATGGCCATGGTCGCCACACAGGTGGAGAGCATAAGTGCTCTGGTCAGTGATGTTGATATGGTTGGCATAGTTTCCTCTCCTGAACTAAACTTACGACTTCCCCTTGGGGGCAATTTATTGATTGTGACTTCAGTGAACAGCTTGCCTTCTGCACCCCTTGTTCTTCAACCGGGAATACCGGTAGTCGGCAAGAAAAAGCGGTAGTACCCCTGTCATCTTCGCCCTCATACCCCACTACCATTCTTAGTAGTTTTTCATGATCTGCAGCACCAACGCATCATCATGATGAGCAGGCACTAAAAGGCCGGAGCCACCGGCCCCGGCCTCCATCGACATACAGTACCAGAAATTGCCGATGAATTTCAGTATCCTATAACCTCCTTGTCACGAGGCTTCCCATAGGTCTTCTTGCTGTGCGAAAGTCCCACAGTGGTCAGCGCATGGGCCGCCATGACCGTCAGCGGAATGGGATCGATGACCGGAATGTCATAGCCTTCCGACTTCAGCAATGCTGTAATCTTCTCTGCACAGCCCAGAAAGCCGGTACAGCCCAGCACAATCGCATCTGCGCCGTCTTCTTTCACGGCCCTGAGTGAATCCTCCGCCAAAAGGCGCTGGGTTTTTTCAAAATCCTTCTCGATTTCCAAAACCGGCATATTGATGGACCTGACTGATGCCAGCTTTTCTGACACGCCATAGATCTTCGCCAGGTTGCGCAACATCGGCACGACACTGTCGAGAACCGTGACCACCGAAAATCTATGCCCCAGCATGGCCGCGGCATGCATGCTCGTCTCCCCCGGCCCCAGAACGGGGATCGATACCATTTCACGCGAAGGCTTCAGCCCGGGGTCTCCCATACAGTCAATGATGATGGCATCGGCGCCAGCCTTTTCCGCCTCAACACATTTAACAATAGTATCCGGCACGGCCAGGGCCTCGTCATACTCGCTTTCGATGGAGGAAGGTCCCTTGTCCAGAAGGGAATGACGGAATTCAATATTGTTCTCTTCCGCCAGTGGCGCAACATCGTCCAGGGACCGGATTCCCCGGGTGATAATCGGCGTGACAATGTGAATAACTTTGGTCATGGAACTCCTCCTGATAGGGTCTTCCGGCACCGGAATACAATTACAAACAAATGGAATATTACAGTTCCCCTGAAGGGCCCGCAAAGGAAGCTTTCGGTAGATTTCAGATAAAACAGGTAGTCGGGGAGATGCTTGCCTAAAAACAGTGACTACCAAAAAAGATAGTTCCGGGCAAAAAAGATAGTTCCGGGGCAACCGGTCAGCCCGGAGTGGAAAACGCGCCCATCTTTTTGGCCTTGTTCAGGGCCTGGATGCGATTGGAGGCATTGGTCTTGGCGTAAATATTTTTCAGATGGTACCTGACAGCATGCGGCGTGACATTCAACGCCTTGGCGATCACCTTGTCCTGGAATCCCCGGTCAAGGCCGCGCAGGATCTCCATCTCCCGATGACTGAAAAATTGCCCGGTTTCACTTGTCTCACCAGATATTTTCAGTTGAGTTGCGATCTTCTCTGCCTGAATTTTCAGTTCCTCGTCTTCGGTTTCAGAAGCAAGCAGGGGAAGGAGGTGACCAACCTGGTCAGCGAACCTGACAAACGGCCTGACATATTCACTGTATTTTATCTGTTTTACCGCCCGGCCGAGGTATATCAGCGCCGCCTCCCTGTTGCCGGCAGCATTTTCCAGAACCGCCGCCAGCACAAGCCCCCGGGCGAGAGCCCGCCCCAGGTTTCTGTTCTCGGCAAAGGACAGGAATTGCCGGGCAAGGTCCCGGGCGGTGTCAAACTTTCCGGAAGACATCTGAAGCTGGAGATATGTGCAGCCGATAATTTCTGCCTCGCGCCAACTGTTACCCTCGAGATCAAAGATAGCGGCTGGCGTCGTCGGCAGTCCGCTCTTTTCATAATGAATTCTTGCCTGCTCCAGATTATCCTCGGCCAGCAAAATGGAAACCCGCAAGGCCGCCAGATAACTGGATAATTTTGTCAGGCCCTGCTCCTCGGCCCTTTCGGTTGCCTCCCGCAGGAAAGCCTGCGCATCCTCAAACCCTTCCTCCTCCAGAATAACCTCGGCGACAACGCCATAGGCTGCGGCATAGATATCAAACCACGCTTCACTGCCGTGCAGGCGCTGAATAATGTTATTGAGTTTGCGCTTGAACCGTTTGACCAGATTACGTTCCAGATCCAGCTCGGCCGTCAAAATATCGCCCACCAGCTGGATGCCCTGGTCCCGGGGGAAATGTTTGCGCGCAAATTTCAGGGCCCGGGCATAATGGCCAGCGGCGTCATGCGGCTCCCCCTGCACCATGCAAATTGATCCAAAATGAAAATCGATAAATAATTCCCCGTAAACGGAACCGATCTGGCGGAAATGTTCGATGGCCTCTTTGCCGAAACGCCAGGATCTTGCAAAATCAGCCCGCTGGTTATTGGCGACACACAACAGCGTTTTATGGTGGCCGAGGGTAATGGCGTCATCCTGCGGAGAATCCATATTTTCCGGAAGAAGCTCGGACAGCAATTCGTCACTCAGGGTGTGACAGCCATAGGCCGCCAACGTCGAACGGACAAAAATATGTTCCTGGTAAAGCGCCTTGTCATCTCCGCCTTCCCGGTCACGGAGGAAACCATCTGTCTGCTGCTCGATCTGCTTGAACAGGACCTGGGCATCCCGTAAGTGACCTGCTTTCATCGCCACGACACATTTGAGAAAGGCAAGCCTCGGAAATGTTTGAACCACCCGGTCATCCATAATCCGTACCGCCTGCAATATGCGGGTCATGCCCTCCCGGAGCCAGATCCGGATACCACCTGCCTGTTCCAGTATTTCGCCAAACAGCTGGTTGTCGCCGGCCTGGTTGGCATGCCGCAGGGCCGTCAGAAGACGACTTCTCCCGGCCAGGACACGGGCGGCCCGCCGTTGAAGATCCATATAATGCCGGATGTTATCCCGCTGCAGGCTGTTCAATAAAAATTCCCGGAACAGGGCATGCAGGCGATAGGTTTCCTCCTGGGCGTCCAGGGACACAATGACCCCCTCAAGATGGGACAGGGTATCCAGGATCCGTCTCGCATCGCTTGATTCCCTGATTGCATCGATCAAAGGCACCTCGAGCCATTCCAGAACAGAGACATCGAGCAGGAAGGATTGTTCTGCTTCGGACAGCCTCGAAAAGACCTGCTCGGCGAAATATTCGGCCGCCAGGCCACGTTCCCCCGAAAACAGGCGGATGCGATCTATATCGCCGCTCCCGCCTGCAGTACCGCCTTTCAGCAGACGCAGGGCAACCGGCCATCCTTCGGTGCGGTCCAGCACCGTCTGCATGTCAGCCCGGGACAGGGCGTGATCAAAAAACTCGGCCACTTCCTCGGCAGAGAAACGCATCTCCTCGGCGGTCAATCGAATGGCGGCGCCATCCAGCAACAGATTGCTCAACTGCAAGCCGGGATTGCGCCGGAAGGCAACAGCAAGGTGAAGATTCTCCGGGGCATGCCGGCACAGCACATTCAGAACCTGCAGCGCCTCCTCTTCGGCCACAAGCTCCACATCATCCAGGATCAGAGTGACGTTTTCTCCCGCCTTCTGCAGCGCACCGATCAGAAGATTGAGATTATATATATAGTCATCAGAAACTGAATTACTGTTTGTCAGAAGCCCGGTGTCGCCAACATCCAGTCCCGCCATATGCAGGGCATAAGCAAGATAGGTGACAAGGGTACCGCCGGTGTCTTCCGCACACAGCGTCAACCAGGCAACCCGATCACCGGCCTGTAAAAGCCTGCTGCGCCACAGGGCAAGCAGTGTACTTTTTCCGAAACCCCCGGGGGCCTCCAGAATGGTTGCCCGTCTTTCCTTATGCCCTGAAAGACGATCGAGTATGGATATTCGCTCCGCCAGCACAGAATTTTTTCTGGGCGGGACAACCTTGGCCGAAACCAGCCAGGGGATCGGGTCAACCGGAACCTGGGGAACATCGTTACTCATGGCATAAATATAACACCCGCGCGAGTTCCGTCAATTGCCTCTCCTTTGCCGTCAGATCTCCTGGATTTCCTCGATCGGGATATAATCCTCCTCCAGGCCAAAACACCGGGGGCCAAATGTCGCCAGCGCCTCGGGGGTGCGCATGATCGGCGGCACACTTGCCGCAATGACCTTGACACGCTGGCCATAACGAAGGGATTCAACCGGCACCGGCTCGGCCGTTTCCCGATCTACGATACAAACCAGGTCAGGCACCATGGCCAGAGTCCGCCCGCCGGTTCGGGCGGCCAGATTTTCATTCTGGAAAACAATTTCCATCGGGTCTCCGGCGCCCGTCAGGGGATCAATGCGGCAATGGCCAACAGAAAAGCCGCGGGTGGTTTCCCGCCTGATGTCGGTGATCTTGCCATCATAGAGAATTTTGCAGTGCCGATAATAGTCGGTGGACCGGAGATAGTCGGCAAGTACCTCCACCGGATTTCCTTCCTGGCGCCCCCGATGTATGGCCCGGCCGATTTCCAGGGCCAGGGTAAGGGTGTGTTTCACCGCATATTTTTTCACGACCTCGCCGGACACCGGATAGTTGGCGGTCACGACACTGAGGCCCATCTGAATGGCCATGGAACGAACCAGGTTCTCAGCCGTTTTCGCATCCTGCGCATCCACCACCACCGCGTTCATATGCTCGTCCACCACCGACATGGGTGTGGGCGGATGACCGTAAACATTGAAGGTCACCATCTGCACTTCCGGAAAGGCACGGCCCATGCCGTCCGCATTCACCAAAGGAATGCCGGTCCGGGCTGAAGCCACAATCGGCACGGTCGAATTGATTCCGCCGATTTCTATGGGAATCAATGCATCCGGCCGGCGCCCGATACGCTCGGCCAGCTTGTCAATGGCCAGATCAATGTCGTCGCCGCAGGCGGCTTTTTCCACCAGAACTGTCGGGGCGCCCAGCATGGCAATGGCAAACACCAGGGCATCATCGGCAAGTTCGTCCGGCTCGATGATTTTCGGGACGCCGAATTGTTTGATGGCATGCCGGGCAAGCAACCTGCCGATATAGGGATCGCCGCCGCCGCCTGTTCCGAGAAACGCCGCACCGCGTGCAAAATCCTCCAGATCCGTCAATTCCAGCTTCATGAGTCCATCCTTGTCACTTTATCCAAATCAAGTTCGCCGGCTACTTTCACCCTGAGACGCACAGAGCCGCCCGGCATATAGGCTATCGGCACTTCGTCAATATCCACGACCTGGACGGTATCAGGGGCGGCCCCGGCTGCCAGAGCCATTTCCGTTGCTTCCCTTTTGGCTTCATCCATGGCGGCATCGCGACCCACCTGATCGTAGGAATAGACCTTGTCAACCTCACCGCCCACCTGGGCAATGGAAGCACCTATGGCATTGGCCACACCGGCATTGTCGGGAATGATGGTTTCAGTTGTCCCGGGGATATCCTGACTGATCAGCACAGCGCCGCCGCCGACCAGAATCAGCGGCACTGGATCGGCGCTTGTTTTCATCCGGTCAATCCCGTCGGCGACAATGGCGTGAATTCTTTTAACCGCTTTCCGGACCAGGTCGCTGTCCAGATCCTCAACCTTTTCCGCCGCGCCGATCTGCGCATACCCCGCCGCCACGGCAATATCGCTTGCGGTAAGGGTTTTGCCACCAAAGACCAGAGCTTCATCCATCAGGCGAAAGCCTACGGATCTGGGCCCGACCGCAGGATCGTCGTCCTTGGTCACCAGGGAACCACCGCCAAGGCCAAGGGCAAACACATCAGGCATGCGGAAGTTGGTGCGCACACTGCCGATGTCCACGGTCATGGAGGATTCCCGGGGAAAGCCGTTGACCAGCATGCCGATATCCGTGGTGGTGCCGCCGATATCCGCGACCAGCGCATCATCCAGCCCGGAAAGATAGGCCGCCCCCCGCATGCTGTTGGTCGGGCCGGAGGCAAAGGTCAGCACCGGATATTTTTCAACAAAATCCGCCTTCATCAGGGTACCGTCATTCTGACTGATAAAAAAGGGCGCGCTAATCCCCAGGTCCGCAAGGGCCTTGCGGAAGGAAGAAACCACCCGCACCGACAATTCCGCCAGGCTGGCATTCATGATCGCCGCATTTTCCCGTTCAATAAGGCCGATACGGCCGATACGGGAAGAAATCGTTACCGTACAGTCGGGTATTTCCTCCAGCAGGATCTGCTCTGCCAGTTCCTCCATCTCGCTATTGACCGGGGAAAACAGACCGGAGACGGCAATCGCCCTGAGGCCTTTCTCCTTCAGGCGCCGGGCCGCAGCGCGAAATCCGAATTCGTCAAATTCGCTGTTCAGGCGACCGTCATACTGATAGCCGCCCCGGACCATCTCTATATTGTCCCCGATTACATCCCGAATATCTTCAGGCCAATCGGTCAACGGCGGAATACCGCGACTGGCCGGTAGCGCCAGCCGGATCACCCCGACCTCGACCAGGTGCTTGCGTTCCACAAAAGCATTGGTGAACTGGGTAGTACCGATCATGACACATTTGACGGTGCTGGCCGTCGTACCGGATTGTTCCAGTACCGAAGTTATGGCATTGACAATGCCGTCACTCACATTTTCGGTTGTGGGGGTTTTCCTGGAAGCGACAACTTTCCGCCCGTCCATCAGGACTGCGTCAGTATTTGTCCCGCCAACGTCAACACCTATTCTCATCCGACCTTCTCCATATCTGCAACTCGTGTACAGAGTATGGAGAACGGCAAGACCTAAAGGCAAAAGCTATAATTGGTAGGCGGGGGCGAATATTGGCAGTAGCCCCGCCCGAAGCTGACAATCCGGATACTACCAATATTAATAGTTTCCAGACAGGAGACGGTCGGCTAGATCCCGCCCATGCACAGATATTTCAGTTCCATATAGTCGTCGAGACCGTAACGGGAGCCTTCGCGGCCAATCCCGCTTTCCTTGACGCCGCCGAATGGGGCGGCTTCATTGGAGATAATTCCCTCGTTAATCCCCACCATGCCATATTCCAGTGCCTCGCTGACCCGCCAGATGCGGCCCATATCCCGGGCATAGAAATAGGAGGCGAGGCCGTAAGGCGTGTCGTTGGCCATCTCGATGGCCTCCTGTTCGGTTTCAAACCGGTAGAGCGGCGCCACGGGACCGAAAATTTCCTCGTTGAAGATATCCATTTCCGGGGTCACATTGGTGAGGATGGTTGGCGTGTAAAACTGGCTGTCATCTTCACCGCCTACCCCGCCGGCCAACGCCGTCGCCCCCTTGTCCAGAGCGTCCTTCACCAGCCCGTCCACCTTGGTCACCGCCGCCCGGTTGATCAGCGGACCTGTGGTGGCGCCTTCCTCGGTATAAGCCCCCAGCTTCAGGCCTTGCACGGCTTCGGCCAGCTTTGCGGCAAAAGCATCATAAACGCCGTCCTGCACCAGAAGACGGTTGGCGCAGACACAGGTCTGGCCCGCATTGCGGTATTTACTGGCCATGGCGCCGGCCACCGCCGCGTCCAGATCCGCATCATCAAAGACGATGAACGGGGCATTGCCGCCGAGCTCCATGGAGACTTTTTTCACTGTTTTCGCAGACTGTTCCAGAAGCAGCTTGCCGACCCGGGTAGAGCCGGTGAAACTGATCTTGCGCACAATGGGACTGGAGGTCATTTCTCCGCCAATAGCCGCGGCGTCAGTTCCGCAGACCACATTGAAACAGCCCGCGGGCAATCCGGCCTGTTCGGCAAGTTCCGCCAGCGCCAGGGCGGAAAGCGGCGTTTCCTCACTGGGCTTGACGACAATGGTGCATCCTGCCGCAAGAGCAGGGGCCACCTTGCGGGTAATCATTGCGCTCGGGAAATTCCAGGGCGTAATGGAGGCCACCACCCCGACCGGCTGTTTGAGCGTGACAATACGCTTGTCCGCCGCAGGGGTCGGGATCACATCACCATAGGCGCGCTTCGCTTCCTCTGCATACCATTCCAGATAAGAGGCGCCGTAGGCAATCTCGCCGCGGGATTCCGCCAACGGTTTACCCTGTTCCGCACTCATGAGAAGGGCCAGATCTTCCTGATTATCCATTATCAACTGGAACCAACGGCGCAATAAAGCGGCCCGTTCCTTGGCCGTGGTCAGTTTCCAGGCGGCAAAGGCGGTCTCGGCCGCTTCGATGGCCCGGACCGTTTCGGCAGCCCCACAGTCGGAAACCCGGGCAAGTTCGGCGCCGGATGCCGGGTCGGTAACGGCGAATAAACTGCCGCTATCCGCCTCAACCCACTGGCCGTTGATATAGGATTTCATCCGGATCAAATTCTGGTTCTTGAGTTCCATTAAGAGGCCTCCCGGAGAGAATGTTGATTTCAGACCCAGACCCTAAACGAAAACCACTGGACAATACAATATGAATGTCGCCCTTTCCCTGAGACAAAATACACAATTGCAAATAGAGGTGCTACAATCCAATCAGCGGCTGGGCCAGTCGGGCCATCAGGGAATTGAATTTGAGCGGCGCTTCGGTCAGGACCAGACAAATACAATCCTCGCCGGGATTGATCACCGGCTGGTGGGTCTTGTCATCATCGGACATATCCATGTCGCCCGGCAAAAATGTTTCGTTGCCGCAATGATAGCTGCCCCGCAGCACCAGAGTCATCTCTACACCGCGGTGACCATGTTCCGGTATGGTAATTCCGCCTTTGGCGCGCAGCAACCACAGCCGTTCATCATGGGGTCCGGTCCAGAGCCGCACATTCTTCAGACCCGGTCCCATGAAGCGCCAGTCAAGGTCATCAAGCCCGCAACCAAGATAGTCCGCCAGCGGCGCCGGCAGGCTTGGGATATCATCCTGTATGTGTTCTTCCGGTTCCACATCCGGCAAGCGCTCGAGTATTTTACCCAGCAACCCGTCGTTGACCGGGACAGCTTTCGAGGTTTCCAAAAATGCGCCGCCCACTGCTTCTGCTTCACTGACCTTGCGCCGGATCTCCGGACGCATAGCCGCCTGGGTGGCCACCAGCAGGGCATGACCCTGGTCAAGGCCGCCGGCCGCATAGGACAAAATCCATTCATCTGTGACCAAACCATTACTCATGATATTGTCTCTTTATGTTCTCTCAGCGACTGTCTCAGTTTGCTGACCGCCAGTCGAATGCGTGACTTCACCGTGCCCAGCGGCAGGCCCAGCTCTTCAGCGACTTCCGTATGGGACATTTCTTCGAGAAACGCCTTGGAAATCACTTCGCCCAGTTCGGGCCTGAGATCATCAATGGCCTGCCGGATCGCGTCAGCGGTTTGCCCGGCGGCCACCAATTCATCGGTTTCATTTTCATCAACCAGGTCGGGCAAATGGTCATCAGCATCAACTTCGATAACCTTCTGCCGCCTGATTTTATCAATATGGCTGTTTCGGGCTATGGTAAAAATCCAGGTGGAGACCCTGGCTTTCTGCGCATTGTAACTGCCCGCCTTGCGCCATATCTTGAGCATGACATCCTGCATCAGGTCTTCAGCCTGCTGCTCGTCCAGCTTGCGGCCCATCAAGAAACTTTTCAGCCGCGGGGCGAAGAGTTCATAGAGACGGATAAAGGCCTCCCGGTCACGGTCCTTCGAGATCCGCTCAAGCAATCCGGCTCCTAGCTCCTGTTCCCGATCCCCGGTAATGTTTTTCTCCTCCAGCGGGACTTTTTTCCTTACGTCTTTGCGCCTGTCGGCACTGACCGGATTGTTTAGCTTTGTCTCCACAGCGGCCGGAGCGGGAACCACGGCAACTGATGTCGTGAGCAAGTCCGTTGTTTCTGCCACAGGGCTATATGTCATGCCCCTGTTACGACAGGCTTTCCCTTCCGGATCACAAAAGAATAAAAAATCCGCTGTGTAAATATGATCCGTCAGCCAGCCTATCCCGTAACAGAAACTACTGCAATGAAATGTCGGAATAGCTGGCCATGTATATTACACCCGGAAAAGAGTTCCCTGTCTCCCTGCCGTCGGTGGATAAACCACTGAAGATCGCTGTCATCGGCAGCGGCGTTTCGGGACTTGCCTGTGCCTGGATGTTATCGCGCACCCACAGGGTCAGCCTGTTTGAAAAGAACGGCACTCCGGGCGGGCACAGCAACACCATTGACCTGGATATCGACGGCAGATCACTGCCGGTGGACACGGGGTTTATCGTCTATAATCCGCTCAATTACCCCAACCTTGTGGCCCTTTTTGAGCTTCTGAACGTGCCGACCCGGACAACAAATATGTCCTTTTCCATATCACTGGACAATGGCTGGATGGAATATTCCGGCAGTGGCATTGCCGGGCTTCTGGCCCAAAAAAGAAACTTGTTGCGCCCCGACTTCTGGCGCATGGTAAAGGATATCCTGAGGTTTTACCGGCAATGTCCCGATTATCTGGAACACGCGGAGTACCAGAACCTGTCTCTGGGCGCCTTCCTGGAAAAAGAATCCTTCAGTGCGGGCTTCATCAATAACCATCTGGCCCCCATGGGGGCCGCCATCTGGTCCTGCAGCCAGCAGGACATCCTTGACTATCCCCTGAAAGCCTTCCTTGCCTTCTTCCAGAACCATGGACTGACACAGTTAAAAAACCGTCCGGAATGGAGAACGGTTTCAGGCGGAAGCCGCGAGTATGTCCAGCGTATGACAAAGCCGTTTGAGGACAGGCTGTATCTGGACACAAAAGTACACGGCATCCGCCGTCTTGATGACAAGGTTCTGATCATGTCCGACAGGGGGGACGAAATTTTTGACCATGTTGTTCTGGCTGGCCATGCGGATGACAGCCTGGCCCTGCTACAGGACGCTACAGAACCGGAAAGGAATCTTCTTTCCGCTTTCCCCTATCAGGATAATGAGGCCTGGGTGCATGGCGACCTTTCCCTGATGCCGCGCCGCCGCGCTGCCTGGGCAAGCTGGAACTATCTTGGTGGCCGAGAAAACAAAGACGGCTCATCCCTATGTGTCACCTACTGGATGAACCTGCTGCAGTCCTTGCCAACGGAAAGGCCTGTTCTGGTGACCCTCAATCCGGACCGGGAAATCCGTGAAGAACTGGTCTGGCGTAAAATCAGCTACCGCCACCCTCTTTTCGACCAGCGGGCCCTGACGTGCCAGAGGCAGCTCTGGTCCCTGCAGGGCAACCGGAATACCTGGTATTGCGGGGCCTGGTTCGGGGCCGGTTTCCATGAAGATGGCCTGCAGTCGGGCCTTGCTGTGGCGGAACTGCTGAGCGGCGTACCGCGTCCCTGGTGTCGACCCCGCCAGAATGCCCGCATCGGCCTGCAAGATGAACTCACGCAACGAGTGGTGGAAGGCGCCGGATCATGAACAGCCGCCTCTATAAAACTGTCATCCATCATCTCAGATATCACCCGGTCCTGCATGAATTCCGCTATGGGAGTTATTCTTTCCTGTTTGACCTGGACGAACTGGCTGAACTGGACCGTCGCTACCGGCTGTTTTCCCTGAACCGGCCAAACATTATCAGTTTTCATGAAAAGGACTATGGCAGCGGTGGCGAAACACCGCTTGCAGAGCATGTTCAGAAACTGCTGTGCCAGTCAGGCGGAGAAAGGGCACACAGGATTTTCCTGCTCACCCAGCCACGGGTCTGGGGTTATGTGTTTAACCCCTTGTCCGTCTACTATTGCCTTGATACCAGCCACAGGCTGACCGCCGTAATCTATGAGGTCAGTAATACATTTGGAGACCGGCACAGCTATGTCTTTCGTCAGGAAAGCGTGACCCGGCAACATGGCTGTAGCAAGCTTTTGCATGTTTCGCCCTTTTTCGACACCACTGGAACATACCGGTTCCGAAACAAGTTTCCGGACGAGAAAGCCGATCTTGGCATCCGCTATCAGGACAAGGATGACAGGCTATTGTTTTATGCCTCGCTGAAAGGTCGACGGCAGGAGCTTTCCTCCCGGGCCCTGTTACGGCTTGCTTTTACGCTGCCGCCGGCAAGCTTCAAGGTGATTGGCGCCATCCACTGGCAAGCTCTGAAGCTCTGGCTCAGGAAACTGAAGGTCTTCAGACGACCGGTGCCGCCTGGACCGTCATCTCAAGGTACATTTGAACTATCCGGCAAAAAACCCCTGGAGTACGGTCATGAGCAGTAATGTGGACACCCTGGACCAAAGGCAAAAGATTACCCTGGACAATGCGCCGTATTCCGTTCGCCGGTTGGGACGCCGGCTTGGGCAGGCCCTGCACAGCGGGCGCCTGACAATCTATCTGCCCGGCAACCGTCATCTGGTACTGGAGGGGGCAGGGGACAAACATCTTGGCGCCAGCATGGAGCTCAGAAACTACCGTGCCCTGAGACGTATTCTGCGGGGCGGGGCCATAGGGTTCGCCGAAGCCTATATTGACGGAGACTGGAATACAACAGACCTGCCCGGGCTACTCAGCCTGCTTGCCGGAAATCTCGCCCATTTCCGGAAACGCCTAGGTGGAAACCGGATCTACCGGTTATGGAACCGCCTCCTGCACCTCATACGACGCAACAGCAGGTCTGGCAGCCGTCGCAATATCGCCTACCACTACGACCTGGGTAATGATTTCTATAGCCTGTGGCTGGATCGCAGTATGACCTATTCTGCCGGCTGTTTTGCCTCTCCCGAGGTCAGCCTGGAAGCGGCGCAGAAGGAAAAATACCGCCGGCTGGCCGATAACCTGGGTCTGAAGCCGGGCGATCATGTGCTTGAGATCGGCTGCGGCTGGGGCGGATTTGCGGAATTTGCCGCCGGAACCTATGGCTGCCGGGTGACCGGCGTGACCTTGTCCCGGGAGCAGCTGTCACGGGCCAGGCGACATATCCGCGACGCGGGACTCGAAGACCTGTGCGACTTTCGATATCAGGACTACCGGGATATCCACGGCAGATTTGATCACATCGTCTCCATAGAAATGTTCGAGGCGGTCGGCGAAGAACATTGGCCCGTCTATTTCGACCGCCTGTCCCGCCTGTTGAAAGAAAACGGCCGCATCGGACTACAGATTATCACCATCGCGGACGACCGGTTCGAGGATTACCGGCGCAACAGCGATTTCATCCAGAAGTATATTTTCCCCGGAGGCCTGCTACCGTCGCCGGAAAAAGTCAGCCTCCTGGCCAAAAATAACGGCTTCATTCTCACAGACCAGCAGGATTTCGGCACGGATTATGCGGAAACCCTGAAACGCTGGCGGGGAAAATTCCTGTCCCGCCAGGCAGAAATCCGGGACCTGGGGTATCCGGAAAGCTTCCTGCGCATGTGGGACTATTATCTCTGCTACTGCGAGGCCGGTTTTAACCGCAAGACCATAGATGTTTCCCATTTCATTCTCGAAAGGCAGAACTGATGCATGTACTGTTCGAGGCAAAAAAAGCTGTGTCGGAAAATAGTACGATCTATCCGCCTCTGAAGCTGGAAGAGTTTTTCTCCGGCACCACTCTGGCCCGAGGCATTTTCGAGGATCGCTTTGGCAGGGTTAGAAATGAGTTCCATGGGCGCACCGTGGGAGAAACGCGCAACAGCAGCCTGTTTCTGACCGAGGAATTCACCTACAGGGATGGCAAGACCGATCGCCGCAACTGGACCTTTTACAAGCTCTCAGAACGTGACTATAAGGCGACCTGCTCAGCTGTCATTGGCGAAGCAGCTGGCCAGACAGATGGCCATCGCTTTCACTGGAGCTATGAATTCAAGCTGGAAGTAGGAACTAAAATCTGGACCGTGCGCTTTGACGACCAGATGTTTCTCATGGATGAGAAACGGCTGCTTAACAGAGCCCGGGCCTATCGCTGGGGCTTTCACATTGGCACTGTCTTTCTGTGTTTTGAGAAACAGGATTAGCTGTCGTCCGACCTGAGGAGTTTGCTACTGAGCCTGAAAAAGAGCCTGTCCGGCAATATTCTGAGCAGTGCCATGACCCATGCCATACGGCGGGGAAAAACAATACGGAACCTGTTATCTTCCAACCCCCGCCGAAAGGCTTCGGCGGCATCCCCCGTCTCCATCAACAACGGCATGTGAAATTCATTGCGGTCCGTCAGGGGGGTACGGACAAATCCCGGACAGACAAGGCGCAGGTCAATCCCTGTCCGGGCCAGTTCCGGCCTCAGGGATTCTGCCAGGGTAACAAGGGCCGCCTTTGAAGCCCCATAAGCCCCTGCGTAAGGCAGACCGCGCCAGGCGGCAAGGGATGAGACGATGGCAATCTGGCCATGCTGTCTTTCCTGCAGGGCTGGCAATATTGCTTCCAGGCAATGGACCACGCCCATATAGTTGACCTCCATCAGCCTTTGATGAATATCCGCATCAAACCGATCAAGGGACGAAGGAATATGAGTGCCGGCATTGAGGATCACCCTGTCCGGCACCCCCGCTTCTGTAACCATCTTGCGGACACAGTCGGTCACAGCCCTACGATCCGTTACATCACAGGGCTGAGCGATGATTTCTCCTGGCATGTCCCTGCACTCCCGTGCAAGGGAATCCAGGTTCTCTGCCGTGCGTGCAGAAACCACAAGCCGGTGCCCGTCCGCCGCATACTGGCGGGCAAGTTCACGTCCCAGGCCACTGCCGGCCCCGGTAATCCAGATGATCATCCTTTAATCCTCTTTAGCTTCTGATACGTAAAAATCCCTACAGAAGATCACAGAGAGCCTTGTTGCAAACTTCAGCACGAGGGTGTAAGGCTGAAACATGGACAAGAAAGTGAAACTCATCATCGGCATTGCCGGCGCCAGTGGCGTGATATACGGAATTCGGCTTTTAGAAGCCCTGAAGACATTGGACCAGGTGGAAAGCCATCTGGTCATGACCTCCACCGCCCGCATGAACATCGGCCTGGAAACGGACCTCGATGCAAAAGAAGTGGAAGCGCTGGCCGACGTGGTGCACAAGGATACGAACCTGGCCGCCAGTATCGCCAGCGGTTCCTTCAGGGCAGACGGCATGATCGTTGCCGCCTGCGCCATGAAAACTCTTTCCGACATTGTGCACAGCCGGGCCGACAGCCTGCTGACCCGGGCGGCAGATGTGATCCTCAAGGAACAGCGCCGGCTGGTGATCATGCCGCGGGAAACCCCGCTGCATACGGGCCACTGCAAACTGATGTATGAGGCCTGCCAGCTTGGCGCCATCATTGCCCCGCCCATGCCGGCTTTCTATACAAAACCCGGAACCATCGACGATATCGTCAATCATTCGGTGGGCCGGGTGCTGGACCTGTTCGACCTGGAAACCGGCCTTGTGACCCGCTGGCAGGGACCGAACGACACTCAGGCCAAATAAAAAGGCCCCCGAACGAGGGGACCTTCTTCAAAATTCTCTTCAGAGGAAAGATCAGGCGCTGAGACGTGCCTTGGCCTGCTGGCGTTCGGCTTCAAGGGCCTGGGGCAGCCGATCGCCCATCTGCTGGAAATGACCGATCACTTCCTCAACTTCTTTCTCAAGACCTTCAATTTCAAAGTCCATGAGTTTGTTGAAGGCGTTCTGATCGAAATCCAGTCCGGCCCAATTCAGGTCCCCAAATGAGGGAATATCGCCAAGCGGACCGGCTTCGGCATTTTTTTCCTGTTTGATACGGCCGATGACCCATTCCAGAACACGCATGTTCTGGCCAAAGCCCGGCCACATGAACTTGCCGTTTTCATCTTTACGGAACCAGTTGACCCGGAAGATTTTCGGCAAATGGGTCGCCTTATCTTTCATGCTCAGCCAGTGGTTCCAGTAATCACCCATGTTGTAGCCGCAGAAGGGCAGCATAGCCATGGGATCGCGGCGGATCGCCGCCTGGTTGTCGGCGGCGGCGGTGGCTTCGGAGCCCATGGTCGCCGCCATATACACACCCTGTTCCCAGTTGGAAGCTTCATAGACCAGCGGGAAGTTTTTGCTGAGACGACCGCCGAAGATGAAGGCGTCAATCGGCACGCCCTTGGGATCTTCCCAGGCCGGGTCGATGCTCGGGCACTGGCTGGCCGGGGCGGTAAAGCGGGCGTTGGGATGCGCTGCCGGACGACCACAACCGGGTGTCCAGTCGTTACCCTGCCAGTCAATCAGATGAGCAGGGGCATCACCCATGCCTTCCCACCACACGTCGCCATCATCGGTTAGCGCCACATTGGTGAAGATGGTATTGCTCTGGATGGTTTCCATGGCCGCCGGATTGGAATCATAAGAGGTTCCCGGTGCCACACCGAAGAAACCGGCTTCCGGATTAATGGCATAAAGACGACCGTCTTCCTTGGGTTTGATCCAGGCGATATCGTCGCCCACAGTCCAGACTTTCCAGCCTTCATAGCCTTCCGGCGGAATCAGCATGGCCAGGTTGGTCTTGCCGCAGGCGCTCGGGAAAGCGCCGGTCACATAGGTCTTTTCGCCCTGCGGATTTTCAATACCCACAATCAGCATATGTTCGGCAAGCCAGCCCTCGTCCCGGGCCATCACGGAAGCGATGCGCAACGCCACACATTTCTTGCCCAAAAGGGCATTGCCGCCGTAACCGGAACCGAAGGACCAGACTTCGCGGGTTTCCGGGAAGTGGGTGATATAACGGTTGTCGGGGTTACAGGGCCAGGCCACGTCCTGTTCGCCTTCTTCAAGCGGGTGGCCGACAGAATGAAGGCAACGGATAAAGTTGCCGTTGCCCAGAATATCAAGAACCTTGGTGCCGATGCGGGCCATAATATACATATTGACCACCGCATAGGGAGAATCGGTCAGCTGCACACCGATCTGGGCGATATCGGAGCCCAGCGGCCCCATGCTGAAGGGAATCACGTACATGGTGCGGCCGTGCATGCAACCTTTGTAGAAACCGGTCATTTCCGCCCGCAGTTCCTTTGGCTCCCGCCAGTTGTTGGTCGGGCCGGCGTCTTCTTCCCTTTCACTGGCAATGAATGTGCGGTCTTCCACACGGGCCACATCACGGGGATCGGAACGACAGAGAAAAGATCCGGGGCGTTTTTCCTCATTCAGTTTGATGAAGACGCCCTGGTCTACCAGTTCCTGACACAGTCGGTCATATTCCTCTTTGGAACCGTCACACCAGTAGATGTCCTTGGGTTCACACAGGGTCGCCAGTTCCTGAACCCAGTCGATCAGGGCCTGGTTTTTCACATTCTCAGGTGCATTCAAATTCATTCGTCCGTTTCCCTACAGATTTGAAAAGAATATCTTTTTCTATTCTCTTAAAAATAAAATACAGGGAGAAATAAAGATCACGGAGAATACCGATCAGCCAACAAGACACACCGTCGTTCCGGCCTGTCACGTCTCCCATTGCTGCTACTTAATTGATATCAAACTACCGATTATTATCGCCCCTTTCCCAAAGGACGGACGGCTTGATCCTGATATGCAATATAATCATATATACACGAACTTCTAAGCCATGCCCCGACTATCTGTCAAGGAAGAGTCTGCCCAAAAAATCCCCGGTTTTCGCACCCCCATGGTTAACAAAGCGGCCGCGTAACCGTTACACCGGAAAACAGCGGCAACTATCATATTTGTTTCATATTGCCGTTCTACCGATAACCTGGGTATCGAACAGAAACCGAGGCAGCCAATGAACCGGGGTTTTCAGAACCACCACTCAGCGGGCAGGAATCCAAGCCGGCGGCGCCGGAAAGTGGCTCTTTTTTCCGGCAACTACAATTACATCAAGGATGGCGCAGCCCTGGCCCTGAACCGGCTGGTGGCCTATCTGGAGCGCAAGGGATTCGAGGTTCTGATTTTTTCCCCGACCACGGATACACCGGCCATTCGTGATTTTGCCGGCACCCTGCTTTCCGTCCCCTCCATCCCCGTGCCCGGACGCGGCGAGTACCGGATTGCCCTGGGGCTGACCGGGGATGTCCGCAAGAGGCTGGACGCCTTTGATCCCGATATCATCCATTTGTCCGCTCCGGATTATCTGGGCTATTCGGCCCAGAAATACGGCAAGGAACACGGCTTGCCGGTTGTCGCTTCGTTTCACACCCGTTATGAAACCTATCTGCAATATTACGGCCTGGGCTGGGCGGAAAAATATCTGATGAAATATCTGCGCTATTTTTACCAGCGTTGCGACCATGTTTACGTGCCTACGGAGTCCGTGGCGGAAATCCTTGAGCAAAATGATCTGGCCCGGGATATCCGGATCTGGAGCCGGGGCGTCGAGACAAACCTGTTCAATCCGGAAAAACGCGACCTCAACTGGCGCCAGTCCCTGGGAATACAGAATAACGAAGTGGTCATCTCTTTTGTCGGTCGCCTGGTGCTGGAGAAGGGACTGGATGTGCTGGCGGATTTCTCCCACCGGCTGAAACGACGCGGCCTTGCCCACCGGGTTCTGATTGTCGGTGACGGCCCGGCCCGGAAAAAGCTGGAGAAAATGCTGCCCGACGCTCTCTTTACCGGCTTTTTGCATCGTGAAGAACTGGCCCGGGCCTATGCCTCTTCAGATATTTTCTTTAATCCCAGCATCACCGAAGCCTTTGGCAATGTCACCCTGGAAGCCATGGCCTGCGGCCTGCCGGCCATTTGCGCCGATGCCAGCGGCAGCCGCTGCCTGGTCAAGCCCGGTGAGACCGGTTATCTGATCGATCCGGACAACCCGGAGGGATATGTGGAGGCGGCGGAAGAGCTGATCGGCTCTCCCAACCGGCGCACGGCCATGCGAATGGCCGCCCGGGTCAAGGCCCTCAGGTTCGACTGGGAAAACGTCATGCGGGGCCTTCTGGGACATTACATCGAAATCCTCAACCTGCCGGAGGAGACCCAGGAACAGGTCATCTCCGCCTTGCCCGTCGTCACCGACCCGCTGCCCGGAAACGTCCCGTCATGAAGCTTGTGGATATCGCCGAATTTTACAGCGATCAGGGCGGCGGTGTACGTACCTATATCCATCAAAAGCTGGCTGCCGCCAAAGAGGCGGGTCATGACTGCCTGATCATTGCTCCGGGCCCGGAAACCCGGGAAGAGGAACGCGAGGGCGGGCGTATCCAGTGGGTGGAAGCGCCGCCCATTCCCCTAGACAAGCGCTATCACCTGTTCTGGAAAGCGGACGAGATCCACCGCATTCTGGACCGGGAGCAACCGGATGTGATCGAGGGATCCTCGCCCTGGCGCGGTGGCTGGATTGCAGCCAGCTGGCCCGGAAATAAAGGCAGCAAGGCGGTAAAATCCTTCTTTTTTCACCAGGATCCCGTGGCGGTTTACCCGCATACATTTCTGGACGGTCTTTTCGGAATCGAAACGATTGACCGGATGTTTTTCTGGTTCTGGGCCTATCTGCGCAAGCTCGCCCGTAGCTTCGACACCACCATCGTCGCCGGAGACTGGCTTGGCGAAAGGCTAAAGAAATTCGGTATCGGGAACGCCCACGCCATTCCCCTCGGGATCGACGGCACCGCTTTCTCGCCGGAAAGAAAATCGGAAGGCCTGCGCCGGGAACTGCTTGAAAAATGCGGCATTACCGATCCCGACAGCCGCCTTTTCGTCACTGTCAGCCGTCATCACCCGGAAAAACGTATTGGATGTATGATCAAGGCCATCGACCGGGTCAACCGGATCCGCCCGGCGGGGCTCTATATCATTGGCGACGGCCCGACCCGCCGGTCCGTTGACCGGCAGGCTGGAAAATACAGGGGATCCTTTGTTGCCGGCTTTGAAAAAGACCGGGACAAGCTTGCCCAAATCCTCGCCAGCGCGGATGGCATGCTGCATGGCAGTGCTGCGGAAACCTATGGCCTGGTGATTGCAGAGGGGCTCTGTGCCGGCCTGCCGCTGGTGGTGCCAAGCATTGGCGGGGCTGCCGATCTCGCCGAACCCGGATATGCCGAATTATACAGGGCCGGGGACAGTACGGACTGTGCAGATGCCTTGCAGCGGTTGCTGCTGCGAGATCCGGAAGACATGCACAAAGCCGCCCTTGAAGCGGCAGGCCGCAAAGTCATTACACCATTGGAACATTTTCGGCAGCTGTTCCAATACTATGAGACCCTGATAAAAAAGAAGAATGGCCAGAAAGAAAATGACTGACGAAAATACCCGGCCGCTCAAAATTGATGTGTTGATGCTGGCCACACCGAACATAGATTATTACGCCATAGAAACAAAAAAGAAGTGGCAGGCCTATTGCAACCGGCACGGCTATAATTTTATCGTTTGCGACAAGCAGCTTGTCCCCGACATGCATATCAACTGGAGCATGATCGAGATGATGCGCCGCCGCTTTGATGAGAGTGACGCCGACTGGCTGATCAAGGTTGATGCGGACAGCATTATCCTGCGGGAGGACGTCAGATTCGAGGATATTCTGAGAAACCATCCGGGAAAGGATATCTATTTTCCGGCGGATATTTCCCGCTATCTCGGCATTCCCCTGCCGCTAAACCCGCGCGGCGCCATGAAATTCGGCACATGGCTGCTGCCCAATGCGGGTTTCTGCATTATCCGCAACAACGCCCTGGGCAGGGAATTTTTCACCCGCTGGCTTGACCTGGCCCGGGGGGAGCTTGCCCACCTGGCGGACCGGCACCCCAGGAACCAGAATGTGCTCTGGGAAGGCCTGTTTCGCCAGTACCGGGGACATATACAACTGCTGACGAAGGAGATCCTTCGGGTTGGCGCCGCGCCCTTTCTGGAAAAATTTCTGGTCTCCACCGATGACGCTTTCATCCTGCATGACAAGCAATTGACCCTCAAGGCAACAAGGCCGGGCTGAACGTGATGAATGAAAAGCAGATTGCGGGTATTAAAAAACTGGCGACGGCGGCGCAAAACGGCATGCAGAAACCGGCCATCCGCCGGATATTGAAAATCCTGCAATGGTTTTTGACCCTGCTGGTATTTTTCTATCTGATCCACCGGGTGGGACAAATCGGCTGGACGGAAATCCGGCATGAGCTGCCCGCCGAGCCGCTCTTTTATGCGCTGTTTTTTATCATCTATCTGTGTCAGCCGACCAGCGAGCTGTTCATTTACAAAATGATCTGGAAGGTGAAGTTGTGGCGCTGCTTTCCTGTCTTCATCCGCAAGAAAATTTTCAATACAGGCGTGATGGGCTATTCCGGCGAGGCCTATCTCTGTTTCTGGGCGATCCCCAGGCTCGGACTTTCACAAAAAGAGATATTTTCCACGGTCAAGGATAATAATATCCTGTCGGCGCTGACCTCCAACAGCATGACCGTCTTTCTGCTTGCCCTGTTTTTTCTGACCGGCCAGTTGAAAATCATCACCAACGCCGATCCTTCTGTCACCAGCTATCTGCTGCTGGCGGCAGTGATCACCCTTATCCTGGTGCCGGTGGTGATCCGTTTCCGGCGGCACATCCTGGCTCTGCCGATGACCATCGTAGGCAAGGTGCTTATGGTGCATATCACAAGGCTGTTTCTGGTGCTGGCGCTCCAGATCCTGCAGTGGTCCATCGTCCTGCCCGAGGTCCCCGCCACCACCTGGATTCTGCTGATCACCGCCCAGATGGTGCTGACCCGGATCCCGTTCCTGCCCAATTCAGAGCTGGTTTTCCTAGGGTTATGCCTGTCCATGACCGGTTTTGTCGATGCCCCCGAAGCCCGGGTGGCCGGCATGTTCGTGGCAGCGGGTGCCCTGGGTCAGGGCCTCAATCTGATACTTTACGTGCTGACCTCATTCGGCAATTTCAGTCCGGCGCCCCTCAGCCGTCCGACCTGATCTTTTCCGGGTCTGCGGGGTCATAATGGGCCGGTTTTACACCGCCCCGCTTCTTCCTTGCCCGGGCTTCCGCCACGGTTTCCAGCTTTTCCGCCATGGCCAGGGCGGCCTTGCGATCCACCGGAAAAGGGTCTTCATAGCGGTCCGGCGGCGGCATCATATCGGCTGTGTAATAAGCGATCTTCTGTTTCGCCGGGTCAAGCTTGCGGTCCACGTCAAGGTCGCGCTCATTAACCCCTTTCGGCGGCAGAATCGCCTCGCCATCAACAACCTCCAGATCGATCCACCATTTTTTCACCGGGTTGCGGCTGCCGTGGCCCAGCAGATCATCCATCTTGGCCGCCACCGGCGCCATCAGCGGCTTCAGGGGTTTCGCGTGAATGCCGAGCCAGCTGGCGACCCGGGTCAGCAAATCCCCCTCCCAGGTCACCACCTTGTTGAGCGGACAGGTTTTCATACAGCGCCCGCACGCAGCCCCGCGCTGGTTGGTAAGCCGGTAGCGGGTACAGCGCTCCGCATCGATCTTCCACATTTCATAACCGTTGAACATCACCGTATCGCCCCAGGGAATGGCATCGCAGGGGCATTCCCGGGCACATTTAAGACAGCTCCGGCAGAATTGCTGCAGGCCGAAATCAATGGGTTTGTCAGTCTCCAGCGGCAGGTCAGTGGTCAGGACCACTGACTTGAACCGGGGCCCGACAAAGGGATTGAGCACCAGTTCGCCGATACGGGAGAGCTCCCCCAGGCCCGCCTTAAGGATCAGCGGGATATGTAATACATCGGAATCCGCATTGGTCTGGGGCCGGGCGGAAAAACCGAGGCCGCGCAGGTGGTCGGCCATCACCCCGGAAATCGCCGCGCCCCGCATATAGGCACGCATGGACTGGGGTCCGGAAATATAGTCATCGCCCGAGGCCCCTTCCATGGTCTCATATCCCTGATCGATCAGCATCACCACCGCATATTTGTGATAGGGCATGATTTCCCGGCCGTCTTCCTTATGGGAAAACCAGGCGTAGCGCGGCACTTCACAGATGCCGACCAGGTCGGCGCCAAGGAAATAGGCGAGGGACTTTACGGCGCGGCTGTTTTCAGCCGCATCAGGACAAACCCCGTCCTGCCGGACAGCCACATCGCCCTCCTGCAGCGGCACCATGTCCCGGATCGGCCCCAGCATGGACCAGGCCAGCGGCTGCTTAAAGGCAAAACGTCCGCGCTCCTTTTTCGCCTTGTCGCCAAGATCGCCGCGCAAGGCCCGCTCGAAAAAGGCCGCCCGCTTGGGCACCCGTGGCACCTCGTCTTCCAGGATCAGTGTGGTGGGCTCCTCCACCCGCTGCACGTCTTCCATGGGATAGATGCTCATGTGACTGGCGCGCTTTTCCCGGCGATCCCATTCGATGCCCGGTACCGCACCGCCTGCGCCGAGATAATAGCCGAGCCCACGAGCCGTCTTCAAAGCCCTGTCCGCCAGCGGCACATCGGGTGTCAGCCCATAGTCGGTAGTGACGGCGGCCAGCGCAAAATTCTCGCCAAAATAGGGGGTTGCAATTTTGTCCCCCTGACGCACCGCCAGGCCAGCCAGCACCGCGAGACGATCCAGGTCCATTTCTCCCGCCTCGTCATGCACCCGGGCCGCCCAGCCATAGACATTGATCTGGCCTGCAAGGCAGGCGGCAATTTCACAGGCCCGAAGCGCTGCGGCGGCATGTTCGTTCCCCGCGACCCAGTTCCGCGCCAATGTCCCTTCCTCGGGGGTACGGCCATATTTCACCAGCACGATGATGGCATGGCTGTGCGGCCGTATTTCTGCTCCCTCCACCCAGCAATTGTCGGAAAGTTCGCAGATCCCCATGTGGCTGGCATCCAGGAAATAGCCGCCACCCTTCATATCGGCGACCAGTCGGCGCGGGTCATCCGGCAGCGGCGCCCTGCTTTCGGCCGGTGGTCGCTCGCTAAAAGTCCGAAACAGCGCATGATATTTTTCGATGGCCCGGGATAGCGTACCGTCATTGACCACGCGAGAGGGCTTCCGGCAACCTTTCAGACGGGCCTGTTCCGCAGATATCTTCGAGGGGTCGCGAGGCAACCGTTCCAGCGCATAGGGCCCCAGATCAAAAGGCCGGTTTTTGTTGGAAAAGAATATCACCCTGATGTCTCCCTGTTCTTTTCGGCTGCAAGAATATCGTTTTCCCCGCTGTACTGTCTGTCCCCACAGATCAGGACATCCTCCCCCCCCTGGAATTGCCGCCCTGAATTTAATTGTGACTCTTGACCGTCTTCACAACCTCTTTCATACTGCGCCATCAAATAATAAATGAAAACAGTCTGGTCGGGGAAAATTAATGGAATGGCTTTCTGTACTGCCGCCACTGGTTGCCATCATTGTTGTGCTGTGGCGCCGGGAAGTCATCCTTGCCCTGTTCCTCGCCATCTATTGTTCCGAAACCCTGCTTCAGGCCGCCACCGGCATTCATGCCCCTTTCATGGGTTTTCTGTACAGCATCGACCGCATCATCGCCGTCTTCCAGAGTGAGGGGAATGCCAGAATTCTCATGTTCAGCCTGTTGATCGGCGCCTTTCTGGCCTATCTGAGGCATTCGGGAGGTGTAACGGCGCTGGTGGAAAGAATGGTCAACAGCGGCCTTGCCGGCAACCGTCGCCGGGTCGGTCTGATGACCACATTTACGGGTGTCATCCTGTTCATTGAATCCAATCTCAGCGTGCTGACCGCCGGTATCCTGTCCCGCGGCCTGTTTGACAAATTCGGCATGAGCCGGGCCCGGCTTGCCTATATCATCGACAGCACCAGTGCGCCCATCTGCATCCTGATCATGTTCAATGCCTGGGGCGCCTATGTTCTCGGCCTGATCAGCGCCTATGACATCGACCGGCCTGTCAGCGTGCTCATGGGATCGGTGCCGCTTAATTTCTATGCGCTCGTCACACTGGCCATTGTGTTCTATACGGTATTGCGGGACCGGGTGCACGGCCCCATGGCCCGGGCGGACCTGAGGGCGGCCACGGAAACCGAGGCCATGCCAGAGTTCGCTGCCACCCGCGCCCGTTTCATGATCATTCCCCTGACCGTTCTGATCGGTGGAATTTTTGCCTTCATGTACTGGACCGGCAACGGCACGCTTACCGAAGGCGACGGTTCCAAATCCATTCTCTATGCCACGGCACTGGCCACGCTTGTCGCCTATCTGATGATGCTGATGAGCCGCCGTTTCAGCCACCATCAACTTGTGAAAATCGGCTTCGAAGGCATGGGGGAACTGTTACAGCTGGTGCTGATCGTCCTGTTTTCCCTGGCGCTGGGTGCGAGCCTGAAACTTCTGGGCACCGGTACCTTCATCGCCGGCCTGGCCGGGGAGCATGTGCCCCTGGTCCTGATCGTGCCCATGCTGTTTGTGGCCGGCGCCCTGGTCAGCTTTACCACCGGCACCAGCTGGGGCACCTTTGCCCTGATGATCCCCATCGGTATGCCGCTGATCGAAACCCTGGGCCTGCCGCCGTCGCTGGTGCTGTCCGCCATTCTGGGAGGCGGCGTGTTCGGGGATCATTGTTCACCCATTTCCGATACCACCGCCGTTTCCTCCATTGCTGCCGGCTGCGATCTGCTGGAACATGTAAGAACCCAGCTGCCTTATGCCCTGACAGCCGGGGCGGCAACCTTCCTGCTCTATATAATCGCCAGCTTTGTCATGATACTCTAGAGGCTCCAAACCATGTCCGAGACAACTTTCATCCATGAAAAATGGTCTTCCCGAACAACTTTCCTGATGGCCGCCATCGGCGCCGCAGTCGGGCTCGGCAATATCTGGCGGTTTCCTTTTGTGACCAGCGAATATGGCGGCGGCGCCTTCGTGCTTCTGTATCTGTTCTTTGTCTTTATTATCGGTCTGCCCCTGATCATGGCCGAGCTATCCCTCGGCAAGCACGGCAAGATGGGCGCCATCGGCACCCTGCAGAAACTGATCCGGGAAAACAACCTGCATAGCTTCTGGAAAATCATCGGCTGGTTCAGCATCCTGGTGCCTCTTGTGGCGCTGACCTATTACAGCGTGGTGGCCGGCTGGTCCATGGCCTATGTGTTCAAGGCCGCCACCGGCGCCCTGAACCAGACAGATGCTGCAGGATTCGGATCGGTTTTTGGCGGCATGCTGGGCTCTTTCGGCGAACTGAGCCTGTGGCATACGATTTATATTCTGGGTATCGTTCTGGTGGTCTCCAGCGGGGTCAGGCATGGTCTGGAAACAACCATCAAATTCATGATGCCGGCGCTGTTCCTGATCATCCTGTTTCTCGCCGCTTATAACCTCGCTATCGGGGATGCCTCCAAAAGCCTGGGTTTTCTGTTTTCCGCCGACTTTTCGAAACTGAGCGGGGAAGCGGTGCTCGCCGCGCTCGGCCAGGCCTTCTTCTCGCTGGCGGTCGGGGTCGGCGCCCTGATTACCTACGGCGCCTATCTGCCGCAGGGTGTCTGGCTGCCCCGGGCGGCGGTGATTATTGCCGCGTCCGATACCGCCGTGGCGCTGCTGGCGAGTCTCGCCATCTTTCCCATTATGTTCAGTTTCGGTATGCCGCTGACCGGTGACCCGGGCATGATGTTCATTACGCTGCCGCTGGCCTTCAGCCAGATGCCGGGCGGCGGGATCGTAGCGATCCTGTTTTTCCTGTTGCTGTCCTTTGCCGCCTTCACCTCCTCCATCGCCATGCTGGAGCCCTGTATCGCCTGGCTGGAAGACAAGGGGCTGGGCCGCCGGAAGATGAGCTGGATTGTGGGGATCATCTGCTGGGTCATTGGCCTTATAATGGTCGGGTCCTTCAACGAATGGAAAGATTTTCATCCGCTTGGTTTCCTCTCCTTTTTCGAAGGAAAGAATATTTTCGACGTGACCGACTTCTTCGTCGCCAATATTTTCCTGCCGCTCAATGCCTTGCTGATGGCGGTTTTTGTCGGCTGGTTTGTGTCCGACCGGCTGATCCGGGAACAGTTGGAGATCAGGTCAGACGCCCTGTTTTCCCTGTGGAGACTGCTGGTCCGTTTTGTCGGTCCGGTGGCCATCGCCATCATTCTGGTCAACCAGATTTCGGGCTGAGCAGCCGCACAGCGCTAACCTCTTGCCAGAAAGTTGTCCGATTCACTGGATGTTTACCTCTGACCGCTATGCTGCCGGCATAAACTGAAATCTTGAAAAGTTGGCTCATACATATAGTATAGGCAATACAGGCTCTGTCGATAAGGGCAGGACTGCCGAAAGAAGAACCGGTTGACGACCCCATGGACCCGAACGACTTCACAGGACCGGAAAGACGCACCACCTTCCAGCTTTTTGAGCGGTGGGAGGCGCTGGCCGGCGACATGCAGGCCATGCCGTCCCTGAGGGAGCTGGACCCGGAAGATATCGCCCCCCACAAGGATCATATGGTTCTGATTGATCTGCGGGACAGTGACAGCGCCCCCAGCCTGCAGGTCATCGGTCATGCCCTGACAGAGGATCTTGAGGAGGACCTCACCGGCAAATCCCTGGATGATATCCCGCGCCGGACCATGATCAGCCGTATCACCGATCATTATCTGGAAGTTCTGGCCAATCGTTCCCCCATCTCCTTTGAAGCGGAATTTGTCAACAAGGACAAGGAACGCGCCCTCTATCGGGGCATCCTGCTGCCGTTCAGCGATGACAACGAGGAAATCAACTTCATCCTTGGCGCCGTCCGCTGGATTCTGGAAAAAGACATGGCACAGCGCCCGGCTTCCCCGCCCGAACAGGCAGTTGCCCCGGACAGCGGGCAGGAGACAGATACGGCCCCGGCCGTCCCGCTGGAACAGCAGATGCTGGAATGCCGCCGGCTGGTTCAGGGGGAAAGCGCCAGCGACAGCCGGTCCCGCAAATCCCTTTACCGCGCCCTGGCCGCAATCCTCGATTTGTACATCGATACCGTCAAAGCACCCGACGACTATCAGCGCCTTCTGCAGCAGGAGGGCCTGAAGGTTCAGAAACGGGCCCCGATCACGCCGGTCCTGAAACTTTGTTTCGGGGCGGACTATGACAAGACGCGCCTGACCGAATATGCCGCCGCCCTGGATTATGCCCTGAAAAACGGACAGACCGGCAAGACCCTGCAGCCTTTCCTGGAAAGCTTCAAAGGCGGCATCAAGGGGTGTGTGCGGGCGCGCCGCGAGAGCAGTGGAGATGACGCGGCGGGAACCGCAAAAAATTCACTTGAAGAGGCCGAAAAAATAGTTAAAAACATGCCGACAATAGCCGGCTTTGAACTGACGGAAAAAATTCCGCAAGAAGATCAGGCAGATCCGGAAAAAGAAGAACTTTGTTTGATATTGGGTAAGCGAAAAGGAACGTCTGTGGAGATCATTAAACTGCTTGATGAGGAAGAGAAATCCCTGGCTTCTCTTCTGAAACGGGTGGCGAAAGACCAGCACTGATTTTCTTTTCACAGATTTAACGACCGGCTTCACGGAATAACGGGACCAATCCTGGTCGCGGATACTGCGGAGAGTCCCGGTAAGATCAAGAGGAATTATTGTGAACAGCTGGGCACAAAAAGACAACCGCATCGACTCCGTCGTCAGTTTCGCCACGGAGCGAATGAAAAACGCCGACCAGACAGGATTTCCTGACTTTGTCCGGCACCTTTATGAAAACGCTTCCCCCGACGACCTGATCGATCGCCCCGTTGACGAACTCTACGGCATCGCCCTGTCCCTGTGGAAATTCAGCGAGGACAGGGAGCCCGGCGAGACAAAACTCAGGGTCTTCAATACCACCCTGGAAGAACATGGCTGGCAATCTTCCCACACCGTCGTGCAGATCATTAATGATGATATGCCGTTCCTGCTGGACTCCATCACCTTCAATCTTCTGGAGGAAGGCTGCGACCTGCATATGTTGTTGCATCCGATCCTGAAAAACCGGCGGGATAACAAACACCGGCGCAGCAACAAAGGCGGCCATCAGATCACGGAATCCGTGATGCATATCGAAGTGACGGCGATGACCGATCCGAACCAGTTGAAAGCTTTGGAAGAAAAGCTCCTGCAGGTCATGAACTTTGTCACCAGCGCCGTTGCCGACTGGAAACCCATTGTCGGCAAAATGGAAGAAATGATCGACAACCTCGACCATGCCCCCAAAAGCGTGCCGCGCGACGAGGTGGAAGAAGCACAGAACTTCATGCGCTGGCTGATCAACGACAACTTCACCTTCCTTGGCTATCGGGAATATGACCATGGCAAAACCAGGGCCGCCACATCGAAAGAAGCCGGCTTCGGCATTCTGAGAGATCCCGATGTCTATGTATTGCGGGGCCCGGAAGGGCTGGTGCCGGTAAGCCCGGAAATCGAGCACTTCATGAGCGAGCCGCAGGTCATGCTGGTGACCAAGGCCAATGTGAAATCCCTGGTCCATCGGGTCGTCCATCTGGATTATATCGGCTTCAAAAAATACGACAGCCGCGGCAAGCTAATCCGCGAGGCCCGCTTTGTCGGCCTGTTCACATCCGATTCCTATATTGAACGGGCGCGCTCCGTTCCCTATCTCGGGCGCAAGGTGGAAAAAGTCATCGCCCGCTCCGGCTTCCAGCCCGGCAGCCACAATGCCCGCAGCATGCTGCATATTCTCGAAACCCTGCCCAGGGACGAGCTGTTCCAGATTGAAGAGGACCAGCTTTTCGAAACCGCCATGGGTATTCTGCATCTGCATGTCCGGCCCAAGGCGCGCGCTTTCATCCGCAAGGACAAGTTTGAACGCTATGTCTCGGCACTGGTTTTCGTACCCCGGGAAATCTATGATTCAACCCTGCGCGGCAAAATCGAAGCCATTCTGTGCGACGCCTATAACGGGGAGTTGTCCTCCCGCTATGCCCAGCTCAGCAATGACCGTTCCGCCCGCTGGCATTTCATTATCCGCACCAAGCCGGGCAATGTCCCCAATCCGAACCCGGAAGATATCAACCGGCGGATCGAGGAAGTGGCCCAGCGCTGGAACGACTATTTACAGGAAGTGCTGACCGAACGTTGGGGCGAGGAAAAAGGCAACCAGTTGTTCAACAAATACAGCAGGTCCTTCAACTCTGCCTACCGGGAGTCTTTTGATCCCCGTTTTGCGGTCACAGATGTGGAAAAGCTCGAGCTTTTGCCGGCCTGCGATAATATCCAGTTCAACCTGTTCCGGATCGCCGAGGATCCGGATCATATCATCCGGCTTAAAATCTATACCAGTCACCAGACCATCGCCCTCTCCGACTGCCTGCCCATGCTGGAAAATATGGGTCTTCGGGTGATTGAGGAAATGGCCTTTGACCTGAACGTGCGGGAAAATGACACAGAGGTCCTGCATGTAATCCATGACTTCTTCCTTGAGGATGTTCACCGCCACTGGACCGATCTTTCGGAAATCAAGGACCGCATGGAAGATACCCTGCGCATGGTCTGGCTTGGTCGTATCGACAATGACGGCTTCAACAAGCTGGTGCTCAGGGCCGGGCTCAACTGGCGGCAGGTTCTTGTCCTGCGCACCTACAGCAAGTATATGCGGCAGCTCGCCCTGTCCTACAGCCAACGCTATATGCAGGACACGCTGACCCAGCATGCGGAAATCGCCACCTGCCTGGCGGAGATGTTCGAGGTCAGTTTCCGCACCGATCTGGATGAAGGGATAGACCGGGACGCTGAACGGGACCGGCTGACGGCCCAGATCCGGGAACTTCTGGAACAGGTGGACATCCTCGACCAGGACCGCATGCTGCGCAGTTACCTCAATGTCATCAGCTCCACCCTGCGCACCAATTTCTATCAGCTGGATAAAGACGGCCACAACAAATCCTATGTGTCCGTCAAGATCAACAGCCGGGAAATCAGGGAGGCCCCGAAACCCAAACCCTATGCGGAAATATTCGTCTATTCCCCGCGGGTAGAGGGTGTTCACCTGCGGTTCGGGCCGGTGGCCCGCGGCGGCCTGCGCTGGTCGGACCGGCGGGAGGATTACCGCACCGAAGTGCTCGGCCTGGTCAAGGCCCAGCAGGTGAAAAACACCGTCATTGTGCCGGTGGGCGCCAAGGGCGGCTTTGTGCCCAAGATGCTGCCGGAAAACGGCAGCCGGGAAGAGATCCTGGAAGAAGGCATCGCCTGCTACAAAACCTTTATTTCCGGCCTGCTAGACATTACGGACAATCTGCAGGATATGGACGTCATCCCGCCGCAGAGTGTGCTCCGCCGCGATGGCGACGATCCTTATCTGGTGGTGGCCGCCGACAAGGGTACAGCCACTTTCTCCGACATCGCCAACAGCCTGGCACAGGACTATGGCTTCTGGCTTGACGATGCCTTCGCTTCCGGCGGCTCCCAGGGCTATGACCACAAGAAAATGGGCATTACCGCCCGCGGCGCCTGGGTATCCGTACAACGGCATTTCCGGGAAAAGGGAATCAACGTACAGACAGATTCCATTACCGTAGCCGGCATCGGCGACATGTCCGGAGATGTGTTCGGCAACGGCATGCTCTGTTCCGAAGCCATCAAGTTGATCGCCGCTTTTGATCACCGTGATATTTTCATCGACCCCGATCCGGACCCGGCCAAAAGCTTTGCCGAACGGGCGCGCCTGTTCGCTCTTCCGCGCTCGAGCTGGCAGGACTATAACGAAAAACTGATTTCCAAAGGCGGGGGCATCTTCAGCCGCCGGGCCAAGTCCATTTCCATCAGCAAGGAAATCGCCAAACTTCTGGATATTCCGGCGGATCAGAAAAACATTACACCCAACGAATTGATCCGTTTCATTCTCAAGTCCCATGTGGACCTGATGTGGTTCGGCGGCATCGGCACCTATGTGAAATCCAGCCATGAAAGCAACGGCCAGGTGGGCGATCGCGGCAATGACGCCATCCGCGTGAACGGCCACGATCTGAACTGCAAGGTCATCGGCGAGGGCGGCAATCTGGGCTGCACCCAGCTGGGCCGTATCGAATTCGCCCTCAAGGGCGGCATGCTCAATACAGATGCGGTGGATAACTCAGCCGGTGTCGATTGTTCGGACAATGAGGTCAACATCAAGATCCTGCTCAACAGTCTGGTGTCCGATGGTCACCTGACCCGCAAGCAGCGGGACAAGCTGCTGGAGGATATGACCGATGATGTGGCTGAAATAGTACTGCGAGACAACTATTTGCAGACCCAGGCCATCAGTGTCGCCCGGGCCGCCAGCATTCGCGAACTGGACAGCTTCGTTCGTTATATGGATGACCTTGAAAAAGAAGCTCATCTTGACCGGGAGCTGGAATTCCTGCCCAGTGATGACGAACTGATCGAACGGGAGGAAAAGGAGCAGGGCCTGACCCGGCCGGAAATTTCCGTTCTGATCGCTTATGCCAAGATGTGGTTGTATGACCAGTTGCTCGCCAGTGACTTCCTGAATGACCCCTATCTGGAAAAATATCTGTCGGGATCTTTCCCGGCTCGACTGGGTAAAACCTACGCCGAGGCCATTGGCAATCACCGGCTGCGCCGGGAAATCATCGCCAAGGAGCTCTGCAACGATATTGTTAACCGGGGCGGCATCCATGACATCATGGAAGAAACCGGCGCCTCGCCGGCGGAAATCGCCCGGGCCGCCATCATCGGCCGGGAGGTCTTCGATCTTGACAGCCTGTGGAAAAAAATCGAGGAACTGGACTATATTGTGCCCGCCACCATCCAGATCCTGTTGCTGATGGATGTGGAGGAGTTCGCGCGCAGGCAAACCATCTGGTTCCTGAACAATACGGACCCGAAACAATCTATAAGCGGCATTATAAAACAGTATCGTCCGGGCATCAAAAAACTTTTTGATATGCCCATTGTCGTACAGACCACCCACGAGGAAAGCCTCAAGGCCAAGATCGCCATGTATTGCGAACAGAGCGTGAGCGAGGACCTGGCCACTCACATCAGCAATCTGGAAATGAAAGTGGCCGCCTGTGACATCGTCCAGGTCGCCGAAGAACAGAAACGCGATGTGGTGGATGTGGCCAAGGCCTATTTCATGCTGGGCGATGAAATGGGCTTTGACTGGCTGCGTGACCAGGCGGAAATGGCCGAGACTGCCGATCACTGGGACCGTCTGGCTGTGAAAAGCGTCGTCAGCGACCTGCTGGACCAGCAGAAGCTTCTGACCAAACGCACCTTGCATGAAAGCAAGAACCGGTCGTCTCTGGCCGCTGCCAAGGAATGGCTGGCGGAATCCGAAGCCGCCACGGCCCGCATCCAGAAACTGATCCGGGAATTCCAGATGTCCGGCCATATCAATGTGACCAAGCTGGGCTTTGCCGCCCGCCAGATCAGGAATGTGCTGATCTAGACATCCTTTGGCTGACAAAAGAAAAGGCCGCCCAAATGGCGGCCTTTTTTGTCATTTCCGGGAACCGCCTAGTGGCGGAAATGGCGCATGCCGGTCAGGACCATGGCCAGGCCGCGCTCGTCGGCGGCGGCAATGACTTCCTCGTCCCTGATGGACCCGCCCGGCTGGATCACAGCGGTTACGCCGGCCTCGGCGGCACTGATCAGGCCGTCAGCAAAGGGGAAGAAGGCATCGGAAGCCACCACAGAACCCTCGGTCATCACAATATCGAGATCTGCAGCGTCTGAGGCGTCCTTCGCCTTGCGGGCAGCGGTGCGGGCACTGTCCACGCGGCTCATCTGGCCGGCGCCGATGCCCACGGTGGCTTCATCCTTCACATAGATGATGGCATTGGATTTCACATGCTTGCATACGGTAAAGGCAAACAGCAGATCTTTCAGTTCCTGCTCGCTGGGCTCCCGCTTGGTGACCACTTTCAGGTCATCCATGGCAATCTTGCCGTTGTCGCGGCCCTGCAGCAGATAGCCGCCGGCCACAGATTTGATGATCTGGCCGGCTTCACGCGGATCAGCCATGCCGCCGGTCAGCAGCAGGCGCAGGTTTTTCTTGGCTTTCAACAGCGCGACTGCATCCTCGTCGGCTTCCGGCGCGATTACCACTTCGGTGAAAATCTGGGAAATTTCCTCGGCGGTTTCCGCATCAAGCCGCTGGTTGAAAGCGATAATGCCGCCAAAGGCGCTGACCGGATCGCAGCGCAGGGCTTTGTTATAGGCATCGATCAGGCTGTCACCCCGGGCCACACCACAGGGATTGGCATGTTTGATAATGGCCACTGCCGGGCCTTCCTGGGCACCGAATTCACTGACCAGCTCAAAGGCGGCGTCAGTATCATTGAGATTGTTATAGCTCAGTTCCTTGCCCTGGACCTGTACGGCCGTGGCAATGCCCGGACGCGGTTTCGCAGAACGGGTGACATAAAAGGCCGCATCCTGATGCGGGTTTTCACCATAGCGCAGGGTTTGTTTCAGGGTCGCGGTCAGATTGAGGCGTTCCGGATAGGTTTCGCCCAGTTCGCCGGCGAACCAGCTGGAGATAGCTGCATCATAGGCGCCGGTGCGGGCAAAGGCCTTGGCCGCCAGTTTTTTCCGCAGCTCACCGGTTGTGGCGCCCTTGTTTTCCGTCATGGAGGCCTGCACCGCCTCATAGTCTTCGGCTTCCACCACAACGGTAACGAATTTATGGTTCTTGGCGGAGGAACGGATCATGGCCGGCCCGCCGATATCGATATTTTCGATACAGGTGGCAAAGTCGGCACCCTTTTCCACGGTTTCCTCGAAGGGATAAAGATTGACGACAAGCAGGTCGATGGCGCCGATATCATGCTCCTTCATGGAAGCCACGTGGCCTTCATCATCCCGGAGCGCCAGCAGTCCGCCGTGAATTTTTGGATGCAGGGTCTTGACCCGGCCGTCCATCATTTCCGGAAACCCGGTATAGCTTGCCACTTCCGTCACCTTCACACCGGCATCGGCCAGCATTTTGGCGGAACCGCCGGTGGACAGGATTTCCACACCATGACTTTCGAGAAATTTTCCGAATTCCACCAGGCCGCTTTTATCGGAGACGGACAGAAGTGCCCGCTTAACAGGCTGCAGAAGCTTGTCGCTCATAAATCTTTCCTTCACTTTTCTTGCTCTGTCAGGGCATGTACTGGATCACCGGACATGACGCAAGACCTAATTGCCCGAAATCCCCGATCATCTGCCGATTCAGGCATCCATGATACGCCGAATTCCCCATTTCACCGTGGTATTGCCGCTTCCCGCCACGGAAGAGAGGACAATCTGCCGACTGCCCTGCATTCGTCCCGGCGCCCCCAGATAGAGGCTGTCCTCAAGGGACATTTCCGCCCCGGAAGACATGAACATCCAGACTTCGTCATCAGGCAGGCGAAGCTTGATCTTGTTGCGGTTCTCGAGAACACTGGCCGCCACGTCGGGATGAAGATGAAAACGGATGTCAAAGGGCAGCCCCTCGACCCGGGAGGACGTCACCTCCAGAATATCCTCACCGCGTAGGTCATCCCCCGCACTATTCAGATAGAGAAGCCGCCTGTGCCTGCGGCCAAACCTGTTTTCATATCCATTATGGCAACAGTCCAGCATTGCATCGCCGCGCTCCTCGAGCCTGCGGCTACTGACAACTGTGGGGCCCGCCCCGATCAAACCGTTTTCCAGGAGCTCGCTGCTGTTGCGATTGTTCAGCACAAGTGTGCTGTGCGCCGCGGTAATGCGGGAAATGGCGAACAGATCGGTATCCTCTTCCCGGGGAGAGAAAGCGCCGCTGCCGCAATTGACGATAATCCGCTGGCCCAGGCGGCTCATTTCAAAGGACAGGGTACCCGTATGACAGTTGCGGCTGATATCCGGCAGGGCCGGCGGACCGCTGTCTATAATCAGCGTCGTACCGGCCTTCTGCAGCCGCCTGAAACCGGCCTGTACAGCGTCTTCCTGCAGGGGCTCCACCGGACCCGCCGCCTCGAGGGTCTGACGTATATCCTCTTCCGATCCCTCATTTGCGCCGTTGAACAGGGCAAGCCTGCCGTCTCCATGGCACAGCATGCGCAACAGGCCGGCCAGCCGGTCTATGGCCGCCACCAGCTCTTCCGGAATCTTGTGGCCCATGCTGCGACAGGCGGACTTCAACATGATGAGATCCTTGAGCAGCCTCAGCACATCGTCCGGATCGCGGCTTGATACACCGCCATCGGGAAAAATCTCTTCCGGCAGTTCCCGCTTCAGCAGGGATATGCCCCGCTTCAGCCAATCTTCTCCATGGGGGATATAAAGACCGGCCTGGATCAGGCCGGAGATGGCCAGCAGCCGATCGGGGCCGGGCGGAAAATCGGAACTTTCATGCATCAGATGCCGGGCCTGCCGGGCCATGCCGTTGAGAACCCGGCTTCTGTAAACAAGGTCATCCGTATCCATAACCAGCGGCGCATAGGCCAGCCAGTTGATGATCCGCCGGCCGGCGAGATCGGCCCGCCAGGCATATTCATCCCAGCTCTCATAGCGGTCAAGCCAGGCAATGACCAGTTCCTCGGCACGCTTGCGGGCGCCAAGGCGGTCCACGGCCCGGTTCAAATCCCGAAGCCAGGCAAAGCTTTGCAGATGATCCCGCCACTGGTCGGACAGGTTGTCCGCAGCCCAGATTTCACTGGCTGTCCATTCCCCGTTGTCCCGGGCCGGGTTACGCAGAACCTGTCCATTGCAATGAAACCGCCGGGCCAGGATATGGGCGCCACCGGCAACCGTCCCCTGCCAGGGATCTCTGGGCGTTCCCAAAAGCCGCAGAGGATGCTTGCCCTTGAGTCGCATGTCATAGTAACGGGACTTATATCCCGCCTGGCGAACAGCTGATTTAAAACGGGCCGGCATTTTTGCGGAAAAGGGACGCACGGATGGGCGGCGCAGTTCTGCCATTAGTCTGTCTACTCCGGGAATATCTGGTTGTCCGGGAGCATATCACAGGAGCCAAAAAATATAACAGGGAATTTGAAGAACCTTATTCGCCGCGCAGGGCCCGGATGTTCTCCGCATAGTGTGACGGTCCGCCGGTGAAAGTGGCGGTTCCGGCCACAAGCACATCCGCCCCGGCGGCGACGGCCTGCTTTGCGGTTTCCACATTGATGCCGCCATCCACTTCCAGATCAATCTGGCGACCGCTGTCATCAATCATCTTTCTGAGACGGCTGATCTTCTCAAGCTGGCTTTCAATGAATTTCTGGCCGCCAAAGCCCGGGTTCACACTCATCACCAGGATCAGGTCCACCAGGTCCATGACATTTTCCACCATTTCCAGCGGCGTGCCCGGGTTCAGGGAAATTCCGGTTTTTTTATCCAGTGACCGGATCAGCTGCAGGGTGCGGTGAAAATGCGGTCCGGCTTCGGGGTGAATGGTAATGATGTCGGCGCCGGCATTGGCGAAATCCTCGATAAACAGGTCCACCGGCGAAATCATCAGATGAACATCGAAGATCTTCTTTGTATGAGGCCGCAGGGCCTTGACCACAGACGGGCCGATGGTGATGTTGGGGACAAAATGACCATCCATTACATCCACATGGATATAGTCCGCGCCGGCCGCATCCACCGCCGATACCTCGGCGCCGAGAGCGGCGAAATCCGCTGACAGAATGGAAGGAGCAATCTTTGTCGCCTGCTGCATGATATCACCCGTCTTTTTTCAGCCTGCAGATATAAAATCCGTCCATCCCGCCGGGATAGTGGAAGGGCAGGGTCTGCAGGTCCCCGTCCGGTCCGATGCTTTGTTCAAGACCGGGCACTTCTTCCGGTCTGATCCTGTCCCTGTTTAGCGGCAGGTCGCTTTCCAGTAAAGCCCTTATCTGATCCGGGCCTTCCGCCGCCTCCATGGAACAAACGCAATAAATCAGGGTGCCGCCCGGGGAAAGCATGTCCACCGCGGCCGCAAGAACCCGGCGCTGAATATCGGCAAGACTTTCGACGTCATCGGGCGACTTGTTCCAGGCCATATCGGGATGACGGCGCAGGGTGCCACTGGACGAACAGGGCGCATCCAGAAGAATATAGGGAAATAGCTCCTCCGGCCGGTATTCCGCCGCATCCGATACGACCACATCTACATCGAGGGAGAGGCGGGTCATATTTTCCCGAAGGCGCCGCAGACGTTTGTCCGAAATATCCACCGCCGTCACTTTACAACCTTTTGCCGCACTCTGGGCGGTTTTACCACCGGGCGCAGCACAAAGATCAAGCACCCGGGCCCCCTCCCGTGCTCCCAGCAGTTCAGCGGGAAGCCGTGCCGCAAGATCCTGCACCCACCAGTGACCTTCTTCAAATCCCGGCAGTTTTTCCACCTGACCGGCGCGTTCAAGCCGCACACCCTTGAAGGGGGTGACAGTTCCGCCCAGCTTTTCCGCCCAGGCTTCAGGGTCTTCCCCCGGTTTCAGGGTCAGGTCCAGGGACGGTTCCTCAAGAAGGGGGGGCATGATACGCCGGGCCGGTCCCTTGCCGAACCGTTCGATCCAGCTGTTGCGCAGCCATTTCGGCACATTGAGGAACGGATCGGCGAATTTTTCCGCAACTATTTCCCGTTCCCGATCCACCCGCCGCAGAACGGCATTGACCAGGCCTTTGAGTTGCCGGACCGACTGGTTTTTCTGTTGATCCGCCAACCGGACACTGCTGTCCACCGCGGCATGGGCCGGCACTTCCATATATAGAAGCTGGGTCAGGCCAAGCTGCAGGATGTACCGGATTTTCGCCTGTTTCGGCGTCAGATTGCGAGGAGTGCAGAAGTTGATTATGGCGTTGATCTGGCCCTGACGCCTGAGGCAGGTGGTCACCAGATAGCGGACAAAGGCCCGGTCCCGCTGATCCAGCTCGGGATATTTCCGGCAGCAGTTTTCAAAAGCGCCGTCGAGGGCCTGACCCCGGTCCAGAATCTGTTCCAGAAGATAAAGTGCCGCCAAACGACTTTGCAGATCCTGTGCCACGACCGGGATAACCTTTCCATTCAACTATGAAGAGGGCAGTAGCACAGGGCCCGGGGAATGCCAAGCTTTTTGCGGGTGTTTAGCGCCAGGGACCGCGGCCCGGTGCCCGCCCGGCATTGGGTACGGAAGACCCGCCGCTACGGGGTTTGGGACGCGTACGGGGACGATCATAGTCGATGGGTCCCCGGCCGCCGCCGCCCGGGGTGGCCATTTCCTCAAGCTTGTGGATCCGGTTCTCCATATTGGGATGGGTGGAGAACAGCTTGTCCATATTCTGCCCGTGCAGCGGATTGACGATAAACAGGTGAGCCGTGGCCGGGTTATGTTCCGCCTCTTCATTCACAATACGTTCGCTTGCGCCCTGCAACTTACCCAGGGCCGAAGACAGCCAAAGGGGCTGCCCGCAGATTTCAGCGCCGATACGGTCCGCTTCATATTCCCGGGACCGGCTAATGGCCATCTGAACCAGCATGGCGGCAACGGGGGCCAGGATCATCACCAGCAACGTTCCGATAAATCCCAGCGGATTATTACGGTTATGGCCGAAAAACATGGCAAAATTGGCCAGCATCCCGATAGCACCGGCCAGGGTTGCTGTGATAGTCATGGTCAGGGTATCGCGGTTTTTCACATGGGCGAGTTCGTGAGCCATGACCCCGGCGATTTCTTCCCGGCTGAGAATTTTCAACAGTCCTGTGGTCGCCGCCACCGCCGCATTTTCCGGATTACGGCCGGTGGCAAAGGCATTAGGCTGGTCATTATCCATCAGATAGACTTTGGGCATGGGCAGTCCCGCCCGTCGGGCAAGCCCCTCAACGATATCGTATAGCTCCGGGGCGCTCTGACGATCCACTTGCCGGGCGCCATACATGGAGAGCACCATCTTGTCGGAGTTCCAATAGGCAAAGGCGTTCATGGCCAGCGCCAGCATAAAGGCAATGACCAGACCGCCGGACCCGCCCAGCACATAACCTATGGCCAGAAAGAGGCCGGTCATGCCGGCCAGCAGAATGGCAGTTCTTACATATCCCATGGCTTTCCTCACATGCTTTCAGACTACGGTCCCGCTATGGGGCCATCCCCTTGCGATTCCCGTAATAATTCCTATCTAATATGGAAATGGACAATGATTTTCACAAGAGGCCGGGCGATGGACGATATAAAAAACAAGGCGGAAGCCACTGACGACAAGAAACAGGTGAAAAAAGACGCGCCTGAAACACCGCCGAAGGAAATCGGCGGACGGGAAGGGCCGGACCCGGTCCGATATGGGGACTGGGAAAACAACGGTATCGCCTCTGATTTCTAGAAGTTGTTTCGGATTACTATTATAACAAGCCTGATTGGTACCATATGAGTGACTGGCTGACAAACAATGCAGACATGATCCGCCTGGGAACCTTCCTGGGCCTGTTTGGTCTGTTTGCCCTGCTCGAGGCCCGAAGCCCCTTTCGCACGAACCAGTTTCCCCGTCATTTTCGCTGGCTCACCAATATTGCCGTCGTCGTCGCCGGCACCCTGGCCCTGCGGCTGCTTCTACCGGTCATGGCGGCCGGGACCGCCTGGTATGCGGGCGAGCATGGATACGGGCTTTTCAATATTCTTGGCCTGCCGTTGTGGGTTTCCGTACCTCTCGGGCTGCTCCTGCTTGATTTCACCATTTACCTGCAGCATGTGACCTTTCACCATGTGCCACTCCTCTGGCGGCTGCACAAGATACATCATACGGACCTTGATCTGGACGTGAGTACCGCCCTTCGCTTTCATCCGTTGGAGCTTCTGTTGTCCATGATGATCAAAATGTCCGTTGTTTTTGCCCTGGGCCTGCCGCTGGTCGCCGTCATCCTGTTTGAAATGATTCTCAACGGCATGGCCCTGTTCAACCACAGCAATCTGCGACTTCCGGAAACGGTCGACCGCGGACTGAGAAGACTGATCGTGACCCCGGCCATGCATACGGTCCATCACAGTTGTCACACAGATGAAACCAACAGCAACTATGGATTCAACCTGTCATGCTGGGACAGGCTTCTGGGAACCTATCGCGACCGGCCCGCGGCGGGCTATGGGCATATGACGATCGGTCTGCAAAATTACCGGAAAATCGGCGAGCTCGGTTTTCTGTCCCTGCTTCGTCTCCCGTTTATCAAAGAGGAAAGACCATGAAACGGCTTCTGTTGTTGCGCCATGCCAAGTCAAGCCATGACGATCCCGGCCTCAGGGATATCGAACGGCCACTGAACACCCGCGGCGTGATGGCGTCCCATCTTATGGGCCGTTACCTGCAGGAACATAACCTGGTTCCCGACTATATCCTTTGTTCACCGGCGGTGCGCACCCGGCAAACACTCAAGAATCTGGTTCAGCATCTGGAACGCAAGGTACCGGTCTCTTTTCCTGACGGCCTTTACCTGGCCCAGCCCAGCATGGTGCTGGATATGATCCGGGAACTGGATAATAAATACGACACTCTTCTATTGATCGGCCACAACCCGACCATCAATCTTCTGGCCCATGATCTCAACGATGGCAAAAACCGGGAAGATCATCGGCGGTTGATCGAAAAATACCCCACCGGCGCCCTGAGCGTGCTGGACTTCAAACTGAAAGACTGGAACGAGGTGGACAGGAAGGTGGCGCGACTGAACCGTTTTATCTGCCCTAAAGATTTGATTTAAAACCCATTTGAGTTAAACTGTCCCGCAAAACAATAAACTAACGGATTTCCATGCGGGAAAAGGAACTCAGATTTGCCCTTGTCTGCTTCGGCGGCATCTCCCTTGCTATTTATATTCACGGGGTAACAAAGGAAATCCTGAAACTGGCCCGGGCTTCCAAGGCCTTTCATTTCAGCCCCGACCCGCGCGCCGAAAGCAAACAGGCCTATATCTATCCCAATGAAGACGTCACTGACGTGATCGATACAGAGCTTGTCTATTTCGACATTCTCAAGTCCCTTGCCCCGGATCTGGAACTGCGGGTCATCGTCGATACCATCGCCGGCGCATCGGCAGGCGGCATGAACAGTATTTTCCTCGGCCGCGCCCTCGCCCATGACCTGAATATGGATCATCTGCGCGATCACTGGCTGCATGAAGCAGACGTGAGCCGGCTGGTGGGAGAGAAAAAACCGCCCGGCCGGCTTGAGAAGATGTTCACCAAGCCGCTGATCAATATGTTCAGCAACCGGTTTATGGTGGATGTGCAACTGAAAGAGAAAGTGCGCACGAAACTTCCCGCGCTTCTCAATATCTGGAATTTGAAACCGCCTTTTGACGGCAAGCATCTGCTGGGGCTGATCTATCGCGGCCTGGACCGGATGGGAGACGGCAGTCGTCACTCGCTTCTGCCCCGCGGGCATCAGCTCGATCTTTTCGTCACGCTGACCGACTATCACGGATTCCGGCGCAACATCCCCATCAACGATCCCCCCATGATCGAGGAACGGGAACATCGCCACAGACTGCGGTTTTCCTATTTCAAGGGGCTTTTCACCTCCGTCCCCGAAGACAGCTTCAGCGATTTCGAGAAAAAAGATCTGCCGGGCCTGAGCTTTGCCTCCCGGGCCACCGCCTGTTATCCCGGCGCCTTCCCCCCGGCACAGCTCAGGGAAGTGGATCATTTCCTGAAAGAGCAGGGGCAGGAATGGACGGAAAAAGACAACTTTCTTAAAGCCAACTTCAAGGAATATCGCCAGGCGGGGCTTGATCCGCACAAAACCTCATTCCTGGACGGCAGCATTCTCAACAACAAGCCGTTCGACCAGGTGATTACCGCCATTCACGGCCGACCGGCCTTTCGCAAGGTGGACCGGCGCATCGTTTATATCGATCCCAATCCGGAAGAACTGGCCATCAAACCAACCGGGGCACCGCCGAGCCTGCTCAATACCATCAAGGGGGCTCTGTCCGATATCCCCATGAACCAGCCCATGCATGACGATCTGATGGAAGTGCAGGCCCTGAACCAGCAGGTGCGCATCATCAAGACCGTTGTCGACAGCATCAAACCCAATGTGGAAGCGCTGGTAAAGGAAATCTCCGCCAGCGACGCAAAGCGGGAAGTCACGGCCGACGACATCCGCTCCTGGCGCAACCTGGCCAATGCCCGGTCGGTCAAGGATGCCGGCTTTTCCTATGAAGGCTATGCCCGGCTCAAGGTCAGGAACTGCCTGGCCCGCCTGACCCTGATCATCGGCGATATCTGTGACTGCCCGTCCGGCAGCGAACGGCGACGCCATGTGTTTTCCATTCTCCAGTGCTGGGCCTATCAGGACGAGATCGACTTTTCCGGCCTCTATGGTCATCTGCTGAAAGAGGCCAATGCCCAGAGCAAAATACTGAGCTGGGTCAGCGAACTGTTTGACCGGCACAAAGACGATACAGCCCTGCCGGCCTGGGCCAGATTCCTGATCGGCTTTGATGTCAGCTATCACAAGCGCCGCCTGCAGTTCATGATCCAGGAACTGAACAAGCTTTACGGCGAACATGATCTCAATGTGCAGGCGCTGGACCAGCTGAAGGGGGATTTCTACAAGATCCTGCAAAAACTGGACAAGCTGGGGGACAGCAGTTTCGTGACGGAAGAAGCCAAAACGGCCATCCGCAACGTTTTCGGCCAGCTTCTCAATGAGCCCTTTGATGACAATCCCCAAAGCGAAACCAATATCTGTTCCCTGACCACACGTAAGGCGGAACTTCATGATGCCCTGGAACTGCTGGCCCGGGACCTCAACCTGGATAGATTCCGGGCCATGACCGATAACCTGATCGCCCGGCAGAACAACATTCCCTGGCGCGATACCGTCGGACACGAGCTTACCGTCTCCTACCTTGGCTTTGCCTTCTGGGATGTGATCACCTTTTCCATCATGGGCAGCAAGGATCTGGGTGAATTCAACGAAATCCTGGTCAACCGGATCAGTCCCAATGACGGGTCCGTCCTGAAAAAGGACGAAAATGAAATGCCTCTGCGCGGCACGGCCATGCGGTCTTTCGGCGCCTTTTTCAGCCGCACTGACCGGGAAAATGATTATCTGTGGGGCAGGTTGAACGGGGCCGAGCGGCTGATCGACATTCTGGCCAACCAGGCAAGCCTGGAACATCTTGATGCCCGGGTGGATGTTCGGGCCCTGAAAAAAAGGGCCTTTCTGGCCATTCTGGAAACGGAAAAGGAGCACCTGACCGAGGTGCCCGACCTGTTCGAGGACCTGAAGGCCCGGATCGAGGCGCTCTAGACGCTGAAGCTTTCGCCACAGCCGCAGGTGCCGGTGGCGTTGGGATTTTCAAAGACAAAGCCGGTCTGGAACTTGTCTTCCCTGTAATCCATGATGCTGCCGATCAGGTAGATTACGGACATGCCGTCGATATAGACGGTCACACCCTTGTCTGTGATCTTTTCGTCACCGGGCGTTTCCTCGTCCACATAGTCCACCTTGTAGCTGAGACCGTTGCAGCCCTTTGTGGTGGTCCCCAGACGCACACCGAGAGACGGTCTGCCCCGCTGGTCCAGCAGAAATTTAATTCTGTCTGCAGCGGCATCGGATATTTTCAATACGGCTTCTGCTGACATCTGACTTCTCCTACATAAAGCCCATTTCAAGACGGGCAGCCTCGCTCATCATGCTCATGTCCCATGGCGGGTCCCAGACCAGCTCCACGGTGACATTACCCACACCTTCCACATCCCGGACTTTCAGCTCTACCTCGCCGGGCATGCTTTCGGCCACGGGGCAATGGGGCGTGGTCAGGGTCATGATCACGGCCACATCGGCGGTATCGGAAATGACCACATCATAAATCAGGCCCATTTCATAGATATTGACCGGGATCTCCGGGTCATATATCTCGCGCAGAACCTCGACAATCTTCTGATTGAGGTCTCGTCGTTCATCGTCACTCAAGGCCGGGCCGCCTGAGGAAACTTTCGTCTCCTGCTTTTTATCAGCGTCCTTGTCCTTGTCGTCTCTGCTGTAAAATCCGTCCAGAAAGCTCATTTTTTTATACCCTGAGTATTAACCGAAAATCCGGTTTACTTTCTCCAGACCGGCCACCAGCCGGTCAATATCTTCATATGTATTATACAGGCCAAGTGAGGCACGGGCCATTGCCGGCACATCAAAAAAGTCCATCACCGGCTGGGCGCAATGATGCCCGGCCCGGATCGCGATCCCTTCCTGGTCCAGGATGGTGCCGATATCATGGGGATGGGCGTTTTCCATGGTGAAGGATAATATTCCCGCCATGTGATCCGCCTGCCCCACCAGATGGAAACCCTTCACTTCCGCCAGTCGTTCTTTGGCATAGGCCAGAAGCTTTTCCTCGTGATCCTCGATGGCTTCAAAACCCACATCTTCCATATAATCAATGGCCGCACCCAATCCAATACCCCCGGCAATATGGGGGGTGCCGGCCTCAAACTTATGGGGAAGGTCGTTATAGACCGTCTTCTCAAAGGTCACGGAGCGGATCATGTCCCCGCCGCCCTGGTATGGGGGCATGGCCTCCAGAAGTTCCTTGCGGCCATACAAAACGCCGACACCGGTCGGCCCGTACATTTTATGACCGGAAAAAACATAAAAGTCCGCGCCCAGATCCCGCACATCCACCCGGGTATGGGGAACAGCCTGACAGCCGTCCACCAGGACCAGCGCCCCAACCTTGTGGGCCGCCCTGATGATCTGCTTGATCGGGGTGATGGTTCCCAGTGAATTGGAAATATGCGTGATGGCCACCAGTTTTGTCCTCTCAGACAACAATTTCTCATATTCCTCGAACAGGAAGTTGCCACGATCATCAATGGGCGCGACCTGAATGACAAATTCTTTTTCCTCGCGGATCATCTGCCAGGGCACGATATTGCTGTGATGCTCCATGCGGCTGAGAATGACCTCGTCACCCTGGCCCAGGTTCTGCCGGCCCCAGGTCTGGGCCACCAGGTTGATCGCTTCCGTCGCCCCCCGAACAAATATGATTTCCTTGTCGTCAGCGGCATTGATGAATGTCTTCAGTTGCCCGCGCACCTCTTCATATTTCTGGGTGCCGACCTGGGACAGATAATAGACACCCCGGTGAATATTGGCATATTCATTGGAATAATAATCACTCAACCGGTCGATCACCTGACGCGGCTTCTGGGCGCTGGCACCGCTGTCCAGAAAGGTCAGGGGCTTGCCGTAAATCTGTTGCTCGAAGATCGGGAAATCGCGACGGATTTCTTCCACATTATAGTTTGATTTCAGAATATTAGGATTTTCTGACGTCATGATTTCACCCCGCTTTGCACAAGCCAGTGACGGATACGCCCCTGGAACGTGTCGCGCAGCTGCTCGTTTTCAACATCCTCGAAAACTTCCGCCAGAAAGGCTTCCACAAGAAGCGCGCGGGCATCCGCCGGTGCGAGTCCCCGGCTTTCCAGATAGAACAATGCCGTCTCGTCCAGTTCGCCCACTGTCGCCCCGTGAGAACATTTCACATCATCGGCAAAGATCAGAAGCTCCGGCTTGGCGTTGGCCTGGGCCTGTCGGTCCAAAAGCAGGTTTTTACAGGACTGGTCCGCATTGGTTTTCTGGGCATCCTGTTCCACAATCACCTTGCCCTGGAAGGCTGTTTTGCCGCCCTTGTCGACAACGCCGCGGAATATCTGCTCGCTTTCGCAATGCCCTTCGGCGTGATCCATACGGGTAAAAATATCCTGGGACTGGCCGTCCCGTGCGAGATAGGCCCCTTTCAGGGTCACACTGGCCTGTTCTCCCCTGAGAACAGGAAAAATTTCCGTCCGGCTCAGCTCCGCTCCGGCCTGCAGGCTGTAATTTTGAAAACTGGCCTCTGCGGCAAGGTCAACGGTTTTCCGGTTCATGTGAACGGCCTTGCTGCCTTCCTGCTGAAGGGTATGGCTGACAAGGCTTGCCCGTTCGGCAAGGCGAATATGGGAGATATTCTGGGTCCAGTAGGCGGGGCCGGCGGCGCCGCTGAAGGTTTCCACCAGTTCGGCCCTGGCATCCCGGCCCAGAAGGATCAGGTTTCTTGTCCGGAGAGCTGTCTGGTCCGCATGTTCCTCAGCCTGATAAACAATCTCGATTACATCGGGCAGCTGCACACCGTCGGAAACTTCCAGAAAATAGCCGTCCGTGAACATGGCCTTGTTCAGCGCAGACAGACTGTCTTCATCCTCCAGGTCTGCGAACAGCGCGAGCTTTTCTTCCGGCGCTGCGGACAGCGGGCAGAGGGTTACTCCCTCCAGATCGGTGAGGCTGGAGCGGACAGCGGAAAAAAATCCGTTGACGAAAACCAGTCGCGCCACGGAAGGGAGAGGCGGGATTTCCCCGGCGGACCCGTCGGTCCGTCCGGCAATGGAAAAGGAGCGCCCGGCCAGTTTCGTCAGGTTACTGTATTTCCACTCCTCCACCTTCGGTCCCGGAAGGCCGCTGTCCGTGAAGATGTCATAGGCAAACTGGCGCGCCTCGCCAAGGACAACTGCTCCTGGAAGCTTGTCTTTCACCAGGTCAAAATCCGCGGCTATGCCGGGGCTGTCGATATAACGTTTTCTGGTCATCTTGTCTCTCAGGCCGCCGTATCCTCGATGCCGATACCGGCATATCCTTCCTTCTCCAGCACAAGGGCAAGTTCCTTGCCCCCGGACTTGACGATTTTCCCGTCCGCCAGAACATGCACGTGATCGGGCACCACATAGTCGAGAAGGCGCTGGTAATGGGTTATCAGCAGGATGGATTTCTCCGGGCCGCGCAGCCGGTTTATGCCATCGGACACCACCCGCAGGGCATCAATGTCCAGACCGGAATCCGTTTCATCCAGCAAGGCAAAGGCCGGGTCCAGGACCGCCATCTGCACCATTTCATTGCGTTTTTTCTCACCACCGGAAAAGCCCACATTAACCGGCCGTTTCAGCATTTCCGGATCGAGATCCAGTTCATTCGCCTTTTCCCGCACCAGTTTCAAGAGCTCCACCGCCGGCATTTCCTCTTCGCCGCGGTATTTGCGCAGACTGTTCACTGCGGTCTTCAGGAAATTCATATTGGACACACCGGGAATTTCCACCGGATACTGAAATCCGAGGAACATACCTTCACCGGCCCGCTCATAAGCGTCCAATTCCAGCAGGTTCTTGCCCCGGAACAGCACTTCACCTTCGGTGATCTCGTAACCTTCCCGGCCTGCGAGAGCATAGCTCAGAGTGCTTTTTCCGGCACCGTTGGGGCCCATGATGGCATGGACTTCACCATCCCCGATGCTAAGGTTCACCCCTTTCAGGATTTCCTTTTCACCAACCGCTACATGTAGATTTTTAATTTCGAGCATTTTCTTCGTCTTTTTCAATTAATTGTCTTAGCCAACACTGCCTTCGAGACTGATGCCCAGTAGCTTCTGGGCCTCCACGGCAAATTCCATGGGCAGCTGTTGCATGACATCCTTGCAGAAGCCATTCACGATCAGGGCCACGGATTCTTCCGGGTCCAGGCCGCGCTGCTGGCAATAGAACATCTGGTCGTCACTGATTTTCGAGGTGGTAGCCTCATGTTCCAGCTGGGCTGTCGGGTTCTGAGCCTCGATATAGGGCACCGTATGGGCGCCGCAGCGGTCACCGATCAGGAGGCTGTCACACTGGGTGAAGTTACGGGCATTTTCGGCCGTACCCGTCACCCGCACCAGGCCGCGATAGGTCTGCTGAGCCTTTCCGGCGGATATACCTTTGGAAATGATGGTGCTTTTCGTGTTCTTGCCGATATGGATCATCTTGGTACCCGTATCGGCCTGCTGATAATTATTGGTGATGGCCACGGAATAGAATTCCCCGACCGAATTGTCACCCTGCAGGATACAGCTCGGGTATTTCCAGGTCACGGCGGAGCCGGTTTCCACCTGGGTCCAGCTGATTTTCGAATTTTTACCGCGGCAGGCGCCGCGCTTGGTCACAAAGTTATAGATCCCGCCCTTGCCATTCTTGTCGCCGGGATACCAGTTCTGCACGGTGGAATATTTGATTTCCGCATCGTCCAGGGCAATCAGTTCCACCACGGCCGCATGAAGCTGGTTTTCATCCCGCATGGGGGCCGTACAACCCTCCAGATAGGAAACGTAGGATCCTTCATCGGCAATGATCAGGGTCCGTTCAAACTGACCCGTGTTGGCTTCGTTGATCCGGAAATAGGTGCTCAGCTCCATGGGGCAGCGTACCCCTTTGGGGATGTAAACAAAGGTGCCGTCGCTGAAGACCGCACTATTGAGCGTGGCATAGAAGTTGTCATGCACAGGCACCACGGTGCCGAGATATTTTTTCATCAGTTCGGGATAATCCCGGGCCGCCTCTGAAATAGAACAGAAAATCACCCCGGCTTCCTTCAGCTTTTCACGGAAGGTTGTGGCCACGGACACACTGTCAAACACCACATCGACCGCGACACCGGCCAGAACTTCCTGTTCTTTCAGGGAAATTCCCAGTTTCTCATAGGTACGAAGAAGTTCAGGATCCACCTCGTCCAGGCTTTTCGGCCGGTCATTCTGGGATTTCGGAGCGGAATAATAATAAATGTCCTGGAAATCGATTTCCGGATAGTTCACCAAAGCCCAATCCGGTTCTTCCATCTTCTGCCACATGGCGAAGGCCTTCAGCCGCCAGTCGAGAAGCCACTCGGGCTCCTCTTTCTTGGCGGAGATAAAGCGGACGATGTCCTCGTTCAGGCCTTTCGCGGCCTTGACCGATTCAATGTCCGTGTAAAATCCGTATTTATAGTCGCCCGACACATCTTCGACGGTTTTGCGGGCTTCTTCGGTTGCAGTCATAAAGGACTCCAGCTCTAGTTTACATTTTTCGCAGCAGACCGGTTTTTCCGGTCACTGCCGACGAAATCGGGAACGGCGCCGAGCATCTCGGAAAGCCGGACACTGTTCAGTGCCCCTTTCACCGCCTGGTTAATTTTGTGCCACTGACCGCGGGTGCCGCAGGACGCCTGGTAATCACAGCAGACATCGTCCACATCAAGGCAGTTTGTCAGCTGGACGGGACCGTCTACGGCTTCGATAATATCCGCAATGGTAATGTCGTCCGCATCGCCTCTCAGGCTGAACCCGCCGTTCAGTCCCCGGTGCGATGCCAGCAGGTCGGCCCTGACCAGCATGCCGAGGATCTTGCTCACCGTTGGCGCAGGTATGCCTGTCTCACCGGCGATTTCCGTCGCCGGATGAATATGCTCAGCTCGCAGCGCGATGTGGCTCATCAAAACCACGGCGTAGTCTGCCAGGTTAGAGAGTTTGATCATTTTAAAATCCCGTCTGACACACCGGATATTGGCCTATCCGGGCATCAACCACCAATCCATACCAATTTGGTATCTTTTAGATGGCGATATTGGCGGTGAATGTCAATGGAAATCAGACCAAATTGGTCTGTTTTTTAAGATATGGGCGGAAAACCGGACTATTTTGCCCGGAAATCTCTCAGAATTCATCTCTTCCCGATAGTCTTTGGCAAATATCATCCAGCTGTTCAAGGGTTTTATACTGGATTTTGACTTCGCCACCCTTTTCGCCCTGAAAATCAATCTGGACCCTGAGACCCAGGGATTCGCTGAGATCATTTTCCAGCGCCATTGTATCCGCGTCCTTTGATCCACGTGGAACAGCCGATTTTGTTTCCAGCGGCTTTTGCGGGGATTTCGCCTCCTTGGCGATTTGTTCCGCCTGACGCACGCTCAATCCTTCCTCGATGATGCGAATGGCCAGCCTCTCGGGCTCTTCCGCCGTGATCAGGGCCCGGGCGTGGCCCATGCTCAGCAAACCGTCCATCAGCATATCGCGGACTTTTTCCGGCAGCACCAGAAGCCTCAGGATATTGGCAATATGACTGCGGCTTTTGCCGACAATCTTGCCCAGCTTTTCCTGGGTGTGGCCGAATTCATCAATCAGGCGCTGATAGCCCTGGGCCTCCTCAATAGGGGTCAGGTCATGGCGCTGGACGTTTTCGATGATGGCAATTTCCAGGGCTTCCCCGTCGGTCAGCTCCCGGACAATGGCCGGCACCTTGTGCAGGCCGGCCACCTGTGCTGCCCGCCAGCGGCGCTCACCGGCAATAATCTCGTATTCTTCCGGCCCTTTGGGGCGCACCAGGATTGGCTGCAAAATACCCTTTTCCCTGATGGACTCCACCAGATCCCGGGCCTTTTCCTCATCGAAAAACTTTCGCGGCTGATAGGCATTCGCCTTCAGAAACTCGATCGGCAGTTCGCGATCCGGACGGCCCGGTGCGTTTTCCCCTTTTTCAACAGCGGAATATTCCTTGTCGGTGGAGCCGAGAAGGGCAGAGAGTCCCTTGCCCAAACCTTTATTCTGACCCTTGCTCTGGCCTTTTGATTTTGCTTTCTCTTCTTCGGTCATATCTATTAAGTCTTTGTTTTTATTATATTAATTTGGCTGCACGAGAGTTCTTCTCGCGTCGGAGAAGTTCCGTTGCCAGACGGATATAGGCCTGGCTTCCAGTACATTTGTGATCATACAACAGCGCCGGTTTGCCGTGGGACGGTGCCTCTGAAATCCGGACATTCCGGGGAATCACGGTCTTGAACACCTTGTCGCCGAGATAGCTCCTTACATCATGAGCCACCTGGCTGGAGAGGTTATTGCGGCCGTCATACATGGTCAGGACGACACCCTCTATTCTCAGCCTGGGATTAAAGTTGGCCTGGACGGTTTCAATGGTCCTGAGCAGAAGGCTCAAACCTTCCAGCGCGAAAAACTCACACTGCAGGGGCACAATGACGGAGTCGGCAGCCGACAGGGCATTCAGGGTCAGCAGGTTCAGGGACGGCGGACAATCAATAAGAATATAGTCAAACTCTTTCACAGCCGGATCGCGAAGCGCATTCCTCAGCCTGTAGGTTCGTTGCGCCTGGTCCACAAGTTCCAGTTCCGCACCCGTCAGGTCAATGGTAGAAGAAACGAGAGACAGTCTCGGGATAGAGGTTTTCTCGATGGCCTCGGCGAATGTGGCCTCTTCCATCATAATGTCATAGCTGGTGATGTCCCGGCTGTCCCTGTCGCGACCAACCCCTGTACTGGCATTGCCCTGGGGATCCAGATCGATGATCAGGATATTTTTCCGGGCTGCGGCAAGCGCCGTTGCCAGATTAATCGTGGTTGTGGTCTTCCCCACCCCGCCTTTCTGGTTGGCGATGGCGATAATTTCAGGCTTCTTCCGGTCTGTGGATAAGTTTGTGGACATTTATTCCTGTTCCTGCTCTTTTATCAGCCGCGGGGCCTTATATTGCCTAGCCTGAGGATCATACCAGATTCTTCAGTCCTGCTTGTGAATTTTTCTACATCAAATTGCCAGTTTTTTTCTGCATCAGCCAGTTCCTCCCGCCAGATCTTCCCTTTGGGAAAGAGACAAACGGTATCATCCGAAAGAAACCGGCCCGACAGTTGCAGCAATTTGTCTATGGTCGCCAGGGCCCGGGACGATATAAAATCAACAGGAAACGGTGCCAGTTCCTCTATCCGGCAACAATGAACAGCTGCTTTTGCCCCGGTTTCCCGGATTACCTGGTTCATAAAGGTACATTTCTTATTGTTGCTTTCCACCAGATGGACTTCCCCGGTCCCCAGAAGGGCAAGAACCAGTCCCGGAAATCCCGCTCCACTACCAATATCCAGAATTTTCAGATCACCTTTCCGCCCGGGCGGTAAGATTTCCATGATCTGGGCGGAATCAAGAAAGTGGCGCTGCCACTTATCCTTTATGGTCGTAGGGCTGACCAGATTGATGCGTTTCTGCCATTTTTCCAGCAAATCCGCATAGATTTCCAGCTTTTCCCGGGTTTCACGTGGAACATTGATGTCGAGAAAAAAGTCGTCCGAGCCGAAATTCATCTTAAGCGGATACCCTGTTTTCTTTTCTTTTAACATAACGCAGCAGTGTGGTCAGGGCGGCCGGGGTGACACCTGAAATGCGCCCCGCCGCGCCCAGTGTCGCCGGGCGGGCCTGTTTCAGCTTTTCCCGGATCTCGTTGGACAGGCCGTCAATGTGGTCATAGGCAAGATCGATGGGCAACAACAGGTTCTCGTCCTTGCGGAAAGCGAGAATATCCGCTTCCTGGCGCTCCAGATAGCCGCTGTAGGTGGCATCAATTTCCAGCTGCTCCGCTATTTCCGGGGAAATATCCCCAAGCTCCGGCCATATTTCCACAAGCCGAGACAAGTTGATATCCGGATAAGACAGCAGGGTCATGGCTGACCGCGGCACACCATCCTTGTTAATCTTCAGGCCGAACTTTTCTGCTTCATTTGGGGTGATCTTCAGTTCAGCGGCCATATTCCGGTATTTTGCCAGGCTTTCCCGCTTTTCACCAAAAACCCTGCTTCTTTCCGAAGAGATAGCGCCAATCTGTTCCCCGAGAGGCGTGAGGCGCTGATCCGCATTGTCGGCTCTCAGTTTCAGGCGATATTCCGCACGGGAAGTAAACATGCGGTAGGGTTCCCGGGTTCCCTTGGTCACCAGATCGTCGATCATCACCCCGATATAGGCATCTGCCCGATCAAGATAGAAAGCTTCCGATGCGCCGGCAGCCCGGGCCGCATTGATCCCGGCCATCAGCCCCTGGGCCGCTGCTTCCTCATATCCGGTAGTACCATTGATCTGCCCGGCAAAATAGAGGCCCTGCGCTTTCTTGGTTTCCAGCGTGGCCAGTAGTTCACGGGGATCGACGAAATCATATTCAATGGCATAGCCCGGTTGCAGGATTTCCACATTTTCAAGACCGGGAATACTTCTTATATAGGCATCCTGTACATCAACAGGCAACGAGGTGGAAATCCCGTTGGGATAAACCGTGTCATCGTCCAGTCCCTCAGGCTCAAGAAAGATCTGATGCGAGCTTTTATCGGCAAAACGGACAACCTTATCCTCGATAGACGGACAATAGCGGGGACCTGTTCCCTCGATATTGCCGCTATACATGGCGGATCGGTGCAGATTATCCCGGATAATCCTGTGCGTCTGCTCTGTGGTGTTGGTGATATGGCAGTCTATCTGCGGTACGGTTATTTCTTTGGTCAGGAAAGAAAAGGGGGTCTGGGGATCATCCCCCTTCTGAACTTCACAAGCGGACCAGTTGATGGTTTCACCGTTCAGGCGGGCCGGGGTGCCGGTTTTCAGGCGCCCCAGGTCAAAGCCAATTTTCATCAGTGTACCGGACAGTCCGAGGGAAGGGGCCTCGCCAACCCGGCCGGCAGGGGTTTGCTGATCGCCAATGTGAATCATGCCGCGCAGGAAGGTTCCAGTGGTCAAAACCACGCGACCGGACCTTATTTCCCGCCCGTCTGCAATGATCACACCCTGTACCTGCGGCTTTCCATCCGGGCCGTCGGCGATCATCAGGTCTTCCGCCGAGGCTGCCAGAACCTCGAGATTTTCATAATTCAGGATGAGATCCTGCATGGCGTTCCGGTAGAGTTTGCGGTCGGCCTGGGTTCTTGGGCCGCGAACGGCGGGTCCCTTGCGACGGTTCAACATACGGAACTGAATACCTGCCGCATCCGCCACACGACCCATAACGCCGTCCAGGGCATCAATTTCCCGTACCAGATGACCTTTTCCCAAACCACCAATGGCAGGATTACAGGACATTTCACCGATTGTTTCCACTTTATGTGTGAGCAGGAGCGTTTTCGCCCCCAGACGCGCCGATGCCGCGGCTGCTTCGCAGCCGGCATGTCCCCCGCCAATCACAATCACATCATAGTGGAACATCAAAAAATCTCTTGAGTGTTTTCAGCCATCCTGATAAGTCGGCGACTTTACTCAGTCACCTTCGGGATGTCAAAGAAGATCATACCTGATTATGGAGAAAATTCACGGTCTTTCGGAGGGCCTTTTCCGGGCTTTATACCGGGTATGAAATGTTCCACGTGAAACACAGGTCCCGAGCAATTCATTAATGACCCGAAAGTGTCCTTGTTTTCCGCAATATATTAGAAGTCTATTTACCAATACAGAATTCGGAGAAGACGACATCAAGGATATCCTCCACATCGACAACGCCTGTAATTCTGCCCAGGGCCCGGGCTGACAGGCGAAGATCTTCAGCCAAAAGCTCCAGATCCGCACCCGGATGGTCGAGAAATCTCTGCAAATGATCCTGCGACTCTTTTAAGGCTTTTCTATGGCGGGTCCGGGTCAGGCTTGGCGCCTCTGCAAGGTCCATGCGCTTTTCCACTTCCCTTTCCAGCCCCTTCATGAAATGATCCAGACCGATACCGGACTGAATTGAAATGGGGTATATATTTTTTCGCTTGAAGCCTTTCATCTCCACAGCTGAAAAAGAAGAAGACAAAAGATCGCATTTATTCAACAGGACCAAACTGTCCTCATTAATAAGGGAGGCCACCGTCTCGCCAGGCTGCGGCCATTGACCTGCTTCGATCATGACAATGCGGATGTCTGAATCTTCCGCCCGGGTTTTGGCACGACGGATTCCCTCTGCCTCGATAACGTCCCCGCTTTCACGAAGGCCGGCCGTATCAACAATCGTGACCGGAAATCCCCTGATATCCAGATGTACTTCCAGCACGTCCCGGGTTGTCCCCTCGATATCGGATACAATGGCCACGTCCCGCCGGGACAGAAAATTCATCAGGGAAGACTTTCCCACATTTGGTTCACCAAGGATAACCACCTGAAGCCCGTCCCTGATCCGTTCCCCCCGGTGACCGTCCTGCAGATGTTCGGATATTTTCACGTGAAGTGCGGAAACAATCGGGCGCACCCGTTCCGTCACATCTTCGGGAATTTCCTCATCGGCAAAATCAATATCCGCTTCCATATAGGCCATGGCGGAAATAATCTCTTTCCTCCAGCCTTCATAGAGGCGGCCAAGCTGACCATCCATCTGCCGCAGGGCCTGGCGACGCTGGGCCTCCGTTTCCGCATTCAGCAGATCGGCAAGACCTTCTGTCGCTGTTAGATCCATCTTGCCATTGTCAAAAGCCCGGCGCGTGAATTCACCCGGCTCGGCAGGTCTCACACCATCGAATTTTGACAAAGCTTCGAGAAACCCCGCAACAACGGCCCGCCCCCCGTGAATATGAAACTCGGCAACATCCTCCCCGGTGAAACTGCTTGGCGCCCTGAAATAGAGAACAAGCCCCTGATCCAGGCGCACGCCATCTTCCGGGTCCCGGAACCAGGTCAGTTTCGCTTCACGTGAAGAAGGAAGGCTTTCCAGCCCGGAAAGTTCCAGCAAAACCTCGGCAGCCTTTGGTCCGGAAAGACGAATAACCGCCACACCGGCTCGTCCCTTGCCGCTGGAAAGTGCATAGATTGTCATATCTTGTCTTGTTTATTTGCCCGAGGTTTTCCCGCCGGTATTCCAGAAAATATTCTGGAAAGTCTCGAGCCCCTGTCCGGCCATGTTGAGACTGGGCGCAACCCACATATTGAACATCTTTTCCATGTCTTCAGGAGACAGGCCGCTGGTCATCTTTTCCTGAAGTTCAGTCATGAAAGCCTGCTGGATGGGCTCCAGATCGGGCAATCCAAGAAACTGCCGGGCTTCCTTCGGGGTGCAGTCGATATCTATGGATATTTTCATGGTCGTTCTCTGAAAAGCTTAAAATTTATCACCGGACGAAAAATATAGCGCCCGGCGGATCGTATAAGTCATATAAGCAGACATTTCGGGGAAATGCCAATTATTTTTATATATCTATTAGATATATTAGTACTCTCCACAAACCGGTTTAAGCCGGTTCAACTACCGCTTTCTCATCTTCCAGAGGCGCTATTTTAAAGTTTGTATACCCGTAAATCACTGAAATAACAGGACTTATCAGATTGAAAAAACAATAGGGCGCATAAGCAAATGTCATCACGCCCAGGGTAGCGGACATAAAGGCCCCACAGGTATTCCACGGTACCAATACGGACGTGACTGTCGCCGTATCCTCCAATATCCGGCTTAAATTCTTGGCCGCCAGTTTCCGCCGCTCGAACTCGATTCTGTACATTCGGCCAGGCAATACGATAGCAATATACTGATCCATGGCGACAATATTGATGCCGATACAGGTCAGCGCTGTAACCAGGATCAAGGAGCCTGTACTTTTCGCCAACCCCAGAACACCAACCACAAGCTTACGAAGCATACCCAGTTTTTCCATGATGGAGCCAAAGGTAATGGCACACATGATAAGCCAGATGGTATTCAGCATATTGGCCATTCCGCCGCGGCTCAGCAATTCATCCAGTTCTTCATTCCCTGTGACGGAACTATAGCCGTCAAACATGGCTGTCCATACCCCCTTGAACAGGGATATTCCATCCCACATCCCGGTATCACCCACAAACCGCAGGATGGTCTGCTGCTGAAAAATGAGAGCCATAACCGCGCCCAGGATTGTCCCGAACAGGAGGATCGGAAAGGCGGGATACTTTCTGTAGGCCAGGAAAAAGACAACAGCCATCGGTAAAAACAAATGCGGACCGATGGAGAAATTCTCATCCAGGATCAGCAAACGTCCCTCAATGGAAATATCCCCCTGAACCGGTTCCTGCCCGAGACCAATAATCAGAAAAAGAATCAGGGAAATCACAATCGCCGGACCGGTCGTCCACATCATATGCCGGATATGGGTGAAAAGATCGGTACCTGTTACGGCCGGAGCAAGATTTGTCGTATCGGACAACGGCGACATCTTGTCGCCGAAATAGGCACCACTGATAATGGCCCCGGCTGTAATCTCCACGGACAGGCCAAGACCGGATGAAATCCCGATCAGACCGATTCCGATGGTGCTTGCCGTGGTCCAGCTCGACCCGATACTGATGGAAGTGATGGCACACAATATACAGGCGGTAAAATAAAACACCGACGGGTTAATTACCTGCAGGCCATAGTAGATCATGGCAGGAACGGTGCCGGCGAGAATCCAGGTCCCGATCAGGCCCCCGACCATCAGCAGGATCAGCAATGCGCCCACGGTATTTCCGATCCCCCGGGAGATAGCCTGCTCCATGGTCCGCCAGGAAACACCGTTTTTCCAGCCGATCAGCAATGCCACGCCACCGGCCAGGATCAGGGCGATCTGGTTCGGGCCGTAAGAGGAATTGTCCCTGTACAGCAGAACCGACGTGGTCAGAAGCGCAATAAGAAAAAAGACCGGAATTATGGCATCCAGCAGACTTGGTTCGCGGGCGGTTTCTTCCGTCACATTTTATCCCCTTTGGTTTTCCGGAACTATAGGAAAGACCATAAGAAAAGTATACGGATATTTATCTCTACTCATATTCACCAGACAAAAAAAAGCCCCCTTTGAAAAAGGGGGCCTTTCAGAAGCTTTTCTATTTCTAGTTATTCATGCTTTCGAAGAATTCCTCGTTGTTCTTGGTTTCCTTCAACTTGCCAAGCAGGAATTCGATGGCATCCACCGACCCCATGGGCATGAGAATACGACGAAGCACCCACATTTTTGACAAGGTTCCCTTGTCGAGAAGCAGTTCTTCTTTCCTGGTGCCGGATTTTGTAATGTCCATGGCCGGGAAGATACGTTTGTCGCTGACTTTGCGATCAAGCACAATCTCGCTGTTGCCGGTGCCTTTGAATTCCTCGAAGATCACTTCATCCATGCGGCTGCCGGTTTCAATCAGGGAAGTGGCGATAATGCTGAGCGATCCGCCTTCTTCGATATTGCGGGCGGCACCAAAGAAACGTTTCGGGCGCTGCAGGGCGTTGGCATCAACACCACCGGTCAGCACCTTGCCTGAGCTGGGGACCACGGTGTTATAGGCGCGGGCGAGACGGGTGATACTGTCGAGCAAAATTACCACATCCTTTTTATGTTCCACCAGGCGCTTCGCCTTCTCGATAACCATTTCAGCCACCTGGACGTGACGGCTGGCCGGCTCGTCAAAGGTAGAGCTGATCACTTCACCCTTCACTGACCGCTGCATGTCGGTCACCTCTTCCGGGCGCTCGTCAATCAGAAGTACAATCAGATAGACTTCCGGATGGTTGGCGGTGATGGCATGGGCGACATTCTGCAGCAAAACGGTTTTACCGGTCCGCGGCGGCGCCACAATAAGACAACGCTGGCCCTTACCGATAGGTGCAACCAGGTCAATGACCCTGGAGGACTTGTCGGTAACAGTCGGATCTTCCATATCCAGCTTGAATTTTTCATCAGGATACAGCGGGGTCAGGCTATCAAAGTTGATCTTGTGACGGCTTTTTTCCGGGTCCTCGAAATTGATTTTGTCCACTTTCAGGAGGGCAAAATAACGCTCACCCTCCTTCGGGGCCCTTATCTGGCCTTCCACACTGTCTCCGGTGCGCAGGGCAAAGCGGCGGATCTGGCTGGGGGAGACATAAATATCATCGGGTCCGGGCAGATAGTTCGCTTCCGGCGACCGCAGAAATCCGAAACCGTCCTGCAAAACCTCGATTACACCGCCACCGCTGATGGTCTCACCTTTTTCGGCCAAGGCCTTGAGGATGGCAAACATCATATCCTGCTTGCGCATGTTGCTGGCATTTTCGATTTCCAGCTCTTCCGCCATGGACAAAAGGTCTGCAGGTGATTTTTTCTTAAGGTCTAGAAGATTCATGATGATGTCCGGGAAATTGGGATTATTCAGAACGAATAAAAGTGATTACCTGTAAATAGCAACAGCGCTTCCTGTCAGGCACGCGTCGACAATGATGGAGAGAAATATTAGACAGATTTCCGATTGTTCTTTTTTTGGAATGTACAGAGGATAACCTAAAAAAAACAACAAGTGAAGGCGTTTTCTGGCCGATCCTCCTCAATTTGTCAAGGAAAAGGCGATTCCTGCCGGATTTTTCAGAACGGCCGCATAATCACGAGGAACACGATCAGGATCATCAGAACCGTCGGCACCTCGTTCATCTTGCGGTAAAAACCTTCGGTATGGCTATTTTCATCCCGTTCAAACTGTTTCCGCCAGCGGCTCAGAAACCCGTGAAAACCACTCATCAGAAGCACCAGAAGGAATTTGGCGTGAAACCAGGGCTCGCTCCAGCGATCCATTCCAAAAGCCAGCGCCAGACCAAAAATCCAGGACGCCACCATGGCCGGATTGATGATGAATCTCAGCAGCTTGCGCTCCATCACCTTGAAAAGCTCGGAGGTCTCTGACCCGGTCTGTACCTGACAGTGATAGACAAACAGCCGCGGCAGATAAAACATGCCGGCCATCCAGGAAATCACGGAAATAATATGAAGGACCAGAAACCATTCATAATAATCCTGTAGAAAATCAACCATCTGTCTCTCCCCCTCTTTTATCCCGCTGTTTTCAACACAAGACCGGCAAGACTTTCGATAAAGTCCGGCTGGCACTGCAGCGCCGGCACCCGAATATAGTCTTTCACGCCGGCTTTTTCGGCAAACTCCCGATATTCAATATCCAGCTCAACCAGGGTCTCCGAATGTTCAGAGACAAAGGCTACCGGCACGATGATCAAATTCTTCCCATCCTCGCCAGCCCGGTCAATCTCGTCTTCCGTACTGGGACCGATCCATTCCAGCGGACCGACCCGGCTCTGATAGCAGGTCACATACTCCAGTCCAGTATCGCCCAGCTTTTCAATAATGGCCGCACAGGTCTGTTCCACCTGGGCCTGGTAGGGGTCACCGGACTCGATTACCTTTTTCGGCAGGCCATGGGCGGAAAAAAGCAGCCGGTAATCGCCGGGACTGGAAATGTCCACCAGAGCTTCCCGGATCAGGGTCGCATGAGCCTGGATAAATTTTTCGTCCCGAGGGTATTCCCGGATCATCACTGTTGGCACGGCAAGATCCGCGGCTTTTGCCTTTTTTGTCCAGTCAATCAGGGACGACCCCGTGGTGGTTACAGAATATTGCGGATAGAGCGGCAGCAATACAATCCGGTCAGGGTTAAATTGTTTCACTTTCGAAACAGTTTCATCGGAAAAAGGATGCCAGTAACGCATGGCGATGAAGCAGCCGTAATCGCCGGTTCCGGACTGATTAAGCTTCTCCTCAAGCGCCCGGGTCTGAGCCTCTGTTTGCTCAAGAAGAGGGGACTTGTTGCCGATTTCCCGGTATATATTGCGGGCGAACGGCGCCCGGCGGGCAGATATGAATTTGGCCAGACACCAGCGCAGCGGATTGGGTACCGTAATAATGGCCGGATCGTTAAAAAGATTAAACAGGAAGGGCTTTACCGCTTCCAGACTGTCCGGCCCCCCCAGATTAAACAGGACGACAGCAATTTTTTCTTTTTTTTGCATTTCAGCTTCTGACATAACCTTTAATCATCTCGGAAACCAGGGCCACATGTTCCGGTGGTGTCTGCGGTACGATACCATGACCCAGATTAAATATAAACGGGCGGCCCGACAGACTATCAAGAATGGCCGCAACCGCCTTTTCCAGTGCAGGACCACCACTGACCAGAAGCAGGGGGTCCAGATTGCCCTGTACGGGACACAGGGACTGAATATTCTCCCGGGCCCAGTCTGTCGGCATGGAAGTATCAATACTGACTGCACTTACCCCGGTCTCGCGGACATAGTCCGGATAGCGGGGACCTGCGCCCCGTGGGAAACCGATAACCGGTATTTCCGGAAAACGGGCGCGGATATTTTCAACAATCCTTTTTGTCGGCGCCATACACCATTTACGAAATTCTTCCATGGGCAGATTTCCGGCCCAGGTATCAAATATTTGCAGGACTTCGGCTCCCTGTTCCGCCTGTCGGATCAAATATTGCGAAGTGGCCTCCACCAGGAGCTCCATCAGCGCCTGGAAAGCCTTTTCATCGCTATAGGCCCAGAGACGTGCCGCCGCCTGGTCCGGAGAGCCTTTGCCGCCCACCATATAGCTTGCCACGGTCCAGGGGGCGCCTGCAAAGCCGATCAGGGCCGTATGGGACGGGATCTCACGGGAAAGACGGGAGACGGTTTCATAGACCGGGGCAAGCCTGTCATGAAGATTGTCGAGAGTGAGCTTGCCGAGTTTCTCGGGATCATCAACGGGTTCCAGAACCGGTCCTTCCCCCTGACGGAATTCCAGATGCTGACCCAGGGCATGGGGGATGACAAGAATATCTGAAAACAGGATCGCTGCATCCATGTCGTAACGCCTTAAAGGCTGCAATGTGACCTCAACCGCAAAATCCGGATTGTAACAAAGGTCCAGGAAAGACCCCGCTTCCTTCCTGACAGCCATATATTCGGGAAGGTAACGGCCGGCCTGGCGCATGAACCAGAAGGGTGGCCTGTCTGTCACCTGACCTTTGAGTGTCTGAATGAATCTCTTGTTTTCCGTCATAAAGCTCGGCCTGAAGTTATGCACTGAAAGAAATACTATTTATATTTATATAAATAAAAGGATGATGTTGTAGTGGTTGCCTGTGGATAACAGGGATTAAATATTATCCACAGATTTACTGACATAGCAGTCCCAAATCCAAAAAAACAGGAATTTCATATCTTTTCTGTATAACTTTGTGAACAGCGGAGTTTCCTTTGCTTGTGAAAAATGTGGATAATGTGAATAAATCAGCATTCTGGCTCCACTTGAAAATTTATTGATGATTCCCACAGAGTTTCCTTTTATCTTATCCAGAGGAGGATTAGTCAGGGATGAAAAAAGAACAGGGTGTGTAAAATTTTCATTTCCGGCAAATTGTCCAACTTATCCACATAATCCACAAATTTGGTCTGAAAAGCGATTTCGGGACAGCACAATGAAGAAAGTCACCTTCCATCTGGTTTCCGATGCTACCGGGGATACCCTTGAACAGGTTGCCAAGGCGGCCCTGGCCCAGTTTCCCGATATTGAACCGGTCAAACATCACTGGCCCATGATCCGGACGACCCGCCATATGGAACGGATTATTCCCGAGTTCAGGGAAAAACCGGGGCTGATCATGTTTACCCTGGTCAATCCGGAAATCGAGGAAGTGCTGGTTGCCGCCTGCAAGGAAAACAACTGGCCCTATATTTCTGTCATGCAGGGCATTATTCGCGAGCTTGGCGTTCATCTTGGCGCCACCAGTATTGCCCGTCCCGGCATGCAGCACGAAATGAACGAGGCTTATTACGATCGCATCGACGCCATTCATTATACGCTGGCCCATGATGACGGCCAGCTGACCGACGGACTGGCCGAGGCGGATATCATTCTTGTCGGTGTATCGCGCACCTCAAAAACACCGACCTGCATTTATCTGGCCAACCGGGGAATCAAGGCGGCCAATGTGCCGATTGTGCCGGGATGCCCGATTCCGAAAGAGCTGGAAGAAAACAAACATAAATTTATTGTCGGGCTGGTGAACAGCGCCGATCGGCTGATCCAGATCCGCCGCAATCGCCTGTTGTCTCTGAAACAGGAAGGGGAAACCACTTATGTTGACGAGGATGCGGTAAAGGAAGAAGTACAGATGGCCCGCCGCCTGTTCAGCAAGAACGGCTGGCCGGTTATCGATGTAACCCGCAGGTCCATCGAGGAAACTGCGGTGGCCATTATAAACCTGAAACAGAAATATGATGCTGAAAAAGCCAGGAGCGCCGGGGAATGACCCTGATTTTGGCGTCCAGCAGCCGGTCGCGGCAGAAGCTCCTGACCCATGCGGGTATACCCTTTCGCTCCGTCAGTGCCGATGTGGATGAAGAGGATATTAAAAATAATCTTCTTAAAGACGGCTGCGAATTTCAGACCATTGCAGAGCAACTGGCGCTGGCCAAGGCGCAGGATGTTTCCCGACGCTATCCCGATGATCTGGTGATCGGCGGTGATCAGCTTCTGGCCTGTGACGGCAGGCTTTTCAGCAAGGCGGAAAATATAGAGGAAGCCCGGTCAAACCTCCGCTTTATGAGAGGAAAAAGCCATACCCTTGTCTGCAGCCTGGCGATGGTAAGGGAGTCCGGGGAAATCTGGCGGGTGACGACGATGCCCGAACTGACCATGCGTGAATTTTCCGACGACTTTCTGGATGATTATCTTAAGAACTGCGGTCCGGATGTTCTCAGTTCCGTGGGATGCTATTTCTATGAGGGGCTCGGTGCGCAGCTTTTTTCAAAAATCGACGGGGATTATTTTTCAATTCTGGGCCTTCCTCTGTTACAACTGATGGAGAAGCTCAGGGAACTGGATTATCTGAAGACATGAAACTGACGGGAAAAGCAAAAACAGCCGGTGTGATGGGCTGTCCGGTAGGACATTCCCTGTCACCGCGCCTGCACGGATACTGGCTTGATCTTTACAAGGTGGACGGGGCTTATGTGCCGTTCGAGGTCAGGCCGGAAGACCTTGGTGATAGTCTCCGGGCCCTGCCCAAACTGGGAATCAGGGGCTGCAATCTGACTGTGCCGCACAAGGAAGCTGCACTGGAATTCATGGATGAAATTGACGATCATGCCCGCCGGATTGGCGCTGTCAATACTGTGGTGGTGGATGAAAAGGGGAAACTCGTGGGCCGGAATACGGACGGCCTGGGCTTTCTGGAAAACATCCTGGTGGGTGCCGAAGACTGGCAGCCGACAGCTGGACCGGCCGTTATTGTCGGGGCCGGCGGCGCGGCCCGCGCCCTGGTTGTTGCCCTGCTTGATGCAGGGGTGCCTCAAATCAGGCTGGTGAACCGGACGCGGGAGCGGGCGGAGCTTCTGGCCCGTGAACTTTCCCCGGAACAGATTACGGTGGTCGACTGGGAAAAACGCAACGACTGTCTGGAAGATACCACCCTGCTGGTCAACAGCACGACCCAGGGTATGAAGGGCCAGCCAGCGCTGGATATCAGCCTTGATCGATTGCCGGAGCGCACACTGGTCAATGATATTGTTTATAATCCGCTGATTACCCCGCTTCTTGCTGAGGCGAGGGAGCGGGGAAATATGATTGTCGACGGTCTCGGCATGCTTCTTTATCAAGCGATTCCGGGCTTTGAAGCCTGGTTCGGGATCCGGCCGGAAGTGACCGAAGAACTGCGCCAGAGGGTTCTGGCCGGGCTGGTCTGACGGCGGGCGCGTGATGAAGAAAATAAAGAATAGTGGCTCTGTGATTATTGTCGGCCTGACCGGATCCATCGGTATGGGTAAATCGGAGACGGCCCGTATGTTCAGCTCTTTCGGTATCCCGGTATTTGATTCCGATGCGGAAGTTCACCGGCTGATGGGACCTGGCGGCGAGGCCGTTCCGCTGGTGGAACAATCTTTTCCCGGCGTGAGCGGCGAGCAGGGCATTGACCGGAAAAAGCTGGGGGCGCGGGTGTTCGGCGATGACAAGGCTCTGAAAAAGCTGGAAAAAATTCTTCACCCTTTGGTGGCCCGGGGCCGGGAAAAATTTATTCGCCGCATGCGGCAAAAGGGACATCATATTGTGGTGGTGGATGTACCGCTTTTATTTGAAACCGGTAGCGAGAAACAGGTGGACTATACCGTGGTCGTTTCGGCACCGGAATTTATTCAGAAAAGCCGGGTTATGGCCCGTCCGGGCATGACAGAAGATAGATTGCAGGCGGTGTTGGGCAAACAGATGCCGGACCGGGAAAAACGCCGCCGCGCAGATTTTGTGGTTCAGTCCGGCCTTGGCAAACGTCATGCCCGCGCCCAGGTAAAAGATATTATTCGACTGCTGGAGGAAGAGATCCATGCTTGAGATCGTATTTGATACGGAAACCACAGGATTTGATCCATTTAATGGCGACCGCCTCGTGGAAATCGGCTGTGTGGAAGTCAGGGACTTCATGCCCACCGGCCGTGTGTTTCACAAATATATCAATCCGGAACGGGACATGCCGTCCTCGGCTGAAGCCATTCACGGGCTTTCCGCAGATTTTTTGAAAGACCATCCGGTTTTTGCAGAAGTTGCCGAGGAATTCATCGATTTTGTCGGCGATGCCCGTCTTGTGGCCCATAACGCCGAATTCGATATGAAATTCATCAACTGGGAAATTGAAAACCTGGGTTTCAAATCCATTCCCATGAGCCGGGCAGTGGATACCCTGGCCATCGCCCGGCGGAAATTCCCCGGTTCCCCAAATACCCTGGATGCGCTCTGTAAAAGATTCAATGTGGATAATTCCGGCAGGATCAAGCACGGCGCGCTTCTGGATGCGGAGCTTCTGGCAGAGGTCTATCTGGAACTGATGGGGGGCCGGCAGACCGGGTTTTCGCTCTCGACCGGGCCCGAAGAGAAAAATGTGGTGGCCTCAGGAAAAGCCGAGCGCAAATACCGGGAACCCCGGCTGCATGCGCCGACCGACGAGGAGCTTGCCCGGCACAAGGCCTTTCTGGAGGAGATCAGGGAGCCTTTGTGGCTTGCCGGTGAGTAACAGAATGACCGACAGATAAAGAAAAGGCCCTCTTACAAGAGGGCCTTTTGATTTGTAAGCAGAGTGCCGCCAATCAGTTGACAGTAATGTCTTCCTGGGGGGCTTCAGCCTGTGCCTTGGCCTGCTGGACCTGCTGGGCGTAAAGACCGGCAAAATCGATGGGCTCCAGCATCAGCGGTGGAAAACCGCCGTCCCGGGTCGCGTCGGCGATAATCCGGCGCGCGAAGGGGAACAGCATCCGCGGCGCTTCAATCATCAGAAATGGCTGCAGAGCTTCCTGCGGCACGTTTTTGGCGCCGAACAGGCCTGAATAAACCAGTTCGACAACAAAAGCGGTGTCTTCACCGGCCTTGGCTGTACTGCTGATCTTCAGGTCAACTTCATAGACTTCCTCGCCGAGCTGGCGGGCGTTGAGATTGACATTGATGTCCATAGCCGGTTTTTCATTGGCCATTTTCTGCAGCGTCTGGGCAGGTGTCGGGTTCTCGAAAGAAAGGTCCTTGATGTACTGACCCAGAATCCCCACCTGGATTCCTTCCTGCTGGTTGCTTTCAGCGGCCTGCCCGGCCGGTTTGTTTTCAGATTCTTCTGACATACTCTATTCCCAGTTAAATTGTCATATATCCCATTAAAGGAGTCTGGCTAACATGGTTTGCCCGCAAGCACAAGGTGAACCTGCCTGCAGAGGGCAAAAATAGCGGTTTTTACCGCTTGTCGTTGCGGTCGTCGTTCAGTCGGGAGGATCCTTCGTCATCGTGCCGGTATTCACCGTCGATAATTGGCCCCCGGCCTGACCCGGGGCCCCTGCCATGACCGTAATAGTGAACCTCGATATTTTTAACGATCAGGCGGCCGAGAAAATTACGGACCGGCGTAATGGCAAGCAGCACGGCAATGCTGTCGGTGATAAATCCGGGCAGCAGGAAAAACAGTCCGGCGATCAGCAGGAAGAAACCATGGAAGATTTCCTCTATGGGGCTTTCACCATTCTGAAGGTTGCGGTGCATGCGCTGCATAACCTCGAACCCCTGCAGGCGGATCAGGTAAACGCCCAGAACGGCTGTCACGATCGTGGCGAGAAAGGCATTGAAGCCGCCAATGGCGTCGCCTACTTCCAGAAAAACAAGAAACTCCAGATAGGGAACGCTCAGAAGCAGAATAAGTATAAGAAGGGGCATAAAATATTTCCGTCGCTGGAATACAGGGCCTGGCGATATCCGGCCGGGTGAAGATATTTTTAATCCTGTATTCAAATAATGGCCGGTTCGTCCTATATATAGGACAACATATATGCAATAATTTCCCTTCGCCAAGGGTAAAGGGGAATATATGCGGGTCTTTCCGTTAATCGGGGGCCCGTCAAATGGGGGCATTATAGAGAAGAAGTATGGACAGTGGATCTGAAAATATCGAGCTGATTATCCTCGCCCTGATAGCGGCATTTATTATTTTTCAACTGCGCAAGGTCCTGGGTAGCCGGTCGGGCTATGACGGCTCCGACGAGGACGAGAAGGGCACCTTTGAACAGCGCAAGGACGGTGAGGACAATGTGGTTCCCATCCGTCGCGACAAAACCCGCGCCGGCGAAGACGATGAGACCGAGAGCGCCGGGCCGTCTGTCGGGGTGAAAAAAGATTCACCCTTTTACGATGCATTGTGCCAGGTCAGGGAAATCGACCGTAGTTTCACATTGGATATATTTCTGGATGGCGCGGAATATGCCTATGGCATGATTCTTGAAGCCTTCTGGAGTGGAAACAAGACCGATCTGCGTAACATGCTGAACAAGGAAGTCTTTGAACAGTTTACAAAAGTAATCGATGATATGAAGGCCGCCGGTCATCACTTTGACAATAAACTGATGGATGTGGAACGTATTGATCTGGAAGATGTCAATCTAACGGGCACCATGGCTGAAATTACTGTCAGATATACAGCCCATATGGTTCTGTCCACCAAGGACGAAGAAAACCGTATTATTTCCGGTGATGTAACCGAACCGGTCCGGGTGACGGACATCTGGACTTTCTGCCGGGATGTAAAAAGCTCCGATCCCAACTGGACATTGGTAGCGACCAGAAATGGCTAAGGGAATCCTGTCCCTAGGATTTTTTATCGGGGCAGGCTTGGGTCTGGCTGTCGGCCTTGCATTATTCATTGTCTATCCCGATCGGTCCGAACGGCTGGCTGAAAAGGAAGTCCTTCTGCAGAAGGATTATTCCGTTCTGCCGGTTTCGGCGCTTCCCGGCTGGTCCGGCGACGATCTGTCACCGGCGCTTGATGCGCTGGAAAAAACCTGTGAAAAATGGGCCGAACTGCCGGCAGAATATATTGTTTCCCAATCCCCTGTCGAGATGACTGTGGCTGACTGGATTACGCCATGTGAGGAACTTGCAGAGGCGGAAGCCCTGTCTTCCAGGGACTATTTTGAAAAACGTTTCAAGGCTGTGAAACTGACCGGTCCGGAGGGCGGCGAGGCAGAAAAAGGTCTTTTTACCGGCTATTTCAGTCCTGAATATGAAGGATCCCTCACGGCTTCGGAAGATTATGACGTTCCCCTCTATACCGTGCCTGATGACCTGCAGGTTCTGGATCTCGGGGATTTTGATCCGGAACTCAGGGGCCGGAAGCTGTTTGGCGAGGTGTCCGATGGGCGCTTTGTCCCGTACAAGGACCGCCGGCAGATCGAGAGCGGGTCTCTGGAAAACAGGGGCCTTGAACTGGTCTGGCTGAAACGGCCGGAGGATGCCTTTTTTCTGCATATCCAGGGGTCCGGTGTGATCCGGCTGGAAAACGGGGACCGGATCAGGGTCGGTTATGCGGCGAAAAACGGCCGGCCTTATCGCGCGGTGGGCAGGTTCCTGATCGAGGAAGGGGAAATCAGCCGCGAGGAGATGTCCATGCAGGCCATTCGGCGCTGGATGGTGGAAAATCCGGACCGGGCCCGGGAGCTGATGTGGCGCAATCCCTCCTTCATCTTTTTCCGGCACATGGATAGTGACGGTCCGGTGGGGTCGCTCGGGGTGACCCTTACTGCGGGCCGGTCCCTGGCGGTTGACCCGGCAAAAATGCCCATGGGCATACCGGTCTGGCTTGACCTGCAACCGGAAAATGCCGAAAACGGGCAGGCCCCGCTGCAAAGGCTGATGGTCACCCAGGACACGGGCAGCGCCATCCGAGGGCGGGTCCGCGGTGATGTCTTCTGGGGCATCGGGGACGAAGCCGGCCGGATTGCGGGCCGGATGAAGGAGACCGGCACCTATTATCTTCTTCTGCCGGAGAAGGTCGTTACAAGAATGGAACAGTCAGGGGAATCCAATGGCCAGAAGACCGCTGACTGAAGAGGAAAAGAAGCTCTGGTCTATCGTCACCAGGGATGTGAAAATCATTGATAACGGATACGCAACAAAAAGTTGCGAAGGCGAAACGAATGATCCGGGCCCGAATCTTCCCCCTCAAAAAAAGCCAAAAAACAGAAATCTCTCCACGCCTCAAGTAAAAAACCCCCCGCCGGAAGGCCGGGAGGTCTCGCCACCCCTGGCGGTTGATCACAACTGGCAGCAAAAGCTGCGTCGCGGACGGGCGCCGGTGGAAGGAAAAATTGATCTTCACGGCATGACACAGGACCGGGCCTACCGGGCGTTGTCATCATATATTTCGCGGGCGCGTAGCGGGGGCAAACGGGTTATTCTGGTCGTTACCGGCAAAGGCGGACCGAAAAGGGACCTGTCGTCGCTGTCCCAGCGGGAGTATGAAAACCGCCGGGGCGTTTTGCGGGACCAGGTGCCCAACTGGCTGTCCTCTGGCGAGTTGCGCCATTCTGTAGTATCTTTCTTTTCCGCCAACCGGGAACATGGGGGGGAAGGTGCCCTTTATGTCATTCTGAGAAAGGGGGACAGATGACACCTTTTGGCCGGAAAGTCCGGGAACTGAGAAAACAGAAAAATGTCAGTCAGAAGCAGATGGCGGGGGATCTCGGTGTCAGTGCCGCCTATCTTTCGGCTCTGGAACATGGTCACAGGGGGCGTCCATCCTGGGCGCTGGTTCAGCAGATCATCACATATTTCGACCTGATCTGGGATGATGCCGAGGATCTTGAGGAACTGGCCCGCCTGTCTCACCCGAAAATGTCTATCGATACCGCAGGGCTCAGTCCGGAAGCCACCAAACTGGTGAATATGCTGTCCCGGAACATCCACCGGCTTTCGCTGGAGGAAGTGAAAAATATCCTCAATTATCTTGAGAAAAAAGAAGAGCTTTCCTGATTTCAGCCTTCCAGCTGCTCCGGCAGGATGCGAATGGAGGTGATCTGGTTGCGCCGTCTTCTCAGGATTTCGAAGGTAAAGCCATTGATGGCAAACTTCTGGCCAGGCAGCGGAATGGCCTGGGCCAGGTCGATGATATAGCCGGCAATGGTGGTGGCTTCCTCGTCAGACAGAGTCCAGTTGAACTGCCGGTTGAGATCCCGGATCGGTGTGGTGCCTTCCACAATGATGGAGCCGTTTTTCAGTTCGCGGATACCGGTCTGGTGGGTGTCGTATTCATCGGTGATTTCGCCGACAATTTCCTCAAGAATATCCTCCAGCGTGGTGATCCCCATGAGCGCGCCATATTCATCCACCACCAGGGCGAAATGAAGTTTTCGGTCCAGAAAAGCGGACAGCTGCTCCTGCAGGCTTGTGGTTTCGGGAACAAACCAGGGCTTTTGTGTGATTTCTTCCAGGGTGATCTGTTCGAGCTGGCCGTCCCGGGCCTTCATGGCCCGAAGAAGATCCTTGGCATGGATCACACCGATAACATTGTCCGGGTCCTCTTTCCAGAGGGGCAATCTGGTATAGGGGCTCTGTACAACCTGATCGAGAATCTCCTGCAGGCTGTCATCCGCATTGATCATTTCCACATTTTTGCGGTGGACCATGACATCTTCCAGCTGGATGCTTTCCAGATCAAGGATGCTGGCCAGCATATCCTTGTGTTCCTTGACCAGGCCGCCTTCATGGGCCTGCAGGGAAATGGCGCCACGGATTTCATCATGGGGGGACAGGACGCGCTGCTGGTCGGTGATATCGATGCCGAATAGTTTCAGGGTCGCCCGGACCACAATCTGCACGGCGCGAACAGCCGGTGAAAAGATAAAGACAATAACCCGGATTATGGGCGCAACCGTCAGCGCCATGTTGTCCGGATTGGAAATGGCATAGGTTTTGGGCAGTACTTCCGCGAAAACCAGGACCAGCACAGTCATGGCCATGGTGGCGTAAACCACGCCGACATCGCCAAACAGCTGGATAAATACAGATGTGGCCAGCGCAGAGGCCAGAATATTGACCAGGTTGTTGCCAAGCAGGATTGCACCGATCAGGCTTTCCGCATCACCGATCAGCCGCTCGACCAGCGTCGCCCGTTTGTTGCCTTCCCGGGCCAGTTTGTGCATGTTTGAGGCAGAGGCAGCCGTCAGGCTTGTTTCCGACCCGGAAAAAAAACCCGAGAGCAGAATAAGAAACAGGATTGCAAGAGCGGTTATTATAAGTTCGGTTTCCATGGCGATCTGTATTGCGTTCCGTCTATATGGGTCAACAAAGGCTTAGTTCAAGTATTTCCCTGACCAGCTTCGGATCAACTTCCTGGGTCAGGAAGCCTTTACCGATTTCGGAGGCTAACACAAAAGTCAGTTTGCCGTCGGCAACTTTTTTATCTTGTGCCATATGTTCCATCAGACGATCAGCCGTCATGGTTACAGTACAGACGGGGTGATTTGTGCCGGATAGTCTGGCCGGCAGACCAACAGAGACCAGGTGGGTCGAAACCCTTGCGGCATCTTCTTCCGGGCAGCGGCCCATTTTCACAGACAGATCAAAGGCCATGGCCATGCCGATGGCGACGGCTTCACCGTGAAATATGGTGTCATTGTAGCCGCATTCTGCCTCGATGGCGTGGCCAAAGGTGTGACCCAGATTAAGGAGCGCCCGCTTGCCGGTTTCCTTTTCATCCTCGGCCACAATCCGCGCTTTTGCCGCGCAGCTCGTTTTGATGGCCTGGACCTGCTTTTCCCGGTCGCCGGCGATCAGGTCACGGCCATTCTGTTCGAGCCAGCTGAAGAAATCCCGATCCCCGATCAGGCCGTATTTCACCACCTCGGCATATCCGGCCAGAACCTGGCGTTCGGGAAGCGTGTCAAGAGTGGTCACATCGGCCAGCACCAGCCGGGGCTGGTGAAAACTACCGACCAGGTTTTTACCATGCGCCGTGTTGATACCGGTCTTGCCGCCAACCGAACTGTCCACCTGGGAAAGCAGGGTGGTCGGAATTTGTATGAAATCCATGCCCCGGCGCAGGATGCTGGCGGCAAACCCTGTCAGGTCGCCGATGACCCCACCGCCAAAGGCGATGACCATGTCCCTGCGTTCGAGCCGGCTTTCCAGAAGCTGCTCACACAGTTTTTCCAGTTGTAAGAAGCTCTTGGTGGCCTCCCCCGCCGGCAGGACAATTGTCTCAAAGTCGATACTACCGTCGCGCAGTGATTTTTCCAGGCGCGGCAGCTGGTGGCGGGCAACATTCTCGTCCGTTACGATTATGGTGCGCGGACGATGAAGAACGGGCCCGATATAGTCCGCTGCCCGGTCAAGAAGACCGCTGCCGATGATGATGTCGTAACTCCGCTCCCCCAGTTCCACGGAGAGCGTTTCAACGGATTGCGGGTTTGTCATCCTGTTTGCCTTTGTTTTTCAGTCTTTCTTCCGCCAGATAATGGTTCAGCTTGCGGATAATATTGTTGACTACCTCTTCATGGGCCCCTGCACCGCTTTCCACGTTAATATCTGCCTGTGCATAGACCGGGTATCTTTTTTCCGCAAGCTCCCTGAGGATTTGCTTGGGGTTCCCTTTCTGGAGAAGCGGGCGGGTATCCCGGCGCGAGGTCCGTTCCACAAGCAGCTCCACATCTGCGCGAAGCCATACGGTAACGGCCTTTTCCTTGAGCGTCTTTCTGGTGTCCTCGTCCATAAAGGCGCCACCACCGGTGCCCAGGACAATATTTGGACCGGTAATCAGCCGGTTGATCACCTTGCGCTCGCCGTCGCGGAAATCCTTTTCGCCGTATTTCTCGAAAATTTCACTAACCGTATGTCCGGCAGCCACCTCGATTTCCGCATCAGAATCCAGAAAAGGAATACCGAGCCGGCGGGCGAGGCGCATGCCGACGGTTGTCTTACCGGCGCCCATAAGGCCAACCAGGGCAATACTCCTGGTCAGGGGGTATCTCAATCTGGGGACGGGCTTTTTTCTGCTTTTTTTTCTTAATCTCTTCATTACGAATTTCTCTTAGCATGGCTTTGACCCTCTGGGAAGCCGGGAGATTGCGCAGTCATCAAATAAACATAATCTTCTTGCAGCTTTACGCCCCGGGATTGGGTCGCTAATATGATTTCCCGGACGAACGGCAGAGGCGCGTTCTGAAAATGAAACAAACGGCAGGGTAGAAGAAAACCTATGGGTAAATTCTGGTTAATTGTGATTATGTTGTTGATTTTCCTGATTGGTGGCGGGGCAGGTTACCTGATGACAACGGACATCCCGGCTCCGACCGAGCACACGGAAAAAGTTCTGCCAGACGACATGTTTCCAAAATAACCCCCTGATAAGAACCTGGACGAGTAGCTATGGCGAGGAAATTTCTGGTTAAATCCCTTTTGACGGGACTGGCGTGTGCTGCCTTTTCCCAGATTTCACTTTATCAGATTTCACAGGCACAAACTGCCCCGAAGACTGAAGTCCGTTCGCAGGTGGATGATTATCTGCCGGCTGATGCGCCGCCAAAATCCATATTGTTCCCGGAAGGCGACCCCGGCCCCTATTTTCCGTCCGGGGAGTCCGGTGCTGCCGCCTCTTCCGGCAGTGAAGGGTTGCCGGCCCCCCTTGAATCCACCGAAAACGGGGATGTCGTCATGTCCGATTTGCCCGGCCTGGACGGCGAAGTCCAGGTTTCAGAGCTTGGCGAGGAGGATCCCGCCTCCTTCGGCCTGATTACAGAAAACTCCGGCGGCTTTCCAAAAGATATGTGGACCGGAAGCAAGCGGGAAAAAATCATCCTGATGATGTCTGCGCTGCCGGCCGGCAGCCGCTCTCCGGTGATGAATAGCCTGACAAACCGGCTTTTGCTTTCTGCTGCTGCGGTGCCGGCGGCTGACAGACAGGCGACAAAAGAAAAACAGGCTCCTGCCCGGTCTTTCCTTGGGGCGCGGATCGCCGCAATCCGGGAGACGGGTGATTTGAAGAACCTGTCGTCCTTTTTTCAGATTTTGCCGGAAGGCACGCTTTTGCCGAGCCGGGAAGTGTCGGATATTCTTCTGCTGGCCGGTGATCTTTCGGCGGCCTGTCGCATGACCCGCCAGGCCATAGACGACATCAACCAGTCGTCTGAGAGACCCTACTGGCTGAAAATGCTGGCCTATTGCCGGGCCCTGGAAGGGAATGCGGAAGGCGCCGGGCTGGCGCTTGAGCTTCTTCAGGAAACCGGCGCGGCTGATTTTGCTTTTTTTGACCTGATCAACAAGCTGATTGCAGGTCCCAATGCGGCAAATAATGTCGTCTCCTACGGATACGGCAGTCTCGACCCCCTGACCTACAGCGTGCTTACGGCGCTGGGACAGCCTGCGGCAGTGGAACTTCTGGCCCAGTCTTCACCGCTTGTGCTCTATGCGGTGGCCGGGAATGCCAACCTGTCAAGGGAAGTGCGGCTGGAAGCCGCCTCCCGGGCTTACGAGCGGGGCTGGTTCCCTCTGAAAACCCTGCGCGCCATTTATAACCTGCAGGGATTTTCCGCTTCCGAACTGGACAGCGCCCGCACGCTTGCCTCTGTTGACGACACCGCGCTTGCCAATGTGTTGCTGTACCAGGCGGCCGCGAGGGCAGGAGAGCCACAGAGAAAGGCCGGGCTGCTGTCCTATATATGGGAGCGGGCGCTGGAAGACGGCAATCTCGCCCGTGAAGCTATTTTAAACGGGCCGACGGTGCGGACTCTTTCGCCGTCTGTGGAGCTTGTCCAGCATACCCACCATATTGTGAGGGCCCTCCTTCTGGCCGGCGACGTCAAGGAAGCCCGGGCCTGGTATGAATTTGTTCGTGGCCAGGCCTATGACGGCAATGCGGATGCCACAAAGGGCCTGGTGGATATCTGGCCGTTGATGCTGGTAAAGGACAAAGGCAGTTCCATTCCCTGGTCAGTTGATATTCTCGATCTGTGGTGGAACGGGCAGATGATATTGTCCCGGACGGAACGGGACAACAAGGCGGCCCTTTTGTTCAGCCTGGCCGACGCGCTGGGTCACCGGGTGCCGGAAGAAATGTGGCAGCAGGTGGGACCCGGTGCGGCCGAAGCCGGCGTTTACATGATCCAGCCCTCGGTCTGGCGCAGCCTGATTCAGGCGGCCCGGGACAATCGTTTCGGCGAAACTGTTTTGCTGTCGCTGGCGGCGCTTGGTCCGCAGGGGCCTGCCGCTCTTGATGGCACCGGCCTTAGTGCGGTGGTCCGGGCTCTTAAAACAGCTGGTCTGGAAGAAGAGGCCCGCAATATTGCCCTTGAGGCGCTTGCCTCCCGCGGCTTTTAAGACCGGTTGATGAAGGAACACCGCCTGATCAGCAGTTTTCTGGAAATGCTGGCGACGGAACGGGGGGCTTCGTCCAATACCCTTCAGTCCTATGAGCGCGATCTGCGCAAATTCGCCGAAACCGTTCCTGATATTTCTTTGCTTGAAATCGGAAGCGCCCACCTCCGGGAATATTTGACCGGACTGGAAAAGGAAGGGCTGGCGGCGAGCACCGCGGCCCGGAAACTTTCCTGTCTCAGGCAGTTTTTCAAATTTCTTCATGGTGAGGGGCTTCGTCCAGACAATCCGGCTCTTAATCTTGACTCACCGCGTCTCGGCCGGCCGTTGCCCAGATTGCTCTCTGAACAGGAAGTGGAACGATTGCTGGAAGCGGCCCGGCAACAGGCGGAAGATAAAGGCAATGTAAGGGCGCTGCGGCTCAGGGCGTTGGTGGAGCTTCTCTATGCCACCGGGCTCAGGGTCAGTGAACTGGTCAGCCTGCCGCTGGCGGCGCTGAGAAGCGGCCAGCCCTATCTTTACGTCAGGGGCAAGGGTGGCAAGGAACGGCTGGTGCCCCTGTCCGACCGCGCTCTGTCAGCGGCCGCCGATTATATCGCTGCCCTCACGTCGGAAGATGATAGCTTTCCCGACAATAAATGGTTGTTTCCGTCCCGGGCCAGCAAGGGCCATCTGACCCGCCACCGGTTTGCCCAGCTTCTCAAGGAACTGGGGGCGGACGCCGGTCTGCTGCCGTCCCGGCTCAGCCCCCATGTGGTCCGCCATGCTTTTGCCACCCACCTTCTGGCCAACGGCGCCGATCTTCGGGCAGTACAGAAAATGCTTGGTCATTCCGACATCAGCACCACCCAGATCTATACCCATGTTCTGGAAGAGCGCATGAGAAGCCTGGTGCAGCAGAAACATCCCCTTGCCCGCCGTGAACAGGACGGAAAATAACATGCCGGAAAGCTTATATGGAAACCGGACCTCTGCTGGAGGCCATTTTACCGTTTATTTTTCCGCATTCGGGGGGTATAAGAGCCTTCACTTGGAAATCTGTAGGAATAAATTCTGTCCATGCTGACTTATCTGGATTTTGAAAAACCCATAGCGGAGCTGGAAAGCCAGATCCGGGATATGAAAAACCTTGAAAGCGGGGATGAGCTGAATATCTCCGAGGAAGTTACCCGTCTGGAAACCAAACTGGACAAACTTCTCAGGGAGACATACAGCAGACTCAGTCCCTGGCAGAAGATCAAGGTGGCCCGTCATCCAAACCGGCCCCATTTCCCCGATTATATTTCTGCCATGGTTACCGATTTCATGCCGCTGGCAGGGGATCGCAACTTTGCCGACGATGCGGCCATTACCGGCGGTCTCGGCCGGTTCAAGGGTCAGTCTGTCATGGTGATCGGCCATGAAAAGGGGGATGACACCCAGAGCCGTATCAAGCATAATTTCGGCATGGCCCGGCCCGAGGGCTATCGTAAGACAATCCGCCTTTTCAAAATGGCCGAACAGTTTGATATTCCGGTCATTACCCTGGTGGATACCCCCGGCGCCTACCCCGGTATCGGGGCCGAGGAGCGGGGCCAGGCGGAAGCCATCGCCCGGTCAACCGAGGCCTGCCTGTCTTTGCGGGTACCTCTGGTCAGCGTGATCGTCGGTGAAGGGGGCTCGGGCGGTGCGGTGGCGCTGGCGGCCGGCAACCGGATCCTGATGATGGAACATGCGGTTTACAGCGTGATCAGCCCCGAGGGCTGCGCCTCGATCCTGTGGCGCACCGCCGACAAGGCGGAAGAAGCGGCCACGGCGCTGAAAATCACCGCCCAGGACCTGCTGAAACTGAAAGTGATCGACGAGATCATTCCCGAACCTGTTGGCGGCGCCCACCGGGATCATGACAAGACCATGGAGTCCCTCAGCAAGGGCATTGACCAGGCGCTGACCGATCTGTCCGCTCTATCCGCGGACAAGCTCAAGGAACTGCGCCGGGAAAAATTCCTCAACATGGGCAATGTGGGTCTTTAGGCCAATACTATCGACCCCTGATATCTGATTTAGTCAACACTCATCGCTGAAGTAGTTCATGAAGCAATCATCTGTAGCGGCTTTTACTGCAAAAGCCGCCGTGAGCAAAAGAAGGGTACCTCCGACAATCACAAGGCCAAGCCCTATATAGGAAGTCTCTTTTTCTTTTTTCTCTTCACCGGGCGCAGGCTTGTCCACACCTCCACCGGCATAAAGCGTGCCGTTGCGATAGGTCAGGGACGGTTGTCCTGCAAGGGTCAGGTTATTAAAGCCAGCTTCATTGAAATTGAGGGACAGGAGGTCGGCCTGTATTCTGGCAAGCTGCGGATTGAACTGAACCGCAGGGTCCTCCCACAGGCTTTGCCGGGCATAGCTATTTTCCATGGACAGCCTGAGGCCGTATCTGGGGCCGGCCTTGTCAGGATTGGTCTCTCCCAGCGGTATTTTGAAATAGACGCCGACCATGCCGCTGCGCTGGTAGAGATCATCGGTTGAGGCAACGGCCTGCAGAGAGGTTGTTGCAACAATGAGGCAGGATAGAAATGAACAGAAAAAGATCCGTACAAATGACATTTGTTTCCCCCAATTTGTAATAGATTACAAACAGCTATTTTGCACAAAAAGAGGGACGGCGCAACTTTTTAAAGAAAGCCGGGATCTGGCTCAGTTTCAGATTGTTCCGTGGCAGTGTTTGTATTTTTTACCTGAACCGCAAGGGCAGGGATCGTTGCGGCCAACTTTCGGGACAATTTTTCCGTGGCAGTTCTTGTATTTCTCGCCCGATCCGCAGGGACAGGGTGAATTGCGCGGCACACTGCTCCAGGTTTTGGGGTCGCGGGGATTGATGCCGCCGCTATAGGCGTCGTTTTCACCGGTGGTGGCGTCAATATGACTGGTCTGCAGTCCTTCCAGTTCGGGCTCCGGCAGGTCCGGCACCGGGTCTTCCCGATGGATCTGGATGTGGGACATGAGCATGACCACATTTTCCCGGGTCCGGGACAGCATGTCCTCGAACATGGCGAAGGCTTCGGTCTTATATTCATTCAGCGGGTCGCGCTGACCATAGGCACGCAGCTGGATGACCTGGCGCAGATGATCGAGCTGGGCCAGATGTTCCTTCCAGTGGCTGTCGATACTTTGCAGCAGGATCTGTTTTTCCACCTGTTTCATGACGTCGGCGCCGATTTCGGTGATGCGGTCCTGCATGAATTTGTCGGTAGCTTCAACCAGCCGGTTTTCAAAAGCCGGGGCGTCAATACCTTCTTCGCCGGCCCAGTTCTCCACATCGAAATCCTGTCCGAACAGGCGCTGCAACTCCACGGACAGTCCCTTTGTATCCCATTCCTCGGGATAGGCGCGGGCTGGAATGTGCTCAGCCACAAGATCCTCCAGCGTTTCATGACGCATATCCTCGACGGTATCCGTCACATCCTCGGCGGTCATGACCTCCTTGCGCTGCTCGTAGATGGCCTTGCGCTGGTCGTTCATCACATCGTCGAACTTGAGCAGGTTCTTGCGGATTTCATAGTTGCGGGCCTCGACCTTCTGCTGGGCCCGCTCGATGGCGCGGTTGATCCAGGGATGGACGATGGATTCGCCTTCCTCCAGACCGAATTTCTGCATCAGGCTGTCCATGCGTTCGCCGCCGAAGATGCGCATCAGGTCGTCTTCCATGCTGAGGAAGAAGCGGGACTGGCCCGGGTCGCCCTGACGGCCGGAACGGCCGCGCAGCTGATTGTCGATACGACGGCTTTCATGTCGCTCGGTGCCGATGACGCAGAGTCCGCCGGCTTGCTTGACGATTTCCTTGTCACGCTCGATTTCAGCAGAGATTTTCTCGGCCGCTTTCTGCCGGGCATTTTCCTCGATTTCGGAAACTTCCCGTTCAAGACGCATGTCCAGGTTGCCGCCAAGCTGGATGTCGGTACCGCGTCCGGCCATGTTGGTGGCGATGGTCACCGCACCGGGCCGGCCCGCCTGGGCGACGATATAGGCCTCCTGCTCGTGGAACTTGGCGTTCAGCACATTATGTGTGATTTTGCGTTTCTTCAGCAAGGCGGCGAGATACTCGGACTTCTCAATGCTCACTGTACCGACCAAAACCGGCTGCTGGCGTTTCTGGCAATCTTCGATCACGTCGATGATGGCGTTGAACTTTTCTTCTGCCGTCCGGTAGACCTCGTCATCCTCGTCCTTGCGGGCCACCTCTACATGGGTTGGCATTTCCACCACTTCCAGACCATAGATGTCGGCAAACTCGTCGGCTTCGGTGGCCGCCGTACCGGTCATGCCGGCCAGTTTATCGTACAGCCGGAAATAATTCTGGAAGGTGACGGAGGCCAGGGTCTGGTTCTCGGTCTTGATTTCCACGCCTTCCTTGGCTTCCAGGGCCTGGTGGAGGCCGTCTGAATACCGCCGGCCTTCCATCATGCGCCCGGTGAACTCATCAATGATGATCACCTGGTCGTCCTTGACGATATAATCCTTTTCCGCCTGGAACAGCTTGTGCGCCTTCAGCGCCTGGTTGACGTGATGGACAACGGCCACATTGCCGTAATCATACATGCCGCCTTCGATGAGGCCGGCGTCCTGAAGAATTTGCTCCAGATGCTCCATACCTTCTTCGGTAAGGCTGGTATTGTTGGATTTTTCATCGACCTCGTAATCCTCTTCGTTGAGGCTCGGGATCAGTTTGTCGATGGCCACATAAAGTTCCGACTTGTCCTCGGTCGGCCCGGAAATGATCAGCGGGGTACGGGCCTCGTCAATCAGAATGCTGTCCACCTCGTCGACGATGGCATAGATCGGATCGCGCTGGACCATGGCGTCCGGGTGAAATTTCATATTGTCGCGCAGATAGTCAAAGCCAAGCTCGTTGTTGGTGGCATAGGTGATATCGGCCGCATAGGCCGCTTTGCGGGATACTTCATCGAGGTTGGGGACGATACAACCGACAGTCAGGCCGAGGAATTCGTATACCTTGCCCATCCACTGGCTGTCGCGCTGGGCCAGATAGTCGTTGACCGTGACCACATGGACACCTTTGGCGGGCAGGGCATTGAGATAGGCGGCGAGTGTGGCCACCAGGGTTTTACCCTCACCGGTTTTCATCTCGGCGATTTTGCCTTCATGCAGGACGATACCGCCGATCAGCTGTACGTCATAGTGTCTGAGGCCAATGGCCCGTTTGGCGGCTTCACGCACCACGGCAAAGGCCTCGGGCAGCAGGCTGTCCAGGGTGGCGCCGTCTTCCAGGCGGGCGCGGAACTCGGCGGTTTTGCCGCGCAGGTCTTCATCACTGAGGGAGCTGATGCTTTCCTCAAGGGCATTGATGGCTTCGATCCGCGGCTTCAGGCTTTTGACGTAGCGATCATTGGAAGAACCGAAAATTTTTCTGGCAATTTTGCCCATTCCCAACATGGTTTAATTCCTCGCGGCCCCTGCGGTATTATCCCCTCCGGCCTTTTTATATCCTTAGACGTTTAGCACAGATAAGTCGGTGCAGGTGCCCTGTCAATGATTCATCAGTCTTATTTGCCCGCAAAGGGGCAGAATTTTTCATATTCTGCTATATGCTTTTGTTCACATGTTTTATACAGGCCTCTGTAGCATGAAATATGTGACCAGTTGTTTAAGGTTGGAAAAAAATGGCGACTGAATTCAAAAAATCTCCTCTGGCACCGGAAAAATTTCCGGATATGCCGATTATTGACGGTGCTGAAATTGGCACGGCGGCGACGGGCCTGAAATACAAGGAACGGGATGACCTGCTTCTGATCCGGTTTCCGGAAGGGGCTTCTGTGGCTGGTGTCTTTACCAAATCCAAAACCCGGTCGGCGCCGGTGGACTGGTGCCGCGATTGTCTCAGGAGTGAAAAACCTGCCCGGGTGTTGCTGGTCAATGCGGGCAACGCCAATGCCTTCACCGGCCGGGCCGGGGATGAGGCCATGCAGAAATGTATTGAAACCGCCGCCGGGGCGACCGGTGCAGACCGGGACCAGGTTTATGTCTCCTCCACCGGGGTGATCGGCGAGGTGCTGCCGGCGGACAGGATGCTGGCACATATCGAGGCGGCGGCCAAAGCGGACGCAGGCTGGGAGCAAGCGGCGGATGCCATCCGCACCACCGATACCTTTGCCAAGGGGGCAACCCGCCATGCGGTCATCGACGGCCGGGAGACGGTGATCAACGGCATCGTCAAGGGCAGCGGTATGATTGCCCCGGATATGGCCACCATGCTGGGGTATGTATTTACTGATGCGGATTTGCCATCGGTTGTTTTGCAACAGATCCTCAGCGAAACGACGGGGCCGTCTTTCAACAGCATCACGGTGGATAGCGATACCTCCACTTCGGACACGGTATTGGCCTTTGCCACCGGCAAGAGCGGCGCCGGCGCTGAAATCTCTGATGCCAGTGACCCGCGGCTTGCGGACTTCAGGGCGGCCTTTCAGGATCTGATGACCGATCTGGCCCACCAGGTGGTCCGGGACGGCGAAGGCGCGACCAAATTCATTAAAATCACTGTGGAAGGCGCAGAGGATGACCGGGCCGCGAAAGTTATAGCCCTCAGCATCGCCAATTCACCGTTGGTTAAGACTGCCATTGCCGGGGAAGATGCCAACTGGGGCCGTATTGTCATGGCCGTGGGCAAGGCGGGGGAAGCGGCCGACCGGGACAAACTGATCATCGAAATTGGTGGTCAGCGGCTGACCGAGGCGGGAATGGCGGCGCAGAACTATGATGAGGAGGCCTGTACTGCCCATCTCAAGGGTCAGGACATCGATATCTTCGTGGATGTGGGTGTGGGCGGCCCGGGGAAAGCCATAGTCTGGACCTGCGATCTCACCCATGCCTATATCGATATTAATGCGGACTACCGGAGCTAGGGGATGATCCGAACGATTGAAACAGACCGATTGAGGTTAAGGCCTTTCGAGCCGGGGGATGCTGCCGGACTGTCGGCAATCCTGTCGGACTGGGAAGTCACACGCTGGCTCAGCACCAATGTGCCTTTTCCCTTTTCCGAGCAGGACGGGCAGGAGATGATCCGGGCCCGGGCAGCAGACTGGGACGCGGGTACAGGGGCGTCTTACGGGGTGTTTGACCCGGCAAGCGGGGAACAGCTTGGCGGCGTGAGGGTCTTTGCTTTCGATCCTGTGAGCGAGATTGGTTACTGGCTAGCGCGAGAGACCTGGGGAAAAGGTTACGGTTCCGAAATATTAAAGGCGGTGGCCTCGGCCTGCTTTACCCACTCGCCCATAGAGCAGATCGTCGCCCAGACCTCGGCCGACAACAAAGGATCGCAGCGGATTCTGGAGAAAGCCGGCTTTATTCACGAAGGGCAAACCCCTGATGAATTCGCCCGTTGCGGCCACGAGCATGGTTGCGGGGAGTTTTATCGGCTGAAAAAAGAAGACTGGCAACGATGACTGAAGAGAAACTCTGTCCCGATGTGCCGAACCGGCCGACCGGTCCCCTGCCGGTTACCACCGTGGCGGCGGTGATCATGGTCGATATTGACGGTCGTATCCTGTTGGCGCAACGCCCGGAAGGCAAAAGCATGGCGGGCCTCTGGGAATTCCCGGGCGGCAAGCTTGAAGGTGGTGAAACCCCGGAACGGGCGCTGATACGGGAACTGAAGGAAGAGCTCGACATTAATATTACCGAGGCCTGTCTTGCGCCCTTCACCTTTGCGTCTCATAGTTATGAGAAATTTCACCTGCTGATGCCCTGTTTCCTGTGCCGTCGCTGGGACGGCATCGTCCGTGGCCTGGAAGGCCAGGCTCTTAAATGGGTCCAGATCAATGACCTCAGGGATTATCCCATGCCGCCGGCGGATGAACCACTGATTGCCATGATCCGGGACTTTCTGTAAGCAACCCAACTACTTGGAGATAAAGTATGTCCAAGACAACTTATCTGGTGCATTTGGTGGCCGGGTCCACCGGTGCCGGGAAAACCACCTATTCCCTTAACCTGTGCAAAAAGCTGGACGCCATTCATTTTGCCATTGATGAATGGATGTCGGCATTGTTCTGGATGGACAGCCCTGACCCCATCAATCATAGCTGGGCCATGGACCGGATTGGCCGCTGTGAGGCGCAGATCTGGTCAATGGTGACGCGGCTGGCGGCACGGGGTGTCCCGGTGGTGCTGGACCTGGGTTTCACCCGGCGCGATCACCGGAAGAAATTTGCAGACCTCGCCCGAAAGGCAGGGTTCCCCCTGCAACTTCATTTTGTCGATGTGCCGGCGGAGGAACGCTGGCGGCGGGTGCAGAAAAGAAATACGGAGAAGGGTGATACCTATGCCATGGAGGTCACCCGGGAGATGTTTGATTTCATGGAAAAAATCTGGGAAGCGCCGGATACGGCCGAGATGACGACTTTAAACGGTGTGCGGGCGGGTTAATTCCCCGCTTTCTCGCCAGCGCCCTGCTCCTTGACCCCCAGGGCATCGGCGAGGCGCATCTTGGCGCTGCCGGGCTTCAAGGGTTTCTGCTGGCTTTCATGGGGGGCCCAGCCCATCAGATAGAGGATATCAAAGGTCACCTTTATGCGGCCGCGGTCGTCGGCGAACAGGTCGTGATAGACCCGGGCCGTTTCCATGATCATTTCCCGGCTGGAAAAGCCTTTGAACTTTTTGTTGAGCGCATTGCCCTCGCCCATGCCGCGAAGCTCCGTCATCAGCGACAGGGCGTCCTTGTAGGTGACCGTGATCCGGTCCGTATCCACTACCGGCAGGGCGAAGCCGGCCCGCTGCAGCAATGATCCCGCATCCCGCACATCGACGAAGGGGCTGACATGGGGGGCGGCGCCCTTGTCCATGTTGATCTCCGCCTGCATCAAGCTTTGCCTCAGTTCGGTGAGCGTCTCCCCGCCGAATATGGCGCCGAGGAACAGGCCGTCGGGTTTGAGGCTATTGCGGATCTGCAGTAACGAGCCCGGCAGGTCATTGACCCAGTGCAGGCTCAGGTTGGACAAGACCAGGTCCAGGCTTTCGGTCTGGTAGGGCAGGAATTCCTCGTCCCCCTGAACCGACAGGCCGCCGGTGTACTCCAGCATCTTGCGGGACAGGTCCTGGCGGATCAGAAGGTCCGGCTCTTTTTTCAGCAGGTGCGCCGCCATCTCCCCCCGGTGGCAGCCGAGATCGAGAATTCTTGTGAAGCTGCGGTTCACATCCAGCAGCTTGTCATAGAGCCGGTCGGCCACTTCCCGGAACAGGAAATCATGGTTCTCAAAAATCCCTGCCGCCCGGTCCCGGTGCAGGCGCACCTGATGGCGATCGAAAATAACCGCCGTCTGCGGGGCGAAAGGATTTTGATCTTTCTTGTCGGACCAGTCGCTGTTTGTCATACTGCCTGTATGACATCTTTCGGGGTTCAGGAAAAGCGATTTTCAGAGCGGATATCCGCCGGGCGGCTGCTTATGGCGGCGGGAGGCCGGCTGCTTGATCTTGTGCTGCCGCCCCGCTGTCCCGGCTGCGGTGATTTGCTGCCCGAAGCCGGAAAGCTTTGCGCCGCCTGCTGGTCTTCCCTCGGTTTTCTGTCCGGTCCCGCCTGCAGCTGTTGCGGGTTTCCCTTTCCCCATGACAAGGGCGGGGAGGTGCTGTGTGGCGTCTGCCAGGCGCAGGACAGGCATTTCGACCGGGTCCGTAGCGCCCTCATCTATGACGGGGGGAGCCGGCCGCTGCTTCTGGGCTTCAAACATGGTGACCGCACCGATCTCGCCCCCTTTCTGGCGGATCTTCTTTATCTTGCCGGGCGGGAGCTTCTGGCCGACAGTGACCTGATTCTGCCGGTGCCGCTGCATCCCCGGCGCCTGCTCCGGCGGCGCTATAACCAGGCGGCGCTTCTGGCCGGCAGGCTGGCGCATAAATATGGCCTGCCCCGGGAAAACCTGCTGCTCCGGCGGCACAGGGCGACCACCCCCCAGGGCGGCAACTATACGGCCCGGCAGAAAAACGTCCGGTCGGCTTTCTCCATTCCGGAAAGATATCGGGACCGGGTGCAGGGACGCCGTATTCTGCTGGTGGATGATGTTTATACCACCGGTGCGACATTACAAAGTTGCGCCAGAGAACTTAAAAAGCGTGGCGCGGAGAAGGTTTTCGGCCTGACCGTGGCCCGTGTGGTGCGGCCGGGAATGTTGTAAAGGTGGATATGTGGCAGGGTGAACATTGAAAGCCCCATTCTGCCGCAATATATAAGAAACAGAAACAAGAGCCTTGTCCCCCGCGGGACAGCCTGTCAGGAGTTTGGAAATTTATGGCTAAAATAACACTCTATACCACCATGTTCTGTCCCTATTGCATCCGGGCGAAAAAGCTGCTCAAGTCCAAAGGGCAGGAGTTTGAGGAAATTGACGTGGGTGAACATCCCCGCGAACGGGCGGTAATGATGGAGCGGGCCCACGGCGCCCGCACGGTGCCGCAGATTTTTATCGGTGACAAACATGTGGGTGGTTGTGACGACCTTTATGCTTTGGAGCGTGAAGGCAAGCTTGATCCCCTGCTGGCCTGAATAAACGAGGGAAAACCACAGAGATGAGCGGCGATAAATTCACCATCGGTCTTGTGCAGATGACCTCCGGCAATGTGGTGGCGGAGAACCTTGCGGTTGCCGAAGGCTTTATCCGTGAGGCCGCTGCCGGCGGTGCCGGTCTGGTGATGACACCGGAAATGACCCCCCTGCTCGAGCTCGGCCGGAAGGCCCTGATGGAGAAAATCCATTCCCAGGCAGAGGACCCGGCAGTCGAACATTTTGCCGCCCTGGCCAAAGAGCTGGGCATCTGGCTGATGGTCGGGTCCATGCCGATCCTCGAGGGGGAAAAGGTGGCCAACCGCTGTTTCTTTTTTGGGCCGGACGGCGCGCTGAAGCACACTTATGACAAAATTCATATGTTCGATGTGGACCTGCCGAACGGGGAGCAATACCGGGAAAGCCGGGCCTATCAGGCGGGGGACAAGGCGGTCCTGGCGGATATGCCCTGGGGCCGGATGGGGCTGACCATCTGTTATGACCTGAGATTCCCCCATCTCTACAGAAAACTTGCTAAAGCTGGGGCGACCATGCTATCTGTGCCGGCTGCATTTACAAAACAGACCGGGGAAGCGCACTGGCATACCCTGCTCAGGGCGCGGGCCATCGAAAATGGCGCTTTTGTCTTTGCCCCGGCCCAGACCGGCTGTCATGCCAGTGGCCGGGAAACTTTCGGACACAGTCTGGTGGTCGATCCATGGGGCCGCATTCTGGCGGACGGCGGCGCCGGGCCCGGCGTGAGCCTGGCAGAAATAGCTTTAACGCTGGTCGAAAAAGCGCGGGCCAATATTCCCTCGCTGCAGCATGACCGGCACTTTGAAGATCCGGCCTGAGCCGGATCGGGAAAATAGAATGATAGTATTTGATTTGAAATGTGCGGAAAATCACGTGTTCGAGGCCTGGTTCAGGAGCAGCGAGGCCTATAAGGAACAGGCCGCCTCCGGCCAGATTATCTGTCCGCACTGTGGTGACAACCATATCAGCAAGTCTGTTATGGCGCCGAATATTTCTGCCAAGAGCAACCAGACTTCTGTGGAACATTATGAAGAAGAGATCCCCCTTTCCGCCGTGCCGGTATCTGCAAGCGTCGGAGTACCGGACAATCCGGAAATCAGCGCTGACGACGTAAAAAGAGCGGCTGAACATATGCATGAAGTCATGGCCAAATATCGCAAGTTTGTCGAAGAGAACTGCGAGGATGTCGGCGATAATTTTGCCGAAGAAGCCCGCAAGATCCATAACGGCGAATCCGAAGAGCGCGGCATTTACGGCGAAACCACCCTCGAGGAAAGCCAGGAACTTCTGGAAGAGGGCATCGATATCTTCCCGGTTCCCGGTGCGGGAAAACTGGACAGCTGATCGTCTGGCGTTCTGCGGGACGTTACGCTAGTCTTGGGGTCATGACAGACAGCACTCCTTATATCACAGGCATTATACTTGCCGGCGGCCGCTCCCGCCGCATGGGCGACAACAAGCTGACGATGCCCCTGGGCGACAAGACAGTGCTCAAGCATGTGATCGATCGGGCAGAGCCTCAGGTTGACGGCCTTCTTCTCAGCTATAACGAGGCGTTCGGTCCTCTGTCGGCCGGCGACCTGCCGGTCATTCCGGACAATTTTCCCGATGCGGGGCCCCTGGGCGGTCTTGAGGCCGGCCTTGCCCGGCTTGAAAAAACCGGCGGTGACTATCTTCTCTCCTTTGCCGGGGATGTTCCCTTTGTGCCCGGGAATTATGCCGTGCGGCTTTTCGAGGCTATATCCCAAGGGAATCACACGGTGGCGGTGGCCTCTTCCGCGAACCGGCTGCACGGGGTGATGGGGCTCTGGCATGTCTCCCTGCTGGAGAGTTTAAGGGATTATCTCACCTCCGGGGAACGCAGGGTGATGACCTGGCTGGAGCGGCAAAACCGTGTAAAAGTTGTCTGGGAAGATAATCCAGACCCTTTTTTCAATGTTAACAGCCCGGAAGATATGGACCGGGCCCGCCGCTTGCTGGATTGAGCTATCGGGCTGAAGCCGGTTTTTCCATCAGGATCAGGGGAACAGTGATACCGCTCGAGGTTTCCGCCGCACAGTTTTCCAGCGCCTGGTAGCCGCAGGCACGGTAAAGTGGCTCGCCGGAGAGTGTCGCCATCAGCTGGAAGCGGGTAAATCCTTCGTGTGCAGCGTCGCTTTCGCAAAGGTCGAGGATTTTCCGCCCTACACCCCGGCGCACATGATCGGGGCGGGTATACATGGCCCGCACCCGGGCCGGTTCCGTTTCAGGATCAAGCAGCCGGTCGTTGCGGCCTTTTGTGTGGTTGCCGCCATAGAGGGTTTCCCGCCTGCTCCAGCCGCCACAGCCGATAATCTCTATTCCCGACTGAAGGACAAAATAGGTGCCGTCCTCCACCAGACGGCTGTCCAGTCCCATGATCTCGTGTGATGCTTTCACCTGTTCCGGCGACAGAAAAGGATCGAGCAGCCGGTTGATGGACTGTTCCATGACCGACTGAAGTTCTCCCAGATCGGAGAGCGCCGCCCGCCGTGAAGAATAGGGGAAGTCATCCGTCATTGTCTGTCTTGACCCGTCCCGGGGTGTCTTCATAAAGGCTCATGTTATCGTCCCGCACCAGCGCCACCAGGGTGACAGCGGTCTTTCGGGCCAGATCAATGGCAAGGTCAGTGGGCGCCGAGACGGCGGCGATCAGCGGCAGGCGCGCGGCCGCGCATTTCTGTACCATTTCGAAGCTGCAACGACTTGAAACGAGCACATAGCCGTCCGCCGGGTCCATCCCCTGCCGCATCAATTGACCAATAATTTTATCCAGCGCGTTATGTCGGCCCACATCTTCCCGTGCGACAACAATATTTCCTGTCCTGTCGCAGAAGGCGGCGGCATGAACGGCGCCTGTCTCCCGGTTCAGCGGTTGATGTGTGTGCAGTTGCTGCATGCTTTTATGAAGGATTGTGGCCGGGAAGGTTATGCCTTTTGGCACCGACGGCAGGGGCCGGATGACATGTTCCAGCCGGTCGGCCCCACACAGTCCGCAGCCGGTTCGCCCGGCCATCTGCCTTTTGAAATCTTCAAGTCTCTCAAAGCAATGCTCTTTGATTTCGACCGCTGCAACCAGACCGTTTTCCACATTATGTATATCAAGACCGATGATGTCTCCTGCCCCGTCAATGATGCCCTCGGTCAGGCTGAAGCCATAGACAAAATCCTCCAGGTCGGACGGGGTGACCATCATGACCGCATAGGAGGCGCAATTATATTCGATGGACACTGGAATCTCGCAGGCGATATGCCGTTTCTCCTCTCCCGATCCTTCGGAAGGAGGCCAGATTTTCGCGGTGTGGTCCCGGAATGTGGGAAAATCTGCCATTGTGACCTGCCCGATCAGGCCTTTTCGGCCAGCGCTACATAGTTGACGGAAAAATCATGATCATCAAGCGACCATATGCCGCTGATGGGGTGAAAGACCATGCCTTTGATATCCAGGGTTTTGAAACCTGAATCCCGCAGGCTGCGTGAAAGCTCGGAGGGTTTTAGAAATTTTTGCCAGTCGTGGGTGCCCACCGGCAGCCAGCGCAGGATATATTCCGCTCCGGCAATGGCCATGAGCCAGGATTTCGCCGTCCGGTTCAGGGTCGACAGGGTCATGCATCCGCCATCTTTCAGGAGGTTGTGGCAAGCGGTCAGAAAGGACGGGATATCCGCCACATGTTCGATCACTTCCATGTTCAGGATAGCGTCAAACTTTTCGCCGGCTTCGGCAAGTTCTTCCGCCGTGATATGACGATAGTCGATATCCAGTCCTGAGTCCGCGGCATGGGCCCGGGCGGTGCCAATGTTTTTTTCCGAGGCGTCGGCGCCGACCATGGTTGCCCCGAGCCGGGTCAGCGGCTCACACAGCAGACCGCCGCCGCAACCGATATCGAGAATGCGCAATCCCTTGAGGGCGTCGGTGGCAGTGACATCCCGGTCAAAGTGGCGGCACAGGGACGCCTTGATGAATTCGAGCCGCACCGGATTCATTTTATGCAGCGGTCTGAACGGACCGTCCGGATCCCACCAGGTGGCGGCCATGGCGGAAAAATTGGCGATTTCCTCCGGATCCACTGATCTGGGGGGAGAAGATTGACCTGAATTGGCAGGACTTGCCGCCATGAGAAAAAAATCCTGTTCGTAATATTGTTATAAAAAAACCATATTTTACACACTATATCTAACTCAAGCCTTGCTTCAAGCAAGGATAAACGTATATGTATAGCGCGATTTTTAAAGAATGCCCCGCAAGGAGCACAATCAGGTTTGAGTGATGTCACGAATTGTCATGAAATTTGGCGGGACTTCCGTAGCCGATCTGGACAGGATACGGAATGTGGCCCGCCGCGTAAGAAAAGAGGTCGAGGCCGGTAACCAGGTGGCTGTTGTTGTTTCCGCCATGGCGGGAACGACGGACCAGCTGGTAAAATGGGTGGAAGATGCCTCACCGCTGCACGATGCCCGGGAATATGATACTGTTGTTGCTGCAGGTGAACAGATTACCTCCGGCCTTCTCGCCCTGACGTTGCAGAATATGGATATTCCGGCCAGGTCCTGGCTCGGATGGCAGGTTCCCTTCAAAACCGATGACGTACATGGCGCCGCCCGTATCAGCGAGATTGACACCACCGCCATGCGCGAGCGCCTGGAAGAAGGTGTGGTCTGTGTGATGGCGGGTTTCCAGGGCATTGCCGATGACAACAGGATTACGACCCTTGGCCGCGGCGGATCAGATACGTCGGCGGTGGCGCTGGCGGCGGCGCTGGAGGCGGACCGTTGTGACATTTACACGGATGTGGAAGGTGTCTTTACCACCGATCCGCGTATCGTGCCCAAAGCCCGCAAGCTGGAAAAGATCACCTATGAGGAAATGCTTGAAATGGCGTCTCTCGGCGCCAAGGTGCTGCAGACCCGCTCCGTGGCCATGGCTATGAATCACGGTGTGCGGGTACAGGTTCTTTCAAGTTTTACGGATACACCGGGTACACTGGTGGTTGATGAGGATGAAATCGTGGAAAAACAAGTCGTCAGTGGCATCGCCTATGCCAACAATGAAGCAAGAATAACTCTGGTCGGTGTGGACAATACCCCGGGTATTGCCGGTGAAGTGTTCAGTCCGCTCGCCGATGGCAATATCAATGTGGACATGATCATTCAGAATGAGTCAGAGGACGGCCTGAAAACAGATATTACCTTTACCGTACCCCAGGGCGATGTGGAAAAAGCCATCAAGATTCTGGAAAATGCAAGCAGCCTGAAATATGAGCGCCTCGTTTCCGACAAGAATGTGGTCAAGATTTCCGTTATCGGCGTCGGCATGCGTTCCCACGCCGGTGTCGCGGCAACCATGTTTCAGACACTGGCGGACAAAGGCATCAATATCCAGGTGATTTCGACATCCGAAATCAAGATCAGCGTTCTGATCGATTCCGAATATACCGAACTGGCTGTCCGGGCCCTGCATACGGCTTACGGACTCGACGGCGCATAACGGCTGAACCAAACTGGCGGGGGCATATGAAATGAGCAGCAACGGACATGAACGCCTGAACAGGTTGTGGGCACAGGGCAAAGAATTCCTCGGCACCGAATATGCCATTCTCGGGGGCGCCATGAGCTGGGTATCGGAACGTCACCTGGTCTCGGCCCTGTCCAATGCGGGCGGTTTCGGCGTGATCGCCTGCGGCAGCATGACCCCCGATCTCCTGGATCAGGAAATTGCCGCGACTAAGGAGATGACCGACAAGCCGTTCGGCGTCAACCTGATCACCATGCATCCCGATCTGGACGCCCTGATTGATGTGACGCTTTCCCACAAGGTCGGCCATGTGGTGCTGGCCGGCGGTATCCCGCCGGGGGGGGCTATTCAAAAGATCAAGGACGGTGGCGCCAAGGTCATCTGTTTTGCCCCGGCGCTTGTGCTGGCCAAGAAGCTGATCCGGTCCGGCGTCGATGCGCTGGTGGTGGAAGGTTCCGAGGCCGGCGGTCATATTGGCCCCGTATCCACCTCCATTCTGGTTCAGGAGATCCTGCCCCATATTACGGACGTGCCGGTTTTCGTGGCCGGGGGAATCGGTCGCGGCGAGACCATTGGCGCCTATCTGGAAATGGGCGCCTCCGGTGTTCAGCTGGGCACAAGATTTGTCTGCGCCGAGGAATCCATCGCTCATGAAAACTTCAAGCAGGCCTTTATCAAAGGCAATGCAAGGGATGCCATTACGTCGGTTCAGCTTGATCCCCGATTCCCGGTCATTCCGGTGCGGGCCCTCAAGAATGACGCCACAGAAGATTTTATGAAAACCCAGCAGGATGTGATAAACAAATACCAGGCCGGTGAAATGGACCTCAAGGAGTCCCAACTGGCCATAGAACATTACTGGGCAGGGGCATTGAAAAAAGCGGTCATCGACGGAGATGTTCAGGGAGGATCCGTCATGGCCGGGCAAAGCGTAGGAATGGTAAAGAGCATACAGCCAGCGAGGGAAATCATCGAAGAGCTTGTTGAACAGGCCGCATCATATCTGGCAGTTAAATAAGACAATCCCATACAGATTGAGAAGCGGATAGGACCCATCCTGTTTCTCTGGCAATGGCAAAGGAGGGTAGATGACCCCCGCAAGCAGCGCACCGCGTCTTTTGTTAAGACGGTTACACCAGATCATGGCCGGTACCGGTGGTGCCGAGGATCGCCTGAACCAGCTGGTGCGCCTGATTGCCGGGAATATGGTCTCGGAAGTGTGTTCTGTCTATTTCCTGCGCGGCGGGGAAATGCTGGAGCTTTTCGCCACCGAAGGCCTCAAGGCCTCGGCCATTCACATGACCCGTCTGCAGGTGGGCGAGGGCCTGGTGGGCCATGTGGCCTCAACCGGCATACCGCTTAACCTGGCCAACGCCCAGAACCATCCGAAATTCGTTTACCGTCCGGAAACCGGAGAGGAAGTCTATCATTCCTTCCTTGGGGTGCCGATCCTGAGGGCCGGCAATGTGGCAGGGGTTCTTGTCATTCAGAACAAGACCCTGCGCCAGTATTCCGAGGAGGAAGTGGAAGTTCTCCAGACCGTGGCCATGGTCCTGGCCGAGCTTGTTGCCGGCGGCGAGCTTTTTGATCCCTTTGAAACCCCCGAAGGCACCCTCGAACGGGCGGCAACCCCGAGCTTTGAAGGGGTCGTCTTTTCGGAAGGGCTGGCCGAGGGGCGGGCCGTTCTTCATGAGCCCAAGGTGGAAGTCACCCATCACCTGTCCAATAATCCGACGCGCGAGCTAAAGCGTCTGGACACCGCGCTGGAAAGTCTTGTCGGCCAGATTGACGATATGATGTCGGCCGAGGACTTCCGTCATCATGGCGAACATCGGGAAATTCTTGACGTCTACAAGATGTTTGCCCGGGACAAGGGGTGGAAAGCCAAGATTGTCGAGGTGATCGAGACGGGTCTTACCGCAGAGGCGGCCGTTGAGCGTATCCAGATGGATAACCGTGGCCGTATGCAGCAAACCGACGATCCTTACCTCAGGGAAAGGCTCAGCGACCTTGATGACCTGTCAAACCGGCTGATCCGTCACTTGGTGGGCAAGACCGGTACCGCGGCGGCTGACAGCCTGCCGGACAATGCCATTCTTGTGGCCCAGAACATGGGGCCTGCCGACCTGCTGGACTATGACCGGGATAAACTCCAGGCGGTGATCCTGCAGCAGGGGGCGGCGACCGCCCATGTGGCTATTGTCGCCCGGGCGCTCGGCATTCCCATGGTGGGCCAGGTGGAAGATGCGCTTCTGCATGTGCAGGAAGGCGAAAGGGTGATCGTGGACGGCGTCGAGGGAATTGTCTATTTCTCTCCCCTGCCGGAAATTCTGCAGAGCTACCAGGAAAATATCAGCAGCCGGGCAGAGCTGCTGGCCAGTTACGAGGCGCTGAGGGACAAAAGGGCCGTTACCCTTGACGGGGTGGAAATCGACCTCTTTATCAATGCCGGTCTGACCATCGACATGGACGGCCTGGAGCGGACCGGCGCCAAGGGGGTCGGTTTGTTCCGCACCGAATTCCAGTTCATGGTCAGCGCCACCATGCCCAAGGTGGATATTCAGGCAGAATTTTACAAATCCATCATGGATATGGCCGGTGACAAACCGGTGGTTTTCCGTACCCTTGATATCGGTGGCGACAAACCGGTGTCTTTTCTGAAAAGGGAGGAGGAAGCCAACCCGGCGCTCGGCTGGCGGGCCATGCGCATCTCCCTGGACCGGCCGGCATTGCTCAGGTATCAGCTCAGGGCCCTGTTCCAGGCTGCAGAGGGACGGGATATTAGCATCATGTTCCCCATGATCGCGGATGTCAGTGAATTCAGTGCTGCAAAATCCATTCTCGACAAGGAGCTGGAGTGGCTGAAGAAATTTGGCAAGCAGGGGCCCAGGACTGTCAAGGTGGGTACCATGCTCGAGGTGCCATCCCTGCTCTGGCAGCTGGACCATCTTTTGCCACTGGTGGATTTTGTGTCCATCGGCAGCAACGACCTGATGCAGTTCTTTTTTGCCTGTGACCGGGAAAACCCGAAACTGGCGGACCGGTATGATCCCCTGTCGCCGCCGGCGCTGAGCATGATGAAGTTTGTTATCGACAAATGCAACGAGTATGAAGTGCCGGTAACCCTGTGCGGGGAACTGGGCGGGAAGCCTGTGGCGGCGCTCGCTCTTCTCGGTATCGGTCTGAGGCGCCTGTCCATTGCGCCGGCATCGGTGGGGCCCGTGAAAATGATGATAAGAAGTCTTAACCTTGATCAGCTTGAGGATTATATGGCGGGATTGCTGAGTCGTTCGGATCATTCGGTCCGCAACAGAATTCTGACGTTTGCCAAGGACCACGGTATCCAGATTCGCTGATTCTAGAAGAATCGGACTAGAAATTCCGTTCTATGCCCGTCAGTTGCAGTTTTTTATTGACTCCCTGTGTTAATCTACGGTTCACTTCAAAAAAATGCCTTAAAAAAAGATGAACAGGGCGGAAAAGAACGTAACTCGATATAAAATTAACTAATTAATAATTCGGGTAAGCTACGGTTTATATCCGTTTTCAGGGGTTGGACTTCTACACCGGGAACGCAAATTAACGTTATTGACCGCTGATACAGCAGCGGGACTGTTTATTTGAATGGATAAAATGGTGGTTACGACAGGGGAAAAAACAATGCAGGCAGAGGCAGGGGAAGACAAAACCCCCGATGTGGGAAGCCTTTTGTCAGGTGCCCGGAAATCCCGCGGGCTTAATGATCTGGATAATGTAGCGCGCGAACTTTGTATTCGCCCACATCTTCTCGAGGCACTTGAACAGAACAATTTTTCAGCATTTCCGACGGCATGTTATGCCAGCGGGTTTCTTAAAAGTTATGCAACCTATCTAGGCCTGGATGCGACATCTGTCGTCAGCCAGTTCAAATCCGAATATGAAGGCGCTTTCCAGAAAGTGGAGCTGGTGTTCCCCGAGGTGCCTGCGCGGGCAAGTCTGCCCCGCAATATTGCAGCCTCCATCGGCGGCCTGTCACTGGTGATGGTGCTTGGCGTCGGTATGATGTTCGGTACGGAAGAGGTTCGTGAGGACTTGATTGCTCTGGATGATGTGAGCAGCCTGAGCATGGCGGATACAATGTTGACCGCATCTGCGCCCGCAACCGCCACACAGATTGCCCTTGCGGAACCCGTCAAGCAGGCTGTTGAAAAAGTCGCGGCGGAGCCCGGGAAAAAACCGGTAGAGAAAAAACTGGCCGAGAATAAACCAGTTGACGAGAGCCCGACCTTTACGCTGGTCCAGCAGGCAACGGCCCATACCAATGACAGTGACGCGGATGAAATCTTTAGCCGTGAAGTCAGGGCAACGCCGGTGGTTGGCGACCGGATTCGTTTGACGGCGGCGGCTGATATCTGGGTACGGATTTCCGGCCCCGAAGGTGAAATTTTGTTCGACCGTGTGGTACAGGAAGGCGAGGAATTCTTCGCGCCCGACCGCAAGGGTCTGAAACTGATGACAAGTAATGCTTCAGCTCTTTCCCTGTTTGTCGGGGATGTGGCCATTTCGCCTCTCGGTGATTACGGCCAGATTGTTTCGGAACTGACGCTTGACCAGCAGCACCTGCTGCAAAAAACGGCGTTACTTCAGCATTAAAAATAAAAATCTGTCTGCAAACCATACTCGGCGGCCCTTTCTCCTTGAAATCGGGCCGCTTTTTGCGCATGTTTAGGCCGGATTTGAGAGAGCCTTCCCGATGGTCAGGCACAGAACCGGATAAATGACATGAGTGTACGTCCCTATCGCGACATCATACGCAGAAAAAGCCGCCAGATCATGGTGGGCGATGTGGCTGTTGGCGGCGATGCGCCGATTTCGGTGCAGAGCATGACCAACACCCTGACCCATGATGTGAAGGCGACTGTGGCGCAGATCAGGTCACTGGAAGACGCCGGCGCCGATATCGTCCGCGTGTCCTGCCCGGATGAGGAAAGTACGGCGGCGCTGAAGGAAATCGTTCGCGAGGCCCAGGTGCCGATCGTGGCGGATATTCATTTTCACTATAAGCGCGCCATCGAGGCCGCGGAAGCGGGTGCCGCCTGTCTCAGGATCAATCCGGGCAATATCGGGTCCGCTGACCGGGTGCGCGAAGTGGTGAAGGCGGCCAAGGATCACGGCTGCAGCATGCGCATCGGGGTCAATGCGGGATCGCTTGAGAAACATCTCCTGGAACAGTTCGGCGAACCCTGCCCGGAAGCCATGGTGCAAAGTGCGCTGGAACATGCAAAGATCCTCGAGGATAATGACTTCCGGGAATTCAAGATCAGCGTGAAAGCCTCGGATGTGTTTCTGGCGGTGGCAGCCTATCAGGGTCTGGCCGAGGCCTGTGACTATCCCCTGCATCTGGGCATTACCGAGGCCGGGGGTCTCAGGGGGGGTACGGTGAAATCCTCCATCGGCATGGGCATGCTGCTGTGGTCCGGCATTGGTGATACCATCCGCGTGTCCCTGTCTGCCGACCCGGTAGAGGAAATCAAGGTGGGTTTTGAAATGCTGAAAAGCCTGGACCTGCGTCATCGGGGTGTGCGGATTGTGTCCTGTCCTTCCTGCGCAAGGCAGGCCTTCCCCGTCATCAAGACCGTGGAAGTCCTGGAAAAACGGCTCGAGCATATTTCCACTCCCCTGAGCCTCAGCATCATTGGCTGCGTGGTGAACGGGCCGGGTGAAGCCCGGGAAACGGATATCGGCCTGACCGGCGGCGGCAACGGCAACCATATGGTTTACCTGTCCGGTGTGACAGATCACAAGATTGACGACGACCATATTGTCGACCATATCGTCGAGCTGGTGGAACAGAAAGCCGCGCAACTGGACGCGGAAAACGAAAAAAACAAGACTGTCAAAAAAGCATCTTGAGAATTAAGGAGAAGAATGGTGGCGCGTCTCCAGCCGGTACGCGGGACTCACGATATATTAGGTGATCAGGCCCGTGCCTTCAGATATATAACGGATGTGTTCATCAAGGTGGCGGAACGCTATGGCCACAGCGAGATTTCCACGCCGATTTTCGAATTTACCGAGGTGTTCAGGCGGACGCTCGGGGAAACGTCCGATGTTGTGTCCAAAGAAATGTACACGTTCGAGGATCGCGGCGGGGAAAGCCTGACGTTGCGTCCTGAATATACAGCCGGCATTGCCCGGGCGTTCATTTCCGGCGGCCTGCAGCAGGATCTGCCTCTGAAGTTCTATGGCTATGGTCCCATGTTCCGCTACGAACGCCCGCAGAAAGGCCGCATGCGCCAGTTCCACCAGATCGATGTGGAAATCCTTGGGGTGTCGGAGCCGCAGGCGGACATCGAACTGCTTGCCCTGGCGGCTGACCTTCTGGGCGAGCTTGGCCTGATGGAGCATATCACACTGGAGATCAATTCACTGGGCGATACGGAAAGCCGCCTTGCTTACCGGGATGCGCTGGTGGACTATTTTGTAGCGCACAAGGACAGCCTGAGTGAGGATAGTCTAAACCGGCTCGATAAAAACCCGCTCAGGATCCTGGACAGCAAGGATGAGGGGGACCGGGAAATCGTGGCCGGTGCTCCGGTCCTGCAGGATTATTTCAACGAAGCCTCCTCGACATTCTTCCAGCAGGTGCAGGAGGGGCTTGCGGCGCTGGGCATTACATATGTGTTCAATCCCCGCCTGGTGCGCGGCCTGGACTATTATAGCCATACCGCTTTTGAATTTACCACCACCCAGCTCGGCGCCCAGGGAACCGTCCTGGCCGGGGGCCGTTATGACGGCCTGATCGAGCTCATGGGTGGTCCGGCCACAGCCGGAATCGGCTGGGCGGCCGGACTGGAACGGCTGGCGGAGCTTGTTTCTCACAATCATGTACCTGTGACAGCACGTCCCGTTTCCATTGTTCCTGTCGGTGCGGATGCCCAGACGGCGGCCCTCAAACTCGCTCGGACCCTGCGCCATGACGGATTTGTGGTGGATATGGGCTATCGCGGCAATGTTGGCAAACGCATGAAGCGCGCCAACAAGCTGGACAGCGAACTGGCCATACTGATGGGTAGTGATGAGCTGGCCCGGGGTAAGGTTACCATCAAGGATCTTGACGAAGGGGCCCAGCAGGAGATTGACCTGGACAAGGTGTCCGATTATCTGATGCACTATCGTTAGCTTGTTTTCTTGTTACCGCCGGCAGAATAGAAAACAGGATAGAACACCATGATACCACAGGAAAAACTGAACCAGCTGATCACGCGCCACGAGGAACTCGAACATCTCATGTCGGGCGGCAGCGATCTTGGTTCCGACGATTTTGTTAAAATTTCCCGCGAATACAGCGATCTCACCCCGGTTGTGAAAACCGCCAGGGAATTTATGGACCTGCAGCAGGAAATTGCCGATCTCGAGGAAATGCTCGGGGATCAGGATACCGATGCGGAAATGCGGGAACTGGCGGAAATGGAACTGCCGGAACTCAAGGAAAAACTTCCCGGCCTGGAGCAGGAAGTGCAGATCCTGCTCCTGCCCAAGGACATTGATGATGACAAGAATGCCCTGCTGGAAATCCGGGCAGGCACTGGCGGCGACGAGGCAGCCCTGTTCGCCGGCGATCTGTTTCGCATGTACCAGCGTTATGCCCAGATGCAGAGCTGGCAGTTCGAAGTGGTCAGCGCTTCCGAAAGCGACCAGGGCGGTTTCAAGGAAGTTGTTGTCAATGTGAGCGGTAAGGGCGTGTTCGCCAGATTAAAATATGAATCCGGTGTCCACCGGGTGCAGCGGGTCCCGGAAACCGAAGCCGGCGGGCGTATTCATACCTCGGCGGCCACCGTGGCGGTGATGCCCGAAGTCGAGGAAGTGGACGTCCAGATTGACGAAAAGGATCTGCGCATTGACGTCTTCCGGGCCAGCGGACCGGGCGGCCAGTCTGTGAACACCACGGACAGCGCGGTCCGTATCACCCATATTCCGACCGGCATTGTGGTCAGCCAGCAGGATGAAAAATCCCAGCACAAGAACAAGGCCAAGGCCATGAAGGTTCTGATGGCCCGTATCTATGATGCAGAACGGGCGAAGCGGGATGCGGAACGGGCGGCTGACCGGAAAAACCAGGTGGGGTCGGGGGATCGCTCGGAACGCATCCGGACCTATAATTTTCCGCAGGGCCGGGTGACAGATCACCGTATTAACCTGACGCTCTATAAACTGGACCAGATCCTGGCCGGCGACGGCCTTGAAGAGGTCATCTCGGCCCTGATTACCGAGGATCAGGCGGCGAAACTGGCCGAGATGCAAGTCTGATGAGCGGGCGATCACCATGACACCGGATCTGTCACAGGCAAAAGGAACCGTTGCCTTCTGGTTGAGGGAGGTCCGTAACAGTCTTGCCGCCTGTGACATTGAGACAGCGGAACTGGATGCCAGGGTTCTTTTGGCCCATGTGCTTGGGTGTACGCCAATGAATGTCTATCTTCAGCAGGACCGGGAACTGACGGAATCAGAGGTCGGGTTCCTTGAGAAACTTCTGGCGCGCAGACGGCAGCGGGAACCCCTGTCACACATCCTGGGAGAAAAGGAATTCTGGAGCCTGTCATTCAAGGTAACGCCGGATGTGCTGACACCGCGTCCGGATAGTGAAACCCTGATACAGGCCGCCCTGGATAAAATCAGGGACCGGACAGCTCCGCTCAGGATCCTGGATCTCGGTACCGGCAGCGGATGTCTGTTGCTCAGTCTGCTGAGTGAATTGCAGAATGCCAGCGGTCTGGGGCTGGATATTTCCGAAGCAGCCCTTGCGGTCGCCCGGGAGAATGCGGAACGGCTTGGCCTTTCAGAGCGGGCGATTTTTATCAAGAGTGACTGGACCTCTGCCCTGGCCCGGAAAGAGAAATTCGACGTTATTCTGTCCAACCCGCCCTATATCGGGTTGAGCGAGAAAGAAAGTCTGCCGCCGGAAGTTCGCGAATTTGAACCGGAGCGGGCGCTTTATTCGGGTGAGGAAGGGCTGGACGATTATCGGAAACTGATTACCCGGTTGCCGGATTTTCTTGCCGTGGATGGATTTATCCTGTTTGAAATCGGCGCTGGTCAGGGAGCCTCATTGAAGGAACTTTTGTCCAATGCCGGTATCCGGGAAATAGAGATTATCAAGGATCTGGCAGGTCGTGACCGCTGTGTTGCCTGGCGGCCCTGAAAAAAAAACAAAAGAGACTTGGCATTTCAGATTGGCCGGGGTAGTGTAGGGCGTTGCCCTAGGGTACCATGAAATCCGGTGAGGGATATACCGGTATATAAACCCCAGAAAATCTGAAAAATCAAAAGTATGCCGTCTTGTAGAAAGACGGCCAACCCTGTGACAGGCATCGGCACGATCCGAGCCCCTGATAGTGTATTAAATGAAACAAAACCAAAATCCACGCCGCGGTCGTCAGAGCGGAAAAAACACCAGTAATCAACAGCGAGGCAAGAACGGCGGCAAGGGGCGCAAAGGCAAAGGCGGTTCCCAGCCCCAGGGCAATGCCGCCACACGCCAGGTAGACAGTCATGGCCCGCTGGGAAAACAGCGCGGCAACGCCAAACAGTTGTACGAAAAATACAAGACACTGGCCCGGGAGACATTTGCCAATGATCGCATGACTTCCGAATCCCTGTCTCAGTTTGCCGATCATTATTACCGTATCTACGCGGAGCATGCCGCCGGAGAAGCCGCCGCCCAGGCGGCCCGGGAAGAAGAACAGAAACGCCGGGCTGAAGAAGCTGCCGAAAACCAGGCAAATCTTGTCGAGATTGCCAACGATACGGAAGAGGGCGGTAAGGCGGCTCGCGCCTCTCATTCCGATGACGGCGGGGACAAGGACAAGCCGGCGGAAATTCTCGACCTGGATCTCGGGGAAAATGGTGAGGGCGGTCAGCCGGAAGGCAAACCCAAACGCCGTACGCCCCCCCGCAGCCGGAAAAAAATGGACTCCGAGGCAGAAGAATTGCCTCTGGAAGATACTGCAAAGAAGCCGGCCCGCCGTGGCCGGGCGAAAAAGGCAGAAACAGAGGAGCAACAAGCTTCCGAGTGATCTCCATCGAAAATATTTGTTCAGGGCCGGAGTAACCTCCGGCCTTTTTTTATGCTAAAATTTCATCCGGGCTCTTGTGTTGCAGAAAAGTCACATCATATGTGAGCTAATCAGGAATAAAGGAGTTTTGCAGGAATGGACTTCGAAAAATATACAGACCGCAGCAAGGGGTTTATCCAGAGCGCCCAGAATCTGGCTCTTCGTGAAGGTCATCAGAGATTTACACCGGAACATATTCTGAAAGTTCTGCTTGAAGACCGGGAAGGCCTTTGTGCCAATCTCATGCAGGCGGCGGGCGCCGATGCCAAGCAGGCGTTGCTGGCTGTGGAGAAGGAAGTCGAGGGCTATCCCAAAGTGGAAGGCAGCGGCGCCGGTCAGCTTTATATGGATCCGGCGACGGCACGTTTCTTTGACAGTGTGCAGGAACTGGCCAAAAAGGCCGGTGACGAATATGTGACCGTCGAGCGCATGTTGCTGGCCCTGGCCCTGGCCAGCGGGACCAAATCCGCAGAAATCCTAAAACAGGCCGGGCTCACGGCCCAGAATCTTAATTCGGCGATCAATGAGATACGCCAGGGGCGTACGGCAGGCAGTGCCAGTGCGGAAGACAGCTATGATGCACTGAAGAAATATGCCCGCGACCTCACGGCAGCGGCCCGGAACGGCAAGCTTGATCCGGTGATCGGCCGGGACGAGGAAATCCGCCGCACCATCCAGGTGCTTTCCCGCCGAACCAAAAATAATCCGGTTCTGATCGGTGAACCAGGTGTCGGCAAGACCGCCATTGTGGAAGGGCTTGCCCTCAGGATTGCCAACGGAGATGTGCCCGATTCCCTGAGCCAGAAGAAAATCATGGCCCTGGATATGGGCGCCATGGTGGCCGGTGCCAAATATCGCGGCGAGTTCGAGGAACGCCTCAAGGGCGTGCTGCAGGAAGTGGAAGCCGCTGGCGGTGAAATCGTTCTCTTTATTGACGAGATGCACACTATTGTCGGTGCCGGTGCGTCAGAAGGCTCCATGGATGCGTCCAATCTGTTGAAGCCCGCGCTTGCCCGGGGTGAACTGCATTGTATCGGCGCGACCACCCTCAATGAATATCGTAAATATGTGGAAAAGGATGCGGCGCTTGAGCGGCGTTTCCAGCCGGTTATGGTCGGCGAGCCCACCGTGGAGGATACCATTTCCATTTTGCGCGGGCTCAAGGAAAAATACGAGCTTCACCACGGAATCAGGATTACCGACAGCGCCATTGTGGCGGCGGCGACCCTGTCCAATCGCTATATCAACGACCGCTTCCTGCCGGACAAGGCCATTGACCTGGTCGACGAGGCGGCATCCAAGATCAAGATGGAAGTGGACAGCAAGCCCACGGAACTGGATGAGCTTGACCGGCGAATCATTCAGCTCAAGATTGAGCGTGAGGCCCTGAAAAAGGAAAAGGACGAGGCCTCCCGCGACCGGCTTGAAAAACTGGAAAAGGACCTGGGCGAGCTGGAACAGCAGTCTGCCGAGATCACGGCCCAGTGGCAGAAGGAAAAGGACCGTATTTCCGGCGATCAGCAGATCAAGGAGAAGCTGGAACAGGCGCGTCTCGAGCTGGAGCAGGCCCAACGGGCTGGTGATCTGGCCCGCGCCGGCGAACTGCAGTATGGCGCCATTCCGGAACTTGAAAAACAGCTTCAGGACGCAGAAGAAGGCGGCGAAAGCCAGAATCAGCTTCTCAAGGAAGAAGTCAGCGACGAAGATATTGCCTCTGTGGTCAGTCGCTGGACCGGTATCCCTGTGGACAAGATGCTGGAAGGCGAGCGGGAAAAACTGGTTCAGATGGAAGACTGGCTCGGCCGTCGCGTGATCGGCCAGGACGAAGCGGTACGGGCGGCCTCCGCCGCCGTACGGCGGGCCCGGGCCGGCCTGCAGGACGAAAGCCGTCCCATCGGATCATTCCTGTTCCTCGGTCCTACCGGGGTGGGCAAAACCGAACTGACCAAGGCGCTTGCCGAGTTCCTGTTCGACGATGAACATGCCATGGTCCGCATCGACATGTCCGAATTCATGGAAAAACATGCGGTGGCCCGGCTTATCGGGGCGCCTCCGGGCTATGTGGGTTATGAAGAGGGCGGTGTGCTGACCGAAGCCGTGCGCCGCCGGCCCTACCAGGTGATTCTGTTCGACGAGGTTGAAAAGGCCCATCCCGATGTGTTCAACGTGCTTCTGCAGGTGTTGGACGACGGCCGCCTGACCGATGGTCAGGGCCGCACGGTGGATTTCAAAAATACCCTGATCATCCTGACCAGTAACCTGGGCAGCCATATTCTGGCCGATCAGCCGGAAGGCGCCGATGTGGAATCTGTGCGCGATCAGGTGATGGAAGTGGTGCGTAGTGCCTTCCGGCCGGAGTTTCTCAACCGTCTGGATGAAGTCACCCTGTTCCATCGTCTGGGGCGCGAAGATATGCATGGTATCGTGGAAATCCAGCTAAAACGCCTGGTGAAGATGCTGGCTGATCGCAAGATCACCCTGGATCTGGACCAGACCGCTTTCGACTGGCTGGCCCATGCGGGCTATGATCCGGTCTATGGGGCCCGGCCGCTGAAACGGGTGATCCAGCGGAATCTGCAGGATGTGCTTGCCAACAGGATTCTGGACGGCACGGTCCACGACGGCTCCACGGTCCATGTGACGGCCGGGGCCGGTGGATTGGAAGTCACGGTTTAAAAAGACTCGACGACATAAAAGGAAAGGCTCCCGGGAGGGAGCCTTTCTCGGTTTTAGTGCATAACGCTCTGTATCTAGCCGGCGGCGGCTTCGCTGCGCAATTCGCTCAACAGGCTGTCCACCACATGGGACAGGGTGCCGGACTGTTCTCCCAGCTGGCCCGAGATGGTCATCACCTTGTCGGCGGAACCCTTGGTTTTCTGGGAGGTTTCATGCAGGCGCCCAATATTGTCGGTGGTATCACGGGTGCCCTGGGACGCGCTCTGGGCGTTGCTGGCAATTTCATTTGTTGCCGCATTCTGCTCTTCGATAGAGGAACTGATGACACCGGCGCTTTCATTGGTCTGGGCAATGATTTTGGAAATTTCCTCGATGGAAGAAACCGCTTCCTGCGTGACCACCTGCATATTGTTGATCTGGGCGTCAATCTGTTCGGTCGCCTTGGCGGTTTCGTCGGCCAGGGCCTTGACCTCGTTGGCGACCACAGCAAAACCCTTGCCAGCTTCACCGGCGCGGGCCGCCTCGATGGTGGCATTGAGCGCCAGCAGGTTGGTCTGGTTGGAAATATCCGTGATCAGCTCCAGCACCTCGCGAATATTCCGGGTCTGGTCCGCCAGGGATTGAATGGTCTGGGTAGTTGATTCAGCCTGTTTGACCGCCTCGCTTGAGATGCTTGATGTATGGGAGATCTGCCGGGTGATTTCACGAATCGAGCCGGACAGCTCCTCGACCCCGGCAGCCACACTTTGGATGTTGCCGGAGCTGGCTTCTGCGGCCCGACGGACGTCTGAGGAAAGCGTTTCTTCCTCAGTTGCAAGATGGGACAGGGTGTCGGCATTTTGCCTGAGATTTTCCGCAGAGCTCACCAGGCTGGAGGAAACTTCCTTGATGGCATGTTCCAGCCTGTCGGCCAGCGCCAGCTGGCGCTGGCTGTATTCCCGTGCAGCTTTTTGCTGCATGGCGTCCTGTTCCCCGGCCAGGCGTTCGGCCTCGGCCTGACTTTCCCGCAGGGCCTGCAGGGCTTCTTCGGACTTGGCGGCAAGCTTGCTGGCTTCCTCGCTGGCCTGGCTGGCTTGTTCGGCGGCGAGCTCGGCATCGGATACGGCTCCTTCGGCATTGCTGAACGCCGTCTCCAGTTCGCGGGTCAGCAGGAACAGGAATCCGGTTTCAACCACCACAATCACCGCATGCAGGACCACCCGCATGAAATCCGCGCCGTCCGGGAAAATGGCGGACGGCATGACGAAGTTGAGTAAAAGATGGTGGGTGGCAATGGTGCCGGCAGAAATCAGGATGGCTTTTTCATCGCAGTAAATGGCGGTCAGGGCCAGAGCGGCGAAAAAGCTCATATGAATATCAATCTGCCAGGGATGGCCGGTATATTCATAGAGCCAGAAACTGATAATCGCCACCAGGGCGACGGTCGTGTAATAGCGCTAGGCCGCCTGCCCTGGCGCTGTTTTCCACAGATAGGTGGCGCCGGCAGAGATCAGGGCACTGACCAGGGCGCAGAAGATCCAGCCGGCAGGGCTAAGGACAAAGCCGGTAATGGCGACGACGGCGGTCATCAGCCAGAGAATACAAAGGAAATATGTAGAGGTTTTTACTCTGAGGTTTTCCAGTTCATGCATTTTTAGAGACTTTCTTGGGGTACTGGGCGGTGTTGCGGGCAAAACAGCCGGCGGCGCCAAACGGGTTGATAATGACTATGGCTCCGGCGGCGTACAGTTTGTTCAGTATTGTCTGCCGGGATCCCTCTCGGGGTGTTCTGAAATGAACGATATTGTCAAATGCGCCATTGCCGGTCACATAAACGCCACTGGCGGTGGTTTTGCGGAAACTTTCTTCGAGGCTGTAGCCTGCCGGGAATACAACGGCAAGATTGCGGCTGTCTGCGGGAGCCAGTTTTACGAACAGAAGGGCAAGAAAGGAGATCAGGAAACAGAACAGGGCCGGGCCGTAGACTGTCGCTGTGTCGGCCTGGCTTGAAGCGGTGTTTTGTGAAGATCCGGACATGAAATTCTTAACCCGTCATTCTTGTGAAACCTTAGAATGGCCGAAAATGGTTAAGAAATTGTTCCGGGTTTACGGGTCAGTCCTGCTTGTTCCAGGCCAGCAGGATGTTGTTTTTCTGCAGATTGACTTCATGGTCAATGGTGCTAGCGACCTGGATGAATTTCTCCAGTTCGGTCCCTTTCAGTTTCCGGCCTGTGGGAATCTTCAGGGCCAGCGGATTGACCTGTCGGCCGTTCATCATCACTTCGTAATGCAGATGCCGGCCGGTGACCCGGCCGGTGGCGCCCACATAGCCGATAACCTGACCCTGCTTGACACGCCTGCCCTGTTTGATGCCCCGGCCGTATTTGGAAAGATGGGCATAGGCGGTCGTGTAGGTGCCGTTGTGGCGAATGCGGACATAGTTGCCGTAGCTGCCGTAGCGGCTGGCCCGTTCGATCACGCCGTCACCGGCAGCCATAATCGGCGTCCCGGTCGGCGCGCTGAAATCAAGTCCCTTGTGCATGCGGGTATAGCCCAGAACCGGGTGTTTGCGCTTGCCGTAATAGGAAGACAGCCGGGCCCCTTCAATGGGGGTTTTCATCAGGGCCTTGCGGGCGCTCTGGCCGTTCTCATGATAATAGTCGGCAAACAGGTCGCCCTTGGCCTGGTGGCGATAGAGGCTGATGGGTTTGCCGGAAAGGGTCAGGCGGGCATAGAGGATATCTCCCTCCTGCACACGCCGGCCGTCTTCCGACAGATGCCGTTCGTAAAAGATCTCGAATCGGTCGCCCCGGCGGATTTCCCGCTGGAAATCCACATCGAAGCTGTAGATGCGAATCAGTTCGACAATGACCGATGTGGGCAGGCCTTCGCGCTGACCGGCCATGAACAGGCTGTCTTCAATGACGCCTTCCGCATGGCGGGCAATGGTGATGGTCGGCAGTTCCTCGACTTCTCCCTGCCAGCCGGCGTCCTGCCGCTGTACTTTGACAAGGTGGGTGAAATCCTTTTCCAGCTCCAGGCTTTCCAGATTGTCCCGGGAATCAAACCCGGCGGTGACAACCTGGCCGATCTGGAGCTTGCGCATATTATAGAATTTGCCCAGCTCCCGAATGGCGCCGTGGGCCTGTTGCCGGCTGGCGCCGTTGCGGGTGAGCAGCTGCATGAGTCCCTCGCCCCGGTTGAGCACCAGAACCTTGCGGTTCGGTTCCGCCGTTTCGGCAGCGGTGTCTTCGGCAACAGTATCTTCGGCAACTGGGGTCTCTTCCATGGCCACAGCCGGACTGTCGGAGTCCGGGATCTGTGCAGCCAGCGGCGAGTCGGTAATCTCCTGCTGGAGGGAGTCGCTGACGGCCGATCCGGATCTCTCCGGTCCGTCGGCAAAATATGTTCCGGCCAGATATCCGGTGGCCAGTAAAGGCGCAGCCACAAGAACCCCCCGCGCCAGCGGGGGCAGACTGAAAAAGAAGGTGCTCAAAAGGTCTCTGGTTTTCATCCGCTCATATTTACTTTAATAACCGCCAAAATTTGGTTAAAAATGCCGCGACTTTGAATCGAAGTCAAATTTTTGCGTATTTTTGCTGATAAAAAAGATCAACATCCCGGGGATAAGCCCTTGTTTTTATGAATCTCCGGGGAAATTCAGAAAAAAACGTCATAAAACTGAAATTAGGTATTTACAAGGTTGAATGATGGTCTTATAACCCGGCTTCACCGACG
>NZ_JBLXJC010000003.1:0-325613 GCF_048269205.1 Emcibacter sp. | reverse complement strand
GCGGGGTGGAGCAGCCCGGTAGCTCGTCAGGCTCATAACCTGAAGGTCGTAGGTTCAAATCCTACCCCCGCAACCAATTTAAAGGGTCGGCCCCCATTCGGGGACCGGCCCTTTAACTTTGTTACGCCGGGTCAAGGATCTGATCCTCGCAGAGAGGCTATAAGCCGATCTGCAAGGTTCTTTGCGAAGCTGACGAGGAGCATAGCGACGAGACTAATCCTACCCCCGCAACCAATAAAACAAAGGGTCCTTTAACGGGGCCCTTTTGTTTTATCTGGTAGGTGGGGTCGGTGAATGAGCGTGCCGGTTCGGCCGGAAGCTATTGCAAAGCAATAAGGTGGAGGCAACGCGTGGGGCGTAAGCCCATAGCGGTAAATCCTGCCCCCGCAACCAAAACGATCAAACCCAGCCTCGTGCTGGGTTTTGTCGGTTTAGGAGCTGGTGGTTGTGGATTTTAATCTCACAGACGGCCCTGAAGCCGGTCTGCAAGATTATGTGCGAAGCTCACGAGGAGCAAAGCGACGAGACTAATCCTAACCCCAAAATCCCAAATGGCAGAAAATGACCATATAATGTTAACGGTTTTATTCTGGGCGGGTATTGCCGCACTTGTCGCCGGACTGATTTTTCTGACCCTGTTCGTGAGCCTGTTGAAGGCCATCTATAGCTAGCTGGCCGCGACTGGTTTGTTCGGCCTGGTCATGGTGTTTGGGGCGGGGCTAAACATACTTAAAAAATGGGACTCCTGAAGCGCCCTCGCTATGGTAGTGGCGGGCGAATTTGCAAATGCAATTGATTATCAATTTTAATTAATGTATAAGCGGCTGGATTAATTGCTTAAAACAATTTTGGCCCTTCGGGGTATCAATTTAAAAATTTCAGGAGATGAGTTATGAGGGGTTCAAAATGCAGTGCTTTTGCGCTGTCGCTTGCGGTGTCAATGATGGGCGGCTGCGCCTACGCCCAGTCCGACCATGGGGCGGCGAACGGCGATCAGAAGAGTGGCGAAGCCGATGCGATTGAGAATATTTTTGTGTATGGGGAGCCCGATAAATCCAAAACGGCGACCAAACTGAATTTGTCAATCCTTGAGACACCGCAGATTGTTTCTGTCATTTCCCGCGACCAGATCGATGATTTCTCGCTCCGGGAAGTCAATTCCCTGCTGACCTATGTGACCGGGGTTACTGTGGAGCAGGTGGAAACAGACCGAACCTATTATACGGCTCGTGGCTTTGACATTGTGAACTTCCAATATGACGGGGTTGGGGTGCCCTTTTCCTATGGCCTGACACAGGGGCATGATGATACCGCCATATACGAGCAGGTTGAAATCGTCAAAGGCGCCACTGGCCTGACCACCGGCCTGGCCAACCCATCGGCGACCATCAACTATGTACGCAAGCGGCCGACAGAGGAGGTTGAGGCTTCGATCTCGGCTTCTGCAGGCAGCTGGAACCAGTATAGGCTGGAAGGAGATGTCTCCGGGCCAATTCTCAGTGACAAGCTCAAGGGTCATTTTGTTGTCGCCAAACAGGAGGGGGATTCCTATCTGGATCGTTACTCCAAGGAATTTGTTGTGTTTTATGGCGTGTTGAGCGCCGAGTTCACGGACAGCACACGTTTCACTGTGGGCCATAGCCTGAATGACAATCATAATGACGGTAATTCTTCGGGCGCTCTGCCGATTTTTTACAGTGACGGTTCCCTGACTGACTACGACAGGTCTACAAATACGGCGCCGGAATGGGCCTATCAGGAAGTGATGCAAAACCGGACCTTTGTAGAGCTGGAACAGGAAATTGGCGAAAACTGGACCGCGAAGGCGATTTACAGCCGTCATGTCCAGGACAAGGAATGGGAATCCTTTTACCTGTCCGGCGCGCCGGACCCAGTAACAGAAGAGGGAATGGTGGGGATTGCCAGTTATTATGAAGCCCGGGACAAAGAGGATATTGTCGATCTTTATGTCACCGGTACATTTACCCTGCTGGGCCAGGATCATGATGTGGTCATCGGCGCCAGCCTGGCGGATATCAAACTAACGGGGCGTTCTGTTTATTCCAGCGAATGGACCGGGTATGACGATCCGGTTGGTGGAGACTGGGCCAGCGGCGCCACGCCGCGGCCGGCAATGGATATCGATTTCCCGGAAAGTTCATCAACGGATATCGATCAGACGCAGAATTCTTTTTATATCTCCTCGCGCCTTAATCCGGTAGAGCGTCTCTCTATTTTGCTGGGGGCGAGATATGTGGACCTGAACCAGGAAGGCATCAGTTACGGTGCGCCTCAGGATGTGTCCGACAGTGAGCTCGTTCCCTATTTCGGCGCCACCTACGAAGTCCTCGACGGCACAATGCTTTATGCCAGTTATAGCGAAGTCTTCAAGCAGCAAACCTGGGTGAATGCGGACCTTGAGCCACTTGGTCCGGTGCGTGGCGAAAGTATGGAATTCGGCCTAAAGCAGGAACTTTTTGACGGCAAGTCCGTGCTTACACTTGCCCTCTTCAAATCCAAGCAGACAAATTTTGGCGAATGGGTGACCCGTGATATCGATACAGGCCTGAATATCTATCGCGGTATCGGCTTTGAAAGTAAAGGTTTCGAGGTTGAGCTTGCCGGGGAGATCCTTACCGGATTGAACGCGAATGTGGGTTATACGCAGATTGATGTGGAAGATGAAGATGGCAACGACACCCGCCGTTTCATCCCGACTAAGCAGTTCAAGATGGCCCTGGCCTATCAGGTTCCCGCGGTCGCCGGGTTGCGCCTCGGGGCCGGCCTGAACTGGCAGAACGAACTATATTTCGGCGATGTCGAAGTGCAGGGAAGCTATGTCCTTGTGGATGTATTCGCCCGCTATGACCTGGCCGAGAATATCACTGCCAGCCTGAATGTGAATAACCTTACTGACAAGAAGTACCGGTTGAGCCCGCAGTGGGGGCAGGCCAATTTCGGCGCCCCGCGGAACGTGATGGCTTCAATTGCCTGGCACTACTGAGCAGAAGGGTCGGCAATAAAAATAGCCCCGGAGATTGCTCCAGTCTTCGGGGCAGTCTGATAAGATGGACTCTGAAAGATAGTCAGGTACCCGGATTATCAAGATCGGCGAGGCTTTTCCAGATATACTTCCGGTGATGAAGGACCGGATCCAGAAATAGAGAAAGTTGCGGTTATGCGTGCATTTTTCACCAGAATTCATCGTTACTTCGGTTTGACCATTGCGGGATTTCTGATCATTACCGGGTTGACGGGTGCTGTCATTTCCTGGGACCATGAGCTGGATGAATTGCTGAACCCGCATCTGCTTGAAGCCACGACGGCCGGCACTCCGAGGAGCGCCACGGAACTGGCGTCGGAAGTGGAGCGGCTCCATCCCCAGGTGCAGGTCACCTATTATGAGATGTTTACCGAGCCGGGTCATTCCTATTATTACTGGGTGGAACCGAGGGTAAACCCGGAGACCGGGGAGCTCTATAAACCAGGCTTCAACCAGGTTTATGTTGATCCTGTCTCTGGCGACATTCTGGGCAAGCGGGAATGGGGTGCTGTTTGGCCCATCACCAGCGAAAATTTTATTTCATTCCTTTATAAGCTTCATTTCAGCCTGCACATACCGGAGTTTATGGGAACCGATCACTGGGGCCTGTGGCTTCTTGGCATCATCGCGCTGGTCTGGACCTTTGACTGCTTTGTAGGGTTTTACCTGACCTTGCCGAAACGCAAGCGCGTGAGTGCCACGCTACAATATGCCGTCGAGGGGGGCAGAAATGCAGCAACCTACTGGCAGCGCTGGAAGCTGGCCTGGAAAATCCGCTGGCGCAGTGGAGCCACTAAACTGAATTTTGACCTGCACCGCGCTTTCGGGCTATGGACCTGGGTCCTGTTATTTATTATCGCCTTCACCGGTTTTTCCCTGAATTTATACCGCGAAGTCTTTTTTCCGCTGATGAGCATGGTTTCCGATGTGACGCCGACCCCAATCGACGAGCGTATCCCTTCTGGCCATGATAATCCCATTGAGCCCGGTTATGGCTTTGCCCGGGCCATTTCCCTGGGACAGGATGCGGCGGCGACAAAAGGCTGGTCCGAATCGGCTGGCAGTCTCTGGTATGCGCGGGAATTTGGTGTTTACCGGGTTGAATTTTTTACCGCGGAAGAGGGGCATGGGGCAGGTGGCGTTGGACACAAAGCCTTGTATCTTGATGCAAAGACCGGTGAATATCTGGGGGACTGGCTGCCCTGGGAGGGCACGGCGGCGGATTTGTTTGTCCAGGCTCAGTTCCCCCTCCATTCCGGACGTATCCTTGGGCTTCCGGGCCGCATTATGGTGTCTCTCATGGGCGTCATTATAGCCATGTTGAGTATTACCGGCGTGGTGATCTGGTATAAGAAATACCGGGCCCGCAATATGCGGAAAATCCGAGAAGGGGCTTCTCTGGAGAGGGAGAAGGTGGCCCCGGTCATTGGAGCCGACCGAGCGATAGATGCTTGAACTTCAGAGGCTGTTTTAAAAGACCGGAATTTGTCGAGCGAGGCTTACGCAGGATGGTGGTTCTGAAACCCGGTGTCTTCAGGCTGATGCAGGCCGCGCTCCAGACAGCGATAGAGAAGGGTTTCCTTATCCTCGAAGTGATAATAGATCCCCGCCCGTGTTACGCCGGCATCAGCAGCGATTTCTTTGATCGAGACTCCCAGGGCGCCCTTGCGGTTAAAATTGTCGGCGGCGACTATGAGGATATGGTCCACCTTTGCAAGTCGTTTCCCCATTCTGGCGCGCCTTTCAAGTAGCGGGCTCAGATCGGGAGCTTCGGAAAAATTCTGGAGGGGGATATCTCTGCGGAAAACACCATGGGTTATAATATCGTCGATGTCTTCAACGGCTTCCTGGTAAGTGTAATAACTTTTTTCTGAAAGCCAGAAAGGCGTCCAGTCCAGGATAGAGAAAATGGCGATCGTGGTGGGAAGGGGATAAGTAAATCTGCCCTCCTGTGTTATAAGGCGTTTTCCATTCCCAGAGGAAGGACGGATATGAGCCGTATGTTTCAGGAACTGGCATTTGCCAACACCCCGCTTGGCGAGCTGAGTCTGCGCCGCCGCCGGGAATTGACGCTGAACATCGACGTCTACGAGATCAAACTTAATGACGAGTTTCTCATGTCCAGCCTGTTTGTAGCGGCCGAAGAAGAGCTGGCCAGGCTTGGGCTTGCCGGTCTCAAGGAACCGGAACTGGATGTCGTCGTCGGCGGGCTGGGGCTCGGTTATACGGCCGTGGCGGCCCTGGACCATCCGGACCTTCGAAATCTGCTGGTGGTGGATGCCCTTGAAGAAGTGATTAACTGGCATAAGGAAAAAATCCTGCCGCTTGGTGAAGCCTTGAGTGAAGATCCCCGCTGTCGATTTGTTCACGGGGATTTTTTTGCAATGGTGCAAAGTGCGGGCTTTGACAGGGATGCACCGGGGAGGCGATACCATGCCATTCTCCTGGACATTGACCATTCCCCCCGGTTTACCCTGAATCCCAGTCATAACAGTTTTTATACTCCGGAAGGGCTAAAACGGCTGAACGGCTTTCTCCTTCCCGGAGGTGTTTTTGCCTTGTGGTCGAATGATCCCCCGGACGAGGAATTCGGCCAACTGCTGAAGTCTGTTTTTACTGACGTTCAGAGTCACATTGTGACCTTTGAAAATCCACTCCGGGGGGGAGAGTCTGCAAACACAGTCTATGTTGCCCGCGCCGCAGGCTAATCGGATTATGCTGAAAGCAACTGCGCGAGCCTGCGCGGAACCCTGACCTTCTATAACATTTTTGAGGGGCTGCACGGCGCTTGAGTGCCAATAAAATTGACGCGGGGTGGAGCATGCCCCAGCCTCGGGTCTCCCGAGGCGGAATTAAAAATGCCGGGCTGCCATAAAGTAGGCCTCAGGCCTCAAGCAGCCAAGCGGTAGGCCAAACCAGGTTGACGCGGGGTGGAGCAGCCTGGTAACCCGTCAGGCTCATAACCTGAAGGTCGCAGGTTCAAAATAAAGAGCCGATCCGTAAAAAGGCCGGCAGTCATACGACTGCCGGCCCAGTTCCAATGTTAATGTTGAGTGAAATCAGAACTGTGCGCTGATCCCGAAATCCACGTTCACGCCATACTCTTCACGCGCTTTGATACGGCTGGAAGTCCCCTGATAATCAACAAGGGGTTCCTCGCCAATATTGGCAACAGAAGCGAAAATTTCGAGACCTTCCATGACGCGATATCCGATACGGGCGTCCAGCACGGTGCGCCCCTCGGTGTAGCCGTCGAACTCGGCACTAGAGCCGACGCCAGTCAGATAGGCATCACGATAGGCAACGGCGAAGCGGGCTTCAATCGGACCCTTTTCGTAGAACAACGCGCCGCTGGCCAGCCATTTGGACTGGCGGAAGAAGGGCAGGTCATCGTCTTCGCGGCCCGGCACATCCACGCTGGAGTCCACGTAAGTGACATTGGCGGAGAGACCAAAGCCATCCAGCGGTGCCGGCAGGAAGGTGAGGCGCGTGATCATGTTGGCTTCGATGCCGAACAGTTTACCGCTGTCGGCGTTCTGCGGCTGAGACAGGCTGATCAGGTCTACGCCGGCAAAGCTCGTGTTGTAGATGGTCTGCGTATAGATCGGGTTCTTGATGTGCTTGTAAAATGCCGCCAGCGAGTAGACCGTGTCCGCATCGGGATAATATTCGGCCGAGAGGTCAAGTCCCATGGACGTGTAGGGTTCCAGATAGGGATTGCCGGATGCCCCTTCGCCGTCCTCTTCCTCGAAGGTCGGGACAACGTCGCTGTAGTTCGGGCGGCCGATGGTGTTGGTCCAGGCGGCGCGGATCACCACTTCCGGCTGCGGCCGGTAGTTCAGCGTGATGCCGGGCAGGACGTGGGTATATTCCTTCTCGAGGCTGAGCGGCGAGATGTCGGAGACTTCAATCTCACCGTTGCCGTCCGTGTCGCGGATGGCAAAGGCGTCATACGTGCCCGAGGTGTGCTCTACCCGTATGCCGCCGATGACATTCAGGTCGCCGAATTCCAGGCTGGCCATACCGTAACCGGCATAAATCTGTTCGTTGATATGGTAATCGCTGGCCTTGTCGTTAAAGGCGGTCGCTTCCTCGTCCAGCTCCAGGAGCCCGGGATTCTGGTTATAGAAATAATCCATAACGCCTGCGTAATCCATGGCCGGGCCAAAGCTGTACTTGTCGTCAAAAAAGCCTGAGACCGTGTCCAGCACACCGCCGGTGTCGCCGAATGTTATGTCGTCTGTCGGGGTCCATAGTTCCTGATAGTTGTCCCGGTCCTTACTGCGATCGGTGAATTTCACGCCCACCTTAACAAAGCTGAAGATGTCGTGGTCGAAATCGGCTTTCAGATCGGCCTTGAGGGCGTGCAGGTCTTCGTCGATCGTTTCACGGCGCAGGCGGATGCGGCGCAGCGGGAAAGCGTCCGGATCGTACAAGGCGTCATCGACATCGCTGAAGGTGGGCATAGCGCCTTCCAGCAGGATGGTGGAGACGTTGCTGCTGCCGGTACGGAACTCGATATCGTCGCGTACCGGTGTGTGTTCCTGCGCATGGGAATAGGTATAGTTCAGTTTCAGTTCCAGATTGCCAACATACCAGTCCACGCCGGGAGAGATGTTGTAGAGCTTTTGCGTCTGGTTGTTCTGGCGGAATTCGCGTGATGCCCGCCCCCGGTCATAAGTCACCTCGTTGGCGGACGGGAAGGTTGCATCGCCGCGATACATGTCATAGTCGAACTGGTCGCGGCCTTCATGGTCGGTGAACTCGTTGTAGATCGACTTTACATAGACACGCAGGTCGTCATTCGGGCGCCATTCCAGATTGGCGATTGCGCCGATGCGTTCGCGCATGATGGCATAGTCGAACATGCGCATGCCGGTAGGGGCCCATTTGCCGTTATCCAATTCTTCCCAGCTCAGCGGATCGACCAGGTCGGTGTCGATGAAACGCTTTGAATAGCTGGCGCCGATGACAATACCGAACTGGTCGTCGTTGCCGAAGGTCTGGCCATGCATGGCGCTGGCGCCAAAACCCATCTTTTCCGCTTTGCTGCCATAAATACCGCGGGCGGAAACATAGGTGAAGGGTTCGGACTTGTCATAGGCGCTGGGTGTGACAATATTGATGGCGCCGCCAATGGCATTCGCATCATAGTCCGGCGTAACGGTTTTCACGACTTCGATAGCGCCGACAAGGTCGGACGGAATGGTGTCGAGCGCCACGCGGCGGCCTTCCGCTTCGGGAATGCCGACGACATTGCCGTCGATGGTCACCAGATTAAGGTTGGGATCCACACCGCGGATTACCACGTAACGCGGTTCGCTCTGGTCAATTTCCACCGAGATGCCGGGCAGGCGCTGCAGCGCCTCGGCCGTATTGTAATCCGGCAGCTTGCCGATGCCGTCGGACGATACCACATCCGCGACAACCGGCAAGGCGCGCTTGCGTTCGTTGGCCAGCAGGCGCGATGCACGCGCCCCGGTAACAACAATCTCGTCCAGGGCGGTATCGTTTGTCAGAGCCAGGCGACTGTCTGCCCTGACCACACCTTCAGCCGGTACATTCACATCAATGCGCTTGCTGTTATAACCGGGCTGTTCGACCAGCACCGTATAGGCTCCCGCAGTCAGGCCGCGCAGGATATAGCGCCCGTGGTCGTCGGTCATGGCCGACTGACCGGTTTCTTCAACCGTGACCCGCGCGCCGCGGATAGAGCGATCGAGCGATGCGCTCGTCACTGTACCGGCAACATCTCCGGCAAAAGCCGTACCGGAAAGACAGATGCTGCCCAGGATTGTTGTGCATAACAGGGAAAGGGGACCGCCCGAACGGGCGCGATCAAGGATACTCATCAGAAACTCCATTTTTATACTTTGAAATGCGGTGTAGTTTTGGGGTACGAATAAGGGGTGCCTATGACACTTCCATGAAGGAAAAATGATGTTTGTAAGGCATTAGAAGAAACTTAACTATTTGATACGAAACAATTTTGTCACAATGGCCTGATACAGGTCATGCATGAAAAAAGACATTCGCCCCACCTTCGTTTCCCGGCGCACGCTCCTTCAGGCGGCGGCGCTTTCCCCGGTCCTCGCCCTGCTGCCCGACGCGTTGCAGGCTGCCCCGTCAGGGGGCTTTACCCATTCGGTGGCAAGTGGCGATCCTCTGCAGGAAAGCGTCACCTTATGGACGCGTTTTGTGCCGGCAGACGGTGGCGTTGCAGCGTTGCGGGTGGAGATTGCCCATGACACGGCCTTCCGCCAGGTTGTGGCGCGTGGTTCTGCGCTGGCCGGACCGGAAAGTTATTTCTGTGCCAAGGTGCGGCTCGAAGGACTGGAACCCGGGCAATGGTATTACTACCGTTTCACCGGACCGGAAGGTCAGATATCCGATACGGGCCGTACGCGTACGTTGCCTGCCGGCCCGCTCGACAATTTCCGTATCGGTGTGTTTTCCTGCGCCAACGCTACATCTGGCTGGTTCAACGCCTATGGCCATGCGGCGGCCCGGGATGATCTCGATCTGGTTGTCCACCTGGGCGATTATATATACGAGTCCAAACTCACCCGGTCCGATGCATTGAAGGAGCTGGCAATTTCCAGGAATATCCAGCCCCAGTACGAGACTGTCAGCCTGATGGATTACCGCCTGCGCTATGCCAGCTATCGCTTGGATCCGGATTTGCAGGCCATTCACCGGGCCTATCCCATGATCGCCATGTGTGATGATCATGAAACGGTGAACAACAGCTGGCAGCATGGCGCCAAAAATCACGGCGCGCATGAAGGCCCATGGGACGCGCGGAGGGACGCGGCGATGCAGGCCTGGCATGAATGGATGCCCATGCGGTCCGATCCATATGCCCGCTATGATCTGGGCGACCTGGCCAGCCTGTTCCGCCTGGAGACGCGGATTGTCGGCCGTAGTAAACAGCTCGATCTGGGCGCCTGGCTGAAGGCCAGGCCCGATCCCCTTGCCGCCGCCGCCGCTTTCCGCGATGGCCCGCTGGCAGACCCGGCCCGCACCATGATGGGTTTGGCACAGGAGAAATGGCTTGCCGATGGTCTTGCCCAATCGACCGCCTCAGGCACCAAATGGCAGATACTGGCGCAGCAGGTGATCATGGGGACCAATCTCATGCCGCGTGATTATACATCATGGTTCAAGCCGGGCGATAAGCCCGGAGAAGGCAAAAAGGCGGAGCTGGATCTGGCGGTGAAGCTGGGTGAAATGGGTATGAGCACGCATATGGACCGCTGGGACGGTTACCCTGCGGCGCGCAGCCGCCTTCTGGCGGCCTCCCGGGCGGCCGGGGCTGATCTCGTGGTGCTGAGCGGAGACAGCCATAATGCCTGGGCCTATGAACTGGAGCATGAAGGGAAGCCCGCCGGTGTGGAGTTCGCGGGGCATAGTGTATCGTCCCTTGGCATGGACAAGCGCTATTTCGGTGATCCCAGGGCCATTGCCGCCAGCTTCCTGGACAGTAACCCCGGCCTCAAATGGTGCGATACCAGCCGCCGCGGCTATATGGTGACGGATATCACACCCGAGAGTGTAACCACTGAATGGCTCTTCCTCCATTCGCGCCACCAGCGCTCTCTGGAGGTGCTGGACAGGCACCGCATGCAGGTGCGCCGGGGAATGCACAAGCTGTCCGAGGCCTGACCGTACTGTTCCTTCTCACGGCACCGACCCGGATTTTCTTCCTGTCAATATCCGGTAGACAATCGAAACTGCCGGGGTATAAGAGATCAGCAGGCCCGGCCGGGTGCCGGGCAAAACAACAAACCGCTGACGGCTATTGCCATGTTTGACCAGTTTATATTGAAAACAGAAAACCGTAACCTGCCTGCTCAGGATATTGTTGACGAGGACAGCCGCCTTCTGGGCGAGGTTCACGAAACAGGACCTCTGCCGGTGGTCAGGCTGTGGACCAACCGCAGCAGTATCGTGGTGCCGGCACGGGACAACAGGTTGCCCGGATTTGACCGGGCCCGTGAGATTCTGGCGCAAAGGAATATCCAGCTTGCTACAAGAACTTCCGGGGGAACGGCCGTGCTGCACGGGCCGGGAGTGCTAAACGCTTCAGTTATTTTCCGGGTTGCGAAAACGGAAAAGGTCTCCATGGAAGCAGGCTATGCCAAATTGATGTCCCTGTTTGACCTTCTTGTGCCGGAGCTTGCCGGTCAGGCCTGCTTTGCTTCTGTGCCCGGCGCCTATTGTGACGGGGACTACAACCTTGTCGTGGACGGCAGAAAAATTGCCGGGACGGCCCAGCGTATCAAATCTGCCGGCATGAAAGTGGAACACAGGACCATTCTGGCGCATATGAGTCTGCTGGTTGATATTGATGCACTTGAAATGGAACGGACGATAAATCTGTATTACGAGGCCTTGCAGTCGGACACCAGGGTGCGCGAAGGCGTGTCCACGGGAATCAGTAACCTGTGTCCGGTCAAGCTGACGTGTGACAGTCTCATCGGCCGTTTTGTTGAGAAGCATGATGCCGGTGGAAAGCCGGCTTTCTGAAGAGGTTACAATCGTATAGGCACCTTGCCGCAGGTCAAATATGTGCCACAGTCTGTGTGGCCGCTATCCTTGCAAACAGAAATTTTCCCCGGATTAGCCAAATAATAACGCCCTTGAATTAGAACATTCGTAATACAGGATTGTTTATGTCCCGGCGTTTAACGCCACGATCGAAGCCGCCCGGGCCGGAGAGGCCGGAAAAGGTTTTGCATTGGTGGTGTGGAGAAAACCCGCCCCGGCATGGGCAAAGCCCTGCAGGTCTCTGAAAGGTGCCGGAGATGCCCACTTGGACGGCCTTGTCGGCGATACAATATTGTTTGTGGATTCATGCTGACCCGGATATATTTTCAAATCCTATAGCAAAAGGTAGAATGTTTTCGAAAGTAACGGTCTGTTATGGTAACTTTAACAGTCGGCAAATGAAGAAATGGGTATGCAGGATTTCGAAGTTATTCAGGATTTTGTGTCTGTATCCTCCAGAGTATCGTCGGAAGACGAACTTGTGGGAGCTTTCGATAAGGCTATCCGGAAACTCGGCTTCGATCACTTTTCCTGTGCGTCAATGATGGACTATAACAACCCGGTTCCGGGATCTATTTTTATCACCAGGCTTCCCGAAAGCTGGACAAGCCGCTATCTGGAAAAGAACTACCACAAGCAGGATGCTGTTCTCGATGCAGTCCAGAACAGGAATATCCCGATTATCTGGGAGAATATGAACGTTCGGAAGCGGGCCCAGAAAAAAATTCTTAACGAAGCGTCTGAATGCGGCCTGAGAAACGGCATCTCGATACAGATTTTCGTCCCCGGATTTATTCCCACCACTTTCAGCGTGTCCTCCCAGGAAAATGATTTCGATCGGAACAGCTATCTCGTATTGCACCTGTTGTGTGTCTATTTTCATGAAGCTCTTCTCAGGGTTCGTGACGAATCCGGAAACCCGCTTTTTGAAAAAAAAGAACTGACCATTCGGGAAAAGGAATGTCTCTACTGGGCGGCGTCGGGTAAAAGCGATACAGATATTGCCGATATTCTGGATATCAGCAGGCATACGGTTCATTTCCATATTGAGAACGCCAAACGCAAATTCAATCTTTCCACCCGGATCCAGACAGTGGTTCGGGCCATATTGAGTTGCTCCATAATCCCATAGGTGGTACTGTCTTTCCGCTGTACTGATCCATGGTGGCAGCGAATTCCCTTTGTTTTCTGATTCCCGCAAAAAACCTGCCTAACTAGGCAGGTCACATCCGCGCTTTTTTTTCTCAGAATTACCCTGCAAACAAAAACTATGACGACAACGGCAGGAGGAGAATATGCATGTTGATATGGTGACATATGAAAACCGCCATCACTTTTCCCAAGATTTACAGCAGATGTTTCGTCAGAGATACGATGTCTTTGAGGAGCAGATGGGCTGGAAGCTTCCGATGGCAGATCATGAAAACAGGCTGGAAATAGACCAGTTTGACGACAAGGACGCTGTGTACCTTCTGATCAAGGACGATAGCGGAAAACTGATCGGCAGCCTGCGCCTGCTGCAGGCAAGCAAGGCGCATCTTTTGTCCGAACTGTTCCCTCACCTGGTGGAAGGCGAGGTGTCAAGGGACCCGGACGTGTGGGAATGTTCCCGTTTCTATGTGCTGTCGAATAGTGGCAAGGCCCAGGGGTTGAAGGCCGGCGGCGGCGCCGAGCTCAGTGCGGGCATGATGGAGGCGGCCCTGATGCTGGGGATCAGCAAGATCAACGTTATCGCCAATATGAATACGTTGCCGATGATCCTGAGGTCGGGCTGGGGCACCATGCCGCTTGGCCTGCCCCAGACAGTCGGCGGTGAGCAGGTGATCGCGCTCAGCATTATGGTCAACCCGGTGGGCCTGCAGATCCTGCGCCAGCGCCGGAATGTACCCGGAACAATGCTTCGGATTAATCAGAACGAGAAGGAGGTCGCGTAATGTCTGTTGAAGAAAACACACCGTTGGGAGAGCTTTTTGCACGCCTTGGATATGCGTTGCTGGAACTGTCGCCGGAAGACAGGAATATTCTCGTGGAACATTGTGTTCAACTGGCGGGAGATATGAACAGCCAGCGAGCACACCTGGCCCTGAAATATCCAGCATTGATGGGGGAGCCGAAAGATGCCTCTGACAAATAATGCGAAAGTGAATAAAAATACTCATGACACACGGGTTATGGACTATGTGTCCCGCCTGCGCAACAACGGCTATATCATTATCGAGGATCTGGTTCCCCGGCTGATGATTGACCAGATTAACGAGGAACTTCGACCGTCTTTCCATCAGACCCCGAACTCGGAGGGGCTTTTCTGGGGGTTTCAGACCAAAAGGATGGGGCGTGTTTTTACCAAATCGCCCACATCGCAGGCTCTTGCGACGCATCCGGTGATTCTGGGCATTATGGAAGATATTCTGGGGCCTAATTGCGAGAAATTCCAGATCAACCTGACCCAGGCTATTCGCATTGAACCGGGCGAGGAAGAGCAGCTTATGCACCGGGATGACGAAATGTTTCCCTGGGGGCATCCGGGCAGTGAATTCATGATCAACGCCATGTGGGCGCTGGATGAGTTTACCGCAGAGAACGGCGCTACAGTTGTCTGGCCGCGCAGTCATCTCAAGCCGGTGCAGAGGGAAGTGCCGCAGGAGGAACTGGTCCAGGCGGAAATGAAGCCGGGATCTGTTCTGATCTGGCTCGGCTCAACCCAACACGGCGGTGGTGCCAATCGCTCCCGCAAGGCGCGCACGGGCCTGACCATCAGCTACAGTCTCGGATGGCTCAGGCAGGCGGAAAACCAGTATCTGGCCTATCCGCCGGAGGTCGCCCGGGAGTTTCCCGAAAAGTTGCGGGAACTGATCGGTTACAAGGTGCACAGGCCAAATCTGGGCTGGTATGAAGGCCAGGAGCCCGAGGTGCTGTTTGAGGGCCGTCCGGAATCACTGCCGGCTCTTGATCTGGTGCCGAGGGATGTTGAACTGATGATCCAGGAATATCTGGCAGGCAAACAGGTGGCCTGAGCCTGCCGGAATACGCTTTGGGGGTCCTTTGGGGGAAAGAGGGAACTAGTCCGTGTGCGGATCGCTGAGATCCACATGCAGGCGGGCAGTTCCCTCTTTATTTATCGAAACGACAAAAATCCGGTCATACTGCCCGTCGTGAAGTTCCGCTATTTCCCTGTTGGTCAGAAAACCCGCCAGATTAGGGGTGGTGTTGCTGTGACCGACCACAAGAACAGGCCCGCTTGCAGAGGATATTTCCCTGGCAAAGTCCGGCAGGTTCCTGGGGCTGTAATATTTGATCTCAAGTCCGGTTGCCCTGGCCGTAGGGCCCGCAGTTTCACGGGTGCGCTTCAGGTCGGTCGAATAAATAGCGGACAATTCCTTGCCGGCGAAATATCGGGCATACCATTCCGCCCGCTGTCGTCCCGCAGTGGAAAGCGGCGGATCGGCGGAACCGTCCGATATTTTTTCGGCATGCCGGATCAGATAGATGGTCTGGTCCGACCAGGCGGGAAGTATGTGCGCCAGGAACAGGAGAAGGCCTGTGACAGAGAAGATAAGGATTTTTTTCATGTCAGGTTTCCGGATGTAGATAACGGCGGCAGTCCGGAGCGACCTGTTTTCAGGATGTCCCGGCAAGCTAGATTCTACATAAATTCTTGTGTGCAAAAAGAGAATATTGCAAAGTGGGGATCAAAACATGTCAGGCTGGCGCGTCAGGAAACTCAGAGCTCCCGATTCCAAAACCGGTTTCATCAGCAACATATACACAAAAATTCATAAAAATTAAAAAAACTGTTACAGAATTTCGGGGTGGCGCAAACAGAGCGAGCAATGTCCCGATCTGGAGCGTTACAGGAGCAGGAAGCCGGAGGCAGGGCGGAGCCCTTAAAAAGAAATATCTTGCAAAATGCGCTAATTTGACAAAATTTATTAGCCTCTTTTAAATCTTTTTCCCAGTATTTGAAGATTGTAATAAAAAAATCTCAGGTTTTTCAATTCGATATCTGTTTTTTGTATAAAATGATACATTTAACATAAAGGTATTTTAAAATTTGTATCATTAGTGTATGGTTCATTTATTCCCATAATAAATGCTCCGTTTTTCAATCAGGAGCGAGAGTATAAAACGGGAATATTCGTGAGGTTGGAAACGCAAGAACATTAGGGAGAAAGATATGTATAAGCGTTTACTACAGACTACAGCTCTGACAGCACTGGCATTTGGTTCGACCGTGGCGACACCGTCACTGGCCGAAGAAGCAATGATGATGCTGGAAGAAATTACCGTGACCGCACAGCGCCGGTCCGAAAACCTGCAGCAGGTCCCTGTGGCTGTTACTGCACTGAGCGCCAGCTCAATTGAAAAAGCCGACATCCATTCCGCAGATGATATCGCCACCCGCATTCCCAGCATGACCTTCTCGCCGTTCGCGCCGGGTCAGGCCGTGGTCAGCCTGCGTGGTATTTCCTCCAACGATGACGGCGCCGGTACGGAAAACTCCGTCGCCGTGTTCCTGGATGATGTATATCTCGGCCGTATTTCCAATATGGCCTTCGAAATGTTTGATGTGGAGCGCATCGAAGTTCTGCGTGGCCCGCAGGGTACGCTCTATGGTAAGAACGCCATCGGCGGCGCCATTAACGTGGTTTCCACCAAGCCGAGCCAGGATTTCCGGGCCAAGGTGAAAGCGACCGTTGGTAACTACGATCGTCAGGATTTCCAGGGCGTTGTTTCCGGTCCCCTCAGCGACAGCCTGGCGGCCAAAGTGTCCTTCTCCTCCCGTCAGCGCGATGGCTGGGTTGAGAACATCATCACCGGCAACAAGCTGAAAGACGAAAACGTACAAAGTGTACGCGGTCAGTTGCTGTGGTCTGGTGAAAATACCGAAATCACTCTGAGTGCCGATACCATGGACATGGACCAGTCCGACATGGCCCGTATTCCGACCCGTAGTAATCCCCCGGTTCCGGGTATTTATGAAGAACATATTGCGGCCGGCGGTGACTACAAGCATTCCACCAACCCGCAGGATGGTTATGCCCGCAAGAGTGCAAATGGTGTCAGTTTGAAAATCGACCATGATTTCGGGGAAGCTGGTACTCTTACATCCGTCTCAGCTTACCGTGATAGCGCCAATGACTGGGAAATGGATTCTACCGGTTCTCCTGCTGCCGGCAGAAACATTGTTGACGAAATCCATGACTATACCAAGCAATATAGCCAGGAATTCCGTTTTGCCGGTACGATCAGCGACAATGCCGACTATGTGGCCGGTCTGTTTTACATGAATGAAAATACGGATCGTCAGGAAACCTTCCGTCTGGTGTTCAATGAGGACGACCGTCTTCCGAACCTGAGCGCTGACGACGGTTTGGACTGGGTCGGGTCATACCGCCAGGACAACACCACCGACAGTTTCGCGGCCTTTGCCCATGTGAACTACAATGTTTCAGAAAAACTGAAACTCGGTGTTGGTCTTCGTTATACCTACGAAGAAAAAACCATCGATAACTGGAATGCGGGACTGTCTGGACCGTTTGGCGGATTTATTATTACCAGCAACTTTGGTACCGATATTGAGAACAAAGTTGGCGGTGTCCAGGCCAGTGAATCCTGGTCAGACCTGTCGCCGAAGGTCACCCTGGACTATCAGGCCACGGACGATCTGTTGCTTTACGCCAGTGTGTCAAAAGGCTTCAAGTCAGGTGGTTTTGGCGCCGCACCGGAAAGCGCTGCCGCTGCGCAGCTTCCGCTGGAGCCGGAAGTGGCCTGGAACTACGAAGTTGGTTCAAAAGCTGACCTGTTTGACGGGACGTTGCGTCTGAATCTGGCGGCATATTATACCGACTATTCCGACTTGCAGTACCAACGTTTCGGTAACCCGATCGATGGAGCGCTGCCGGGGCAGGCGTTTGGCGTATTCCGTACGCGCAACGCAGCTTCTGCTGAAATCTATGGTGTGGAAGCTGAATTCACCTGGGTGCCTGTGGAAAGCCTGTATATCTCAGGTAACTATTCCTACATGCATACCGAGGCCGAGTTCAACTTCGATGCATATTACGTGACTCCTCCGGCAACCCCGGACATTCAGACCAAGCCGCTCACCCGCGCACCCGAGCACCGGTTTTACATTGCGGCTGATTACAGCCATGATGTGTCCTGGGGTGGTCAGCTGTCCTATCACATCGACTATCGCTACACCGGCGATCAGCGTGGTGACGTGGTATCTGACGCCACTATGCAGCCGGCATGGGGTGTCTCTGACGCCAATGTGTCCTGGACCAGCGAAGATGAACAGTGGGAAATTGCCCTCTGGGGTAAGAATATCTTCGACGAGCAGTATATCTCCCACATCTACATTGTGGGTCCGGGTGATGTCGCTGTATATGGTGACCCTGCCATGTACGGGGCATCAGTTACCTGGCGCTTCAACTAAGATCGCTATCATGATATGGTCGGGCACTTCGGTGCCCGACTTTTTTTTGCCCATATCAATAATTTAAAAGTCTAATTCGGGAGGAACGGCCATGACCAATCTTGATCTGACAGCTGTGGAGGCTCTGGCGTACATCAGAGACGGCAAGCTCAGCGTTGAAGACTATGCCCGCCAGATTATCAAGCGTGCCGAAGCGCAGAAAAAACTGAATGTCTTTATCAACTTCGATCCTGAGAAGCTCCTGGAAGACGCCCGAAATGCTGACCGTATCCGTCAGGAAGGCGGTGCTTCAGGGGCCCTGTTCGGCCTGCCCATCGCCCTCAAGGACAATATTGATACAAAAGATTATGCCACAAGCGGCGGGACGGCAGCCCTGAAGAACCATCGGCCCTTAGCCAATGCCCCGGTGGTGCAGAAACTCGTGGACCAGGGCGCCCTGGTTGCCGGCAAGGCCAACCTGCATGAACTGGCCATGGGCATTACCTCCAACAATGGGGTGTTTGGTGCGGTCCGCAATCCCTATAATACCGACATGATCCCCGGCGGCAGCAGCGGCGGCAGTGCCGCGGCGGTGGCGGCGGGCATTGTGCCTGTGGCCCTCGGCACCGATACCGGCGGCTCCGCCCGTATTCCCGGGGCGCTCTGCGGTGTGGTCGGCTTCAGGCCCACACTCGGCCGCTATGGCAGTGAAGGGGTGGTTCCCATCTCCCACACCCGCGATACCATCGGCACCTTCGCCCGGGCGGTGGAGGATATCATGCTGGTGGATGAGGCGATCACCGGTGAAAAACCGCTCGAGACCCTTCCGTCTCTCAAAGGCGTACGGATTGGCGTGCCACGGACATATTTCTATGAAAATCTGGAGCCGGATGTGGCGGCTGCGGCGGAAAAAACCATTGAGCTGCTAAAAAGTAACGGTGCCGAAATAATCGAGGCGGATATTCCCGATGTCGGCCCGCTGGACGAGGCGGTCAGTTTCCCGGTGGTGCTTTATGAATTCCTGCCCGACCTGGAAAAATATCTCTGCCACAAGGGCTGTGAAATTACCATTGAAGAACTGGTGGCGGAAATCGGCAGCCCTGATGTGAAAGGCCTGAGTCTGTCGCTGATGGGGGAAGGCGCCATGCCTGAGGAGGCCTATAAGGCCGCTCTTGAAATCCATCGTCCGGCCCTTCAAAAGGCCTATCGGGACTATTTCAGTGTCCATAATGTGGCGGCGGTGCTGTTCCCGACCACGCCGCTGACGGCCCGGCCGATCGGCCATGACGAAACGGTTGAACTGAACGGGGAGCAGGTGCCGACCTTCGGCACCTTTATCCGCAACACGGACCCGGGCAGTAATGCGGGCATCCCCGGCATCAGCCTGCCTGTTGGCCTGTCGTCCACGGGCCTGCCCATCGGTATGGAACTGGACGGGGCGGAAGGCAGCGACCGTGAGCTGCTAAGCCTGGCGGCCGCAATCGAGGCCGTTCTGGAACCGATGCCGGCACCAAAGCTCTAGATCAGGTGCCCAATTGCCGGATGGTCTGGAATTTCTGCCGGTATTTGGAGGGGGAAATGCCGGCCAGGCGGCGGAATAGCCGCCGGAAGAAAGCGGAATCCTCATATCCCACGCTCAGCGCCACCTCATCGACGGTGTCGCTGGTCGTTTCCAATAGCTGCTTGGCTTCCTCGATCCGTAATGTCTGGACATATTCCACCGGCCGGTAGCCGGTGGCTTTTTTGAAGCGCCGTTTGAAAGTTCTCTCGTTCAGTTTTGACCGGGCGGCCATGTGGGAGACCGGGTTGTCAATGGCATAATGGTCAGCGATCCATAGCTGGCACTCGGAAATTACCGCATCTTCATGATCAACGGTGGGAACCAGGGGAATGAAGGGCAGCTGACCATCACTTCTGTCGGCCAAAAGGAACATTTTGCAGATCCGCGAAGCCTCTTCATAGCCGAAATAGCGCCTGACCAGATAAAGGGCCAGCTCTTCCCAGGAGGCTGATCCGCCAGCCGTCACCAGAGAGTGGTCCTGATCGCCAATCTGGATAATTTTATTTTCTTCGACGATGACCTTTGGGTAGTTTTGCCGGATCATATTGGCTACTGACCAGTGGGAGGTGCAGGGCCTTCCATCCAGTAATCCGCTGGCGGCGAGCAGGACGGACCCAGTGCAGACTGTGGTGATAACTGATCCCTGTTCATGCATTCTCTGCAGCCAGTCGATAGACCGGGTCCATTCAACTCCGGGCTCGAAATCCGGTTCCAGGACAATATCGGGAATAATGATTAAATCGGGTGCGGCATTGGCATTCAAACCGCAGTCGATGTGAATGGGGATGTTGCCATAACCCATCAGGCCTTTGGTGACGGGGGAAACGATTTTCACATTGCACTGGCCGACATTGGTTTCTTCCTGGGTGATTTTGGTCCACATGGTGCCCACGGAAATCAGAACATCATATAGGCAGAACAATACGGATGCGCTGGTATTGGGTAATACAAGCAGCGCAACGTTGATTTCATCGGCGGGCGACGGAACGGTTGTCTTGTTCATGTCATATTCAGCTCTTTGTTGTCACAAACCGCACTTATCATACATCTGTCGCTGATGCAAAGTGCCCCGCAACTACAATATATGATTCTAACGGGGATATGAAATGACTGTGATGACCAAAGTTAAGCCGGCTCTTGATGAAGCGCGAATGGAAAATTTCGCCGAGCGGGTGTGTGATATTCTGAATGACGGAGCGGTCGGCTTCATGATTTTTGTGGGCTATCGCCTGCGTCTGTTTGATGCCATGTCCGAGAGGGGCGGCTCCGGTACAAGCCGGGAAATTGCCGCCGATGCCGGGCTTGCCGAACGATATGTCCGCGAATGGCTCTGCTCCCTGACTGTCGGCGGATTGATTGACTATGAACCCGAAAGTGGCCGTTTCACCTTGCCGCCGGAACATGCGGCCATGTTGTGCCGCAACGGGGCCGGGGAAAATCTGGCTGTTTTCTCACAGCATATTCCCATGGTGGCGTCTATCTATGAAACCATTCTGGAGGTTTTTCGTACCGGCGAGGGTATTTCCTATGAAAACTATCCCTGTTTTCACGAGGTAATGGCGGAAGACAGCAACATGAGTGTCGTTTCGGCTCTTTTTGACAATATTCTTCCCCTCCTCGGGGAAATGCAGGGCAGACTTGAAGAGGGCATCGATGTTTTTGATGCCGGCTGCGGACGGGGCCAGGCGCTGATGGCGCTGGCGGAGCGCTACCCCGCGAGCAGGTTTACGGGCTATGATCTGTGCGAGGATGCCATAGACTTTGCCCGTTTCGAAGTTGCCCGTCGCGGTCTTGACAATATTTCCTTCAGGGTTTTTGACATGACCGGTTTCGAGCTTGAGGAGAAGTTCGATCTGATTACCTCCTTTGATGCGGTACATGACCAGAAAGACCCGCAGCATTATCTGAAGCGGATTTTCCGGGCGCTGCGTCCCGGCGGTCTCTATCTGATGCAGGATATCGGCGGATCCGCCAGGCTGGAAAACAACCATGACTTTCCAATGGCGGCATTTCTGTATACTATATCGTGCACTCACTGTACGCCGGTTTCCCGCGCCCAGGGTGGGGAAGGTCTCGGCACCATGTGGGGCTGGGAGACGGCTCTGGACATGCTCCGGGAGGCCGGTTTTGGGAAGATCGAAAAAAATACGCTTGAACATGACCCGATGAACGTCTGGTTCATCTCCCGCAAGGGATAATAGCTAATTCAATAATTATTTATAAAAGAGGGATTATGAAATGAGTGAATTCAATCAGATACAGGACGAGGCAAAAACCGGTACCGGTTTTGCGGTCAAGGCATTTGCACTGATTTCCTATACGGCTTTCACCTTGCTCTTTGCCTATTATGCGTTTTATCTGGCCGGCAGCCTGGTGCCGGTCCATGTGGACAATATCCGGCCGGCGCCGATGCCGGAAATGCTGGCTGTCAATATCGGCCTGGTCATGCTGTTTGCGGTTCAGCACACCATCATGGCCTCACAAGGCTATAAGGCATGGTTCGCAAGTCAATTTAACCCTGTCTGGGAGCGCCCGGTGTTTGTCGCGGTCTCAACTTTTACTTTTTTTATCTTGATGTGGCAGTGGCGCAGTCACCCGTTGGAGATCTGGCATATGGAAGCAGGCTGGGCGGTGGCGCTGATGTGGGGGCTGTATGTTGCGGGCTGGCTCATTATGCTCATCTCCACACATCTGATCGACCACTGGCACTTGTTCGGCATCAAGCAGGCTCTAAATGGTCTAGCGGCATCTGCACCCGACCAGGATCAGGGCTTTGTGACACCGTTATTTTACAATCTGGTGCGCCATCCCATGATGACGGGTACTGTCATGCTGCTCTGGGCTACCCCTTATATGACCTTGGGTCATCTGGTTCTGTCGGCGGCCCTGACGATCTATATCATGGTGGGAATTCGTCTCGAGGCCAGGAAACTTATCGAGGAACTCGGGGGCGAATATGAACAGTATCACAGGACAATGCCGGCCCTCTTTCCGGGTCTGAAAGTATGGCGTAAATAGTCCCTGTCATGGGTACAGATGGTGGTCAGGCAGTGGGATACAAGCATGAAACATGACATAAATCTGAACGGCTATCGGATCAGCTATCATAGCGGAGGAGAGGGGCCGCCTCTCCTCTTTGTCCATTGTTCCAGCGCCAGCCACCGGGAATGGAAGGGCATCGGCAGCCGCCTTCATGAAACTTTCCAGACCCTGATGCCGGATCTGCCGGGATATGGCGAGTCAGGGGAATGGTCGCTGGATGAACAGGGCAATCCGCTCGTTAATGATACGGATGCCCTGGCCGCCCTTCTGGAGGTGGCCGACGAACCGGTGCATGTCATTGCCCATTCTTATGGCGGGGCTGTCGCCCTGCAAATGGCACTGGCAGAATTCTACAGGCCGTCACCCCGGATCAGGAGCCTGTTTCTGGTGGAGCCGGTCTCTTTTCACCTGCTCAGGACCGGCGGCCGCTTGTCGGATTGGGCGAGTATCGATCGCCGGGCCGGGAACGTTATCCGTCAGACCGGCGCGGGGAATATTAAAAAGGCCGCTGATATTTATATGTCCTACTGGCTTGGCTGGCTGAAATGGCGGCTTGCGCCGAAAAAATTTCGCGCCGAGGTGCACCGGACCATGCCCAAGGTGGCCTATGAGTTCGGCAATATGTATCGCTATGACCAGAAACCCGGCGACTATGCCTTTATTAATTGTCCGGTGACCCTGGTTTGCGGCAGCAAAACCACGCGACAAGCCCGGGCAGTGACAGAAGTACTCGGCCAGGCTCTGGGGCAGGCAGAAACTCATATCCTTGACGGTGCCGGTCACATGAGCCCCTTTACCCATCCCGAGCCTGTTTATCATTTAGTGAAGGATCATCTGGAGAAGGCCGGATCCTGATTCTATGTTGACAGGTAAAACTGGGCGGTTTCCGTAAAAATTACCGCTAGAACCTCTTCTCAAAAATTCTGTATCAACCTGCTTGATCGCCGTCAGGAAGTTATCTCGGTCAAATTTAGCCGTCCCGCTTCCGAAGAAAATCTGTTTGAAACCGGCACTTGGAAAGATCAGGATGGTCTGCCCGCTGATTGACCTGAACGGTGCCTATACGGTGCCTATACGGGGGCTTCCCGGTGATTCTTGGGGAATGATCAAGCCCTCCTGGTAAAGGCCTGACGAAATTCGGAGGGCTTGCGACGGGTCTTTTCGCGAAAGAATTTGGAAAAATGGGCGGGATTGCTGAACCCCAGTTCCCAGCCAATCTCCGAAATGCCCAGCGACGTATAGATCAGCAGCCTTCTGGCTTCCAGGAGGCTGCGTTCCGTGATCAGGTCCGAGGCGGGGACATCCAGAACCTGCTTGCAAATCCGGCTCAAATGGGTCGGGGTGATGCCGAGTATTTCCGCATAGCGGCCGACCGGCCAGCGTTCACGAAAATGCATATCCACCAGCTTCTGGAACTCTCTCAGCAGTTTTTGTTTCTGGCTGGCGGCGCTCTGCGGGACATCTTCCTGTGGTGGGAAAGTCCGATACAAGGTAACGGCCAGATGTGTAAGGAGGCTCCGCACACCAAGTCCACGCATGGGTTGAGACACGGCATGTTCCCGTTCGATGCCGGCAAAAATTTCGCGAATTTCATTTGTCTTTGTTTTCTCCTCGCTGTGGAAAATTCTGGCTTTTGCCAGATAGTTGATCAGGACAGTCTCCTCTTCCAGTATTCGCTGCAGGAACGGGTCGGGGACGGTCAGAACCCAGCCTTCGGTATCGGGCAGGAAGTCAAAGCCATGAACAGACATGGGGGGCATCAGGATGACATGCCCGTTCAGCAGGAAGTGGTTCTGGCTCTCGATCAGCGCCGTTCCGCCACCTTTTGAGATAAAAAAGAACTGATACAAATTGTGATGCCGGTGGGCATGAAACTTCCAGCCAAAGCCCAGACTTCGGGCGCGGATGGACTCGATATGCAGATAATCCGGGAAGATCTCTCGATCCTCTTCACCATAGAGAACGAAATTGGGAATCATTTCCATCAGGGGGCAGCCTTTTATTGCCAATAATGTTCGAAATATACAAATTATTGTCACGACTGTCTATTTAAACAGCCTCATGTCTCTTTTACTATCTGGATATTCACGAATTTAAAAGCACCCTGAGTGGTGTGATATTTGCTAATTCTTCGGGAGCTTCAAGTCATGCGAACACAGGTCGGAATTATCGGCGGCGGGCCGTCGGGTCTTATTCTCTCTCAGCTTCTTCATCTCCAGGGCATCGAAAGCGTGGTCCTCGAACGGAAGACCATGGACTATGTCCTGACCCGGATCAGGGCGGGTGTGCTTGAACAGGGCTGTGTGGATCTGCTGCGTGAAGCCCAGGCACATGAACGCATGGACCGGGAAGGATATGAGCATGACGGGTTCAATATCGCCTTCCAGGGGGAGTGTCACCGGGTGGATCTCAAGGGCCTGACCGGCGGCACCGGTGTGATGGTTTACGGCCAGACAGAAATCACCCGTGATCTGATCGAGGTTCGCCGTGCGGCTGGCGGCACCATCATTGAGGAAGCGGAAGTGTTGGGGGTCGAGGGTGCCGAGACTGACAGTCCGGTCATCCGTTACAAGAAGGACGGCCAGGAACATACTCTTATCTGTGATTTTGTGGCCGGCTGTGACGGCTATCATGGCGCAAGCCGGCGCTCAATTCCCTCAACGTTGCTGAAAACCTTTGAAAAGGTTTACCCCTTTGGCTGGCTCGGCATCATGTCGGAAACACCGCCCGCGGATCATGAACTGATCTACACCCGGCACGAGCGCGGTTTTGCCCTCTGCAGCATGCGCAATGAAAACCTCAGCCGTCATTATATCCAGTGCTCCCTGGATGACAGCGTGGATGACTGGTCAGATGACCGTTTTTGGGACGAGTTGCGCCGCCGCCTGCCGGAAAATGTGGCTGACACGCTGGTGACCGGTCCGTCCATTGAAAAGAGTATTGCTCCTTTGCGTAGTTTCGTATGCGAAACGATGCGCCACGGGCGCCTGTTCCTGGCCGGGGATGCCGCCCATATTGTGCCGCCGACCGGGGCCAAGGGCCTGAACCTGGCCGCGTCTGACATTTATTTCCTGTCACGGGGACTGATCGAGTTCTACAAATCCGGCAGTGAGGCCGGTCTGGATACTTATGCCTCCAAGGCCCTGCGCCGGGTATGGATGGCGGAGCGTTTCTCCTGGTGGATGACGTCGCTTCTGCATAATTTCCCCGAAACCGGCGGGTTCGGCAGCCGCATGCAGGATGCGGAACTGGATTATCTGTTTGGCTCCAAAGCAGCACTCACGTCGCTGGCGGAAAACTATGTGGGCCTGCCTTATGAATAGGGTTTTTCCCTGAAGCAAACTTCCCTACCTATTGCGGTTCTCAGGATACCTCCCCTGGAACCGCATTTCTTTTTGCGGCTCTTCCAGGGCAAGCCGCTGAATGATATCCACCAGCTTTTGCTGGGCGAAGGTCGGATGCCAGTCCTTGCGGGCAAAGAGCATGATCGGACGTTCTGTTTCTTCCCGGTTGGCCAGGTGGCGGGACAGCAACAGGCCGGTGCCGAGTTCATACCTGGCCTGGGCATCTGACAGCAGCATCAGCCGGTCATCATTCATCAGCAAGACCCGGGAAGCACTCAGGGAATTGCATTCGACAATGTCTTCCGGCGGGCTGAGGCCCGCTTCTTCAAACATATGGTCGAAGTGGCGACGGAGCGGGGAATCCGCCCGCGGCGCCACCCAGGGATAGTGTCTCAGTTGTTCGATGGACAGGTCCGACACCTCCGCCAACGGGTGACCGGGCCGCATCAGCAGTGACAAAGGGTCATCAAACAGGTGCGACTGGGTCACGCCCTGGGACGACAGATCCTGCCGCGCTGCGCCGATCAGGAAGTCGATGGCGCCGCGTTTGAGGTCATGCAACAGGGTTTCGAAGGGCCCTTCGACAATGGAAACCAGATATCCCTTGTTTTCCCGACAGAAGCGGGAGATCGCCTGGGGGGCAAGATGGCTTCGCGCCAGCGGCATGGCGCCGACGGTAATCCGACCGCTGCCGGTGCCCTGGAAGGCGGCAATTTCCGACTTCGCCTGCTCGAGCTCGGAAAAGGCGAGCTCTACTTTGTGGGCGAAACGGGCGGCGGTTCGCGTCGGTCTTACCCCGAAACTGGTTTGTTCGAAAAAGCTCTGGCCGATAATCCGTTCGAGATCGCGCGCCGCCCGGTGGATGGTGGGTACGGCAATGCCGGTGGCCCGGGCGCCGGCGGAAAAGCTACTGTATTCGGTGATGGCGATCAGCGCCTGCAGCTGGGAGGTGGTGATGTTTCTTTCCACCCGCGCCCGTTCCCTGCGGTCGAGCCCGGGCAGTTCGCCTATGGCTTCGGAAAAATGCTCGAAAAAACGCACCACCCTCTTTTTCAGCAGTTCGCCGCAGTCGGTGAGAAAGGTGCCGGTTCTCTGCCGGATGCAGAGATCAGCCCCGAAATATTGTTCCAGATTACTTAAACCTTGGGTTACGGCGGGTTGGGACAGGCCGATCTCGCCGGCCGTGGCTGTCAGGGTTTTGCCCTCTGCGAGAAGGCTGAAGGCCCTTATATGCCGCAGGTTTGGAATCGTCTGGTCGGTTTTGTTTTTCATTGTTGTCACGAGCTGTCCGGACTGTTGTCTGAAATGTTTCCCCTGATATATCTTTAGCATTTTTTTATGGATAAAAACAATTATCTATTGGCGTTAATGTTCAGGAGGTGAGAGACTCCGCCCATCTCAACCACAATCAATGGAGAGGGTTCTATGGGAGTCGTCGTAACCAATGTCAAACGCACCGAGAAATCGGTCGTGGAAGCCTTCCAAAAAGGAAAATACGGTGTCGCCACCGTGCATGAGGCGCAGGGCCGTAAGGGTCTTCTCGCCCCCAACATCAATCCGATCTATCGCGGCGCCTATATTGCCGGCACGGCGGTCACCATCAGTGCGCCGCCCTGTGACAACTGGATGATCCATGTGGCGGTGGAGCAATGCCAGCCTGGTGACGTGCTGGTGCTTGCCCCCACGTCCTTTTCCGACGCCGGTTATTTCGGCGACCTGCTGGCCACCAGCCTGAAGGCCCGCGGTGTGCTTGGCCTGGTGATTGATGCCGGTGTGCGCGACACCAGGGACCTGGAAGGAATGGGTTTCCCGGTCTGGTCCAAATGCGTGTTCTCCCAGGGTACCGTGAAGGAAACCCTGGGCAGCGTCAATGTGCCGGTGGTTTGCGCCGGGGCCCATATCAATCCGGGTGACCTGATTATCGCCGATGATGACGGTGTGGTGGTTGTGGCCCGTGAAGAGGCCGCTGACATTCTGGAGAAATCCCGCAAGCGTGAAGAAAATGAAGAGGAAAAACGCCAGAAACTTGCCGCTGGCGTGCTTGGCCTCGATATCTATGACATGCGCCCGCGGCTGGAAGAAAAAGGCCTGAAATATATCGACCAGCAAGATTACCTCAAAGGACAGGGATAAGCGCCATGCTGACGGCCATACCGGCCACTTTGATGCGGGGCGGCACATCAAAGGGCCTCTATTTCGATAAAAAGGATCTGCCCGCTGACGAGGATACCCGCAACCGGGTCCTGCTCGCGGCCATGGGTTCCCCTGATGTGCGCCAGATTGATGGCGTTGGCGGGGCCCATCCGCTGACCAGCAAGGTGGCGGTCATTTCGCCCTCGGAACGAGATGATGCAGATGTGGATTATCTGTTCCTGCAGGTGGTGGTCGACAAGGCAGAAGTCAGCGACAGCCAGAACTGCGGCAATATCCTCGCCGGGGTCGGCCCCTGGGCCATTGAAAACGGATTTCTGGAAGCGCAGGACGGGGTTACCCCGGTGCGCATCCATATGGTCAATACGGGCAGTATTGCGGTGGCCCATGTGCCTACGCCGGGCAGTCAGGTGGAATATGAGGGCGAGGCCCGTATTGACGGTGTGCCGGGAACGGCCGCGGCCGTTCCCATGGATTTTCTGGATGTGGCCGGCTCTTCCTGTGGTGCGCTTCTGCCGACCGGCAATATTATCGACGAAGTGCAGGGGGTTGAACTCACCTGTGTCGATAACGGTATGCCGGTGGTGTTGTTGAAGGCGGCTGATTTCGGGCTTTCCGGCACGGAAGCACCGGAAGAACTGGAAGCCAACGCAGCACTGAAAGAGCGGATCGAAAGCATTCGACTGGAAATCGGACCGAAAATGAACCTTGGTGATGTGAAGGCCAAGACCGTGCCGAAAATGACCCTGATTTCCCCGCCGCAGAGTGGCGGTGTGGTTTCGACGCGGAGTTTCATTCCCCACAGGGTTCATGAGGCGATCGGTGTGCTGGGCGCAGTCAGTGTAGCCACCGGCTGTGTATTGCCGGGATCGGTGGCGGAAGGAATAGCGAAATTGCCGGCCCCCTCCGACGGCGCGCAAAGGCTTGAGGTGGAGCACCCGACGGGTTTTTTCACCGTGGACATGGATGTGGACATCAAGGGTGGCGAGGTGGAAGTCAAGCGATCCGCCCTGCTGCGCACGGCCCGCAAATTGATGCGGGGTGAAGTCTATATCCCCGGTAAAGTCTGGAGCGGCGCATGAGCGGGATTAAAAAAATCTGCCTCCTTGGTTTCGGGGAAGTGGGCCAGACCCTGGCTGAGGACCTGCTGAAGCACAGCGGTCTGACGCTCAGTGCCTGGGATATCAAGTTTCCCGATCCGGACAGCATTCCGAGCCGGGGCCTTGACAAGCTTGAGGTGATCATCGGGGGGAATGCGCCGGAGGCGGTGTCCGGGGTTGACCTGGTGATCTCTGCGGTGACAGCGGCGGAAACGCTTAAGGCAGCGGAGTCTGTTCTGAGCGGGATCGGCGGTGAGACCTTCTTCGTTGACATGAATTCCGCTTCGCCCGGTATGAAGCAACAGGCCGCAACACTGATCAATGAGGCGGGTGGCCGTTATGTGGAGGCGGCAGTGATGTCGCCCATCGGCCCCAAACGGATTAACACAAGTATCCTGCTGGGCGGTCCTTTTGCCAATGATTTCGAGCCTTTGGCGAAGGAGCTGGGTTTTTCCGGCATGAAGGTCTTTTCCAGTGAGTATGGCAAGGCCTCCGCCGCCAAGATGTGCCGTAGCGTCGTGGTCAAGGGTGTCGAGGCGATCCTGACGGAGAGCCTGCTGTCCGCCCGGCATTACGGTGTGGAGGATACGGTGGTGAATTCCCTCAATGACCTGTTTCCGGGACCCGACTGGCAGGTGCTGTCCCGCTATATGATTTCCCGTTCCCTGGAACACGGCAAGCGCCGGGCGGAAGAAATGCGCGAAGTGGCGCGCACGGTACAGGAAGCGGGCATCGAACCGTTGATGAGTACGGCCTCGGCAGAACGCCATGACTGGGCGGCCCTGAGAAAGGACGCCCTCAGGGAAGAAGACCTGGCGGACATGCTGGACGCCATAATGAAGATTGATTTGCAGTAAGGAGAAACTGCCATGCTGATTATTGACTGCCACGGTCATCAGACCATCGTGCCCCAGGCCCATCTGGACTATCGAGAGGCCCAGAAGGCGCGCCTCAAGGATCCATCCCTGCCCAAGCCGTTGCTGCCGGAGATGAGCGACGATGAAATCCGTGAAGGGATTGAAGCCAACCAGCTGAGGCTGGTCAAGGAGCGCGGGGCAGATCTGACCCTGTTCAGTCCCCGGGCTTCCGCTATGGAGCCCCATGTGGGGGATCAGGAGACTTCTAAAGACTGGTCCATTGCCTGCAACAATCTGATCCACCGGGTGACACAGTTATTCCCCGAGACTTTTATCGGCGTCGGCATGTTGCCGCAGTCTCCGGGCGCACCGCTGGATAACTCCATTGCCGAGCTGGAGCGCTGCGTCAACGAGCTTGATTTCGTGGGCTGTAACCTGAACCCGGATCCGTCCGGCGGCCACTGGAACGCGCCGCCGCTGACCGACCGTTACTGGTATCCCATGTATGAAAAAATGGTGGAACTGCAGGTTCCGGGGATGATCCATGTGTCTGGCTCCTGCAATCCCGCTTTCCATGCCACAGGTTCTTATTATATTGCCGCGGACACCAATGCCTTCATGCAGTTCCTGCAGGGCGACCTGTTCAAGGATTTTCCGGATCTGAAATTTATCATTCCCCATGGCGGTGGCGCCGTACCCTATCACTGGGGTCGTTACCGGGGTCTCGCCGACATGCTGAAACAGCCACCGCTGGACGAGCATGTGATGAAAAATATCTATTTCGATACCTGTGTTTATCATCAGCCGGGCATTGACCTGTTGTTCGATGTTATTGACATCGATAACATCATGTTCGGTTCCGAAATGGTTGGCGCGGTACGCGGTATCGACCCCCAGACCGGCCAGTATTTTGATGATACGAAACGTTATCTTGATAACCTGAATCTGTCCGACGAAGACCGCTACAAGGTGTTCGAGGGCAATGCCCGCCGGGTTTATCCGCGTCTTGATGCGCTGCTGAAGAAGAGGGGTAAATGAGTACAAAGTTCGAAAAAACCCCGGGCTGGCTGGACTGGTTCCAGGGGCCGTCGAAGCCCAAATATACGCCACCGCCGGGGGCCGTGGACGCCCACTGCCATGTGTTCGGCCCGGGGGATGAGTTCCCCTTCGCGCCGGAACGCAAATATACCCCCTGTGATGCGTCAAAGGACCAGCTGTTTGCCTTGCGCGATCACCTCGGTTTTACCCGCAATGTGATTGTCCAGGCCACCTGCCACGGTGCCGACAACCGGGCGCTGGTGGATGCCATCGCCCATTCCGGCGGCATGGCCAAAGGCGTGGCCTCTGTGAAACCTGATGTGACGGACGAGGAGCTGCAGGCCCTGAATGCTGCCGGCGTGCGCGGTGTGCGGTTTAACTTCGTGAAGCGCCTGGTGGATGCCCTGCCGCGGGAACCGCTGATGAAGATTGCCGAGCGCATCAAGCCGCTGGGCTGGCATATCGTCATCTATTTCGAGGCCCAGGAGTTGCCGGAACTTTATGACTTTTTCGCGTCCCTGCCGACGACAGTGGTGGTGGACCACATGGGCCGTCCCGATGTCACCAAGCCGGTGGATGGTCCCGAGTTCGAATTGTTCCTGAGACTGATGCGCGAGAATGAAAATTTCTGGTCCAAGGTTTCCTGTCCGGAACGCCTTTCGGTGGAAGGCCCGCCGCACTACAGCGATGTTGTACCCTTCGCCCGCCGGGTGGTAGAGGAATTCCCCGACCGGGTGCTCTGGGGTACGGACTGGCCGCACCCGAACCTGAAATCACATATGCCCGATGATGCATGGCTTGTGGATGTGATTCCGCATATTGCCCCGACCGAAGAGCTGCAAAAGAAGCTTCTGGTCGATAACCCCATGCGACTTTACTGGCCTGAGGAGAAGTAACCATGGCACTAGATAAACCTTACGAAGATGTCCCCGGGACAACTATTTTTGATTCTGACCAGGCCCGCAAAGGCTATCACCTGAATCAGTTTTGCATGTCCCTGATGAAGGCCGAGAACCGGGAAAAATTCAAGGCCGACGAACGTGCCTATCTCGATGAATGGCCCATGACAGAGGAACAGAAGCAGGCGGTTCTCGACCGGGACTACAACCGGGCGCTGGCGCTTGGCGGTAATATTTATTTCCTGGCCAAGATTTTTTCCACCGACGGTCTCAGCTTCCAGTATGCCGCGGCAACCATGACCGGTATGACCCAGGAGGAATATGCGGAAATGATGTTGCACGGTGGCCGCAGTCCGGAAGGAAATCGTTATAAAGAGGAGAAGAAATAATGGCACGAATTACTGCAGGTGTCGGAAGTTCACACGTGCCGCTGATCGGTCGTGCGATTGATACGGGAAATACCCAGGATGACTACTGGAAGCCGCTGTTTGACGGTTATGAGTTCACCAGGAAATGGGAAGAGCAGGAAAAGCCCGATGTGGTGATCCTGGTCTATAATGATCATGCCTCTGCGTTTGACATGAAAATGATCCCGACCTTTGCCATCGGCACTGGCGAGCACTTCAAGCCTGCCGATGAAGGCTTCGGTCCGCGGCCGGTGCCGGATGTGGAAGGTGCGCCGGATCTGGCCTGGCATATTGCCCAGTCCGTGATCCAGCAGGATTTTGACCTGACCATTGTCAATGAAATGGATGTGGACCATGGCCTGACCGTGCCGCTGTCATTGATGTTCGGCCAGCCGGAGAAATGGCCCTGCAAGGTTATTCCGCTGGCGGTCAATGTGGTTGTCTATCCGGTGCCCAACGGGCGTCGCTGTTTCAACCTTGGCCGTGCTATCCGCAATGCGGTGGAAAGTTTTGACGAGGATCTCAACGTGCAGATCTGGGGCACAGGCGGCATGAGCCACCAGCTCCAGGGACCGCGCGCCGGCCTGATCAACAAGGAATGGGACAATGCCTTCCTTGACCGTCTGGCCGACAATCCGGAGGAGCTGTGTAATATCCCCCATGTGGAATATATCCGCGAGGCCGGGTCCGAAGGGATCGAACTTGTCATGTGGCTGATCATGCGCGGGGCGCTCACCGACAAGGTCAAGGAACTGCACAAACATTATCATGTGCCGGCATCCAATACAGCTGTCGGGCATATCGTACTTGAGAGTCAATTCTAGGAAAAAGAAAGAGGTTTGATATGAAAATCGTTCTTGCAGGCGCCGGCGCTTTCGGCCTGAAGCACCTGGACGGCCTGAAAAATATCGACGGGGCGGAAGTTGTCTCTATCGTCGGGCGCAGACTGGAGCCGACACAGAAAGTTGCTGACGACTATGGCATTCCCCATGCCACCACCGACCTTGCCGAAGCTCTCGAGCAGCCGGGGGTGGACGCGGTTATCCTTTGTACCCCGACCCAGATGCATGCCGATCAGGCGATCCAGTGCATGAAGGCGGGCAAGCATGTGCAGGTGGAAATTCCGCTGGCCGACAGCTGGGAAGATGCGGAAGCGGTCATGAAGGTACAGCAGGAAACCGGCCTTGTCTGCATGGTCGGCCATACCCGCCGTTTCAACCCGTCCCACCAGTATGTCCATAACAAGATCGCGGCCGGGGAGCTCGCCATCCAGCAGATGGATGTGCAGACCTATTTCTTCCGTCGCAAGAATATGAACGCCAAGGGCGAGCCCCGGTCCTGGACCGATCATCTGCTGTGGCACCACGCCGCCCACACCGTCGACCTGTTCCAGTATCAGACCGGCGAAAAGGTTGTTGTGGCCAATGCAGTCCAGGGTCCGCTGCATCCGGAACTGGGTATCGCCATGGACATGTCCATCCAGCTCAAGACCGAGAATGGCAAGATCTGTACCCTGTCCCTGTCCTTTAACAATGACGGGCCGCTGGGCACCTTCTTCCGTTATATCTGTGACAACGGCACCTATATCGCCCGCTATGATGATCTGGTGACCGGTAAGGAAGAGCCCATTGACGTTTCCAAGGTGGATGTGTCAATGAACGGGATCGAGCTTCAGGACCGCGAATTCGTTGCCGCGATCCGTGAGGGGCGGGAGCCCAACTCCAGCGTCGGGAAAGTTCTTCCCTGCTATAAAACCCTCTATGATCTCGAACAGCAACTGAACGAGCAGAACTAACAGGGGAAAGTCGTGAAAGAGCGGAAAATCGGTGAATTCAGGGTAGGGGAAATCGGCTTCGGCTGTATGAATCTGAGCCATGCTTACGGCGTACCGCCGAGCCCGGAGGCGGGCAAGAGTCTTCTTCTGGAGGCTGTTGATCTGGGCATCACCCATTTTGACACTGCCGCTCTTTACGGCTTTGGCCGTAACGAAGAACTTGTCGGTCCCGCCCTGAAACCGGTCCGGGACAAGATCATGCTGGCCAGCAAATGCGGCATGCAGGGCGTTGACGGTGCACGCGTCATCGACGGCCGTCCCGAAACCATGCGCAAGACGCTGGAGGATTCTCTTCGCAGGCTCGAGACCGAGGTGATTGACCTCTATTACCTGCATCGCTGGGACAAAAACGTGCCCATCGAGGAGAGTGTTGGCGAAATGTCCCGCTTTGTGGAGCAAGGCAAGGTCCGGGCCATCGGCCTGTCCGAGGTGTCCGCCGACACTCTGCGCAAGGCCCATGCCACCCATCCCATTGCCGCGGTGCAGACGGAATATTCGCTCTGGACCCGCAATGCGGAAATCAAGGTTCTGGATGCCTGTGAGGAACTGGATGTGGCCTTTGTGGCTTTCTCTCCGCTTGCCCGCGGGTTTTTGACCGGGATTGATCTTGATCCGGCCAATTTTGCCGAAAAGGATATTCGCCGCCATATGCCCCGTTTCCAGGAACCCAATTTTTCTGAAAATGCGAAGCTGCTGCCGGAATTCCGAGCCATTGCGGACGATGCGGGCTGCACTCCGGCTCAGCTGGCGCTGGCCTGGCTGCTGCACAAGCGTCCCTTCATTCATGTCATTCCCGGCACCACCTCAATTGCCCATCTGGCGGACGATGTGGCCGCCAGCGGGGTTGAACTGGCCAGCGACAGTATGCGGCGGGTGGAAGAGCTGATCAATCAGACGACCATCAGCGGGCCGCGCTATCCGGCCGGGACGCAAAAGGAAATCGATACCGAGGAATTTACCTCCTGACGGCAGTACCGCTTATTTAAAAAAGTTAAATCCGGGGCTTTGTTTCCCGGATTTTTTTTAATTCTCCAGGGCTTTCGTTTTTTACTTTAATCCTGAACTAGTTTCCGGCTTTCGAGGCCGGTGCAAACAGGCTGTGCGTCATACTATCTGGCGCTGCAGGCTGTTTCACTGTGCGGAATCCCGGAAATCCGGGGGTTTGCGCCTGGCGCCAAGAAATTCGTTGACAATTCTTTAAATCATTTTAAAGTTTAATTTAATGATAAAAATACATATAAAAATATAAAGCATACAACATTAACATCACAGGGAAGGAAACGACTATGTATGATGCCAGGAAATACATTCGGTCAGTCTATAGCGGGGTTGCGTTTGGTGCGCTGGCCCTGACAATTATGCCCCAGGCCGGGGCGGCGCAGGAACAGCAGAGTGCGGGCGAGATGATTCTCGAGGAGATTACGGTCACGGCCCGTAAGCGCGAGGAAAACCTTCAGGATACGCCGATCTCCATCACAGCCTTTTCCGCCGGAGGTCTTGAGGCCCGCGGCATTTCCGATATCTCCCAGATCGGGGAATTCACCCCCAACCTGGTTTTTGACAATACCGCTGCCATCGCCGCGACAAGTTCCGCGGCTGCCATTTACATTCGTGGTGTGGGCCAGATTGACTGGGCTCTGCCGACTGACCCGGGGGTTGGTCTTTATGTGGACGGGGTCTATATCGCCCGCTCCGTCGGCGGTGTGATGGATCTTCTCGATGTGGAGCGTGTCGAGGTGTTGAAAGGACCGCAGGGTACCCTGTTCGGCCGCAATACCATCGGCGGTGCAATGAGCATCACCACCAAGAAACCCCATGAAGAATTGGAAGGTTACGCAGAAGCAACGATCGGTAGCTATGACCGCACAGACCTCAGGTTTGGCATCAATGTACCGCTGTCTGAAACTTTCTTTGCCAATTTTGCCGGCTCCCGCAAAAAACGGAACGGTTATGTGAAAAACCTGCTGCCCGGTGGACCTGATCTGGGCGACGAAGATGCCTGGGCCGGACGCGCAGCTTTCCGTTGGTTGGCCTCTGATAATCTGGAGATCAATTTGGCCATTGACGGTACCCGGGAGCGGGAAGCGCCGGCGGCCAACGTTTTGATCGGTGTGGATGAAGGGCAGTTCTTCCCGATGGTGACGAACAACGTGATCCCGCTCCGGACGGATTACCATGGTCTTCCGGTTCCGAGTGCCGTATGTTCTGACATGTCCAATCCGGCGCGTCTGTCGGATACAAGTTGCTGGAATGCCCAGTGGATTGCAGGTCCTTTCGAGACCTACAGCCAGCACACGACCCAGAATGAATTTGTGAATAATATCATCGGTCGGCCGATGGAACCCAAAGCCGAGCTTGACCTCTGGGGTGTCTCCCTTGATGTCGATTATGATATTAATGAAAGCATTACCTTGAAGTCCATTACTGCCTACCGGGAAGTAGAGGGATATTGGGCCCGGGATGTGGATCATTCCCCGCTGTTGATCCTGCAAACGGTTAATGAATTTACACAGGAACAGTTCACCCAGGAATTCCAGGTGCTGGGCAACAGCATGGAAGGAAAACTCAACTGGATTGTTGGTCTTTATTATTTCAACGAAACCGGCAATCATATTGACGTGATCGAAATTCCGGGTGCGGTTTTTGACAGTGGTGGTTCCATTGACAATACCTCCAAGGCCGTCTTCGGTCAGGCGACCTATGATTTTACCAACAAGCTCAGCCTGACCCTTGGTGCGCGCTATACGGACGAGGACAAGAAGTTTGATCCGGATTCCACCGTCGCTCAGGACAATGGTCTCGGGTATCCCGTCGGTACTGCCGTGCTTCCAATAACTGGAGTTGGCGAGCAAAAAGCAGAAGTTTTTGATATCCATGCCAACCTGGCCTATCGCTGGACTGAGGAGTTGATGACTTATGCCTCTTATTCGGAAGGCTATAAGGGCGGTACTTTCACCCAGCGTGTTTTCCCGCCCCGTGATGATATCCCCCTGGCTGATCCGGAAACGGTTAAAGCCTATGAACTGGGTTTCAAATCCACCTGGGCAGACAACCGGGTGCGTCTGAACGGTGCCTTCTTCTTGACCGACTATACGGATATGCAGGTTAATGTGACCGAACGCTCTCCGGGCGGCACAGATGCGGATATCGGCATTATTACCCGGAATGCGGCTGCTGCCGAAATCAAGGGTGCAGAACTTGAACTGATCGCGGTGCCTGATGAGCATTGGATTATTGAAGCCGGTCTTGGATATCTGGACGCCAAATATACTGACCTGACCCAACCGGCGATTGATGCGGGCCTGACCTTGGATCATATGTTTGTCAACACACCGGAATGGTCCATCAATGTGGGTGTTGCCTATACCATCAACCTGACTGATGACTGGTCGGTGACCCCGCGTCTGGACTATGCCTTTACCTCCAAGATTGCCAATGACGCCAAGAATACACCGGAGCTTATCCAGGATAAGCTGCATTTGTTGAATGCGGTGATTATGTTTGCGGACGCAGAGGATAAATGGAACGTCAATGTCGGGGTCAGGAACCTGACTGACGAGACCTATCTGGTGGCCGGTGACAATTCCACGGATGGCGTGATCGAGGGTGTTTATGCCCGGCCGCGCGAATGGTATCTCTCCGTCAAACGGAAATTCTGATCCGTTTGATAAACGAACTCACTGTCAAAACTGTTTTGAACGGCCCGGGTTAAAACCCGGGCCTTTTTTTGATCAGGTGATGGAGGACCAGCTATTGGCGATATAATCTGCCGCCCTGAGGGTCAGGGCGTGGACGGTGAATGTCGGGTTGACCCCGCCACTTGTGGGGAACAGGCCCGGTCCGGCGATAAACAGGTTGCTGACCTCGTGGGTCTGGCCGAAGCTGTTGGTGACCGAGCGGCTACTATCCTCGCCCATGACAGTACCGCCCATGATGTGCATGGCGCCGGGATTGCCGGTCCAGACTTCGCTGGCCCCGGCGGCCTCAAAGACCTTTGTGCCGTCCGCCTGACTGTCTTTCCAAAGGGCGATGGATTCCGGATGCATGTCATGGAAGGCGTGAGCCAGCGGCAGGCCGTGATTGTCTTTGTCGGAAGACAGGGTGACCCGGTTATCGGCCAGGGGCAGGTCCTCAACACAGGCGGTCATGGTGGCAAAGCCGTGGGTCGCCTTTTCCATGAATTCGGTGAGTTTCTTTCCGAACAGGGCCGGGTTGCTGCCGCCATAGCCCAGAAGGTCATTGGGTTTTGTCGCCTGGGCGATCATCCATTGGTAACTGCCGAAACCCTGACCGCGCTTGTTCTTGTGATCGTAATTGTCCTGGTTGACCAGCTGGCCGCCTGAGGCACCCAGATAACATTCCGTCTCTTCGTCGAACAGGCCGAACACCAGCCCTGCCGCATGGCTCATGACATAACGCCCGACCATGTCATTCTTGTTGGCAATACCATTGGGATGTTTGTCGGACGTAGACATCAGCATCAGGCGCGGGGTTTGCACGGCAAAGGCTGCCAGCACCACCAGGTCTGCGGGCTGGAACTGTTTCTCGCCCTGTTCGTCAATATAGATGACACCGGTGGTCTTCTCGCCTTTTTTATCGACGGTCACCTCCGATACTGTGGCCCGGTGGCGGATTTCAGCCCCTTGTTTAAAAGCCTCGGGCAGATAGACCGTCTGGGGATTTCCAAGCGCCTTGATCGGGCAGCCGGCGTCACACCAGCCGTCCCAGATGCAGGCCTCGCGCCCATTATAATTTTCCGTATTAATGGCGAGTGGCAGCGGGGCGGTTTTGCGGCCGAGTTTCTCGAACCCCCGGGCAATGACTTCTCCCTGGCCAAAGGTGGGAACGGGCCCCATGGGATAGGGCTCGCCTTCGGGCCGCCAGATTTCCGCTTCCGCATCGCCGGAAACGCCGACCTCTTTCTGGATCCGGTCATACCAGGGCCTGAGGTCGTCATAGGAAAGGGGCCAGTCGAGGCCCTTGCCGTAACGGTTCTGCATGTCGAAGTCTTCTTCGTGCAGCCGTGGCCAGACGGCATAATGATGCAGGGCGGAGCCGCCGGTGCCGAAACCGCTGTTGAAACCATTGCCGACGGTATGGCTGCCGCTTTGTTCCACAGGGGATCCCGCCCATTTGAGGCGGCGGGCGTTGAGGCCGGAACTGACCAGATCGGTGAGCTTGCGTTCGGGACCGGCTTCCAGGATGACGACTTTCTTTCCGGTTGCGGATAGTTTGGCGGCCATCAGGCTGCCGGCGGCGCCGGAGCCGACGATCACGGCATCGACTTTTTCACGGCTTGGGAGCTTGCTCATGTCCAGCTCCTTGTCCCTGGCTCGATATGAGCCAGATAGGGGATATCCAGACGATCGAAACCGGCTTTCGTGCCGTAGGTCACATCAATGGCATCTGACCGGAGTACAAAATAAAAGAAAGGCGCCGGAGGGGCGTTGTCCCAGCCCTTGGGGTTTTCCCGGGAAAGTTGGGAGATGAACTTTTCAAGTTCCTGGTCGGAAAGCCCGGCCAAATCCTTGCCGAAAGTCGCAAGGGCACTTTTATCCAGCGCGGCGAGGGCGGAGCGATAGAAACCGGTGTGCGGGGGATTGACGCCGAGATAACGAATGATCAGCGTGCTCTGTTCCGGGTCACCGGAAAGCTGGTGATCCAGATAATGGGCAAGGCCCATACCGGTAGAGCCGGGAACGATGGCCTCGCCGATCAGGGAAATTAATTCAACTTCTCTTGGGGAGAGTGTTTGGAAGGGAATTTCTTTTTCCCGGGCCTCCGCCGGGGAAAGCAGGACGGTCTTGCCGCCGATAAGAAAGGCGAGGAGCCCTGATGCCGCTCCTTTGCCGAAGGTTCTTCTGTTTAAAGACATGCTGTCCCTCTATATTGTTCGTTTCAGGACAGGTTGTCTTTTCCGTTTGTTCCCGTCCCCTTCAGTCTTCGTCTTCAACCGGGTTGCGATGCGTTGCCGCTACCCTGGCTGCCTGTTCATATATGCCGGTCATCAGATCAAGAATGTGACTGCCGTTTTCCAGATGGGCGTTCATGCCCCGGATAGGCTCGGTTAGCTTGATCAGGAGGCTTTTACGCAACGCCACATAACGTTGAATAACTTCCAGGCCTTTTTTGGTGGTGGTGTAATTGACCCCTTTCCGGCGGTTGTCTTTTGTCGTTTTTTCAATCAGCCCTTCCTGGGTCAGTTTACGGATGGTGTACTGGATGTTGGTGACATCATCCCTATTGAGCAGGCGTCCGATTTCGGTGATGCCCTTGGGCCGGTCCCGCATGGCGATGACATTGAGGATCGCCCCGTCGCTGGCACTCAGGTTTTTACCGGCGGCAACGGCCATGCCTTCCACCTGCCATTTGGAAAAGGCCTCAAAAGTACGGAATAAAGAATATTCCAGTTCCGTAACGGCTACTTCACGCGGTGTCGTGGCCAGATGCCAGCGCCGGTCCAGACCGGCTTCTTCAAACTCGGTATCAATATTTCTGCTGTTGGCCTTGTCATTCTTCTCAGACATCAGGATCCCTTGATTTTATTGTTTCCGGTCTTTCCGGAACTGAAACGCGGGCTCAGTTTAGGCTGATCAGGCTGATTTGAAAACACAGAAATCAGATAAAGGCACCTCCATTCATTATCAGTTTTTTAAAAATTAATTTTATTTGTGTTTTAATGATTATTTTTATATGTAAAATACATTAATAATGGACTCGGAACAAGAGCAAAAAGTCAATTTCACCAATAATCGGGGCGCCCAACAGGAGGTTTTACACATGCCAACAGATAATTCGCTCTTTACACGCAATAAATTCCGGCTCGGTCTTTTTTCTGCCAACTGCTCAAGCGGCATGGCAGTGACCAAGGTGCCGGAGCGCTGGGTAAACAACTGGGAAAATAACATCAGGATGGCGCAGACGGCGGACCGGGTCGGTCTGGACTTCCTGCTGCCCATTGCCCGCTGGGTGGGATATGGCGGAGAAACCAATTTCCACGGTAGCGTGCTGGAAACCATGACCTGGGCGGCGGGGCTTCTGGCGAAAACAGACAATATCAATGTGTTCGCCACCATCCATACGGCCTTTAATCATCCCGGTGTTGTCGCCAAGCAGATCGCCACCATCGACCAGATGTCCGGCGGACGGGCGGGTCTCAATGTGGTTTGTGGCTGGAACAAGCCGGAATATGATGCTTTCGGGCTGGACCTGCCCCAGGATCATGAAACCCGCTACGCTTACGGTCAGGAGTGGTTTGATATCGTCTCCAAACTCTGGACCCATCCGGAGCCCTTTGACTGGGACGGGGAATATTTCAAACTGAAAGACACTTACGGCGATCCCCGGCCTTTGAGGGATACAGTGCCGATTTTCAATGCCGCAGGGTCGAAAGAAGGCCGGGAATTCGCCACGAAAAATGCCGATTTCCTGTTCACCTCCATGATTGAGCTGGAAAGTTCGAAACAGGAAATCATCGACCTGAAAAAACAGGCGGCGGGCAATGGTCGCAACGTGGAAATGCTGACCTTTTCCTATGTGGTCTGCCGTCCGACCCAGAAGGAAGCCGACGAGTTTCACCAATATTACGCCCGGGATAATGCAGACTGGCAGGCGGTGGACAATATCATCAATCTGATGTTCCAGCATGCCCAGTCCTTTCCGCCGGATATGTTGCAGATGCTGCGGGACAGGTTTGCCGGTGGCCACGGCGGTGTGCCGCTTGTGGGAACGCCGGAAGTGGTCGCCCAGGGTCTGATCGACCTTTACGAGGCCGGGTTTGCCGGCACCACACTGGCTTTTGTGAATTACGCAGAGGAGCTGCCGTATTTCGCGGAAACAGTCCTGCCGATCCTGGAGGCACGGGGCATCCGGGTCCCCGTCGGTTGAACCCGAAGCTGATCCTGTGATCAGGCTGCATCTGTAAGGGGTGCAGCCTTTTTTATTTCACAGGACTGGTCTATAGTTGCGGGGTGACAGGTACTCATTAACGGTTGGCGGGGCAGATGACGGAAAATAACGGACTGGGTGACCATCTTACCTTTCGCACCTATGACCTCACGAAACATTATATTTCCGGCGAAACGGTGATCAGGGCCCTTAGGGGGGTGAGTCTGGAGATCCCCAAGGGCGACATGGTCGTCCTGCTTGGTCCCTCCGGTAGCGGCAAATCTACATTTCTGAATATCATCGGCGGGCTCGATACACCGACCTCGGGGGAAGTCTATTTCCGCGATCACAGTCTGTCCCAATATACGGAACGGGAGCTGACCCTGTTCCGGCGTCACCATGTTGGTTTTGTGTTCCAGGCCTATAATCTGGTGCCGAGCCTGACGGCATTGGAGAATGTCGCCCTCGTTACAGATATTTCCACTGATCCCCTGCCGCCTATGGAGGCCCTTGAGGCTGTGCATCTCGGGGATCGGGCCAGCCATTTCCCGTCCCAGCTGTCCGGCGGCGAACAGCAGCGGGTGGCCATTGCCCGGGCGCTGGCCAAACGGCCTGAGGTGCTTTTGTGTGATGAGCCGACAGGTGCCCTGGATAGCGCGACCGGTATTGTTGTGCTTCAGGCCCTGCAGGATGTGAACAAGAAATACGGGACGACCACCGTGATCATTACCCACAATGCCTCGATCGCCAATATGGCTGACCGGGTCATTTATTTCGGGGATGGGCAGGTGGTGGATGTGAAGGTCAATGAAAATCCCATCGATCCAAAGGAGATCAGCTGGTAGATGCTTGCGGCTCTGAACAGAAAATTTCTCCGCGATCTCTGGAACATCAAGGGACAGATCCTGGCGATCATTATGGTCATGGGGTGTGGAATTTCCACTTATGTCATGTCCTTCGGGGTGATGGATTCCCTGGAGCTGAGCAAGGATGTCTATTACGATCGTTATCAGTTCGCCGATGTCTTTGCCCAGATGAAACGGGCGCCCGAGGCAACACGCCAGCAAATTGCCGATATTCCGGGCGTCTCTGCGCTTGAAACCCGGGTTGTTTTCGGGGTTACCGTCCAGGTGGAGGGTATGGATGAACCCGCCACAGGCAAACTGATCTCGGTGCCGGACGGTAGGAAGCCCTTGCTCAACAATCTTTATCTGCGCAAGGGCCGCATGTTGCTGCCGGACGAAGATGACGCCATTCTCTGCAGTGAGGCCTTTGTTAGTGCCCATAACTTTGTCCTTGGCGACCATATTGACATGGTGCTCAACGGGCATAAACGATCCCTGAAAATTGTCGGCGTGGTGCTCAGCCCGGAATATGTCTATTCCCTGGGGCCGGGCGCATTGTTTCCCGATGACAAACGGTTTGGCGTGTTCTGGATGAACCGCCGGGCCCTGGAGGCGGCCGTGGATATGGACGGGGCCTTCAATGATGTATCGCTGCGCCTGGACCGGGGGGCTGATATTGAGGATGTCAAACAGCGCCTCGATGTAATCCTGAAGCCTTACGGCGGTTTGATTGCTTATGGCCGTGACTATCAGATGTCCAACTGGTTTGTGGAAAACGAACTGGAACAGTTGAAGGTGATGGGATTCTTCATCCCGGCGATTTTCCTTTCCGTGGCCGCCTTTCTCGTTAATGTGGTCATGACCCGTCAGATCGCGACCCAGCGGGAGCAGATCGGTATGCTCAAGGCGGTGGGTTATAGCAACTTTGAAATCGCCCTGCATTATCTGAAAATGGTGCTGCTGATTGTTCTGTTTGGCAGCCTGTTGGGAATTGGGGTCGGAATCTGGTTCGGGACCAGTGTGACCGGTATGTATACGCAGTATTTTCATTTCCCCATATTGCGTTTTTCCTTTTCCCCGGAAGTCATGGTTTTTGCAACCCTGCTCTGCGCCGTCGCCGCGGTTGCCGGAACCCTGATTGCCATTCGGCAGGCGGCTATTCTGCCGCCGGCAGAGGCCATGCGGCCCGCCTCACCGGTGCAGTTTCGGGAGACATTCCTCAAGAGACTGGGACTGGAGAGTATCTTTTCCCATCTGTCCAGGATTGTTCTGCGACAACTTGAACGGCGGCCCTTGCGGACACTGTTCTCGACCGTTGGCATCGGCCTGTCCATTTCGATCCTGATCGTTGCCTATTTTATGGAAGATTCCGTCAATTATCTGATGGAAGTGCATTTTGACATGGCCCAGAGGGAAGATATCAGCCTGAGTTTTGTTGAACCGCGAAGCATTAAAGCCCTTGAGGAAATCCGCCTCATGCCCGGTGTGCTGAAAGTAGAGCCCACGCGTGATGTGGCGGTGTTTCTGAAGTCGGGGCATTTTTCAAAACGTTCTGCCATTACCGGCCTCAGGCCCAACCCTGACCTTCACCGTATATTGGGGCAGGACCTGACGGCGATCTCAATTCCCGATCAAGGCATCGCCCTGTCCTTGAAACTTGCGGAAATCCTCCACGTCAGGGAAGGGGATATGTTGACGGTGGAAGTTCTTGAAGGACGCCGTCCGGTGCTTGATATAAGGGTCGCGGATATTGTCGAAGAATTCATTGGTCTCAGCGCCTTCATGAATATGGATGAATTGAACCGGGCGCTGGACGAAAGCACGGTGATCACCGGCGCGTTCCTGCTGGCGGACCCTTTGTGGAACGGTCCGCTCTATCAGGAAATCAGGGATATACCCTCCATCGCCGGCATGAACATCCTGCGCAAGGCGCGGGATATCTTTCGGGAGATTATGGAACAACAGGTTCTGCTGATGGCCACTGTCAATATTCTGTTTGCCGGGCTGATTTCTTTTGGCGTGATCTATAACACCGCCCGGATTGCTCTCTCAGAGAGGGGGCGGGAACTGGCCTCGCTTCGGGTGCTGGGCCTGACCAGGGGTGAAGTGGCCTATATTCTGTTCGGGGAAATGGCGGCCATTGTCCTGATGGCGATTCCGGTGGGATTGCTTATGGGGTATTTGATGGTGCAAGGCCTAACAAAGTTGATGGATACAGAGCTTTACCGAATCCCGGCGGTGATCGACAGGGACACCTATGGCCTTGCTGTCATTGTGGTGATCGTCAGCTCCATTCTCTCCTTTTACCTTGTCTGGCGGCAGGTGGAGAGTATAGATTTGGTCAGTGCCCAGAAGGGGGTTGAATAATGCCGTTTAAAAATATCAAGACAATCGCGAAAATCGGTTTGGGTCTGCTGTTGCTGGCGTTGCTGGTTTATGCCTTTATTCCAGAGGCAGAGGAAGTGGATCTGGAGGCCGTCAGGCGCGGCGATGTCCTGATCGTTCTGGAAGCGGAAGGAAAGACCCGGATCAGGGATATCTATACGGTTTCCGCCCCGATCGAGGGCCGCGTCATGCGCATTGAAAGCGAGCCCGGCGACAGGGTTCATGCCGGTGAGACGGTGATTGCCAACATGACCCCCGCCGATCCCAACTTTCTCGACAAACGCAGTGAAACCCAGGCCAAAGCCGACGTTCGCGGTGCGGAAGCCGTGAAATGGCAGGCGACGACCCAGGTTGAGCGCGCCCAGGCGGAACTGGAATTCGCCCAGGCCGAATACAGAAGAAACGAGGAACTGTTCAAAAAAGGCAATGTCTCCATTGCCCGGCTGGAGGAAGCGGAACTGCAACTGAAAATGCGCCAGGCGGCCCTAAGGGCGACGGAAGCGGACCTGCAGGTGGCCGAGAGCCAGCTGGAATCAGCCCGGGCGAGACTTGTTCAGCCGGGAGCCGCCGAAGCAGCAAAGGAGCGTGATATCCATGACCATATCTGCCAGGTTTGCGTACATGCACCGGTAAATGGCAAGGTTCTGCGCGTCATGCATAAAAGCGAAGGGGTCATTGCCATCGGTACGCCGCTGGCGGAAATCGGCGATCCGGCAAATCTGGAAATCGTTGTGGAAATGCTGTCCCGGGATGCGGTCAAGGTTCAGCCCGGTGACAGGGCCCTGATCCGGCGCTGGGGCGGGGAAGAGGAAATCGACGCCCGGGTCAGGCTGGTGGAGCCCAGCGGTTTTACCAAGATTTCAGCTCTCGGTGTGGAAGAACAACGGGTCAATGTGATCCTCGACTTTATCGATCCGCCCGAGAAATGGCAGAGCCTGGGTGATGCCTTCCGGGTCGAAGCGGGTATTATTGTGGACCGGGCGGAAAATGTGCTTTCCGTACCGGTCAGTGCTCTGTTCCGGGAAAACGGGCAATGGTCGGTGTTTGTCTTCAGCGAGGGCCGGGCAAAGCTGAGCCCTGTTGATGTGGGCCGGAAAAATGACCGGGACGCGGAGATCATCGATGGCCTTCAGGAAGGTGAGAAAGTGATCGTGCATCCCGGCAATAATGTTGCCGATGACGGCCGGGTGGTCGAGAGAAAGCTCTAGGTCTGGTTCTGCCGAAAAAAAGGGCCACTCCTTTCAGAGTGACCCTTTGGTTTTATACCTGGTCCTAGAAGTTATAAGTGAAGTTCGCGAACCATTCCCGTTTGCGGGCGTAAGCGATTTCCGCATAGCCTGAGCCCGTACCGAGGGAGGAGTTACCGGCAATCGGGTAAAGCTTGTCGGTCAGGTTATTGACCCCGAAGACAAACTTCCAGGTCACGTCAGACGGCTCCAGAATGATGGAGGCGTTGACGATGGTCCGGCCTTCGGTCTGGGCGATTTCCTCGGTATTGATGGCATCAAAGTAGGTTTTGCTCTGATAGCTCATATCCACGCGAGGCGTCCAGGTGAGGTCGGATCCATCCGGCTCAAAGGTATAGCCGATACCGAAGTTGGCCTGCCATTCAGGTGCGAACGGAAGGCGGTTACCTGCTTCGACGCTGCCGAAGACGTTTTCATTCGGGAAAGTGACCACTTCATCAATGGTGGCGTCAAGATAGCTGATGCCCGCATCGATGACCAGGTTGTCGGCCGGAAGCCAGGTCAGCTCCAGCTCGGCACCGTCGTTGGACGCTTTACCCGCATTGGTGATGAAAGGCGCCACAAATGCCCGGTAGACCAGCTGCAGGTCATTGTAATCGGTGGAGAAGATGGCACCGTTCAGACGCAGTGTGTTGTCCAGCAGGTCCGCTTTGAAACCGATTTCATAGTTCTTGGCAGTTTCCTCGTCAAAGGAATGAATCTGCTGCAGAATGGCGAAGGTTGCCGGGTCATCGTCGAAGTCGGTGTTGAAGTGACTGTTCCAGCCGCCGGACTTGAAGCCTTCGGAATAGCTGACATAAGTCATCACATTGTCATTCCAGCGATAGGCAATGTTGGCGTTGATTGTGAAGGCATCAAAATCCTGGGAATATTCCTTCACCTCAAGATACTTGTTGGTCGGATTGGTATAGCTGTACTGATCCGGCGTTGAAGCCTTGGTTTCGGAAGTATAACGCGCCCCCAGAGTGACAGTCAGTTGATCTGTGACGTCATAGCTCCACTGGGTGAACGCCGCCCAGTTGCTGTTATCGGTAAAGTTGTCGTCACTGTCGCCACGGCCTTCAGGGTTTGGCGGCGGGGAAACTGTGACCTCAACATCATCATCGATTTCTTCCTCGTAGTAGTAGAGGCCAGCCACACCGGTCAGGCGGTCAGACGTATAGAGCGCCTGCAGTTCCTGACTGAATTGTTTGCCGTTACTGTCATAGAGGGTATGCAGGATCGGGAACGGGGTATTGTCTGCATCACGTACTCCGTACCAGTCCAGCTCCCGATAGGAAGTAATGGATTTCAGGGTGATATCCTCGTTTACATCATAAGCCAGGTGCAATGATCCGCCCCAGTTTTCCAGATAGCTTTTCAGCGGGTTTGTACCGTTGTTGGCGAACGGGCCAGCAGCCTGGAAGTCATTGGCGCAACGGGGGTCATCAATCAGGGGAACATCCTGACCCAGGTTGGCCATGCCAGGACAACCGGCAGCAAGGCTGACAACTTTCTGGAATATCTGAGATTCGTTGCTGGCGGCAAAAACCAGCGGTGAACCGTTTTCATCGGCTTCGGTATAGTCAAACTGAAGCTTGATTTCCAGATCGTCACTGGGGGTGAAAACGATTTTACCAGTGGCTGTATAGGAATTTTTATCGCCCAGGTCGACGCCGTCACTCACCCGGATAACATAACCGTCCTGGATGCGGGTGCCGTAGGTAAAGCGTGATTTGACCTTGTCACCCATCGGAATGTCGAGGGCAAGGTTCAGTTCACGGAGATTGTCGGACCCGACACCACCCTTGAAGGTGCCGCCGAATTCCTCACCCGGCTCCTGGGTGCTGATCAGGATGGCGCCGCCGATGGTGTTACGGCCGAACAGGGTACCCTGCGGACCGCGCAGGATCTGGATGCCGGCAATATCGCGGAAGTCCATGGTGCCGCCTACAGACTGGCCCATATAAACATCGTCAATATAGATACCAACGCCCGGATCAACCGTGGAGGTTGGATCGGTCTGGCCGATACCGCGGATGAAGACCTGTGAGGAGTTGTTGTTGCCGGCCAGCGGGGCGTTGTTGCTGAACTGCAGGTTCGGCGTGACATTGTCCAGATTGTCGGTACTGAAAATCTGGCGGCGTTCCAGGCCCTCGCCGGTGAAGGCGGAAATGGCAATCGGTGTTTCCTGCAGGTTTTCTTCGATCTTGCGGGCGGTAACTGTGATTTCCTCAAGCACAAATGCGCCTTCATCCTGCGCAGTGGCCTGCGCGGCGGTGAGGGCGGTCAATGTCAGTGAAGCTGCGGTGGTGTAATAGAGTGATTTTAATAATTGTCGTCCAATTATCATCTGTGTCTCCCATGAATTTATAGTCTCAGAATGACCAATGCTGATGGATTATTAACCTTATATGCATTAATCAAATCTCATATTAAAACAACCGATTGCACAAGGCAATTCATATTTTGGAATGTTTCTAAAATGCAAAACAATTAACTTTGAGTGAATTAACTTTTTGCGATTGTTGTCAGAAGGGAGCAGAATGGTCGACTATACAGTTTCCTCTGAAAATCCGTCTGCCCTGTATATCGATTATTTGCTTTGTCCAGTCCCTCAACGTCGTTTTAGCGCAGATTATTTGTATGCTCAAGTGGTTAAATCGCCGTTGGCAGAAATGGGTCATTATGTTCGTCTGTTTCTTTCAGGGAGGTGCCGTTCAGCCCGGTGAATTGAGCGGCAGGTGAAAAAAAGGCATGCTCCCAATTGAAGCATGCCTTATTCGGTAAAATGGTGAGGGAAACTAGATCGGAAAGTGGCCCGGTTGAGTTTCCATGGTAATCCAACGCAAATCCGTGAATTCATTGATGCCGGCGAGGCCGCCAAACCGGCCGTAGCCACTGGATTTGGTGCCGCCGAAAGGCATCTGTGCCTCGTCATGGACAGTGGCGCCATTGATATGGCAGATGCCGCTGTCGATCCGTTCGGCGATTTTCAGGGCCTTGACGATATCCTTGCTGAAGACGGCGGCGGAGAGGCCATATTCACTGTCGTTGGCAATGGTAACGGCTTCTTCGGCGTCTTTCACCCGGATAACGGCCAGAACAGGCCCGAAGGATTCTTCCGTATAAATCCGCATGCTGTTATCGACCTTGTCGACCACTGTGGCGGACATCTGGACCCCTTCTGCGGTGCCGCCGACTGTAACGTCAGCGCCTTTGCTTCTGGCATCTTCAATCAGGCCCAGGACATGATCGACGGACTTCTGGTCCACGAGGGCGCCAAGCGGCGTCTTGCCTTCGCGGGGATCGCCGGCGACAAGAGTAGCGGCCTTGGCGGTCAGTTTTGCCACCAGCGCATCGGCAACGCTTTCCTCGACAATCACCCGTTCGGTGGACATGCAGATCTGGCCCTGGTTCATATAGGCGCCGAAGGCAATGGCCTTGACGGCCTCGTCAAGGTCGGCATCCTCCAGCACCAGCAACGGCGCCTTGCCGCCCAGTTCCAGAAGAACCGGGGTGAAAGTGCGGGCGGCCCGTTCGGCAATAATACGTCCCACATGGGAAGACCCGGTAAAATTGACGCGGCGGACATTTTTATGGTCGATCAGTTCACCGACCACATCGCCGGCATCTTCCGGGGCGTTGGTTATGACATTGATGGCGCCTTTCGGAAGACCCGCAGCAGCAAGGGCCTTACCGATCAGCATATGGGTCACGGGGCAGACCTCGGACGCCTTGAGGATCACTGTGTTGCCGCAGGCCAGAGGTGTGGCCACGGCGCGGACGCCAAGGATGATGGGAGCATTCCAGGGGGCAATGCCCAACACGACGCCGGCCGGTTTGCGCATGGCCATGGCCAGGCACCCCGGCTTGTCAGAGGGGATGATCTGGCCGCTGACCTGGGTTGTCAGTGCGGCAGCCTCAACCAGCATATCCGATGCCAGCTTGACATTGAAACGCGCCCAGCCTTCTGTAGCGCCGATCTCCACTTTCATGGCGTCCACAAAATCGTCTGCCAGATTCAAAAGTTCCTGTGATGCAGAGAGAAGCGCTGTCCGGCGGGCATTGGGGCCGAGACCGGACCATTCCGGCAATGCGGCCTGGGCGGCCTCCACTGCGGCCTTGATGTCATCAGGGCCGGCAGCCGGTGCGCGGGAGGCCACTTCCCCGCTGATGGGGTTGCGACGTTCGAAAGTACGGCCGTCCCTGGCAGATAGAAATTCCGAATTGATCAGTAATTGTGCGTCCATTTGTCCGTGCCTCCCATTAACGATTAATTGCTATAACGTATAACAATTTACACCTATTTTGCAAACAGGGCAAGGTCAATTTCCCGCAAGTGGTTTGCTGCAGGTGCTGGTCTGTATGGCTGGATTATTTCAAGTTTATGATGGCTTACTGTCTGTATCGAGCGACAAAAACTAAAGCTGGCCTATGATCGGTAGGCCCGGGATCGATTGTTATTTCCAGATATTCTCGAGGGTCCGGGCGACCAGGTTTTTTTCTTCTTCGCTCAGGTTGCGGGTCAACCAGGCTTCATTATTGCCAATATTGTCCCAGATTCTCCGGATAACCTGTTTTCCTTCTTCCGAAAGATGCAGGCCGTGAGATCGGCCATCCAGGGGCTTTTTCTTGATCAACCCGCGGTCACTCAGTACAGCGACCAGGGGGGCCATATTGGCACTTTTGATGCCAAGGACACGCCCGATGTCGCTCTGCTTCATACCGGGGTTCGCCTCTATCATGACCAGAACCGAAGTTTCTGTAATCTTGAGGCCAATGTCACTCAGGCCCTGTCCCAGATGGGTAAGCATGGCCGCAGAAGCCCGCCGCAACTGGTAGCCGACAAGGTCTTGGAGCGGATTGGAAAATGTCATGTTTTTCGGATTATTTTTTTTGTTCTGTTTTTCAGTCATGTCGAGAATATGCAGATTTTTCTTGTAAATGACAATCCCAATGTTATTATGTATAGCTATGTAATATAGCCTTTTGGGGAGGCGCCGGGTGCAGGGACATCCTTCTTTGATATAGTTCCACAAGCCCGATGTGAAGTGTCAGTATGAAATGATTGGTTTTCGAACAATGCTTCGGTAGCCGGTTTTATTAAGCCATCGGTCGCCTGCCAGTGTCCGGTGCCGAATTTAGTTAAAGTCATCCGGGACAGAGTATCATCCTGAGGACCGGTATAATAAAAGGACGTGAACAATGAACAAAGCCACTGATCTTGATGTTGTCGACTACAAGGTTGAGAACCGTATTGCCTGGGTGAAATTCAATCGCCCGGAAAAAAGAAACTGTATGAGCCCGACCCTTAACCGTCGCATGATGGAAGTGCTGGACGAGCTCGAGTTCCGCGAGGATGTCGGCGTTCTGGTCTTGACCGGTGAAGGCACGGCCTGGTCTGCCGGCATGGACCTCAAGGAATATTTCCGTGAGACAGAAGCCGAAGGGCTCAAGGGTGTCCGCCGCTCCCAGAATGAGAGCTATGGCTGGTTCCGTCGCCTGCGTCGTTATCAGAAACCGACCATTGCCATGGTCAACGGCTGGTGTTTCGGTGGCGGTTTCGGTCCCCTGTTTGCCTGTGACCTGGCGATCAGCGCTGACGAAGCCAAATACGGCCTTTCCGAAATCAACTGGGGTATTCTCCCGGGCGGTGGCGTGACCAAAGTTGTGGTTGATCTTCTGCCCATGCGCGATGCCATGTGGCTGACCCTGACCGGGGAGCTGATTGACGGCAAGCAGGCTGCTGCCATGCGTCTGGTCAATGAAAGTGTACCACTGGAAAAGCTGGAAGAGCGTACCCGCGAAGTCGCCAATATCCTGCTTGAAAAGAATCCTATTGCCCTGAAATATGCCAAGGATGCCGTTCGTCGTGTGGGCGATATGTCCTATGACGATGCCGAGGAATATCTCGTCCGGATGCAGGAAGCTGCCAACTCTTTCGACAATGAAGGTCGCAAGGAAGGTATCCGCCAGTTTATCGATGAGAAGAGCTACAAGCCGGGACTTGGCGCTTACAAAGTGAAAAAATAAACAGGGTTCACAATGATTGACCATGTTGCCCTGCAGGCCGGATTGCAGCCGAAAAAGCTTGCAATCCGGGATCTGAACACGGCCAGGGAGTGGAGTTATGCCGCGCTGGACCACGCTGTGGGCCAGTGCGCTGCCCTTCTGCGGGCCTATCCCTCTCTTGATCATGGTGAACGCGTTGTAAGTCTGGCGCATAATTGCGCGGAACTTGTTATCCTTCATCTTGCCTGTGCCCGGACGGGGCTGATTTATGTGCCGCTGAACTGGCGTCTCAGCAAGGCGGAAATTGAAAACCTGATTGAGGATGCCGATCCGGCACTTCTGGTCGGGGATGCTTCGCTGGACCCCATTCAGTCAAAGGTACCGAGGCTAAGCATCAGTAAGCTTGCCGAAGGTATGGCCGCGGCGGCTCCCTTGCCTCACGCGCCTTTTGATCGCAAGGATATCTCGCTAATTCTTTATACCTCCGGGACCTCCGGCAGGCCGAAAGGGGCGTTGCTGAGCGAGCATAACCTTGACCAGACGGCGAAAAATTTCTCCATTCTCGGTCGGGTTACGCACGAGAGCGTTTTCCTGTGTGATTCCCCGATGTTTCATATTATCGGTCTGATCACCAATGTGCGCCCCACTTTCATGAACGGGGCGACACTGATCATTTCGGAAGGGTTCGATGCGGCGCGCACCCTGGACCGGCTGGGTGATCCGGCGCTTGGTGTCAGCCATTATTTCGGCGTGCCCCAGATGGCAGCGCGGCTCAGGCAGGAACCGGGCTATGACCCTGAAAGACTTCGCCACATGACAGCCATTTTTACCGGCGGCGCCCCCCATCCCGAGGCGGATATCCGGGCCTGGCTCAGTGACGGAATATCAGTGGTCGACGGTTATGGCATGAGCGAATCCGGCACCACCTTCGGCATGCCTATCGAGCGTGAGCGTATTTTCGCCAAGGCGGGGTCCGTCGGTCTGGGAACCCCTGCCGTTGAAGCCCGCATTGTTGATGAGCGCGGCAACGACTGTCCTGATGATCTCGCTGGCGAGCTTTTGCTCAGGGGTGACAATGTCACCTCCGGGTACTGGCGTCAGCCGGAAGCAACGGCGGCGGCCTTTACAGAAGACGGCTGGTTCAGGACCGGCGATATCGCCCGGCGGGATGCTGACGGGTTCTATTATCTTGTGGACCGCAAGAAAGACATGTTTATTTCCGGGGGCGAGAATGTCTACCCGGCCGAAGTGGAAGCGGCCTTTGCCGGCATGGAAGGCGTGGTCGAGGCGGCTGTTATCGGTGTGCCTGACGAGCGCTGGGGGGAAGTCGGGCATCTCGCCGTGGTGTGCAGGGAGGGATACAGTCTGACCATGGACCAGGTCCTCGCCTGGCTGGAACCGAAACTTGCCCGCTACAAGCTGCCGAAACATCTGACGCTTCTTTCCGCCCTGCCCCGCACCGGATCGGGCAAGGTCCAGAAGCAGCAATTGCAGGACCTGTTGCAGAAGAAGGAAAATTAAAAAGTTTTCTCAACAATTGCAAAAGTCAGACTGATCGGGCAAGGTTCTGCGGACAGTGTTATGCAGAATAGCAAACAAATATAGTGAAGAGTCATAATAGCCGGTAATGGGAGACAGGCAGCATGAACAACGATCCGCGCGATATTATTGATCGCGAACCAATGAGCGCCCTGCAGATCGTTGCAGTGGGCATCTGTATTTTTCTCAATGCGCTTGACGGTTTTGATGTGCTTGCCATCACTTTTGCCGCGCCAGGCATTGCCCAGGACTGGGGTCTCGGCCCTGATGCAGTTGGCATTGTGATTGCCACCGGTCTGGCCGGCATGGCTGCAGGGTCACTGTTCCTTGCCCCGCTCGCCGACCGTTTCGGGCGGCGTGCCGCCATTCTCGGCAGTCTGATCACCATGGGCGGCGGCATGCTGCTGTCCGCCACGGCGACGGATATCTTCACCATGTCCATTTACCGCATACTTACCGGACTTGGAATTGGGGCCATGCTGGCCTCTATCAATGCCATGGCTGCGGAATATTCCAATGCCCGCCAACGCGATCTTTCGGTCAGCCTGATGACCATCGGTTATCCCATCGGTGGTGTACTGGGTGGTTCTGTTGCGGCCATACTGCTTCAGCATTACAGCTGGCATTCCGTCTTTATCTTTGGCGGTGTGGTAACGCTCGTTATCATTCCTGTGGTATTGCTGTTCCTGCCTGAATCCATTGAATTCCTGAGCCATAGCAAGGGTGCCGCGGCGCTGGATAAAATCAACGGAATCCTGCGGCGTATGAAACACCCGGAAGCGGACCATGTGGCAGAGCCAGAAGAAGGGCAGGCCCGGGCCGGCATCAAGGACCTGTTTGCGCCGATGCAGCGGAATACAACCATTACCCTGGCGTTCAGCTATTTCCTTCACATCACCACTTTTTATTATGTCATGGGCTGGGTGCCATCCATTGTTACGGCGCTTGGATTTGATAAATCTGTTGGCGCCTCTGTCTCCGTCTGGGTCAATGTGGGCGGCATCGTCGGCGGCAGTCTGCTGGGCTGGGCGGCCACTTTCTATGGCATGAGAAAGCTGGTGATAGGCATCATGCTGGCAACGGGCGTATCGGTCATTGCTTTTGGCCAGGTCACACCGCAGATCGAGCTCTTAAAAATGGTCGGCTTTGTTCTCGGTTTCTTCCTGTTCGGCGGGGTGGTTGGTCTTTATGCCCTGGTGGCCAGGAATTTCCCTACCAGACTCCGGGCCACCGGAACCGGTTTTGTCATTGGCATGGGCCGCGGCGGGGCGGTTATTTCACCCGCTGTGACAGGCTATCTGTTCGCGCTCGGCATGGAGCGGGGCAGTGTGGCAACGATTATGGCTTTTGGCTCCGTTATGGCGGCTTTTGCCCTCCTGGCCATGCGTTCCCCAAGGGAAGCGCCGGCTGGTAAATAGAGTCTCGTCCGGAGTCGTTTTTCCAGGGGAGGATGTGCCAGACATCACCGTAGCCCCTAGTTAATCAGGGTATATAGTGATCACTTTCATCTGCGCCGGGGCTGGCCATTAGCTCCGGCAAAAAGCCTGCCCGGGAAAGTAAAGTGCTATTTGATATAGCGTTGACAGCTTAATTGCTATATGCCATAACAATGATCGGGACTGTAAATAGCAACACAGCTATAACCTAACTATAAAAGACGTCCGGTAAATCCGGCACCGGGAGGACCCAAGGGAGATTCTGTTTTGTTGGACTGTTTTCCGAATTCGACAAGGCTTCCTTCCTCCAGACAGCAAGTGGTACTCAGGACCTTCCGTCCCTCGCTGTCCAATCGCACAAACTGAAATCATCAACAAATGGGAGAAGATGATGCCTTTCGTAAAACTTTCGCATTCCAGAAGATCGACAAGTTCCCGGATTGCCCTCATGGCCATGATCGGCACAATGTTGCCGCCGGCTCTTGAGGCGACCGCCCAGGAACAGAACAATGAAGACACCCTCATGCTGCTTGAGGAAATTACGGTGACGGCCCGTCGCCGTGAAGAAAACCTTCAGGATATACCTGTTGCCGTAACTGCGCTGACGGCCGATGCGCTCGAGCGCCAGCAGATTTTCGAAACAACCGATCTGGATAATGTGGCGCCGAACCTGCAGTTCACCAGTTATGGCCCGCTGTCCGGCAATAACTCCGCGGCCCAGGTCTTTATCCGCGGTATCGGCCAGACTGATCCGACCGGAGCTGTTGATCCGGGCGTCGGCATCTATATTGATGATGTCTATATGGGACGTTCTGTCGGCGGGGCCATGGACTTTAAGGACATCGCCAGCGTACAGGTTCTGCGCGGTCCGCAGGGCACCCTGTTCGGCCGGAACACCATCGGCGGCGCGGTACTGATTTCCACCAATCTTCCCGGTGACGAATTCGGCGGTACAGTCCGGGCCCGCACCGGCACAGACAACCTGCGAGAACTGTTCGGCGCCTTTGATCTGCCGGTCAATGATACCCTGGCCGCCCGCCTTTCCATGGGCATGCGTCAGCGTGACGGCTATGTCATCCGTCAGGCCGATGGCATTGATCTGGGTGACGACAACAGCTATTCGCTGAACGGCACCGTGCGCTGGGAACCCAGCGACAGTTTCAGCCTGACCTTGCGCGGGGATTACTCCAGTGAAGACGAAAACGGTTCCCCGTTTGTCTTCAAGAACATCAATGAAAACGCCGTATTCGTCGGGGCTGTAAGCCAGGGGGCTGGATGTCCGGGTGCGTTCTGGGTGCCGCCGAACACGACAGTGCCGAACATTGTTGACGCCCGTTGCGCCAACGATGCCACTTATGACCTGGGACCGTTCACCAACGGCGGTACGGCAGAGGTGTTCAGTACGACGGAAAACTGGGGTATTTCAGGTACCGCACAGTATGACATCAACGATACTTTCACCGTGAAATCCATCACCGCTTACCGCAAGCTTGACTGGTCCGGGGCTCGCGATGCGGACAATACGCCTTTCACAATCCTGTCCACGGCTTATGACAGTGTCAGTGAGCAGTTCAGCCAGGAACTGCAGGCACTCTATACGGCTGACAGGCTGAACGGTGTGGTTGGTCTTTATTACTTCGATGAAGACACCCATGATGAAGTGCGTGTCGATGTTGCCGCCCCGCCGCCGGTTGTGGCCGCAGGCGGACCGGGTTCACGCGATTATCAGAGTGTGGATCTCAGCACGGAAAGCTGGGCCGCCTTCACTGAATGGACCTATGATTTTACTGACGCACTGTCCTTGTCAGGCGGTCTGCGTTATACCGAAGAAACCAAGGGTATGAAGCTGATTGCCTTTAACATCAACCCGGCAACAGCACCGGACCCGAATCCGCTGCCGTCAACTGTGCCGCCGCTGTTTGTGGATCCGAGCCTGCATGAACAGGATTTCTCAGCGGTTACCGGAACCATCAAGCTGCAGTATCGCTGGAATGATTCAATCATGACTTACGCCAGCTGGTCACAGGGTTTCAAAAGCGGTGGGTTCAACCAGCGTTATAATGATGCTCCGCCGAACAACCAGCCCATCACCTTTGACCAGGAAGAAGCCGAAAACTATGAAATCGGTTTCAAGGCTGACGTTAGCGATACCCTGCGTTTGAACGGTGCGATTTTCCATACTGATTACACCGATCTGCAGCTGATCTATCGTCTGGGTGTGGTGCCGCTTCTGTTCAACGCCGGTTCTGCGTCCATCGAAGGTTTCGAACTTGAGATGACCTGGAACCCGACCGGCCGCTGGCTGGTCGAAGGTAGTATCGGTTACCTTGATTCTTCCATTGATGAAGTTGTTGAGATTGATGTTCCCGGCCAGACTGTGACGGCGACTGTTGACAAAGGCAACCGCCTGCCGTTCAGTCCGGAATGGAAAACCAACCTGGGTGTGAGTTACTTCTTTGACCTGGGCAACGGTATGGAGCTGACCCCGCGCGTGGATGTGGTCTACACCTCCGACATGTATTATGACGCGGCCAACTCCGAGGGCGTTATTCAGGATAGCTACACGCTTGTGAATGCGTCCCTGCAGCTCACCGATGAGGACAAGGGCTGGAAAGTCACCTTCGGTGTGAACAACCTGACGGACAAGCTCTATCAGGTGGCCGGTAACTCCTCATTCTCCACCGCTACGGGGTATGAAGAAGTGATCTATGCCCGCAAACGCAACTGGTATCTCGCATTCTCTGCTGATTTCTAAAAGAAACCAGTCTCAATGAAGAAAGCCGGGCCAATGGCCCGGCTTTTTTTTATGAAGGAATTATCTAGTCCTGCAGGACATATTGCCCGGGCGCCTTGTCGATCAGCGGCAGGACGATGCCGGTGGCGCCCATGGTCGGCGGGGGCACGGGCTCGCTGGAATGCTCATCAAGCCAGTCGATCCAGGCCGGCCACCAGGACCCTTCATGGAAGGGGACATCCTGGACCCAGCTGTCGGGGTCATGATACTGATCGTCAGCCCCCTTTGTGGCAATCTGGTAGAAACGGTTCGGGCGGCCGATTTCGGAGACAATGCCCGCATTGTGGCCGCCGCTGGTGAGCAGGAAGGTAACTTCCGTATCGGCAAGCTGATGGACCTTGTAGACGGAACGCCACGGCGCCACGTGATCCCACTGGGTACCGACGGAGAAAATAGGTACCCTGATATCGCTGAAGGCGACAGGCTTGTCGCCAACCCGGTAACGCCCGGCGGCAAAATCGTTATTCAGGAACAGCTGGCGCAGATATTCGCTGTGCATCCGGTAGGGCATGCGGGTGGCGTCCGCGTTCCAGGCCATCAGGTCGTTGGTTGAATTACGCTTGCCCATCAGATATTCGCCAACCATGCGCGACCAGACCAGGTCGTTGGACCGCAGGATCTGAAAGGCGCCGGCCATCTGATGCGTATCCAGATAGCCTTTTTCCCACATCATATCCTCGAGGAAAGTGAGTTCGCTTTCGTTGATGAACAGATTCAGCTCCCCGGCCTCGGTAAAGTCGGTCTGGGCGGCAAGCAGGGTCATCGAGCCCAGCCTGTCGTCACCGTCCCGGGCCATGGCGGCTGAGGCGATGGACAGGAGGGTGCCCCCAAGGCAGTAACCCGCCGCATGAATTTTTCTGTCCGGAAGAATGGCTGAAATGGCGTCAAGCGCCGCCATGATCCCCAGCTGGCGGTAATCCTCCATCCCCAGGTTTCTGTCGTTTTCATCCGGGTTTTTCCAGGAAATCATGAATACGGTATACCCCTGATCCGTCAGGTACTTGACCAGTGAATTATGGGGACTGAGGTCCAGAATATAATATTTCATGATCCAGGCCGGAACGATCAAAATCGGTTCCGGGCGCACGGTTTTCGTGGACGGTTCATACTGGATCAGTTCGATAAGCCGGTTGCGAAAGACCACATTACCCGGTGTTATGGCGACATCCCTGCCGACCTTGTAGTTTTCTGTCTTGCGGTCTTTTCCGTCATTTATGTCGATCAGGTCTTCCAGATAATTCTGGAAGCCCCGGACCAGATTCATTCCTTTTTCTTCCCAGGTCTGTTCGATCACCTCGGGGTTGGTCCAGAGAAAATTTGATGGTGAAAAAATATCGAGCAACTGACGGCTGGCGAATTCCAGCACATTTTCATGTTGCCTGGTGACCCCCCGCACACCGGTGGTGGCATTGTGCCACCACTGCTGGTTCAGCAGGAAAGACTGATACATCATGTTGTAAGGCCACTTCTGCCAGGCGTCTCCGGAAAAGCGTTTGTCCTGGGGCAGGGGCTCGATGCAGGGCTCGTGATCTTCTTCTCTGTTGAGGGCGCATTTGGCAACATGGGCGCTCAGTTTTCCCGTTTTGCGGGCGGCCTTGTGGACCAGTTCCGCCTGCTTGCCAGGCGAAAAGGCGAGGTGGACGGCCCAGTCCAGCCAGGCATCCGTCAGGGCCATGGGGGACAGCCCCATGGTGGAGCGGGCGACCATGGCGTGGATGGTCCGGTCAAAGGCATCCGCCAGCGGATGTTCCGGCGCAGCTTCCTGACCTTCCGGGCGGGTATAGAGCTGACCCATCGGCCGTGTCGGCGGGACGGGAGGAGGGGCGGCTTCTTTCTTTACAAGGGACTTTCCTGCCATTTCAAACATCTTTCCGCTAGTGAACCGGGCATTGATAATGCCCGTACAGGCAGGGAGTATAGCATAATATGCTGCGCTGCAACAGAATTTGTTCGAACTAATATATTCTGTCTGTAGCGGGGTTTGAGAACCGGGTATATTTTACATAACTATTTGATAAAAAAGTGTTTTTTTAATGCCTGTCTTCTGGTTTGTGAGCTCTGAAACCGCCCGGCGGAAATATGAATTTTTTATAGCATCTGTTAAAGGACTGTTTTTTCGTGTAGACTTTTCGAAATTGTGCAGAGCAATAATCCATGCAAGGATATGACCCGGCGATGTCCATACGAAATCTTGAGAAACTATTCTCTCCCGCTTCGGTAGCGCTTTTTGGCGCCAGCGGTCGGGAAGGGTCTATCGGGCGAACGGTTATGGATAACCTTAAAGAGAGCTTCCCGGGCCCGGTCTGGCTCGTCAATCCCGGTCACAGCGAGATCGACGGCATGCCTTGTTATGCGGACACGGACAGTTTGCCCGGCATTCCCGACCTGGCGGTGATTGCCATCCCCCCGCAACATGTCCCCGATGTCATCTCTGCACTTGGGAAAAAGGGTACAAGGGCGGCTGTCGTCATCACAGCCGGGTTTCGTGAACAGGGTCTGACACAGGCCATGCTGGAGGCGGCCCGGCCCTATGGTTTGCGGATCGTCGGGCCGAACTGTTTCGGTCTGATGGTGCCGGCGGCCGGACTGAACGCCAGTTTTGCCCATGCCTCGCCGCTGAAGGGGGAGCTTGCCCTGCTGTCCCAGTCCGGGGCCATTATCAGCGCCATCCTCGACTGGTCCAAAGATGCCGGCAAGGGATTTTCCGCCATGGTGTCCATGGGCGACATGGCCGACGTGGATCTCGGGGACATGCTGGACTATCTGGCCGCAGATACCCGCACCCGCGCCATTCTCATGTATCTGGAGCAGGTGACCGATGCCCGCAAATTTATGTCCGCCGCCCGTTCCGCAGCCCGGGTCAAGCCGGTCATTGTCATCAAGTCTGGCCGTCACGAGGCGGCCGCCAAGGCCGCCCATTCCCATACCGGTGCCCTGGCCGGGTCCGATGCCGCCTATAATGCGGCTTTTCGCCGGGCCGGTATATTGCGGGTGACGGATCTGGAGGATCTGTTCGATGCGGCAGAAATTCTCAGTCACCTGAGGCGGGTGCATGGCGCCCGGCTGGCCATTGTCACCAACGGCGGCGGCGCCGGTGTGCTGGCCGTTGACCGGCTGATCGACTTTGGCGGCACACTGGCCAGTCTTGCCGAGGAGACGATCACCCGGCTTGATGCGGTTCTGCCGGCCGCCTGGTCGAAAGGTAATCCGGTGGATATCATCGGTGATGCCGGACCGCAACGCTATGAAGACGCCATGGAAATCGTGCTGGAAGATCCGGAGGTTGATGCGGTGCTGGTGATCAACTGTCCGACGGCCCTGGCTTCGGGCACAGAGGCTGCAAAGGCGACCCTGGAAAGCATCGATCGGAATAATCGCAAGTCTGTTCACCCCAAGGCTGTTCTGACAGCCTGGCTCGGGGACGGTGCCGCCCATGACGCCAGGGCCCTGTTTGCCCGGGAGGGCTATCCCACTTTCAAGACACCCGAGGACGCGGTCAGGGGCTTCAGCTATCTGGTTCGTCATGCCCGGGACCAGCAGGCGCTGATGCAGACGCCGCCGAGCCTGCCCGAAGGTTTCCAGACCGATCCCGCCGCCGCCCGCAAAGTCATTGACCGGGCGCGGAAGGAAGGACGCGATCTGCTGACCGAGCCGGAAGCCAAGGCCGTACTGAAGGCCTATGGGGTGCCGACGGTTGAAACGGTTATTGCGGCCTCCCCGGAAGAGGTGGAAAAGGCGGCAAAAGCCCTTCTGTCAGCAGAAGGGGGAGAGGTGGCGATCAAGATCCTGTCCCGTGATATTTCCCACAAATCGGATGTGGGCGGGGTCCGGCTGGGGCTTGCTGGTGCGGCCGAGGCCCGAACGGCGGCCGGGGAGATGCTGGCCTCTATCGGCAGGGCGCTGCCGGAAGCACATATCGAAGGGTTCACAGTCCAGCCCATGATTCACCGGCCGGGGGCGCACGAGTTGCTGATCGGCGTCAGCGAAGATGCCACCTTTGGTCCCCTCATCATGTTTGGCGCCGGGGGGACGGCGGTGGAGGTTCTCCGGGATACTGCCATGGCGTTGCCGCCGCTGGACCTGAAGCTGGCCCGCGACCTGATGGAGGACACCCGGATTTTCAGACTGCTGAAGGGATACCGGGACAGGCCGTCAGCGGATATCTCGGCCATTGCCCTGACCCTGGTGCGCATTTCACAGATGGTTGCGGAGTTACCGGAAATTACCGAGCTGGATATCAATCCCCTGCTGGCCGATGAAAAGGGGGTTATTGCCCTGGATGCCCGCATCGTTGCCACCGGCGCAGCCTGTCCTGAAGGCAAGCTTAATCCGCGCCTTGCGATCCGGCCCTATCCTTCCGAATGGGAAAGACGGGAGGCCCTGCCCGAAGGGCGTACCGTTCTGATCCGGCCGATACGGCCAGAGGACGAGCGCTTCTATGATACCTTTATGGAAAAGACCGATCCCGAGGACATCAGGCTCAGGCTGTTTGTTCCCATGCGCAAGCTGCAGCATGAATTCATCGCCCGGCTGACCCAGATAGACTATGCCCGCGCCATGGCGTTTATCGCTATTGACCCGGATTCGAACGAGATGCTGGGGATTTCCCGCCTGGCCAGCGACCCTGATAACCTGCGTGCCGAGTATGCCGTCATCACCCGCAGCGACGTCAAGGGGCACGGCATTGGCTGGGCGTTGATGCAGCGGTTGATCGAATATGCAAAGGCGGAAAAAATCGGCGAACTGTGGGGGCAGGTGGCGGTCGAGAACGAGACCATGCTGAACATGTGTCGCGAGATTGGCTTCTTTGTTCACCCGGAGCCGACAGATCCCTCGCTCCGGCTTGTCACACTACCGCTTGATGGCGGGGACTGATTGTCCCTCTAGTCTGTTGCCAGAACGACAAGGCTGTCCAAAAGCAGGTTGGAGCCACGTTCCACATCGGTCCAGTGAGTCCATTCATCGGGGGCGTGGCTGACGCCATTGACGCTGGGCACAAAGATCAGGCCGGTTTCGGTGATTTCCGTCATGAACTGGGCGTCATGTCCGGCGCCGGACGGCATCAGCATGTGGCTGTAGCCGCGCCCTTCGGCCCTGTCCCTTATAACGTCCACCACCCGGCTGCTGCAGTATTTCGGTTCCAGCCAGCTCATCTGTTCATATTCGAACATCAGGCCGTGTTTGCGGGCAATGGAGGACAGCACCCGGCGACAGGCATTGGCCAGCGCTTTCATGACGTCAGGATCCAGGTCGCGGCCGACGATGGTGAAGTCCACTTCCCCCGGAACCGTATGGGGAAAGCCGGGTTTCAGTTCCACGAAGCCGATGGTGATCCGTGATTTATCAGTGCCTTCCTCGTCAATGATGCGCTGGATTTCATGGGTAAAGTCAGCCAGTCCCAGAAAGGCGTCACTGCGCATGTCCATGGGGGCGGTACCGGCATGGTCTGCCTTGCCGATCAGGCGTACGAACCATTTGAACACGCCGGATATTCCCTCGACGATACCGATCGACGTGCGTTTGGTTTCCAGCACAGGGCCCTGTTCCACGTGCAGTTCCAGAAAGGCCCTGATTTCTTCCGGGGGGCGATGGGCGTGCATGACTTCATGATAGTCAAAGCCGTGACGGGCCATGGCATCCTTGAGTAACTCACCGCTGGAATCCCTGGCGCTCTCCAGCCAGGCGAGGGTTACATTTCCCGAAATGGCCTGGGCGCCCAGCATGCCGCCGAAGCGGCCTTCTTCCTCGCTGGTGGCAACAATCTCGATGGGGTAGTCAATGTGAATGTTATTTTCCTGGATGACACGAATGCATTCCACACCGGCCATGACGCCCAGGGCGCCGTCAAATATGCCACCGGCCGGCACGGAATCCAGATGGGAGCCGACCATGACGCAGGGTTTGTCTTTCGGTCCCAGACGGCCGATTACATTGCCGGCGCCGTCCATATGTGTCTCCATGTCCAGAGACCGGAAAATATCCATCAGCCATCGTCTGGCGTCCATGTCGGCGTCGGTGAATCCCTGCCGGTAGATGCCGCGGTCCTGTTCATTGAAGCCGAACTTGGAAAGTGCAAGCAGGTCCTTTTCAATACGTTCCACGCAAACATTGGGCATCGACTACACGTCCTGTGACATTGATCTGAAGGTTCAACGGCAGATTATGGCACAGGATATTTCAGAACAAAATATTTGAATTCAATTTATAAGTCCGTATGATGTGGACTTGAAAACGGGCCTTCCGCCCGCCAATAAATCTGGAATGCTGACGATAAAAGGAGCATTTGGTCGTTCCCGACGACACAACGAAATCTTTTATGATTATTCGTGTTATAACTATAGCATTCTTCTACCTGGCATCACTCTCGACACTTACGGCTGGCACACTTCGTGTTGCCGATGATGGCCTTTCTGCGGGCTATGTGACCCTGTCCTGGCCGGAGGCGGCAGGCCTGTCTTTTCAGCTCGACCTGAAAACAAAAGACGGCTGGCGCTCCCTTTATGCGGGCGGTGACCGGGCCACGACCCTGAGCGGACTGGCGGACGGCCGTTATCAGTTCCGGCTGATCTCGGACGGGGCACCGGCGCCGGCGGATAATGGATTGACCATTACCGTTCACCACCATCCCTTGACCCAGGCGCTGGCCTTTTTTGGTGGCGGTGCAGTGATCTTTGCCATTCTTCTGATCCTTCTGATCAGGGGCAGCCGTCCTGAAGACGCGAATTCTTCCATACAAAGCGGGCGGAGCCATATCTGATGATGAATGCCGATGCAGTGATGCCGGCCGGGATCGCCTGGCTTATTATAGGCGCTTTTTCCCTTCTCTGGGTCTGGCTCGGCTGGTGGCTCGGGCGCAAGAATGACAGCCTTGAAGATTATATGCTGGCCGGGCGCAAGGTGGGCATGGGATTTGCCGTAGCCACGGCCATGGCCACCTGGGTGACCAGCAATACCACCATGACAGCGCCGCAGCTGGCCTATCAGCTCGGCATCTGGGGCATGGCCGGCTATTCCCTGGGCGCGGTCGGCCTGTTGCTTTTTGCGCCGCTGGCCCGGCGGATCAGGGACATGATGCCCCAGGGCTATACCAGCGGAGATTTTATCCGCCTGCGCTATGGCACGTTTGCCTGGCGGGTGTTCCTGCTGATTTCCCTGTTTTACAGTGTCGGCTGGCTGATCAGTCTGGGCATGGCCGGGGGTCTGTTGATCAATGCCCTCAGTGGTATTCCCTATGTTTACGGCATGACTGTGATTGTGCTGATTTGCACACTCTATACCGTCTTCGGCGGCCTTCGGGCGGTGATCGGTACCGATTTCGTGCAGACCCTTCTGATTTTGGCGGGTATTGTTGTGCTGGCGGTTCTGGTGATCAATGAAGTGGGCTTCGAGGCCATTCACAGCCGCCTTCAGGAAGAACGGCCGGAACTATTGAACCTGCTGCTGCCGGCGTCCATCATGTTCCTGTTCAATAACCTGTTTTTCGGTGTCGGGGAAATTTTCCATTCCAACGTCTGGTGGTCCCGGGCCTTTGCCTTTGCCAAGGGGGTGGGTTTCAAGGCCTACCTTATGGCCGGCATTTTCTGGCTGCCGATCCCGATCGTTGCTGGCTTTATTGCCCTTGCCGCCCCGGCGCTCGGCATCAATGTGCCGTCCCCTGACATGGTGGCGCCGCTGGTGGCCGGAAAGCTGTTCGGACTTGCCGGGGCGATCCTGGTCTTTGTGGTGGTCTTTGCCGCGCTGGCCTCCAGCCTGGACAGCGTACTGGCAGCAACAAGCGACCTGATCGTCAAGGATATCTACAAAGGGCACTTCCGTCCGAAGGCCACTGATTGGGAACTTCGCAAGGCGGCCGTCTGGATAATTCTGGGGCTCGGCCTGTTCACCTGGGCGATGAGCCTGCCGCGGCTGGCGACATTGGGCTCGCTGCTGCATTTCACCGGCGCTTTTGTCGCCAGCACCATCTGGCCGATTACCATCGGCCTGCTTTATCGTCGCGGCGGCGGAAAGCTTGCCACCCTGGCAATGATTGCCGGGACCGCCAGCGGCCTTTATGCGTATTTTGCGATTGGATTCTATGTGGCGGCGCTTGTTTCCGCAGCCGTATCCATGACCGTCATGCTGTTTGCCTTTGCGTGCCGTGAAACTTTCGACTGGACTACCCTCGGGGAAAACGGCCCGCTCGGGAATGGAGAAGAGAAATGATTTCCGTCTTAGGACTCGAGGCAATGGTGTTGCCCGCCCTGGCGCTGACCTGTGTGGCGCCAGTGGTTCTAATCTATCTTGTATTACGTGACATAAAGGAGAATTCCTTATGGTAGGCGCGGAAAAGGCCATCACCGAAGGTGCCGCTTCCTTTGACCGTGAACGCCCCGACATTTACGGCGATGCCCATCCCCGGGATCTGCTGCGGGCGATCACCGAGGAGCACGAGCATCTGCAGGGCCTGGCCAACCGGCATGTGGCCTCGGCAGCCCAGTTTGACCGGGAGCAGCTATTGCAGCTGTTCCGGCTGGCGGCCAAATATGAAGCCAACCCGGACCGGTTCCTCGCCCCCATAAAGCCGTTGTCGGGCAAACTGCTGATCAGCGCCTTTTATGAACCGTCAACCCGCACCAGGCTCAGTTTCGAGAGCGCCTGGCACCGGCTGGGCGGTGATATCATGTCCATTACCGACCGGACCACCACAGGGATCGCCAAGGGTGAAAGCCTGTCCGACGTGGCCGAGATGTTCAACAACTACGGTGATTGTGTGGTGCTCAGGGACAGCAATGAGGATTCTGTCATGCAGATGATGCAGAGCCTGCGCATCCCCATCATCAATGCCGGGAACGGCACCGATGAACATCCGACCCAGGCCATGGCGGATCTTTATACCATTCTGAAATGGCGGCCCAAGCTGCTGGAAGAAAAGTCCCGCGAACGTATCCGCATCGGCATCATTGGCGTGCCCCGTCGGATGCGCACCGTGCGCAGCCTTCTCAAGCTGCTGTCCCGGTTCCCGGGTATGCTCAAGGAAGTTGTGGTGATCCACGACGGGCAGGACACGGAACTTTACAGCAAGGAGCAGAGGGAATCCTTGGAAGAAGACGGCCTGAAGCTTCGCGAAAGCACCAATCTCGACAAGGAACTCCCCGGACTTGATGTGGTCTATATCAATGCCATTGCCTGGGTGAAGGATGATTTCGAGGTCATGGGCAATAGTCTCAGGCTGAACAGCAAATCTCCGCTGAAGCCTTCGGCCATCATTCTGCATCCGCTGGCCCGGGGGGACGAATTATGCACCTCGCTGGATGATACGCCCCACAACTGGTATTTCGCCCAGGCCCGGGGCGCTGTTTTCATGCGGATGGCGTTGCTGACCTGTATGGTGCAGCGCACTGAAATGGTCATGGATGTGGTCTGACCACATTCCGCTTCCGTAACGAACTAATATATTTAACCTCAAAGCCAGAGAGCAGAAAATATCATGTGCGGCATTGCCGGAGTATTTTATTTCGACAGGGAACGTCCCGTTGATCCCCAGATTCTTGCCAATATGGCGGCCATTCAATATCATCGCGGTCCGGATGGATTCGGCGTTGAAGTCATGGAGGGCCGCGGGGTGGGTTTCTCCCATGCCCGGCTGTCCATTATTGATCTGCACGAAAACCGGGGACGTCAACCGTTCCGTAACGGGGATGACAGCCTGCTTCTGGCCCATAACGGCGAATTTTATGATTACCAGCGCATCCGCACCGACCTGACAAGTCGCGGGGCCCGCTTCACTACAAAAAGCGACAGCGAGATTGTTCTGCATCTTTATCCCCGGTTCGGGCTGGAGGAAACACTGCGGCGTCTGCGCGGCGAGTTTGCCTTTGCCCTTTATGATGCAAAAGAAGATGCCCTGCATCTGGTGCGGGATCGGTTCGGGGTCAAACCGCTTTATTATCATGCCAGTGATGACGGTGTGGTGTTCGGATCCGAAGTCAAGGTGGTGATGGCCCATCCGGATGTGGCGCGCCGCTTTAACAATGAAGGCGTCCTGCACCAACTGATGCAGGTGATGGTGCCCGGCACCACGGCCTATGACGGTATTCACCAGGTCAAGCCCGGACATGTGGTTACATTCCGCCGGCAGGGCACCGGGTACAAGATGGAAGACCGGCCCTACTGGGACTTCGAATTTCCCGAGGCCGGATACCATTCCGGGCCAAAAAGCGAGGAAGAAAGTATCGAGACGGTGCGCGAAGGGCTTACAGAAGCCGTACGCTTGCGTCTTGAAGCCGATGTGCCGGTCGGATGTTATCTGTCCGGCGGGGTGGACAGTTGTTCCATCCTCGGCCTGTCTGCCGCCATGCGCCAGAATCCGGTCAAGGCCTTTACCATCGGGTTTACCGATGCGGACTATGACGAAACTCCCATCGCCCGGGAAATGGCGGATGCCACAGGGGCGGACCAGGATGTCCTGCGCCTTGACGGCAGCCATCTCTACGGCCATTTCGAAGAAACCATCTGGCATACGGAACGCACCGTCTACAATACCCTGGCGGTGGCCAAGTTCCTGATGAGCCGGCATGTACGTGATGTGGGCTACAAGGTGGTGGTGACCGGGGAAGGCTCTGACGAGTTGTTTGCCGGCTACCCCTCTTTCCGCCAGGATCTTTTCCTGCATGGCCTGGACGATCTGGAGGCTTCCGAGCGCCGGAAATGGGAGGCTATGCTTGGGGAAAGCAATGCCCTGTTCAAGGGCGCCATGCTGGCCGCCGAACAGCATGATGACCCTTATCTGACGGACCGGGTCGGGTTTACGCCGAGCTGTCTGCAGCCCTGGCTGAGCTGTGAGGAGACGGCCCGTACCGTGCTGAATGCGGACCGTCGCGAAGATCTTGCCGCTTACAAGCCGGGCCAGGCGATCGCTGAGAAGCTGGACCGGAATATGCTGGACGGTCGTCATCCCCTGGACCGGGCGCAATATGTGTGGTCGAAAACCATGCTGGAAGGACAGATCCTGACCTGGGGCGGCGACCGTGTGGATATGGCCAATAGCATGGAGGCCCGTCCGGCCTTTCTGGATCACCATCTGGCCGAAGCCGCGACCCGCATTCCGCCGTTGCACCGTATCAAGGGGCGACGGGAAAAATATGTGCTGAAAGAGGCTATGAAAGGCTTGTTGCCGAAAACGCTTTATGAACGCGAGAAATTCGCTTTCATGGCGCCGCCGGCCACCGTCAACAAGGACAAATGGTCGGCGATGATGGAGCTTGCCGGCGATTTCCTGAGTGAAAAATCTGTGCGCGAGGCCGGCGTGCTGGACAGTGCCGGGGTGCAGCGGCTTCTTGCCGAAGCTGAGGACGAAAAAACACCTCGCGCCCGTCTGGTTCAGCTGGATGCCATGATCAACCACATGCTTGGCGTTCAGATTCTGCACCGGAACATGATTGCCCGGGATATTCCCGCCCTTGCCGCGGAACAGGCGCGCAAGCTGGGCTGGCTTGTCCCCGCGGCAGCGTAACTTTACCCCGCCTATGCTACCTTAGTCTCAGTTTCTGATGCTTAGGTAGCATAGCCCCGGACTTTCCCTCTGTGATATTTTTAATGACCGGACTCCGCTGGAACAGCGCGTTTCGGCGGCAGGGTGCTTGTACAAGGCCCTGCTGTGACACAAATGATTCAACTTTCTAAACCGGGGAAGCTTCGATGGAATATAATCTTTATATCAATGGTAAAAGCGTGCCCTGCCACAGCCATATGGACATCTTCAACCCGGCCACAGGTGAGCTACTGGGTAAATGCCCGGTGGCGGGCAGGGAGCAGCTGGATGCGGCGGTTTCGGCGGCGGCGGAAGCCTTCAAGAGCTGGAGCCAGACCTCTGACGAGGTGCGCAAGGCGGCCTGTCATGGCATGGGCAAAATTCTGGAAGACCATGCCGAGGAACTGGCGAAGCTGGTTACTGAAGAGCAGGGCAAGCCGCTCAATGGCCTCGGGTCCCGTTTCGAGCTTGGCGGGTGCCAGGCCTGGACCCATTATACCGCCGATCTGGAACTCCCGGTCAAGGTTGTCCAGGACAATGAGGAAGGCTATGTGGAGCTGCATCGCAAGCCGGTCGGTGTGGTGGGGTCCATCACCCCCTGGAACTGGCCGCTGATGATTGCCATCTGGCATGTGGTTCCGGCCATTCGCTCCGGCAATACGGTGGTGATCAAGCCGTCGCCCTATACGCCGCTCGGCACCCTGCGCATGGTGGAACTGATGGCTGCGTCGCTGCCTCCAGGGGTGCTGAATGTGATCAGTGGCCGGGATGATCTTGGCCAGATGATGAGCGAACATCCGGGCATTCAGAAGATCGTCTTTACCGGATCCTGCGCCACCGGCGGCAAGATCATGGCCAGTGCCGCACCGACCCTGAAGCGCCTGACCCTGGAACTGGGCGGTAATGACGCCGGTATTGTATTACCGGATGTGGACCCTCAAGCCATCGCCGAGGGGCTGTTCTGGGGCGCCTTTATCAACGGCGGCCAGACCTGCGCTGCCCTGAAGCGTCTTTATGTTCATGAGGACATTTATGAAGATGTCTGCGCGGCCCTGACCGGCTATGCCGCCAATCTGCCCATGGGCAACGGCCTTGACGAAAATACCGCCCTCGGCCCTGTGCAGAATGAGATGCAATATAATAAGGTTCGCGATCTGGTTTCTGATGCGGTGGCAAACGGGGCGCGCGTTCTGCTGGGCGCCGATCCCAAGGAAGGGCCGGGTTATTTCTATCCCGCGACCCTGCTTGCCGATGTATCGAACGGCATGCGGATTGTCGATGAGGAACAGTTCGGCCCGGCCCTGCCGATCATCAAATTCAGCAGTCTTGATGAAGCCATCGAAATGGCCAACGCGTCCGAGAATGGCCTTGGCGGTTCCGTCTGGTCCGCCGATGTGGACAGGGCGAAGGAAATTGCCCTGCGGATGGAATGTGGCAGCGTCTGGATCAACAAACATGGTATGATCCAGCCCAATGTCCCCTTTGGCGGGGTAAAGAAATCCGGCATCGGTGTGGAGTTCGGGGAAGAAGGCCTCAAGGAATATACCACCATCCAGGCTGTCTATAGCTGACACCATAATCGATCGCATATTTTAACGGGAGGTGCCAATGGGACCTCCCTTTTTTTACTTCACGAGTATTAGATGTATATCAAGTTCTTATAAGAACGACTTGCATTTGCATATGCAGGATGCTAGTGATCTTCCAAAATTAATAATAATACTTAATTACTGGAGGACTCTTCCCATGAAATCTGTTTTGTATGCGGGTGTTGCACCTGTTGCCCTGGTCTTGTCTCTTTCCGCTTCTGTGGTGGCTGAGGAAGCCACGTTTGATGAAAGCAACGGCATGGAGCGCATCCAGGTTATCGGCAAAACATCTGACCGGGTAAAAATCCCCGGTGCCGCCCTTCGCCTGAGCGAGGAAGATCTGGATGTTTTCAAGTATGAGGATATTCTCCGTACCCTGCGCCTGGTGCCGGGTGTCAATATTCAGGAAGAAGATGGTTACGGCCTCAGGCCGAATATCGGCCTGCGCGGGTCAGGTGTGGAACGATCTGCAAAAATTACACTAATGGAAGATGGTGTGCTGATTGCGCCTGCACCCTATGCAGCCCCCTCAGCCTATTATTTCCCGACAACTGCCCGCATGGAAGCCATCGAGGTCCGCAAGGGATCCGCGGCTGTAAAATTCGGCCCGCGGACCGTGGGCGGGGCGATTAACCTTGTCAGCCGCTCCATCCCGGAAGAATTTTCCGGATTTGCCGATGCCCGCATCGGTGAGGACGGCCTCTATACCCTGCATGGATCAGTTGGCGGCTCCGGTGATCATGTTTCCGGTGTGGTGGAGATATTCCATTCTGCGAACGATGGCTTCAAAACCCTGCCCAACGGGGGTGATACCGGCTATGAAGTGACCGATATTCTGGGCAAGCTGCGTATCAGCTCCAGTGCAGATGCCGCGATTCCGCAGTCCCTGGAATTCAAGGTTTCCAAAACCGATGGTGATTCCAATGAATCCTACCTGGGTCTCAGTGATTCCGATTTTGCCACTGACCCTTATCAGCGTTATGCGGCAAGTGCCCTGGATAATATCGACACAGATCACAAGCAGTTCCAGATTACCCATACAGCGAATTTCGATGGTGTCGAGCTGGTGACCGTTGCCTATTACAATGAATTCGAGCGTGACTGGTTCAAGTTCCAGGATATCCGTAATGCCACGGTTTCATCCTGTGGCAGCGGCAGTTACGTCCTCTCCAATCCGGTGGAATGCGCAACAGAACTTTCCTGGCTGAAAGGGGAGACTGACAGTGCAGCAGGTGCCATCCGTCTTCGCCATAATGCCCGCAGTTACGAAGCCAAGGGCATCCAGTCCCTGGTTGCCATCCCGTTCGAGACCGGTGCAGCATCCCATGATTTCGAATTTTCCCTCCGCTATCATGAGGATTTTGAAGACCGGCTTCAGTATCATGAAAGCTTCACCATGATCGACGGCGATCTTGTTTATGCGTCGGAAGATGCCATTGGCTCTGCCGGTAACCGGCTTGTCAGCGCAAATGCCTGGGCCTTTTTTGCACAGGATACCATCACAGCCGGTAACTGGACGATAGTACCGGGGGTGCGTTTTGAGACGATCCGTCTTAATCGTTCCGACTGGGCCGCTGGCGATGCGGATCGCAGCGGTATGCGCAATGACCGTGAAGAAACCAAAGTGGATGCCTTCATCCCCGGTCTTGGCGTCAGCTACAAGGTTGATGACAGCCTGACCGTCACCGGCGGATTGTACAAAGGATTTAACCCTCCGGGTGCGGGTAACCCGGATGCGGTTGAGGAAACCAGCGTCAATGTGGAGCTCGGTTTTGTGTATAAGGCTGGCGCGCTTTATCTGGAAACCATGGTCTTCTGGTCAGATTACGACAATATCCTCGGAACCTGCACCGCATCCGTCGGCTGTGAAGTTGGCGAAATCGGTGACCAGTATAACGGTGGTGATGCACGAATCCTGGGTCTGGAACTGGTCGGTGGTTATGACATTGATGCAGGGGATGGCTGGACTGTTCCGCTGCAGGTCAACTACACCTATACCGATGCCGAATTCTCCAGCAGCTTTGACAGCGATTTCTGGGGTGATGTGGTTGATGGTGATAACTTCCCTTATCTCTCCGAGCATCAGCTGACGCTGAGCGCCGGGGTCGCCAATGATCGCTTCTCGGCGACGGCGCAGATGAACTATGTTTCTGCCTCCCGTGCCCAGGCAGGCAGTGGTGAAATTCCGGCTGATGAGAAAATCGACGGCCGTGTCGTTGTTGACCTGTCCGCCCATTATCTGATTCGGGAAAATGTGGAAGTTTTCGCCAGCCTGCATAATCTGTTTGACGAGGTTTATTCCGTTGCCCGCCGCCCTATCGGCCTGCGTCCGGGCAAACCGCGGACAGCAATTGGCGGAATTAAGGTAAACTTCTAAAAAATACTGAACATTATCCGAGTCGCCGGGCCATAACCGTTTAACCGCATGGACAAATACACTGACTGTTTGTAGAATTTCAAAGTGATATTTATACATGCGGTTAAAGGGGACGGATATGGCAGCGAATGATCATCATCAGGATTTGGTCCGGGATCTGGAAGAGCTCCTGACCGAACTTCATTTGATTTTATCCGAGAACAAAAACCAGCTTGAACAGGCGAAAGTCAGGGATGACCTGCTGAAGCTTCTTGCCTGGGCGGAAAGTGCCTATGCGGGCAGCGCAAGTGCGGAAAAGTTGTTGGAATCTCAAGGTCCCGGGCTTGTGGAACACATGAAAAACTGGATTGAGCTTGCCGGGGAGGAGTTTTTAATTCTGGAACAGGAAAGCCCCACGGTTGCGCCAGAGGGAGAGCCGGATCCCCAGAAGCTTTATGAAACGGTAGGCAAGCTGGAGGAAGTGATGGAGACACTCTCTCATCTGAAAAAACAGGCTGAACAATCATCTCCTTAATCTCCAATATTGAAAGGATCACACAATGACCGGGCCAGGACAGCAGGGAAAAACCATTTCTGAGGCCGTTGGTGTATTCAATGATGTCAGGAGCATGCAGGCGGCCATAGATGACCTGCAGGAACATGGCTTCATGCGGCAGGAACTGAGTGTTCTTGCAGGCGACAAAGCCATCGAGGAGAAACTCGGCCATATATACCAGCGAGTCGAGGAGGCTGAAGATGATCCGGAAGCGCCTCGCACGGTTTTTGTCCCTCTGGAAGATGTTGGCGATGCCGAAGGGGCATTGATCGGCACACCGCTCTATATTGCGGCGACTTCCGCGACAGCGATTACCGTGGCCACAGGCGGGACACTTCTGGCAGCGATTCTGGCAGCGGCGGCGGCCGGTGCAGTGGGGGCGGCAATAGGGACAATATTTGCCGGACTGCTCGCAAAGAACTATGCCGATGATATCCAGGACCATCTTGACCATGGTGGTTTTTTATTGTGGGTCAACCTGAGGTCACCCGAATTGGGCGACAAGGCCCGGGAGATTCTTGCCCGGCATTCCGCCCATGATGTTCATCTTCATGAAATCCCCCTTGCCGGATGATAGACCAGACTTTCTGGCTTCCTTTTATTGCCGGACTGCTGGCGGCCGGGGTGACCACGTCCGGGCTGCTGGTCATTCGCCGATTTGAAGACTGGGCAAACCGCAACAGCATATATTTTTCCTCCTTCGCCGCGGGCGTGCTGATTTCGGTGTCTTTTCTGCATCTTATTCCCCGTGCTATCGGCATGACGGCCCAGGCGCCGATATTTCTGCTGGCCGGGTTCCTGTTTCTTCATATCTGCAACCGGTTTATTACCGCCTATGTCTGCGACAGGCCGCAACGAGCCCGGTATGGAATCGGCCTGGTGCCCATGCTTGGCATCGGCCTGCATTCCTTCATTGACGGGATGGTCTACAGCGTAACTTTCTCGGTAAGCAGCTTTACCGGCATTCTGGCTGCAATCGGCATGATCCTGCATGAATTTCCCGAGGGCATTGTCACCTATGTCCTGCTGCGGAGAAGCAATATCGGTGCACGGACTGCCTTTGTCTGGGCTTTTCTTGCCGCAGCACTCACCACCCCGGCCGGGGTGCTGCTTTCCTATCCCCTTGTCAGCCGGATTGACGAGACTGTGCTGGGGAATTGTCTGGGGCTATCCGCCGGGGCGCTGATCTATGTGGGGGCAAGTCACCTGTTGCCCCGTGTAGAAGTCGAGCCCGCAAGATACAGCTTTATCACCTTGCTGGCGGGAATTCTGGTGGCTGTTGCCATGGTCCTAAGCTCAGGCTGAAGTGGTATCTACAACTGAATTATATAAAGTTTCAAACCCTTAATATTTTATTGACACTTTTGTTATAATATTCGTGCAATCGAATAATCGTAAAATAGAATAAATAATGAAAGTAAGTGATAGAATAGTTTTGGAGTAAAGTGGTGTTCAATAAGCTAAAAAATACAGGTTCTAACGGTACCGCAAGCGCGACATTGGAGGCATTGTCAAAATCCCAGGCAGTAATCGAATTTACTCCCGAAGGCGTAATTCTGACGGCCAACCCCCTGTTCCTGAAGACAGTTGGCTATGAGCTCTCCGAGATCAAGGGGCAGCACCACAGTATGTTTGTGCAGCCGGGATATGAGGAAAGTGCGGAATATAAAAAGTTCTGGGAAGATCTGGCGCATGGTCACCAGCAGTCTGCCATTTACAAACGCGTCGGCAAAGATGGCCAGGATATCTGGCTGAGGGCAAGTTACGTGCCGGTCGTGGGTGCCATGGGTAAAGTCATCAAAGTGGTAAAATTTGCCACAGATATTACCAGTGTACAGAACGACAATATTGATGCGGCTGGCAAGTTGAAAGCCCTGGACCGGGCTCAGGCAATTATTGAATTTGAGCTGGACGGCACCATTATCAAAGCCAACGAAAATTTTCTCAAAACGGTCGGCTACAGTCTGGAGGAAATCCAGGGCAAACATCACAGCATGTTTGCGGAAGGGAATTACGGCAAGAGCCCCGAATATAAACAATTCTGGGATGATCTGCGGAGCGGACAATTCAAAAATGGCGAATACAAACGTGTCGGCAACGGCGGCAGGGAAATCTGGCTGCAGGCCACTTATAATCCCATAACCGATGAAGAAGGTGTTCCGGTGCGGGTGGTCAAATTTGCCAACGACATCACAGAACAGAAAATGCGCACTGCCGATTTCGAAGGCAAGATCGAGGCCCTGAACAAGGCGCAGGCGACAATTGAATTTGATCTGGACGGCAACATTCTGACGGCAAATGAGAATTTCCTTGGCGCTGTTGGATATAGTCTTGATGAAATTCGTGGCAAGCATCACAGCATGTTTGTAGAAGCCAGCTATAGATCAACTGATGAGTACAAGAATTTCTGGAAGGAACTCAGCCAGGGCGTATTTCAGGCTGGTGAATACAAACGTGTTGCCAAGGGGGGGAAGGAGCTTTGGCTTCAGGCCACCTATAACCCTATTCTTGACCCGGAAGGTCGTCCGTTCAAGGTGGTTAAATTTGCCACCGATATCACCGAGCGGGTCCAGGCCCGGCTGGAGCGGGAACGCGTCGGGACAATTATCGATGAAAATCTTGACAAGATTCTCAAAACAGTAGGCGAAGCCAACGTCAAGGCCGGTTCTGCGGCCAGTGCCTCGACCCAGACAGATTCCATGCTGCAGGTTGTTGCTGCTGCTGCTGAGGAACTGAATGCCTCGATCCACGAAATTACGGAAAGCGTCGCTCACGCCCGGAAGGCGGCGGATACGACCTTTACGGAAACTGAATCCATCAATAGTTCCACCATGGAACTGAGCGATGCCGCGGAAGCCATGAACCGGATCGTTGTGCTGATTGAGGATATTGCCTCGCAGATCAATTTGCTGGCCCTCAACGCCACCATTGAATCCGCCCGCGCCGGCGAGGCTGGCAAGGGGTTTGCCGTGGTGGCCGGTGAAGTGAAGAACCTGGCCAACCAGGTCTCCGACGCCATTGGCCAGATTTCGGGAGAAATCAACCGGATGCAGAATGTTTCCAGCGATGTGGTGTCCCGCCTGGGGGCCATTAGCTCATCCATCGGCGATCTTCAGGGCAATGTGAATGGTATTGCCGATGCCATTGAGGAACAGGGTGCGGCGACCCGGGACATTTCCTCCAATATGCAGACGGCAGCAACCGCTGTGGCGAATGTCAATCATAACCTGAACGAGCTCTCCGGCAATATCGACGTGTCCAATCGATATGCCCAGGAAGGTATCGACCTGTACCGCAGCCTTCAGGCCTGAGATTATTCCGATCAAAGAAAGAAACCGCCCCGGATAATCCGGGGCGGTTTTTGTTTGTTTATCTTCAGTCGCGTTACTTTTTTGGCACCAGGGCGATAACACGAAGCGGACTGCCGGACCCTTCCTCGATTTTCAGCGGACTGGCGATAATGACGGCCCCTTTGGCCGGCAACTGGTCGAGGTTGGTCATGCACTGCAGGCCGTATTTGCCGGCGCCATGCATATAGTGATGGCAGGGATACTGGGGCTCGAAAGCAAAGGCCTGTCCCGCATCGGTGCCCACGCATTCGGTGCCGAAGCCGAGCACATTCCGCTCGTTCACCATGAACAGGACAGCTTCGGTGTCCGGGCCGGGGGAATGGGCGCCGTCTTCCTGCATGTTGGTATAGTTGCCGGCCGGCGCAACCTTGCGCCAGTCGGAGCGTAGGAATATCCATGTGTCGGGTTCGATTTTACCGTTCTCTTCTTCCCATTTCAGCAGAAAATCTTTTGTCAGGATAAAGCCGGGATTGGCCGCGACTTCCTTTGAGCAATCGATGACATTGACCGGGGCAATGAAATCCTGGAGCGGCATGGTGTCGACGGAGTTATTGGGCAGGTCCTTGCCGGTGACCCAGTGAATGGGGGCATCAAAATGGGTCCCGGTATGTTCACTGAAAGAGAGATTGTGCCAGTACCAGCCCGGTCCTTTATCGTCATAGCGGGAGATAACTTCTTTTTTAAAGCCCCAGGCCTGTCCGAATTCCTCCGGTAACTGAATGGTCGGATATTCCGGCCGCAGTGTTTCGGTCAGGTCGACGACCTCGAGCGCCCCGGAGGCCAGGGCGTTCATCAGCTGAGCATTTACATTGGTGTCAGTCATAGTTCATTCCCATCCTAGGTTTGTACAGCCCACCCGCGGGCGGACCTTGGTTTGTTCCTGTCCCCCGGGTCTCTCGAGGAACTGCGATGCTATTTATTTTATCTGTGATGTTATTTATTTTATCTATAAAGTAATGGGCGCATCACCCATATAACTCTGTTCTATAGCAATAATAACTATAATAATTGAGTTTGACAAATTTTATTTTAATACTAAAATATATAGCATATTGTACGGGATGGCTGGATGATTATCAAGTGGCCTTCTATCTGTAGCACACCAGATATTTATGGGATACTCCGGTATGAACGAAATGAATAGGGATATGAAAACCCTGCGCACCTGGCTTGCGCTTCTCAGGGCGTCCAATACCATCAAGAAGGATATTGATTCCAAGCTTCGGGCGCAGTTCGGCATTTCCATCTCCCGGTTTGATATTCTGTCCGCCCTGCAACGGGGCAATCGCAACGGTCTCAGGTCAGGGGAGCTGTCGCGCCAGCTTTTTGTCAGCGAAGGCAACACCACCCAGGTGATCGGCAAGCTGATACAGGAAGGCCTTGTGCTTAGGCGCAATGATGCCAATGATGCCCGGGTAGTGATTTATTCCCTGTCCGATGAAGGCGAGGCGCTGTTCAGGAAAATGGCGGACAAACATCGCAGCTGGATCGGGGAAACCTTCAAGGAATTGTCGGAGGCGGATCTTGCGGCCCTGCAGGACCTGTTGAGCCAGCTGCCGCCGTTACTGACAAGCAAGGAAAAGGATGTGGCATGACGCTGGACCCCAAAACATACAAACCCGAACATTTCCTCTGGCAGTTCGAGGACGGCATTGGCCGTGTGGCCCTCAATGTGCCGTCCCAGAAGAACCCGTTGACTTTCGAATCCTATGCGGAGCTTCGGGATTTCTTCCGGGAACTGGTCTATATTGACGAGGTCAAGGCGATTGTCTTTGGCAGTACCGACGGCAACTTCTGTTCCGGCGGAAATGTGCATGACATCATCGGTCCGCTGATCAAGATGGAGATGACCGGGCTGTTGAAATTCACCCGGATGACCGGCGATCTGGTCAAGGCCATGCGCGGCTGTCCGCAACCGATTATCGCCGCCGTCAACGGTATCAGCGCCGGAGCCGGCGCCATCATCGCCATGGCTTCAGATTTCCGTTATGCCACACCGGATGCACAGACGGCATTTCTGTTCAACCGGGTCGGGCTTGCCGGCTGTGATATGGGGGCCTGCGCCATCCTGCCGCGCATTATCGGCCAGGGCCGGGCCAGCGAGTTGCTGTTCACGGGCCGGGCGCTCGGTGCCGAGGAGGGTGAACGCTGGGGCTATTTCAACAAGGTGGTCCCTGCCGGGGAACTGGAAGCCGAAGCCATGAAAATGGCGCGACGCCTGGCCAGTGGCCCCACCTTTGCCAATGGCATCACCAAAAACCAGCTGAACATGGAATGGGACATGAGCCTGGATACGGCCATCGAGGCGGAAGCCCAGGCCCAGGCCATCTGCATGCAGACCGAGGATTTCGCCCGGGCCTATCACGCTTTTGTGGCCAAGGAAAAACCGGTTTTTGAAGGAAACTGATGATGCCCGATACAAGTTACCTCGACTGGCCCTTCTTCGAAGATCATCACCGGACTCTGGCCCGCGATCTGGATGTCTGGGCCCATGAAAACCTGCCGGCTATTGTTGATGCGGATGGCGCCCATGAAAATGTGGACGAGACCTGCATCGCGCTGGTGCGGGCGCTTGGAGAAGCGGGCTGGTTGCGCTATGCCGTGCCGAAGGCCTGTGGCGGCGTCCACGAAACACTGGATGTGCGTTCACTTGCCCTGATCCGGGAAACCCTGGCCCGCCATTCCGGCCTAGCCGATTTTGCCTTTGCCATGCAGGGGTTGGGATCAGGCGCCATCAGCACCTTTGGCTCGGAAGAGCTGAAACAGGCTTATCTGCCTGATGTGGCGACAGGCAAAAAGATCGCCGCCTTTGCCCTGTCGGAAACAGATGCAGGGTCCGATGTGGCGGCCATGCAGACTTACGTGGAACGTTCCGGCGATGGCTTTGTCGCCAACGGGGAAAAAACCTGGATTTCCAACGGCGGTATCGCCGACTTCTATACCCTGTTTGCCCGTAACGGCAGGGACGGCAAAAAGATGAGCGCCGTGGTCGTGGACAGGGATTGTGAAGGCTTTTCCGTTACCGATCGCATTGAGGTAATTGCACCCCATCCGCTGGGGACCTTGTCTTTTGATAATTGCAGGGTCGCCGAGGATCGTCAGATCGGCAATGACGACGAAGGCATGAAGATCGCGCTTGGTACCCTGGATATTTTCCGCACCACGGTCGGGGCAGCGGCGCTTGGTTTTGCCCGCCGGGCCCTGGACGAGGCGACGGATCGGGGGGTCAGTCGCAAGATGTTCGGCGCGACGCTCTCCGATCTGCCCATTGCCCAGGAGAGGCTGGCGGAAATGGCGCTGGATGTGGATGCTTCCGCTCTCCTGGTCTATCGCTCCGCCTGGGTCAAGGATGTCAAGAAAACCCGGGTCACCCGGGAAGCCGCAATGGCCAAGCTCTATGCTACCGACCAGGCCCAGCTTGTCATTGACAAGGCGGTGCAGTTGTTCGGTGGCCTTGGCGTAACCAAAGGCGTGAAGGTGGAGGAACTCTACCGGGAAATCAGGGCGCTGAGAATTTACGAAGGTGCATCGGAAGTTCAGAAAATTGTCATTGCCAGACAGCATCTTCAGGATCATAAAGCATAAGAGAGTTTGATACATGAGAAAAATATTGCAGCCCGAAGGCTGGCCGCGGCCGAAGGGGTACGCCAATGGCATCATGGCGACGGGAAAGATGATCTTTACCGCCGGCATCATTGGATGGAACGAGCGGGAAGAGTTTGAGCATAAGGACCTGATCGGTCAGTTGAGACAGGCGCTGATCAGCACGAAGGCGGTTCTGGCGGAAGCCGGGGCAAAGCCTGAGGATATTGTCCGCATGACATGGTATATTACCGACAAGAAGGAATATACCGAGAACCTTGCGGAAATCGGTGCCGTCTGGCGCGAGGTCCTGGGCAAGGTTTTCCCCTGCATGGCCTGTGTCCAGGTGGTCGCCCTGATCGAGGATGCGGCAAAAATCGAAATTGAAACAACAGCAGTAATACCTGACTAACGAGAGATAAAACAATGTCATCACTACCTTCATTTAACTGGGAAGATCCGCTGGGATTCGAAGATGCGCTGACCGAAGAAGAGCGCATGATCATGGAGAGCGCCCGGTCCTATTGCCAGGACAAGCTTATGACCCGGGTTCTGGAAGCCAACCGGCACGAGATTTTCCATCGCGAGATCATGAATGAACTGGGCGAACTGGGACTGCTGGGCTGCACCATTGACGGCTACGGCTGTGCCGGAACCAACTATGTCACCTATGGCCTGGTTGCCCGCGAGGTGGAGCGTGTGGACAGCGGATACCGTTCCGCCATGTCCGTGCAGTCTTCTCTTGTCATGCATCCGATCAATGAATTCGGCACGGAGGAGCAGAAACAGAAATTCCTGCCCAAACTGGCGACCGGTGAATATGTCGGCTGTTTCGGCCTTACAGAACCCAACGCCGGTTCCGACCCGGCCAGCATGAAAACCCGGGCCCGGAAGGTGGATGGCGGTTATTCCCTCAGTGGCGCCAAAATGTGGATCACCAACTCTCCGATCGCGGATGTGTTTGTGGTCTGGGCCAAGGATGATGAAGGCGATATCCGCGGCTTCATTCTGGAGAAGGGCATGAAAGGCCTTTCCGCGCCGAAAATCGAAGGAAAATTTTCGCTCCGCGCCTCCATCACCGGTGAGATTGTGATGGACGAGGTTTTTGTACCGGAAGAAAACAAATTCCCTGAAGTGAAGGGGCTGAAAGGCCCATTCAGCTGCCTGAACAAGGCCCGCTTCGGGATTGCCTGGGGCGCTATAGGCGCGGCCGAATTCTGCTGGCATGCCGCCCGTCAGTATACTCTTGACAGGATACAGTTTGACCGGCCGCTGGCGGCAACCCAGCTGGTGCAGAAAAAACTGGCTGACATGCAGACGGAAATCACGCTCGGCCTTCACGCCGCCCTGCAGGCCGGGCGCCTGATGGATGAGGGCAAGCTTGGTGTGCCTGCCATCTCCCTGATCAAGCGCAATAACTGCGGCAAGGCGCTGGACATTGCCCGTATGGCCCGCGACATGCACGGCGGCAACGGGGTTGCCGACGAATTCCATGTCATTCGCCATGTGATGAACCTGGAAGCGGTCAACACCTATGAAGGCACCCATGATGTGCATGCCCTGATCCTGGGCCGGGCCATTACGGGACTGCAGGCTTTCTCATAAGTTCGGATATATTACTCTTAAAATCATTTGATTTTTCAATTAATATATCCTAGAGTCTTGATTGTTGAGAGTCGTCCCTGCCGGGGCGGCTCCTCCAATTAAAAAGACGGGTGGACTATGGCTGAAAGATCATTTGCAAAAGAAGTTCAGGACCTGAAGGTTCCTGCCGGGGAGGAATTCCGCGGCGAAGGAATTCTGGCGGTCACCAAAGCGCTGCTGCAGTCCGGTGTCTCCTATGTGGGCGGCTATCAGGGCGCCCCCATCTCCCATCTGATGGACGTATTGTCCGATGCGGAGGATATTCTTTCCGAACTTGGTATTCACTTTGAGGCAAGCGCTTCCGAAGCGGCGGCGGCGGCCATGCTGGCGGCCTCTGTCAATTATCCCCTGCGCGGGGCCGTGACCTGGAAATCCACCGTCGGCACCAATGTGGCCTCCGACGCCCTGGCCAGTGTGTCCTCCAGCGGGGTCATGGGCGGCACCCTGGTGATCATTGGTGAGGATTACGGGGAAGGTTCCTCGATCATGCAGGAACGCTCCCATGCTTTTGCCATGAAGTCGCAGATGTGGCTGCTGGACCCGCGGCCCAACCTGGAATCCATTGTCGACATGGTGGAAAAGGGATTTGAGCTATCGGAAGCCTCCAATACGCCGGTGATGCTGGAACTCAGGATTCGGGCCTGTCATGTGCACGGCAGCTTCATTGCCAGGGAAAACAAGCGGCCGGAATTTACCCTGCGGGAAGCGATGGAAAATCCGGTGCGGGATTATGGCCGTGTGGTGCTGCCGCCATCCAACTTTGTCCATGAACATGAAAAAGTGGGCCATCGCTGGCCTGCTGCGGTGAAATTCATCAAGGATAACAAGCTCAACGAATTCCTCGGCGGTCACAGCGGTGATTGCGGGATTATCGTTCAGGGCGGCATGTATAATACGCTGATGCGGGCTCTGGCGCTGCTTGGTCTTGCCGACCACTATGGCAATACCGACATCCCGGTTTATTGTCTGAACGTGACCTATCCGCTGATTGATGACGAAGTGGCCGGTTTCTGTGTCGATAAAAAAGCGGTGCTGGTGGTGGAAGAAGGCCAGCCGGAATATCTGGAACAGAATATCAATACCATCCTTCGGCGTAAGGACATCCAGACCAAGGTGCACGGCAAGGACGTGCTGCCGCTGGCCGGGGAATATACCGGCCAGGTGATTCTGGAAGGGGTCAGAAAATTCTATGAAAAGAACAACACCGAGGTCATTGCCGACAGTCCGGCTTTGCCGGCCGTTCTCAACGAGGAGGAACATGCCTCGCTGGCGGAAACGGTGCCGGCCCGCCCGGTAGGCTTTTGTACCGGCTGTCCGGAACGTCCGGTCTTTACGGCCATGAAGCTGTTGCAGAGGGAACTGGGCAATATTCATGTAAGCTGTGATATCGGTTGTCACCTGTTTTCCATCCTGCCGCCCTTTAATATCGGCAATACCACCATGGGCTATGGCCTGGGCTGGTCCGGCGCCTCGGCGTTTAATACGGAATCTGACAAGCGCACCATCTCCATCATGGGCGATGGCGGCTTCTGGCATAACGGCCTGACCAGTGGCGTGGGCAACGCGGTGTTCAACAAGAATGACAACCTGCTGGTCATTGTGGACAATGGTTACAGTGCGGCGACCGGCGGGCAGGATATTCTGTCCTCCCGGGCCATAAACAAGAGCAAAAGCACCAACAATCTCATCAGCAAGGCCATCGCCGGGCTCGGCATCAAATGGCAACGCACGGTGGAAACCTATCGCATCAGCGACATGGTGAAAGTGCTCAGGGAAGCTATGACGACCCCGGAAAAGGGGCCCAAGGTGATTATTGCCGAGAGCGAATGCATGCTCAACCGCCAGCGCCGGGAAAAGCCCCAGCGCAACAAAATGATCAAGGACGGCAAGCGGGTGGTCCGGGCCAGGTTCGGTGTTGATCCGGACACCTGTACCGGGGATCACGCCTGTATCCGCCTGTCCGGTTGCCCTTCATTGACCATTCGCGACAATCCGGACCCCTTGCGGGAGGACCCGGTGGCCTGGGTCAACAATGACTGCGTCGGCTGCGGGGTGTGTGGCGAGGTCACTCATGCGGCGGTTCTGTGTCCGTCCTTCTTCCGGGCGGAGCTGGTCTATAACCCTAACGGGTGGGATCGTTTCACTTCCGGAATAAGGGTTAAAGTGATTGGCTTCCTGCAGCGCCGGATCGACAAAAAACGCGCCAAATACAGCTTTGGGGAGGTCTGAGCCATGACTGAACTTTTAAAAGACCGTCCGATTAATATCGCCATTATCGCCATGGGCGGACAGGGCGGCGGGGTTTTGTCCAAATGGATTCTCGACCTGGCCGAATCCCAGGGCTACATGGCGCAATATACCTCTGTGCCCGGTGTGGCCCAGCGCACTGGCGCGACGATCTATTATATCGAGCTGTTTCCCGCCCATATGGCAGAGCGGGCCGGTAAGAAACCGGTACTGGCCCTGACTCCAATTCCCGGTGATGTGGACATCGTCATTGCTTCGGAAATGATGGAGGCGGGGCGCGCGCTGGTGCGCGGCTTTGTGACCGGCAAGACAACCCTTCTCGCATCCGATCACCGCGACTATGCCATAGTTGAAAAACAGGAAATGGGTGACGGACGCCGCGAACTGGACAATGTGCGCGAGCTTTCCCAAAAAAGCGCCGGTAAATTCATCTGTTTCAACATGGACGAGGCCGCCCGTTCCGTGAATGCGGTGATCAGTTCCGTTTTGTTCGGCGCGCTGGCAGGTTCAGGGGCCTTGCCCTTCGAGCGCAGCACCTTTGAAAAAACCATCGAGGACACCAAGAAGGCGGTGCCAGCCAATCTGCGTGGTTTTGCCCTGGGCTTCGAGCGGGCCCGTGGCCAGCTTCCGGTTGAAGAAGTGGAAGCTGCCAAAAACCCGTCCGGACAACCGTCTCCGACCGTGGCGCCTTTGCTGGAACGCATGAAAAAGGACTTTCCGGCCCACGCCCATTTCCTGATGACCGAGGGGCTGAAGAAACTGGTGGATTATCAGGACCCGGCCTATGCTAACCTCTATCTGGACCGCCTGGGTGAAGTTGCCGAACTGGACCGGGAGCTTGGTGGCGAGAAACGGGGCTTCGGCCTGACCAAGGACATGGCCCGCTATCTGGCGCTGGCCATGGCTTATGACGACACCATCCGGGTCGCCGACCTCAAGGTGCGGGCGTCCCGCTTCGACCGGTTCCGCGATGACGTCAAGGCGGCCGACGGACAGATTGTGGATGTGTCTGAATACCTGCATCCCCGGCTTGAGGAAATGTGCGACATCCTGCCGGCGGGGCTCGGCACTTATTTTCTCGGCAGTAAATTCTGGCGGTCCGTTTTTGATCGTTTCCTCGGCAAGGGACGGCGGATTACCACCACGCGGCTGCCCGGATTTTTGCTTTTTTATGTGCTCAGCAGCCTCAAGGGCATGCGCCGCGGCAGTCTCCGGTTTAAAAAGGAAACCGCCCGTATCGAAGCCTGGATCGACAAGGTGAAGGAAGCGGCCCGTCTTGACTACGAGCTTGGCTGTGAAGTGGCCGGGTTGCAGCGGCTGATCAAGGGCTACAGCGGCACCCATGAACGTGGCATCGGCAATGTGATGACAATCATGGCGGCTTACGAGGCTTTCAAAACCCGTCAGGATGCGGCAGAGTGTCTGAAGAAGCTGAAAGTAGCTGCCCTCAAGGACGAGGAAGGTGTGGCCCTGGCGGCAGCACTGGACGAGGTGGCTACGGCAAGGACAGCCGCCTGATCCGGGCAGGTCTGTCGACAAACGGGAAAAAGAATGAGCATTAAAAAACCCGGGGATAAGAACTTCACTCTGGAAGAGTCGCCCCTCTATCACCTGAACCACACCTCGGCGACCTATACAGCCGAAATGGCCGAAGCGCTTAAAGGCGTTGGCATGGACCAGACCCAGTGGCGGGTGCTTGGCCTGCTTGGTGACAAGAATCCCAGCATGGTCAACGAACTTGCCCGTAAGGGGGTCATCAAAATGTCGACCCTGACCCGCATGCTGGAGCGCATGGAGCGGGATGGGTTGGTCACACGCAAGGCCTGGGAACAGGACAAACGTAACATCCAGGTCTTTATTACCGACAAGGGACTGGAGGCGCTCGAAGTCGCTCTGTCGGTCAACGCCAATATCTATAACTGCGCGGTGGAGGGGCTCTCGGATGAGGACCTGGAACAGTTTATGAAGGTCCTGAAGCATATGCGGGAAAATCTGAACCGGTCCCCCCACGCCCCCCGTTAAAAGAGTTTGTACCATGTGGAAACCGCCTGAAAAGATCAAATGTCCGCCCGCTCCCGGGGCCTGGCCTTCTGTGGAAGAGGCAAGCGCCTCGCGCCTGTTTTCCCCGCTGAGGCAGGGCAACCTGGAACTTGACCAGCGGACCTGGATTCCGGCTATGGTGCCCTGGCGGGCTACGGAAGGCGGGGAAGTGACCGATGCGGTGGTGGAATGGTATGAACGCTTCGCCATAGGACGGCCCGGCGCCATAGTGGTGGAAGCCACCGGCATCCGCAATGTGCCGTCCGGCCCGCTGCTCAGGATCGGCCATGACCGCTATATCGATGGTCTCAAACGCATCGTCGAGGCCGTGAAAAAGGCGAGCGGCGGCGAGACCAAACTCTATATCCAGATCATCGATTTCCTGTCCATCCGCCGCCGACCGGCCCGGGACAAGTTCCTGTCCCGTTTCCTGAAGGTCACCGACGCGCACAGGAAGGCTTTGGGGGCCGAGGACTGGTCCGAGCAGACCGTGCGCGAGGCCCTGATGGTGCTGGAGGATGAGGCGCTTGCAAAAATCCTGTCCCCAAGGGAACAGGAAGATCTGGAGCGCGGCCACCGGGAGCGGGTGAGTGACACGCACCTCCCCCATATCCGTGAGTTGCCCGAGGTGCTGCCCGGCCTGTTTGCCGATGCGGCCCGGCGGGCGAAGGAGGCGGGCTTCGACGGGGTCGAGCTGCATTACGCCCATGCCTATACCATGGCCTCGTTCCTGTCGCGCCTGAATATGCGCGAGGATGGCTATGGCGGTTCGCCCGAGGCCCGGGTGCGCCTGCCATTGGAGGTGTATGACGCCTGTCGCAAGGCGGTGGGTGAAGACTATGTGTTGGGCTGCCGCATGTTGACCGAGGACTGTATCGAGGGCGGCAGCACGCTTAAGGACACGGCCTATTACGCGCAAAAATTTGCCGAGGCGGGCATGGATTTTCTCTCCTTCTCCCGCGGCGGCAAGTTCGAGGATGCGCTGCCGCCCAAGGTGGGGGAGGCGATCTATCCCTATACCGGCCCCAGCGGTTATGAATGTATGCCCCAGTTCATGTCGGATGAACAGGGTCCCTACGGCCGCAATGTGGAGCCGGTGGCCCATATCCGTAAAGTCCTGCAAAAGGCCGGGCTTGATGTGCCGATGGTGGTGGCCGGCGGCATCCACGGTTTCCAGCAGGCGGAAGATATCCTCAAGGCCGATATGGCCGATGTGGTGGGGCTCGCCCGGCAGGCCATGGCCGACCCGGACTGGTTTTTGAAGGTGAAAACCGGCGCGGGCGATGCGGTCAATGTCTGCAAATATACCAACTACTGCGAGGGCCTCGACCAGAAGCACAAGGTGGTGACCTGCCAGCTCTGGGACCGGGTACAGCTCAACGATCCTGATGCGCACCTGACCCCGGACGGCAAAAGGCGCCTGACCGCACCGCTGTGGAGACGGTAAAGGTCCTGACTTCAGTCCAGAATATGATAACCTCTTACAGACATCACGGAGAGATTATCATGACCGTCACAGATCATCGCAAACTCATTGACCTTACTTCCGTCGGCCCAGCGACCGTGAAAGATCTTGCCCTGTTGGGCATCACCACGGTGGCGCAGCTCAGGAACCGCGACGGAGCGGATCTTTATCATAGATTATGTTTGGAGACCGGCGAGCAGCATGATATCTGCTGCCTTGATGTGTTTATGTGCGCCATTGCCCAGGCTCGGGATCCCAACCTGCCGCAAGAACAGAAAAACTGGTGGTATTGGAGCAAGCAGCGCAAAATGAACGGATAGCGTAATCCATGGATGCTTTTCTCACTTCCACCCTGACCGTGGCTTTGGCCGAGATCGGCGACAAGACCCAGCTTTTGTCCCTGTTTCTCGCCACCCGCTACCGCAACAAGATGGCCATCATCATGGGCATTCTGGCGGCGACGGTGGTCAATCACGGTATTTCCGCCTTCCTCGGCAACTGGGCGGTGGGGTATGTGCCGGAGGACCTCTCCCGCTGGATCGTTGGCGGCAGTTTCATCATCCTGGCCTTCTGGCTCTTGATCCCGGACAAGGACGGCGACGGGGACGGCAAGTTCGACCGCTACGGGGCGTTCGTGGCCTCGCTGGTGCTGTTCTTCCTTGCCGAGATCGGTGACAAGACCCAGGTGGCGACCGTAGTCCTCGGCGCTCAATATGACTCGGTGTTGCTGGTCACGCTCGGCACCACGCTCGGCATGCTGATCGCCAATGTGCCGGTGGTCTATATGGGCGAGGCGCTGATGCGCCGCCTGCCGCTTCAGGCCGCCCATATCGCTGCCGCGGTCCTGTTTGCCGCCGTGGGGGTTATAACAATTCTTTTCTGATACATCGCCGGAAAAGATACTGCCGTTGTCTTATTGTAACTTGTGCGGGTACGTCCCATATATAATACAGCAGCAAATCCTTGCTGCTTTACAGGAAAGGCATTTCATATGTCCTACAAAACTTTCTCCCAAAAGCATCAGTCATCTGACAAGAAGCCGGCGGCTCCCACGCTGGTCACTTCTGCACCGGTTGCCGGCCCGGAGGTCAAACCTGCAGAAATTCCGGTCAAACCGGAAAAGCCCGGGAAATAACATTTCCGTTCGGGGAGAGAGCCCAGGTTCTCTCCTTGCATGCCTGACAAACACAGAATTTTTCCCAGGGGATATGATGAAAATACGCACAAGCCAAAAGACCGTGACCTTCAACAGACCCTTTACCCTTGAGGGGTATGATGACCTGTTGCCCGCCGGCAATTATCTCGTGGAAACAGAGGAGGCCCCTCTGGATGGATTATCCTTTAATGCTTTTCGCCGTGTTTCCTGCATGATCAACCTGCAGCCGAGCCGGCAACACCCGGGCGAGATCAGGACATTGATCCTTGCTCCGGCCATTCTGGATGCGGCGCTTGCCCGCGACCTGTCCCCGGCGTCGACCTCTCTTGACCTCCCCGGCCCCCGCAAACCAAAATCCCGCCCCCGCAAATCCGCCTGAGCTTTCCACCGGACAATGACCTGTGCCCCTCTCGCTGCGGCGATCCTGTTCGCCGCGGTGGGGGTAGTGACGGTTGTGAGTTAGAAAAGCCCAAGTGTGCCGGGCTTTTCTGTGTCAGATATAATTGATGCCTAGATATAATTGATGATCGAGCCGTGGGAGTCATCGCAGTTGATCAGGTCGACCCGCTTGCGCTTGATTTTATAGCTATCTCCCTCCCTGACCAATGTATGGGTACAGGTGCCGGCAAAGACGGTCTGGGTCTGGTAAAAGACCACGGCCTGGAAGTTGGACTTCACCGTGCAGTTGCCGGTCGCCCCGTCATGCTCCAGCAGCCTGATATTGCCCAGAATGTGCGAGCTTCTGACCGGATATTGCTTGGACGGGGCCTGGGCGTGATCCAGGTTGTGATAACGGATGGTCATCATGGCCCGGTCGTCATAAAAGATCGAGATATGGTTGAGCGGGTCCTCCTGGTCCGGCGTCACCGGCATCCAGTAGTCGCCGTCCTCGGTGAACAGCTCGATCCAGGGTTTGAGGTCAAGGCTGTCGAGAAGATCAGCCTCGTGATAGAGGAAGGCCTCGATTTCTTTCAGATCTGGTTTGTTGCTCATCTTCAGGCCGCCTTCTTCTTGTCTTCATGGGTCATGAAATCAAGCCAGGCGGCATACTGGTTACGCAGGCTTATGTCGCTGGTGCCGATGGCCCGGGTCATATTGCCGTCCGGATGCTGTTCCCGGCCCAGATAGCGGCGCATGTCGACCCAGTCGGTGCCGCCGGATTGCAATCCCTCCTGCAAGCGCACATAAGCCTCGAGATCGTCGCTGCCGACCATGGAGGAGGGCGAGTTGATCAGGCGCGAGTAGAGCAAAGTCCGCTGCAGCATTTCGTCGGGCGCGCCCTTGAGGCGGAAGGTCAGGGTCTCGATCTCGGTTTCATCGACGGAGATCGGGCGGACGATACGGATCGACTGGATGGCGCCCTTGATGGTCAGCGACGGATAATAGATGGTGTTATGGCGGTTGATGGAGAGGATCTGCTGGGTCTTCTTCTCGCCGTATGCCTTGTGCATGGCGTCCATATAGTCGGGGATATCGCGATATTCGCTGTGGATGCTCATCTGGCCGCCGGTAAAGGCATGGCCGTAGGGGCCGACGGAAACGCCCATCTCGTCAAAGAATTCGTAACTGGAGCCGAAGGGATTGATGATGTCTGCTTCCCGAGAATAGTCGTCCGGGTTCGGCAGGTCCTTGATATAGGCGGCGCAGGCATCGCCCACCGATTTGTGAGTGACCATGGGGTGCATGGTGTCGTTCAGGTTGTCGACAAAGAATTTCCAGTTGCAGTTATGGCGATACCGCAGCACGCCGCCGGCAATCTCCAGCTCGCCGTCCGGGGAGCGGTCGATCATATTGTCGATGGAGGTTTTGGCGTCACCAAGGTAAGCCTCCAGGTCGACCATAGTGTCGTCCAGGGTGGCGAAAATGAAGCCGCGATAGCTTTCACAGCGGATCTGTTTCAGGCTCAGCGCCGGATCGTGAATGTCGAAATCCGTGCCGTCATAGCCCTTTTTGTCGGGAACCCCCATCAGGGTGCCGTCGGTCTTGAAGGTCCAGCCGTGATAACAGCAGCGGAAGATGCGGGCCTTGCCGCAGGCTTTGCCTTCCAGCTTGGCGCCGCGGTGGGTGCACTGGTTATGCATGACATGGATATTGCCCTTGCCGTCGCGGGCGACAATCACCGGCTTTTTGGCCAGATTGAGGGTCAGGAAATCGCCGGAATTGGGGATCTGGCTTTCATGGCCCATATAGATCCAGGCCCGGCCGAAGATGCGCTCCATTTCCAGGTCGAAGATGTCCGGATCCGTATAGATGCGCCGGTGGGTGCGGTTCGGCTGCACCAGTTGTTTGAGATCTTCCATAGTAGGTTGCATGGTCTTTTCTCCCTTAAAGGCTTTAAAGCGATATCGAGCCGAGGCTGCTGCCGCCGCAGACAAACAGGGTCTGGCCGGTGACAAAGCCGCTCGAGGGTTTCAGGAAAAACATGGTGGCCTCGGCGATGTCATCAACATTTCCAAGGCGCTGCACCGGGATGCTGGCGGCGAGAGCCCGCGCCTGATCGCTTTCTTCCGGGATCACGTCGGTGAACATGTCGGTGACGATGGGGCCGGGGGCAATGGCGTTGACGGTGATGCCGTGCTTGCCGAGCTCCATGGCCCAGGTGCGGGTCATGCTGATGATGGCGGCCTTTGTGCCGGCATAATTTGTCCGGGTCGGCAGGCCGACCACAGCCCGGGACGACATATTGACGATACGGCCGAAACCTGCCGCCTTCATGGCCGGCAGGAAGGCCTGGGTCAGGGTGATGGCGGCGCCAAGGTGCAGGTTGGTGAGATAGTCCAGGTCCTCCAGCTTCACCTCCTCGATCAGGGACGGGCGGATCACCCCGGCATTGTTGACAAGCGAAGTGACGTTATAGTCCTTGGCCAGTTCGTCGGCGACCTCGCGGGTGGCGGCGGGGTCGGCCAGGTCAACTTCCCGGTACTGCAGGTTTTCATGCTCAAAGTCGGGCTTGCCGCGGGACAGGCTGATCACGTCATAACCTGCGTTCAGCAGGTGCTTGCTGATGGCGGCGCCGATGCCGGCACTGCCGCCGGTTACAACGGCTGCGGGGCGTTCAGTCATTTTACTCTTCCTTCTTTTGGGCCCGGTATACTGTTCGGCCCTTGTGATCTTCTTCTGCACGGAGGGTTACTTCAGTGCCGGGCTCCATGGTTTCGCCCAGATTGACCATCATGACGGTGCCGTCTTCGAGCCGGACCGATCCGATGGTCCAGGGCAGGCGCTCCTGATAGAACTCTTCAAGGCTGTGATAAAGCGGCACACTGGCGAGAAGCTCGCCCTCGGCCCGGATGTCCAGCCATTTGAGGTCTTCACTGAGGCATTCGCCGCAGATTTCCCGGACCGGATATTGTGTTTTGCCGCAACTGGTGCAGACGGGAAGCTTGATGGTCATTTTTTATCTCCCGTCTCCAGAATGGCGGCGGTGGCGCACAGGCCGCGGTCGTAATTAATCATGCCGTAACCGCTGACCAGCGCTCTTTGAGCGTCGGCGACCTGCTGTCCGAGGGCGGCGCCCGTGAGCTGGCGCATGGCCTCGACCACCCCGATATAGCCGGCGGCGGAACCGGCCTGGCCGCAGGACAGCTGGCCGCCGGAGCTATTATGCACCAGCCCGCCACCGTCAAAAGTCAGGGGAGTGTTCTGAACAAATTCTGCGGCTTTCCCTTTTGTGCAGAAACCCAGATCCTCCATCTGCATCATGGAGATGACCGGATAGTCGTCATAGGTATAAAGCAGGTTCATGTCCTTTGGTCCCAGGCCAGCCCGCTCATACATTCCGGGGGCGAAACTATCCCAGCCAGCCCTGACCTGGATCGCATCTTCATCCGTATAGGCGTTATGCAGCTCGTCGGCGGCCCGGATCACCACATAGGGCTGACCGAGGGATCTTGCCCGGTCAATTGACATGACCAGAAAGGCTTCCGCGCCGGCACAGGGCATGACGCAGTCCAGCATATGCAGCGGTCCGGCGATAGGGCGGGCGTCGAGATAATCTTCGCGACTCATGGGCTTTTTGATCAGGGCATGTTTGTAGGCCCGGGCGTTATGGCGCTGGGCCATGGCGATGGGGGCGAAATCCTCCCGTTTCACTTCGAAGCGATCCATATAATGTTGCGTGATCAGGGCGAAGGCGCCGTTCGGCCCGGCGGCGCCGTAGGGATAAGAAGATGAGGCGGAAAAGCTCGAGAAATTTTCCACAAGCTCCCGGAAGCCTTCTTTTTTGTTGGTGTCGGCGCCGATGCAGGCAATCACTTCCGCGTCCCCTGCCTGGATCGCGCGGGCGGCGCGCCTCAGCGCCACCACACCGGAAGCGCCGCCCAGCGGAATCTGTTCGATCCAGCGCGGCGTGAGGGAAAAATACTGGGTCAGGGTGATGACGCTATCCGGGGCCAGGGTAAAGCTTGAGACCGCCAGCCCGTCGATGTCTTTCTTTTCGATGTCGGCGCTTTTCACCAGTTCCGCCAGCGCCCGGCCGAAAAACCACTGGGCGCCATACTCGCTAAAGCGCTCGTAAGGCACCGTGACCGGCGCCACCAGGGCGACGCCGTCATAAGATGCTGGTTGTTTCTGTTTGTTCGTTGTCATAAAGCCGCCTCTAGCCTTTCTTTGGTCTTTTCTTGAGGGAACGTAGGTCTATGGCCTCGCCCGTTTCCACAAGTTTAGCACAAAGCGTCTTTACATCACCGCGTTTGAGTTTTTTCGACGCCGTCAGCGGCAGTTCCGCGATGAAGGCGATATATCCCGGGGTCTTGTAATAGGTCAGCTGTTCCATGGAGCGGTCAAAAATTTCCCGGGCCAGAGCGTCATCAGCTGTTCCACCCGCCTTGGCCACGATCAGGGCCATGACCTCATCGCCGCGCATCTCGTCATAGACCGGGGCGACCGCGACCCCTTCCACAGCAGGATCCTGGGACAGGATGGTTTCCACTTCCAGGGCGGAGATATTCTCGCCGCTGCGGCGGATCACATTCTTTTTACGGTCAACAAAATAGAGCGACTTGTCGGGGCCTTCGCGGACCACATCGCCGGTATGCAGCCAGCCGCCTTCCCAGGTTTCTTCTGTCGCGGCGCTATTCTTGTAATAATGATCGAAATAGCCGTAGCGCGGGTTTTCGCCCGCCGCCTTGACCAGCAGTTCGCCGGGGGCGCCCGGTTCCACATCATTGCCTTCGTCATCCACAAGCCGGTAGATCACATCATCCGTGGCGCGCCCGAAACAACACTCTCCCACATGGCGGGGTTCATGGCTGGCGATGATGCAGCCGCCGCACCCGGATTCGGTCATGGCCCATGCCTCGATCAGGGGAAAGCCGAAGCGATCTTCAAAGGCGGCATGATGCTTGGGATTGACTCCGGCGCCAAAACCGAAACGCACGTCATGGGCCTTGTCCTTGGCGCTTGCCTCCATATTCAGCAGGATCGCCGGCAAAACACCCAGGTAATGCACGATAGTGGCGCCGGTCTCGCGCACGCTGTCCCACCAGCTACCCGGATGGAAACGGTCGAGCTGGATAATACAGCCGCCAACCGCCATCATGCCCATGGTGGAACAGGCCAGCGCATTCATATGCACCAGCGGCAGCGGGGTCAGAAGCCGGTCTTCGCCAGGTTTCAGCTCACAATAACCACCCACATTGCGGTACCAGTCGCCAAAGGCGATGAAATATTCATTGCTGAGAACGCAGCCCTTGGGCTGGCCGGTGCTGCCGGAGGTAAAGAGCATGGCGCATTCGCTGGCGGTATCCGGGATCAGGTCGAGGGCCGGCCTGCGCGCGCCGGGCAGGTCATTGAGGTCGGACGCACAGATCGGCAGGTGGGGGGCATCTTGTTCCAGTTCGACGGCTTCCCGTACAAGGGCGATTTTTTCCGGTAGCGAGACCACAAGGTCCGCATCACCGTGATAGATAATATACTGCAGATCCTGGGGGCTGGCTTCGCCGTTCAAGGGCACAATACCGACACCGAGCGCGTTCAGCGCCAGCCAGTGAAAGAAAAAGTCGGCCCGGTTTTCAAGCAAAATAGCGATCCGGTGACCGACACCATATCCGGCTCTTTCATAGGCCGTGCGGCGCAACTCTATTTCCCGTGCGGCCTCCTCATATGTGTAATCTACGTCAGTTGCGCTATAGCCTTTTGCCGCCGACAGGGGGATATGGACAAAGGGGCGGTCGCCATGGTCTTTCACCGCTTTTGCAAAAACGTCGTAAACAGTTTTCATTTTATTTCCCTGAATCAATAGACAAGAAGCCTAACACAGGCTAAAATACATGAAAAGTAAAATTATGAAATTTCATACAAAGGTATGTAATGGACAAACCCATGCAGTCAGGTTTCCTTGATGATTATCTTTCCCACCTGCTGGCCCGGGCCAGCCATCTGGTGGCGGAGGACTTCACGCCAGTGCTCAAAGATACCGGCCTTGATCGCGGGCGCTGGCGTATTCTGGCGGCGCTCAGCGACGGCGGGGAAATGCCCATCGGCAAGCTCGCCAATGCGGTATTGATGAAACAGCCGACCCTGACCAAGATCCTGGACCGGATGGAGGCGGATAATCTGGTTAAGCGGCATAATGCGCCCAATGACCGGCGCTCCACCCTGATCCGTATTACCGACAAAGGCCGGGACATGGTCTCCGACCTTTTGCTGAAATCAAAAGAGCATGAGGCGCAGATCCTCAAGTCTTACAGCGCGGAAGAGGAAGAGGTCCTCAAGCGTGTGCTGCGCACACTGATCGAGCGGATGGAATAGGTCAGGGCGCGCGCAGTTTCTCCTGTACGATTTTTTCCAGCATTTCGAGAAATTTTGAGCGGTCAGCCTTGCTGAAGGTGGGGTTCAATCCCCGGCTTTCACCGGTCTCCCGTCTGTGGGCATTCAGGTCGCGCATGGCCATGGCCATGCCGATGTTTTCTTCGGAGAAAAGCCTGCCGGTTGGGCCCAGGGCTGTTGCCCCCTTGTCCAGGCATCGTTTGGCGAGCGGAATGTCTGCGGTAATGCCGATATCTTTTTCGGTAATATGCTCTGCGATCCAGTCGTCGGCGGCGTCGGCACCGTCTGACACAACAATCTTTTGTACTTGCGGCCCCACTTCTATCCTGAGCCATTGATTGCTGACCAGAAAGGTCGGTAGCCCGTGGCGATAGGCGACTTTCAGCGCCTCCTCCTTGACCGGGCAGGCATCGGCGTCGATGTAAATGGATATCTTTTTGGCGTCTGTCATCTGCACTCTTTTTCAGGTTTGTCCGGCCTTGTTATACTGTCCCCGGACCAAAAAGATCAATAAGCGGGTCATCTGCAGGCCGATTTATGATCTGATACTAAAGAATGATGTTTCCCGGCGAGGGAGTCTAACCCTTGGTCCTATGGACCGGCGGCGCCCGAGAGGCTAGAATTCCAGTCTATAGTGGAGGTATATAAGATGCAAAAGCTTGCAAAAAGCTACGTCAACGGGATTTCCGACAAGCCGCTCAGGTATCAAACCATTGGCGAGGCCTTTGACGAGGCGGTTGAGCTGTATGGTGACCGGGAGGCACTGGTGGTCTGTCACCAGGATATTCGCTGGACCTACAGCGAGTTTTCAAAACAGGTTGATGACTTTGCCGCAGGTCTTCTGGCGCTGGGCTTTGAGCCCGGCGACCGTGTCGGGGTGTGGGCGCCCAACTGCGCCGAATGGGTCATAACCCAGTTCGCCACAGCAAAGGCCGGGATTATCCAGGTTAACATCAACCCGGCCTACCGCCGGGCGGAACTGGAATATGTGCTGAACAAGGTGGGCTGCCGGGCGCTGGTCACCGCGGCCAGCTTCAAGAGCAGTGATTATATGGCCATGATTAATGATCTGGCGCCGGAACTTGCGACCTGCAAACCGGGTGCGCTCAAGGCCAAACGGCTGCCGGAGCTTGAGGCGGTGATCCGGCTGGGGGAAGAGAAAACACCCGGCTGCTTTAATTTTGCCGACATCGCCTCCCTGGCCGATGACAGTCATTTTCAGCGGCTGGAGGAACTGAAAACGGTGCTCGATCCCGATGACGCCATCAACATCCAGTTCACCAGCGGCACCACCGGCTCACCCAAGGGGGCGACGCTGAGCCATTTCAACATCCTCAACAACGGTTATTTCGTCGGCGAGGCGATGAATTTTACCGAGCAGGACCGGCTCTGTATTCCGGTGCCGCTCTATCATTGTTTCGGCATGGTCATGAGCAATCTGACCTGTGTCACCCACGGCTCCTGCATGGTTTATCCCAACGACGGGTTCGATCCGCTGCTGACCCTGAAGGCGGTGGCGGCGGAGAAATGCACCGCCCTGCACGGGGTGCCGACCATGTTTATCGCCGAGCTGGATCATCCGGAACGGGAAAGTTTTGATCTATCAAGCCTTCGCACCGGCATCATGGCCGGAGCTTCCTGCCCCATCGAGGTGATGAAGCGGGTGGTCTCCCAGCTGTATATGTCGGAAGTGACCATCGCTTACGGTATGACCGAAACCAGCCCCGTGAGTTTTCAGTCGAGCCGGGACGACAGCCTGGAAAAGCGCGTCTCCACCGTCGGCCGTATCCATCCCCATGTGGAGGTCAAGGTCGTGGACGAGCAGGGCCAGGTCACCCCGGCCGGGGTGCAGGGTGAACTTTTGACCCGGGGCTACAGCGTCATGAAAGGTTACTGGGCCGATCCGGAGCGCACGGACGAAGCCATTGACGAGGCCGGCTGGATGCACACCGGCGACCTTGCCACCCTGGACGAGGACGGTTACTGCAATATCGTCGGCCGGGTCAAGGATATGGTGATCCGCGGCGGCGAGAATATCTATCCCCGGGAGATTGAGGAATTCCTCTACCGGCACGAAAAAATCCTCGACGTGCAGGTGTTCGGCGTGCCCGACGACAGGTTCGGCGAGGAACTTTGCGCCTGGATCTGCCTCAAGGAGGGCCTGGAGGCCAGCGAAGAAGAGATAAAAGAATTCTGTTCCGGCCAGATCGCCCATTACAAGGTTCCCCGTTATATCCGCTTTGTCGACGAGTTCCCCATGACCGTGACCGGCAAGATTCAGAAATTCATCATGCGTGATCAAATGATGGAAGACCTGGGCCTCAGGGAACAGAAAACCGCCTGACCGCAGGCCACAGGAGTATCAAGATGACCATACCGGGACTGATGCAGCAGAACGAGCTGATGATTTCTTCCCTGATCCGTTACGCAGCGGAATATCACGGCACGACCGAAATCGTCACGCGGACCGTTGAGGGGCCAATTCATCGCTATACCTACGCCGAGGCGGAAAGGAGGGCCAAAAAGCTGGCCAATGCCCTGACCGGCACATTGGGGGTTAAATCCGGCGACCGGATTGCCACCCTGGCCTGGACGACCCATCGCCATTTTGAACTTTTTTACGGGGTGTCCGGCATCGGCTGTGCACTGCATACGGCTAATCCGCGCCTGTTCGAGGAGCAGATCAGCTATATCGTCAATCACGGTCAGGGCCGTTATCTTTTTGTCGACCTGGATTTTGTGCCCATGGTTGAGAAGCTGGCGGCCTCCTTTCGCCATGTGGAAGGGATCGTGATCCTTACCGATCGGGAGCATATGCCGGAAACAAGCTTAGAGAATGTCCTTTGTTATGAGGAGCTTATCGCCGATGCGAGTGAGGAACTGGAGTGGCCGGAATTTGACGAGCGGAGCGCCTCGTCTCTTTGTTACACATCCGGAACAACAGGAAATCCCAAGGGAGTGCTCTATTCCCATCGCTCGACCATCATTCACGCCATGGCGGCGGCCCAGAACAGCGCTTTCGGCCTGTCGGTCTATGATGTGATCATGCCCATAGCGCCCATGTATCACGGCAATGCCTGGGGTCTGGCCTATATCGCCCCCATGCTCGGCGCCAAACTGGTATTCCCGGGACCGAAAATGGACGGGGAAAGCATCCAGGACCTGGTTGAGAGCGAGGGGGTCACCTTCTCCTGCGCCGTGCCCACGGTCTTTACCATGCTGTTCCAGTATCTGGAGGAAACGGGCAAGCGGGTGGACAGCCTCAGCCGTACCATGATCGGCGGTTCGGCCGTTCCCCGGGCCATGACGGAAAAGTTTCTCGACAGCTATGGCGTCAGGGTGTTGCAGCTCTGGGGCATGACGGAAACCAGTCCGCTGGGAACGGTGGCCAGTTCCACACCGGAGGTGGATAAGCTGCAGCAAGACCAGAAAGAGCAGGTCCTCAGCAAACAGGGCCGGGTGCAGTACGGCCTTGAGGTCAAGGTGGTTGACGACCAGGGCAATCCTGTGCCCCGGGACGGGGAAACCTACGGCGATCTCTGGGTCCGCGGCCCCTGGGTTGTGGCGGAATATTTCCGCGGCGAAGGCGGCGATCTTCTGGATGCGGACGGCTGGTTCCCGACCGGGGATGTGGTGACCCTGGACCGGTACGGCTATATCAAGATCACCGACCGGGCCAAGGATGTGATCAAATCCGGCGGCGAATGGATCAGCTCCATCGATGTCGAAAACCTGGCCGTGGGGCATCCCAAGGTCCTGCAGGCCGGTGTTGTGGGGGTCTATCATCCCAAATGGGAGGAGCGTCCCGTCCTGGTTATTCGTGCGGCGCCGGGCATGGCGCCGACGGAAGAGGAAATCCTGGAATTCCTTGATGGCAAGATCGCCAAATGGTGGATGCCGGACCGGGTCTTTTTTGTCGATGAAATGCCCCTGACGGCGACCGGGAAAATCAAGAAAATCACCCTGCGCGAAACCTATAAGGATTGTTTGCGTGACTAGAATAACGTAAGCTCCCCCCGTGAGGATTTAACAGTCGGGAAGCAGGTATGACGGAAAGCAGGGTACTGATCGCGGACGATCACCCGCTGTTCAGGGAAGCGTTGGGCGATATTGTACGCTCTGTCTATGAAGACGAGGTGGACTGTGTCGAAGTCTGCAGCGCGTCCGAAACCCTGGAGGCGACCGATGCCGGCGACATCTTCGATATGATTCTGCTTGATCTTTTGCTGCCCGGCGCCGAGGGATTTTCCTGTCTGATCAGCCTGCGGAACAAGTTGCCGGCCACACCCATCGTTATTGTTTCCTCCACCGATCATGATGAAACGGTGCGGGAGAGTTTCTCCTATGGCGCTATGGGTTATCTGCCCAAGTCGTCTTCCCGGGAAGTGATGCGCAACGCGTTGAGACTTGTGCGCAGCGGCAACAGCTATATTCCGTCCCAGGCCCTGGGAAGGGGGGGAGGCCGTTCCCCCGAACCCGCTCCGGGTCCCGGCGCCGCAGCGCCTGTTATGGACGCGGAGAAGGCCAGTCTTACCCCCCGGCAAATGGCGGTTCTCGAACTACTGGCGGAAGGCAAGCCCAACAAGGTGATTGCCTTTGAACTCGAGATCTCGGAAATCACCGTGAAGGCCCATGTTTCCGCCATCCTTCGCAAGCTGCAGGTGAATAACCGTCTTCAGGCGGTGATTGCAGCCAAGAACCTGATCGCTGAATCCTGATCAGTCCGGACGACGGGTCTGCGGTTCGCTCAGGGCGTGGCTGATCAGGCTGGACAGCCGGGCCGGTTTGACCGGCTTGTACAGCAGGGGAATGTCCTGACGGGCGATGTGGTCGGCAAGATCCTTGTCCCGGTCGCTGGTAATGATCAGCACAGGCAGAGAATTTTCAAATTCCGCCTGGACTTCTGTGGCAGCATCCAGGCCGGTGAGTCCGCCGTCCAGATGATAGTCGGCGATGATCATGGCCGGTTCCTGGTCGTTTCCAATCAGGCGGACCAGGCAGGCCTCAGCCGACGCCTCGGCCACGGTTTGGCATCCCCAGCTTCCGAGCAGGGCCTGCATACCTTCCAGGACCTGGGGGTCATTGTCGATCACCACAATGACCCGGGATCCGGCCAGTTCCGGCAGTGTCGAGACGGCCGGCCGGTCGATTTCGCCGGTACGAATATCCTGCTCGTTGCCTGTCGGTACGGTAACGGCGAATCTGGATCCCTTTTGTTCGGTGGACGCGACATGGACCGGAAGTCCGAGCAGACGGGCGATGCGGTCGACGATGGACAGACCCAGACCGATGCCCCGGGTGCCGATGCTGCGGTCTTCATGAACCTGGGTGAACTCCTCGAAAATGGCCTCCAGCCTGTCTTCGCGGATGCCGATGCCGGTATCATGGACACAGATCATGATACCGTTGTCCCTGCGGCGGCATCCCACCAGGATCCGCCCCTGTTTGGTATATCGGACAGCGTTGCTGAGGAAGTTGCGGATGATGGTTTCCAGCAGTCTTTCATCGGAATAGATGACGGCGGCGCAGGGCACCATCTTCACTTTCAGGCCACGGGTTTCCCCGGTCTTGATATATTCGGGCACAATCCGGTCCAGCAGGTTCTGGACCCGGAAATGAGTAAACCTCGGCTTGATCCCGCCGGCATCAAGCTGGGAAATATTGAGCAGTACACCAAGCAGATCGTCCAGCGCATCCAGCGAGGTGCTGATCCGCATGACGGTTTCCTGGTTCTTGTCGTCGGTTTCCGATTCCAGGGTTTCCAGGAACAGCCGGGCGGCGTTGAGGGGCTGGCGCAGGTCATGGCTGGCGGTGGCCAGGAATTTGGTTTTGCTGAGGTTGGCCTCTTCGGCCTGTTGTTTGGCGATACGCAGGGCATCTTCCACCTTTTCGCGCACATCCAGCTCTTCCCTGAGACGGGCATTGAGGATTTTCAGTTCCCGGGTCCTCAGCTCCACGGTTTTTTCCAGGTTAATGGCGGTCTGGAACAGGGAGAAGCTGTCCCGCTGCTGGTCCATATCCCTCTCGACCCGTTCCATCAGGGCCTGAACGGTTTTGTTGAGCCGGGCGTTTTCCAGCACCAGGCGTTCGATTTCCTTATCCGTCAGGCGGCTTGGTCGTTCAGTCATGGGCGCGCGCCTTGCTGCCGATGGCAACGCAGGAGAAGGAGTTGTTCATATGCAGGCTGTTGAACTGCTCCCCGAAGGAGGCAAAACCGATCACATTATTGGCCGCATAGATTTGCGACATATCATCGAGGATGCCCTGGATCTGGAAATTCATCTTCCGGGCCGCACAGTCGCAGCCGATAACCAGCGCCAGCGGACCGATTTCATTTTCCATATCCCGGAACAGCTTTTCCAGATTCTGTTTCGGATCGTCGGGGCGGGCAATACTGCAGACCACCCCCTTGTCGATGGCGCAGGCGAACTTGATACTTTGGTTCTGGTGATTGATGCCCATGACGCCCCGGGAAAAATAGGTACCGCCTACCTTGACCATGATCGGATGTTTACTGGCGACCACGATATCGAGGTCTTTTTCCTCGACTCCACACAGCCGGGCATATTCCCGGGTGGCGGGCAGGCCGTTGATTTCCAGGACTTCCCGGGTGATGGGGTCAGCTTCGGTGATGACCGCCTTGGCGTCGCTGGCCACATAGTGATGGGTATAGGAAACCTGGAACGGCAGGTCCGTATGAACCATGACCACGACCGCGCTGTCCGTATGAAAGCGGCCGTCGTGAAAAATCTGTGTCTGCTTCAGTTTGAAATCATCAGCGGTGGAGCCACCGATCAGATTGATTTCCCCAAGCTCGCTGCCGAGTGAGGCGGTGACCCGTTCCTCGGCGCCGCTGAGGCCGTCAATCAGCATGAAGGCGAAGCTGTTGGAGCCGCTGGCATTGTCTGCAACCCTGTTCAGCTGTTGTTTCAGGCTGCGGCCGAATTCGATACCGTCCTGGATATTGAAGTTGCTGATCATGTCATAGCGTTTGCTGACGCAGGTAAAATGAGTGCGGCTGAGGACTGCCCCGGTGATAGAGCCGGCATGATACCCTTCCGGTGTGATCTCTCCGGCAGTGGTGCAGCCGATCAGGGGAATATCCCCGAACTGCCTGTTCAGTTCTTTCTCCAGCTTGACCGTATCATAGTCGGGAGAGCAGAAAAAAATGACCGCTTCGGGTTTTTCCTTTTCGATGCAAAGACCGTCAAAGAACTCCCGAACCGCCGTCCGTTCGTCCCGGGACAGGGAAAAGGCTCTTTTAATTTCTGTTTCGCTATCGTTTGTCATGACTGCTTGTTTCTCGCTCATGGGCCGATTTTATCCGGTTCCGGCGGGATCGCCAGAAAAAAGAGGCCCTTTCGCGGGGAAAGGACCTCCAGTAGTTTAAGGTCGTGAGGTGGTCTCGGGAGACCCAGTCTGCACAAGGCGTGAACAATTATGCCATGATGCAGACTGATTTTGTCTGGGTATAGAGTTCAAGAACATCTTTACCCAGCTCGCGTCCGTAGCCGGACTGTTTGAAGCCGCCAAAAGGCATGGCGACATCAAGAATATTGTGGCAGTTGACCCAGACGGTGCCGGCCTTGATTTTCGGGACAAAGCGCATGATGTTGCCCACATCCCGGGTCCAGAGGCTGGCGCCAAGGCCGTAAATGGTGTCGTTGGCGAGTCTGGTGATTTCACTGACATCGGAATAGCGTTGTACGCAGAGCACCGGTCCGAAAATTTCCTCCTGGACCACTTTCATGTCCTGGTTGGTATCGGCAAGGATGGTGGGCTCCACAAAATAGCCGCTGTCCCCCCGGCGCTTGCCGCCGGTGATCACGCTGGCGCCTTCCTCGCGGCCGATGTCGATATAGCCCATGACCCGCTGAAACTGGGTTTCGGAAACCAGCGGATTGACCATATTTTCAGGATCAAGGCCGGAGCCGATTTTGAGGGCAGAAACATTTTCCGCCAGCCCCTCGATCACGGCATCATAGAGATTGTCCGGGACATAGAGGCGCGAGCCGGCGCAGCAGACCTGGCCCTGGTTGAACATGATGGCGCTGACGGCACCGGGGATGGCAATGTCCAGGTCCGCATCAGGCAGGATGATGGCAGGGGATTTTCCGCCCAGTTCCATGGAAACCTTTTTCATGCTGTCGGCGGCTTCCCGGGCAATGATTTTGCCCACTTCGGTGGAACCGGTGAAGGCGATCTTGTCCACTTCCGGATGGGCCGTGAGCGCCGCCCCTGCCGTATGACCGTATCCGGGAACAATATTCACTACCCCGTCGGGGAAGCCTGCTTCGCAGATCAGTTCGCCGAGCCTGAGGGCGGTCAGCGGGGTTTCCTCGGCCGGTTTCAGCACGATGGTGTTGCCGCAGGCCAATGCCGGCGCCAGCTTCCAGGCGCACATGAGCAGCGGGAAGTTCCAGGGGATGATCTGGCCGATCACGCCGACGGGTTCACGCAGGGTATAGCCGAAAAACTGCTGATCCGGTGCTCTCGGGGTGCTCAGCGGCAAGACGTCGCCGGAAATTTTGCTTGGCCAGCCGGCCATATAGCGGAAGGTTTCAATGGCGAGGTTGATGTCGACCATGCGGGCGATGGCCTTGTTCTTGCCGTTGTCCAGCGCTTCCAGTTCGGCAAGTTCGTCGGCATTTGCCTCGATCAGGTCCGCAAGGCGGTGCATCAGGTGTTCCCGTTCGCTCGGGGTCATGTTCGGCCAGGGACCGTCTTCAAAGGCCCGGCGCGCCGCCAGGACGGCCTGACTGATATCTTCCTTGTCGCCTTCGCATACTTCGGTGATGGGGGCGCCTGTGGCGGGGTCCAGCGTGGAAAAGGTCTTGCCGGAGGCGGCGGCTACCCACTTGCCGTCAACCAGCATCTTTCTGGTTTCGGATACAAATTTTCTCGCTTGTTCTCCCAGTGCGGCTTTGCTGTCAACGATTGCGTCCATCTTTCTGTTTCTCCATTCCTCTTGGCTTGTTCCCAGGCGGCTCCCGTAGACTCTGCTGTTCCGGGGGTCTGGAATCCGCGGTGCAGGGTCAGATTGTCTATACGGATTATTCCATGTCTGGCCGGGGCGGAAAACTAGACCTTGGGATCAGGAAAATAAGCGGTATGAGTTATTGATGATGTTCCTAACATATTGTAAAATAGAAGGAAGTTTTATGGCGGCGCGGGGAAAAACGGGGTTTGATACTATAGTATTAAGCCCCGGACGGTTTTTGATCCCTTTGTCTACTGGTGAAAGACTGCCCTCAGTCGCTATAATTCCAGCGAGAGACTACGGTCTCCGTACATAAAGTCCATCAACGGACGGGATGAAGAAATGCCCAGAGGGAGGTCATTTCTTTTTATCCATCCCACAACGACTTAAGGGAAGAGACATATGCTGTTTAGAAAATCCGACACCGCAAGACATGCCTTCAAAGCCGCACTGGCAGCCTCAACGGCCTTTGCCGCGCTGGCGACAACGGGCGCATACGCTCAGGAAGAAGAAAAACGTTCATCCATCTTTATGGATGAAATTGTGATTACCGCCCAGAAACGCGAACAAAGCGCACAGGATGTGGGTATTGCCATTACCGCCCTGTCAGGTTCCCAGCTCAAGGCGCTCGGCTATACAAACGCCCAGGAAGTGACTTCCCTGGCGCCGGGTGTTGCCACCCTGCAGCCCAACGGTGAAGCCAACTATTCTATCGGCATCCGCGGCGTGGCCAACAATGATTTTACCACCAACGTGGAAAGCCCGGTCGCCGTTTATGTTGACGAGGTTTATATCAGTCAGATGTCCGGCGCAGGCTTCCTGCTCTTTGACGTTGACCGTGTGGAACTTCTGCGCGGTCCGCAGGGTACCCTGTTCGGCCGTAACGCCACCGGTGGTCTGGTGCATTATGTCACCGTCAAACCGGACCTTGAGGAATTCAACGGTTATGGCAGCATTTCTTACGGCAGTTTCGAGCGCATGAAATTCCAGGGCGCCGTCGGCATTCCGGTGACCGACAAATTTGCCCTTCGTGCTTCTGTGGCCACCCACCAGGGTGACGGTTATGTGACCAACCGCCTGAAGCCGGATTCAAAACTGAACAACGCCAACGAAACAGCCGGGCGTCTGCAGGCCCTGTTCCAGCCGTCCGACGAACTGGAAATCCTGCTTAACGCCCGTTTCGGCAAACAGGATATCCGTACCGGTTTCTTCGAATTTGAGTCTGCTATCCTGCCGACCAGCGAAGCCACACCGGGCGTGCCGAACCCGGACCTCGGCGGTTATGTGGATACGGATGGTGATAATTTTGCCGGTGATTATGATCGCCAGGGTCATAATATCCTGGATACGGAAGGCTATACAGCCACCATTAAATGGGACCAGGACTGGGGTTCATTGACCAGCATCACTGACTTCCAGGCCGTGAAGCGTGACTATATCGAGGATTCAGATGCCTCCCCCGCCAACTATTTCAACTTCTTCCTGACCACTGATGCGGAACAGTTCTCTCAGGAACTGCGCCTGAACGGTGAATCCGACAATTTGAAATGGGTGACCGGTTTCTATTATATGGACCTGAAAGTTGATGACTCTAACGGGGGTATTATCCCCGGGTTAGTTGAGGCCGTCTTCGGTCCAGTTGAGGATCTCGGCTTTAACGGGATTTACAACCCCTATCAAACGGATACGGAAACCTGGTCCGTCTTTGCCCAGCTTGAGTATCAAGTTTCTGACCAGCTGGCTCTGATCGGCGGTTTCCGCTGGATCGAGGAAGACAAATCCCATCATTATGATAACCTTCTGATGATGTATCCGGATACATCCAGCAGTGGTCTTGACCCCAATGCGGAAGTGATCGCACCGGCGCTTCCCAATGTGCCTTATGACGGCAGCCGTAGCGACAGTAACTGGTCTGCCCGGGCGCAGGTCAACTTCACCCCCAGCGACGACCTGCTGGTGTATGCCAGTTGGAACCGGGGTGTGAAGTCCGGTGGGTATAACTCACCGCTGCTGCCAAGCCCGTTTGCTGTTGAAGAGGTCTTTATGACCTATGATCCGGAAAAGCTGGATGCTTATGAGCTGGGCTTCAAATGGGATGGCTTGGACGGTCGCCTGCGTGTGAATGCGGCCGCTTATTATTATGACTACAACAACTACCAGGCCTTCTCCATCATCGGGCTGGACACTTCTACCCTGAACGCCCAGGCAGAAAACAAGGGCTTCGAGATCGAAATCCAGGCCAACCCGGTTGACGGTCTCGACCTCAACTTCGGTATTGCTTACACTGACGTGAAAGTTTCCGATGTGCCGGGTCTGACCCTTGATGTGGATACGGATGGTGACGGTGTCACTGACGTGCCGGGTATTTTCCCTGCTGGAACAGAAGTAAGCCCGGTTCAGACCCCGAAGTGGAACCTGAACGGCCTGATCCGTTACGAGTTCGATGCCGGTGAAGGGCGTCTTGCCCTGCAGGCGGATGGTCAGTATCGCGACAAACATTACTTTACTTTGACCAATCTTCCGGCTTCCACCGAAAGTGGCTATTTTATCGGCAATGCCTCCGTCACTTATTATTCAGCGGATGAAGCCTGGAGCCTGCGCGCGTTTGTGAAAAACATTACAGACAAAAATTATGTAGTGCAGACTTTTGATCTAAGCGGCAGCCCCAGCAACGGTGGCCTGTTCGGTCTGATCGAGAAATATTACGGCATGCCCAGAACATGGGGTGTCAACCTGACCTATAATTTCTGATCCCTTAGAAATTATGCCAAGAGAAGCGCGGCCTCCGGGTCGCGCTTTTTCCTTGCCTGCGCTCTGAATAAAAGAAACAATGATCAAATGCTGACAAGGCGACAGGAATAAATGCGCAAACTGAAACTCACCCATCCCGATTTCCAGGACCTGACAGACCAGAAGGCGGCCAAGGTGCTGGAGATTCTCGAGGCGACCCAGTCGTTGCTGATCGAGGAGGGTTATGCCGGCCTCTCCATGCGCAAGGTGGCGGCCCGTTGTAACATGACGGTGGGGAACCTGACCTATTATTTCAGCGCCAAGCAGGATCTGGTGCATATATTGCTGGATGTGGCCCTGGAGGGATATACCGATGATATCCGGGAAATTATGGCCGACACCCGCCTGTCTGGTGAACAGCAGCTTGAACAGGCGCTGGTCTATATCATGCAGGACCTGATGACCCGGGAAACCACCCGCTTCTTTCCGGAACTCTGGGCCATGGCCAATCACGATCCGGTAGTGAACCGGGAGGTGCAGGACCTCTATGACCGGGAACAGGGGCTTATCGATCAGCTGATTTCAAAGGTGCGTCCCGATCTGGATGGTGAGGACTGTAAAAAACTGGCGCTCTATATTTCCGCCGCCATTGAAGGGCATACTATTTTTATCGGCCATGAGAAGGGCTGGAACAGCAGGAGCGCGGGTGTTATCGACCTGGCGGTGAAGAACTTTCTCGATCTCGTGCGGACCTACGAGCGGGCGCCCTGAACCCGGGATCGGACAGGCCATGGTGACGCTTTAGTATTATTGACACTTTCGGGGTATTTTGGTATTTAGGACGAGTGTACTAATTTATATTTATAAATTTTCGGGAGTCGGAAATGATGAGGAAATCGCTGATTGGTGCCCTGTGTGCAGCTTTTATCTGGCCGGCCGCAGTTCAGGCGGAACTTGAAATCGAGGAGATTCCCAATGTGGCTACACTCCCGTCTGACTATCCCGCGGAGTGGCTGTTTGTGGCCGACGGCAATTTCAATGCCATGGTCGACGGCAAGGTGGTCTTGATGGATGTCGCCTCCGAAAATAAGCATTACAAAGGCTCCTTCGGTGCGGCCATGTTCGGCTCTTTCCTGCAGTCAAAGGACGGCAAGGAACTCTATGTTGCCGAAACCTTCTACAGTCGCGGCACCTATGGGGAACGGACCGATGTACTGGTGATCCATGACAAGGAGAATCTGGCGCCTGTGGAGGAGATTATACTTCCCGGTGGCAAGCGCGGTCAGTTTATGCCCCAGAAGGGCTCTATGCAGCAGACCAATGACGGCAAATTTGTGCTGCTTTTCAATTTCACCCCTGCCGCTTCGGTCTCTGTCATCGATATTGCCGCGCGCAAGATCGTCAATGAAATTCCGGTCCCCGGCTGCAGCATGATTTATCCCACCGGCAAGCGTGGTTTTTCTTCCATGTGTGGCAATGGCACCATGATGAGCCTGGTGCTGGATGATAAAGGCCAGATCGCCGAGCAGGCAGTGACAGGCGCCTTCAATAATATCGATGACAATGCCATGTTCATGAAAATGGGCCTGATTGACGGTGTCGCCTATTTCCCCACCTTCAAGGGTGATGTGGTGCCGGTTGACCTGAGTGGCAAGACAGCGAAAAACCTGCCGTCCTGGTCACTGATTCCGGAGGAAGACAAGGCCAGGAACTGGCGCCCCGGCGGCTGGTATCTGGTGGCCGACGACAAGAAAGGCCACCTTTACGTCTTGGTGCATGAGGACGGCATGGAAGGCAGCCACAAAAACGGCGGTTCCGAAGTCTGGGTCTATGATGTGAAGAAAAAGAAACGGGTGCAGCGGATCAAGCTTGCCACCTGGGGCATCTCCATCGAGGTGACCAATAGCAAAAAGCCGCAGCTGGCGGTGGTCAATGCGGATTTCCGACTTGATGTCTATGATGCCGCCTCAGGCAAGTTCATTCGCAATATCGCTGTAAGTGACACGGCAACGCCTTTCATCATGTATGCGGTAGAGGAAAAACAGTAATGATCGATCCGGTTTTCATATCCACCGGAAGCCTTTTTGCCGGGCTGTTGCTGATCGTCTCGGCCCTGCACAAGGTGCGCCATCTGGATGATTTTCGCCGGGCAATCCGGGGATATGAACTTGTGCCGACGGCGCTTGAGGCCGTTCCGGTATTCATTCTGCCGCTGGTGGAAGCCCTGGCCGGTCTTGGACTGCTTGTTCCGGCAACGGCCGCGGTGGCGGCCTATCCTGCAGCCGGATTGTTCATCGCCTATGGCTTTTTGATTGCTGTGTCCCTCTATCGGGGCAAGCTCGAAATTGATTGCGGCTGTCATTTCGGCCAGCGGGAAAGCCGGCTCAGTTTCTGGATGATCCCGCGTAATCTGGTCCTTGCCCTGTTGGCTTTACTGCCAGTTGTTCCGGTTGTGGAACGGTCATTTGTTCTGGCGGATTTTATCAACATCGCGGGCGGGGTGCTGTTTCTTGGACTCCTTTATATGTGTCTCGAGGAACTGCTGTCCAACAGGTCCCATTATCTGAACTATATTTTAAAGAAGGAGCATCTTCATGGTTGAGGCTCTGGTGATTTCCCAGATCTTTCTCTGGATTGCCGTCATCGGGCTCGGGGTATTGTGTTTTGCCCTGACTCGCCAGATCGGCGTACTGTACGAACGCATTGCCCCGGCGGGCGCGCTGTCCATGAACGAGGTGCTGAAGCCCGGTGAAGACGCGCCAGCCATGTCCCTACCGACATTGACGGGGACATTGCAGGAAATTGGCGGTACGCGGGACGGAAAACGCAGCCAGCTTTTGTTCTTCCTGTCACCGGATTGTCCGGTCTGTAAAAGCCTGCTGCCGGCGGTGAAATCAATCAGCAAGGCGGAAAGTGACTGGCTGGATGTTGTCTTCGCCAGTGACGGCAGTGACAAGGCACACCAGGACTATGTAAAGGCGCAGGGGCTCGAGGAATTCCCCTATGTGAATTCGGAAGTTCTCGGCCGCCAGTTCGGCATCGCCAAGCTGCCCTATAGTGTTCTGATTGACGAAAACGGCAAGATTGCCTCCATGGGGCTGGTCAACAGCCGCGAACATCTGGACAGCCTGTTTGTCGCCAAGCAGGAAGGCGTACATTCCATTCAGGATTATCTCAACAAACGTGAACCGGCCTAGGGCATTGACCGAGGGAGTTGGAGAGGAAACATGAGTATTTTTGATAAACTTACTGAGAAAATGGCCCGCAAAGTGGCTCAGAAAAGTTCCCGTCGCGGTTTTCTGGCCGGGTTCGGTACGGCTCTTGTGGGGGCGACGGCCTTTCCGGTTCTGCCGGTGGCCCGGGCGTCCACTGGCGCCAGTGGCGGCTATCCGGGCGTTGCCGGTCAGTCCACGGGAAATCCCGAGGATCCGGGCGATCCCACAAGCTGTGACTACTGGCGTTATTGCGCCATTGACGGTTTCCTCTGCAGCTGTTGCGGCGGCAGCCAGAGCGCCTGTCCGCCGGGCACCGAGATGAGCCCCATTACCTGGATCGGCACCTGCCAGAATCCGGGCGACGGTAAAAATTATATCATTTCCTATAATGATTGCTGCGGCAAGACCAGCTGTGGGCGCTGTATGTGTAACCGCAACGAGGGCGACCGTCCCATGTATCGGCCCCAGGCCAATAACGATACCAACTGGTGTCTCGGTACGTCCAGCAGCATTTATACCTGCTCTACAGCGGTGATCATCGGTCTGGCGCTGGAGCAATAACATGCGGAAACTTCTGACAGGTTTTGCCTGCCTCGGGCTGGCGATAACGGCTTCTTCTGCCCTGGCAAAGGACGGGGCCCAGCTTTATAAACGCTGCTCCGCCTGTCACCTGAATACCGGCGCGGGTGTTCCCGGGGCTTATCCGGCCATCGCCGGACGGCTTCAGCCCCTGGCTTCCAGCGAGTCAGGCCGGGAATATCTGGTGCTGGTGCTGAAGGCGGGGTTGATGGGGCCCATGACCGTGGAGGGTGTGACCTACAGCAGCATGATGCCGGGCCAGGCCGCTGCCCTCAAGACTGACGGTATCGCTGCCGTCCTCAACTATGTCATGGAGGAGCTGAATGGCCTGAAAGGCGAAGACAGCTGGACGCCCTTCACTGAAGAAGAGGTTGTGGCCATTCTCGAGAATAATCCGAAAGTCCGTGCCCGGGATGTGATGAAAAAGCGGGCCGAAGTTTTTGGCGGTCAATGAAGGAGAGCACGTGATGTTCACCAGCCTGCATAGAATGTTTATGCTCTTGAGCCTCGGCTGTTTTATGGCCGGGCTTGGTGCAGTATCGTCTGTTGCGGGCGATATGCCGCCAAAGGTCAACTGGATGCTTAATTGTCAGGGTTGTCACAAGCCTGACGCCTCCGGGGTTGACGGAGAAGTGCCGTCCATGAACGGTTACGTCTCAAAATTTCTGACCATTGAAGGTGGCCGGGAATATCTGGCCCGGGTGCCCGGTGTCGCTTTTTCCCCCCTTTCCGACCAGCAGACAGCGGACCTGCTGAACTGGATGCTGGCCACTTATGATCCGGAAAATCTGCCAGAAGACTTTAAGCCTTACAACGGGGATGAAGTGCGCCACCTGCGGCGTATTCCCCTGATGACCGATGCTGCCGAGGCCCGGCGGCATTTAATGGAAAAGCTGGAAAATCAATAGCCTGTTCTTTCCCTGTCTGGCAGGTGTCGTCTAAATTATATGCATAAACCATCTGCAGTCTAAAAATTAAGCAACATTCACGCTGCAGATACAGTGCCCTCGGCCGATAGCCCGTGGAATTCTGCGATTTTTTTGAAACGGCACAGGGTTTGCTTTATACTCACTATGTGAGGAAGGGCAACAGACCCATGACTTCTGACGATTTCGAACTAAATGAATTTTTTGATGAACTCCGGCTCCCTGACGGCAGCCCGCGGGAAGGCATGGAAAAATTTGTCCACTGGATGAACGAGGCGCCGACGGAAATGCTCCGGGTGCGCCAGACGGAAGCCGAGGCCCTGTTCCGGCGTATCGGCATTACCTTCGCCGTATATGGGGAGGGGGGTGACCCGGAACGACTGATTCCCTTTGACATACTGCCGCGTATTCTGCTGGCCCGGGAATGGGAATTTCTTTCCCGCGGCCTGGTGCAGCGGGTCACGGCGCTCAACAGGTTTCTGCAGGACGTCTATCACAAGCGAGAGATCATAGCCGCCGGCATAGTCCCCGAACGGCTGGTGCTGATGAACAAGGCTTACCTGCCGGAAATGTGCGGAGTGCAGGTTCCCGGTGGAGTCTATACCCATATCGCCGGCATTGATCTGGTGCGCACCGGTCCGGATGATTTCTATGTGCTGGAGGACAATACCCGTACACCGTCGGGGGTGTCCTATATGCTGCAGAACCGGGAAGTGATGATGCGCCTGTTTCCCGATCTGTTTAATCGTCATGCCATTGCCCCGGTAGAGCGCTATCCGGATGACCTGAGAGACAGTCTGGTCACCGTGGCCCCCCATAGATGCGAAGGGGAGCCCAAAGTTGTGGTGCTGTCTCCCGGGATATATAATTCCGCCTATTATGAGCATAGTTTCCTGGCCGACACTATGGGTGTGGAGCTTGTGGAGGGGCAGGACCTGTTTGTCCAGGACAATACAGTCTTCATGCGCACGACCCGGGGGCCGGAAAAGGTGGACGTGATTTACCGCCGCATTGACGACGCCTTTCTTGATCCGCTGACATTCAGGCCGGACAGTACTCTCGGTGTGCCCGGCCTGATGAATGTATATCGTTCCGGGGGCGTAACTCTTGCCAATGCGGTGGGCGGCGGGATCGCCGACGACAAGGCGATCTATATGTATGTGCCTGACATGATCCGCTTTTATCTGGGTGAGGAGCCAATTCTCAAGAATGTGCCGACCTACTGGTGCGCCCGGGAAGAGGATTACAAATATGTAATGGATCATCTGGCGGAACTGGTGGTCAAGGAAGTGGATGGTTCCGGCGGCTATGGCATGCTGGTGGGGCCGAAATCAACAGCGGAGGAAATTGCTGCCTATGCGGAACGCATCAAGGCCGCTCCCGGCGAGTTCATCGCTCAGCCCACACTTGCTCTGTCGACCTGTCCCACCTTTGTGGAAGAAGGGATTGCCCCGCGTCACGTGGACCTGAGGCCCTTTGTGCTGGTGGGATCCGACAAGGTGCGGCTTGTGCCCGGTGGCCTGACCCGGGTGGCCATGAAAAAGGACTCTCTGGTGGTCAACAGCTCCCAGGGTGGCGGTACAAAAGACACCTGGATTATCGAGAAAGGAAGGTCTGGCAATGCTTAGTCGCACAGCAGCCTGCCTTTACTGGATGGGGCGGTATATGGAACGGGCGGAAAATCTCGCCCGGATTATCGAGGTGGGATATCGCATGAACCAGCTTCCCGAATGGGAAAGCGGCGGTCCCCGCAATGAATGGCGTTCCACCGTCATCGCCGCCGGCGCGGAACAGGGATTGATCGAGAAACACGGCGAAGCCAATCTGGACAGCGTTATTGCCTATATCGGCCTGGACGAGGAAAATCCCTCTTCCATTCTGTGCAGCCTGAAAAGTGCACGCACCAACGGCAAGGCTGTGCGTACGGCCCTTACGGCCGATACCTGGGATTTCCTGAACCATACCTGGCTGGAATTTAACGGTCGCTGGCGCAGCACCCTGAACCGGGACAATCTGCTGAATTTCCTGGACTGGGTGAAAATCCGCGCGAACCTGTTTCAGGGTGCCGTCCAGGGCGGAATGCTCAGGGACGAGGCCTTTGCCTTTGTCAATCTGGGAATGCATATGGAGCGGGCTGACAATACGGCCCGGATTCTGGATGTGAAATACCATGTGCTGCTGCCGCCGGGAGAAAGCCTTGGCGGGTCAGTTGATTATTACCAGTGGGCAACGATCCTGCGGTCGGTCTCGGCACTCGGCTCCTATCACTGGCTGTACCGGGACAGCATAAAGCCCTGGCAGGTGGCGGAACTTCTGATTCTCAGAGAGGAAATGCCCCGTTCCCTGGTTTATACTCTGGGCCAGGTGGTGCGTTATCTGGACATGATTGCCGTCAGTCACGGCAAACGTCATGCGTGTCACCGGCTGGCGGGAAAACTCTATACCCAGCTCGGATATGCCAGCATTGAGGATGTTTTTCAGAGCGGCCTGCATGAATATCTCACTGATTTCCTGGCCAGGAATAATACGCTCGGCGATGAAATAGCCAGCAATTACCATTTCGTCTAGGAGGGCGGTTATGCGGATCACTGTGGAACATGAAACCATCTATACTTACGAGACGCCGGTCAGCTATACCATTCAGAGCCTGCGTTTCACTCCGCAACCCTATGACGGCCAGGTGGTTCGCACCTGGGAGATCGAAGCCCCGGGGGCGGGCTTCCTGCATGCCTTTACCGACAGTTTCGGAAATCTCACGCATACCCTGGTGATTGACCGGCCGCACGAGGAGGTGGTGATCCGGGTCCGCGGCATAGTGGATACGCTTGAGAGCAACGGACTGGTTGCCGGGGCGCTGGAACCTTTCCCGCCATTCTTTTATCTCCGGGAAACGCCGCAGTCCCGCCCCGATGGCGCCATTCGGGCGCTTGCCGGTGCAGCGCGTACCGCAGCAGAGGAGGGAGATGATCTTCAATGTCTGCATATATTGATGAACAGTATCCGGGATGCTGTTGATTACCAGACCGGGGAAACCCATGCCCATACCACGGCGGTGGAGGCGCTGGCCAACGGGGCCGGGGTCTGCCAGGACCATGCCCATGTGTTTATTGCCGGGGCGCGGTCCATTGGTATTCCGGCCCGTTATGTTTCAGGGTATCTGCTGCATACGGATACGGGTGAGGAAACCGAGGCCGCTCACGCCTGGGCAGAGGCGCTTGTGCCCGATCTGGGATGGGTTGGATTTGACGTTGCAAACCGGGTCTGCGCCACGGATAATTATGTCCGAGTCGGCGTCGGACTCGACTATTGGGAGGCTTCTCCGGTGCGTGGCATGCGCCGCGGCGGCGGAGAAGAGGCACTTTCGGTGGCTGTCCGGGTGGCCCGGGCAGACGGCGCGGCTCAACAGTAATTTGCCGGCCTCGATCCGATGGGACTGCCGGATAGCGTGAGAAGACCGAAATGACATATTGCGTGGGACTTTATCTTGAAGAAGGCCTTGTAATGCTTGCGGACACCCGCACCAATGCGGGTGTCGACAATATTTCCACCTATTCCAAAACATTCATTTGGGAAAACCCCGGCGAGCGGACCATCACGATGATGTCCGCCGGCAATCTTGCGGTGACCCAGGCCGTGGTCGCCCTTATCGAGGAAGGACTGGTGCCTGAAGAACATCCTGACGGCGACATCCACACGATGTATAATGTACCCACCATGTTCAAGGCGGCCCGGCTTGTGGGTCAGGCGGTACGCCAGGTTTACATTGAAGATGCAGAAGCGATGGAGGCGCAAAACACAACCTTTTCCGCGTCTTTCCTGCTTGGTGGCCAGATCAGGGGGCGCGGCATGCGCCTGTTCCAGGTTTATGCCGCCGGGAATTTCATTAACGCCACGGAGGACACACCCTTCCTGCAGATCGGGGAACATAAATACGGCAAACCGATCCTTGACCGGGCGCTGGACTATGGGGGAACCTCTCTGACGGAAGGGACAAAGCTTGCGCTGTTGTCCATGGATTCCACGATCCGTTCCAATCTGACGGTGGGCTTTCCGCTGGATCTGGTGATTTACCGGAAAGACGAGCTTAAGGTGGGGGTCAAGGTCAGGATCAAGGAGGATGACCCCTATTTCAAGGACCTGTCATCCCGATGGTCAGAGGCTCTGCGCGCCGCCTACCAGGCTTTTCCGTCTCCGGACTGGGCATAAAGTGAATGCCCTATATATATGACCATCCCCACCCGGCGGTGACGGTGGATATTGTTTTATTCTCCTTTCGTAACGATTTGTCTCATGTTCTGCTGGTGCGCCGGCCCCTTTTCACCAAAGCGTCACAGGCCGGTGCTATTTTTCCTGTTTGCAGGCAGGAAAGGAAAGATCATGACCCCTAAGGAACTGGTGATCCAGTGGGTGGAGGCCTTCAATGCCGCTGATGTGGAGCGGCTGGTCGGTCTTTATCAGGAAGAAGCCATCAATCATCAGGTGGCCAATGAGGAAGTGGTGGGCCGGCTCGCCATCGGGCAGATGTTCGAGGAAGAGTTCGCTGCTGTCGACATGACCTGTATCGTGGAAAATATTTTCGAAGACGGCGACTGGGCGATCCTGGAGTGGCGTGATCCATTGGGCCTGCGCGGCTGCGGATTCTTCCAGATCGAGGGCGGGCTGATCAAATTTCAGCGCGGCTATTGGGACAAACTCAGCTTCCTGAAAATGCACGGCTTGCCGATCGAATAGCGGCCTACCGGTCAATCTTGGTGCTCAGCACCAGGGAGGTGGTTGTTTTTTCCACGCCGTCGATGGCGTTGATGTCGTCCAGGGTCTCATCAATCTCACCCATGGTCGGGGCCTTGATGACGGCGATCATGTCATAGGAGCCGCTGACCACATGCAGGCTGCGGATGCGGGCCATTTTCTTCATCTGAATGATGGCGTTTGCCGCATGGCGCTGGTTTATACAGATCATTACATGAGCGGTGATCTGTTGCTGGCGGTATTCCTCATGAAACTTGATCGTGAAGCCGGAAATGATTTTCTTTTCCACCAGCCGGTTTATGCGATCCTGCACCGTGGAACGTGACAGGCCCAGCTTGCGGGCCAGCGAGGCGGTCGGTTCCCGGCTGTCCAGCCGCAGAAGTTCCAGCAGTTTCTCATCTGTCTTATCCATGCCGTTATAATAACGGAAAGGGCGTTGAATTGTCCATAATATATGCGCATTTCATTGGGATTCTCAACACTATATCGCCTGTGCGGCTGTCCCCCGGTATGGGGACAGACAGCGCCAGCTGTGCTACAGTATACTTTCTTCAGACTGGAATGAATTCTGTACAAATCAGGGAAAATACTTATGGCAAAAGCTTTTGCATCCTCGGCCGATCTTGGCGAAAAAGTCGAAAAACTGGAAATACTGGCAGACGGCGTTTATGCCCTGACCGCCGAGGGCGATCCCAACGTGGGCGCCATTGAAGGCGAAGATTTCATTGTCGCTTTTGAAGCCCGGGCAACCCCGGTTGCAGCCCAGGCCTGGCTCAAGCAATTACGCGAACATACAGACAAGCCAATCAAATATCTGGTGCTGTCCCATTATCACGCGGTGCGGGTTCTCGGCGCGGCCGCTTTTGAGGCGGAAAGCATCATCGCCCATGAAAAAACCAAATTCCTAATTGACGAGCGCGGTAAGGAAGACTGGGACAGCGAATATGGCCGTATGCCTCGCCTGTTCAAGGACCCGGACAGCATTCCCGGCCTGACACATCCGGATATCATCTTTAATGATCGTCTGGAAATCGATCTTGGCGGCGATCGGGGCCAGCTTGTGCTGGAATATTGTGGTCGCGGCCATACCGCCGGTGACATCGTCGCCTGGTTGCCGAAACACAAAATCCTGTTTGCTGGTGATCTGATCGAGGCGGAAGCCGCCCTTTATACCGGTGATGCCTTCCATATGGACTGGGCCAGCGGCACTCTGGACAAGATTAAATCTTACGGCGCCGAAGCCATCATGGGCGGACGCGGCACCATTCCGAAAGGACGCGAGGCCTGTGATGCGGCCGTGGAACAGACCCGTGAATTTCTCAAAACCATGATCGACAAGGTGGGTGAGGTGCACAAACGCGGCGGCAGCCTGAAGGAGGCTTTCCAGGCCACCCATGAAGCGCTGGCGCCGAAATTCGGCCACTGGCCCATTTTCGAACACTGCCTGCCCTTTGATGTGCAGCGCCTGTGGGACGAGTTCGACGGCATAGACTGGCCGCGTATCTGGACCGCCGAGCGTGACCTGGAGGTCTGGGACCAGCTGCAGGACTAGTTAAAAGAAAAACAAGGGAGACTTTGATGACTGCGAAAATTCAGCCTGTTTCGCAGGCGGGGATACCTGTCCGCAAGCAATATACCTACCGGCGTCCCGCCGTCCTTGATCAGGGCGGTCGGGAAGAGCTTGAGGTCCTGGTGGTCGGCGGTGGCCCCATCGGCCTGACAGCCGGGCTGGATCTGGCCCGCCGGGGCTATAATGTTGTCATCCTCAACCAGATGGACATTCTGGCTGACGGTTCCAAGGCGATCTGTTTCGCCAAGCAGGTGCTGGATGTTTATGACCGGCTTGGCGTGAATGAGCGGGTCATGGACAAAAGCGTGATCTGGAATGTGGGCAAGGTCTTCTGGGGCGACCGTCCCGATCCAATCTATGAATTCGACATGCTGCCGGTCAAGAACCAGAAAAATCCGGGTTTTGTGAACCTGCAGCAATATTATCTGGAAGAATTTCTGATTGACGAGCTGGAAAGTCTCGACAATGTGGAAATTCGTTGGAAAAATCAGCTGGTGGCGCTGGAACAGGATGACGAGAAGGTAACCGCCACGGTGGAAACGCCGGACGGGACCTATGAAATCGACTGCAAATATCTTATCGCCTGTGACGGCAACAAGTCACCGGTGCGCACCATGCTGGGCCTCGATTTCGAAGGCCGGGTATTTGAGGACAATTTCCTGATTGCCGACATCAAATTCCAGATGGAACGGCCGTCCGAACGCTGGTTCTGGTTCGAGCCCACCTTCCCGGGCCAGAGTGCGCTTTTACACAAGCAACCGGATGATGTCTGGCGGCTGGATTTCCAGGTCGGCTGGGATGTGGACAAGGCCGAAGCCATCAAGGAAGAAAACGTCAGACCCTTCATTCACGGCATGCTGGGCGAGGATGTGGAGTTCGAATGGGAATGGCGCAGCATCTATACCTTCCAGTGCCGCCGAATGGCCCGCTTCCTGCACAACCGGGTGATCTTTGCCGGTGATGCGGCCCATCTGGTCTCCCCCTTCGGGGCCCGCGGCGCCAACAGCGGTGTGGCTGATGTGAACAACCTGGTCTGGAAACTGGATATGGTGCTGAAGGGTGAGGCTCCGGCCTCGCTCCTGGAAAGCTATAACTACGAACAGGTTATTACAGCCGACGAGAATATCCTCAATTCCACCCGCTCCACCGATTTTATCACGCCCAAGTCAGAGGCGAGCCGCAGCTTCCGCAATGCGGTTCTGCAACTGGCGGAGAAATTTGATTTCGCCCGCCCGCTGATAAATTCCGGCCGTTTGTCGACACCGGTGAGCTTCCCGGAGAGTTCGCTGAATACCAAAGACGAGGACAATTGGACGGGCGGAATTGCCCCCGGCTGTCCGGTGCTGGACGCGCCGGTTAATCACGGCAGGGACTGGCTGCAGATCCAGCTCGGTACTGAATTCCTCGGATTGTATTTTGTCGGTGACGACGGATGCAGCGAGGATGTTACAGCGGCTTTCCCGGTGAAAACCCTGGTGGTTGGGCCCGAAGGCGCACGGGGCGTGGATATCGTCGATGATACCGGTCTTGTGGCCGAACGTTACGATGCCGGAACGGGTTCATTTTACCTGATCCGCCCCGATCAGTATGTTGCCGGTCGCTGGAAACAGGCCGACCCTGCAAAAATTCAAGCCGCCCTTAACCGGGCCACAGGCAAGGAGTAGTGTCATGACCCTGAACATGAAGGCTAATATCAAGGATCCCGATTCTTTTTACCATGCCCTGATCCAGGCCCATGAGGGTCTTGGCGATGAGGAAAGCCAGGAGCTCAATGCCCGGCTGATCATTGTGCTGGCCAACCAGGTCGGGGATGCCGAAGTCCTGAAACAGGCGCTGGAACTGGCAAAAACCATGGAGGCTCCGGCAGTTCTTTAGCTCACATCCTGTCGGGCGGGGATTTCCCGACCGTCCTTGACCAGCCGACGGCACTGTAGATTACCGAACTCACAGGCAAAGGCGGCCGGGTGATCGATATCCCACAAGGCGAAATCCGCTGTTGATCCCACCGTCAGGGTGCCCCGGTCATCAAGGCCGAGGGCCCGGGCCGCATTGACGGTGACGCCCCTGAGGCATTCTTCCGGTGTGAGTCCGAACAGGATCGCCGCCATATTCATCATCAGGGGGAGTGACAGGCAGGGGGAGGAGCCGGGATTATGATCCGTGGCAATCGCCATGGGCACCCCGTATTTACGGAACAGCTCGATGGGTGGTTTTTTCTCCTCTTTCAGGAAGTAAAAGGCCCCGGGCAGCAGCACGGCCGCCATGCCCGCTTCCGACATGGCTTTTACGGCCCCTTCCTCAACATATTCCAGATGATCCGCCGACAGCGCCTTATGGCGTGCGGCAAGCTCTGTACCCCGGCAGTCGGATAACTGCTCCGCATGCAGTTTCAGGTCCAGACCGAGGGTACTTGCCGTTTCGAAAATCTTTTCCATTTCCCTGGCGCTGAAGCCGATGATTTCACAAAAACCGTCGACGGCGTCGGCCAGCTTGTCACGGGCGATGGCGGGCAGCATATCGTTGCAAATCAGATCGATATAGGCCTGCCGGTTATCTGCATATTCCGGCGGCAGGGCATGGGCGCCCAGGAATGTGGCCCGGATATCCTGTGGGAAATTGCTGTCCAGTTTTCGGATCACACGGAGCATTTTCAGTTCATTTTCAAGGTCCAGACCATAGCCGGACTTTATTTCCAGGGAGGTGACACCGCCAAGGGTGAGCCTCCTGAGCCGTGTAGCGGCCTTGTCATAGAGTTCCTGTTCGCTGGCGTCCCGGGTGGCCCGGACCGTGGACAGGATACCGCCGCCGGCTCTGGCAATCTCGGCATAAGTCATGCCCTGCTGGCGTTTCTCGAATTCATCGATCCGGTTGCCGCCATAAACCAGGTGCGTATGGCAGTCGATGAAACCGGGTGTCAGGTAAAATCCCTCGCCGTCGCGACGGGGGAGGTCCTTTGGACAGGCCGGGTCCGACCGGCGGCCGACCCAGGTAATTTTGCCGTCCCGGATAGCTAGGGCGCCATCGGCAATCAGGCCGTAAGGGGCCTGTTGTGCCGGATCCAGGGTGACCAGGTTGCAGTTTTCCCAGATTTCGTCCTGCATGGCTTCATCCAATGAATTATTGTTGACTTTCACATTATAACACATAGACTTAACCTGTCTATACAGGTAATGAAAAATGACGGATACTTCTAACTTTTTGATCAGTAAGGCTTATGTGGACGGCCACTGGCAGGACAATCTCCTGCTGGAGGTGGATTCGGCCGGTCTGATTCAGCGCCTCGATCCCTATGACGGGCGTGAGGACGTGGAAAAGATTGCAGGGTTTGTCCTGCCGCCCATGGTCAATGTGCATTCCCATGCGTTTCAGCGGGCCATGGCCGGTCGGGCGGAGTATGCCTCAAGCCGGGAAGACAGTTTCTGGACCTGGCGCGAGGTGATGTATCGCTGTGCCGGACAAATGACCCCCGAGGGTCTTTATCATATTGCCCGGCAGCTATATCTGGAAATGCTGAAGGGCGGTTATGGTGCCGTCTGCGAGTTCCATTACCTGCATCATCATCAGGATGGCATGCCTTATGACAATCCGGCGGAAATGTCGCTGGCGCTGATGCGGGCGGCAGAGGATGTGGGGATTGCCATCTGCCACCTGCCGGTACTTTATATGGCTGGTGGATTTGGAGGGGCGCCTTTGTCTGAGGGTCAGAAACGCTTTCAGCATACGCCCGATGGTTATCAATCTTTCTGGCGGGTTCTGGAAAAGGAATGTGGGCCGAACCAGTCGCTTGGGCTGGCCTTCCACAGTCTTCGGGCAGTGCCGGTGGATGTGATCCGGGAGTTTGAGGATTTTGCGCCGACCGCTCCCCGCCATATCCATATTGCGGAACAGCAAAAGGAAGTTGAAGACTGTCTGATACATAGCGGCAGGCGACCCGTCGAGCTGTTGATGGATCATGTGGAGCTGAATGAAAAATGGTGTCTGGTTCATGCCACCCATCTGGATGACGGGGAAGCCAGGGCTCTGGCGCACAGCAGGGCGGTGGCGGGCCTGTGCCCCACCACAGAGGCCAATCTGGGCGACGGTCTGTTTCCACTGGAAACTTATCTGGGACGTGGTGGACAAATCGCCATCGGCTCTGACAGTCATGTTTCACGGGATATGCGGGAGGAACTCAGGTGGCTGGAATATGGACAGCGGCTGAAAGCAGGCCGGCGCACAGTTTCAGCCAACAAAAAGTCACCTCATTGCGGCAGTCGGCTGTTTGATGCCTGCCTTGAAGGCGGAGCCAAAGTCAGTGGTTTTCATACTGGTAAACTTGCGCCGGGGTACCGCGCGGACCTGATGGTGCTGAAGGAAGATAATCTCACGCTTGCCGGGCTTCCGGACGAACAACTCCTCGACGGTTTTATTTTCAATTCTGGTGAGCCGATGATTGAAGGCGTTATGGTGGGCGGCAAATGGGTGCTCAAAGACGGGCGGCATCCCCAGGAAGATGACATCAACAGAGACTTCCGGCAGGTGATGGATGGCCTGCTGGCAGATCAGGTGACCAATGCATAAAATGGTGGATGAAGTGGGACCCCTATATCAGAAAATCAAAAAGCATATTCTGGAGCGGATTGCCGGCGGTGACTGGGCGCCGGGCAGCCGGGTGCCGTCGGAAAATGAACTGGTGAAACTGTTCGGCGTGTCGCGCATGACCACCAACCGGGCGCTTCGGGAACTGACCGATGAAGGGGTTCTGGTACGGGTCGCCGGTGTGGGCACATTTGTTGCCGAGGTCAAGGCCCAGAGCCATCCGCTGGAAATCCATAATATCGCTGATGAAATCCGTGATCGCGGCCATGAGTACAGCGCCAGGGTTCTGGAACTGGAAGAGGTGCGGGCCGGCACGGAAACCGCCAACTGGATGGAAATGGAGAAGGGGTCGCCGGTCTTTCATTCCCGCATTGTTCATTTTGAACAAGGCCGGGCGATCCAGCTCGAGGACCGCTTTGTCAATCCGGAGGTGGTGCCGGGCTATATGGCCCAAGATTTCAGCCGAATAACACCCTACGAATATCTCATGTCCGAAGCCCCCTTGCTGAAGGCGGAACACGTGGTTCGGGCGGTTATGCCGGACGAGTCTACGCGGCGGTATCTGGAGATGAGTGAGGACGAGCCCTGCCTTCGGGTGGCACGTCGAACCTGGTCAAATGACAGGGTTGTGACCATTGCCCGGCTCTGGCATCCGGGCTCACGATATGAATTGTCAGGTAAATTCAGACCTTAAATCCGTATAGCTTTCGGTCAGAAGGACCTGATGGGGAAATAGCATAACTTAACTTGTATAGACAGGTATAGAAAAATGAACGCAAAAAACGCGAGACTGATCAAGGCCCCGACGGGCACTACCCTGAATGCCAAAAGCTGGGCGACCGAAGCCCCGCTCAGGATGCTGATGAACAACCTGGACCCGGACGTGGCGGAACATCCGGAAGAACTTGTGGTTTACGGCGGTATCGGCAAGGCGGCCCGCAACTGGGATTGTTTCGACGGTATCGTGGACAGCCTGAAATCCCTGGAGGCAGATGAAACCCTGCTGGTGCAGTCCGGCAAACCGGTCGGCATTTTCCGCACCCATGCAGGCGCGCCGCGGGTCTTGATCGCCAACAGCAATCTGGTGCCCCACTGGGCGACCTGGGATCATTTCAACGAGCTCGATAAAAAAGGCCTGATGATGTACGGCCAGATGACCGCCGGTAGCTGGATCTATATTGGTTCCCAGGGCATTGTCCAGGGCACCTATGAAACCTTTGTTGAAATGGGGCGGCAGTCCTATGACGGCAGTCTTTCCGGAAAATGGATCCTGACGGCGGGCCTGGGCGGCATGGGTGGAGCCCAACCGATGGCGGCGACCATGGCCGGCGCATCTATGCTGGCCATTGAATGCCAGTCGGACCGGATCGATTTCCGCCTGCGCACCGGTTATCTCGACGAGCGCGCCGAAACCCTGGACGAGGCCATGGAGAAAATCAACAAGGCCTGTGCCGAAGGAAAGGCCCTGTCCGTGGGCCTGCTTGGCAATGCGGCGGAAATTATTCCGGAAATGGTCAAGCGGGGCATTAAGCCCGATGCGGTTACCGACCAGACCTCTGCCCATGACCCGGTCAACGGTTATTTGCCGCTGGGCTGGACCGTGGAGCAGTGGGAGCGGATGCGCCTGAGCGACCCCAAGACCACGGAGCGCGAAGCTCGCAAGTCCATGGCAATCCATGTGCAGGCCATGCTGGCCTATCATGACATGGGTATCCCCACCTTTGACTATGGCAACAACATCCGCCAGATGGCGCTCGAGGAAGGGGTGGATAACGCCTTTGCCTTCCCGGGTTTTGTGCCGGCCTATGTTCGTCCGCTGTTTTGCCGCGGTGTTGGTCCGTTCCGCTGGGCGGCGCTGAGCGGCAATCCAGAGGATATCTACAAGACAGACCAGAAAGTGAAGGAACTGATCCCCGACAATCCGCAGCTGCACAACTGGCTGGATATGGCGCGGGAGCGCATTCAGTTTCAGGGCCTGCCGGCACGAATCTGCTGGGTTGGGCTTGGTGACCGGCACCGGCTTGGCCTCGCCTTTAACGAGATGGTCAGAAACGGCGAATTGTCGGCCCCGGTGGTGATCGGCCGCGATCATCTGGATTCAGGGTCCGTCGCCAGTCCCAATCGGGAAACCGAGGCCATGAAGGACGGTTCCGATGCGGTGTCCGACTGGCCGTTGTTGAATGCGTTGCTCAACACGGCAAGCGGGGCAACCTGGGTCAGCCTGCATCACGGCGGCGGTGTCGGTATGGGCTTTTCCCAGCATTCCGGGGTTGTGGTGCTGTGTGACGGCACGGACGAGGCGGCGGAGAAAGTCGGCCGGGTACTGTGGAACGATCCGGCTACGGGCGTGATGCGCCATGCGGATGCAGGGTATGAGATCGCCATCGACTGCGCCCGGGAGAAAGGCCTGAAGCTGCCCATGCTGACCGGAACGGGAGACTGAAGCCATGACGTCAACTCTCACTCTTACCCCGGGAAATCTGGGATTTAACGACCTTCGGCGGGTGGTCGCCGACCCCTGCCGGTTGGAACTTTCTGAAGGCGCCTGGAAGGATATTGAACGGTCCCGCGCGGTGGTTGAGGGCATTATTGCCGATCACGATACCGCTTACGGCATTAATACCGGCTTCGGACTTCTGGCCAATACGGGCATCCCGCCGCATCAGCTTGAGGACCTGCAAAGAAACCTGGTCCTGTCCCATAGCTGCGGTGTGGGAAAAGACCTGCCGGACGACGTAGTGCGGCTGATCTCGGTTTTAAAAATTTCCAGTCTTGCCCAGGGCTATTCCGGGGTGCGGCGGGAACTTGTGGAACATCTGATCGCCTTCCATAATGCCGGGCTCATTGCCTGTATTCCGGAAAAGGGGTCGGTCGGTGCCTCCGGTGATCTGGCGCCGCTGGCCCATTATGCGGCGGCATTGTTGGGCGAAGGGTTCATCCGTCTGGACGGGGAACGCCTGCCGGCGCCGGTGGCGCTGGATAAGGCGGGTCTGAAACCGCTTCAGCTCGGGGCCAAGGAAGGACTCGCGATCCTCAACGGCACCCAGGTATCGACGGCGCTGGCGCTTAAAGCGCTTTTTGACATCGAGAAAGTCTTTGGTGCGGCGGTTGTGGCCGGGGCCATGTCCGTCGATGCCCTGAAAGGCAGTGTGGCGCCCTTTGATGACCGCATCCACCGGATCAGGAGACAGGCGGGTCAGCAGGATGTGGCGACCCTTTACCAGCCGTTGCTTGAGGGAAGCGGTATTCTTGCTTCCCATGAAAAATGTTCCAAGGTGCAGGACCCCTACAGCTTGCGCTGCCAGCCCCAGGTCATGGGCGCTTGTCTCGACCTGATGCGGCAGGCCGGGGAAACGCTTTACCGGGAAGCCAATGCGGTGACCGACAATCCGCTGATTTTCTCCCGCGAGGGGGATGTGATCTCGGGTGGTAATTTCCATGCGGAACCGGTGGCCTTCGCCGCCGACATGCTGGCTATGGCGGTCTCGGAAATTGCCAGCATTTCCGAGCGGCGCACGGCCATTCTTGTGGATCCGAAGATGAGCGGCCTGCCCGCCTTCCTGGTGCAGGACAGCGGCCTCAATTCCGGTTTCATGATCGCCCAGGTGACGGCGGCGGCACTGGTCTCGGAAAATAAGACCATGGCCCATCCGTCCAGCGTTGACAGCCTGCCCACCTCTGCCAATCAGGAGGATCATGTCAGCATGGCCACTTATGGTGCCCGGCGTACCGGGGAGATGGCGGTCAATGCGGCCACGGTCGTGGGCATCGAGCTTCTGGCGGCGGCCCAGGGCATAGACTTTCATCAGCCCTATAAGACCTCACCTGCGCTTCAGGTTTATCATGACCTAATCCGCGGAGCCGTGGATTTTTATGACCGGGACCGTCATTTTGCCCCGGATCTGGAAAAAATTACGAGCATGGTGCTGGCCGGGAACTTTGCGGCGGTGGCGCAACGGCTGATGCCCGGGGCGGAGGGGCGTTGATGGAGGACGAGCTTTATCATTTCACGCCCGGGTCCGGCCCGCTTCTGGTCAGTATGCCCCATGTGGGCACGGAAATTCCCGGGGAAATTGCCGGGCAGATGACGGAACAGGCACAGAAGGTCCCTGACACGGACTGGCATGTGGACCGGCTCTATGACTTTCTGGAGGATATGGAACTTCCGGTCCTGAAAGCCCGTTACAGCCGATATGTGGTGGATCTCAACCGGGATGCGGAAGGTGGCGCCCTTTATCCCGGACAAAGCGAGACTGAAGTCTGTCCCACAAGTACCTTTGATCATCTGCCCATTTATAAAAATGCTGTGCCGGAGACAGAAGAGATTTCAGCCCGGATCGGGCTTTACTGGCGGCCTTATCACGATCGGCTCGGACAGGAACTGGAACGCATACGTAATGAATATGGATATGCCCTGCTGTGGGATGCTCATTCCATTCGCAGTCAGGTCCCCAGATTTTTTGACGGGCACCTGCCGGACCTGAATATCGGTACCGGGGCTGGCTCGGCCTGTGCCGATAATATTGCGGATGCCTTGATGGATATCGGTGAGACAAGTAATTACTCAACCGTAATGAATGGCCGATTCAAGGGCGGCTATATCACCCGTCACTATGGAGACCCTTCACGGCATATCCATGCGGTGCAGATGGAAATATCCCAGGTCAATTATATGGATGAGCAGCCGCCCTATGGCTTCCGGGATGATCTGGCCAGGGATCTGAGGCCTGTTCTCCGCGCCATGATGGAAAAATTCATGGCCCTAGCGGGCGGCCGCCAGTAACCCGTCGATATCGAGCCAGTTCTCCATATGGTCGGCAAGGCCATCCAGTAGCCGATCCACCTGTCCCTGATAATTCGTCCCGCCGGTACGGTCTTCCCTGAGTGCACCAAGCCAGGCCGTACGGAAATCGTCATCGGCAAACAGGCCATGCAGGTAACAGCCTTCCACCAGCCCGTCTTTCGAGCGCGCGCCGTCCGGCTCACCTGCAAGCTGCAACAGCGGCCGGTCGCAATCCGGCCCGCTGGTGCGGCCCATATGTATCTCATAGCCGTGTATGGCCTTGTTCAGGGGAAGATGGGTTCCTTTGACCTCCACCAGTTTTTTGTCATTGGTGAAGATGGTTTCAATGTCCAGCAGACCAAGGCCCGTCAAATTGCGGGCCGGACCCTCGAGTCCCTCCGGGTCAGAGAGTTCCCGTCCCAGCATCTGGAAACCGCCGCAAATACCCAGCACCCGCCCGCCATGGCGCAGATGGACGTCAATGTCCCTGTCCCAGCCCTGGGTGCGCAGGAATTCCAGATCGGCGATGGTTGATTTGGTGCCGGGCAGGATGATTACATCGGCGGTGCGGGGCAGGGGCCGGCCTGGCGGAATAAATTCCAGCAACACGTCACCTTCCCCCTTCAGGGGGTCGAAGTCGTCAAAGTTGGAGATACGGCTGAGCATCGGTACGGCAATATGGATTTTATTCTTTTCCCCGGCCGCGGCCTGCTTAAGAACGACGGCATCTTCGGCGGGAAGCCTGCCGGCATCGCGCCAGAAAGGCAGGGTACCGAAACCGCGCCAGCCGGTACGTTCCTCAATGATCCGGTTGCCGTCGTCAAACAGGCTGAGGTCGCCGCGGAACTTGTTGATCAGGAAGCCCGACACCATGGCCCGGTCTTCCGGTTCCAGAAGTTCGGCGGTCCCCACCAGGCTGGCGATCACGCCGCCCCGGTCAATGTCCCCGACTAGCACCACCGGGCAGTCGGCTTCCCGGGCAAAACCCATGTTGGCGATGTCGTTGGCCCGCAGGTTCACTTCCGCCGGACTGCCGGCTCCTTCCACCAGCACCAGGTCGCCGTCGGTCTGCAGGTGACGATAACTGTCCATGACGGCGGCGAGCAGGTCGGCTTTCAGGGTCTGATAGTCTGTGGCCCCGGCGGTGCCGTATATCTTGCCATGGACCACAATCTGGGCGCCCACGTCGCTCTGGGGTTTAAGAAGCACCGGGTTCATATGCACAGTGGGTTCGATCTTTGCGGCCCGGGCCTGAAGCCACTGGGCCCTTCCGATCTCGCCTCCATCTTTCGTCACCGCCGCATTGTTGGACATATTCTGCGGCTTGAAGGGGCGCACTGTGAGGCCGCGGTTATGGAAGACGCGGCAAAGCCCTGCCACCATCAGCGACTTGCCCACGTCCGACCCCGTGCCCTGGAACATCAATGATTTGCCGGATGAATGTTTCTTGATTGTCATACTCTTTCAAATAAATGGAACAATGCAGTTTTACTTATAGTCTTTATTAATCGCAAGGAAACAGACATACTGTTGCCGTTAACCATGATTGACTAAAAGGTCAGCGAAAGGAGAATGGATATGAAAAAACTGGCGTTATGCTTTATGGCGATGATCCTCATGACGGGGGCAACACTTAGCGGTGCCGCGGCAAGTGATGTGCCGTCCGGCATCTATATTCTTGAGAAAAAACATGCCTATCTTCAGTTCTCCTATAGCCATATGGGAGCGTCGCATCCGATCATTCTGTTCCGCAATTTTGATGCCACCCTGCATTACAATTCAGGCAATGCGGAAAGCAGCAAACTGAAAGTCACCATCGACCCAAAGAGCATTGATTCGGGCCTTCCGAAATTCGATGAGGAACTGGCCAATGACGCGAAGTTTCTGGATGCTGGAAAATATCCGGAAATCACTTTTGTTGCGACAAAGCTGGAACAGACAAGTGAAGGCAAAGGCAAAATGACCGGCGACCTGACCATCAAGGGGGTGACCAAACCGGTCACGCTGGATGTGACCCTCAATAAAGCGGCTAAACACCCCATGAGCGGACAGCCGATGCTTGGTTTTTCCGCAACCGGCAGCTTCAAGCGGTCTGATTTTGGCGTGGGGTATGCGGTGCCGATGGTTGGTGATGAAATCATCATGACCATCGAAGTGGAATTCATGCCGTCCGCATAGTCATGACGGAACGCTACAGCACCATTGCCATTCTGCTGCACTGGCTGATCGCTTTGTTGATCGTCGGGATGGTCGGCATGGGTCTTTATATGACCGGCCTGCCCGATGAACGGATGAGCGAAAAGTTCGAGCTATACCAGCTGCACAAGTCGTTCGGGGTTACAGTGTTGTTTCTTTCCCTGGTCCGTCTCATCTGGCGGCTTACCCACAAGCCGCCATCCCTGCCGGGTCACATGCCGGACTGGGAGCGGTTTGCGGCGAAAGCGACGCACTGGGCCTTTTACGGACTGATGATAGGCATACCTTTAAGCGGCTGGGCCATGGTGTCGGCCTCTCCCTGGAATCTGCCGACGGTGCTGTTTGGCGCGATCGACTGGCCGCATCTGCCGTATTTTTCCACAGTAGCCGACAAAAAGGCCGTGGAAGGGATGCTCAAGGAAGTGCATGAGCTCCTTGCTTTTGGCATGTTGTTTCTTCTGGTGCTTCATGTTGCAGCGGCACTGAAACATCATTTTATCAACAGGGACAATGTTTTGTGTCATATGTTGCCTGTGGTGAAACCGCGGGAAGAATCAGGAAAAAAACAGTGAAAAAGGTAACGGGTGTCTTTCTGACATTTCTTTTTATGGCGCTGCTGCCGGTCAGGGTGTCGGCGGCGGAATGGATCGTGGATTATGACAAGAGCCGGCTCGGGTTTTCCGGGCTTCAGACCGGCAACGCTTTCACCGGTATATTTGAAAGCTGGGCCGCGCATATTTCGCTTGATCCGGAAGACCTCTCCACAGCGGCCATAAACGTTGAAATTGACATGTCTTCCGTCGATACCTTCGACAAGCAGCGTAACGAGGCCCTGCCCGGAGCGGACTGGTTTGATGTGAGCCGTTTCCCAAAGGCTATATTTAAGTCTGCAAGGGTCACTCATCTCGACCACAATCACTATGAGGCCGCGGGAACCCTGACAATCCGGGGGGTCAGCAAACAGGTGACCTTGCCGTTCCGGATGGATATCAACGGCGACGAAGCCATTGCCATCGGCGGTCTCACTCTGGTTCGTTCAGACTATGAAGTTGGTCAGAATATGTGGTCCAGCGGACAGTGGGTGGGCCTTGATGTGAAAGTCACCTTCGAGTTGCGCGCCAGCAGAGGCGAATAATTGTTTTAGCGCTTGTCCGTGATCCGGGTTGGAGGCTAGTCTCGGGCCGGAAAGCTGAAGTCGGGAGGCGTCTGTCACATGTCTGCAAATCTATATGAAATCATGCAAAACCGTTTCGGGGACAAGAGGGATCGACCGGCCATTGTCACGCCGGAAGGCGGGCTCTGGACCTATGGTGATCTGGATGACCTGAGCGCCCGGTTTGCGGGACTGCTGCGGCGCTATGGCGTGAGCCCCGGGGCCAGGGTGGTGATGCAGGTGGATAAGTCGGTGGGCGCTGTGGCGCTTTATCTTGGCGCGCTTCGGGCCGGGGCTATCTTCATCCCCCTCAATACCGCCTATACCGACGACGAAGTGGACTATTTCCTGAAAGATGCCCGGCCGCAGATTTTTGTCTGCCGCCCGGAAGGGGAGGAAGCGGCGGAACGGCTGGCCGCCGGGGCAGGGGTTCCGTTTCTCAAGCTGATGGGAACCACACCGGATAACTGCTTCTGGGCCGAGGCCCTGCAAGCCGATCCCGACCCGGACATCGAAGATTATGAAGAGGATGACCTGGCCGCGATCCTTTATACGTCAGGGACCACCGGCAAACCCAAGGGGGCCATGCTGAGCCACGGTAACCTGTCCAGCAATGCCCTGACCCTGCTGGACTACTGGGCCTTTGAGGACGGCGACGTACTGCTGCATGCCCTGCCGGTGTTTCATGTGCACGGCCTGTTTGTGGCACTGAATACGGCGTTCCTCAATGCCTCCAAAGTGATCTTCCTGGAAAAATTTGATGTGAAGCTGATCCGCAAATATCTGCCGGAAAGCACCATCCTGATGGGTGTGCCGACCTTTTATACCCGCCTGCTGGCGGAAGAGGATTTCGGGAAAGAGGACTGCGCCACCATGCGGCTGTTTATTTCCGGTTCCGCCCCCATGACGGCCCAGGTGCATCGGGAATTCGAAGACCGCACAGGTCACCGGATACTTGAACGCTATGGTATGACCGAGGCGGGCATGATCACGTCCAACCCTTATGATGGCGAGCGTATTGCCGGTACGGTTGGATTTGCTCTGCCCGGGGTGGACGTGCGGGTTACTGACGAAGAGGGTAACATCCTGCCACCCGGGAAAACAGGTGTGGTAGAGGCGCTGGGCCCCAATATCTTCCAGGGCTACTGGCAGATGCCGGAAAAAACCTCGGAGGAATTCCGCGACGACGGGTTTTTCATCACCGGCGATGTGGGCAGCCTGGACGAGGAAGGCCGGCTCACCCTGGAGGGCCGGGCCAAGGATCTGATTATTTCCGGCGGGCTCAATATCTATCCCAAGGAAATCGAGTCCTGCCTTGATGCGGTCGAAGGGGTGAGGGAAAGCGCCGTCATTGGTATTCCCGATGCGGACTTCGGTGAGGCGGTGGTGGCGGTTATTGTCCCTGACGGGGAGATCGGAGAAGCAAAGCTGAAAGAAGTGGTGGGTGAGAAGCTCGCCCGTTTCAAGCACCCGAAGATTTATCATTTCATGGATGAGTTGCCGCGCAATACCATGGGCAAGGTGCAGAAGAATCTGCTGAGAAAGCTCTATACGGCCTAAATTTCTGTCCGCAGTCCCCGGCTTTCTTTCAGGGACTGTTTCAGATATTCCATAAGCAGGGAAATGCGGCGCGGCACATATTGCTGGCCGGGATACATGGCCCACATGGTCACCGTGTCGAGGGAGTAATCCTGAAGCAGGGGCACCAGGCTGTCCGGGGCGGCATAATCCAGGTAGAATTCGGGTACCTGCAGGATGCCGAGCCCGGCTTCGGCAGCCTTGATCAATGCCCGGCCGTTATTGGATTTCCAGTTGCCGCGCACGATATATTCGCGGATATCGTCTCCCTCCCTGAAACGCCAGTAAGGCAGAGTGCCCACAAGACAGTTATGATCGTCGAGATCAGCAGGTGTTTTGGGCATTCCCCGTTTTTTCAGATAAGCCGGGCTTGCCGCTGTGACCAACCCGTAGCTGCAGAGTTTGTCGCCGGACAGATGGCCCTTCTCGGGAAGTCCGGCCCGAATCGCCAGGTCGAAATGTTCTTCGTGCAGATCCACCAGCCGGTTGGTGAAATTGACCTCGATCGTGACCTCCGGATAGAGGATGAGGAAGTCCGCGAGGATCGGCGACAGGAAGTCCTCTCCAAAGGCCCCGGCGGCGGTCAGTCTGATCAGGCCGCGGGGATTCGTCAGCTCCTCGCCCAGGGCGTTGCGGGCCTCGTCCAGGTTCTGCAGGATTTTCTGGCAGCGCATGAAGAAATCTACCCCCTGGTTGGTCAGGGTCTGTTTTCGGGTGGTTCGGTGCAGAAGCTGCACACCAAGGCTGTTTTCCAGCGCCCGGATCTGTTTCGAGACGTGGGACTTGGACACATCCAAAGCCTTGGCGGCGGCGGAGAAGGAGCCCTTCTCCACCACATTGACGAATTCGATTATGCCGGTCCAGCGATAGTCCATTTTGCCTCAATTGTTTCTATATGGAAACACTCTGTTGAATTATAAATAAATTGTAGCTCCTATGAAATCAATGTAATTTACTGGCAAAAGAAATCAAATTTAGGAGACTGATGTCATGGAAACCCGTGCAGCCGTGGCCTTTAAGGCCGGAGAACCCCTGTCAATTGAAACTGTCCAGCTCGAGGGCCCGCGCAAGGGCGAAGTGCTGGTTGAACTGAAAGCCACCGGCATCTGCCATACGGACGCTTTCACTTTGTCCGGCGATGATCCTGAGGGGGCCTTTCCGGCGATCCTTGGTCACGAAGGTGCAGGTGTCGTGGTCGAAGTCGGTGAAGGTGTGACCTCCCTTGCCGTTGGTGACCATGTGATCCCGCTCTATACCCCGGAATGCCGGGAATGCGATTACTGCCTGCATCCCAAGACAAACCTGTGCCAGTCCATTCGCGAAACCCAGGGGCAGGGCGTGATGCCGGACGGTACCAGCCGTTTCTCCCTCAACGGGGAAAAGATCCTGCATTATATGGGCTGTTCCACATTCTCCAACTATACGGTGCTGCCGGCGATTGCGCTGGCGAAAATCCGCAAAGACGCGCCTTTCGAGAAGGTCTGCTACATCGGCTGCGGGGTTACTACCGGCGTTGGCGCCGTGGTCTATGACGCCAAGGTGGAGCCCGGTTCCAATGTGGTGGTGTTTGGCCTCGGCGGAATCGGCCTGAATGTGATCCAGGGCGCGCGCATGGTTGGCGCCAACAAGATTATCGGCATCGACATTAACGAGGGCAAAGTGGAAATGGCGAAGAAATTCGGCATGACCGATTTCATTAACCCGACCAAATGCGACAATCTGATCGAGGCCATCCTCGACCTGACCAACGGCGGCGCCGACTACAGCTTTGAATGTATCGGGAATGTGAACACCATGCGTCAGGCGCTGGAATGCTGTCACAAGGGCTGGGGCGAAAGCATAATCATCGGCGTGGCCGGTGCCGGCCAGGAAATCTCCACCCGTCCGTTCCAGCTGGTGACCGGGCGCGTGTGGCGCGGGTCAGCTTTCGGCGGCGCGCGTGGCCGCACCGATGTGCCGAAGATTGTCGACTGGTATATGGACGGCAAGATCAACATCGACGACCTGATCACCCACACCATGCCGCTGGAAGACATCAACAAGGGTTTCGACCTGATGCATCACGGCGAAAGCATCCGCAGCGTCGTACTTTACTAAAGGGGATAAACTGTGTCTGAACTGATCGTCGGCGAACACCGCTGTTTTGACGGCCGGCTGCTTTATTGTGAACACACTTCAGCAGTTACCAATTGCAAGATGCGGTTTTCCCTTTATCTGCCGCCCGCGGCGGAAAAGAGACCGGTACCACTGGTGACCTGGCTCAGCGGCCTGACCTGCACCGAGGAAAACTTCACCGCCAAGGCCGGGGCCTATGGCAAGGCCTCCGAACTGGGGCTTGCCATCCTTGCGCCGGATACCTCCCCCCGCGGTGAGGATGTCGCCGATGACGAAGGGTACGACATGGGCCAGGGCGCGGGCTTCTATGTGGACGCCACCGAGGCGCCCTGGAAGCCTCATTTCCAGATGTACAGCTACATCACACGTGAGCTCAGGGAACTGGTGCTTCGGGAATTCCCGCTGGATTCGTCCCGGCTCGGTATTTTCGGTCACAGTATGGGCGGTCACGGGGCACTGACCATCTATCTCAAGAACCAGGATATCTATAAATCCGTTTCCGCCTATGCGCCGATTGTGTCCCCGATGAATTGTCCCTGGGGGCATAAAGCGCTCTCAGGCTATATCGGGGATGACAGGGAAGGCTGGAGGCAGTATGATTCCTGTGAATTGATGAAGGCGCTTGGCGATGCCTCTTCCCGTCCGGAAATCCTGGTTGACCAGGGACTGGGCGATCCGTTTCTGGAGGAGCAATTGAAGCCTGAACTGTTTGACGAAGCTTGCGCCGGGGTCGGTCAGAAGCTTACCCTGCGGCGGCATGACGGGTATGATCATGGATATTTCTTCATCCAGACCTTTATGGACGACCATTTGTCGCACCACGCGCAACTTCTGGGGTAATTTATGATTTTAATGAATGCCCCCTTGCCGCTGGGAAGCGGGGCATTTTATTTTTTATTGTAAAATAGACGCCATAGACCGTTCCCATAATTATAATTTATGCTATGTTGCATGCAATCAAAGTGTAATTAGATTTCAGAATTTACGCCAAGATGCGGTATTATAAACATAATTTATGCCTATTAAAATTCTGCCTTATACGGAATTGCATGCAATTATGGGAGTGGTTGGGTAATGAAAAAAGTTTGGGACTCGCAGAGAGCAGGCCAAATCATTGAAGAATATAGCGAAGTAGCCGGCGGGCTGCTTGAGGCGCTGCATGCGCTTCAGGCTGAGTTCGGCTATATTGACGAGGCCGTCTATACCTCTCTGGCCGATGGATTCAATATCTCCCGCGCTGAAGTCTACGGCGTCGTCAGTTTTTATCATGATTTCCATGACCATCCGACCGGCAAGCGAGTCTTGAAAATTTGCCAGGCAGAGGCCTGTCAGGCCATGGGGTCCCGCAAGCTTACCGAAGAAGTCCGGGACATGCTGGGCATTGATTTCGGGGAAACCACCAAAGACGGTGAAGTGACCCTCGCGCCGGTCTATTGCTTGGGCAACTGTGCCGTCAGCCCCAACGTCATGCTGAACGACCGGGTATATGGCCGGGTAACCGCGGATCGTCTGAAATCACTGCTGAAGGAGGCTCAGCTGTGAGTGACGTGGTAAAGATTTATATCCCGCTGGAAACTACAGCACTGTCCCTTGGCGCCGACGAGGCGGCTGTGGCTATTTTCGACCAGGCCACCGACCGGGGGCTTGAGGTGGAAATGATTCGCAACGGCAGCCGGGGCCTGAGTTGGCTGGAGCCGCTGGTGGAAGTGGAAACCGCTAAAGGGCGGGTTGCTTACGGACCCGTAACGGAATCGGACGTAAAGTCATTGTTTGAGGCGAATTTTCTTGAGGGCGGCGACCATCCATTGAAGCAGGGCCTGACCGAGGAGATTCCCTACCTGAAGAAACAGGAACGGCTGACCTTTGCCCGAGTCGGGCTGATTGATCCACTTGATCTGGAGGATTACCGTGCCAATGGCGGGCTCTCCGGCCTGGAAAAGGCGCTGGGGATGGATCAGGCCGATATCGTCAGGGAAGTGACCGACTCGGGCCTGCGTGGCCGTGGCGGGGCGGCCTTTCCGGCGGGCATCAAATGGAACACGGTACTGGGGGCGCAAGCCGACCAGAAATATATTGCCTGCAATGCGGATGAAGGCGACAGCGGCACCTTTGCCGACAGATTGTTGATGGAGGGCGATCCCTTCTGTCTGCTGGAAGGCATGACCATTGCCGGGCTGGCTGTGGGCGCGACCAAAGGCTATATCTATCTGCGCAGCGAATACCCTCTGTGCCATGAAATCCTGAACGAGGCGCTGCAGGTGATGCGGGACGCCGGTTATCTGGGTGACGATATTCAGGGTTCCGGTAAATCCTTTGACGTGGAAGTGCGCAAGGGCGCCGGTGCCTATATCTGCGGCGAGGAAACCAGCATGCTGGAAAGCCTTGAAGGCAAAAAGGGCCTGGTGCGAGCCAAACCGCCGCTTCCGGCTCTGGAAGGGTTGTTCGGCAAACCTACGGTGGTCAACAATGTGATCACCCTGGCCTCTGTACCCTGGATTCTGTCGAACGGCGGAAAAGCCTACGCGGATTTTGGAATGGGCCGGTCCCGTGGTACAATGACATTCCAGCTGGCTGGCAACATCCGTCAGGGCGGCCTTGTGGAGAAAGCTTTCGGTGTCACCCTCAGGGAACTGATGGAAGACTTCGGCGGTGGTACCCTGACTGGTCAACCCGCGCGTACAGTCCAGGTGGGCGGTCCGCTCGGCGCCTATCTGCCGGAACAGCAGTTTGACCTGCCGATGGATTACGAATCCTTCAGCGCGGAAGGGGCCATGGTCGGCCACGGTGGCATTGTGGTCTTTGACGACAGCGTGGACATGGCCGAACAGGCCCGCTTTGCCTTCGAATTCTGCGCGGCGGAATCCTGCGGTAAATGCACCCCCTGCCGGATCGGGTCGGTCCGGGGGATGGAAACCGTGGAAAAGATCCTCCGCGGCGAACATGTAGACCAGAATCTGCAACTGGTTGAGGATTTATGTGAAGTGATGGAAGACGGGTCATTGTGCGCCATGGGCGGCATGACTCCCTATCCGGTGAAATCGGCAATGAAGTATTTTCCGGAAGACTTCCGGTCACCACGGACACAAACGGAGTGAGATAAGATGACTCTGATCAGGGACAAGGACTTTGGAACCCCGGCGCGCACCAGCGACAAGCAGGTGACGCTGGAAATTGACGGGCGCAGCGTGAGCGTGCCCGAAGGCACCTCGGTCATGCGGGCGGCATCGGAGGCGGGGGTCAATATTCCCAAGCTGTGTGCCACCGACAAGCTGGAATCATTCGGGTCCTGCCGGCTGTGTGTCGTGCAGGTGGACGGCCGTCGCGGCCTGCCGTCAAGCTGTACCCTGCCGGCGGAAGAAGGCATGAAGGTCACCACTGAAAACGAAAAGCTGGCCCGGGTACGCCGTGGGGTGATGGAGCTTTATATCTCCGACCATCCTCTGGACTGCCTGACCTGTTCTGCCAACGGCAACTGCGAGCTTCAGGATATGGCCGGCCAGGTCGGCCTGCGCAATGTGCGTTACGGCTATGACGGGGAAAACCATCTCGAGGCTGAAAAGGACGAAAGCAATCCCTATTTCACCTTCGATCCCAGCAAATGCATTGTCTGCTCCCGCTGTGTGCGGGCCTGTGAGGAAGTGCAGGGTACCTTTGCGCTGACCATCGGCGGCCGCGGATTTGACAGTCATGTTTCTGCAGGGGCAGAGCAATCCTTCCTGGAAAGTGACTGTGTGTCCTGCGGCGCCTGTGTGGATGCCTGCCCGACCGCGACCCTGATGGAAGACAGTGTCATTGAAATGGGCCAGCCCGAGCATTCCGTCATCACCACCTGCGCCTATTGCGGTGTAGGTTGTGGCTTCAAGGCGGAAATGAAGGGCGGCGAAGTGGTCAGGATGACCCCCTGGAAGGATGGCAAGGCCAACCATGGCCATTCCTGCGTGAAGGGTCGTTTTGCCTGGGGATACGCCACCCATCAGGACCGCATCACCAGCCCCATGATCCGGGAAAAGATCACCGATCCCTGGCGTGAAGTCAGCTGGGACGAAGCCATCGACTATAGTGCGAAGCGCCTGAAAGAAGTGCAGGAGAAATACGGCCGCAAGTCTGTTGGCGGTATTACCTCCTCCCGCTGTACCAACGAAGAAGTCTATGTGGTGCAGAAGCTGATTCGTGCCGCGTTTGGCAATAACAATGTGGACACCTGTGCCCGTGTCTGTCACAGCCCGACCGGATATGGTCTCAAGGAGACACTGGGGACCAGCGCCGGCACCCAGGCCTTCGACAGTGTGATGGAAGCGGATGTGATCATGATCATCGGCTCCAATCCGTCGGATGCCCACCCGGTGTTTGCCTCACAGATGAAGCGGCGGCTTCGCCAGGGCGCGAAACTGATTATCGTCGACCCCCGGGCCATCGAGCTTGTCAAAACACCGCATGTCAAGGCGGACTATCACCTGGCGTTGAGGCCCGGCACCAATGTGGCCATGATCAATGCGCTGGCCCATGTCATTGTCAGCGAGGGTCTGGAACAGACGGACTATATCCGCGAACGCTGTGATATGGAGGCCTATGAGGCCTGGCGGGAATTTGTCCTGCGGGATGAAAACAGCCCGGAGAACATGGCCGAAATCACCGGCGTGCCTGCCGAGGACATCCGTGCCGCGGCCCGGCTCTATGCTTCCGCCCATGACGGCAAAGAGGGCCGTGCCGCCATTTATTACGGACTTGGCGTGACCGAGCACAGCCAGGGCTCCACAATGGTGATGGGCATGGCCAATCTCGCCATGGCCACCGGCAACATCGGTTTTGAAGGCGCGGGGGTCAATCCCATGCGCGGTCAGAACAATGTGCAGGGCTCCTGCGACATGGGCTCTTTCCCCCATGAACTCCCCGGGTATCGTCCCGTCTCTGATGACGCCACCCGCGGCCTGTTCGAAAAGGACTGGGGTGTCAAACTGGATAACGAGCCGGGACTCAGGATTCCGGGCATGTTCGATGCGGCCGTGGAGGGCAGCTACAAGGCCATGTATATCCAGGGCGAGGATGTGGCCCAGAGCGATCCCAATACCCACCATGTGGAAGCGGCGCTCCGAAACCTTGACTGCCTGATCGTGCAGGACCTGTTCCTGAACGAGACCGCCCGTTTCGCCCATATTTTCCTGCCCGGCACCAGCTTTCTGGAAAAGGACGGCACCTTTATCAATGCGGAACGGCGCACGAGCCGGGTCCGCAAGGCCATGCAGCCGAAGAATGGTCCGGATGGTCAGGGCATGGATGAATGGGAAATCACCTGCCGCATTGCCCGGGCCATGGGCTATGACATGCACTATAATTCCGCTTCTGAAATAATGGATGAGATTGCGCGGCTGACACCGTCCTTTGCTGGGATCAGCTTTGATAAACTGGACAGGCTTGGCAGCATTCAGTGGCCCTGCAATGACAAGGCGCCGGAAGGCACCGAGACCATGCATGTGGGCGGCTTTGTCCGCGGTAAGGGTAACTTTGTGGTTACCGAATATGTGCCGACCAAGGAAAAAGTCACCCGGCGCTTCCCGCTGCTGCTGACCACCGGCCGGATTCTCAGCCAGTATAATGTGGGCGCACAGACCCGCCGCACAAAGAACAACATCTGGCATGACGAGGATGTCCTGGAAATCCATCCCCATGATGCGGAAGAACGAAATATTGCCGAAGGCGATCTGGTCAGTCTTGAAAGCCGGATGGGAGAGACTACCCTTCGCGCCCATATTTCCGAACGGATGCAGCCAGGTGTGGTTTATACCACATTTCATATGCCAGACACCGGGGCCAACGTGGTGACCACTGAACTGAGTGACTGGGCGACGAGCTGTCCGGAATACAAAGTGACAGCGGTGCAGATACGCCGGACCAACAAGCGGTCGGACTGGCAGGAACATTACGACGAGTTTACGGAACAGACGCGGCATATCGCAGAATAGAAAATCCGGAACGGGCGGGAAATTATCCCGGCCCGTTCTTCCGGTTTTTGTTAAAAATATTTGTCTGTTTTGTGAAAATCGTCGGGTTATTAAGGGCTTGTGCGTTAAGATCGGTTGCCAAAACCGTTTAAAAAAAGTACAACAGGTATGAAAATACAGTGAAGATAAGCCAAAATTCGCTTTCTGAAGATACGCTAACTTCCTGATTTTTAATATATTCCCGGAATGAACCGGGGAGAATCAAGTGCGTGTATTGCGCATAGAAGTTAATAGACGATCAATATGAAGGACGAATAAATGGCAACTGGTACTGTCAAATGGTTTAACCCCACCAAAGGTTTTGGTTTCATTCAGCCCGATGATGGCGGCTCAGATGTGTTTGTACATATCACCGCTGTTCACCAGGCCGGACTGGAGTCTCTGGACGAAGGTCAGAAAGTTACCTACGAACTGGAAGAAGGCCGTAACGGCCGGATGGCAGCAGGGAAAATTTCTGCAAGTTAAGAAGCGGACTTGTTTCGAAGAGAATGCGGCAGGAAATCCTGCCGCATTTTTTGTTTTCAGACGGCTTGCTTTCTGCCGCCGCGGCCGAGGAAGTCCAGAAGCTCGTCGAGCCGTTCATTGATCTGTTGCAGGGGCAGCTGACCTTCAATGGCCCGACATAGCAGGAACTCCGGAATTTCGCGGGCCTGTTCCTTCAGGGATTCTCCGGCTTCGGTAAGTGTAAGACAAACCTCCCTTTCATCTTTCTTCCCCCGTGATTTCAAGAGCAGTCCCCTGGTGGCGAGACGCTTCAGGACAGGGCTCAGGGTGCCTGAATCAAGCATCAGCCGGTGTCCGAGGTGACGAACGGTGATTCCTCCGGTTTCTTCCCAAAGAACCAGCATCACCAGATACTGGGGATAGGTCAGGCCGATGGTTTCCAGTAACGGCTGATAGACTTTTGTGATAGCGCGCGAAGCGGCATAAAGCCGAAAACAGGTCTGGTTTTCCAGTTTGAGCAGTCTATCGTCTTCAGGCAGTCCGGTCATTTGGTCTGACCCAGGAACTTCTTGATATCGGCCGAAATCTTTTCCGGTTTTGTCATGGGGGCATAGCGTTTGACGATGGTGCCGCTTGGATCGATCAGGAATTTGGTGAAATTCCATTTGATCTTGCGGCTGCCGAACAGGCCTGCAGCTTTCGACTTGAGCCAGACGAAAAGCGGCGCTTCATGTTCCCCGTTTACGTCAATTTTTTTGAAAATGGGGAACGTCACGCCATAGTTCAGCTTGCAGAAACTTTCGATTTCATCCTGGCTGCCCGGGTCCTGGTTTCCGAACTGGTTGCAGGGAAAGCCGAGAATTTCAAGCCCCTCGTCCTGCCAGGTCTGGTACAGGGTTTCCAATCCCTCGAACTGTGGCGTGAAGCCGCATTTGCTGGCGGTATTGACAATCAGCAGGGTTTTGCCCCGGTATGGTTCCAGGGTGGTTTCCTCGCCGTTCTTCTGTATTACGGGAATGCTGTAGATCTCTGACATGACAGGTGGCCTCTGTGCAGTTTAAAAATTAAATTGTGCACAATTTAATTTTTCTGTCAACCGGGTGGAAATCAGACGGTTGACAGGAGTATGTTTCTCTGCCGCATGTGATCTGATATGAATAGCAGGAAAAGCAGGGAGATTGAGTGATGGATCTTGGAATAAAGGGCCGCAAGGCCATTGTCTGCGCTTCGAGCAAAGGGTTGGGCCGGGCCTGCGCGGAACATCTGGCGGCTGCCGGTGTGGATCTGGTGCTGAATGCCCGGACCAGGGGGCCGCTGGAGGAAACGGCAAAATATATTCGTGACACATATGCTGTGAAGGTTACGCCTGTTGCGGCGGATGTGACGACGGCGGACGGTCAGGACGAGATTTTTGCCGCCTGTCCGGCGCCGGATATTCTGGTCAATAATGCCGCCGGCCCGCCAGCCGGTGACTTTAGGGACTGGGACAGGGAGGACTGGCACCTGGCGCTTGACGGCAACATGCTGGCGCCCATTGAAATGATACGCCGCTCCTTTGACGGCATGATCGATCGCAAATTCGGCCGCATCGTCAATATCACCAGCGCCGCGGTCAAATCGCCGTTCAAGCCGCTTGGTCTCTCAAACGGGGCCCGGGCCGGTCTTACCGGCTTTGTCGCCGGCATTGCCCGGGACGGCGTGGCGCATAACGTGACCATCAACAATATCCTGCCCGGTCTTTTTGCCACCGACCGTATGACGTCGCTTCTGGACATGATTTCGACCCGGGACGGTATTTCCGAACAGGAAGCCATTGATATGTTTGCCCATAGCTTTCCGGCGGGGCGGCTTGGCGATCCGGACGAGTTCGGTGCCCTTTGCGCTTTTGTCTGCAGCGCGCGGGCGGGGTATATCACCGGCCAGAACCTGCTGATTGACGGCGGCGATTATCCGGGCACCTTCTAGGACATAAAAAAACCGGGGCCACAGGGCCCCGGAGAATCGGAAGGTTGATGTCCGGGAGGGTCATGCCTTCCCGGATCGTTCAGGGAGGAACGTTCTAGAAGGCATATTCTGCCGTAAGAGTGAAGGTCCGCGGGTTGCCGTAAAAGGCGGTAACGGACCCTTCGAGGCCAAGGGTCGGGAAGTTATATCCCGCCACCTTATAGTGATCGTTTGTCAGGTTTTTGCCATGTAGCCCGATCCGGAGACCGCTGTCAGCCGAGGTCCAGACGATGCTTGTGTCGAGCAGGGCAATGCCTTCCTGATCCAGCAAATGATTGGGATCCTCGAACTGATAGATCTTGCTCTTGTAGGAGATGGCGCCGATGATGTTCAGGGTGCCGTCTTCACCGAACATGCCAAGGTCGGAGGCATGATTGAGCGTGAAGTTCATGGTCCATTCCGGCGTGTTCTGGAATACTTTGTCATCGGAAATGTCCACACCCTGAACCAGCCACTCCTTGTAGTCGGCATTGATATAGCCAAGGGCGACATTTGCAGTAAGGTTTTCTGACACCAGGGCCGTCATCTCGAATTCCATACCCCAGATTTCCGCCTTACCGGCGTTGGTCACGGTGCCGACAAAGCTGTCGTTTGTACCGTCATTGTCGGTATCGATAGCAACGGAGCCCGGGATCTGGACATCTTTGTAGTCACTGAAAAAGGTGGCCACATTCATGTTGACGCGACCGTCTGCCAGGGTTGACTTGACGCCCAACTCATAGCTGGACAGGATTTCCGGCTTGAATCCTTCTGCAGCCCGGTCATCGCCACGCGGATCGAAACTTCCGCCCTTGAAGCCCTGGGAATAGGACGCATAGACATTGATGTCTTCATCGGGCTGCCATTTCACTGTTACTTTCGGCGTGAATTTCTCATCGGTGCGGCTTCTGTCGAAATCGGCAGGTTGGGCGATCAGGACCGTATCATCATTGCCAAAAGCAGGGGAGTTGAGTCCAAGATAGGTCTGGCGCAGTACCTGGGCGCTGCGTTTGTCGCTGGTATAACGGCCGCCGAGGTTGATGCTGAATTCTTCGTTGATGTCATAGTTGACGTCGGCAAAGATGGCCCATGTGTCTGTATCCACATCCCCAAGGGTGTAGGCCGTTACCCCAAGGCCGCCAAGAACCACATCGAAGCTGTGGTAGGCATTGGCTTTCAGGTAATAGAAGCCGACCATACCCTGAAGTTTCTCGCCTTCATAAAGGACCTGCAGTTCCTGACTGAACTGATCATTCTTGTAGATGGCCGGCACGTCCAGATCGGCAGCCGGCAGGCTGTCAAAATCGATGGGTGTCGTGGTGTCGTCTTCACGATAGGCAGTGATGGATTTGAAGGTGACTTCTTCGTTGAAGTTCCATTCGATCAGGCCGGAGACGCCGCCCTGGGTGACCTTCTGTTCGCCCACTATCCCGGCCCGGGTGTCAAAGACATCATCCAGGACAGGAGCACCGGTTAGATTGCCGACCTGAAGACGGTGACCGGATTTCTCGTTGGAGGTATCCTTGCTGTAATCCCCCATAATCCGGATGAACAGGTTATCAGTCGGGGTGAATTCGGTGGTCAGACGGGTACCGAGCAGGTTCTTGTCATAATGTTCTTTGCCGTTGGTCAGGTTTTCCCCGAAGCCGTCGCGGCTGAAATATCCCACAGACCCGCCGATTTTAAAGCTGTCGCTGATCGGGGTGGAGGCGGAAACAAGGCCGTCCAGCTGCATATAGGTCCCGACGCTGCCTTTGACGCGCACTTCTGTTTCATCACCCAGGCGTTTGGTGACATATTTGATGGCGCCGCCGATGGTGTTGCGGCCATAGAGCGTGCCCTGCGGGCCACGCAGAACCTCGATCCGCTCCACGTCATAGATTTCCAGAACTGCGCCCTGGGGACGGTTCAGGTAAACATCATCCAGATAAATACCGACACCGGATTCAAAACCTGCCACCGGGTCCTGCTGACCCACACCGCGCATGAAGGCGGTGATGGTGGTGTTGGTGCCGCGGGAAACTTCCAGTGTGGTGTTGGGCACGCTTTGTGCCAGATAGGTGATATCCTGCGCGCCGATCTGGTCAAGACTGTCACCGCTGAAAGCGGTTACAGCAACAGGGACGCTCTGCAGGCTTTCCGACCGGCGACGGGCCGTAACCGTGATTTCCTCAAGCATGAAGCCTTCGTCGGCTTCCTGGGCGCTGGCCCAGCCGGGCGCTGTCACAGCGACGGCACCGGCAAGGATACTCGCCAGGGAAACGGAATGTAAAAATTTCGATTTAATCGGTGTTCTGTTCATCAGAAGTACCTCCCAGAAGTGTTTTGGTTCCCGGTCGATGAAGTAGACATCAACCCAATACGCATGACGGGTTTCTTGATTATTTCCCGCTCGACGACTGGAAACCTATCACAGCTTTTATGGCTGCGCCCTATAGACCTAGGTCCATATACCCATCTGCCGCTGTCGTCTCATAGAATGCGAGTCAATTTTATGATAATCGATAAAAATCAAGTAGTTATAAATATAGACTGGGAGGTTGAACTAAAATCATGCTGAGTATGGCAGGTCTGGTCGGCGGACTTCTTCTTCTTATTTACCTCACCATCAGGGGGGTGAGCATCATGATTGCCGCCCCTCTTTGCGCCCTGATTGTGGCATTGAGCGGGGATCTTTCCCTGATGCCCCAGTGGGCCGGGGAGGAAGAGGCCAATTATATCAGCAGCTATATGTCAGGCTTCACCAGATTTATCTTCAGCTGGTTTTTCATGTTCCTGCTTGGTGCCGTCTTCGGCAAGGTGATGGAGGATTCCGGCGCCGCCTACAGTTTTTCCGACTGGGTCATTGGCAAGCTCGGCAAACGCAATGCGGTTCTGGCGGTGGTCGGGGCCTGTGCCATTCTCACCTATGGCGGGGTCAGTGTCTTTGTGGTCGCTTTCTCTGTCTATCCTATCGCTCTCAGTCTGTTCCGGGAAGCCGACCTGCCACGCCGCTTTATTCCGGCAACACTTGCCTTCGGGTCAGTGACCTTCACCATGACCTCCGCCGGTTCGCCGGAAATTCAGAACTGGATTCCCATCAAATTTCTCGGCACCACCCATTTTGCCGGTTGGCAGGTGAGCCTGGTGGTGGCGCTGTTTATGATGTTGTTTGGCTACTGGTGGCTCAGTTTCATGGTGAAGAGGGCCGTGCGCAACGGGGAAAAATTCGAAATCCGTGAAGATGACGTGTTCGAGCGCAGCTATTCCTCCAAACCGCATCCGTTGTTGAGTTTGCTGCCGCTTCTGTCCGTGCTTGGGGTCTCGTTCCTGTTCCACGATACATTAAAAGAATCCGCCCTTATTGTGGCGTTGCTCAGCGGGGTTCTGATGGGGATAATTCTGAACTTCCGCCGCTTTGACAATCTTCAGAAAACCTGCGCCATTGGCGCGACAGGGGCGGTTATCGCCATTGCCAACACGGCGGCGGTGGTGGGTTTCGGTACCGTCGCCCAGGCGACACCGGCCTTTGCTGATGCGGTGACCTTCATGACCAACCTGCCGGGGAACGAGCTGGTTGGGGCCGCGGTGGCGGTCACGGTGATCGCCGGCCTGACCGGTTCGGCATCGGGCGGGCAGTCCATCGCTTTACCGTTGCTGGCGCCCCATTATCTTGAGGCGGGTGTTAATCCCGAAGCCCTGCACAGGGTCGTGGCCATTGCCTCGGGAGCGCTCGACAGCCTGCCGCATAATGGCTATGTGGTGACCACGATCCACGCCATTTGCAAGGAAACCCATCAAAACGCCTATGCGCCGCTAGGCGCGCTGACCGTTATTGTGCCGACTATCGGGCTGATAATGGCCATAGCCCTGTTTATCCTGTAGGGAGAATGATCATGCTGCTGAACCGACGACTGACCCAGATGACCGCACGTCTCGCCTGCCTGGCGGGCGTTGTTATCCTTTCTTCCTGTGCCCGGGAGGAGGCAGCATCGCAGAAAACTGCTTCCCTGATCGGGACGGAAACCCGGACCTATTATGATGGCACCGACAATGATCTTCTGACGGCGGGGCTCGGCACAGCCGGGCTGCGCGGGGTGGAGCCGCTTCCGGCCGATCTGCTAAAGCCTACAGTAGAGGAAATTCGCCGACTCACCATTTATGCCAACTTCCGCGCCCTTGTGGATGTGAGCGAGGCCGGTGGTTACGGCCGCCTGTACGGGCCGGAAGGGGACGGCAAGGTGGCTGGCTATGAATATCTGGTCATGGGGCGAATTGAGGGCCTTAATCATCCCGTGACCTATATGGTGCAGGTGCCTGATCATTTCGACCCCGCCGCGCCCTGTCTGGTGACGGCGCCGTCTTCCGGCGGACGTTCGGTTTACGGTGCTGTGGGCACCGTGGGTAGCTGGGCCCTGCCGAAAGGCTGTGCTGTCGCCTATGTGGACAAGGCCACCGGCATCGGCATGGAGTTTCTTGGCGACAGGCAGGTTTATGACATGCGTGGCCGTCTGGTCAAAGCCGGGGAGGGAGACACGCCCTTCCAGCTTGAGGAAACGGATGAACTTAAAGCCTATGCAGAAGAAAATCCGGATCATATCGCCCTGAAACATGCCCATTCAAAAGACAACAGCATGAAGGACTGGGGCCGGACCGTGCTCGAATCGATCCGGGTCGCCTTTTACATTCTCAATAAATATCACCGCCCCGAAGAGGGCGGAAAAGACTATAACAAAGACACTGTGACGGTGATGGCGTCCAGTATATCCAACGGAGGATACAGCAGCCTCAAGGCGGCGGAACAGGATGAGGACGGGCTGATCGACGCCATTGTGGTCTCGGAACCCAACCTGTCCCCGGATATGGCCGGTGTGGGACCGGTCTCCATCGCCTGGGGTGATCGGGAGCTTCAGGCAGAGGGCCGGCAGTTTCTGGAATACAGCAATAAACTGAATGTGCTGCTGGCCTGTGCCCTGCTCACCGAACCGGCAAATGTGCCGCTCAGGGCCTTTATTCCGCTTGGCGATCTGGCGCTCGGCAACCGTTGCCGGACCCTGAAAGATAAGGGGCTGGTTGAGGGAGAAACTGCCGAGGCGCAATCAAGGGATGCGCGCGCTCAGCTTGAAGCCTACGGCATTCTCAAGGACAGCAGCCTGATGGACGGCTTTTCCGTACTGCTCGAAGTGGGACCCTCGGTGGTGGGGGACTACGCCGCGGCATACGGGCGCTTCGGAGTCGAAGACCGGCTTTGCGGTCTCGCCATTGCGGCCACCTCGAAGACCGGACTGCAGGAATCCTATCCGATGGAGCGCCGGCATGTAAACTTCGCCAAAAATACAGGCATGATTCCCAATAATGACATTAACTGGGTTAGAAAGGCCCCGACCGGATGGATGCGGGCGATGTTTGTGCCCAATGCGGAAACAGGTCTGATGGATTTTGATGCCACTGGCGCCCTGTGCCTCGACCGTATGGTCCGGGAGGATGCTGCCGTCCGCAAAGGCATGGACGAAGTCCGGAACAGCGGCGATCTTGGCGGCCGTCCGGCAATCATTGTGCATGGCCGGCGGGACAGTGTTATCCATGTCAACTTTTCCTCCCGTCCCTATTTGGCCCTCAACAGGTTGAGGGAGGGTACTGCTGCAAATCTGCATTATTACGAAATCCGCAATGGTCAGCATTTCGATGCTTTGGCCGGTCTTCCGGGTTTCGCCGCCCGGGTGGTGCCCATGCATTATTATTTCGAGCAGGCCCTGGACCTGATGTGGGACCACCTGAAGAAGGGCGCCCCGCTGCCACCGAACCAGCTTGTGAATACGGGTGAGCGGGGCATGGCCCCGGACGGGACGGTACCGCCGTTATCCACAGAGCAACTGCCCGCCATCTCCGCCACGCCGGGGAAAATGGAAATTACATTTGACGGCAGTCGCCTGACGGTACCAGAATAGCCGGGTCAATAAGGGCATATAACAGGCTGACGGGAGGGCGCATCCGAGTTGGCAGACCTGCTGAGTAACTGGAGCATCATTCTGGTTTCCCTTGTCTTCATGGGGGGACTGTTCTTCATGGCCTGGCTCGGGGACCGGCGGGCGGAGGCCCTCAACCGGTCCCGCTGGCGTCCGGTGATCTATGGCCTTGGTTTCGCGGTGCACAGCACCACTTGGGCCATGTATGGCACCATCGGTCAGTCGGCCCAGAACGGCTGGATCTTCGGCCCCACCTATGTGGGCGGCATTCTGGTGATGCTGTTTGCAATCGGTTTCGTGGAGAAAATGCTCACTGTCGGGCACCGGCAAAATATCACCTCCATCGCCGATTTTATTTCCGCCCGTTACGGCAAGTCCCAGTCGCTGGCCATTCTGGTAACCCTGGTCGCCATTGTCGGGGTTACCCCCTATATCGCCCTGCAGCTCAAGGCGCTTGCCGGCAGCTTCAATGTGCTGACAGGTGGTTTTGCGGAACAGAACTGGCCCTCTTCCTCACTCCCGTTCGGCCGGGATACGGCACTGTTTGTAGCGGTGCTGATGATGCTTTTTTCCATCCTGTTCGGTACGCGCCGGATCGTCTCCTCCGAGCGGCACGAGGGATTGATGCTGGTGATTGCCTTTCTCTCCCTGTTCAAGCTGATGGTTTTTATCGGGGCGGGCCTTTTTGTCACTTACGGGCTGTTTGACGGACTTGGCGACCTGATCGATGAGGCGGCACTTGCCGGAATATATGACCGCGTGGCGGAAACCCGGTCCACAGAATACAGCTTTCTATCCTCCATTTTTCTCGGCGCGCTGGCGATTTTCTGCCTGCCGCGCTCCTTTCACGTGATCGTGGTGGAAAACACCCGGGTCGAGGATCTCAAGATCGCGCGCTGGATCTTCATCGCTTTTCTGTTTCTGATCGGCCTGTTTATCTGGCCCATCACCAGTGCCGGATTGCTTCTTCTGCCCGTGGACGCCAATGCGGACATGTTTATCCTGAACCTGCCGCTCAGCACCGGTCATCCGCTTCTCGCTGTACTCGTTTATCTTGGCGGACTTGCGGCAGCGGTCAGCATGGTGATCATCTCCACCGTGGCGCTCAGCATCATGGTCAGTAACGATGTGGTCATGCCGTTGCTCTTGAGGCTGCCGTTTTTCGGCCGGGACAGGATGCGTGATTTTTCCGTCATCGTACCTCTGGTGCGCCGGCTTTCCATCGTGCTGATCATCAGTCTGGCTTATCTTTATTATCGCCTGCTTACCGGTTATGCGGAGCTTGCCAGCTTCGGCCTTTTGTCCATGGCCCTGCTTGGCCAGTTCGCCCCGTCACTGGTTGGCGGCATGTACTGGAAACAGGGTCATCGGCGCGGTGTGATGGCCGGCCTTGCCGCCGGGTTTGCCATCTGCTTCTATACCCTGCTGATTCCCGAACTTGCCCGTTCCGGCATCTGGGCGGAGGAGATAGTCGAGCACGGGTTGTTCGGACAGGGCTGGCTCAGACCCAAGGCGCTGTTCGGGGCCGATTTCATGGATACGGTGGGTCATGGCCTGTTCTGGAGCCTTTTGTTCAATACGGGCCTCTATATATTCGTGTCGATGAGGTCCCGGGCCAACCTGCTGGAACATATCCAGGCCGCCACTTTTACCGATCAGGACCAGAGTGGCGCAGTGGAGGATCTGGGCCAGTTTCGGGAAGTGGTCAATAACGGCGATCTTCAGATCCTGGCCGAGCGTTTCATCGGCGAGGAGGCGGCGCGGGAGGCCTTCCGCAAATTTGCCGGTGACAAGGGGTTGGCCCTGCTGCCGTCTGACAAGGCGGACGGCGCCACTATCCTGTTTACCGAACGGCTGCTGGCGGGCGCAATTGGTTCGGCCTCGGCCCGGGTGGTCCTGAAAATGGCGCTTGAGGGCCGCAATATCAAACTGGATGATTTTGTCAGTATCGTCGACGAGGCCTCCAGCGTTTTCAAATATAACCGTGATCTGCTGCAGTCTTCCATGGACAATGTAAGCCCGGGCATCAGCGTGGTGGATCATAACCTGCGCATGGTGGCCTGGAACAAAAGCTATGAAGAGATGCTCGGCTATCCGGAAGGGTTTCTTTATGAAGGACGGCATGTGTCGGAGCTGATCCGCTTCTGTGCCGACCGGGGTGATTTCGGGAGTAGTGACCCGGAAGAGGAAATCAGGAAGCGCATCGAGTATATGGAAGGCGGGTCCGCCTATACTTTCCAGCGGTTCCGCAGGGATGGCACGGTGATTGAAATGCGCGGCAAGCCCATGCCTGGCGGCGGGTTTGTCACCAGCTATACGGATATTACCGAATTTAAAAGGGCGGAAGCGGCGCTCAAGGAAGCCAACGAGACCCTGGAACAAAGGGTGGCGGAACGCACCCGGGAACTGGCCACGGCCAAGGCGGAAGCGGAAGAGGCCAATCGCAGCAAGACCCGTTTCCTGGCCGCTGTCAGCCACGACGTTCTGCAGCCGCTCAATGCGGCACGTATATTTACGTCCGCCCTTGACCAGAAGTCATACGACAACAAGACCGAGGATCTGATCGATCACCTGGATACCTCTCTTAATTCGGTGGAAGAAATCCTGAAAGAGGTGCTGGATATTTCCAAGCTGGAAGCGGGCGCCATCCGGCCGGAAATTGCCGACTTTGCCCTGGAAGATGTCTTTGCGGGTCTGAGAACCGAATTCCAGCCCCAGTTCGCGCACAAAGGGCTGGACCTGCGCCTGCCGGATACAGCTTATGTGGTGCACAGCGACCGGCAGTTCCTGCGCCGTATTTTGCAGAATTTCCTGTCCAATGCCCTGAAATATACCCGGGAAGGCAAGGTGTTGATGGGCTGCCGTCGGGCAGGAAAGAATGCCCTGCGCATCGAAGTCTGGGATACGGGCAGCGGGATTCCGGAGGAATATCAGGAACAGATTTTCGGAGAGTTCCAGCGTCTTGATTTCCTGGACCGCAATACGGAAAAGGGCCTTGGCCTCGGACTTGCCATCGTCCGGCGCATGGCCGGTATGCTCGGACATGATGTAGGGGTGCGGTCAGTACATGGACGGGGCAGTGTTTTTTCCGTGACTGTGCCGCTGGGGTGTGCAGACGCGATAACTGCCGGGACAGCAAGTGATGCCCAGCCCGGGTGGGACACTTTCGCCGGCAGGCGGGTGGTTTGCCTGGATAACGACAATTCCATCCTGATCGGTATGGAAGCCCTGCTGGGCAACTGGCAGTGCGAGGTTGCCGGATGCCGCACGGAAGAGGAGTTCCTGAAGGCCGTCGGAGAGAAGCAGCCGGATGTGATTCTGGCGGACTATCACCTGGACGGGAGCCGCAGCGGCATTGATGTGGTTTCCGGCTATAGCGCCTCCCGGGCCGCGCCGGTTCCCTGTATTATCATTTCCGCAGACCAGACAGAGCAGGTCAAGAAGGAAGCCCGGGGTAAAGGATATTACTACCTGCCGAAGCCGCTCCGGGCGGCCGCCCTGCGCTCCGTCCTGGCGAAAATCCAGGCAGAAAGCTGAACTCAGCCACTGTTTTGCGGCTGTTCCAGTTCCTCCAGGTCAAGTTGTTTCATAGCCGCAACGATCTGTGTGCGCCGGAACATGCCGAATTTTTTCAGGATAGAGGTCATATGGGCCTTCACCGTGGAAATGGAGAGGTCCATTTCGTAAGCGATCTGTTTGTTGAGCAGGCCCTGTGCCATATAGCTGAGCACCCGGTACTGCTGGGGGGTCAGGCTGCCGAGAATGCGGGCCATGTCCTGCCTTTCCGGATTTGGTTCCGGCCGGACTGTACGGGCATTTTCCGGCATCCAGACTTCGCCCCGGTCAATTGTCGCCAGGGCATGTGCCATTTCCGGCAGGGCCAGAGACTTGGCGATAAAACCCGCGGCGCCGCACTGCAGACACTGGTGAACCGTCGCCGGTCCCTCGTTGCCGGACACGATGATGATCGGCAGTTGCGGATAATGTTCGCGGATGAAAATCAGGCCGGAATAGCCGAAGGTGCCCGGCATCTGCAGATCGAGAAGCAGGAGGTCGGTATTTTCCGTATTTTCCAGCTTTTGCTGCAGATCGTCGAGGGAGCCCGCTTCATGTATGTTGCAGTCGCCGAAGGCCTGCCCGATGGCCTGTTGCAGGGCCGTGCGGAACAGCGGATGATCGTCGGCGATGATGATTGTTCTTTTGTCGTCCATGACCTGATGTATTTTTATCATCTCCCTGCCGGTCATGCTAGCGGCTTTGGGGATTGAGGTACAGAAAATATCGCCCGGAAACAGGGGTGATCGGGAAAACAAAAAAGCCGCTCACGAGTGAGACGGCCCAGTAAATGCTTTTCTCTGATACACCAGATATTGGAGCGGGCGATGAGATTCGAACTCACGACCCTAACCTTGGCAAGGTTATGCTCTACCCCTGAGCTACGCCCGCATTCCAATCTGGGGTAAGCCGCACAGGCGACTTGTGGGCGGATAATACGCAGATGTTTTCCAAATGCAAGTACAAAATCCAAATAAATATTAATTGATTGTTTTGCAAGACCGCCGCTATAAAAAAGCTGGTCCCGACAGGGTAAAAACGAGGGAAACTGGCGATAAATGAGCAGACCGGAAGAAGAAAAACTCTTTCAAAGTTTTGCAGATCTGGGAATCGAAACCCGGACCGTGCGGCATGAAGCTTTGTTCACCGTCGAGGAAAGTCAGGCCCTGCGCGGCACCATCGAAGGGGCCCACTGCAAGAACCTGCTGCTCAAGGACAAAAAAGGCTATCTTCTCCTTGTTGTGCTGCTGGAAGATCGTCGTTTGGATATCAAGGCGTTACAGAAAAGCGAACAGCTGCCGACAGGCCGGCTGAGCTTTGCCTCGGCGGAATTGATGCAGGAGGTGCTGGGTGTGACACCCGGGTCAGTCACCCCCTTCAGTCTGATCAATCTGCCGGATCATTACAGGGAGTCCGGCTTCTCCCTGATTCTGGACAGCCAGATGATGGAGCATGAGTTGCTGAACTATCATCCGCTGCATAACGAGGCGACCACCACAATCCGCAGCGAGGATCTGGAGAAATTCATTCGGCACTTCGGAATCGACCCGATAATTATGGATTTTGACGCCGCCGTTCTTTAACCGGGGCCCATTTCACTCTATATTAAGGGCAGCAGGAAATATTGCCCGAAACATAAGGACATAAAATGCAGCAGTATATTGATGGCGTAGACCAGAGCCAGCCCGGGCTGATTACCGATACCGATACGTCCACATTCATGGCGGATGTGATCGAGGCCTCCCAGCAGGTGCCGGTGCTTGTGGATTTCTGGGCCCCCTGGTGCGAGCCCTGCAAGGCGCTGACTCCGGTTCTGGAAAAAGTGGTGACCGAGGCGGGTGGTGCCGTGCGGCTGGCCAAGATCAATATTGACGAAAACGAACAGATTGCCGCCCAGATGCAGATCCGTTCAGTACCCACTGTGGTAGCCTTCAAGGATGGCCGTCCGGTGGATGCTTTTGCCGGGGCGCTGCCGGCGGACAAGATCAAGGAATTTATCGCCAAGTTCGCCGATGATATCGGCCCGTCCCCGATTGAGCAGATGCTGGAACAGGCCGGAATGCTGTTTGAGGAGCGGGATTTTGAAAGTGCCGGCGGCATCTATTCCCAGATTCTGCAGGCCGAACCCCAGAATGTGGAGGCCATTGCCGGGCTGGCCCGCGTCCTTATTGAAATGGGTGACCTGGAAAATGCGGGGAATGTTCTGAACAGCGCCCAGGCCAATCTGGAAAACAAGCCGGAAATTGCGTCGGCGCGGGCCGCACTTGAAATGGCAAAACAGGCCGGCGACCTTGGCGACGTCAAGGAGCTGGAGGCCAGTTTGTTCGAAAATCCAGACAATCATCAGGCCCGGTTTGACCTGGCCCTGGCCTTCTGGGCCCAGGGACGCCGGGACGAAGCCGGTGACCAGTTGCTGGAAATTATTGCCAGGGACCGGGAATGGAATGAGGACGGCGCCCGGGCCCAGCTTGTGAAATTCTTTGAGATTGCCGGCCCGACCGATCCTTTTACGGTAACGGCGCGGCGGAAGCTTTCAAGCCTTTTGTTTGCCTGAGGAGAGCCCATGTTCGGACTGGAGGAACTGCCAGAAGACATCCCGGTGTTTCCCTTGACCCGGGCGCTTTTGCTGCCCAAGAGTCAGCTGTTTCTCAATGTTTTTGAACCCCGTTATCTGGAAATGGTGAACCATGCGAGAGAGGGGCAGGGGGTCATCGGCATGATCCAGCCCCTGCCCGGGGACGGTGGCGGACCGGGCAGTATTGCCCTGGACAATCTGGGGTACGGTCCGGAAAATCCGCCGCTTCACAAGGCCGGCTGCCTGGGCATGATTTCCGATTTCGAGGTTACTGAAGGCGGTGCGGCCACAATCGTGCTGACCGGTCTTTGTCGTTTTGATGTGATTGAGGAACTGCCGCAGCGAAATCTGTACCGGGAGCTGAGGGTCAGTTATGACAATTATCCCGACGATTGCGAGGCGCCGCCCCGGTCCCCGGATATCGACCGGTACCGGTTGCAGGATATACTGATCAAGTCACTTGAGGCCCGTGATCTGTCCGCCGACTGGGGGGATTTTTTCGATGAGGCCGAAGATGAGGTCCTGGTCAATGAACTGGCCAAATATTGTGTGACCAGTTCCGGCGAGGCGCAAGCGGTGTTGGAGGCGAAAAACCTCAAAGACAGGTATGATCTGATGATCAATCTGCTGGAATTCAGTCTCGCCGGTCCGGCGGGCGTGGCCAACAAACATTATCATTAAAGGTGAAGCATGAGCGACGAACAACAACCGGAAAAGGAAAACTACGGCAAGGTGGATCCCAAGCTTCTGGAGGTTCTGGCCTGTCCGGTGACCAAGGAACCGCTGGAATATGACCGGGAGGCAGGGGAGCTGATCAGCCGCAAGGCGCACCTTGCCTTTCCCATTCGTGACGGCATTCCCATCATGCTGGTGGAGGAAGCCCGCGAACTGGAGGCCGACAAGGTTTAATTCAGGGCCTAGAGTGCCTCTCCCCTGAGAAGCCGGGGCAGATGTCCCACCGTGCCCCGGGCGTGACGCATAAAGAATTTCCTGAGCGGCGGGATTTCATTGACGATACCGAGGCCAACCTGCCGCGCCAGCCGTACCGGGGCAATATCGTTTGAAAACAGCCGTGTCAGGCCGTCTGTGACCAGGGCCAGGGTGGCATTGTCGGTGCGCCGCCAGCGGGCATAATGATCCAGCACATCTGCCGCCCCGATATCGCCGCCGAGCCGGGCCTGGTCGACGATTACTTCCAGCAATACGGCAATGTCCCGAAGTCCCAGATTGAAACCCTGTCCGGCAATCGGATGAATGCCGTGGGCGGCGTCACCGACCAGGCAGAAGCGATCAGCGGTGTAACGGTCCGCCAGCTGCAGAGTCAGCGGATAGGACCAGCGTTGTCCAAGGGATCGGACGTTGCCCAGAAAATCACCGAATTTCTTCTCAAGCTCCCGGTTAAACGCTTCCTCCGATAGTCCCATGATTGTGGGGGCCAAGTCCTCCGGTTCCGTCCAGACGATGGAGGACCGGTTGCCCAACAGCGGCAATATGGCGAAGGGGCCGCCCGGGAAGAACCGTTCATGGGCGATGCCGCCGTGATCTTTCTTGTGCTCCACCGTGGTGACAATGCCTTGCTGATGGTAGTCCCAGGTGCGGCAGCGAATGCCGTGCATGTCACGGAGCGGGGATCGTCGGCCTTCCGCCGCGACCAGCAGGGACGCTGTCAGTTTTTTGCCGCTGGCCAGGGTGACTGCCGTATGGCCCGTTGTGGTCTGGCAGTCCGTAATATGCTCCGGCATTAGCAGGGTGATGTTTTTCTCGGCAACCAGGGCCTCATAGAGCCCTTTGCGGATATGGCGGACCTCGACCATATAGCCCAGCGGTCCTTCGCCCAACTCCCTCTCGTCGAAATGAAGATACAGGGGTGAAAAGCCGTCTGTGACCCGGATATCGTTGATGGGCTGGGCTTCGAAGCCAATCTTTTCCCACAGGCCCAGGCTTTCCAGCATCACGTAGGGGGCGTGGGAGATGGCATAAGACCGGCCGTCGAAATCGTCGTTCAGGGTGCCGGTCAGGTCAGTCCGGTCAAGTAGGGTGCATGTCAGTCCCTGACGGGCAAGGCCGAGGGCCAGGGTCATGCCTGCGACACCGCTGCCTGAAATGATTACATCGCTGTTAAGGCTCATTATCCGTCCGGTCTTTAAGAAGGATCGGCGGCCCGAACTGTCAGAAAAGCGGGGCGGGTCGATCCGTGAAGCTACAGAAAATATATACAGAACTCATCCTGCCGCTGGCAATGTAATTTACGTGACTAAAAAATCATCATTTTCAAAAAATGCACAAAAAATAGTCATTAATAATTGATTAATTAATTGCCCTGGATTCTGTCTGTTCTTATTTATCGTTAAAAATCAATGTATTATAGATCATGTGGGATTCTGGCACGACTCTTGTAAAGACTCTGGCAACTCGGACATACAGGAGGAAGAGTCTATGAAATTAATAACTGCAATAATAAAGCCATTCAAACTGGATGAGGTGCGAGAAGCCCTTACCGGTATTGGCGTTGAAGGTCTCACTGTGAATGAGGTCAAAGGTTATGGCCGTCAACAAGGCCATTCCGAAATCTATCGCGGCGCCGAATATGACGTGGCCTTTGTACCGAAGGTTCGTCTTGAACTCGCCGTGAAAGGTGATCTTGTTGAGAAAGCAATCGAGGCTGTCAGGCAGGCTGCCTATTCGGGCCGCATTGGAGACGGCAAAATTTTTGTGGTCGACCTTGAACAGGCGATGCGGATCAGGACAGGAGAGACGGGCGAAGACGCCCTTTAGGAGAAGAAATATGAAAAAGTTATTACGTGGGACAGGTTTGTTTTTGGTCACTTCGGCTTTCATGGGCGTCTCTGCGGCTCATGCCGAAGTCAGTGAAGAAACAGCTTATATTTTAAATACACTATTGTTTTTGATTGGTGGTTTTCTGGTGATGTGGATGGCTGCAGGGTTCTGTATGCTGGAATCCGGTCTTGTGCGGACCAAAAATGTTGCCACCATTTGCCTCAAGAATATCGGTCTTTATGCCATTGCCGGCATCATGTACTACCTCATGGGTTATAACCTGATGTATATGGATGTGGCTGAAGCAACCGGCTTCATGGGTACATTCGCCATGTGGGGTCCGGGTGAAACCGCCGCTGCCGAAGCGATCGATGTATCAGGCGGCTATTCGTCAGCTTCCGACTGGTTCTTCCAGATGGTTTTTGTCGCCACCGCGGCCTCCATCGTATCAGGTACGCTGGCCGAGCGGATCAAGCTGTTTCCCTTCTTTATCTTTGTGGTTGTCCTGACCGGTGTGATTTATCCGATCCAGGGATCCTGGGAATGGGGTGCCGGCTGGCTCGACGGTAAAGGGTTCAGTGACTTTGCCGGTTCTACCCTTGTGCACTCAACCGGTGGCTGGGCCGCTCTGACCGGTGCCATCCTGCTTGGTGCCCGTAAAGGCAAATATGCTGCTGACGGTTCCGTGCGCCCGATCCCGGGTTCATCCCTGCCGCTGGCTACGCTTGGCACATTCATTCTGTGGCTCGGCTGGTTTGGTTTCAACGGCGCCTCACAGCTGGCACTTGGTTCTGCCATTGATGCGGTTGCGGTCTCACAGATCTTTGCCAACACCAACATGGCTGCTGCCGGCGGTGTGGTTGCTGCGATCCTGATGACCAAGCTCCTTTACAAGAAGGTTGACCTGACCATGGCCCTGAACGGCGCCCTTGCCGGTCTGGTGTCCATCACGGCCGAGCCGCTGACACCGACAATCGGTTCCGCCATCATCATCGGCGCCATTGGCGGTATCCTGGTTGTTCTGGCTGTGCCGCTTCTGGACAAGCTGAAAATCGATGATGTTGTCGGTGCGATCCCGGTTCACCTGGTTGCCGGTATCTGGGGCACTCTGGCTGTGCCGATCACCAACAGCGATGTGACTTTCGGTGCCCAGATCACGGGTGTGGTTGCCATCGGTGCCTTCGTTTCCATCGCAAGTGCCGTGGTATGGCTGGTGCTCAAATATACACTGGGTATCCGGATGAGCGAAGAAGATGAAGACCGTGGTGGTGACCTGGCTGAACTTGGCCTGGAAGCCTATCCGGAATTCGGTCACGGCTCTCAGAAGCTGTAACCTCAAAGGTTTGGTCTTTGGCTTGGGTCTTCTAGCTAACTGACCATCAGGCGGGCGCTCCTGTCCCTCATGAGCGTCCGCCTGTCCTTTTATAAAAATGAGCATTATTTATGCAGATGAGCAAAAGCTGGACAGTTTTTGCTCATTTTTTTTGCATTTTGCAATACGGCGATGTCTGGTCATATTTTGTTAATATACTGTTCGAGCAGATATTTTTCCGACTGGCATGGTTCTTGAGTAAAGCTTTCCCGCGAAAGGTCCAACTTCCGGGCCTTGAAGATGAGGGACATAGTATCATGGAAGCCTTTAAATCGGGCGCCGACGTATTTTTTGTACTGATCGGTGCCATACTTGTATTTGCCATGCATTCCGGTTTCGCCTTTCTTGAGGTGGGAACCGTGCGCAAAAAGAACCAGGTGAATGCCCTGGTGAAAATCATCACTGATTTCGGTATGTCTACCGTGGCCTATTTCTTTGTGGGCTACAGTGTGGCTTATGGGGTCAATTTCCTGACCAGTGCGGCTGAAATCAGCGGCATGACCGGGGAACTGTTTGCCGCCAACGGCTACGATCTGGTGAAATTCTTCTTTCTGCTGACCTTTGCCGCCGCCATTCCGGCGATTATTTCCGGCGGTATCGCAGAGCGGGCCAGGTTCGGCTCCCAATTGCTGGCGACGGCCGTTATCGTCGGACTGGTCTATCCCTTTTTCGAGGGAATGGTCTGGGGCGATACGCTGAATTTCCAGGGCATGATGGAAAGTACCTTCGGGGCGCCTTTCCATGATTTTGCCGGCTCCATTGTGGTGCATGCGGTCGGCGGCTGGCTGGCGCTTGGGGCAGTTGTTCTGCTGGGTGCGCGGATCGGCCGTTATCGCAAGGACGGCTCTCCGATTGGTATTCCGCCGTCAAATATTCCGTTTCTGGCGCTGGGGTCATGGATCCTCTGCATCGGCTGGTTCGGTTTCAATGTGATGAGTGCCCAGGCCGTGGACGGGGCCAGCGGGCTTGTGGCCATGAACAGTCTTATGGCGATGGTGGGCGGAATTCTGGCCGCCCTTGTCGTGGGCAAGAATGATCCGGGTTTTGTGCACAACGGTGCCCTGGCCGGTCTTGTAGCTGTTTGTGCCGGTTCCGATATCATGCATCCCCTGGGGGCGCTGGCTGTTGGTGCGATAGCCGGTGTGATCTTTGTGAAGCTGTTCGTCATCTGCCAGGAAAAATGGAAGATTGATGACGTGCTGGGTGTCTGGCCCCTGCATGGCCTGTGCGGCCTGTGGGGCGGTATTGCCGCCGGCATCTTCGGTCTCGAGGCGCTCTGGGGACTGGGTGGGGTCACCTTCCTGTCCCAACTCGTGGGCAGCCTTGTCGGGGCAGCCTTTGCTCTTGTCGCCGGGTTCATCGTTTACGGTGTGATCCGCCAGTTCATGGGCATCCGCCTTGATGAGGAAGAGGAGTTCCGCGGCGCGGACCTCAGCATCCACAAAATCTCCGCCTATCCGGAAGAAGACCTGACCATGAAATAGAGCTGCAAACCAGCTGTTTTCTGCAGGGGCGGTCCGTCGTGGCCGCCCCTTGTTGTTCGGGCCCGTTTCTTTGCTTGTTTCCCCACACGGGGACAAGTAAAGTAGCGCCAGATCAACAGAAGGATTTTGTGTTTGCTCAATTCCCGCCTTAAAGCTTTGCCGGACTACCCCTTTCCCCGCATGCGGGCCTTGCTCGGTGAAATATCCCCCGGTGATCCGGATGGGCTGAACATGTCAGTGGGTGAGCCGCAGCATGCCATTCCGGATTTCGTCGCCGATATTCTGGATCGGGAGCGGGCAACCTATCATAAATATCCGCCGGTCGCGGGAACCCCGGACTGGCAGCAGGCGGTGGCCGGCTGGCTCGAACGGCGTTTTGAAATTGCTTCGGGCACCATCGGGGCCGATCATCTTGTCCCCCTCTCCGGCAGTCGCGAGGGGTTGTTCGCCATCGGGATGGTGACCATTGATCGCCGCAAGAACGGTCAGATGCCGGCTGTGCTGATGCCCAATCCATTTTATCAGCCCTATGCGGGTGCCGCGATTGCCGCCGGGGCGGAGCCGGTCTATGTGAATGCAGAGGCGAAAGACGGGTTTCTGCCGGATTACGAGGCTTTGCCGAAGGAGCTTCTGGAGCGGACGGCCCTGTGCTTTATCTGCAGCCCGGCCAATCCCCAGGGCAGTCTCGCTTCGCTTGACTATCTGAAAAAGGCAATCCTGCTGGCCCGGAAATATGATTTCGTGCTGGTCGGCGATGAGTGTTATTCGGAAATCTATGACAGTGAGGTGCCGGCGGGAATTTTGCAGGCTTGCGTGGAGCTTGCAAAAGAAGGCAAGGGGGATGCGGACAACCCCTTCCACAATGTGGTCTGTTTCAATTCGCTGTCGAAACGATCCAATCTGGCCGGTCTTCGCTCCGCCTTTATGGCGGGCGATCCGGTAATTGCCGCAGAATGCCGCAGGTTGCGCAATTACGGAGGCTCCCCCCTGCCGTTGCCTGTCTATGCGGCCTCTGCAGCAGCCTGGCGTGATGAAGAGCATGTGATTGAAAACCGGGCCCTTTACCGCCGCAAGTTTGATCTGGCGGAAAAATATCTTTCAGGACGGTTTGGCTTTATCCGGCCGCCGGGCGGTTTTTGCCTCTGGCTCGATGTGGGCGACGGCGAAGAAGCGACCAAAGCGTTATGGCGGGAAGCGGGGATAAAGGTACTGCCAGGGGCCTATCTTGCCCGGGAAGGCCAAAACGGTGTCAACCCCGGCGTTCCCTACATCCGGCTTGTGCTGGTACATGGGGAGGAGCTGCTGGAGCCGACCCTCGCCAAAATTGCCACAATTTTATAGAACAGTAATTTTTGTAAAACGTATAACTTGTAATATATTAATGAGCAGACAATAAATTTAGGATTGTTTTTTGGCTAACAGACGGAAAGATATAAAAAAATCGGCACGAAAGGCATTGTTGCCCGAGGCCGTGACAGAATTCCTGAAAAAGGCTTTAATCCGCAGCTGGGGACTGTTGCTGGTGGCGGTTGGCCTGGTGGCCTATGCCTCCTTTATCAGTTATGACGTACATGACCCGAGCTGGAACAACGAAGTCACCGGCAGGGCGGGAAACTGGCTCGGTGCGCCGGGGGCCCATGTGGCCGACCTGCTGATCCAGTCCCTGGGCCTGGGTGCTGTGGTTCTGGTCTTTCCTTTACTGACATGGGGCTGGCGGATTATTTCCCTGCAGGGCCTGCCGTTCCTGTTTCGTCACCTGATCCTTCTGCCCATTGCAGTGCTTTTGGCAACGTTGGCGGGCTCACTGTTTCCCACCAGTTCCGCCTGGCCCCTGACCACCGGTATGGGGGGCATCCTTGGCGATCTTCTCGAAGACAACCTGATGTCGGTCTGGGCCAGGACAGGCATCAATGCCTATCCGGTGCTCATGGGGATAGTGGCCCTGGTGCTGACAGTGATCTGTCTGTTGTATGTTCTGGGTCTGGAACGATCAGAATGGCGCGCCATGGGTCGTTTCCTGATGACGTCCCTGATGACCGGCCTTCGGTCTGTCGGAGCGGCGGCGCGCTGGTTCGGGCGTCAGTTCCGTGGACCACAGCCCGGTGAGGAAAATGTGGTTGATGTCTCTGGCAAGAATAAAAAGGCCCGCAAGGAGCCGGTGATTCAGAAAACCGCAGAGCCCGTGGAACAGAAAAGCATTCCTGTGGTGGATGCTCCGAAGCCGAGGGAGCCCAGGAGCCGCCGGGAGGAAAAGGAAAAACAGCCTATGCTGGACCTGGGAGACGGCGAGTTTGCCTTGCCGCCGCTCAATCTGCTCAGCAAGGCCCAGCCGTTGAGCAAGGATGAAAAACTGTCCCGCGAGGCGCTGGAACAAAATGCCCGGATGCTGGAATCCGTCCTCGATGACTTCGGCATCCAGGGTGAAATCGTCAAGGTTCGCCCGGGTCCGGTGGTCACGCTCTATGAGCTCGAACCGTCGCCGGGAACCAAATCATCGCGCGTGATCAATCTGGCTGACGATATTGCGAGGAGCATGAGCGCCGTCTCCGCCCGTGTGGCGGTGGTGCCGGGCAAGAATGCCATTGGCATCGAGCTTCCCAACAGCAAGCGGGAAATTGTCGCCCTGAGAGAGCTTCTGACCAGTCCGGCCTATGAAGATACCAAAGCCAAACTGCCGATGACCCTGGGCAAGGATATTGGCGGCGGGCCGGTGATCGCAGATCTGGCCTCGATGCCCCACCTGCTGGTGGCGGGGACCACCGGCTCCGGCAAGTCCGTGGCCATCAATGTGATGATCCTGTCACTGCTGTACAAGCTGACACCGGCACAATGCCGTTTGATCATGATTGATCCGAAAATGCTGGAACTGTCGGTCTATGACAATATTCCCCATTTGCTGACGCCGGTGGTCACCGATCCCAAGAAGGCGGTGGTTGCCCTGAAATGGGCGGTTCAGGAAATGGACAACCGCTATCAGAATATCGCCAAGCTGCAGGTGCGCAATATTTCCGCCTATAACCAGCGTCTGGAGCAGGCCCGCAAGAAGGGCGAGGATATCATCCGTAGGGTCCAGACCGGATTTGACCCGGAAAGTGGCGAACCGGTCTATGAAGAGGAGCATCTGGACCTGACCCCGTTGCCCATGATTGTCATTGTGGTGGACGAGATGGCGGACCTGATGCTTGTGGCCGGCAAGGATATCGAGGTGCTGATCCAGCGTCTGGCCCAGAAGGCCCGGGCCGCGGGCATTCACCTGATCATGGCCACGCAAAGGCCGTCGGTGGACGTGATTACCGGCACCATCAAGGCCAACCTGGCGACCCGTATCAGCTTCCAGGTCACCTCGAAGATCGATAGCCGTACCATCCTTGGTGAACAGGGGGCGGAGCAGCTACTCGGTATGGGCGACATGCTCTATATGGCCGGTGGCGGGCGCATCACCCGTGTGCATGGTCCATTTGTCAGTGACGAGGAAGTGGAGCGTGTGGCCGATGAACTGAGAAAGCAGGGCTGGCCCGATTATCTGGAAAATGTCACCGAGGAGCCGGAGGAAGGGTTCGAAAACACCTTCCTTCAGCATGCGGTCAGTGACGGCAATGGTAGCAAATCCAGTGGCGACGACCTTTATGACCAGGCCGTGGCCATCGTGGCGCGGGACGGCAAGGCGTCCACCAGTTATGTGCAGCGTCAGTTGCAGATCGGCTATAACCGGGCCGCCAATATCATTGACCGCATGGAACGGGAAGGGGTCGTCAGCGCCGCCAACCATGTGGGCAAGCGGGAAGTGCTGATCCAGGATCATAGCGGCGAGGGCTGATGCCTTATTTTGATCCCAAAACCGCTCTAGTATGCTCGGGGGCGGGAGAGTTGGAAAAGATGATGAACAGACTTATGTTGACGGCTTTCATGGCCATTTCAGGGATTTTCCTTGCGGTGCCGGCCTCATTCGCCATTGAACGGACAAACCAGGTGGATGTGGGCCCTGCCGAACCGGCCCCGAGCCTGGTTACCGGTGAAGACCGGACAGAGGTCATCACCCGCATCGAGCAAGGCCTGAATAAGGTCAAAAGCCTGACAGCCCAGTTTATCCAGCGGGCCCCGGACGGTGCTGTATCGGAAGGGACCATTTACCTGGAACGTCCGGGGAAACTTCGTTTTGACTACGAAGATGATCTTCCCTTCCTCATTGTCAGCGACGGCTCCATGCTCAGTTTTATCGACTATGAGGTGGATCAGGTAACCCGCTGGCCCATCGGCAAGACACCGCTTGGTATACTGGTGGACGACGTTGTGAGCCTGACAGAGAAAGTGGAAGTGCCGGAAATCATCCGCTTTGCCGGTCTGCTCAAGGTGCCGGTGATTGACATGGACCGGGAAGAGCAGGGCTATATCACCCTGATATTCGAGGAATCCACGATGGAACTCAGAGCCTGGGAAGTCATGGACGCCCAAGGCTATCTGACCCGGGTTGCCCTGGTCAATCCACAGTATAATGTGGACATTGACAAGGATCGCTTCACTTTCAAGGATCCGCGGCCGATCAGCAAGCGGCCCTTTCACGGACCCCGTAAATAAGCCTGGGTCTGGCTCAAAGGGGATAAACAACATATTTTTGATGTAAAAGCATCTTTGAAACCAATATGTTATAACTTATCTTTAAAAATACCCTTGAAACTATTGCCCTTTTACTTATCTCTAATATGCGAGCCGGGGTTGCTCATATGATCTACACTTCCTCAGATTATCCAGTTCCCCGGTTTGCCGGCAAGAGGTTTCCCTCCCCCTCCCTCTTGCCTAGCATAGCGTAGACTGCCCGGTCAGATCATCTGACCGGGTTTTTTTCATTCTGTACTTGTGAAAGCCTGCAGGCGCGACTAGTAATGAGGCGGATGGCACAGTCAGGAAGTTCCGGTATGAATGATCAAGATATCGACATCGAGGATTATCCCACTCTCTTGCAGGTCGGGCGTTTTGCCCGTCTGATCCCCCATACCGACTGGTTCCGCAATGTGGGTGAGCCGCTCAGTCCGGCCCTGCGGGAAAAGGCCCGGGCCTATCTTGACGCGCTCGGCTTTCCCGGCGCGGATATCGCCCAGATTCTTGACTGGGACGAAGCGGCGGCGACCATGGAAACCAATGACTGGAACAGCCCCTGGTGGGAAGCGGAAGAGCAGCTTCTGGCAAGCCTGGCGGCAACGGCCCAGGAAATGCTTGACCCGGATGCGCTGCAGGTGGCGCTGACCCTGGTTCATACCCAGGCTTCTGAATATGTCACTGAAAATCTTCTGACCACAGCGGACATGTGGGGCATTCATGACGACGAACTGATCCGGGCGGCGGCGGGAACCGCCATACATTGCTGTTACCAGACCGCGTTGATGATTGCCGTCGGGGAAGAGGAGGACCACCCTTTCGCCCTCAAGTTCCAGCTTTTTGAAGAAGGCTGGTGGCCGCTGGGCATCGTGGGCAATACCTTCAATATCTTCTGATCATCACCATATCTGCAGCAGACAGGCAAAAGGCAACAGTTAGGGAAATTCATGACGACGGCAAGATTGGCAACCTGGAACATCAACAGTGTCAGAACAAGGCTCGATCTGGTTGACCGCTTTATCGACGAGGAATCGCCGGATATCCTGTGTCTGCAGGAAACCAAGGTTCAGGACCATATGTTTCCCGTCAAGTTTTTCGCTGAACGTGGATATGAACATGCGGCCCTTGCCGGACAGAAAAGCTATCACGGGGTGGCCACATTTTCCCGTATCCCGTTCGAAAACCGCGGTCGCAGAGACTGGTGCGGCAAGGGTGACGCCCGTCATGTAGAAGTGGTTTTGCCGGGTGACGTGGCCCTGCATAACTTTTATGTTCCGGCTGGCGGGGACGAACCCGACGTGGCCGTGAATGATAAATTTGCCCACAAGCTGGACTTTCTGGACGAAATGACCATGTGGTCGGAAGATCTGCCCGGCGATGGCCGGCATATTCTGGTGGGGGACCTGAATATCGCCCCGCTGGAGCAGGATGTCTGGGATCATAAAAAACTTCTCCGGGTGGTCAGCCATACGCCTGTGGAGGTGGAGCGAATGAAAACCCTTCAGGAGGCCCATAACTGGCACGACGTGATGCGTCAGTTTGTTCCCGATGACGAAAAACTCTATAGCTGGTGGTCTTACCGGGCAAAGGACTGGCGCACTGCCAACAAGGGGCGCCGGCTGGATCATGTCTGGGTCAGTCCGGCCCTGAAACACACCCCCCGATCCATGCGGGTGGTGGAGGAAGCCAGGGGCTGGGAAAGGCCTTCGGATCATGCACCTGTGCTTGTGGAGTTCGAATTTTAGAACATGTTGCAATTAACGCTTTGTTAAGGTTTTGGTAAACCCTTTCCGGTAAAATGGCTTGTGGTCAGAAAGACCCCAATTGGATGCTATTTTATTTATGACAAAATCGTCGAAACTGACATATTTATGTACAAGAAGTATTTCTGTGCAGGAAATTCCCCCGGATCACCCGGTCAGGCTGTTTTCAGAACACTGGCAGAAACTTGGTGCTGCCGGGGCAGTTCCTGCGCGTCAGGACTTTTCGCCCATAGATGTGCCGGCTCTTCTGCCCTATCTGGTGGTGCAGGAGCTTGTGGAAACCGGAACCGGACTGGATCTGCGCACCCGGCTTGAAGGGGAATTTCTGGTTTCCCTCACCGGGGGAAGAAATGTGGGTAATTCCCTCAGGAATATACTCGGGGCGGCGGAGTACCAGGCCCGGCTGGTTGAGGCAGAGGAAATCCGGCAGGCCAGAGAAATGCATTTCTCCGAGATAGAAGCACGGGACCATGTTGGTGACATGCACAAGCTGTTTCGGGGAACATTCCCCTTTGTACTGGAGGAAGACAAAATCGGTCAGTTTTTCACGGTCATGGGAGACAGGCACGTCACCCTGTTATAATTACTGTTCCGTCCGGTGTGCTTCGATCCGGTAGCCAATGGCGGCACAATCCTCATAAACATCGGTTTTGCGGCTGGAAACCTCGACAGCAGAAACCTGAGCCCGGCTGAAACACAGATCCACAATATCCCGGCACAGGCTTTCCTGCAGATTATAGTGCCGGGCCTCGATCAGTTCTATGATGCCTGTTCGCAGGAAGTCATAGTCCAGAACCTCCTCGATGTGGTCCTGTTCCGGACACGCCGTATCTACGGTCAGCACGATATTAAAGACAAGCCGCTGCGGTGCGGCCCGTTCGTGCTCATGGATGCCGATAGAGGCCAAAGTCTCGAAGTTTTCCAGAATGATCTGACGCCGGATGACCTGATAGGATTTCATTCAGAGGATCCTTTGCTGAGATATTTTTCCGCAATATTCGCCACATCCCGGTTCATACGCAGGTTTTTCTGGCCGCCATCCAGCGGAATAACCGCCGCGTTGAAGGAGGGCGTGTCGATCAGGTGACGAACGGTCCGGGCGATATCTTCCGGTGTGCAGGCGGCTTCATTGAGATTGAAATGGCGGGTCAGCTCGAAATTTTCCTCTGACTGGTCGCCGCTGAGCAGGGTCAGGCCGGGGGCGACCGCATTGACACGGACTCTCGGAGCCATGGCCATGGCGGTGGCCTCCGTGGCGCCGGCAAGGGCGTATTTGCTGAGACTGTAGGAGAGGAAATCCGGGTTCATGGCAAAGATGCTGCTGTCGATGATATTGACCACACTGCCTTTGTCTGTCTCTTCCAGCGCCTCATAGAGGCTCCGGGTCAGTTGCAGCGGCGCGCGCAGGTTGACTTCCATATGATCGCGAAAGGAAGTTTCGCTCAGGGAAAACAGGCTGTCATCCATGAAAAGAGAGGCATTGTTGACCAGATGGCGCAACGGTGGCGTCTGGGCGCCGGAAAGCTGCGGAACCAGGTCCTGCACCTGCCGGTAGTCGGCGAGATCGGCTTTGACCAGGCTGGCGCTGCCGCCCCGGGTCAGAATGTCTTCCCGGGTTTGCCGGGCCTCCTGTTCCGAGTGGTGGTAGTGCAGATGGATGTGATACCCGGCTTCCGCAAGGGTCAGGGCAATCTGGCGGCCGATCCGCCGGGCTGCGCCGGTCACGAGAATACTGCTGTCCATTGGTCCCTTCCGTTTGAGTTACAGGAGAATAGCCTGACCAGTCACGTCAGTTCAAGCGCAATAGAGGATTTCAGGAAAGGTCGTTGATGGACATGTCGGCCCGTTTCCACCAGGGAATCTCCGGGCCGCCATAACCGTCCGTACACAGGGCCCTGTCCGGATCTCCGCTGAAGGTCACCGTATTGGTCGGGGTTTCTTCGATTTCAAGCTTTCGGCAGACAATGCCGAGGCCGAGTTCATCAAGGAAGGCATTGATTTTACCGAACAGGCAGGCGCAAAGCGCCTCGGTTGTCGGATCGCCGGGCGTAATCAGAAGATGAGCCAGATTTTCCGGCTCATTGTCCCGGAAATAGCCGATCAGCGGGTCCTTGTCCGACAAATGAAGACTATGGTCCAGATGATTATCAATCCACTGGTGCCAGGTTTTCTTCAGGGTCTCGAAAGGCGCCATCATATTGGCCTGGCCGTCAAGAGTGTCGTTGTCGGGGCGGCACAGATGGACTTTGACAAATTCATTATGTCCGTGCGGCACAAAGCAACGGCTGTCCTTCAGGCTGTACAGCCTGTGAGACATGGAATATCGCCGTGTAAAACAGATTTCAAACATCATGTGCCCGCTAACAATGAATAACTGGCGCTTGATATATCAGTGTGGCGGCAAAGTCCAGAAAAGAGTCCGGTGAGTGCCGGTGTGCCTGCCCGTCAGTCACCCAGGCGATAACCGCCGGGTTCGGTGATCAGGATCCGGGCGTTGGACGGATCGGGTTCAATTTTCTGGCGCAGCCGGTAGATATGGGTCTCGAGCGTATGGGTGGTGACCCCCGCGTTATATTCCCAGACCTCGTCCAGCAGAACCTCCCGGCTGACCGCAGTGCCTTCAGCCCGCTTCAGGTATTTCAGGATGCTGGTTTCCTTCTCGGTCAGGCGGACTTTCTCGTCGGTTTCCCGATTAGTCAGCGTCTTTTCGCCCGGCTTGAACAGATAGGGGCCGATGGTGAAAGAGGCGTCCTCGCTGATACTATGCTGGCGCAGATGGGCGCGAATGCGGGCAAGCAGGACCCCGAATTTGAAAGGTTTGGTGACATAGTCATTTGCCCCGGCATCCAGTCCCAGAATGGTATCCGCGTCGGAATCATTGGCCGTCAGCATGATGATGGGAATGCGAACGTTTGATTTGCGCATCATGCGGCAGATTTCCCGGCCGTCAATATCGGGCAAGCCCACGTCGAGTACCACAAGGTCAAAGCTGCTGTCCTTGGCCGCTTTCAGGCCTTCCATGCCGGTGCCGGCCTGTTCGGTGGCAAACTCCTCATGGAAGGCGAGCTGTTCGGCCAGGATGGCGCGAAGATCCTCGTCATCATCCACCAAAAGGATCCGGTAGGTCTGGGCCATGGCAATTTTCCCTCTGTATTCTGTTCTTTTTTGGGTTACAACACTATATATGGCATAAGCCAAGTATATCAGATTACCTGAATTCAGGATATGTTAATGGGCAAAGACCTGCCATCAAACACCCCGTCAGGGGAAATGACATTCGATCACAAGATAGTGACTGTGGAGCGCGCCGCCGGAGAATTACGGCGTGGAAGGCCTGTGCTTGTGGCGACAGGTGAGGAAGAGCTTGTGGTGTTTCCGCCGGAATTGCTGACCGGGGCCTGGCTGGACAGTCTGAAGGCCGTCGACGGCGGCAGGGTGCATGTGGGCCTCACTTACAACAGGGCCAATGTGCTCAAGGTTTCTCCCCGCAAGGGTGATGTGGCGCTGGTGGAGGTGTCCGATCACATGGACAGTACAGCGATCCAGTTCATGGTGGATCCGGCCGACGATCTGGACCATCCCATGATGGGTCCCTATAAGGTCGCTGAAAAAGCGGCCGGGCCGCTTCATGAAGCCGGCATCAAGCTGTGCAAGATTGCCCGTTTGTTGCCGGCGGCGGTCTTTGCCGGCCCGGTGCCGAAAGGGCGCTATCCCGATCTGTTGAATGTCACTGCCGAAGAAATTGCCGGCTATGACCTGTCTGACGCTTTATCCCTTGAACAAGTCACCTCGGCACAAGTGCCGCTGGAAGGGGCGGAAGATACGGAAATTGTTGCTTTCCGGCCGAAAGATGGCGGTACCGAGCATTTCGCTATCCTGATCGGCGATCCCAACCGGCATGATCCGGTACTGGCCCGTATCCATTCCGAATGCTTTACCGGCGATCTGCTGGGCAGCCTGAAATGCGACTGCGGCGACCAGATGCGGGGCGCCATCAAATTCATGCGGGAGCAGGGCGGCGGCGTGCTTCTCTATCTGGCCCAGGAAGGCCGGGGGATAGGTTTGGTCAACAAACTCAGGGCCTATCATCTCCAGGATCAGGGGTTTGATACCGTGGATGCCAACGAGCGGCTCGGTTTTTTCAGTGACGAGAGAATTTTCGAACCGGCGGCGCAGATGCTCAAGAAGCTGGGCTTTTCCGCAGTGCGCCTGCTGACCAATAACCCGGACAAGGTCGAGGGGCTCAAAGCCTGCGGGGTCACGGTCACCGAACGGGTTGAGCACAAATTCCCGTCAAATGCCCATAATGAATTCTATCTCAGGACCAAGAAGAAACGCTCAGGCCACTTGCTCTGACATCTAGAGCAGGTCGTGTTTTTTCAACTGATGCCTGAGCTGGTGATAGGTCAGGTTCAGGTAAACGGCCGTATCCCGCTGGTTGTGTTTATTGGCCTTGAGGGCTTTCTGCAACAGGTCCTTTTCCACTTTGGCAACGGTTTCGTTATAGTCTGTTGGACCCAGCGTCTCCGGCATGACGGGGGAGTCATGGTTCGGTGACTGGGTGGCGGTCTTTGTCGTCCTGTTCTGTTGAAACGGGCCGGCGGGTTTTGGCCGCCAGGGGGAGCGAAAGGGATCAAGCTCCAGAATATGGACCGGTTCGAATTCATCTTCCGCATGATAGACCGCCCGCTCCACCACATTTTTCAGTTCGCGAATATTACCCGGCCAGTGATAGTCCTGCAGGGCCTCGATCATATCCTCGGAAAAGCCGGGGAAGGAGGACCAGTCCCGGTCATGGGCGGCCCGCTGCCCGAAATGGAAGGCCAGCAGGATGATGTCCTCTTTGCGGGCCCGAAGCGGCGGCAGGGTAATAACATCCAGCGCCAATCGGTCCAGCAGGTCGTGCCGGAACTCGCCGGCGTCTGCAGCAGAGGGCAGGTCAATGTTGGTGGCACCGATCAGACGTACATCAACAGTCAGGACCTTGTTGCCGCCCACGCGCTGGAACGTGCCATATTCGGTGATGCGCAGAATTTTTTCCTGGGCGGACATGGAGCAGGTGGCGATCTCGTCCATGAAAAGTGTGCCGCCGTGGGCTTCCTCAAAGCGACCTATTCTTTTGCTGGTCGCGCCGGTGAAGCTGCCGGCTTCATGGCCAAACAGTTCGGATTCGAGAAGGCTTTCGGTCAGCGCCGCGCAATTGACCTGGATAAAATTGCTTTCCCAGCGCGGGGACAGAAAATGCAGGCGGGCGGCGATCAGCTCCTTGCCGGTGCCGCGTTCGCCGATGACAAGCACGGGACGTCCGTGTTTTGCGGCCCGTGACGTCTGGTCAATGACTTCCAGAAAGGCCGGGCTTTCACCGATAATAGATTGATCCTGCGGGGTCGACATGAATTTTGCCAATTATTTAAAAAAATTATCAAAAGGTAGCGTAATTCACCAATGGACAATATGCAAGAATTTTTCTCTGTGTAAAATAAATTCAATAAAACAATAGGTTATGAGATTTTTTCAAAACTGGCACGGTTTCTGCAAATATCAAAGCGGGTAGCAGGAATTAAGCTATTAACTTGGAGAAATACAATGGGCATTTTCACACGCCTCAGTGATATTGTGAACTCAAACATCAACCACATCCTGGACAAGGCAGAGGATCCGACAAAAATGATCCGCCTGATGATCCAGGAAATGGAAGACACGCTTGTGGAAGTTCGTTCTTCCGCCGCCCGGGTGATTGCTGACCGCAAGGAGCTGGAACGCAATCTGTCCCGTTTGCAGGCGGCGCAGGGAGAATGGTATGCCAAGGCTGAGCTGGCGCTCAGCAAGGATCGTGAGGATCTGGCCAACGGTGCTTTGATGGAGCGCGCCAAACTTGCGGAAATGGCCGAGCGTCTTGAAAACGACCGGGGACCACTGGAAGAAGCGCTGACCAAATATGAAGGCGATATCATTTCCCTGGAAGCCAAGATCAAGGAAGCCAAGGTCAAGCAGAAATCCCTGATTGAGCGTCAGCGGTCTGCCTCAAGCCAGCTTCGGGTCCGCGAGAAGCTTTATGACAACCGTATCGAGGATGTCATGACACGTTTTGGCCAGATGGAACGTCGTGTTGAAGAAACCGAAAGCCGCGTCGAGGCGGCGGATATGGGCCGCGAGAAAACGCTGCATGATGAGTTTGCCGACCTGGAAGCCCAGCAGAAAGTGGCTGCTGAACTGGCGGAGCTGAAGGCCAAAATGTCCAAAGGCGCCGACAAGGAAAGCAAGACCAAGAAAAAATAACTCGGGCCGGGGCGTGCCCCCGCCCGTGGGGATATAGCATCAAAGGAGAAGTCTGAAATGGCTGAAGTATTCGGAATATTGTTCCTGACCATCTGTGCGCCGCTGTGGATTATTTTCCATTACATTACGAAATGGAAATCCTCGAAGACGCTGACCAGCGAAGACGAGCAGATTCTCGGCGACCTTTATGATAGTGCGGAAAAGATTGAAAGCCGCCTGAATAATATCGAGCGCATCCTGGATGCGGAATCCCCGGACTGGAGGACCAAATAATGTCTCCTCATCCCGAACATAACGCCCCCAAATACAATAAACTGTATCTGGACAAGAAAAATGCGAAGATTTCCGGTGTTTGTGCCGGCCTGGCGGATTACTTCGGCATGGATGTCACACTGATCCGGATTATCACGGTCATTGCCTTTATCTTCTTCGGCGGCCCCCTGATCCTGATCGGCTATATACTGCTGGCCTGGATGCTGGACCCCCGGCCCATCGATCTCTATCACACGGAGAAGGAGGGTGAGTTCTGGAAGAATGTTCGGGTCAAACCACGCAACACCATCCGGGACGTGCGCTACAAGTTCCGTGAAATTGAAAAACGCCTGCGGGCGGCCGAAGCTCATATCACGTCAAGTGAGTACAAGCTTCACAAGGAATTCCGCGATCTGGAGAATGACAAATGAGCTATTACAAAGATGACTATTATGAGCGTTCCTCCCGCCGGCTGTACAAGGACAGCTTCAGGGGCAAGATCTGCGGTGTATTCGCCGGCCTTGGGGACTATCTGGGGATCAACCCGGGACTGTTGAGACTACTGGGAGTGATCGGCATCTTCATGACTGGCCCCGCTATTATTGTCGCCTACTTCATCGCCGCCCTGGTGATGAGCGAGAAGCCCTTTCATCTCTATCGCTAGGCTAAACGGAAACCGAGGAGGTCAAAATGAATGCATTTGAGATGGTAGTCGTCATTGTGCTGGTGGTTTCCATTGCCAGTGTGATCAAGCACTGGATCAAGCCCGGCAAAGTCGAAACAGATTTGGATCTTGATGAATTGCTGGGTGACCTGGGGCTGGGGGACGACTATTTAAGCAAATCACAGATGCAGCCCCACCTGGAGCGTATCCGCAAGCTGGAAGAACGGGTGCAGGTACTGGAGAGGATAGCAACGGACAAGGGCGCCAACCTGGCCCGGGAAATCGACAACCTGGCCTGACGGTGGCTGGGGAGAAACAACAGAGAGAAATAGAAAAAGAAAAGAGGATGAGATGTTGTTAAAGGAACTGATTGTTGAGCCAGCCAATGATAACCCCTCCCGCGGGGTGCTGAAAGCCGGGGACCGCATATTTCCCTGTGCCCTTGGGAAAGCAGGTCTTGCTCTGGACAAGCAGGAAGGCGATCACAAGACTCCCGTGGGGCAGTTTCCCCTGAGGACCGTTTTTTATCGCTATGACAAGTTGTCTAAGCCGATTTACAGTCAGGTACCCATGCTGGCGATCCTGCAGGAAGACGGCTGGTGCGACGATCCGAAGGATGCGGCTTATAACCAGCCGGTGATGTTGCCCTATCATGCCCGTGCGGAACGGCTGTGGCGGGAGGACGACCTTTATGACGTGCTGGTTGTTCTGGGGCAGAATGACAACCCTGTGGAGCCGGGAAAAGGCAGCGCCATTTTCCTGCATGTGGCCCGGGGTGACGATCCGGAAAGTTTTGAAGGCACAGAGGGCTGCGTTGCCCTGCAGAAAGAGCATCTGCTGGAGCTGCTACCCGACCTGTCGCCGGAGACAACCCTGAAAGTGGTCGTCAATTAAGCCCCTGCGATTTACAGAATTTTTTATTGGACTCATGCGTCTGATATCTTCCACTCCCGGCCCCTGTTTTCAGGGTGCCGGGCTTTTTTAGCCTCCAGCCTTCTAGTACCCCGGGCGGGTGCCGAAGACGGCGGTGCCGATGCGCACATGGGTGGCGCCGTGCCGGATGGCGGTTTCAAAGTCTCCGCTCATGCCCATGGACAGGATATTGATGTCATTTCTTCGGGCAATCTCCGCCAGCAGATCGAAATAGGGGGCCGGATCTCCTTCCGCCGGGGGAATGCACATCAGGCCAGCGACGGTGAGGCCCAGCTCATCCCGGCACAGGTGGATGAAGTCGTCGGCCTCCTCCGGGGCGATACCGGCCTTTTGTTCTTCACGGCCCACGTTGACCTGGACATAGACATCCCGGCGGAGCCCCTCTTCCTCGAAAATGCGGGCCAGGGCGCGGGCCAGTTTGGGCCGATCGACAGTTTCGATCACATCAAACAAATGGACGGCCTGCCGGACCTTGTTGGTTTGCAGCGGGCCGATCAGATGGAGGCGCACATCGGGAAATTTTTGCCGGAGCGCCGGCCATTTTTCGGCCGCTTCCTGAACCCGGTTTTCCCCAAAAAGGCGCTGCCCTGCTTCCAGAACCGGCGTAATGACGTCAAGCCCGTGAACCTTGGAGACCGCCACCAGTTTCACATCTTCCGGGGGGCGGCCTGCGGATTCGGCGGCAGTGGCGATTTTGTTCAGTACTTTTTCAAGCGCTCTGGTCACGTCTTTTGTCCTGCGTTATGGTGCGGTCATGTTTTATCAGCGTCGGTCCCTGGCAGCAAGTGCCCAAAAGCTTTATGGACGAACCCGGCCCGACTGGCCGCTGGGCCCGACCGTCTATCTGACCGATGCCAGGGTCCATCCGGACCCGGAACCCGTTCTCGGCTGTCTGCCCCGGGGCAGCGTGGTGATCCTTCGGGACTATGACCATCCGCAACGGGAAACCCTGGCCTTCCGGCTGGCGGAGGCCTGCCGGAAACGACACCTCAATCTTCTGGTCGGGGCGGATGACAGGCTTGCCGCCAGGGTCGGGGCCGCCGGGGTTCATCTGCCCGAGGGACTTGTCGGCCGCCTGCCTTTGCTCAGGCAGAAATATCCGGCCCTGTTCTTTACCACGGCATGTCATTCCGAGTGCGCAACGATCCGGGCGGAACGGCTCGGGGCTGATGCCCTATTGCTTTCCCCGGTGTTTCCCACCCTGAGCCATCCGGAAAGCTTTTCACGGCCCGGCCGGACACTGGGGCCGGTCCGGCTTGCCGGTCTGTGCCGGCGGACAAGTCTTCCGGTTTACGCCCTGGGCGGGATTACGATGGCAAATGTGCGCAGACTTCGGCATATTCCGCTGGCGGGAATTGCCTCAATTCGCGGTTACGGTCAATAGACTCAGAAATTAACGTTGGTGCCGAGCAGGAAGACCTGGGTATCGGACAGGTGATCCTGTTCCTGATTCTGGCCATAGGTATAATAGGTGAATCGACCGGTGAAATGCAGGTTGGGCAGCAGACTGTATCCTGCGCCGACCTCAAGGGCATAAATCTTGTCAAAATAGTCCACGGTGGAAGACAAATAGTCGATTTCATAATTGCGGCGGTATTCGGCGAAGCGGACATCAGTGAACCAGCTGCGGCCGCGATAGCCGAGACCCACATCAAAACCGCTCAGGTTCAGATCGGCAAGGCTTTTTTCCCGGCTGAAGGAAGCGCCTATGGAAAAGCCTGCATAGGCCACGTCCAGTGACAGGTTATAAACCTGGCGGTTGCGCAGGTCGAACTGCGAGCCGTCATATAGCGGTGACAGGATTGATGACGGGCTGACCAGGAAACTGGAGCCCACAGAAATGTCAAAAGTGTTCGGGTCCAGTCTGCGGTCGGCCGGGCCATAGGAAAAGGTGACCCTGTTGCCTGCCATGAGGCCGTCAAACAACCCGCTTGAAAGTTGCAGGTTTCCTCCTGCGGTGTCCATTGGCTGCATGTTGAACAGGAGGGAGGGTTTGCTTTCGCTGGATTTTTCCACCTTGAAGCCGGATTTTTGCTTGCGGCTTTCGAGCTGCGCCGGGTCAGTCAGGTAGATATACTGGTCGGCGGTTTCCGCCGTTGGCCGGTCAAAGATGATTTCCACTTCGTCGCCGGGGGCTGAGGCCTGGTTACCTTTCGGGGCATCGAAGGAGCTCCTGATCGGCTGCATCCCGAAATCCACGGTTTCCACTTTCATCTGGGCATGGGCGAAACTGCCGCTCAGTATAAAACCGACAGCATAAGCCAGTGCCAATGTGCCTGTGGGCCGTTTCAAAGGTGTTTCCTCAAGTTCTGTCTGCTTCCGGGCAGAGTTTAAATGTTACATTAACTACGCTGCTAAACTCACTGCCTGAGAATTATTTTTATATTATGACAGTATAGGCTTTAGCGGCAAAAAATCAAATGGATTTCAGGCCATCCAGGTTCGGTACCGGCATATTCCTTCAGATGTAAAGTCCCGAAGGGGCACAACCGGAAGTTTTTGTTGGAACATAGTTTGGCCAAGAAAATCTTGTCTGATTTCTATCAAACGGATAAACAGCTTTAATAAGCGAAAGTCAAGGGGTATGATGCCCCGGTTTATGAAAGCCTGGAACCAGGAAAAACGACAGATCATTTATGCGTAACAGACGAATGGAAGTTGCATGATTTTTAAGCGGATAAAAAACAAGACAGCAGGGGGCAGGCAGAGTGCAGGGGCGAGGTTCGCTGCGATTACGGTGCTGGCGGCACTGATGCTTTCCCTGGGAGGTTGCAGCATTTTCGGCGGCGGGGATGAGGGCGCGTCCGAGGCCAGACTGGAAGCCGCCGAAGAGGTTTATCAGATTGGCGTCAATGCCTATCTGTGGCGGGCGTCACTTGACACCATTGCTTTCATGCCGATTTTGCAGGCAAGCCATTCCAGTGGTGTGATCCTGACGGACTGGAAGACCAATCCGCGCGACGCCAACGAGAGAACCAAGGCGGAAATCCACATTGTCGGCAAGAAGCTTCGCGCCGATGCCATTCGGGTTGTCATTCACCGCGAACAGAAGCAGGGGAATGACTGGGTGAGTGTTACGGCGCGTCCGGGAGCCGAGTTCAAGCTGACCAATGCGATTCTCCTTCAGGCGCGGACGCTGCGGCGGAACAATGCGCCGCTGAAAAACTGAGAAAACCGACCGTCCGACGGCGGGCAGCAAGAATATAGAACATACACGGGATCCGTCTCAGGCTGTGCCGCGACGGGTCCTCCTTGATTTAAGATCAGGGACAAAAGATCGGGAAGTGAAAGAATGACACGCTATAATGCCGGTGTAACCGAAGCAAAATGGCAAAAAGCCTGGGAAGACCGGCAGACCTTCAAAGCCGTCGAGGACACCTCGAAACCGAAATATTATGTGCTGGAGATGTTCCCTTATCCCTCCGGCCGGATTCACATGGGCCATGTGCGCAACTACACCCAGGGGGATGTGGTAGCGCGTTATCGCCGGGCGACGGGTTACAATGTGCTGCATCCCATGGGCTGGGATGCATTCGGTATGCCGGCGGAAAACGCGGCCATGGAAAACAAGGTGCATCCGGCCAAATGGACCTATGAAAATATCGATCATATGAAAGGCCAGTTGAAGCAGATGGGCCTGTCACTGGACTGGTCCCGGGAAATTGCCACCTGTGATCCGGAATATTATGGCCAGGAACAGGCCATGTTCCTGGATTTCCTGGAAGCCGGACTGGTGTACCGAAAGGAAAGCTGGGTCAATTGGGACCCGGTGGACAATACGGTTCTGGCCAATGAGCAGGTTGTGGATGGCTGTGGCTGGCGCTCCGGGGCGCCGGTGGAACGACGCAAGCTGAGCCAGTGGTTCCTTAAGATTACTGATTTTGCCGATGAGCTGAATACGGCGCTGGGCTCGCTCGAGCGCTGGCCGGAGAAAGTCCGCTCCATGCAGGAAAACTGGATCGGCCGGTCCGAAGGCCTGAGACTGAATTTCAACATTCACGGCGTGAATGGCCATGACAGCCTGGAAATTTATACCACCCGGCCGGATACGATCTTCGGGGCCTGTGGCATGGCGGTGGCAGCGGATCATCCGCTGGCGGACAAGCTTGCCGAGAATAACCCCGACCTGGCGACCTTTATCGAGGAATGCCGCAAGGGAGCTACCACCGAAGAAGCCATGGAAAAGATGGAAAAGAAAGGCTTCGATACGGGTATCAAGGCCACCAGCCCCTTCGAGCCGGGTCGGGAGCTGCCGGTTTTTGTCGCCAATTTCGTGCTGATGCATTACGGCACCGGCGCCATCTTCATGTCCGCGGCCCATGACCAACGCGATCTGGATTTTGCCCATAAGTATGGTCTGGACGTGCGCACGGTGGTTTCTCCTGACGGGGACGAAAGCTTCAAAGTGGATCGGGAGGCTTACACGGACCCGGGAATTGTGATCAACAGTGATTTCCTTAACGGTCTGGACAATGCGGCGGCCAAGGCGGCCATCATTGACAAGGCCGAGCAAATGGACGTGGGCAAACGGACGGTCAATTTCCGTCTGCGTGACTGGGGCGTTTCCCGCCAGCGGTACTGGGGCGCCCCGATCCCGGTAATCCATTGCGAATCCTGCGGCGTGGTACCCGTGCCCAAATCCGATCTACCTGTGAAATTGCCGGATGATGTCACCTTTGACAAGCCGGGCAACCCGCTGGACCATCACCCGAGCTGGAAGAATGTGGACTGCCCCTCCTGCGGCACGCCCGCACGGCGGGAGACGGATACTTTCGATACATTTATTGATTCGAGCTGGTATTTCGCCCGCTTTACCTCACCGGATTCAGAATCGCCCTTTGACCGGGAGGCCGCCGATTACTGGTTGCCGGTGGATCAGTATGTGGGCGGGGTGGAACATGCTATTCTGCATCTGCTCTATTCCCGGTTTTTTACCCGGGCCATGAAAAAAGTAGGTCTGCTGGACATTGACGAGCCTTTTGACGGCCTGTTCACCCAGGGCATGGTCTGCCACGAGACCTATCAGGATGGGGCCGGTGCCTGGATCAGCCCGGCGGAACTGGTCAGGCAGGAGGACGGTAGTTATGTAACCCGCAAGGATGGCGAGCCGGTCACTGTGGGCCGGTCTATCAAGATGTCCAAGTCCAAAAAGAATGTGATTGATCCCACGGAAATCATCGACCAGTACGGCGCCGATACGGCCCGCTGGTTCATGCTGTCCGACAGTCCGCCGGAACGTGATCTGGAATGGACTGAAGAGGGGATCGAAGGCGCCTGGCGTTTCAGCCAGCGTCTGTGGCGTCTGGTGATCGGCAATATCGAGGCTACCACCGGAGTCACCGGTGCCGAAGAGCCTGCTGACTTCAGTGCACAGGCCCGTGACCTGCGCCGGATGAGCCATCAGAGCATTGCCCAGGTCGGCAAGGATATCGAGAATTTCCATTTCAATAGCGCCGTGGCCCAGCTCTACAAGTTCGCCAATGCCATCGGTAGCTACAAGTCCGACGGCAGCGCCGGGGACCTGTTTGCCCTGAGGGAAGCTCTGTTCACCATCGTCCAGCTTTCGGCGCCCATGATGCCGCACCTGGCCGAGGAAATGTGGGAGCAGCTTGGCGGCGAAGGGCTGGTGACCGACGCGTCCTGGCCCGAGGCACGGGTCGAGTTGATGCAGGAAAGCACCGTGACCATTGCCGTGCAGGTGCGCGGCAAATTGCGCGATACCATGGAAGTGGCCAAGGATATGGACAAGTCCGAGGTGGAGCGCCTGGCTCTCGACCTGCCGAAAGTGAAAAGCAGTATCGAGGGGCAGGAAATCCGCAAAGTCATTGTGGTGCCGAACAAGATCGTTAATATTGTTGTCTAGTCTTTTTCTCACGGGGAACCTGGCCCATATGTTCAGAACCGGATTGATCGCCTTGCTGCTGATGACCCTTGCCGCCTGTGGATTTAAACCCATGTACGGCAGTATGTCGGGGCAGGGCCGGGACCTTGATCAGATCATGGCCAATATCCGTGTCGATGATATCCGTGATGCGGACGGGCGCAATTCCCGCATCGGACAGGTCATTCGCAACAACATGATGAGCCGTCTCAGGGCCAAGGGAGCCCGGGAGGCCGTGGAGTATTCCCTGAAGGTCACATTCCAGGTGGAAGAGCACGGCTACGGCTTCACAGAGGATGAATCTGTCACAGCCCAGAGCCTGAAGCTTACGGCGCTCTACAGGCTTGAGAATATCGCAACCGGTGAAAAGGTGATGGAAGATGCGGCCCGGGCGCTGGTAACCTTTGATCTGGTACAGTCTGACTACTCCAATATGGTGGCCCGAAACGCGGCGCTGGAACGATTGTCGGATGAAGTGACGACCCGTATTGCCACGCGTATCGGCGCCTTTTTCAGCGCCAACCAGCAGAGGCAGCAGAAAGAGGTGGCGCCCGGCCAATGAAAGTCCAGTATCGCGATATAGAAAGCCAGGTGAAAAAGCTGGATCCGAAATATGGTGCGGTGCTGGTTTACGGTCCGGACGAGGGACTGGTGCGCGAGCGGGCGGAGAAAATTGCTAAACAGGTGGTGGAGGATCTGAAGGATCCTTTTCTGGTGGCCAACCTTGAGCCCGATACCCTGAAATCCGAACCGGCTTTGCTGGCCGATGAGGCGGCGGCCATATCCATGATGGGGGGGCGGCGTGTGATCCGGGTTGACGGGGCCGGGGAAAATGCCAAAGAGGCGGCTAAATCCTTCCTGGAGAGCGCCCTGGAAAATAACCGTGAAGACGGTCTCGTGGTCATTACCGCCGGTAACCTGAAGCCGTCCTCGGGCCTCAGGAAACTATTCGAGGCGGCGAAAAACGCCGCCGCCATACCCTGTTATGAAGATAATCAGATGGCCCTTGAGGGGCTGATCATGTCGGTAATGCGGGATAATCATCTTCGTATCGAGTCCGACGCGGTGGCCTATCTGCAGGCTAATATGGGTAGTGACCGAATGATTTCGAGAAGCGAACTCGAAAAGCTTGTCACCTATATGGGCCAGCCGAAAAACGGTGAAACGCTGACCGTTACTCTCAAAGACGCCCGGGCCTGTGTCGGGGACAGCGGGGCCCTGACGCTGGACATGATCGCCAAGGCGACCAGTGGCGGCGACCTGCGTAATCTTGATGACGTGCTGTTCAAATCCTTTAACCGTGGTGAAAATCCGATCAGCATTCTCTATGCGGTATCGCGGCGGCTGCAACGAATGCATTTCGTACGTGGCATGATGGACCAGGGGCAGGGGGCGGAACAGGCCATGGGCAAGCTTGTGCCCCGGGTGTTTCCCATGGAAGCGGCCCAGTTCAAGTCGCATCTGTCCAGATGGACGACAGATGGGCTCAGCCGGGCGCTGGAGATTGTCATGTTGGCGGAACAGGACTGCAAGACGACGGATATGCCGTCAGAAACCATCTGTGCCCGGGCTTGTCTGAGGATCGCCAACGCGGCCCGCGCCCGTCGCTGACCCCGGGTCAGGAGCGGAAATCCGGTTTTCGTTTATTCAGAAAGGCCTCAACGCCTTCCCTGTGGTCCGGCCCGTCAAAGGCTTCGTTGAACAGGGCCTCGGACGTTTCATCATCTTCGCGCCGGCCGTTAAGAACCTGTTTGATGTTCTGTTTGATATGATGCAGGCTGTAGGCAGAATTGGCGATCATCCCGGCGGCCAGTTTCCGGGCTTCCTCTTCCAGTCGGTCATCGGGAAAAACGTCATTGATCAGTCCTATTCTGAGCGCCCGTTCTGCAGGAAAAATATCTGCCGTATACAGGATCTGCTTGGCTTGTGCCGGTCCGACCAGATCCACCAGGCGCCGGGTATCGCCAAGGCCGTAGACAAGCCCGAGCTTTGCCGGGGTGATGCCATACTTTGATTTTTCATCGCCCAGGCGGATATCACAGCACAGGGCAAGCATGCAGCCGCCGCCGACACAGGCCCCCTGAATCATGGCCACGGTAGGGAAGGGACAATCCTCAAGCGCCCGGCAGGCGGCCCGGATGGCTTTGCGGTTTTGGTCCCGGGCTTCCGTGTCGGACATGAATAGTTCGAATTCACTGATATCGGCGCCGGCGGAAAAGAACCCCGGATTTTCCGAGCGGATGATCAGCGCCTTGATTTCCTTGTCGTCGCGAGCCTGTTCCACCAGGGAAGAAATCCTCTCCCACATGGATTTGTCCAGAGCATTCTTCCGGTCAGGCCGGTTTAGTACCAACCAGGCAATATTATCGGTTTTTTTCAGGTAAATATCTGCGTCGGCCATAGCGTATCCCTGTCTGTGAGGCAGACGACAGAATAACGTTCAGGAAAAGGAGGGCAATACCTAAAAAAGGGCTGTGGCACGTACCCGGTTTCCCTTGCCGAGATATTCAAGCGTGTCAAAGCTTGTCTCCCTTGCCAGGGCAATGCCCCGGCCAAGGGGCAGGGAGCTTGGTTCTATTTTGGCGGAGATGAAGCTATCCACATCAAAACCGTTCCCCTGATCGGTAATCTGAAAGACGACTTCGTTGTCTTTCAGTTCAAATTCCACCTCCACATACCTGTCTCTATATGCCGGTTCTCCGAGACGCTGGAGAACTTCTTTCTGCATGGTGCCGTGTTCCAGGAGTTTTCTTTTTTCCTCAAATGAAATGCCGAGGTTGCCGTGTTCAATGGCGTTTGCCAGAAGTTCAAATAATCCGAAGGCAATCCTGTCCGGCTCGGGGCAGCTCAGTGACAGCATGGTGGCGACTTTTTCCGCCTGCAGGAAGTTTTTGATCCGGAAAGTCCCTTTCTGGATATAGCCGATAACGGATTCCCGGCTTTCGATTTCCTGCCGCAGGCTGCGACGTTGCCGAAGGTCTTCCATTGCCGATTCGACGAGGGAGTGAAGAGAGACAGCCTTGAAGGGTTTGTGAAGCCAGTAAATGCTGCCGGAATATTTTTGCCTCAGGTTTTCATAGTTTTCCTCATGTTCGACGATCACGATCAGCGGCAGGTCCCGTAGGGATTTGTTGGCATTCAGGTCGCGAACCAGCTCTGTGCCGTCTTGTTGCAAAACCTCGTCACTCAGCAGAATGGCGTGTTCAGGATCTTTTCGGGATGAGGTAATTTCAAGAAGTTTGTTGAATGTTTCAGTCGCGGTCTTTGTATGCAGGCTGCCAATGTTCTGAGAGGAGAATAATGCCCCCATCTCTTTTTCGTTCAGTCCTGCATTGTCGATGATTATCAACGTCATCTGTGATGTGACTTCCATTTTATTGTCGCCGGTCAGCATTCTGATCCGGCGATATCATGATGGCTTTCTGAAACTCCGGAGATGCCACCAAAACGAGCATAGTAATAGTCTTAAATGCTTACTTTCCTGTTAACAATACCTTGATTAAGCTATATTTTTAAAGCAACATAAAAGTATTCTAAATTTATAATTTTAGTTGTGCTGTTTAAATCATTGTTAATTTTTACTTATTAATATTCGAATTAAAGAAACATTATTTAGAAGTGTCTCTCCGGAAGGCTGTCTCCCCAGTGGGGCGTGTTCCGAATGCAAGGGCAAGTTATTAAATCACATTAGTTTATCAGACCAAGAGGAATAGTCATGAAATACAAGCTGGAAACTGCAAATAACAGTTTTGAAGCGGTTCTAAGCGAGAAGATTACTTTTTCGGACCTGGAAGGTTTTCGGGAAATAATCAGAAAAATGCAGGAGGCGTCCGCCTCTGAAAACGTAATGAATCTTGCGGAAGTTGAATTTATTGATTCTGCCGGGCTTGGGATGCTTTTGCTGGCCAAGGATGAAATGGGTAAAATTTCTTCCAAGCTTGTGCTCAAAAAGCCCCAGGGCCAGGTCAAAAGAATGTTTGATGTTGCGCAGTTCGACAAAATGTTCGAAATAGTATGATATTTGGGGACCGGGAAACCGGTTCTTTTTTAGAGGCTAAAAAGGCAGGAGAAGATGGTGGTTGGTGAACCATCTATAAGTCAGGAATCCCTGTCCGGGTGTATACTCATTGTGGATGATGTGGATCTTAACCGGCTCCTCATCTCTTCTTATCTGAGCAAGGGCGGGTTCGAAAATCTGCATTTTGCAGTGGACGGGATCGACGCGCTTGAAAAGATAGAGCAACTCAATCCTGATCTCGTGATCCTTGATCTGATCATGCCCAATATGGATGGCTTCGAGGTTTGCCGTACCCTGCGGAAACAGGCGATATATCAGGACCTGCCAATCCTCGTGCAGACGGCCATGTCCGAACCGGAAGAAAGAGTGCAGGCTTTTGAAGCCGGTGCGACTGATCTTGTTTCCAAACCCTTATCTCCCATGGAGCTGATTTCCCGGACCCGGATTCATCTGGAGAACCGGTTGCTGTTACGCGACCTGAAAAGCTATCAGAGCCGCTTGACCCGGGATCTGGAGGTGGCGCGCGAAATGCAAAAGGCGCTGATGCCGGCCCAGAATTTTCTGGATCATGTTGAAAATGACTTGAATGTCCGCATTCTCTATCAATATGAAAGTTCGGATGAGCTTGGCGGTGACTTCTGGGGCGCCAGGGACATGGAGGACGGCAGGCTTTTCTTCTATATAGTGGATTTTGCCGGGCATGGTGTTTCGGCAGCCCTGAATACGTTCCGTCTTCATTCTATCATTGACCAGGCCGAGACGATCCCGTCGCCGGAAATCTATCTGAGCGACCTGAATAAGCTTCTCTACCGCTTATTGCCGACGGAGCAATATGCAACAATGTTGTGTGGTTTTATTGACGTGGCCGCCGGCACTATTGTCTATTCCAGTGCTGCCTCGACAGCGCCGATGATCGGGCGTCCCGGCAGCGGAGAGGTCAGGCTTCTTGATCCCGCCGGTTATCCGCTGGGGGCAATGGAACAGGCCACCTTCGAGAGGCGCGAAGTTCCTTTTGCACCGGGCGACCTGATGTTCCTCTACAGTGACGTTCTGACGGAAACGCCGGGCAGGGACGACAGGTCCCTGGAAGAAGAGGGGTTGCTCGAGCTGTTTCGGAAATCCCTGACAGACTCCCGTACGGAATTGTCCATCTGTGAAATTATGTCGGGGAATATTGAACAGGTCCTGAAGCGTCCCTATCAGGATGATATGACAGCCGTCTTCCTGCGGGCTCTCGACCGATAGGTTTTTCCTTTATCAATTCTGTTCCTGAAATAGTTGCCGGGTGGCCTGTCAGGCAGACATGTTGAGCATGACCATGACTGACAGGACATAGGAAACCAGGAAGGCAATAAAGAAATTTTCGATTTGTGCCTTTAACATATCTTGCTCCCCTCATGCAGTAATGCACTGCAGTATATTCTAACATATTGTTATACGATTCCGATATGTATCGGTAACCGATTGAATCCACGGATTGAATCAGGGTGTCCCAAATCGGGACTCACGAAATGCTTGAGACTCGGGCATTTATGGCGCTAGAATGGCCGAAAAAGGGGAGCGCCAAATGGATAGGGAATTTCAATCTTTTAGGGAATTTTATCCCTTCTATCTGTCGGAGCATTCGGACAGCATCTGCCGTCGCCTGCATTTTCTGGGTACCGGCCTTGTCATTATGATAGCGTTATATGCTGTTTTTACCCTGCAGTTTATAATGTTGTGGCTGCTGCCTGTACTGGGGTACGGATTTGCCTGGATTGGTCATTTTGTCTTTGAAAAAAACCGGCCGGCAACATTCAAACACCCTGTTTACAGCCTGATGGGTGACTTTGTCATGTTCCGGGACATGCTGACCGGCAGGGTTTCTTTTTAACGCGAGCCTCACAAATTCTGCTTTCTTCCTTACGGTGTTTCCGCTAACGTTTTTAACCGGAGGGAGATTGGGAGAAAACGAGTGCAGATTGCCACTCTCGCTGATATTGAGAAAATAGAACAAGTATCGTTAGGGGAACGGCTTGGCGGCCTGGAGACAAGCTATGCCGTCTTTCAGCAGGCGGCCCGGCAGGCGCCGGACAAAACGGCGCTGATATTTCTTTCTTCGGCCGACGACGATGAAGCCCTGCGTATCTCCTATGCTGAGCTTTTTTGGCGCATAAATCAGACAGCCAATCTGCTGCATGACCTCGGTCTCGGGCCTAATGATGTGGTCACCCTTATTTTGCCGAATCTGCCTCAGACACATTTTTTCCTCTGGGGTGGTGAAGCGGCGGGTATCGTCAACCCAGTTAACCCCTTTCTTGAAGTGGAGCATATTGCCGGCATCGTGAAAGCCGCCGGCAGCAGGGTGCTTGTGGCGCCCGGCCCCGTACCCGGGGCCTCACTTGCGAACGAATTTTGGCATAAGGCCCTCAGCGTGAGGGAACATTGCGAAAATCCGGTGACCCTTATCCAGGTCGGCGGCGTCCCCCAGGAGGGCGAAAATATCGTCTGTTATGAGCAGGTCATTTCCACCTATGGCGGGGAGGCACTGGATAGTAACCGTCAAATCCGGCCGGAGGATATTGCCTCCCTGTTCCATACCGGAGGAACCACCGGCGTGCCGAAACTGGCCCGGCATACCCATTTCAATGAGGTCAGCGATGCTTTCATGACGTCCATGGTCGGGGGGACTGACGAGACCTCCGTGGCCCTATGCGGCCTGCCGCTTTTCCATGTCAATGCGGCCATCGTTACCGGACTTTCCTGTTTTATACACCGGGCGACGGTGCTTCTGGCGACGGCAGGAGGATACCGGACTCCCGAGGTTATCCACAATTTCTGGAAACTGATTGACCGGTATGGCGTTACTTTTTTTTCCGGGGTTCCCACCCTTTATGCCGGGTTACTGAACATTCCAATCGGTGCCTCGGATGTTACCTCCCTGAGATATGCCATTTGCGGCGCCGCGCCGATGCCTCGAGAGATCATTCGACGATTTGAGGCAGCGACGGGCCTGTCCCTTCTGGAAGGATATGGCCTTACGGAAGGGACCTGTGTCAGTTCCTGCAACCCACGTGACGGAGAACGACGGGTGGGATCAATCGGATTCCGGCTGCCTTACCAGGAAATGAAGTCCGTGCAACTGGATCAGGATGGTAAGTATATCCGTGATAGCGAGGCGGACGAGATCGGCGCCATTGTGATCCGCGGACCGAATGTGTTTCCGGGCTATGTGCAGGAAGATGCCAACAGGGATATCTGGCTCCAGGATGGCTGGCTCAATACCGGGGACAGGGGGCGGCAGGATATTGACGGGTATTTCTGGCTGACCGGGCGCAGCAAGGAGCTGATCATCCGCGGCGGTCACAATATTGATCCGGCCGTGATCGAGAATGCCCTGGTCAAACATGATGCCGTGTCGCAGGTGGCCGCCGTCGGACAACCGGACCCTTATGCGGGCGAACTTCCGGTGGCTTATATTGTTCTACAGCCCGGAGTTGAGGTTAAGAAAGACGATATTTTGGAGTTTTCCCGAAATAATATTTCGGAACGGGCGGCAATACCGAAAGAAATATATTTTATTGATGAAATACCGTTGACTGCGGTTGGAAAACCTTTCAAACCAGCTCTCAGACACGATGCAACCAGGCGGGAATGTGAAAAAGTCCTGGCGGAAATCGGGGCCGTGGACACGGTGGAAATTGAGAATGATCCGGTCCACGGAACAGTAGCAAAGATTACCCTGAAACCGGGCGCAGACCCGGATGCAGAGACCCGGATACGTGCCATATTGGGAGCATATGCCTTCAGATGCGAGATTGAAGGCTGAGTAGAAAGAACATCAAAAAGAGGGATGAATTATGGCGATAGCCAAACATGAAAAATGGTCGTCGGGGGCAACCTTCCTGCTGGCGGCGATCGGTTCGGCCGTGGGTCTTGGCAATATCTGGCGTTTCCCCTATGTGGTTGGCGAGAATGGCGGCGGTGCTTTTGTGCTGCTTTATATCGGTATGGTGATCCTGTTCGGTATTCCGGTGGTGATGACCGAACTTCTGATCGGCCGGCGCTATCAGATGAGCCCGGTAAACTCGCTCGCCACGATCGGTGCGGATAAACCGGCGAAAAGGCTGTGGAAGGCGCTGGGCTGGTCCTATGTGCTTGTGCCCATCGGTATTCTGTCCTTTTACGGCGTGGTCGCCGGCTGGACGCTGAACTATGTGGTCAAGATGGGATCCGGTTCTCTCAGCGGTGTGGATTCAGCGGAGGTTGAAGCAATCTTTGGCGGTGTGTTGAGCGATCCGGTGACCATGATCTTCTGGCAGACGGTGGCCATGCTGATCACCATGGGCATTGTCGCCCGCGGTGTTAAAGGCGGGCTTGAAAAAGCCGTGGAAATCCTGATGCCGGCCCTGTTTATCATTCTCATCGCCCTGGTGGCCTACGCTCTGTATGCGGGCAATGTGGAACGGGCAATGGAATTCCTGTTCCAGCCGGACTTCAGCAAACTGACTGCCAGGAGTGTCCTGGAGGCAGCCGGTCAGGCCTTCTTCTCCCTGTCTCTCGGCAGCGGGGCGATCATGACCTACGGGGCTTACCTTACCAAGGATATTTCCATTCCGAAAATGTCCTGCGGCGTGGCTTTTGCCGATACGCTTGTGGCGTTGCTGGCGGGGCTTGCAATCTTCCCGATTGTGTTTGCCAATGGTCTTGATCCCGAGGCTGGTCCGGGCCTGGTCTTTGTCACCCTGCCCATTGTTTTTGACAGCATGCCGTTCGGTCAGTTTTTCGGAATGTTGTTCTTCCTGTTGATTACCTTTGCGGCGGTAACGTCAACCATCTCCCTGCTGGAGCCAATGGTGTCCTATCTTGAGGAACGGGTGCCGCATATGCGTCTGAAGATGACCCTCCTGGCCGGGGCGGGGACCTGGGCGGTGGGTATTCTGGCGGCTTTGTCGCTGAATGTGATGAGTGATTTCAAGCCGCTGGGCATGTTCAGGACATTTGAGAACATGGGTATTTTTGACCTGCTTGATTATTTCTCCGCCAATGTGTTTATGATGCTGAACGGCCTGCTGATTGCGATCTTTGCCGGCTGGGTCATGAAACGGACGGCATTGCTGGAAGAACTGGGACTTGCCGACAGCTGGCTGTTCAAATTCTGGCGCCTGCTGATCAAGGTGGTGGTGCCCATTGGTCTCGGATATATCTTCTGGGATTTCATTACCGCATAAAAAAAGAAAAGGCCCCAACTTGGGGCCTTTTTTAATTCCGGGTAGGGGATCAGGGGCGAAGCTTCAGGGCCTCAGCAATCCTGCGCCAGTCCACCAGTTTGAAGTTCTGATTTTCCTCAGGCAGGGTGTTAAACCCGTCCTGGGCCATGAACACGCCCAGGGGATAGCCCGGCAGGGGGGTGCTCAGGGCTTCCAGCCCGTCGGTTTCCTGTGAGCCGTCAATGCCGGCTTCCCGATCGTCGATAACCTGGAAGGAGCCCACATAGCCGTAGTCGTTATCCCGGTCGAACAGGGCATATGTATTGTTACCCTGGCTGGAGGCGATCAGATAGCCCTTGCCTTCCCTGGTGTGATAGAGGGCCAGTCCCTCTACATCAGCGGTAAGGGATTTATTGTCGATCCGGCGGATTAATTTTCGATATAGATAGTCCTCTTCGTCTTCTTCTGCCTCCGTGACAACCGGTTCGGCGTGATATTTCCAGATACCGACATTTTCCTCGCCGATATAAAGTTCACCTGTTTTATCGTCGGCCACACAACCCTCGGTCTGTCCGCCAACGGTGAAGGTCCGGACGACTTCCAGTTTCACTTTGCCGTCTCCGGCCGGTACCAGACGCCACTGCTTGTAATCACCAAAATCCTTGTCATTGGCAAAGACATAAAAGCTGCCATCCACACTGCTGTGGTACATACACAGGCCGTAGGGGTCTTCAAAGCCGGTGGCCTGCAGGCCGTCCGCCACATTATGGAGCTCCGTGGTTTCCGGATTAATAGCATACAGGCTGATGCTGTTGTCCGTTCGGTTTGTACTGGCAACAATAGTGACCGTCTTGCCAGCAAGATCAAAGCCGTCGCGCAGGTCCACATTGTTCATACGGCCGTCCGGCAGGTATTGGATGATGTTCCCGTCCAGATCATAGACATACAGGCCGGATTTTTTCTGGGTGCCGATAATGCGGCTTTTTTCCGGATCGGCCGTATTGATCCAGATGGCCATGTCGTCGGCGGCATCGCCGTTCGTTTCCACAGCCGGGGTTTCCATGTTGGCGGTAACGGAGACCAGGCCGGCAGATGGGTTCTCTTCTGCCGGCGGGGTGCAGGCTGCCAACAGGGCAAGACAGGATATCATGCCGCTAGTCGTGAATCTGTTCATTGGGAAAAATCCTTAAATTGTAGGGCGTAAGATACTTCTAATAAGATTAATTCTCACAAATAATACATGTAAGTGTTACAGCTTTGTAACAATAGAAAAATAAACCCGTCTGGAATGAAAATTTCCGGGACATTGGCCCCGGAGGAAAAAACTGTAACCAAAACGGGTGGAAAATGACTGTAAAATCTTCCTTTAAATCTCTTCTTCTGACAACGGCACTGTCTCTGACAACAATAACTTCTGTCGCTTCTGCAGCCGACTTTACCGGTACGGTTCTGGAAGGCTCCGAAAGATATGCGCTTGAAGGCGCCATGGTGGAAATCAGGTCCGAAGGCCTGAAAACAACCACTGATACTGATGGCCGTTTCCGCTTCCGCGGGTTGGCGGCCGGCACCTACGAGGTCAGCATTTCCTATGTGGGTACGGCCCCTGTAACCCGCACCATTACTCTTGGTGAGGAAGATGTCAGTGAAATGTTTGTCTTCGGTCAGGATGATCTGGAAGAAATTGTTGTCACCGGTTTCCGGGGCAGCATGAACAGTTCCCTCAACAAGCAGCGCGCGGCGGACAATATCGCCAACTATCTGTCTGCCGATGCGGCCGGTAACTTCCCGGACCAGAATATTGCCGAGGCCGCCCGCCGACTGGTGGGTGTTTCCATGGAAACTGATCAGGGCGAAGGCCGTTTTGTGATTGTGCGCGGGATAGACCCGAACCTGAACTCTACCACCATCAACGGCACAAGCCTGCCGTCACCCGAAGGCGACGAGCGCAAGGTGGCAATGGATGTGATCCCGTCCGAGCTTTTGGAAACCCTGCAGGTGACCAAGTCGGCCACTCCGGACATGGATGGCGATTTCATTGGCGGTAACATCGAAGTAAAGACCATATCCGGTTTCGACAAGGACGAACGGCTGATCAAACTGAAAGCCGAAGGCAGCTATAACAAGCTGGTTGATGAATTAAGCCCGAAAGTTTCCGCCACTTATGCCGATCAGCTCAGTGAGAAACTGGCCATTGCGGCGTCCGTCAGTTGGCAGGAGCGCAAACACGGTTCCGACAACAAGGAAATCGATGGCGGCTGGAAAACCGAAGATGACGAGGATAATGAAATCAGCGCCTTTTATCCGGCCGAGATGGAGCTTCGTGACTATGTCGTCACCCGTGAGCGTTTCGGCGCGGCCCTGAATATCGACTTCCGGCCTGTGGAAAATACCAATCTCTATCTGCGCTCGCTTTATACAAGATTCAAGGATACGGAATTGCGTCAGCGCACAGAGGTTAAGTTCGAGGACGGTGAATTTGCTGACGGCGCGGCCGAGACCGGCCCGGAAATCTATTTTCTGGAAGCTGAAGCCGACCGCGATCTGAAGGATCGTATCGAAACCCAGAAAATTTTCTCCACTGTTCTCGGCGGGGAAACCTTCCTGGATAGCTGGAGCCTTGAATACAGTGTGTCTTATTCCCATTCCGAAGAACGGGAACCGGATCGTCTGGACACTGATTTCAAATCCGATGAAGACGTGAATGTGGGTGTGGATATTTCCGATCCGCTGCTGCCCTTTGGCATCTTTGCCTCCGATGCGGACCGCGCGCTCTTTACCAATCCCGGCAACTACGAGCTGGACTCCATGGAGTATTCCGACAACATCACCGAAGATGATGAATGGGCCTTCAAGCTGGATGTGCGCCGGGACATGGATTTCGGTGGCAACCAGGGCTACATCAAGTTCGGCGGCAAATATAAGATGCGCGAGAAAACCCGCGACAATACCTTCCTTGTCTATGAGGATCTTGGCGATTTCACCCTGGCAGACTTCCTGACTGATATCGATTATGATATTGATGTGACCCAGGGCGGCATCGGCGCCGACCACCAGGCCCTCAGGGATCACTACACTGCCAATGTGGGAAGTTTCGAGCTTCAGGAAGACGACACAACGCTCGGCTCAGAGGCCCTCAACTATACAGCCAATGAAGATATCATCGCCGGTTATCTGATGGGCAGTGTCGATGTAGACAACCTGCGCGTTGTTGCCGGGGTTCGTGTGGAACATACCGAGTTTGACTCCACGGCCAACCAGGTCATCGTCGGAGACGAGAATGTTATCAATGAAGTCACCGGAGAAAACAGCTATACGGACTGGCTGCCCAGCGTGAACCTGCGTTACGACCTGGACGGCAGCAATGCGGTCTTCCGGGCGGCCTATTACAAGTCTGTGGTGCGCCCGAAAATCGGTGACATGGTGCCCAGCGGGGAGATCGAGGCCGAAGAGGATGACGGCGAGATTATTCGTGAAGGCTCTCTCGGGAATGCCAGCCTGAACCCCTATCGGGCCCATAACTTTGATCTGGGTGTGGAATGGTATCCCAACAACGACTCTATCGTTTCTGCCGGGGTCTTTTACAAGGAAATCAGCAACTTCCACTTCGATCAGACTTTTGAAGACGTCACGCTCAACGGTATCGATTTCGCGGAAGTGGTGCAGCCTCAAAACGGCGAAGACGCCAAGGTCACTGGTATAGAGCTCAACTACCAGCAGCAGCTGACCATGCTGCCGGCCCCGTTTGACGGTCTGCTGGTCGGTGCCAACTACACATACACCGACAGCGAAGGCCAGTATGTGAACGGAGACGGTGAGCTGGTGGATATCCCGCTGCCGAAAACCTCCGAGCATGTGGCCAACGGTATCGTCGGTTATGAAAAAGGCGGTTTTTCCATTCGGGCGGCACTCAGCTATCGCAGCGAATATTTGGATGAAGTCAACGAAGGTGACGGCAACCGTATTGTACTCGGCCGCACTCTGCTGGATGTGACCGCCAGCTATGAAGTGATGGAAAATATCAAGATCTACGGTGAAGTCTCCAACCTGACCAACGAGAAATGGACCGCTGTGTACCGTACCGAAGACGGTGACCGGATGATGCAGTATGATGAATTTGACATGACCATCAACTTCGGTGTCAAAGCCAAATTCTGATCAGAACAGAACGAACAAAAGAGCCCCGGATGTCGGTCCGGGGCTCTTTTATTTTTTGAGACGCTTAACGGAAATGTCGTCTTCCTTAAGGCCCAAAGCGACAAGATCTTCCGGCAGGCCTTCGCCCTGGATGAGGGATGCAGTAATGCGGCTCATGGCGACCGCCGTCTTGATGCCAAATCCTCCCTGTCCTGCGAGCCAGAAAAATCCTTTGGCCTCCGGGTCGAAACCCGCGACCGGATGATGATCGGCCACATGGTTTCTAAGGCCTGCCCACTGATGATCGATCCTGGGTACCGGATGACCTATGGCCTCTTCCAGATGGTAGGCGGCATAGGCCACATCCATTTCCTCCGGCCGGGCATCGCAGGGGTCTGACGGGGTCTGGTCCATGGGGGAGACCAGGATTTTTCCGGCGTCGGGTTTGAAATAAAATGTATTCTTCGCCTCGGTGACAAAGGGCCAGTTGTGGATATCCTGTCCCGCAGGCGGGTCCACCAGAATGGCGGTTCGGCGCAGAGGCTGAATGCCGATGGGGGCGACATCGGCAAGCTTGGCGACTTCATCTACCCAGGCGCCGGCGGCATTGACCAGCACCGGGACCTCATAGGTGCCTGTCGGGGTGCTGACGCGCCAGCCGGCGGCGGTGCGTTCAATGGCTTCCGCCGGTGAACCGGTAATGACTTTGCCGCCCCGGGACCGAAGGCCACGGAGGAAGCCTTCATGCAGGGCGTGAACATCCATATCAAAAAAATCCCGTTCCAGCAGGGCTTTCTCCTGATAGGGTTCGGTGAGAACGGGGAGCATGCCAAGGATTTCTTCCCGCCCGATCCAGGCCACGTCGTCGGTCACCTGGGCAAGATCGTCATGGAGCCTTGCCAGCGGTGCGAAATCGTCGCGGTGACAGATGGTCAGGTGCCGCCTCGGGCTCATCAGGGCATGTTCCGAGAATCCCGCCGGGGGATTTTTCAGAAAGTCGGTGCTGCCCAGCACCAGGGCCCTGAGGACAGGATCGCCCTGCCCGTACGTGGCGCTATAGACGGCGGCGGATCGACCCGTGGTGTGATAGCCGGGCTGGGCTTCCCGTTCCAGAAGAATGACCTTGCCCAGTGCGGACAATTCATAACCGGCGCCTGCTCCGGCGATACCCCCGCCGATAATGATAAAGTTTGCTTCTGTCTCCGTCAGGGTCATGGAAGAATATCCTTTCCTTCTTCCGGATGTATACTCTGTTGGAGGTCTGTGCAAGTCTCCGTTTTTGCCGGACTTGAATTAGGGGGGCACTCAGGCAGAAGCAAGCCAGCCGCGCCAAGTAAAGGCTGCGTAAAATTGTTCCACATTCTTGAAGCCGGCGTCGAGAATTATTTTCTCGTCTTCCTCGGGTGAATAAAGGCTCAGGACCTGCCCGACCGTTTCCACCATGTTTTTGACCTTTTCCGGATCGGTTCCGGAGGCCACGGCGAATGCGCCGTAGCGCGAAAGCCAGCGGGGACGACTGTCCGCTTCCTGGGGGAAGCTGGAATGGGCAGCGACAAAGGGTGCGTCGGGTTTAAGCCGCTTATGGATTTCGCTGGCGGTGCGGCGACGCTCCTCCGCATCGAGGAAATGCAGGGTTAGCAGGCAGACTGCTGCATCAAAGGGCCCTTTGGGAGCGTCATCAATATAGCCTTCGATCAGGCATGCCCGGTTAGCAAGAGGGCCAAGGGTCTTTCCGGCCAGTTTCAACATTTCTGGGGCGGGGTCTATGCCGGTGAAACACCAACCCGGCTGCATTTCCGCAAGCGCCTTCAATTCGAGGCCGCCTCCTGCACCCAGCACCAGAATATTTGCTGTAGCGGGAACTCGTTCCGCCAGGAGGATGCCGGTCATTTTGTGCAAGTCGGTAAAGCCCGGAACAAAACGGGGGGGCCCTTCCGTGTAGTGGGCGACGGCGTCGGGATCTGAAAAGGGTGCGAGTAGGGTTTCTGTGGGATTATTTTGACTCATGATTGATCTCCGGATGATGAGGGGCTCTGCAGTCTCGCAGGCGAGTCGTGAAATCCTCGCTCAGCATGGCCAGGGTGACATTTCCCAGACGGTTGAGAATCAGGGTTTCGGCTTCGTCTATGACTTGGTCGAGCGCCTTGTTTACCGCCTGTTCGATCAGGCAGGCCGGATTTTCCGATCGGTTGCCTATGGCGATCAGGGCAGGGCTGCCCAAAGCGTCATAAATGTCACGCAGTGAGATTTCCGACAGATCCCGGGCCAGTGACCAGCCGCCGCCATGACCTTTCTCCGACCTGACATACCCCTGTTTGCGCAGTCCCGCCAAGATGCGGCGGATCACCACAGGGTTGGTCTCCATGGCCTTGGCCAGCACTTCGGAGGTTACGGGGGCCTTCTGTGCTGACATGTGCAGCAGGACGTGCAGGATGCCAGAAAGTTTCTGATCGCGTTTCATGTAACTTTTAATATTACAAGAATGGATGCCTGTCAATGTTGTTTCTCGGTTTTACGGCTAGCGGGCATTTGGGCAGGCGGCAGATATTCCCCTTTCTGTCGTTCTTGCCCCGTTTTGTAGTTCATCCCGACCCGGCATGCCGAAAATATGGTGTGATGCAGCATTCCATCGGGTGCAGCAATAAAATTACCAAAATAGATATGATGAAGAAATTTTATTCTGGATTTTTGCGGATTTTTTGCTAGCTTGGGAAAGCGAAATTGTGCAGTGCCGTAATAAATGAGGGAAAAGCCATGCAGAAACCACCAAAGGATTTTTTCAAACCGCTGGCCATCGGGGCGCCGGAACCTTACCGGGAGATCCCCGTGGCGCTGGAGCGGATGATCCATTTCTTTCCGCCCCATGTGGAGAAGATGCGTGCCAAGGTACCCGATATGGTGGGCCAGGTGGATGTATTGCTCGGCAATCTTGAGGACGCCATCCCTGCAGACGCCAAAGAGGCGGCCCGGGCAGGCTTTATCGAGGTGGCGAAGGCGGTGGATTTCGGCAAGACAGGGCTCTGGACCCGCATCAACTGCCTAAACTCCCCCTGGATGCTGGAAGATGTGACCGAGATTGTCTCCGCCGTCGGCAACAAGCTGGATGTGGTGATGCTGCCCAAGGTGGAGGGGGCCTGGGATATCCATTATCTGGATCAGCTTCTGGCCCAGCTCGAGGCCCGGCACAATGTGGAAAAGCCGATCATGATCCATGCCATTCTGGAAACGGCCCAGGGCGTGGACAATGTGGCGGAAATTGCCGCCGCCAGCCCGCGCATGCACGGCATCAGCCTGGGCCCCGCCGACCTTGCCGCCAGCCGCGGCATGAAAACCACCCGGGTCGGGGGCGGTCATCCCTTCTACGGCGTTCTGGAGGATGCAAAAGGGGAGGGCGAGGCCCGCACCTTTTATCAGCAGGACCTGTGGCACTATACGGTGGCCCGCATGGTCGATGCCTGTATGACCTATGGCCTCAAGGCCTTCTACGGCCCGTTCGGTGATTTCTCCGATGATGCCGCCTGCGAGGCCCAGTTCCGCAACGCCTTCCTGATGGGTTGTGCCGGCGCCTGGTCGCTGCACCCGAAACAGATCGCCATTGCCAAAAAGGTCTTCAGTCCCGACGTGGATGAAGTGCTGTTTGCCAAAAAGATCCTGGAAGCCATGCCTGACGGTACCGGGGCCGTGATGATTGACGGCAAAATGCAGGATGACGCCACCTGGAAACAGGCCAAGGTGATCGTCGATCTGGCGAAGATCGTTGCCGAAAAAGATCCCGAGCTTGGGGCTGCCTACGGTTTCTAGAAAGCCAGTCATACTTAATGTGAAGAGCAGGGCGGGGTCGAAAACCCGGCCTGTTTTTTTGTCATTTTATATTGATAATAATTATCAATATAATTAATGTCTTTTTACTGCCTGACGATCAGGTAATAATGAAGGAAGACAGAAATGACGCTTGCTGTTTCGGGGATTCAGCCGAATCTCAGACTTGTGGTCGATAACAGCGCAAAAACTCTGGTCGTATTTTCAGAAACCAGATGGAAGAAACTGATGTTTTCAGGGCATGAATCCTTCGGATCTGAAAAATATAGCCTGGCCCGGTTCTATTATGATCGTGCGAACCGTGAGGCAGTGAATGCCCTTGACTGTTTTGCCGTTGAAGATCCGGCCAGTGTGCAGGAACTTTATACCCGGGCGTCCGCACATGCCATAGCTGCCGAAAATCTGGCGAACATCCATTTTAGAACGGGCTATCGGCAACTGACGGTTTCCGTTCTGACCGGGGCTTTTGAACGCCTGTTATCTATGGCGCTAAATCAGGGTCTGGGCATGGCTTATCGCGAAGTATTGATTGAATGCCTGACCGTCATGCTGGACGGCATGATGAGAATACTGAGAGCCTGTGGCTGTTGTGCCGTCACAATCCATGAGTTCCTGGACCGCGCCGGTCAAGCTGCCATTCAGCTCAGTCAGGGCAGGTAAGGCACTTAACCAACAAAGGCTTTTTCAATCACATAATCGGCTGGCTTGTTATTGGCGCCTTCCGTAAAGCCCGCTATTTCCAGCAGGTCCTTGGTATCTGAAATCATGACAGTGGAGCCACAGATCATCGCGCGGTCGGTTTCCGGGTTTAGGTCTGCGATGCCGAGTGAACTGAAAAGCTTTCCATTTTCAAGCAGGGTTGTAATACGTCCCATATTCGAGAATTCCTCCCGGGTTGTGCTGGCAAAATAAACCAGCTTGTCGCCGGTCAGTTCAGACAGGATTTCGTCTTCCTGAATTGTTCTGATCATGTCCCGGCTATAGTCGAGTTCGGCCACGGTGCGGCAGGTGTGGGTAACGATGATCTGGTCGAATTTCTCATAGGTTTCCGGATCGCGGATAACACTGGCGAAAGGAGCAAAACCGGTCCCGGTGGAAAAAAGGAATAGTCGTTTGCCCGGGAGCAGGGCGTCCAGGACCAGCGTGCCTGTTGGCTTTCGGGAAAGAAGCACTTCGTCACCCGGCGTGATCTGCTGCAGGCGGGATGTCAGCGGGCCGTTCGGTACCTTGATTGAGAAAAACTCAAGCTCTTCGTCCCAGCTGGGGCTGGCCACTGAATAGGCGCGAAGCAGGGGTTTGCCGTTTACTTCCAGGCCGATCATGACAAATTCCCCGGAGCGAAACCGAAACCCGGCCGGGCGGTTCAGGGTGAATGAAAATAGATCTTCAGTCCAGTGTTTGACGCTCAGAACTTCCTGGCGATAAGGACCGTTTGACCGCGCGGTAGCAGCCTTATTCGGGACAATAGCGTCCATCAAACTTCTCCAAACTCAACTACAGACGATGGATGCATGTCGTCTGAAAAATCCCGGATATAAGGTTTTGTACTCAATTATTCGGGTCGATATGTCAATCTTTGATTCTTGCAAAGGCAACATAATTATAATAATAATCATTTGCAATAAAAATGATCATCTTTGCGGACATTCCCTGTGAAGGGGTAGAAACTGACCACGCTGGCGGGCACTGGTCAGTAAGTTCCGGGGTGTTGCAACATTAGATGCTCAGGGCAGAGAGGTTCTTTGTACTGGTATGTGCATTTTATAATTGATAATAATTCTTAATAGCGATATATTCCTTCCTGCTCCCCAAACAAAATGTCCAGTCAGGAAAAGGAAGGACACTTATGGATACAGGAACGGCATCTGGCCGGGGAAAGCTTCATCTTGTTATCGACAATAGCAGCAAAGCCCCGTTGATTTTTTCCCGGTCGCGCTGGAAAAAGCTGATGTTGCTGGGCAACGAGGCGCGTGAAACCGGGAAATATTGTCTTGCCCGCTTCTACTATGACCGGGCCAACCGGGAAGCCGTTGCGGCGCTTGCCGGCCTGTCAGGTGATCCGTCGGTTGGCGCGCAGGAACTTTATGACCGGGCCTCGGCCCATATCATTGCGGCGGAATCCCTGGCGAATATCTATCTGTTGAGCGGGGACCGGCACAAGGGCCTTGCTGTTTTGATCGAGGCCTTTGAGAGATTGCTGGCCCGGGCCAGGAACCGCTCCCTCGGTATGGTGTACCGGGAGGTGCTGATGGAAAGTGTCACCATCATGCTTGATTGCATGGTGGCCACCATGCGGTCCTGCGGCTGTTGCCCGCATATCATTTCCGATGTGATGGACCGGGCCGGCCGGGCCGCCTATCGTCTCAGCCAGGAAGGGTAAAGGGGGGGCAAGCCGGTGATGTAGTAAAAAGAGCGGCTCCCGGGAGCCGCTCTTTCTTTCACCGTTTATTCTCTGTCCTAGTGATCCGACGCGCCGGAGGCGCCGATACCGGTTTCGGAGCGGACCAGCTGAACATCAAACAGGGCCTTTTCCTTCGCCGCCTGGGCGCTCCTGTCGGTTACGGACAACAGCCAGATCATGATGAAGGCCAGCGGCATGCTGTAGAAAGTGGGATAGGCGTGGGGGAAGATCGCTTCTTCATAGCCCAGTACGCCAACCCAGACGCCGGGTCCGAGAATCATCAGGCCGATCGAGGAGACGAGGCCGATAACCCCGCCCCACACCGCGCCGCGGGTGGTCAGGCCCTTCCAGTACATGGCCAGGATCAGGATCGGGAAATTCACGCTGGCGGCTATGGCCATGGCCAGCGAGGCGACAAAGGCGATATTCTGGTGTTCAAAGGCAATGCCCAGCACCACGGAAATGGCGCCCAGCACGAAGGTGGAAATGCGGGACACCCGGATTTCTTCTGCGTTGCTGACCGTTTGTCCGGCCTTGAAGGTTTTGGCATAAAGGTCATGGGCCACGGTAGCAGCCCCGGCCAGTGTCAGTCCGGCTACCACGGCCAGGATGGTGGCGAAGGCCACGGCGGACATGAAGCCAAGCACCAGATTGCCGCCGACGATATGGGTCAAATGCAGGGCCACCATATTGCCGCCGCCCATCAGTTTGCCGTCCGGGGTGTAATAATCCGGGTTATTCATGACAAAGGTGATGGCGCCAAAGCCGATGATAATGATCAGGATGTAGAAATAGCCCATGATGGAGGTGGCGTAAAAGACCGACTTGCGGGCATCCTTCGCATCCTTTACCGTGAAAAAGCGCATCAGGATATGCGGCAGGCCCATGATGCCGAACATCATTGTCAGGCCCAGGGAAAGGATCGAGATCGGATTATCCATCCAGATTCCGGGTTTCATCAGGTCGGCGCCACGGGGGTGAGTGTCAATGGCGCTCTGGAAGATGGCGGACAGGCTGAAATCAAAATGGGCCAGTACGGCAAAGGCGATGTAGGTGCCGCCGACCAGCAGCAGGATGGCCTTGATCAGCTGTACCCATGTGGTGGCCAGCATGCCGCCGAAGCTCACATACATGATCATCAGGAAACTGACCAGCACCACCGCATAGACATATTCCATGCCAAAGAGCAGCTGGATCAGTTTACCGGCGCCGACCATCTGGGCGATCAGGTAAAACAGCACCACCGACAGGGAGCCGATGGCGGACAGGGTGCGGATCGGCTTTTTATTGAGCCGGAAGGAGACCACATCCACAAAGGTGTAGCTGCCAAGGTTGCGCAGCCGTTCGGCAATCAGGAACAGGATAACCGGCCAGCTGGCCATTACGCCGACGGCGAGCAGGGTGGCATCATAGCCAAAGGCAAACAGGGCGCCGGTGATGCCCAGGAAGGTGGCCGCAGACATGAAGTCGCCGGCAATGGCGGTGCCGTTCTGCCAGGGCTTGATTCCGCCCCCGGCCGCATAGAAGTCATCCCTGGTCTTGTTTTTACGGGCCGCCCACCAGGTAATGCCCAGTGTCGCCAGCACGAAAATAAAGAACATGATAATGGCGTTGACGTTCAGCGGCTGTTTTTCAACTTCACCGGAAATATCACCGCCGGCGGCCAGCAGGACTTGTGGCATCAGGCAAAGGAGAACGGAGGTCAGCAGGGTGGAGCATGTGAACCTAGACATCGGCATTCTCCCCGGCGGCATGGTCTTTCAGGAATTTTTTGCGTAGCGGATCGAACTTCCGGTTTGCCCACCAGGTGTAAATGCCGGCACAGAGCATGCCGTTGATGAGCACCAGGAACACCAGCACCATACCCCAGGTCACAGCGCCGTCGTCAGATATGGGCTGGCTGATGATGTCCGCGGACCAGGCCGTCAGGAGGATGTAGATGCCATAGGGGATCGCAATGGCCAGAGTGAGCAGCAGGCTCATTTTCTGTCTGAGGCCGCACAGCCTCCTGAATTCCCGGTTCTCCGATAAGCGTTGCAGGTATTTCTGCTCGTCCGTGGCGTCACTGCCGTACTCGACCGCCTCCTGATCCGACATATACTTAAGCTCCCGATAAATTATTTTAATTATATAACATGAAAAAGTCGTTTTCCCGAAGCGCAAGAATACTCAGCTTTTCTGGTAAGGGCAAGGTTTCATTTGTAACTTTTTTGAGGCACATGGCCGCATTGCCTTTACGTCAGGTCATGTCGCGACGGAGGTGATCGGGACACGGCTGAAACCGCCCGCGTGTTGATGAGTCGGTGTAGGTGGTCAGGCATAATCTAATATAGTTTTATATATAAAATATAATTTCCAAATTATGCGAGTATTTTTCAAATGGATAAAAAGATATTTAAAAACAATGAGGTAAATTATGAATGCTATGAATTATAACCGATGATATCTAAAAACATTCAATTTAATCTGGAAGATAATGTAAAAATATATTAAGTTTAAAATAATTAGAGGAAACTCCGGTGAAGAGAGGAAGGTCATCATGAAAATCGTTTGTCTTGGCGGCGGCCCCAGTGGTGTCTATCTGGCCATTTCCATGAAATTGCAAAATCCCGAACATGACATCGAGGTTTATGAGCGCAACCGGGCCGATGACACTTTCGGCTGGGGTGTGGTGTTCTCGGACCAGACCATGGAAAACCTGAAGGCCAACGACCCGGTCAGTGCGGATAATATGACCGGCGAACTGATTCACTGGGATGACATCGACGTTCATATTCGCGGTGAAGTGATCAAGTCCGGCGGCCACGGCTTTATCGGTATCGGCCGCCAGCGCCTGCTGGATATTCTTTACGATCGGGCGCAGGAGCTTGGCGTCAAATTTCATTTCGAAACAGAAGTGGAACTGGATGATCTCACAACCCGCTTTGCCGATGCGGATTTGATTGTGGCGGCGGACGGTCTTAACTCCAAGGTGCGTAACAATAACCTCGAGGCCTTTGACTGTGACATTGACATGCGGCCCAACAAGTTCGTCTGGCTCGGTACGCATCAGCGTTTTGACGATGCCTTCACCTTCATCTTCGAGAAAACCGAGCACGGCTGGATCTGGGTGCATGCCTACCAGTTCGATGACAAGACCTCGACCTTTATCGTCGAATGCGGCCCGGAAACCTATGACGCCTGGGGTTTCGAGCATATGAACCACGAAGAAAGCGCCGAAACCTGCCGCAAGATTTTTGAAAAATACCTCGGTGGTCATGACCTGATGACCAAATCCGCCCATATTCGCGGCTCCGCCTGGATCAATTTCCCCCGGGTGCTGTGCCATACCTGGGTCAAGGACAACATTGTGCTGATCGGTGATGCGGCCCACACGGCCCATTTCTCCATTGGATCCGGCACCAAGCTTGGCTTTGAAGATGCCATCAGCCTGGCCCAGCATCTGAACTCCGGTCAGGATGTGAAGGAAGCTCTGGTCAGCTATCAGGATGAGCGCGAGCTTGAGGCGCTGAAACTGCAGTCCGCAGCCCGCAATTCCATGTCCTGGTTCGAAGAACTGGATCGCTATCTGGATTTCGATCCGACCCAGTTCACCTACAGCCTTCTTACCCGGTCGCAGCGCGTCAGTCACGAAAACCTGCGCCTGCGCGACAGGGACTGGCTGGAAGGGGTGGAAAAATGGTTTGCGGACCGCGCCTACAAGGCCGTGGGCAAGGACAAGCCGGTCGGGCGCACGCCGCCCATGTTTACCCCCTATAAAATCCGTGACATGGAACTTGCCAACCGGGTGGCGGTCTCCCCCATGTCCATGTATTCGGCCAAAGACGGCCTGATCAATGATTTCCATTTCGTCCATTACGGCGCCCGGGCCATGGGCGGCGCGGGTCTTTTGTTCACGGAAATGACGGATGTCTCCCCGGATGGCCGCATTACCACGGGCTGCGCCGGGATCTATACGGACCAACAGATGCAGGCCTGGAAGCGGGTGGTGGATTTTGTCCATGACAACAGCCAGACCAAGATCGCCATGCAGCTGGCCCATGCCGGCCGCAAGGGATCCACGAAAGTGGGCTGGGAAGGTTATGACATGCCGCTGGACCAGGATAACTGGGAGCTGATTGCCCCGTCACCCATTGCCTGGGACGAGGTGAACCAGACCCCGCGGGAGATGACCCGGGAAGATATGGACCGGGTCCGTAACGATTTTGTGGCCGCCGCAAATCGGGCCGAGCAAGCCGGTTTCGATATGATTGAAATGCATGCGGGTCATGGTTATCTGCTGTCCAGCTTTATCACTCCTGTCAGCAACCAGCGCAGCGACGAGTATGGCGGCTCGCTGGAGAACCGCCTGCGTTTCCCGCTTGAGGTCTTCAATGCCATGCGCGAGGCCTGGCCGGCCCATAAACCCATGTCTGTGCGTATTTCCTCCACCGACTGGGTTGGCGATGACGGTGTGACACCGGAAGAAGCGGTGCTGATTTCCAGGGCCTTTGTAGAGGCCGGAGCCGATATCATCGACGTGTCCACCGGACAGACCCTGCCGGTGCACAAGGTCAATCCGGTGTTCGGCCGCATGTTCCAGACTCCCATGGCCGACCAGATCCGCAACCAGGGTCATGTGTCCACTATGGCGGTGGGAAATATCTTTGAAACCGATCATGTAAACAGTATCCTTGCCGCCGGACGCGCAGATCTTGTGCTGATCGGCCGCCCGCATCTGATGGATCCCCAGTGGGTGATCCGTGCAGCGGCGGAACAGGAATATCATGGCCCGGCGGTTGAGGTGCCGAAACAGTATCTGACCGCCTTTACCCAGCTTGAGACAAACCTCAAGCGGGCGGCGGAAATGGCGCTGAATGCATAGGATTTGGGCATAAACCTTGGCAGGTTTGGGAGTTGCGTCCGCTGGATCTCCTCCGGAGGCGGGCGCAACTTCTTTTTTGGGAAGGAGCATACAGTGAGTGAAAAGAATCAGGGAAAACTTCAGGGAAAACATGCCGTTGTCACCGGTGGCGGACGCGGGATCGGCGCAGCGATCGCCGATGCGCTGGCAGCCGAAGGCGCAAATGTGACCCTGCTGGGCCGGAATATGGACGTGCTGAAGGCAAAGGCGGAGACATTGCCACAGGCCACGCCCCTGGCCTGTGACGTGACGGACCGGGCGGCTGTGGAAGCTGTATTTGCCGAAGCCCGGGAAAACTACGGATCCGTGGATATCCTGGTCAATAATGCCGGCGCGGCGCACCCCGCCCCCTTCATGAAGACATCACCCGACGACCTGCAGGCCATGCTGGATGTGAACCTCAAGGGTCCCTGGCACTGTATCCAGGCGGTCCTTCCGGATATGCTGGAAAAGGACAGCGGCCGAATTATCAATATCGCCAGTACGGCCGCATTGATCGGTTATAAATATGTCACGGCCTATTCGGCGGCCAAACATGCGGTTCAGGGCATGACCCGCTCTCTGGCCCTGGAATTGGCGAACAAGGGTGTCACAGTGAATTCCGTCTGCCCCGGTTTTACCGAAACGGATATTGCATTTGATGCGATTGATAATATTATGAGCAAGACAGGCAGAAGCCGGGAACAGGCCATTGCCGAACTGGCAAAACATAATCCGCAAAAGCGGTTTATTCAGCCGGAAGAAGTGGCCTCGGCTGTGCTCTGGCTGTGTGAAGATGTAAACAGAAGTATGACCGGACAGGCCATTTCCGTGGCTGGCGGCGAGGTGATGTAAACCTGGAAAAGATGGTGAAACAGGATAGCAGGACGCTGTGTACAAAAAGGCTTGGCCTGTGGTTGCGTCTTTTCGCGGATACAGCCCTGATTGAAAAACAAACCCGTCGTCTTCTGCGCACCCATTACGGTGTTACCCTGCCCCAGTTCGACCTGATGTCTGCCCTTGACCGGGCGCCCGGTGGTCTGACCATGGGGGAACTGTCCAAACAGCTTCTGGTTTCCAACGGCAATGTGACCGGGGTTGTGGAACGGCTGCAGCAGGAAGGGCTGGTCAAACGCTGGCCCCTGCCCACGGACCGGCGCATTTACAGTGTCGGACTGACAGCCAAGGGGCGTAGCATGTTCCGGGAAATGGCCGAGCGTCACAGGGACTGGGTCAATGATATCCTGTCCGACATGGATGAGGACGCGGTAGAGCAGATGACGCATCATCTCGATGATTTGCGGGAAAGTCTGAAAAGAAAAGCGGAGCCGGAAACCAAGGGCCGCAAAGTAAGTAAAAAATAGCAAAAACGCAAAACAGGAAAGTGCCGGTTCTCCGGAACAGAGGCATTCCGAAAAATAATAAAGCCGGCCTGACCGGCACGACAGTAACCCGAGGCGGATCAGCCAGCAGTTGAAAGACAATAACTGGAGATAAGCGATGTCTTTGTCGACTGCCCATGAAGACACTTTTGCACGCGATCATCTTCCCCCTGTGGAAGATCAGCCTGCTTTTATATTCGACCTGCCCGAATTGCAGTATCCGGACCGGCTTAATGCGGCGGCCGAACTGCTCGATCGTCACGTGCAGGCAGGCAGGGGGGACCGGATAGCCCTGGTGTTTGAAGACAGTCAGTGGACCTACCGGCAGCTTCTGGAAAAATCTGCCCAGGTGGCAAACGTGCTGACCCGGGACATGGGGCTGGTGCCGGGCAACAGGGTGTTGCTCAGGGGATTCAATAATCCCATGATGGTGGCCTGCTGGTTCGGCGTGCTCAGGGCCGGGGGGATTGCTGTGGCGACCATGCCGATGCTGCGGGCCCGGGACCTGGAACCCATAATCGAAAAGGCGCAGATCAGCCATGCCCTGTGTGATGAGAGACTGGGCGAGGAACTGGAAAAGGCGGCGGCATCAGGTGATTGTCTTGCCGAAACCGGATATTTTACCGCACTGGGTGAGGGAGAGACGGCCTTTGACAAAATGCTGGCCAGAAGACCAAAAAAATTTGACCCCCTGCCCACCCTTTCCGGGGATGTGGCGCTGATTGCCTTTACCAGCGGCACAACCGGCAAACCAAAGGGCACGGTGCATTTTCACCGGGATATTATGTCCATGTGCCATTGTGTGGGGCAGGGGCTTCTGGGTCTGAAAATGGACGACAGGGTAATTGGCAGCCCGCCCATCGCCTTTACCTTCGGCCTCGGGGCACTGGTGACATTTCCCCTGCATGTCGGGGCATCCTCCGTGCTCCTGGAAAACGGCTCACCGCCCAATCTCGTCCGCGCCATCGAAAAATACCGGCCAACCTGGTGTTTTACGGCGCCGACGGCCTACAGGGTCATGCTGGAAGAAATAGGGGAAGTGGATATCTCCAGCCTGAAGAACTGTGTTTCGGCGGGGGAGCATTTGCCGCTGCCGGTACTGGAAGACTGGAAAAAGGCCACGGGAATTGTCCTGATCAATGGTATCGGGGCCACCGAAATGATCCATATTTTTGTTTCCGCCGCCGGACAGGATATCCGGCCCGGCGCCACCGGCAAGGCTATCCGGGGATATCAAGCCCGGGTGGTGGACGAGGACATGAAGGACGTGCCGCCGGGAGAGATCGGCAAGCTGGCGGTCAGGGGGCCTACCGGCTGCCGCTATCTGGATGACGAAAGGCAGAAGGTCTATGTGCGAAACGGCTGGAACCTGACCGGCGATGCCTACCGGATGGATGAGGACGGCTATTTCTGGTTCATGGCCCGGACCGACGATCTGATTGTCTCCTCGGGCTATAATATCAGCGGACCGGAGGTGGAAGAGGTGCTTCTTGCCCATCCTGCGGTCAGGGAATGCGCGGTGATCGGGGCGCCGGACGATAAAAGGGGGCAGATCGTCAAGGCCTTTGTTGTTCCTGCAGATTCCTATAAAGGGGACGGCAAGCTTGTCCTCGCCCTGCAGGATCATGTAAAGGAACATATTGCCCCCTATAAATACCCTCGGGAGGTTGTCTTTATAGACAGTCTGCCGAAAACCGAGACGGGCAAGATACAACGGTTTAAACTGAAAGACCTGTAGCCTGCCGGGGGCAGCGGACGGGACAGGATTATTGGAGCAGCAAATGAAAAACTTCTTTGTGAAAATCAAATGTGAGCTTGGCAAGGCCTATGAAGTGGCGGCGGCCCTTGTCGACAGACTCGAGGACAAGGTGGAAGAGGTTTACTCCATTTCCGGCGAGTTCGACCTGATCATGAAAATCAGGCTTGAAGACGACGAGGATGTGGGCCAGTTTGTCAACGAACATGTTCATGCCATCGACGGCATCAAAGACACCTTCACGTTGATCGCCTTCAAGGCCTTTAAATAAAAAGGTAAATTACTTCTGAGTTTGTCATCCTCCTGTCATGAGTTCCATTGATATGGATCAGTGAAAACAGGGCTTGTTCCCTGTATGACTTCTGCCGAAACGGATAAGAAGGTGACAGAATGACCGCTCTGAGAAAGAACAGGGAATTTACTGCCGATAAACCGCGGGACACTGCCGCCCGCAGCCCGCGACTGCCCCGCTATACCAGCTATCCGACGGCACTGCAGTTCGGTCCGCTGGCCGGGCAGGATCATGTGGCCTGGCTCCGGGCCCTTCCTGCCGACGAACCTGTCAGCCTTTATTTTCATATTCCCTTCTGCGACCAGCTTTGCTGGTTCTGCGGCTGTTATACCCATATCGCCAATCAGTATGATCCGGTTTCCAGATATCTGGAAACCCTGCTTGCAGAGCTTGCCCTGACGTCGTCCCTGACCGGGCGGAAGAAAGTCAGTCACATTCATTTCGGCGGCGGATCACCGACCATTCTTGAGGCCGGGGATTTCGAACGGCTCATGAATGCCGTCAGGGAAGCCTATGAAATTCTGCCGGAGGCCGAGATTGCGGTGGAAGTGGACCCAAGAACCCTGAGCCGGGAAAAGGTCGCCGCCTATGGCCGCAGCGGTGTGAACCGGGTCAGCATGGGCATTCAGGATTTTGATGACAAGGTCCAGAAAACCATTAACCGCATCCAGACGGCCGGGTTGATCGAGGATTGTCTGCGCTGGTTCAGGACCGCTGGAATCGAGGATATAAACTTTGACCTGATTTACGGCCTGCCGAACCAGACACAGGAAACCATCCGGGAAACGGTTCTGCAGACCGTATTCTACCGGCCCTCCCGGATCGCCCTTTTTGGCTATGCTCACGTGCCCTGGATGAAAAAGCACCAGGCCATGATCAGTGCGGAAACGCTGCCGGGACAGATCCAGCGCCAGGCCATGTTTGATCAGGCCCGCAAGACACTTGTTGATTGCGGATACCAGGCCATCGGACTGGATCATTTCGCCCTGCCGGGTGACAGTTTGATCGAGGCTCTCGATGACGGTTTGCTCAGGCGGAACTTCCAGGGCTATACGGCGGACAAGGCGGATACCCTGATCGGTTTCGGGGCATCGGCCATCAGTTCCCTGCCTGGCGGATATGCCCAGAATTCGACGGATATGCGCGTCTATCGCCAGAGTATCGAGGCTGGAGAAAGCCCTGTGGTGCGCGGGGTGGCGGTTTCGCCCCAGGATATTCTGGTCCGCCAGCTGATTTCGGACCTTATGTGTTATCAGCAGGTTGATCCCGAGGCCAGGCTTCGCGAGTCAGGCCTGTCATATGACTTTACCAGGGAATTCAGGGCGCTCGCCGATCTGACCCGGGCCGGATATATGGACCGGAAGGACAGCATGTACCGGATTACCGAGGCCGGCCGGCCCTATCTCAGGGCCATATGTTCGGTGTTCGATAACTACCTGCCGGCCAATTTCGAGGAAAATCCGGATATTCTCTATCGCTGTCTGCATGAAAGCGAGGGCTGAACCCGGGCTCTATCTGTCGGTGGAATTTTCCGCCCGTATAGTTAGCTTCGAGATCAGCCGGTCCAGATCGGCCTTTTCCCTGTCGTCCAGGGCATCAAGAAGTGCAGTTTCATATTCTGTCACCAGGGGTTCGATCTGGCGGTAGATGTCGCCGCCCTTGTTTGTCAGATTTAGAATGGACCGCCTGCGGTCTTCCTGGGCGTAGGAGCGCTGGATCAGGCCCTTGTCCAGAAGACTGTTTACGGCCCGGCTGACCGCCACCTTGTCCAGGGCCGTTTTTTCTGCCACATCAGCGGCGGAAATATCCGGAAAACGGTGCAAATGAGCCATCACTTTCCATTCCGGCGGGGCAATGCCGAATTTTTCGCCGTAAATTGCAGCGAGCCTCCGACTGACAATATTAGACAGATAGGAGAGCCGGTAAGGGAGAAATTTTTCCAGCAGGAGAGGGGTGTTTTTATCGTTCTTCATATTGAAAAAAAATGTTCCGATACATATTGCTTGATTAAGTTACATATGTAACTATAATATATTCCCCATAGGGAGTGCCGAAGAAAGTTATCATTCTTTGCGGCCCCAGGCACCCATTTTTTACGCGGGGACACAACCGGGTCTGGCAGGAGTGTCCCGGGGTCACACATTTTCTTTGGCTCTTTTTGACATTTTCAGGGTAAAGGACAGGATATGAAAAACTGGATTGGATTTCCCCACCGTGAAGGCAAACATTCCCGGCAGGCCCATGTGGATCTGCCTGAAGGCACCTATGAGCGGGAGATGGGTAAAGAAGGCTTTTTCGGCCCCGCATCCCACCTGTATCACAAGAATATTCCGACCGGCTGGACCAGCTTCGAAGGGCCTTTGCAGCCCCATGCCTTTGATACCAACAAGCTGTCGGATTTTGGCTCTTCCCCCTGGAATGCAGAGGCGCTGATTACCAATGCCCATATGAAATTCCGTATCTGGAAGACATCGGAAAAAATGGATCACCTGGTCCGTAACGCCGACGGGGATGACCTGCTGTTCATTCACCATGGCGCAGGTGAGCTGTTCTGCGATTTCGGCCATCTCAACTATGAAGCCGGGGACTATATCGTCATTCCCCGGGGCGCCATGTGGCGGATCGAACCTGCGGAAAAAACCGAAATGGTTCTGGTGGAGGCCACCAACAGCAGCTATCAGTTGCCGGACAAGGGTATGGTTGGCCCGCATGCCATTTTCGACCCCGCCATTCTTGACGTACCGGCTATTGATGCGGCGTTTGAAGCCCAGCAGGGGCAGGACGAATGGCGTGTTGTGGTCAAGGCAAGGAATCAATTCAGCACCATAACCTATCCCTTCAACCCGCTGGATGCGGCGGGCTGGAAAGGTGATCTGACCGTGGTACGGGTCAATGTGCGCGACATCCGCCCGCTGATGAGCCACCGTTACCATCTGCCGCCCAGCGCCCACACGACCTTTGTGGCCGGCCGGTTTGTGGTCTGCACCTTCGCACCCCGGCCCATCGAAAGCGATCCCGGCGCCCTGAAGGTGCCTTTCTATCACAATAATGATGATTATGATGAAATCATCTTCTATCATCGGGGTGACTTTTTCAGCCGTGACAATATCGAGCAGGGCATGGTGACGTTTCATCCCTTCGGATTTACCCACGGGCCGCACCCCAAGGCGTTCAAGGCCGGTGAAAAGGCGGCGCGCAAGGAAACCGACGAATATGCTATGATGATCGACACCCGCGATCCGGTGGAAATGACCGAGTCTGCCTATAGTGTCGAAAACAAGGACTATGTGAACAGCTGGAAAGGCAGCAACTAGGCTGTCATACTGAACAAACAGATCAGGGAAATTATTTATGAAACTTGCTTCATTGAAATCCGGCCGCGACGGCAAACTAGTTGTGGTCAACCGTGACCTGACCAAGGCTGTCCCGGCCGCGGAAATCGCCTCAACCATGCAAAAGGCGCTGGATAACTGGGCTGATGCAGAACCAAAACTGAAGGCGCTCTATGATGATCTGAATGCGGGAAAGGTCGAGGGATTTGACTTTGATCCCGTCCAGTGCGATGCACCATTGCCGAGAGCCTATCACTGGGCTGACGGTTCCGCCTATGTGACCCATGTAGAACTTGTGCGCAAGGCGCGCGGGGCAGAGCTTCCGGCAACCTTCTGGGAAGACCCGCTGATTTATATGGGGGCGTCTGACGCCTTTATCGGCCCGCGTGATCCGATTGATGTGGAAAGTGAAGACTGGGGTATTGATTTCGAGGCGGAAATTGCGGTGATTACCGATGATGTTCCGGCAGGTATTGGCCCGGACCAGGCTCTTGACCATATCAAGCTGATTTCCATCCTGAATGATATTTCGCTGAGAAACCTGATTCCGGCAGAGCTGGCAAAACAGTTCGGATTTTATCAGTCCAAACCGCAGACGGCCTTTGCTCCGGTCTTTGTCACGCCTGATGAACTGGGTGATGCCTGGCGGGATGGCAAGCTTCACCTGCCGCTACATGCCATATTGAACGGCACCAAGATCGGCTCCCCCAATGCTGGTGTGGATATGACATTCAATTTCGGCCAGCTTATTGCCCATGTGGCTAAATCACGGGCTTTGGAAGCCGGTACCGTGATCGGCTCCGGCACGATCTCCAACAAAGGCTCCAAAGACGGCTCCTGCTGTCTGGCGGAAGTCCGCTGTCTCGAGACCATTGCCGACGGCAAGCCAAGCACACCCTTCATGAGTTTTGGCGACCGGATTGAAATTGAAATGTTCGACAAGGAGGGAAAGACCATCTTTGGCAAGATCGATCAGGTGGTCAAACAGTATTACCCGCCGCGTTAGACCTATCGTTGAGGGAGACAGACATGCTGAAGCTTTATGGATATTTCCGTTCCTCTGCGGCCTATCGGTTGCGTATTGCCCTGAACCTGAAAGGGCTGGACTATGACAATATCCCTGTCTCCCTTCTGGCCGGGGACCAGCGGGCGGAAAACTATCTGAAGCTCAATCCCCAGGGGCTGGTGCCGGCATTGACCGATGGGGACCTGACCATCGGCCAGTCCATGGCCATTCTGGAATATCTTGAGGAAACCCGGCCGGACGTTCCGCTTCTGCCCGCGGATGCCGCGGGGCGGGCCCGGGTGCGCCAGATGGCCAATATCATCGCCTGCGATATTCATCCGTTGAACAACCTGCGGGTCTTGAAATATCTGGGCGGTAACCTGGGCGTGAGCGACGAGACCAGGGACGACTGGTATCGTCACTGGATCAGGCTCGGATTTGAGGCCATTGAGACCATGTTGCAGGACGGCGGAACCGGAACATATTGTCATGGGGATACGCCGACATTTGCCGAAGTTTTTCTTATTCCCCAGCTCTATAATGCCCGCCGGTTCAAGACACAACTGGACGATTTCCCGATCATCCGGCGCATTGAAAAGCTTTGTAATGAGCAGGAACCCTTTATCCAGGCCCTGCCGGAAAACCAGCCGGATGCCACATCCTGACGGATCATTAAAAAAAACTGGTATTACATTCACGTAGACGTTAGTGTGTTTTCAAACAGTCGTTTTAATTCAGCTTCAGGGAGACCACACTATGAAAAATTTGTTTGATATTTCGGGTAAAACCGCTGTTGTCACCGGCGGATCACGGGGCATCGGCGCCATGATTGCCCGCGGCTTTGTGGAGAACGGGGTCAAGACCTATATCTGTTCCCGTAAACTTGACCAGTGCGAAGCCACTGTCGAGGAATTGAGCCAGTATGGGGAGATCATCGGCATGCAGGCAGACCTGTCCACTCTGGAAGGTGTGACGGCCTTTGCCGAACAGGTTGGTGAAAAGGAAGACAGCATTGACTTCCTGATCAACAATGCCGGCGCTGCCTGGGGCGCGCCGATCGACAAATTCCCTGAAGCGGGCTGGGACAAGGTGATGGATATCAACGTCAAGGGTGTCTTTTTCCTGACCCAGAAGCTTCTGCCTCTGCTGCGCAAGTCCGGAAAAGCGGAAGATCCGTCCCGTATTGTCAATGTGGCCAGTGTTGACGGCCTGCATGTCCCGGGACCGGAAACCTACAGCTATTCTGCCAGTAAGGCCGCCGTGCTGCATTTGACCCGGGTTCTGGCAAAAAGGCTTGCGCCAGAGCATATCAATGTAACAGCCATTGCCCCGGGACCGTTCCCGAGCGCCATGACCAAGGGTTTCTTTGATTCCCTGGGTGAGAGCCTGATCAATGACGTCCCGCTGGGCCGCATCGGCACACCGGAGGATATGGCAGGTGTGGCCATTTATCTCTGCAGCCGGGCCGGGGCTTATGTCACCGGCGAGCATGTCACTGTCGACGGTGGCTGGGCCACGACCGTTTAGCGCTGATTTCTAGAGCCGGGGCAGGATCGCCAGCAGGGCATCAAGGCTCGACTGGCCCAGCTTCATTGCCCGCTCCGGCGACCATCCGCTTTCCGGGTACGGAGTCTTTTCCGTATCCTTGAACGGCATTTCCAGGGTCATGGAAACCGCATTGTAACGGTGGGCGAACTGGTTTGTCGCCATGCCCAGATTGGCCTTGCCGGGGGCGGATTTGGGGTAGCCCACCTCGGTCTGGAAATCGGGCGAGATTTTTGCAAGCTGCGCCATATATTCATAGGCCAGGTCAAGCTGGGCCTCGTCAATATTCGGCACACCCTCAAAACAGGCGATAAAATTATAGGGCAGGGCTTCGTCCCCGTGCACATCAAGGATGAAATCGATACCGGTTTCATCCATCTTGCCGCGCACATAAGCCGCTTCCGGCTCGGTGCTGAAATCGGGGTCTTCCCAGACCCGGTTGAGGTTTACACCTGCCGCATTGGTGCGCAGATGACCGCGGCGGCTGCCGTCCGGGTTCATATTGGGGACGGCATGGAAAACGCATTTTTCCAGCAGTGACCGGCTGACCGGATCATTATCGTCCAGAAGCCGTTCCAGCATGCCTTCCATGAACCATTCGGCCATGGTTTCGCCCGGATGCTGGCGGGCGATATACCAGATTACTTTCTTGTCAGTACCGGGTGTGCCAATGGTCAGCAGATCCATATCCTGGCCGTCCAGGGTTTCACCGATGCAATGCAGGCCAACCTTTTCATCTGCTGCGCAACGGGCAATCAGATCGTTGTGCCGTTCCATGCTGTAGGGGGCGAAATAGGCATAATAAACGCAATCGGTTTCCGGCACGTGATGGATGGTGAGTGTACCGTCTTTGTAGACAGTGCTGACCCGGAACCAGTTTTTGCGGTCATAGGAGGCCACGGTCTGGTAATTTTCCCAACCCAGGGGATAGGCGGCGTTTGCCACATCCTCAATACTGAGCGCACAAAGCTGACCCTTGGCGCCGGTCATGCGGAAATAAAACCACTGATAGAAGTCAGATTTATTGTCCTTGCGGATGTGAAGGCGGATGTTGGACGGGTTCTCCGCCTCGATCACTTCAATGTTGCCGCCGTCGAAATCACTGCTGATTTTCATCTGTTATCCCCGTCTGTTGGTACAGTTTTCTTATAGGGATCATTACACAGCTTTGCAATCCGGGGAAAGTGGTGAGGGCCGGGAAAATAAATTCCTGCGGAAGGACAACCTTTTGCCGGAATCTTTTTCGGGATGGAAAAGATTGTATAAAATTTTTCACTGTTTTATTGTCTTGCCTTTGCAACAGCGTGACAGAGCAGGACAATTCTGCCAGACTGTGCGCTGTTTATGTAAATTAACAGCTTAAATAATACCTCAAAAACTACAAGGGGAAGAATATGTCCGTCGGAAGAAGTCTTCTGTTCAAGCATACCGGGGGGATCCGTAAATGACATCAGTTTCAGAAAACCAGCGCGAAGGGTCTCAGCAGCGGGAATTCCTCGGCCATCCGATAGGATTGTCCGTCTGTTTCCTGACCGAAATGTGGGAACGATTTTCCTATTACGGCATGCGCACCATTCTGGTGCTCTATCTTGTAAAATACCATATGTTCAGTACTGAAAAGGCCAGCATGATCTACGGAGCTTATGCCGGCCTTGTTTATATGATGCCGATCATCGGCGGCTATATGGCCGATCGTTATCTGGGCAGCCGCAAGGCGGTGACTTACGGCGCGCTGTTGCTTGTGGCCGGTCATGGCCTGATGGCGTTTCACGGGCCGCAGGCCTATCTGGACGGCGATGCAGTTGTCCGCAATGATTTTTATCTGAATATCTTTTTCCTGGCCCTGGCCCTGATCATCACCGGGGTCGGCTTCCTTAAGGCCAATATCTCCACCATTGTCGGCGCCTTGTACGGTCCGAAAGATCCGCGCCGGGATGGCGGCTTTTCCATCTTCTACATGGGGATCAACCTGGGCTCGGTGTTTGCCACGGCTCTGGTCGGTTATGTGGGTGAGGTACACGGCTGGAACTATGGTTTTGGTCTTGCCGGGATCGGCATGTTGTTCGGTCTTCTTGTCTTCCTCTGGGGGCAACGTCTTCTTGACGGCCGGGCCGAGCCGTCCAATCCCGCCATTCTGAAGGAAAAGTCACCCATCGGCCTGAATAAGGAATGGACTATCTATCTTGGTGGACTCGGCCTTGTTGTCGCCAGCTGGATCATGATGCAATATCAGGAACTGGTGGGGGGCGTGCTTTATTTTGTCGGCCCGCTGATGATTCTGATCATCATTGTTTACGGCATTACCCAGTGCACGAAGATCGAGCGGGAACGGCTGTTCGTAGCAGCCTTTTTGATCACCATTCAGTCGGTTTTCTGGGCATTGTTTGAACAGCAGGCGGCCAGCCTGACGCTTCTCGCTGACGAGCAGTTCGATCTTAATTTCCTCGGCATGGCCTGGTTGCCGTCTCAGGTGCAGTTGATGAACCCGCTCTTCATCGTGATCTTTGCGCCGGTTCTGGCCTGGCTCTGGGTGGCTCTGTCCAATAAGGGATGGGAACCATCAACACCGGCCAAATTTGGTATGGCGATGTTGCTGATTGGTCTTGGCTATGTTGTCTTTTCCTGGGGCATGAGCCTGGATGACAGCACCAGCAAAAGCTTCCTGTGGATGGTCTTTATCTATCTGTCCCTGACTCTCGCCGAGCTGTGTCTCAGTCCGGTCGGCCTGTCCATGGTCACCAAGCTGAGTGTGCACAAGATTGTCGGTATGGTGATGGGCACCTGGTTCCTGTGGACAGCCATGGGGAACTTTGTTGCTGGTGTGATCAGTTCGTGGACCGGCAGCGGTGGTCACGGCGGTGAAGGCGGAAATCTGGATGTGATTGCCACGATGGAAGTTTATACCAACATCGGCCTGCTCAGTATCGGTGTAGGGGTCTTTATCCTGGTGCTGACCCCGTTAATGAAAAAATACATGCACGGCGTCCATTAGAAGACAGTCTGCGCTATGTAGGGGGAAAGCCGCATTCTTCGGGGTGCGGCTTTTCTTATGCGTTTTCGATTTCCTCACGCAGCATTTCAAGCTCCAGCCATTCCTCTTCCTTTGCTGCAAGCTCGGCCTGCGATTTTTCCAGGTCTTTTGACAGCAGGTTGAAACCCGCGGGGTCCTTTGTGTAAAAATCCGCCTCGCCCAGCTTGGCCTCTACTTTGGCGATCCGCTGTTCCAGCGCCGCTATTTCGCCGGGCAGCTTTTTGAGTCGGTCCCGGTGCTTGAAGCTCAGTTTGGTTGTCTCCCGTTTGACCGGCTTTGCGGTTTCCGTCTTTTGAGCCTTGACCGGTTCGGGTTCCGCATTCAGGGTGACATCGCCACGCTGGCGCAGGTAATCCTGATAGCCGCCGGCATATTCAGTGACCTTTCCGTTGCCTTCCATGACGATGGTGGAAGTGACGATGCGGTCGAGGAAATCGCGATCATGGCTGACCAGTAACAGGGTGCCGTCATAGTCATTGAGGGTTTCCTGCAGCAGGTCCAGGGTATCCATGTCCAGGTCGTTGGTGGGTTCGTCCAGGATCAGGAAGTTGGTCGGCATGGCCAGCGTCTTGGCCAGCAGCAGCCGGTTGCGTTCGCCGCCTGAAAGCGCCCCTACCTGGGTATGGGCCTGTCCCGCCTCAAACAGGAAGTCCTTCATATAGGAAATGATATGTTTTGAGTGGCCGCGCACCATGATGTGGTCGCCGCCATCACTCAGCGTTTCCCAGACCGTGTTTGTATCTTTCAGAAGGCCCCGCTGCTGGTCAAGATAGGTGGGTTCCAGATTGGTGCCCAGCTTGACGGTGCCCTGGTCGGGCTCGATCTCCCTGGTCAGGATCTTGAGCAGGGTGGATTTGCCGGCGCCGTTGGGCCCGATGATACCGATGCGGTCGCCGCGCAGGATGCGGAGCGAGAAATCCTCGAGGATCATTTTGTCGCCAAAGGACTTGCTGACCTTGTGGGCCTCGATCACCTTTTTGCCGCTGGCCTTGCCGCTGTCGGTCTCCAGCTTGACCTGGCCGGTTTCCCCGATCTGTTGGGCGCGCTCTTCCCGGAGCGTCCAAAGGGCCCGCATGCGGCCCATGTTACGTTTGCGCCGGGCGGTGATGCCCTTGTGGGACCAGTCGGTTTCCTTTTCAATCAGCTTGTCGAGCTTGGCCCGTTCCACCCGCTCCTGTTCCAGGATAGCTTCGGCCCAGTCCTCGAAATGGGCAAAGCCCTTGTCCAGCCGCCGCACCTTGCCCCGATCCAGCCAGAAGGTGCAATCGGTCAGATTGTTGAGGAAGGCGCGGTCATGGCTGATGATCATCAGAGCGCCACGAAAGTTCTTTAGCCGGTCCTCCAGCCATTCGATGGTGGCGATGTCCAGATGGTTGGTGGGTTCGTCCAGCAGCAGGATATCGGCCTCGCTGATCAGGGCCCGGGCAATGGCCGCGCGGCGGCGTTCGCCGCCGGACAAATTATGGGTCTCAAGATCCGGCTCCAAACCGATATCCTCGAGGATGATATCTACCTGGAACAGATCTTCGCGGGAAGCTTCCGGCAGGCCGGTGGCTACATAGTCGCGCACGGTCTTCCATTGGCTCAGGTCGGGTTCCTGCTGCAGGTAGGTGACATGGGTACCGGGCTGGACGAAACGCTCGCCACTGTCTGACTCGACGCTGCCGGCAATCACCTTCATCAGGGTGGATTTGCCCGATCCATTGCGGCCGACAAGGCAAATGCGGTCCCGATCCCCGATATAAAGTTCGACCCCGTCAAACAGCGGGTTGGGGCCATAGCGAAGGGAAATATCCTGTAATGTAAGTAAGGGCGGCGCCATTGACTATCCTGTCAGAAATTTTGCCTCTTCTAGCGCGAGAGGGCTCGGCTCTGCAAGGGATAACTTTCGCTCCCATAGTGCTCTCGTTATTGTGATAAGCTGTTAATGGCCCGGTCAGGGAAGGGCGGTTAAGATATGATCTGCAACTGAACAGGAACAGTAAACGTATCATGTTGATCAGAAAACCGAAGTCATATGAACTGAAGGACAATGAAGCGACCTCCCGCCGGGAATATCTGAACCGCCGGGAATTCATGCGCGATCTTTCCCGGGCCGGGGTGATGGCCGGGGCGGCAACACTTGTGCCTTCAGGGGTGAGCGCAGCAGAGCGGGGAAGGAAGTTTACCGGTCTGGAAGCGCAGCAGAATTTTGCTCCCGGAGAAAAACCCACCCCCTATGAAGCGGTCACCACCTACAACAATTTCTATGAATTCGGCACCGGCAAGGATGATCCGGCGAGAAATGCCCATAGCCTGAAGCCCCGTCCCTGGACGGTGGAAGTGGGCGGTCATGTGGAAAAGCCGGGGGCCTATGACGTGGATGACCTGATCCGGGATAGCCATCTCGAGGATCGCCTCTATCGCTTCCGTTGTGTGGAGGCCTGGTCCATGGTCATTCCCTGGGTCGGTATTCCTCTGGCCAGCCTGATTGAACGGTTCTCCCCCACGTCAAAGGCCAAATATGTGCGGTTTGAAACCCTTCAGGACAGGGATCAGATGCCGGGCCAGCGCCGCCGGGTGATCAACTGGCCCTATGTGGAAGGCCTGACCATGGCCGAGGCCACCAACCCGCTGACCCTGATGGCGGTGGGGCTTTACGGCGAGGTGCTGCCCAATCAGAACGGCGCACCGATCCGGCTGGTGGTGCCCTGGAAATACGGTTTCAAGTCCATCAAGTCCATTGTCAAAATCGACTTTACCGACCGGCAGCCGTTCAACAGCTGGCAGCAGCTTGCGCCCCATGAATATGGGTTTTACGCTAATGTGGACCCTGAAGTGGATCATCCCCGCTGGTCCCAGGCCAGGGAACGGCGGATCGGCGAGTTTTTTCGTCGTGAGACCTTGCCGTTCAACGGTTACGCGGAAGAGGTGGCCCAGATCTATGCGGGCATGAATCCGAAGAAGCTGTACTGAGATGAACTACGAAAAACCGCTGCGGGCGGCCCTGCATCTCCTGTGCCTGTTGCCGTTTTTATGGATTGTCTGGCAGGTCTGGCTGATGTTTTCCTATCAACCGCATGCGCTAACGGCCAACCCGTTCCAGTATATCAACCAGTATACGGGCGACTGGACGATCCGGATATTGCTGGCCAGTCTGGCGGTCACGCCTCTGCGCAAACTGCTGAAGAAAAACGGGCTGATCAAATGGCGTCGGCCGCTGGGGCTTTACGCCTTTTTCTACGGCCTGTTGCATCTCGGGAATTATCTGGTGCTGGACCATTTCTTTGACTGGGCGGTGATCTGGCAGGACCTGGTCAAACGTCCGGCCATGACTTTCGGCATGATTGCCCTGTTTCTGATGATCCCGCTGGCAGTGACCTCCACCAAAAAGATGATCCGCCGTCTGGGCAGGATCTGGCCGCGATTGCACAGGCTGGTCTATCTCATCGGCATCCTGGCAGTGGTCCACAACATCATGATGGTCAAGGCAGACCTGCGCGAACCGCTGATTCATGCCGCCATCCTCTGTCTGCTGTTGGGCTACCGGCTGTATGACAAATATCGTCCGGGTCTTGTGAAAAGGCTTTCGTTCACCTAATCTTGTCTGATGAAACAGGCTACAACAGAGATCAGGTTCGAGACAAAGGGCCGGGGATTATTTGACGTCACGGCGGCGCTTGGCCAATGGATCGACGAACACCATATCCGCGAGGGCCTGTTCACCGCCCATATCAAGCATACGTCGGCCTCCCTGGTGATCCAGGAAAATGCCGATCCCGACGTTTGTTATGATCTGGATAATTTTCTGTCCCGGCTGGTGCCGGAGAATGATCCACATTTCCGTCATGTGGCGGAGGGGCCTGACGATATGCCGGCCCATATCCGCGCCGCGCTGACCCAGAGCCAGGTGTCCATTCCGGTCATTGACGGCAGGCTGGCGCTTGGCACCTGGCAGGGAATTTATATTTTTGAGCATCGGCGCCGTGGCCACAGCCGGACCCTGGCGCTGCATGTTTTGGGTGATTAGCCTTTAAAAATCATACAGCAGGCCGGCCCGGGCCATTTTCTCGGTGCTTTCACTGTCCTGATAGGCGTCTTGTTCGTAAGTGACATCATAGGAGAAGCGGCTGCTGAGGGCACTGTTGATCCTGACCTTGAGCACGGCGCTGTTGGAAATAATTCTGTTGTTGCTCAAATAGACTTCGGTCTGATTGGTGAGACTGCTGTGGTCAGATAGATTGTAGCTGATCTCATTACGAAGAAGCCCGATGAAACCAGACTCATGCTCAAGCCCTTCTTCCCGCTGGGTCCACAGAATTCCCGGTCCGCCTTCGATATCCCAGACAAGGTTTTCAAAATCAAACAAATGTAGTCCGGCACCACTGGTCAGGCTGAAACGTTCCCTGAATGCGCCGTCAGTGTCGTTTTCATATCCTGTTGTACCGGTCAGATACATTTTCTCGGTGACATCATAGTTGAGCTTGTACCTCAGCCCCCATTGCTGACGGGCCGGGTCATCATCGGATTTGGACAACTCGTAATAACTGATGAGCTTGCTGATAAACGAGCCGTGCTCCCTTTCTATCTGGGCGCCAAGGGCCACCGACTTTTGCGGGCTGTTGCCTGTGGACCTGAACAGGGACATATTGATTTCACCGTTCCAGTCCGCAATATCAACCGGAGAGGTTTTCTTTTTCGGCTGGGGCGAAAGCTGACGGCTCACCCGGGAGAGCCAGTTTTGCCGATAGTGTGACGCCTTTTCCCAGATTGTGCTCTTCAACGCGGGGTAGGTATCGACAATAATGTCTACGACCCTGCTGAACGAGGACTGGTCATGACGTTTTGCCGCCAGGCGGAGTATTTTGTCTATGGATTGTGGCAGGGATGTTTCCGCCTGGACAGAAATCGGTGCAATACTCAGTATGGCCACTATGAGACCGGTGATAAGGCAGTTTAATTTCATCAATCAGAGTATAATCGTTAGTTTTGGCAATAGAAAATTACAGGCTGAAAATGATATCAGTTAACTTATTGATATAATGTTGGAATCATAAGGTAAACCGAAAAAACGCCGCCATGTTTATTTTGAGGGACTAAGAGTGATGATGGGCGGAAGGCAGGCGGGGGCGCCGGGATAAAAAAAGCCCGGCAGCAGAAGCCGCCGGGCAGAAATGATTGACCAGGATAAACTCAGAAATCGTAGAGCAGTCCGGCCCGGGCGATGGTGTCCGTTGTTTCACGGTCTGCCGGGGCGTCCTTGTCGTAATAGACATCAAAGGAGAACTTGCTGCTGAGTGCACCGTTGATCTTCACTTTCAGTGCATTCTGGGTTTCCATCACTGTCCGGTCGCCAAAGACAATCTGACTGTTGTTGGAGAATTCACTGCGCTCGTTTATGGCCCAGATAAATTCACTGGCCGCATAGGCGTTGAAGCTTGATTCATAGTCTGCGCCTGCGAAGTCTTTGGAGAACAGGACGGTCGGACCACCTTCTACGTTCCACACAAACTCCTCTGTTTCCATAAGGCGATAACCGGCACCGGCGCTGGTTGTGATCCTTTCGCGGAAGGAGCCGAACTGGTCGTTCTTATATCCCAGGAAACCTGTCAGATACATATGTTCGGAGAAATCATAATCCAGTTTATAGGACAAGCCCCAGCGCTGGCGATCCTTGACGCCGGAGTTCTTGTTGAAATCAAAGAATGCCCCGATCCGGCTGTGATATTTTCCATTATCACGCTTCATTTTGCCGGCAATGCCAAAGGACTGCTGGTCGGTGTTCCCGGACGAAGTCATTACGCTGAGATCAACCTCGCCGTCCCAGCCCTTGAGGCTGAGATAGGGGTTCTGGGATTCAGGGTTTTCCACTGGCGGCGCCGGACGAAGCGGTTCGGCCGCGGCCAGGATTTCCTCTGCTTGTTCCGGGTTGGCAGCAACCACGAGATCAAGAACCGTCTGGAAGTTGGCGCCACCGTCTTTCTGGGCGGCCTGCTCAAGAATGGCCATGACGGCTGGATCAACTTCGGCCAGAGCAATTGAGGGGCCGGCCAGCATGACAGGCATAAAAGCCGTCAATACGAGATGCTTCACGAATTTATTCATTGTTCGTGTCTTTCCTTGTTCGAGTAGGAGAAAGATACTTATTCTTTTGAGTACGTAAGATAAAAACTTAAGGGGACTGCGGTGCTGATGGACGGCAGTCCTGCCAGTTCCTGTAGCTTCTGAAGTCCGGAAAGTAAATCAAAATCCTCTGCATCAAGGAAAATTAGTTCGTGAGGTACAATCATTACGCGATTTTCCCCCAGGCGCGTTACCAAAAGCTCGCATTCCACATTTTTTCTTTGACCGTGCAGGTCCAGAACCAGGCTTGTTTCGATCAGCTGGTTTTCACCGACGGCAAGATCTTCAAACTGATCAAGATCGATCTGGCCACTGAGGGTGGCGACCGGGTACATGCCGGTCTGGAACAGAAACTCGCCGATACGTTCATTGCGGATGTCTACCCAGGTCTCCACGGACGCAAGGTCAAGGGTCAGACTGATTTCCCCCTCGTCAGAGATCCGGCTGTCGATAGCGCCGAAATGATTGCTTTCCCCGATGGTGTTATTCTTGATGGAGCCAAAAGAGAGATGGGAGTTATCCTTGTCCAGAAGCCAATCGGCCCGGGCCGGGCCCGTCAGGACAAAAAGAAGAACAAGGCTGGTCAGAATTTTGGGAAGTTTCATTGTGTGGCCCCTGAAATTGAAAAAGCATTACCGGAATCTAGCGCCCGATCCCGCCTCTTGCAAGGAGTTATGCCATGACCTGTTACCCGAAAAAATGGGCCGGGAAGCAAGTCCCGGCCCTGAAGTTGTGCAGTAGGCATAGGTTGGTTGATTCTGGGGTTGGCTGTTCTGGCGATCAGCCGTAGAAGTTTTCTCCTTTTTCGGCCTTCTGGCGCAGCAGGGCCGGCGGCGTGAAGTGGGGGCCGAAGCGATTGGCAAGTTTGTCCGCTTCCTCACAGAATTTTTTCACGCCGATGGTGTCGACCATGCTGAGCGGCCCACCGGTCCAGGGGGCAAACCCCCAGCCGAAAATGGCGCCGATGTCAGCATCTTCCGGGGCCATCAATACGCCTTCTTCAAGGCAGCGGATGACCTCGATGGCCTGGCGGTAAAGAAGCCGTTTTGTGACTTCCTCCGGATCGGGCTGATCGTCGCTGACAGGGAAGTGATCGGAAAGCGCCGGCCAGAGATATTTCTTGCCGCCTTCAGGATATTCATAGAAGCCGTGGCCGTTTTTCTTGCCCTTGCGGCCCAGTTCTTTGTAGAGCGTTTCCACCACCTTGTCCGACGGCTGGGCTACATACTTGTCACCCAGCGCTTTCTTGGTGGCCTGGCCCACATGGTAGCTTAGTTCCAGGCTGACCTCGTCGGCGACCGCCAGCGGTCCCACGGCCATGCCGGAATAGGCACCACAGTTTTCCACCAGGGCCGGCTTCACGCCTTCCGCCACCATATTGGCGGCTTCCTGGACATAGGTGGAGAAGCAGCGGCTGGTATAAAAGCCGCGGCTGTCATTGACCACGATCGGGGTCTTTTTAATCTGGGCCACATAATCCAGCGCCTTGGCCAGGGCCACATCGCCGGTGTTCTTGCCAAGGATGATTTCCACCAGCGGCATCTTGTCCACAGGCGAGAAAAAGTGAATACCGATGAACTGGTCCTCCCGCGCACTGGCTTTGGCCAGCTGGGTGATGGGCAGGGTGGAGGTGTTGGAGCCGTAAATGCAGCTTTCCGGCACCACGGCCTCTGTTTTGGCGGTGACACCTGCCTTGACCTCAACATCCTCAAGTACGGCCTCGATGATCAGATCGCAACCTTCCAGGTCCGCATAGTCGGTGGTCGGTTTGATCAGGGAAAGAATGCCATCGGCTTTTTCCTGTGTCATTTTCTTGCGCTTGACCGCCTTTTCCAGAAGATTGCTGGAATAGGATTTGCCTTTCTCGGCGGCTTCCTCGGTCATGTCCAGCAGAACAACCTCAATCCCGGCTTTGGCAGAGACATAGGCGATGCCGGCCCCCATCATGCCGGCGCCGAGCATACCGAGCTTTTTGGTCGGTGCTTTTGGCTGGTCTTTGGGGCGGCGGGCGCCTTTTTCTGCGGCCTGCTTGTTAACAAACAGAGTCCGGATCATGTTCGGCGCCACATCACCAAGCAACAGGTCGGCAAAATATTTGCTTTCCACCTGAAGGGCCTTGTCCATGGGCAACTGGTGGCCCTCATAAACGCAGGACAGGATATTGACCGTGGCCGGATATTTGCCTTTTGTTTCTTTTTTTGTCATTGCCGGGGCGCCGACAAAGGTCTGTACAATATTGGGGTCAAAGACACCCTGGCCACCGGGGATTTTGAATTTCTTGTTATCCCAGGGCTGTTCAGCCTTGCCGCCATCAAGAATCCATTTTCTGGCAGCGGAAACGATCTGGTCTGCAGGCACCACCTGCTGGATTACACCAAAGCCAAGGGCCTGCTGCGGCTTCATGTTTTTACCCTGCAGCAGATATTGCAGGGCCATCTGGATTCCCATCAGGCGCGGCAGTCTCTGGGTGCCGCCGCCGCCCGGCAGCAGCCCGACCATGACTTCCGGCAGGGCAAGATTGATCCTGGGATTATCGGCCACAACCCGGTGGTGACAGGCGAGGATGATTTCAAACCCGCCGCCCATGGCAACGCCGTCTACAGCGGCTGCAAAAGGTTTTCCACAGGTTTCCATGGCCCGCAGAATTTTATTCATGTGGAAACTTTTTTCAAACAGCTCTTCCCGGCTGACCTTGTCGACGGCTTCGGTCATTTCCAGCAGCATGCCCAGGTCGGCACCGGCGACGAAAGCGCCTTCCTTGCCCGAGGTGATCACGGCGCCTTTGACATTGTCGTCAGCCGTGATTTTTTCGATCAGGCCTTCCAGATCCGCCAGGAATTCCTGGGTGATCACATTCATGGATTTACCGGGAACGTCGATGGCCAGCAGGGCGATACCGTCGCTATCAACTTCATATTTGATTGTGTTGGTCATTGTCCTGTCTCCCTTACACGCGTTCGATGATGGTGGCTGTGGCCATGCCGCCGGCCACACACAGGGCTGCCAGGCCCGTAGACTTGTCGGCCCGTTCCATCTCATCCAGGGCGGTCCCCAGGATCATGGCGCCGGTGGCGCCCAGCGGGTGACCCATGGCAATGGCGCCGCCATTCACATTAACGTCCTCTGTGCCAAGTTCCATTTCCTGACAGAAGCGCAGGACGACGGAGGCAAAGGCCTCGTTGATTTCCCAGACATCGATATCGGATTTATTCATGCCAGCCCGTGCCAGGGCCTTGCGGGCGCTCTCGCCGGGACCGGACAACATGATGGTGGGATCGATGCCCACGTCGGCGAAGGCGACCATTTTGGCGCGGGGCTTGAGGCCCAGTTTATCGCCCATCTCCCTGGTGCCGATCAGCATACCCGCTGCGCCATCGACAATGCCGGAACTGTTGCCGGCGTGGTGGACATGCTTCATGTTCTCCACTTCCGGGTATTTCTGCAGGGCGACACTGTCAAAACCGATCTCTCCCATATCAATGAAAGAGGCCTTGAGACCGGCGAGATCCTCGATTGTCGTATCGGGACGCATATATTCATCACGGTCCAGCAGGGTCAGGCCAAGCTGATCCTTGACGGGGATAACGGAATTCTTGAAATAGCCATTATCCCAGGCATGCTTGGCACGTTTCTGGCTGAGGATGGCATAGGCGTCGCAATCCTCGCGGCTGAACCCATATTTAGTGGCGATGAGGTCGGCGCTGATTCCCTGCAGGACAAAACCCACCTTGTTGGACACCTGGGGATCAAACAGCCAGGCGCCGCCGTCAAAGCCCATCTGGACACGGGACATGCTTTCCACGCCGCCACCGATCATGAGATCGGCCTGTCCGGCCATCACCCGGGCGGCGGCATAGTTGACCGCCACCAGGGCGGAAGCACAGAAACGGTTCACATGCATGCCCGGTACCGCATCGCCGTATCCGGCCATATAGGCGGCGAAACGGCCGACATTTCCGCCCTGTTCACCGACGGCGGTGACGCATCCGGCGATCACATCATCAACCAGGGAAGGGTCAAAATCGCTGCGATCCTTCAGCGCTCCAAAGACCTGGGCCAGAAGGTTGACCGGCGTTACCTCATGCAGGCTGCCATCTTTTTTACCCCTGCCGCGGGGACTTCTCACATGATCGTAAATATAGGCTTCAGTCATTTTCGAATCCTTGTCGCTTATGGGGTCAGATCAGAATGCGTCAGCATCCAGGGACATCACCGGCTCCGCACCGGCTTCTACCTTGACCCTCAGGGCCGAGGTTTCCGGCAGCATATTGGTGAAGAAAAAGTCTGCTGTGATCAGCTTGTTTCTCAGGAAAGTTTCATTGCCTTCCCCGGCGGCCAGCATTTCCAGAGCCTTTTTCGCCATGTCTGCCCAGAAATATCCCATCATGACGAGAGCCATCAGGTTCAGATAGTAATGGGCGGCGGCACCGGCATTGTCCGGATTGCTCATCCCGTTCTGCATCAGCCACATGGTGGCGGCCTGCTGACGACCCAGGGCTTTTTCCAGCGGCGTGGTATATTTTTCCAGATCGGCGTTGCCCTTGTTTTCCTCTATGAATTTCTGAACCATGGCGAAATAGGCCTTTACCGGCTCGCCACCCTTGGCAGGTAGTTTGCGGCCGATCAGGTCCATGGCCTGAACACCGTTGGTGCCTTCATAAATAGGGGCGATACGGCTGTCGCGCAGATACTGCTCCATGCCCCATTCCTTGATATAGCCGTGGCCACCGAAACACTGAAGTGCACGGCTTGCGGCTTCCACACCCTGATCCGTCATATAGGACTTGATGACAGGAGTGAGCAGGGCGACCAGGTCATCTGCTGCTTCTCGGGTTTTTTCATCGGGATGGTGCAGGGCCAGGTCAAGCTGCACACCGGTCCACATGGCCAGTGCCCGGGCTCCTTCAATAAAGGCGCGGTTGGTCATCAGCATGCGCCGCACATCCGGATGGACAATGATGGGGTCGGCTTTTGCTTCCGGGTTTTTCGGGCCCGTCAGGGAACGCCCCTGGATCCGGTCCTTGGCGTAATCCACGGCATTCTGCTGGGCCACCTCGGCAATGCCGAGACCCTGCAGGCCAACACCAAGGCGGGCTTCATTCATCATGGTGAACATGGCCCGCATGCCCTTGCCTTCCTCGCCGACCAGATACCCGGTAGCCCCGTCATAGTTGAGCACACAGGTAGAGTTGGAATGAATGCCCATTTTTTCCTCAATGGAGCCGCAGGAAACGCCGTTGCGCTCACCCAGGCTGCCGTCCTCGTTGACCATGATCTTGGGCACAATAAAGAGGCTGATGCCTTTTGTGCCTTCCGGGGCACCGGAAATACGGGCCAGAACCAGATGGATGATATTGTCCGTCAGGTCATGTTCACCGGCTGAAATGAAAATCTTGGTGCCGGAAATTTTGTAAGTGCCGTCTGCCTGGGGGTCTGCCTTCGTACGGAGCATGCCCAGGTCGGTACCGCAATGGGGCTCGGTCAGGTTCATGGTGGCGGCCCACTCGCCGCTCAGCATTTTAGGAAGATAGGTGTCTTTCTGTTCCTGGCTGCCCCACTGGTGAATGGCTTCCGTGGCCCCCTTGGTCAGGCCGGAATACATGGCGAAGCCCCAGTTGGAGGAAATCATCATTTCATTGAGCGCCAGCCCCAGGATCTGCGGCAACCCCTGGCCGCCATATTCCGGATCACCGGTCAGGCTCTGCCAGCCACCTTCCACGAACTGCTGATAGGCTTCTTTAAAGCCTTTCGGCGTTGTCACCACGCCGTCGTTCCAGGTGCAGCCTTCCTCGTCACCGGACTGATTGATGGGGAAGAATACATTTTCCGTCAGTTTTGCCGCCTCTTCCAGAATGGCGTCAATCATGTCCGGAGTGGCTTCCTGGAAACAGGGCAGATTGTTGTACTGCTGCAGGTTCAAGTAGTCATGCATGAGAAATTTCATGTCTTCCACAGGGGCAGTGTACCTAGGCATGTTCGCGATCTCCTAATTTTTCAATATTCTGTTCCTGCATCCAGTGTTCGAGGGTCTGGATGAGGTTGTTTAATTCGTCGATTGTTTCGTCGATATCTTTTTTCTGCTGTTCCAGGCTTTCGATGCGCTGGCGGCAGGCTTCCATGGCAACCCGGCTCTGTTTGACCTTGCCACCTTCCTGATAATACATATCCAGCACCTCGCTCATTTCCGCGATGCTGAAACCAACTCGTTTTCCCCGTAAAATCCAGGCAAGACGGGCCCTGTCGGCGGCGGAATAGATGCGGGTCTGTCCTTCGCGTTTCGGGGAAATCAGTTTCTGATCCTCGTAAAAGCGAAGCGTCCGGGGGGTGATCCCAAATTCCTCAGACAGTTCGGAAATGCTGTATGTCGGTTTCTTCCTGTTCATCAGGTCCATTTCGTTTTTGTCACCGGGTAACTCGACCAGGGTTGTGAATGATGATCCGGATCATAGTTTACGTTTACGTAAAGGTCAATAGAAAATGAAACAGTCGTTTTATTTTAATCGGGAAATGTGATTCACGTCCCAAAAAAGCGCAAAACCGGAAGAATTCACTATAAAACAGGGCGGTTTTTGTTTAGGATTTGAATAAATTATAAATCAGGCTTTATCCTGACGTTTCCGCCACTTCGAACCTGAACAGTATACCACATGCAGATCTACCTGCCCATCGCCGAGTTATCAATCAATGTGTTTGTCTTGCTGGCCATGGGGGGAGGGGTTGGCTTTCTGTCCGGCATGTTTGGAGTTGGCGGCGGGTTTCTGATGACGCCCCTTCTTATTTTTGCCGGTGTGCCGCCAGCAGTGGCGGTGGCCACGGAAGCCAACCAGATTACCGCTGCCTCTGTATCAGGGGCTCTGGCTCATGCCAAGCGGGGCGGTGTCGATTATAAAATGGGGTTCGTGCTGATTGCCGGCGGGGCAGTGGGGTCCTATATCGGGGCCTGGTTCTTTACCATCCTCAAGGCGCTTGGACAGGTGGATCTGATGATCTCCATCGCCTATGTTATTTTTCTGGGCGGTATTGGCGGATTGATGTTCATCGAGAGTGTTTTGGCCATGATCCGGCAGCGCCGGGGACAAAAGCCGAAACCCGGCCGGCGCCCGCGCACCTGGATTGACGCCCTGCCGTTTAAAATGCGTTTTCGCAAATCAAAGATGTATGTCAGCATACTTCTGCCCCTGGCGATCGGTGGTCTTGTGGGGGTACTGGCGGCGATTATGGGGGTTGGCGGCGGTTTTATCATGGTGCCGGCCATGATCTATCTTCTCAACATGCCCATTAATGTGGTGATCGGAACAAGCCTGTTTCAGATCACCTTTGTGACCGCCAGCGTGACGTTCCTTCATTCCGTCAATACCCAGACAGTGGATATGGTGCTTGCCCTGATTCTGCTTGTTGGCGCTGTTATTGGCGCCCAGATCGGCGTCAGGGTGGGATCGCGCCTGAAAGGCGAACAGCTGCGCATTCTTCTGGCTCTCCTGGTGCTGGCGGTCTGCGGCAAGATGGGTGTGGATCTTGTTGTCGAACCCGACGACCTGTTCTCGGTGTTTCCCGTGGCAGAAGGAGAGGTCCATTGAACCGGAGCAGGATACTGGCGGGCATGATGGTCATGGTCGCGGCGCTGGCCCCGCCGCAAGTGAAAGCGGAGCGTCTTGTAACGGATCTGTCGGACCACATGATTGATATCAACGCTCGCTTCTCCGGAACAGAGCTTATGGTTTTCGGTGCCATAGAAATGGCGATTCCGCAGGAGGATGGTGGCCACGGCGTGGCAGTCGAGGGCATGGACTACGACATGATTGTTGTTGTGACCAGTGATCCGAAGGAGATGACCGTGCGCCGTAAAGAGCGCGTTGGCGGTATCTGGGTCAATAAAGCGCGCGAGGAGCTTTCCGGTGTGCCGGGATATTATGCCCTGGGCACAACCCGGCACCTGGATGATATTATTTCCTCTGGCGAGCGGTCCCGGCATCAGATCGGACTGGACCATATAGACCTGCCTTTTTCAGAGAAACTTGACCCGGAGGAGCGGCAGGCCTATCGGGCGGGATTTATCCGCAACATGAAGGTAAAAGGACTCTATAAGGAAGAGTTCGGCAATATTAATCTGCGGGAAGGTATTCTGTTCTGGGCCAGAATGTATTTCCCGGCCAACATGCCGGTCGGAAACTATCGCACCACGGTTCATCTTGTGCGTCACGGAGAAGTTATTCTCAGCCGTACCAGCGACCTGCATGTGGACAAGGTGGGGCTGGAGAGAGCCATTTATAATTTCGCCCACGAGAAACCGGCGCTCTATGGGCTGGTGGCAATTCTGGTGGCCCTGCTGGCCGGCTGGCTCGGCGGCCAGTTTTCAAGGAAGGTGAGCTGATCAGCACAGGGTTACAACTACCCTCACGATTTTCTGATCTTTGCAGGGCTTGCTATATTCGTGCATGACGTTAAAACTTGGGCTATGGAATCCTTGGAAGTATCATATTTTGCAGCGCTGCTGGGCGGCCTTTTCAGTTTTCTGTCTCCCTGTGTGCTGCCCCTGGTCCCGGCCTATGTGTCCTATGTCACGGGCAGTTCCCTCAATGATCTCAGGGAAGGAGGCAGGGTACCCTTCACGGACGTGCTGTCCGGTGCGCTGGCCTTTGTTCTTGGTTTTTCGACCGTCTTTGTTTTGCTTGGGGCCGGCGCTTCGAGCCTGCAGCCTTTATTGCTGCAGCATCTGGATATTTTTTCAAAAATTTCCGGCGGGCTGATTGTTATTCTGGGACTGCATTTCACCGGCATCATAAGGATCGGTTTCCTTTACAGGGAGGCACGGTTCCAGACCCGGGAAACGCCGGCCGGACTTATCGGCGCCTATGTCATGGGGCTTGCCTTTGCCTTTGGCTGGACGCCCTGTATCGGCCCTATCCTCGGTACAATTCTGACACTGGCCGCCAGTCAGCAGACCTTCGGCACAGGTGTAGCGCTGTTGATGGTCTATTCCCTGGGGCTTGGCATACCGTTTGTGCTGGCGGCTCTTTCGGTAAATCGTTTCCTGCAGTTTTCCGGCAGGTTCCGGAAACATTTCCGGCTGCTGGAAATCATCATCGGCGGCCTGCTGATCCTGACCGGCCTTGCCATTTTCTTCGGACTGCTCCAGACCTTCGGCAATAACCTTCTGGAATGGTTTCCCTGGCTGGCCCGAATAGGCTAGCCCGACACTCAATAAGTGTAAAAAAAAAGCCTCGGCAAACCCGTAGTCGGGCTACCGAGGCAGTCAGGCAGATGAAGGATCACCGGAATGATCCTTCAAGGGATCTCTCAAATTTATCAATATATACGGGGATTATAGAATCCATTGCATTGCATATGCAAGAGGAAACTAATGTATATTCCTCAGTGAATTCTGTGAGTTATCAGAAATGAGGGTTTGGATTTTGTGCCAGACACAGGCGCCGTCTTCGTCCTGCTCGGTAATTGCATTTGCATATAACAGGCGTGCTTTTTCCCCGGCATTTTCGCCGTAGATATTTTCGAATTCCCGGGCGGCAAGAATAAAAAAGGGCTCGGGGTCAATTCCCATTTTTTCTAAATTTACTAGTATATTTGTCATTGACCTTTCGTCAGAAGGGCTTACAGCTTTTGTTCCATCTGAAACAATATAATCCATCTTCATGATTACTTCTCCTTGTCTGTGAGTAGAAGCAAGCCGCGTGCCAGTTTTTATGTCTGAAGAATCAAGGGAATTGACAGTTCCGATCCGAAAACAGCCGGTCAGATTTTGCCGGACTCGAAAAATCTGCCTACCGAAAGGGTCGGATGTTTTTCTAATTTTCAGGTTTTCGCCGGATCGAAATTATTGGCGTTTCCGGCAAAAAATTTTTCAATGTGGCGAGTGTTTTTTGCAAATCGACTGAATCTTCACCTGATTCGGAGAGAATCAGTTGGGAGAGATTCAGGTTATGATTGTGCATTACATCACAGGCGGTGAGCGTGTGACTGAGACTGCCGAGGTAGGTTCCGGCCACAAGCCAGATGTCGCAGTCCATGGTCTTGATCCAGTCGAGGACCGTATGCTGTGCAGTCAGGGGGACCATCAGCCCGCCGACCCCTTCTATGAAATGATAGTCATAATCCCCCGAACAGGCGGATTTACAAAAATCGGTCAGCCCCTCAAAATCCAGTTCACGTTCTTCTTCGGCAGCGGCCTGGTCCGGGGACAGCGGTGCCCTGAACCGCCAGGGGGAAATTGCCTCGATATTCTCGTCAGTGCATTCACGCCCCAGGGCTTCAAGCAACAGTCCCGTATCACTGGACCCCGCCGTATCCGGATCGAAGCCGCTAATCACCGGCTTCAGGGCATTGACCTTGAAACCGGACTTTATTCTGTTGCGGATGGCTTCGCAGGTGACGTGGGTTTTGCCGATGCCGGTTCCCGTGCTTGTGACAAAAATGATGCGGCTCATTTATCGCTTCCTTTAATTCACACGCTTTAACTTACAGGGCGCCAATTGTTTTCAGGGCCGTTGCCAACGAGAGAACGTCCTCTTCCCTGTGGGCTGCACTGAAGGTAATGCGCAGCCGGGCGGACCCTTCCGCTACGGTGGGCGGGCGGATGCCGGTTACAAGAAAGCCGAGTTCCTCAAGTTGCGCGGCAAGCCGCATGGTTTTTCCGCTGTCCCCCGTGATCACGGGAATGATTGGGCTTTGCGGCTCGGCCAGTCCTGTCTCCCGGGCAAACAGGCGCGCATTATACATCGGTCGGTTGCAATAGTCGCGGTCATTTTCAATGATATCCAGGGCCCGGAGTGCGGCCGCAACGCTGGCTGGAGGAAGGGCGGTGGTATAGATCAGGCTGCGGGCCCGGGTCTTCATGAAATCGATCACCGGTTTGCTGGCGCACAGATATCCGCCAAAGCTGCCGATGGCCTTGGACAGGGTGCCCATCTGCAAAGGAATATCCGGTTTGGGGTCAAAACAGAAACTGCTGCCACGTCCTTCTTCACCGATTACACCAACACCATGGGCGTCATCGGACAGCAGCCAGCAATCATGCTGGCGGGCCAGATCGCCGAGTTCCGGCAGCGGGGCCAGATCGCCGTCCATGCTGAAGACCCCGTCGGTCAGAATCAGGGCATGTTCGTGCTCTGCCCGATGCTTTCGCAGCAATGCCGTAAGATGATCCAGGTCGTTATGTCTGAAATAGATCAGTTTCGCCCGGCTCAGCTGACTTCCGGCGACCAGACAGTTGTGAACGAGTTCGTCCGCAAAGATAATATCTTCCGGTCCGGCGAGGCCGGGAATGATGCCGATGTTGGCCATATAGCCGGAACTGAAAACGCAGGCGGCCTCGGTGCCCTTGAGACGGGCAAGCCGTCCCTCCAGTTCCTCCAGCAACGGGTGATTGCCGGTAATCAGTCGCGAGGCGCCCGCGCCGGCGCCGTAGGTGTCTATGGCCTCTTTTGCGGCCTTTTTAACATCCGGATGATGGCTCAGATTCAAATAGTCGTTGCAGCAGAAGGAAATCAGTTCCCGTTCATCCCGGATGGCATGGCCGTCATCCAGTCGCCTGGTTGGGACAAGCCTTCGACGCAGGCCGGCGTGTTCCAGCTTTTCAAGTTTGGAAGAAACGAATTTATCCAGCGACTTCATCTGGTTTTCCCTGCTACTGTGTTCCGGCGCATAATCAATCTGCCGGAGACTATAGTCAATGTTACTCGTGAGTAAAGTTATTGTCGTAATTTGCTTGACTTTTTCGGGCAGGACGGGGAATGTGCGGCCATAGTCATTATATATATCAAGTATATATGGCCGCGGGAATTAAATCAGCTTGAAAGCAGGTCGAAATGAGCGAAGCGCAAGAAATATCCTTTGAAAATGCCTATTCGGACGGGTTTCGTCACAACTGGACAAAGCGGGAAATTCTGGCTTATTTCAACATGCCCTTTATGGATTTGCTCTTCGAGGCGCAGACGGTGCACCGGAAACATTTTGATCCCAACCGGGTGCAGTTGAGCCAGCTGTGTTCGATCAAGACCGGCGGCTGTCCGGAGGACTGTAAATATTGTCCCCAGTCTGCTCGCTACCAGACCGAAGTCGACGCCAGTAAGCTGATGGCGGTGCAGACGGTGATCGAGCAGGCGAAGAAGGCAAAAGACGCCGGGGCCACCCGTTATTGCATGGGTGCCGCCTGGCGCAGCCCCAAGGGTCGCGACATGGATGCCGTGGTGGCCATGATTGAAGGGGTAAAGGATCTGGGCATGGAAACCTGTGTCACACTGGGTATGCTGGATGAAGACCAGGTCACCCGGCTGAAACAGGCCGGGCTGGATTATTATAACCATAATGTGGACAGCTCCCCGGAATATTATAAAGAGATCATTACCACTCGCACCTATGAGGACCGTCTGGAAACCTTGGAGCGGGTGCGCGGTGCAGGGATCAATGTCTGCAGCGGCGGTATTGTCGGTATGGGCGAAAGCCTCGAGGACCGGGCCGGCATGCTGCAGACCTTGGCCAACCTGCCGCAGCATCCGGGCAGTGTGCCGATCAATATGCTGGTCCAGGTCGAAGGCACGCCCCTGGCCGGGGAAGACAAGATGGACCCCTTTGATTTTATCCGCACTATCGCTGCGGCCCGCATCCTGATGCCGGCCTCCTACGTTCGGCTCAGCGCCGGGCGGGAGGAGATGAATGACGAGATGCAGGCGCTCTGCTTCATGGCCGGAGCCAATAGCATCTTCTACGGTGAGAAGCTGTTGACGACCCCCAATCCGATCCAGAACCGGGATATGGAACTGTTCGGTAGACTGGGTATCGAGCCAGAAGGCAAATAATGTCGCAAAATAAAGATCGCCGTCCCGACCTTCCCGACTGGTATCGGGAGGGATATGACAATATCTGGCTGCCCTATACCCAGATGCAGACGGCTGGCGATGCTCTGCCGGTCACGGGAACTGACGGTGTTTATCTCGAACTGGCGGACGGCCGGAAAATACTGGACGGAATTGCCAGCTGGTGGACTGCCTGCCACGGCTACAACCATCCGAAAATGAAAGACAAAATGAAGGCCCAGATTGACCGTATGTCCCATGTCATGCTGGGCGGTCTTGTGCATGAGGGAGCGCTTGACCTGGCCCGTCGGCTTTCAGGTCTTCTGCCCGGTGATCTCAATCATGTATTTTTTTCCGAATCCGGTTCTGTGTCAGTGGAAATCGCCCTCAAGATGGCGGTGCAGTTCTGGCTCAACCAGGGTGTAGAAGGACGAGCCCGATTTGTCGGTTTCAAGGCGGGCTATCACGGTGATACCTCTGCGGCCATGTCCGTGGGGGACAGCGACGACGGCATGCACAAGGCTTTCGGGGGCTACCTGCAACAACAATATATCCGTCCCCTGCCGGAAACGGCAGAGGATATGGAGAAACTGGAAAGGTTCCTGACCGAAAACCGGGACAGCATCGCCGGAGTGATCATGGAGCCACTGGTCCAGGGCGCGGGCGGCATGAAATTTCACGAAGCCGGCATACTGAAAGGGATCGCCGGGGCCTGCAAACAGGCGGACGTGCTTTTCATCCTGGACGAGATATTCACCGGTTTCGGCCGAACCGGCAGCATGTTTGCCTGCGAACAGGCAGACGTCGTGCCCGATATTATCTGTCTCGGCAAGGCGCTGACCGCCGGCACTGTGGCCATGGCGGCGACGGTGGCGACGGACCGGGTCTATAATGCTTTTCTGTCCGATGATCCGGACAAGGCTTTCATGCATGGTCCCACCTATATGGCCAATCCGCTGGCTTGCGCGGCGGCCAATGCCTCTCTGGACATATTCGATGAAGAGCCTGTGCTGGAGCGGGTAAAACAGATAGAGGGTCATCTGACACAGAGTTTTGCACAGTTCAGGGACCGGCCCGGCGTGGTTGATGTGCGGGTCAAGGGTGCCATTGCCGTAATACAGATGGAAAAGATTGATGACCCCGCAAACCTGCGTGAGGAGTTTGTCAAAGAAGGGGTCTGGATACGCCCCTTTGGCGATGTCATTTATGTCACACCTCCTTTCAACATTGAATCTCGCGAAATCTCGGCATTGACAGATGCCATCGACAATGTTCTTAATAGATACTCGCAAAAGTAAGTTTAACCACTGGACTTGAGACAGGGTATGACAAAAGGGCGTTTACTGGCTCTCAGGCAGCAGTTGCGCGATTTGGGACTTCAGGGGTTTGTTGTTCCTCATGCGGACGAGCATCAGAATGAATATACACCGGCCAATGCTGAGCGGCTTGCCTGGCTGACCGGCTTCACCGGTTCTGCCGGCGAGGCGGCCGTTACCCTTTCGGAGGGGGCTATCTTCGTAGATGGCCGTTATACCCTGCAGGTGCGCCAGCAGACCGACAAGCGTCAGTTTACGCCTCTTGACCTGTTTGAGGACAAGATGGAGGACTGGCTTGCCGAACGGGTGAAAAAGGGCGACCGGATTGGTTATGACCCCTGGCTGCACACCCGCGAATGGATTGCCAGGGTGTCTGCGAAGCTGTCCGAGAAAGGTGCCGGTTTTGAACCGGTGGAAACGAATCCCATAGATCAGGTATGGCAGGACCGTCCCGCAGATTCAGAGGCGCCGGCCGTTGTCCATCCCGTTGAATATTCAGGTGAGAAATCTGAGCACAAGCGCGAGAGAATCGCTGCGGAAGTCAAGAGCAGGGGCGCCGATGCGGTTGTTCTGACACTGCTGGATTCCATTGCCTGGCTGTTTAATATTCGCGGCCAGGATGTGGAGCATACGCCACTGGTTTCATGTTACGCAATTCTGCTGAAAAATGGTACTGCAAGCCTGTTCATTGATCCCGGGAAAGTGGATGCAGGCCTGAAGGAATATCTTGGGAAGGGCGTCAGGCTGGCGGCCAAGACCGACTTTGTTGCCGGTTTAAAAAAGCTCAAGAAGAAAAAGGTGCTTGTCGATCCCAAGCGTACTCACGCCGCCGTCTTTGAAATTCTGGAAACGGCAGGTGCGGAAACGATAACCGGCGATGATCCGTGCATTCTGCCAAAGGCGATGAAAAACGAGGTGGAGGTCAAGGGAGCACGCTCAGCCCACAACCGGGATGCAATTGCCGTCTGCAAGTTTCTGGCCTGGCTGGATCAGGTTGGCCCCAAGGGAGAAACCGACGAACTGACAGCGGCGGAAAAGCTTCTTTCACTGCGCAAGGAACAGGACCTGTTCAAGGATACCAGTTTTACCACCATTTCCGGAGCAGGGCCGAACGGGGCAATTGTCCATTATCGGGTGACGCCGGAGAGCAATTCCAGGCTGGAGCCAAACATGCTTTATCTGGTCGACAGTGGCGGTCAGTATCTGGACGGGACTACGGATATTACGCGGACGGTTTGTATCGGCACACCGACCGAAGAGCAGAAAGATCATTTTACACGGGTGCTCAAAGGGCATATCGCCCTGGCGCAGGCCAGGTTTCCCCATGGTCGGTCCGGTGCGCATCTGGACAGTCTTGCCCGCAAGCCACTTTGGGATGTGGGGCTCGATTATGATCACGGCACAGGACATGGTGTGGGCAGTTATCTAGGTGTCCATGAGGGGCCGCAGAGTATTTCGCGGCTTGGTTTTAATGTGCCGCTGGAACCAGGCATGATCCTGTCCAATGAGCCGGGTTATTACAGGGAAGGTGAATATGGTATCCGGATCGAGAACCTGGTTCTGGTCCGCGAACGCAAATTCGACGAGGAGGAGCGTTCCATGCTCAGCTTCGAGACCTTGACCCATGTGCCCATCGACCGGCGGCTGGTGAATGCCTACATGATGACCACGGCGGAAATCACCTGGTTTAACATCTATCATGCCCAGGTCAGGGAAATCGTCGGACCGCATCTTTCCGGCAAGGAAAAGGAGTGGTTGATGAAGGCGACCGAATCCCTGGTGGTTCTCTAGGCGTCACTGCCGAGCATCAGGGATTGTTTTGCCCGGAACAGGTCTGTGAGAAAACCGCAGACGGCGTCAACCCTTGTGACCTTGCGCAGGTCCTCGTGCACCATGAGCCAGTATTGGCGTTCGACAAAAATCTTTTTCGGCAGGATGGGCTGAAGTCCGGTATCCTGTCCCACCATGAAGCAATGAACCATGGCAAGGCCCACACCTTTAAGTGCAGCCCTGTATTGCGCCATCACATTGGTGCTGCGGAACACAATATGGGGGTTGCGGAACAGTTCCTCCATGAATCTGAGCTCCGGCATCTGAATCAGGTCGTCGATATAGCCGATGAAATCATGACCGGAGAGATCCTCCCCGGTCTTTATGGGAGGGTGGTTCGCCAGATAGGACGGAGCGCCATAGAGTCTTAACCGGTAATCGCTCACTTTCCAGGCCACAAGCCGGCCCGACGTTGGCCGGGCAAGGGTCATGGCGATATCCGCTTCCCGTTTGGACAGGCTGGTCTGCCGGGTTTCAGCCACAAGTTCAAGTTCAATGTCCGGATATTTCTGCCGGAAAGTATCCATGGCCGGGGCAATGACATTGATGCCCACGGCTTCCGGTACCGCCAGGCGGACCGTGCCGGAAAAGCTGGCATCCTTGCCCGATATGGACTGGTAGAGACTGGTGGACTGGGCTTCCATCTGTTCTGCCAGCGGCAGCAGCCTCAGTCCTGCGTCGGTCAGCTGATACCCCCGCGGCGATTTGTCGAATAGCCGGGCGTTGAGGGATTCTTCCAGCGCCGTGATCCGGCGACTGACCGTGGTATGGTCCACATGCAGTCTGCGGGCCGCTTCCACCAGTTTGCCGCGCCGTGACAGCTCCAGAAAATATTTCAGGTCGTTCCAGTTATACATGCTCTTTCCATTGTGCATTAATGCAGAACAAGTGTGAAAAATATACTCTGGTTTTGCAAAATTGTCTTTATTAAACTGACCGCAATCAAAAATGACACCGGACCCCATCTTTCGGCGGTACCGGTCTGGCTTTCAATCTGGAGATACGGAATGGTCAAGGAATATACACATTACATTAATGGTGAGCATGTGGCCGGTCGCAGCGGACGGTTCCAGGATGTTTTCAACCCCAGTACGGGCGAGGTTTCCGCTAAAACCCCGCTGGCGAGTACTGCCGAAGTTGAGGACGCCATTGCGGCCGCCCAGGCGGCTTTTCCGGAATGGTCCGGCACCTCGATCGTGCAGCGTTCACGGATCATGACCCGTTTTACCCAGTTGCTTTATGAAAAGCAGCCGGAACTGGCCGAGCTGGTTGCTCGCGAACATGGCAAGGTGATCGAGGATGCCATGGGGTCCGTTCTGCGTGGCATTGAAGTTGCCGAATTTGCCTGCGGTATTCCCCACCTGCAGAAGGGTGAGTTTTCCGACAACGCCTCCCGCGATATTGACATTTACAGCATGCGCAAGCCGCTCGGTGTTGTGGCCGGTATTACACCCTTCAACTTCCCGGCTATGATTCCGCTATGGATGGCCTGCATGGCCATGGTCACCGGCAATACCGTTGTTTTGAAACCTTCCGAAAAAGACCCGGGCTGCCCCATGCGCCTGGCTGAACTCTGGGTGGAAGCCGGCGGCCCCAAAGGGGTGCTGAATGTTGTGAACGGTGACAAGGAAGCCGTGGACTGCCTGCTGACCGACGAGCGCATCAAGGCGGTAAGCTTTGTGGGTTCAACAGCTATTGCCAAATATGTTTATTCAACCGCGACGGCTCACGGCAAACGCTGTCAGGCCATGGGCGGTGCCAAAAATCATATGCTGATCATGCCGGACGCGGATCTGGAAGGTGTTGCCAATGCCCTGATGGGCGCAGCCTATGGTTCAGCCGGTGAACGCTGCATGGCCATTTCTGTTGGTGTCTGTGTGGGTGACGAGGTGGCCGACCGTCTGGTGGAAATGCTGAAACCCCGGGTGGAAGCCCTGAAAATCGGCCAGAGTCTCGACAAGGGCCTTGAAATGGGGCCGCTTGTAACCGCCGAGCATCGCCAGAAAGTCATGAACTATATCCAGATGGGTGTGGATGAAGGCGCCGACCTGGTGGTTGACGGCCGCGATTTTACCCTGCCTGGTTATGAGAACGGATTTTTCCTGGGCGGCAGCCTGTTCGACAGGGTCAAACCGGACATGAAATCCTATCAGGATGAGATCTTTGGTCCGGTATTGCAGCTTTTGCGGGTGCAGTCTTTTGAAGAAGGTATGGCGCTGGCCTCTGATCACGAATATGGCAACGGAACCTCTATCTTTACCAACAACGGTCCGGCTGCCCGGGCCTATGCGGACAAGGTGGAAGTCGGCATGGTTGGCATCAATGTGCCAATTCCCGTGCCGCTGGCCTTCCATAGTTTTGGGGGCTGGAAACAGTCTGCATTCGGTGATCACAACCAGTTTGGCATGGAAGCGGTGCGCTTCTATACAAAGGTGAAAACCATCACCTCCCGCTGGCCTGAAAGTGCCATCGCCGCAGACTTTTCTATTCCAACCCTGAAATAATCGTCTAGACTCCGGTTAACAAGAGGGAACAGACATGGACTTCAATTTTAATGAGGAACAGCGGGCCATTCAGGATATGGCCCGTGACTTTGCGGAAAAGGAACTTGCACCGCACGCTGCAGACTGGGATCGGGAAAGCCATTTTCCGGTGGACAAGCTGCGTATGGCGGCGGAACTTGGTCTGGCAGGCATCTATACCCGTGAAGATGTGGGCGGTTCGGAGCTGACCCGGCTTGATGCCGCCATTGTTTTCGAGGAACTTTCCAAGGGATGCACCTCAACCGCGGCCTATCTTACCATCCATAATATGGTCACCTGGATGATCGATTCATTCGGGGCCGAGGAAACCCGCCAGAAATATTGTCCGAAGCTGACGACTATGGAGCTTGTTGGAAGCTATTGCCTGACCGAGCCCGGGGCCGGGTCCGATGCCGCGTCATTGAAGACAAAAGCGGTTCGCGATGGGGATCATTATGTGCTGAACGGTACCAAGGCCTTCATTTCCGGCGGCGGCTTTTCCGACGTTTATGTGGTTATGGTCCGGACCGGGGAGGAAGGTCCCAAGGGCATCAGCGCCATCGTGGTGGAAAAAGACACACCGGGCCTCAGTTTTGGTGCCCAGGAAAGGAAAATGGGCTGGAAAAGCCAGCCCACCAGCATGGTGATTTTCGAAGATTGCCGGGTGCCGGCGGAAAATCTCCTTGGTGAAGAAGGACAGGGCTTTACCTTCGCCATGAAGGGGCTTGACGGCGGTCGCCTGAATATCGGCGCCTGTTCCCTGGGCGCGGCCCAGGCCTGTTTCGATCTGACCCTTACCTATATGGGGGATCGCAAGCAGTTCGGTCGCAGCCTTGATACCTTCCAGGCCCTGCAGTTCAGGGTGGCCGACATGGCAACGGAACTGGAAGCGGCCCGCCTGCTGCTGCACAAGGCGGCCCAGAAGGTCACCGCCGGGGCGCCGGATGCGACAAAATTTGCCGCCATGGCAAAACGACTGGCAACGGACACCGGCTTCAAGGTGGTCAATGAGGCGCTGCAGCTGCATGGCGGGTATGGCTATCTGAATGACTATCCGCTGGAGCGTTTCCTGCGCGATGTGCGGGTACACCAGATTCTGGAAGGCACCAATGAAGTCATGCGCCTGATCATTTCACGCCAGTTGATGGCCGAAAGATAGGAGACCTGTATGACGGCGGAACCGGAAATTCTGTTTGAGGTCAAGGGCAGGGTAGGATGTGTTCTGCTTAACCGGCCAAAGGCGCTGAATGCGCTCAGCACCGACATGTGCGCCCGGATGGACGCTCAGCTGGTGAAATGGGCAGAAGATGATGCCATTGCCGCTGTCCTGGTGGAAGGGAACGGAGAAAAGGCCTTTTGTGCCGGCGGTGATGTGCGCACCCTGGCGGAAAACGGTCCGGACAACAGCGGGCCGGCCGAGGCGTTTTTTGCCACCGAGTACCGGATGAATGCCCGCATTTTTCATTTCCCCAAACCCTATATTTCCTTCATGGACGGGATCACCATGGGCGGTGGTGTGGGTATTTCGGTGCATGGATCTCATCGCATTGTCGGTGACAAGACCCTGTTCGCCATGCCCGAGACCGGGATCGGACTGATTCCCGATGTAGGCGGCAGCTATTTTCTGCCGCGTCTCCCGGGGAAACTCGGCTATTATCTCGGTTTGACCGGGGCGCGTCTCAAGGCCGCTGACTGTCTCTATACCGGCATTGGCACGGCCTACGTGCCTTCGGACCGGCTTGAGGAGTTGAAGGGCGCGCTGGTTGAGGCGGAACTCGGTTCACCTGGGGACGTTGATCAGATTATCGGCCGCTTTGCCGAGGAGGCTGGTGATGCGCCGCTGGATGAGTTCAGGGACCTGATTGATGCGGCTTTTGGGGAACGCGCCGTCGAGGAAATCTGTGACCATCTTGAGGCCATAGATCATCCCTGGGCCGGAAAAACACGTGATACGCTTGCACAGATGTCGCCGACCAGCCTCAAGGTAACGCTGGAGCAGCTTCTTCAGGGAGCGGACCTGGAATTTGATGATTGCATGCGTATGGAATTCCGTCTGGTCAACCATCTGGTGACCTATCGGAGTGATTTCTTTGAAGGGATTCGCGCGGTTTTGATCGACCGGGACAACAGTCCGAAATGGTCTCCGGCTTCCCTGGAGGAAGTTGGCAGAGGAGAAGTGGAGAAACATTTTGAACCTCTGGGGGACAGGGAACTCAAACTTTAATTTCCGGGAGATTAATAATGGCTAGGGTGGCTTTCATAGGACTGGGTAACATGGGCAGCGGTATGGCTGCCAATCTGATTAAAGCAGGGCATGAGTTGAAGGTTTTTGATCTGAATGAAGAGGCCATGGCGGGTCTCAAAGAGCAGGGGGGAATGCCCTCGGATTCAGTGACAGAGGCGGTGACGGATGTTGATGCCGTCGTCACCATGCTGCCGGCGGGCCAGCATGTGAAATCGGTCTATCTGGGCGACAAGGGAATCCTGGAGACAGTTTCTTCGGGAACTGTCCTGATGGACTGTTCGACCATTGATGTGGCCAGCGCCCGGGAAGTGATCGGCGCCGCGACCGAAGCCGGACTGGATATGGTGGATGCACCTGTCTCCGGCGGGGTTGCCGCTGCGGCCGGCGGGACGCTCACCTTTATGGTGGGCGGTACGGAAAAGGCCTTCGAAGCCGCGAAAGTGTATCTTGAAGCCATGGGCGCCAACATCATCCATGCCGGGGATGCAGGTGCAGGACAGGCTGCCAAGATCTGCAACAACATGATGCTGGCGATTCAGATGATTTCCGTATCGGAAGCCTTTGTGCTGGCGGAAAAACTGGGTCTCGATGCCCGAAAGCTGTTTGAGATTTCTTCAAAAGCGTCCGGCCAGTGCTGGTCGCTGACTTCCTATTGTCCGGTGCCGGGGCCGGTGCCCACATCGCCCGCCAACAATGATTACAAGGCTGGTTTTGCTGCAGCCATGATGCTCAAGGATCTTAGGCTGGCCAAAGACGCTGCCGAAAGCTGCAACGCCGCGACGCCGCTGGGGCATTTGTCCGAAGCGCTTTATACGACATTCGCAGATGCAGGAAATGCCGGAAAGGATTTCTCCGGCATTATCAACATGCTTCGTGAAGGAAAGTTCTGAAGAAAGAAGCCTCAGGCTTCCTCGGGAACCACAACTTCCATGCCCTCCAGGGCAGAGGATACTTCAATCTGACAGCTGAGGCGGCTGTTGTCCTGCCGGTTATCCAGAAAATCCAGTAGTGATTCCTCGTCTTCCGATGGTGTGCCGGTGGCGCTCTTGAAGCTGTCCGGTACAATTACATGGCAGGTGGCGCAGGCGCAGGCGCCGCCGCAGTCGGCATCAATGCCGGGAACGCTGTTGTTGACAGCAGCTTCCATGAGGGAGACGCCGTCTTCGGCTTCCACTTCGATACGCTCTTCATCGGGAGTGATGAAAGTTACTTTTGTCATTAACCCAAACTCCAATCCGTGTGGCTCTATGGTGACTGATATAGGGAATTTCCCGGCCGGGATCAAGCTTTTGGAACGGTGATGGCGCTGGTGGCCTTGACTTCTTCCATGGCCACATAGGTGTGGGTTGTGCTGACATCCTTGATGGCAGAGAGTTTTTCACCCAGGAAGCGGCGATAATGTTCCATGTCCCGTGTACGAACCTTGATCAGGTAATCGAAGCCCCCGGCCACCATGTGACATTCCTGGACCTCCTCCATGCGCATCACTTCTTCACGGAAATTATCCAGCGCCCGGGTGGTTGTGCGGTCAAGGGAAACCTCGATAAAGGAGACCAGGGCGGCATCCAGAAGCCGCGGATCGAGCAGCGCGACATAGCCTCTGATATATCCTTCGCGCTCCAGCCTTTTTACCCGTTCCAGGCAGGGGGTGGCGCTGAGATTGACTTTATGGGCCAGCTTGACATTGGAGATGCGTCCTTCTTCCTGAAGAACTGCAAGAATTTTCCGGTCGATACGGTCCAGCCGCTTTGAATGATCTGTTGTCATAGTTCTTTATTCTGATTTGTAAGTGGGTATATAGATATTATCCTGATTTTTTTTGCATTATAGCAACATATCCTGTCGGTTTAAAGATAATCTGTAGGCGAATCATAATTTTGTATACAATTTATGAATTATGGTTGAACGCTCTCCGTAAAAAGAGGGCGAGCATGGTGACAGAACGGAATATTTTCTGTTCACATGAGGAACCCTGCACGTTCGCGATTGGATATGGTGGATGGCTTTGCCGTCATATCTTTAAAAGGTTATGTGGAATGGACCCTCCCTCCGTTCCTTCAGGTGGCACTCAAAACCTTTGTTGTGGCTTGCGGACGTGCAGGTTCTACTCTTTCTCCTAAATACAGACTTAAGGCCTTTTCTTCGGAAAAGGCCTTTTTTTGTCAGGATTTTTTACAGCTGTAACCCTATGGTTGTAAAAGGGGATTCTGTATGGAGTCGGTGATTTACTGATTATTTGGCATTAATTAAGGGGGTATGTCGCGGTTTGTCAGGAAATTTTACACTTTTAACAAGAATATTCCTCATATACTGAATTCGAATCTTATATGATACTGATATAAATGGCCTTATCGGATTTGGGCACAACTATTGCATGTAAAACCTCTGGGGCTACAAATCTGAGAAGCAGATATCTGGAGGGCATCATCATGCAAAAAATGGATAGCATCTTTCTGACGGTCGTGACAGCGTTCCTGGCACTGGTCATGACACCCACTATGGCTTCGGCTACTGTCACTACAAGCGGTTGCGCGAACGCAACATCCTGTACTTTGCAGGAACTGGTTGACGGGGGCAGCATCTCTGTTGATGGCGTAACTTTCAATAACTGGTCCGAAGGCGTGAATTTCTTTTTCGAGGAAAACGATACTACCGATATTGAAGAAACCCTTAATCTTTCCGGCATCACAGTGGAAGGTTTTGGTTCTTTGCCGACTGGTACCCCGGGTGAATTTACCCTGGGGCTGGTTTATACAAGCAATACGGCCCTGGCCCTGCCAAAGCAGCTCAGCGACGCCAATGAAGCAGAACTAGAACTTGATATAGATTTTGACCTGACAACTGACCTGGTTACTGAAGTAACTGCAGCACAGCTAATTCTTGACGAATGGTCTTTGGGATCAACTGATGCATTTGTCGAGCTAAACCTGACGGATGGCGGCGATATCGACCTGCAAACTTACGCAAACACGGATCCGGAAGTGGTCTCCAGTGATGCCCACACTTTGGCGGCGGCTGTGAATGCGATTTCCCTGGAATCAAATATCCAGGCGGGTATGTTTGAGCCCGGAAACATCGCCCTTTTTGAATATGCCATGATATTCACAGTATTCGTAGATGATCCAATTGTGGTGTCTTCGCCGTCGATTCTGCTTTTGCTGGGGATGAACCTGATGATGCTGGGCCTCCGGCGTCGCCTGACTAAGTAAGAAGAATAAATGTATCTGCCGCGCTACCCCGGTCCGGGGTGGCGTGGGAGTTCCTGCCCGGGATAATAACCAAATATTCAATTATCGGCCCAATCCGGTGGCCCGGTCCGTCCTGAAAGTGAGTATGAACCGGTGTATTTCAGATAACACTTAAAGGAGGACAAAATGTCAAAAGTGAAAAGTACTACAGCGGTCATGATGGCTGCTGGAATTTTTGCAGTTATGGGGGCGGGGCCGGTATCTGCAGGAGTAGACCCTTTTCTGGGTGACATACAGATGACAGCGGCCAACTTCTGTCCGCGCGGCTGGGTAGAAACTCAGGGGCAGCTATTGCCCATTTCCAGCAATTCAGCACTCTTCTCTCTGCTGGGCACCACTTTCGGCGGGGACGGGCGCGTGACCTTTGCCCTGCCTGACCTCAGGGGGCGGGTTGCCGTGGGCTGGGGGCATGGGCCGGGACTCGTGGCCGTCCCCATGGGACAAAAGGCGGGAAGCAACAGCAGTACACTCACCGCTCAGAACATGCCGTCCCATAACCATACGGCAAACACGACGACAACCATTCATGCCTCCAGCGCCGACGGAGATTCTCCCGAACCATCAAGCCGCATACTGGCAAATGATGGCAATGATGATATTTACAATAGCGAAACGCCGGATGTGACACTGAACTCGTCTGCCGCTACGTCTGTGACGCAGATAGGGAATGCCGGTGCCGGGCAGTCCTTTAGTCTCATGCAGCCCTTTCTCGGCGTGAGGTTCTGCATCGCTCTCCAGGGGGTGTTTCCGTCCCGAAATTGATACGTCAGTATACCCGGATTCAAAACACCACCGGTCCGGTTTCGCCGGGCCGGTTTGTCCTCTGTTGCGGAATAATTTGCCGTTTTTGGGTCGTTAAACAGTATTTTGCGCCGCTAATAATCAAGTAACTGTGACAAAACGTTTTATTCGTTGGTTTCTGCACTATTTTATTGAAAAAGATCCCCAGAATAGTAGTCTTGAAGAGTTATATGTCGCAGTGCAGCAAAATCATGAGAGTATAAAACATGGGTGAGGAAACTATTGAAGCCCTGGCAAGACAACTGGTTCGTCGGATGGGACGATCCCAGGCAATCAGCATCTGTCAGGCGAACAAATGGTTTCGGGTTCTGGATTATATCCGGGCCATTGATAAAGGGCTCGTTGCCAAATAAGTAAAAGAATGCTCGGGCATGTGTAGGCCGGCCGGTATTTGGCGCGTCTGAATATATAGGGTGGTAAATGTTCCTGAGTGTTTTTGATCTGTTCAAGGTCGGTATCGGTCCGTCCAGTTCCCACACCGTGGGACCAATGATTGCGGCCGGAAATTTTCTTGAAAATCTGGATAAGGCCGGCAAGTTGCCGGATGTCTCTTCGCTTCAAGTAAGCCTCTTTGGTTCCCTGGCCCTGACAGGGAAGGGGCATGCCACGGATCGCGCGCTCTTGCTCGGTCTGTCTGGGTATGAGCCCGCGACCATTGATCCTGAAATCATCGACGACTGTATCGATGCCATTCGCCGCAAAAGGGAACTTGTCCTCCTTGGCCGAAAGGCCATTGCCTTTGATGAAAGCCGGGATGTCCTGTTCGAGATGGGCAAATTGTTGCCTCATCACAGCAACGGCATGGAGTTCACGGCCAGCAATGCGGCAGGGGAACTGATCTCCCGGCAGATTTTCTATTCCGTAGGTGGTGGGTTTGTGGTGTCCGAACAGGAACTGGGCAGCAATTATCCAGCGGCGGAACAGTTGCCTGTCCCTTATCCTTTCGATAATGCCGAAGAGCTTCTGGCAATCTGTAAAGCCCATAAGCTTCGCATTGCCGACCTGATGCTGGCCAATGAGGCTGCCCTGCAGCCCAAGAAGAATATTTTTGCCGGGCTCGATCATATTCACAAGGTGATGGAGGCCTGCATAGACCGGGGATGTGTGCAGACGGGAATTCTCCCTGGTGGGCTGAAGGTGGAGCGCCGGGCGCGAAAACTTCATGAAGACCTGCAGAAGGGCATGGAAAAACAATTGCGCGATCCGGCCATCATTATGGACTGGATCAATCTCTGGGCCCTGGCAGTGAATGAAGAAAATGCTGCAGGCGGCCGGGTGGTGACGGCGCCGACCAACGGGGCGGCGGGCATCCTGCCTTCGGTATTGCGCTATTTCGATCGTTTTTATAACCAGAAAGGAAAGGAAGGAATCCGCACCTTCCTGCTGACAGCGGCGGCCATCGGGTCTCTCTACAAGAAAAATGCTTCCATTTCCGGCGCCGAAGTGGGCTGCCAGGGCGAAGTTGGTGTCGCCTGTTCCATGGCGGCTGGCGGCCTGGCGGCGGCGCTGGGCGGGACCAATGAGCAGGTCGAGAATGCTGCCGAAATTGGCATGGAACATAATCTGGGCCTGACCTGCGATCCGGTGGGTGGTCTTGTCCAGGTACCTTGCATTGAACGCAATGCCATGGGCGCAATCAAGGCCGTTGATGCAGCGCGCCTGGCGCTTCGGGGGGATGGACGTCATATGGTTTCGCTTGACAAAGTCATTGAAACCATGCGTCAGACCGGCAGGGACATGCAGGAAAAATACAAGGAAACCTCCAAGGGCGGCCTGGCGGTCAATATGGTGGAGTGTTGAAGTGATAAATTCTGCTATTCATTGTTTTTAGTAGATAAATATCCGCCAAATAGCGAAAAATAGCGACATATATCGCTACTTAAATAGTAAAATGCACGACTATTAGGCTTTATGTGTAAAAGGAATGGACTATGTATGACCTGACCCTGTCAGAAGAATTTCCGTTGCCGCCGCTGGGGGATATCAGGTTGGCCCTGCGCCAGGCCCAGCATATGGATGAGGAAAAGGCGATCGCCAACTTGTTCCGGGCGTCCGGCCTGACCAATGCGGGACGGGAGCGCATTGTTGAGACAGCCCGTGCGCTGGTAACGGATTCCCGCCGGAAGAGCGACGACCAGGGCACCATGGATTATTTCCTGCAGGAGTTCGGTCTGTCCAACCGGGAAGGTGTTGCGCTCATGTGTCTTGCCGAGGCGCTGCTCAGGGTGCCGGACGGTGATACTGCGGACAGGCTGATTTCTGAGAAACTCCGTTCCGGGGAATGGTCGAGCCATCTCGGGCATTCGGATTCCCTGCTGGTCAATGCCTCTACCTGGGGCCTGATGCTGACCGGCCGGGTCGTGGAACTGGGTGAGGATGCCCACAATAATCCGTCCAAATGGCTTGGCAAAATCGTTTCCCGCAGTGGCGAACCGGTAATCCGTTCCGCCGTGACCCAGGCCATGAAAATCATGGGTAACCAGTATGTGCTGGGTCGTTCAATCAAGGAAGCCACAAGCCGGGGTCAGAAGCTGAATCAGCCGGGCACGCGATTTTCCTTTGATATGCTGGGCGAGGGTGCCCGGACCATGGCCGATGCGGACCGGTATTTCCGGGCCTATATGGAAGCCATCGAGAAAATCAGCGCCGCCAACGACAAGGACAGTGTGATTGCGGCTGACGGAATTTCCGTAAAATTTTCCGCCCTGCATCCCCGTTATGAATATGCCTGTCACGAGACGGTGATGACTGAAATGTTGCCGCGCATTGTGGCACTGGCCGCTGCTGCCAGGGCGGGTGGCATTGGCTTTACCATTGATGCGGAAGAAGCGGAGCGGCTGGATATTTCACTGGATATTTTCGAGCATCTTGCCCGCCATGAGGACTTGCAGGGCTGGGAGGGGCTCGGGCTGGTGGTCCAGGCCTACCAGAAGCGTGCCCCCTACGTCCTTGACTGGCTTGTGGCCCTGGCCCGGGAGGCGGGACGCCGGTTCATGGTGCGGCTGGTCAAGGGCGCCTATTGGGACAGCGAAATCAAACATGCCCAGGAGCTGGGTCTTGAGGATTACCCGGTCTATACCCGTAAGCAGACCACTGACCTTAGCTACCAGATTTGCGCCGAACGGCTGATGGCGGCGCGGGACGTGATTTTCCCCCAGTTTGCCACCCATAACGCCTATACGGTAGCTATGGTGTTGGAGCTTGCAAAAAAAGACCGGAATTTTGAATTCCAGCGCCTGCACGGCATGGGCCATCTGATGTATGACCAGTTGCGCCATATGCTTGAGGTGCCGGTATCGCTCAGGGTTTATGCTCCCGTGGGGGCTCACAAGGACCTGCTGCCCTATCTTGTACGCCGGCTTCTTGAAAACGGCGCCAACAGTTCCTTTGTCAATCGCTTCATGAACGAGACCGTACCGGTCGAGGAATTGATGCAGGACGTGCTGACACTGGTGGAGAAGGCGTCGCCCCGGCGCCATCCCAATATTCCCCTGCCGTCCGATATTCTTTCCGCCTCCGGCCATGAGGCAGGCGCGCGACGTAACAGTGCCGGCCTTGATCTTGCCGATCCGTTGGCAACCGAAAAGCTGCTTGCTGAAATGGCTTCGGGCAAGAGTGCCAAATGGGTTTCCGGCCCGATCGTCGGCGGAAAGCTGTTGAAACGGGAAAATGAGGCGGTGACCAGTCCGACCAATAGAAAAGAAGTCGTTGGCCATGTGGGTATGCCGCTTGAGGAAGATATGGACAAGGCCTATGGCCTGGCCGTTTCTGCCCAGAAAGGCTGGGATGCTCTGGGCGGGAATGCGCGCGCGGAAATTCTGGAGAAAGCCGCAGACTTGCTTGAAGAAAACACGGCCCGGCTTATGGGCCTGATTGCCCTTGAGGCGGGCCGGACAGTGGCAGATGGGCTGTCGGAGGTGCGCGAGGCGGTGGATTTCTGTCGCTATTATGCCCTTCAGGCGAGAGAGAATTTTGCCGAACCGAAAATCTTGCCAGGGCCGACCGGGGAGCTCAACCAGTTGAGCCTGCATGGCCGGGGTGTTTTTGTCTGTATCAGCCCGTGGAACTTCCCGCTGGCCATTTTCACCGGCCAGGTGGCAGCCGCGCTTGCCGCTGGGAATGCGGTTATTGCCAAGCCGGCGGAACAGACACCTCTTATTGCAGCCGAGGCGGTGAAGCTGCTGCATGAAGCCGGGGTGCCCGGTGACGTGTTGCATCTGATGCCCGGTGACGGCGCAACGGTGGGTGCGAAGCTGGTGCAGGACGAGAGGCTTGCCGGGATCGCCTTCACCGGCTCGACGGAAACCGCCAAGGTGATCAATATGACCCTGGCCCGGCGGAAAGGCCCGATCGTGCCGCTGGTTGCGGAAACCGGTGGCCAGAATGTGATGATTGTGGACAGTACGGCCCTGCCGGAACAGGTGGTGGATGATGTGCTCAGTTCTGCTTTCCAGTCCGCCGGTCAGCGCTGTTCCGCGCTCAGGGTATTGTATCTGCAATCGGAAATTGCCGACCAGGTGATCGACATGCTGAAGGGGGCGGCAGCCTGCCTCAGGCTTGGCGATCCCCTGCTGCTTAGCACTGATGTGGGGCCGGTGATCGATGACGAGGCCAAAGCCGTGCTGGAACAGCATGTGGAGCGCATGGACAAGGAAGCCAAACCGGTTTGCGTTCTCCCGCTGCCGACCGATTGCCCGGACGGAAGTTTCTTTGCCCCGCGCATCTATGAGATAGAGAGCCTCGGCCAGCTGACCCGGGAGGTCTTTGGACCCGTTCTGCATGTGATCCGCTATAAGGCCGGAAATCTGGACAGGGTGTTAGAGGACATACGGGCTACCGGATATGGCCTTACCCTTGGTGTGCATAGCCGGATCGAGGGCCGGGCGCAGGAAATATTCGGGAAGCTGGATGTGGGTAATACCTATGTGAACCGTAATATTGTCGGTGCCGTGGTCGGTGTGCAACCCTTTGGCGGGCAGGGCCTGTCGGGAACCGGGCCCAAGGCTGGCGGACCCCATTATCTCTATCGTTTTGCCTCGGAAAAGACCCTGACCATCAATACGGTCGCCACCGGCGGCAACATGGAGCTGTTCAGCCTGAATGAGGACTAAACTCCGGACAGAAAAGCGGTGCCTCCCGAAGGAAAGAGGCACCGCGTAAGGTTTGCTGCTCTTCCGACTATCAGAAGTTGGCAGAGAAGCCGGCATAGAAGAACCGGCCTTTGTTATCATAGATGCCAGAATCGCCGCCTGTGCCGCTCAGAGGGAACGGCGGATTCTTGGCAAATATGTTATTTACCCCGGCATAGACCTCGTAATCGTCATCAATCTGATAACGGGCCTGAATGTCGTGATAACTTGCAGAACCGGTATAGAGCGGCGCCTGCAGTTCCGGGCTGGCCTCAAATTCATCCCAGTCGATGCGTAGTGTGTCGTCAATGAAACGCATGCGATAGTTGACGCTGAAGGGGCCGTTGTAATAAGTGGCATTCAGGGTGATCAGCCATTCCGGATCGCCGATTTCGCCATCTTCCCGGTCAGCATTGTCCGGTTCATCCTGGAACGGGAAGAACTGGTTCTTGATGAGATATGTTCCAAGCAATCGAACTGAAATGCTCTGGTCATCTCCCACGTCAAACCGGTAGATTGCGTCAAAGTCGATACCGGAAGCTTCGGAAGCGGAAATATTAAGAGCAACCTGCTCGATGTTGGTAATTTCTCCGCTGCCGTCACGGGTGATTTGCGGACAGTAGATATTGTCGATTGATTCCGCATCGACGCAACGGTCCAGTATATCCTGGGCCGTGACAACACCGATGAAATTCTCAATCCGCATGTCCCACCAGTCCACAGTCAGGGAGAAGCCTTCCAGGAAGCTGGGCGTAAAGACCGCACCCACTGTCCAGGTCTTGGCTTCCTCCTGCATAAGGTCAGGGTTGCCGCCGGAAAGGCCGGAAAGTGTGGCTTCATCATAGTTGGAATCAAAACCACCCGGCACACCGAGCGCGGCGCAGTTGGCGGCCCGGTTGGCTCGTACCGCACTATCCGCAATCAGATCAAGCTGGCTCTCCCTGCAGGGGTCATCCACACTGAAGAAATTCTGGTTCTGCGGGTCGAACAGTTCCCCGATATTGGGGGCACGAACGGCTTTGGCGTAAGTGACCCTGAACCGAATATCATCTATCGGGGCGTAGGTGCCGCCCACTTTCCAGGAGGTGCTGCTTCCTGTAGTGGAGTAATCCGCATAACGGATCGCTGCATCCAGAGACAACGACTTGGCGAATTCCATGTCTTTCAGAAGAGGTACAGTGACCTCGCCGAAGACTTCCTTCACGTTATAGGACCCGTCGGTGATCTGCAGGGCATTACCAAAGGTGAGCCCGGCCCGGTCCTCAAACGCGGGAACGGAACGACTGCTTTCTTCACGCCATTCCACACCGGCTGCCCAGCCGATCGGTCCTGCGCCAAGCGGGTCGATCGCTTCACCGGTAATATAGGCGCTGGCCACATGTTGCTCGATGGTGTCTTCGCGCAGGGAGTCATTATTGAACCAGTCAGCCGAGGCCTGGTTGACGGCGCCGTCCCCGAAAACACTGGTGGGGATACAGCCCTCCAGCAGCGGATTGTCACTGCCTTCCAGGGTGGAGCGGCAGACAATGGCCCCGGTACCCGGATCAACCACGGCATCAATGGCGGCATACCATCTGGAATTGATGCGGTTGTTCAGGGCGAGCAGATTCTGTTTCGAACGGCCATAGGTGTAGGATACCTCATAATTCATGCCGTTATCCAGTTCGCCTTCAAATCCGGTGACAAGGCGGATGGTGGTCCGTTCATTGTCTTCACCACGACGGCCGGCATCGACGTTGAAGCGATACATGCTGAAGGAATCGATGGTCAGGTCGTCCATGAGAGTAGCAAGCTGATCGGTGAGATAGGCATTGTCCCGCTCGATGACGATAGATCCCTGATCGAACGCCGGTTGACCCAGATAATAGGCCTGGGTTCGGACGAATTTACCTTCAAGGAAAAAGTCGGCAAAATCCGTAAGCTCATAGTTGATCTTGGCATTGACGGCCAGGCGTTTGAGTTCCGGCAGAAGGTCGGAGGTTTCCACAAGATCAAGGAAGTCACAGTCGGAACATTCACTGGATCCATGATATGTGCCGATATCCAATACCCGCAAAGTCCCGTCCGGGTCAAAAATATGACCAAAGGGCTCCCCGAAGCTGAAGGAAACACCTCCCTTGCTGATGAAGAAAAGACCTGCGTTCTCTACATAAATCTGATCGGGTATGCCGTCAGTTGCATCGTCGTTGTCCAGGTTATTGACAAGACGAACACGCTTGGCGCTAAAGTCCCTGTCGGTGGCCTTCATGCGGCTTTGTTTCGCATATTCCACGTTAATGACCGCATTGCCCCGGTCATTGGCGAAATTGCCGCCGGCCGTGACGCTGGTGTTATAGCTATAATGGTCCCCTTCGCCCACATGACCGTACTGGCCGCTAACCTTGACGCCCTCAAAGTCGTCACGCAGGATGAAGTTGACAACTCCGGTGACGGCGTCGGCGCCGTAAATAGCGGAAGCCCCGCCCGTGATGACCTCGACACTTTCAATCAGGTCAGAGGGGATGGTGTTGATGTCCACGCGGGTATCGCCCGCGCTGCTGCCCACATGGCGGCGGCCATCGATGAGAACCAGTGTTCTGACCGACCCCTGCCGGCGCAGGTCCAGATAGGATCCGCCGGACGTCCCGATAAAACGGGTTGAGTTGGCAGTGGTAAAGGTGGAGCCAAGTTGAGGCAGTTCCGTCAGGAAATCACCAAGGTTTGGATTGCCCGATGCGGCGATATCATCTGCACCGATGATGGTAACTGGTGTCGGGGTCTCAAGGGAAGACCGCCGGATACGGGAGCCTGTGACCACCACTTCTTCAAGGAATTCTTCATCTGTTCCTGCCTGGTCTTGCGCCACTGCCGTCAGGGGCAGTGATGCAGTTAGAGCTGACAAAACCAGTGTAGATACACTTATTTTAAGGTTATTATTGAATTTGGTTCTGAGATTATTGTTGAATCTGGATTGCATGATCCCTATTCCTCCGTAGTTGAAAGTTGAACTTGCGGGGAATAAAAATCTCTGTTGCCCATTCAATGGCGAATGGACAGTGTGAAAACGACAATAAATCGAGGCTGGGACCCGATAGAAAGTGTTTTTACGTAACTGGAATACAGACTTGGGAACTGATGTTTATTTTGGACTTCAGGTGTCCCATCTTAAAAAAATGCAATTTACCTCTGTCTATGCCGTTTCGGGAAGGTTCCACACAACCTTTCCGGACTACGCATATCCCCGTCTTGCACTATGAAAAGATACCGAATCGTTAAGATTAACATTAATAATAAACAAGATTCGTATATACGGCAATAATTATGAGAATAATAACTTCATGAAAAATAAGGAATTATGAATTTTTTTATACAAAATAGAGAGCTGAAAAACAAAACGGCGGGAAAGTTCCCGCCGTTTCTTTGTAGGTTTCTGTAGTTTAGAATGTGGCTGTTACTGAGGCATGGAGGTAACGGCCCAGTGTGTCGTAATATCCTGCATATGTATTGGCGTTTGTGGCAAAGTCACCCCCAATCATCGGCGGCTCTTTGTCAAAGATGTTATTCACACCAAGGGTGATATTAACATTTTCGTTGGCGACAAAGCTGGCGGTCAGGTCAAAATAACTCTGGGCGCCAATTTCCTGGTTTATTTCGGAAACAGAGCTATCCAGATTCTTGACGCTGGCGAAATACCGCCATTTTGCCGTTACTGTCCACCACTCATGAGAGTCATATCCAATTCTCAGGGTATGACGCCAGGTGGGAGAGGGGATGCAGGATGTGCTGAAGGATCCCTTGCAATCATACTCCGAGGCCACGAGATCAGGCACTTCCTGGGTGAATTTCTCCAGCAGGATTGTTCCTGCCAGATTGGCGAAAATACTACCCTCTGCGGCTTCTATGGAATAGTCAGCGGCAATATCAATCCCTTGCTGGCGCGTGAAGCCGAGATTGTCAATGGTTGACGTCACCCGGCCGACTTTGCCAAGCCACAGGCTTCCGTTCCCGGCACGGGTAATCAGGCCACAGAGAAATTCGTTGCCGGTGAGACCACACTGGGTGACGGCAAGCTCCTCATTGATGGTACCGATAATGCCGTCAATTTTAATGTACCAATAGTCTGCACTGACGGTTAACCCGTCTAGTGGCGTCACGACAACACCGGCGGTCCAGGTATCTGCAACCTCTTCTTCAAGGTCCGGATTACCGCCGCTGAAGTTGTTATATTGTGAAGCCGGGCTGACACTGATATTACCATATTGACCCGGGAGTACGCCTGTCAGGGCACATTGTGCCTCGTTTAGTACCGGGTGATTGTCCGGATCAGGGTCGGTGGGATCTCCGGCACAGGGATCTACACCACCCCAGAGCCCTTCTGTTTGTGGCAGGAAGAGTTCGAGGACGTTTGGAGCACGAATGGCCCGGTTATAACTACCGCGGAATTTCACCTCGTCGATCGGCTGCCAGTTCAGGCCGACTTTATAAGTTGTTGCCCCGCCGATGGTGCTGTAATCGGAGATACGAAGACCGAGCTCCATGGAGAGTTCCTGGGCAAATTCAGAATCCTGGATGATCGGAACAAAGGCCTCAGCAAAAAATTCCTTCACATCGTAGGATCCTTCCACGGATGCTGTTGCACCGCCCTGTCCCAGAAGCAGGCCTTCTTCGAACAGCTGGTCACTGGATCGTTCAAAGGTTTCCTTGCGATATTCAACACCCAAAACCGCCTGGACCGGATCTTCGGCGATGCTTATCGGCAAATCACCGGTGACAAAGGCGTTAAAGACAAGTTCTGAGGTCGAGCCGGTCAAAATACCTGTTGCCGTTAGATAGTTGGCCTGTTCAGCGGTGATCCCTCCAGGTGTGAACAGCAAATAGGGCAGACATCCTCCTGCCCGTGCGTCGGCATCGGCACATTGTATGCTGCCGTCTTCGGCCAGCTCAACATCAACCGCATTGGCGATATTTGGAGCGAAGAAGTCATTTTTATAGGTGGAAGAGGCATTTGTGCTGCCATACAGCATGGAGACGTCATAGGACCAGCTGTCCTTGATATCGCCTTCCGCTCCACCGACAATGCGGAATGACTGGTGGGTGAGGTTGTCTTCACGGGGACCGCCTTCAACATTCCGTTTCCCCACATAAAAGGCAAACTCGTCCGTGGAGGTCGCGCTGTCATCAAGACCATAACCGCCGCAGATGTCTGTTCTTTGGGCCGCCGTCAACAAGGGCGAGCTACAGCTGATATGGTATTCTTCGTCAAAGAAGGTACCGCTTTCCGCGATCTGTGCTTTGGTGGTGTCGCGCATGAACATCACTTCCGCATAGGGGCGGAAATGCTCATTTACTTCATAGTTGATGAAGGCACCGCCAGAAAAGCGCTCGTCAGGGCGCTGAAAATGGTTGACCGGGGCAAAGTTGTATACGTTGGTTCCATCAAATTCAGGCAGGGTACCGTCCAGTTGCAGCGAGGCAAAACGGTTTGTTTCCGGCGCATAGTCCGTTTCCAGAGCCCCGTCTTCGCCGGTGGGGAAGCGGGGGTAGAGATCAAAGTTGGGTATGATGGCATTGGCAGAACCACCGCAGGTGTCCCCATCCCCGTTAAGGGCGCAGGCGGAGTAGTCCCTCGCGCCCTGGCGCAGTTCTTCAACTTTCCGCCAGTTGGCGTAGACAGTAACATGCCCTTTATCATCGTTGAATTTACTGCCGATGGCAAAGTCCAGGTTATATTGTTCCCCGTCAAGACCGCTGCTGCCATCTGGATACTCAAAATTCTGGTCGTCCATGAGACCCTGGATATAGTCATTGCGATTGTTATGCTGATAGGCGGAGACGCCCGCAGAGATCTGAATTCCTTCGAATTCATCATCCATGACAAAGTTGACAACACCGGCTACAGCATCCGCACCGTAAGTGGAGGAGGCGCCGCCCGTCATCACTTCGATCCTTTTAATCAGTCCCGATGGAATCTGGTTAATGTCCGGAGATACCGTGTAAATACCACCAGGCTGCAGTCTTCGGCCATTGATAAGAACAAGGGTTCTGTTGGCAAAACTGCTGGTCAGCAGACTGTTGTTCAGGCCGCGCAGGTCCAAAGAGGCGGTACCGGTTGACCCGTTGGAAAGATTGGCATTCTGGGCCGCTTCCAGTTGCGGCATGGTGTTCAGAAGATCTTCAATACGGTTATGACCGCTAAATTTGATCTCTGCTGCATCCGCGATAGCCAGGGGACTGACGCTTTCGATATCCTTGCGTTTGATCCGTGACCCGGTAACGACAACCTCTTCGAAGACCATTTCCTCTTCGGCCTCCTGGGCATGTGCTGTCTGGTGTAGGGGGGTGGTATGAAGACCTGCCAAAACAAGTGCAGACACGCCATACCGAAGGCGTGATGAAATAACGCTTTTCATTTCCTTTGCTCCTTAGGGTTTATAAATTTTCTTCTTGTATGAACGAAGACCCGCGGGGGAGCGAAACCCGCTATTAAAGCGGCAGTAATTTTGCCTATTTGTTTCAATGGCCGTGGTAAAAAAACAGATTCGCAGTACATAATGTGTGTACCAAAAAGCATAGGAAAGTTTACATCACCAAGGATCGAAACCATATCGTGAGGGAACTTCAGGTCGCCCGGCATATTCTTCGCAGCAGTGCGAATGACTGTGGCAACTCTGGAAAAATCTATTTGAGAATTCCACCCATGAAGTAAGTTGCGACAGTCTTGGAGACACCGGAGAGTGTTATTAGGGAATTGACAGATTTCTGCGGCCTGAACTGGAATAACCGGTGTCTTGAATTTCACAAACGGGGCAATGTGGTCAAAGCCAGAAGCGCTCTGCTGGTGCGGTAACCGCTTTATAAAAGGTCATCGGGAAGATGGCTGAATTGTGAGGCTTTTCTAAGTTCCCTGGTCAACATTCCGGGCAAATAAAAACGGCGGGAAAATCCCGCCGTTTCAAAATGTTTTTTATCCTTGGAAAAGGATTAGAAACTCGCTGTCACGGAAGCATGCAGGTAACGACCCAGTGTGTCGTAGAAGCCTGCAATGGCGTTCGCATTGGTAGACAGATCGCCTCCGACCAGCGGCGGCTCTTTGTCGAAAATATTGTTCACGCCAACGGTGATATCAATATTTTCATTTGCGACAAAGTTAGCTGTCAGGTCAAAGTAGCTCTGAGCTCCGATTTCAGAGTTCAGCTCTGAAGCTGTCGGATCTAGGTTAGTCACACTACCGAAATAACGCCATTTAACGGATGCCGTCCAGAAGCTATCTGAGATGTAACCAACACGCAGACTATGCCGCCACTTCGGAGAAGGGAAACACTGAGTGCTGATTGCGCCTTTACAGTCGTATTCTGAAGGAGCAAATCCCGGAATCTCCTGAGTGAATTTCTTGATGAGGTATGTACCTACGAGATCAATGTTGAACATACCGTCCAAACCTTCAATCTCATAGTCTACGACCACATCAATACCCTGCTGGTGAGAGAAACCAAGGTTCTGGTCTGTGGCAGTGACATACCCTGCCTTGCCGAGCCAGAGGCTGCCATTTGGCGCGCGGTTGACCAGGTCACAGAACACTGCATCCCCTGTAAGTCCGCACTGTTCCACAGCCAGTTCAGAGTCAACGCTGTCAATCAGGCCTTCAACTTTGATATCCCAGTAGTCAACACTCATGACAAGTCCGTCAAGAGGTGTTGCCACGACCCCGAAGGTCCAGGTGTCAGCAGTTTCTGCCTCAAGATCAGGGTTGCCCCCGTCAATGGAGTTGTACTGGCTGGCAGGACTTTCACCGATATTACCGTACTGAGCAGCTGAAACACCGGTGTTTGCACACTGTGCAGCTGTGAGATCCGGTGTGGCTCCGGAGCACGGATCCGTACCTGCCCACAGACCTTCAGTCTGGGGTACGAACAGCTCGAGTGAGTTCGGGGCACGAACCGCACGGTTGTAGCTGCCGCGGAACTTGACTTCATTAATCGGTTTCCAGTTCAAACCAATTTTGTACGTCGTTGCACTGCCGACTGAACTATAGTCGGAAAGACGCAGGCCCAGCTCCATGGAAAGATCTTCGGCGAATTCCTTGTCCTGTACAATCGGTACAAAGGCTTCACCAAAGATTTCCTTCACATCATACTGGCCGTCAACAGAAGCGGTTGCTCCACCCTGACCGAGCAGCAGACCTTCTTCAAAGAGCTGGTCACTGTCGCGAATGAAGGTTTCCTTGCGGTATTCAACCCCGAGAACCATCTGCAGAGGATCGCTTGCCATCGGAATGGTCAAGGGCAAATCACCTGTTACATAGGCGTTGGCGATGTACTGTGCCGTTTCACCGGTCGCAATACCTGTCGCTGTCAGGTAGTTAGCCTGTTCAGCAGTTACTCCGCCCGGAGTGAAGACCAGATAAGGCAGACAACCGCCGGCTCTTGCTTCTGCGCTGGCGCACTGCAAATTGCCATCGCCATCCAGATCTACATCGAGAGCATTGGCGATGTTCGGTGCATAAAAGTCGTTTTTATAGACCGACTGGCTGCTTGTTGAGCCATACGTGAAGGATGCATCATATGTCCAGCTATCGGAAATCTCACCCTCAGTACCTACGACGATGCGGAAGGAGCTGTGAGTAAGGTTGTCCTGACGCGGTCCGCCTTCTACGTTACGCTTACCGACATAGATGGCAAGGTCATCAGTTGGGGCCAGGCCATATGTGCCGCAAAGATCGGTTTGCTGGGCGGTGCTCAGGAGGGGGCTGGAACAGCTGATGGTATATTCTTCATCAAAGAAGGTTCCGCTTTCCGCGATCTGGGCTTTAGTTGTATCCCGCATGAACATGACTTCAGCATAGGGCTTGATATGATCATTGATCTCATAGTTGATGAAGGCTCCGCCTGACCAGCGTTCATCAGGACGCTGGAAGTGGTTGATTGGCGCATAGTTGTAGATGTTGCTGCCATCAAATTCTGTGAGAGAGCCGTCTGCACCCAGTGAGTCAAAGCGGTTGGCAAAAGTATCATTCGCCCACGGAACAGGGTAGCGAACGTCTTCAGAGGTATAAGAGTAGAAACCGTCACCGCCAACAATCAGCTCGCCGATATCATCTTCGTCTGTGATGATGCCGTCATCAAAGTCTTTCTGAGTATATCTGTCGAATGCATAGACTGTATTGCCGGTGAGGGGGTCAACGGGATAGATATCGAAGTTGGGAGACACCGCATTCGCTGAACCGCCACATGATGTGCCGGAACCATTCAGCGCGCATGAGGAATAGTCACGTGATTTCTGGCGAAGCTCTTTAACTTTCCGCCAGTTTCCGTAAACCGTTACATGACCTTTGTCATCGTCAAAGGAGCTGCCGATCGCAAAATCAATGTTGTACTGTTCGCCATCAAGTCCGCTGCTGCCCGTCGGATATTCAAAGTTACTGTCATCCATCAGACCCTGGATATAGGCATTATTGTTGTTGTGCTGATAGGCGGAAACCCCGGCAGTAATTTTGACGCCTTCGAAGTTTTTGTCCATCACAAAGTTCACAACACCGGCAACGGCGTCAGCACCGTATGTAGAGGATGCACCACCGGTAAGAATTTCTACCCGTTCTACCAGTCCGGCCGGAATCTGGTTGATGTCGGCAGCGTTGGTGGCGAGTCCGCCGGGCTGCATGCGGCGGCCGTTGATCAGAACAACTGTGCGCTCTGTACCCATACCGCGAAGGTCCAGCGTTGCTGTACCGGTCGCACCATTGGACAGGAAGCCTGTCTGGCTGGCTTCCAGCTGAGGCATGCTGTTCATCATGTCCTCGATGCGGGTATGACCACTATATTTAATTTCTGTAGCGTCGGTAATTGCCAGCGGGCTGACGCTTTCGATGTCTTTGCGTTTAATACGTGAACCTGTCACAACCACTTCTTCGAACATCATTTCTTCTTCGGCTGCAGCTTCCTGCGCCTGTGATGTCTGGGCGATCATGGACAGAGTAGAGGCGACTGCGATTGCAGATACACCATATTTGAGACGCGATGAGAAATCGCTCTTCATGATATTTTCCTCCGTAGAAGTTAATAAAAGCCTGGTGGCTATTTTTCTATTCGTTGATGCACACCAAAAGCAGACCCATTCCACACACTCGGGTCCTTAAGTAATCAAGAAAAATAGTTGAGAGTCCTCCTTTTATATTCGGTCAATCGTTCCACCATTCGTTTTTGTTTATTGGTGTGCATTACCTTCATGTTTCTTCCCTAAAGATTCCCCTTTTGGGCCACACAGTGAAACATGTTGGTAACAAGTTGACGCTAACACCAGTCAGAATACCGGTCAAATATTTTGGGCCCGCCGGCACTGTATATTTTATACAATATGGCCGGCCGAACCGGCAGAAAATCAAAATTCATAGAGTTAAATTTTTATTAAAGTGGTTTTTGAAGAATAATATTCTGTTTGATATTTTTATTTCAAACAAATGTTCGATAAAGTCCAGTGCTGTAGCTAAAATGCAACAGTGGTGCTTTTTTGTATCTTTTTTCCCGTAAAATGTGCCTGGCGCAATATTATTGCAAAGATTTTATACAATCTGATATTTTGTTAATCCCTTCCGAATCAAAGGGATATGTATCCGCATATTCTTCCGTACTCCGCAACAATAGATGCACTGAAAGATTGATTAATAAAACCTGAAAGCCAAGAACTGTTTAGCTCACAGGCGCTTGATGGGCTGGATCTCTTGTAAGAGTATCTGAAGAATATTCCGTATTTTTGCGGCAAAGTTGCTTGATAAGACCTTTTTAGGTGGAAAAAATTGGTTTGCAGGTCTGTTCATTATGTTTTGTCCGCAAAATTCGTCGGCTTCGGCCCGGTTCAGCGTATCATCACTGGGGCAGGAGAAGTTGAGCGAGTTTTATGCAATGAGAGTTTTAGTTATCGGATCGGGCGGCTTTCGCCTTTCTTCTGTTTTTTTCCTGTTCATGGCGGCGGTGATCGTGACATCCTGCGCCCCGAAGCGGGCCTACGGCCCGGGCTCCGGCCCCGGGAACAAAGAGACAATGCTGGAGGCGATGAAGGAAAGGCTTGATACCGACAGAGACGGCCGGATTACCTGCGAGGATGTAAAACTAAAGCAGGACAAATTGTTTGCTGAAAGTGATGTGAATGACGACGGGTTTCTGGATCTGGAAGAATTCAGCCAGGCGTCATGGAGTCATCCGGCCTATGCCCGGGATCATCTTGCGCTTTATGATCGTAGTCAGGACGGCCTGCTGTCCAGGGAAGAATTTGAGACCCGCCGGGATGACCGGTTTGCAGGAATGGATCTGGATGGAGACTGCATAGTAACCGACAAGGAGCTCGGCGAAAGCCTGAAAGCCAGGGGTGGTCCCGGTCGTCAGGGCGGTGGCCGGCCGCCCGGAGGCGGTACGGGTCATGCGCCGCCGGGAATGTAATTTTCGGAAAGTATATTTATGTGACGGGGCGTAACAACGGCGCTCATTTACCCATAAAGCCATGCCAAAACAACAGGGGAGTATAGCCTATTCCCCTGCCGCTATTGGTCGTCCGGAAGAGAGAATGCTTTATTTAGGCCTAATTTGAAGATAGAATGTTAGATATTTCGAATAATTAACAAAAAATAAAAAGATTCGGACGGTATATGCAGATGCTTAGGCCTCTTGGTAAGGTAGTTATTGTTCTGATTTATTCGGTAATGTCTCCCGGCTTTCTGTGGGCCGGCGATGTGGTTCGTGGCCCGGAGACAGAAATACTGACACCGGCGATCCTGGCGTCGGTCCGGGAGCAGGTTGACTCCGACCCGCGGCAGGCCCTGCAGAGAGTGCAAAATCTTCTGGACGAGAATGCCGGATTATTGACGCAACGGCAGCAGGTGGAATTGATGAGTCTGGAAGCGGGAGCCCATTACAGGGTCGGTAATTTCAGGCAATCCATGGCAGTTGGTAACCGTGCCCTCGATATTGCGGGGGAAGGCGAGGTTCCTGACGGCCTTGTGGCATATCTTAACGACAATATAGGCCGGTGCCTGGAAGCACTGGGACAATTGCCTGAAGCCATGCGGGCATATCAGCGGGCGTACGAGAAATACAGCCGGGCCGGGGACCAGAGAGGGGTCGCGGCGACCAATCTCAATCTTGCCGGCCTGTTTGTTGGCGCCAAGCTGTATGACAAGGCGATTGCAGAATATGAAAATGCGCTCAGACTTCTGGATCCGGAAAAGGATATTTTTCTTTATACAAGGGCGCTGAATAACCTGGGGTTCACGCATGTTGAAAACGGTACCGCATCAAAAGCCATAAACTATCTCGACCAGGCCCGCCAGTTGGCCAAAAAAATGGGTAATGAGCTTGCTACGGCCTATACCTTCGAGAATTCCGGCGAAGTACTCTATTATGCGGGCCAGTATGAAAAGGCGGAAGAATACCTCCGCTTCGCCCTTGGCGAGGCGCAAAGAAACGGTCTCGAGCCTCTGGAGACCGTGGCCTATCATTTCCTGGGCATGGTGCAGTTTGAACAGGGCAATATGAAGGCGGCGGAAGACTACGGGTCGCGGGCAATGAAAATAGCGGAAGAGAACGATGACGTCATCAATCTGGCAAAGATATACGGTCTGATGTCCAAACTCGCCCGCGAACGGCAAAACTATAAAGATGCCCTTAAATATCAGGACCTGCGGCTGCAATATGAGGACAATCTTGCCAGCGAAAATATTGTCAAGGCGTTGTCCCTGCTGGAAACTGAATTCCAGCTTAAGGAACGCCAGCAGCAGATCGAACTGTTGACGCGGGACAATGAAATCCAGCGGTTGTCCCTCAAGGGACAGGAAACATTCCGCTATATCGTGATCGGGGCGCTTGTTGCTCTGTGTTTCAGTGTAGCCATTTTGCTGTATATTCTGCGCATCAAATCTCAGGCAACGGCGCTGGCCGTCTCGCGGGAAAAGGATCTGATTGAATCAAAGCTTTCGGCAGAGGCGGCTAACCAGGCCAAGTCAGAATTTCTGTCCTACATGAGCCATGAGCTGCGCACACCCCTCAATGCGGTGATCGGTTTTGCCGAGACCCTCCGACTGCAGGTGTTCGGTGAACTCAACCCCAAACAGCGGGAATATGTTGATCATATTCACGAAGGGGCCGCCCTGCTTCTGAAACTGATCAATGACCTGCTCCATCTGTCGAGGATTGAGACCGGTGCCGTGGATCTTGACCTGCAGCAGTGTGATGTGAGCGAGGTGGTTCTTGATATGATACCCATGGTTCAGCACCTGATCAGGAAAAAACGCGTTCAGCTTCATCTAAGCGAGATTCCCAGGGGTGTCGCCCAGGTGAGGATTGACAAGGTCCGCCTGGAGCAGGTTCTGGTCAACCTTGTCTCCAATGCTGTGAAATACGGCCATAAAAATGGCAATATCTGGTTGTCTGTGGAGAAAAAGGGGCATGACCAGGTTCGCATCAGTGTCAGGGATGACGGTATCGGGATTGCACCCGGCCAGTTCGGAAATGTTTTCATGCCGTTCAACCGGGCCGGTATGGAACAATCCGGCATCGAAGGTACGGGTGCCGGGCTGTCCATTGCCAAGTCCCTGGTGGAGGCCATGAACGGAGAAATCGGTTTTGAAAGCACCCTCGGAGAAGGGTCCTGTTTCTGGATTGATCTACCTCTTGAGATCGCCAAGCCGTTGTCATCCGTCGCGGTTTGAGGTCTGAAGCCCGGGGTCTGGAGGGTAAAGGTCATCAGGAGTCGCAGTTTAGTGTTTTTTCCTTTGTGAAGGTGCCTGTAAAGATTAAGTTAGCTTTTATCGGCTAGTGTGCCACCCAGACACGGTCAGATAACAATAAGCGGAAACAAGCACCAAAGACATGACACGTTCCTTTTCCATTTACCTGGATCTTCTGCGTTTTTTCGCAGCTTTCCTGGTTCTGCTTTTTCATTCGCGCTCGATCTATAATCCGCATATGACCCTGTTTAGCCTGGGCCATGAGGCGGTCATCATTTTCTTTGTCCTGTCCGGTTATGTCATTGCATTTACCGCAGAAACCAAAGAAAAGACCATGAAGGGATATGCTGTCGCCCGCATGGCGCGGATTTATTCCGTGGCGATACCTGCAATCCTGATTACGGCTCTGGTTGATTTCGTCGGGTTTGGCCTATTGAATGCCGCAGCCTATCCGGAAGGCTATCAGGCCTGGGACCTGGCGCCGGTGCGCGTTCTTGCCGCGCTGCTGTTTACCGGGGAAATCTGGACACTTTCCATTCAGCTGTTCAGCAATGTCCCCTACTGGAGCCTGAATTACGAGGTCTGGTACTATATCGGCTTTGCTTTTCTGGCATTTGTCGAAGGCCGGAAGCGGTTTCTTCTTTTTGCCGCGGTCTGTCTGATGATCGGGCCGAAAATTCTTCTGCTCATGCCGTTGTGGTGGCTGGGCGTCTATATTTACAAGGCGCCCTGGTTGAGGGCGATCGGTCCGGGTGTGGCGGGTTTTCTGTTTTTTGTCTCGATCGCCGGGATCGCGGCCTACATCTCTTTCGATATCGGAAAATGGGGCTGGAACTTTCTGGAAGGCCTGATGGGAGAAACCCGGCACCGGGATCTGGCCTTCAGCCGGCAGTTTATCAGTGACTATTATCTTGGCCTGGTTGTCGCCACTCATTTTGTCGCCGTGCGCGGGCTCTGTGATGCCCATACCACCCTCTTTGACAGAGTTGAAAAACCGATCAGGAATATCGCCGGGTCAACTTTTACTTTGTATCTGCTGCATCAGCCGCTGCTGCTGTTTTTCCATGCGGCCTTTTATCAGGAAAACACGGATATCGGCACCTATTTGCTGATCCTTGCCCTGACGGTCACCACGACTTATCTTGTAGCCCTGGTGACAGAAAACAAGAAACATGTCTGGAAGCGCTGGATACAGGGCGTATTCGATTTTCTTGATGACTGGATTAACACCCGCCATGGCACCATTCGCGGATTGATCCGGCTGATGATTGCCAATTTTATGTGGCGTTTCGGTCCCTATCGCAAGTACGGCCGGATTGATGCCGGTCGGGTTCGCAGGCTGGTTTTTGTCTGCCATGGAAACATCTGCCGCAGTCCCTTTGGTCATCATCTTATGAAAAAACTTTCCCCGGAACTGCCGGTGGTATCCATGGGGCTTGCCACCAGAACCGGTATGGAAGCCTATCCCACGGCGGTGGACGTTGCGGGTGACTTTGATGTGGACCTCAATGTCCATGCGGCGACCGATCTCCAGGATTTCGAGATCAGGGACGGCGATCTGTTCCTGGTAATGGAAGACCGGCACATCCGCAAGCTAAGCCCGCATCTCAAGGGCCATGATGTGCAGATTGCCCTGTTGGGTCTCTGGGCCCGGCCACGGTTCGCCCTTTTGTATGATCCGCATCGTTTGAGTCGGGAATATTTCAATTCCTGTTTCAATCGCATCCACATGGCCCTTGATGCACTCAAGAAAGAGCTGGAGGCCAGTCGCGCCGGAAGTTGACGGAAGCGTCAGCGCTGAAAGATATTGCTGCTGATTTTCTTCAGAATATTGGCAAGGTCCGCAAAGAACGGCCCGCTGTCCCGCCACTGGAAGACATAATAGCAGACATCCGGCCGTAATGGGGCCAGCAGGTATCCTGCAAGCGACTTCAGGGTATCCGGCCGGTAAAAGGGATCCCTGATTCTGCGCCGGGCAATCAGAAGACGCAAAAGCCGTTTGCTTTCCGGAATCCAGTAGCAGCACTGGAGAAGGGCGTAGGGTTTACCCTGGTCCTGGACCGGTTCATTCCTGCCGCAGCAGGTGACAAGGCCGGCGGCGAAGGGAGCACCGGCGGCGATGGCGAGAGGCAGGCTGCCCCAGAAACGTCCATTGATTTCCATGAAATAATAGGTTCCGGTCGCCGGGTCATACCTGTATTCCACCATGGCGACGCCGGTCCAGTCCAGGTCTTTCAGTAAGGCGCGGGATTTTTCCCGGGCTCCCTCATGCTCTGTGAGGGGAAGGCTTCTGCAGAGGCTGGACACGCCGCCTTCCGGCGGCCATTCATGCAGGCGTTCGTGCTGGAATTCCAGCACGGCCTCACCATCTTTCATCAGGAACATTTGTCCCAGGCCCTTGCCCGGACAATATTCCTGCACCATGGGATAGGCACCAATGGCTTCGTATGGGGCAAGCTGTTCGATCAGGTCTTCCGGCGTGCGGGCATAGGCGGTCTTGATCAGCTCCAGGCCGGCCTGTTCCAGTCTTCCGGCCACCAGATTGGGGTCGGCCCATTTCAGGACTAGGGGGTAGGTGAGCCCTGGTGCATCCCGCCGGGCCTGTTCCAGATTGTCGAAATTCCAGGTGGCGGGCACCCGGATTCCGGCCTTTTCGGCATGATCCTGACATACGGTCTTGTCGAGCACCCGGGACAGCCGGTCGCTGGTTGGGGTCAATGGCGTGATCACCTTTTCCAGCCGGTCCCGGAAACGGTTGATGGTCAGCAAATCCCCTTCGCTGATGGCCAGCAGGAAGCGGGCGTTATGGCGCCGGGCAAGTTCTTCAATCTGTTCAATGAGAACTTCGTTCTTACCGGCCCGTACCTCGTGACGGGTACAATATCTGGACCTGCTTGCCAGCGCCGTGGCGCTGTGGCCTATGCCGACAGTGTTAAAGCCGTGTCTGCCCAGGTCCCTGACAATGGCCAGCCCTATGGGGGTGTCGGTGCCGAGAAGGATGACGGTGTCGGGTATTTCGGTCATAGGAACCTGTCATTTGTGAAATTTTCCACAGCCCGGAGCGTGGACAGCAGCGGACTGCCCTGCAATTTGGCGGGAGGGGCTTCAATGCTCCTGGAGGCGGCTTCGGCCAGGGGGACAACCTCGAACCTGTCCCTGTTGTCGTCCAGGAAGCGGCAGACCTTTTCAAGTCTTTTCTGGACCAGGCGGTTCGCACGTATGTTTTCATAGCGATAATTATCCACCTTGATGAACTCGAAGGGATGGGTGACGATCATGGCCACTTCCATCCCCTTGTCATGACATTGATTCAGGAGGCCGATATGTTCGGCTGCACTCAGGGCGGTAATCTGCATGGGCCGCAATCTGCCGCGTCCGACCGGGCCAAGGTCGAAAAAGCATGTCACCGGCAGTTCGGTAATGCCGGCAAAGCGGTAGACGCCGCCGGTCACCCGGAGTTCTTCTTCCGGGGGGGCGGAAACGGCGGTGCAGATGTTGGAGGCATAGTCCAGTCCGGCTTGCCGCATGGCGCGGAAGACGCTCAGTGAAGTGGAGAAGTTTCCCGTCCTCATGCCGGTTGGACGCCGGCCTGTCCAGGTTTCGATAATGTCGCACCCTTCCCGAATCAGGGCGGCAAGCTTGTCTTCCCCCAGTTCACTGCAGTGATCTGATATCCTGGGCCCGTCTCCAAGCCGGCCCTCCCGGAAAGAGCACCAGGACGGATGCAGGTGAAGCTGGACGTCCTGGCCGGCAGACGTCAGGCGTCTGACGTATTCACCCATGACGGAAGGGGAGAAACAGGAAGTATGTGTGGTTTCCACGAAAAAAGTGGCCACCAGATTGTGGGCCTGTAGTGTGCGGATCATAAATCCCAGCGCCTGGCTCTCGCCATCAGCTTCACCCCAGACAGGTTCATGCAGGAGCGGCGTATCGCTTTCCGGCCTGTCAAAGGCGCCCGCGATGGACGGCTCGGTATCGACTGTCAGGACAACTCTGGTTTTCATATCCCTCTGCTCTTTCAGGGTTTCCCCGGCGGGCCAAAGGGCACTATATCGTCCGATGGAGCCCCCGCCAATTTTTTTACGCCAAATTTTTTGTCAGTTCTATCAGAGGGGTATTACAAAAAATTTAACAGACTCAGTTGCCTTCTTCGCGGAGTACAGCGGTTTTTGTATATCTCCTGTTCCGGATTCCCCTCCGTTGCGGTTCGATATGCCGGCCCGAAAATACTAGTCCCTCACGAATTACCTTGCTTTTTCTGCAGTTTAGTGTTCTAAGACAGTCAGGCTTTGCGCGTAAATGGTGTTTAAACATTGGCAGAAGCCACATGATAGCAGCATTTCTGACCAAGAAGGTTGCCACCATCAGGGCCAATAAGGCCTAAACCACCGGCAGCTGTTTTGCGCGAGCTTCCCTGAAAATAAATGTCCGGAGACCCTTGACAGGCATAGGCCTGAAGAAGATCCCCGTGGCATAAAGAAAGATTTATTTGACGACTTTTAAAGAGCTTGGCTTGTCCAGGCACCTCCTTTCTGCCCTGTCGGCAGAGGGACTATCGAACCCGACGCCCGTTCAGGCTCAAGCCATCCCCCCGCAGCTAGAGAACCGTGATGTCATTGCCATTGCCCAGACGGGTACCGGCAAGACTGCCGCTTTTTTGCTGCCAATTCTTGATATACTTTGCAGGCGTTCTGAAAAAAGCAGGCCGAGATCCTGCCGTTTCCTGATCCTCACCCCAACCCGTGAGCTGGCCCTGCAGATCGAAAGAAATGCACTTAGCCTGGCAGGCGACCTGCCGCTCAGGACTGTTTCCATTGTTGGCGGTGTGAAGCCGGGTCCGCAGATCCGCAAGCTTGGCAACGGAGCGGAGATCGTTATCGCCACTCCGGGTCGACTGGAGGATTTGCTGTCCCAGAATGCCATTGGTCTTGCCCAGGTTGAGACTGTTGTTCTGGACGAAGCCGACCAGATGCTGGATCTCGGATTTTATCCTGCCATCCGGCGGATCATGGGCAAATTGCCCAAGAAGCGCCAGACCGTAATGGTATCGGCTACCATGCCGGCAAAAATCAAGTCACTGGCCCAGGACTTCCAGAAGGACCCGCAAACAGTTGCGGTTGCTGCGGCGGCAAAACCCATTGACCGTATTGAACAATCGGTGAAGTTTATGCCCAAGGAAGACAAACGGGCAGCGCTTGTCGATCTGTTGAGCGGCCATGATGTCAGCAGTGCGATCGTTTTCACCCGCACCAAACGAGGTGCCGATCGCCTGAGCAAGCAGCTTGTGGCTGCCGGTATCGGAGCGGGCGCCATTCACGGCAACAAAAGCCAGAACCAGCGTGAAAAAGCGCTGCTGCTTTTCCGGAATGGGGAGACTCCTGTCCTTGTCGCCACGGATGTGGCCGCGCGTGGCATTGATATTGATGATGTATCCCATGTCATTAATTTTGAACTGCCCAATGTGGCCGAGGCCTACGTACACCGGATCGGCAGAACGGCCCGGGCCGGCAAGTCCGGCCAGGCGATCTCTCTGTGTGATCCATCGGAAAGCGGGCTGCTGGCGGATATCGAGAAGCTGATTGGCGCTAGAATCAAACGTGAGGGCGGAAATGTTCCGGCCTCAATCGGGCGTCCAGCACGTAATATGTCAGAGCGAAACAACACCGGCGTTAAGGCAAAGCCGCGGCGGGTATCCCGTAAGCGTAAAGGCGGCCCCCGGAAGGACGTCGCCCGAACAGATTCTCCCCGACAGGGAACATCCGTACAGGAAGGGAGCCATCCGCTTAGTGAAATTCGTTTCCTGAAATCTTCGGGAAACAATGCATCAACCCAGAAACAAACACGCGTAGCATGATCCGTTACGGGGTCATGTGAATAACAAACATTGGGGCGGCGCTGTTGCCACCCCCTCATCAAACAAAAGGAAACTTATGATGAATGATGGTACTGTAAAATGGTTTAACCCGACAAAAGGCTATGGCTTTATTGCTCCTGATAATGGCGGCTCCGATGTGTTCGTACACATTACCGCTCTGGAACAGTCCGGCCTGTCCAGCCTTGATGAAGGTCAGCAGGTTTCTTATGACACAGAAGTCAGCAGCAAAACCGGCAAGACCTCTGCAATTAACCTGAAAACAGCCTAACCGGCAGATATTTCAGTAGAATAAAGGGCGTTGACCAGAAATGATCAGCGCCCTTTTTGTTTTTGCCGGTTATTTTTCCTGGAAAGAATTTACCGGCGCCTGATGCGCCAGGGCACTTCACATTCCATGCCCAGCGGCAAAGGAATAATGGTCTGATCGCCAATCTTTAGAGGATGGATATCTTCAGGGGTTTTTTCGAGGGTGAACGTTTCCTGAGGTGTCGGCAAATCATAAAATTCCCGGCCAATGGTACAGAGGAACTTTTCCAGAATGACCTGTCCTGCCTGTGTGCCGAGATCAACACCGGCCATCTCGAACGCCTGGGCATAAAGCTGGGGCGCGATCCCGCCGGTATAACAGCCGGCCGCACAGCCGCAGGGGGTGGTTTTTTGTGTGTGGGGCGCACTGTCCGTTCCGGCAAAAAACTTGGAATTATCGGTAGCAGTAGCTGCGTCGCGCAGGGCGGCCCGGTCTTCCTCGAATTTCACCAGGGGCAGGCAATAAAGGTGATATTTAAGGCCGTTGAGCAGACTGCTGACCGTATAGAGCAGATGCTGGGGCGTGATATTGGCCTTCACATGGTCCGGTGCATCATTTACGAAGTCTACGCCAACCTTTGTGGTTAGATGCTCACCGACAATGCGCAAGGTGGGAAACTTCTCGACCAGACGCGGCATATGCTCTCTGTAGAAGATCTCTTCGGCATTTTCGCCCCGGTCAAAATAGCGCTCTGCCGCAAGGCCGTGTTCTTCGCCGTGAATGCAGAGTGTTACACCGGCCTCCTGCATGGCCTGGAAAACGCCATTCTCCATAAATCTTTCAAGCGGGGCCCCGAACTCCGCGCCGGTCGTGCCATGGGGCGGATAATATTTACAGGCCTTGAGAAGGCCCGCGGCCGCGCCCTGCTCAATCATCTGCGGCGTTGTGTCATGGGTCAGGTAAAGCGGAACGATAACCTCCCTGAAGGCTCCGTTCGCCGCCTCCAGGATTTCAGCGCGATATTGTTCAATGCTTTTGTAGTTTGAGACCTGTTCTTTTTCAAACACCTTGCCGACAGGGGGGGCGGTATTGGGCATGGCCAGAGCGCCGGCGCACTGCATCGACACATGGTCCTTCACTGTTGCCGGCAATGTTGCGTCCTGGCGGAAATGGGTGTGAAGATCATACCATTTCGGAAGGGTGATGCATGTGGTCATTGGCGGCTCTTTCCATGAGGTGACAATTTCAGCGATATACTTCTCCGGTTTGTAGTTGAAAGCGCGCTGTTTTTCAACAATTGGAAATCGCCGCTCCGGCCAAAGGAAGTTATTCGCTCTTTTTCCGGATATCGCCGCGCATCACCGGATAGCCCAGGTTCATCCAGCCGAAGATGCCCTCATAAAGTACGGCGGTTCTTGTGTAGCCCTTTTTGCGCAGGTTCATGATCACATGATCGGCCGCGGCCCGCGGGCAGGAACAATAGGCGATGATCTGTACGTCTTTGGGCAGGTCCTCGGTGATTTTGTCAAAGTCGGTGTAATAGGGGACCGGGATCGCGCCTTCGATATGGGCCCGTTGCCAGACCGAGGGAACTCTGGTGTCCAGAAGCACCATCCGCTTTTTGCCTTTAAGGGCCGCCAGCAGGTCTTTGGAGGAAATATAGAGGCCGTCGCTCAGGGTGAACTCGGGATCTTCACCGTCCGGATTGACGATATAGTCTTCCGGGGTCGGCAGTTTGCGCAGTACAGGCTGTGACTGCTCCCAGCCGCCGGCACGGCTCCTCAGGAAGGCCGTCACATTGTCGATATCTTCATCGCTGAGGATACCCGCCCAGGCCTGCATCGGGGTGCCCTGACGGCCGTTGCGGATGGCATAGCGGATAACTTCATCGGTGTTGTGGGCGAGCGCCGAGGCATTGCCGAGTGCCGGGGCGTTCACTCCTTCGCCGTTCACGCCGTGGCAGCTGGCACAGTTTTCCGTATAGACCTGTTTGCCTCTTTCCACATCACCGTGCACCGGGTCAGTGGAAAGCTTGACCCGTTTATATCCCGCCTGCCAGTAAAGCCAGTAGGTCAGGTCCCAAGTCTCGTCCAGACTCATGGGTCCGCCCACTTCATCAAGGTAGCCACCCATGGCCGTCCCCTCGCGCCCGTAAGACATGGGGCGCAGCACAGCATGGGGAATGCCGGTTTCCATCAGGCTCCGGCTTTTTAAGGAAGGCGCATGGTCATTGGCATAGCCTTCCCGGTCTGCACCATGGCACAGCGCACAGTATTTCTGGTAGTTTTCGGCGGCCCGCTTGCTCTGTTCTTCGGTCAGTTTCCGCGGTGGCGGCAGGGTGCCGGGTTCATGTGCCTTGTGTTCATGTGATTGGGCTATGGCGGTGGAAGAGACGGCGAGGAGGCTTACAAGGCCGATCAACAGGACGGCAAGCGGTTTCACTGGTGTCATTTCATCTCCCATTTATGCAAGGTCTGTCTGGCCTGTGCAGGTTTGACATTTTTTTTATGTATATCGAGCACCTCTTTATAGAGGGGCATACTCTGGGTTTCAAATGAAATGAACCAGGATAGGGTTCTCGGGTTAATTCAGGGAAGGCAGTGAGTGGATTTCAGTTCTTTACCAGTTCTTCGAGGAATTGATTTCTCAGATGTTTAATCCTGCCACTTGAGTGCATCTCCTGAAAAATCTGGTTTAATTTTGGGATCAGATGTCGATGTCTTTTATGAATATAATGATAAAGATCTTCATTTTGCAGGGACGGGGAGACAGGAAGAATGGTCCAGTGTGGATTGGTTTTTAACATTGATAAGCCATTGATGTAGGGACTCACGGCAACATCTACTCTTCCTCTTTTCAGAATCGTAAACAACTGCTTGTAATTGTTGATTCTCAGGGTGTTCAGGCCTTGGTCAAGGGTTTCTGTAAAAACGGAGCCGCTTACTATTCCTACTTTTAGTCCTTGAAGGTTGTGCCAGTTTTCTATTTTGAGGGCGGAATTTTCAGAAAAAACAACAATTTCAATATGGTTCACAGGTGTTGGAATGGCAATCAGGTTGGTAAATTTCTTCTCTATGCCTCCAATACGGCTGATTTCCCCGTCGGTCTCACCTGAGTTTGCCACCACGAGGGCGCGCAGACCCGGCAGTTCCTTGATTGATACCTTGATATCAAGGGTCGCATAGGCTTCGGAAATTATTTGTGCGGAAAGTTTCTGGATGGGGGCATTTCTGAAGGTGGTAAATGTCAATTCCCGTGCATCACTGCTGTGCGCCCAGGCAATGGCCGCAATAAAACAGAAGAGCAGAAGCGGTGGTTTTCGTTCCACAAGTTACCCGTTGAATCAGACTGACCGCCCCTTGTCCTATAAGCCAACATAACATATTGCCTGTTAGTCGTCTTATATTTTTATTATTTCCTGATATACGGTGTGGAGCTTTCGGTGCTGACTGATTTGTAAACAGGTGGAAAACTTATTCCGCCTGATCCCGCACGTCGCCTCGCATTACCGGATAGCCCAGGTTCATCCAGCCGAAGATGCCCTCATAAAGTACGGCGGTTCTTGTATAGCCCTTTTTGCGCAGGTTCATGATCACATGATCGGCCGCGGGCCGCGGGCAGGAACAATAGGCGATGATCTGCACGCCCTTTTAAGGGCCGCCAGCAGGTCTTTGGAGGAAACATAGAGGCCGTCGCTCAGGGGGAACTCTATTATGTGTCATGTCTCGTCTATTATGGCAAAGCGGTCGGCATCTGTGAGTTCGAGATCAGCCCAGAAGGCGACATCACGATGGAGGCCAAAAGGACCGTGCTTGCAAACCTGCCCGCAAAGATCGACATCTCGCTTTCTTCCTTTTGACCATGCCGCCCCGGGTCCTCAATCAGAAGACGATATTCTGCACCGGGATTAAATCTTTAATTGTTTAGTAATGGTCCGGCGTTAGATAGAGGATGTTCCGGGCGAACGGGTTGAGGTCTTTTTACCGGATCATCAGAGTTATGTAACAGTTTTGGTATGGGGAGGGGGCATTGACAAGATTTGCCTTGGGCGTGCGACATATGTCGTGTCCAGCGACATCCTGGCTCATACCGGTATGCAAGGAGGACACAATGCGTATGTACAAGAATGCTCCGGTCGCGCATAAGGCAACCCGGACCAATTTCATTTCATTTAATAAATTTAAAACCACCGGTGCGGAAAAGCGAAACAGATATTTGTCTGCCGCGCGCTGCGGCCTGTTTCTGGCGACGGCTCTGACCGGCAGCATGATGGCCTTTCAGGCCCGGGCCACAATTCCGGAAGTCACCATCGACGGCACCGACGAAACGGTGATCGGCACCGGCGGTGGCACCCAGGCCAGCCCCTGGGATCTGTCGAGCACCCAGCTCAATATCGGGGACACCGCAGAGAGCAGTTCACTGACCATTTCCGCCGGAGGCATTGTCGAAGTCGACAAAACTGTCGTGGGATATGAAGCGGACGGATCCGCTGTTGTCACAGGTGCCGGCTCGCAATGGATAAATAATGATCGTTTCGTCGTGGGTAATGAGGCCCGGGGCGAAATGACAGTGTCCGCCGGCGCCACGGTGACCTCAAATGAGACTTACCTCGGCATGACTGGTGATGGTGCGGGTACCCTGCTGGTGACCGGAGCCGGGACCAGCTGGACCGACAGCGGCTCTGTCTGGGTCGGTTTCAGTGGCGCCGGGGAAATGACGGTTTCCGACGGGGCTTCTTTGCATACTGACGGATATATCGTAGCGGGCAACCAGGGGGATGGCTCGATAATCATTTCGGATGGCGCCAGGGTATCCACGGATTCTAACGTCATTGTCGGTTGGACCGGTTCCGGCGCCTTGACTGTTGCCGGTGGCGCAACGTTGACCGTGGCAGGCCGCATGGACCTGGCCTATGAGGACGGCTCCAGCGGCACCCTGATTATTGGCGCTGCCGCCGGTGACGATGCTGTTGCACCGGGAACTCTGGAAGTGGGAACCGTCCTTTTCAGCGCCGGCCTTGCCGGCGGCGAAAGCAGCACCGGTGCGATTGTTTTCAATCATACCTCCGAAGATTATGAATTTGCCGCCAACCTGATGGGTACCGGGACGCTTGAAAGCTATTCCGGTTATACCAGTCTGACCGGCGACCTGACCGATTTTTCCGGAACAATGGAGGTTTACGGCGGCAACCTGTCCATGAACACCACCTTCAACGGGGCCGTCGCCATTGAAGACGGCGGCACGCTGAGTGGGTCGGGCAAGGTATCCTCCGCTGTGGTAAAAAGCGGCGGCGCGGTATCCCCCGGCAATTCCATCGGCACCCTGGAAGTGACTGGCGATATTACCTTTGATGCGGGCTCAACCTATGTTGTGGAAATTGACAGCGACGGCAATTCCGACCTGGTGACAGCCACCGGCAATGCCGTCATCAATGGCGGCACCGTGCAGATCGTGCCCTATCCGGATTACGCCCTGGATACCACCTATACCATCCTGACCACCGGTGGCACTGTGACAGGTACGTTTGACGACCTGGAGACTTTGGCACTCAGCGCTTTCCTGTCCCCGGAACTGAGCTATACAGCCAACGCCATCACCTTCACCATCATCCAGACGGTAACCTTTGAAAGCATTGCCGAAACGGAAAATGAGAAACAGGTGGCCGAATGGCTCGACAGCCTGGGCGTTGGAAACGACCTGTGGAATGCCGTGGTGGCTCTCGGCACCGTGGAAGAAGCCAGGGAATCCTTCAATACACTGACCGGTGAAATCCATGCCTCCGTGCAGAGCATGCTGATCGAGGACAGCTATATTGTGCGCGATGTCCTGTCCGATCGTCTGAAAGAGACTTTGGAAGAAAACGGCGAGGAAGGTGAAAACACCGGGATTGTCGGCTGGGGCAAGCTGTTCGGCACCTGGGGTCATCACAAGGCTGAAGAAAATGCCGCTGAATTCGACCGGGATCACAGCGGGTTCTTCCTCGGCATGGATGCCCGGTTTATGGAGAACTGGAGCGCGGGCTTCTTTGTCGGTTATGGTCAAATGGACTTTGATTCCGACGACCGCAAGTCCTCCGGTGATGCGGATGGTTATCATGCCGGCGCCTATACAGGAACACGGCTGGGCAACCTTCGCCTTAAACTTGCGGCTGACTTCGGCTGGCAGAATATCATCACCGACCGTCAGGCCATTGTCGGCGAGGATAACCAGTATCTGCGTGCCGATTATGACAGCTCTACAATCCATGTCTTTGCCGATGCGGGCTATAGCATGGAAGTTGGCGAGATGACCTTTGAACCCTTCGCCGGTGTCGCCTATGTGCGCCAGCATCTGGATGGTTTTTCAGAATTTGACGGCACGGCTGCGCTGACTGCTGGTTCTGAAACCAACAGCAATGTGATCTCCACGATCGGCCTGCGTGTCGCAAGCGGCGAAATCGCCCTGGGTGCGACACATGTCCGGCTGCTGGGCAGTGCGGGCTGGAGCCATACCTTCGGTGACCTTACCCCGGAAGTTCACCTGAACTTCGCCGGTGGCGAGAGTTTCGCCATTACCGGCACGCCGCTTTCCGAGAATACGTTCTTTGTGGATGCGGGCGTTGCCTTTGATCTTGGCGGGGCAGAACTGGAGCTCGGTTATCACGGGGAATATTCCTCCGACATGACCGATCATGCGGCCCGTGCGGCCCTGAGCTGGGCCTTCTGATCCTGTCATCAAAGTATAAAATAACAAAAAAGGCAGGGCTTATACCCTGCCTTTTTCTTTTGGCGGAACGCCACCTGCTTTCTGTTGTTTTATCGGCTTTGCCCCGTTAAGAAGAGGCATGCAGATATTCAACGGCATCATTACCGACCGCGGGTCCAAATATGCGGTATCGGGCGGGCCCTGCGCCTCGCCCGAGGAGGCGCGTGCCTTTATCAAGGAACTGTGCCGCAACAAGAAATTCGCCAAGGCCACCCATAACACTTGGGCGTTCTTTCATGACGGCCAGCCGGTCAAGAATGACGATGGCGAGGCCGGGGCCGGGCTGGTGATCGCCCGCATGCTGGAGCGGGAGCAGCTGGAAGGTCATATCGTGGTGGTGACCCGCTGGTACGGCGGCAAGCACCTGGGCGGCGACCGTTTCCGTCATGTCCAGGACGCGGTCCGTTATTACCTGGATCATGCCTTTCAAAAGTAAGCAGGCATAAAAAAACCGCTCCAGTCCGGGATCGGACGAGCGGTTTTTTTAAATGGTGCCCGGGGGCGGATTTGAACCACCGACACGCGGATTTTCAATCCGCTGCTCTACCCCTGAGCTACCCGGGCACAAGGGGCCAAAGCCTCCAAAGCGAGGCAAGCCGGTGCGTTATAGGAAAAAAGGGTGCGGCTGTCCAGTCCCGAAATTTAAAAAATGCATTTTTATGACAAGGACTTGAGTTGAAAAGATTTCCCGGGTTCGCCCCTCGGGCTTCAGTAGTCTTCTTCCTCATTGGAAATGACCGTGGGGGCTTCTTCAGTGGGAATCGCATAGGAGCCCTTGAGCCAGCGGCCAAGGTCCACATCGGCGCAGCGCTGGGAACAGAAAGGATGATATTTCTTTGTCGCCGGCTGGGTGCAGATGGGGCATTTGGCCACTGTGTTGGCCGGTTCCTTTTTGGTCATTCCTTGCTCTCCTCAAGCTTGAGCGGGCTGCCGGTGCGCCGAATGAAGGCCTCGCTATAGTCGGGATGTTTCCTGATCCAGTCAAGGACGCCTGCCGGTCCTTTGATCACATAGGGTTTGCCCGGTTCCCGTCCGGCCTCATGGGTGGCCTCGCGCAGTACCTCCAGCGCCCGTGTGGCCACATCGGGCACAGGCTCTGTTGCCGCCAGCATCTGCGCGCCAAGCGACCTGATGTCCGCCTTGCGGATCAGCTCCAGAAGCCCGAAGGCGGAAATGTTGGAGCGCTGAAGCTGCTGGGGGTCGGCCTGGATCAGATTATCGATCACATCCATCAGTTTGGTGACTTCGCCCTTGCCGGACATATTGACAAAATCAATGACAATGAGCCCGCCGATGGCGCGAAGCCTGAGCTGGCGGAAAATCTCCCGGGCGGCTTCCCGGTTGAGGCGCAGGATCTGCTGCTCCCGGTCGCTGGAGAAATGGGCCTCGCCCATATTCACGTCGATGGCGGTCAGGGCCTCGGTTTCCTCGATGGTGATCCAGCCGCCGCAGTCGAGGGGGATACGTTTCTCAAACAGGGACTGCAGGTCGTCCTCCACACCATGGAGACTGAACAGGTTCTCGCGCGTGGCGGCCTGCTCAAGCCTGCCGGTTAGTTCGGGGGCAAAAACCTCGGTCCATTGATGGGCCTGTTTCATATCCTGGGCCTGGTCAAAAATGATGGCATCCAGAGAATTGTTGCCGAAGGTGCGCATGATCTGGGCGATCGGGTCCGGGCCCTGGGCCAGAAGCTTCGGCGGCAGGGTCACGGCCAGGTTTTTCTCAATCGATTTCCATTGGCCGAGAAGCCTGTGTGCCGTATCGGCCAGCTGTTTGTCCGGAAGGTCGGCGGCGTCGGTGCGGAAGGTGATACCGCAGCCGTCGAGATCAAGGCTTTCGCCGAAACTTTTCAGGGCATGACGGCGGTCCGGATCCTTGATACGGCTGGAAACAAAGGCGCCGGAGCGGAAGGGGTGCAGGACTATTCCCGAGGATTGCAGTTCAATGCGGCCGGTGATCTGGGCTTCCTTGCCGTCCACCGGATCGCGGGTGACCTGGACAATAATCTTCTGTCCTTCAGCAACCAGCCGGGTCAGGTCTTTTGGTTTTTTGGCTGGCTTTACCGGCGTTTTATCGCCTGTCGCCGGTTTGGGCAGCATCTTGAGTTGCAGAAAGCCTTCCAGTCCCCTGTCCAGTTCGACAAAAGCGGCCTGCAGTTCCCGGCTCACCGACCTGATGCGGCCCATGTAAATGGCGCCGACAAAGGAGGGGTCATGATCCCGGTACAGGCGGATTTCCACCGGCCGGCCGTTTTCCAGGAGCGCCGCGCGGGTCTCCCCGGGGCTGCTGCTGATCAGGAGTTCCCGGCTCATGGTGTCCGACCCTTATAGCCGCTGCCCTCCAGCATATTGGCGGTCTCGAACAGGGGCAGTCCCACCACATTGCTGTAGGAACCGTTGAGGCTTTTGACAAAGCGGGCGGCCAGTCCCTGGATGGCATAGGCGCCGGCCTTGCCCTGCCATTCGCCGGAGGCAATATACTCTTCGATATCTTTCGGGGTCAGGCGCTTGAAGCTGACCACCGTCATCACCACCCGGTTGAGGACGTTGCCTTCGGGTGTGATCAGGCACAGGCCGGAATAAACCCGGTGGCGTCTGCCGCTCAGCATCTGCAGGTATTTTACGGCTTCTTTTGCGTCGGCAGGCTTGCCAAGGATGCGGCGTCCCAAAGCGACCACCGTATCGGAGGCCAGGATGAAGGCATCCGTTTTTTGCGCTGCCACAGCGTTCGCTTTTTCCACGGCCAGACGCCCGGCCAGCCGGCGCGGCTCTTCATCCTTTTCGGGGGTCTCGTCGATTTCCGCCGGGCAGATGTCGTCAGGAACGATCCCGATCTGGGCCAGGAGTTCCTGCCGCCGGGGGGAGGCAGAAGCCAGAATCAGGGGAATATGCTGCGGGACGGACTCAGTCATGGGGATCAGAATACCCGACGTTTGAATATTCTGTGAAGGGGGGGAAGTCCACCAGTCACCTTACAGGTCTCATAGGGGGCGGACTTATTTGAAGCGATAAGTGATCCGGCCCTTGGTCAGATCATAGGGGGTCATTTCCACGGTAACCTGGTCACCGGCCAGGACACGGATGCGGTTTTTGCGCATTTTTCCCGCCGTGTGGGCAAGGATTTCGTGGTCATTTTCCAGTTTGACACGGAACATGGCATTGGGCAGAAGTTCCACCACGGTCCCGTTCATTTCAAGAAGGTCTTCTTTGGCCATATGGGCTCCTAAAGTGTAAATCTACGTTTCCGTTCTCACGGAAACAGCTTTTTCCATGGCAGAAAATATGCGACATGCCGAAAAATGCAACCATTTTTGTTGGTTTTACTGTAAAATCGCGATAATTCGTCCACTTGGGGTGGGTATCTACAGTCCGGGCGACTGCATGACATCGAACCGCTGTAGAATTCGTTCTTTCAGCATCTCCCGCACCTTTCGATATTCATCCAGAATCAGTTCCCGGTTGCCGCTGACAAGACTCGGATCCAGGGTCGGCCAGTATTCCACCTCGCAGGCCATGGTCCGGGTCCAGTCGAGAGCCGTGTGATGCGCTTCGGGGCTGAGGCTGACAATCAGATCGAAGGAGCTGTCTTCGATCTGGTCCAGCCCTTTTGGGATATGATCGCTGATATCAAGGCCGATTTCTTCCATAACGGTGGCGGCGAAGGGATTGACTTCATCTGAGTCGGGACGGATGCCGACGCTTTGCACAAATATCCTGTGGCCGCAGTAATGTCGGGTCAGCGCCTCTGCCATGGGGGAGCGGATCGAGTTGAAATTGCACATGAATAGGACGCTGTTAATCTCGTCGGCCGGAAGATGCGCCGGTTTTTCAGGCAAAGGAGGACGTTTGAATCCCGCCATGCGTTTACCTTATTTGCAGGACGCAGATCAGCGTAAACAGCCGCCGGGCGGTATCCATATCCAGTTCCACCTTGTCCGCCAGCCGTTCCATCAGAAGTTCGGAACCTTCGTTATGCAGGCCGCGCCGGCCCATATCGATGGCCTCAATCTGGCGCGGGCTGGAGCTCTTGATGGCAGTGTAGTAACTGTCGCAAATCAGGAAATATTCCTTGATGATGCGCTTGAAAGGGGTCAGGGGCAGGGTGATGGAGGCCAGTGGTCGGCCGTCATCGCTGCCGATGTCAAAGACAAGCCGGTTGTCTTCCATGCGCAGCCGCAGGTCATAGGGGCCGTCATAACCGCCTTCGAGCTCACCAAGGGGAGAGAAAAGATTGTCTTCCAGTAGATCAAAGATGGCAACCCGTCGTTCATGCTCTATATCGGCATTGCGCCGGATGATGCTTGATTCATCCAGCTCGATATGGCTGATGCGCTGTTTTGATGTCCCGGCGGTCATCTTCGTTTCCTACATGTCGGTCTCTAGTATGTCATTCACTGGCGTCTAGCCTGATTGAAATGGATCGTCCATGCGCCTGCAAACCTTCTTCTTCGGCCAGGGTTACGGCTGCGGGCCCGATCCGGGCCAGGCTTTCCGCACTGCATTCTATCAGCGTATTCCTTTTCATGAAGTTAAGGGCGCTGAGGCCGGAGGTAAAGCGGGCATTTCTGGCAGTGGGCAGAACATGGTTCGGTCCCGCAACATAGTCACCGATCGCTTCCGGAGTGTAACGGCCAAGGAATATGGATCCCGCATGTTTCATGTCTTTGGCCAACTCCCGTGGATTGTCCACGGCAAGCTCCAGATGCTCGGGCGCCAGCCGGTTTACCAGCGGTGCGGCCTCCTCCAGGTCATTCACAACAATAATGACGCCATGCTCGTCCCAGCTGGTGCGGGCGATATTGGCCCGGGGCAGGGTGGCGAGGTGGTCTTCCACGGCGTCCGCCACCATTTTGGCATAGGCTTCGTCATCGGTGATCAAAATACTCTGGGCCACCTCGTCATGTTCTGCCTGGCTGAGCAGGTCCATGGCAATCCAGCGGGGATCGTTTTTATTGTCGGCCACCACCAGAATTTCCGAAGGCCCGGCGATCATGTCGATGCCGACAATGCCGAAGACCTCGCGCTTGGCGGCGGCGACATAAGCATTACCCGGACCGGTGATGACATCCACCGGGGAAATGGTTTCCGTGCCGTAAGCCAGCGCACCGACAGCCTGGGCGCCGCCGACTTTATATATTTCGGTCACACCGGCCAGTTCGGCAGCCACCAGAACCAGCGGATTGAGATAACCGTCCGGCGCCGGGACCACCATAACGATGCGTTCCACACCCGCGGCCTTGGCCGGGATCGCGTTCATCAGGACAGAAGAGGGATAGACCGCCTTGCCGCCCGGCACATAAATGCCGGCCGCATCAACGGCCGTCCAGCGGGCGCCGACGGTGACGCCCTGGGCGTCGGTAAAGCTGTCATCTTCGGGCAGGTGGCGCTTGTGAAAGACCTCGATCCGGTCCGCCGCTTCCTGCAATGCCGCCTTGACGTCATCTTTAACATTGGCACGTGCGGCGGCAATTTCTTCGGGGCTTACCCGCATGGTTTCAGGGGTCAGTTGAAGCCTGTCAAAGCGAGAGGTGTAGTCGATCACGGCCGCATCGCCGCGCTCGCGCACCTCGGCCAGAATGGCTTTCACCGCATCGGTGACATCCTGGTCGGATTCCCGCTTGCTGTTCAAAAGCGCCGTAAAGTCTTTCTCGAAATCCGCGGTGCGGTTGTCCAGCCTACTTGCCATTGAGGGCCTCGCCGATATTCGAGAGGATTTCACTGATTTCCTCGTTCCGGGTCTTGAAGGCGGTGCGATTGACGATAAAGCGGCTGGTGATGTCGACGATCTTCTCGATTTCCACCAGGCCGTTGGCCTTCAGTGTCGAACCGGTGCTGACCAGGTCGACGATCCGGCGACACAGGCCAAGACTCGGGGCCAGTTCCATGGCGCCGTTCAGCTTGATACATTCCGCCTGCACACCGCGGGCGGCAAAATGCTTGCGGGTCAGGTTGGGATATTTTGTCGCCACCCGGATGTGGCTCCAGCGACTGGGATCATCCGTCTTGGAGAGGTCGGCAAGTTCCGCCACCGACAGGCGGCAGTGGCCGATATCCAGGTCGAGCGGGGCGTATATTTCCGGATAATCAAATTCCATCAGCACGTCGTTGCCGGCAACGCCCATCTGGGCGGCGCCGAAGGCGACAAAGGTGGCCACGTCGAAGCTTCTGACCCGGATGATACGCAGATGCGGATGGTTGGTGTCAAACGCCAGCTTGCGCGATTTCGGGTTGTCGAAATCCGCTTCGGGGATAATGCCTGCCCCGCGAATGATGGGCATGACTTCCTCTAGAATCCGACCCTTGGGCAGGGCCATGATCATTTGTTCCGGTGTATTGTCAGGCTTTGACACCATATTTCTCCTGGCACTCAACTTCAAAATTCAAAGTCGCCCACTTTTACGCAATTGAGTCAAAAGAAGCCAGCATTGAATCCAGGCTTTTTGAAAGAAAATCCCCGATAAAGGGCGAAAAAGAGGTGGAAATCCGGTCTAGTCCTTCAGGGATTCCAGAATCTTGTGTTTGGGATGGCATTTAGCCGGCCAGGGGTGGCCAATATCCTGCATCTGGGCGTCAATGATTTCGGTCTCGAGGCGAACCACTTCGTCTCCCGCAAAAATCAGGTCGATGAGCCAGTTACCGTCTTCCGTCTGTCTGGCCTCCACGGTCAGCAGTTCCAGCACATGGGACTTCAGGTTGACCGGGAAATTCTGGCGGCTGACTTTCAGGACGTCATTGAAATGCAGTCCGGTGCGGATCCGGCAACAGGCGTTGCTTTCCATATCCAGCGGCCGGCCTGTTTCGCTGCAGGTCTGTTCCCAGGTATATCGGTTGAGCATGAGGACGAAACGGCGTTCGGCCGGCAGCCAGGTGATATCTTCCATCACGGTTACCGCATCCTGCAGATAGGCTGACATGATGACCAGGTCTTCCTGGTCCTCCGCCTTGAGCCTCAATGGACTAAATGTCTGTTTTTCCTCAGTCATAATGGAATACTATAACAACTTGATCAGACGCCGTCAGCCTTTTCCCTGATAATTTTTGCACCGCACGCCGTCAGCTTCTGCACAAGCCCTTCATAACCGCGGTCCAGGTGATAGATACGGTTCACCAGGGTATCTCCCTCTGCCGCGAGCCCGGCCAGCACCAGCGACATGGAAGCGCGCAGGTCGGTGGCCATGACCGGCGCCCCGAGAAGCTTTTTCACCCCGCGTACGGTGGCGGTATTGCCGTGCACGGTAATATCGGCGCCCATACGGGTCAGTTCCGGTACATGCATAAAGCGGTTTTCAAAGATGGTTTCTGTGATGACAGAAGCTCCGTCGCACAGGGTCATCAGGGCCATGACCTGGGCCTGCATATCGGTGGGAAAGCCCGGGTAGGGCTGGGTGACCACATTGATCCCCTGGATACGGTCGGTCTTGAGCCAGCACATGAGACCCCCGTCGGTTTGTTCAAAGCCGAGCCCTGCGTCTTTCAGGACGTCGTAGCTTCCTGTCAGTACGGATTTCAGGTTTTTACCGATCAGTTCGATCCGGCCGTTTGTGATGGCCGCCGCTGCGGCATAGCTGCCGGCCTCGATCCGGTCGGGCATGACGGCATGTTCCGCGCCGTGCAGGGCCGGTACCCCCTCAACGGTCAGGGTTTCGGTACCGATGCCCGTGATCCTGGCGCCCATTTTATTCAGGCAATGGGCCAGGTCGGAGATTTCCGGCTCCCGGGCCGCATTTTCGATGATGGTGGTGCCCTCAGCCAAGGTGGCGGCCATCAGGATGTTTTCCGTCGCGCCAACGGAGACGATGGGGAAATGGACCGTTCCGCCGGTTAGTTTGCCGCCGGGGGCATGGGCGCGTACATAACCCTCTTTCAGCTCGATTTCCGCGCCCATTTCCTGAAATCCCTTGAGATGCAGGTCGATGGGCCGGTTGCCGATGGCGCATCCGCCGGGCAGGGAAACCGTCGCTTCCCCCTCGCGCGCCAGCAGGGGCCCCAGCACAAGGATGCTGGCCCGCATCTTGCGGACAATGTCATAGGGGGCGGTGGTGCTGGTGATTTCGGGGGTGGCAATGGACAGGGTCCTGCCGCCGCCGTTCAGCCCGCCGTCACGTTCCACATTCAGTTCCGCTCCGTGACCTTTCAGCAGGTCGGCGAGGGTGCGGATGTCAGCAAGCTGTGGCAGGTTCGAGAGCACAAGGCTGTCTTTGCTCAGCAGTCCCGCACACATGAGCGGCAGGGCTGCATTCTTGGCCCCGCTGACGGGGATCTGTCCTTCCAGGCGTTCGCCGCCGGTGATGACCAGTCGGTCCATGGGTTTCCTTTAATTTTTAGAGTTTGGGCAAAGTTACGCCGGTCTGGCCCATATATTTGCCCGAACGCATTTTATAGGACACCTCACAGGGTTCGTTACCCTGCAGGAACAGGAACTGGCAGGCCCCTTCGTTGGCGTAAATCTTGGCCGGAAGCGGTGTGGTGTTGGAAAATTCCAGGGTCACATGGCCTTCCCAGCCGGGTTCCAGCGGGGTCACATTGACGATAATGCCGCAGCGGGCATAGGTGGATTTGCCAAGGCAGATCACCAGCACATCCTCGGGAATGCGGAAATATTCCACAGTGCGGGCGAGGGCAAAACTGTTGGGCGGAATGATGCAGACGTCGGACGGCCGGTCGACAAAACTCTTCTGGGAGAAATCCTTGGGGTCCACCACGGCGCTGTCCACATTGGTGAAAATCTTGAATTCCTCGGACACCCGGGCATCATAACCATAGGAGGACAGGCCATAGGAAATGACGCCTTCCCGGTTCTGCCGGTCAACAAAGGGTTCGATCATGCCTTCTGAAAGTGCTTTTTCCCTAATCCATTTATCGGACATGATGGCCATGGGGTACTATCCTTTTAAAATATGCTTCCGTTTCTGTCTTAGCCCAGATGAATCGGGCTGACAAGTCAGGAGTTCGGCTTGTCTGACTTGGGTTCGGCCGATGGCTTCCGGCTTTGATCCTTTCGCCGTTTCAGGTTTGCCCTGAGGGCTTCGGCAAGCTTGTCCTGCTGCTCCTGTTTTGCTGTTTTTTTGTTTTCGCTCATTGTTCTCGCCCTGGTTTTCTTCTGACAAAAAAAGATGGCCCGAGTATGGCCATCTTTTCTGCGGTCGCATCTCTCTGATTTCCTTTTTACTCAGCCCTGTGGCATTTCGCAATTATTTCCAATATAGGTCTTGCACAGGTCTGAAAGCTATGGCATGTTCCGCGCCATTCCGGCAGGAGTCGCAAGGCATCCGGCCAGGTCCCGTCTTTCGGGCCGCTGTAGCTCAGTGGTAGAGCGCACCCTTGGTAAGGGTGAGGCCGAGAGTTCAATTCTCTCCAGCGGCACCATTATTCCAGAGTTTATTTTCTTTCAGGATTTTTAGAACCGGCAGGCTATGGCTTTTGCGGTTTAGTGTTACCTTGTTTGGGATGCAGGGCAAGTTCGAATAAATATTCCTTCAGGGGCTTGATGATTTCAATGAAGTCAAAGATGCTGGATGGTTTCTGGATGTAGACGCTGGCGCCGTTCCTGTAGCACTGCCCGATGTCTTTCTGGTCTTCCGAGGTGGTCAGAATGACGGTTGGGATATGGTTCAGATTCGCGTCGGATTTGATGTCCTTGAGGATGTGGCGTCCATCGCGTCCGGGCATGTTCAGGTCGAGCAGGATCAGGCAGGGAAGCCGGGTGGAATCTTTTTCCGTACACTCCTGCAGATAAGTCAGCGCTTCAAATCCGTCATCGCAGCGATGTATCGGATTTTTTAAGTTACCGTCCTGCTTAAGCGCATAGAGGATCGCCTCAAAATCGTCTTTGCTGTCTTCTATGACTAAAATCGGTTTTGTCACCTCATGTTTCATCTTCAGCCTCTGTTTCCAGAAAGACTTCTGACCGGGGTTTCCGGCGCGATTAGATCGGGGCGCCGCTCGATAGCGAGATGACTGCGGTAAAAACAGACATAATGCTCTTTGTCACGTTTGGCCTGGTACATGGCCTCGTCGGAATGGCGCATGAGCCGTTCCGGTGCTTCTGCTTCCGTGTCGGAGATGGCAACACCAATGCTCAGCGACATTTCAATGCTATTGTCTTCCAGCTGAAAAGCTGTATTGCAGATCGCGTCTATGACTCTCTCGCAGACAAGCGTGCAGGTGGTGAACCCGTCACTTTCCAGATCCACAAGAGTGACGACAAATTCGTCACCGCCAAAACGGGCAACACAGTCAATTTCTCTTATGCAGGCCGACAATCGTCGGGCCACTTCCACCAGAATCGCATCTCCCGCGGCATGTCCCAGCGTATCATTGACGGGTTTGAAGCCGTCCAGATCGATAAACAGGACCGCAACCAGAGTATTGTGGCGCGATGCTGCTTTCAGGGACTGGGTAAGATGCTGCAGATAAGGCGTTCGCAAGGGAAGCCCGGTCAATTCGTCTGTCATGACGTTTTTCAACTTGGCGGCTTCCTGTTTTTTATGATCAATCGCCGCCTGAATGGCCCGGGATAAATTGTTGTTATCCAGGGCTTCGTTCTTGACGATATAATCATGGGCGCCGCCCTTCAGAGCCGACACCGCAATTTTTTCATTGCCTTCGCCGGTCAGCATAAGGACGGGCTGGGTATAATCCGTGAGCTGCAGTTCCTTGAGGATCTGCAGGCCGTCGCATCCTGGCATCGAATAGTCCAGCAATACACAGTCAAATTCTCCGTTCCGGGCCATTTCCAGGCCTTCGCGACCGTCATCCGACTGTTCAATATGATAGTCGATGTCCGTATCTTTTTTTAAGATTCGGCTGTAGCTGAACAGATCGTCTTCGTTATCGTCGATCAATAAGATTTTCAGACTTTGTGTCAAGCACCGCCTCCTTTCGGAAGGATCGCCACTTCAAGCCAATATTCCTTGAGGTGGTTGATGGCATCCATGAAGCTGTCTAGTTTCACGGGTTTCTGAATGAATGTATTTGCGCCGAGCACATAACATTCTTCTACATCTTTCTCGTTGTCTGACGTGGTCAAAATGATCACGGGAATATGGTGTGTAGAGGGGTCCGCGCGAATTTCACTGAGGATTTTTTTACCATCCTTGCCGGGTAAATTGAGATCAAGCAGGATGATGCCCGGTTTGGGGGCGTCTTTCCTGTCTTCAAATTCTCCTTTGGCCATCAGGAAATCCATGGCCTCTTCCCCGTGCTCGCAGCGAAAGACCGGATTGGCGAGATTGCCTCCTTTTTTGAGGGCTCTCAGTGTGGCCTCATAATCGTCGTCACTGTCTTCAATCAGCAAAATGGGTTGGGATGTTTTCATGCTCATTTAACTTGGTCCTTGCTGAGTGTGAAGAAGAACGTAGAACCTTTGCCTTTTTCGGACTCAATCCAGATTCTGCCATTATGACTTTCGACAATTTTCTTTACAAAGCTGAGGCCCGCACCCGTGCCTTCGCCATATTTTTTTCTGCTGTTTAGCCGTTTGAAAATTCGAAAGACCTCATCGTGAAATTCAGGGTCTATGCCGATGCCGTTGTCTTTTACATAAAAAACCCGGCTATTTTTGCTGTCGCCGGTGCAACCGATTTCCACATGGGGGGTCGGATTATCACAATATTTTACTGCGTTGACGATCAGGTTGCGAAACAGTTCGGTCACCCTGACGCCGTCACAGGTTACAACGGGTAGTTTTTCCGGCACGGATATGGTGACATTTTTTTCTTCAAGGAAATCATGAAGGGTCGTCCGGATATCCTTAATTATTTTGTTTATGTCCGTTTTCTTGACCGACTTGTCGATGTTGCCAAGCCGGGAGAAATACAATAGATCGCTGATCAGTTTTTCCATCCGGCGGGTTAGCTCCATCAGGCGATCCAGTCTCTGGAGTCCGTCTTCTTCAAGACGATCTTCATAATCTTCCTTCAGGAAGGCGGAATGGTTGTGAATGGCGCGCAGCGGTTCTTTCAGGTCGTGGGAGGCAATATAGGCGAAATTATCCAGTTCCTTGTTTGATTTTTCCAGTCGCTCCATGAGGGCCTGTCTTTCTTTTTCGTGGAGCTTCTTCAGAGTGATATCACGGATGATGCCGGTGAAAAGCCTCTGTTCTTCCAGGCCAACTTCACTGACGGCGAGCTCAAGCGGGAATGTCTTGCCGTTCTTGCGTCGACCTTCCACTTCCCGACGAAAGCCGATGATTTTTTTCTCACCGGTCGTCAGGTAGTTTTTAAGGTAGCCATCATGCCCTTCGTGATAGGGAGACGGCATCAGCATATTGATGTTGCGGCCGATGACTTCTTCCGGCAAGTAGCCAAAGATGGTCTCACAGGCCGGGTTGTATCGTTCAACGGTTCCTCGGTGATTGATGGTGATGATGCCGTCGACCGTATTGTCAATCACGGCGTGGGCGCGTTTCTCGCTTTCGATCAGGGCGTTCAGAAGCGTCTGGAATGATTGGGCCAGTCTGCCGATTTCGTCTTTCTGCTCTGTGGGTAGATCAAGGACACCTGTATCCTTGGTCTGCCCGAATGCGACGATTCCCTGGGTCATGCGCCTCAGCGGCGTGGTCATTTTATGTGCCGCCATGCCGGCGAGCATCACAGACAGGATGGTCAGGGCAAAAGCCAGTATCAGTGTATCTATACGTGTTTTATTTGCCGCCTCGATCAGTCTTGAAATTGGAACTTCCTCGACAACACCCAGAAAAGCGCTTTCCCCTTCTACACCGATCTGCAGACGCACCATATAGGAGGCGTGACCGTCAGCCACCAGGGCTTGTTCGTCGTTTGGTGAATGGGAAAGTTCCAAAAGCCTGTCCGGGGGAGGAACGGTATAATCCTGATGAAATTGAAACTCTTCCAGGACGCCGTCCTCATCCAGCGTCATATAGTCGCCGGCATGATTGATGACAGAGGTTCTTTTTTCGGTACGGAGAGTTTCAAAGGTTTTGGTCAGCATGGCGGGGAAGTCGGTATTGATCACGATAAAACCAAACAGGTGTTCATTTCGGAATACGGGGACAACCACACGGACCGTGGGGGTCTTGCTGCTGTCGATCTTGCCTTGCTCACGGTTATAGGTGACTTCCGAGAAATAGGCTTCCTCCGGTCCGAGGAGGAGGCCTTGCTGGATATAGGGCTCTCCCCATTTGCTCTGAAGGTCCTTTTCACGCACACTCATCAGTTCATCATTCTTGCGATCAACGCGAACCAGTTCCCGCGCATTGTCGGCAAGCCCGATATAGCGCATCTGGATATAATGGGGCCGCGCCTCCATTATGGAACTGAAAATGGTTTGCAGCCTGTTTGACCATCGTTCGTATGAGGAGCCGTCAAAAGGGTCTATGCCGCCATTTTCCACACTTCTATAGAGACCCGAGATGGGGGGGGTTTTTGAGACTATATAGGCATCGGTATACATCTGCAGATAACCCTCGCGGAATTTTTCTGCGGTGAGCCGTGTTTCTGCAGCAAGACCTTCAATCGCCGTATTTACAGCGATCTTCGAGGTATGAAGATAGTTCACGGCGTCCACGATCAAGGTTGCGATCAAGACCATGCTGCAGGTCAGCAGAATAATTTTATGCCGCAGGAGCAGCGCTTGCCGGGCCATGAGGTTCCTCAAGTACATTAGAATTTAATAAAACTCTAATGAATAGTGGTTAAGAAAATAATAACAGGGGGGCCGGGCGTGTAAGATTACGGCTATCGTTCAGATTGATGCGCTCAGCCGCAGCTTTGCCACGTCACGGACCGGCGGGGCGCCGAACAGGCGGGCATATTCGCGGCTGAACTGGGACGGACTGTCGTAACCGACCCGGTAGGCCGTGCTGGCAGCATCCAGGGCATCGGTCAGCATGATTTGCCGGGCTTCTGTCAGGCGCAGGCGTTTTTGATATTGCAACGGGCTCATGGCCGTTACTTTTTTGAAATGGGCATGGAAAGAAGACAGGCTCATCCCGGCAATCTCCGCCAGTTGATCCACACTTATGGGTTTGTCGAAATCGCTTTTCAGCTTGTGGATGACGGCAGCAATACGCTGCAGGTTGCTTCCCTTGATCGCAAGCTGGGCGATCATGGCGCCATATTGGCCACTTAACAGCCGATAATGGATTTCCCGCACGGCCAGCGGCGCCAGCACGGGAATGTCTTGCGGGGTTTCCAGAAGGCGGGCAAGGCGCAAAACGCTGTCTCCCAGAAGCTGGTCGACCTGTCCGACAAACAGGCCGCGTCCGGTTGCGGGTTCCGCTCTGGCGGTCAGCGGGGCTTTGACCATCAGGTCGGAAAGTTGTTTCACGTCGATATCTATCTGCAGGCATAGATAGGGTTTTTCCCGGGTGGCTTCGGTGACTTGACCGATTACGGGAAGATCAACGGAAATCATCAGATACTGAGACGGCGCATATTGATAGAGATCGTCTTCCAGCAGAACCTGTTTCCTGCCCTGGGCAATCACGCAAACAGATGGATTGTAAACCGTCGGCAAACGCATGTTGAGGTCCGACATTCTGATGCATTTCATGCCGGGAATGACGGTATCGTGAATGCCTTCTCCGCTGGAGAATTTTTCAATCAGAGCTATCAGATCATTTTTCTGTTTATCGTCCATAACCTTGAAAATCCCTTAGCTTCCAGAGACTGTACTATAGAAATATATATTGGCAAAGAACAGTCATGAGGTCTTCATTTGGAGAATTAGGCAATCATGCGGGAGCTCTGTGTATTCAGATCAACCCAGGTGCGCTCTATTCTGCGCTGACGTGATATTTTGGAAACAAAAGGATGTGAAGCATGCAGAATGTGACAGACAAAGTTGTTCTGATTACCGGCGCAAGCAGCGGGATTGGCGAAGCCACGGCGCGTCGTCTGGCCGGGGAAGGCGCCATTGTTCTACTCGGGGCGCGGCGAACGGACCGGTTGGAAAAAATTGTGCGGGAGATCCGTGCGGCCGGCGGTGCGGCTGAATATCGTTCCCTTGATGTGACGGATGCCGGGAGCGTCGGTGATTTTGTGGAATTTGGCCGGCAGAAATTCGGGCGCGTTGATGTGTTGTTCAATAATGCGGGTGTGATGCCCCTGTCCCCCTTGAATGCGCTGAAAATGGACGAATGGAACCGGATCATTGATGTCAATATCAAAGGAGTCCTGCATGGTATCGCGGCGGCTTTGCCGGTGATGGAGGCCCAGGGAGCCGGCCATATTATCAATACCGCTTCCACAGGCGCTCATGCGGTTGGACCTTCCTGCGCCGTATACTGCGCCAGTAAATATGCCGTTCGCGCCATCACTGAAGGATTGCGCCAGGAAATGGCAAAAATCCGCGTCACATTGATCTCTCCGGGGGTGACGGAAACCGAACTGGGACACGATATCACCGATCAGATGGCCAAAGACTTTGTTAACGACTTGCGCTCGATATCACTATCGCCTGATGCGATTGCCAGCGCTGTGCTTTATGTTGTCGCACAGCCCGCCGAGGTGGATGTGAGTGAAATGATTGTCCGGCCGGCATCAAGCGTTGGACATGCCTTCTGACGGGAAAATTGATTAAGAGATCTATAGAAAGGAATTCAGATATGACCATTGCGCTCGTTACCGGCGGCAGCCGCGGACTTGGCAGAAGCATGGCTCTGCATCTGGCGGACCACGGACATGACATTATCCTGACTTATCGCAGCAAAAATGCGGAAGCCGAAGCCGTCGCTACAGAGATCAAGGCAAAAGGACGCCAAGCCATTGCCCTGCAGCTTGATGTGGCGAAAAGCGAAACTTTTGGCGATTTTGCGGATACCGTCAACGGCGCGCTTCAGGAAAACTGGGATCGGGAGGATTTCGATTTTCTGGTCAATAATGCCGGTATCGGCATCAACGCGCCATTTATGGAAATGAGCGAAGAGCAGTTTGACCAGCTGACCAATATCCATTTGAAGGCGGCTTTTTTCCTGTCCCAGAAACTGGTTCCCCTGATGAAGGACGGCGGACGGATTATCAATATCTCTTCCGGCCTGGTTCGTTTCGCCTTGCCGGGATATGCCGCTTACGGTGCCCTGAAGGGGGCGGTGGATGTCCTGACCCGCTATATGGCGAAGGAGCTCGGCCCGCGCGGTATTACCGTCAATGCCCTGGCGCCCGGCGCCATCGAAACCGATTTCGGCGGCGGCGTGGTGCGTGACAATCCGGAGGTCAATGACTTTGTTGCCGCCAATACCGCCCTTGGTCGCGTGGGTTTGCCGGATGATATCGGCGGAGCGGTGGCTATGTTGCTGTCCCCTGAGGCCGGCTGGATCACCGGCCAGCGGGTTGAATTCTCAGGCGGCATGTTTCTCTAGGAAATGGCATTGTTCCGCTTCTGATGCGGGTGGAGGAGTCGACAATTTTTCCATTTGCAAGTAAGATCACGGGATCACTCCGACATCATCAGGGAGTCTGCGGATGGCTGTTGCCCATATTCTCACACCAAAGAAAACTGACCTGGGGGAATTTTCCGTCCGGCGGATAATACCTCACGTCCGCCAGCGTATGGTCGGACCGTGGATTTTTTTTGATCATATGGGCCCGGCGGAATTTGCGCCCGGTGAGGGCGTCAATGTCAGGCCCCATCCTCACATCAATCTGGCTACGGTCACCTATCTGTTCGAAGGCGAGATTCTGCACCGGGATTCCCTCGGTAGCGAGCAGGTTATAACGCCGGGTGCTGTCAACCTTATGGTGGCCGGAAAGGGTATTGTCCATTCAGAGCGGGAGCGGGAGGAAGTGCATACGGTTCACCACCGGGCTCATGGATTGCAGCTATGGCATGCCTTGCCGGAAGAGGAGGAAGAACGAGAGCCCTCGTTCCATCATTATCCTGACGCGGATATTCCGGCCTTTGATGTGGAAGGTGTCCCGGTACGGGTCATGATGGGTCAGGCCTGGGGGCGGGGCTCGCCGGTCATCACCTTTGCGGAGACCCTTTATGTGGAAGCTCGCCTGTCTGAGGGACAAAGCCTGCCAGTCCCGGAAGCAGACGAACTGGCGATTTATGTGGTTTCCGGCAGAGTACAAATTGGCCAGCAGGATGTGGAGCAATACCATATGGCTGTGCTGGAGGATTTTGCAGGAGAGACAATCCAGGCTTTGGGCGATTCCCAAATTGCTATCATTGGCGGGGAAAAAATGGGCAAACGTTTTCTGGACTGGAACTTTGCGTCCTCGCGCCGGGAGCGGATAGAGCAGGCAAGGGCCGACTGGAAACAGGGCAGGTTCCCGAAAGTGCCGGGAGATGACAAGGAGTTCATTCCGCTTCCGGAATAAACTCCTTGTGCCTGACAGGTGGCTATTGTCCGGGTTGAGGCTTGTGCGCCATCTCGGGAACAGGGCGTCTGTTGATCCAGGGGCTAAGCAGGACCAGGCCGGCGATGATGGAGCCCATGGCCATGATCATGGAGGTTTCCCCCCGGGTTGCGCCTGCAGCGAGCAGGAAGCCGGTAATCACCGGTCCGATGGCGGAGCCGGCGCGGCCGGCGCCGACCACAAAACCGGTGCCTGTCGCTCTGAGCGTCGTGGGATAGATTGCCGCCAGCAGGGCGTAAAGACCGATGACGCTGCCCGACATACAGAACCCGACCAGGAAACCGACGGACTTGAGAAGTACCAGATCGGCAGGTACCTGACCGAACAGGATAACCAGGACACCGCCGGTCAGCAGGATTCCAACGAGCAGTTTGCGCAGGTCATAGTAGGTCGCGGCCCAGCCGAACAGGATGCCGCCGAACATGCCGCCAATGTTGACCCAGACAGACACATCGGTGCCGACAACTTTGTCGAACCCCAGGCCGGTCACCAGGGTCGGCACCCAGCCAAGCACATAGTAAAGGGTCATCACATGCAGGAAATAACTCACTGACAGGGCGACGGTCTGGGGCAGGTTCCGGGGTGTGAACAGGAGGGAGAGCCCGGCAGGTTTCGTCCCGGCTTCGGCCATCCTGATATGATCCGCTTCTGAATGACCAAGCTGGCGCAGGATCTTGTTGGTTTGTTCAAGCGCGCCCTGTCCCTTGCGGGCAATCAGGAATTCGATGGATTCCGGCATCAGAAACCAGGCGATGGGCAGGATGATAAAGGCCATCACACCGCCGAAAATAAACACGGACTCCCAGCTATAGATGCTGAGCAGGAAGGCCGCGGCAGATCCACCGAGAACGCCGCCGATGGCATAGCCGATCCCCATCATGCAGACGGAGAAATGCCGCCGCTTCTCGTTGGAAAATTCCGCGCTGACCGCGTTGATGGTGGGCAGGATGCCGCCAATGCCGAGACCGGTGATGAAACGGTAAACGCACAGGCTGATGATGTCGGTGGCAAAGGCCGAAAGCAGCATGCCGACCCCCATGACCAGCAGGCAGGCAATGACCATGAACCGCCGTCCCACCTTGTCCGTAATGGGAGAAAGAAGGATGGAGCCGACGGCCATGCTGAACAAGCCTGTGGAAATCACAATGCCGATCATTTCGGGGCCCACTGCCCAGTCCTGGGCGATGCCGGGGGCGGCAAAGGTAATGGCCAGAATGTCAAAGCCGTCAAGGGCATTGAGCAGGAGGCAGAGTCCGACAATCAGGACCTGCCTGGCTTTCATGGGCTCGTTGTTGAGAATGTCACGCGGGTCTTTTGTCATTGCCGGTATCCCTTTTTCCGGAAGTATTGGTTATTATGGTTGACTGAAAAAGACCCGACCGGCGTCTCGCTCAGAGTATATATTCAGTTGATCATGCCCTGACCCAGGTTGCAAGGGCTTCGGCAACCGCCTCTGGCCTTTCAATGGGGGCAAAATGCCCGGCGTCCTCGATGACCACCAGCCGGGCGTCCGTGTTCTGTAGCTTTTCCAGCATTTCCTCATGTTGATCCAGAGGGCTCCATTGATCCTGGCGTCCCACCACCAGCAGCGTCGGGCAGGTGACCTCCTGCAGGATCTGGGCGGCCTCCGGACGGTCAAGCAGGGCCCTGATCTGGCGTTCGTGCTGCTCGGGGTCTGCTCTCAGAACCATGGCCGTCAGGGCCTCCATCAGGTCCCTGTCCTGATGGCGGTCTTCATGAACCATGGGCGGCAGCCAGTCTGCGGCCAGGGCTTCCATGCCCTCGTTGTAGGCGAGGTTCACCCGGATTTGTCTTTTTTCCTCTTCACCTTCCTTGCGGGGATGAATACCCGTGTCGACCAGGGCCAGTTTTTTCACCCGCTCCGGCGCAAGACGATACATTTCTATGGCGATGCGGGCGCCCATGGAGTGCCCGGCCACATAGAGATCGCCCGGGACCTGGTCCAGAAAGTCCTGGGCCATTCGTGTCAGGGAAATTCCGGCGGACACATCCATGATCTTTACCGGCAGGAGATTACCCAGTTTTTCTGCGGCATGTTTCCAGACGATATCATCGGAAAGCAGGCCGGGGATCAGGACAAGTGTAGGGGAGCTATCGTTCATTTTCAGATCTGTCTTTTGCCTGTTTTACGGAGCGTATTTGATGTCCACGCTGCCTTGCCGTTTTCTGATCAGCCAGCGGCCGTCGATTTTCGCAAGTTGGTCGGAAAAACTTCCCACCAGAATTGGCGTGTTGGTTTGCAGGGGGGCGTCCTCGCCCGGTTCGGCGCTCATCAGCAGAACGCGGCTGTGGGCATGAACCAGATCCGGTTCCTTGATGTCAAAAAGGCAATTGGACAGAAGATGGCAACTGACACGGGGCGGGCGGGCCTCAAGAGATTTCAGGATTTCCGCACGCCCCCTGAAGGGATTTTCGGGGTCGCTGGGGCGGGCAAGAACCGCATCCTCGGTATAACAATCGGCCAGTTCCTGCCAGCGTCCTTCATCCAGAAGCCGGGTCACACGGTTCAGCAATTGCTGACAGTCCCATTCGATAGCCCGTCTTTCGTCCTCTGTCATTTCTTCCTCTTGCTGATTTCAATGATCCGCGGTGATCCGTCATAGATTTCCTCGACAAGATGCGCCCGGTTCTGGATCAGGGCCCGCTGATTGACGGATCCCTTGTCGGTAACCTCATTGTCCTTGGCGGAAGGCGGAATTTCAATAAGCAGGGCCCGGCGGATCAGGGTAGAAGACCCCGTGCTCTGGGCAGCAAGTTCATCAAGCTTGGTTTTGAAATATTCCCGGACCTCGGGGGTGGCAACAATTTCTTCCGGGGTCGTGCTGGAAAGATTCAGCTTTTTCGCAACCACGTCGAAATTGGGGAAAATCAGCGCGCTCAGGAAATCCCGGTCGGCGCCGGCGATCGCCACATCCTTCACGGCATTTTCATAATGGTCGATGATCTTGTCGCGAAGGGCGCCTGTGTTGACCCAGGTGCCGGTGTTGAGCTTGAAGTTTTCCGCCGTGCGGCCGTCAAACAGGAAGCCTATGGAAAAATCGTCCGGATCCAGAGGTTTGAGGGCATCCCCGAAACAATAGAAACCTTCCTCGTCAAAGGCCTTTTTGGTGGCTTCCGGGTTTTTGTAATAGCCCGGCATGATATTCGGTCCCCGTACCCGGGCATCATATTTGCCTTCGGTGGGGACAAGTTTCAGTTCACAACCATTACAGGGCAGGCCCATATTGCCGGATTCTTCCTGCGGCCAGGTGCAGAACAGGGCAACCGGGGAGGTCTCTGTGGCGCCGAGACCGGTGCCGATCAGGATCCGGGTGCCGGTGGTGGCCACGGCCCGCTCTTCCAGGGTATTCCAGGTGTGCTGGGACAGTTTGGCGCCCGCATACCAGAGCATCTTCAGGTTCTTGAAGAATTTCTGGCAGAATTCCGGGTGGGTTTTCATGTGATCCAGAAGCATTTCAAAACCCTTGGGCAGGTTAAAGTACCAGCTGGGGGATACCTCTTCCAGATTGCGAATGGTTTTATGGATCTCGCCCGGGGTCGGGCGTCCATCGTCAATGTAAAGCGAGCCGCCGTTGAACATGACCATATAGAAAACCTTGTTGCCACCCGCGGTATGGTTCCAGGGCGCCCAGTCGAGCACCACGACAGGTTCTTCTTTCATGAACAGGAAGGTTTCACTGGTCATGATCTGACCGGCGGAAATCATGCTGTTGGTATTGATCACAGCCTTGGGGGTTCCGGTGGAGCCCGACGTAAAGAGGAACTTGACGATGGTGTCGCCGGTAACCCTGTCAAAAGCTTCATCCACGGCCTGTGTCGCCGGTGTGGCGACGGCACTGGCAAAATCGATGCCCTGGTCGTTTTTACTGTCGCCGAACAGCAGTTTGGTGTCTGGGTTGGCGATGGCGGCGATGGCGCCGGAAAAAGGCTCCTTCTCCGCGGCATAAATCATGCCGGGATTTAGCGGCGGTACGATCTCCATGAGCCGCTTATATTCCGTGGCCGGGTTGGAATAGGCAGCAGACACGGGGGCATAGGGGACACCCACATAGGCGCAGGCGAGGCCAAGCAGGGCGTGTTCGAGATCGTTACCGGACAGGATGAGCAGCGGCCGATCGGCGCTCAGTCCCTGATCGAGCAGGAACTGGCCCAGATTCCGCGCCTTTGCAAGCGCTTCTCTGTAGGTGAGCTTGCGCCATTCCCCGTCCTTGCCGCGGTCGGCCAGGAAAACACGGTCCGGGGCTGTTTCGGCGAAATGAACCAGCGGTTCCATGATGCGCCCGGGGAATTCCGGCAGGGGTTTTTTCTGGGTAATATAAATGGTGCCGTCTTCGGTGCGCCTTACATTGATATCCGGTTTCCACAGGGAGATCTCGCGCATGGGGGCCTGCTGCCAGGTCTGCTCAACCGTCTTGTTTTGTTCCATAAAACTCTTCCCTAATTCTCGTGGCCGGAGAAGCTCAAATTTGTTTGTGTAGCTTAGAATCAGTAATGTATCTCATCCTAAAAATGGATACAATAATTATGTTTATTATGAAAAAAAGCCCAATATTATCAATAATGGGACACAAAACATGTTCTAAGAAGGAAGTGTTTTGTATGCAAAAAACGAATTCTGTGACCTTTTTTAATGAATGATGGCCTTGCCTCTGTCAAGAGGGTCAGTCCTTCGGCACCCCGCCCTTCTGACTGGTTGAGAACATGCTTTCAAACTGGATCTTGCTGTGTTCCCTGAACAGGGCTTCAACCCTTTCGGCGTCCCGATCGCGAATGGCGTTTGCGATGGCATGATGATGGCCGTGGGCCCGGAACATGAGTTCATAGGCACGGTCAAGACCCACCTGGTCGAAGACGATCGCCGAGGGGGCAATGAAGGGGACGTGATACAGCCGGTCGATGAAGGATTCCAGCATTGGCGACTGACAGTTTTCCACGATGGTGCGGTGAAATCGGATGTTCATCGCGCTATAGAGATTTTCATCGTCGTCTGTGACATACCGTTTCTCGAAAATCTCGTCGCCTTCCCGGAGGCAGTCACTCAGTTCTTCAAGAACTTCCGGGGAGGCGCCGTTTCTTGCCAGGGTCCGTCCGGCCAGGGCCTCCAGGGTGCCGCGCAGTTCGATGGAGCGCAGGGTTTCCTCGTCATTAAACTCCTTGACCGCAAAACCGCGCTTGCCCACGGGAATCAGGAATCCTTCTGCCGCCAGGGCGGGAAGGGCGTTTCGAATGGGTGTTCGCGACATGCCGAGCCGTTCCGCCAGACCTGTTTCGGTCAGGCGTTCTCCAGCGGCGAGCTCACCTGAAAGAATCATTTCCCGTAACTGCTGGACCGGTTTCTTAGTCATTGATCTGCCTGACCGCCTTTCAGAAAGAGCATGATCAGGCCGGCTGTGGCAATGGGAACGGCAAAGATAATGAAGTTCCCCAGAAGGCTGATCCCCCATCCAATGGTCAGCCCGCCGAGATAGGGACCGAACACGGCGCCGAACCTCCCGGCGCCCAGAGCCCAGCCCACCCCCGTGGTGCGGATGACGGCAGGATATTGCCGGGCGGCGGCCGCATAAAGGCCGCCAAAACCGCCCTGGACCAGAAAGCCGATGCAGAAAATTTCGACAAAGAACAGCTCGATAGGGCTATGCACCGCGCCGAACAGAATCATCACCAGTGTGGCCAGGCCGAAGAAGACGGCAATCAGCATATTCAGGCTCAGCCGGGCGGCAATCCATCCGAGAAGCAGCAGTCCCACAAAGGCGCCAAAGTTAAAGGTGGCACCGGCATAGATCCCTTTGTCCTTGGGCAGGCCCGCATCAACGGCAATCTTGGGAACCCAGCTGGTCAGGAAGTACAGGGTCATGAAGGCGCAGAAAAAGGCACCCCAAAGCAACAGGGTGTCGCGGCGATAGACAGGTGAAAGCAGTTTGGCAATGCCGGGCATTTTCCTCGTACTGTCTTCCCGGGGCGGCAGGGTGCTGAGCGGGGGCAGGGCAGTTGCCATGTAAATCCTGTTGATCTTGTCCAGTGCCTTGCGGGGCTGACGGGCCAGAAGAAATTCTGCGGATTCCGGCATAAACAGAAGACACAGGGGAAGCATCACAGCCGAAACAATGCCGGCATAAAGGAACAGTCCCTGCCAGCCGACAAGGGGGATGATGTTCACGGCAACAACCCCTGCTACTACAGCGCCCAGGGCATAGCCGGAGGTGGCGATGGTGACGGCCAGGTTGCGATATCGGGGCGGCGCATATTCAGAGGCCAGAGCCGTTACACTGGCCAGCATGGAACCGATGCCGAGCCCTACGAAAAGACGCAGGCCGATGAAAGTTTCCACGTTGGGGGCCATGCTGCTGAGAATCATGCCGATGGCGATGATGGTGGTGGACAGCATGATGGTGGTCTTGCGGCCAAAGACATCGGCAAAGGGGGCAATGAAAAGTGCGCCAATGGTCATGCCGACCAGGCCGGCGCTGAAAATCAGCCCCAGCGCTTGGGGACTGATGGACCAGTCTTCGGAAAAGTAAGGAGCGGCATAGGCCACCAGCAGGACATCGGCCCCGTCGAGCATGTTGAAGACAAAACAGAATAATACTGTAGTCACATGGAGAAGTTTGACAGGCTGCTCCCCCAGGGATGCTGTTGAAGACTGCGTTACTGAACTCATTTGGTTTTTCCCTATAATCCCTGGGCCTTATATATCTTCCGATCCGGAGCGAGCCTTCCCGTGGTTTCTCCGAAAGGTCCGGCAACCCCGCCGTCCGGCCTGCTTTCAAGCGAACATAAAATATATAGGCCCCGATTTATATATACCAGCTTTAAAAATATACCTTATTTGCCAAGACTGTTGTTAAAAAATGTATCCCATTTAATGTTAAAAGTGAAATAATTCTTGAATAATCGCAAAAACAGACTACAAAATGTATCCAATAAAAAACTGGCAGCATGGCGTCCGAATGAGGTTCTCCTTCGCCATATTGTCAGGAATTCTGTAGCTCTGACCTGTCTGGAAAACAGGTCTGATAATCAAAAGAGAAGGTAACATGGTGAAAAATCTGGAAGACTATATGAAATCATTCGAGGGCCCGGTGGAGATGCTGCGCAACTCCCAGGCAGGACCCAACGCCTACCCGGGTGTGCCGGCGGAATTTACCAACTGGCGTGATGAGCAGTGGGGATGGCAGAACACCTGTGTGCTGTTTGATCAGTCCTATCACATGGTTGATATGCTTCTGGAAGGTCCCGATGCCCTTGCTCTTCTGACTTATCTGGGCATCAACAGTTTCAAGAATTTCCAGGTCGATCGGGCCAAACAATTTGTGCCCTGTAGCTATGACGGCTATGTGATCGGCGACGTGATCCTGTTCTATCTGGCGGAAAACAGCTTTAGCCTGGTTGGCCGCATGCCGACCCTGAGCTGGATCCAGTTCCATGCGGAAACCGGCGACTGGGATGTTACCATTCATGTTGACCAGCGTACCGCGGCCCGCAAGGACCCATCCCGTCGCGACAACTATCGTTTCCAGGTTCAGGGCCCCAACGCCATGAAACTGATGGAAAAAGTGCTGGGTGAAACACCGCCGGACCTGAAGTTCTTCCACATGTGCACAATGAATATTGCCGGCAAATCTGTTCGCGCCCTGCGTCACGGCATGGCTGGTCAGCCCGGTTTTGAACTGTTCGGCCCCTGGGATGAAAAAGAGCCGGTACAGAACGCCATCATCGAGGCCGGCAAGGAATTCGGCCTGCGCCGGGTCGGTGGCCGCGCCTATTCCTCCAACACTCTGGAGTCTGGCTGGATTCCCTCTCCGGTTCCGGCGGTCTATTCCGGTGATAAGATGAAACCTTACCGGGAATGGCTGACCGAAAACGACTATGAAGCCAAGGCTTCCATCGGCGGCAGTTTTGTTTCCGACACTATTGAAGACTATTACTTCACACCCTGGGACCTGGGCTATGGCGGATTTGTGAAATTCGACCATGACTTCATCGGCCGCGAGGCGCTGGAGAAAATGGCGAACAACAAACACCGTCAGAAAGTGACCCTGGCGCTGCACAGCGACGATGTGATGAAAGTGATCTCCTCCCAGCTTGACAGCGGCGAGATGGAACGCGGTAAATTCTGGGAATTCCCGTCTGCCGTTTACTCCATGCATCCGTTTGACAAGGTCACCAACGACAAGGGTGAGACCGTGGGTGTGTCCACCTGGGTGGGGTACAGCTCCAACGAACGCAAGATGCTGACCCTGGCAGTTCTGGATCCCGAATATGCCAAACCCGGCACCCAGCTGACATTTGTCTGGGGTGAGGAAAATGGCGGCACCACCAAGCCGACTGTTGAGCCGCACAAGCAGTTCGAAATCCGCGCCCTGGTGAGCCCTGTGCCTTATGCGGCCGTGGCCCGTGAACAATATGCGGATATCGAGGGCTGGCGTAAAAACAGCTAAGCCAAGGCTATTGCAGCGGCGGAGCCCCTTGCCGGTTCCGCCGCATTCCGCAATCTTATTTATGGAGACCCCCATGGCGCTTGATAAGCCTTACAAAGATATACCGGGAACAACGGTTTTCGATTCTGCCCAGTGTCGGAAAGGTTATCACCTGAACCAGTTCTGCATGTCCCTGATGAAGGAAGAGAACCGGAAAAGGTTCCTGGCTGACGAGCGGGCTTACCTTGATGAATGGCCGCTGACTGAGGACATGAAGCAGGCGGTCATTGACCGTGACCTGACCCGCCTGATCGAGCTTGGCGGCAATGTCTATTTCCTGGTCAAAATCACCGCCACCGATGGTGTGAGTGTGCGTACGGCTGTGGCCTCCATGACCGATATGACAGAAGATGAATATGCCGAGATGCTGGCCAAAGGCGGTCGCCCGGCAGAAGGAAACCGTAGTTTGAAGGATTGGCAGTAATGGCGCGTATTACAGCAGGTGTCGGCACATCCCATGTGCCGCTGATCGGTCGGGCTGTTGATACCGACCAGACCCAGACAGATTATTTCAAGCCCCTTTTCGACGGCTATGAATTCACAAAGAAGTGGGAGGAGCAGGAGAAGCCCGATGTGGTGATCCTGGTCTATAACGACCATGCCTCGGCTTTTGACCTGAAGATCATCCCCACCTTTGCCATCGGCTGTGGCGAGGAATTCAAACCGGCTGACGAGGGCTTTGGCGCCCGTCCTGTACCGGTGGTCAAGGGCCACCCGGACCTAGCCTGGCATATCACCCATTCAGTGATTGAAGATGACTTCGATCTTACCATCATCAACGAGATGGAAGTGGATCACGGCCTGACCGTGCCGCTGTCCCTGATGTTCGGTCAGCCGGAAGAATGGCCCTGCAAGGTGATACCGATCGCCATGAACACGGTGGTCTATCCGGTGGCCAGCGGCCGGCGTTGTTATAACCTGGGCAAGGCTATCCGCAAGGCGGTGGAAAGCTATGACGAGGACCTCAACGTGCAGGTCTGGGGCACTGGCGGCATGAGCCACCAGCTGCAGGGCAAAAGGGCCGGCATCATCAATGCGGAATGGGATCAGGCCTTTATGGACCGTCTGGCTGATAAGCCTGAGGAACTCGCTGAAATTCCCAAGGTGGAATATATCCGCGAGACCGGCACCGAAGGGCTGGAGACCGTCATGTGGCTGATCATGCGCGGCGCGCTCGGCGATAACGTGAAGGAAATCCACCGGCATTACCATGTGGCCATATCCAACACTGCCGTTGGCCATATCGTGCTGGAATGTGACTGACCCTGATTTCAGCCCAGGTGTTTCTTAAAGAAACTCATGGTGCGTTCCCAGGCCAGCGCGGCGTCCTCGGCGTCGTAACGGCTGGTGGAATAGTTATGGAAGCCGTGGTTGGCGCCGTCATACATATACATTTCATATTGTTTGCCGTGTTTTTTCAGTGCCGCCTCATAAGCGGGCCAGCCCTCGTTGATCCGTTTGTCGAGACTTGCCAGATGGATCATCAGCGGGGCCTTGATATTGGCCACTTCATCGAGCGGCGCCTCGCGGCCGTAAAAGGGGACCGCCGCGGCCAGGTCCGGCACCCGGGCCGCCAACAGGTTTGACACCCCGCCGCCATAGCAAAAGCCCACACATCCCACTTTGCCGGTGCTGTTCTTATGCTTTTGCAGGTAATGGACGGCGGCAACAAAATCCTCGAACATTTGTTCCGGGTCGCGCTGTCGCTGCATGGTCCGGCCGTCATCATCATTGCCGGGATAGCCGCCTAAAGGATAGAGCGCGTCCGGGGCCAGCACCTGGTATCCGCCAAGCGCCGCCCGGCGGGCCACATCCTCCACATAGGGATTAAGCCCCCGGTTTTCATGGATCACCACAATGCCGGACAGCTTGCCACTGGCCTTGGCAGGGCGCACATAAAGCCCGCCCATGGTACCGGCCCCCTTGGGGGAGGGATAGGTGATGCGTTCGGCGACAATGCGCTTGTCATCCCCGGCCACTTCCTGGGCGCTGGCGTAATCGGGCATGACGCTTTCCAGCAGTGCCGCCATGGTTACCCCGCCGACCGCATAGGTGCCGAGCCGGTTCATGAAACTTCGCCGGTCCATGTCACCATGGCAATATCCGTCATACAGATCGTAAACTTCCTGTGGGGGTTTCCGTTTCATGTCCGTTTCCTTTCAAAGGTGGCTCCCCCTGAAATGAGATTCAGGGGGAGGGTGATTTTTACTCAGGTACTGGAAAACCACGGGAGCGCATCAGCGGCGCCACGTCCGCATCCCGGCCGCGGAAGGCCCGGTAGGCCTCTGCCGGATCGACTGCATTCCTGACGGCAAACAGATGCTCGACCAGTCTGGCGGCCAGGTCCTCATCATAGAATCCCCCCGGGGCTTGTTCGAAAGCCTCGGCCGCATCGGCGGTCAGCACTTCCGCCCACATATAGCCGTAATAGCCCGCGGAATATCCCTCGCCCGAGAAGGCATGCCCGAACTGTGGTGTGCGGTGGCGCATGGGTAGTTCCTTCGGCATGTTGAGGGCGGCGAGCGTCTCGCGCTCGAACTTGTCCACATCAAGGCCTTCCGGATCAATGGTGTGCAGTTTCATGTCGATGAGGGCGGAGGCCAGATATTCAGTGGTCTTGAATCCCTCGTTGAAGGTGGCCGCTTTTTTGATCTTGGCGATAAGCTCCGCCGGGATCGGCTCGCCGGTTTCATAATGAACCAGATAGTTATTGATCACCTCGTCGGTGCTCAGCCAGTTTTCCAGAAGCTGGGACTGGAACTCCGTATAGTCGCGCACGCCGCCGTTCAGGGTCGGATAGGCGACATTGGAGGACAGATAATGCAGGGCATGGCCGAATTCATGGAAATAGGTTTCCGCGTCATCCCAGGAAATCAGCACCGGTTCCCCGGGCGCTCCCTTGGTGAAATTGCTGTTGTTGGCGGACAGCACATTTTCCTTGCCGTCAAAGGTGGTATGGCTGCGGTAGGTGGTGGCCCAGGCGCCGGACCGCTTGCCCTTGCGAGCAAAGGGATCAAGATACCAGAGTCCGATATGTTCTCCGGTGTCGCTGTTGGTGACTTCCCAGACCTTCACATCGGGATGGAACACCGGGACCGATCCTTCGGGCACGGGGGTGAAGTCGAACCTGAACAGGCGGCCGGCCACATAGAACATGGCCTCGCGCAGCTTGTCCAGCTGCAGGTATTGTTTCACTTCGTCACTGTCCAGATCATATTTGGCCTTGCGGACCTTTTCCGCATAATAGCGATAATCCCAGGGCTCGATGGTGATGCCGGCCCCTGACGCATCGGCAATGGCCTGCATGTCGGCCACTTCTTCGCGCACGCGGGCGATGGCCGCCGGCCAGACGGCCTGCATCAGGTCCATGGCCTGCTCGGGTGTTTTGGCCATGCGGTCTTCAAGCCGCCACTGGGCGTAATTGTCATAGCCCAGCAGGGCGACACGCTCATCACGCAGTTTCAGGATTTCGGCAATAAGCGCGTTATTGTCATATTGGTCGCCGTTGTCGCCGCGATTGTAATAGGTGCGCCAGACTTTTTCCCGAAGCTCCCGCTCGTCAGAGAAGGTCAGGAAGGGGTCCATGGAGGAACGGGTATTGAGGATGGCGTATTTGCCGTCTTGTCCGGCGGCGGTGGCGGCCGCCCGGGCTGCATCAATCACCGAATCCGGCAGGCCGGACAACTGGTCTTCGGTCAGGTAATGGACGTAATTTTCCTCGTCCGCCAGCAGGTTGTTGGAGAAGGTGGTATAGAGCTCGGCCAGCTGTTTTTCGATTTCCGCATAGCGCTCTTTCGCTTTGCCTTCCAGGGGGGCGCCATTGCGGGCAAAGCCATCATAGACCAGTTTGACAAGGCGTTGCTGGTCCGGGCGCAGGCTTTTGACTGCGGCGCCTTCATAGACGGCCCGAACCCGGGCGAACAGCGTTTTATTCTGATTGATTTTGGACTCAAAATCGGACAGTTCCGGCACCATTTCCTTCTGGATGTCGCGGAATTCAGGGCTGGACATGTTGCTCGACCAGATGCCCCAATAGGTGAACAACCTGTCGAGCGCCTTGCCGCTGCGTTCCAGGGCGACGATGGTATTTTCAAATGTGGCCGGTTCTGTATTGTCCGTAATGGCGTCAATTTCCGCCAGTGTCTCGGCCATGCCTTTCCGCAGGTCGTCTTTCAGGCGGGGAAGTATATCTTCCATTTCGTCAAAGGCCGGCACTCCCTGGTAGGGGCCGGACCATTCGGCCAGAAGGGGATGTTTCATGGTTGCCACAGAGACGCTGTCAGCCGCCGCACTATATTCTGATTTTTCTTGGGTCATATCTGTTTCTGATGAATCGCAGGAGAGGAGGCCCAGTACCAGCGGCAACAGGACCAGGCTCTTGAGCCGGGTGGAGTTCATGACATATCCCTCTTTTATTTTTTAGGTGAGTATGAACTGTACCGGTATGGGCCCTGGCGGTCAATCTTGTCCATCTGGGCGGGGGCATGAAAAAGGAGGCGCTCTGGCCTCCTTTTTGACGTTCTTTTTAACCTGCTTCTAGTGGGCCAGGTATTTCTCTGCTTCCAGGGCGGCCATACAACCCATTCCGGCGGAAGTCACCGCCTGGCGGAAGATGTCGTCTGTGACATCACCGGCGGCGTAAACGCCTTCGATGCTGGTCAGGGTGCTGTCCGGTGCGGTGATGATGTAGCCGTTGTCCTTCATATCCAGCTTGCCTTTGAACAGCTCGGTCGCCGGGGCATGGCCGATGGCAACGAACAGGCCGTGGATCGGGATTTCCCGGGTTTCACCGGTCTTTGTGCTTTTGATGCGCAGGCCGGTCACACCCAGCGGATCCTCATCGCCCAGAACCTCGTCCAGGGCATGATCCCAGATCACCTCGATTTTTTCATGGTTCAGCAGGCGGTCCTGCAGGATCTTCTCGGCGCGCAGGCTGTCGCGGCGGTGGATCAGGGTCACCTTGCTGGCAAAGTTGGTCAGGAACAGGGCTTCCTCAACGGCGGTATTGCCGCCGCCGATCACAGCCACTTCCTTGTTGCGGTAGAAAAATCCGTCACAGGTGGCACAGGCGGAAACGCCAAAGCCCTTGAATTTTTCCTCGCTCGGATCACCCAGCCATTTGGCCTGGGCGCCGGTGCAGATGATCAGCGAGTCGCAGGTATAGGTCTGGCCGCTGTCGCCTTTGAGGGTATAGGGCTTTTTCGAGAAGTCCACGTCGATAATATAGTCGGCAACCATTTCCGTGCCCACATGCTCGGCCTGTTTCTGCATCTGTTCCATCAGCCAGGGGCCCTGGATCACATCGGCAAAACCGGGATAGTTTTCCACGTCGGTGGTGGTGGTGAGCTGGCCGCCGGGCTGCATGCCCTGGATCAGAAGGGGCTCAAGCATGGCGCGGGCCGCATAGATGGCTGCCGTATATCCGGCCGGGCCGGAACCGAGAATAATCAGGCGGGAATGCCGGGCTTCTGACATCGGGGGACTCCTTATTATAATAATTCCAAAAAAACAGATAACTTATTTAGGGAAAGGCAGACATTTTGTCCAGACCTTTCCCCTTCAGTAATTTGTGAACGGTTTTCTTTATTCCGTTGTTTCGTGATGTTTGACATCGCCGCGCAGCTTGGCGGCATAATCTTCGAGCTGGCGGACCATGGCGTTGAAGGCGTCATTCAGGGTCGGTAAAAGTTCCTCGTGGCGCTCATGGGTGCCGGGGTCCTTGCTGACCACCAGTTTCTTGCCGGGGACGTTGACCTCGATAGTGACATGGAATTCATTGCCCTTGACGTGGTGTTTGTGGTCCTTGGAGACAATTACCTTGGCGTCGGTGATATGATGGAAAAAACGCTCCAGTTTCTGGCTTTTTTCCTTGATCAGCTGTTCCATGGCCGGGCTGGCGTCAAGACTGTCGAACACGATCTGAAGGGGCTGTTCCATGGTATTTTTCTCCTTTGTGATTTTGTACCACTTTCGGACACTGATGTGGGGATTTCATTGTCCCAGATCAAGCATCGTATCAGTGATTTAATTTTTTATTCTACAGGAGAGGATCGCGGCTGATCAAGCCGCCTTGCGATTGTCACCGATAAGAACCAGATTATCGAGGAACTGGCGGGCACTGTTCTGCCAGGAAAATGTCATGGCATAGTCGCGGCAGTACTGAGGGGAGATTCTCAGGGCACCCTCGACAGCTTTCTTCAGGTCATGATCCAGGATGCCGGCGCCGCTGTCACCGATCACATCAATGGGGCCGTTGACCGGATAGGCGGCGACGGGCACGCCGCAGGCCAGCGCTTCCAGCAGCACCAGGCCGAAAGTGTCAAAGCGGCTCGGGAACACAAAGACATCGCCCAGATTATAATATTGGACAAGTTCCTCACCGAATTTGGGGCCGGTGAAGATGGCGTCCGGATATTTCCGTTTCAGGTTTTCCAGGTCGGGACCGCCGCCGATCACTACTTTTGTGCCGTCGAGGTCCAGATCGAGGAATTCATTGATATTCTTTTCCAGCGACACCCGGCCCACATGGATGTAGACGGGGCCTTCAAGGTCCATGACCTTTTCGTCCGTGGGGCGGAACAGGGTGGTATCCACACCGCGGGTCCAGTCCATCAGGTTGGTGATGCGGAAATCCCGAAGTTCCTGTTTGACGGCTTCGGTGGCGACCATCACTCCGGCCGAGGCATTGTGGAACCAGCGGATGACGGTGTAGCTGACGCTGCGGGGCACGCGCATCTTCTGGTAAAAATAGGTCGGGAAATTGGTGTGGTAACTGGTGGTGAAAGCCAGGTTTTCCTTGAGGCACACCCGGCGAGCCGCACAGCCCAAAGGTCCTTCGGTGGCGATATGGATCGCATCCGGCTTTTCCCTGTCCAGATAGTCGCGGACTTTTTTCTGGGCAAACAGGCTGAGCCGCACTTCCGGATAAAGCGGGTTGGGCAGGGTGAAACAATCGACCGGGGTGATGAAATCGACCTGATGGCCGAGATCGGCGCATTCCTTCTGCAACTGGGTCAGGGTGCGGACAACGCCGTTGACCTGGGGTGGGGCGGCGTCGGTAACAATCAGGATCTTCATCAGGCTACCAGGCTTTCCATGTCTTTGTCTTTCGACTTTTTACTGTCCTTGCGGAGGTTCAGCATTGTTTTGCGCTCTTCGGCCCAGTTGATGATCTCGAAAGTGCCGTCGAGGTTTTCCACCAGCGCCGTGCAGCTTTCCACCCAGTCGCCGTCGTTCATATAGACAATCTCGTCGATCATCTTGATCTGGGCGTGGTGGATGTGGCCGCAGATCACCCCGTCGAGCTCGCGCTTGCGGGCTTCCTGGGCCAGAATGTCTTCGAAATCGGTCATGAACTTGACCGCATTCTTGACCTTGAGCTTGAGATAGGCGCTGAGAGACCAGTAGCCGAAGCCGAGCTTGCGGCGGCAGAAGTTATACCAGTTGTTCATCTTCAGTGCCGTCTCATAGGCCCAGTCGCCGAGCTTTGCCAGCCAGCGGGCGTTCAGCAGCACGCCGTCATAGGCATCCCCGTGCACCACCAGATATTTCTTGCCGGTCGCATCCTCGTGGATGACTTCATTGACCACCTCGATGCCGCCGAAGTGGCTGCCGAGATAGTCGCGCAGGAATTCGTCGTGATTTCCGGTGACATAAAACATCTCGGTGCCCTTGCGCACCTTGCGCAGCATTTTCTGCACCACGTCATTATGCGCCTGGGGCCAGTACCAGCCTTTTTGCAGGCGCCAGCCGTCGACGATGTCACCCACCAGATAGATGGTGTCAGCGTCGTGATATTTAAGAAATTCGAGAAGATATTCGGCCTTGCACCCTTTGGTGCCCAGGTGAATATCGGAAAGGAAAAGCGCCCTGTACTTCCGCTTGTTTTCTTTCAGCAATGATTCATACCCTTTTGCCTGTACATGGTGGCTTTGTAACAGGCAATTGTGACTCCGCAGGGAAGCTTTTATGGCGTTATGATGACAGGACCTTTGCCGGTCCGGGCAGGAAAAGGGTGAAAAAGGCAGCCACAACCAGCATGATACCGGAGGTGATCAGGCAGGCGGTGATCCCGCCCCACTGATAGCTGAGGCCGGACAGAATCGTGCCGACAAGCCGTCCTGCCGCATTGGCCATATAATAAAAACCCACATTGAGGGCCACATGATCCCGTTCGGAATATTTCAGGATCAGGTAGCTGTGCAAGGCACTGTTGACGGCAAAAATGACGCCGAACAGGGCCAGGCCCGCGAGCACGACAATGGTGAAGTCGAGGGGTGTGACTTCCAGCACCGCCATGGCAAAGGGGATCAGGGCCAACAGGATAACCCAGAACAGGCCGCGGGGGTCCTGGTTCCCCCGTAAAATGCCGGGCGCCGCCGCCTGCACAAAGCCGTAGCCGATCACCCAGGCCGCCATCAGGGTGCCGGTGGCGGTGAAGCTGAAGCCCGCGATATCATAGAGGAACAGCGGCAGGCCGACCACAAACCACACGTCCCGGGCGCCGAACAGGAACAGCCGGGCGGCGGACAGGATATTGATGTCCCGGCTTTTGGACAAAAGCGCGGTGAATTTGACTTTGCTTTTAAGCTGACCGAAACCGGCGGGCAGCACCAGCGGGCAGAGGATCAGGACCCCCGCCAGCACCGCCGCCATCAGATAGAGGGAGTGCGCATAGCCGACCAGGCTTAAAAGGAAGCCGCCAAGGAAAAAGCCGATGCCTTTGAGAGTATTTTTGGAACCGGTGAGCAGCGCCACCCATTTGAACAGGGTGCCTTCTTTTCCACCCTCTTCTTCAGGCGGAACAATCAGTTTGAGCGCGCTTTTGGCGCTCATCTTGGTGAAATCCTTGGCCACCCCGGCAAGCCCCTGCACCAGCAGCACATAGAGCACGGAAAAGTCTTTGGTCCACAGCGGATCGAGCAGGGACAGCAACATCAGGGCGCAGACCTGCAGCGCCAATCCCAGATAGAGGGTGAAATTGAGCCCCAGACGGCTGCCGACCCAGCCGCCGATCAGGTTGGTGACCATGCCCATCACTTCATAGAGCAGGAACAGGGTGGCGAGCTCCAGCGGGCTGTAGCCCAGGGCATGGAAATGCAGCAGCACCAGCATGCGAAGGGCGCCGTCACTGAGGGTAAAGCCCCAGTAAGCGGCGGTGACCACGCTATAGTTCCTTATTGCGGACATCGGCCGGCCTTAAAGTGTATCGGCGACCAGCCGGGCAAGCTCGCCCATGCGGTTCACATAACCCCATTCATTGTCATACCAGGCGTAGATCTTCACCTGGGTGCCGTCCACCACCATGGTCGAGGGCGCATCAATGATGGAGGAGCGGGGGTCGTTGACATAATCGATGGAGACCAGCGGCCGGGTCTCATAGCCGAGGATGTCCTTGAGGGTCGTTTCCGAGGCCTCTTTGAGGAGCGCATTGACTTCTTCGGCGCTGGTTTCCTGTTCCACTTCGAACACGCAGTCGGTGAGGGAACCATTGAGCAGCGGCACCCGCACGGCGAGGCCGTTGAGCTTGCCTTTAAGCTCAGGATAAATGGTGGTGATGGCGGTGGCGGAGCCGGTCGAGGTCGGGATCAGCGACATCAGGCCGGAGCGCGCCCGGCGCAAATCCTTGTGCGGGGCGTCGACAATCACTTGCGTATTGGTCACATCATGAATGGTGGTGATGACGCCGTGGCGGATGCCGAGGCCCTCCTTGATCACCTTGACCACCGGGGCCAGGCAATTTGTCGTGCAGCTGGCGGCGGTGACGATATGGTGCCGGGCGGGCTCATATTGATCATGGTTGATGCCCATGACGATATTGAGGGCATCGTCCCGGGTTCCTTTGACCGGTGCGGCGACGATGACTTTTTTCACGCCCGCATCCAGATATTTCTGAAGCTGTTCCGGTTTGCGAAAGGCGCCGGTGCATTCCAGCATGATATCGATATTGTCGAGCGTCAGCCCCTCGATGTCGGGGGAGAAACTCAGCGGGATGGCGCGTCCGTCGATCACAAGGCCGTCGTTTGTAAAGCTGATGTCATGGTCCCAGCGGCCGTGCACGCTGTCGAATTCCAGCAGATGGGCGGCGGTCTCGGCGGTGCCTTCCTTCTCATTTATCAGGCACAGTTCGAGCCCTTCGCCCAATTCCGGGCGGTCGAGCAGCACCCGTAAGAGAAGCCGGCCCATGCGGCCGAACCCGTTGATCGCAATGCGGGTCATATCACTTTTTCCCTTTGATCTTTCGTGTGGTTTTTTCGATGTTGAGACAAATCTCGCCCGAGCCCTGGCAGCAGTCCTCCACCAGGAAGCCGAGGAACTTTTCCAGCCGGTCGTAATTGGCGGTATAGATGATCTGCCGCTGCTGGCGCGCCGACGAAATCAGCCCGGCCCCTTCCAGCGCCGACAGGTGATAGGACAGGGTCGAATTGGGGGTCTTGAGCTTGTCTGCCAAAGTTCCCGCATTCAGGCCCGCATGCCCCGCCTTGACCAGAAGCTTAAACAGCTTCAGCCTTGTCTCCTGCGCCAGCGCCGATAGCATGTTTACAACGTTTGATTCTTTCATATTTTGATATTTCCAGAAATATAGAAATAATGCAAGGAGAAATGCTGAGAATTAATCTATTGAAAAAGCTATCTCAAAATTTGAAGGGTTTTAAAGGTTAGGGCCAATCATTAGGTGATCGGGAAACTGATCCGGTGCCAGTGACTACGATATCGATATCATCCTCTCCAACATCTGATGAATGTCTAAATAGAACTTTGCTCTTAAATATTCCTAATTCAAAAATAGGCTTTAGATCTTTACCGTCTTTAGAAATAATTCCAGGAATTAAGAAATAAGTTTTGAATGTTCTATAGGCAGTCTTAAATCTCGCCAAGTTGTTGGTCTCTGGGGGAGGGTTCATTCGATTGATTCTGCTGACTGACATCAGTAGATCGCCATCAATATCTTGGCCGTTCTCTTTAAGACGCTGCCTAAAGGCTTCAGGATCTGAAGTTATATGTACTGAATAGCCAAGTGATTCATTTTCAATAGGACCTTCAATTATAGATATTCGAATTTCCTCTAATTCGTCATTCTCACCATAACGTTGATGCCATGCTTCAAAAATTTCCCGCGCAGGTTTTTCGTTTTTGAACGCAATTCCAAGAACCGGTGGACGGTCAGGTGCTATAACAAAAAATGTTGCACTCCACTTGGCGCTGTCCCAGAGTTCAGGTTGAATGGGGCCTGTTATATACAATGTTGGATCAGTTTTGACGGGTTTTGAGGGGAGAGGTTTCCGCTTGCCAAGCTTGGGTTTTTTTATTTTTGGCTGGCCTGTTAGTCTCCGATATAAATTATCATAACCACTTTTTCTGCTTAAATCATATTTAGTAAATCCTTTTAGGGGATCGGGTATATATTGTTGGTCTTTTTCGTCCAATATTACTGGTATAAACTTCTTATTGATTGTCCCCGCATCATATAAATGTTGAAAAATTAAGTTTCCTTCCCATCGCGCGCCTAAACCCACCTCTTCTTCTTCATCACCAATAATACGCTGATAATATGTTTCGGTACATATTATCAGTACATACTGTGCATTGCGGATTTGTTTGTCCATCCAACGAGGCCATCCTTCATCGGGAGATTCCTCATATTGATCTATTGTGCAGTTGATGCCTTCAGATCGTAATTTGTTAGAAAGCTGGAGAACTGCTTCTATATGTTCAGGGGAGTCATAGCTGTAGCTTATAAAAACTTCTTCTTTAGCTTCCACGTGCTAATTATCCTTTTATCTTAATGATATATTTTGCATATAGTGAATTCTCCTATTTGTAGTGTTTCTAGTCAACACTATCAATTTTTTGAAGTCGGCTGATTTCAATTTCGAGCGGAGATGAACCCATGATCAGAAAAGCAGAATGTTGTTGCGGGGCCTGTGCCTAAGCCTGCTCGCCCGCCAGTTCCATAAACCTCTCGCCCCGATCTTCGAAGTTTTTGAAGCCGTCATAGCTGGGGGCGGCGGGACTGAGGAGGATGACGCCGTCTTTGGGGGTGATCTCGCGGGCGAGCTTTACCGCGGCCTTTAGATTTTCCACCCGATGGAGTTCACAGTCCGGACATACTTTTTCGACTTCATCCGCCAGCCGGTCGCCGGTCTCATAGGCCGTGATCAGGGCATGGACGTCGAGCCGGCTGATGGCTTTGGCAAGCCCGGTGAAATCCTGGCGCCGGTCCTGGCCGCCGGCGATCAGGGTGACGTGGTGTCCGGCGAGTGCCTCCAGCGCGGCGGCGGTGGCCTCCGGCGTGGTGGAAATGCTGTCATTGATATAAAGATGCGGCCCGGTTTGCGGCAGTTTCTGCAGTCGGTGTTTGAGGCCGTGGAAGCTTTTCGCCGCACTGAAACATTCTTTCAGATCGAGCCCCAGAACCTCACAGATGGTCAGGGCCGCGCAAAGATTCTCTTTATTATGCCGCCCCGGTAGCGGGAAGTCCGCCAGGGGGCCGATGACCTTGCGCCCCTTTTGCAGATGGGCCCCGTGCAGATGCAAACCGTCGGTGGTGTTGAACCAGTGCGCCTTGCGGTGGCGCGAGACCAGTTTGCGGGTCAGTGCATCGGAGGCATTGAGCACCGCTTCGGACTCCGGGAACTCGGCCAGCCGCTTTTTGTCTTTATAATAGGTGTCGTGATTGCCGTGCCATTGGATATGCTCCGGGAACAGATTAAGCAACACGGCAATATCCGGCGCATGATCAAGGTCCGCGGTCTGATAGCTGGAGAGCTCGATCACATAAAAATCGGCGCCCGGCTCCAGATCTAGCAACGGGACCCCGATATTGCCGCCAAGTTTGGCCTTTTTGCCGATACACTTTAATATATGGTGGGTGAGGGCGCTGGTGGTGCTTTTGCCGTTGGTGCCGGTAACGGCGATGGTTTTGCCTGATCTATGGTTGGCAAACCAGATATTGCTGGCCGAGGTAATCTTGATCCCGGCCTTTTTAAGCGCCGTGACTTCCGGCTTATAGAGGCTGATGCCCGGCGACTTGACGATCACATCGAAGTCTTTGGTGTGGTCGAGCAGTTCCGCCTCCGGCAGGAAGCTGACGCCCTCCGGCAGGGTGCCTTTGAATCGGTCGGCAATAACGGTGAGCGGCTTTTCCGGGAAATGCTTCGCCAGCCAGCTCACAACCGAATGGCCTTCCTTGCCCAGTCCCCAGACGGCGATGCGGGCGTGCTCAAGCTCCTGTAAAATCATCAAGAAGCTCCTTATAGGCCGGGGGCAACTGGTGGTTCGGGCTCATTCTCAGAGCCTCTTTCTCAAGGGCCTTCGCCTCGAGGCCGGGTTCGTCAATTTCCGCCGCCAGTTTCGGCACCAGCCGGCTCTGCTGCCAGTCCGGCTGCAGGGAGAGGCTTTTTATAATAAGCCGGCATTCGGCGATCTCACCCACGCATTCAAAGGGCTTGTGGCCCTGAAGGCCGGTGAGCTCGCGGAAGCCCGCTTCCTGGGGCGCATCGTCCAGCATGTTGCGGCCGAAAATCTCCACAAGCTTTTCCTTGCCGATGAACGGCGCCAGCGCCAGATAAACAAAGCGGCATTTGGGGCAGTCGCAGCACCAACCATATTGCCGCACGCCTTCATCGATATGGAAATTGCGGTTGCAGCTTTTGAACACATCGAAATATTGGCTCGAGCGGGAAAACAGGCAGGCGATGCCGGTCTCGCTCAACGGGCGCAGCAGGGAGAAATAGGTGAGGCCCTTTATAATATGGGTCTGCAGGTAGGATGTGAAATCCCGCTCGAACTCCAGCGACTTTGAATACTGGTGATTGATCTCGAGCCCGTTCCAGATCATGTTGCCTTCATTGGCCGATTGTTCATTGGACATGACAATATGGTCATAGCCGTAGAGGATTGACCCCGCGGCCATAACAAAAGAGAGGATCCCGGTGATCGGCACATGGCCGTTCATGGCGCCCTTGTCGTTGAGGTCGAATAGCCGGCTATCCAGCTTGCGGCGCATGAGGATCGGGTCGGGGATATCGGATCGTTCCATCACCTCCAGGATCGGCCGGCCCGGATTAACCGCCAGCAGCCGTTGCGGCCTCCCGCCGTGACGCAGGGCCTCGATACTGACGATGCTATCCTTGCCGCCACCCACTGGCACCGCATTCATCTCCGGCAGTTTCAGGTTGGCCGCGACGGGGGCTTTATCCGCCGTCACCGGGAAATTGATGCGCTCGCGCAGGTCCAGGTTGTTCTCCACGGCAAACTCGCCGAGGCCCATGAGGTAGAATTTTTTAAAGAAGTCGGCCTCGGGCTGGCTAAGCGGTCCGGTGCGAACCTCCATCCTGGCCGGGCACCAGGCTTTATAATAGGAAATACCGGCGGCGAGATGAAACTGGCGGAACAGGCTGTCGAGCACCTGCTGCTCTTCCCGGGTGAGGTCTGCCTTTGCGCCCTCGAATCGAATTTCCTCGACAAATTCACTGCCGTCGTCGAAGCCATAGCTGAGCTTGAGCAGCCGCGCTTGCGGGTCATAATGGAAATCTGAAAAAATGAAGGTCTCTGGTGACGACATGAACTTCTTATTCTGTATTATTCAGGCAAAATCAGGGCCCGTTCCGTAGTTTCGGCGATCATAGCAGAAAAAAAGGCGGGAGCCAGATGGAAAAGACATTGCACGGGGATGGGCCTCAGTAAGGGATCACCCGGTCGGCCGGGAAGGTGAGCACGATGGTGGTGCCCTTGTTGAGGCGGCTTTTCAGGTCGATACGGCCGCCATGCAGTTCGATCATTTTTTTCACCAGGGCGAGGCCGAGGCCGGTCCCCTCCATGGTGCGGGTCAAATGTGAGCTGGACTGGGTAAAGGGTTCGAGGATGCTTTCCTGGTCTTCCTCGGGAATGCCGACGCCATTGTCCCGCACCATGATTTCCACTTCGCCCTGCGGCGACAGGCCCGCCTTGACAAAAATCTCGCCGCCGGGCGGGGTGAACTTGATGGCGTTGGACACCAGATTGAGCAGCATCTGTTTGAGTGAGCGCCGGTCAGCCAGAAGATCCGGCAATGTGTCGGGATAGCTGCAGGTGAGGGCGAGTTCGTTTTTCTCCAGCGCATTCCGGACCATATTTTCCACGGTCATGATCACCTCGACTGCATCCACCACATCATCACAGAGCTCGAACTTCTGGGCCTCGATCTTGGACAGGTCGAGGATATCGTTGATGACATTGAGAAGATGCTGGCCGGCTTCCCGGATATCGATGGAATAGTCCTTGTACTGGCCCACCTGGTGGGGGCCGAGCAGTTCCGCGCAGAGAATATCGGAAAAGCCGATGATGGCATTGAGGGGCGTGCGCAGCTCATGGGACATGAGGGCGAGGAATTCCGACTTCGCCTGGTTGGCCTGTTCGGCAATCTCCTTGGCGATGCGCAGGTTTTCCGTCAGTTCGCTCATCTGGCGGGTCTGTTCATACAGCAGAGCCTCCCGAAGGGTGGTCGGGGCGATTCTGTTGACCTGCACCAGGCAGTTATTGCGGCCGGCGGTGTCAGTGAACGGTTTGATGGTGATGGAATGTGGCAGGGGGGCATCCTTGTTCCTGCGTCCTTTCGGATCGCGGACCATCAGCGGCAGGGGGGTCAGGTTCATGTCCGGGGACAGAATGGAGCGGATGCCGTACTGCAGGGCCGCATGAATGGATTTGGCGAGCTGGGTTTTTTCCTGTCCGGGAAACAGCTGGTCGATGGTGCTGCCGGTGATTCTCTCGCCGGGGAAACTATAGTAGCTGTCGAACCAGTCGTTGACGGCGAGCACGGTTTTGTCCGGCCCGAGAAGAATGATCCCGGCTTCCAATTGGTCCAGAATCATTTTCTTCAGGCTGCCATCAATCCCTTCCGCAGATGCGGCTCGCCGTTCACGTCCTGTTTTTTCGACAGGGGTGCGGGCTGATTTGAAGTTTCCACCGGACACTTTGATTGGCCTCACTGTGTGCGGGCGGGGGCCCGCAAATTCTTTTTGTTTTTGTTTCCGGGCGAATGATAGCCGCAAAAACTTAAAAAGCGCCTAACTGTTGTGAAAGATTTTTGGCCCGACTGGCCTCCTGTCCGGACGGGGCAGGATTGGGGTTTGGTTTTTTTTGAGTCTCAGGAGGCTGGCTGTGCGGCCTTCTTGTCAAAAAGAGCCATGAAGGCGGCAATGCGTCTGGCATTGGCGCCCAGGTCGCTGCGGCCGATCCGGGAAACGCTGCGCAGGTCAATACGACTGCCGTTTTCTTCTGGGCTGACCATAATCACCACATCATCAATGAACCTGAACCACATGGTCCGGTCCGTGGCCTCTATGCGGCCGGTGGATTCATCTTCAAGGGCGATCCGCCAGTCCAGGTCCCGGGCGCATTGCAGGGCCAGGGCGTAAGCCTGGTCCGCGGGCATTGTTGTGATCAGCGGCTGGATATGGGGATAGGCGGCCCGCTGAAGATTGGCGACGGGTTCGCCTTCGTAGTCCAGGCTGTTGTCCCGTTCCGTCCGTTCCTTCTGCAGTACAGTAAAGAGGGGCGGATTTTCCATATCGGTGGTGATGTCATGGATCGGCGGGACATTGCCGCCGGTTCTCTGCAGATACAGGACCGGTCCGGCCAGGCCGATGCCGATCAGCAGGGTCAGCAGCACCTGGGCCGTTCCCCGGACCTTTTTGTTGCGACTGACCGGGATCAGGACCAGGAGTGACAGAATGGTCAGGACGATGCCGCCGTACAGGGCGGTCCGCAGGGTCAGGGCAAAGGCCTCGAGAGGGCTCAGAATATCCAGCCGTATGGAGCCGGCAAAAAGAAGAAGGGCAAACAACTGCAGGACGGCCAGATAAAAAACCACTCTGGCAAGAAGAGACTTTTTCCGTGTGCCTATAATCATTGTCTTCCCCGTACTGCGGGCCGAAACATCCCTTTCATTATCGGTAATATCCGATAAATTTATGTAACTATATGTAAAAACAGGGAAAAATGAAAGGATTTCTTTGCGGGGGTAGCTTGACCCGTCCGAGCCGGAGGGGTCTGATTCGCCCGCGGAGCTGCGAAAAGTCTCGTTCCGGCCCATATTCTGCGGTGTATAAAAGAGTTCTAATCCGGGCCGGGGGCCGGGGATGATGTTTCTTGATTGGCTTTTGCGTCTCTTTTTGTGGTACAATGCAGACTGACAATCTATTAGTCTGATAAAGGTCGGTTCTTTTGAAAATCCGGTCTTAAGTGCAGGGAGGTTCTGTCAGGCGGGGGAATTTCCGCGGGCAGAGGCTAAGCAACAGCAAGGTCAATTGCTGCTCAAGTCGTTCATGAAAAGGATTAGGAGGTGCCGGTGCAGGTCAGTAATATTCTCCAGCGCAAGGGAAATGAGGTTATTTCTGTCTCTCCCCGGGAGACATTGCATGAAACAGCAAAGATTCTTCGGGAGAACAAGATCGGGGCGGTAATCGTCAAGGAAGCGAGCGGCAAGATGGTGGGGGTGATTTCAGAACGTGATCTTGTCATTGCCATTGCCAAGCATGGCGGCGATATCCTTGGCAGCCGGGTCAGTGAATTTATGACGGAAGGCGTTTACACCTGCAGTCTGGAAGATGATGTGAAGACGGTGATGGAAAAAATGACATCCCGGCGCATCCGTCACCTGCCGGTGGTGGACGGGGACAATATTGTCGGCATCATCAGTATCGGGGATGCGGTCAAACAGCGACTGGCGGAAACCGAAGCGGAAGCCGAGGCGCTCAAGGCCTATATCGCCACCGGTTGAGGAAATGCCGTTCCGGGCAGGCCGCATGAGTCGGGGGTGATTCCCCGAAAAATTTTTCCGGAATCGCTGAGTAATCTGGAATGTTTTTCAGGGGCCTCTTGATAAGTTCTTGATATTTCTTACATATGTAGAACGGTTCCGCGGATGTCCCGCTGCCCGTTGTTCCGAAGGCGGGATTTGTGGTAACATAACCGACCGCGCCGGACTATAATCCAGACAGTGGATTTCATTGTGGTTTTTCTACGGAAAAGCAAGGGTTTCTGCGGTTTGCAGAAAAAAACGTCATAAAACTGAAATTAGGTATTTACAAGGTTGAATGATGGTCTTATAACCCGGCTTCACCGACGCGGGGCGGTTGTTGAGATTGCCTTGAATTTTGTGTCGGTTTTTTTTGTTCTTTG
>NZ_JBLXJC010000002.1:0-751452 GCF_048269205.1 Emcibacter sp. | reverse complement strand
TCAAGCAGCGAAGCGGTAGTGCGATTTAATTGACGCGGGGTGGAGCAGCCCGGTAGCTCGTCAGGCTCATAACCTGAAGGTCGTAGGTTCAAATCCTACCCCCGCAACCAAAACACAAAACCATCCCATTCGGGGTGGTTTTTGTGTTTTAGTCAGGCGTCGGTCAGAATTGAACCTTGTAAGACAGGCACTAAGCACGATTACAGCGGCGGCCAGAGGCATCCTGCAGGATCTTATTTGACAGGTATCCGGAATAATAATGTGTAGAGTACGGGGACAAAGCCAAGTGTCACAATGGTCGCTACGATAAGGCCCCAGGCGATGACCGAGGCCATACCGTAAAACAAGACACCGCCAAACAGGATCAGGGGAACCAGTCCAAGAACTGTTGTTAATGTCGTCATCATAATCGGCCGTAATCGTGCAAGGCAAGCAGTGATCACAGCCTCCAGTGGCTCTTTGCCCGCCTTGCGTTCGACTTCAATACGGTCGATCAATACGATGCCGTTGTTGATCAGGATGCCCGCCAGGCTGAAGAAGCCCAGCATAACCATAAAGCCGAAGGCGGCATCCATGATCACCAGGCCCAGCACGCCACCGATCAATACCAGCGGAATCGTGAGCAGGATAATGCCGCCGCGCCGGAAGGAATTAAATTGTCCCACCAGAAGCAGAGCAATCCCCGCCAGTGAAAGCGGCAGAAGTGCAAACAAATCATTGTTGGCCGTTTGCTGGTCTTCTACTTCCCCGCCAATTTCCCAGCGATAGCCGGGCGGCAGGTCCAGACTGTTCAACACAGGAGCCAGTTCTTCGAAAAGCAACTGCGAGGAGATTCTGGTATTTCGTGCCTGCAGGGTTAAAGTGCGCTCGCGATTGTGCCGAATAGTCCGGCCGAATTGCCATTCCGCTCTGACAGTTGCAATTTGTTCAAGACTGACAAAACTGGCGGTTACAGGTGAATGGATCAAGGCCTGTTGCAGCCCCATCAATGAATTGCGCATATCTTCCCTGGCGCGAAATAAAATTGGAATGATGTTTTCGCCTTCCCGGTATTCGCTGATGGTCACCCCCGAGAATGTCGCATCCAGTGCGTCTGCAATATCGCTTGACGACAAACCGGCACGGCGCGCCCGGGTCTGATCAACATCAATCAAAATCTTGAGAATCTTGTTTTCCCAGTCATGTTTGATGCCAACGGTATCCGGAATCTCGTGTAACGCTTCTTCCAGGGTCAGTGCAAGAGACGCCAGTTTGTCGCTTTCCGGCCCAATCAGCCGTATTTCCAGAAGTCCCGGTTCTGTGGATCCAAACCACATTTTCTTTGCATCCGCTCTGGCGCCGGGTATATTTTCGGCCATGAAGCGATTTACCCGTTCAACAAGTGGCGAAACCTGCTCCGGCGATTTTACATTTACCAGGATAAAAGCGCGGTGATCGTCAGGGTCCACAGGGGAAAGCGCCAGAAAAAACCGCGGGCCGCCGTCACCAATGTAGGCTACATGGCTTGTGACTTCCGGGTTCTCCCGGGTGTCAGCCAACCAGCGGGTCAGGGGCTGGATTGCCCTGTCGACCTCTCGCACGGCTGTGCCGGCTTCAAAGTCGATATAGACCAGGAACTGGTTGCGCGCCCCAAGGGGGAAAAACTCGGTTCGAATAATCCCCAGCACCTGTATGGAACCCAGGAGCAGAATAATCAGAGTGCCCAGAAACAGGAACCGGCTTCCGAGCAGTTTGCCCAGAATGGCCCTATAGAGCCGGTAGGTCCTGCCGGAATAATCCGATCGTCGGGGCATGGTATCATCGGCCTGAGGGTCGGCTTTCATAAACCAGACACACATGGCCGGTGTGACGGTCAGGGACAACAGCCATGAGGTGAGCAGTAAAATCGCGACAACCTGGGCAAGGGATCGCACATAGTCGCCTGTACTCCCGTCCAGTAACATCATCGGCAAGAAGGCAAATACCGTAGTGAGAGACGAGGATAACAATGGCATGGCGAGGGTTCGTCCAGCCTCAACAGCCGCTGTGATTTTACCCACGCCGGCGTGCAGCCGCACCCTGATGTCCTCGGCAACCACAATTCCATTGTCAACCAGCAGTCCGAGGGCAATGATCATTGCCGCGATGGACATGCGCTGCAGTTCAATATCAAACAGCCGCATGATGATTATTCCAACCAGCATGGTCAGCGGCACAAAGGAGCCGACGATCAATCCTGTCCGCAAGCCGAGAAAAACCATCACCACAACCAGAACGATGACAAGCGTCTGATACACGTTTGAAACGGCGCCCTGGACAGTCTCTTCAATAAGGTCCGGCTGGAAAGTGGCATACTCAAGGACATACCCGATAGGCAGGTTGTTCTCTATGGAGGCAAGCGTATCGGTCAATCGTTTGCCAAACTCAATATTGTTGGTGCCGCTGATGGTGGAAACTGACAATATTATGGCCTGCTGGTTGTTGAAATAGACGGGCTTGGCAGGCGGGTCGGCATATTGCCGTTTGATGTCGACAACTTCTCCAAGGCGCACAACCTGATTGGAGTTTGGAACGGAAAATACGACATTTTTTATTGCTTCGTCACTTTCAAAGTTCCCGGTGGTTTCCAGTGTGACCTTACGTCCGTCGGCGATAATTTCACCGCTCGGCTGGATAATGTTCTGCAGAGCGAGTTCACTAAAAATCTGCTCCGGCGAAATACCCAGTTGCGCCAGTGTGCCCGGATTGGCCTCAAGGAGGATTTGTTCCTCCTGCACGCCTATAATCTCAACACGCCTGACCCCCTTCAGGGTATACAGGGTGTTACGTATGCTTTTTGCCGTGTCGGACATTTCCGCCATGGAAAACCCATCAGTCCAGAGGGTAACGGTCGCGATTGCGGTGAGGCCGACATCGTCATATACGAAGGGGCCAACAGTGTTTCCCGGAAGGCTCCGTTTGGTATCCTGGACCTTGTTGCGAATATCCTGAAAAACCGGGTCCAGGTCGCTAACCCACTCATGGGCTTCCACCGAGATCAGGGTTTCACCCGGTTTGGAAGTCGAATCTATATTCTTGATTTCCGCAATTTCGCGGAGAGCTGCTTCGAGGGGCTCCGTCAACAGATTTTCTATACGTTCGGCGGACATGCCCGGGACGAAAGCACTGATTTGCGCCGTGCGGATCGTGACACTGGGGTCTTCCGCGCTGGGATAGGTCAGGAATGTCGAAATACCAAGCACCACTGCGAGGAGTATCCCCATTATGGTAACACGGGAATTATTGATGGCCAGGCTGGTGATTTGCATCAGTATTCTCCGGTCAGCTTTTACGGATTGGCTCGGTTGTTGAGGAGTTTAACCTTTTGACCGTCTCTCAGGAAACTAACACCGGCAGCCGCCAGGATGTCGCCGGGCTCGACACCCTGGGTCACGGCAATAAGATTGTCTCGTCCGGCCGTGCCTTTGATTTGTACCTTTTTAACTGTTCCTGTTTCTTCGACATATTTGAATACAAATGCGCCGCCGGACGCCTGAGCGGGAGAAATCGCGACGAGCGGGACCAGATATCCCCTGTTGGAATCTTGACCGGCAAGCGCGATAGTGGCTTCGGCTGCCGTACCTGGCAGAAGTGCGGCCGGTGGATCATAGAGGGTTGCCTTTACAGCCACTGCATTTGTGACTTCTGCGGCCGATCCAATCTCCGTTATTCGCGCTTCACAGCCGCAGGAAGAAACTGAATTGCTCGAAACGCTAACCGGCTGGCCGATGGCCAGGCGTGATATCAGTTTGGCGGGGACCAGGATAGTGACTTCCAATGCACCCTGGGAGTTGATCAGAAAAGCGGTCTGGCCAGTTGCGATTTCGGTGAACGGCTCTATAGATCTCTCTGCGATAACGCCTTCGAAGGGGGCGCGCAAAGTGGCATTTTTATGATTGCGGATGGCAGAGTTCAGGCGTGATTGAGCCAGGGTGACTTCATTACGAGCAGAATCATAGGCGAGTTGTACCTGGTCAAAGGCAGCCTTGGTCACCCACCCTTTGGCAAAAAGCTCTTTTTGCCGTTCCAGATCGGCTTCCTTGTTTTCGACGGTCGCCCTCGCGGACTTGAGTTGGGCCTCGGCGGAAATAACATCTATGTTGAACGGTTCGGGGTCGAGTGTGGCCAGTATCTGGTCTTTGGTAACGCTTTCCCCGGCACTGACAAGAACAGTGATTACCGATCCCGACACATTGAAGCTGAGAGCTGACACATCTGCAGCTTCTATTGAGCCGCTGAACTGCCTGATATCCCCGCCCACAGGTTCACTCACGTAAAAGGGTTTAATAGCGCGGACCGCTTCTCCCTGTTGGGGCGTGTTTTCATTGTCGCATGCGCTCAGAAACAGCATGGCAGTAAAACCAAAAGCAATTTTTACAAAATAATGCATGAAAGTTATAATCCCCGTCCCAAAAGAAAACGCTGCTCTGATTCGTGCAGCATATTTTAAGGTGAGCCGATTCACGAGGCAAGCGAGCAAGTGACCTATAATATTTACCCGGGGTAGTGTTGACCGCAGCGACTATCACGGCGCAGAAGCTTTTTCTGCCGGTGCCATTTCAGTAGCGACAAAATATGGCGGTTCCCTTGCCAAGCTGCCGTTTATTCAGAAACTGATCGTGAGCTTGATTTTGGTGGTTTTATGGTTGATGTCGGATCACTGTTGGGGGGCTTGTTTGTCTATCTGGGGCCTGAAGTTTCTTTTTGAAGTTGATGAGGAAAGCCGACGGCTTTCCGGTATCTGCGCGGCCCCGGCCTAATTCGATCATTTCAAGTAGAGCAGCCCGATGTAACAGCTGTGAACTGTCAGGCCATGTGTTCTCATGTCTTGTTTTGTTTTAAAGTGCCATCCAGAATGATGGCGCTGACTACTACAACTAACGCAATCATATGAACCGTGATCGTGAAAGCATGACTGGCCCATCCCCAGGCCGACTGGCTAAACTGATTAAAAAACTCCAGCGTATGTAACTCCAGCTTCTGAATTTCTTGTATCTCGGCAAGGTCTTGATATAAGCCGCTAAGCAGTTTTTGTGAAATGCGTATCAGGTAATAATTATAAAAAGCAACGGTACCATAAGCCATAATAAGCACGGCTTTTTCGGTTCGTTTCAGCGGGCGGTCAATGTAAACGATACCCCCAAAAAGTGCGGCATGAACAGACAGAAATAACGCCCAGCTGGCATCCAGCCGGTTCATTGCATTAATTGTTAGTTCTGTGAGTTCATAGGCTGTCATCAGTACTATGCTTCAGGTTTTGTACAGTTTGCAGGCGTTTTTTGAGCCAGACCTATTTTATAGGCTGTATACTTTGCCCAATATTTCATAATTTCGTCGACATCTGCCCATTTGTCAATCGTCTCATTGGGCTTGCCGCTATAATAGAGCAGGCTTTTATTCTATTGTAACTGCCAGGCGGTTTGCTTTGCCGATGAGGATTATGCGACCTCTCTTTCTTTCGAGGAGAGGAAGGGTAAGACAACTTCCGTCTAAATCCTGCCTTTGTTTTATCTGGTAAGTGGGGTGGGTGAATGAGCCTGCCGGTTCTCGGACGGAACCATGTTGTCGAAGGCTCTGCGCTTGCCCTGAAACGAACGGTTAACTGGCAAAAGCGATATAGTGAAGTCTGGGGTGTTCAAGCCGCAGTAATTCCGCTGTCGGACTTGCAATGCCGGGGTTATATTGGGGGCCAGTTTTTAAGGTTGTACCTCCTCCGGGATATATTCAAGGATATCTCCCGGCTGGCACTCCAGTATCCGGCATATCTGTTCAAGCGTAGAGAAACGCACCCCCTTGACCTTGCCGGTGCGTAACAGGGACAGGTTTTGTTCTGTGATGCCAACGGCATTCGCCAAATCTTTTCCGCGTATTTTTCGTTTGGCCAGCATGACATCCAGATTAACGACGATAGGCATGGCAGGTACCCTAGATGAATTGTTTATTTTCGCTTTCCAGTTTACTTCCCCTGACCAGAAGGTCACTCATTACCCATAGAATCATGGCCAGCGAGATCACTTTGATTTCACTGCTGCCCAACGAGATAGAAATGAGCTGCTGGCCGGCGGGATGGTTCAGGGATAACAGTAGGCTTGATAATGCCAGATGTACAGGCTTGGCAAGTCCTTGCACAAAAAGGAAGATCGAGAACAGTCGCAGGTCCCGGCTGTTGTTGTGGTTAAATAACTCTCCCCGCGCGAAATTGGCGAATGCACGGCGCAGGAAATAAAGGCCGCTCAATCCGGTGAGCAGGTAGAGCATGGTGAGAAACCATAATCCATACCATTGAGACTGAGTGACAGTTTGCCATTGAATTCCCAATTCCAGACTATGCCTGGCAAGGCTGGCGAAGTTATCAATGTTGATGAGAAAAAAAAGAGCGGCCACAGGTGTAAGTGTAAGAATTGCGAGGCAGCCCCATGCGATCAACTGAGAAAAATATCTGGTCATTTCAACCTCTCTTGTGTTATCGTTTTATGATGATAAATTATCGTTTTATATTAATTTTGTCAAGCGGGAGACCTCCAATGACTGGCCGTTTAACAATTATCACTTTCCTGATAATTTTCTTTGTAGTCCCGACCAGGGCATCTGCATTGACTGTAGAGCAGTTCGCGGAGATCTGTGATTCCGTGCCTGGTGAGTGCAGTGACCACCCGGTTCTGCAAGCTTATGTCGGTGGTGCTCTTGACCTGCTGGCGACACTTACTGAAGAGACTGGCAAACTTGAGGCTTTTTTTTGCAAGGCGCCGGAGCGATTATTCGATGTGCCTGCGATTATCCGCTTCATCCAAACCCATGGGGAAGGATATGAGAACCGTAATGCCATGCTGTTGATGGTGCAGTATTTTGAGGAAAACGGGGAATGTCAGCCAGGTGAATAAATCCTCATTCCTGATTGAGGCATCAAGTCGTTTAAGGTTGAGTGGGCAAGGGACTTACATCATCATGCGGCCAGGCTTAAAAAGTCGGAGTATGGGTTTAGTTCAAATCCTGCCCCCGCAACCATTAAAAAGCCCCGGAGCCCAAAGGGGCCCTAAACGGGGTGGTTTTTATTATCAATGCTATATCAATAAAAATCACAGGGAAGCATCAGGGGAGGAAAACGGCTTAACGTTTTCTGACCAGCGTTATGCCGCCTGGACCGATAAGTACATCATCGCTTTGGATTTTGTAAATTTGTGTCAGACCCGGTGCGATATATACTTTTATCTCATCACCGTCTTTTTCAAAATCAAAGTCTGCAACTCGGTTGCCAATCATTGACTGGCTCACTTTGCCATCGGGTTTAAAATCCATGACGACCGCACCCTGGAGGGCCCGATATTCACCGGAAAACTTACCTCCACAAGCGCTCAGGCAGAGTGCAAAAACCAGAGTAAAATATTTCAAGTTCTTTTTCATTTGTTGTCTCGTCCTTTCAGGCATCACTTTTTCCATAGTGACAAGAATAATATGGCTGCAGACTGAATAACCTATCCACGTTCAGATAATGTTGTGTTTGTGATGGCCTTTTTTGCAAGATAGTTAAGGCTACTTACCAAAGTAATCTTATTGAGGCTGACACATTGTGCTGTTTGTCGGACCCGGCAAATTCGCCCTGATACCCCAGATTAAGGGTCGTATTTTCAGTCAATGAGCCCGTCACGCCAACACCCAGCCGGGCGCGGTCTTTATCGAGCTCGGCGCCTTTTATTATGAATCTATTGTTGGGGGCCGCGGCAAAACCTGCGTCCAACTCAAAAATATTGCTCTCGTCCCTGACATAGGCGAGATCAACGAAAGGCGTTAAAGTCATGCCCTTGCCAGTGGTCAGGGTGCGCTGCAAACGGGTGCCGAGCATTGCTCTGAAACCGTCTGTTTTTTCTTTGGCGATAGCCAGATTCATACTGCCCGCGCCAGTTTCATGAAAGCTGTCCTGTTTCAGGGACTGCCAGGCAAGGCCTGCATAAGGCGTTATCATAGTGCCCTTGTCCAGCTTGTATGTTTTACCAACCTCAACAGCCAGGCCAAGACTGGTGCTGCCGTAGTCTGCCCGGGCAGTGTCAACCAGGCTGCCCACGGTCACAGTGCGGCGGGCATTCGTGTTGTGCCAGCCGAAGCTTAGCGTCCCGTTGGCGTATAAACTATTTTGCTGCCACAAGCCATAGATCGCGGCCTGATAACTGTCGATATCAAGATCGCCGTTCAGGGTATCCCCTTCGGTGGAGGCGTAACTTCCGGCAAGGCCGATGACCAGATCATACCATTGCACGTCCAGCCCCATTGCAAAACCTGCGCTGTCCAGGTCCGAGCCGCCGGCCTCGGCCGTGTCCTCAATCTCGAGGGTTCCAGCGAAACCCTGGAGCCACCAGCCGCGTTCTGATGTAGTGTTTTCATTTTGTCCGGAGTTTGCCAGCGACGAAAGTCCCAATAAAGAAAGGTCGCCGTTATAGGCAAGAAGTATATTCGAGCCATCGGCCCGGTTGCGTGAGCCTGAGGGGTGCTGGCTGCGGTTGAACAACACCTGCTGGAACTGCTGCATGGTTTGAGGAACCGCGGCCTGGCCATAGGTGTTTTGCACGCCGCTTAGGCTATCGAGGGCCTGCCGGGCGCCGGTTTCGGTCAGTAAACTCAGGTTGCTTATAATATCGCCAAAGGCAGCTGTGTCTGACAAGTCACTTAAAACAGTAGCAACAACGCGTTGGTTGCCTGTGACGGCCACACTCTCAAAACTGACATTATTTCGGGACAGGTTCAGAAATACCGAATTGGCATCGTAACTCAGCGTCGGTGTCAGAAAAGCCAGCGTTGACGTGACGCTGTCGAAGGTGGTGCCCCCAAGACCGCCGGCGGTGGTCAGTATGGTATAGTCGGTTGAAAGTGCATAGTCACCTGCTTCGGGTATCACCTGCACAGAACCGTTGGTGAGGGTTGCCGTGCCGGTGGCGGTGATTAAGTCGCTGTTGCCGGCGGCATCAACTTCGACTTTATATGCGCCGCCATTGGTAAAATCGACATTGCCGTTGACGGTCAGAGTGCCGATGGAATTACCGGGGGCGAGGGCGCCGCCGTTAAGGGTTACCGTCCCTACTGTGCCGGAACCGCCAAGGATGCCGGCTGCATTGACAGTCGTGGTGGAGCTGGCAATGGAGCCATTCACGGACAGGAGGCCATTGTCAATGGTCGTTGTGCCTGTGTAGCTGTTGATGCCGGTAAGGTTTGTATTGCCTGCCCCCCCTTGTGTAAAGCTTCCCGTACCACTGATCACATTGTCAAATGTCACGGCATCGGACCGATCTAATATCAGCGAACCATCATTGGTAATATCGCCGCTTACAGACCCCGTGGTGCCGCCGTTGCCAATCTGCAGGGTGCCATCGGTAATTACCGTACCGCCGCTATAGCTGTTGGCGCCCGACAAGGTCAATGTGCCTGTCCCGGCCTTGATCAGGTTGCCGCTACCGGAGACGGTCCCCGAAAGCGTCATGTCCGCAATATTGGTGACTGTAGCGTCGGCGCTGAGGGTGATGGCATTGTCAATGGTCGTGACGCCGGTAACGGCGAGATTGCCGCCATTAAGGGTGAGGGCGCCTGCGCCGAGATTGCTGTCGGCAGCGATCGACAGCGTCCCGCCATTGACCATGGTGGTTCCGGTGTAGTTGTTGGTGCCGGAGAGGATCAGGGTGCCGGCGCCCGCCTTGGCCAGGTTGCCGGTGCCGGAGATGATCCCCGAGAGCGTTGCGTTCGCGGAGGTGATGACCGTGGCGACGGTATTGAGCTCGATAGTATTGCCGATGGTGGTGGGGCCGGTGACGGCGAGGTTGCCGCCATTGAGAGCAACGGCGCCTGTACCGAGGTTGCTGCCGGAGGCAACGGAGAGTGTCCCTCCATTGACGATCGTGCTGCCGGAATAGCTGTTGGTGCCGGACAGGGTCAGGGTGCTTGCACCGTCCTTGGTCAGGCTACCTGTGCCGGCAATGGCTCCGGAGAGTGTGGCGTTCGCGGAAGTGGTCACGGTGGCGTCGGCGTTGAGGGCGACGGCATTGTCGATGGTTGTAGCGCCGGTGACGGCCAGGTCCCCGCCATTGAGGGTCAGCGCGCCTGTGCCGAGATTATTGTCTGCGGCAATGGAAAGCGTTCCGCCATTGACAGTCGTCGTGCCGCTATATGTATTGGTCCCGCTTAGGGTCAGGATATTTGCCCCGTCCTTGGTCAGATTGCCGGCGCCGGAAATGACCCCGGAGAGGGTAAAGTCGGCGCTGTTGGTCACGGTGCCGCTGGAGGCTCCGAGAGAAATGGCATTGTCGATGGTGGTGGCGCCGGTGACGGCGAGGTTACCGCCGTTGAGGGTCAGCGCGCTTGTGCCGAGATTATTGTCTGCGGCAATGGAAAGCGTTCCGCCATTGACAGTCGTCGTGCCGCTATATGTATTGGTCCCGCTAAGGGTCAGGATATTTGCCCCGTCCTTGGTCAGATTGCCGGCGCCAGAGATGATTCCGGAGAGAGTGACGTCGGCGCTGTTGGTCACAGTGCCGCTGGAGGCTCCGAGAGAAATGGCATTGTCGATGGTGGTGGCGCCGGTGACGGCGAGAGTGCCGCCATTAAGGGTCAGGGCGCCGGCACTAAGATTGTTGTCGGATGCAACCGAGAGAGTTCCGACATTGACACTCATGGTGCCGGAGGCGGTGTTGGTCCCGCTAAGGGTCAGGGTGCCGATCCCGGTCTTTACCAGGACGTTGCTCCCGTCGTCGGTGAAGGCGCCCGAGAAAGAGACATCATGGCCGTTAGTGTTAATGGTGGCGGTATTTTCAATTTCAATAGCGGAGGTGTAGACTGCGTCAGTATTGAATGTCAGGAGCCCGCCGGTATTGATGTCGATCTTGGTGGCGGATGTGGTTGTGCCGAGTGTGGCAATACCATTACTGGTGATCTGCAGGGTGCCGACATCGGCGATGCTGCCATTCAGTGTAGCATTACCTCCCTGCAGAAGGAAGGTATCCGCTGGGCCGGTGAAGTTGATATCTGAATTTATGGTCATGAAATGGGAGGAATTATTCAATTGAAGGTAGATGTGGTTCGCCGAACTTATGGTATCTCCGCCGATGGTCAGGTTCGTTGTGGTGCCGTCAAACTGCCAGGAAACTGCTGCAGCGTGGGTGAATGTCAACGGTCCGGCCAAATTGATCGTCGCGGCTGATCCCAGGTGCTGAAAATAAAAAAATTGAAAATCACTGGCATTGGCCGCCGCCGCCCGTATGGACCCGGCACTTGTATCGCCGGCAGTAGTGGTGACATTTGTGCTTCCGGCCAGCAGGCCCGGCCAGCTGTCGTGGGCGGCGCTGAAGGCGCTGATGGTCCGGGGGGCCGGTGTGTCGGCATCGGAACTGACATCAAAGGTCCAGTCGCCGCCGAGCGCCCTTGCGCCCGTCCGGGTCGAAGAGGCAAAAACCCGGGCGCCGGTGGCGCGTGCGAGGCGATCCACCAGTTCACGGCCGGCGGTGCCTTCACCGGCCGAACAACCGTAAAGCACGATCACCGCGTCGGAGGCGAGATATGGGACCCAATTGCGTCCCATTTCCGAAAGGGCCTCTGCATCCAGGCTCTTACCGGCAATCATCAGATGACCGGGGCCGCCGTGGCTGACCAGGTGCAGGGTGTGGATCTTTTGTCCGGCCTCTGCCAGCGCCTCGATCACCGGATCAGTTGACCCGGGTTTCGCCAGTTGAACGGTAACATCCCGGTCAGCTCCCTCCGCCAGCATATCCGCCAGTGGCGTTGCCCGGTCCAGGACCGCAAGACTGGTGATATTGTCTGCCGTATAATTGCCAGCCAGGGCAGTTGAGCCAGCCAGAGCAGTTGAGAGGGTGAAAAGATAGAAAATAAATGAAATGAAACCAAGAATTCTCATTCGATATCCCCTCAATCAAGTGAACATGTGCTGATGATTTGCCTGTTAATTATTATTAAGATACATGAATATGGTAAAATATAAGTTAAAACAATTGGTTATATAAAATACAAAGGAGTACGAAGAGATATAGCTATACGTGCTCTAAAAGTTCCTTCACAAGAAGACCTTTCCCCACAACCATAAAAAAGGTCAGGGGTTATTTGCCAGTATTGGTAACAGAAGCGGAAATCCTGTATCAAGTGATCCGGAAAACGGGTGCTTTTCAAACCGCTTTATTGATTTTCTAGCGCGGTTTCAGGCCAAACAGGAAGAGGCTCATAAAGTGGTCCGCAATGGTCTCTGGAGTAAGGTTTTTTTGATCCCTGAACCAAATGGCATACCAATGATGCAATCCTGAAGTAATGCGGTAGGCAAAATAGGTGTCGATATTGCGGTAAATGCCTTTGTCGATATTTTTTTGATAACGCTCCTGGCATTGCAGTTGGCCATCGTAAATATCCTGCATGAATTTTTTGCGATGCTCTTCCTTCAGGAAACTCACATTATGGTAAGTGAGGCAGGGACCATAATCTGTTGAATGTATCAGGAAAAGAGCGCGGGTATTTTGTGCCTCGAACCATTGATCCTGCTTAATGGTATCTCCGACATCGATCTCCATTTGCAGCCCTCGCTCCAGGCAGCGATAGAGAAGGGTTTCCTTGTCCTCGAAATGATAATAAATGCCGGCGCGCGTAACGCCGGCATCCGCGGCAATTTCCTTGATTGAAACGCCCAATGCGCCCTTCCGGTTAAAGTTGTCTGCAGCGACTTTGAGTATATGGTCCACCCTTGCAAGCCGTTTTCCCATCCTGGCGCGTTTTTCAAGTAACGGCGTAAGATCCGGAGATTCGGGAAACTGCAGACGGGGGATATCTCTTCGATAGACGCCGTGGGTGATAATATCATCAATTCCTTCGACGGCTTCCTGATAGGTGTAATAACTTTTTTCTGAGAGCCAGAATGGCGTCCAGTCCAGGATGGAGAAAATGGCGATGGCGGTTAGAAAAGGGTTGTCCGAGCTGATCGAGCCCTCTTTGACACCGCGTTCGATAATGCTCGCCAGTTGTTTTGCATTCTCATAGCGTTTCAGGTGAACAGCTTTCGATTTCTCCTGATCGAGGGCATCAATATCCGTGAACAGAACCATGCGGGGTTTTTTCGGGTCAAATCTTTGTCGAATAAACCGGCGAACGATCTCCAGCGCATCCAGTCCATCCTCGATGCAATCATCGATCTCCTGGGCATAGATATTGAGTCCGTTCATGTAGCAATGAAAGATCAGGTCCTCTTTATCTTCGAAATAATGATAGATCGCCCCGGGTACGAGATCGAGTTTGGAAGCGACTTCTTCCAGAGTCACTTTGGCATAGCTGTAGCGGGCATACAGTCGTGTGGCGACTTCAATGATTTTATTTGACTGATTGCTTTGTTGTCTGTCGGTAACTCTCATGGCGAAAAGGTACAAACTATTAATATATAAATCAATCGGTATTGAGAATGCGCGCCGGAGGCTTCACAAATATATACATTATATTCAAGTTTGTTACAGAATCTGGCGATATATTGTAATATATGGTCTAACTCATGGCTTTAATCTGATGTAAAACTGTACATTGTATTCAGTTATGTGTTGCCTTTGCCTCTAAATTGCTTTACATAATATTCAAATTCATCGTTAAAGAACATGAATGAACAGAGTGAATAACCAAAAATAGGGAGTAACTTGATGATGAGAACTCGTGGAGAAAAACCACAGGTAAAAACAGCGGCTGCGCATGGTGGGAAGGGTGCAAAATATAGAAGCGCCTTGTTGCTGAGCAGTGTCGCAATGATGAGTGGCGCGGGGGTTTATTTCCCGGCAGTCGCCCAGGAAAAGGACACTCAGTCCGAACATATGATGCTGGAAGAGGTTGTCGTTACGGCAACCAAGGTTGAAAAATCTGTCCAGGATATTCCACTGTCGATCACGGCGCTTACTGCCGAATCAATGAAGGTTCGCGGCATCGAGAACGCCAATGACCTGCAGCGTGTCGTGCCGGGCCTGGTGGTGACGGATTCAGGTAATACCGCAGGTAACGGCATCTCGTCCAACGTGGCTATTCGTGGTGTTTCCACGCCGAACAGCACGCCGGGCGGTGATCCGGGGATTCCGGTCTATATTGATGGACACTATATTCAGGCCAGTAGTTTTGCCATGCGCGACATGCTGGATGTCCAGCGCGTCGAGGTCCTCCGTGGTCCGCAAGGGGTTCTGAAAGGCCGTAACGCCAGTGGCGGTAGTATCGAACTGATCACGAACCGTCCTACCGAAGAGCTGGAAGGCAGCTTCTCAGTTGATGTAGGCAATTACAATCGTCGGGAAGTCCGTGGTGTGCTGAGTGGCCCCATAAGTGACAGGCTTCGTGTCCGGGTGGCCTTCTCTGATGAAGCCAGTGATGGTTATGTGGAAAATGTCTCTCCGCTCGCGCCGCGCAAGGACCTGATGTATGATGACAGCACAAGCATCCGCGTGTCTGCCGAATATGATCTTGCCGACAATTTTGAGGTTTTCCTGAGCGGTTATAATTACAAGGATACGGGCAATTCGACCGTCTTTATGGTAACCGGCGAATATGATCGGACCTCTGCTTATTTCGCGACGCTGCCTCTGGATTATGTGAACCCGACCAATACTGATCCATATAAGGTCCGCGCCAACAGCCCGCATGAAAACTATGATTTCGGTCAGGGTGTTTCCCTGGATATGACCTGGGATCTTTCCGGGGTCATTCTGAAATCCCTGAACGCATTTAATGAATCCCGTTCAGAAATCGTGCTTGATCTGGATATGACGGATACGGCGCCGGATGTCCTGTGGGGGAATTTTGTTGACTATCAGACCTACAGCTCCGAATTCCAGATTCTGTCCGATGGTGAGTCAGATCTGCAATGGGTGGCGGGACTGTTTTATTACACAGAAACATCCTCGACTGTCGCCGATTTCGATGCTGATCCAGCAATTTTCGGGGCTCACTTTACGGAAACCAATGACCCGATTCCGACCCTCGACAGTACGGCATTTGGTGTTTTTGGACATGCCAACTACCAGGTGACTGACAAAATCGAACTTATCGCCGGCGCCCGCTACAGTTATGACAAAAAGGGTATGATCCGCGGGTTGATCCGTAGCTTCGGCGACTTTGTTCTGGGGGATACATCCGGACAGACTGATCTGGAAAAAGACTGGAATAAAGTGACCTACCGCGCCGGTGTGAACTATCACCTCAATGAAGATGTCATGTTGTTCGGTTCCTATTCCGTGGGGTACCGTGCCGGTGGCTTTAACGCCTTTGCTTTCCAGGAACTGTCTTACGAGCCAGAGAGCATCAAAGCTGCTGAAATTGGTTTTAAAAGCCGCTGGATGGATAATCAAATTCAGCTGAATGTTTCCGCCTTCCGCAATTCCTATAGTGATAAACAGGAAACTGTTTCCAAGATCATCAGGGATGAAGAAGGTAATGCACTGGACTTCGTCACCAGTATCCAAAACTCTGCGACAGCTACTGTAACTGGTGTGGAGATGGAATTTCTTGCTCTGGTTACCGACAATCTTACCGTTGACGCCTCGGCCGGATATCTGGATGCCACATACGGTGAGCTGTTTGCTGCAGACGGTGACCGGCCGCAGTTGGGGATCTTTGACCTGAGTGGCAACAAGCTGCCGTTGGCTGCCGACTGGAAGTTCAATATCGGTGTCCAATATAGTCTGCCATTGAAGAATGAAGATTGGGGCACCCTGACCTTCCGGGTGGACTATAACTGGGTCAGTGAATATTTTACGAGCTACTTCAACAGGTCGCTCGAGACTTCACCGCCCTATGCCGACAATGTACCGGGACATGATAATGTGAATGCGCGTATCACCTGGAACAGCAAGGACTGGAACTGGAGGGCAGAGCTCTATGCGCTGAATGTGACCAATGAAGCGGATCTGATCAACCAGACACCGACTTATCATAACGCGGGTGTCAACTATGTTGTCTACACCAAGCCGCGTATGTACGGGTTCCGCCTGACACATAGTTTCTAATTTAGGTAGCACCTGAAGACCCCAATGCGAGGCAGTTTGGTAATCTGTACTGCCTCGCATCCCTAACCTGATTTTGCGATTGGATTTTTCGGCAAATCAATATGTTAGTTTCCAATTCCCCCGCACAATAGACTTCGCCGCCGGATCTGGTCGTTATGACGTCGGTAAGGTTGGTAGTCTGGAAGTGCCTGCAGGAGCCCGAGTATGAGTGGAACAGCTCAATCTGAAGTCCAGGATCAGTACCCCTCACGTCTGTCAGCCTGGACGGCATTATCTATCCTGGCTTTTACCTATTTATTTTCTTTTCTGGATCGGCAGATACTGACACTGTTGATCGATCCCATCAAAAACGATCTGCAAATTTCGGATACTGAAGTGAGCCTCCTCAGCGGCTTTGCCTTTGCCCTTGTCTATACACTGACAGGTGTCTTCATGGGCCGGGCGGCGGATCTTTGGGTGCGCAAATATGTTATTATGACCGGTGTGACCATCTGGAGCCTGCTGACCATGGCCTGCGGGTTCGCCCAGAATTTCACACAGCTGTTTCTGGCCCGCATGGGTGTCGGCTTTGGCGAGGCGGCGTTGACGCCCACGGCCTATGCCATGATCCCTGATCTTTTCCCGCCGGAACGCATGGCCCGCGCCATGAGTGTTTTTGTCGTTGTGGGCGTTGTCGGGGGCGGCGGCGCGTCTTTGTTGATTGGCGGGCTCGTGATCGGCATGCTGGATCAATTCGAAAATATTGTCTTTCCTGTCATCGGTGAAATTCAGCTCTGGCAGGCTGTGCTGGTGGTTGTGGGTTTGGCCAGTCTCTGTATGGTCATCCCGCTTGCCCTGATGAAGGAACCTAAACGCCACGAAAATCCTGAGCTCAAGTCCGGCGATCTCTCTTTCAAGGCCGTGCTGACCTATATTTATGACAACCGAGCCTTCTATTTCACCTTTACAGCCGGGGTCTGTTTCATGCTGATCGCGGGATATGGCATGTTGTCCTGGGTTCCCAGTTATTTCATCCGTGTCGTGGGGTGGGAAGCCTCTACTGCAGGCGTTACCCTGGGGCTGATTTTCATTCCGCCGTCCGTGCTTGGCGGGCTTTTTGCCGGATGGCTTTCCGATAAGCTGCGGGAAAAAGGTTTCATGGCCGCGCCACTGGTGATCATGATTTTGGCCATGATCGGCATGGGCCTGACCATGCCCTTTGTAGTGATGATGGATAATATCACGGCAAAAATCTGTGCCCTTGTGATTTTCTATTTTTGTTCAATGATGACGAATGTTCTGTTCCCGTCAATCCTACAGCAGGCGACACCTCCCCATATCAGGGCACAGGTCTCGGCCTTGTTCCTGTTTTGCATCAATATGGCCGGCCTTGGTTTCGGGGCGACCTCAGTTGCCCTGGTGACGGATTTTGTCTTCCGTGACGAAATGGCGGTTGGCCATTCTATCGTGATCGTTACCGTTGTTTGTGCGGTGATCTTTTCGATGCTTGTGTACAGGGCGATTGAGCCATTCCGAAATCGCCTGAGGATATTGAATCAAACCTGATTAATTCTGGAAGGAGCCCGGCCATGTTGAAAAAGCTTTCTATAGTTGTTTCATGTATTGCACTTTTGAACAGCTGTTCACCGGAAGCGCCGGAACAAGCTGAGCAGTCTGGCGAGGGGAAACAAATCCAGGTTTCGGACGTCGCCAAGGTCCAGGACCCCACCAGCAAAATCCCGGATCAAACCAGGCTGGCCATTATCGGCAACCTGATGTCGGTCTATACCTGCACCGGCATGTTTGTGGCCGGGCGGGAGGAAGAGGACTTCCTTGCTGTTGACCTGGATGTCTGGACGTCCGGCGCTGTGAGCAAAGCCGAGCGGGACAGCTTCCAGATCAATATTGACCGGGCTAACAAGGCCGTTCATGTGAGCCGGGATGGCGTGGATATCTCCACCAGTGTGTACCGGGAAGGGCTGGGCTGTGCCATCGCGTTTGAGGACTATCCGGCCGACAAACTCAGGCAGGACAAAATTCGCCCGCTTGCTCCCTATAGTTCGGCAGAGAAAAATCAGGTATGGCCGGCTGGTGAGCGTGTGGAGCTGGATAAAGCAAATCCGGATATAGACCGGGCTGCACTGATGGGGGCGCTGGAATTTGCCTTCAGGCCTGCAGAAGCCGGTGAGCTGGACCCAAGGACCCGGGCTGTGATTGTGGTTTACAAGGGGGAAATCGTCGCGGAAAGATATGCCCCCGGTTATTCCAGCGACAGCCTGCACTATGGCGCGTCCATGAGCAAGAGCCTGCTCAATGCTGTGGTCGGCATGCGCATCAAGGACGGCAGGCTTGCCCTGAAGAAAGATCATCTGCTGCCGGAATGGCAGGAGGATAATGATCCCCGGTCGAAGCTTAATCTTGATCATCTGCTGCGGATGTCAAGCGGGCTGGAATTCAAGGGCAATCATTATCCGTTGGATGCGGATGGCAACCTTCTGCTGTTCATGAGCGCCGACATGGGTGGATTTGCCGCCTCCAAGCCTCTTGAATTTCCGATAGATACAAAATTCAAATATAACTGCGGCACCACCAATATCATTTCCAAGGTCCTGCGCAATACATTCGACGGCGATGACCAGTCTTACTGGACTTATCCCACAGAGCGGTTGTTCAAAAAGCTCGGCATGCGCCATACGCTTTTCCAGACGGATTCATCAGGCACCTTTGTCGGCTCCAGCTATGTCTGGGGATCAGCCCGGGATTTCGCCCGGCTTGGCCTTCTGTATCTGCGTAACGGCAACTGGAATGGCGAACAGCTCTGGCCAGAGGACTGGGTGGCCTATTCAACCACGCCAAGCACAACCCTTCTTGAGGGCGTGAGCAAGGATAAACCTTTCGGCTATGGGGCGCAGATCTGGCTGGATACACCTTTCCAGGAAGGTGTGCCTGCCGCCCGTTTCATGATGTCGGGGTGGGCCGGTCAGACGGTTTATATGGTTCCGGAAAAAGATCTGGTCATTGTCCGTATGGGCATGACAAAGCCGGGTAGCGATGTGTGGGATTTCAAGGAATTTTCCACATTGGTGGAGGCCGCTTTTCCGGCCTCTGACAAAAAAGTTCATGGAGAAAAACAATGAGTATCAGTTTTAATAACAGAGTAGCAATTGTGACGGGCGCAGGTGGAGGGCTCGGCCGGTCACATGCCCTGGGGCTGGCGGCCCGCGGGGTAAAGCTTGTGGTGAATGACCTGGGCCAGGATGGGAAGCCGTCAGAAAGCGCCCTGGCTGTCGTAGAAGAGATCAAGAACCTTGGGGGGGAGGCCTTTGCCAATGGGGCCAATGTGGCAGACTGGGACCAGGTCAAGGCCATGGTCGACGAGACCATGCAGCGGTGGGGACATGTAGATATCCTTGTCAATAATGCAGGGATCCTGCGGGACAAGTCATTTGTCAAAATGTCCCTCGATGATTTCAGGCTTGTCATGGATGTCCATGTGATGGGTACGGTGAATTGCACAAAGGCCGTCTGGGACATCATGCGGGAGCAGCAATATGGCCGGATCGCCATGACGTCTTCTTCTTCGGGCCTTTATGGCAATTTTGGCCAGTCCAATTACGGGGCGGCAAAAATGGCTGTTGTCGGCCTGATGAATACGCTGCATCTGGAGGGCCAGAAATACGGCATTCACGTCAATACACTTTCGCCTACGGCGCGCACGGAAATGACGGAAAATATCATCGCCAAAGAAGTCCTGGAACTGATGACCGTTGAAAGCGTTTCGGCGGCGCTCTTGTATCTGGTATGTGACGAGGCGCCGTCCCGGCTCATCCTCTGTGCCGGGGCAGGGGGTTATGCCTCGACCCGCATTTACGAGACCGAGGGTATTTACCTGCCGGTCGATCAGCAGACCCCGGAGCACATTGCCGAGGAGATTGACAGGATTGTCGATGCCGACAATCAGGCCCTGTTCCAGATGGGCAGTGAGCAGACCATCAAGTTTGTTAATAAAGCTGCTGAGGCCCTCGGCGTTAAAATCTAAGGCGGTCGGCTTGAGGTGCCCGGGCGGGGCTGTAGCTGCCGCCGGGGGGCCTGGATATGATATGAGGCGGGGGATCAATAGGGTCCGCTGCCTCTTTTATGTTAAGCCTTAGGTAAGGGGTTATAATATTCACTCACACGAAAGTGAAAATTGACCTAAGGTGTGAATTCTGATATTTTGGCGTCAAAACAATAACTTAAAAACTGCTGTTTAGCTCAGCTTTGGGAGGTAGAGTCCGATGAGGCAATCCACGTTTTTATATATGTTATCGATGGCCCTTATGTTGTCATTTGCCATGCACGCGAGGGCAGATGAGTCCCACGCCTATAAAGAGCCGCCCGCCGTCACCATGCAGACCCTCGAGAAATGGATCGGGGAGCTTTCCAACTGGGGCCGTTGGGGCAAGAATGATGAACTGGGTACATTGAACCTGATCACCCCGGAAAAACGCCTCGCGGCGGCGGCCCTGGTCAAGGACGGTACCACTGTTTCGGCTTCGCGCGTTGTGTCCAAAGAACCGGACCCGCTCAGTGGCCAGGTGTCATTCCATCATACGCTGACCAAACTGCTGCATGGCGGCGGAGATTTCGCCCTCGACAATTACGAGATTTCCTATCACGGCTGGGCCCATTCCCATATCGATTCCCTGGCGCATATGTTCTGGAAGAACAAAATGTATAACGGTTATAGCCGTGACGAGGTCATCACCACCGATCCGGAAAACCCTGAACAGGTGGCCGGTGCCCGCAAGCTTGGCATCCAGGTCATGCGGGACGGCATTATGAGCCGGGCCGTGCTGGTGGATATTCCGCGCCTGAAAGGGGTCGATTATCTTGAGCCCGGCACCGCGGTCACTATCGAGGACCTTGAAACCTGGGAAAAAAAGGCCGGGGTTAAAGTCAGGCCGGGTGACATCTTGCTGCTCAGGGTAGGGCTACTGGCCTATCACAAGGCCACGGGGGATGTCACCAACCCCCGCCGCTCGGGCCTTCATGTCTCCACCGTCAAATGGCTGAAGGAACGGGGTGTGGCCGTGCTCGGCTGTGACGCCAACAGTGATGTGATTCCGTCCGGCATGGAAGGCTTCGACCATCCGGTTCATGTGCTGGCCCTGCATTCACTGGGCCTGCCGATCATGGATAACCTTGACCTGTCCCGCCTGTCACAGGTTGCAGCAGAAAAAGGACGTTGGGAATTCATGATGACCATTGCGCCGCTGGCGATCACCGGCGGCACCGGCAGCCCGGTCAATGCCATGGCGGTTTTCTAGGTAGCAGGCTTGTCCTGCAACGATTGGGGTGAACTTGCCCCATATGAAAAATATTGCAGTGATGCTGCTTTCAACCGGATTTAATGGCTGAAGTGAGTGTCTCTTTGCGCTGTTATTTATGTTGCCCCCATTGTTGTTGTTTTCTACGGTACTCGTCTTGCCTGCGGCGATGATCACGTATAGAGGCGGTCGGGAACGAGCGCCTTTAAGATATAAATAAACATTAACACACTTGAGAGTGAACATATTATCTGTTAGATCTAGTGTGATAAATAAAAAAGGGAGCAGTATATTATGTCGCTTGAGGGAGAGCGTATCCAGAATATGAACAACCAACTTGAAGACCTGCCCAAACATCATAAGGCGACGAAGAAAGAGAAGCTGGTCATTGTCGCCTCTTCACTGGGGACGATGTTTGAATGGTATGACTTTTATCTTTACGGCCTGCTGGCGACCTATATTTCAAGCCAGTTTTTTTCCGGTGTAAACGATACGACGGCTTTCATCCTGGCTTTGGCGGCCTTTGCTGCGGGTTTTGCCATCCGTCCGTTCGGATCGCTGGTGTTCGGCCGGCTTGGTGATATTGTCGGCAGGAAATATACCTTTCTTGTCACCATGGGGCTCATGGGGATGTCCACTTTTGCCGTTGGATTGCTGCCAAGTTACGAGACCATAGGTATCGCAGCGCCGATTATCCTGGTTGGGCTGCGTTTGCTGCAGGGGCTGGCAGTCGGCGGTGAATACGGCGGTGCGGCCACATACGTGGCGGAGCATGCCCCCAACAACAAGCGTGGACTTTATACCAGTTTTATCCAGACCACTGCGACGCTCGGCCTTATTGTTTCGCTGATGCTGGTTATCGGACTGCGCTCCGTCATGGGTGAGGAGGCCTTTGCCGACTGGGGCTGGCGCATTCCGTTCCTGGTCTCGGTTCTTTTGCTGGCGATTTCACTTTGGATCCGTATGCAGTTGAGCGAGAGCCCGGTTTTCCAGAAAATGAAAGATGAAGGGACGACGTCGAAAACGCCGATCCGGGAAGCTTTCGGAAAATGGAAAAATGTCAAGTTTGCGCTCATCGCCCTGTTTGGTGCCGTGGCCGGACAGGCCGTGATTGGGTATACCGGTCAGTTTTACACCTTGTTCTACCTTGTGAAAATCCTGAAGGTGGATGCCGGCACGGCCAATATCCTGATTGCGATCACGCTGGTGATCGGCACACCTTTCTTCATCATTTTTGCCTGGTTGAGCGACAGGATTGGCCGTAAGCCCATCATTGTCACCGCCTGTCTGATCGCTGCGCTGGCCTATTTCCCGGCCTTCAAGGCGCTGACCTATGCCGCCAACCCCGCCCTGGCTGCGGCTGTTGAAAATTCGCCGGTGACGGTGGTAGCTGACGACGACGAATGTTCTGTCCAGTTCGATCCGATCGGAGAGAATAAATTTGACAGTACCAGCTGTGATATAGTGAAGGCCTATCTTGCCTCCCACGGGATCAATTACAGCAATGAGGGCGCCGAAGCGGGCATGGTTGCCCAGGTGAATATCGGTGACAGGGTGATTACCGCTCCTGATCCGGCTGGTCTTTCCGAAGAGGAAAAAACGGCTGCGATTGCATCGTTCCATGCTGAAATACAGGCAGGCCTTGATGCGGCCGGATATCCTCAGATGGCAGATCCGGAACAGATCAACAAGCCGCTGGTGTTGCTTATCCTGGTCGGACTGATGATCCTGGTGACGGCGCCATATGCACCGCTTGCGGCAATGTTGGTGGAGATGTTCCAGGCGCGTATCCGTTATACTGCCATGTCACTGCCATATCATATCGGTAACGGCTGGTTCGGTGGTTTCCTGCCAAGTGCGGCCTTCGCCATGGTGGCAGCGACGGGCGATATTTATTACGGCCTGTGGTATCCGGTTGTGATTGCCGGGATGACATTTGTGGTCGGCCTGCTGTTTCTGCCGGAAACGTTCCGCCGCAATATTGACGATTAATATTTGCAGCAGCCATGATGAAAAAGGCGGCCCCTGTGGCCGCCTTTCTTTTGGTTATGTACGGGTCAGTACATGTTCAAGCAATTGCCGGAAAGCCGTAGTCGCTGCGGCGACATTATCGGCGGAGACGCAACGGCTGTCGTCATCAATTACATGGTGAAACCGGTGAATGCCAAATACGCCGGCGACGGAGGGATAGCCGGCGTCGATAACATTGGTCAGTTCCCCGGCGGAAAGTTGTTCGCTCGAATAGGGGGCTTCAAGTCCGACCTGTCCGGCAAACAGCTTGCGTGCGATCGGCAGAAGGGGCGGGCTTGTCACCAGATAACGCTGGGAATCAGCACCGGGCAGCGGCATCATTTTGCCGACAACCTCATGCCAGTCCTGGGCTGCGATATTGGCGCCCAGATGCAGCCAGAAAGAAGTTTCTTCCGGTGCGGGGGCGATTTTATGAAGCGCCTCCTCCGCGCCGAGATACTGGTACTCATGGCCGCTGTTGCAAATGAAAGCGAGGTTATGATCCTTTACTTTTAAACTTGCCCAGCGGGCGAGGGTGAGCCAGGCGGCGATACCGGGGCCGCGTTCCCCGGCGCAACCGAACCAGCCTGATCGTGGGGTCGAGACCGCAAGCCAGCGTTTCTTTCCCCGATCGATGCGGCCGACAAAGTTAAAGGCATCCCGCTGCCCGCCTTCGCCGGTCAGATAAAGGGTGGCATTTTGCCCGCCTGTGGCGGCGGCAAAGAAAGGGTTCGCCTCCTTGGGGGCGAGAAGGGCGACCGGTCCCCTGAACATCGGTTTGCGGCCATCGGTATTCAGGGCAATCACCTTGCCGGAGGGGCCGTTGGTGACGGCAACGACGGCTTTTGCTCCGGTAGTGAAGGCGGTCTCAATCGGGGCTCTGATGGCCTTTGACAGGGCCGTTGACCAGCGCCGGTGTGGCAAATCAACAAGGGCGATGGCGCCTTCCAGAGAACCCTGTGCCTGTCCGGCGGCGTCGACGCGGACGATTTTACCGGTAATGCCATCAGGGCCGGTGGGGATGACTATGGGTTGCGGCCAGACGGTGGCCCGTGATGCGCCACTTGTCAGTTCACATCTTTGGGGGGTGAAAAAAGGCACAGACATGGTCTGCCGTTCAATGATGAAGCCGGCCTGTTCCAGTTCTGAAGCCATCCAGTCGCCACAGGCATTGTCCCCTGCGCCGCCGGCCTGCTTCATGCCGAAGCCGATATATTTATCGAGGTCTTCTTTAATCCGGTCAGTCCGGTTCGGGACGGAATCGGTATTGGCAGTAGCCCGGGCTACCGATGCGGCTGTGAGGGGCAGCAGCGCCGTTCCCGCGATAAAATTGCGCCGTGTTGTTTGTTGCATGATAGATTTCCTCCCGATTTTTTGTGGTTTTCTGTTTCATTTCAGGCAGCCTGTTGTCGCCGCTTGATATTAACTAACAAGATAGTGTATAATTTTAAGAACCGATGTGGCAAGCATCGGAAGGGAAGCAGTCGGGCAGAAAGGGAAATACAATGAAAAACTATCTTAATAATATTCTACGATCGCTTCTGATTTTATTTGTCCTCTTCGTCTCCCCGGTCCGGGGGGACGATGCAGGATCCGACCGTCCGGTTGTGATGACTGGACAGGGCAAAGTGGCCGGCTACAAGGAAGACGGTCTTGATATCTTCAAGGGTATTCCCTATGCCCTGCCGCCTGTGGGGGAACGGCGCTGGAAAGCGCCGGAAGCCCCGGTTGCCTGGAAAGGCCTTCGGGAAGCAACTGAATTCGGCGCCCCTTGTGTGCAGCCGCCCCTGCCGCCGACCAGCCTTTATTATGACCCGTTTGAAAAAGAGAGCGAGGATTGCCTGACGTTGAACATCTGGGCGCCAGAGGGAATTAAGGATGCGCCGGTGATGGTCTGGATTCATGGCGGCTCGCTCCGGATCGGTGGTTCTTCCCAGCCGCTATATAAGGGGGCTGCCCTTGCACGTCAGGGCGTTGTCCTGGTCTCGATTAATTACCGCCTTGGCGCGCTTGGCTGGCTTGCCCATCCGGATTTAAGTGCTGAATCGCCAAATGGGGCTTCCGGCAATTACGGGCTTCTTGACCAGATCCAGGCCTTGCGCTGGGTAAAGGACAATATTGCTGCATTTGGCGGCGATCCTGAAAATGTCACCATCATGGGGGAATCTGCAGGCGCCCTCAGTGTGACCTATCTGCTTGCCAGTCCGCCGGCGCGTGGGTTGTTTCACAAGGCAATTATCCAGAGCACCAATACACGGGCCACACCGGAGCTGAAGCGCGAAGTCTATGGTATGCAATCGGCAGAGCAAACGGGGGAAGCCATCGCCAGCGCGTTGAAGGCCGAAAGCCTGGAGGCCTTGCGCGCCCTGGATGCCAGGGATGTGACCATCAGGGCCATGTATGCCGGCTACCGTCCGGAAGGCACTATCGACGGCTGGTCGCTTACAGAACAACTCGTGGAAACATTTGATGCGGGACGGCAGGCGAGGGTGCCGCTGCTGACCGGATTTACCGGTGGGGAAATGCGGGCCGGGCTTGTTCGCACTCCGCGGGCCCCGATGGATGCGGCGACCTATGAAGCGGAAATCACAAAACGCTATGGCGACCTGGCAGCAGAATTCCTGCGGCTTTATCCCGCGTCGGATATTGATGAGAGCATGAAAGCCACGTTGCGTGATGCGGTATTCGGCTGGGCCAGCGAATATCTTGTGGACAGATATTCAAAGGCGGGACTTCCGGCCTATCTTTATTATTTCGATCATTGTTATCCCTCTGCCCGCGCGCGGGGAATCTGTGCGTTCCATGCCGGTGAACTGCCCTATGTCTTTGGCCTGGCCGGTCCTGATGCCACGATTCCGGTAAACTGGCCGCGGCCTGACGGTGGCAATGATGTGGCCCTGTCCGAGGCGATGATGGGCTATTGGGCAAGTTTCGCACGAACCGGTATTCCTGTCGCTTCCGGTCACCCGGACTGGAAGGCTTATGACCCGGACGGGCAGGCCTATATGCTCTTTTCCGATAAGCCCCGGCTGCAAAGTGATTTGCTGTCCGGCATGTTTGAACTGCATGTGGAATCATTCCTGCGGCGCAAGCTGTCGAATCAGCAATGGTTCCTGAATGTCGGCCTGAAATCGCCGGTTTTAACCCCGCCCGCTGGGCAGTAGTCAGGAAAAATTTTCAGGGTGTGAAATGTATACTATGCCCTGAATTCGCATATTTGAATCAGTTGTAGAAGCGCAGTTTTGCAGGAGAAAAACATTAACACTGCATATAATATTCACACACATGATAGTGAATATTGACTATGGCCATATTCCATGGCATGATCTGAATGTGTCCAGAATAATGACGGGCACTCTGGGAGGTTTAGTAAATAATGGGAGGTATCATGAAAGGTATTCTACTTGCTGCAACATGTGCAGCAGCAACCACTATCTCAATGCAGGCATACGGTCAGTCCAGTGAAGGCAGCGACGAACAGTCTGAAAGCAGGGGAGCATCCATTGAGCTGCAGGAAATTGTTGTGACCGCGACGCGGCGCAGCCAGAAACTGCAGGATGTCCCGCTTAGTGTTACTGCATTTACGCAGGATAAGCTTACAGCAGAAGGTATTGTCGGTTACGAGGGGCTGGCTCATGTCACTCCTGGTGTTGTCATGAACAAGCCGACGCAGAACTTCAACAACTTTACCGCTCGCGGCATTGCCACGAATGGGTATGGCGCGAACCTGCAGAGCACGGTGGCGATCTACATCGATGAACTGCCGATTTCCGCCAACGGTAACTCAACCATCCTTGACCCGAACCTTTATGATGTGGAGCGTGTGGAATTTCTGCGCGGCCCGCAGGGTACGCTGTTCGGGTCCGGTTCTTTGGCTGGTGCCATGCGGATCCTGACCAAAAAGCCTGATCTGGATGAAATGGGTTACTCCGCAATGGTGGATTATGGTCTGACAGGCTCTGATTCATTCCGTCAGCGTTATAACGCCATGGTCAATGTGCCGCTGATCGAAGACAAGCTCGGCTTGCGCGTCGTTGGGTTTTATCGCAACGAAGACGGTTATGTTGATAACCTGGGTACCGGCGTCGAGAATTCAAACTCTCTCGTGGACTGGGGTGGCCGGGCTACCATGCTTTGGCAGCCCAATGATGATTTGTCTGTGAAGCTTTTGGTGTCCTATGAGGATAGCGATCCCAATGATTCTGCTCTCATCAATCCTGATCTCGGGGATTACAAGCGCTTTTCCGAGGAGCCTGACAATTTCCGGGCAAAGTTGACAAATTATAACGCCACTGTGGACTATCAGTTTAGCGGCGCGCATTTCACCAGTTCATCCACCTATTCACGTTTCGACCAGACGTTCTTTGTCGATCTGGCCAACACATTTGGGTACGCCATACCCTTCCGCCTTGATGCCAATGCCTATGACGAGATCTTCGTTGAAGAGGCGCGCCTGGTATCTGATAGCGGCGGCAAGATTGAATGGGTTGTTGGTGGTTTCTATTTCTACAAACGGCGTGATGTTGACTTTTCCTATCGTGCATCAGATGCTTTTCTTGAAGCGCGGGGTTTGACTGGTCTTGACAGTGATACGTATCAGTCACTGTTCAATCATTCCAACCAGAATGAACTGGCCGGTTTTGGTGAATTGACCTATCATGTTTCCGACAAATTGTGGGTGACTGGCGGTCTGCGCTACGGCAGCAACGATGTGCAGACCATTACGGAAGAAGGTGGTTATGCAAGTAACTATCTGGCTGCTGCATTGACACCGGGATATTCCGGACCGCTGACAATCACGCCGATCGAGCCGGCTGTTGGTGAAAAAGCCAAAGCAAGCCGTTTCTCCTATAAGGCCAGTGTTTCTTATTCACCGACTGAAGATATTACGGGCTATGCGACGGTTTCCACCGGTTTCCGTACACCTGTTGTGAATGCCTATGGCGGACGGACCAGCCTTGTTGATCCTAACGATATTATTATTCCTGACGGGTCATCATCTGACAAGCTGGTCAACTATGAGATCGGCCTCAAAGGAACCTGGCTTGACGGTAAGTTGACAGCAAACCTGGCGGCCTATCTGATCGACTGGAACAATATCCAGGTTCAGGCCAACCGTGTCTCTGACTCCGTGCAGTTTGTGACCAATATCGGTGCCGCACAGAGTAAGGGTTTTGAGTTCGAGATTGCCGCGGTCCCCGTTGAGGGGCTCACCATCAATCTTGTTGGCTCATTGAATGACTCCAAGGTTACCGACCTTACTGCCGAAGAGGCAGCGATTTCCGGTGCCGTCGAAGGTGCGCGACTGTCTTCCCCTCATTTCCAGGGTTCTGCGACCGTGACATACGCCTTTGATGTCAATCCGGAATGGCAGGGGTATGTCTCCGGTACGATCTCCCATGTGGGTTCATATCCGGGCCTGTTCCAATATGTACCTGGTCAGCCTGGTGTGGAAAGCCCCACATATGATTATACCGAAGCCTTTAACAACATGAACCTTTCCGCAGGTATGGAAAACGACAGATGGACTCTGATCGCCTATGTTCAGAATGTGCTGGATGATGATTCACACACCTATGTTCATCCTGAAGCTTTCCTTGGAAGTCGTTACGGTACGCTTCGTCCGCGGACATTTGGTGTGAGAGCAAGCTTCGAATACTAAGTTATGCCACTCGTCGTACCACATAAAGGGTCAAAATGTGTCGACCCCCAAGGCTCCGGCTCCGCAGTGCAAACTGCGGGGCCGGGCCGGTATGACAGGTTGTTCTCATGGAATTTCCGGCAGAACAGGTTACATTGCCACATACGACCTGATTCTGATTTAAAACCGATCAATAGGGAGATCAAACCTCATGTCTCTGCTATCTGAAAAAGTGCTGCCTGTGTATGCAGTTGCTGTTCTGGCACTCACAATAATGATATCCGCCATCGTTCCTGCCCAGGCTGGAAAGGGACCGATTGTGAAAACGGCCGTTGGCGCCCTTGAAGGTTACGACCGCGATGGGCTGAATGTCTTCAAAGGCGTTCCCTACGCCAAACCGCCCGTGGGTGATCTGCGTTGGAAACCCCCTGCGCCTATGCAAGCCTGGGATGATGTGCGTGAGGCAAAAGATTTCGGTGCGGCCTGTATGCAGCCCGACCGGCGGGTAAAAAGCATTTATGCGGAAGATTACCGCGATATGAGCGAGGATTGCCTGACCCTTAATATCTGGGCGCCGAAGAAAGCGAAAAAAGCAGCCGTATTTATCTGGATTCATGGTGGTTCGCTCAGTGGTGGCGCCAGCAGTTCCCCCATGTATGACGGTGCCAGACTGGCAAAAGAAGGTATTATTGTTGTCACGATCAACTACCGGCTTGGTATTCTGGGGTATCTGGCTCACCCTGAACTGAGTGCGGAATCTTCAGAAAATATTTCCGGCAATTATGGTCTGCTTGACCAGATAGCTGCGCTTCAATGGGTCAGGGACAATATCAGTGCCTTTGGCGGTGATCCTGAAAATGTGACCATTGCCGGTGAATCTGCCGGGGCGCTCAGTGTCATGTATCTGATGGCGTCGCCTCCGGCCCGGGGTTTGTTTCACAAGGCGATTGCGCAAAGTGCCTACATGATCACTACTCCGGTACTGAAGGCTAAAAGTTTCGGACAGCCATCTGCTGAAGATGTCGGCGTCTGGCTGACGGGTGAACTGGGGGCCAGGTCTGTGGCTGACCTTCGGGCAAGAGACGCAAAAGAGATTACCAATGAATCCTCTGTAGCGGGTTTCTGGCCCTTTGGCGCCATTGATGGAAAAATTCTGACCGGACAGCTTGTTGATATCTTTGATCGTGGAGAGCAGGCCCAGGTGCCGATCATTGCCGGATTTAACAGCGGTGAAATACGGTCACTGCGCTTCCTGCTGCCCAAGAAGCCCGAAGGTGAAGCCGCCTATGAAGAGGCCATTCGCAATGGTTACGGTGAACTGGCGGATGAATTCTTAAAGCGCTATCCGGCAGATAACATTGAAGAAAGCATGCTGGCGACGACCCGTGATGCGATGTATGGCTGGACCTCTGAACGGCTGGTGGACAAGCAAACAGCTCTCGGTGTTCCCGGTTATCTCTATATCTTTGATCACGGGTATCCGGAGGCCCAGAAATGGAACCTGCACGCCTTTCATGCCAGCGAGATTCCCTATGTTTTCGGGACCACAAAGAAAACGCCCGAGTTTTGGCCAAAAGTCCCCGGAACCACGCTGGACCGGAAGATGTCTAAAGCCATGATGGACTATTGGTCGTCGTTTGCGCGTACCGGCGTCCCGACAGCAGAGGATCAGCCGGACTGGCTGCCCTATGCTACAGACAAAGCGTATATGTATTTTGCCGATGTGCCGCGTGCCGCGAAACATCTTCTTCCCGGGACCTATGAATTACATGAACAGGTCGTATGCCGTCGCCGTGCAGCCGGGGAAGTTCCGTGGAACTGGAATGTCGGTATTATTTCACCACCGTTACCCCCTAACAAGTTGGAGTGTCCATGACTGACGGCGCCATGCAGCCCTTTGGGCTGACCCTTAATAAGTTTCTTGATCATGCAGCTAAATGGCACCCGAATACAGAAGTAGTGACCGCCCGTGAAAACGGTTCAATTACGCGTATTGGATATGCGGAGCTCAGGCAGCGTGCCTTATGTGCCTCCACGGTATTTGCCGATTTGGGAGTGGCTTTCGGCGATCATGTGGCGACACTGGCCTGGAATAGTCAGGCTCATGTTGAAGCATGGTACGGGATTATGGGCATGGGGGCCGTGTGTCATACGCTCAACCCGCGCCTCACAGCAGAGCAACTTGCCTCGATGCTGGCACAGTCGAAAGCAACTGTCCTGATTGTCAGTGCTGACCTGGTTGATCTGGCGAAGCAGGTCTGTGAGCTTTCGCCACTGGTTTCCCATATGCTGGTCATTGATGATGAAGGCGGGACAGGACAGGACGGCGGGGACAAACCGGCCGTTCATGATTATGAGGCCCTGCTCGCCAGGACGGAAGCCAAAGCCATCTGGGGCGAGTTTGATGAAACGGCTTCTTCCGGCCTGTGTTTTACCTCTGGTACAACCGGTGCTCCCAAGGGGGTAACCTATACCCACCGGTCCAGCTATCTGCATACGCTCAGGATGTTGCAGGCGGATGTGATGGGTCTGACGGCCTGGGACGTGATCCTTCCTGTGGTGCCGATGTTTCACGCCAATGCCTGGGGATTGCCTTTCGGGGCGCCTGCTACAGGATCAAAGCTTGTATTGCCGGGTCGCCATGCCGATGGGGCCAGCCTTGCCCGCCTCATTGAATCCGAAGGGGTGACCATTGCTGTGGGTGTGCCGACGGTATGGGTCGGACTTGTGGATCATCTTGACGCCACCGGTGGCGAATTGCCGTCTCTCAAGCGGATTGCGGTGGGCGGTGCGCCAATGCCGCCAGCCCTTATGGAACGGATCGAAAAGCGGCTTGGCGTCACGGTCCAGACCAGTTGGGGTATGACCGAACTGTCACCGGGCGGCACCTTTGCGCCCCTTGGTGACCCGGACCGCAGACCAATGGTGTCTGGCCGGCCGGCCCTGGGTGTTGATCTGCTGTTGACCGATACGGAAGGCAACGCCCTGCCGGAACAGCGCAATACCGAGGGGCATCTGCGGGTGCGCGGGGCTGCCGTGATTGAGAGATATTTCGGCCATGAGCAAAAGTCGACTGATGAGAACGGCTGGTTTGATACCGGTGATCTGGCCCGAATTGATGAGCTGGGCAATCTGACCATTACCGGCCGTTCCAAGGAACTGATCAAATCCGGTGGGGAGTGGATCAATCCGGCGGAAATCGAAGCGGTGATTTGTGCCCTGCCAGAGGTTTCCTTTGCCGCAGTGATCGGCCGCAGCGATCCCAAATGGGGGGAGCGTCCGGTGTTGCTGGTGGAAATGCGCGAAGGCATGACACTCGGCGATGACGAGCTTCTCCAGTCGCTTCGTGGCCGTGTGGCGTCCTGGTGGATACCGGATGCAGTGGTCAACTTGCCGCAGATGCCACTTGCGTCAACTGGAAAGGTAGACAAAATACGCTTAAAATCGGAATATGGAGGTAGCTGAGTCCGCGATTCATGATTATCGTGGGGGCAATATCTGAATTACGAGAAAGGCGAGAGTGTGTCCGCAAATACAAAATCTCCACGCAAGCGCCAGGTCAAGGAGCAACAACGTCTCGAAATGATCGAGCAGATCCTTGATGCGGCCGAGTACCTGTTTTCCAAGCATGGCTTTCACGGGGTTACCCTGAAAAATGTCGCGCAGCGTGTCGGGGTTCATCATACATTGTTGAATTATTATTTCGGCGACAAGGAAAAGCTGTTTGAGGCCGTGTTTTCCCGTCGTGCGGTGGTGACAAGTGAACGCCGCATGAAAATGCTGGAGGAATATGAAGAGGCAACCGGGGGCAAGCCCACGGTAGAGGGCGCCCTGCGCGCCTTTCTGGATACCGATCTGGATCTCTATATCGAAGGGGGCGATGGCTGGCGGAATTATGCTGCCCTCAGCGCCCAGGTGGCGAACACGCCGGAATGGGGTGCAGATACCATGGACAGGCACTTCGATCCCGTTGTTTTGCGATTGATCGGCCTGCTCAAGAAAGCTCTCCCGGACTGCCCGGAAGAGGATATTTTCTGGGGTTACCATTTTGTCACAGGGTCGCTCATGCTGACTCTTGCCCGAACCGGCAGGATCGACAAGCTTTCCGGCGGACTCTGCAAGTCAGAGGATTTTGCCGCAGTCAAGGAGCGCATGGCCTCATTCATGGCTGCCGGCTTCCTGGCCATTTGCAAGGATCGCAAAGTTCAAACAGATAAATAATTAGCAGCCTGTCCTTGAATACAGGGGCAGGTTCTGTACTTAATTTCAAATTAACTTACAAGATAGTGAATATTATGAAAAAGATTAATCTGGAAACTGCCCGCTCCTTTATTGGCAACGAAACAGGAGTATCTGACTGGGTAAATATAGATCAGGGCATGATCAACGGCTTTGCGGATATCACCCGGGACTGGCAGTTTATTCATGTGGATCCTGAAAAGGCAAAGGCATCTCCGTTTGGCAGGACCATAGCCCACGGGTTCCTTACATTGAGCTTTCTTTCGCACTTTGCCGAGACGGCGGCCTTGTCCATCGAGGGGGCCAGGATGTTGGTCAATTACGGTTTTGACAAGCTGCGGTTCCTTTCCCCCGTCCCTTCGGGCGCGCGCATCAGGGGGAAATTTGTTCTCAAGGATATGCAGGAACGGGCACCTGGCCAGATACTCTTTAGCTATACGGTAACCGTGGAAGTGGAAGGCGAAGAGAAACCGGCCCTGATGGCGGACTGGCTGATGCTGTTTATTTTCGATTCCGGGCAATCCTGAACGGACAGTTTGCCCAAGAATATTTTTTGACATGATTAATTCAATTATCAATGAGAGAGACTGACTAATGAGTATCAGATTTGACGGACAGGTGGCGATCGTTACAGGCGGGGGTAATGGTCTGGGTCGTGAACATTGCCTTCAGCTCGCGGAGCGGGGTGCAAAGGTTGTTGTTAACGATCTGGGCGGAAGTGTTGATGGTTCCGGCGGTTCTGTATCTGCGGCAGAAGCGGTGGCCGAGGAAATCCGGGCTATGGGCGGGGAAGCCATCGCCAATGGTGCCGACATCACCAACTTCGACCAGGTCAAACAAATGGTTGATGAAACCATGTCCAAGTGGGGCCGGGTGGATATCCTGATCAACAATGCCGGTATCCTTCGGGACAGAAGTTTTACCAAAATGGAAATTGACGACTTCAAGAAAGTCATAGATGTACATCTGTTCGGAACCTTTAACTGTACCAAGGCGGTGTGGGACATCATGAAAGAACAGGGGTATGGCCGTATTGTCATGACGTCGTCTTCCAGTGGTCTTTTCGGCAACTTTGGGCAGTCGAACTATGGTGCCGCCAAGTCGGCCATGGTCGGGTTCATGAATGTTCTGCACCATGAAGGTCAGAAATATGACATCCGGATCAACTGTCTTTCTCCGACTGCCGCCACACGTATGCTCGAAGGCCTGATTCCGGAAAAAGTTGCCGAACTGATGGCGCCCAAGCTGGTGTCGCCGGGCGTGCTTTATCTGGTGAGCAAGGATGCTCCCTCTAAAACAATTCTCGGCGCCGGTGCCGGCAGCTTCTCTGTGATCCGTGTTCTGGAAACCGAAGGGGCTTTCCTTGGCGGAGAGCAAGCCACAGTTGATGATGTGGCCGCCAACTGGGCCGCGATCAGTAATCCAGAGGGCCAGGCCGAAGTGGATGCTGCCTTTAAGCAGACCGATAAATTCGTGGCTCTTGCGGCCGATGCCTTGGGGGTAGACCTGAAGTAAGAAGAAAAGTGCTTTGGGGGAATGGTGAGGACCTCGACAGGCATATCCCGTCGAGGTTCTTTCCAAGATACTCCTGGGACATTTTTCGATCATTTTTTGTTCATGTCTGCCTTGCCTGTAGCGGTTCCCCGTTTCATACTGGCCCCTGGAAATTCACATATAAACCACGTTGGGCCTTGCAGCATATGTCAGACTATCTTTTTACACCTCCCCCTGTCGCAAGCCTTCCCGTCAGGGGCAGTGACAAGCGCTATCCCCTGAGGCGGATTTTCTGCGTCGGGCAGAATTATTCCGCCCATGCCCGGGAAATGGGTTTTACGGCTGATAAAGAGAACCCGTTCTTTTTCACCAAATCCGCTCAGGCCTTCGCAGCATCAGGCAGCGAGGTGGCCTATGCCCCGGGGACGGAAAACCTGCATTATGAAATGGAGATGGTGATCATGCTGGGGTCGGAGGCCTTCCAGGTGACTTCCGAACAGGCGCTGGAGGCGGTTTACGGCTATGCCTGCGGGCTGGACATGACCCGGCGGGACCTGCAGAAGCAATGCCGCGACAAGGGACGGCCCTGGAGTCTGGGCAAGGATTTTGAAAATGCGGCCGTCATTTCCGAGGTGATCCCTGTCAGTGACTGCGGCCATCTTTCCGAGGGACAGATTGAGCTGCGCCTGAATGGCGAGATAAAACAGTCCGGTGATCTTTCCGACATGCTGAACGGTCCCGCGGAATTGATATCTTTCCTGTCCCGTTATTATCATCTGGGACCGGGGGATGCGATCTTTGCAGGGACGCCGGAGGGCGTGGGGCCGGTCCTCCCCGGCGACCGGCTGGAAGGAAAAATCGAAGGCCTCGGCACGATCTCGCTTGCCATCGGGGACAAAGCCTGACGCCGGGCGTATCCTTCTCCTTCTTTCGTACAGACAGTTATTTTGTATAGCCGTTATTTTGTAACCCTGTTACCTTGCTGGGACAAGGGAGAGAAGACAGGGATAAAGGGAGAGCATAATGCCGGGTGCTTCATCAAAATCAACGGTACGGGAAGAGGTTTATCGCCTGTTCCGTCATATGGGTGTGGACCGGATATTCGGTAACCCCGGTTCGACGGAACTTCCCATGTTCCGCAATTTCCCTGATGATTTCGACTATGTTCTGGGGCTTCAGGAATCTGTCGTCACGGGTATGGCCGACGGTTATGCCCAGGCCAGACGCCGTCCGGCCGTGATCAATCTTCATTCAGCGGCAGGGGTCGGCCATGCACTGGGTAATCTGTTTACCGCCTGGAAAAACCAGACGCCGCTGGTGGTGATCGCCGGACAGCAGGCCCGCTCGATCCTGCCCTACGAGCCCTTTCTGTTTGCCGCCGAGGCCACGGAGTTCCCCAAACCCTATGTGAAATGGAGTTGCGAGCCGGCCCGGGCCGAGGATGTGCCGGCCGCCGTCGCCCGCGCCTTTTATACGGCTCTGCAGCCGCCCTGCGGCCCAGTCTTTGTCTCGGTGCCTGTGGACGACTGGGACAGGCCGTGCGACCCCATGGAGCTGCGCCAGGTGAGCCAGTCTATCGAAGGCGACAGGGGAATGCTGGCGGAAACCGCCAGGGCGCTTGCCGGAAGCAAAAACCCGGTTTTCGTGGTCGGGGCCGAACTGGCCCGGGATGACGCCTGGGACGAGGTGATCAGTCTGGCGGAACGGCATAATGCGCAGGTCTGGGCAAGCCCCATGTCGTCACGCAACAGCTTTCCCGAGGGCCATGACCTGTTTGCCGGCTTCCTGCCGGCCATGCGGGACGAGATCGTAAAGCGCCTGTCCGGGCATGACCTGATTCTGGTATTGGGGGCACCGGTCTTTCCCTATCATGTGGAGGGACGCGGTCCTCATATTCCGGAAGGAGCCACGCTCTGTCAGTTGACCTGCGATCCGGCCCAGGCGGCACTTTCTCCAGTGGGTACAGCCATCCGAACCGGTCTCAAGGCCGGTCTCAGGGCCCTTTTGGAGGGGGTGGAACCGGACGTTACCCGCCCTGCACCGTCCCTGCGTCAGTTGCCTTCCTGGGAAACAGGTGACCGCCTGACGGATGGGTTTCTGTTTCAGTCACTGGCGGACCTCAGGCCCGAAGGCAGTATCATTGTGGAAGAGGCGCCGTCCAGCCGTCCGGTAATGCAGGCCCGATTGCCGATCCTGGATCGCGATGGGTTCTATACCTGCGCCAGTGGCGGGCTTGGTCACGGACTGCCTGCCGCGGTGGGTGTGGCGCTGGGCCGTCCGGGTGAAAAGGTAATTTGTATTCTTGGTGACGGCTCAAGCCTTTATGCCATTCAGGGGCTGTGGTCGGCCGCGCAGCTTGGCCTGCCGATCAGTTTTATCATTGTCAATAACGGCAGCTATCAGGCGCTGGAAAACTTCGGGCCGCAATTCGGTTTGCAGGAAGTTGTCGGAACCCGGTTGCCCGGTATTGACTTCTGCGCCCTTGCCGAAGGGCAGGGAATAAACGCCGTGCGGGTGGACAGGCCGGAAGACCTGGGTGAGGCTCTGACGGGATCTTTCAGGGCGACCGGACCGACCCTGGTTGATGTTCACATAGAGGAATAAGGGTGTTTCAGGAGCAAAAGGGATGAAAATTTATTCGGTAACGGACTGCCGCGCACGCGCCAAAAAGCGCCTTCCTGCGTTCCTGTTCAACTATATTGACGGCGGCGCGTCAGAGGAAATAACGCTGGAGCGCAACAGGGAAGACCTCAGGTCTCTTGTTTTGCGGCAAAGGGTGCTGAAAGACGTCTCCGGGATTGACCTGTCGACAACTCTGTTCGGGCAGCAGCTGGCGGCACCGATTATTTTGGGTCCCGTGGGTATGGCCGGCATGACAGCCTGCCGCGGTGAAGTACAGGCAGCACGTGCTGCCGCCGCAGCGGGGGTGCCTTTCTGTCTGTCCACCGTTTCCACCTGTTCGCTGGAGGAAGTGGCGAAGGGGGTGGAGACACCACCGTGGTTTCAGCTCTATATCACGCGGGACAGGGCCGTGATGGAGGCGCTTCTGGACCGGGCCATGGAGGAGAAATGTCCTGCACTGATGGTGACTGTGGATATGCCTGTGTCCGGCATACGCTACCGGGACTACAGATCCGGCCTCTCCGGTGTTCCGGGCCTTCAGGGGCACGGACGGCGCATCCTGCAGGCGCTCGGCAAACCGGCCTGGAGCCTGGATGTGGGCCTGCTGGGACGGCCGCATGCCTTTGGCAATATTGCGCCCTTTATGGACGGTAAAGCCGGCATGGAAGACTTCTTTGGCTGGGTCGGGGGGAACTTTGATCCGACCATTGTCTGGAAAGACATAGAATATATCCGTCAGAGATGGTCCGGGCCTCTTGTTCTGAAGGGCATTCTTGATCCCGAAGATGCTGCCATTGCCGCCGGCATCGGGGTGGACGGCATCATTGTGTCCAATCACGGCGGGCGTCAGCTGGACGGGGCAGCCTCCGCCGTGTCGGCTCTGCCCGCTGTTGTCGATGCGGTGGGGGACCGGTTGCCTGTTCTGGTGGATGGGGGCCTCCGGTCCGGATCGGATGTGTTGAAAATGCTGGCGCTGGGGGCGAGAGGCGTTCTCCTTGGGCGGGCCTGGGCCTGGGCCCTGGCGGCAGAGGGGGAGACGGGTATTTCCGGAATGCTGGAACTGATCAAGGCGGAAATGCGAACAGCCATGGCGCTGACCGGTGTAACCGGAGTGGAGCAGATTTCCTCCGACCTTCTTGTATCGTCGTAATTATCACCGATATCAACATGCCGGGCATAAACAGTATCGAGCTGATCAAAAATGTCCGGGAGAATCCTTCTTACCGGTCTACGCGGATCATCATTCTGACAACGGAATCCGGGGAAAGCCTCCAACAGCCGGGTAGGCAAGCCGGACCCGCCGGCTGGTGGATAATTTCCCGCTTCAGGAAGTCAAGGACAGGTTCCAGGAATTGCTGGGCCTGAAACCTGTTGTGGAAGTTGTGGCACAGGAAAGCGCCGGCACCGACGATGAGGACGATGACGGCATTGAAATGTTTTAACCTTGTCCCACCGAACTGACATTTTCCATCTGTCTGAACCGCGTCTTTTTCACAAGCATAAGGCCCAGGCAGATGAAGGATATAATAATCAGGCTGTTCACGGTAAGAGCCGCAGGCCCGAAAGCATCGGCCCCGAACAGCACGAGATGTGAGGCCAGTGTGGCCAGAAGTAACAGGAAACATGCGTATAGCAGACCTGTTCTCCATTTTTCGGCATCCCCCCAAACCATTGAGCCGATCAGTAGCAATATGGCCCCGCCCCAGAACAGGGCGACCAGGGGCAGGGAGGTCCAGAGTGACAGCAGGGCCGTCAGGGCAAGCAATGCCGGAGTACCCCAGACAGTTGCGGTCCAGAGCCGTTCCACCAACGGGACGGCTTGACCTTTTTGCCGTTTTTTGATCAGCCAGATTTTCATGCCGCCGGCACAGACTACGCAAAGCGCCAGACCCAGAAGAACATATGTAAGGCGAACCGGCAGGCCGCCGAACGAACCGAAATGCAAGGGATAGACGGAAGCAAAAATCTGTTTGCCGACCGGTCCGTCGGAAAGTCCCTGCGTGCCGATCAAACTGCCCTGGCCATTGAAGTCAAAGCGTTCACCATAGATCAGGCGGTCGTTGAACTTGGCATAGATGCTGAACATCTGGCCTTCGGTTCCGGGATGGTCAAAGTTGACAAAATAGGGGATGGCATCTGGTGATGCCGCTGTCAGGGTGTTCCATACGGCGCCCAGGGAGCCGATCTCCGCCGGTGTTTTATTCTCAATCTCATAGTCAACAAAAAGCGGGTTAGTCAGGGCTTTCTGATCACCGTCATAGAGCAGTGCCGTAGTGGCATAAAGCAGAAGTGAAGCCAGCCCGAAGTAAGCGCCTGTAACCGCAAAGATAATATGGAAAGGCGACCCCCAGACACTGAGCCGGTTATGCAGGTCAGCCTCCCTGATCTGGCTTGATCCCGACCATTTCAGGCGAAACGCATCCCGGAAAATACGCGGGTGCGCCAGAAAACCCGTGATGATCAGGCTGCCCATCATGACCCCGAGAAGGCCCACGAGGGTGAGGCCGAATACGCCGGGAAGGTTCAGGTAAATATGCAGGTTGAGAAGAAAGTGGGTCCAGTCATGGGCCACGGGTTCCTGCAGGTCGCCGGACTGGTTAGCATACCATTCAATATCCTCGCCGTCCCCAAGGTCTGCGGAAACGGAAACTCTGGGAAAGCTTTGCGTGGGGGGAACAACATGCATGTGATCGGCCTGGATGGTCGAGTTTTTCTCCTCGGCTATTTTACCGAGCAGGGTCCGAACCGCCTGGTCAAGGACGGCGGGTTCATAATCGGTAAATTCCTGAATATTGGGCTGTTCCCATCTTTCCAGATCGGGATAGAGCACGGCCAGTGTGCCGCTTACACTAACCACATATAGAAGCCCGCTGGCAATCAGGCCCAGCAGGAGATGCGCGGACAGGGATTTTTTGACGAAATCCGGTGTCAGTAAATTTGGTGATTTTTTGTTCATTGATATACCCCTGAATACCCTTTGGTGATGGTTTTCTGCCCTAATGGATCACGATGGCGCCAAGGCCCGTGATTACCAGCAGGCCGGCCAGTATCCGGTTCAGGCGCTGATCCATCAAAGCCCAGACCATGAGGAACGACCAGAGCACCGGAACCGCAAAGGCCAGAAATACAATATAGTTGGATATGGCTTCGTCGCCTTCCGGCAGATTGCCTTTTCCCACGGCCAGCACCGCCAGTCCAAAGGCGGTTGCAGCAATCAGGGAGAAGGGGCCGGCAAGAAGAAAGCGGAAGACCTGGCGCCATTTCGAACTTCTGCCTTCGTCCTCTGTCGGGGAAGTCCCGCTCTGGTCTTTTTGTGCCGTCTGGCGGCGCTCTTTACGCACTGTCTTCCAGTTTGTGGTCAGGGCAATAAGGGCGAGGGCAAACAGGGTCAGGACAGCAAGTCCCAGGACCTGTCCACGGGCAGTTCCGCCCGCCAGGGCCCAGGGCCAGACGGAAACAAGGATCGCGCCCCAGCCTGCTGGCATCAGGTATCCCTTGTTGCCGGATTTACGTTTCCAGGATGAATAGATAAGCAGAAGACCGCCCCCTGTGAGGGCGGTCGCTATGGCTGCCATGACCGGTGATAAGAAAGTCATGATTTTCCCTTATGTGTGATTGCAGTTACCATCTGGCCTTGATGCCAAGTTCGATGGATCGCTCGGCCCCGAACCAGCACCAGCCGGCGTTGTAACATCCGGAGACATGGCGCTTGTCGAAGATATTTGTGCCGCTCAGGGTGACGAGAATACCGTCCAGCGAGGAAATCGATTGTCCAAGGTCATATTGCAGCGAAGCATCCACCAGGGTGTAGGAAGGGACCTTGTCGCTGTTGGCGGCGTCAATAAAGGTTTCTCCCACATAACGGACGCCACCGGCAAGACGGAGGCCTTCCAGGCTTCCTTCCGGCAGCGTATAGCTCAGCCAGACATTGGCGGTGTGATCTGCGATCTGGACCGGTGTATTACCCACCAGGTCGCTATTGTCCTTGGTATAATCATTATCCAGATAGGTATAATTCACATTGACCTCGAAGCTGTCAGCGAACAATGTGCGAGCTTCAAATTCGATGCCTTGTGACTGGACTTCGCCAGTCTGGATGCTGAAACCGGGATGATCGGGATCTGAAGTGGAAACATTCTGTTTTTTCAGGTCGAACAGGCTCAGTGCGGCAAAAATCTTGTCATCCGGGGACTGATATTTCACACCCACTTCAATCTGTTGTCCGGTGGTGGGTTTGAAGGGTTCGCCGGCAAAATTCTGTCCGCTGAGCGGTTCAAAGGATTCGGAATAGCTGACATAGGGGGCGAAACCATTGTCAAAGTGGTAGAGAATACCGGCCCGGCCACTGAAGTGATCATGGTCCTGTTTGGTTTCCTGGCCAAAATTGATCGCATTGTTGGTTTGGTTGAACCAGTCATAACGTCCACTAAGAAGGACCACCAGACGATCAATTTTTATCTGGTCCTGCATATAGATGCCGATCTGGTCGCCGGTGATATGCAGGTCATAATATTGCGGAACAGGACCAATGCCCTGATTGTTGTCCGGATTAAAGATATCCAGCGTCGGGGCTGAGCCATAGCCGACATCGGCCGTTGAATCCAGGTTCTGATAGTCGAGGCCGGTGATGAAATTGTGTTCGACAGCGCCGGCGGTAAACTGGCCCAGGACCTGTGTATCAACCACAAAGCTGTCGAGCGTCTCCTCGGAATAGATGGAGGCGCGGTAGAGCGTGCGGTTGTCGGGCGCCAGACCACCGGAATAAACACTTTTGTAGCTCACATCGGTCTCACCATAACGCAGGTTCTGGCGCAGGGTCCAGCTGTCATTTAAGTTATGCTCGGCCAGATAACCTAAGAAGAACTGTTCCCGATCGAACTCCTCAAACTGTTCATCCCCGTCATAGAAATCCGGCTCCAGGTTGCCGAGCGGGTTGTCAAAGACAGAACCAAGCGCAGGTGCCGCGCCGTATGCTCCGGAGGTCGGATCGTTCTGCCATCGGCCAAGCAAAGTGATCGTGGTATCTTCACCCGGTTTCCACGTCAGTGACGGCGCGATGACGTAGCGTTCTTCCTTGGTGGTAATGGCCTGGCCGTCCCGTTTGCGGCCAAGGGCAATGATCCGGCCGGACAGGCTTTCGTCATTGGTCAGGGCGCCGGTGAAATCCAGAGCCCCCTCGATCAGGCTGTCGGTACCTACACGAGCGCCTACTTCATAGGCAGCTTCCGTTTTCGGGGTTTTGCTGATGATGTTGATCAGCCCGCCCGGTGAGGCATTTCCGTAAAGAACGGAAGCCGGGCCCTTGAGGATTTCCACCCGTTCGACGGTCAGGGTATCGATCTGAGGGGAGGCATACCAGCCGTTATACATCAGCTGCAGGCCGTCCTGGTAGTTGCGGAAGGTGGTAAAACCGCGAATGGTGAACATGTCATAGCGGGAGACAACACCGCCGCGGGATTCCGGGGTGATGCCCGAGGTATAGCGCAGGGCGTGGTTCAGGGATTCGCTGCCCTGCAATTCCAGGAGATCAGAGGTGATGATGCTGATGGATTGAGGGGTCTCAATCAGCGGTGTATTTCCTTTGGTCGCCGTACTGCCTTCCAGGCGGCTCTGATAGCCTTCGACGGTAATTTCTTCGATATCACTGTTGTCGGCCGTGTAAGATTCTTCGGCTATGGAAGGCGTTCCCGTAAAAAGAAGGGAGGTGGAAAGCAGTAATGCTGCTTTTCCGGTGGCCGCCCTGAAACTGCTGTTTTTCATTTTTTCCTCTTAAAACCTGTATGGGTTGTTTACTTGGCTCTTTAAAGTACCGTTTGATGATGCCTTCACCTTTATTGCAAATAATTCTCACAATCAATAAAAATAATAATAATTGTTAATAAAAGAATATGTTTAACTCTGTCCTGTCCGGGTCTGCGGGCTGCTGAAGTGCGGTTTTCAATTGTCCAGGGCGGGCAAATTGGCTAAGACTTTCAAGGTGTTTTATCAATGAGATTCGCATCCGGAGGAAAAATGCCCCTTTCAATATATGAGATTCAGGGACGCAGGATATGAGTGAGCGAGCCCCTGTTCTGCTGATTCCATTACTGATTCTGGGGCTTGTTTCTTGTGCTGTTGCCGGTTTGATGATCGGTCCGGTTGATCTTTCCCTTTCCCGGGTTTTTTCAGGTCTTTTCGGGACCGGTGATGAAAATATCACCATTATTATTCGGGAATTGAGATTGCCCCGGGTGGCGATCGGAATTCTGGCCGGGGCGACGCTCGGGATTTCCGGGGCCGCCTTGCAGGGGCTGTTACGCAATCCATTGGCCGATCCCGGGGTGATCGGGGTGTCGGCCTCTGCCGGTCTCGGCGCGGTGATTGCCATTTCCTTTGGACTGGTTTCAATCTTCCTTATGGCGGTGCAGCTCCTGGCCATGGCCGGAGGACTTGTCGCAACAAGTATTCTGCTCTATCTGGCCGCCCGGGACGCCAGCATCATGACCCTGATTCTAGCCGGTATCGGCCTTAGTTCGCTGGCGGCGGCACTCATGGCTCTGGTCATGAATTTCGCTCCCAATCCGCTGGCCCTTCAGGACATGGTCATGTGGCTGATGGGGTCGCTGCAGAATCGCACATCGGAAGACCTGGTGCTGACGCTGCCCTTTGTGCTGGCTGGCTGGCTTCTTCTGATCGGCACCGGCCGTGGGCTTGACGCCACCAGTCTTGGCGAGGAGACCGCCACGACATTGGGCATCAACATGAAATTCCTGCGGCTGAGGATCATTCTGGGAGCTGCCGTCAGCGTCGGGGCGGTTGTAGCTGTCTGTGGTACGGTCGGCTTTGTCGGGCTTGTTATCCCTCACTTCCTGCGTCCATTTGTGGGCTATGCCCCGGGCAGACTTCTGCTGCCAAGTGCTCTTGGCGGGGCAATCCTCCTGTTGCTTGCGGATATGATCACCCGGGTGCCTTTCGGCAGTCACCAGCTTCAGCTCGGGGTCGTGACCTCCCTGATCGGGGCGCCCCTGTTCCTGCATATCATTTATAAAACCCGGGAGGTCATGCGATGAACGTTGAGCATCCTGGTCTCGAGATGGAGAGTGTGGCGGTCAGCTATGACGGCAACAGAATTGTCGAGGATGTGTCCTTATCGGTCCGGCCCGGCAGGATGACCGGGCTGATCGGTCCCAATGGCGCCGGCAAATCCACCTTGCTGAAAACCGTGCTTGGACTTGCCGACCGGGACGGGGGTGTAATCAGGCTGGCCGGCCGGCCCCTGGAAGAGGTGCCGCTTGCAGAACGGGCGCGTGAGATGGCTTATGCCGCCCAGGGTGCGCCGGTGCATTGGCCTCTTACAGTTGAAAGGGTGGTGATGCTGGGACGCATTCCCCATCTTGGCCCGTGGCAAAAGGTGACCGAACGGGACAGGGAGGCGGTGGCCCGTGCGCTCGAGATGACGGACAGCTTGCATCTGAAGGACCGGATCGTGACCACCCTGTCCGGTGGCGAGCGGGCCTGCGTCATGCTGGCCCGGACCATTGCCACAGACGCGCCGTTGCTTCTGGTGGACGAGCCGGTGGCATCCCTCGACCCGGCGCATCAGCTACAGGTGATGGGAATTTTGAAAAATCTGGCCGGGCAGGGACACGGTGTTCTGATCGTGTTGCACGACCTTAATCTGGCCCGGCGTTTTTGTGACGACCTGGTTCTTCTGCATGACGGCCGGGTCCTGGCACAGGGGGAGCCGCAGGAAGTACTCACCGACGAAAATCTTGCCAAAGCCTATGGCATCCGGGCAATGCGCTGGCAGGCGGAGGGGGAAGAGTTTATTGTCCCGCGGGAAAAACTCTGAGGCCTAGCGTTCCAGCAGGAACTTTTCCATGGGCAGACGATCCTGCCAGCCTTCCTTTACCAGTTCCGGGGTATCGGTCTGTTCTTCCGGGTAGCCGATGCATAGATGACCGATAAACACCCAGGAGCTGTCCACTTCGAGAAGCGACGCCATCCTGTCCGGGGGCAGGATGCTGACCCAGCCGAGACCCACGTCATAGCTTCTCAGCATCAGCCACAGGATCTGCACCGCAGAGACCACCGAATACATTTTTGCCTCCGGCATGGTGCGTGAGCCCAGCCCCTTGCCGATAGCGGTTTCCACATTGGCAAAGACGCTGATCTGCACCGGGGCTTCCCTGAGACCGGCCAGCTTCAATCTGGCATAGAGGGCGGCGTCTTCCCCCTCATAGTCTGCAAGTGCCTTTTCATTTTCAGCTTCGAAAGCCCGGATCAGTTCGTCTTTTGTGTCCGGGCTTGTGACGCGTACGAACCGCCAGGGCTGGGAATTGCCGACGGAGGGGCCCCGGCAGGCCATCTGCAGGCAATCCGACAACAGCTCTTCATCGACAGGATCGGTCCGGAACCGGCGCACATCCCGCCGCCAGACCAGAAGGTCATGCAGCCTGTCTCTGAATTCCTTGTTGAATACCGGGGTCTTCATGGGTGCTCCCTGTTATGGTCCTGTATCTCAGAATACCCTGTAAGCGACAAAGATCAATATCGGAGCATAACAACAATCCGCCTAAGTTTGACTTGACGGATAAATTGTTTTTGTAACAAACTATTTGAAATAACGGGAGCGACATATGAAAGCATATCAAATCGAGGCGGGCAGCACCAGTCTGGACGGCCTGAAACAGGTTGAACTTGAAAAACCGGTGGCCGGACCGGGCGAGGTTCTGGTGCGTATCAGGGCGACGTCCCTGAACTTCCGGGACCAGGCGATTATCATTGGCAAATATTTTACCGGGCCACTGGACCGGGATACGATTCCTTTGTCCGACGGGGCCGGTGAAGTCGAGGCGGTGGGCGAAGGTGTGTCCCGCTTCAAGGCCGGGGACCGGGTTGCCGGGACCTTTTTCCAGGGCTGGGTCAATGGATGGCCGTCCTCGCCGGCGGATATGGTGGCGCTTGGATCACCGCTGGACGGCATGCTGGCGGAATATGTGGTTCTGCCGGAGGACGGGCTGGTGACTATTCCGGACAGTCTGTCTTTTGAAGAGGCCGCAACATTGCCCTGTGCCGGCGTAACGGCCTGGAACGCATTGATGGAAGGGCGGGGCATCAGGCCCGGCGATACGGTGCTTTGCCTGGGCACGGGCGGGGTTTCCATGATTGCGCTGGAATTTGCCCGTATGGCCGGGGCGCGGGTGATCGTTACCTCTTCCAGCGATGAAAAACTGGAACGGGCAAAGGCCATGGGCGCGGATGGCCTAATCAATTACAAGAATACTCCGGACTGGGCGCAGGAAGTCATGAAGCTGACGGATGGCAAAGGTGTAGACAAGGTCGTTGAAGTCGGCGGTGCAGGCACCCTGCCGCTGTCCTATCAGTCAGTAGGTTACGGCGGCGAGATTGCCCTGATCGGTGTGCTTGCCGCGCCGGACGGGGACCTGAGCCCCCATGGCCTGATGTTCAAGGGCGCAAGCCTCAGGGGTATTTTTGTCGGTAACCGGGATATGTTCGAAAGCATGAACCGGGCCATTGCTACAAACGGCATCAAGCCTGTGATCGGGGCCAGCTTTGATTTCAACCAGGCGGTGGAGGCCTTCCAGCATCAGATGACCGCCAGCCATTTCGGCAAGATTGTGATCAAGATATGAACCCGGCTTAAGGTATTAAAAAGCCGCCTTTGAAAAGGCGGCTTTTTGTTGTTTTGGGGGGCGGAACTAACCCACGTTGCGACTGGAATCGCCCCAGAACTTTTGCCGGATGGTTTTTTTGTCCAGCTTGTTGGCGGGGGTTTTCGGAAGCTCCGGCCAGAATTCCACTTTCTTTGGGGCTTTCACACTGCCAATGCGGGCCTTGCAGTGGGCAATCACTTCTTCCCCGGTGATGCTGGCTCCCTCGGCGAGCACGCAGATCGCGGTGACGGCTTCACCCCATTTTTCATGGGGGGTGCCGATCACGGCGCATTCCAGAATTTGCGGCAGTTCCAGTACGGTAGCTTCCACTTCGGCGGAAAAAACGTTGAAGCCGCCAGTGATGATCATATCTTTCTTGCGGTCGACGATGAAAAAGAAACCGTCCTCGTCCCGGTAGCCCACATCGCCCGTGTGATGCCAGCCATGGGTGCGCACTTCCTCTGTGGCTTCCGGCTTTTCGAAATAGCTGTGGCTGACCAGCGGTCCGCGGGAGACGATCTCGCCCCGTTCGCCGGGCGGCAGCAGGTTGCCGTCGTCATCCATGATGCCGAGCCGCACGTGGGGCGTGGCCCGGCCGCAGCTCGCCAGCCGTTCAGGATGGTCACCGGCGGCGGCTTTCGCTACCGTGGCCGGGTCAAGCCAGGTCATGACCATGGGCGATTCCACCTGCCCGTAACACTGGCACATGCAGGGGCCGAAGATCTCAACGGCCTGGCGCAGTTTATCGGGCGCGACCGGCGAGCCGACCAACAGAAAGACTTTCAGCGAGCTGAGGTCGTATTTCTTCAGGTCGGGATGATCCATCAGGCCGTAAAGAGCCGTCGGCGGCAGGTAGATATGGGTGACTTTATGTTCCTGAATGGCAGCCAGCACCTTGCCCGCATCAAAGCCGGGCAGGATAATCTGGGTGGCGCCCAGTGACAGGGTGGCGACGGTAACCGGACCTGCCGCATGGGTGAGGGGCGCGGTGACCAGACAGACAGGTTTTGTATCCGGCACATCCCAGAATCCTGCGGCGGTGGACAGCATGGTGCCCCAGCCCAGATTGGTGACATTGACACCTTTGGAGGGGCCTGTAGTGCCGCCGGTGGGAAAGATACCGACGATCTCGTCCAGCAGGCCGAAGGCATCGCAGTCTTCCGTCCAGCCGGAGGAGTTTCCCCGTGTCATGAAGTCTTCCAGCGAGGGATGATCACCATTGGCCTGGTCGAGGCAGACGGCGGTTTTGATACTCGGCACATTGGCCAGAAGCTGTTCGACTTCGGCGCTCATGCTGGAATGATAGAAGAGCCTCTCGCAACGCACGTAGGAAAGATACTGGATATTGGTGTCGACAGAGTTTTTGGCATTGACCGGAATCCATTTGGCGCCGAAGCGCCACAATCCCAGAAGTGTCACCAGTACGGACCAGTGGTTGGGGGCATAGATGGCGACAGTGGATTGGTGGGCAGCGCCGTCCGCGTCAAGGGCGCCGGCAAACCTTATGGTTTCCGCCTGCAGCTCCCGGAAGGTCATCTGCTTGTCCCCTTCAATGAAGGCAAGGCGGTCGCCCGCCAGTTCTACACCCTTGTCAAAATAGTCAATTGATCGCATTGCTCTCTACTCTTCTCTTCTTTTCTCATGTATTTGTTATCTGAAGGGATCGCTCAGGAAGCAGCAACAATGGCCGGAATAAAAGATGGATATCATTTCGGTTTTCATAACAATGCTTGACAGTCCCGGGGGAGATTCAGATATAGTTGGCTATACTTATTGTTAGTTATGCGGCATATTATAAATAAAAGCGGTCCGAGACAACAGATTACATAAACGGAGCTGCAATAATTTGCCGCATGCAGATCGGGAAGCGGGAACTCTGATCCGCCAACACCGTGACGCAGGGCATAGGGAGAACTGAAATATAGGGAGACTGTGTGATGTACCATTTTTCCACAGACCTGGTTGCGGCGGACAACAAGCTGCTATACTGGAACGATACGGTATGCGACACCTTTACCGATCTGGAAACGGTGGCGCTGACGCCTAACGAGTTTCAGGCCAGTATGGACATGATACCTCTCGGGGACCTGCCTCTGGCGAACCCCCGTTCGGCGCCGGCCCAGATCATTCGTACCTCCCGGCATGTCTCCCGGGCACGGGACCATCATTTTTTCCTGCATCTGCAGCTGGAGGGCAAGGTGGAGTCCCGGCAGCATGGCCATGTGGAGCAACTGGCTGAAGGGGATATGGTCATGTGCGACAGCGCCTCTCCCTATTCCCTGAGTTTCGAAAAACCGTGTAACACCCTTATTCTGTGTATGCCGGCCAAGGTGCTGAAAACACATCTGCCCGCACCGGAGCTTTCCGCCGGGAGAAAGATTGCCGGGAACAGAGGGGCAGGCAATGTCCTGAAGTCAATGCTGTGCAGCATCTGGAGCCAGGCAGAAGAAGAACTTTCCCCCGAGGTGCAGCAACGGCTGGGGCAAAACCTTCTGGATGTCCTGGCGACGACCTGCAATGCTGAACATCAGGCTTCTGCCAGTGAATCATCCGTGGCCGGCTCAAGGCGAATTCAGATCAAGCGCTATATCGAGGCGAATCTGCGGGATCCGGAATTGTCGGTCAGCAAGGTAGCGGCCGCTTTCACTATTTCCACCCGCTATCTGCATGTCCTGTTTTCCAAGGAGGGTGAGACGGTTTCAAATTATATTCAGCGCCGGAGGGTCGAGGAATGCGCGCGGCAGATGTCCGGTGTGATCTGGCGCCGGCACACCATTACGGAGATTGCCTTCGGATGGGGATTTAACAGCACAACGCATTTTGCACGGGTGTTTCGCAATCATTACGGCATGAGTCCGCGGGATTTCCGAAACACCGCCGTGAACAGTAATGAAAAAACGCACGAGGCCCTGGGTAGTTAACCGGGGCGGGATGACGATAAGGCAGATGAAGGTGGCCGGGGACTATGCACAGGGTTGTTCAGACGGATTGACCCTTAAACCGGCGGTAATCAGGACGGTTGACACGTTAACTGTTGTAATTTATCAACAACGTGACTTCTGAAAGCCGCTAAAACTGCGGTAAATCCCCGTGTACGTGGTGGGAAGATTGAAAGTATGGATACCATGAAAAACAGTGCAGGCAAGGAAGGGCCACTGCTGGCGTCGGGAAAACCGGTGAGCTTGAAAGGGCTTAACGATTTGCTCGGTTACCAGTTAAAGCGGGCTCAGATCATTCTTCAGAGAGACTTTCTTGAAACACTGGCTCCCATTGGACTGACCCAGAGACAGGGGGCCACATTGTGGCTAATCAAGGAAAATCCCGCCATTTCCCAGTCTGAACTTGCCTCGGTGCTGTTGATGGACAGGGCGACCATGCTGGTGATTATCGACAAGCTCAGCACCCGCGGTCTGGTCAAACGCAAAAGGTCCGAAGTAGACCGGCGTCGTCACGAATTGTGCCTGACCGAAGAAGGTGAGGCCCTTCTGGCCCAGGCCAAGGAACTGATCAGGGGGCACGAGCAGAGGTTCAAGAAACTCTTCACCAAGGAAGAAATGGACTCTTTTTTCCGTTTTCTTGCCAAGATCGCGAATCAGTCCTGATTCGCGATATTTTTCACTATCCTGAATGATTAATGGCCTGTGGACAGTTATCTGTCCACGGTGTTGCCTTGATTCCTTGCCAATTTGTCCCTGGTATTGCGGGCGATGTCTTCATCGTGCCGGCACGCTGCCTTATGACAGGTTTCCTGAAAAATAATATGCTACACCAACAAAAATAATTTGTTACACAAACAAAATGTGGCATCATGTAGAACAACGCGATGGTGGCGAAGCCCCGGCAACAGGGGTGGCAAACAACGGCTGGTGAGGGCCGATGCTGTCGCAGGAAAATATAGTGGAGAACATAAGGGACGGTGAAAATGGCTGAAACAGTCCATGGTGAAATCAATTATATTGCCCCTATGGAGGTGCGGCCCAGATATCATGCCAATGATACGTCGCAGGATATTCTGGAGCTGGACGTCCGTACTGTAGAAATCATCAATGCCCGCAGTCTGGAAGATGCGCCCCGGTTTGACCGGGAAGGCTTTGTCCTGGCCGGGCACAAAAGCAAAGTCGGGGATTTTTTTGATCCGCAGGCGATTCAGGCTGAATACAGTCGCGAGATTGCTGATCTGGTCGGGGAAATTACCGGTGCAGACGAGGTGCTGGTGAATGCCCCCGGTGTTCTGCGGTTTGGCGAGAAAAGCGATCTGTCCGGTGCGCTTAATAATTCACGGCCGGCCCGGTTTATCCATGTGGATATCAGCCCGGAAACGGCACGGAACATGATGCAGGCGTCGGCGCCGGAAGGCAAAAAGATCAGGCGCTTTGTTCATATCAATGTCTGGCGGGCGCTGACCCCGGCTCCGCAGGATGTCCCGCTGGCCCTGTGTGATGCGCGGACAGTCGCCCGGGCGGACCTGGTGTTTGCCGATGCCATCTTTGACGAACCGGGGAAACCGGAGTGGTCTTTTGAGGGTATTGTGGTGGCGCATAATCCGGCCCATCGCTGGTGTTATTTCCGGGATATGAATGTGGATGAGGTTCTGGTGTTCAGTACCTGTGACAGTGAGCAGGGCTGGCCGTCGCAGGTGCCCCATTCCGCCTTTAACGACCCGTCCTGTCCGCCCGATACCCCGCCGAGGGCAAGTATTGAAATGCGGGCCATCGCCTATTGGTATGAATGATGACGGAACAGGTTAAAGCCCATATGAACTACCTGCGTCCCGGCGGACCGGTGAACCGGCGTTTTGTCGCGCCAGGGGCAGAGATGAATACAGGCACTTATGAACCTCACGAGGTGACAGTGACCAATGCCCGCGCGTTGCCATCTTCGCCAACCCTGGAAAGTCACGGTTTTCAGCTACTGAATCACCGTAGTGCCATTTCGGATTTTTCTGATGAGGAAGAGGTCAACCGTCTTTATCCGGCCGAGACCGAGGCGCTTGTTGCCCGGGCCACCGGGGCGGATATGGTGGTTACCTTCGGCTGGGTCAGGCGTATGAGCCATGTTTCCCCGGGCGGGAGTATTCAGCCGCCGGGAGCTGACGTTCATGTGGATATTGCTCCGAACCGGGCGGAACCTGCCATCGAGAGAGTGCTGGAGATGGCCGGTCGGTCGGTGCCGTCCTGGTCGCGTTTTTATATCAGCAGCCTGTGGCGTGCGGTCTCTCCGCCGCCCCAGGACTGGCCCCTGGCCGTCTGCGCCGGTTATTCTGTGGCGGATGACGAAGGGGAGAACAATGTCATGATCAGGGTGGAGGAGCTTCCTGAAGGTGATGAGGTTTTTGCGCCGGTTCCCGGTGAGGAAAACATGCCTGCAGCCAGCATATTTCCCTATAGCGCCGGCCATGAATGGTTCTACTACCCGGACATGACCCGGGACGAGGCACTTCTGTTCGGCTTCTATGACAGCGCACAGGGGCGAAACTGGCGGGTTCCCCATACCTCTTTCCGGGATACTCAAGTCGATGTTCCCCATGCGCGGGACAGTATTGAAATTCGTTCGATCGCCTTCTGGCTGGACTGACATTTTGAAAAATATTTAAAGAATATAGCGGAGTAAATTATGAGAAAATATCCGGATACACCTGATTTTACCGGAATGAACGAACCGGTATGCGATGAATACCGTCTTGAAAACCTGGACGTTGAAGGGGAAATTCCGGCAGAGGTGAAGGGCGCTTTTTTCCGGGCGGTGCCGGATCCGGCTTTCCCGCCGATTTACGAGGACGAATCTGCCATTTCCGGTGACGGCATGGTTTCAGGACTTTATTTCCGGGACGGCGGCAAGGTTGATTTTGAAATCCGCTATGTGCAGACGGCGCGCCACAAGGCGGAAGTGGCTGCGGGCAAAACCCTGTTCGGTAAATATCGTAATCCCTATACCGATGATCCCTCCGTCAAGGGTGTGGACCGGACCGTGGCCAACACCACTCCGGTGTGGCATGCGGGTCGCCTGTTGATGACCAAGGAGGACGGCCACCCCTACGAGATCAATCCGCATACGCTGGAAACCGTTGGCTCCTATGATTTCGGCGGGGCGCTGAAGTCGGAAACCATGACCGCGCATGTGCGGATCGATCCGGAAACAAAAGAAATGTTCTTCTTCGGTTATGAAGCCGATGGCCTTGCTTCCACCAAGGTATCCTATTGTATTGCCGACAGGGACGGCACGCTGGTGAAAGAACAATGGTTCGATGTGCCCTATTGTTCCCTGATGCATGATTTCATTATCACGGAAAACTATGCCCTCTTCCCGGTGTTGCCGACCACGGCCGATCTTGACCGGCTCAAGGCGGGGGGCGATCACTGGGTTCATCACCAGGATCTGGAAAGCTGGGTCGGCATCATGCCCCGCGACGGCGATGTATCGGAAATGCGTTGGTTCAAGGGGCCCAAAGGGGTTTCCACCTTCCATATCATGAATGCCTTCGAGGATGAGGAAGGCCGGGTGCATATGGATCACAATATGACCGAAAGCGTGGCTTTTCCCTTTATCCAGCGGGCGTCCGGCCTGAATATTCCGCCCGAGAAACTGGGCGGCGGCCTGATGCGCTGGACCATGGACATGAAGGGCCGTGACGACAACCTCGTCCAGGTGCCGCTCGGCCCGCCGGGCGACATGCCGCGCACGGCCAACGAGGACCAGGGACGGCCCTATTCCAAGGGCTGGTATCTGACGGTAAACCCCGAACTTCAGGGGCCGCCGCTGATGGGGGGTGTCGTCGGGGCCGAATTTAACCTGCTGATGCGGATCGAACCCGGGACCGGGCGTATCGACGCCTATGCCTTTCCGCCACTGAGCGGTATTCACGAACCGGTCCATGTGCCCTCAAATGAGAATGGCCATGAAGGCTGGCTTGTGGCCATGGTGGATATCATGCAGGGTGAGGGCGACCTTTACCAGGGCTGCTGGATTTTCAATGCAGGTGATGTTGCGGCCGGACCGGTGGCAAAGATCACAATCCCCCATCGTTTGCGCCCCCAGGTGCACGGATGGTGGGTGCCGCAAGGCGAACTGGACCGTTCAGTGAGGAAATGACATGAAGATACTTGTTACAGGCGCATCCGGACATTTTGGCGGGACAGCGGCACGGTTGTTATTGGAAAGAGTGGCGCCCGAAAATCTGATCCTCATGTCCAGGAAGCCGGAAAAGCTGGAGGAATTTGCCAAGCTTGGCGCCAAGACGGTGTATGGCGATTTTGATGATCCGGACTCCCTGAAAGAAGCGGCAACAGGCGCCGACAAGATGCTTCTGATCAGCGGCCTGAAGGTCGGATACAGGATCAAGCAGCATGGCAATGCCATTACTGCCGCCCGGGCGGCAGGTGTCCGGCATATCATCTATACTTCCTATATCGGGGCGACGGCGGAAAATACCGCCCTGATTGCCCGGGACCATTACGGGACCGAGGAACTGCTGAAAGAAAGCGGTGTGAACTGGACGGCGCTGCGCGATGGCATGTATATGGATTCGATGGTGGAGGCCGCGGCGCCCCAGGCTCTGAAGAGCGGCCGGTGGGTGTCCAGTTCCCGTGGCGGCCGGACAAGTTTTGTAGACCGGGATGATTGTGTTGCCTGCGCTGTGGAAGTTCTGACCGGTGAGGGACATGAAAACAAGGTCTACAATATAACCGGCCCGGATCTATGGTCCTTCCCCATGATCGCCGACCTGATCACGGAAGTGACGGGTAAAGACATTGAATTTGTCGATGTCAGCGATGAGGATCTCTATGCCCAGTTCGATTCCATGGGCATCCCGCGGGAGCCGTTCAAGGAATTCAATATCAACGGCTATGCCTGGTGCAGTGATGACATGGTGTCCTATGAGAAGGCGTTGCGGGACGGCCATTTTGAAGTGACGTCCAATGATGTTCAGGATCTGCTGGGTCGTCCGGCCAGGGATTTCCGCTCCTTCGTTTTGGAAAAGGGGGATTGGCTCCGGCAGATTGCCGCCGAAGCCTGAAAACTCAGGTCAGGTCTTTGAGGCCGGTGATAATTCCTGCTTCGGCGGTCTTCATGGCTTCGCGCCGCAGTTTTTCGATATGCTGGCGGCCTTCCGGTACTTCCTCGTCGGGCAGGGCGGCCATACTTTTCTCATAAATCTCTTTAAAGTCCTGGGCAAATTCCGGATGGGTCAGGATCAGGCCGTGGTTCCCGGTCATACCGCGCAGAGTCTTCTCCCCCACTTCCAGCGGGTCCATACCGGCCTCGAAAGCAGTGCCGAACTGTTCAAGCTCTGACTGGTCTGCCGGGGAGAAACCGCTGTCGCTGAAATTGTCGGGGCGTTTGAGGGCGCTGTCCCAGGCATTGGTGCGGGTCAGGCCCGGACACATCAGCGACACGCCGATATTATAGGGCGCCAGGTTATAACGCAGGGAGTCCGTGAGCCCGCGGACGGCGAACTTACTGGCTGTATAAATACCTGCCTGTGGGCCGGGCAGAAAGGCGGCCATGCTGGCCACATTGACGATATGCCCTCCTTCACCGTGCGCTTTGATCTTGGGGATGAAGCTGACCAGTCCGTTGACCACGCCGCCGAAATTCACGCCCATGATCCAGTCATAGTCGGCATAGCTGGCTTCGTCGGTAGGGCCGAAAACACTGACCCCTGCATTGTTGATCAACACATGGACTTTGCCGAAATGACTTTCCACCTCGTCGGCGATCTCTGCGAATCTGTCCCGGTCCTGCACATCCAGTTTCAGAAACAGTGGTTGTTCGCGGCCTTGTTCTTCGAACCAGCGGGCGGCGCTCTCTTTGTGCTCTTCGTTTCTATAGCTCAGCGCCAGCCGCATGCCGGCGTTGCTCAGCGCTCGTGCCAGGCCGAAACCGATACCGGAAACCCCGGCCGTGATGAAGGCTGTCTTGTTTTCCCAGGACATAAATATTTCTCTCTATATTGATATTGATTTGTCTTTTAGTTAGTGTAGCATACAAATTAATATTATCCAGATACTCAAAAAAATATAGGGAAAAGGGACAATATGACTGACAATTCTGATCTGCGCGCCGAACTGGACGCGCTTGCCAGCCGGGTGGGCAGCCTTGAAGATATGCAGGCCATCCGCAAGCTTCATTATTCTTACGGTTACTACATTGACTTCTGCCAGTATGACGAGGTGGTGCAGCTGTTTGCCGATGACGGGGAAGTGATCTTCCTGTCCGGAATCTATAAAGGTAAAGAGGGGGTCGCCCGCCTCTACAAAACATGGTTCCAGAATTATTTCACCCATGGCAAGCCGGGTCCGGAAGACGGTTTCCTGCTGGATCATTTCCAGATGCAGGACATCATTACCGTGGCGCCCGATCGCAAGACCGCCAAGGGCCGCTTCCGCGCCATCCTGATGGGCGGCGTGCATGAGAGCCGCGACTATAAGCCCGAGGGTCTGCCCGAACAGTTTTATGAAGCCGGCATCTATGAGAACGACTATGTCTGTGAAAACGGTGTGTGGAAAATCAAGCGCCTGGATTACATGGTGCAGTGGCAGGCAGAATATGAAAAGGGTTGGTCAAAGACAGATGCCCATCTGCAGCCGGCTGTAGAAGTCTTCCCCGGCAATCCGCTCGGCCCTGATGAGCTGCTGCCCGAACCGCGCCTGACCTGGCCAAGCCGTCATGACGTGCCCATGCATTTCGCTCACCCGGTGATGGGCAAGGCCTATAAACCGTTCGAGGAATGATGATGAAACGGCTTGCCATGGTCCTTTCACTTCTTGCGGTTGTCGCTTCGCCTGTTTTCGCCGAAGACAAGGCCTCTTGCGACAAGACGCCGCGCCAGGTGGTGGAAGCCTTCGGCAAGCTGTTTTATGACCAGCTCAAGGTGAAAGAGGCCTTCGAGGCCTGGGTGCGGGAAGACTATATCCAGCATAACCCGGTCGCCCCTGACGGACGTCAGGCCGCCATTGATGCGCTCAGCGGCTGGCTCGGGACCCAGCCTGAATTCCGCTACCATGTGAAACGCATCATTGCAGAGGGAGACCTGGTTGCCGTGCATATGCATGCCCAGCCGAAACCTGAGGAGCGTGGCTTTGCGGTGGTGGATATCTTTCGGGTAGAGGACTGCAAAATTGCCGAACACTGGGATGTGCTGCAGCCGGTGCCGGAGAGCTCTGCCAATGATAACGGCATGTTCTGAGAGCGCAGGCAGAGAAGGAGCGGAAAATGTCCGACCTGTTACCAGATGGCAGTGAGTTTGGGCTTCGTGGATATCTCCCCGAACGCGGCGTAAGGCGCCGTATCGGGCTTGCCCCGGCAAAAGGGGAGATCGACAGGAATGCTCCCTACAAGCGCATCGCCACCGAGGAAGCCTGGAGTTTCCCGGAACTTGTCGAAGCCCAGGTCAGCCTGTTTAAAAGCGGACGGGCTTCGGACGACGGTGCGCTCGCCATGGCCAGTATGTTTGCCAATATGCCCGACCTGCAGGACCTGCTTTTCGACCTGGGGGAGAGGCGTATCGCCCATATGGATGAATTCGGGATTGACCGCCAGCTTCTATTACTGACCTCTCCCGGTGTGCAGGTTCTGGAGCCGGAAGAAGGTACCAGGCTCGCCCGCAAGGCCAATGATATTGCCGCCGAGGCCTGTGCCAGATATCCCGACCGTTTTTCGGCGCTTGCTGCTTTCCAGCCCCAGGATGTTGACGGTGCTGTGGCGGAAATCGAGCGAGCCATGAAAGAGTTGAATTTCAATGGTGCAGTGCTGAATTCCCACTGGAAAGGCCGCTATCTGGATGAGCCCGAATTTGATCCTATACTGGCGGCGCTGGAGGCAAATGATGCGGCTCTCTACATCCATCCCACATCGCCCTGGTATACTAAACCATACAAAGACCGGGGCATGATCGGGGCGCTGGGTGGTTTTCCCCATGATGTGTGGATTCATACCATGGGCCTGATCCTGTCCGGGGCTTTTGACAAATATCCGAACCTGCGGCTGGTGATCGGGCATATGGGGGAATGTATGCCGCTGCACCTCTATCGCTTTGACTGGATGCAGTCCAATGCGGACGGGGTGCCGGGCATGCGGGGCGGGCAGCCTGCGGTGACGTTAAAGCATCCCATAAGTTATTATTTCAAAAAGAATATATGGATCACCACCAGCGGTGAAGGGTGGGAGCCGGCAATCAAATTCTGCATGGATGTTCTTGGCCCTGACCGGGTGCTCTATGCCATGGATTATCCATACCAGCAGTCACGGGACGAGGTAGCCGCCTATGACTGTCTGGATATCAGTCCGGAACATAAAAAAATGCTGATGCAGGAAAATGCCGAAAGGGTATTCCGGCTGTAAGGAAATATGATTCCTCTGGCTGTATAGCCAATAACTCACCCGCCTGCTTCCCATTACGTGCCGGGAGCAGGCGGTTTTTTATTACCAGATCAGCGGCAAGCGGTTGATGCCGTGGGCGATGCCGGTCACCATCTCCGGCGGGTCCTCCGGATCCAGGCCGAAATCAGGGATCCGGGCCAGCCATTCTTCAAGGAAAATACCCAGTTCCTGATTGGCCAGCTGGGCGCCTATGCAGCGGTGGATGCCGGTGCTATAACTCATGTGCCTCGGGGCGTTCTTGCGGGTAAAGTCCACCGTCATCGGGTCTGCGAATATCTCCGGGTCCATGGCGTGCAGGCAACCGGACATGAGCACCTGCTCTCCCGCTTTCAGGCTGGCGCCATGATACTCCATATCTTCGCGAACGACCCGGGCGATATTGGGAATGGAAAAACGCCGCAGCATCTCCTGCACGGCATTGGGAATGAGTAAGGGGTCGTCAATAAGCTGCCGGCGATGTCCGGGGTTTTGGGCAAGGAACATAGCCATCCAGCCCATGGAGGAGGCCACTGTATCAAGGCCGCCGCCCAGCAGGCCGCTGGTCAGGCCACGGGCCATGTCATCGTCAAGAAGCTTGCCGTCAATTTCAGTCATGAGGGCCGCGCTGAGAATCTCCTCTCGCGGGTTTTCCCGGCGGTCTTTAATCAACCTGTCGATATAGTCGTTCATGAAGGCGCGGCTTTTGGCGCGCGCTTCCTCGCTGGCTGGCCTAAGATTGGTGTTGACCGAATCAAGCAGCGGTTTGCGGTCCTCTTCGGGAAGGTCGAGGATTCTGAGGAAGATGATGATCGGGAGTTGCTGGGCAAACTCCTCAATGAATTCGCATTTTCCCCGGTCCCTGAAGCCTTCAATAAGTTCGACAGCCAGGTTTCTGGCCTCCTCTGACCAGTGCCTGATCGCCTTTGGCAGAAAAGCAGGCGCCAGCATCCGTTTGAGCGGTGTATGTTCCGGTGGGTCATATTCCAGCGGAAGCCCGCGCGGGCGGTCCGGAGATGGGGGGATAAAGGCGCAAGAGGAGGAGAACTGGTTCCAGTCCGTAAGCAGTTCCTTGATCTGCTCGCCCCGGGTGGCGATCCAGTGGCCGCCGTTATGGGGTGTCCAGACCATTTCCGGGCCGTCTTGCAGTGTTTTCCAGGCGAGGAAGGGATCTCCGCCCGCTTCGCAGGGGTGGTAGAAATCAAAATCAACAACCTGCTCCGGGTTGACGTGTGGGGGTGTCTCGATTCGCATGAAAATCCTCCTGTAATTGTCGGGGAATGACGGCTTTTTTGCCTTTTTTTGTTCCCCGTAAATGTCCCTATATTTATTCGAATAGGCCCGGTTTAAGCCGCTTTTCAATACTTTGTGATGCTGACTTTTTTTAAGCTAATTCGCTTGACACGTTAGTATAAAAAACTGTATGTAACACAAATTAAAATACATGTATCAGACCGACCGGTCAATAGCGGGGAAGGGCGATAAATACTCAGGGAACAAGATGCTTCCGGTAAGATGAAAAGCCGGGTGCAGGCCTCCCTGTCTCTCAATCGCCCTCTTTGCTGCGGCAAGAAAAATCGTTTGATATCAATGTATCAATTGGCCGCACGGAGGCCGGCAAAACCAGAACCGCAATGGGAGGCGGAAAAAATATGACCGATGTCACACTGTTCCACTGGGAACCGAATGCAAATTCGGGCAAGCCGATGCTTGCTCTGGCGGAAAAGGGAGTCGAGTTCAAAAGCCATTACCTCGATCTTCTGAACTTTGATCAGCACAAGCCGGAATATCTGGAGATCAATCCCCAGGGAACCATTCCTGCCATGTTGCACGGGGATCGGGTTCTGACCGAATCCACGGCCATCATGGAATATGTGGATGAAGCCTTTGATGGCCCGGCCCTGATGCCCGCCGATGCTTACGAGCGGCTTCGGGTGCGCTGGTGGATGAAATTCATGGACCAGTGGCTTGCCCCGTCTTTCAGCATGATTGGCTGGAGCGTTTTTGTCGGTCCGGCTGTGCGCAGCAAGGACCCGGCCGAGCTTGAAGCCGCCATTGACCGTATTCCCATGCCGGAACGCCGGGTCGCCTGGCGCAAGGCCATTTATGGTAGCTTCAGTGATGCGGAAATTGCCGAATCACAGCGCCGTGTTGGCGTTGGGATCGACATGCTTGAAGCCGAGCTCGCCAAAGGCGGGTGGCTGGGCAGTAACAGCTATAGTCTCGCCGATGTCAACGGCTTTAACCTGGGATATGCCCTGCCATTGTCCCAGCCTGACCTGGCCAATGACCAGCGTACACCGCATATCATGGAATGGCTCAGGAAAATCTATGAGCGTCCGGCTACCAGATTTATCTGGGGAATGGGCAAGACCGATATGGTCAAACGTGTGGAAATTCTCGAGCGGGGAGCAGCATAATGACGATGAAACTCTATCATGGTGAACCCAATGGTCCCTCTCTGTCGGTTCTTGCTGCGCTCTCGGAGAAGAATCTTGATGCCGACCTGGTGTATATTGATCTCACGCTGGCTGAAAGGCATGGCGACAAGTGCGAGCAAAGTGTCGAGGTAAATATGAGCGTCGAGGGTGAAGGGCCCGTTCTGGTCGTGGATGGCGAGCCGCTTGCGGACTCCGTCTTTATCGCCCGCTATTTCGATGACGTTGGTACGGGGGCTGCCCTGGTGCCCGCGGACTCCTACGGTTGCTGGGAAGTGATGACCTGGTGCCGGCAGATTATCGAAAGGCTGGCCCCGGCGGCGGCTTTTCTCGGGGTGCGCGCCTATCTGACAGGCCGTCTTGGCGATCTGGATGACAGCGACTTTGAAGCCCGGATTGGCAAAATCGTCAGTGACGATCTCAAGCAGCGCTGGCGCGAGGTTCGGGAAGGTAACTTTTCCGATGACCAGATCGCTGATTCCGAAAGCAAGGTTTCTGCGGCGGTGGAAAAAGTGGAAGGTCAGCTTGAGGGGCGTGACTGGTTGATGGGTGATTTCAGCATGGCTGATCTGGAAACCTATGCCTGGCTTGCGGGAATGGTCGGTCTTGTGCCGGCGGCTTTCGAGAATGCAGAGCGGACACTGGCCTGGCTCGAGCGTGTGAAGGGCAGACCTTCCGTGCAGAAGGCCCTGGCCCGCGCCACAGTGGCGGAGCCGGAAAAAAGCTGGGCGCCCGGTCCTGAAATCAATCGCTGGGGATAATTACCACTCGAGGGGCTTGCAGCATGTATTGTGTTGCAGGCCCGAAGTGCCTTATGGCCAGGTCGGGAATTCGCAAAGAGGATAAATAAGGGATAAAGCGTAAAACACCGGGCAGGGTATTTTAGGGGCTGGACTTTGGGAGGATGAAAGGGATGACAATGAAGAAACTGTTGATGATGGCAGCATTGCTGCTTGCCGGATGCGGTGGGGATGGTGAAAAAGAGGTTTCCGGTGCTGTAGACCGCGAGGCCCTGCTCGTTGCCGCCGGCAACACATCAAGCTGGATGACCTATGGCAGGACCTATAGTCAGCAGCGGTACAGCCCGGCCGACAGGATCAACCGCTCCAATGTCGCTTCACTCGGCCTGGCCTGGTATGCGGATATGGATACGGCCCGCGGTCAGGAAGCAACACCTCTTGTCATAGACGGAAAACTCTATTTCACAACAGCCTGGTCCAAGGTGAAGGCCTATGACGGGGCAACCGGCGCCATGCTGTGGGAGTTTGATCCGCAAGTGCCCGGTGAAACGGCAGTAAAAGGCTGTTGTGATGTGGTGAACCGCGGCATGACCGCCTGGGGGGACAGCCTGTTTTTCGGCACCCTTGACGGTCGTCTGATCTCCCTTGATCGGGAAAGCGGCAAGGTGAACTGGAGTGTGGTCACCGTAGACCAGTCCAAAAATTACACCATTACCCAGGCCCCCATTGCCATTGACGGTATGGTGATGATTGGCAACAGCGGTGCGGAAATGGGCGTGCGCGGTTATATCACGGCCTATGATGCCGAAAGCGGCAAACAGCTGTGGCGCTTCTATACGGTGCCGGACAATCCGGCCAACGGCCCTCAGCCGGAATATCTGGAAAAGGCGCTGGAAACATGGAGTGGCGAATGGTGGAAGCTGGGTGGTGGCGGCACCGTCTGGGATTCCATGGCTTATGATCCTGAACTTGATCTTCTCTATATTGGTGTCGGCAACGGCTCACCCTGGAACCAGCTCTATCGCTCGCCGGAGGGTGGCGACAATCTGTATCTGTCCTCCGTTGTGGCCCTGCGCCCGAAGACCGGCGAATATGTCTGGCACTATCAGACTACCCCGGGGGAAACCTGGGACTTTACAGCCACCCAGCATATCATGCTGGCGGATATGGAAATTGACGGGAAAAAGCGCAAGGTGCTGATGCAGGCGCCGAAAAACGGTTTCTTCTATGTCATCGACCGGGCGACCGGTGAGCTGATTTCCGCCAATAACTATGTGCCGGTGAACTGGGCCGAAGGTATCGATATGGAAACCGGTCGTCCCATCGAAAAGCCTGAAGCTCGTTATTACAAAACTGGTAAGCCGTTCGTTGGTTCACCTGGCGCAACCGGCGGGCATAACTGGCAGCCGATGGCCTATGATCCGGAACAGAACCTGGTCTTTATTCCGGCCAAGCTTGCCGCATTCCCTTATTTCCCGTCTGATGACTGGGAGCCCGAGGAAATAGGCTTCAATGTCGGTATCGATATGGCGGCTGCGGCCATGCCGGCCATCAAGGAAGTGCGGGCTGCGGCCCGGGCGGCGACCAAGGGAGCACTCATTGCCTGGGATCCGGTAACCCAGAGCGAGCGATGGCGCATTGATTTCCCGGGGCCGTGGAACGGCGGTCTTCTGGCGACCGGCGGCGGTCTGGTATTCCAGGGCAATGCGGCCAGCATTTTTGCCGCCTATGCATCTGATACTGGCGAGGAGCTGTGGTCCTTCCCGGCACAAACAGGGATTGTAGCAGCCCCGATCACCTACACGATCGGTGACGAGCAGTATGTGGCCGTACTGGCTGGCTGGGGTGGTGTCTGGGCAATTGCGCCGGGCATACTGTCCGACATTTCCGGACCGGTACGTAATATCAGCCGGCTTCTGGTCTTTAAACTGAACGGTGATGCTACGCTGCCGCCGATTCCCCCTCTCGCTGAACTGCCGCTTGACCCGCCGCCAGTGACGGCGAGTGCGGAAGTGATCGCCGGGGGTGGAAAACTTTTCGGGCGCTTCTGCGGGGTCTGTCATGGTGATTCCGCGATTGGCGGTGCGATCACCCCCGATCTGCGCCGTAGCGGACTGCTGTTTGACGAAGAAAGCTGGAAAATGGTCGTTCTTGAGGGCGCCCTCAAGGAAAACGGCATGGTGTCCTTTGCGCCGGTTATCTCTGAAGAAGAGGCCGAGAGCATTCGTCACTATGTGATCATGCGAGCCAATGAAGACAAAGCACTGGAGCAAAAAGAATGATTAAACTTTACACTTCTGAAACCCCCAACGGCTGGAAGGCGTCCATTACCCTCGAGGAAATGGGGCTTCCCTACGAAGTTCACCAGATCATGCTGAGCAAGGGGGAACAGAAGGAGCCCTGGTATCTGAAAATCAATCCCAACGGGCGAATTCCGGCGATTGATGATGACGGGTTCACAGTTTTTGAATCCGGCGCCATTATGCTGTATCTTGCAGAGAAGACCGGCAAGCTGATGCCGACGGATCCGAAAGGTAAAAGCCTGGTGACCCAGTGGTTGATGTTTCAGATTGGCGGTCTTGGCCCGATGATGGGTCAGGCCAATGTGTTTTATCGTTATTTTCCGGAGAAGATACCCGCTGCCATTGAACGTTATCAGCGGGAAACCCGTCGTCTGCTGGAGGTGCTGAATACCAGGCTCGAAGACAATGAATATCTGGCCGGTGATTATTCAATTGCCGACATTGCCAACTGGTGCTGGGCCCATGCCTATGCCTGGTCCGGTGTGAATATTGACGGTCTGGACCATCTTCAGCGCTGGATCGATCTTGTCGGCGCCCGCCCTGCGGTCGTGACTGGCAAGGCGGTGCCGCCGCCAACCGACCTTGGCGCCCAGGATGAAAAGACACTTGAAGGTGGCAAGAAGCTGCTGGTTTGAACGAATACTGAACTTAAAACAGGATGTATGTCATGAACGAAATGAGCAATATTTTGAAGCAGTACGCCTATTCCGAGAAAGCCCAGAAGGCGCTGGACCGTAAACCGGCTCTGTTTATCAACAACGAATGGGTGTCTCCGACCGGCGATGAAACCATCGCCGTTGTCGACCCCTCCAGCGGTCAGGAAGTCAGCCGGATCGCAGAATCAACCAATGCCGATGTGGATCGTGCGGTTGCTGCCGCCCGTCAGGCTTTTGATGATGGTCGATGGACCGGCCTGCCGCCGATCGCCCGCGAAATGATGATGCACAAGCTGGCCGACCTGATCAACGAAAATGCCGACGAACTGGCCGAACTGGAAGCCATCGACAACGGCAAGCCGAAAGGCATGGCCGGCGCGGTGGACATTCCTGCCGCTGCAGGCATGATGCATTATATGGCCGGCTGGGCCACCAAGCTGGGCGGCGACATGATCGAGCCCATGGCTGCGCCGACGGGTACTTTCCACAGCTATGTCCGCCGCGAACCGGTTGGTGTGGCTGCCCAGATCGTGCCCTGGAACTTCCCGCTGCTGATGGCTGTTCTGAAGGTTGCTCCGGCTCTGGCAGCCGGTTGTACGCTTATTCTGAAGCCGGCGGAACAGACTTCCGTCACAGCCCTGCGTATGGCGGACCTGGTTGCTGAAGCCGGTTTCCCGCCGGGAGTTATCAACATCATTACCGGTTACGGTCATACCTCCGGTGATCATCTGGTCAAGCATCCGGACGTAGACAAGGTGGCTTTCACCGGATCTACCGAAGTGGGCAAAATCATCAACAAGAACGCCACCGACAGCCTGAAGCGGGTTACCCTGGAACTGGGCGGCAAGTCTCCGGTTGTGGTTCTTCCCGATGTGGATGTGGAAACCGTCGGTGCAGGTGCTGCCGGCGCCATCTTCTTTAACTCGGGCCAGGTCTGTGTGGCCGGTTCCCGCCTGTTCGCTCACAGCTCCATCTTTGACAAGGTGATCGAGGGTGTTGCCGGTGCCGCCAGTTTCTGGGCGCCGCGTCCGTCACTGGATCCGGAAGCCCATATGGGGCCACTGGTTTCCGATGAGCAGTTTGAGCGCGTCATGGGTTACATTGACGCCGGCAAGAAAGCCGGGGCTTCCGTGGCCGTGGGTGGTGATGCTCCCTCTTCTGACGGTTACTACGTGAACCCGACCGTGCTGGTGGATGTAAAACCGGACATGAGTGTGGTGCGCGAGGAAATCTTCGGCCCGGTCGTGGTTGCCCAGCGCTTTGACGATCTGGATGAAGTGGCCAAAGCTGCCAACGACACCTGCTATGGTCTCGGCGCCGGCATCTGGACCAAAGACCTGTCCGCCATGCACAAACTGGCTGCCAAGATCAAGGCCGGTACCGTATGGGGCAACTGTCACGCCGTGATTGATCCGGCTCTGCCGTTCGGCGGCTACAAAGAGTCCGGTCTGGGTCGTGAGCAGGCCCGTCAGGGCGTTGAAGCCTATACCGAACTGAAGAGCGTTATCATTCAGCTTTAACAGTCTTTTGGCCCCTCCCTTCGGGGAGGGGCTTTTTATCAGTACCCAAAATAGAGATACCTTATGATCGACCTTGATAAATACATTGCCATTGATGTTCATGTGCACGCGGAAGTGTCTTGCTGTGATCCCGAAGATCCGGTGATGGGCAAGTTTCTTGACGCCACCACCAAATATTTCAAGGCTGATCGGAAAAGGCCCACCATTCCCGAGACCATCGAGCTCTACCGGGAACAGAATGTGGCCTTTGTCATGTTTACGGTGGATATTGAATCCGCCTTTGGCGCGAAACGCATCCGTAACGAGGAAATTGCCGAATTCGCCCGTGACAACTCAGATATCATGATCCCCTTTGCCTCCATTGATCCCCACAAGGGTAAATATGGCGCGCGGGAAGCCCGCATGCTGATCGAGGAATATGGCGTCAAGGGGTTCAAGTTCCATCCGCCGATGCAGGATTTCCATCCTTCCGACCGGATGGCCTATCCGCTTTATGAAGTGATCGCGGAATATAAATTGCCTGCTGTGTTCCATACGGGACATTCCGGCATGGGCACAGGGATGCCGGGCGGCGGCGGCGTAAAGCTGAAATATGGCCAGCCAATCCTTGTTGATGACGCCGCGGCCGATTTCCCCGATATGAAATTCATCCTGGCGCACCCGAGCTGGCCCTGGACCGATGAAAGCCTGTCCATGGCCCTGCACAAGGGCAATGTCTTTATCGACCTGTCCGGCTGGTCGCCGAAATATTTCCCCAAACAGGTTATCCAGTATGCCAACAGCCAGTTGAAGCATAAAATGATGTTCGGTTCCGACTTCCCGCTGATCACGCCGCAGGCCTGGATCAAAGCGGCGAAGGAGGTTGGCTTCAAGGATGAAGTCATGCCGCTGATCCTCAAGGAAAATGCAGCCAGGGTTCTGGGTCTGAAATAGGGGGTCCGGGACTGAAATGAACGACTTTTCCCTCAACGGTAAACATATCATTGTCACTGGCGCCTCAAGCGGCATCGGCCTTGCCTCGGCAAAGGTGATGGCCGGACTGGGGGCGAAAGTCATGCTTGTGGCCCGCAGGGAAGACAGGCTGGCGGAAGCTGCGGAACAAATCGGCAAACAGGGTGGTACAGCCGGCTATTATGCCGCCGACATGTCCGTGCGGGATCAGGTCATCGCCTCAATTGATGCGGCGGAAGAAAAATTCGGCCCCGTAGACGGCCTGTTCGCCAATGCGGGTTCGGGCGGCCTCAGGGCACCCATCACCGAGTATTCCGACGAGGCCTTCGACGAGATTATGACCCTGAATCTGAAAAGCCTTTTCTGGGCCATAAAAAGGCTGATGCCGTCCATGATCGAAAGACAGGACGGCGCCATCCTGGCCACCGGTTCGCTGGCCAGTGAACGGGGTTTCCCGGATACGGTGGGGTATAACGCCTCAAAGCATGCGGTGCTCGGGGTTGTGCGCTCCGTTGCTGCCGAGGTGGCTCGTCACAATGTCCGGGTGAACTGTATTCTGCCGGGGGTAATTGAATCGGAAATGCTGGACACACTTGTGGATCAGATTTCGCCCGGGAACCGGGAAGAAGCATTAAAAATAATAGGCCGCATGTCCCCGCAGGGACGTGTAGGTACGTCAGAGGAATTAGGGAATGTGGCGGCCTTTCTGTTGTCCGACGCTGCCCGTTATGTAAACGGACAGGCCTGGGCAGTGGATGGCGGCATTCTGGGAACAATATCAACTGGAGGATAGAGCATGGCTCTGAAATATTATCATGCGGAACCGGCGGCAAACTCGCTGAAATCCATGATTCCACTTATGGAAAAGGATCTGCCGTTTGAAAGCGTTTATGTGGATCTGCACAAGTTTGAACAGCACCAGGACTGGTTCATCAAGATCAATCCGGAAGGACAGGTTCCTGTTCTGGATCATAACGGCCATATCATTACCCATACGACGGTAATTAACGAATATCTGGAAGATGTTTTTCCGGAAATTCCCCTGCGCCCGCTGGATCCTGTCGGCAAGGCCCGCATGCGCTACTGGAACAAGTTCGTCGACGAACATGTCATGAACCACGTTTCCATGCACGGCTGGCACCGCATGGTGGGTGTGATTGCCCGCGGGATTGAATCCGGTGAGTTTGAAAAAATGATGGAGAATATTCCCCTGGCAGACCAGAGGAAAAAATGGAAAACCGCCCGGGCCGGTTTCAGCGATGAACAGCTGGCGGAAGCGACAGCGAAAATCGAGGCGGCTGTGGACAAGGTTGAAGAACAACTGGGCAAGTCTGAATGGCTGGCCGGCGATATGTTTACCCTGGCCGATATCAATTTCTATTGCCATTGCGGCATGATGGTGGAGCGCATGTTCCCGGAAATGGAAATTGCCAAACGGACACCGAAGCTGGTGGAATGGCGTGATCGCATGACGGCCCGCCCTGGTGTGAAGAAAGCGCTGGAAATGCCTGATCATACCAACCCGGCGCTCAGGACCTGGACCGGTCACGCGAAATAACAGGACTGTAGTTACATAAAAGCCGGGCGATGGAATAACCATCGCCCGGCTTTTTTATTTAGTCAGGAAGGGAAGGGGCTATTCGCCCCGGGCCGCCATGCGGGCTTCCTTGTATTTTGCCCGGCGTCCTTTCTCGACCTCGGCCCGGTGCGGGGGAATTTCCTCGCCTTCGACGAATTCTTCAAGGATTTCATCAAACAGCTCCCGAAGCTCGTCTTTGAATTCGGGATGGGAGAAAATATAGAAACGGTTGGCCCGGATGCCGTCCAGTACCTTGGAGGCCACTTCGTCCGGCTCCATGCCGAGTTTATGCACCTCGACAAGCTGCTTGCGGAATTCTTCCTCCATCGGCTTGCCATCTTTGGAAAGGCTTGCGGGACGAACGGAATCACTGGCATGAATATAGCTTTTGACCAGGCCTGGGCACAGCAGGGAAACGCCGATACCCTGGGGGGCCAGACTGTAACGCAGAGATTCGGACAGGCCGCGTACGGCAAATTTGGCGGTGTTGTAAATGCCCGGCGCCGGGCCGCACAGGAAGGCCGCCATGGAGGCCGTATTGACGACATGTCCACCAAGCCCGCGCTCCTTCATGCGGGGAACAAAGGTCTGAACGCCGTTGATCACGCCATTAAGATTTACACCAAGCACCCAGTCCCAGTCGTCATAGCTGCTTTCATCAATGGTCTGGAACAGGTTGATGCCGGCATTGTTGAACAGCAGGGTCACAGGCCCGAGCTTTTCTTCTACTTCGTCTGCGGCCTTGGCGAATTCCTCACGGGAGGCCACATCAAGCTTCACGCCGATGACATTGTGATTGTCGAGGGTTTTCAGGGCCTCGTCGATGCTGTCCTGGCGGATATCGGCAATGGCAACCTTGCAGCCTTCTGCCAGAAGGGCCCGGGCAAGGCCAAGGCCGATGCCGTTGGCGCCGCCGGTGATAAAGGCAACACGTCCTGCGAAGTCTTTCATTTTACTCTCTCCAGTATTTCCGTTTATTTCTTTAATTTTTTCTGCCGCTCCAGCTCATCTGCATGAGCCTGGTTATAAAACAGCGGCGCAAAAGTCTTCTTCAGTTCTTCGTTTTCCGGCAGGTGATCCGGTACGGCAGCGCGCATGGCGCTGGTCCGTGCTTCGACACCCTTGGCGAATTCGCTGTGGGTCAGGATATAAAGCTCGTCATTCTCGATTCCCTGTGCCACACGCTCGCCGATTTCTTCCTTGGTTTTATAGAGATGGAAGAAGTTGCCACCCTGCTGACGGCGCTTGTCGCTTTCCGCATAACCGGTGTCGGCCAGTTCGTCGGGGCGCGTCTTGCCGGCTTCGGCGATATTAGACTGAACCGGTCCCGGACAGAAGGCGGAAACGATCACGCCACGGTCTTCCAGTTCTGCACGCATGGCTTCGGCCATGCCGATGACGGCGGCCTTGGACGTGGTGTAAATGACTGTGCCCGGATGGGGCAGGAAGCCGGACATGGAGGCTGTATTGACGATATGGCCGCCTTCGCCATGGGACAATATGCGCGGCAGGATCGTCACAACGCCATTGATGGTGCCTTGCAGATTGACGCCCATGGTCCAGTCCCAGTCATCATAGCTGGCCATTTCCACGGGACCTATCACGGCCACACCGGCATTGTTGACCAGCATATGGATCTTGCCGAAGCGTTCCTCGGCGGCATCCGCCGCTGCTGCGAAAGCATCGCGGTCCATCACATTCAACTTGAGGGTCAGCACTTTATCTGGCTGGCCCAGTTCATTTGCGGCATCCTTGAGGTGATCGTCGCGGATGTCGGCAATCACCAGATTCATGCCGCGGTTAAGCAGGGCCATGGCAATGCCGAGGCCAATGCCGCTGGCGCCGCCGGTAATAAAGGCGGTTTTACCTGAAAGATTCTGCATTCAAATTCTCCTGAGTCTATTCGATAATTTATTCAGCTGGTTGTGGTTTTAACTGGTCGCCGTGGAGTTCCATGACGGTTGCTCTATATTGCTTGATGCTGAGCCAGAGGACAAAAAGGGCGATCGGGCTGATGACAGCATAGCTTGTGGCCATGGCATAACCGATCTGCATTTCGTCCTGGAATACATAGTTGGTAATGACGGCCAGAACGGTCGGCCCAAGGCCGTATCCAATCACATTAAGCCCGAACAGCACCAAAGCCGAGATCTGGCCGCGCATGCGATTCGGAATGGTCAGCTGGATGGCCGCATTCTGGGGGCCGAACAGCAGTGCGGTAAAAAACATGCCAATGCCATTCAATGTGGCGGACATCCAGCCATAGGGCATCAGCGGCGCCGCAATCATGAACGGCAGACTGGTAACCAGGGCGATCATTACCACCCGCATATTGGCATCGGCGTGACCTTGTCTTGTCCAGCGTTCGGCCAGCATGCTGCCGATTGTGGCGCCGATGGGCATGATAATCAGAAAGGTAAGGCCTGATACCAGGCCGACGGTTTCCACTGACCAGTTATAGGTACGCATGAAAAAGGCCGGGCCCCACATGCCGTGTCCGACGGCAACGATGGTGTTGAGGGCAATGCCGACAACAAGGGGAACATAAAGCCAGCGTTTTTCAACGACAAAGGCCACGACTTCGCTGATGGCAGGGGGGGTGCCCTGGATGCGGCGCACCGGTTCCTTCACAGTGAGCATCAGCAGGGAGACGATAAGCCCGGGGATGCCGACCAGGATAAAGGCCAGTTGCCACACGGCCAGTTCACCGAAAACGGGCAGTACAACAGGCGGAAGGTCTGCCAGAATCCCGACCAGGGTACCGCCGATCAGAATGGCGAGGCCGGTGCCGAGCATGAAACCGAAATTCAGGAAAGCCAGAGCCCTGGGCAGTTTATGTGGCGGGAAATAGTCGCCGAGCAGGGAAAAACTGGCCGGACCCGTGCAGGCCTCACCCACACCTACTCCAACACGGAAGGCGAACAAGGTGCCGAAACTTTTTGCGAATCCGCAGAGCGCCGTCGCCCCGCCCCACAGGGCCATGCCGACCGCAATCAGTTTCTTCCGGTTGCCGTGATCCGCAAAGCGGGCAATGGGCAGACCGGCGAACATATAGAACATGACAAAGGCGAATCCCATGATCAGGCTGAGCTGGGTGTCGCTAAGGTCGAGGTCCGCTTTGATATAGGGAACCAGCAGGGCAATAATGCCCCGGTCAAGGAAATTAACCAGAAGCGAAAGCGTGAGAATAAATACGGCATACCAGCCACGACGCGCACTTGGCCAGTCCGGCTCTACGTTCACCGGATGCAGGGTTCGAGTATCCATTGGTTTCTTTGACCTCCCATTGTTCCTAAAATTCAGTCCCTATATCTCTATTTTATGTATGCGTATTATTTTACATCAGTTAGTATTGCATACAATATCTCTTATAACATATCAGTTAGTATTGCATACTAATTTTTTTTGCTATAAGTCTTTTAAGGACTGAAGGCCTGTGGACTAGGGAGCAGGTATATAAATAATATAAAGGAGCGCATCATGTCTGAATCTGATCGAATTAAGGATCTTGAAGAGCAAGTAGCCGAATTAGCACAACGCCTGACCATCCGGGAGGACGAACAGGCCGTTCGCAAGTTGCAGCATCTCTATGGCTATCTCATTGATAAATGTCTGTATAATGAGACTGTAGACCTATTTACCGAGGATTGCCAGGTGCGATTCCATGGCGGTATTTTCAAGGGCAAGGCTGGTGCCCGGCGTCTCTATGTCGACCGGTTCCAGACCAGGTTTACCCATGGCAACAACGGTCCGGTAGACGGATTCCTGCTTGATCATCCGCAGATCCAGGATATCGTCGATATCCAGGAGGACGGCGTTACGGCACTGGGACGATTCCGCTCCATGATGCAGGCCGGACAGCACAAGGATTACGGTGACCCCCGTCAGTGGTGGGAAGGCGGAATCTACGAAAATGTATACAAAAAGGTGGATGGAGTCTGGCGAATCCATGTCCTCAACTACAATCCGCTGTGGCATGCCGACTTCGAAACCGGCTGGGCGAATACCAAACCGGTTTATGTGCCATTCCTGAGCGAAACCTATCCCGCTGATCCGGCCGGACCGGATGAACTGATTCCCCGGGATGAAATTTTCCTCTGGCCGACTCACAAGGTGGTACCGTTCCATAACCTGCATCCGGTTACCGGCGAGCCCATCGTGCCGGAACGCTGGCAGGGTGATATTGATCGCGAAAAGGCCGGGAAATGAGCAGCTACCCCTCACTGCATATGATCATCGACGGTGAACGCGTCTCCGGCGGCGGACGGCGCACGCACAAGGTGGTCAACCCGGCAACGGAAGAGGTTCTGGGCGAACTGCCGCTGGCGGATGAAAAGGACCTGGACCGGGCCCTCACTGCGGCGGACAAGGGGTTCAGGTTGTGGAAAAAATCCTCCCCCCAGGAACGGGCTGCGGTACTGCAGGGCGCGGCGCGGTTGCTCAGGGAACGAGCTGACGATCTGGGACGCGCGGCCACCATGGAAGAGGGGAAACCCTTTGGTGAGGCCCGTATTGAGGTGATGATTGCGGCCGGCTTGTTTGATTTTTACGCCGGGGAATGTCAGCGCATCTACGGCCGTATCCTGACCCGGCCTGAAGGCGGACAACGGTCCATGGTCACCAAGGTGCCGGTGGGCCCGGTGGCGGCCTTCGCGCCCTGGAACTTCCCGCTCGGCAATCCGGCCCGCAAGCTTGGCGCACCTATTGCCGCCGGCTGTTCGGTGATTATGAAGGCGGCAGAGGAAACACCGGCGTCCGCGCTTGGTATTCTGCAATCTCTGCTGGATGCGGGGCTGCCGAAAGAGGTGGCCCAGGCGGTCTTCGGGGTGCCTGACGAGGTCTCCCGCCATCTGCTGGCCTCACCCATCATTCGCAAATTGTCCTTCACCGGCTCGACAGTGGTTGGCAAGCAACTGGCCAAACTGGCGGCGGAAGACATGAAGCGGACGACCATGGAGCTTGGCGGCCACGGTCCGGTCCTGGTGTTCAAGGATGCGGATGTGGATCATGCTCTTGACGTCATGGCGGCGCACAAGTTTCGTAATGCCGGGCAGGTCTGTGTTTCCTCCACCCGCTTTATCGTGCAGGAAGATATCTATGACCGTTTTGTCAAAGGGTTTACCGAAAGGGCAGAGGCCGTCAAGGTGGGCAACGGCCTGGAGGAAGGAATCCAGATGGGTCCGATGGCCAATCCCCGCCGTCCCGAGGCGATGGAGCAGTTGGTCGGCGATGCGGTGGACGCAGGCGCGAAACTCCAGACCGGCGGCAAGCGAATCGGAAACCAGGGCTATTTTTATGCCCCGACCGTCCTGTCCGATATTCCGCTCACCACAAGAATCATGAACGAGGAGCCTTTCGGACCTGTTGCCCTGATCAATCCCTTCAAGACCGAAGAGGACGCGATTGCAGAAGCCAATCGTCTGCCCTATGGCCTGGCGGCCTATGCCTGGACCCGGGACGGCGCGCGTCAGAGACGACTCGCGGAAGAAGTGGAGACAGGTATGCTGGGTCTCAATTCGGTGATGATCGCCGGGGCGGATACGCCCTTCGGTGGTGTCAAATGGTCAGGACACGGCCATGAAGACGGTCCTGAAGGACTCGACGCCTGCCTTGTTACAAAAACAGTTCACGAAGGATAACAGTCATGACACATGAACTGAAAACCGGCGGCGATCGCGGCTATCTGCGCATTGCCACCGAAGAAGCCTTTGCCACCCGCGAACAGATTGACGCCTATCTCAGGATGGTGCGGGATGGTACCGCCGACAAGGGCATGGTGTCGCTCTGGGGGTTTTACGCCCAGTCACCATCCGAACGGGCCATGCTGATCATTGAACGGTTGCTGGATCTGGACAAACAGCGTCTGGCCGATATGGATGCCACCGGCATTGATGTGGCGATCCTGTCCCTGACCTCGCCGGGGGTGCAGCCGTTGCTGGATGCGCAAGAGGCCAAGGGCATGGTCGCCCGGGCCAATGATTACCTGGCCGAACGTTGCGAGGCCCATCCGACCCGCTTTGTCGGCATGACCAGCATTGCCCCGCAGGACCCGGAGTGGAGCGCGGCGGAAATTCGTCGTGGAGCAGAGCTTGGGTTCAGGGGAGTTATGGTCAACAGCCATACCCAGGGCGAATATCTGGACGATCCCAAATATGATCCCATCTTCCGGGCCCTGGCGGAGACCGGCCAGCCGCTCTATATCCATCCGCAGACGCCGCCGGACAGCATGATCGGTCCGATGCTGGAAGCGGGCCTTGATGGGGCGATTTTCGGTTTCGGAGTGGAGACAGGCATGCATCTTCTGCGTCTGATCACCATCGGTATTTTTGACCGCTATCCTGAACTCAACATCATTGTCGGTCATATGGGAGAGGCGTTGCCCTACTGGCTTTACCGGCTGGATTACATGCATCAGGCCGGCGTGCGCGCCAAGCGCTATGAACGCATGAAGCCGTTGAAGAAGAGCATCGCCGAATATATGCAGTCCAACGTCTATGTCACCACCAGCGGCATGGCCTGGGAACCGGCTATCAAGTTTGCCCAGGGCGTTCTTGGTGAAGACCGGGTCATGTATGCCATGGATTATCCTTATGAATATGTGGCGGACGAAGTGCGGACCCATGATCTTCTGGATATATCCGACGAGGTCAAAAAGAAGCTGATGCAGACCAATGCGGAGCATGTGTTTGGTCTGAAATAAAATACCTTTCGCGTTAAGTTTACTTGCCTCCCACTGTAAATGCGGGGCATTGTTCTCGCTCTCGCGGTGTATGTCTGAGAGGAAGATTATGAAAGAGGATGTCTCTACACACAAGCTTGGCGGCAAGGCGGCATGGTATGCCCTGACACTGATCGGTCTTTGCCAGGCCATGTCCATGGTGGACAGGCAGATACTCGCCATTCTGATGCCGCGAATCAAGGCGGACCTGAATATCGGCGATGCCGAGATGGGGTTGCTTTACGGCACGGTCTTTGCCCTGTTCTATGCGGTCTTTTCACTTCCCCTTGGGCGTCTTGCCGATGGCTGGATCAGGACAAAGTTGCTCGGGTTTTCCATCATCGGCTGGTCGGTCATGACCGCGCTTGGCGGACTTGCCAACGGCTTTGGGCTGCTGGCCATTTCCCGGCTTGGTGTCGGGGTTGGTGAGGCGAGTGTGCAGCCTGCCGGCATGTCCATTGCTACGGATATGTTCCCGAAAAAACAACGGGGCACAATCACGGCGATCATTGCTGCTTCAATTGCCTTCGGCCTTGGTGCGGCCCTTGCCGTCGGCGGGGCGGTGGCCGATGCCTGGGACGGCGCTTTCCCGCCGGGCAGTGAGCCGCTCGGCTTCAAGGGCTGGCAGGTGGCCTTTCTGGTTGCTTCCCTGCCCGGGTTTATCCTCGGTTACCTGATGCTGCGCATGCAGGAACCGCGCCGGGGACTGGCGGACGGGATTGATCACCATGATGACCCGCATCCGTTCCGGGAAAGCTGGCTGACACTGGCTTCCATCCTGCCGGGCCTTGTCTGGGCCACCATGGCCCGCCTCAGGGCGCGTGGCCGGGACTGGCTTGTCAATATCGGCGGACTGGCGGTTATCGTTTTGATCTCCCTGGGCATGGTTCACTGGACCAACGGCATGAGGGAGACAAATCCGGTGGCTCTGGCCGTTGGTGGTTTTGAGTTCGGCGGCAATGAATTGCAATGGATGGTGATCGGGTTCGGATCCTACGTCATCCTGTGCTGGATGCAGTCCCTGAAACTTCGGGACAAACCGTCATTCGAGCTGATTGTAAAAACCCCGTCCATGATCATGGTAATCATCATTGTTGCCCTGCAGACCATCATCAATTACGGCGTGATGGCCTGGACGGCCACTCATCTGATCCAGGCGTTTGGACAGAAACCCGCCGAGGTCGGGATTATGTTCGGTCCCATGATCGCCGCTATCGGTATGATCGGACCCTTGATCGCAGGGCCAGTTTCGGACTGGGCCAATAACCGGTTTAAAAGCGGGCGTCTTTATGTGACCTTTGCCAGCCTGGCGGTTTCCCTGCCTCTGGCGATTATCACCTTTAACACCACATCTGTCGGGATGTTTTATCTGAGTTTTGCCTGCTATGGCCTGATCCTGACCATGTGGCTGCCACCGTTTTATGCCACGCTGATGGACCTGGTGCTCCCGCGCATGCGCGGGACAGTGATGAGCTATTATATCCTGACCATGACCATCTTCGGGCTTGGCCTCGGTCCTTATGTGATCGGTCTGATGAGTGACATAAACGGCGGCGACCTGGCTGCGGCGATTCTGAACCTGTACTGGATTTCGCCTTTCCTGATTGCTCTGACGGCATTTCTGATCAGACGGCTGCCGAAGGATGAAAGCACGCTTCTGGACCGGGCACGTGCCGTGGGAGAAAAGGTCTAGAGACCGTAGCACTGCAACGTCGCATTAAAAGGGGAGGGTGATATGCGAAAACAAGTCGGGTTTCTTATCGTAGTGTTGGCAGGACTTTACGTCCTGCTTTCCTATCCGGTTCTGGCATCTGAACAAGGCTGTTCGTCACTGTCCGCTCTTTCGCTGAAGGACGTACGGATTACTGCCACAGAACAGGTGTCTGGCGGAGGGGAATGGGCATACCCGCCTTCTGTTTTCAACGTCATGGCGGGTCCCAACCCGGGTACCGAGGCGGCCTTTTGCCGGGTCGCCGGCTTCATAGAGAAAGAAATCGGGTTTGAGGTCTGGCTGCCGGCAAACTGGAACGAGCGTTTTCAGGCTGTTGGTAATGGCGGATTGACTGGTGCGATAAATTATCCCGCTATGAATGGCGCCGTTCTGGGTGGTTTTGCCACCGCTTCCACAGATACTGGACATGTGACTCCTGAGGATTTTTTTGATGCCAGCTGGATTGCCGGCCATCCGGACCGGGTGGAGAACTTCGGACATCGCGGACATCATCTTCTGGCGGTGACGGCCAAGAAAATCATTGCCGCATATTATGGCAGGGGACCGAAAAAGTCCTATTTCACGGGATGTTCTTCCGGCGGCTGGCAGGGACTGACCGAGGCCCAGAAATATCCGGAAGACTATGATGGAATTGTCGCCGGGGCGCCGGCGAATAATTTTATTCGTCTTCAAACCCGGGGCTTCTGGGTTGATGCGCTGGAACGGGAAAATCCCGATCGCCTTCTTGATGAAGCGGCCGTCAAGTTACTGGTCAGCGGCGCTTACGCCAAATGTGACCCGCTGGACGGGGTGCGCGATGGTATTATAAGCCATCCCAGAAGCTGTAGCTTCGATCCGATGGAACTGGTCTGCAAGGATGGCCAGAAGGAAGGGTGTCTCACCAGAATGCAGGCAGTTCATGCACAGGTGTTGTATGGTCCGGAGTCCACGAAGAAGGGCATGCCTCTTTACCCCGGCAATGCTTATGGCGCCTCGCCGTTCCTGGTCATTCCCACGGCCGAGGCCCAGCTTGCCCTGACGGAAATTGTGACGGCAGACGAGCGGGACTGGACACCGGAAACCTTTGATCCTGACCGGGATATTCCGGAGTTGGAGAAGAAGCTGGGCTCAAGCCTTTCGGCCTGGGAAACCGATTTGTCCGCCTTCCGGGCCCGGGGCGGCAAGCTGATTGTTTATCACGGCTGGACCGATCCCCTGCTGTCACCCTACAACAGCATTGCCTACCTGCAGGATGTGCAGAAGAAAATGGGGGATGTGGGCAATTTCTATCGTCTTTTCATGGTGCCGGGAATGGATCATTGTGCAGGAGGACCGGGCCCGAACCGTCTTGATACGGTAAAGGCGATTGTCGACTGGGTCGAAAAGGGGGCTGCCCCTGAAACGATGATTGCAACAGGTGCCGGGAAGGACAGAGCTATCAGAACCCGTCCGCTGTGTGTCTATCCGGAGGTTGCTCATTATAACGGCGGCGGTGATCCAGACATGGCAAAAAACTTTGAGTGCCGGTGACCGAAGTAGCACGGATCAATCGTAGAAAAAGCCCGCTATCCGTATGGAAAGCGGGCTTGATTTTTTGGGGGAGGTTTGTTTGGGATTGTTTATCGGTCTTTGTACGTTACTATCCCGCCTCCGGATTACATTAAGTGACTCGCCAGACCCACAGTTTGATGGTACTGGCATAGCGGGCGCCGGAGCAGACAAAAACCGACTTGTTGAGCCAGTCATATTTACCGCTGGGCGCGATAAATTCGGGTGTGGTGCGGAAGTAATATTCCGCCGGATCCACGTCCTCGCCTGCGGCAAGTCGCTGCATTACCTCGGCCGGGCCGTGACGTAGCCCGCGATTACGGATCTGGATCACGACGCCATCATCGGTTTTCAGGGCATACAGGGCGTCCACCACTGTCACCCCATCATTGCGGGTAAGTTGCCAGTCAGCGGCATTTCCCAGGAGCTCGCCCCGGATTTTCGGCCCCATAGCAGGGCCGGAAAATATCGGAATAATACGGCGGGTCCCATCGTCGGTCTTGCCAATCTCGATGGGCTGGCCAAGATTGGCGACTGCTTCGTAAACGAATTCCAGGCCTGGCTTATTGGCGCCCTCCGGGATCATCATTCGTCCCCAATAACGTCTGCATCGGCCCAGTTGCCGTGCAGGCCGAAACGCAGGCGCACCGGTATTTTGGCCGTGGCGACGGGGCCTTTTTCAATGTCCAGGGCATCGAAGATCAGCAGGTCGCTGCGGTGCTCTTCAAGCCGGTTGCAGATCTGGACGATCCAGCCGTCCCCTTCCGGGGCATCCTTGGAGCGGGGAACGAAGCAGGGCTCCTGCAGGCTTGAGGTGGGGCCGCACCACCATTTCTGTTCCTTGCCGGTTTCATGGTCGACCAGGCCCAGGGTATTCATCACATAACCGCCGGCGCTGCCGCCTTTCAGTTCGACCGGCTGGGACGGGTCGATGACCAGCAGCCAGCCGTAGCGGTATTTCAACCCCGTCATCCGGTCATCAATGCGCGGGAATTCGCCCATCATGTCTGTGAGGCGTGTACGGCTTTCAAATTCCTCGGAGTTGGAGGCCAGATCCACCGTCCAGCGGGTCAGGAAACTGGCCGCTTCCTGCGGATTGAAGGGGGCGCCGTGAATGTCCGGGAAGAAGGGGAACATATTGTTCTTTGCTTCAGGGGTGTCGAAATGAATTTTTGAGCCTTCCTGAAAAGCATTCATCACATGACTGGCAAACAGATTGGGTGCCTTGAACCAGCGGATATCTTCTGCTGTGGCATCGGGCCTGCGGGGCAGGACGCCCAGATATACCGGCATGGTCGTATCGAAACCGAAGTGAGGCAGTCCCTTTTCAAGCCGTTCCCAGTTGCTTGTGCTGGGGACCACGTGGAAAATGGCATAATCCTCGGTCACTGCAAAATCATGCATCATGGCGTAATAGGGGTTTTCGAACCAGATCTCATAGAGAAGTTTGTTGTCCGGAGAGATCTCGTAATAGGTCATGTCCAGCGTAAGTACCCCTTTGGAGGCATAACCGAAGGCGCACATGTTGCCGGTTTTTGGGTCGATTTTGGGATGCGCCGTGAAGGTCTCACCGGTCATTTTGCCGTCGAAATCCGTATAGCCGACGGTTTCCAGGGTCACCGGATCCATCACAAGGGCCGGGGAATCCTCCTTCATCCCATACAGCCTGCCGCCATGGACAAAGGCGTTGGTATTGGCCGTGCCGCGGATTTTGCCCTCAACACTTTCGTCGTCGGTCAGCGGATTACGATAGGCACCGAACAGGGCCTTGCCGGCTTCTTTTTCCAGTTTCCATTTGTCTGTTTTGGCCCAGCGCTGGCGAAAGTTTACCTTGCCGTCCTTGATGCGGAACTGGGTGATCATACCGTCGCCGTTAAAAGAAATATCGTCGCCCAGTTTCGGCGGGAATTGCGGGTCCGGCTGCACCCGGTAAAAGGCGCCGTTCATTTCTGCCGGGACTTCGCCGTCTATATCAAGATCGACAATATCGGCCTCTATGCGTGAAGGGGTGTTAAAGCCTGTGAAGCTCATCGTGTCTGGAAAATGGGTCATTTTTGGCGCCTCCCGTTGCCTGATGAAAACTCCCTGAAATCGTTTATTACAATCTTTTGTGTTGATAATTGTATGTGTAACAAACTATATTCAGATTGATACTTAATTCGGCCGGAAAATTCAAGGGTAATATTGGAGCATATTTCCGACCTTGCGTTAGGTATTTCTGTTTTTTTGAGGTAAGTTTCTGACGGGAAAGGAAATTGTCAGAAAAAGGGTGGAATGTATAAAATGTATACAATTAATGATGCATTGATGCCACACCACTCGGAAAAAATCTCTGAAAAACAGAAAATGAATACAAACTATGTATAGCATCCTTGCAGAAATTTGTTAGTATGTTATACAAACGTTAGGTGCCATAAAAGGCATCGGTAGTAAAAAATTTGGGAAGCAATCTTAGGGAGACAATCTTATGACAAGATGTCTTAGTCATGTATGGGAGGTATTTCTATGACACCAACATCACCTAAAATGAGTAAAAGTAATCGCATCGGCATGGTTTCGCTTGCCGCGCTGATGACAGCGGGAACATTTTCTCCTGCAGTGGCGCAGGAAGAAGAAGGCCTGATGACGCTGGAGGAAATTGTGGTTACGGCTCAGTTCCGTGAACAGAATCTCCAGGATACGCCGATTGCTATTACAGCCGTTTCCGGCGATATGCTGGAAGCGCGCAGCCAGACAAACATCGTTGACGTTGCCCTTCAGGCGCCGAACGTAACCTTGACTCAAGCTGGTGCGGCTTATGGTCCGTCCCTTGGCGGTGAAATCCGTGGTGTGGGTCAGTTTGACTTTAACCCCGCTTACGAGCCTGGTGTTGGTATTTATGTGGATGATGTCTATTATCCGATCCTGACCGGTTCCGTTATGGATCTTCTGGATCTGGAGCGTGTTGAAATTCTTCGCGGTCCACAAGGTACCCTGACCGGTCGTAACTCTATCGGTGGTGCCATCAAGCTGGTTTCAAAACGCCCAAGCGGTGAAAATGAAGGTTATGTGAGCGCTTCTTATGGTAGCCGTGATCTGATTGATATCCGCGCCAGCGGCGATTTTACCCTGGCGGACGGTCTCTATGCCCGTGTGTCGGGTGTGCATAAAGAGCAGAAAGGCTGGGTTGACCGGGTCGATTATGGTTGCGCCAATCCGGGGAACCCGGAAGGCATTGCCGCAATTTTGCCGTCGGCTGCCGGAAACTGTACTTTTGACTCCCTGGGTGGCGAGGGCTATTCAGCTCTGCGCGGCATGGTGAATTACGCGCCGGACGACAAACTGAATATTTTGATTACTGCTGATGTCACAAATGTTGACAGGACGGCCGCCGGTGAGGTTCTTTCTGTAAGTGAAAATAATCCGAATATGATTTGTGGCGATACCTGTAGCTATGCCTCTTATTTTCTGCCGGCAACAGGTACATCACCAGCAAACGTTCTCGATTCCCGCAGCCGCTTTAAAGGCTGGGGTGTGTCCGCAAATATTGACTATGCTCTGACAGACGAGTTGCAGATTCAGTCCATTACAGCATATCGTGAATTTAATGCCAAATGGGGCACGGATGACGATCAAACAGCCGATCCGGCTTTTGGCGCCGGTGGCTGGAACGACATGTCACATGATTTCTTCAGTCAGGAAATCCGCCTGAACGGCCAGATTTCAGATGGGATTGATTTCACGGTCGGTGCGTTCTATTCAGACCAGCTGACAACATATTTCACCCAGCAGGATATTCGCTATTTTGGACCGCTTCAGTTCTATGGCAATGATCCGATCAATGCCGACAGCTTTGCCGTCTTCGGTACGGTTATTGCAAGTGTCACAGACGAGCTGACCATTACAGCTGGTGTGCGCTATACAGAAGAAAGCAAGGATTATACCTTCGTTCGTAAGAACTTTGACGGCTCATTTAACCCCATTGTAGGGGGGCTTGACGGTCTTACGGCCGAGTATAGTGGCGACAATATTGATTACCGCCTGTCTGCAGATTACCGTTTTTCTGATAACCTCATGGCCTATGCGACAATTTCAACCGGCTTTAAAGGTGGCGGGGTCTCTGCCCGACCGTTTACGGCTACTCAGGCTACAGAAGGTGATTTCGATCTGGAAAAACTGACTGCTTACGAAATAGGTATCAAGGCTGATCCTTTCGAAAACGCACGCCTGAATTTGTCTTTCTTCTACAATGACTATACGGATGTGCAGATTCCGATCAGTGACTGTACGGCCTATGGCGGCGGTCCCTGTGGTGTACGACTGAATGGTGGTGACGCCAAATTCTGGGGTGTAGAAGCTGAGTTTGAGTACCAGCCAACAGAAGCCCTGAGCATTAATGCTGCCGTCAGTTATATCAAGAGCGAGTGGAAGTCTGTTGACCCACGGGCGACCAGCATCGATCTTAATGACCCGGTCAGTTCATCGCCCGCATGGCAGGCAACATTTGGGGCTCAGTATGTTGTGGACCTTGGAGAAAGCGGCAGCCTGACACCACGGGTTGATGTCTCCTATGTTGATGAGCGTTTCGCAGGCCGTGCCCTGGGTTTTGCCTCCTATCTGCCTAGCTACGTCATGGGTAATGCCCGTCTGACATGGCGCAATGCGGATGAGGACCTGGCCATCTCCCTGGCAGTGACCAATCTGTTTGACGAATATTATAAAACAGCTCAGTTCTCTACGCTTTATGCGTTCACAGGAACTTCCTATGATACTTTGGGTAAGCCGCGTGAGTGGATGCTAACCGTCAAACAGGACTTCTAAGGTTCTGTTGATTTAGAAAATATTGTGAAAGGGTGCCATGTGCACCCTTTCTTTATTTCCAGCAACATTTGGTCTTCTTTGGCATATCTGCAACTTACTGGGTTTATTCCGGGTGAAGGCCGCTGATTATTCAGGACAGAGATCATGAAACTTACACTTCCACCACGAGTTAGCCTGGCTGATTTCGATGCGGCGCTTAAAAAGTTTGAAGCGGTCGTCGGCAAGGAGTGGGTACTGGCGACGGACCAGGACAGGGACGTTTATTCTGATATTTACGCTCCGGGATCGGAGGAGGAATGGCCCGCCTCAGCGGCCGTGGCCCCTTCATCAGTGGAGGAAATCCAGGCGATCGTGCGCATTGCCAATGAATTTAAAACACCGTTGTGGCCGGTCTCCCGGGGAAAAAACCTGGGTTATGGCGCGGCGGCACCGCGCATGCCGGGATCAATTGTTCTTGATCTGGGCCGGATGACGAAAATTCACAAGGTCGACCCGGATCTCGGCTATTGTGTGATCGAGCCGGGTGTCAGCTTCTTTGATCTTTACGAACATATTCAACGCAACAATTATCCGCTGTGGATGTCGGTTCCAGGCAATGCTTGGGGATCCGTCATGGGCAATGCCCTGGACCACGGTATCGGGTATACCCCGTACGGACAGCATGCGCGGAATATCTGCGGCATGGAAGTGGTGCTGCCTGATGGGGACCTGGTTCGCACCGGGATGGGCGCCATGAGCAATAACCAGGCAAGTCACCTGTTCCCCTTCAGCTACGGGCCTAGCTGGGATCAGATGTTCACCCAGTCCAACATGGGCATTGTCACAAGCATGGGCATGTGGCTGATGCCGGCGCCGGAAACTTCCCTGCAAATGACCCTGGATATTCCCAACGAGGACGATATCGGCTGGGTGATTGACACTCTGGCGCCGCTGAAGATCAGCGGCCTGATCGATCAGTCGATCTTTGTGCCCAGTTGGCTCGGCAAGATCGTGCTTCTTGGGCAGCGGGGGGATTTCTGGGACAAGCCGGGGGCTATCCCGGAATGGCGCGTACAGGAACTTCTGAAGGAACACAAGCTTGGCTACTGGCAGGTGAGTCTCCGCCTTTATGGAGAGCGGGATGTGGTCCGGGCCAAGGCGGATGTGATCAAGAAAGCCTTCAGGAAACATATTCAGGCGGACTTCCTTGAGGAATGGTGGCAGACCGGGGATCCGGTCAATGCCATGGATACCACCATGGGCGTGCCGTCCGCCGTGGCCCTGCAGATGGGCGACTGGGTCGGGGGACGCGGTGCCCATATGGGATTTTCTCCGGTGGTGCCGGCCAATTCCAAGCATGTGATGCATCAGCTGAAACGCAGCCGGGCCATCATCGCGGCCCATGATGTGGATTTTTACGCCAGCTTTACCATCGGTGGCCGCTTTGCCAACAACATCAACATGCTGATGTATGACCGGGATGATGAGGCCCAGGTCCTGAACATCCGCAAAATGTTCAATGCCCTGATCGAGGATGCCCGAAAGTCTGGTTATGGTGAATATCGCACCCACCTGGGCTGGATGGACCCGGTGGCCGATACCTTTGATTTCAACAACCATGCCCTGCGCAGGTTGAATGAAAAGGTTAAGGACGCCCTGGACCCCAACGGGATTATTGCTCCGGGTAAACAGGGGGTTTGGCCCTCTGCTTTCAGAGGTCAGGCTGACAAGGGGGTAAGATCATGAAACGGATCGCTTTTGTTATGATCGCAGGTCTTGCCCTTAACGGATGCAATGACGCGGAAAAGTCTGAACAGACAGCTGCCAGCGCCCCGGGGCCTGCGATGCAGATGCCTCTTTATCAAATGCGCGCGGAGCTTCCCGAAGGCGACCGTCTGGCCTCTGAGGTGGACGGGGAAGTCCTGTTCTCCAATCGTTGCGGGGCCTGTCATCTGCCCGGTGGTATGGGCACCAACCTGCTGACCAAGCAGCGTGTGGAGGCAGGGTATCCTCCGGAAAGCGGATTGCTAGCCAACCGGGACGACCTGACAGCTGACTATGTCAAGGATGTGGTGCGTCACGGCAAGGTGGCCATGCCGCCGCAGACCCGGGTTGATGTGACCGATGCGGAACTGGAGAGGATCGCGGCGTTTCTGGAAGGAGAAGCGGAATGAGAATAACCAGGCGAAAGATGATCGCGGGTGCCGGTCTGGCCGGTGCGGCCATGGCCCTTGGCCCTTCTGCAGGCAGCCTGGCCACAACGGCAGGCCGGAAGGCTTCCCTTGCGATCTATGACAGCCGGCTGCCCCAGTCCCGGGTGTTTGCCCGGGAAATGGCCGGCCAGGGTCTGAAGATACTGGATATTGCCGGTGAGGATGCGGTGTTGTGGAGAACTATCCGCAGGATGGCAAGGACCCCAGGCGATGTGATCGGCCTGACCCGCTGGTCTGATCTTGTTCTGGTGCGCGGTTTCCTCGAGGAAGGCGGGCGCCGGATGAGTGCTGAAGAGGCTCTGCCTCATAGACGCCGGGCCGGATCAACAGGGTTTCTCTGGCGCATGGAAGGTTCTGCCAAAACATAATGGAGAATTTATTTTCCCCAGATGATTATTGTGTCACACTGCAGTTTGACACCATAGTTGACGGAACCCGTACTCCATGAAGCAAAAGAAAAACACCATCCTGATTGTTGATGATGAACCGCAGATCCGGAAGCTTCTGCGTATCACTCTTGAATCCGAAGGCTATAAAACCGAAGAGACGGACAATGGGCAACAGGCGATCCGCATGGCGGCATCGGTCAAGCCCGAGCTGATCCTTCTCGACCTGGGCTTGCCGGATATGGACGGCAAGGAAGTCATCGATATGATCCGGGAGTGGTCCCAGGTGCCGATCCTGGTCTGTTCCGTGCGCGACCTGGACAAGGAAGTCATTGATGCCCTGGGGCGCGGCGCCGACGATTATGTCACCAAGCCATTCAACCCCGATGTGCTGATTGCCCGTATCGAGGCCAGCCTGCGCAAATCTGCAACCCAGGAAGCGGGTGAGCCGGATCTGGTCAATGGGCGGGTTCGCATGGACCTGGTCCGGCATCAGGTGCTGCTTGACGGGGAGGAAACCTTCTTTACCCCGAAGGAATATGACCTGCTGCGCTATTTCATGGTCAACCGGGACAAGATGCTCACTCATCGCCAGATATTGCTGGATGTCTGGGGGCCCGCTCATGGCGACGACATGCAGTATCTCAGGGTTTATGTGAGCCAGATCCGTGAAAAAGTCGAACCTGATCCCAAAGATCCCACCTATATCGTGACCGAGCCCGGTATCGGCTACCGTATGATCGTGATGGACGACTAGCGCTACTGGTCCATCATGACAAAGCCTGATGATCCCCTGGCTATGGGAAGGAAGCTTCTGATACGACGGACGTGCGTTTGATTTCCGGTATCATTATTTGATCGGCCTATTGAATTTTTCCTCTATGACCTCCAGAAGGTCATCCATCATAAAGGGTTTTGTCAGATAGGCGTCTGCCCCCTTGCGGTAGGCCTCCGCGCGGGCCTCATGCTCCTTGCGGACAGTCAGGACAACAACGGTGGGGCTCTTCTCCCCCGTTGCCTTGATTTCAGGCAGGATATCCAGACCGTCCCGGTCAGGAAGCCCCAGATCAAGGACCACAAGATCCGGAGAGACGCTTTTGCAAAGCTCCAGCCCTTCCTCGGCTGTCGAGGCCTCATGGAAGTCTGCGCCAAGGGTTTTCAGCGAAATCCGCAAAAAAGTGCGAATAGAGGAGGTGTCGTCAATGGCGACAACATTCAGGCCTGTTAAACTCATAACTCATTACTCCTTTCCTGTACTCCCCTATTTCCGTCAGCTCCGGCACCTTTTGTGTCATTTTTGTCCGGGTATTCGGTGTATTCAAATATGCTGTTTTCTGCGTCGGGTTTCATATCCGGGAACCAGAGGGTAAATTCCGCGCCACCCTGTTCATGGTTTCCGACACTGATCCATCCATCCTGTTTTTCCATGATGGCCTTGCAAATGGCGAGCCCGAGCCCCGTGCCGGCAACCTGGCTGTCCGACATGCGCAGGCGCTCGTATTTGTCGAATATGGCTTCCTGTTTGTCTTCCGGGATACCGGGGCCAAAGTCCCTGATCCGGAAAAAGAAGTTTTTCTCCTCGGCGCCGTATTCCACAATAATGTCCCCGCCTTCAGGGGAATATTTGACCGCATTGTCGATAATATTCTGCAGGACCTGCTCGGTCATCAATAAATCCACATGCACCATCATGGAATTTTCGGGGGTCTGGACGGACAATTTATGTCTTCTCAACCTTTGGCGCAGCCTTTTTGTGACTGAATTCAGAATGTCAGCCGGATTGTGCCAGTCTCTGTCAAAGGTGATTTCACCGCTTTCGATCCGGGTCATGTCCAGAATATTGGAAATAAAACTGTCCAGCCTCTGCGCCTCGTCAAGCGCGGTTTCAATCAATTCGTCGGCCTGCTCCGGCTTCAGACGACCCGCATCCCTGATCCGCTGGTAAACACTTAGGGCGCCGATGACAGAGGCAAGCGGTGTTTTGAGGTCGTGGGAAACGCTGGACAACAAAAGGGCGCGCAGCTTCTCCCGTTCCTCCCGGATGCGGCTGTCGCTCATCATTTTCGTCAGTTCAATGCGTTCGAGAATGGCGGCAACCTGGTCTGCCAGGGCCGTGAGCAACCGACCGAAAGAAGTATCGAAACGCAGTTTGAGAGGAATTTTCACGCCCATCACACCCAGTGGTCCCTTGGGGGTAACCAGGGGTTCAAATCGCCAGGCGGTGTCAAACTTGTAGAAGGTGCCGAACCCGGTGCTTTGCAGATGTTCCCAACAGCTTTCCAGAGACTCCCTGTCCTTATCATCAAGATGGATTGGAACCGGGAAGCTTTCCTCCGATATTTCATCAGACAGGGGGGGCGGGAAGAAGAAGGCGACTTCCATATGTAGCAAATCGTCCAGCTCGTTCATGATTATTTTGAGCGCTTGTTCCCTGTTTTCCGCATCGCTGCTCAACCGGTGAATTCTAAAGAGCGCCTCACTGCGTTTCTCCCTTTGCAGGCCGGCGGTACTCTGGGCCCGGCTGACGCCACCCAATATGGACATAATGATGGCGGAGGTCAGGAAGAGGATCATGCCGATACCATCGGCCGAGCTGTTTATGGAAAAGGAGTGGAAGGGACGGATATATTCATAGTTGATGATCATAAAGCCGATGATGGCTGACAGGAGTCCGGCAATCAGCCCTTGTCTGAGGGCGGTAATGCTGCTGGCCATCAGAAAAAGAAGCGCCACATTATAGGTGTTCAACTGCCGCTCGATGGTCGGTACGAAAGACAATATGGCTTCTGCGCCAAGATAGGCTAGAAAGGTGGCGATAACGGCATACAAGATGTTTTTCAGGCTGATCTGGGGCAGCCGGAGGCGTTCCCGCCAGGTTGTTTCATAGTTCGTCCCGGAAAGAGGGACAATCTGTACAACACAGCGATCCCGGAGATCCCGGGCAAGATGTTCCGCAAGCGGTGTCCTGAAGCCGGTGAACAGCCCCTCCTTCGCGCTATAGCCAACAATAACCCTGTTAATCTCCCGGCCTTCCCGCAGGGCATCCAGGATAAACCCGGTAATACCCAGCCGCACGCTGGCGTTCTCCACTTCAAAAATGTCCGCTCCCATATGCTGGGCCGCTGTAATGAAGCTCATAAGAGTTTCTTTTCTGTCCCGGGGGCTAAGGCTGTCATCAGGGGTTGTCACATGCAGCACTGACCACCTGCATCCCGCTTCCCGGGCCTGGTTGGCGGCCTCTTTCAGGAGGGTGAAGGTCTTGGGGTGATCGTCTATGCACACCAATATGGTCTTTTTCTTGCTATGCGGCACTGTCGGGTCCTCTTCCGAACAATGGTAAACAGGGGCGTATAAATTTTCCATAAGGAAGAACAAAAAACGGCTGGAAAAGTCATCCAGCCGTTTTCTGAGGCGATATCGACCGGACATTATGGTCCGGAATGCACTTATTTGTCGTCGACAGCGTCTTCGATTTCGTCACCGGCGTCTTCGACGCTATCTGTAACCTCGTCGCCGGCTTCTTCAAGCTTGTCGCCAAGATCGTCGTCGCGGTCACAGGCCGCCAGCGGCATAACCAGTCCGGCAAACAGGGCGCTCATCAGAATTTTTTTACGTTTCAGTACATTGGTCAAAGCAGTCATTTTTAGTCTCCTTGTTTCAAAATATTATTTAATCAGGTACAGGGCAGCAATTGGCTGCCGGATTATTCAAGTGTGGCGCGCAGCATCCAGGCGGCTTCATCATGGATGGACATGCGTTCCACCATCATGTCTGCGGTTACCTCGTCTTCTGCATCTTCTGCCACTTTCAGGACCTTGCGGGCCCGGGCGGAACAGGTTTCGTGGGCTTTGAGAAGATTGCTCAGCATTTCTCCTGAAGAGGACGGGAGTTCCTTGTCTTCCTCCACATCGGAAAGTTTGCTGTATTCACTGTATGTACCGGGGGCAAAATGACCCAGTGCCCGAATTCTCTCGGCAATCTCGTCGCCGGCGGAATGGAGCTCCTGGTACTGCTCCTCGAACATCTTGTGAAGATCGCGGAACTGGGGACCTGTCACGTTCCAGTGATAGAACAGGGTTTTCATATAAAGGGAGTAGGTTGAAGCAAGACAGCCGGAAAGTGCTTCGGCAACCTTGAGGCGGTTTTTCTTCTGAACACCGATATTCACATCCTTGTCGTCAACCATTTTCAGGGTTGTGTTGGTCATTCTTTGTCTCCTTTCCAACGTGGTTCAATTTTAATCGGGCCGGGTTATCCGACCGGTTCCGCAGGGAAGTCCCGCGGCATCTGATGAAATAACCCTATCCTTTTTCCATCTCAGATCGCTGTAGGGAGAAGGGGGGACAAAAATAAAGAGAGGATAAATTTGCTCTGGAATATTTAATTAACTATCTGAAATATAATAATTTTTATGGGAAATTGATGAGAAAGGATCCTGCTGCCAATCGCGATCTGATGACGTTTCTGACAAATTTAACCCAGTCGCCGGGCACGAAGACGGGTCGCTTCAGGATCCAGATCTGGCCGGGACAGGCTGAAAGCCAATCATTAAATGTAAAGGAGATAGCAATGACTGCTGTTGAAAAAGAACTGAAGACACTGAAGAAGGATTTCGCCGAACTGAAGGAAATTCTGGCAGAGCAGGCCAAGGATAAGGCCTCCAACGGTCACGGCCGGTTCCATGTGACCCGTGACGAACTGCAGGCCATGGCCAGCCGCGCCGGCGAGAATGTCCGGGATTTCATCACCGACAAGAAAGAGCGGTACGAGGACGTGCGTGACAAATGTGAAACCACTGTCAAGGCGCATCCTTTTGCGACGACCGCTGCAGCTTTTACCGGCGGGCTTCTGATCGCCACGCTGCTGCGGAGGAAGTAATGTCCGCTGAAGTGTCAGAATTACTCAAAAGGCTGGCACTTGCCGTCCTGGGGCAGGCGCTTCCCGAAGCGTCCGCCCTGGACGACATTTTCCGTCACACCCGGAAGGGGTTTCTGTTCACCATTGTGACGGGAGTTCTCATTTCCGCCGGTCTCCTGCTGGCCTGTTTCGGTTTTTACCGTTTTCTGGTCACACAGGGGCTGACCATGGCAGTGGCTCTGTCCATTAGTCTCGGTCTTTTGATCCTGATGGCGGTTATTGCCACCCTCATTGCGGACCGGGCGTTTAGGCGTGTGGAGGAAACCCGTCGCCGGATCGGTTTTTTCCCGAAACCAAACCGGACAAAAGAGTCTGACCGGGACAAGGGTGGGAACTCATTGCTTGCCGGTGCGGATCTGGAGCCACAGGAACTACTGGCGGCCTTTCTGGAAGGTTTTCTTCAGGACAGCCACCGTGAAAAAACAAGTGAACTTGAAAACAATGGCGAATTGCCGCCCGATGTGACGGAACGAGCCACATTTACAAGTTTTCATCAACCTGATTCCAGGCGCTGATGTCGAAAACCGTCAATTAGGATGGTGATAAAAGGCGGGAGACAGAGAATGAATTACGCCGAACAAAGAAATACCTATCTTGGACTGATCTGCATTGTTGTCGCTTTTCTGGTGGTGCACTGGCTCAAGCCCGTGCTCATGCCTCTGGTGGTTGCGCTGTTCATGATTACAGTTGCCTGGCCCATCAACAATCTTCTGAAGTCGGTTTTTCCCAAGCATGTCAGTCATGTGTTATCCTATGCCGCGCTGGGCGCCATTCTTGCGGCCTTTGGCGGTGTGGTCTATCTGGCCATCTCCCAGTTTACAGGCCAGATTTCCGGATATCAGGAACAAATACTCGCCCTTATCAAACAGGGCAGGGAGTTCATGGATGATGCGGGGCTGCCGGTACCGGATGAAGTCCAGGCAGACCAGTTGCAGGGCATTTTCGCGCCGGTAATGGATGTTTTCTACTCCTCGCTCGGTCATTGGGTCCTGATCACGGGCCTCGTGCTGCTCGGCCTTCCCGAGATGGTCTATTGGGAAGACAAGCTCAAGAACTGCCTTGGCGAAAGGAACGGCAACAAGTGGCTTGATGCCGCAGAAGAAGCAGCCACATCTTTCCAGAAATATATGATCGTCATGACCCTGATCGGATTTTTTGCGGCGGCGATGACAACCCTTTTCTGTTGGGCGGTGGGCCTGGATTTTGCCCTGTTGTGGGGACTGATGGCTTTTGTGATGAATTTTATTCCGGTCTTGGGATCCATGTTCATGCTGTTGCCGCCGACCCTGATGGCTTTTCTGCAGTTTACCGACCCGGACCAGGTGCTGCTGGTGTTTTCCGGCATGGCCATAATCCAGTTTATCATGGGCAATGTTATTGATCCCCATTTTCAGGGAAAATTCCTGTCCATGTCACCGGTGGTCATTCTGCTCAGCATTGCCTTCTGGGGCTTTCTCTGGGGTGTGCCCGGTGCCTTCCTGGCTGTCCCGCTGACCCATATTTTCATGATCACCTGCTACCAGTTTCCTTCCACGCGGGCCATTGCCTGCCTGCTGTCCGAGGGGGAGGGAACCAGTCTGGCGTAGCCCTTTATGCCGCCTTTATATCTTTGCCCGTGAGCGGGTATCGATCCCTGAGGACAGAATGAATAGGCTTTGAATACAGGCGATGAACGCCTCGAAACTCACGAGAGGAGAACTGGATGTTTTCGAAACTGAAATTTACTGCCGTCATTGCGGCCTTTTTGTTCGGCACTGCCGCCTGCAGCACCGTGGAAGGGCTTGGCAAGGACATCGAATCTGTTGGTGAGGGAACCCAGGACGTCGCCAACTAACCGGAATGGTCCGGACCGGGGCTGGGCGTTCTACTGACCGCCGGCTCCCTGAATTTTCTCAATCTGGAATAGGAGAATAGATATGTTACGTTTGGCCCTTATGTTTTTTATTGTAGCGATTGTCGCCGCCCTGTTTGGTTTTGGGGGTATCGCTGCCGCTTCCGCTGAAATCGCTCAGTTCATTTTCTTTGTCTTTGTGGCCCTGCTGGTTCTGGCCCTGATCTTTGGCGCCCTTGATGCCCGCGCCGGCCCGCGATTATAAGCACTGACAATCAACAGGCCATATCCGGAAAACCCCCGCTGAGTTTGTCAGCGGGGGTTTTGATATTCCTTCGGCAGAAGAAAACAGGGCTATATGCCGGTGGGATAAGTCTCGTCCAGTTCCCCCTTGTGGGCATGCATGGTGGTTGGCAGGGGCTCCACCGCTTCCGTTTCGTCATAATGAATCATGAAGTCGAACTGTTCCGGTAATGTGCTCTCGAAATAGTGGCTCTGGCGCTCGGTCTGCGGACGGTAGATCACACCAATGGCGCGCTGTAGCCGGGGTTGCATCAAACCGTCAGCTACTGGGCCGTCTTCCCGCAGGTTGAGCAGGAATTTCTTGTGGTTCACATGATGGAACAGTTCCTCATAGCTTCCGGCGATGGGGGGCAGAACGGTTTTTGTTTCTGCAGGTTCATCCCAGTCGGAAGCCGCCGTGACGGTGCCGCGACAGGTGGAAAGGCCAACCAGAAGTGCTTCCTGGCCATAATGTTCCCGGGCAAGCTGACCAATGTTGAATTCGCCCCGCCGGCCCATTTCCGTGGCCCCGGCATTGCCCACATGGGAATTATGGGCCCAGACCACGATTTTTGCCTGTCGGCCCAACTGGTCGGATAAATGGCGGGACAGACTGTCGAGAGTATCGAACATATGCTGATCCCGCAAATTCCAGGTGTTGGGGTGCCCGCGATAGAGGGCCCGGTAATATTCCTCGGCGCTTTTGACCAGTTCAGCATTGCGCAGACTGCTGTAATATTCTTCCCTGGCGGCAAAGCCGTCCCGTTCCAGATAGGTGATGGATTTATCGCGCAGGTCCAGCAGTTGCCGGACGATGTCGTCTTCGCAGGAGTCCGCCATCCCCTTGCGTATGGCATAGCCGTAGGACTGTGGATTATCCATAAAGTGATAAAGGCATCCGTAACGCTCTCGCGCATGCCTGGCCTGTTCGGGGTCAACCTGGTCCAGATAGTCGATGACCGCATGAATGGAAGTATTCATGCTATAGAGATCAAGGCCGTAGAAACCCACAGGTCTTGTCCGCCGGGCCTGGTCCGGGTTGGCGGAAATATACCTCTGGTTATAGTCGTGCAGCCAGTGGACAAAATGCTCCAACTCCCGGTTACGCCACATCCAGGTGGGAAAGCGTTCGAAATCGGCCAGCGCCTGGTCGGCGGATTGGTCGTTCCCCATCTGGGACACATAGCGATTGATGCGGAAAGCGTCGGGCCAGTCGGCCTCCACGGCCACGGCGTCAAAAGACCTCTCGGAAATCAGCCGTTCCGTGATTTCCGCCCGGGCGCGATAGAATTCCTTGGTACCGTGCGAGGCTTCGCCAATCAGGACGTAATGGTGGTTGCGGGCCGCATCAATGATCTCGTCATAATCCTGCAATCCACCGCCAAGAGGGCGGGCGTATTTTTCCAGAGCCCCTATGAGGGCCTGGTCGGGCGTCGGAATGGACATATTGCACCTCATTTCAGGAAATGAGGGGACAGTATAACCTTTTTTCCGGCTTCAGGATATGACGTGTGTCAATACTGCAGGAGCCTGCCGGTCAGATCGCGCCTTTGTCCCGAAGGGTGCGAAGGGTCTTCCCGTCAAGGCCCAGTATATCTTGCAGTATCTCGTCAGTATTTTCCCCCAGCCGGGGTGGCGCCTTGTCATAACTGACCGGTGAATCGGACAGGCGCAGCGGGCTGGCGACCCCGGGCACAGTGCCGTAAGTTGCGTGCGGCAGATCCTTGCGCAGTCCCCGGGCGATAACCTGGGGATCCTGGAAGACGTCTTCCAGTGTGTTGATCGGGCCGCAGGGTACTGACACACCTTCCAGCAGGTCATAGAGTTCCCCGCTTGACACCTTGCGTGTCATTTCCTCGATCAGCGACACAAGTGTTTCGCGGTTGCCGACCCGGTCGGCATTGGTTTTGAAGCGGGGGTCATCGGCCAGCGCCGGATTGCCCAGCACTGTGACCAGTTTGCGGAACTGATTGTCGTTGCCCACAGCGATGACCATATGGCCGGTCTTTGTGGGGAAGGCCTGATAGGGCACGATTGCCGAATGACCATTGCCGAGACGGACGGGGGAGGTGCCGCTGACCAGATAGCTCAGGGCCTGGTTGGCCATATTGAAGACCTGGCTGTCCAGCAGGGCCATGTCGATATGCTGGCCGCGACCGGTGCGCTGGCGCTGATGCAGGGCGCCGAGGACGGCGATGGCGGCATAAAGTCCCGTGCCGATATCGGCCATGGCGACCCCGGCTTTCTGGGGGCCGCCGCCCGGCAGGTCATCCCTTTCGCCGGTCACGCTCATCATGCCGCCCATGGCCTGGATCATGAAGTCATATCCGGCCCGCGGCGCATAGGGGCCGGTCTGGCCGAAGCCGGTGATGGAGCAATAGACCAGCTGCGGATTGACTTCTTTCAGGCTTTCATAGTCCAGTCCGTATTTCTTCAGGCCGCCGAGTTTGTAGTTCTCCACCAGTACATCCGCCTTTTTGGCAAGTTCGCGGATGATATCCTGTCCTTCCGGTGTGGAAATATTGACGGTCACGGAATCCTTGCCGCGATTGGCGCAGAGATAATAGGCCGCATCGCCCGGCGCCCCGGTTTCCGGATCGGTGACAAAGGGTGGACCCCAGCCGCGGGTATCGTCCCCTTCGCCGGGTTTTTCCACCTTGATGACCCGGGCGCCGAGATCGGCCAGGGTCTGTGTTGCCCACGGACCGGCCAGAACCCGGCTCAGATCCAGAACGATGATGTCATCCAGAGCACGCATGATACTTGATTACCTCTGTTGTTATGTGCGTTTGATCAGATCTCCGAGAAAGGGATTATTTTCCTTTATCTTTTTTCTTTGCAGCACGTTCCGCCCGCATGCGGGCCACTTCCGGTCCGGTCTGGCAGATATTGCATAAGGCCAGTTCAAGAGCGTGGCTTCCAGCGAGGTCGCTGGTGTCCGCATCCCGCATCAGCCGTTTGGTCAGCTCCACCGAATGGCGATTGCCTTTGGCAAAACCGTTCGCCATATCGAGGGCTATCTGTACAGTTTCTCCCGCTGGCACCAGTTTGCTTGTCAAACCCAACTCCATGGCCTCAGCTGCTTCAACAACCCGTTCGGACAGGATGATTTCCGAGGCCTGGTAGGCCCCCAGCTTGCGGCGAAGGAACCAGACGCAGCCGCCGTCCGGCACCAGCCCGAGGCTGAGGAACGGGGCGCAATATCGGGCATTTTCGGCGGATATAATCAAGTCGCAGGCGAGCGCCAGGCTCCAGCCGATGCCATATGCTCCGCCTTCAACTGCGGCAATTACCGGAATGGGCAGGTCGTGCAGGCGACGGATGATTTTCTGGCCGATTTCAAGCCGTGCTGCCGGGGCAAGGGCGCCTTCGCCCATGGCCGGCGTGCTTTTCAGGTCGCCCCCGGCGCTGAAGAAATTTTCTGCACCAGTCAGGATAACGGCCCGCGGAGGGGTTGGGCGTTCGGCCAGACGAAGCGCTGCATCCAGCTGTTCCCACACAGCCAGGTTCAGGGCATTTCGCGCTTTCGGCCGGTTCAGGGTGATCAGCAGGATATCGCCGTCCTTTTCCTCCGTCAGCACAACATCATTTTCAGGGCTGTTGTTGTCGGTCATTTTCGGGCCTCCGTTTACTGGCCGGATCGCGTGCTGTCCGGCGGCAGAATTCTATCTTTTCTACCTGCAGGTGATAGCACTGGAAGAGGCCAAGGACAAAATATTTGTCATATCCGTCTTAAATTATGTGGGCGGGAGGACTGGCGAGCCTATCTGTTTTTCATTTGTTCGCGGAAGCGGTCGCGGTTTTCATCCTGTATTTTTCTGAATTCCCGCATTTGTCCTTCGGACAGGATTTCCCCGACCAGTCCCTCGGTTTTCTCGCGAATTTTTTTCATGTCCCGGCCCAAACTGATTTTTTCCCGCATTTTCAGGTCTGGCCGTACGCCACGGGAAAAGCCGTATTTTTGCAGGACCTGAAGGCGTTCCTGATAACTTGTCCGCAATATATGTCCGAGCTCCTCCTCCTGGGCCGGGCTGAGATCGAGACGCGCCCTGGTGGCTTCCATGCGCTCCATGAATGCCTGCGCCTGTTCCTCTGTCCATTGACGCTGTTCAGCGTTTGCGGGGGACATGGCAGGAGCAAGCCATATCAGGACAGAAAGCAGAAGGGAAAGGTGATGGGGAAAAGTCCTTGGGCCGGTGCGAGACTGAAAAATAATCATGTTTTCTGTTCTCCTGAATGACGGAATAAAAATTATACGGGTGGTGGCGGGAAACCATGTTCTAACATCCTGATATTTCTGCGGGTGGGGATATTTCCCGTTGACTGATCAGGCTCGCTCAAAGCATAATGCATACATGGTTTCTGATTGCCGTTCATGTCGGCACTGTGCCGGAAAAACATAAAAGATTTAATCAATTACACAGAGGTCAGGACATCACCATGAGTTCGAGTTACAATTATAATCCGCACCGTTCGGGATCGAAATGAAGGTCACGCCGCGTTCTCCCCAACAGGTCCAGGCTTTGCAGAAACTGCGTGAGCTAATTCTTGCAGGCGAATTTGCCGTGGGTCAGCGCGTTTCCGAACTGGCCGTGGTGGACAAGCTGGATATTTCCCGCACACCGGTGCGCCTGGCCCTGACCATTCTCGAGCATGAAGGATTTTTGCGTACCCTGCCGCGGGGCGGCTTTACGGTGCGTCAGTTCACCATTCAGGATGTCCATGACGCCATAGAAATCAGGGGATTTCTTGAAGGTATGGCGGCGCGCCGGGCCGCCGAACGCCGGCCGTCCGATGAAGAGCTGGAGCCCCTGCGGGAGGTGACAAGGAAGCTGGACGGGATTATTGAACTGGAAGACCGGACTGTTCTGGTGGAACGCTATATGGAACTTAATGCGGAGTTTCACCGGCTGCTCCTGGGCCTTTCAGACAGCGCCATGTTGCGCAGGTCTTTCGGTCATGTCTCCTCGCTCCCCTTTGCCGGCCCCAATGCCTTTGCGTTTACGGGCGGGGATTCAAAGGAACATATCGAACTGCTCAGGTTTGGTCAGTTCCAGCATGCCGATATTCTGGACGCTATTGAGAAGGGCCAGGGACTGCGGGCCGAGGCGCTGGGGCGTGAACATGCCCAGCTTGCACTGAAGATATTCTCCCGCGCATTGAGCCGCATAAATCTGCTGGAACGTATTCCCGGCGCGTCGCTGCTGGATTTGGGGGACCAGACCAGCAGCAAGGGTCAGGGCGACTGATTATTTCCTGAGGCGTCTTTCTGCTGATTCAATGGTGTTGACCAGAAGCATGGTGACGGTCATCGGTCCTACACCGCCGGGAACCGGCGTGATGTAGGAAGCTTTTTTCGAAACCCCTTCAAAGTCCACATCACCGCGGAGAGAGCCGTCAGGAAGGCGGTTGATGCCCACGTCAATAACCACGGCGCCGGTTTTCACCATCTGCGGCAGGATGAGATTGGGCACACCCGCAGCGACAATCAGGATATCCGCCAGTATGGTGAACTGGGCCAGGTCCCGGGTCTTGGCATGGCAGACGGCAACAGTGGCGTCATTGGCCATCAGCATCAGGGCCATGGGTTTGCCGACGATGTTGCTGGCCCCGACAATGACCACATTCTGGCCTTCTACCGGGATGTTCTCGCTTTCCAGCATTTTCATCACACCATATGGGGTGCAGGGGGAAAAAATCATCTTGCCAACCACAAGGCCGCCCACATTATAGAGATGGAAACCATCCACATCTTTCTCAACAGAGATGGTTTCCAGCACTCGCTCCATATCAATATGTTTGGGCAGCGGAAGCTGCACCAGAATGCCGTGTACTTCCGGATCCTGGTTCAGCTTTTCGATCAGGGCGACAAGCTCGTCGGTGGTGATGTCCACATCATGATGATAGCTGAACGATTTGATGCCAACAGCTTCGCAAGCCTTGATCTTGTTTCTGACATAGACTGCCGAGGCGGGGTCATTTCCTACCAGAATAACCGCAAGGCCAGGGGTGACCCCGGCTTGTTGCAACTTGTCAACACGTGTCGTGCAGTCGTCGCGAATGGTCGCGGCGACTTTTTTACCGTCAATAATTTTAGCCAATTTCTAACTCCCGGAGGCGCGAAGGGCTGCCCCTGATTTATGCTGTTGGATCAGTCGCGGAAAACCACCGTCTTGCTGCCATTTGTCAGGACCCGGTCTTCCAGGTGATATTGAACGGCCCGGGCCAGAACCCGGCGTTCGATATCGCGGCCCTTGCGGACCAGATCGTCCGGGGTATCGCGGTGGCTGATGGGCTCCACATCCTGGACGATGATCGGGCCTTCATCCAGGTCGGCGGTCACATAGTGGGCTGTGGCACCAATCATTTTCACGCCGCGATCGTAAGCCTGGTGATAGGGTTTGGCGCCCTTGAAGCCGGGCAGGAAGGAATGGTGGATATTGATACACCGGCCGGAAAGGTAGGCTGAGAAGTCATCGGACAGGATCTGCATATAGCGGGCCAGCACCACCAGTTCGGCGCCTGTATCCTCGATCACTTTCTTGATCTGTCCTTCCTGCTGCGGTTTGGTGTCCTTGGTAATGGGGAAATGAAAATAGGGGATATTGCCCAGCAGGGTAAGGTTCAGCACTTCCTTGGGATGGTTGGAGACAATGCCCACCACATCCATATTCAGTTCACCGATCCGGTTACGATAAAGAAGATCGCCCAGACAATGATCGAACTTGGAAACCAGAAGCAGGACTTTTCTTTTTTCCGCCCTGTTGTGGATATGCCATGTCATGCCGAATTTTTCCGCCAGCGGGCCGAAATCGTTTTTCAGGGCGTCTGCCTTGCCACTGTTTTCTGCAATGTCATAAACGATTCGCATAAAGAAGCGGTTGGTATCGCCGTCCCGAAAATGCTGGGCATCCAGTACGTTTGCGCCGTGCTCAAAAAGAAGGCCGCTTACCTTGGCTACCAGTCCCGGCTGGTCATCACATGAAACGGTCAGAATATAGGCGTTATCCATGGCTTTGTTCTCCTGTACGAGCGATCCCTGTTGGGCGTGTTGGTTTCTTTGTACTTATATCCGGTCTTATATGCCAGAAAATGTATTTTTGCATACAAAAAAATAAAAAAAATGCCCATAAACCGTAAAATAAGCTGAAATACCTCTAGCAAAAATAAATCTTGCATGCAATATGAATTGCGTGTATGAATTATTTTAATCATGAACTGGCGAGGGTTTCCTCTCTCGCATCTATAAATCAATATAGGAGACAAGCTGTCATGGCTGCAAAGAACCTTGAAGACGTACTGAATGCCGCCGGTAACACGGTCGAAATGCTGCGTAACTCTAAGATCGGTGCTTATGTGTATCCGGTTGTGCCGACTGAATTTTCCAACTGGCGTGACGAACAGAAGGCATGGCGTGAAACGGCTGTTTTGTTTGATCAGTCCCACCATATGGTGGACCTGTTTGTAAACGGCAAGGACGCCTTCAAGCTTCTGTCCAACCTGACCATCAACAGCTTTGCCAACTTCAAGGTCGGCACCGCCAAGCAGATGGTACCCTGTTCTCACAGCGGTCACGTGATCGGTGACGGTATTCTTTTCCGCATGTCTGAAGATGAATTTGTTTTCGTGGGCCGTAACCCTACTGCCAACTGGATCCAGTTCCATGCTGAAACCGGCGGATATGATGTGGAAATCATTTATGACAACCGCTCACCGTCCCAGCCGATGGGTAAACCGGTGGTTCGCAAGCACTACCGCTTCCAGATTCAGGGCCCGAACGCTAAACATGTTATTGAAAAACTGAATGGCGGCCCGGTTCCGGAAATCAAATTCTTCAACTTTGATTACATCACCATTGCCGGCAAGAAAGTGCACGCCCTGCGTCACGGTATGGCCGGTGCACCGGGTCTGGAAATCTGGGGTCCCTACGAAGATTACGAACTGATCCGCAACACCATCCTGGAAGCCGGCGCCGAATTCGGCATCGTGGCCGTGGGGTCCCGGACATATGCCACCAACACTCTGGAATCCGGCTGGATCCCGTCTCCGCTGCCGGCCGTTTATTCGGACGAGCGCGAGAAAGCCTATCGTGAGTGGCTTCCGGCCGACAGCTATGAAGCCATGGGCTCTATCGGTGGGTCTTTTGTCTCTGACAATATCGAAGACTATTATGTCACTCCTTATGCCCTGGGTTACGGTCCGTTCATCAAGTTCGACCATGACTTTATCGGTCGCGAGGCTCTGGAAGCCATGGACAAAGGCGCCCAGCGCAAGAAAGTGACCCTGGCCTGGAACGGCGAGGATATGGCGAACCTGTTTGCCTCTTACTTCACTGGCGAGGAAAACGGCAAGTTCTTCGACCTGCCGCTGGCCAACTATGCCTCCTCCAACTATGACGCCATCATGGCCAACGGCCATCATGTTGGCTTCTCCATGTTCACAGGTTACAGCGCCAACGAACGGACAGCCCTGTCCCTGGCGACTGTCGATGCGGATATCGAGATCGGTAACGAAGTGACCGTTGTCTGGGGTGAGCCCAACGGTGGTACCAACAAAACAACTGTTGAGAAGCACAAGCAGATGGAAATCCGCGCGATTGTGAGTCCGACACCTTACTCAGCAGTTGCCCGTGAAGCATATGCTGACAGCTGGCGGACCAAAGGTTAAGCCAGTAACTGGTGCCTGAATTCATTCCAAATGGCAACCGCGCCGAAAGGCGCGGCATTGTCACCCTCATCCCCGGCCCTCAGTAACTTTTAAATGGCGGTGAAGATAATGAATACCCAACAAACAGCACTAGGCAGATTTTTGAGCGGCTATACCGCGGAAGTGACCTCGGGCGATAGCAAGTCCATCAAGGCAGCGGGAGAGAAAATGGCCCCCGGTTCGGAGGTTTTTGTTGCTTCCCTGCCGAAGAATACCCTGAATGACCTGGTGGCGGCCATTGTCAAGCTTAGCGAAGCCGGTCTGAATGCGGTGCCTCACATTGTTGCCCGCAATATTGAAAATTACAACACGCTGGACAATCTGCTGGACCGTCTGGTCCGGGAAGCCGGTGTTGACCGGGCCCTGGTGCTGGGCGGTGACCGGGACGAGCCGGTCGGCGACTATAGTTCAAGCCTTGAACTGATTGAAACCGGCCTGTTTGAAAAACACGGCATCAAAAAAATCTACATCGGCAGTTATCCTGAAGGACATGCCCGTATCCCCGGCGGAATCCTGGAGCAGGCCATCAAAGACAAACTTGAGGCTGCGGCAAAAGCCGGTCTTGAAGTGGAACTGGTGACCCAGTTCTGTTTTGATGCGCGACCTTTTATCGATATGGCGAAACGATTCCGGGAACTGGGTATCAATACGCCGATCCGCGCCGGAGTTGCCGGTCCGGCCAAGACCCTGACCCTGATCAAATATGCCATGGCCTGCGGTGTGGGACCGTCCCTCAGGGCGCTCAAGGAGCGGGAAAATATGGCGATGAATATTCTTTCCGGAGAAACGCCTGAAGAACTTCTGGAAGAGCTCTCCAAAGCCAATGAGGCAGATCCCTCGCTTGGTTTGAGCGGGGTGCATTTCTTCACCTTTGGTTCCCTGGCCAAGTCTGCCGATTTTGCCGGCAAGCATCTGGCCGTCTGAACACCTTACAATACCGACTTGATACAGGCCGCCTCATTCCAGAGGTACGGCCTGTTTTTTTATGATTACGCCCGCTCCTCATAGAGGCGGCGTACTTCTTCGGCGATGATCCGGATGCCCTCGCGGATGGTTTTTTCATCCTGGGCGTAGGAAACGCGAAGGCACTCGTGCTTGTGCGGCCAGTCACCTTCAAGTCCGACGAAAAAATTGTGTCCCGGTATGACCAGGACGCCCCGTTGCTTCAGGCGTTCATACAGTTCCTGACTGGTGACGGGCAGGCCTTCAAACCAGAGCCACAGGAAAATGGCCCCTTCCGGCTTGTGAATATGAACCGGCAGCCCGGCCATTTCCTCGCGGCACCAGTTCACGGCGATGGTGGCTCGTTCCCGGTAAAAGGGCGTGATATGGTTTTGGCTGAGGTCAAGAATCTCGTCACTGGCAATCATATCCCGGACCAGTGCCGGACCCAGGTTGCCGAGGCTTAAGTTGACGATGGTGGTGGCATTGGCGAAGGCCTGGACAATATCCTCGCGGGCGACAATGATGCCGGTGCGCACCCCGGGCAGGCCCAGTTTGGACAGGCTCAGCATCAGGACAATATTGTCATTCCAGACAGGTTTGGCGTCGGTAAAGATGATGCCGGGGAAGGGCAGGCCGTAAGCGCCGTCAATGATCAGCGGGATATCCGCCTTCCGGGCGAGGTCATCCAGATGTTCCACTTCGCCGTCGGTCAGGACGTTGCCTGTGGGGTTTGTCGGGCGGGAAACGCACAGCGCCCCCATACTGTCATTCAGTTCGAGACCGGAAAAGTCCACGCGATATTTGAACAGCCGGTCGTCCAGATGCTCGATATCCGGCCGGGTAGCGCTGAAAAATTTCTCGGTCATGCCGGCATCCGAATAGCCAAGATATTCCGGGATCAGAGGCAGGTGGATTGTTCTTTGACCGCCGTCTGCCATCTTTCCTGCGAACATATTGAAAAGGACAAAGAAAGCGGGCTGGCTGCCGTTGGAGAGGGTGATATTGCGCCAGGTGAGATCCCAGCCGAACCGGCGGTTCAGGAAGGCGGCCACTTCCTCGAGAAAGGCTTTCTCTCCCTGGTGGGCCTGATAGATACCCAACAGTGCGTGACATTTTTCCTTATCCTCAAGAACCGCCTTGAGCCGGTCGCGGAAGATATCCTCCAGGGCCGGAATGCGCGCAGGATTACCGCCGCCCATGAAAATCAGATCCGGGTTTTCACTGAGCGCTGTGCCCAGATCGTCCATCAGTTCAACGATACCGGACTCGCCGGCGAATTTCTGACCGAAAAGAGAAAGCTTCACGTTCCTGCCCCCTGGTTACTCCGTACAATCTTGCCGAATATATAACTTGGAACGACGGAAAATGATAGCCGTCTGATGAAACCTGTCGGAAATCAGTTTCTGTGTTTTCTGATATTTGTCTCGATGCGATGCAGGAACTGAAGCAACTGATCCTGTTCTTCCTCGGAAAAATCATCGAGGATGATATCCTGCCGGGAAAAGGCCTGGGGGTAGACTTCCCGGTACCGGGCAAGACCCTTGTCGGTGAGGAAGACATGGACGAAGCGATTGTCATCCTTTTGCAGGCGCCGGGACACAAGGCCTTCATCCACCATATTGTCCACGACGCGGCTCAGGGAAGACTGTTCAATCATGGTAAAGGTGCAGAGATCGCCCATGGTCCGGCCGTCGCGCAGGTTGAGGGCCGCCAAAACCCGCCAGCGCGAGACGTTGATGTTGAGCGGTCTGAGATCTTTCTGGAGTTCCTTGTTCAGGCGATTGGTGATGCGATACATCACATATGGCACGAATGTTTCCAGAAACATTTCGGCATTTTCAGGAACGGCATTTTCTATGTTGGTGTTTTCCGCCCTATGTTCTGTACTGGGTTCCGTACTGTATTTTTTCGCTGTCATGCAGCTTTCTCCCCTAATAATCCCCCTGTACGGACTTTTTTATAATTATTGTAATTTTTACCCCATTCCCGGCATGAGTGCAATGCTTTCTGTAGGGCAATGCCATTGCGAGAACCCGTGTGAACGGCTGAAGGTCGGAGAATATAAGAAGATCAGGAGAGGGGAAATGGCGCGCTCGGGAAGATTCGAACTCCCGACCCCTAGATTCGTAGTCTAGTGCTCTATCCAGCTGAGCTACGAGCGCGCAGTATTCCTATAAAGATACAGGAATCTATCCTGTGGCGCGGAAACTACTCATAACCGGGCCCAATTGCAAGCCCCCTTTGCAGTTTTATGTCATTTTTTTTCCCGGGCTTCGGGAACTCCGGCTTGTTCAATGACGCTGGCTGGCTTACACTCGCGCCGATAAAGCAAAACCCACAATGAAGCCGGGGAAGTCCGTGTCCGTCAAATTGTCCAGAACCAGTCAATTCATGTGTAGCGCCGCGATTCTGACGGCTCTTTTCCTGCAGGCCTGTGCAGGCGATGCCGACCAGCCGGAAATGAAGGCGGATGAAACCTGGCAATATATGCAGGAGGTCAGGGACAAACCGCTTGCGCCTGAAGAGGACATATCAGAAGAGGTGACCGGTGATGTAGAAGGCCCGGCGGCGGCTCTTCCTCCGGTCAGTCAGCAAGAAATTCTTTCCGCTGATCAGGCCGGGGTACAACTGGCTCAGCTGGAACAACGATATACAGATATTGAACCGGAAATCTCAGGGTTCACCCGGGAGCTCGGGCAATCCCTGCAAAAGATCGAGGCAAGCACCGACGAGATGCGCCGCCAGGAATATTGGCGCGGGGCCCAGCTGGCGCTCTCGCGCCTTGCCGACCGGCAGGCCCGGCTGGACATGCTGCTGGAGGATTGCCTGAGCCTCGGCCGGCGCCTTATGGCCGGCAGTGAGGTCAGTGACCTTTTGGGTGTCCTGCTTGGCAAAAGCCAGAGCCTTTCCGCCCGTACCCGGGAGCTGATGCGGACGGCGGAGCAGGAATTGGCGGTGTCGGGGTCTTAAGCGGCCGGAAGCTCAATCCGGAAGCAGGTGCCCTCTGGGCCGCTGTCCGTCAGGGTGATATGCCCGCCGTGGGCCTCGATGATCTCCCGCGCAATCGCTAATCCCAGTCCCGCACCGCCGTTACTGCTGCCGTGGAAGGGATGAAACAGGCTTTCCTGGATACGGGCCGGGATGCCGGGGCCGTTGTCGCAGAATTCAATGATGGTGCCGCTGGCATCCTCTGGCCGGCCGGTGATGGTCAGCTCGCCCTTGTTCAGGCGCACATGCTCCATGGCCTGGACCGCATTGCGGCCGAGGTTGAGGAACACCCTGAACAGCTGATCCGGATCGGCGGCGGCGGTAAGGTTTGCGGGCAGGTTGTTGACGATCCTGACCGGTCCGTCCTCCGGACAGCCCAGTGAAATGGCCATATCGTCGATAAGCGGTTTGAGGGGCACCGTTTCCAGCCGGGGCTTTTCCACCTCCGCCCGGCCGTATTGCAGGGTATTTTCACAAAGCCGGATGGCCCGGTCGATGGCGCTCACAAAACGGGGGGTGAGTTTCTGCACCGTCGGGTCCTTGAGAGTGGTCAGATGGTCCGAGACCAATTGGGCGCTGGCAAGGATGTTGCGCAGGTCGTGGTTGATCTTGCTGACCGCCACACCAAGGTTGGCGAGGTGGGTTTTCTGATTGAGCGCCCGGCGGACCTCGTCCTGCATAACCGACAGTTCCTGCATGACCACGCCGATTTCATCCTGCCGGTCCTCGGGCACGATCTGTCGGCGGGTGTCTTCGGGCGCCTCGCGGAAGGCGATCATGCTGTCGGTGATTTTCTGCACGGGCCGCACCAAGAGACGGGACAGGGTCACATAGACCAATACCGCCGTCATGAGCGAGATGATGATCGACACCAGCAACACATTTCGGGAATAGTTGAACATGGCATGGCAGAGATGCTCCTCCTCGAAAATAATCTGCAGGAAATCCATGCTCACGTCGCTGGTATAGCCGGTCACCTCGATAAGCCGGCTATTGGGATGCTGGTGTATCATGGTCCCGAAGGCATCCACCACCAGATCCCACCAGTCCGTGCTGCGGATGTCATAGCGGGCTTCCACATCAAGCGGCTTGTCGGTGCCGAGCACCAGTTCCCGGTTGTCGTCCTTTTTGCGCACAATGGCCAGCACCCCGGCAGAATCAAGAAGCTGCCAGGACAGCTTTTCGCCGACCATATAGTCAGGGGCGGCTTCAATGGCGAGAATAGCGATCTGGGCCGCACCAAGCCGTTCCTTGAGCCAGGTATGGCGGAAGTTCGCAATGGAAGGGACATAAATCAACACCTCGGCCAGCATGACAAAGCCGATGGTCAGCAGCAGAAGCCGGTTCGACAACCTGTTGCGCAGGGATAAATATTTCAGTGTTTCGACCAACCGATCCTGCCCCCGGTATCCATTATGTGAATTGATTGTTTGGTGAGAGAGTAAAAGCACAGGCCATGGGGATACAATAAAGTTCTTTCACGTATTTGTGAAGCCCGATACCCAGGGGGTAAATCAGGGGCAAATTCGCTGCCTGCCGGGGCCAAAAAAAGAGTCCAATATTTTTGCCTTAATCTTTGGACTTGGGCGTTGACTTGGGTCCGGAAAGGCATTATACACCCCCATCAATCAAGTCTGCCTCCTGCAAAGACCGCAGGGGCGCAGGGAAACAGGCCGGATCATGGTGGTCCGGTAGGATGGGTCAACGACCCGCAGCGGCAAATGGAGACATCCAGTGAAACGTACATTCCAGCCAAGTGTTTTGGTTCGTAAACGTCGTCACGGTTTTCGTGCACGTTCCGCTTCTGTTGGTGGTCGCCGGGTTCTTGCAGCTCGCCGGGCAAAGGGACGGAAGCGCCTTTCAGCGTAAAGGCAGCGGAATTCGCCTGAACAGGCAATACGGACAAACCGGCCCCTGAAGTTCAGCGGCCGGTTTTGTTTTTTGACGGACCCCATTCGGATGGCGCAACATTCTGAAGATAAAGAGAAAAAAGTCACTGTGCTGAAAAAGCGCAGCGATTTTCTGCGCATTGCCCGGGCCAACAAAAAATGGGTCGCGCCGGGTATGATCGTCCAGACCTGTCCGCAACCCGAAGGGGTGAAGGCAGGCGATGGCATCCGGGTCGGCTATACCACCAGCAAGAAGGTCGGCAATGCGGTGGTGCGCAACCGGGCCCGCCGCCGCCTGCGCGAAGTGGTGCGCAAGGTGCTGGCGGAAAAAGGCCGGGCCGGGCAGGATTATGTGCTGATCGCCCGGGCCGGAATTCAGGATCGCAGCTTTGACGATCTGATTCGGGATTTGAAATGGTCGCTGAAAAGACTCGCCGATCAGAACAATAAAAAACCGTCAGGAGGGCGGAACAGGCGCAGCAATGAGGCCGTATCGCGATCGGGAGGGCAAAAATGAGATTTCTCCTCGATATTCTGTCTTATTTCTTGAAAGGCCTGATCACACTCTATAAGTATTTGATTTCGCCCTTGCTGGGACCCAAATGCCGATATCTGCCGACATGTTCGGAATATGCCTATATCGCCATTGACAGATTCGGTCCGTTCAGGGGGGCATATTTAGCCGTCCGGCGTATTTTGCGCTGTAATCCCTGGGGCGGGCACGGGTTCGATCCGGTGCCCCCGATAGAAGGGGAAAAGGGACGAGAGGCAGACAGGACACAATGTAATTGCCAAGCCGGGCATCACGGCGGCGAAGTTTGAAGGTACTGAGAAGGGTTTATGCAGGATAACAAGAATTTCATATTGGCCATCGTTCTGACGATGGCAATACTGCTGGGGTATGAGTATTTTATCGCCAAACCGCAACAGCAAGCCGCCGACAAAGCACGACAGGAACAGCTTGCCGCTCAGAAGGCAGCCGGGAACAGCAATGTTCCCGAAATGGGAGCAACCGGAACCATTCCCGGCATTGACGCCCCGGTGGTGAAGGAAACACCGCAAAACCGCAAAGAGCATTTGGCGACCACGCCACGCATCCCCATTGTCTCTCCCCGTGTCCATGGCTCCATCGCGCTTCGCGGCGGTCGCCTGGATGACCTGACGCTCAGGGACTATCATGTGGAAGTGGACGGCAAGGAAGAAGTGGTCCTGCTGAGTCCCGCAGGGAGTAGCAAGGGTTATTATGCGGAATTCGGCTGGGCAGGTGTCCAGGACGGTCCCGACAGTAAAACCATCTGGTCCGCCGACAAGGGCGAGCTCAGGGCCGGCGACAAGGTGACGCTCAGCTGGGCCAACGGAAAGGGCCTTGTGTTCAAGCGGGTCGTCGCACTGGATGAGAACTATATGTTTACTGTCAGCCAGTCGGTGAGCAATACTTCGGAAGCACCTGTGACCCTGGCGCCTTATGGTCTCGTATCCCGTAAAAACAGGCCCGAGGGACAGAAGCTTTTCATCCTGCATGAAGGGCCTCTCTGGGTGATGGAAGACGGCAAGGACGAATTTGATTACGACGATATTGCTGATGAAACCCGCAAAGCCCATGGCAAACCCGGTGGCTGGCTGGGTATTACCGACAAATACTGGCTAGTGGCCCTGATTCCCGACGAAAGGGAAGAATTCGACGGGCGGATCCTGCGGCATACCGGTGGTACCGGTGAAAAGTTCCAGGCCGATTATATCCTGGCAAGCCGCACTGTGGCGCCGGGCCAGACAGTAGAAGTAACGGACAAACTGTTTGCCGGGGCCAAGGAAGTGCAGCTTCTGGACCGTTACGAGGAAAACCAGAATATCCGCCTGTTCAGCTATGCCATTGACTGGGGCTGGTTTGATTTTCTCACCAAACCTATTTTCTACGTCCTGGACTTTTTGTTTGATTTCGCGGGCAACTTCGGCGTAGCTATCCTGCTGCTGACCGTCGGGATCCGGCTGATCCTGTTCCCGGTGGCCAACAAACAGTTCGTCTCCATGAGCAAGATGAAAAAGCTCACCCCGAAAATGCAGGCGCTTAAGGAAAAATACGGCGATGACCGTATGCGTTTGCAGCAGGAAACCATGGAGCTCTACAAAAAGGAAAAGGTCAATCCGCTGGCAAGCTGCCTGCCGATCTTCATCCAGATCCCGATCTTCTTTGCGCTTTACAAGACGCTTTATGTGACCATCGACATGCGGCACGAGCCCTTCTTCGGTTATATCAAGGACCTGTCCGCGCCGGACCCGCTTCTGGTGACCAATCTGTTCGGCCTGATCCCGTGGGACCCGCCCACCTTCCTGGCTGTCGGTATCCTGCCCGTGCTGATGGGTTTCACCATGTGGCTGCAGCAAAAGCTGAACCCGGCTGCTACAGACCCGGTACAGCAGAAAATATTCATGTTCATGCCCATTATCTTCACGTTCATCCTGGCCAACTTTGCCGTGGGTCTTGTGATCTACTGGACATGGAACAATATTCTCAGCATCATCCAGCAGTGGATAATCATGCGGCGGGTTGATGCCGAAGTCCCCGCAAAGGACGGTTAAAGGGCAAGATGACCGACGAGATGACAAAAGAAGAGAAGGCGGCCTGGCTTGAGCGGGGCCGTCTTCTTTTTACCCAGAACTGCGATTTCGTCATGGGCTCTCCCGTGCTCGAGAATCTGCCGCCGACGGACCTCAGCGAGATCGCTTTCGCCGGCCGTTCCAATGTGGGGAAATCCAGCCTGATCAATGCGCTGACGGGACGCAAGACGTTGGCGCGCACGTCCAATACACCCGGGCGGACCCAGATGCTCAATTTCTTCCTGCTGGGCAAACTTGAAGAGCTGGCGCTTTATCTGGTGGACCTGCCGGGATATGGCTATGCCAAGGTGTCCCGTTCCCTGGTCAATCAGTGGACCAAGCTGATGAAGAACTATCTCAGGGGACGCCCCAACCTGCGCCGGGTCTATGTGCTTGTGGATAGCCGGCACGGGCTCAAGGAAGGCGATCGGGAGATCATGAGCCTGATGGATGAAAGCGCGGTTTCCTACCAGATAATTCTGACAAAAGTTGACAAGCTCAAAAAAGGAGAGCAGGAAAAGGTCAGGGAGAAAACCGAACAGGCCATCAAAAAAAATGTGGCGGCCCATCCGGAAGTGATCCTGACCAGTTCGGTCAAGGGTGACGGCCTGGACGAGCTGCGCGCAAGCATTGCGGCCCTGGCGGCCTCCTAGGAATACAAGATCAGGTTAAAGGTGCATGATGACTGAGCAGGACAAGCAGGACAAGCAGGAGCAGAAAAAAAGATATCTGAGGAAGGCGAAAACCCTTTCCGAGGCTCTGCCCTATATGCGCCGCTATGCGGGCCAGACCATTGTCATCAAATATGGCGGTCATGCCATGGGAGACGACGACCTTGCCCACAGTTTTGCCCATGACATCGTGCTGATGAAGCAGGTCGGCATGAACCCGGTGGTGGTCCATGGCGGCGGCCCGCAGATCGGCCGCATGCTCGAGGCGTTGCAGATCAAAAGCTCTTTCATTGATGGTCTCCGGGTCACTGACAAGGATACCATCGGCATTGCCGAAATGGTGCTCAGCGGCAGTATCAACAAGGGTATCGTCGCCTCCATCAATAATGTGGGCGGCCAGGCCGTGGGCCTGTCGGGCAAGGACAGCAATCTGGTCATTGCCGAGCCCCTGCGCCGGACCCGGAAGGACCCGGACAGCAACATCGAGCAGGTGCTTGATCTTGGGTTTGTGGGATATCCGAAAAAGGTCAATGCGGAATTTCTGCGCATGTTCGAGGCGTCATCCGTGATTCCGGTGATTGCTCCCATCGGCCTTGGGGAAAACGGTGAGACCTACAATATCAATGCGGATACCATGGCCGGCGCCATTGCCGAGGCGTTGGGCGCCACCCGTCTCCTGTTACTCACCGATGTGGAAGGGGTGCTGGACAAGGATGGTGAACTGATTTCGGAAATGACGGAGGAAAAGGCCCGGACCATGATTGCCGAGGGAACCATTTCCGGCGGCATGATCCCCAAAATCGATACCTGTATCCATGCCGTGGATCACGGGGTGGAAGCGGCTGTGATTATCGATGGCCGTGTCAAGCATGCCCTGCTTCTGGAACTGTTTACCGAGCACGGCGCCGGCAGTTTCATCGGTCACTAAGACCAGACCGCTCCGATCTCAGGCATAGAGCTCCAGCTCATATTCCATTTCTTCATTGGACAGGGGAAAGTCGACACCGTCTTTGGCGTTGATAAATTCCTCGGGCGGGATATGGGCCAGCTTGTGCTGCAATTCAAGAGCCGTGCGCATGCTCAGCTCGCTACGCCAGCAAAGCGCGACAATCCGGCGGCTTTTATTGCTTTTGATCAGCTTGCGAACACTGTCCACAGGGATGTCGGAGAGAAGGGCAAGGCACTGAATGGCCAGTTCACGCTGCTTATTGGCCAGGGCATTCTGGATAAAGTCATCATCGACCACGCCTTTTTCCACCAGGTCGCGGGCCTGTTCCGCCAGGGTCTGGACGTCGTCTTCATCTACCTGCTGTTCCTGAATTCTTTTTCGCACATTTGTCAGAATTTCTTCGGCCACATCTTTTTCGAGATGGTTTTTCTCCAGCATGCGGCTGACCAGCGAGGAGGCCACAAAGCCGGCAATTCTCTTGATGGCCCTGAGTGACAGGTTGGGGCGTTCCGCCAGCGGCGAATGCATGGGTTCAATACTTCTGGCCTGGTCGATGATAGCATCCAGGGTGTCTTCCCGGATTTGTGCATTCTGGTTGGCAATCAGAGCGGAAACGGCCGGAACATCCAGGGAATTGGTCAGGGCTTCGGAAATATCCTCGCTCACCTGACCCCTGCGGGCGATGGCGCTGAGGGCGCCGCTGACGGTGGTGACGGCAATGATTTCCTTCAGATCCACATCGCTGAGCAGCGGCGAATATTCCAGAATGGGGGCACAAACGGCCAGTTCCTCGTCCCGGGCCAGGGTTTTGACGATCCGGTGCGGGACCAGATCTGAGGATTTCAGTTCTTCGGAAACGATCTGGCGCACTTTTGGAAACTGGTCACTGGCCAGTTTTTCGAGGATATCAATGGCGGTCTCCCGAATCTGAACCTGGTCGTGTTGCGACAAGTCGGGAAAAATGCGGGCAATCTTGCGGGCCAGTTCCGCGCGCACCTCGTCATCATTGTCATTGGCGAGAATCTCGTCGGCCTGGATCGGTGTGCTTTCATTGCGCGCCACATCCCGGCGAATATCCGCATCCTCGTCAGAAGCCAGATAATAGAGAACCTCGGGCTGGGTCTCCGGCAACTGGGCGAGAAGTCTCTTGTCTTTGGATTTTTGTAGCTCCAGCGCTGTCTTGGCTTCCTCATAGGAGAGGCTTTTTTTGTCGTTCTTGTCAAAAAGCCTGTTAAGCAGATTTTTCATGCTTTTTCCCCTCGTCGACAAGTTTGCCTGCTTCTGCCAGGGCGACAGCGTTCTTGCCTGCTTTTTTCACATTATAGAGTGCGGTATCTGCCCGCTCCAGTAACTGCTCCAGGGTTGCATTCTCCCGGGGTGAGCTGATGGCGACACCAATGGATAGTCCGGGCGCCGGTGACAGAGTGCCAGTGATCTTTTGCAGCAAGTGGCGTCCGGCAACAAGTTCGCTGGCCTTTTCCAGGGCGGTTTCCGTTTCCACATTCTCAAGCCAAAGGGCGAACTCGTCCCCGCCAAGGCGAGAGACATAGTCGCCGACACGGGTATTCTTGCTGAGCAAGCTGGCGATTTTTCGCAGGACTTCGTCGCCGGTGGCGTGGCCCAGTTTGTCATTGACGGTCTTGAAATTGTCCAGGTCAATGAACAGCAGGGCGCAGCTTTCCCGGCTGCGTTTCTGGTGCACGATCCGTTTTTTGACTTCTTCAGAAAAAGCCCGCCTGTTGAGAAGGCCGGTCAGGTCGTCGGTTCGGGACAGATATTCCAGTTCTTCCTGCCTGTGGATTTGTTCCATGGCGATGCCCAGATGACTGGAGATGCCGTTAAATAGTATGGTGTCGTCTTCGGACCATTCTTCGCTCTGCTCGTCGCGGATCAGGAAAAAGGCGCCGTTGGCCTCGCTGTGATGCTGTGTGATGCTGCAGAGGACAGACCAGCCGTCCACAGTTGTTGTCGTGGTCACGCGGTTATCGCCACCAATCCCTTCCCGGGCAATCTCCAGTGCCTTGTAGCACAGCTTGTCCTGAAGGGCGGTATCCTCAAAATTTCCCGAAACCGAGCGGACCTTGGCTTCGGATGCGCCCTTGCGGGATGTGGAAAACTCGACAATACAGGCGTGTTTCGCCCGGATGCCCTCAAGAGTGGCATGGATGAGACTGGTAAAAATCTCTTCCGGTTTGGAAATGTCGCGAATTGTGGTCACGATCCGGTTCAGGATATGTTCCCGTTTGCCGATGCGGCGCAGGGCGGCTTCCCGTTCCCGGATAACCGTAATATCGCGGCAAACGCCGCGGGCGCCCTGCCAGCTCGATTTGTTATCGATGATCGGGACGGCGGATACCAGGATGCAGGCTTTGGTGCCGTCATTGCGTTGGACCCAGAGCTCCATGTCATGGATTGCATCCAGGGTATCAAAGGGGTTTTTCCCCTCATTGCCGACAATTAGATCCACGGCCGGTTTGCCGTTCAGTTCATAGGCGGTGTAACCCAGAATGCCTTTGGGGGAGACATATTTGAAACGGCCCTGATTGTCCGTTTCCCAGGAAAAATCACTTGAGCAGCTGACCAGGTCCTTAAACATCTGACGGGATTCCACCAGCGCATTGGTCAGGTTATGCTCTACCGTGGTTTCCCGTCCGGTGATCAGGATGGCTTTGCCCTGTTCGGCGCCTGTCGCGCCAGCCGGTGTGGTGTAAAGATTGTAATGACGAATGCCCTTGCTGTCATTGAGGATGATTTTCTGCATATCCGGACAGTTGTTCGTCAGGCTGCGGGAAATCAGGCCGGTCAGGATGTGATCCCCGTTGTGCAGGGCTTCGACAATTCCCAGGGCATGAATGTTGTGATGCAGGATTTTCAAATCGCCATCGACCATAAGCGCCGGACCGGGAAATAATTCGATAATCATTTCGGTCTGGAATGTGTAGGCGGAAAGGTCAGGCAGCGGATTTTTCTCCCGGGAGAGATTTGATTTCTGTATGATCCGTGCGATATTGGCGTCCATGCTCATGACTACTTTGAAAACCCTACTGAATTCGCTTGTAAATTAGGGATGTATGATACTGGCCAAGCCGTTAACAACTGGTTTACTTATTGGGAAAAAACAGGACTAAATTACAAAATGACTCTCGATCTTTCAGAGCTTGAACATTGGGTCTTTGATCTGGATAACACCCTCTATCCGGCGGCCAACAATCTCTTTGATCAGGTGGACCGGCGCATGGGGGAGTTCATTGCCGGGAAATTCAATCTGGGCCCAGAGGAAGCGCGCGTCCTGCAGAAGCATTTTTTCAAAACCCATGGTACCACGCTGAGGGGGCTGATGAGTGAGCATGACGTTGCCCCGGACGAGTTTCTGGATTTTGTCCATAATGTGGATTTCAGCGGGCTGGAGGAAAACAGGAAACTGGCCGGTGCGCTGGAGAGTTTGCCGGGCCGGAAGGTGATTTACACCAATGCGGACACCCCCTATGCGGAGAAGGTGCTGGACCGGATTGGTATCCGGGATCATTTCGAGGATATTTTTGACATCCGTCAGGCCGGATTCACACCGAAGCCGGACCGGGAAAGTTTCCGGAAAATGATCGAGCACACGGGAGTTAATGCCGAAAGGTCGGTCATGGTAGAGGATATCGCCCGCAATCTGGCCCCGGCCCGGGAAGCGGGCATGACGACCGTCTGGGTGCCGACCCATCAGATGTGGTCGCGTGAGGGGATGGACGACGGGCATATTGACTATACGGTCGGGGACCTGACGGGCTGGCTCTCGGAGCTTGCGGCGAGCCTTGAACAAAAAGCCTGACAAAGGCCGGGAACCATTGACAGCCGGGGCGGGATCGTTATTGTCTGGCCCGTAAACAAACCACAAGTGCCACAACCTAGGGAATTTTTGAGTATGACGGACAAGTCTCTGGAACAGGTCATTGAGCAGGCCTGGGAAAATCGTGCGGAATTGAACGCCTCCACCACCGGCGAGATGCGTGATGCGGTGGAAGAAGCCCTGAACCTTCTGGACAGCGGCAAGGCCCGCGTTGCTTCAAAGGAAAATGGCGAGTGGGTGGTGCACCAGTGGCTGAAAAAGGCGGTTCTGCTGTCTTTCCGTCTCAACGACATGACTGTGATTTCGGGCGGCCCCGGCAATGCCTCCTGGTATGACAAGGTGCCCAGCAAGTTTGACGGCTGGGGTCAGGGTGAATTCGAAGCCGCCGGTTTCCGGGCTGTGCCCTCGGCAGTTGTGCGCCGCTCCGCCTATATTGCACCGGGTACGGTGTTGATGCCGTCCTTTGTCAATCTTGGCGCCTATGTGGACGAAGGCACCATGGTGGATACCTGGGCTACGGTCGGCTCATGTGCGCAGATCGGAAAAAATGTGCATATTTCCGGCGGTGTGGGCATCGGCGGTGTTCTGGAGCCGCTTCAGGCCGGTCCGGTGATTATCGAGGACAACTGCTTTATCGGTGCTCGTTCCGAAGTGGCTGAAGGCGTGATCGTTGAGGAAGGCGCAGTACTCAGCATGGGCGTTTTCATTGGTGCCAGCACCAAGATCGTTGACCGGGAAACCGGCGAAGTCATGTACGGCCGGGTGCCGGCATACAGTGTGGTAGTGCCCGGAACCCTGCCGGGCAAGCCGCTGGCTGACGGCACACCGGGTCCGAACCTGGCCGCCGCTATCATCGTCAAGCGTGTGGATGAGCGCACCCGCTCCAAAACCTCCATCAATGAGCTTCTGAGGGACTGATTTGGTTGAGATTGTCAATCCGGTAGAATTTACCCGGGACCTGATCCGCTGTCCCAGTATCACCCCTGCCGATGCGGGGGCGCTGGATGTGCTGGAACAGAAACTGACGGCGCTTGGCTTTATCTGCACCCGGCTGCCGTTCAGCGAGCCGGGCACACCGGATGTGGACAATCTCTATGCCCGTTATGGTTCCGAGGCGCCCAATTTCTGTTTCGCCGGTCACACCGATGTGGTGCCGGTGGGCGCCGAAGCGGACTGGTCCGTTGACCCCTTTGCCGGCGAGGTAAAGGATGGCTGGCTGACCGGGCGCGGTGCGGCGGATATGAAAGGCGCGATCGCAGCCTTTGTGGCAGCAGTTTCCCGCCTGCTGGAGAGTGGCCCACTGAAGGGGTCCATCAGCTTCCTGATCACCGGTGATGAGGAAGGACCCGCCATTAACGGCACCATCAAGATGCTGCAATGGCTTGAAGAAAAAGGCGAAAAGCTGGATTACTGTCTGGTGGGTGAGCCGACCAATCCGACAAAGCTCGGCGAAATGGCCAAAATCGGCCGGCGCGGCAGCCTGAATACCAGGCTCGTGGTTAAAGGCATCCAGGGTCATGTGGCCTATCCCCATCTGGCCGACAACCCGATCCCGCGGCTCATCGAAATTTTGCACCGGCTGACCAGCCGGAAACTGGATGACGGTAACCCGCATTTCCAGCCCAGTAACCTGGAGGTGGTGACCATTGATGTGGGCAATGAGGCCAGCAATGTGATCCCGGCCGAGGCCGAGGCCCGCTTCAATATCCGTTTTAATAACGAGCAGAGTATTGACGGGCTTAAGGACTGGATCCGTTCTGTCTGTGACGATGTGGGCGGCGAAGTTGACCTGGACATGGTGGCGTCCGGCGATGCCTTTCTGACACCGCCCGGCGTGCTCAGTGATTTGATAACCGGGGCGGTGGAGAAAGTGACCGGCATCAGACCGGAACTCAGCACCACTGGCGGCACGTCCGATGCCCGCTTTATCAAGGATTATTGCCCGGTGTCCGAATTCGGTCTGGTGAGCCAGACCATGCACAAGGTTGATGAACGGGTCCGGGTCGAGGATATCGAGCAACTGGCGGATATTTATACGGAAATCCTGACACGGTTTTTCCGGATGGGGGACTGATGTCTGAGGAAAATCAATCAGAAAACGCTATTTTGTCCTCCCTGAAAGCGGTCTGGACACTTGCCCGGTTTGACGGTCGCGGCATGCAGATGCTTGATCTTTCGGCGGAGGGATTCTGGAAAAGCTTCTGGGCCATGGCGGTGGCGGCGCCGCTGGCCTTTCTGCCGGTCCTTATTGGGCAAGGCATGGCTGAACAGGCGGGTATTCCCAGTACGTTCTGGCCGTCGGTGATCAGTTACCTGATCCATCTGCCTCTTACCGCCTTTATCATGATCTATTTCCTTCGCTATATGAAGCTGGACGCCAATTATGCGCCGATGATTATCGCCTATAACTGGTCCACAGTTATTATTTACGCGATTTCCCTGCCGCTTTCCCTGATCATTGTCGGGGGCACCATTGGACAGGATGTCGGGGTGCTGGTTTCCCTGCTGATCGCCGGTTATATCTATCTCTATCGCTGGTTCGTCTTCAGGGAGTCCTTGAGGATCAGCGGTTGGTTGGCAGTCGGCGTTCTGTTGTTCCAGCAACTGGCGATGCTGCTGGTGGATATGCTCCTGCTGCGGCTGATCACTCCGGAATATTTTGAAAAACTGACTCAGACAGCGGCGCTATCCGGGTAAATCAGTCCGGATAATCCACTTTCACGAAGTAAAGTCCGTCCGGCGGGGCGTTAAAGCCCAGGGCGCTGCGGTCTGCCGCTTCAAGCGCATCTTTCATGTCATCGGGCGTCCATTTGCCCTTGCCCACATAATAGAGGCATCCGACCATGCTCCTCACCTGATGATGCAGGAAGGAACGAGCGGAACAGTCGATATAGACATGTTCCCCGGCTTCGATAACTTCCAGCGTATCCAGCGTCTTGACCGGGCTTTCCGACTGACACTGGACGCTGCGAAAGGTGGTGAAGTCATGTTTGCCGATCAGGTGGCTGGCCGCTTCCCGCATGGTATCAATATCCAGCTTCTCCCGCACCCGCCAGGCCCGGTGTTTCTGCAGGGTCAGCGGCGCTTCCCGGCAAATGATATGATAACGATAGTAGCGCTTGAGTGCCGAAAAGCGGGCATGGAAATCTTCCGGGGCTTTCTCTGCCGACAGGACGGCGACCGGGCCCCTGTTCAGGTGAAAGTTTATGCCGCTCATCACCTTGTAGGGATCATCATCGCGGGGCAGGTCCACATGGACCACCATGCCCAGGGCATGCACACCCGCATCGGTGCGCCCGGCGGCATAAAAGCGGTTTTCTTCCGGATCATAGTCGCGGCAGAATTTCTGTGTCGCTTCTTCCAGAAGGCCCTGCACCGAGGGACCATTGTCCTGATATTGCCAGCCGACAAGGCCGGTGCCGTCAAATTCAATGACCAGTTTATAGCGGGTGAGGACGGTCATGTGAGAACCGTTCCTTTGGGGATCGGGAAACCGCGCAGTAGGTCATTCGTTGTCATCGGCCCCTTTCCGGCCCGCTGGGCCTTCAGGATTTTCAAGGCGCCGGTGCCGCAAGCGACGGATAGGTGATCGGAAATGACTTCGCCGGGGGTGCCGCTGCCGTCGGTGACTTCCGCTTCCAGAAGCTTAAGTCTTTCGCCATCTACCTCGCACCAGGCGCCGGGAAAAGGGCTGAGCCCGTGGATATGATTACGGAGTTCTTCTGCCGGGCGGGTCCAGTCGATGCGGGCCTCGGCCTTGTCAATCTTTTTGGCGTAGGTGACGCCGTCCTCGCCCTGCGGGCGGGGACTGAGGCTTCCATCCGCGAGCCCCTCAAGAGCGGGAACAATTGCCTCGGCACCAAGGGCGGCAAGCTGGTCGTGCAGGCTGCCGGTGGTATCCTCCGGCTGGATGGGAAGGCGTTTCTCCAGCAGCACCGGACCTGTGTCCAGCCCTTCCTCCATCATCATGATATCGACACCGGTTTCTGTATCCCCGGCCATGACGGCCCGGTGTATGGGGGCGGCACCGCGCCAGCGGGGCAGCAGACTGGCATGCACATTTACGCATCCAAGCCGCGGGACCTCAAGGATGGCCTTGGGCAGCAACAGACCGTAAGCCACCACCACGGCGACATCCAGGTCAAGGGCTGCAAATTTCTGCTGTTCTTCTTCCGATTTCAGGCTTGTGGGGGTAAAGACGGGAATGCCCAGTTCCTCGGCAAATTTGTGAACCGGGGAGGGGCGTTCCTTCTTGCCGCGGCCCGAACGGCTTGGCGGCTGGCTGTAGGAGGCCACCACCTCATGTCCGGCCTCGATCAGGGCGCGCAGGGTGGGAACGGAAAAATCGGGGGTGCCCATAAAGGCAAGTCGGAGCGGCGTCGCCATGGGGATTTCCCCTTTCTGAAAAATCAAAGTGCGTGATCGCGCACCATTTTTTTGACCCTTTTGACGATCATATCCCGTTTCAGCCTGGACAGGTGGTCGACAAAGAGAATGCCGTTCAGGTGATCCATTTCGTGCTGGATACAGGTGGCCAGAAGGCCGGTGCAATGAATATCCTGTTCGGTGCCATTATAATCCAGGAACCGGACCTTGCATTCGGCGGGGCGTTCCACTTCCGCATATTGTTCGGGCACGGACAGGCAGCCCTCGTTATAGACGCCCATTTCTTCCGAGGTCCAATAGATGTCCGGGTTGATGAAATACTGCGGGTTGGGATCTTCGTCGTCCCGGGCCAGATCAATCACCAGAACCCGGATCGGGCGGCCCACCTGAATGGCGGCAAGACCGATGCCGGGCGCGTCATACATGGTGTCCAGCATGTCATCCATGAAAGAGCGCAGTTCGTCATCCACTTTCTCCACCGGCTCAGAGGTGAATTTCAGCATGGGATCGGGAACTGTTACAATTGGTAATATGGCCATCTTCACTATTCTTATCTTTAAATGTTCTATCTGGTAGGTAATATGTGAAAGACGCAACGTCAAGTGATAAGCAAAAGCGAAGGAAGTTCAGGGGTGGTCTTGACCGAAACACATCTTATTGCAGGAGGCGCAGGGCTTTTCTGCCTGTTAGCGGTGCTGATTGGCTTCTGGCTTGCCGGTCGTCGCACGGCGGCCCTGCAGGCGCAGCTTGCGCAGGAACGACAGAGGCAGCAGGAGGCCGAGGCTCGCGCCCAGGAATCTCTTATGCGCATGATGCAGTCCCAGTCGGCGCTGGAAGGACGGCTTGCACAGATCTCCGAAGCCGGCGCCAAGGGACAGGCGGAACTGACCCGGACGCTGGAGGAACGGCTCGACAAGGTCAGCCAGCGCATGGGCGAAAGCCTGGAGAAAACCAGCAAGAATACTACCGACAGCCTGAGTGATCTTAAAACCCGGCTCGCCGTCATCGACGAGGCCCAGAAGAATATCACCGAGCTTTCCGGCCAGATGGTCGGTCTGCAGGATATTCTTTCCAACAAGCAGGCCCGGGGCGCCTTCGGCGAGGTGCAGCTTAATGACCTGGTGACCGGCATTCTGCCGCCCAATGCCTATGGTTTCCAGGAAACGCTGAGTAACGGCAAGCGGGCTGACTGCCTGATTAAACTGCCCAACCCGCCGGGGTCCATCGTGGTCGATGCCAAATTTCCCCTGGAAAGCTATCACCTGCTGCGCAATGCGGACGGGGAAGCCCAGGTCAAACAGGCGGTGGCCGCCTTCCGCACCGCGATCCGCAAGCATGTGAAGGACATCTCGGAAAAATATATCCTCAACGGCGAGACGGCGGAATCAGCGCTCATGTTCCTGCCCAGCGAAGCCATCTATGCGGAACTGCACGCCACTTTCCCGGAACTTGTCGAAGAAAGCTACCGGGCCAAGGTCTGGATTGTCAGCCCGACCACCTTGATGGCGACGCTGAATACGGTGCGCGCGGTACTAAAAGACGCCCGCATGCGGGAACAGGCCGGGGTGATCCAGAAAGAGGTCACCACCCTGCTGACCGATGTGGATCGTCTCGATAAACGCGTCGACAATCTGCAGCGTCATTTTCAGCAGGCGGAAAAGGATATCGCCGATATTTCCACCTCGACCCGCAAGATCACCTCCCGCGCTGAAAAGATCGAATCCCTGCAATTGGAAGAAGGTGAGAGCGCCGAGGCAGTGCTGGAAACGGCAAATTCTCAACTGGATAAAGAATAAGTATATTCGAATACACTTTATTAACCTTTGGATTATATAACGGGTTTTGCGTCTGGTTCCCGTTTATCCGCAACCTGATTGTCACTGGTGAACCAGCCCCCCGTGTTACGTGACAATCACCCTGTCTGAGGCTTCTCCCCGTCCCCTGGGAGAGGCCTCTTTTTTTAGCCGGGACGTTAATCTTTGGCTTTCAGGCTGTCGATATTGGCTTCCCAGTTGGCGCCGTCAAAGTCACTGTAATTGATGCCCTCGACGGTGCTCATGTCCAGGCAGTTCACATTGACACTGTAGCCGTCCGGGTGGGAACGCGGGGTATAAAAGCTTTTCACCCCGCAGACGCTGCAGAAGGTATGTTTTGCGGTATGGGTATTGAAGCTGTAGGTGGTGATTCTATCAGCGCCGCTTTGGAGGGTGAAATTTTTCCCGGGCACGATAAGGTGCACAAAGCCGGTCATGGAACACATGGAGCAGTTACAGCGCACGGCATCAATGACCGCCGGGGCCTCAACTTCAAAACTGACCGCGCCGCAATGGCAGGAACCCTGGTGTTTCATAATTTATTCCTAGAAAGGCTGTCGTGAATTGAGGGCCGTGGTCAGGGTGCCGTCATCCAGATAATCCAGCTCTCCGCCCACCGGTACGCCGTGGGCGAGGCGCGAGACCGTGACCCCGCTGTTCTTCAGCCGGTCGGTGATGTAATGAGCTGTCGTCTGTCCGTCGACGGTCGCATTTGTGGCGACGATGATTTCTTTCACCGCCTCTTCCCCGGCCCGTTCGACCAGGCCGGATATATTGAGGTCGTCCGGGCCCACCCCGTCAAGGGCGGACAGGGTGCCGCCGATCACATGATAGAGGCCGCGATAGCTTCCGGCCCGTTCCAGGGCCCAGAGGTCAGCCACCTCTTCAATGACGCAGATGGTGCTCTGGTCCCTGCGTTCGTCTTCACAGATGTGACAGGGGTCGGAGACATCAAGATTGCCGCAGGTGGAGCAGGGATGGACATGTTCCGCGACGCTGGCCAGGCTGGACGCCAGCGGTTTCATCAACGTGTCCTTTTTCTTGACCAGTTGCAGGACCGCGCGGCGTGCGGAACGGGGACCAAAGCCGGGCAGCTTGCTGAGAAGCTGGATCAACTGGTCAAGTTCACTATTGGACGTGCGGCTGCGGTACACGATGAATCCTTCGGGCTATCCTTTGGGGTGGTCAGAAAGGCAGGTTGAAACCTTCGGGCAGTTGCAGGCCGCCGGTCAGTTTCTGCATTTCTTCCTGGGTGCGGACCTCCACCTTTGATTTGGCGTCGTTGCAGGCGGCCACGATCAGGTCCTCGACCACTTCCACGTCATCGCCGGTGAACAGGCTGGGATCGATCTTGACTTTTTTCACGTCGCTCTTGCCGTTGAGGGTCACGCTGACCAGGCCGCCGCCAGCCGTGCCGGTGACTTCCAGATCTTCCAGAGAGGCCTGCATTTCGGCCATTTTGCCCTGGATTTCCTGGGCCTGTTTCATCATTTTACCGAGGTTTTTCATTATCGCTCCTTGAGATAGTCCGGGCAGCTATTCCGGGATACGGCCTTTATGTAGGTTCTGGCGGCAGTTTCTTCAATCGTCTTTTCGCGAAAACGGATCAGAAATCGTCCGCATCCAGGCCAAATTCGTCGGCACTGACCATAAAGTCACCATTATCGACCAGGTCGCCGGAAAATGCTTCCGGCGAAAATTCCTCGATCTTTTTACGAATGTCGCTGATCTTTGCGCCTGGAAAAGTCTCGAGCACGGCTTTCACCAGCGGATTTGCCGACATGCGGGCCTGAAGCTTCTCCGCTTCCTCCTGTTCCTTGTGATAGAGGCTTTTTTCGCCGGTCTCGGAGGACAGGGAAATGACCCAGCGTTCACCGGTATATTCCCGTAATTTCTCGGACAGTTTTCCAATCAGGTCGCGGGGTGCCTTGTCATTGAGGCGGATATCCATCCGACCCCGGCTGAAGCTGACCTCGTGGCAGTTTTCCTTCAGGTGAAAGGCGATGCTCGCTTCGTGATGCTCTTCAAACAGCTTGACCACTTCCTCAAATGTATTGGGGGAGGGCAGGCCGGTTCCCTGATCAGGATGCGGATCAACGGCAAGCTGGGAGGATTGGCCCGTCGCCCCCTGAATCACCCGGAAGGCCTGGGGCGCACCGGACGGGGCCGTTCCCTGAATATGGCTGCTGCCTTGTGCTGTTGCACCGCCACCATTGCCGATCGGGGCCGCAGGTGCCGCACCGGCGGAAGCCGGATTGTCCTTCAGCTGTTTCACCAGATCGCCCGGTGTGGGCAGGTTGGCCACATGGGTGAGGCGTACCAGCACCATTTCCGCCGCCAGCAGCGGCGAGGGGGCGATGCGCACTTCTTCAAGGCCCTTGAGCAGCATCTGCCAGGCGCGGGTGAGTGCTGGAATGCCCAGCTTCTCCGCCATTTCCTTGCCCTGGGAGCGTTCCGCTTCGGACGTGACCACTTCCTCGCCGGCATCGGGCACCACCTTGAGACGGGTCAGCCAGTGGGTCAGTTCCAGCATGTCCTGGAAAATAACCACCGGATCGGCGCCGTGATCATACTGGTGACGCAGCAATTTCAGCGCGCCGGCGGCATCGCCCTTCATGCAGGCCTGGTAAAGGTCAAGCACCTGGGCCCGGTCGGCGAGACCAAGCATGTCGCGCACCTGTTCCTCGCTGACCTTGCCGGCGCCATGGGCAAAGGCCTGGTCCAGCAGGCTGAGACCGTCACGCACGGAACCCTCCGCGGCGCGGGCAATCATGCCGAGCGCAGTTTCTTCAATCTCGCAGCCTTCCTTTTCGGCGATGCGGCCGAAGTGGGCGGAAAGTTCCTCGATGGAGACCCGGCGCAGGTCAAAGCGCTGGCAGCGGCTGAGCACAGTTACGGGCACCTTGCGAATTTCGGTAGTGGCGAAGATGAACTTCACATGTTCCGGCGGCTCTTCCAGCGTTTTCAGCAGCGCGTTAAAGGCGTTGCGGGACAGCATGTGCACTTCGTCGATGATATAGATTTTATAGCGGGCATTGGTGCTGGCATAACGTACACCGTCGATGATTTCGCGGATATCGTCCACGCCGGTGCGGCTGGCCGCATCCATTTCCATCACATCCACATGGCGGCTTTCGGCAATGGCCTTGCAGTTTTCGCAATTCCCGCAGGGACTGATGGTGGGGCCGCCGTTCCCGTCCGGGCCTATGCAGTTAAGTGCCTTGGCGATGATGCGGGCGGTGGTGGTTTTACCGACACCGCGTACGCCGGTCAGGATAAAGGCGTGGGCCAGCCTGCCGGTTTCGATGGCATTGGACAGGGTGCGGACCATTGCCTCCTGGCCGATAAGCTCGTCAAAATTCGTCGGGCGATATTTGCGTGCAAGGACGCGGTATTCGGTAGTGTTGTCAGTTTCTGCCATGGACTCAATATATCATGTTCTCTGGTTCTACGGGATACTATATCGGCTCTGATGATCATTGCCACAGAAGAATTGAAGAACGGGGAATTTTGTCGGCAGGGAAGGAATGGTGAGAGACTGGACGACCCGGGATGTTTCGTTGCGGCTGCTCCCTTCCGGGCCTGACCGGGTTGGCGAAGATGCCCGTCCGCCAATCTCTCGGGGCCTATATGGTCTTTTTTCAGAACAAATTCAAGGGAAAAACAGACTCCATCTGTCCTCCCTGTATGGTATTGTCCGTGCCAAAGTGGCAGTCTGCCCGTATAAAAAGGAGATATTCATGTCGACACGTGCCCTCTACCAGGAGCCCTGCGCCTTTGCCGGCTTTCCCCTGGACCCGGCCGATCACCTGCGTAGCGACGCGAAATGGATCGGCGAGCGCCTTGGGGATCCGGGCAGTCTGTTTCTGGTTTTTCATAAGATGAAACCTTTGATGGATGTTTCGGACAGGACAAATCCGGTGCCCGGTTTCCTTGATCGTGCACAGATCCCGGATCAGGCGATGGAGACGGCGGTTTTCCTGGGGCTTCTGGAAGAAACAGCGATTTTTGCCGTAGACCTGGGCGAAAGCATTGCCGAGGGAGAGGCGACGGGGAATGGTGTAAAATTCATCGATCTTCGCAGTGTCGCCCTGCAGCTTTTTGAGGAAGAATTCTCGCCGTTGCCGGCCCTGTTGGGTAAGGCAAAGTCGCTGCTGGACTGGCACGCGCGGCACGGTTGCTGTGCGGTTTGCGGGGCCGCCACGGAAATAAGCACGGCCGGATATCTGAGGGAATGCCCGTCCTGCAAGGCCCAGCATTTTCCCCGCACCGACCCGGTGGTGATCATGCTGGTCCATAGGGGTGACAGAATGCTGATCGGGCGCAGTCCCGGCTGGCCCAAAGGCAATTATTCTGCACTTGCCGGTTTTGTGGAGCCGGGCGAGACCATCGAGGAAGCCTGCCGCCGGGAGGTGAAGGAGGAAACCGGGATCGAAATCGGACGGGTGGACTATATCAAGAGCCAGCCCTGGCCTTTCCCGTCGAGTCTGATGATCGGCCTGTTTGCCGAGGCGGAGACCGAGGACATCCGGCTTGATGAAAAGGAATTGGAGGAAGCCCGCTGGATCAACCGGGCCCAGGCGAAGATGCTCCTCCTGACCGGCGGTTCCGAGGATATTCGCCTGACCCCCTTTCATATTGCCATCGCCCGCCACCTGATCGAAAAATGGGTGGATATGGAAGAGTGACGTTCCGGCCTGTCAGGCGCGCCAGAAGGCCGGTGTAAAAATCACCATCACACTGAGGAATTCCAGCCGTCCGAGAATCATGCCGGCCACCATGATCCATTTGGCCGTATCGGACAGGCCTGCGAAATTGCCGGCCGGTCCGACCATGTCGCCAAGGCCAGGCCCCACATTGGCAATGGCTGTGGCGGCGCTGGAAATGCTGGTGATAAAATCCAGCCCTGTAAGGGACAACAGGAAGGTCATGATCAGCAGGCTGAGGAAATAGATGCTGAAATAGAGAATGACCCCGGCGATCACAGTTTCGTCCACCCGCTGATTGTTAAACAGATTGACCGAGATTTTTTTCGGCAGGTAGAGGGACTGCAGCATGTTGCTGAAATATTGTCCCATGATCTGGAAGCGGAAAATCTTGATACCGCCTGCGGTGGAGCCGCTGCAGCCACCAATGAAAGTCACCATGAACAGAAGGCCGACAGCCGGATGTCCCCACAGGCCGTAGTCTTCCAGGGCATAGCCGGTGGTGGTGATCAGGGACACCACATGGAAGGTTGCCGAGGTCAGGCTGTGACCGAAACCGCCATGCTGGCTCACCAGCAGATAGGCAGTGGTAAACAGGGACAGCAGGGCGACGAGGCTGAGGAAGCCTTTGATCTGTGACAGCGGCGGTTTCTTTTTGAAGGGTGACGATAAAAACAGATAGAAAGTAAAGGGCAGGGACCCCAGAATCATGAAACTGATGGCCACCCAGGATATGGCCACGCTGTCAAAATATCCCACCGAGCTGTTATAGGGGGAAAAGCCGCCGGTGGACAGGGTGGTCATGGCATGGTTCATGGCATCCAGAAATCCCATGCCGGAAAGCCGGTAAAAAAGAAAGCAGGCCACGGTCAAAAACACATACCAGAGCGCGATTTTTCCCATCAGTTTGTGGGTGCGTTCTGCCGGTTTTTCATGGGTGTCGGAGGATTCGATGCGGAACAGCTGCATGCCGGACACCTTGAGGAACGGCATCAGGATGATCACCATAAAGACCACGCCGATGCCGCCGATCCATTGCAGGATCGAGCGCCAGAGGATGATCCCCGGCGGCAGTTGTTCCAGATCGGTGAAAATGGTGGAACCGGTGGTGGTCAGCCCGGAGACCGTTTCGAAAAAAGCGTCCGTATAGCTCAGTCCCAGATCGGCCTGGGCCAGCGGCAGGGCGCCGAACAGGCAGCAGCTGATCCAGATCAGATTGGTCAGGATAAAACCCTGTTTCAGGCTCAACTGGATGATCTCGCCCCTGAAGGCGGCAATCATCAGGATGCCGCTGAGGGCGGTTAGTACAGCCGACAGGATAAAGGCCTGCCAGTCCGGGTTATGTTCCTCCAGATCCAGAAACAGGGGAATCAGCATGGTCAGGCTTAACGCCACAAGGAACTGCCCGGTGATATAGAGAAGGCTATGCAGTTTCATGGCGGAAGACGCCCCTTGTTGCAATATAGATACGCAAGCTCACTAATCCTTCCAGATGTTTCTGAGGAACAGGATGATAGCGACAAAAAAGGTGACCACGGCGGCCAGCACCACTTCCTGCAGGAAGCCTTCTCTGTGTTTTTCCAGCCAGCCGCTATCCACCAGACCGATCCATTCCAGGAAATGTTCCAGCCCGGCGGCCAGCGCATATTCCAGTTCAAAAGTGACCAGCGCCAGAAGGCAGGCACCCATGATGGCGAGGACAATGACAAACAGGACCTTGCGGATGTTGTGGGTCGAAAATTGCGGTTCCGTCATTTCCCATGTTCCTTGGTTTTCGGGCCGTGCCGCCGCAGGTTGATTTGAAGATGGGGCTCAAGGGGGTTGGTCATTATAGCTCCTTTGCCTGCAGGCGAAAACGGTCAATAAGCTCCGGCAGGATATTGCTGCCTTTTGCGTTCACATAAGCCAGGTAAACCTGCTGGCTGATCACCGGGGCGGCCTCGACGACGGAAAGCGCGCCGCGGTCAAGCTCCGCCCGGATCATGCTCTGGGGGAAATAGCCGTAACCGCCGTTTTCCTGCAGATATTGCAGGCCGTAGCTGGCGACACTGAAGGTCAGGCCCGCGAGCGCCAGAAAGGGATAATAATGATCCCGGCTGGCCCGGAATTCCTCGCCCCATTCGATATCGATATAGCGGGCGGCGAACTCTTCCGGCTGTTGCGGGTCGGGGACAGGGTCGCCTGGGCGGCCGACCAGAAGGAAATCCTCCTTGAAAAGCCTTTCCACCTTGATCTCCGGCAGGGACGGCGCGGTCAGCAGGACGGCCAGATCCAGCACCCCCTCTTTCATTTTGCGGATCATGTCGCCGGCAATACCGAAATGAAGATGAAAGGCCACGGCGGGGAATTGTTCCCGTACATCCTTGAGCCAGTTCATGGTCAGCGGGTGCCACAGGCTGGGCCGCACACCGATGCGGAAATAATCCTGATAACTTGTGGTGCTGGCCACCTTGTGCCGGGCCTTTTCCCAGAGCTGTACGAAGCTCTGGGCGTAGTCGCGGAAATTCTGCCCGGCGGCAGTCATGGTGGCGCCGGACTTGTTGCGCACGAACAGCGGTTTGCCCAGCTGCTCCTCCAGCGATTTGATGCGGGCGCTGACGGTGGACTGGGTGACACCCAGCCGTTCCGCGGCCTCCCGGAAGTTGCCGCAGTCGATGATCGCCAGAAATGTTTGGGCCAAAGTGACATCCATGGCGGCTTAAATACAATTAAAATGAATTCATGTCTATTTAAATTCGTTATTATTGATAATAAAAAGGTCAGTTATATGGCTTAATCGTTCTTTCAGGTCCGCTGAAGCACTTGACTTCCAGCCGTAAAACGGCCTAATAGGCCACTATATCCCGTAAAGGGAAAAGCCACCCGAATCATAGAAGACCAAAGCCAGAAGACCACAAAGGAAAGACCATGCCCGAGTATCGTTCAAAGACCTCCACCCACGGCCGCAATATGGCCGGTGCGCGCGCCCTGTGGCGGGCCACAGGCGTCAAGGACAAGGATTTCGGCAAACCGATCGTGGCGGTGGTCAACAGCTTTACCCAGTTCGTGCCGGGCCATGTGCATCTCAAGGACCTGGGCCAGATGGTGGCGCGGGAGATCGAGGCCAGCGGCGCCATCGCCAAGGAATTCAACACCATTGCTGTCGATGACGGTATTGCCATGGGCCATGACGGCATGCTCTACAGCCTGCCGAGCCGCGAGATCATCGCAGACTCCGTGGAATATATGGTGCAGGCCCATTGTGCCGACGCTATGGTCTGTATTTCCAACTGCGACAAGATCACCCCCGGCATGCTGATGGCGGCATTGCGCCTCAATATTCCGGCGATCTTTGTCTCCGGCGGCCCGATGGAGGCCGGCAAGACCGAAGGTATCAATCACGGCCTCGATCTGGTGGACGCCATCGTCATGGGCTCTGACCCCCAGGTCAGTGACGAGATGGTGGAGCAGGTCGAACGCAGCGCCTGCCCGACCTGTGGCTCCTGTTCCGGCATGTTCACCGCCAACAGCATGAACTGCCTGACCGAGGCGTTGGGGCTCAGCCTGCCGGGCAACGGCACCGCGCTGGCGACCCATGCGGACCGCAAGGACCTGTTCCTGGAGGCGGCGCGCCGGATCGTGGAAAACTGCAAGAAATATTATCTGGAAAATGATGAAAGCGTGCTGCCGCGCTCGGTGGCCAATTTCAATGCGTTCGAGAACGCCATGACCCTGGATATCGCCATGGGCGGCTCTACAAATACCGTATTGCATATCCTGGCCGCTGCGCAGGAAGGCGAGATCGATTTCACCATGACCGATATCGACCGGCTCAGCCGCAAGGTGCCCAATATCTGCAAGGTGGCGCCCATGAGCCAGGATTATCATATGGAGGATGTGCACCGGGCCGGCGGGATTATGGCTATTCTTGGCGAGCTTGCCCGGGGCGGCCTGATCCATCGCGACAGCCCGACCGTTTATGCGGACAGCCTGGGCGAGGCCATTGACTATTTTGATGTCATGACGTCAAAAGACGACAAGGTGAAGGAATTTTTCCGCGCCGCCCCGGGTGGGATGCCGACCCAGGTGGCCTTCTCCCAGAGCAAGCGTTATGAGGCGCTGGACACGGACCGTGAAGGCGGCTGTATCCGTAATGTGGAACATGCCTTCAGCAAGGACGGCGGTCTGGCTGTGCTCAGGGGCAACCTGGCGCTGGACGGCTGCATTGTGAAGACGGCCGGTGTGGATGAAAGCATTTTGAAATTCAGCGGCCCGGCCCGCATCTTTGAAAGTCAGGATTCTGCGGTGGAGGCCATCACCGGCGGCAGGATTGTCGAGGGCGATGTTGTCATCATCCGTTATGAAGGTCCCAAAGGCGGGCCCGGCATGCAGGAAATGCTGTATCCCACGTCATTCCTTAAATCCATGGGACTCGGCAAGGCCTGCGCCCTGATTACCGACGGGCGTTTTTCCGGCGGCACCTCAGGCCTCAGCATCGGCCATGTGAGCCCGGAAGCGGCCTCAGGCGGCACCATCGGTCTGGTGGAAGAAGGTGATATGATCGATATCGATATCCCCGGCCGCAGCATCAGTGTGCGCCTTTCCGAAGATGAACTGGCGAAACGGCGGGCGGCTATGGAAGCGAAAGGCGAAAAGGCCTGGCAGCCGGCCGAGGCCCGCACGCGGGTGGTCAGTCAGGCACTGCAGGCCTATGCCCTGATGGCGACTTCAGCGGACAAGGGTGCCGTTCGGGATATTACCGGTCTTTCCCGGAAGTAAGCTTAGGCCCGGAAGTAAGCTCAGGCCCAGAAACAGGCTCAGCTGTATTTTTTTTGCTGCTCGATGCGATAATCGGCCTGCGGGTAAGTGCCGAGGATGCGGACTTCATTTGTGAAGAAGTCCAGCTCTTCCATAGCCAGCTTGACGCTCGGGTCTTCGGGGTGGCCCTCTATATCCGCATAAAACTGAGTGGCGTTGAATGTGCCTTCCAGCTGATAGCTTTCCAGTTTGGTGATGTTGATGCCGTTGGTGGCAAAGCCTCCCAGCGCCTTGTAGAGTGATGCCGGCACGTTGCGGGTCTGGAAGATGAAGGTGGTGACGCAGGGGAGGTCCAGCGGCGCGACCTTGTTTTCCCGACTGAGAATCAGAAAGCGGGTGGTATTGTGATCCGCATCCTCAATGCCTTGTTTCAGGCTTTCAAGGCCGTAAATTTCTCCGGCCAGGGAAGAGGCGATTGCGGCCATGCCCGGATCCTTGATCTGGGCCAGCAGCTTGGCGGCCCCGGCCGTATCCGTATAGGTTTCAGCTTTCAGGCCCCATTTGGAAATATGTTCCCGGCACTGACCCAGCGCCTGCTCGTGGCTGCGCACCAGGTCCAGGTCTTCCATTTTCGTTCCCGGCAGGACCAGAAGGTGATGATTGACCCGCTGGAAATGCTCTCCCACGATATGGAGGTTTTTGTGCGGCATAAGCTGGTGGATGTCGGCCACCCGTCCGGCCACCGAATTTTCGATGGGGATCATGGCATATTCCGCACGCTTTTCTTCCACGGCGGCAAAGGCGGCTTCAAATGTGGCGCAGGGCAGGGCTTCACGATCCGGAAAAACCGTCCGGCAGGCCAGATGGGAATAGGCACCGGGTTCTCCCTGAAAGGCGATCATATTGGTTGAAGTACTGCTTGTCTGCTCTGTGGTGGCCATTTGTGGTCCCTGTCTGTCTTCCTGACGAATTATTCTCTTAATTGTGGCTTTGACCTGCGTTGCTACAGGATCATTCAGATAGACTACATATCGGGCGTATTTTGCAACAAGAATCTCTTGTCACTAAATAAAAACATCTGTACAAGAACATCCTAGAGGGTGGAATTGGCCACATATTCTGTTGTTTCCCTCAGATATCGCCAGTTTCCGGGTATTTGGAATTAATAACCACGGGGAAGAGCTTTGGATTCCTTTGAGTTGAACAAAATTGCACTGGCTGTGTTGCTTACACTGTTGGTGGTCATCGGTATTAACAATCTCGGCGACATTATTTTCCATGAGGAAACGCTGGAAGCGAATGCTTATCCGATCGAAGTTGAAATGGCTGCTGCCGATGCGGGCGCTGCTGCCGAGGTAGAAGAAAAGGGACCGACCCTGGCTGCCCTGCTTCAGGACGTCAGCGCAGAAGACGGTGAAAAAGTCTTCAAGAAATGTAAAGCCTGTCACACCGCGGATGAAGGCGGCAAGAACGGTACAGGTCCGAACCTGTGGAACATTGTCGGCCGCGAGAAGGCCTCGGTTGCCGGCTTCGGTTATTCCGACGCCCTGGTCGCCAAAGGCGGTGCCTGGACATATGAAGACCTTGACCACTTCCTGACCAAGCCGAAAGATTTTGTGCCTGGCACCAAGATGGCCTTTGCCGGTCTGAAAAAAGCTGAAGATCGCGCCGAACTGATCCTGTATCTGCGTTCCCTCAGTGCAAGCCCGATGGGTCTGCCGGCTGTTGAAGAAGTTACAGAGGCTGTAGAAGCCGCCGTGGAAGGTGAAGTCCAGTAAGGATTTTCCGATAATTAGTTGAAAAGCCGCCTGTTTTCAGGCGGCTTTTTTTATGCCGTCGGGGATGGTTTTTCCGGTCTTCTGATGCAGCTGAGCGGCGGCTTGTCGGTCTGGAAGCTGACGATGTTGATCACGTCTTTCAGCGGATCGATGCTGACCCGCATGTGATGGGCATTGGCATGCAGAAGATGCATATCGTCGAGCATGAACCCCACATGTCCCGGGAAAAAGGCGACGTCACCCCGCTGCGGGATGTCATCATCGTCAAGCACCCTGCCGATGCAGGATTCCTGCTGGTCGCTGTCCCTGGGCATGAAGACACCTGTTGTTGCAAAGGAAAGCTGGATCAGGGCTGAACAGTCCAGTCCGGCGCAGCTCTTTCCGCCCCACAGATAGGGCGCATAAAGAAGCTTCAGGGCTTCGGCGACCGGGTCGGTGCCATAGTGATTGCTGATATGGGTGGCGTAAATCCAGTTGCCGTCCACAAGCTGGACAAAGCCCTTGTTCTGGGCGGGGTTGGCAACACAGACTTCGGACATCTGGAAAATATGATGCAGGGGCTCGCTCTTCGGGTCCGGTTCCGCATAGATGTGGGTGCTGAGGGCCTCCACATGATGGGTACTGTCGTAAATGTCCGGGCTCAGGCAATCGAGAGGGCAATATCCCACATAGTTGTCACGGGCCGCCTGTCCCCAGGCCCAGCCGTCCTTTTCCTCATAAACCGTGAAAATCTCACCATAAAGCAACTGGCTGACCAACGGCGTATGCCTGTCGGGAATGCCGTATAGGGGGGCAAGGCCGCGGGCCACCTGATATGTGGCTCCGGGGACATATTTTTCGGCCTGAACAGTATCTTTCAGGAAGTCGGCAGCAATATCCTTGCGGCAGGGAGTAATTCTGGAGTCAGGTGTCTCTTGCGACATAACTGTCCCCTTTCGGCACTATATTTCGCTATTGTTTAGTCTTGGCGTTTTCGTTCGCTTTTTCCATCATTTCCGCAAAATCGGTCAGAAACACGGCTCCCTTGACCGTGCGCTGGATCAGCACGTTTCTTTTGTCCGCTTCGTCACGTACACGTTTGAGAAAGCCAAGCGCACTCAATGTGTCGATTGCCCGGGTGATGACCGGCTTCGAGACGCCAAGCTCGGCGGCCAGCCCACGGACGGTATGCGGTTGAGTTTCCAGGTAGACACGCATCAGAACAGCCATCTGCCGGGAGGTCAGATCGGGAATTTTGCTGGTCACTCCACTGGTCAGGGTTTCCATCCACAATCGCAGGCCCTGATGACCACTAAGTTCAAACTCCATGGTATCCCCTTAACTTTGTCAGGGGGGATATTGCCAAGATATTAACCAATGCGCAATAGCTTTTGCTAATTAGTTTTTGAACCTGTCTGCAAGATAGGAAAAGACGGCTCTGAGGCCCATGGCTTCCCCGCCTTTTGGTCGTCCCGGGCGGGGGGACTGGTTCCAGGCATAGGTGTCGATATGCATCCATTCGCGAGCGCCTTCAGTAAATTCCTTGAGGAAGAGGGCAGCGGTAATGGCACCGGCAAAGGGGCTGGAGCCGTTGTTGTTCAGATCGGCGATGTCGCTGTCCATGAACTTCAGATAGGGGCCGTAGAGGGGCAGGCGCCAGACCGGATCCCCCTGCCTGATGGCATGTTGTCCAAGATCGTCTGCCAGCTTCTGGCTGTCGGTGAAAAAGGGCGGAATGTCCGGCCCCAGGGCGACACGGGCCGCACCGGTCAGGGTGGCAAAATCGATCATCAGTTCCGGTTTTTCCTCGGTGGCCAGGGCCAGGGCGTCGCAGAGCACAAGCCGTCCTTCCGCGTCCGTGTTGCCCACTTCCACGGTTTTGCCCTTGTAGGTCCGGATAATGTCCCCCGGACGGAAAGCGTTGCCCGAGACATTGTTCTCTACCGCCGGGATCAACACCCTGAGCCGTACATTGAGCTTCTGCTCCATGATCAGGCGCGCGAGGCCCAACACATGGGCGGCGCCGCCCATATCCTTTTTCATGATTAGCATGGCGCTTGACGGTTTCAGGTCAAGGCCGCCGGTATCAAAACAGACGCCCTTGCCCACCAGGGTGACTTTGGGCGCCTTCTCATCGCCCCAGGAAAAGTCGATCAGGCGAGGGGCCTTCTCCGCGGCTCGCCCGACGGTATGGATGGCATTGTAGCCTTTTTCCAGAAGCTCATCGCCGACAGTGACATGGATCGAGGCGGAAAATTCCCGGGCGATTTCTGATGCCGCAGCGGCAAGCTCGTCCGGCCCCATATCGCAGGTCGGTGTGTTGACCAGGTCACGGACCAGAAAAGTTGAGCGGACAATAGAGGCGATCAGGGACCTGTCCTGTGTTTCAGGCAGATAGAGCCTTGAGGTTTTGTTGTTTTTCGCTTTGAGGTAGTTTTCGAACTGATATTGACCAAGCGCCCAGCCGAGGGAAGCGTGATAGAGGTCGTGTGGATCGGAAATATCCGCCAGATGATAGTCTCCGGGCGGCAGGGATTTCGCAAGACCGCCAAAGGCCCAGGGATCCGCCCTTTCGTCACCGTCGCCAAGACCCAGAATGACCCGGGAAATCCGGCCGTTGTCATCTGCGAAGCTCAGCCGGGAATGACGGCTGCCGTTGAAGTCGTTGGCATTCACCCAGTTTTTCTCTGCTTCAGTCAGAGAAGAAAGCCAGTCCTTGAATCCGGCCTTGCTTACCGTATGAACCGGAATACTGTTTGCGGAAAGCTGATCTGAGAAAAAGGCGGACAGGCCTTCGAGATTTAATGTGACCACGTGAAAATAACCTCTTATGATATGTGCAACAGATTCACTGTTTCTTTCCACAATTTATAAAGCAACGGGGATAAAGATGTCAGAATTTTCTTTGATAATTGGTAATAAAAATGCCTCCAGCTGGTCTATGCGCCCTTGGCTGGTCATGAAGGAAGCGGGTCTTGTTTTCCATGAAGTCTTGGTTGATTTGTTTTCAGACGTACGAGAGGCGGAGATTTTAAAGCTTAATCCTGCGGGACGGGTGCCGGCCTTGCGTCACGGTAATCAGTTGATTTGGGACAGCCTTGCGATCTGTGAATATATTGCTGAAATCGCGGCGGAAAAACATCTTTGGCCAGAGGACCGGGCCACCCGGGCTCATGCCCGTTCCATTAGTGCAGAAATGCATGCCGGGTTCCCTACTGTGCGCGGACAAATGCCGATGGCGTGTCTGCAGACATTTCCTCCGCCGAAACTGGAGGGGAGGCTAGGCTGGGAAGTGGACAGGATATGTCAAATCTGGAGGCAGTGTCTGGAAACCTACGGCGGTCCATATCTGTTCGGCCATTTTACCATCGCTGATGCTATGTACGCACCAGTGGTCTCCCGTTTTAAAACCTATCAGGTGCTTTTGGAGGCTCCACTAGAGGCTTATGCGGAAAGGATGCTGGAACATACTGCCATGAAGGACTGGTTCCAGGAGTGCATTCCGACTGATGTGGAATAAGGCTGGCTAGTTTACACCGCAGGTGAGCAACGTCACGTCAACAAAGCTGCGTCGACCCGGTGTCATGCTGAAACGATATTCCTTTTCACCCTGCACGATACTTTGATGAAGGGGCAGGACGCCGCTGGTCTCCTGGCTTTCCCCGCCTGGCAGGGTAAAGGTGATGGTGACCGGCTTGGCCGGATCGAACCAGGCTTCCGGGTTGCCTTCCTCATTCAGGGTCGGGCTGCCGCTGCCGGTGATGGTGATCAGGCCGCGCTCGAAACTGACATTGCTGTCGGTGACATTGACGATAGTGGAGATCATGAAGCGTTTCACTTCGGACTCCTCGGAACAGCTTTCTGTTGCGGTCATACCACTGATCAGGCGGGACATTCGATCAAGGCCCACACCTTCTGAGGACTTGTTACTGACCACCTGGAGAAGACCCTTTATCTCGTCATTGGGGATAAGGGTCTGCATTTGTTCCAGTTCGGCCTTGTTGCTGCCCAGATCTTTGATGAGCTGTTGGTTTTCCTTTTCCAGCTGGTCATACTTGTCCTGGGCAAAGCGGTAGTTCTGCCGGGCGATTTCCTGTCCCGTGTCATAGGAGAAATAGGCCGTTCCGCCGATCAGAGTGGCGAAAAAGATCATTTTTACGAGCATCCACATGCGTTGGGATTTGCGTTTCTGGAGTTCTTTTCTTTGGGCCAGTCCGAGTGACATGTTTTTTATCCGCGCTGTCTTTATTGCATTATGGCTAATGTGGAAAATGTAGTCCTAAGTTGCAAGCTTTTTTCACGCCAACATGTCAAAAGTGGGGCAACAAAAAAGAGGCCGCCCACAGGTGACCCCCTTAATTTGTTCTATGACCGAGACTATCGCTCGTCGAAATCGACGACAACCTTGTCGGTGATCGGATGAGCCTGGCAGGTCAGGATAAAGCCGGCTTCCAGTTCCTCTTCCTCAAGGGAATAGTTCACATCCATATTTACCTCGCCCTCGATCAGTTTGGCGCGGCAGGTACAGCACACACCGCCCTTGCAGGCAAACGGCAGGTCGGCGCCTTTCTCCAGCGCTGCATCCAGGATGTTTTCACCGACGGTTTCCAGCTCGAATTCCGTGCTGTTGCCATCGACAATGATGGTGACCTTGGCAACATGGTCGGAGAGGGTTTCCGGGACTTCCGCAACCTCTGCGGCCTCGCCTTTTTGTACAATGGGAGAGGTGAAGAGTTCGAAGTGGATATTCTTTTTTTCCACCTTGTGCTCTGCCAGAAGACCGGAAACATCATGGATCATGGATTCCGGGCCACAGATATAATATTCATCGGCGCCGCCCGGCGGAATCAGCCGGTCAAGAATTTCAGCAGCTTTTGACCGATCAATGCGCCCGTGGAACAGCTCCACTTCGGATTCTTCACGGCTGAGGATATTGATCAGGTTAAAGCGCCCCATGAAGCGGTTCTTAAGATCAACCAGTTCCTCGCGGAAAATGATTTCCTTGCGGGAGCGGTTGCCGTAGACCAGGGTGAAAATGCTCTTCGGCTCATAGGCCAGAATGGTTTTGATGATGGACATCAGGGGGGTAATGCCGCTGCCGGCGGCAAAGCCCACATAATGATGTTCCTGCTCCGGATGCAGCTCCGTATAGAAGTTGCCCATGGGGGTCATGACGTCAATCTCGTCCCCTTCTTTCAGCACCTCGTTGGCAAAGGAGGAAAACAGACCGCCCTTCACTTTCTTGACCGCAACCCTCAGCTCGTCGTCATACAGGCCGGAACAGATGGAATAGGAGCGGCGGGTGTCTTCGCCGTCGATCACGGTTTTCAGTGTCAGATACTGGCCCTGAATGTATTTGTATTCTTCCCTGAGCTTGTCGGGCACGTGAAAGGCGATGGAGACAGTGTCCTCCGTCTCCCTGCGCAGGTTCGCAATCTTGAGTTTGTGAAAAGTCGGCATATTAAGTTCCTGATAAGACGATCGGGGAACCGGGGTTCCCCAATATTTCTTGTAATTTATGGGTCTATTTTAAGCTGGTATTGTTTAGATACATTTAAAGTAATCGAACGGCTCCTGACAGTCGAGACAGCGATAGAGCGCCTTGCAGGCCGTCGACCCGAATTCGCTGATCTGTTCGGTATGATCTGATCCACAATGCGGGCAGGAAACTTCTTTCTGGCCGCCGAACAGGACCTTCTTGTTGGCGGTGCTTTTTTCCGGCGGCGCGATGCCGTAGGCCCGCAGCTTTTCCCGGCCCGTTTCCGTCATCCAGTCTGTGGTCCAGACAGGTGACAGGGAGGTTTTGATCCGGTAGCCGCTATAGCCGTGACTGTCCAGGGCGGCCTTGATATCTTCTTCCAGCATATCCATGGCCGGGCAGCCGGAATAGGTCGGCGTGATAACCACTTCCAGAGAGCCGTCATCTTCAAAATTGACTTCCCGGGCAATGCCCAGATCGACAATGGACAGGACAGGGATTTCCGGGTCCTTCACGTCTTCGAGAAGGGCCCAGACCTTTTCCGTTTCAGATGAGGGGCTGGCAACAGTCATCTTGCGGTAATCCTACCACTTACAATCGGGGTAGCGGCGCTGCATATATTGCATTTCTGACAGGATATGGCCCATATATTCGCTGTGCTGCCCCTGTTTGCCGCCGGACTGCATCCAGTTGCTTTCCGGGCGTTTCAGGGTTGCTTCCGCCAGAAGTTCATCGACGGCCTTGTCCCAGTCGGACTTCAACGCAGTGACGTCCACGGCGATACCCTTGTCGGCCATTTGCTTTTCGAAGTCGCTCATGGTGAACATTTCACCGGTGAACATCCAGACATCGTCGACGGCTTTCTGGGCGCGTTCGTGGCTTTCCTCGGTGCCGTCGCCAAGGCGGATCAGCCATTCGCCGCTGAAACGCATATGGTACTTCACTTCTTTCAGGGATTTCTCGCCAATGGCGGACAGGGTCTCGTCCTTGCTCTGCATCAGTTTTTCATAAAACAGTTTGGCGAAGGTGCTGAAGAAGAACAGCTTGGCCATGCTGTAGCCCCAGTCGTTGTTGGGCATTTCGGTCAGCAGCAGGTTGCGATAGTCCATCTCGTCGCGGAGATAGGCGATATCGTCCTCGGTCTTGCCGGTCATTTCGCCGGCATAGGTGAACAGTTCCCGGGCCTGGCCGATATAGTCCAGGGCGCAGTTGGACATGGCCACATCAAGCTCCAGGGACGGGGCAAGATAGCACCATTCCGACAGGCGATGGCCCATGATCAGGGCGTGATCCCCCAGAAGGGTGGCGTATTCCGCAACGGCTTTACGATCTTTATCAGTCATTTGTCACTCCTTAGGTCTTTGGGTTTCCCGCGGGGGGATTACATTTTGCCCACTTCCTTGGGGATGTCATAGAAGGTCGGGTGACGATAGATTTTGCTGTCGGCCGGCTCATAGAGGCTGTCCTTGTCTTCCGGCTTGGAAGCCGTAATGGCGTTGGATGGCACGACCCAGATGCTCACGCCTTCACCGCGGCGGGTGTATACGTCCCGGGCCGCCTCGATGGCCATTTCAGGATCGCTGGCGTGGATGCTGCCGGCATGTTTGTGATCAAGGCCCGCTTTGCTGCGGATGAAAACTTCATACAGGGGCCAATCCTTGTTGTGTGAATTGGGTTTGTCGCTCATTTGGATGTCCTTTTATATCTTCTTTCGATCGATATCAGTGATCGGAATTTCTATCGAGCCTCAGGCGGCAGCTTCTTTTTTGGCTTTTTGCTTTTCGGCATAGGCAATGGCAGCTTCGCGGACCCATTCGCCGTCTTCATGAGACTTGATGTGAGTTTCCAGACGCTGCTTGTTGCAGATGCCGTTACCCTGAATGACATTGTGGAATTCTTCCCAGTCGATCTCTCCGTGATCATAGTGACCGGTTTCTTCGTTCCATTTCAGATCCGGATCAGGCAGGGTGATGCCAAGGAACTCGGCCTGGGGCACGGTGGCATCAATAAATTCCTGACGCAGAGCATCATTGGTTTTCCGCTTGATTTTCCATTTCATGGACTGGGCGGTATGCGCGCTGTCCTTGTCGCTGGGGCCGAACATCATCAGTGACGGCCACCAGAAACGGTTCACGGATTCCTGAACCATGGCTTTCTGTTCATCCGTGCCGCGGGCAAGGGAGAGAAGCAGTTCATATCCCTGGCGCTGATGGAAGCTTTCTTCTTTACAGATCCGGATCATGGCCCGGCTATAGGGTCCGTAAGAGCCTTTGGCGAGGGAAACCTGGTTGGTGATCGCGGCGCCGTCAACCAGCCAGCCGATGGTGCCGATGTCAGCCCAGGTCAGCGCCGGATAGTTAAAGATGGAGGAATATTTGGCCTTGCCGGCATGTAGCTGCTCGACCATTTCCGCACGGGAGGTGCCAAGGGTTTCAGCGGCACTGTAGATATAGAGGCCATGACCGCCTTCATCCTGGATTTTGGCCAGCAGAATGGCTTTGCGGCGCAGGGACGGTGCGCGGGTGAGCCAGTTCCCTTCCGGCTGCATGCCGATCACTTCGGAATGGGCATGCTGCGACATCTGGCGCACCAGGGTCTTGCGGTATGCGGCAGGCATCCAGTCCTGCGGTTCAATCTTGATGTCATTGTCGACTTTTTCCTGGAAAATCTCTTCCAGGCGGGCTTGTTCCTCACTTGTGGGTTCAGCCAGTTTGATTGCTTTCTGAATGGATGTATCGCCGTACATGAGACCCCTTTCAATATGATTTCTATTGTTCAGTTCCGGGTTTAATATGTTACAAAAAAACAAATAAATCAATAAAAAATGTATCACATTTACATACGATTGATTCTAAAGGAAAAAAAATCCCTAGAGTCCGCCGAAGCGTTGGTAGAATATGGCGGATGGAGCCGGTAGAGGGCCGTCTGCGGTCTCCAGATTCTTGCTGAAATAGCGTTCCGAGCCATCCAGCAGCAGCAGATAGATATTGCGGCAGAGCTGATGAGCCGAGGTGCCTTCCCACTGGGCGGGCAAAAGGCCGGTGGGCAGCAGGGGATCTCTGAGAAGAATCTTCCGGTAATCGTGAATCATAAGGATTCGCAGCAGAGCGCCGTCCTCGTCCGATGCAAGGGCTGATTCTTTCAGGGATTTGTATACCGGCCGGTAGCGGCTCAGGAATTCATGATAATGTTGTCCCAGGTCTGCGAGATCCCAGCATTCATGGACCAGTTTGTCCAGCGCCTTGCCGCTGGTCAGGCTGTGCCGGGCCTTGTTCAGGATAATGGCCTCGTCCTCGACTTCATTGAGTTCCAGAGTTTGTTTCAGGGCTTCCATATCCGGATTGGGGTGGGCGAGAAGGCCGGCGGCAAGGTTACCGAAGCCGAGCCAGCCCAGTTCCCGCCGCAGCGTGTCTTTTTTCTGACGGAGGTGGTTCGGCAGAAAAACAAGGCACCATGTTCCGTCCCAGTCCGTCTGCGGGCCCGCATAAATACGCGGCGTCGCATTCTGAAATCTTTTTCGTCCGCTTGCTGTCAGACTGTAGTAGCTTTTCCGCCCGACCTGGTTTGGCGCCAGCCAGTTATCCTTGCTGAGCCGGGAAATGGTGGTTCTGACCAGCCGCCCGTTCAGGCCGAGAGGTTCCAGGAGATTGATAAGGCTGCCCAGCCAGACGGTGCCGCCACGGGGCGCAATGGCGTCTCCGTAAACAGTCATAATAAGGGATCCGGCGCGTATTGGCTGTCTCTGCTGAAATTCCCTGATCAGTTTTTTTAATTGCGACGCTGAGGACATCTACATATTCTTGTTGTTAATTTTGTTACTCATTACAGCATGTATTTTCAGTATGTCTATCATTTCAGTCAGGAATTCACAATGACAGAGAAAGATGTCCGTGATCGCGAAAGCCCGTTGTCCTTCGCGCGACAGGTGGCGGATGCCATGTATAAGAAGGATGTTGCGGCACAAAATATGGGAATTAAACTCACCAAAGTGCGTCCGGGCTATGCTGTCATGACCATGTTGGTGACGGAGCAAATGCTGAATGGCCATGCCATTTGTCACGGCGGATATATCTTTGCCCTGGCCGACACCGCATTTGCCTTTGCCTGCAACACGGCAAACATCACCACAGTGACCCTGACCAACAATATCACCTTTCTTACCCCGGCGGGGGAGGGCGATCTGCTGACCGCCGTGGCGGAAGTACAGAATCAGGCCGGGCGCACCGGATTGTGCGATGTGGTGATCACCAATCAGGAAGGGACCCGGATCGCCATGGTTCGCGGCAACAGTTACCGGCTGCGCAGCAAGATTGTCGAGGATATGCCCAGCGCCGATCTCTAGCGGTTCGCCTGAAATATCATCCTATTTACTAGTAATCCCAGGACCAGCGAATAGACAGGCTGTTATCCTGGTCCAGGGTGTGCCTGGTCACCAGGGACAGGCTTTTGGTCAGGTCCACCTCCACGGACTGGGCAGTGGCACCGGATGTGCTGGACGTGGTGATTTCCACATAGATTTTATCGGTCAGATATTTACCGCCGGAGATAAGCGTCCCATGCTGGCCGTTTGCGTCCGAGGCAATGGAAAAGCGGTCAATGCCGATACTTCCACGCATTTTGTCCAGCATGCCCGGCCCGCCGCTGCCGGAAAGGGCCTGGATGGAGCTTGCTAGCTGCAGGGCCTGCCAGGGAGTGAGTTCAGTAACCGAAGACCCGAACAGTATCCTGGCCATTATTTCGTCCTGGGGAAGTTCCGGTGAAGACGTTATCGTCAGCGCCGGCTGGGCCGCGGTGCCGCCAATTTTGATAAAGGCGGTCAGATTCACCATATCCAGCTGGGCCACGATATTCAGGGAGGGATCATTGCTCTGATTGCCGGGGAACCTTATTTCTCCGTGCGTCAGGTTAAAACGCTTGCCGGAAAAGCTGAAGGTTCCCTTAATCAGGGAAATGCTGCCGTTGATGATAACTTCGTCAGAGGAACCGGTAATGTCCAGATCGCCGGCCCATTCGGAATCCAGGCCTCGGCCCCGGACAAACACCCGCTTGGGTGCCTTCAGGGCAAGATCAAGGTAGAGCGGGCCAATATGCCGTTTCTTCAGATCTTCGTCCTCAATCACCGGTCGGCCATTGTTGATTTCCACCACATCGGTTTCGATCAGATTACCCGGGCCCTGATCTACCAGATTGATATTGGCGCTATTCACCTCCGCCTCTCCGTCGAGGGTCAGGCGTTCCTCGTCTTTTTTCAGAGACAGCTCAGTCGAGGCGGTGATTTCCAGACTGGGTTGACGATAGAGATGGGCCCTGTCCGCCCGCAGGTTAATATCGGCCTGATAGGACAAATCAGGGAAAACCTGAATCCAACCGTCTGCGCCCAGAGTACCGCTGCCGCCGTCAGTTGCGGTAAATTTTCGCAATGTCAATCTGTTGTCACTTACTTCAGCGTCCAACTCCATATTGTCGGCGACAAATCCGCTCTGGATATTTTCATAGCGGCCGTTATCGAATCCGATCTTGCCACTGAAATGTGGCTCGTTGAGTGATCCGGTTACGGCAATCCGGCCACTGGCGGCCCCGGAAAGATCATGGTTGAACAGGTTCAGCATTGGCCATAGTGGTTCCACCCGGCCGTCCCAGTCAAGATCGGCTGAAAGGGGAGATTGAGTGTCAATGCTGTAGTCTCCGCCGCCGAAATTATAGTCAACAGGCAGTGTTGCCGACAGCCCCGCCAACTTTGTCGCGGCAAGGTCTACCCGGCCTGTCAGTGATATCTGCTGTTCTGACAGGATTGCATTAATACCGATTTTCAGATCCGGATCGATGGCATAAAGCTGCTGCGGCGTATCAAGGCCGGTCAGGGTCAGTAGAGCGGTTCCCTTGAGAGCCTTGCTGCTGGCGGACAGATCAATCCGGCCGTCCGCTGTGCCTGTGAACGGCAGTTCCGGGATAAACTGATTGAGCAAGCGCAAATCCGCCTGATCTGCCTTCACGTGGGCCTTGATATCTTCCGGGGTGCGGGAGAAACTGACCCCGAGTGTGCCATCGCCCAGAGACAATTTTGCCGGACTGAGGCTTAGACTGTCCCCTGTCTTTTCGAAATGCAGGGGGGCGGGGGTGTTGAACCCGATGTTGTTGGCCTGCCCGTCAAGGGAAAGTTCCAGCTCAAGACTTTTCCCTGATCCTGTTTCGACATGGCCCCGGGCGGACAGCTCGAGGGGATAGAGTTCTGTACCACCGGCATCTATCCTGAATGCGGTTTTGCGGTCATCATGATCCAGATTTATCTTCAGCTCCGAGAGTTCGATTCTGGGCAGGGACAGGTCTTTGGCACTGGCGGAAAGATCAAGCGCCGGCAAGTCGTCATCAGTCAGCAACTGGCCCGACCAGTCGGTTTGACGGAGGGTAAGTATGTCTCCGCCCGGCAGGGTGATGCGGAGGTCCCTTGCCGTGCCCGATGAAGAATATTGCTGCTGTCCGTTCCGGTCTTCCAGAGACAGGGCAGCTTCCAGCGTTCCCTCGAAAAGGTCCGAGACCGACGCGGCGCGCTCTTTTTCGGGCAGGGTCTGTAGGCTGATTTCCCCGTTCAATGCCTTGCCGGACGGAATGGAGAGGTCTCCTGTCGCCATGAGGGGGCCGGCCAGGGCGGAAATTTCCGAAAGCCGGAAAATATCTTTTTCCGGCTGTGCCACCGTGAAGGAGAGGTCAAGCGGGCCGTAGCCGGAGCTGCCGGTCAGTGTGACCATGCCCTGAAGGCTGTTTACGATATTCCTGAGATTGGCAGAAAGGGCGAGATCGGTGAGAGTGATGCCCTGAATGTCCAGGTTTTTCAGACTTGTCTCTGCGGTCATGTCGGGGGAAGCCAGAGGGCCTGACAGAACACCGGAAATGTCAAGCTTTCCGGCCAGGCTGAGACCTCCCGCCTTCTCCATTGTATTCAGGTCGATGAGGGACAGGGTATAACTGCTGTCCTGCAGCAGCATGTTTTTATCAGCGGTCAGATCGGCCGACAGGCTGACGTGTGAACCGGCAATTTCCGCCGTTACCGACAGGCTGTCGTCCGGGCGTAATGTTCCGCTAACTCTGGCGGTTGGCGCCGGACCGGTCAGGTTGTCCAGCAGGGGGCTGCCATAGGAAATATCCTGGCTGCTGGCGTTAATGTCCAGCAGCAGCGGCTCACCGCCATTCTCCCGTTTGGCGGACAGGTCAAGGGCCATTGTGCCGGACAAGGCCTCGCCGAGAGGAGCAAGGCTGCTGCGCAGTCGTCCGGCCAGATCGAGGCTATCGCCGCCGAGGCCGACTGAACCGCTCAAGGTTAGTTGTGAGGGCTCGTTTTTCAGCTCCAGGCTGTCCAGCACGGCAAGGTTACCGGCCAGGTCGAGCTGTCCGTCCCCCCGCCAGTAAACGGGCAGGGGAAGATAGACTGGCGGCTGGTCAGCACTGCCAAGGGCAAATTCTGTAACTGTGCCCGCAGTTGTATAGCGCAGGGCGGAATCGGTTCTGTTTGCGGACAGGGTGCCTGTCACCCGGAGACGGGTTCCGTCGTTTGTCTGCACGGCCAGGCTGTCGCTTTTCAGGGTAAAGGCAGGCTCACTGAGCGTACCGCTGATGACACCCTGAACAGTGAAAGGACTGAACTTGACATTGCCAAAGGCGGTTTCATGTTTCAGCCTGCCGGAATAACGGATATTATCGAGCAGGGTAATATCTTTGGTGTTCAGCCGCCCTTCCGCCCTGATGGCTGCCGTTGCAGTTTCCATCTCCACAGTCAGATATTTGTGATATTCCTCTGCGTCCGGCTTAAGAAGTACAGACAGCCCGATATTGCCCCCCAACATCTCCACATCCTTCAGATTCTTCTGCAGACCCGGATCAATATCGGCGGCGATGGAAAAAACATGATTTCTGTTGGTAATAGACGCTTCGCCAAGCAGGACCTCTCCCTGCAAGACGGCAAATTTGCCGGCCCAGTTGCTCCGGGGACCTTCGCCTTGAAGCTGAAGGGAGAAATCTTGATCAAGAGTGGTTCCCGTCAGTGCGGCAATCAGGCCACGCGGGGGGATATAAAGCTTTCCGTCAAGAGCAAGATAGTCATCCACTTTGTCAAATATCAGGTCCAGGGCCAGTTCTTCGCGGATATCTCCCCGCCGCTGCAGAAAAAAACCGAGCGTAATGCGCCGGTCTTCCTCTTCGACAAGCTGACCATGACTGGTCAATTGCATGGGCCGGCCGGCGACGGCACGGCGGAGATTTATTTCAGCCAGGTCGAATTCGCCAATCCGCAGATCAAAAGGCAGTTCCGGCACAGCCAGAGGTGAAGAGGAGGGGACTTGCATGTCAGCGGCTTCGTTCCGGCTGGCGGGTCGTCGGCGGACGTTTAATCTTTTGGCATGCAGGCTTTCGATATCAAGGGTTCCGCCGACCAGTTTCCAGGGCGACCAGATCACCTCTGTGGCATGAAGTTCGGCCCAGACTCCCTCTGTATCCTTGAAACGGACTCGGTCAATCCGGAACTTGCCGAACAGGGTGCCTGTGACGGTACCAATTTCGATGCCGGAGGTGTCATCGCCCAGTTCCCCGTTCAGCCAGCTCGTAAGCTGTCGTTTGCCGTAAGGTGTGTCCAGTATCAGGAGGCCGGTCCCTGCTACTGCAAGCAGGACGGCGAGGACCAGGGCGCTCCAGACCGCCAGTCTGACGGCAGTTCGCGAGGAGAAATATTTCGCACTATCAGGCGTCATCAGAAGGCCTGTCCCAGGCTGACGTACAGATGAAACCGGCTTTCCCCGGGCAACCGGTTCAACGGCGTGGCGGCATCAATCCGAAGGGGGCCGAAGCTGGTATGATAACGCACACCCAGGCCCGTTCCCCAACGGAAACCTTTGAAACCAGGCAGCTCGCTCTCATAGACATTACCGCCATCGATGAAGGGAACAAGGCTCAGGGTTTTGCTGATGTGGACCCGCACTTCCCCGTTGATTTCGGCGACAGAGCGGCCACCAATGGGATCGCCGGAGGGATCCCTGGGACCGATGTCCTGATAGCCGTATCCCCGGACAGAACCGCCGCCACCGCTGAAAAATCTTTCCTTGGTGGGCAATTCGTCAAAGCTGATGCCATAGACTGATCCGGCCCTGACCCGTGCGGCCAGTACGAAATCACGGTCGCCGTCCAGCGGGTAATAGCCGCTCAGGTTTACTTCGCTACGCAGATAAAACTCTTTGGACCCGTTGAAGATAAATGTTGGTGCCGAGGTCAGTGAAACCCTGAAACCGCTTGTCGGATCAAGAATATCATTCGAGTTATCCCAGCGTATCCCGGCGGGTAATGCTGCCAGCCAGTATTTTTTGTCGTTGTCGGAGTTGGTGATGTCGGCATACTGGGTAAATACAGAGAGGTTTGCAGCAATATTTTTTGTCAGCAGACGTTCCAGTCCGACCCGGGCATCCGCGGTCAGGGCGTCATAGGCGTCGGTGTTTTCGTTTCTGGCGCTGGTTTCCAGGAACAGTGTCTGGTCGAGCCTCTTGAAATTTGGCTTGTCCAGTCTGGCTGTCAGGGACTGCTCTATTTCCGCCAGATGGGCACCGATCAGCAGTCTTTCCCCGTTGCCGAAAATGTTGCGGTGCTGCCAGGAGGCGTCACTGCTGAGACCGTCGCTGGTGGCATAGCCAGCGGAAAGTCCGATGGTCCGGTGCTTGTTTTCCACCAGCCTGACCAGGATATCCCTTTCCTCGCTTTCCTGCTCGGCAAGAGTGACCTGAATACTTCTGAACAGACCAGTGCCGGACAGGCGGGATCTCAGGGCATCAACCTTCTTCTGGGCATAAACAGTGCCTTTCTGCCAGGTCACCATGCGTTCAAGATAGGCTCTGTTGACTGATGACAGTCCTTCAAAACGGGCTGCGCCAAAGCGGGTGTGTGGACCTGTCGCGACAATGAACTCTACCGAAGCGGTTTGGGTGGCGTGATCCACAATGATATTCCGGTCTTCTACCCGGGCCAGCGGATATCCCATTTCCGGAAAGGCGACAATCATTCTTGTCTGGGCGGCCAGGGTTTCTTCGGAGCGCAGGGGGGTGCCTTCTTTCAGGCTCAGTGCTGCCGTGGCTTTCTGCTGAATTTCCATGTCCGGGGCTTCCGGGTATGTAATCCGTATTTTATCCAGAAGATATCGCGGTCCCGGAGCCAGGGATATGGAGACAGCAAATTTGTTTTCCCGGCGGGAAAGTTTTTCGGTGATCTTGCTGTTGTAATAGCCTTCTGCCCGCAAAATGCGTTCCAGAAGATCCACATCCTGCCTCAGCCGGGATCTCAGGTTGGACACGGATACAAAGTTCTCGGACTTCCGGTTTGACAGTACGGAGTGCTCCTCGAAGCTGCGTCGAACGGTTTCGTCCGGCAATTTCTCGAATCCATGTAACTTCAGGTCATAGGAAAAATCACCCGCCGCCAGGGCAGGGCTGGTGAAGCAGGTAAGCAGAAGAACTAGTATCGCATATGACTTTGGACTCAAAAGAGTCCGGGAGCGATCGAATATTCCGGTTCCAGTTGTTTTTGCCTGCAAAGAACTGACTTCCTGATTAACCTGACTAATAATTATGTTCTACGCAATGTAGGTGTGAATCTTGTTCGAAATATATCCATTATCTACAATTCGGACCAATAAAAAACCCTGTCCTTGGGAGGACAGGGTTTTACGATCCATATTCTGACGTGAATTACTGCTGCGACAGGCTCATTCCGCGCAGTCTGTGAATCTGGTGAAGTGAGGCCAACTGCGCGTAGATTACCGGCAATAGCCCCAGTTTGCGTAATTCTTCAAAATCCTCGGCCGGCAGATCATCCAGTTTTTTTTCGTCAATGGCATAAATGCCTCTGATATTGACGTTCTCCTGGTCCTCGCCATAATTTACTGTAAGGCCCTGTTCCGTTATCAGGCCCTTTGTGTCCAGCAGGTCGATAAACTGTTTCGACATTTGAATATGGTCAAAATGTGCTGTTACCGTCTTCTTGCAGTTTTCAAGGAATTCTGTCGCGTTACCTTCGTCGTCAAACAGTGCACTACCGTCATCCTTGCTGACCAGCGGGCTGTTTTCATCGATGGTCATAACGAATGTTTCATTGTCTTCTCTTGGGGCTCTCGCCAGGCTAAAAGGATAGATAATGACGCTGGCGGGCACATAAATCCCATCCCATGAACCCTTCTTGATAACCAGGTTTTCTCCTGGCGTCAGCCCCATCATGGCGACAGCGTGAAACTTGCCATCATCCTGTGGTTTGATGAAGACGACAGGCAAACTGCTTGCTGCCTTGACAAATTCATGCAGTGCCATCGGAGCAAGGTGCTGGTCTTTGACATGGGCGAAGTCGGTGTGATTCCTGACTCTCAGATTTTTGTGAGCTTCATGGTTTAGTGTAGCAAATTTGGCGGTCATCATTATATCCCGTGTTTAGCAAATACCTTTTTGTCCGGTATGTTTCTTACTTTTCCGGACTGTTTTCATGGCGACAGTTTTATTGTGTTTACCCGGGAAAAACAAGGCCGAATGGCGGCAGGTCAAAAGATGCCCTAAAGATAAAATGTTGCACTTTTCGGTTTTCCCGGTCAGCATGAATGGCGAGTCAGGATCAGGAACCAAAAAGAAATCCGACAATGCGCTTGCGTCATATCGAAGTTTTTCACGCGGTTTATACAACAGGCACTGTCAGCAATGCGGCGAAGCGCCTGAATGTTTCCCAACCGTCCATCAGCAAGGTTCTGCATCATGCAGAGGATCAGCTTGGATACCCGCTGTTTGAACGGGTCAAGGGCAAGCTTATACCGACAAATGAAGCCCATGCCCTGTTTGGCGAGGTGCACAAGGTCTACCGCCAGATGCGGACCCTTCAGGCCAAGTCACGCAATCTGAGGGGCGGAAAGTCGGGACATGTGCGGATTGCTGTGATGCCGGCGCTTGGTCTGAATATCCTGCCGTTGACCATAGCCAATTTTCGCCGACAGTATCCGGAAGTGACCTTCGATGTGCAGACCCGGCATTATGACGATCTGGTCAAATCCCTGAATGAACACGAAGACGATATCGGTCTGGCATTTAACCCGCCGCAGACGGAAGGCATTCAGGAATATGACTTTGGCAGCGGCGAGTTTGTCTGTATCTGCAACGAAGGGGATTTCGGGAAAGAGGGCCGGAAAATACGGCTGGAAGAGCTTGAAGGCAAGGACGTCATCGGCATCAAGGACAGTGGTCCGCTTGCGGAGATACTCTACAGCAGCCTTGTGGACCGGGGCATCGACCTGGAGTCGGTGGTAACGGTGCAAACCTATTATATCGCCAAGAATATTGTCGGCTATGGCGGAGGGGTGGCGATTGTTGACCAGGTGACGGCCTTGTCCGAAGGGCCGGGAAATATCGAAATCAGAGAGCTTGATCCTCCGATCCGTTACTCGGTCAAGGGATTATATCTGGAGAATAGCCCGCTTTCCGCAGCCTGCCGGAATTTCCTGGAATTCTTCAAGCTGACTTACGAAAACTACATCTCCTGATGCCTGACGTATAACCAAAGGTTATATGCGGTTGAAGAACGGGAATTATACAGGTCGGTTCTGCCAGAGTAATCTGCCTTATCCGGTTGACCGGAAACAGTTTCTTTCAGAGCATAAGTCATGAACAAATATATCACTTTTCTGATTATCTGCCTTTTTCTGGTCGTCCCGGGAAGTCAGGCTTCACAGTCGTTCCTTTCAGGGATCATTCTGGATGAGCAGGGTCGTTCTGTTGAAAATGTCTCCATCCGTCTTGACGGGGCGGAAGTGCGAACCGGCAGGAACGGACAATATCGCCTGGCGACAGCCGGCGCCGGTTTGTTTCGCCTCGTAATTTCTGCGGAAGGCCACTATTCAATTGTGCACAGTTTTGCCGATCTGGAACTGGAAAAGGATAAAAACGGATACAGGGTCCCTCCTATTGTTCTGGTCCGGAAAAAGCCGGGGCGTGTCATGCTGGCCTTTGGAGGCGACGCCATGATGGGGAGGCGCTTCAAGGATCCTGAACGGGGAGAGCCGAAGCTGATACGTCCCGGTCACGAGGAAGAGGATGCTGCCGCAATTCTGTCTTCTATTACCCCCTATATGGCGCTTGCAGATTTTGCTTCGGTGAATATGGAAACGCCATTGATGGACGTCGAACCCAAAGCGGCGGCTCCCAAGTCCTATGTGTTTTACAGTCCCACAACCATGTTGTCGGCGCTGAAAAAGGCGGGGGTTGATTTTGTTAGTCTCGGCAATAATCATGTGAATGATTTTATAGAGGAAGGCGCAACCTCCACCATGCGGGCCCTGAAAAACAGTGCTATCGGTTTTTCCGGCGGCGGGATGAACCGGGCGGAATCCCTGAAGGCCTGGCGTCAGGAAATCAACGGCGTGAAAACCTCTCACCTGGGATTTGTGGGCTGGAAAGGCCGGGTAACGCCAAACCAGGTGGCAGACGGACCGGACAAAAGCGGTGCGGCCTATGGGTCGGATGAAAATATTCGCCAAACTGTATTGACGGAGAACGAAGCGAGCGACCTTGTCGTGATGCAATATCACGGCAGCAGGGAATATTCCTATGGTCCCAGCAAGACCACAGAAGGGCGTATGAAGCTGGCGGTGGACAGCGGCGCCGATCTGATCATCGGTCATCACCCCCATGTGGTGCACGGTTTCGAAATCTATCAGGATAAGCTGATCGCCTATTCCCTGGGAAATTTTGTCTTCGATCAGTACCGGTATGAAACCCATCCGTCAGTTCTGCTTTATGTGTGGATGGATGGCGACAAATTCCACCGGGCGGAAGTGGTGCCGCTGTATATCAAGAACTATCGCCCGACGCCGGCTGTGGGCAATATCAGGCAATATGTCCTGAGGCGGCTTGCTGACCAGTCCTCCCGGCGGGGCGTTATTCTGTCCCGGTCCGGCGGCCACGCGGTGGTGCAGGCGGGCGGACAGGCACTGCAGCCGGTGAAGGTGGCCCGGATCAACGGCGGAAGTAAAATCCTGCCCCTGGAATTTCCCTGGTACAGCTACCCGCTGAAGATTTCCGGGGATACGGGCGCTTTTCGTCTCGGCAGGGACCGTCTGCTGTTTGGCGATTTCGAACAGGAAGGCCTGTGGGGGCTTTCCGATAGGAATTGGATTTATCCCGATGAGACCTGTGCGGTGCAGTCAGAAGTGGTCTATCGCGGCAGTCATGCCCTGTGTCTTCCGGGAGGAAGTCGGACCGAGCTTAAAAATTTCATCAGAACCCATGACTATGTTCCGGGTGCGCCCCTGACGCTGCACGGCTTTATTCGCGCCGGTAAGGAGGCGCCCTTGAATGTCTCGCTCGGCTTTTGGGATCAAGGGGCCCGCCGCGCCGCGGCGCTGAAAAAGGGGCGGATGGTGCAGCTTGGCCGGATAGAGGCCGAAGGTGATGAATGGCGGGAGTTCTCCATTGAATTTCCTGCGCCGGATAAAAAGAAAGTCAAGGGCTTCAGACTGATCCTGGAAAACGGGGATGATAGCGGCGAAGCGATTTATCTTGATGATCTGTCTCTTGTGGAATGGCAGGCAGACATGTCAGGCAAAAATAAGAAAGACGGAATAAATCCACTATTCAGAATGGATTTTGTGGAGTTTAATGCCACACCGGCGGAGCCGTCTGTTGTAATCGTTGAAGGATATTCAGCGCCGCTAGCAACCGACAATTCCCGTTCGGCCCAGACAATCACAATAAACTAAACGACAATAAACTAAAGGTATCGACAGCTATGCAGATTGAATCACCATATCTTCTTTTTCTTGGTGATGTACGAGACCCCCTCTCGGTCAAGACTTCCCGCGGAATTGCACAGTGGCGGCCTGAAAAATGCATCGGGCAGTTCAGGATGCCCGGTTGCGAAATCAGTCTGGGCTTTCCGGACATGACGATCGCCGAGGCGGCGGAGAAGGGGGCCAAGACCTTCATTCTCGGATTGGCCAACGCCGGAGGGCATATTTCGGAGAGCTGGATGTCCTGCATCCGGGAGGCACTGGAGAATGGTATGGATGTGGCCAACGGGCTCCATCAGAAACTTGCTGATATTCCCGAAATCAAGTCCCTGGCGGAGGAAAAAGGCCGCCAGATATTCGATGTACGGCATTCCTCGCAAAAGCTGGCCGTGGGGACAGGTATTCGCCGCAAGGGAAAAAGGCTGCTGACCGTGGGTACGGACTGTTCTGTCGGGAAAATGTATACTTCTCTGGCGCTGGAAAAGAAAATGTCCGCGCGAGGGATGAAGGCTGATTTTCGCGCCACTGGCCAGACCGGTATACTTGTGGCCGGAAGCGGACTTTCTGTTGATGCTGTGGTGGCCGATTTTATTTCCGGCGCGGCGGAGTTTCTCTCGCCGGACAATGAGGAAGATCACTGGGATATCGTGGAAGGTCAGGGATCCCTGTTTCATCCATCCTATGCTGGTGTCAGCCTTGGCTTGTTGCATGGCGCCCAGCCGGATATAGTTGTGCTCTGCCATGAAATGGGCAGACAGCATATGCGTGGCCTGCCGCATCAGCCCGTGCCGGGAATCGGTGACTGCATCCAGGCAAACCTGAGAGCGGCCTCCCTGACAAATCCCTGGGTCAGGCTGGGGGGAATATCCGTGAATACCTCGGGCTATGATGCGGTCAAGGCGCGAAACTATATGAATGAACTTGCCGGAACCTTTGATGTTCCCTGCGTCGATCCGCTCAGGGACGGTGTTTCGGAAATTGTGGACTTTATTTCATGATCAACAAACGCCTGACCGTATGTCACGAGCACTGGCCGCTAAGAGAACCCTTTCGAATATCCCGTGGTGTCAAGACAGGCGCCGATGTCATCCACGTCACCATTGAATGTGACCAGGTAAAGGGGGAAGGGGAATCCGTGCCCTATGCCAGATATGGGGAGACAGTGGAGTCGGTGCTCGACCAGATTAACGCGGTCCTGCCGGATGTCGAGGAAGGTGTAAGCCCTGAACAACTCCTGGGCCTGTTGCCGCCTGGTGCGGCTCGCAATGCAGTAGATTGCGCCCTTTGGGATCTGATGGCCCGCTGGCAGGGCAGGACTGTTGCTTCCCTTCTGGATCTGGATATGCCAGGAGAACTGGAAACCGCCATCACCATTGGTGTCGATGCGCCGGAGAAAATGGCGGAAAAGGCCGCGCTCAGCAGAAGTGCGCCGTTGCTGAAGGTGAAGCTGGATCAGGATAATATTCTCGACCGGATGCGGGCGGTGCGGACCGCAGCACCGGAAAGCCGGATCATTGTTGATCCCAATGAAAGCTGGACCATAGATATCCTGAAATCGGTTGATGAGGATCTGGCCGGTTTGGGGGTCAATCTTCTGGAGCAACCTCTTCCGGCGGGTGAAGACGATGCTCTGAAAGACTATCAGGCAAGGGTGCCGGTTTGTGCCGATGAATCCTGCCATACGTCGCATGATCTTCCGTCCCTCAAGGGAAAATATCAGTATGTCAATATCAAGCTGGATAAAACCGGTGGACTTACTGAAGCAGTCAGGCTGAGGGAACGGGCGCTTGAACAGGGATTTGGCCTCATGATTGGATGCATGGTGGCCACTTCCCTGTCCATGGCGCCGGCGATATTGCTGTGTAGCGGGGCTGATTTTATAGATCTGGACGGCCCCTGGTGGATGGCAAAGGACCGGGAGAACGGCCTCGAAATCAACAATGGTATCATCCGGAGTATTTCAGGCAACCTGTGGGGTGGAACGGAAAAGGCGGAAGCGGCGGTGGGATAACTGATGATATTTCTGCGCGTGTTTCCTGTTTTGTTTTTGTGCCTCTTCGGAGCCACCACCGTGCTGGCAGACCGCTTTATCACCATTGGTACCGGAGGGGTGACCGGAATCTATTATCCGGCAGGGGCGGCCATTTGCCGAATGGTCAACCGGCACCGCAGTGAGCATGGCCTGCGTTGCTCGGTGGAGGCGACAGGGGGCTCTATATATAATATCCGCTCGGTTCGTCGCGGTGAACTGGATATTGGCGTCACACAGTCAGACTGGCAATCCCACGCCTATTCCGGCAAAAAGCTTTTTCAAAGGGACGGTGCCTGGCCCGGTCTCAGGACTTTGTTTTCCCTCCATTCAGAGCCTCTGACCATTGTCGCCCGCCGCGACAGCGGAATCAGGCTTCTTGATGACCTGAAAGGAAAGCGGGTCAATATCGGCAATCCGGGGTCCGGGACCCGGGCAACCATGGAAACCCTTATGAAGGTTCTGGGCTGGCAGGAAAGCGACTTCGCCATCGCTGCGGAATTGAAGGCGGCGGAACAGTCTCAGGCCCTGTGCGATAATAAACTGGATGCCATCGCCTATGTGGTCGGTCAGCCCAGCGGCGCCATCAAGGAGGCTACAACCAGCTGTGACTCAGTGATTGTCGAGGTTGCCGGCCCGGCAATTGACAGATTGCTTGCGGAAAATCCCTATTATGCCCCGGCGGTTATTTCGGCGGGCCTCTATAACGGTACGGACCATGATGTGAAAACCTTTGGCATGAAAGCGGTGTTTGTTACCTCGGACCAGATTCCGGATGATGTGATCTATCATGTGACCAGGGCGGTGGTCGGAAACCTGGCGGATTTCAGGCGCCTGCATGCCGCGTTCTCTTTTCTGAAAGCCGAGGAGATGATCTCAGCCGGCCTGATCGCACCGCTGCACCCGGGCGCGATACGATATTACCGGGAAGCCGGCCTGATTAGTGAGCAGGAAGCCGCGGGGTCGGAATGCTGTCAAAACTGAAGTTCTGGAAACGACGGGTCCGGCCGGATGTCGACGCACTGGAAGAAAAGGTGGAACATATCCGCCATCCGGGGGGAATTCCGGGCGGCATTGTCACCGCACTTGCCATTGCCTGGTCCCTGTTCCAGCTTTATTATGCTTCGCCGTTGCCTTACCTGCTGGGTGAACTGGTGCCTGCAGCTTTCCGGTTTCTTGTTCTTTTCAATGATACGCAGGCCCGCGCCATTCATCTGACATTTGCCATTGTTCTGGCATTCCTGATGCACAGCTTTCGACGGTCTTCGCCGGACAGTCACATTCCTCGTCACGATTGGGCCATTGCCCTGCTGGCCGGGTATGCCGCGTTTTATGTCTGTCTTGAATATATTCCGCTTTCGGAACGGGTCGGCGCCTACGATCCCTTTGATCTGGCAGTAGGGGGCTGTGGTCTCCTGCTGTTGCTGGAGGCGGCACGGCGGACACTTGGCCTGCCGATGGTCACAGTGGCGCTCTTCTTCCTCGTCTATATCTTTTATGGCAATGGTGCCTGGGTGCCCGATGCCCTGAGCTGGAAGGGGGCCTCCTTCCACAAGGCCATGTCCCATCTCTGGCTGACCACCGAGGGGGTTTACGGCATCGCTCTCGGCGTTTCCACCGGTTTTGTTTTCATGTTTGTCCTGTTCGGCGCGTTGCTGGAAAAAGCCGGCGCTGGCAACTATTTTATCCGTCTCGCCTTTTCCCTGCTTGGTCATCTGCAGGGCGGTCCGGCCAAGGCCTCGGTAATTGCCTCGGCTCTTACCGGCCTCATTTCCGGCTCTTCCATCGCCAACGTGGTGACCACTGGTACTTTCACAGTCCCGCTGATGCGGAAGGTGGGGTTCAGCCGTGAGAAAGCGGGTGCCATCGAGGTGGCCTCTTCGGTCAATGGCCAGATAATGCCGCCGGTCATGGGCGCGGCCGCCTTCCTGATGGTGGAATATGTGGGCCTGCCCTATACGGAAATTATCAAGCACGCCTTCCTGCCGGCGATCATTTCCTATATCGCGCTTTTCTATCTGGTTCATCTGGAGGCACAGCGCAAGGGTATGACCGGGCTTCCGAGGCGGGGCGAGCGACTGACGCTGTTGCAGCTTCTTTATGTGTGGGCAGCGGCCATTGCCGGGCTTTCCCTTCTGTCCGCTGTGGTTTACTTCAGTCTTGGCTGGATCAGGGGGGTATTCGGCTCGTTCGCCACGATTGTGACCATCCTGCTACTGTTGCTGGCCTATGGCGGATTGTTGAAAATTTCTGCCTCCGTGCCCGAGATTGAGGAAGATACCGATCTGGAGCATCTGCCGCCGGCCGGTCATATTTTCAGGGGCGGCCTCTATTATATTCTGCCGGTGGCGCTTCTGATCTGGTGTTTGATGGTGGAGCGTTTGTCGCCCGGCCTGTCCGCTTTCTGGGCAAGCTTGCTGATGGTATTCATTCTGCTGACCCACAAACCGCTCAAGGCCCTTCTGCGGGGACATGAAACAGCAGGGCGGGAACTGAGGGCCGGTTTCACCGACTTCAGAGGGGCGCTCTATGGCGGGGCCCGTAACATGATCGGTATCGCCATTGCCACAGCTACGGCGGGAATTATTGTGGGCGCTGTGTCCCTGACCGGTATCGGGCAGGTGCTGGCGTCCTTTGTGGAAATCCTGTCCGGCGGTAATCTGATCCTGATGCTGGTCTTTACCGGCCTGATCAGCCTGGTGCTGGGGATGGGGCTGCCGACCACCGCCAACTATATTGTCGTCTCCAGCCTGATGGTGCCGGTGATTACCACGCTCGGTGCCCAGAACGGGTTGGTGATCGAGCTGATCGCCGTGCATCTTTTTGTATTCTATTTCGGGATCATGGCCGATGTGACGCCGCCGGTGGGGCTTGCCAGCTTTGCCGCGGCGGCGGTGTCCGGCGGTGATCCGATCCGCACCGGGATGACGGCGTTTGTCTACAGCCTGCGCATGATCGTGCTGCCGTTTATTTTCATTTTCTATCCGGAACTTTTGATGATTGGCATTAAGGGCCCGCTTCATCTGGCGCTGGTGGTGATGACGGCGGTGATCGGCATGCTGTGTTTTGCCGCTTCGCTTCGGGGATACTTCCTGGTGCGCAGCCGGCACTGGGAATCTGTGTCTCTACTGCTCACGGCCTTTATTCTTTTGGCCCCCGGTTTCTGGATCGACAGGTTCTTTGAGGCCTGGGAAGAACGTCCGGTGAGCGGATTTGTCGAAGATATGGAAGGTATTGCCGACAACAGTCTGCTGCAATTGCAACTGGAGCGGACGGACTTTAATGATGAAGTGAAAACCTCCCTGGCCACGGCGAGCGTTGGCAGTGAGGGAGGACGGGACGCCCGCCTGAAAACTCTCGGCCTTGAACGGCTGAAGGATGAAGGCGGATACTTCTCCGCTGAAGCCATTTTTAACGGACCGCTTGATAATCCGAAACTGGACGCCCGGCTAAAAATACTGTCTTATAAAGTGCCGAAAGCACAGCCTGCGGACCAGTGGATGTATATACCTGCGGTTTTGATATTGGGTATGATTGTCGGGCTTCAGCGGAGAAGAAAACCAGTAAAGGGATAGGAAAATGCGAAATCACATTGGAAATATTGTGACCGGATCGGCCAGACGGATCAGCAGGGGGATAACGGTCTTTTTGTTGTTCTTGGCCTTTGTTCCTGCCGCATTTTCACAGGCGATCATCGACTATTCCGCTGTCCATCATCCGGTGGCGGGCCGGGAGGGCATGGTGGTCAGCCAGAACTATTATGCCAGTGAGATCGGGGCAGAAATCCTGCGCAAGGGTGGGAATGCCGTCGATGCAGCCGTGGCCGTTGGGTTCGGTCTTTCGGTGAGCCTGCCGCGGGCCGGAAACCTTGGCGGTGGGGGCTTCATGATTGTCCATCTGGCAAAAGAGAACAAGACCATTGCCATTGACTATCGCGAAAAGGCTCCGGCAGCGGCGCATCGGGATTTTTTTCTTGATAAGGATGGCAATGTGGACGAAAGCAAGTCCCGCTACAGCCTGTTGTCTGCCGGGGTTCCGGGGACGGTGGCCGGTCTTTACCACGCTCTTGAGAAATATGGCACCATGTCCTGGGACGAGGTGATCAAACCTGCCGAGGACCTGGCCCGCAAGGGGATTACGGTCAGCTTTGATATGGCGGAGAACCTGGCGCGGCGTGATCGTCTGCGTCAAAACAAGGAAACCTGCCGGGTCTATTTCAAGCCGGGATGTGTGCCCTATGAGGCCGGAGAGACGATGGTCCTGAAGGACCTCGCCGAGACTCTGAAGCGCCTGAGAAAGAACGGGCCTGAAGAATTTTACACGGGCCGGACGGCAAAGCTTATTGTCGAGGAAATGGAAAGAAACGGCGGCAGGATCACCCTGGAGGATCTCAAGGCCTATAATGTGCGGGAACGTGAACCGGTGCGCGGGTCTTTCCGGGGATATGAGGTCATTTCCATGCCGCCGCCAAGTTCCGGCGGCGTGCATATCGTTCAAATGCTGAATATGCTGGACAAGTTACCTGTTGCAGACAGCGGTGCAGGCAGCGCCCTGTCGGTTCACTATCTGACGGAAATTTTCAAGCGCGCCTATGCGGACCGCAGCAAATATCTTGGGGATCCGGATTTTGCCGATGTGCCGGTGAAAGGGTTGACTGATCCCGCCTATGCTGCCGAACTGGCAAAGCAGATCAAGGCCTGCTGTGTGACGCCGTCATCGCAAATTCTGCCCGGTGATCCGCTTCCCTATGAAAGTCCGGACACCACTCACTTTTCCGTCATGGATAAATGGGGCAATGCGGTGGTGAATACCTACACGCTCAATTTTTCATACGGCACCGGCATCACTGTCCCCGGCACCGGCATGCTGATCAACAACGAAATGGACGATTTTTCTGCCAAGCCAGGTGTGCCCAATGCTTTCGGGCTGATCGGCGGAGAAGCCAACGCCATTGAGGCGGGCAAGCGGCCCCTGAGTTCCATGACGCCGACCATGGTCATGAAAAACGGCAAGCCCTATCTGCTGACCGGCAGTCCGGGAGGGAGCAGGATTATTTCCACGGTATTCCAGCTTCTGGTTAATGTGCTGGTTTTCGACATGAATGTCGCCGAGGCGACAAGCCGGCCGCGCATCCATCACCAGTGGCTGCCCGATGTGCTGCAGATGGAACCGGGATTTAGCCCGGATACGGTTTCTGTCCTCCGATCCATGGGGTATGAAATCCGCAAGGGATGGACCATGGGCAGCCTGCAGTCCATCATGTATCGTGACGGTGTATTTCTCGGTGCAGCGGATCCGAGACGGCCCGGAGCACGTGCTGTGGCGCCCTGAATTCAAGCCTATAGCGTTTGGTTATACCCTTCGCAAGTTATTGTATTTAAACTTCCAATAATTCTTCCCGATACTCTGGAGACAACCAAAGGGGAGAATTATGATGTTTAGAAAAATTGCAGTAACTTGCACCGCCCTCGTTTTTTTCCCAGCAATGGCCAATGCCCTTGTTGTGGAAAGTGGTGAGTTTTACGACGAAGCTCTTCGTCTGAAAAACCTTGCCTTTGCGGAAAATTCCGGACTTTACGTACCGCCAACAGAAAACCAGCGCCAGGACTTCCGTGCGTTGGCCCAGAGCCTTTACGACAATGACTGGCCGACTGCGGATACCCAGGCTGCCGCGCTTGGCTATGAACTGGTCAAATTCACCAACACGACAACCGGATCCACCTACTGGGGGGTTCGGGAAACACTTGTTAATAATGCTCAGACCAAGGGCTGGGGCTCTTTCTTTATCAATGAAGACTATGTGACGACGGTGACTGTCGAGGTGCCACATCCGGTGCATGACACCAATACCCATCGTCTTGGCGCACGGGTGTTTGAAGATGCAGACGCCCGGGGTTTCATGATGGCCGGATCCCATCGTTCCGCCAACGGCAGCCAGACCGCCAACCCGACCAGCCTGGATTATTCAATATTCCAGGAAGTTCACGAGGTATGGAACGGCGGTTACGGCGATAGCACAGCCTGGCAGATGCACGGCTACGGCAGCGGCACGGCGGATCATTTTCCTGATGGCACCGATGCGGTTCTTTCTGACGGGGCCGGAAATGTGACTGTCGAGATGCAGCTTCTTGATGCGGCCCTGGAAGGGATCGGTCTGTTTGGTGATGCCTATGTGTTCAACGAACTGGAGACGGATGATCCGCTAAACGAGCAGGTCAACGGAGAAGGTGTGAATGGGTACAGCCCCTTCTGGCGTCTTGGCGCCCGCAATAATCCGCAGGGCCAGTATTCCCGCGACCAGGGTGGGACTTTCGTCCATGCCGAATTTTCCTATTATATGCGGACAACACCGACCCGTCGTGACCAGCTTCTCGCCGAGGCCATCGTCGGTGTAATCCAGGCTACGGCGACTGTGCAACAGTCCGTCGATGTTCCCTCGCCTGCGCCTTTCATGCCCATGCTGGCCGGCCTTGGTTTTCTGGCATTGAGCCGAAAAAGCAAAAAATAGTCCGGGGCTGAGGCTCAATCCAGTCTTATGCGGGTATAGCCCAAGGTTATACCCGTCTCAAACACTGTTATTGGATCATCGTACAATCCTCAAGAATAATGGGGATACAGGGGAATTTATGCCCGATAAAACCCGGCCCGGAAAACCGGCCAGGGTCAAAATGGAGGAAGAAATGTTTTACACGAGTAAAAAGAGTGCGTTGAAAGCTGTTTTATTGTCCGGAGTCTGCGGCCTGGCGGCACATGCCGCCATGGCTCAGGAAGCGGCACCCGGCGATGTAGATGAAAGCGATTTTGAAGAAATTGTTGTGGTTGGTTCCCAGATCAAGGGGGCAACTGTAACCGGTGATCTTCCGGTGACTGTGATGGGGCAGGATGATCTGGACGCCATTGCGGCGACATCCGGCATTGAACTGTTCGATGCCCTGCCGTCCAACGGCGTGGTCAGTTTTAATGGGACGGATACAGTGAGTGGCGGGGTGAACAGCGCCCGCGGTGATGTGGCGTCCATCAACCTGCGCAGTATCGGTTCAGGCAATACCCTGGTGTTGCTCAACGGCCGTCGCGTGGTTCAGCATCCGGGGACCCAGACAGAAAACCTTGTTATCGTCACCACATCAAATATGAATGCGTTGCCGGTAAATGGTATTCGCCGGGTCGAGGTCCTGCAGGAAGGGGCGTCCGCGCTTTATGGGTCCGATGCGGTGGCCGGTGTGGTCAATACCATCATGCGGGATAATTTCGAAGGCTATCGGGTTGGCGCCGAGTATGGCTTTGCCGAAAACACGGACCGCACCAAGCTCAATGCAGATTTCCTTGGCGGCTGGAACCTGAATGACGACAAGACGAATATCTCGCTGTCCCTGAATTATTACAAGGGGGCAGGTGTTGATGCGACCGAGCTGGACTATGCAGCTTCTTCCGATCGTCGCTCCTTTGTGGAGGGAACGGATTTCGAGGGAGACACCAATTTCGACAACCGTTCCAGCAGCAACGTCTGGGGCCGTTTTTATGCGGATGACAATGTCCCCGGCCTGACATCAAGCTCCGGGCTATTTCATATTGAAGAATATGATGAAAATGATCAGAGCGGTTCCGTGGCTCAGGATTGTATCCTGGCCAATGGCCTGTGTATTGACAGCGGTTCAATCAGCCGGGATCAATATTATGATTCCAATATGTACCGGCAGATGATTTCCGATACGGAACGGGGCAGCGCCTTCCTGTTCGTCAATCATGAATTTGACAGCGGGATGGAGTTCTTTGGCGAGCTGTCCTACTACAGGGCGGAATCTGACAAACTTCGTGAACATTCCTCACTGCTTTCCTCTACACCGATCTATCTTTCTCCGACAGCTTATCACAATATTTTCGGCGCGCTGGGAACACCCGGGCGTTTGAGCGGAGGCTGGGATATTCCCGATGAAGGACTGGCAATTGAAATCGACCGCTACCGCGTTACCGATGCTCCTCAGCGCGCGATCCGTGTGGATAATGAGTCCTACCGGGCCCTTGCCGGTCTTCGTGGTCAGTGGAGCACCTGGGACTGGGAAGGGGCCGTGCTCTATTCACGGGCGGAAACCAATGACACCACTTCAAGGATCAGCAACACCCTGTTCCAGGAGGCGGTGAACGGAACAGACAGTTCCGCCTATAACCCATTTTGTGCAGGAACCTGTAACGATCAGGCCACCATCGACAGCTTCATTGTTGATGTGAGCAGGATTAACACCACCGAACTGGCCTCGGCGGACTTTAAACTGTCCAATCCGGCGGCGTTCGAGCTATTTGGTAATGAAATCGGCGCGGCTCTCGGGGTGGAATGGCGCTATCAAAGCTTTGCGGAGGATCGCGATGACCGCCTCGACGGCACCATCACCTTCACCGATTCCGTCACCGGCGAAGAACATGGTTCCGACGTGATGGGGTCCAGCCCGACGGAGGATTCTTCCGGTGATCGACATACCTTCTCCGCGTTTGGTGAACTGGCCGTGCCTCTGGTGGCCTATGATGCTGACCGCACCTTCCTGACCAGTCTGGATATGCAGCTTGCGGGCCGGTTCGAGCATTACGATGATGTGGGAAGCATTTTCAAACCCAAGATCGCTGTTGCCTGGGGTGTTGCCGAGGGATTGAAAATCCGCGGCGCCTATACCGGCGGTTTCCGGGCGCCGGCGCTCGAGGTGGTGAATACGGAGACATTCACCCGTTCGAACACCCGGACAGACTATTACCGTTGTCAGGCGGCAATCAACAAGGGCGATGTTGACGACACAAGCAATTGCGACGATTTCAGCGACAGTGTGGAATCAATCCGTTTCGGCAGCGATACCCTCGAACCGGAGACAACGGAAAACTATTCCATCGGTATGGTGTTTGCGCCGGAAACAGATATTGACCTGGTCATTACGGTTGATTATTGGCGGATTGACCAGAACGGTATCGTTGGTTTGTTCGGGGATGACGACTGGCTGGCCCTTGAAGGATACTATGCTTCACAGGGGCTTGAGCTTCCCGATAACATCGTCAGGGCTGCCCCTACAGCCGACGATATCGACTTCTATGCGGGATCAGGCTTGGCTCCGGCGGGTGAAGTGCTGAATGTACTGGACCCCTTCTTCAACTTTGACAAACGGCGCACCGAAGGCCTTGATGTCAGCCTGGCATTCAGACTGGACGATACGGCGATGGGTGATTTTTCCTTCAAACTCAATGCCTCTCATCTTCTGAAAGCCCAGCAGACCCTTACCGAGGAGGGCAGCCTGGCGGCCATTTACCTCGGTAATTCCGGGGAAGGTGAAGACCTGATTGAGGAAGGCGGTCGTCCGAAATGGCAGCTGACCAGTACCCTGACCTGGCGTAAAAATGGCTGGGGAGCAGGCCTGTGGGCGAAATATACAAGCTCCTTTTATGACTCCAGCGCCGTGCAGGATGAGACCGGTGACTACTGGCTTGTCGAGTCATGGTTCCGCATGAATGCCTACGTCCAGTACAGCTTTGATGAAGGTGCGTTGGACGGCACGCGGATCAGGATCGGCGCTCGGAATATTTTCGATAAGAAACCTCCACTGGCGGATGACACTTATGGTTATGATTCCGGTCTGCACAGCAGCGAGGGCCGTTACTGGTATGCGTCGGTACGTAAGACATTCTGAACAACCCTCAGGGGAGGCGCCAGCTTCCCCGAATCCGGAAAGGTGGCGGTTTCCTGCCGCCACCTTTTTTCTTTGTCCCGTTCTTAAAAACACATAAGATGTCGACCATGATGAAGACAGCGAAGTATATTCTGGTTCTGGCGACGGTCCTTCTGGGCTATTTCCAGCCAGCCCTTGCCGAAAATGCGATTTGCGATTTTGACAGGGTCAAGTTCAAGGCAGATTTCCCCACGGCGCGGATCAATGGCTGTGAGGAAAAGGGCGGTGAATATTATCTGACCATCCGGCCGGAGAAAGAGCCGATCAACCCCAGCCCATGGTATGCCTTCCGAATTGAAAGCGCCATGAATGGCAAGATCGCCGTCATTCTGAAGTATGAATACGGGGAACATCGCTACTGGCCCAAATACAGTACGGATGGGCGGGAATGGCATACTGTCAAGGCCGGGGATATCAAGATTTCTGAAGACAGGAAATATGTCCGTTTCCGCATCAAGGTCAAAAAAGGCGAGCCTCTCTGGGTTGCCGGACAGGAGATTCTCACCAGCCGGCAGCACACCCTGTGGATGGTGGGAGCGGCCCGCGAGCATAAGTTCCTGGATATGTACAAATTGGGACAATCTGCAGAGGGACGGGATATCTATAAACTGGAAACCCGGGTTGCAGCGCCTGAAACGAGAACCATTCTGTTGCTGGGCCGGCAACATCCGCCGGAAGTGACCGGCGCCCTGGCCATGATACCCTTTATGGAAACCCTGTTTGGCGACAGCGATCTGGCACACAGGTTCCGGGCGAAATACCGTATCCTTGCGATTCCCAATCTCAATCCCGACGGTGTTGCCCGTGGAAATTGGCGCGGAAATAGAAACGGACAGGACCTGAACCGCGACTGGGGCAGGTTTACCCAGCCGGAAACGGAGCTTGTGCGTCGGGAACTGCTCAGGTTCGAGGATGGCGAGGAGGGGGGCATCGCCCTGATGCTTGACTTCCATTCCACCTGGGAGAACCTGATCTATACCCAGAAAAACGAAGACCGGACCTTTCCGGAGAATTTTGCCGTCAACTGGCATTCGGCAATCAGGGGGCGGGCGGGCGATATTCCCCTGCGTCTTGCGCCCGGCAGCAGCGGGCTGAAGAAAGGAACCTCCAAGGGATACTTCTATGTTACCTACGGCATACCCTCCATCACCTACGAGATGGGTGACGAGGCGGACCGTGATAACATCCGTCGTCTGGCTGTCATCGCCGCAGAGGAAATGATGAAAATCATGCTCTCCGCCGGGCCGCCACCACAGACATCGCCGACCACAGATTAACATGTGATCATTGCCCTGATTGTTGTACACTGGGAAGCAAGTCCTTTTCCCGGTGCAGAGTTATTTGTGAATATGAGACCTGTTGTTGATGAATATCAATGATACAGCAGGCGGAAAGGTCCATTGTAGAGGCATACAGGGTTCAACAAGGAGAAAATCATGAGCGGAAAAGAAGGAGATGTAACCCATCGGGTACGCGGGGATCGCCTGATCAGGGAGGAAGTCCATGATCCGTACAGAAAGCGTGGCAAACCTGCCGAGCCGACAGTCTGTCCGTCCTGCGAGGTGGTGTTCAGCAAAGGCAGGTGGCACTGGTCCGAGGCGAAACCGGAAGGCGCTCATGAGGAATTCTGTCCGGCATGCCAGCGGATCAGGGACAAGGCCCCTGCCGGTTTCCTGACACTTAAGGGAGACTTTCTGGAAGATCATCGTCAGGAGATCATGAACCTGGTGCACAACAAGGTTGAACAGGAAATGCAGGAACACCCGAACAACCGGATCATGTCTGCGGAGGATCAGGAAGACGGTTCCCTGCTTCTCACATTCACCGATGTGCACTTGCCACGGGGAGTGGGAGAAGCCATCAGGCATGCCTATCAGGGAGACCTGGAAATCAACGCGCCGAAGGATGAATATCTTGTGCGTGTCTCCTGGGAACGGTAACCTGCAACGGCAAGTCATAATGATATAAACAGGTACAAGATAGAACCAATGCAGATAGAGTTTTTTGGCGCAACACGGGAAGTCACCGGCTCGTGTTATTTGCTGACTGTTGGTGACTTTCGGATTCTGGTTGAATGCGGACTTATTCAGGGCAGCCGTGAACATGAACGGCACAACAATGACCCCTTTCCCTTCGATCCGAAGAATATTGATGCCGTGGTGCTGACCCATGCCCATCTTGATCACTCGGGCAGGCTGCCGTTGCTGATCAAGCGCGGCTACAAGGGGAAAATTTATACTCACCGGGCAACTTCCGATCTCTGCTCCATCATGCTGGAGGATTCCGGTTATCTGCATGAAAAAGAGGTGCAGTGGGAAAACAAGCGGCGGGAACGCAAAGGCAGGGAGCTGCTGGAGCCTCTTTATACCCGCAAGGAAGCCCGCAAGGCCCACAATCATTTTCATTCCCTTGAATATGACAAGAGAACGCAGCTGCTTCCCGGGGTGCATCTGACCCTCAGGGATGCCGGGCATATTCTCGGCTCCGCCATTGCCGAGCTGGAGCTGGAGGAGGCCGGCAAGCATCGAAAGGTGGTCTTTAGTGGCGATCTTGGCCACAGGGGAGCACCTATCCTGCGCGACCCGTATGTGGTTCAGCAGGCTGATCTTGTGGTCCTGGAGAGTACATATGGCGACCGCTGTCACCGGAGCTGGGACAAGACCTGGCAGGAAATGGGCGAAATTATCTCCAGTGCCCGCAGCAACAAGGGGAATATCCTGATACCGGCCTTTACTGTCGGGCGTACCCAGGAAATTATCTATATGTTCAAACGTTATTACCGGGACTGGGGAATTGGTGACTGGGAAGTGTTTCTTGACAGCCCCATGGGGATCGAGGCGACAGAAGTTTATGCGCGACACGCGAAAGTCTATGATTCCCGGGCCCGGGAGATTTATGAAACGGATGGCGATCCTTTTGATTTGCCGAATTTACATATGACCCAGCGCACGGAAGAATCTGCCCGCATCAATAAAATCAAATCCGGGGCCATTATTATTGCCGGCAGCGGCATGTGTACCGGCGGGCGGATCAAGCGGCATCTGGAACATAATGTCGGTCGGCCGGATGCCCATGTGATGATCGTGGGTTTCCAGGCCCGGGGCACCCTTGGCCGCGCCCTTGTCGACGGCGCCAAGACGATCCACCTCTGGGGGGATGAACATCAGGTCAAGGCGCAAATTTATACAGTTGGCGGCCTTTCGGCCCATGCCGATCAGCATGGTCTACTGGAGTGGTATTCGCATTTCAAGGGACGTCCGCCTGTAGTTCTTGTGCATGGTGAGCCCGAAGCCATGGATATATTGGCGGAAAAACTGGAACAGGATTATCAGGCCGACGTGACAACGGCGGAATTCAAACAGGTTATACAGCTGTAATACTGAAAAGGGAATGGCAGAGAGGAAGGGATTCGAACCCTCGAGGGCTTGCGCCCAACACGCGTTCCAGGCGTGCGCCTTAAACCACTCGGCCACCTCTCTACAACGAACGGTAGGAGGGATATATAAAATCTTGCGCAGCATGGCAAGGCTCAGCTGAAATTATTTTGATTTTTTCCTCATATGCCCTTAAATGGCCATAAGATTTACCTCATATTTTCGAAAAGGAAAAATGGCTTGAGGACCTTGAGATGTTTATAGGTCGGTTGATCGGATATCTATGCCTGACGGCGGCATTTCTTGTAATGGGTGCCGATATTTTGAGAATGCTTGAGATTCGCCAGATGGAGCTGCTGTCTTTGGGTGAATTGTGGAGCCTTTTTAATGAAGGCACGCTGATGACGCTGGAAGAGCAGGTCACTTCCGGCCGTTTTCCGGGTGTGTGGCAGGATGTCATGATGCCTGTTCTGGCGGTTCCGGCAGCGATTTTCCTGATTGTTGTCGGAGGGCTGATGCTTTTCAGCTTTCGTCACAGATACCTTGGATAAGAAAGGCTGGATTCTGCCGCTATACTCAAAGTAATGCTTGACAATCCGGTGCAGTTTAACGATAAGACCCCATTCAGAATTTAGGGATCAGGCCTGATGGCCGATTCCGGTTAATAACAAGCCCTTCACAGGGCGCAGATGTTAGGAAAGAACTATGGCAGTTCCAAAGAGTAAGATCTCCAAGTCCCGCCGCGGCCAGCGTCGTTCACACGACTCCCTCAGCGTGGACAAATATGTGGAAGACCAGGAAAGCGGCGAACTGCGCCGTCGTCATCACATCGACCTGAGCACCGGCAAATACCGCGGTCGCCAGATCCTTGAGCCTTCCGACAACTACTAAGTTAGTTGAAAAGAATTTTGAAAAAGCCGGCCTTTTGGCCGGTTTTTTTGTGGAATAGTCCCGTTTCTTCTATCGAAAAACAAAATAGAAAAAGTCCAAAAGCGGTGAAACACTTGCGCTGCTGAATTCGGGAAAACCTTTCAGAATTTGCTCTATCTCTACTTTCAGATCTGGGGAGTGATAATTCTGGTTCACTACTGTACCCAGCACATTGTAAAGTTCCTGATATTTCTGATGGGCTTGCCAGAATGACTCTTCGTCATAGTTCCTTATGATTTTCTGCGGTGTCAGTGGTATCTTTTCTGCATACCATTTGTTGTAGACCCTTATCAAACATACAGCGTCATAGATATTTGCGGACCTGATCTCGCGGATAAACCGCGCACGACGATTCCTCCAGCTGTCATCATATGCAGATTTTTTCTTTCTTTTCTTTAGCGCTTCCAGTTCATTGATTTCTTCTTTGGGGACTGGCTTGGGCTTCATAACACCGGCCTTATAGAGCAATTTTCCGCGCCAAAATCTTCGTAGGGCGAAAGCGAGTAAGACCAGAAAGGCTAATGGAGCAGTTGAACTGCCATGGAAAATCAGGATTGCGAGACCTATGATGAAATAGATAAGGCCAATAATATTATCGTTTCTAAAAATTGGCATTCTGATCTCGGTTTTTAGAAAAGTAGTTCCTGTTTCACAATGTGATGGTCTTTCTGAGTTTTTCACTATACCGATAAGAGTATACCCGATCAAAGGATCTCGCCAAAGGAGCTTGATTATATTCTTTTGTATACAATTCTAAGTTTCTTCTTTGAATTAAAGCGCTTCGACGTTATTCTTTCAGATTAAAAATAAGGAAAAGACAAAATGAGTTTTTCCAAACGTATCTGCCTTTTGATCGGGATATTAATCATGAGCATTTCGGAACTTTCATCCGGTTCCGCCCGGGCGTCCGAGTCCGGGACGGCCAGCTACCGGCTGGTGATCCATGGTGGCGCCGGAACCATTCTTAAGGAAAATATGACGCCGGAGAAAGAGCAGGCCTACCGGGCCAAGCTTGAAGAGGCGCTGAAGGCCGGTCAGGCAGTACTTGCCGATGGCGGCGCAGCGTTGGATGCGGTGACAGCCGCGATCCATATCATGGAGGATTCTCCGCTGTTTAATGCCGGTAAGGGGGCGGTTTTCACTCATGAGGGGCGCAACGAGATGGATGCCTCGATCATGGATGGACGGGACCTTAATGCGGGCGCGGTTGCCGGGGTCACCCGGATCAAAAACCCCATTGATCTGGCCCGCGAGGTGATGGAGAATTCCCGCCATGTGATGCTGGCCGGCGGCGGGGCAGAGGAATTTGCCGTGGAGCGGGGCATGGACCTGGTCAATCCCGATTATTTCAGGACCCAGCGGCGCTGGGATCAGCTTCAGAATGCCCTCAAGAAGGGAGAGCTTTCCCTTGACCATACGGAAGAGGATTTTGACGTCATAGAAGGGGTGGACCCGGAAGATCCGGATCACAAATTCGGAACCGTCGGGGCTGTCGCCCTTGATGTGCATGGCAATCTGGCGGCCGGGACCTCTACCGGCGGGATGACTAACAAGCGCTATAACCGGATTGGCGACAGTCCGGTGATCGGGGCGGGGACCTATGCAGACAACAACAGTTGCGGCGTATCCGCCACCGGGCACGGTGAATTTTTCATTCGTGCCACCGTGGCCCGCAGTATTTGTGCCCTGATGGAATACAAGGGGCTCAGCCTGCAGGACGCTGCTGACGAGATCATCATGAAGAAGCTGGTAAAGATGGGGGGAGAAGGCGGCATCATCGCGCTTGACCACGCCGGAAATATTTCCATGACCTTTAACACACCGGGTATGTACCGCGGATATATCACCGGGGAAGGCAAGCCGGCGGTTCATATCTATAAAAACTGAACCCGGCAGAACTGAGTATGAAAAACCCGGGTTCAGACCCGGGTTTTTTGTTCTATTTATCGTCGCCCATCTTGAGGGCGGCGATGAAGGCCTCGTGCGGGATTTCCACCTTGCCGTACATGCGCATCTTCTTCTTGCCCTTCTTCTGTTTTTCCAGAAGCTTGCGTTTACGGGTGATGTCACCACCGTAACATTTGGCGGTCACATCCTTGCGCATGGCAGAGATGGTCTCACGGGCGATGACCTTGCCGCCGATGGCGGCCTGGATCGGAATTTTGAACAGCTGGCGCGGGATCAGGTCCTTGAGGCGTTCACAGAGCGCCCGGCCGCGATATTCCGCCTGGGAGCGGTGTACCATCACACTTAGCGCATCCACGGGTTCCGCATTGACCAGAATGGACATCTTGACCAGGTCGCCGACCCGGTATTCATCCATCTGATAGTCAAAGCTTGCGTAGCCGCGGCTGATGGATTTGAGCCGGTCATAGAAGTCGTAGACCACTTCGTTAAGCGGCAGTTTATAAACCACCATGGCCCGGTTACCGGCATAGGTCAGTTCGATCTGCTCGCCACGCTTGTCCTGGCACAGGGTCAGAACCGGTCCCAGATAATCATCGGGTACAAGAATGGTCGCCCTGATCCAGGGTTCCTCGATTTCCTTGATCTTCACCGGGTCGGGCATGTCAGCCGGGTTGTGAAGCTCTTTCAAGGTCCCGTCGGTCATATGCAGCTTGTAGACCACGCTCGGGGAGGTGGTGATGATATCCAGGTCGAATTCCCGCATCAGGCGTTCCTGGATAATTTCCAGGTGCAGCATGCCGAGGAAACCGCAACGGAAGCCATAACCCAGGGCGGCGCTGGTTTCCGTCTCGAATTCAAAGCTGGCGTCGTTGAGCCGCAGTTTGTGCATGCTTTCGCGCAGTACTTCAAAGTCAGAGGTATCAGCCGGGAACAGGCCGCAGAAAACCACGCTTTGTACCGGTTTGAAGCCGGGCAACGCTTTTTCACAAGGTTTCTTGGCGTCGGTAATGGTATCCCCCACGTGGGTCTGGGCGACTTCCTTAATGGAGGCGGTGAAAAAGCCCACTTCGCCGGGGCCCAGTTCGTCGACCATTTTTTCCTTGGGGGTAAAGACACCGACACGGTCAAGCAGGTGGTCTGAACCGGCAGCCATCATCTTGATGCGCTGACCTTTCTTCATCACCCCGTCCATGATGCGGACCAGAACCATCACGCCAAGGTAGGAGTCATACCAGCTGTCCACCAGCAGCGCCTTCAGCGGCGCATTCCTGTCGCCTGTGGGGGCGGGCAGTTTGTGCACCAGGCTTTCCAGAAGGTCCTCGATCCCCTCGCCGGTTTTAGCCGAGGCGAGAATGGCTTCCGAGGCGTCAATGCCGATCACATCCTCGATCTGTTCGCGCACCCGTTCCGGTTCGGCGGCCGGCAGATCAATCTTGTTCAGGACAGGGACGATTTCATGGTCATTGTCAATGGCTTGATAAACATTGGCCAGGGTCTGGGCTTCTACGCCCTGGCTGGAGTCCACCACAAGCAGGGATCCTTCACAGGCATAAAGACAGCGGCTGACCTCATAGGCAAAATCCACGTGGCCCGGTGTATCCATCAGGTTCAGGGTATAGGTCTCACCGTCACGGGCGGTATATTCAAGGCGCACAGTCTGGGCCTTGATGGTGATGCCGCGCTCCCGCTCGATGTCCATGCTATCCAGCACCTGTTCCTTCATCTCACGGTCAGTCAGGCCGCCGCAAAACTGGATCATCCGGTCGGCAAGCGTGGACTTGCCGTGGTCGATATGGGCAACGATCGAGAAGTTTCTAATCTTGTCTATGTCTGTCATGAAGGCGCTTTTATCACTCCTTGATATGGAGATACAAGCGAGATGTGCAGGGCAATGCGTTTTTTGCCAAGCTTATCTGATAATAGTGCCTTACCTGATTACAGAAGGTTTATGCGCCAGATAACGGTGCACCTGCAGAAGCCCACTGCGCAGAAGCTTGGTGCGTTGGGACCAGAACTGAGCTTCCTGCATGATCATCTGAAGGTTTTCGGCGGACTCGGGCCCCCGGGCCGAAAGCGTCTTAACAACTTTGTCGGCTTCTGCCCAGGCATCCTGGATCAGTTCGATATAGTGATCTGTGATATCTTCATTCACACGGATGTTGAAACCAGCGTCCTTGAGGTGCTTGATCATGGTATCCGAGGTGACCGGGAAGGGGTCCAGCGGTTCCTGCCTCAGCCATTTCTGGACACCCGCATTTTCCAGTGCTTCTGCATCCCGAATGACATAGTCGGTGATCAGGAACAGGCTGTCTTCCTTCAGGTTGTTGCATATTTCAATCAGGAGTTCTTCTTTTTTCTCAATGGTGAAGAAGGCTTCCTTGGAATAAGCGCGGTCAAAATTACGCTCAAAGGGTTCGATCGTATCGAAATTTTTGTAGTAGATGGGCGCTTTTTTCTCAAGGCCGGCATCCCTTGACATCTGCATGCCCTTGGCGGCCAGCTGTTCGGTATGTTCGTAACCACTGATCCAGACACCAAATTCCTGTGCAAGCACACGTGCGGGGCCGCCGAGGCCGGCGCCAATCACCATGGCGCTGTGTTTTGGTGTCAGTGCAAGAAGTTTGGACATGGCGATCACGTTTTCCGGCCCACCGGGACCGCAGTACCCCTGTCCCCAGATCAACTGGGCAACCTGGATGCGGGCGTCGCTCCAGCTGAATTTCTCGTTTTCCGGCTCTTTCTCCGCCTCCAGCTTGGAATCGTCCCTGGTCAGTTCCTCGTACGTGGCATTACCGTTGCGCGCACGGAGCTTCGCTTCCATGTCGGCAACGTCATAACCTTCCCACCAGGCCTTCAGGCGCCAGCGGAACGGTACTTTTATATCTTTTTCAGCTACTGCCACTTTTGACACGATCCCCCACTTTCTCAGCTTTCTGCCGGCTTATAGGCCAGAAAACGCCAGACATGGATTTTTTTCTCTTTGAGCAGCTTGGCCCTTAAGGACCAGAAAGAGGCTTCTTTCATAAGCACACCGATTTCCGGACAGTTTTCCCCATTGTCGGTGGCAAGTGTAGCTGCAATTTTATCCGCATTTGACCAGCTTTTGGCGATCAGATCAATATAGAGATCGGAAATGTCCTCGTTGACCCGGAGCATGAAGCCGGCTTTTTCAAGCATTGCTGTCATCATTTCAGCCGTAACCGGATAAGGACGGTTGATTTCCTGTTTCAGCCATTTCTGCACATTATCGTCTTCCAGGACTTCCGGTCCAGACAAAGTATAGTCTGAAATCAGAAAAAGGGCATCATCCTTCAGTTTCTCAAACATTTTGGTGAGGAGATTGCCTTTTTCCTTAACCGTGTACAAGGCCTCCTTGGAAAATGCCCTGTCAAAACGACGGTTGAAGGGCTCTTCCGAGTTGGGGTCATAGCTGGAAATTTCTGCTTTCTTGCCCAATCCGGCCATGGTGGAAATGCTCATGCCTTTTTTGGCAAGCTCAGGTGACTCTTCGTAACCTGTGATCCAGACGCCGAACTCCTCGGCCATAACACGGCAGGGTCCGCCAAGACCGGCTCCGACCACAGCAGCGCTCATTTCAGGTGTCATGGCCAGCAGTTTTGACATGGTTTTGATGTGGTCCGGTCCCCCCGGTCCGCAGTATCCTTCACCCCAGACCAGCTGGGAAATTTCCATTCTGGTTTCATCCCAGGGCAGAACGGCGAGATTGCCGCTCAGGCGTTCCTTGCTCTCGGAAACAGCGGCTTCCGGTGCCGGCACAGCCTTTGGTTCGTCACTGCTTTCGGTTGATGTAGCATCCGCATTTCCGACATCATCGGCTGAATCGTCTGATTTCAGCCGGTTTTTCATGTCGTTTACATCATATCCCTCCCACCACGCTTTGAGGCGCAGCTTGAGAGGAATTTTTTCCGCTTTTTGAGCGTCTGCCATCTCTGTTTCCCCGGGAACTATTACAACTAACCCAAGGAGTATAAATTTAAGCCCTTTAAATATGGTTAATGCTTGAGATTACAAAGGGTTCTGCAATTTTACGTGGCATAGCCTTTCATGCAAGAATATCCTAAATATTTAATGTTATCTCAGGCTGCCCCCGGTGGCCTTACTCACCGAATCAATAACCTTATCGGCAATTTGCTCGATTTCCTCATCGGTCAGGGTCCTGTCGTCCGGCTGAAGGCGCATACTGACGGCGACAGACTTCTGTCCTTCCGGAACGCCCTGCCCCTGATACACGTCAAAGATACTGACATCGTCTATCAGCTTCTTATCTGCCCCGCGTACCGCCTTCATGATTTCCGCGGCGGCCACATTCTGGTCGACGACAAAAGCAAAATCCCTTTCAACCGCCTGGTAGTCGGAGGCTTTCAGCGGTCCGCGACTGTTACCACCCTTGCCTTTGGGCAGGGGAATGTTTTCAAGCAGGATTTCGAAAGCGACCAGCGGTCCTTTCACATCCAGTGCTTTCAGCACCTTGGGATGCAGTTCCCCGAAATAGGCCAGCACATTCTTGGGGCCGAGGCGGATGGCACCGCTTCTGCCCGGGTGATACCAGGATGGCGCTTCTGGGACAATCTGGGCATTGTCGATTTTTGCACCCGCCCCACGAAGTATCGCTTCCGCATCTGCCTTGGCATGGAAAGTTGATACATTTTCCGGCGCATCGGCCCAGTGGCGCGCCCCTGTCTGTCCCCGGCGTATACCAGCCAGTACAAGGCTTTGGCCCTCCGGCGTATCAGAGGAAAACTGGCTGCCGGATTCGAACAGGGCGACATTTTTAAAACCCCGGTCGATATTTCGGCCGGCGGCAGTAATCAGGTTCGGCAGGAGGCTGGGACGCATGGCATCCAGATCGCTGCTGATGGGGTTCTCCAGAACTATTTCCGGTTTGAGTTCAGCAAAAAGGCCGACCTGGGCGGAAGGCAGGAAGGACCAGGTGACGGCCTCCCTGAGCCCCTGTTCCGCTGCTGTACGTTTGGCCATCCGGACCCGTTTCTGCAGCCGGGAGAGGCCGGTATCGATTTCCCGGCTGGATTTCGGCAACGGGGTTGAAGGAATATGTTCAAATCCGTAGATACGCAGTACTTCCTCGACGAAATCAGCTTCACCGTCGATGTCACAACGCCAGGAGGGAGTGGTCACATTCAACACTTCGCCTTTGTCCTCGACTCCAAAACCGAGACGGACGAGAATATCCGCCATATCCTTGCCGGAGACGTCAACACCGCCCAGCGACCGGATGCGCTCCGGACGTACCTGGATAGTCTTGGTAATGTCGGGCGCCTGTCCGGCGACAAAAATCTCGCTGGCTTCCCCGCCACAAAGATCAAGGATCATGCGGGCGGCTTGCTCAATGCCGGGAATGAGGCTATCCGGGTCGACACCCCGTTCAAAGCGATAGCGCGCATCACTGTCAATGCCCAGCTTGCGGCCTGTCATGGCGATGGCGATCGGGTCGAACCAGGCGCACTCCACAAAGACATTGACCGTTTCTTCCTCACAACCGGTGGAGGTGCCGCCGATGATGCCGCCAAGGCCGATGACACCGCTGCCATCGGTGATGGCGCAGCTGCCCGCGTCAAGGGTATAGTCGTTGTCATTGAGGGCTGAAAGGGTTTCTCCTTCCTTTGACTTGCGCACCACAATGTCGCCTTGCAGGCGATCAGCATCATAGACGTGCAGCGGCCGTCCCATATCGAACGTGATATAGTTGGTAATATCCACCAGTGCGGAAATGGGGCGCAGGCCGATGGCTTTCAGACGTTTCTGAAGCCAGTCCGGGCTCGGGCCGTTTTTCACACCCCTGATGTAGCATCCGGCAAATGCCGGGCACTGTTCCGTTTCCAGCTTCACCTTGATCGGGCTTTCCCCGCTGTGTGTAACCTTTTCGAAAGAAGGTTGTTTCAGGGTGCCAAGCCCGGCGGCCGCCAGATCCCGGGCAATGCCATAAACACCAAGGGCATCCTGCCGGTTCGGTGTGATGGCGATTTCAATGATCGGATCATTAAGGCCTGCATAGTCGGCAAAGGGTGTGCCCAGCGGCGCATCGGCGGGCAGGTCGATGATGCCGTCATGGTCCTCGCCAAGGCCCAGCTCCCGCTCGGAACACATCATGCCGTTGCTTTCCACACCACGTATTTTGGTGGGCTTCAGCTTCATGCCGTTGGTGGGGATTACCGCACCGGAAGGTGCAAAGGCGCCTTTCAGGCCGGCCCGCGCATTGGGGGCCCCGCAGACCACCTGCAGTACCTCGCTGCCGGTATTAACCTTGCAGACCTGCAGCTTGTCCGCGTCCGGATGCCGTTCGGCCTCGATGATTTCAGCGATGACAAAAGGTTTCAGCACATCAGCCGGATTTTCGACTTCCTCGATTTCCAGCCCGATGGCGGTCAGTTTCTCAGTGATGGTGGCCAGGTCCGCATCCGTATCCAGATATTCCTTAAGCCAGGAAAGTGTGAACTTCATTGTACTTTGCCCTTATCCTATTTAACGCCGCGGGTGCTCAGCGCCGGAATATCCAGCGCGGCGAAACCATAATGTTTCAGCCAGCGCAGGTCGGCGGCAAAGAAATCGCGGAGATCGGGAATACCCCATTTCAGCATGGCGATACGGTCCAGCCCCATGCCGAAGGCGAAACCCTGATATTCATTGGGATCAAGCCCGACATTTTCCAGGACGCGGGGATTGACCATGCCGCAACCGAGAATTTCCAGCCAGTCGTCGCCTTCGCCGATCAGCACTTCACCGTCCTTGAAAACACAGCCGATATCTACCTCGGCGCTCGGTTCGGTGAAAGGAAAATAGCTGGGCCGGAAGCGGATTTTTACATTGTCCACTTCAAAGAACTTGCGGCAGAATTCCTCAATGCTCCATTTCAGATGACCCATATGGATACCCTTGTCGATCACCAGGGCTTCCACCTGATGGAACATGGGAGTATGGGTGGCGTCGGAATCACAACGATAGGTCCGGCCCGGGGCAATGATGCGAAACGGAGGTTTGCCGTTCATCATGGTGCGGATCTGCACCGGCGAGGTATGGGTGCGCAATACCTTGCGATTGCCTTCCGCATCCTCCGGAAAATAGAAGGTGTCATGCATCTGGCGCGCCGGATGTTCCGGCGGGATGTTCAGGGCGGTGAAGTTATAGAAATCTTCCTCGATTTCCGGTCCTTCGGCCACACTGAAGCCCAGTTCCGTGAAAATTTCGGTGACTTCGTCAATCACCTGGCTGATCGGATGTATGCTGCCCGGCTCCGAGGGGGCAACAGGCAGCGTGATGTCCAGTTTTTCCGACTGCAGGCGCTTGTTGAGGATTTCGTCCTCAAGCGCCTCGCGCCGTCCACCGATGGCATCGTTGAGCGTGTTTTTCAGGGTGTTGAGTTTTGGCCCGTACTCCTGCTTTTCCTCGGGCGTCATTTTGCCGAGTTCACGCATCATCAGACTGACACGGCCTTTCTTGCCGAGCACGGAAACCCTCACTTCCTCAAGGGTCTCAATGTCATTCGCGGAATTTATCTGTCCCAGGATTTCCTGTTCCAGTGACTGGAGGTCTTCCATATTTACACCCGTAGTTTTCTTTTTCACCTAGTGCATACATAAAAAGGGACCTGCTGCCAAGAGCAGGCCCCTTCAAACTTGAAATAAACCGGTAAGCTTTAGGCTGCGCTGAGAGCAGACTGTGCCTGGCTAGCCAGGGCTTTGAAGGCTTCCGGTTCACGAACGGCCAGATCGGCCAGAACTTTACGGTCAAGTTCGACGCCTGCGAGTTTCAGGCCGTTCATAAATCGTGAGTAGGTCAGGTCGTGCAGGCGGGCAGCGGCATTGATGCGCTGGATCCACAGGGCACGGAACTGACGCTTCCGGACTTTCCGGTCCCGGTAAGCGTACTGACCCGCTTTCTCCACGGCCTGTTTGGCAACGCGGATGGTATTTTTACGACGACCGCGATAGCCTTTGGCCGCCTTGATAACTTTTTTATGTTTGGCGTGCGATGTGACGCCGCGTTTGACGTGTGCCATTGTGCTTCTCCTTAGCCGTAGGGCAGAAACTTCTTGACGATACGGGCATCCTGGTCTGACAGGATGGTCGTGCCGCGCTGGTTTCTGATCTGTTTGTTCGTACGTTTGATCATGCCGTGCTGTTTGCCGGCCTGGCCAGAACGCACTTTACCACTGGCGGTAAGTTTGAAGCGCTTTTTGACGCCACTTTTTGTCTTCAGTTTGGGCATTTAGCTTTCCTTCTCAAATATTCCTGTCGCAGTTGCCTGCGGAAGCTTTCCGGATGGCGAGGCATGCCCTTCCATGGCCAGACCATCCAACGGAAGCAAGGCTTATAACGCCCTTTATAGCCAATTGCAAGGGGATTCAGGGGCAAAAAAACAGCCCCGCAGCGGGATTTTCCGGCTGTTTCACACACGGTTCATCAATGTGCCCGATTTTAGACATATACAGAGGGTCTATTCCCGCTTTATAGTTGAGAAAATAAGAAGATCAAACAAAGGTATACCCGGATATGTTTTTTACAGCACTACAGCAGTTCAGCCATGGCGTCAGCAGGAAGATTACAGCCTTTCTGGTTGTTGTTATTATTTTTTCAGGGGGTGCGGTTCAGGCTGCAGAAGGCCTGCCAACAACAGCCACACCCGCTTTATGGAAAATCGAAAAGGAAGAGGCCACAGTCTATTTCCTTGGCTCTTTTCATGTCCTGCCAAAAGGCCTGACCTGGTATCAGGGAAATGTTCAGAAGGCGTTTGATGAGACCGACGTGTTTGTAATGGAAACGGTCATGGATGCGAAGGGGCAGGGGGAGATTGCCATGCTGATGATGTCCAATTCCATGCTGCCTCAGGGATACAGCCTGAACACCCTGCTGGATGCCGAGCATTATCAGAAAGCCCTGAAGCTGACACAGCCCATGGGCCTCGCAGAGGCGCAGGTCAATCGTCTGCAGCCCTGGTATCTGGCGATCATGCTGTCTGTCCAGACCATTGTCGCCAACGGCCTTGATCCGCAGAGCGGTGTTGATCATGTTCTGCAGGGACGGGCGACACAGACCGGGAAAGCCATAAGCGGTCTTGAGACGACCAAGGAGCAGATTGAGGCTCTGGCCCATCATCCCCTTGAAGTGCAGACAGCCATGCTCAAGGATACCCTGGATAAAATGGATCAGTTCGACGACTATATGAACAGTTATATTGCCGCCTGGGCCTCCGGTGATGCCGAGCAGATCGAGAATACCATGCTGAAGGAGATGAAAACCTATCCCTCCATGTATGACGCGCTTCTGGTCAATCGCAACAAAAAGTGGGTTTCCCCCCTTGTTGAACTAATCAATTCAGGAAAGCAGGTTCTTGTTGTTGTCGGCATGGCCCATCTGGTTGGTGAAGACAGCGTGCTGAATATGCTGGAAGAAAAAGGTTACAAGGTGGAACGTATCCAGTAACCTTCTCCTTTCTTTCGATCCGTCCCGCTTACTTCTGGTCCGTTGCGCTCCGGCGAAGCCTTTCCTCGATCTTCAGGCGCAGGTCCCTGATGGCGTTGGGGGACTTCGTTCCCCGTGCAAAGATCATATAGGCCACCGGCACGATGAACAGGGTAAAGAAGGTGGCGACAAGTACGCCACTGATGACCACGATACCGATGACAAAGCGGGTTTCCGCCCCGGCGCCGGTGCCGAGTACCAGCGCCACCGATCCCATCACAGTTGTAATCGAGGTCATGACAATGGGCCGCAGGCGCTTGCGTGAGGCTTCCAGCAGCGCCTCCATGAACTCCACACCCCTGTCCCTGAGCTGGTTGGCGAATTCCACAATCAGGATGCCGTTCTTGGCGGCCAGTCCCACCAGCATGATAATGCCAATCTGGCTATAGATATTCAGCGATTGACCGGTCAGTTGCAGTCCCAGGAAAGCCCCGGTCATGGCGAAGGGCACCGTCAGCAGAATGATGAAGGGGTGACGGAAGCTTTCGAATTGTGCCGCGAGCACCAGAAACACCACGACAAGGGCCATGCCGAACACCAGATAGATAGATTTGCCGGCTTCTTTGAAGTCGCGGCTTTCACCATTGTAGTCGATGCCGGCGGTGGCGGGAAGGTGGGTCCTGGCGGCGGATTCCATATGATCCAGCACCTCGCCGAGGGTATACCCCGGGTTTACGCTTCCGGAAAGGGTGATTGAGCGCAGGCGGTTGAACCGCTTGAGGTCGGAGGCGCTGCCCACTTCATGCAGGCTGACCAGGTTGGAAATGGGTATCAGGTTGCCGGTCCGGTCGGAGCGTACATAGATATTGGACATGTCGTCCGGTGTCTGTGTATCACCCTTGATGCCCTCCAGGATCACCGGATACTCCTCTCCGCCGGAAACAAAGGTCGTGACCTCGCGTGATCCCATCATGGTTTCCAGGGTCCGGCCGATTGTGGCGACAGAGACACCAAGGTCCGCGGCCCGGTCGCGGTTGATATCAACCAGAATTTGCGGTTTGGTTTCCTTATAGTCGCTGTCGAGGCCGGATATGCCGGGATAATCGTCAAGTTCCGACAGCATAATGTCACGCCAGCGGGCAAGCTCGTCATAATCCGTGCCCTGAAGGACGAATTGAACCGGTTGGCCTGATCCCCGGCGAATGCCGGTGGGCATGGTGGCGAACAAGCGCAGACCAACATGGCTTGAGAGTTTCTTTTGCAGCTCGTCACGGAGTTCCTGGGCAGAGCGGTCACGCTCATCCCATTCTGACAATCGCACAATGGCGATGCCGGAATTGGCGCCCCTGGAGCCGAAACCGGGGACCCTGACAATGATGTTGAAGGCCTCGCCACTATCAAGATATCCAAGCAGGTCTTTTTCCACGGCAAACATTTTGTCGTGCATGGTTTCATAGCTGCTTCCCTCCGGACCCTTGGCCATGATGTAAACAACGGCCTGGTCTTCAAGAGGCATGAATTCCGACGGCAGAGCCCGGAAAAGTCCGACGGCAACTACCAGAACAACAGCCATTGTCGCCAGAACAATCCAGTAACGTTTAAGCAGCCATTCCAGGAGGCTCTTGTATCCATCTTCAAGCTTCCTGAAGCTGTTGTTGACTGCGGCATGGAAGGCATTGTCTTTGTCCTTCTTTTTCAGCAACTTGGAACAGAGCATGGGGGAAAGCGACAGGGCAACCAGGGAGGAAAAGGCCACCGCCGCTGCCATGGCCAGCGAGAATTCAGTAAACATACGGCCGGTTTCACCCTCGATGAAAACGATGGGGACAAATACCGCGATAAGGACAAGAGTGGTGGCAATCACGGCAAAGCCGACTTCGCGGGCGCCATGATAGGCGGCAAGAAGCGGTGGCTCACCATTTTCCACGCGTCTGTATATGTTTTCCAGCACCAGGATGGCGTCATCAACCACCAGTCCGATGGACAGAACCAGCGCCAGCAGGGTCAGGAGGTTGACTGAAAAGCCAGCCATATTGAGGAAAATAAAAGATGCCGTGATGGACACCGGCACCGTAACGGCCGGGATCAGCATGGCCCGGACGCTGCCAAGGAACAAATAGATCACCGCCACGACAAGAACCATGGCAATGGCGAAGGTTTTATAAACCTCGTTGATTGCCTCCTCAATGAAACGGGAACTGTCATAACTCATTCCGATTTCTGTGCCGGCAGGCAGGGATTTATTGATTTTCTCCCGTTCAGCCTTGATTGCCCGGGCGACATCAAGCGTGTTGCCCTTGGACTGTTTGATGATCCCGAGCCCGATCATATAGTCGCCGTTGCTGTGCATTTCAGAGCGATAGTTTTCGGCACCCAGTTCCACATTAGCCACATCGCCTATCCTGGTGAGGTGGCCGTCTTCATTCTGTTTGATGACCAGTGCGGCAAAATCCTCGGGCCGTTCGTATTCGCGGCTCATGCGGACGGTGAATTCCCGTTCCGATGACTCCAGCCTTCCGGCGGGAAGCTCCACATTCTCTGTACGCAGGGCTGTTTCAATATCGCTTGCTGTGACCCCTCGGGCGGCCATTTTCTCCCGATCGAGCCACAATCTCATGGCATAGGTGGAGGTGGACATCCGGATCCGGGCTACGCCGTCAATGCTGGACAACCGGTCGACGATATAGCGCTCTGCAAAGTCCGCCAGCTTGAGGTTGTCCATGGTGGTGCTGCGCAGGTTCAACCACATGATCGGGTCGTCGTTTTCGTCGTCTTTTGTGACTTCCGGCGGGTCGGCTTCCTCGGGCAGGTTATTCAGTACCGTGGAGACACGCTGGCGGATGTCGCTGGCGGCTTCATCCAGATCCCTGTTGATGGAAAACTGGATAGTGATGGAAGAGCGCCCGTCGGTGCTGTTTGCCGAAATCGTCTTGATACCCTCGACGCCGCTGATCCTGTCCTCGATCATCTGGGTGACCTTGGTTTCCACCACCTGTGCCGAGGCGCCCGGATAGTTGGTGCGGATAGAAATGACCGGTGGATTGACGTCCGGATACTGGCGCAGGGGGAGCTCCATGAAGCTCATGACGCCAAAGGTGATCAGCAGCAGGCTGATGACGGTGGCGAAAACCGGGCGATCAACGGAGATGTCAGACAGGATCATAGTGTCACTCCCCGCCTGCAGTGCCGGATGCGGTTACCGGTTCATCTGTTTTGAGACTTACCCTGGTTCCGTCCTGGATTTTCAACAACCCTTCACTGACAATCAGTTCTCCGATCTCGAGGCCTGCCTGAACCTCCACCGCCCCGGGCCGCCGGCGGCCGGTTTCAATCTGGCGGCGGGAAACCGTATTGTCGGACTGTACGACGAAAACATATTTCCGGTCTTCATAATTGATGATGGATTCTTCGGGGATCATGATGGACTGGCCACGGTTTCTGATCAGGTCGATCGTTAGCAACATCCCGGGTCTCAGCAGCATTTCGTCATTGGGAATTTCGGCGCGGACCATGACCGCGCGGGAAACAGGATTGACCCGGGTGTCGACGGTTGCCACTCGTCCTGTGAATAGACGGTCATAGGCCGCCGACCTGGCTTCGATGGTCTGGCCTTCCTTCAGGGCGGCGAGAAACGATTCCGGCACTGTAAAGTCCACTTTGATGACGGACAGGTCGTCGATGGTGGTAATGACTGTGCCGGGTGTTACAAGGGCGCCGACGCTGATTTGCCGGATACCCAGTTTACCGTCAAAGGGTGCGATTATCTGCCTGTCGCGGATACGCGCCTGGGCAATCTGAAGCTGGGCCAGGGACTTTTCATAGAGAGTTTTCTGGGCGTCGAGCCGGGCAGTGGCCAGGGTCTTTGCTTCCACCAGTCCCCTGATACGTTTCAGTTCCCGTTCCTGCTCGTCAAAGTTGGCCCGGGCCTCACGCAGATCGGCCTCTTCCTCTTCGGTCACCAGAGTGGCCAGGACGGTCCCTTTTTTGACAATCATGCCGTCATTGAAGTTAATGACCGAAACTTTGTCTGTCGTGGTGGCCGTCAGGACGACAGATTCATTGGCCTTTGTGGTGCCCAGTGCTTCAACCGTGTCGACAAACTGGTCCATAGCGACCCTGGTGGCGATAACCTGTACTACCCGTTCGCCTGCCATGCGTGTCGCCTGCCGGGGTTCCCCGGCAAAGTAAAAATATGCCCCTATGACCCCCGAAACAAGGATGAAAACTATGACTAAACCCCTGAAGAACATTATATTTCCTTAATATGGATCAGTTTTACAGATACTGTTTTTTATAGACATGCAGTATAGGCCCAACTTGAATCTGAACAAAGCCAAGATTGTGTGGATATGTCCGTTTTTTTTCCGTTACATGATTCCACATATTGTACGTATTGTGGAACCTGATCCGACGCTGGCATATTGAAATTCACGAAAAAGTGATTCCCGGATCTGTGCAGGGGAAACGGAAAAACCCGCCCGGCATTTTGCCTCAGGCGGGTTTGCTTCCATAGCACCGTTGCCCTGTTCAGCTGACCCGGGACAGCGTGCTAATCTGTACGACCTATGGGCGTACACTCACGGGAAGTATACTACAGAATATATCCTGCTCCAAAAGTGATGGAATATCAGGATATTAAAAACGGGGTCAGGGTCAGGAATTTCCGACTCGGGGCTCAGTACCGCGCAGTACCGGAATGAAAGCGATGTTAAACAGGGTCGCAAACATGATCGGTACACCGGCCATGGCAGCATAGACAAAAACCATCGGCGTCCACACAAAGGCCAGCACAAGAAGAAGCAGAACGAAATTGATCAGAAAAAGAACGGGAGTGGTAAATTCGCGCATGGATCTGTTACTCAACTTATTTAAAAACAAAAAAGCAGGCCTTTCATAGACCTGCTTTTGCTGCAATGCAATATTTATTTGACGGAAAAGATCTGTGTTATTTGGGCGCCATGATCATGATCATCTGTCGGCCTTCCAGCTTCGGATGCTGTTCGATTTTAACCCGGTCTTCAAAGTCGGCCTTTACGCGTTGCAGGACTTCCATGCCCAGTTCCTGGTGGGCCATTTCACGTCCACGGAAGCGGAGAGTAACTTTCACCTTGTCACCGGCGGACAGGAATTTATCGATCGAACGCATCTTGACGTCATAATCATGTTTTTCGATGCCGGGACGCATCTTGATTTCCTTGACGTCGATGGTTTTCTGTTTCTTCCGGGCCATGCTGGCCTTTTTCTGGGCTTCATACTTGAACTTACCGTAGTCCAGTATTTTGCAGACGGGGGGCTCGGCATTGGGGGAAATTTCCACCAGGTCAAGGCCGGCGGCCTGCGCCATTTCCAGGGCTTTGTCAATTGCCACAGTGCCGTGGTTTTCACCTTCGGCGTCAATAAGTCTCACTTCACTGACATTAATGTCAGTGTTTACCCTTGGGCCCTTTTGGGCAGGCGGGCTCGCCATTGGTCGTCTAGCTATAGTTTCCTCCTGCGACAGTTCATCGCTGGTTATTGCAAATGGTTTTCGTCTGTTTACTACGATACAAAGATGAATTTTTCGTAACGGATCATCTCAGGTCCGGCGCAACAGATTCTTCCTTAAGTTTATGGATTGCGTCAGTTAAATCAAGGGTTTCCTGCTTTTGGGAACCCAAACGCCGAATCGTTACCGTATTTTGCTCTGCTTCCCGGCCGCCGATCACGAATATTGCGGGAACCTTGGCATGGGAATGCTCCCTTACCTTGTAGTTGATTTTTTCGTTGCGCAAGTCCATCTCGGCGCGCAGTCCGGCGTCAACAAGCTGCTGGTGAACGGTTCTAACATGGTCGTCCTGGTCAGAGGTAATGCCGGTCACCACAACCTGCACCGGGGCCAGCCAGAGCGGGAAGCGCCCGGCGTAATGTTCGATCAGAATACCGATGAAGCGTTCGAAGGTGCCGAAGACCGCGCGGTGCAGCATAACCGGACGGTGTTTTTCCCCGTCCTGGCCAATGTAGGTCGCGTCAAGCCGTTCCGGCAACACATAGTCAAGCTGGAAAGTGCCGCACTGCCAGGTCCGGCCGATAGCGTCGGTCAGGTGGAATTCCAGTTTGGGGCCGTAGAAGGCGCCTTCGCCTTCGGCATATTCGAAGTCGAGGCCGCTGGCGGTCAGGGCGTCAGCAAGGGATTTTTCCGCCCGGTCCCAGGTGGCATCATCGCCGGCCCGCATTTCCGGCCGTGTTGCCAGTTTATATTTAATGTCGCTGAGGCCCATGTCCTCATAGACTTTGGCAAATAGCGCCAGGAAGCGCTTTGTCTCGTCGGTAATCTGGTCTTCGCGGCAGAAGATATGGGCGTCGTCCTGGGTCATCTGTCGCACGCGCATCAGGCCGTGCAGGGCGCCATGAGCCTCGTTGCGGTGACAGCAGCCGAATTCCGACATGCGGATCGGCAGGTCGCGATAGCTTTTGATGCCCTGTTTGAAAACCTGGATATGAGCCGGGCAGTTCATGGGTTTCAGCGCCATCATGCGGGCGTCTTTCGGCACCTCGATATCGCCGTCGGCTGTGGGCACCATGTCGGGCACCACAAACATATTCTCGCGGAACTTGCCCCAGTGGCCGGACTGTTCCCACAATTTGGAGTCCATCAGCTGGGGGGTTTTGATTTCCTCGTAGCCGTCATCGGCCAGACGGGCGCGGATATAGCGTTCCAGCTCGATCCAGATGCGGAACCCTTTTGAATGCCAGAAGACTGAGCCCTGGGCTTCTTCCTGCAGATGAAACAGGCCCATTTCCCGGCCAATTTTGCGGTGGTCGCGTTTTTCGGCCTCTTCAAGACGAACAAGGTAAGCCTTGAGCTCCTTTTTGTCGCGCCAGGCGGTACCGTAAACCCGTGTCAGCATTTCATTGTTGCTGTCGCCGCGCCAGTAGGCGCCAGCCACCTTCATAAGTTTAAAACCGTCGCCCAGTTTTTTCGTGCTGGGCAGGTGCGGGCCGCGACAGAGGTCGATGAACTCGCCCTGCCGGTAAAGGGTAATCGGTTGGTCGGCGGGAATATCGGCGATAATTTCCGCCTTATATTCCTCTCCCATGTCACGGAAGAATTTCACCGCGTCGTCCCGGTTCCAGACCTCGCGGGTGATTTCCTCGTCGCGCGCCACAATTTCCTTCATCCGGGCTTCGATCTTTTCCAGGTCTTCCGTTGTAAAGGGGGTCTTGCGCGCGAAATCGTAATAGAAACCGTCTTCAATAGCCGGACCGATGGTCACCTGGGTGTCCGGGTAGAGTTCCTTGACGGCCTCGGCCATGATATGGGCGGCGTCATGGCGCAGGATTTCCAGTGCCGCCTCGTCCTTGCGGGTAATGATGGAGACGTTTGCGTCGCTCTCGATTTCCCGGGACAGGTCCCATTGTTCGCCGTCAACCACAACGGCCAGGGCTGCCTTGGCCAGGCCGGGTCCGATGTCTTCGGCCAGAGTCAGTCCCGTCACCGGACCGTCAAAGGTGCGGATGCTGCCGTCGGGCAGGGTAAGGGATACTTGTCTGGTCATGATCTTCGGGCCGTCTTTAACTGTTGAAAAAATAGATTGTCGTCGTCCTTGGGGAACTTATCGGGATTTCCACGCAAGTCAAGCTTGCAACGGGTTCCGGTTGGTAAATAAAGCTCAAAAAGCGTTTTTCAATCGGCCACAAGGATTTATAGTAGACCCGGAACTTAATTATGCCGGAATGTACTTATGACCGCAGATGCAGATGCACCGAATTTTCTATTCCTGGAGAACGGCCGGAGAATCGCCTATCACAAGATCGAAGGCAAAGGCCCGACCGTGATCTTTTTCGGCGGTTTTATGTCGGATATGGAAGGCAGCAAGGCCTTGGCGCTGGAGGAACATTGCCGGTTGCGCGGCCAGGCCTATATCCGGTTTGACTATTCCGGACATGGTTCGTCATCCGGTGAATTCAGGGACGGTACCATCGGCGCCTGGAAGGAAGATGCCCTGGCGGTGGTGGAGCGCCTGACCGAGGGGCCGGTGCTGATCATCGGCTCCAGCATGGGTGGTTGGACCGGTCTTTTAGTGGGACTTGAAGTGAAGGACCGGCTTGCCGCTTTTATCGGTATTGCCCCGGCGCCGGATTTCACCCGTGAGTTGATGTGGGACAAGTACAGCCCGGAAATACAGGCTAAACTGAAACAGGATGGTTATTACCTGGAACCCAGTGAGTATAGCGACGCCCCCTATGTGATTAGTTACAGGCTGATTGAGGAAGGGGACAATCATCTTCTGCTGGGCGGTCCCATCGAGTTGGAATGCCCGGTTCGCCTGTTGCACGGGATGAAAGACGAGGATGTGCCGTTTCGCTGGTCGCAACGGATCAGCGATGCCCTGACCACAGAAGATGTGGTGATCACCTATGTGAAGAACGGCGACCATCGCCTGTCATCGGATCGTGACCTGGAACGACTTTGTGCAACCCTTGACAGCCTTCTGGAGGGATAAACCATGACCAAGAAACTGATCGACCTCAGCCATAACGTTGAAGACGGCATGATTACCTACAAGGGGCTGCCGGCACCGATCATCTGTGATTTCCTCAGTCGGGGAGATTCCCGGGGACATTATGACGAAGGCACCGAGTTTCATATTGGCGAAATCAAGATGGTCGCCAATACCGGCACCTATATGGACAGTCCTTTTCACCGTTATTCAGACGGCAAGGACCTTTCCGAACTGGACCTTGAGCGCATTGCCGACCTGGAAGCGGTTGTGGTCCGGGTGGATGAGGAAGCCATGGCCATTAATGACACCCATTTCAGGGGGCTTGATGTCAGGGGCAAGGCGGTGCTGGTGCATACGGACTGGTCACGCCACTGGAGGACAGACGATTATTTCGAAGGGCATCCCTTCCTGACGGAGGATGCGGCTGTCTGGCTTCGCGACAATGGTGCGGTCCTCGTTGGCATCGACAGCTACAATATTGACGATATCAGGGGCGGCGCCCGGCCGGTGCATTCAATATTGCTGCGGGATGAAATTACAATCGTTGAGCATATGACCGGACTGGATAAACTCCCGGACAGCGCCTTCCGTTTCTTCGCCGTACCGGTCAAGGTCAAGGGAATGGGAACCTTCCCGGTCAGGGCCTATGCGCTGATCGAGTGATTATTTGACCAGCGCGGCGAAACCTTCCCGATAGGTCGGATGCTTCAATTTAACGCCCAGTTCCGATTTGATGCGGTCGTTCCGGACCCTTTTGCTTTCGCTGTAAAAACTGCGCATCAGCGGTGACAGATCGGCAGTTTCGAAATCCACGTCCGGCAGGCGGGGCAGGGACATAAGGTCACAGACATAATCAATGACCTGATCCGGCGGCGCCGGCAGGTCATCCACCACATTATAGCTCTGCCCTGGATCGGGATGCGCCATGGAAGCAAGCAAGACCTGGACAATGTCCTCCACATGAATGCGGCTGAAATACTGGTTTGGTTTGACGATTTTTTTTGTGCGGCCTGATTTCAGGCCTTCCTGTTGACCTCGACCGGGGCCATAGATGCTGCCCAGCCGGAACAGATGGACGGGCAGGGAAGCTGATTCAGCCAGCATCAACCAGTCCCGCTCTGCTGCAAGGCGCAGTTCCCCGCGCCGGGATGTTGGGGTTTCCGGTGTCTCGTCATCCACCCAGCCGCCGTCATGGTCGCCGTAAACACCGGTGGTGGACAGATAGCCGATCCAGTGAAGATTTGTCAGGCGGGAAAGATCATTTCCATGACAGGCCAGAACCGGGTCGCCCCGGGATTCCCCCGGTGGTGTGGAAATTAGCATATGGGTGACGCCTGAAAGGGCATCCACTATGTTTCGCAGGGGAATGGATCCGTCAAAAAGATGACATTCAATCCCCTGACGGGCAAATTTATCGCGCTTGTCCGGAGAGCGGCAGGTGCCGGCAATGGTCCAGTCATCTTCTCCAGCCACATGGGAAATAAGGGCCCGGGCGGTGTAGCCCAGGCCGAAACAGAAAAGCTTTTTTTGCATCAGCTGTCCATATATTGCGCTGACAGCGCCAGGTTATTCCTTGGTCGGCAGGAATGTTGTTCCCAGAACCAGCGTGGCGTGAAGCCGGACCAGCTGTGAAACATTCATTTGCCCGTCGCCAGTATCCCGGTTCACGCGATAGGCTTCAAGGGTTTTGTCATCCAGCGTTTTTGCCGCCAATGTGCGCTGGTACTGAATGGCGGAAGGGGAAAATGTCAGCTGGGTAATCCGGTATTTGCGCTCCGGAAAAAGGTCGTTCAGGTTTTTCAGCTCCGTCCGGGCCATTTCATAGATCTTTTTTCGCAACAGACGGTAGTGGTCCTGCTTTTCCTGTTCGTTGGGAGAATAGGAAACCCTCTGCAGTTGCATTTTAAAACCGGTGCGGCTGGCTTTTTCAAATTTCTCTCTCAGGCCATCAATGTTTTTATCACCAACCCTGCTTTCGGCATTGATGGTCCATTGCTCGTATCCGGCGGAGCCTTCCCGGCGATTAAACCCTGTAAATTTCCAATCCGCGCCGGGAATAAGTTTTCCCAGTTCCTTCTGGACGTTCTTGCGAACATCCCCACTCTGTTTCTCATCGAAAACAGCCACAATCTGGACGTAGATTATAGCTGAATTTGCCGTCAGCCAGTCCTCGGCGGCAAGCTCCATGGTGATGCTGTCCTGGAAAACAGGTTCCTGGGCAATGGCAATCTGCCCGGGGGCAGATTGGGCGCTGGCCGGAGCGGCAAGTCCGGCTGTCAGCAGCATGGCTGCAAGGATGTGAAGGGAAAGGGTGAGATTTTTCAAATAATGCATGATCTTTTCCTCTATGATGACCAGGCTTGCCGAAATTGCAGACAGCCTGTAAATTCCCCGACAGCTTATGATGATAAGGGAAAGCTATTTTAGATTTATGGCAGAAACGAGACTTGGACTGAAAACACTATTTTTACATATCGCATCTCTTCTAATATGCCATCTGGCGGCAGGGGGCGTCCAGTCTTCAATTGCACAGACTGACGATCAGATGCAGATGACCGAAGAGCCGGACTCCACCCGTTATGGCGTCTGCTTGCAGATGGTAGAGAATGACCCCGAACAGGCGCTTGTTTTTGCCCGGGACTGGAATATTGCCCGTCAGGGACTTTCTGCGGCCCGGCATTGCGAGGCGCTGGCCCTGATGGCACTGGACAGGTCAACAGAGGCGGCAGAGCTGCTTGAACGGGAAGCAGATAGCATTCTGACCGGCAACGGTCTTGGAGACTATGCTCTGGCCAACAGGCGCAGGCTGAGAACGGACCTGTATACCCAGGCGGCAATCGCCTGGCAAAGGGCAGGTGATTTGGACAAGGCCTATTCGACGCTCAGTTCGGCATTGCTGGCGGCGGGAACGGATCAGTCTCTCCTCAGGGAAATCTATCTGGAGCGCGGAAAGATACAGTCTCTGCGCCGGGAGTATCAGGCGGCAGTGGATGATCTGACCCGGGCCATTGAGATCGCGCCGGAGGATACACAGGGATATTTCCTCAGGGCTAAGGTGTTCAGATATAGGAACAATCATGCGGCGGCACGCCTGGATATTGACAGGGGACTGGAACTGGACAAGGACAATGCCGATTTTCTTCTGGAAAGCGGCATATTGTATCGGGTGACCGGCGAAAAGCTCAAGGCCGGTCAGGTCTGGCAGAAAGTGATCGATCTTTACCCCGATAGCGAGGTTGCAGAAACAGCGCAGCAGAATCTGGACTTGCTGAAGGCGGACTGATCAGGAGAAAATGAGAAAAGGGAGCGTTGCCGGGCGCCCTTTTTATTCCTGCCATTCCCGCAGGACATTAAGATCTGTTTCCCCGGCGAGGTAACGCTCTTTACAGGCTGTGAAGGTTTCCCGGTCCGCCAGCCGCGAAAGAGCCCAGACGGCAGCGGCGCGAACGACAGGATTGTCTTCGGTCAGTTTTTCTTCCAGCCGGGCAAGGTAGTCGGCATTCCCGCTGTTGCCGATGGCAATGAGCACATTGCGGATAAAGCTGTCCCGACCGATCCTTTTGACGGGGGAGCCGGAAAACAACGCCCGGAAGCCGGTATCATCCAGTTCCAGAAGATTTGAAAGCTCGGGTGCCTGCAGTTCAGGGCGTATGAAAAACCGGCTTTCCCGGGTTTTCTGTGCGAACTTGTTCCAGGGGCAGACAGCAAGACAGTCGTCACAACCATAGATCCGGTTGCCTATGGCTTCCCTGAATTCAGGTGAAATATGGCCCTTGTATTCGATCGTCAGATAAGAAATGCAGCGCCGGGCATCCAGCTGGTACGGGGCAGGGAAGGCGTTTGTCGGGCAGATATCCAGACAGTTCCGGCAGGAGCCGCAATGGTCCTTTTCGGCCGGGCCGGTTTTCAGGTCCAGGGTCGTAAATATACTACCGAGGAACAGCCACGAGCCATATTCACGGCTGACCAGATTGGTGTGTTTCCCTTGCCAGCCAAGTCCGGCTTTGGCGGCCAGAGGTTTTTCCATGACCGGGGCGGTATCGACGAAAACCTTTACTTCCGCCTCATAGGTACGATGAATTTCCCGGGCGACCTGTTTCAGTTTTTTTTTGATAACGTCGTGATAGTCGCGCCCACCCGCATAGACAGAGATGTTGCCTGAATTCTTCTCTGACAATTTCTCAAGGGGATCATTGTCAGGGCCATAGTTCATGCCGAGCATAATGATGGAACGTACATCGGGCCAGAGCGTCTTGGGGTCCTTGCGGCGGTCCGCCTTATCCTCCATCCAGGTCATGTCGCCGTGACGCCCGGCTTCAAGGAACTGTTCGAAATGTCTGGCAGGGCCTGCCATGCCGTCAGCCGAGGTGATGGCAACAGCTTCAAATCCGGCTTCGTGTGCCAGCTTCAGGATGTGGCTTTCCGGTTCTGCCATAAATTCAGAAGTCCAGGTTGCGATAATGTGCAGAAGGCGCCAGTCCGGCGATTTTGTCCTGCAGGATTGCCTTGAAACTGGGTCTCGACTTGACGCGGGCATACCAGTCTTTGGCTTTTTCAAAATGTTGCCAGGGGACGTCCCCCAGATAGTCGACGCAGGAGAGGTGGGCTGCCGCCGAAATATCTGCAAAGGTAAAATCGTTCCCGGCCAGCCAGTTGCGCCGGTCCGTAAGATACTCGATATATTTCAGGTGATGTTTGATATTCTGTCCGGCATATCGAATGTTGGCAGCTTCCGGTGTGCCCCGTTTCAGGAAAGACTTCATGACTTTTTCATTCACGATCAGGGATGTGACCTCGCGATGGAATTTGTCGTCAAACCATTCGACCAGGCGGCGGGTTTCGGCCCGCTCCTCCGCCGTTTCACCAATCAGTCCCGGTTCGGCATATTTTTCGTCAATATACTCTGCGATGGCATAGGCGCCGCAAATCGTTTGTTGCGGGTCATCATTCACCAGGACCGGAACGTTTCCGGCAGGATTCCGTGCCAGGAATTCGGGACGCCGTTGCCAGGTCATCTCCAGCTTCATTTCGAACTCGACCCCCTTTTCCTGCAGGGCGATGCGGACCTTCCGGGAAAAGGGACAGAACCAGTAGTGATAGATCGTCAACATGCGGATAGTTTACTTAAATAGTTGAAAACTCCCAAATGTTTTAATGAACCGGGAGATACCTTTATAGTATTTATATACCTGTTTCAGGGGATGGTCTTTTACATGGTTCGCCGGGGGCGGGCAAGCGAAACCGGAAACGACAATGTGAAATACTGCCGGGTCCGGAAATAAAAAAGGCCCCCTTGTAACAAGGCGCCTTTTTGTCTGGACGTTCGCCGCCCGATTCAGATAAGGGACGCGTCTGCCGCGCTGGGCAGGTCCATCTCCAGTATGGCCATCTGAAAGGCGTATGAAATTTCGCCTTCATCCTCATCCTTGTAAATCACGCCGATGAATTCACCGTCGTAATTGACTTCAAGACAATCGTCATCTTTGGTCGAGGGCTGTTCCAGGGAAAACTTGTTGCTTTCGAATTTGTCATTTAGATATTTGCGCAGACGCAGCATTTCGGTTCGTGTCATTTGGATTCCTCGGAAATCGTTTCTTCTATTTTCCCCAGATAGGGTTTTACGGCATTAAGGTCGTCCTGTGAAACATTTTTCATGGAATTTACAGCGGCCACGCTGTTTTTCAGGTTATTTATGATGGCCTGTTTCTGGACGTCCGAAATATGGGGGTTTTCCTGTACCTGTTTGATGGCGTCTTTGATCTCGATGCTGGACATGGAATGTTCCCCGGCATCAAAACTTGAAGCCATATAGGCCCGCATAACCCGGTTGGCTGTTGTTGCCCATTCTTCAGGAGAGGAGAAACCGGCTCCTTTTAGAATCGACATGAATTCACCATAAGCCTGATGCCCTTTCAGAATATTCAGTGAGGACAGAAAGGGATTGAAGCCGTTTTCCTGATTTACTTCCGGGGGTGGCGAGTTCTGAAAATCCAGACTGTATTTTTCTCCGAGTTGTTGCAGGGGGGACCAGGTATCGAGAAAATTCTCGATCCGGGGGCCAGTCAACGGAGTCTCCGCCATGGCTAAAAGGGGCGTGCCGGCCAGCAGAAACAGCACTCCGGCTGCCGTAAATAGCTTTTTAAACATAATCATCTCCTGATGGGATTTTGCGTATTTTGGCAACAATTCAGGTTCAGTACAACAGTGATTTTCCTTTTGCCCTTCCGGCGTGCTCCCGCTGGTCCATCTTGCCCGTTCAAAAAAGCATTATGGTAAACAGGATATTAACCAAAGCCTAAAAGTCTAGCTTTAAACTTTGAGTAACCAATTTACAGTAGGTTGATTCTCATAGGCGTTCCAAGGGGGAACAGAAAACACTTGAAATGTGTTCCTGGAATGCAATTTGAAAATTTTGCAGGAGACTTTTGAAGATGGTTATGAGTAGGTTGATGAAAGTGATCGGTTTGTTGCTGAGCCTGGGCTTGTTCAGTGCTTTTGGAACTCTCGAGGTAAACGCCAATGAACTTAAAGACTGGCAGGTTAAACTGGTTAAGCTTGTAGCCAAGAAACAGGTTTATCCCCGTGCTGCCATGGAAGATGAGCTTGAAGGTAAGGCCAAGGTGAAAATCGCGTTTGATCGTTCCGGTTCGATTACAAGTCATGAACTGGTACAGTCCACCGGCCACGATATTCTGGATGCGGAAGTTGAAAACCTGGTTGGTCGTATTAACCCGCTGCCGGCACCGCCCTCCAGCCTGGGTGACGACAAACTGGTGATCGTACTGCCGCTGACCTGGGCAATCCAGTAACAGGCATTTCTACACGGTATCTTATGAAAAGGTGGCTCCGGCCGCCTTTTTTGTTTAGGGGCCTTCTTTGTTACCTCCTGGTCAAAAAACCGCTAAAAGGTCGTTAAAGCCCTTTGCCAATTACTTCAAACTGTCTTATGCTGCTCGGGAAAAGAACAATAAAAATTTCAGGACAAACAAGGAATATCGATGAACCAGCCTTTGATGCCTATGGCGACAGCCGTGTGGCTAGTGGATAATACAGCTCTGTCATTTCGACAGATCGCTGAGTTTTGCGGTCTTCATGAGCTGGAAGTGCAGGGTATCGCCGACGAGCAGGTTGCCGCAAATATGGTGGGGCAGGATCCGATCGCAAACGGTCAGTTGACCTGGGAGGAAATTGAACGGTGTCAGGCCGACAGTTCGGCTCACCTGCAACTGACAGAGGATAAGGTACCCGCCAAGACCCGTTCCAGCGGTGCCCGTTATACGCCGGTATCCAAGCGACAGGACAAGCCGGATGCCATTGCCTGGCTGTTGCGCAACCATCCCGAACTGACTGATGCCCAGATTGGACGTCTTGTTGGTACGACAAAACCTACCATCGCGGCCATCCGCGACCGGACACATTGGAACATCAGCAACATCAAACCGGTGGATCCTGTAATTCTTGGCCTGTGCAAACAGATTGAGCTTGATGAAGCTGTCAGAAAGGCGGCGGTAAAAATGGCCAAGGATGCTCCCGAGGAGGAGCCGCCCGTAGATCAGGAAGATGCCATCGGGGAGCCGGTTAGCGAAGAGGAAGCTTCCCAAAGCAACTGATTTATAGGTAGTCGAAGATTTAAGATTGAGAAATGAAAAGGCCCCGGTTGCGGGGCCTTTGTTTTTCTGGTCGTCAGAGATTTTTGTATTTCTCTATTTCGTCCTTTAGCCTGAGTTTTTCTCTTTTAAGCTCGTGAAGAATAATATCATCCGGGGCGGGACGATGTACTTCGTCATTAATCCTTTTATCCAGCATGGCATGTTTTTCGGAAAGTGCATTAATGTGAGCTGCTGCGCGCATCAGAGAATCTCCTTTTTGTTGGCAAGATTAAAATTAGAACATATTTTTCGGCCAATGTCATCAATACCCGGTCACCCGCAGCGCCCTGCACCGGGTGTATTCAGAACATCTTGGAATCAGAGGTATTTTTACTGCAGGTTAGTGTTATTCCAGAAAGTGGAGTGCTGCGCTGGTGTCGGCTCACTTCTGCAAATATGAGAAAAATCTAAAAGACTCGGGCTAACAGTGATCGAGAAAAGGTTCGAGGTGTTCGTCCGGAAAGGCTGTGCCCAGGAATTCTCCGTAAACGGCAAGGTTATATTTTTGCCTGTCCCGCACCGACAGATCGGAGGGTTCGGTAAGGTCAAGGAGGTCAGGGGTAAGATCAAACAAGCGCTTCTGGATGATGTTTTCCGCTTCCAGTTCCAGGTTCAAAATGTTTTTTCTGAACTGCAGCAGGTCAGGGGAGGCAGAGGTCTTGTCTATGCTGCGCCGAATGGACCGCATTGGTTGAAGAAGGTCATTTACAAGAGGAGCAATATGCCGTTCCGTCCGGGCGCATAGCTCGTTATCGACAGTTCGGCCATGCCGACGGGCGATCCAGGTATAATAGAGCAGTAAATTTACATTTGCCTTGAAGTGATCCTGCAGTGCGAGGCAGGCATCGGCGGCAGCGGTGCTGTCGTAAACGTCGAGACTGTACTGCCAAAGGTCGTTTTCATCCATATGCACACTTTACACAGGAAAGTTTTTTAAAAATATGCTATATTCCCAGCCTTTGCCGCAGTAAGGCCGGTATCATACCAATCTAGCAGGCGTTCGGGTTATTGAGCAATGGATGAAATCGATATTCTGGAAAAAATTCAGGAGCTTAAAATCCAGCATCGGGATCTGGATGATGCCATTGAGGCGCTGTTGGAGACAGGGCGTACCGACATGCTGCAGATTCAACGGCTGAAAAAACAGAAACTTCTTCTTAAGGACGAAGTTGCCCGGCTGGAAAATGAATTGTTGCCCGATATTATCGCCTGAGCGGCCACGGGGAATCAGGCTTTTTCCTTTTTTATATCCTGCTTATGGGCATACATTTTCTTGTCTGCCTCATCCAGGGCCTGATCGGGACTTTCACCGGATTTCAGCGAATATACACCAAAGGCAACCTTGAGCGGGATCTCATGTTCTTCCCACATGAGCGGCTTTTTGGTGATTTTTTCGACGATAAACGCAGCCTTTTTCTTGGCGTCGTTTTCACTGGCCTTGGGCAGGATAATGCCGAATTCATCCCCGCCAAGACGGCCGATGATATCGGAATCGCGCAGGCATTTGACCATATTGTCAGCAAGGAAGACCAGTGCAGCATCCCCTGCGGCATGACCATAGGTGTCATTGATGACTTTCAGGTCATTGAGATCCAGATAGATCAGGGAGCTGTTGATGCCATAGCGTTCGGAATAGGCAATCATTCGGGTCATTTCACGCACAAAAGCCCGGCGGTTGGAAATATTGATCAGGGAATCCTGATCCGCCAGCCGCTCGAGCTCGGAAATTTTGCGATGGGCCAGTTCAAGTTCCTGACGCATGCTTTCCACTTCCGACATCAGGGTCATGATAGCCCTGTGGACGCGTTCGGTCATTTCTTCCGGCGGTATACCGAGAACCGAACTTGTATCTGATATATTTCTGACAGCAGGGGAGTCTGCGACCCTGGATGTTTTCGGGGCTGATTTTCTGCGGATGGGGCCGCTTTTACCCACTGACCGTGTATTTTCAATCTTCATGAAACGCAACCCCTTACATCAGACTGCCGGACCCGGAAAAAGTGCCATAAATATTCACCTTATCATTCCGTTTCGTGTCTAGATATTGTGCCTTAGTCTATTCTGTTGCACAATAAATTGTTGTTTACACCCTATTGGAACATTATGGCATTGTCCGCATGAAAATGCAAACTTGCCTGCGGACGCGGGATCGTTATAATCGCCACCTTTCCTTTAGCCCTGTCGAGCAGAATATGGGCCGTGGCGAAACAAGGTATTGAACAGATGAGCGATAAAAAACCAGTGGTAGGGATAATCATGGGCAGCCAGTCTGACTGGGAGACCATGAAACATGCCGTTGAGGTATTGCAGGATCTCGGTGTCGACTTTGAAACAAAAATTGTTTCCGCGCACCGGACCCCCAAAAGGTTGTATGACTATGCAGAAACTGCTGCTGACAGGGGACTGAAGGTCATTATCGCCGGAGCCGGCGGGGCGGCGCACCTGCCGGGTATGGCGGCTTCCCTGACCACTCTGCCGGTGCTTGGTGTGCCCGTGGAAAGCAAGGCGCTCAAGGGAATGGACAGTCTGCTTTCCATCGCCCAGATGCCGGGCGGTGTGCCGGTCGGTACTTTGGCTATAGGCAAGGCCGGTGCAAAAAATGCCGGGCTTCTGGCGGCATCTGTTATTGCTCTCATGGATGACACGGTGGCCGGGAAACTGGCCGCCTGGCGGACAAAGCAGACTGACGCAGTGGCGCTTGAACCCAGGGATCAGTAGTCTTTAGGATCACAAAATGACAGGCCTTACTCCTGGTGCGACAATTGGAATTCTCGGCGGTGGACAGCTCGGTCGAATGCTGGCCATGGCGGCGGCCCAGCTTGGCTACAGGACTCATGTCTATTGTCCCGATACGGAATTTCCTGCGAGCCAGGTGACGGACCGGGTGACCCGTGCGGCCTATGAGGACAGGGAAACCCTTCAGGCCTTTGCAGAGTCCGTGGACGTCATCACCTACGAATTTGAGAATATTCCCGTGGAAACCGTTGGCTGGCTGGCGGAGGACGTTGACGTATTTCCCGATGCCAGGGTGCTGGAGGTGTCCCAGGACCGGTTGCAGGAAAAGGCCTTTATCAATGCGCTCGGGATTGCCACGGCGCCCTATGAGGGTGTTGGGTCGGCCGATGAGGCGGTTGACGCGCTGAAGACCATTGGCTATCCGGCGGTACTGAAAACCCGTCGTTTCGGCTATGACGGCAAGGGACAGGCGATTGTCCGCTCTGAGGGGGATGTCAAGGCAGCGTGGAAAAGTCTGGGCAGTGACAAAAATATTGTCGAGGGCTTTGTGAATTTCGATATGGAAATTTCAGTCATTGTGGCCCGGGGCCGCACCGGCGAGGTAAAATCCTTTCTGCCGGCGGAAAATATACATACCAACCATATTCTTGATGTCTCCATATGTCCGGCCCGCATTGATCAGGGCCTTCTTGATGAAGCCGTGGCGCTTGCCGAAAAGATTGTCGCGGAACTGAATTATGTGGGGGTGCTGGCGGTGGAACTGTTCGTATCACCGGATGAGCCACGCCTCAGGGTCAATGAAATTGCCCCCCGGGTGCATAATTCCGGTCACTGGAGCATCGAGGCCTGCCCCACCAGCCAGTTCGAGCAGCATATCCGGGCTATTTGCGGCTTGCCACTGGGCGATACCCGGCTTTATGGCCAGGCGGTGATGAAAAACCTCATAGGCGACGATATCCTCGAGCTGGAGCATCTTCTGGCCGATTCTGAGGCCAATGTGCATCATTACGGCAAGCTCAAGGCCCGCCCGGGCCGTAAGATGGGCCATGTGACCCGTCTTTATCCTTTCGACCATAAAGTCGATGTCTGACTGAAAAATAAACGTCTCAATGGATGGGGCCGATATTTATTGCCCGTAGCGCATTTTGCCAAGCTGGCGCCATATGTCCGGCAGGTGCCCGGTCCATTTCCGGAGCTCGGCCTTGCCTTTTTCGATTTTCATCACGTCCTCGATCCGCCGGTCGATAAAAGCATCGGTGTCGGTCTGGTTTTCCGTCTCATCACTGAGCCAGTAGAGGAAGCAACTGCTGTACACCCCGGCCAGGGTCAGGCGCTTTGTATAATAGTTGAAATCGGTGGAACTGTCGCCGGACAGCCGCCACATCAAATCAACGGTCCGGTTCAGCAGTTTGATGGCAAGTGGCTGGTTCTGCGGCAACATCAGCCAGGTCAGGGCCCGGCGCGCCGTTTCCCGGTGGGGGAGTTCTTCCTGGAGCCGAAGGCGGATCAGGGTGGTAATTCGTTCCCTGATCTTCATTTTATCAAGTTCAAGCAGACTTGCGGCATCTGACATTTTTTTATCGCAGCTTGCCGCCAGGGCATCAATCATGTCCCCCGGCGCCTGTGGAAAGGCGAGCCTTGCAAGTCCGTAGTCTATGTCCAGGTCTTTTGCCGCCTTGCGCAATATGATATCGGTCCAGCCGTCAAAGGGAATATGCTCCAGCGCCGCCTCAAGCAAGGGCTCACGCAGTTCATCAGGAATGTCAGTCTTGATCTTTTTCTTTCTGCTCATGGGCGCATTATAGCGCCTGCTGAAATGCCAGGTAAAGTCATATCCGGCAGCTTTGTTCATAATTTGATAACAGTTCCCACATAAAATGCTTCACAGGACGCCTTTCTTTTGTTAGAAGAGCACCCGTGGGAGTGGCCCGGTGAGCGGGATGCTCCTGTTTTATTGTTAAACATCTGACCTAGAAAGGAGTGTGACGCTTAACCATGCAGGTTATCGTCCGCGACAATAACGTAGACCAGGCTCTTCGCGCGCTGAAAAAGAAATTGCAGCGTGAAGGCGTGTACCGCGAAATGAAAATGCGTCGTTTTTACGAAAAACCTTCTGAAAAGAAGGCCCGTGAGACCGCTGCTGCCGTTCGCCGTGCCCGCAAGCTTGACCGTAAGCGTATGGAACGCGACGGCGCTTTGTAAGAGCTGTTTCGTTATAAATATTCAAAAGGCCGTCCTATCTACTTGATGGGCGGCTTTTTTATTATATATTGAAGAAAACACAAGGGGTTATAATGATCGAAATCGTCGAAATCCGCCAGCTGGCCTTTGAGGACTGGGCTGAACTATACCGGGGGTATGCGGATTCCTATGATGTCCCGATTACTGATGAGCAACTGCACAGGGTATGGGTATGGCTGGGCGGTCATGAAGCAGAGTTGCGTGGTCTGGCAGCGATCAAGGACAGCAAGCCCGTGGGTATCGTGCATTACCGTCGGTTTCTGAGGCCACTGGCCGGTGAAGTCGGGATCTTTCTTGACGATATCTATGTGGCAGAGGACGCACGCCGGCACGGCATCGGTGAAGCAATGCTGGAGGCTATAAAGGATATCGCCGAAACGCAGAACTGCACTATGATTCGCTGGATTACCCACGAAGATCGCCCGGATGCCCTGGCCTTTTACAAGAAATTTGCCCAAAAATCCCGCTGGGTAACCTTTGAAATGAAACTTGATGAGAGAGAAAAGGGGTATGAGCGCAAATAACTGCGGTTATCGACTTCTCGGAAAACATCTGCAGGGTCTGGAGATCCCCGACTTTATTGGAAGTCGACAGTGGGGAGGGGCGGACCTGCAAACCATGCGTAATACTATTCTTGGGCCTCCTCTCACCCTGAAGCAACCGGGTGAACGCCTGATGTTTGACATCGAGGGCGAACAGAAGCTGGCAGGAACACTCCATACAGAAAATGAAGAAGGTGAGCAGCTCGAAAAGAACCTTGTCATTCTAATTCACGGAATTACCGGCAGTGAAGAAGCTGCTCCGATTGTTTCAACAGCGGCCTATCTGCGTTCCAGAGGGTTTCCCGTGCTCAGGCTAAACCTCCGGGGATCCGGTCCATCGGCGAAGAGCAGCTACGGACCGTTTCACGCCGGGCTTACAGAAGACCTGATTGCGGTGCTCGATCAATTGCCGGCCAGATATAAGGATCAGGGCGTTTTTGCCCATGCTTCGTCGCTTGGCGGCAATATGCTTCTGAAGTATCTCGGTCAGAGTGGAAAGGATACTGTGGTCAGGGCAGCTGTGGGCGTCTCTGTGCCCCTTAACCTGAGGTCGACAGAACGGCAGTTGATGGAGAAACGGAACCGTCTTTACCACGGCTATATTCTGCACGGGCTGAAAAACCAGGCGAACCTGAATCTGGCTCGGGAGGGCTATCCGGAAACGGTAACAAATGCAGCCCTGATGGCTGAGACCATATCTGAGTTCGATGACAAATATGTCTCGGTCGTCCATAATTTTGGCGGGGTGGATAAATATTATTCAAGTCAGTCTGCCGAACGGTTTCTGATGGGAATCCGTAAGCCAACTTTGCTTGTTCATGCTGAGAACGATCCCTGGGTCCCGGTTGACATATATGAGGAGAAGCTCTGGCCGGAGGATTCGGATATTACCGTGTTGATCACGAAAGATGGTGGTCATTTGGGATTCCACACCCAGGACGATAAGGTGCCGTGGCACGACCGTGTCGCAGCAGGGTTTCTCGAGTTGTATGTGGAGTGAGCAAATACCAGTGGGTTTGTCCGCGTATTTATTGGGGGGCTTCATGAAAATTTTTGTGCTCTCAGCTTTGTTGCTGACGAACTTCTGCGGCATGGAAACGTCGGTCATGGCGGAGGAGGCGGTTCCCAGCCGGCAGACTTTCAACCTCAAGGCCGACCAGCTTCTGCCCTTTGTCGAGCAGCTGATTATTCAGGGTAAGCTGGAGGAAGCCAGGCAGGTCCTGGAACAGGTTGCGGGACGGACGCCGGATCCGGTGCAGGAGAAGTTTTTAGCCGGCCAGATTGCCGTCATGCAGAAACGCTATCGGGATGGTATCGGGATATTCCGATCAATCCTTGACTATCATCCGAAACTCACGCGGGTCCGGCTGGAGCTCGCCCGGGCATTGTTTCTGGCGAAGGAAGATGTGGCGGCCCGGCATCATTTCGAATTGATTCTGGCGGAAAAGCTGCCGCCGGCGGTGATAGAGAATGTGTCCCGTTATCTCTATGAAATCCGCAAGCGCAAAAGATGGCAGGTCAGGGCTTATTTTGCCGTGGCCCCGGATACCAACATCACTGGCGCAACCGACCAGGATACGGTTTATATCTATGGTTTGCCCTTTGAATTGTCAGAAGATGCCCGGGAAACTTCCGGTCTGGGTATTATCGGTTCTGCAGGGCTGGATTATTTCTGGCCGCTGGGGGAAAAGGTGAAGCTGAAAAGCGGCATGGATATCTATCACACCCAGTATAGCAAGACGCAGTTTAACGATACTTTCCTTTCCGGCAGTTTCGGACCCAGTCTTATTTTCAGGAAAACCACCCTGACGCCCCAGCTTCTGGGTTATTATCGCTGGTATGGCGGGGAAGACTATAACTATGCCTATGGCGGACAGTTGCTGGCGGACCATATACTGTCCCGGCGCTGGCGTCTGGACAGTACGCTCAGCTGGCAGGAACTGAGATACGACAGGGATGTCCGGCGGGACGGTCATCTGGCCAGCAGTACGGCACGCGTCAGCTACAGCCTGACATCATCCAGTATTCTGCAGTTTCTGGTCGGTGGGACCTGGGAGAAAACGCAGCAGGATTCTCTGGATAATTTTTCCCTACGCTTTGGGCTTGGCTTTTACCAGGATTTCGGTCAGGGAGTGACGCTCTATGTGCGGCCCGAAGTGCTGTTCCGCACTTATGATGGCGTGGAAAATGCCTTCTACCTGGAAACAGAGGGAGAAGATCGCAAGGATACCCGTTACAGCGTTTCAGTGGACTTTATCAAAAGGGACTGGTCGATCTGGGGTTTCGCGCCGGTATTTAGCTATAGCTATTCCAACAACAATTCCAACATAAGCTTCTATAGCTACCAGAGGCACCGCTTCCAGTTAGGGCTGACCAGAACATTCTGAGGCTCTAGCCGGGTTCCACATTAAAGTCGTCGAATTCCCAGTCTCCGGCTTTTTCCATTTCTTCCATAAACAGATGTTCGGCGGAGACAACGGCTTCCTCCTCGGAGTCCGCGTTGACTTCGGCGACCCAGTAAAAGGTTCCCCGTTTCAGGCTTGCCTTGAGAGTGACATTGTATATCGCCATGGAAATGTCCTTTTGAATCTGTTGTCCTGCTGATGTTATGCTGTACCCGCCCGATGGTGACATTTCAAGACGAAATATCGCAACCGTCAAAGGAACAGGTGGGAGAATATCCATTGGTGACATAAAAAATCTTATCGAGAAAGAATTCGGCAGCGGGATCCGGGACGCTGTCCCGTTGTCAGGCGGATGTCTTGCTGATCTGCAGCTTGTGCGCCTGGAGAGCGGTGTCTCGGTGGTACTCAAGCAGGGGGACAATCTTCTGTGCGAAGCCGGGATGCTGAAGTATCTGCGCGATCATACCGCTCTTCCCCTCCCGAAGGTTCATTACTCCGGCGAGGACTGTATCGTGATGGAATATCTGCCGGGGAAGGCGGGCACGCCGGCGGGACAGGCGCAGGACCATCTGGCGAAGCTGGTTGCGGGATTACATTCCATTAGCCAGGATCATTTCGGGTTTGAGCATGATACGGTGATCGGACCACTGGGACAGCCAAACATGGACAGTGACGACTGGTGTGTCTTTTTCCGGGACCGGCGGCTTGTCCATATGGCGGACCTGGCAAGGCGAAATGGACACCTGCCTGAAGATGTTTACAGGCGCATCATGACGCTTGCTGACCGGCTGGAGCGTTATCTCGGCCACAGGCCGCCGGTTTCCCTGCTGCACGGTGATCTGTGGGGCGGGAATATCCTGTCAGAGAAGGGCCGTGTTACCGGTGTCATTGATCCGGCAATCTATTTTGGCGACGCCGAGGTGGAGCTGGCCTTTATGACCCTGTTCGGCACCGCGGGGCAGAGGTTTTTCGAAATTTATGGCGAATATCGGCCCATTGATCCTGGGTTTTTCGCGACTCGCAAGGATATCTATCTGTTATACCCCCTCCTCGTTCATGTGCGCCTGTTCGGAGGGGGCTATGTCGGGCAGGTGGACGAGATTCTGAAAAAGTACCTGTAGCGGTTGAGAAAAAATGGCGCTTCCCAGAGGGGAGCGCCATAGTTGCAAGGAGGGTTTCGATCACGTGTTGCCTAAAATCGCGTTAAAAGGCAACCCAGCATGGCAATTGAATACCATGCAGACCGGTGGATGAAGGGGGCTTGAAAACCTTCATCCGATTAAAGCTTACCGCAATAGGTCAATATAGGCAAATATAATATTTTTATCAGTATTTTAAGAGAGTTTTATTAAAGTTTTATCCTATTTATGAGTTATTTTCGGAGAATTCTGTTGACAAATAGGGGTTAATAGGCTATTATATTTAACACAGTGGGAAAAAGGCTTTCGGGACTGGCCAATCTGTCCCTATCGGCAATGGCGGACATCTGTTTCTTCGGAACAGGTGTTTTTTTGTGAAATAAAGGGCTAAACGGATTCGCAAACCAGGTGTGATCTGGACTGAAGAGGCGGAAGAAAGGTTCCTTTCCGTGCTCAGGCAGACCGGAAATGTCAGCGTTGCCACCGCAGCAGCAGGAGTTCCGCGCAGTTTCATTTACCGCAAGCGAAAGGCGAACCGCCGGTTCCGCAATCTCTGGCAGGAGGCCATGGACGAGGCGCTTGACCGGCTGGAAGCCATGTTGTGGGACAGGGCGCTGGGGGCAGGGACGAAAGATGGGGGCAGGACGGGAAGCTCTATCGGCCCTGATGAACGTCTGGCCATCTTTCTTCTGAAGGCGCATCGGCCGGAAGTATTCTCGGACGGCGGGCAGAAACAATCACCCCGGAACTGGACTTCGGCAGACAATGCCAGAAAAAGGCTCCTGAGAAAGCTTGCGGAAATTTCAGACAGGCTGCATCCCGGTGATGACGGAGAGAATGAAAGCTGAATCGTTGGCCGCAGGAGTTGCGGGTCTCGGGGCAAAAGATCTGAACCGTCTGGTTTCGGGTCTTTCTGACCGGGACTGTGAGGCCCTGCTGCACGACTGGAAATTCTGGGGCAGGGCGGCGCAGTTGCCGCCGGAGGGAGACTGGTTCTGCTGGCTGGTCATGGCTGGCCGCGGTTTTGGCAAGACCCGGATGGGTGTTGAATGGCTGCGCAGCCAGGTGGAAGGCCCAAGCCCGCTTTCGGCGCCGAAAGGCACGCCGGAGCGCATTGCCCTGGTGGCGGACAGTTTTCTCGACGGTGTGCAGACTATGGTGCAGGGGGAAAGCGGACTGATGGCTTGTTCGCCCGAGGCGTTCCGGCCGCACTTTGAGGTGTCCAAGAAGCGCCTGGTTTGGCCCAACGGCATCCAGGCCTTTCTCTACTCCTCGGAATCGCCTGATCAGCTGCGTGGTCCGCAGCATGGACTGGCCTGGGCCGACGAGATCGCCAAATGGAGCCATGTGGAGGAAACCTGGAATAATTTGCTGTTCGGCCTGAGGCTCGGGCACAGCCCCCGGGTCATGATCACCACCACCCCGCGGAATATACCGCTGCTGCGCCGTATGGTGGAGGACGACAGAGTTCATGTTACCCGGGGCAATACCTTCGAGAACAAGGCCAATCTGCCAACGGTTTTTCTGGAGGAAATCCGCCAGCGTTATGAAAACACAAGGATTGGCCGACAGGAACTCTACGGCGAACTGCTGACAGGTATCGAGGGCGCACTCTGGAACAGGGACCTGCTGGAGGGATGTCGTCTTGACGATTTGCCGGAGCTGTCCCGGATCGTGGTGGCGGTGGATCCGCCGGTGACGTCCGGCCCGGATGCGGACCAGTGTGGCATCATTGTCGCCGGTCGCGATGAGGCGGGCCGGGCCTTTGTGGTCCGCGATGAGACGGTGCAGGGTTTGAGCCCGCTCGACTGGGCAAGACGCGCCATCAGAGCTTATCACGAATTTGAGGCCGACCGGCTTGTAGCCGAGGTCAACAACGGTGGCGACCTGGTGGAAAGTCTGATCCGTCAGGTTGATCCGGAAGTGAGCTATTTGCCGGTCAGGGCAAGCCGGGGAAAGGCGGTCCGTGCCGAACCTGTTGCCGCCCTTTACGAGCAGGGCCGGGTATTCCATCAGGGCATATTCCCGGAACTGGAAGAGGAAATGTGCGGATTCAGCCAGGCTGAGGTCAGGAAAGGAAAAAGTCCGGACCGGGTTGATGCCCTGGTCTGGGCGATTACGGACCTTTTGCTGCGGCGGGAAAATCGGCCGCGCATCAGGCAAATCATTTACTGAAGACCGGTTCCTCCCATGACCGGTCGGGAAACGGCGGCAAGGTGCTGCTCCTGCAATAGTGAAACAGAAGCTTTTGAGCAAGGTGCAGGGAAGGCAGTGACTTTGCCGCCCGTCATCCCCCTATCGGAGAATTCGACATGAAGTCATTTGAAAAACTCGCGGGTCTGTTTGCCCGCAGGGAACAGAAGGCGAGCGCGGTGTCCCATTTGCAGAGAGGTTCGGAGACGGTCTGGCTCGGTCTTGGCGATGCGCGCTGGAGCAACCGCACCTATCGCTCGCTGGCTGAAGAAGGATACAAAAAGAATGTGGTGGCCCATCGTTCGGTGAAGCTGCTGGCCGAAAGTGCGGCCTCGGTGCCGCTTGTGCTGTTTCGCGACGGACGCCGGCTGGATCATCATCCGGTGCTTGACCTGCTGGCCCGGCCAAACCCCATGCAGGGGCGGATGACCTTTTTTGAAAGTCTTTTTTCCTTCCTGAATATCGCCGGCAACAGCTACGTGGAACTGGTCCGGGGCGCTGACGGGCAGCCGTCTGAACTCTATGTGCTCAGGGCCGACCGTATCCGGCTTGATCAGGACAGGTCCGGTTGGCCGAAAGCCTATGTCTATAGTCTGGGCGGCCGGGAACATGTTTTTCCGGTAGATCCTGTAGAGGGCAAATCCTCGCTTCTGCATCTGAAATATTTCCATCCCCTGGATGACCTTTATGGCCTTTCTCCGCTGGAGGCGGCAGCCATGGCCGTGGATGTCCATAATGCCGCCTCCGCCTGGAACAAGGCCCTGTTCGACAATGCAGCTCGGCCGTCGGGAGCTTTGGTGTTTGAAGGGCGGGAGGGACAGGATTCCTTGTCCGGTGAACAGTTTGACCGGCTGAAAGACGAGCTGGCCGACAGTTATCAGGGGGCGCGTAATGCCGGACGGCCCATGCTCCTGGAAGGCGGGCTGAAATGGCAGAAACTGGCTTTTTCTCCGGCTGACATGGACTTCATCAATGGCAAGCATGTAAGTGCCCGGGAAATTGCCCTGGCGTTTGGTATCCCGCCTATGCTTCTGGGTATCCCCGGCGATAATACCTACAGTAATTTTCAGGAGGCCAACCGGGCGCTGTGGCGGCTGACACTACTGCCCATGTTGGAACGGGTGGTCTCTTCGCTTAATGGCTGGCTTTGTCCGGAATATGGGCCGGATCTTCGTCTTGCCTTTGACCAGGATGCCATCCCGGCGCTGAGCCATGACCGCCAGCTTCTGTGGGAGCGGGTTGGTGCAGCTGATTTCCTGACCGTGGATGAAAAGCGGGCGGCGGTGGGCCTTGGCCCGCTGGAGCAGGCGGAGTGATGCACGAGCCATCAGCTTCCCTGCAGAATATCGTTCATCAGGCCTCTGAAGAAGGGGTAGGCCGGGAAACCCTTTATCACCTGATTGAAAAGGCGACCGAAGAGGGGGCTGCTCGTGCTTTGGCCGATCTTGGCCTGCAGGATTGCAAGGCGTCCGGGGACCTGAGCGAATTACGCGCCCTTTTGGAGAGCTGGCGGGAAACCCGCCGCACGGTGAGGCAAATCGTCCTCAGGTGGATCATCAAGATTGTGCTGACCAGTCTGATCCTCGGGCTGGCGGTAAAAATGAAACTTCTGCATCTCGGCCCGGCGTTCTGAACGGGCTGTTTCGGGAAAAAACATGACGAATTTTCTGACCGGAGACGGCGACGACGGCCGTTTCGAGGGCTATGCCAGTGTGTTCAATGTGCTGGATAATGGCAATGACCTGGTGTTGCCCGGGGCTTTCCGGAATTCTCTCAGAGACCGGGGAACGACAGGCATCAAACTGCTCTGGCAGCACGATCCGCGGGAACCGCTGGGCGTGATCGAGGAGATTGCCGAGGATCATCACGGACTTTTTGTACGCGGTCGGATGCTGACCAGAATCCGCCGGGCGGACGAGGCCTGGGGCCTGGTGAAAAGCGGAGCGCTGGACGGTCTCTCCATCGGCTTTCATACGCGGAAATCGCATCGTCATGCGGACGGTCACCGCATATTGCAGGAAGTTGATCTGTGGGAAGTCTCGCTGGTTACATTTCCCATGAATGACAAGGCGCGCATCCTCTCGCTCAAGGGAGAAGAAGGGCCTTCAGGTCAGTGCGCCTGCCCGGAACAGGCAGGACTACTGGCCGCTATGCATCATCTCAGTAAACTCATGACACAGGAAAGGTAAAATATGACACTGGAAACCAAAGAGGCGCTGGAAAATCTCACTTCCTCTTTTGAAAACTTCAAGGCCGCTAATGACCAGCGGCTGAAGGAACTGGAGGAAAAGGGAACTGTAGACGTGCTGACCGGGGAAAAGCTGGACCGGATGAATAATGATCTGGACCGGTTGCAGCAAAAAATGAACCGGCTTTACAGTTCTTCCCGTCGTCCGTCCCTGACCGGGGAGGATGACGGTGTCCGGGATCGGGAGACAAAGACCGCCTTCTATGACGGTTTTATCCGCAAGGGACAGATGCAGGGACTGGAAGAAAAGGCCTTGAATAGCTTAAGCGGCGAGGATGGCGGATATGCGATCCCGCAGGAACTCGACCGGGAGCTGGAAAAGCGCCTGCGACTTCTGTCCCCGATCCGTGCTGATGCGAAAGTGGTCAATATTGGCTCCTCCCGCTACAAAAAGCTGGTCAATGTGGGCGGTATTGCCTCCGGCTGGGTGGCTGAAACCGGAGCCCGTTCGGAAACCGACGCACCGAAATTGGCGGAGATCGATCCGCCGCTGGGTGAGCTTTATGCCAATCCGGCTGCCACCCAGGTGATGCTGGATGATGCCCATTTCGATGTGGAACAGTGGCTGGGCGAGGAATTGGCGGAGGAATTCGCCATCCAGGAAAATGCCGCTTTTGTAAATGGCGACGGTCTCAACAAACCGAAAGGTTTCCTGACCTATAGCATGTCCGCCAATGATGACGGCAGTCGTAGTTTCGGCGAAATCCAGGCGATTTCCACCGGGGTAGACGGCGACTGGGCCGCTGCCGATCCGGCGGATATTCTGATCGATCTGGTTCACAGCATGAAGGCGGGCTATCGCAGCGGAGCCAAATTCTATCTCAATACCGGTCTTGTGGCGGAAATCCGCAAGTTCAGGGACCAGGACGGCAATTATCTCTGGCGGCCCGGTCTGGAAAGCGGCGCAGCGTCCTCCCTGCTGGGCTATCCGGTGGTGGAAGTGGCCGACATGCCTGACCGGGCAGCCGGCTCCCTGTCAATTGCTTTCGCCAATATGCGTCGTGCCTATACGGTGACGGACCGTATGGGTACGAAAATCCTGCGCGACCCCTACAGCCACAAGCCCTATATCCATTTCTATACCACCAAACGGGTCGGGGGCGCGGTCACCAACGACCAGGCCATCAAGCTGCTGCAGTTCGCGGCCTGAGGCTGAACAGGGGGAAATACGGCAGATGGCATGGGTGACCCTGTTTGAAGACTGGTTTGATACTGAAACCGAAGATACTCCCCTGCAGGACCATCTGCCGTCCCGGCAGGGGAGCGGCTGGACTGATGAAATAAGGCCCGGTGGTTCCGTTTTTGTAGACTGGAGCGCGGGGAAGCTGGCCTCGCCCTGGTGGGCGAGTGGTGAAGCGATTTATCTGCTGGAAACGGCGGAGCCCTCTTCCGGGGATGAGGCTATCGAGGCATCCCATGTGACGTTGAACAATGCCCTTTTGCTCCGCTACGGCGATACGGCAAACGGCGGCAGCGGCTATATGGGCGCCTATAGCGCCGGCACAAGTTCCTATCAGATCCTGAGGCTGGATCAGGGCGCGAATGTCGTGTTGGAGAGTTCAGACCCGGTAGTCGGACATGACAATGATGTTGTCCTGCGGCTGCAGGCGGTGGGGGATAGCATCAGCCTTTATGCGGACGGGGTTCTGCAGGCCGAAGTACAGGATGCCACCTATCCCACTGGTCGGGCCGGATTGAGAATGCGGCAGTCTTCCTCCGGCTTCAGCTTTATCCGCGTCCAGCATGACGCGGCCGCCGGCGGCGTGCCGCTTGCACCGGCCGGGGCATTACTTGGCGTGCAGTCGGAGAGTCCGCAACTGACAAGTTTGTTTCTTGTGGTCCCGGCGGCTGGAGTACACGGGCTGATGGGCGGGGAGGTGCTGCCGGGGGCAGTGCTGCAGGGATTGCAGGTGAAGGCCGGCGACCATGTCATGCAATCGCTGATGGTCCGTATTTTTGTTCCCCGGGTTCCGCCTGCCGCCCGGCGATATCCTGCAGGGAAAGTGGAGAGAATAGAAGTTGTGGCGGGTTCCCGACGACGGATCACACCGAAATCAAACCGAATGACGAGGCTGTAGATATGGCAAAAAAAGTGGATGACAGTGTCCTGGATGCGGCACTGAACGAGATTAGCGGTCACTGTGACCTGTTGACTGTTTGTGCAGGTGAACCGGCCGGATATGCGGAGGCCGTTACAGGCGGGATCAATTGTCTGGCCGATGCAGCCATGACAGCCGGTGACTTCAGCCTGTCTGATGGAAATGTCAGCGGACGGAAGGTGACGGTGGCTGCGAAATCCAGTGTGACAGTGGATCAGGGCGGTATTGCTGATCATGTGACTCTACTTGATACTGTAAATTCCCGCCTGCTTTATGTGACCACCTGTACGTCACTCGAGCTTGTGGCCGGCAGCGAGCTCAGCCTGAATGGCTGGGATATCGAAATTGCGGACCCGGCCGTCTGATGCCCGTTTATCTGAAAGATCCTTCTGCCGTTATTGACTTCAGCATCGACTGGAGTGGCGACTATCTGCAGGATGGAGAACAGATCGTTTCCAGCAACTGGTCCCTATTCCCGGATGAGGCACAGGGATTGCAGGTCGATCAAGAGATGATTCCGGATGAAGGGCTTACAGCCGTGTTCGTCGCGGGAGGCCAGTCAGGGGTGATTTATCGCCTGACTAATCATATTTCAACAAATCAGGGGCGAAGCGATGAGCGATCCCTGACCATCAGGGTGGAAGAGCAATGAAACTGGAGCTTGTCATGCCGCCAGCGGCAGAGCCGGTGACCCTGGCTGAAGTAAAGGACTATCTGAAAATCGATCATACGAACGAGGATAGCCTGCTGCTCGGCCTGATCCGCTCCGGCAGGCAGGCCTGTGAAACCTTTGTCGATCGCAGACTGGTTCGCCAGGTCTGGCGCTGTTTTCGCAATGACTGGGGCGCGGGACCGGTATATCTGCCGTTTTCTCCCGTCCTGTCGGTTGAGGAAGTCGCTGTCTTTATGGAAGGGAATTATCAGCCGCTTGCGCCGGAAAACTTTGTCATTGATCTCTGCTCTTTCCGGCCGAGGCTTGTGCACAGTAATGGCCAGGCCTGGCCCATGCCGGAAATCCCGGTGGCAGGTATTCGCATTACCTTTAGCGCCGGATACGGGGATAGCTGGAACGAGGTTCCTGCTGATATCAGGCAGGGGCTCCTGCATTGGATTGCGGCCTGCCTTGAAACCGGGGAAGAGGCGCTTGGTGAAAAGCGTCGGGCCGAAGAGTTCTGGCGACCCTATCGCAGGGTGAAACTGTGAGTTACCGGAAATTGCGCCACCGGATCACCTTCCAGAAGGCGGAGGAGACAGGCGACGGTACCGGCGGAGTTACGACCGTCTGGCGGGATGTGGCTTGCGTCTGGGCCGCCGTCAGGCCGGTTGCTGCACGTCGGGAAGTGCAGGCGCGCAAACTGGTCCGCAAGCCTGTTCTGGATATCAGGGTGAGATTTCTGGCAGAACTGGAAGGTTGCGACCGGCTGCGTCACGGGGTCGGGCATTACCGGGTGCTGACAGTTCAGGACCCGGACGGCGACGGCCGCTGGCTTGATTTCAGGGTGGAGCAAACTGATGATTGAAGGTCGGGAAAAACTGCAGGCTGACTTGCTTGATCGACGGCGCAGTTATGAAAAACGTCTCGATGGTTTTGTAGAGGGCCTGGCGATGGAAATTGCCGCCGGGGCGCGCCACAGGGTCTATCGCGATCGAAAGTCAGAAAGCCCGGTCAGTCCGCTGGCCGACAGTATCCATGTGGCCAGGGAAAGTGCATCTTATGAGGTGAGGACATCAATGTCCTATGCGCCATATGTGGAATTCGGCACATCGAAAATGGCGGCCCGGCCTTTTCTCACCCCGGCAACAGAAGAGGTGAAAGTGCGTTTTGCGTTATCGCCGGAATTATTCGGAGGCGGAACATGAGCCTATCCACAGTGAACAGGCTGCAGGAAAACCTCTATCAGCTTCTGAGCAGTGACCCGGAACTTTCGGGCCGCCTGTCCGGTGTTTTTGACCATGTGCCTGAAAGGGCAAAGCTGCCCTATCTTGCCATAGGCGATATGTCGGTCAGGGACTGGTCGGCAAAAGATTTTACGGGGCAGGAGGTATTGTTTGATCTGCACCTCTGGTCCGGCCGGTCGGGGCATTTGGAAATCCGGGAGCTTGCCGATCTGCTGCATGACCTGGTGACGGCCGGGGCTTTACAGGGGGACGGCCTTCAGGTTGCAAGCCTGCAATTTGTGTTTTTTGAAACTTTTTTTGAAACGGACGGCCGTATCCGCCAAGGGGTAATGCGATACCGGGCCAGAATTCTTGCGGGAGAAGAGAATGACAATTGAAAAAGGTCGCGCCTTTTTGATGGAAGTCGGTGATGGTGCCGACCCGGAAAGCTTCAGCGCCATTGGCGGTATGCGTTCCACTTCGCTGAAAATCAGTAACGAAGTTGTGGATGTTACTCATAAGGGGTCTTCGGGCTGGCGGGAGCTTCTGTCCGGCGCGGGAATCCGTCATATTTCCCTTGGCGGCAGCGGCATTTTCACCAATTCTGCCAGTGAACAGCTGATGCAAGAAAAGGCGCTGGCGGGCACAGTGGACAATTACCGGATCATTTTTGAAAGCGGTGACAGCTTCACCGGCGGCTTTCAGGTGATCGGACTGGACTATGCCGGGGATTATAACGGGGAGCGAACCTACAATATCGCTCTGGAGAGCTCCGGCCCCGTGAATTTTGCGGTGGCAGGCTAATGGCAGGAGGTGAGGTCAGACTGATCCTCGGTGGTACGGAAAGGGTTCTTATTCCTGATTTCCAGGCCATTCTGGAGATCGAGGAGCGTCTGGGCGGACTGATCGCGCTGGCGGGTCGGGCGGCGGATGGTGATATAGGTATCAGGGAAGTTACCGTGATCCTGTGGGCTGTCATGCGTGACCGTCCGCCCTTTGAGGAGGTAGGGCGCTTGATCCTCGAGCAGGGACTGGTCTCTGTGATGGGGGCGGTCCGGGATATTCTGGCCATATGCCTGACCGGCGGCGGGGAGCCTGTGCTGCCGGGAAAGTCCTGAGCAGAGAGGCAAGTGAACGAATTCTCCAGGCCTGGGCGATGATCGCTTTCGGGCTTCTGGGATGGTCGCCCGGTGATTTCTGGCGTGCGACACCGTTTGATGTTTCTCTCGTACTTGCGTCCCGGCAAGGATACCTTGATTTCTGGTCGGAAGAAGGGAAACCGTTGGGCCGACAGGAGCTCGCGGAACTCAGGGAAAAACTTGGTACTGGCCATTGACCTGGAGGGAGTGCGGGGCCATATTGCCTGTATGTTTACGAAAAAAACACAGGAACCCAGAAAATCCCTGCGCGAACGGGTTGCCGACCGCCAGGCGGGGGTAGTAGAGGACTCCAGTCCCGCAAGTCCCTCCGGCATCAAGTATCGCAAGTGGATTATGCGGAGCGCCAACATCTTTCAAGCGATCGGTATTCTGATCATGCTGATGGTGGTTATGCGTTTCAATGACGGCGATCTGCAATATATGGAGGAACTGATCGGTATAGCCGCCGGTTTCTTCCTGACTGGACGTGTTGCGATCATTTTTGTCAAGAACAGCTAGTTAAATCTTATCTATATAATTCTTTATAGCCCGCTTTGAGCGGGCTTTTTTAATGGGGAAATTATGAGCGAAACCATACTGGATTCCCTGGTCGTGAAACTGAGGGCCGATACCTCCGGCCTCAAAGGGGCGCTGGGAGACATGGAGAAGGACCTGGGCCGTCTTGAGGGTGCGACGTCCAATACCGCTGACGGTATGTCCCGCGCCCTTGGCAGTTTTGTCCGGAATGGCGAATTGAGCTTTGAAAGCCTGCGTCAGACCGCGCTTGACGTGTTGGATGATATCCTCGGAAATTTGCTGAATGGGGGATTTTCTGGTGGAAATTCTGGGGGGACCTCCCTGTTTGCCAATCTGGCAACGTCCCTGTTTGGCCGGGAGGGGGGTGGTGCGGTATCGCCTGAGCAGCCCTATCTGGTTGGGGAGAAGGGGCCCGAGGTTTTTATCCCCCACACGGCCGGTCGGATTGCGCCCGGTCCCGGTGCGGGGAATATTGCGAACCGGACGACCAATATCACCATCAATGTGACCGGACAGAATGCGAGCCCGCAGGCAGGCCGGAAAAGCGCCGGACAGATTGCTGTGGCGGTGCGCCGGGCCGTGGAACGGGCGGAACGGAACCTCTGATATGTACTGGCTGGCCAAGCAGGATGAACAGGCGGAAATTAACTGGATCAGGCGGTTTTCCCCGCGTTACTGGACGGTGAATTTTCCCAGACCCATGGTCGCCTCCGCGGTGACTTCCGGCACTGACGTGCTTGTCTGCAACCTTGTTTTTTACCGTAAAGAAGATCTTTGCGGCCTGATCTGGGAAAGTGAGGACCGGCACGATCATCCGCTGCTGAAGTATGAAACCAGACGGGATTATAGCCACACGGTGCTGTCTTTCCGATGGCAGAGTTCCGGCATTGCTGCTCTTGATCATTTGCACGGCCCGACCCTGACCATTGAGGGGCGGGATCCGCAGGGTAATCCCCGGACCTGGTATGTCAGGCTTGCAAACTATGCCACGGGAACTGTTGAAGATGCAGAAATTCACCTCGATTTTGATAATCTGGTTGGCGGTTTTACGTTGCCTGCGGAGGCGGATCCTGTATGGCCCGGAGATATTGACAGGCTGTTTATCAGTCTGGTGCCGCCGGACTATGACGGCAGCAGCATTGGGGCGCTGAGCCAGCCTGTTGAGGCGGAGGTGACAGTTTCCGACATCCGTGTGGAAGGCAGCACATCAACCCTGAGGACGGGAGACAGCTATGTGTTGCCTCATCCTCTGAGGATCTGTAACGGCTACGACGACAGTTATCATCTGACGCCCGAACGGGTCATCTGGAATATGATCCAACTGGGTTACCGGGATATAATCAATCACTATGTGGGCATGAGCCACTATTTCACTCTGGCCTGGTCGACGCAGGAGACCCGCTTTGTGGTTGATCCCTCAACTGCTGTGAATGCGGCGGCAGTGGCCTGGCACCGGGATTTCCTGAAGCAGGCGAAGCTGTTCGGCTATGAGGTTATTCTGTCGCTGTCTTATGAAATTCTGGCCGAGCACATGCCTTCCGACTGGCGGCAACTTGCCCATGACGGGTCGCCGGCACTGACCGGCTGGGAGCCGCCTTCCTGCCTTATCGCCCCGACAAACCCGGAGGCCACAGCATATTTGGGCAACATATTCGACCAGTTTGCCGGCCTTGCGGATGAAGCCGGTCTGGATATCCGTCTGCAGATCGGTGAGCCCTGGTGGTGGGTCAGTCTGGATGAGGCGCGAGTACCTCATTTTTATGATCCGGCGACAATGACGCTTTATGAGACGGAAACCGGTCTGCCGGTACCGGATAAACACCAAAGCGCCTTTGAAGGGGGCTCTCCTGAGCAGCAGCATTATCTGGATTGGCTCGGGGTGAAGCTGGGACAGTCTACACTTGGGCTCCGGGACGGGATCAGGGCAAACTGGCCGTCGGCGCAAGTGGGGCTTCTGTTTTACCTTCCTCAGGTGCTGGTGGACGAGGCGCCAATGCTGCAGACCGTCAATTATCCGGTCACATCCTGGCAGATGCCGGCTTTCGATTATTTTCAGATCGAGGACTATGATTTCATTATCGACGGTCACTGGAAAAAGCATCATCGTTCCCTAGACCTGGTGGTCGGACAACTTGGCTATGACATGGCGGATCTGCATTATTTTGCCGGCTTCAATCTTTCGGCAGAGACACCCGCCCTGTGGCGGAATATCGATCAGGCGGCCAGGGACGGATTTCTTCGCAGTTTTGAGGAAGTTTTCGTCTGGGCCTGGCCGCAGGTTGTCCGGGACGGCTTTGTCTATAACGAGGAACAGGAACAGGATATGAGTGGATTTCATGAGGTGCGCTTTCCGGACGCAATTGGTTTCGGTGCGGGCGGCGGGCCGGTTTTTTCCACGGCGGTGGCGGAAATGGCTTCCGGATACGAGCAGCGCAACAGGGACTGGGCCGAGGCCCGATTGACCTATGATGTGGGAAGCGGTCTCAGGTCGGAGGATGACTTGGCGGCACTGATTGCTTTTTTCAGGGGACGTGCCGGCCGGGCCTTTGGTTTCCGCTTCCGGGACTGGACCGACTACAAAAGCTGTCTGCCGTCGGAAGAAACGGGGGCAACAGACCAGGTAATCGCCGTCGGGGACGGGGAGGAAACCGAATTCCAGCTCTTGAAAATATATCAAAGCGGCGAATATTCCCAAACCCGCAACATTGCCAAGCCGGTGGCGGAAACGGTTCGCATCGCCATTGACAGCATTGAGCTGACGGAGGGTTGGCAACTGGACGAGACCAGGGGGCTGGTCTCTTTCGACGAAGCCCCGGCGGAAAACAGTACCATTAGTGCAGGTTTCGAGTTCGATGTGCCGGTCCGGTTCGCCGAGGACAGTCTTTCCGTCACCCTGGAAACATTTCGGGCCGGACAGGTGCCTTCCATCTCCCTGATCGAGGTCCGGCTGTAAATGAAGGTGGTTTCCGAAGAGCTCGGGCTGCATCTTCAGGAAGAGTTGCTTAGCCTCGCCTGGTGTTGTGTGCTGACCCGCCGGGACGGAGTTCGCCGGGCTTTTACCACCCATGACCGGGCGCTGGAAATTGAGGGACAGCTGTTCGTGCCCACCAGTGGATTTGTGCCGACGGATATCAGCAGCAGCAATTCGCTGAATGTGGACAATCTGGATATTACTGCCATTCTTTCTCATGCCTCTATCGCTGAAAAGGATATTCTGGCGGGGCGTTATGATCATGCCCGGGTGGAAATCTTTCAGGTCAACTGGCAGGCGCCCGGGACCGGCAGGATTGACGTGCGTCACGGTTGGCTCGGGGATTTTTCCCTTGATGGTCCGGGGTTTACGGTGGAAATACGGGGGCTAATGCAGAAGTTGCAGCAGACGGCGGGCCAGCAGTATTCGCCGGAATGCCGCGCCATTCTGGGGTCGGACAGATGTCATGTGGATTTACTGAAACACAGCAGGATCTCTACCGTGACAGAAGTAACCGGCAGTGTGACTTTTCAGGCGCAGGATATTCAGGAGGCGGACGGCTGGTTTGACTACGGCCTGCTTTGGTGGATTAGTGGTGCCAATGCGGGCCAGAAGGTTGAGATCAGAACCTGGAAAGCAGGTGAGTTTGTCTTGGGGGACGTGCTGCCTGCGGCAGTGACTGTCGGCGACAGGTTCAAGGCGCAGGCCGGATGCGATAAACGGCGTGCAACTTGTCTTGAGCGATTTCAGAATGTTCTGAATTTCAGGGGCGAGCCACAGGTCCCGGGCAGTGACAGTCTTTATGACTACCCGGGCCTGAAATAGTTTTATTTGCTATCCGCGCTTTCGGTGGCCGGTTCTTTTTCTTCAACTGGCGTTGGTTGGGCGAGGGCTGCCTCGGTGGGTGCGCCGTTTTCGTCTGCCTGTTTCCATTGCTCCGGAAACATGCGCACGTGAATCTGGTTCACCCGGTTGCTGACATCGCCGATGGCCTTCAGCAGGGCATCCATATTGTATCCGACGCCGCGGAAGGTATAGATTTTTGCCACCAGGTCAAAGGCGCGGAAGATGTTCTTCATTTCCACGTCCTTGTGCTGGCTGTTGGCGATATCGCCAATGAAATCATAAAGAATATATTCGTCCTTGGACTGGGCGATCCACTGGTCGTTGGCTTCGTCGGAATAGTCCCAGAGGCTAAGAATACTCTCATTATTCAGCGGATGTTTTTCCGGCAGACCTAGCATCTCGCGCAGCTTGGTGGCCCGTTCCTTGCCGCCCTTGCGGGGGGTCCACAGAATGCGGGCAAGCTGGTTTGCAGAGGTCATGATGCCCTGCAGGGCGAAAAAGATGCCGACCGGTGCCTGTTTTTCCAGCGACTGGTTAAGCACACCCACATTTGCCTCGATAAACCGGCACTGGTTGCGCAGTTCGTGTATGTGCATCCCCACAACATTCAAATCCATAATCCAATATCCCTTGCAATCATTTTATTCGGTTCAGGAGTCCACAAATGGTCGGCACAAATGACCCCCTGAGAAAGAAAGCTATTCTAGCGGCAAGATTCTGTGTGGAAAGTCTTTTTCGACATAAGGGCCGGATTCCCGGCAAAATGGCGGGAGAAGGCCTCGATTGCGTGGGTCTTGTTCTCTATGTGGGCAGGCAGATCGGATATGTGATGGAGGACTGGCCCTATTATACCGCTGTACCACGTCCGGGCCAGCTCGAGTCTGCCGCCCGGGAGGCGGGGCTGCAGCCTGTCGCCAGGGATCATCTAAAACCGGGCGATATTGTCCTGATTAGACCGGGCCGTCACGTCCAGCATGCGGGAATACTGACAGAAAGAGGACTTATTCATGCGGATGCCCGTCTGGGTCGGGTCGTGGAACAGAGCCTGTCCGCCTTTGACGCAGGGCAGATCACACATCATTTCCGATATCCGGTTCTGGGAGACTGAAGGTGGCGACAGTTGTTCTGACAGCCGTGGGCACGGCCATTGCCGGACCTTTTGGCGGGTTAGTTGGTGGATTGGTTGGTCAGGGGCTGGATGCGCTCATCTTTGGCAGTCATTCTTCCCGCAGCAGTGAAGGGCCGCGCCTGTCGGACCTGTCCGTGCAGACCGCGTCCTATGGTGAACCCGTGCCGATGGTGTTCGGTACTGTGCGTCTTTCCGGCAATGTTATCTGGTCACAGGGATTGATTGAAACCCGCCACGAGGACAGTGAGAAAGTGGGTGGCAAGGGCAGCAGCCAGACTGTGACTACTGTAACATATACCTATTCCTCCTCTTTTGCTGTGGGCCTTTCAGCCCGGTGCATCCATTCTGTCGGCCGGATCTGGGCGGACGGCAAGCTGTTGCGCGATGAAAACGGACAAATGGCGACAGCAGGGACAATCCGTATCTATCGGGGAGATCCCGATCAGGATCCGGACCCGCTGATCGAAGCGGTGGAGGGAGTTGAGGCTGCTTCCGCCTTCAGGGGGCTGGCCTATGTTATGTTCGAGGGACTGGAACTTGCGGAATATGCAAACCGCATTCCCAATCTGACTTTCGAGGTAATTGCTGAAGAGGCGGGAAGCATAATGCTTTCGGAACTGGTTGAAGAGTTATGTTTTCTGGCTGGGCTGGAAAAGGTTGAGGCCGGGGACCTGTCGCGGGAGGTCAGTGGTTACGTTCTTTCAGGCCGTTTTCGGCCGAGGGAGGCTCTGGAGAAACTGGCCGAACTGTATGATTTTGATCTGGTCGAGCAGGGAGACGGGTTGCTGTGTCGCCCTCTGGGCCGACAGGCCGGGGAAGATATTCCGGCGTCGCAGCTTTTACGGCCGGAGGGGGGAGAGGGAGGCAGTCCGTTGCGGGTTATCAGGGACCAGGAGCTTTCCCTGCCCCGGGAAATTACGGTCAGCTATCTGGATGTGGCGCGGGACTATCAGGCGGGCCTGCAACGGGCTTTTCGCCAGACTGGCGGGAGTGAACTTACCGAGCAGAAGCAGGCGCCGCTAGTGTTGAATTCTAACGACGCCAAGGAAAAAGCGGAATGTCTTTTGGAAAATCGCTGGCGGCGGCGGGAACGGATTGAGTTCATGTTGCCGCCTGGTTTCTGCCGCATGGCGCCGGGCGATGTGGTGCGGCTTTCGCTGTCTGATTCACAGTATGGTGCCGTGATTCTGGAGACTGAGCTATCCGCCAGGGGAGTAAGAGTCCTGGCGATGAAGAACGGGGAACCTCTGCCAGCCAGGGATATTTCTGCAGATACGGGTGCAATTCCGGGTCAACAGGTCGTGCCATTGGCGACAAGCCGTCTGGTGCTGGCGGATCTCCCCTCTCCCGACGACGAGGATCCGCACGGGGTTTACCTGTTTGCTGCGGTCAATGCGCTCGGGGCCGGATACTGGCCCGGGGCGGCGATCTATCTGTCTCGTGATGTCGGGGGACATATGGAGAAGCAGTTCTCTGCGGCCATTCCGGCGGTGACCGGAATGATCGAGAATGCGCTTGGGGAGGGACCCCTGCATTTTCCCGATTATACCAGCCGATTGCTTGTCCGGCTGGATCATGCCGCAGATGTGCTGGAAAGTCGTCTCTGGCGGGAAGTATTGAATGGGGCCAATATGGTTGTTGTCGGTGGCGAGATACTGCAGTTTGCGGCGGCCACGCTTGTTGAGCCTGGACTTTATGAACTAAGTATCTTGCTCAGGGGGCGCAGGGGCACAGAAGACCGCGTGTTGGGTCATGTAGCGGGAGAGCCTTTCATATTGTTGAGCCACAGCAGCCTGTTGTCATTGCCGTTGCTATTGTCGGACACCGGCCGGGAACTGTCCTTTGCGGCACTGACCATTGGGCAGAGTATCGATGATATCGAGTATCAGCCTAAAATGGTGGAAGGCAGAAGTCTCAAGCCTTTCTCGCCTGTACATGTGAGGGGAAGGCGTGATGACCAGGGCAATCTTGAAATTCGGTGGGTTCGCCGCAGCAGATTTGGTGGCGGTTGGAGGGATGGGCAGGATGTGCCCGTGGGAGAGGCCTATGAGAAATATGTGACTGAAATTCTGCTGGAGGGGCAGGTGGTGCGTACCCTGGAGTGTGTGACGCCGGAAGTCATCTATGCGGCAACCGATCAACTGACAGATTTCAGTGAGCTTCCGGCGCAGATCAGCCTGCGGATTTTTCAAATCAGTGATACGGTCGGCCGGGGAATTCCGGCCGAAGTAATCCTGTAAAAACCAGAGGAGACCATGATGATGGATAATACAGCCAGACTGTCCATGCCCTATATCATCGCCAGCCAGGCCCAGAAGGAAGTGACCCATAATATGGCCCTGAATATCCTGGATCTTTTTGTCCAGCCGGTTGTAGAGGCCATGGACCTCGTTGCGCCACTGGTCGACCCGCAAGAGGGGCAGGCCTGGGTTGTGGGTGTGGGAGCAAGTGGAGACTGGGAAGGGCAGGATGACAATCTGGCCCTTTGGTCGGGAGGTGCCTGGAGCTATCACAGGCCGGTCGAGGGTATGAGCTTTTGGGTCAGGGAGACTGGTTTGTTAACCATATTTCAGTCCGGAATGTGGCAGACGGGGGTTCTCAAAGGCGTGCTGACCGATGTGGAGGGGCATCAGGTCGTTGGGGAAAGACAGCCCCAGGTCGCTGATGTATCAGGTGGTCAAGTTATTGATTCAGAAGCAAGAATGGCAATAAATTCCTTGCTTTCCGCCTGCCGGAATCACGGCCTGATAGAAAGTTGAAATTTTTCTTTACCTGTTCCTAATAATGACATATTCCACGGTAGAATATTAGATAAAGTTTGAATAAAATTTAACTATGTCTACAAAAACACTTAATGTGGGAGTGAAATGGAAATGCTAAAGAAAATTCTTGCGGTATCAGTATGTTCGGCCGCCCTGCTGTCAGTAACTGCACAGGCTGAGGACGGAAACTGGTACGCCGGCGCCGAAGCTGGTTACAGCTTGCTCGGTACTGAAAAATCAACCGGGGCAAGTTCCGGCCTGAATCTCAGAAATAAATTCAGTGATGGCGCTGCGCTTGGTCTGATTGGTGGTTATGATTACGGCACATTGCGGTTTGAAGGTGAACTGGGCTACCATAGCCATGGTCTGGATAGTCTGGCTGTAACAAATGCAGGCGGTATGGGTCTTGCCAGTGGTTCTGCCGATGGCAGTTCCCGTCTGGTTACCTTGATGGCAAATGTTGTTATTGATGTGTTTGACCGTAACGATGGCATGGGTATCGAACCTTTCATTGGTGCGGGTCTGGGGTTGGGTCGTGTGGACTGGACCAGCATTGACTATGTGGCGGAAAAAAAGACCACTTTCGCCTATCAGGCTTTTGCCGGTGTGCGAGTGCCGGTTTCCGACAGCCTGGATGTTTCTGCCAAATACCGTTATCTGATGACCGATGATGTGGGGCTCAGAGCTGCCGATGACAGCAATTTCAAGGCATCCTATGATGTGCATGATTTTCTGCTCGGTCTGACCTATCGTTTTGGCGGCAGCAAGAAAACTGCTGCTGAGGAAATGCCGCAGCCTGTGAAGGTTGCAGCTGCAGAGCCGGCACCGGTTTATGAGCCTGCGCCTGAGCCGGAAGTAGTGCCGGTGCCTGATCCAATGCCGGAACCGGCCGCAGGTCCCATGTTTGAAAAAGGTCCCTTCATTGTCTATTTTGCCTTTGACAGTTCTGAACTGGACGGTGCTGGACGGTCGAAAGTAGCTGAGGCCGCCGCAGAAGTGAAAAAAGCCGGTGACGTGACCATTATGGTGGATGGATTTACCGACAAATCCGGCAGCGACGCCTATAACGACAAGCTCTCTGCCAAACGTGCCGAGGCTGTTAAGGTGGCGCTGGAAGCCGAAGGTCTTCCCGCAAACAGGATCGTACTTTCCTCACATGGCGAATGTGACTGTGAAGTGGAAACTGAAGACGGTGTCAGGGAAGCCCGCAACCGTCGTGCGACCATCGTGTTGAAATAAGGGTTCATTCCTGAAATGGAAAAGGCGCCCCAAACGGGCGCCTTTTTTTATGTTCTCCGGTAAAAACAATCAGCTGAAAATTTCGCCCAGCTTCAGGGCCAGGCCCATGTCGCCTTCAATTTTCAGCTTGCCCATCATAAAGGCCATCTGTGGGTTCAGGGATCCATCCATCAGGCCGTCAAAATTTTCTTCACTGATGATCATGGTTACATCGGCATCTTTGTCTTCGTTGGAAACAACCGCGGGGGAGGCTGTACCGTCAATCAGGATCACGCCGTCGCCCTCAAAATCAATTTTTACCACTTTATCGAGACCGCCGGCGCTAGCGATTTTTTCCCGGATCAAGGTTGTGTTCTCTTCCAGACTCATTCTTTTTCCCTTCTTGCAGATAGCCAAAAATCAATTCAAGAAAAATCTAACATACGTTTGAATCTTTCACCAGCTATTCCTGAGCTCGCGGAGCGCGATAAAGACCTCTTTCTCTGTCGGTCTGTCACTCAGGTCCGGGAATTTTTCTCTGAGCCGCCTGACCACTTCCGGGTTATCCAGCCGGAAGAAAGTGTTGAACAGCTTTTCTTCGGCCAGTGACGAGATATAAGCCGCATGGGGGTCCTGACCTTCCAGTTTTGCAAGATACTGTTTGGCGGTCTCGTTCCCCGGCTCCCGGTCCAGGGTGAACTGCAGATTGTTGACGAAATAGTCATGGCCCGGATAGATGCGGGTGGCCTCCGGCAGACTGGCCAGCTGGCGGGAAAAGGTGTCGTAAAGTTCTTCCGGATGGCCGCCATTCTTGCAGTTACCGGCCCCGGCATTAAACATCGTATCGCCGCAGAAGAGCCCGGGATTGTCGCTGTTGGACAGAAGACACACGTGGCTCATGGTATGGCCCGGTGTGTCCAGCACCTTCAGATTAACCGATGATCCGACCTCGACGATATCCCCGGCGGAAAGTCCCCGATCCAGATGCTTGATCTTGTCGGCGGCCCCCTTGTGGGCCAGAACTTTCGCCCCGGTTTTTTCGATCATTTCCTCGTTGCCGCCGATGTGGTCCCAATGCTCGTGAGTATTGAGGATCTGGGTGATCTTCCAGTCCTGTTTCTCTGCCGCATGCAGGCAACGGTCCACATCAAGTGGATCAATGACCAGGGCTTCCCGGCTTTCGGGGCAGGCAATCAGGTAATGGAAATTGCGTAACGGGTTGTCGGCGTAAAGCTGTTCAACAAGCATGGGGCGCTCCTTGCAATAAGGCTTCTAGTTTACCTCATGACCATATTTGATTGACGGGCCCTGTGCACGAATTTTTTCCCGGGCGCTGTCGTCGTCCGCATCAATGGCGTAAATTCCTACCACCACATTCTGCTTTTCGCTATCAGCGGCACGTGCCAGTGCGGCCTCGATCTCTTCCTTGGCGAATTTCGTAGCAGCCGCAATATCCTGTTCCCAGGAAACCCCGGCATCGCTTTCCACATAATAGACATTCAGTCCATTCTGCAGATGATTGGCGGTGATGATCTGTGTATCGCTCATGATATGGCCCTGTTCTTTGTATTTTCGCTCTAATTTCTCCTGGCACTCATATGGCGCAGTTAGCCCGCGAGATCAAGGGAGAACATAGGAAATCCAGTGGTGCTTGCAGGTGATATGACAGCTTTCAATGGGCGAAAAAACATCATACACTTGTCATATAACCTCTAAGGGGAGCATTGAACATGGAAAATACAGCGGCCATAGTCCTGGCGCAGCTTGACCAGATTGTGGAATTTTTGCCCCGGCTGGGGGCTTCCCTGCTGGTGTTCCTGATCATCTATTTCGTTGGAAAAATAACGGGCCACCTGTTGCTGACTTTATTGAAGCGCGGCGACTTGTCTCCCACACACCGGGAATTTTTCCGCAAACTGGTGGTCAGCCTGTTTGTCTTTATCGGGGTGGCCGTGGTCCTCAATATCTGGGGCCTAAAGGCGGCCTCACTCGGCCTTCTCACCGGCGGCGGCATTACGGCTCTGGCCATTGGTATCGCCTTTAAGGATATCGGGGAAAATATCCTGGCCGGCATCTATCTTGCTTTCAGCCGACCCTTTAATATCAATGACCTGGTGCTGACCGGCGACATTGAAGGGGTTGTGAAAAATGTGGAAATGCGCTGCACTCATATTCGGACGTACGAGGGGGCGGATGTGTTTGTGCCCAATGCCCAGATATTCGCCCAGCCGCTGATCAATTACACCCTGGATGGATTGCGGCGCCTCTCCTTCACCATCGGCATTGATTATATGGACGATGCGGAACAGGCCTGTGCCTTGTTGCTGGAAACGGTTCGGGCCACGGACAAGGTTCTGGCCGACCCTGCCAGTGCGGTCACTATTTCAGGCTTTACTCCTCAATATGTGGAACTGAAGGTTTTCTACTGGATCAATACCTTTGATAAAAGGACGGATTTCTGGAAGCTGAAAACGTCTGTCATGGACCGTTGTCGTGAGGTCCTGAAAAAGAATAACTATACCTTCAGCTCGGACGTGAAAACCGCCAACGTCTTGAGCGTTCCGGAACCGGTGCGGGTCCTGTCCGGGGAAGGGAACTGAAGTCCCTCAGCCCCCGTAAAGCGCTGTCGAGAGATATTTGACACCGGAATCGCACATGACTGTGACAATGGTGGCCTCGGGGCCGAGCTTCTGACCCAGCCGGATTGACGCGGCCACATTGGCCCCGGTGGAGGTGCCGGCAAAAATTCCCTCTTTTCTCGCCAGCTCCCGGGCCGTCCGCATGGCCTCATCCGTGCTGACAGTCATGATATTGTCTACGGCTTCCCGTTTCCAAAGGGGCGGGATGAACCCCACACCGGCCCCTTCGATTTTATGCACGCCGGAAGGGCCGCCCGACAGAACAGCGGATTCAGCAGGCTCCACAGCCACACAATGTACTCCCGGATTGTGACTATGCAGAATTTCGGAGGTACCCCGGACCGAAGCGCTGGTGCCGGTGCTCTGGACAAAGGCGTCGATCCGGCCGTCGGTCTGGTTCCAGATTTCCTGCCCCATTTTGTGATAAGCGTCAATCTGATCTGCATTGTTGAGCTGATCGGTCGGATAAGCACCTGTTTTTTCTGAAATTTCCCCGGCCGCCGCGATCATGTTGCGGGTCAGTGCCTCATCCATGCCGCCGTCCTTGCTCGGCACAATGGTCAGTTCCGCGCCCAGTGCCTTCATATGATTACGCTTTTCCAGGCTGAAGGCGTCGGACGTGACAATATGCAGGGGGTATCCCTTGACGGCGCAGATCAGGGCCAGCGAAACACCGGTGCTGCCGCCGGTATATTCCACAACCCGGCCACGGGGTTTCAGCCTGCCGTCCTTTTCCGCCGCCTCGATCATGCTGAGCGCCATGCGATCCTTCATGCTGCCTGTGGGATTTTCACTTTCTATTTTTATGAGAATATTGGCGCAGTTTTTCGGTATGATCGAGCCGAGCCGGATCAGGGGTGTGTTGCCGATGCGTTCGAGAATGGAGGTGTGGATCATGACAGATACCTCGTTTTTATTTAGTAACTTTATTTATTAAAGCAACTAGTACAACAAAAACTTTAAAAAGTAAAGTGACCAGGTTATGCTGGACGGGACCAGAAATGACTTTAGGACACATATGGCTCATTCACCGAATAGCAACGCTCAGGATTTCCGCTCCGCCTGTTCCATCGCCCGCACCCTGGACCTGCTGGGCGATAAATGGACCCTGCTGATCATCCGCGACCTGATGTGGCACGGCAAACATACCTTCCAGCAACTACAGGAAAGTGCCGAGGGCCCGCCCACGAACCTGCTTTCGGGCCGCCTCAAGAAACTGATGGAGCAGGGGCTTGTGAAGCGCGAGCCCTATCAGGAGCGGCCGGTACGATATCGCTATGAACTCACCGACAAGGGCCGCTCACTGGAAGGCATTCTCAAGGACCTGATGGTCTGGGGGCATGAGCATCTGGGTGGTGGGTTCTATGAGCCGGGGGGGAGCAAAACTCTCTGAAAACCTAAACCATCCGCTCGGCGGGGAGATGAATATAAACCGTGGTGCCGTTTTCCGGACTGGAAGAAATGGAGACGGTGCCGTCGTGTTTCTCGATCAGCTTTTTCACATAGGCGAGCCCGAAGCCGATGCCGGTGGTGGGGTTTGAATAGATGTCGGCCAGATGGGAGTCGTGGCTGAAGGCCTTGGCCACCTGCTGCGGCGACATGCCGCTGCCGCTGTCCTGGCAGGTAATCAGGCAGGTGCCGTCCTTTTCCAGCGAGGTGCGCAGGCAGATGGAACCACCGACCGGGGTGAACTTCAGGGAGTTTTCCAGCAGGCTGTAGATCACTTTTTCAAGCCGTTCCCGGTCGCCGTGTACCAGAGGCATGTCCCCGGCGACACATGTTTTCAGGGTAATATCCTTTTTGGCCGCTGGTTCTTTCATAACCCCGAGACAGTCATTGACCAGATCACCCAGATCGAACATGGATTCAAGCAGTTCGAACTCGGTGGTTTCAAGTTCCTTCAGATCAAGCAGGTTGTCGATCAGAAACAGCAGGTTCTGACCGGCGCCGTGGATGTCCTTGGCATATTCCTTGTAGGAATCCTTGCCGATCGGGCCCAGCATTTCCGTCATGATTACCTCGGAATAGCCGAGAATGCCGTTGAGCGGCGTGCGGAAATTATGGTGCATGGCTGCCAGCAGCTTCTGTTTGATTTCCCGGGCGGCTTCGTCGCGGGTGTTTTTCTCGGTCCGGCTTTCCCGAAGGACACAGATAAAGCGGGTGCAGTCCTCGTCGCTGCTGCCGATGGGACGGATCGTCATGTTCACATCAATCACGTCACCATTGCGGCATTTCCAGTGACAATAGAAAATGGCGGACTGGCGGCTTTCCAGGGCCCGGGCGATGGACTGGATCTTGCTTTCGGGAATATGGTCCGCGAAATAGGTATAGAGGTCGGTGCCCCTTACATCTTCCAGGCTGTAACCGGTGAACAGTTCAAACTGGTGATTGATGTCCTCGATATGGGACGGGCGGGACTGGTCGCCGGCGGAAATGATCAGAATGGCGTCGCTGACTTCATGGAAGACGGAATCAAACAGCCCGAATTCCCTGTTGTACCGGCTGTTGTCCACAGCCTCCGACGGGGGAATTGTATCCGCACCTGACGTTTTGAAATCGCGCGCTGTTACATTCATAATACCTGGATCGGACTCTGTTTTTTTTGTTGTGAAAATATTTGACATTTACACAAGGTTAGAGTCCGCACCCTCCCTCTTGCCTGACAAGATTCATTTATAAGATTCAAATCACTACGGGAATCATCTCTTAAATGATTCCCCGAATCAACTAAAAAATTAACCATTTATTAACCATGAAACAAAAAAAGCCTTTGACATTTCCCGTTTTGTCAGAAAAGACGGAGGAAGAGATCGGCAAAGTCACGGGCCCGGTTCGGTCCTGGCCGGCACAGTGTTCGCTGCCTGATCCGAAGCCGGTTAGGAGAACGAGTTGGAAAATATCCTTGGTTTTGTTGCGTTGCTGGCCGGTGCGTCAGCCTGTGCCGGGGTGCTTGCCGGAATGCTCGGGGTTGGCGGCGGCATTGTTCTGGTGCCGGTGCTGCATTTTATTTTTGATCATGCCGGCGTTTCTCCCGATATTGCCATGCATATGGCCGTGGGAACCTCACTGACCACCATCGTCCCCACGTCCATTGTGTCGGCCAGATCCCATCACGGCAGGGGCGCCGTTGATTTTCCGCTGCTGAAGTCCTTTGCCCCCTTTATCATTATGGGTGTTGCCGTTGGGTCATTTCTGGCTGACAGCCTGCGGGGACAGGTACTGTCCCTGATTTTTGGAACTGTGGCGTTGCTGGTGGCCATCCGGCTTGCGGTCGTGCGCCAGGAAACCGTTGCCGCAAATCGGGACGGTGCTGTACTCAAGGCCATAAGCGGTTTTCTGATCGGCTGTGTGTCCGCCCTGATGGGCATCGGCGGTGGGACATTCAGTGTCGCGGTGCTCAGCAAGCTGGGTTATGGCATCCACCGGGCGGTGGGGACATCTGCCGCCATCGGGCTGTTGATCGCCCTGCCGGGTTCCATCGGGTTTATGATCACCGGATGGTCTGTAGAGGGATTGCCGCCCTATAGTGTTGGTTATGTCAATTTTCTGGCCGTGCTGTGCGTCATTCCCGCAACCATGCTGGCGACACCGCTCGGGGTTCGTATCGCGCACCGGATGGCAGATGAAAAGCTGCGGATTACCTTTGCCCTTATTCTCGGGGCCATGGCAATCCGCATGCTCGTTACATCATTCTAAAGCCTGCCGGCTGATCAGACCGGACAGCCATCAGTAAAGTCCACATTGCCGAAACGGGGTTTGTGGACGGAGATCTGATAGACTGTTTTCTGCTGATACAGGCCGCTGGAAAAGAAATAGCTCATGTCCACGAACATGGGGTCATAGAGAAAATAGACCTCTGCCACGATGGCAATCTCTCCATCCTCAAGGTCGAAAGTGCCGGGGATGGGATTCAGGTCTGCATATTCATCCTGGGCACCCAGTTTGCTCTGCGACAATAGTCCGGCGCCGGTGATGCACTGGTCGGTGATCAGTGTGCCGGATGTCGTGCCCTGAAGGCGGGTCACAATCACCCGTCCACCATTGTCGATATCGAAGGGTGTCATCACGTTGTCAACGGCATTGAAAGCGTCGGTGATCATTTGCTCTGGCAGGATCTCGTTTTGCGACACCAGGTTGGCAACGGCGTTGACTGTTTGATTTGTTTTGCGTTCGATCAGGAGAATCCGGAAAGTTTCGAACCCGCCGATCAACAACATCATGAGGATCGGAAAGGTATAGGCAAATTCCATCAGGATAGTGCCGTCCTCACGACGGAACAGACGTCTGAAAATGCCTGAAAGGTGGTTTATACGTTTCATGGCAGCCGCCTTTCTCAGGTTTTTACCTGGGGATCACAGTCAGCAGTCGGTGATCCGTAAGGTTCGTTTTTCACGGCTGTGCTGGCGACCAGCCGGATTTTACCGTCTTCATCGCCAATTGCCTTGGAGAAAAATCCGGTCATGAAATTGGCGTCATATTCCGCCGTATAGACCACCACGGCACCGGGTCCGCCAACGCCGCTCTGGCCGATATCCGCATCCCACTGGTTGTTGCAGTTGAGGTCGGTGAAGCTGTCGACGCCATTGGTATAGTCGCCGTCTTCATCAAGGTCATTATAGGGTTCAGCCCTGGCGATATCCGCGAAGGTGTCATACACCTGGTTGGTGATGACCAGGTTCTCGAGAGAAATAAACCCGTAGGTGCTGTCTTCGAGGACCTTGGTGATATATTCTTCCCGGGTCATGCCGTCCACGGTGTAGCCGGTAATCCCCGTGCGGGAAGCATCGGCAATGGCTCCCTCGATAAGGGTGGTACTCAACATGACCGCCCCCACTTCCAGTGTGCCCAGGGTCAACAGGGTGATGGTGGGCAGCACAAAGGCGGCCTCCATCAGGGCCGATCCTTTTTCGTCCCTTCCCAGTCTTCCAAAGAGGCCGCGAAAACGGCCCTGTTTAGCAACATTCTTTTTCTTCATCTCAAGAGCTCCTCATGCTTTGGCAGATGCCTTTGACTAACAAGCTCTCCTTGCATTATTTTTTGACTTAAACCAGATTGTCTGCCAGCTGGCAGGTCGCAGGACCCATCAGCACCACAAAAAGTGTCGGCAGAATAAAGAGGATCAGCGGAACGGTCATTGTGGCCGGCAGTCGCGCTGCCTTTTCTTCCGCCATCATAATACGTTCATGCCTGAATTCGCCTGATAACACGCGCAGGGAACTCGCCAGCGGTGTACCATATCGTTCTGACTGGATCAGGGTAGCGGTTACCGCCTTGATAGAGGGCAGGCTGACACGTTCCGACAGATTGAGCAGGGCCTGTTTCCTGTCCGGCAGGAACCCAAGCTCTACAGAGGTCAGGCCAAGTTCATCGGCAAGTTCCGGGCAGGTGTTCCCGAGCTCCTTGACCACACGTTGCAGGGCGGCATCCAAAGTAAGACCTGCTTCCGCGCAAATCACCAGAAGGTCCAGAAAGTCCGGTAGTGCCTTCTGCATGACAGTGTTACGCTTGTCGGAAATATTTTTCAGGATGATTTCCGGCATATAGGACGCCAGCAATACCGCGCCGATACAGGAAAAGGCTTTCATCGTGGTGGAAAGCTCGAACATGCCCAGGCCGTATATGAGTACGACGGCAATAATACCGATAAAAAGCGGCAACATCAGTTTGAAGAACATGAGAACGACGAGGGCGTCCTTGCCCCTGAAACCAGCCTGGACAAGTTTTTTCTGGTATTTTTCGGTCTGTTCGTTTTTCAACAGGTTCAGGCTTTTAACCACTTTGTTCATCAGGCCCACGTGTTTGGCTGACTTGACGGTGGTCCGGCGTTTTACGGGAGCCACATATCCCCGTTTCAGGTCTGACCGTCTTTCCTGCAGGGCTTTCAGGCGACCATGCATGGAATCCCGGACAATGCCTGTGCTCCAGATGGCCATGACCACCAGGAAGGCGGACATGCCCGCCAGTGCGGTAATGATATCTTCTCCGGTAATTCCCGCGGGCAAGTATTGTTCCATGATCAAACCTCGAAATTAATCAGTTTGGAGATGATAAACAGACCGATCCCCATCCAGATCAGACCTCCGATTATGGCGATCTGTCCGCGCGGATCCGTGAAAAGGATCGACATGTAACTGTAGTTCAGCAGTGTCAGTACGCCACACATGATAAAGGGCAGGGAGCCGATGATATAGGCGCTGGCCTTACCCTCGGAGGACATGGCCTTGACCTTGAGTTTCAACTGGCTGCGGCCGCGCAGGATGGTGGACAGGTTCTCCAGCGTTTCCGCCAGGTTACCACCTGTTTCCTGCTGTACCGAAAGGCTAATGACGAAGAATTTGAACTCCGGCGTGTCCAGGCGGTCGGCGGCCTTCCAGAGCGCCTCGTCCAGGGTTTTACCCAACCGGATGTCATCAATAATTTTTGTGAACTCGATAGCAATGGGATCATCCATTTCCTTGCCGACCGTACCGATCGATTCCGTGACCGGCAGACCGGCTTTCAGACCGCGGACAATCAGGTCAATGGCTTCCGGGAACTGGGTCGTGAACTTGTTCAGTCGTTTCTTGATCAGGGAGGAAATCACCATATGCGGCAGTGCAAGCCCGGCGGCAATCCCGACCATCAGTGAGGCAAGAATACCAAAGCCGCCGATGACTTTCACCAGGATGGCGACAACTGCCGCTACGCCCAGGCTGGTGAGGACGTATTGTTTGAACTGGATTTTGTACCCTGTGCGGCGCAGGCGTTTGCGCAGTTCGTCCGGGCGCGGTACAAACTGGTCAAAGAAAGATTTTTCCTGTTTGATAAACAGTGATCTCTTTTCGCCATTTTCACTGCCCAGGCCTTTTTTCTGATGTCTGTCGATCGCCCGCCGCAACCGGCCCTGTAGAACCTTCTGTTTGTTGCCGAGAAGACCGACGGCAAGCGCCATGGTGGCCAGGACAAGGAATACCCCGGTAAAAATGCCGATCATTACAACGGTTGGGTTATCTACAGTCATGGTTTCATCCTATAGCGCATCCAGAAGAGCCCTATGCAGGCCGTAATATTCGGCTTTCTCGGTAAAATGCGGACGAACCCCTGTGGAGCGGAAATCGCCCAACAGTTTTCCGTCCGCATCCTCTCCGGTAAACTCGTAAACAAACAAATCCTGTGTGGTGATAATCTCGCCTTCCATGCCGACCACTTCGGTAACGGCACAGGTGCGGCGGCCGCCGTCGCGCATACGCGAAATCTGTACGATCATATCCACGGCGCCGGCAATCTGCTCGCGCACCGCCTTGGGCGGCAGCTTGAGATCAGCCATGCCGATCATGTTTTCCATACGGGTCAGGGCCTCACGCGGGTTGTTGGCATGAAGCGTACACATGGAGCCGTCATGGCCGGTATTCATGGCCTGCAGCACGTCGAAGGCCTCGGCGCCACGAACCTCACCCAGAATAATCCGGTCGGGACGCATACGCAGGGCGTTTTTCACCAGGTCACGCATGCTGATTTCACCCTTGCCTTCCAGGTTGGCAGGACGGGTTTCCAGACGCACCACATGGGGCTGCTGCATTTGCAGCTCGGCTGTGTCCTCAATGGTGACGACACGCTCGCCCTCGTCAATCATACGCGACAGGGCATTCAGCATGGTGGTCTTACCGGAACCGGTACCGCCGGAAATCAGTACATTCAACCGGCAGGCAGAGGCAATTTTCAGAACCGTCGCCATCTGGGGGGAGAGGGAACCGAATTCCATCATCTTGTCCAGGGTAATTTTCTGCTTGGCGAATTTACGGATTGAGATGGATGCGCCATCGATGGCCAGCGGTGGAATAATGATGTTCACACGGCTGCCGTCCGCAAGACGGGCATCGCAGATTGGTGTGGTTTCGTCCACCCGGCGGCCGACGGCGGTCACGATCCGGGTACAGATATTCATCAGATGCTGGTTATCCCGGAAAGTCACATCTGACAGGGTCAGCTTGCCGCTTTTCTCGATATAGATCTGTTTCGGGCCGTTGACCATGATCTCGGTGATGGTTTCGTCCTCAAGCAGGGGTTCGAGCGGGCCAAGGCCGAGCATGTCATGGAGCAGCATATTGACCAGTTCACGCTGTTCCCGCAGGTTCAGGTTGATTTTTTCCTGCGCCATAAGCTCGTTGACAGCTTCACTGACCTGTTCGGCAAGCTCCGCACGGTCCATCTCGTTGGCGGCGGACGCGTCGATATATTCCAGAAGCAGCGGTTGAAGCCGGTCTTTGGCCTCCATGATACTGTCCTGGCTGGCCTGCTGGATTTGTTCGCTGGTCTGGCTTTTGCCTTCCCGTTGTTTGCGGGATGCGTTCTCTTCTTCCTCCGGTTCTTCCTCTCCGTTGGTGCTTTCGGAAGTCAAAAGGTCGTTGAGGAGAACGGTCAGCAGATCACGGCGCTCCAGATCGTTGAGCTGGAGTTCGTTACTGGAGGTCATTTCATCAATCAGACCCTGAATGATTTTGGTAACCTCATTGCGTTCCATTTCCCGTGCGGCGGCGGGATCAATCCGCTCCAGAAGAACGGGTTCGATCAGATCAAAGGCCTGGTCCACCATGCTTGCATTTGAGCCGCTTTCCTGGGGAATAGGTGCAGCCTGCGGTGTCCCGGCTGCCGTTGCAGTCGGATCGCCACCTTTGCCAAAGCCTGCAGAGCCCGGGGCCTTGCCACCTGCAAAGCCCGGCTTTCCGCCTGATGCTGATTTTCGTCCGAACGCTGGTTTCATGTTTTCTCGCGGTTATTTAGCCGGTTTGGAATCTTTTTTGCTCAACGGCAGTTTTTTCCAGAAAGGCGCGCTACTTTCTTCAGTGGCGTTGCCAAGAATATTGTCGCAAATCATGTTCAGAACCTTCACAGGTTTGCTGTGTTTCGCGGCCTGGGGCAGGGGCTTGCCGGATTTGGACACCTGGATCATCAGTTTGGTGTCCATGGGGATTTCCCAGTCGACGGCGCGTTCGATGGAAGCCTCGAAATCTTTTCTCTCCACTTCCACCTGACCCATGCCAGCAACCTTGTTCAGCAGGATTCTGACCTTGGCTTCCGGGGCGACAGATTTGCAGAACGCCAGAAAACGGATCGTATCGCGCGTGGCTGCAAGGCTGAGGTCCGAAACCAGAATGATTTCACTGGCCTCTGATAGAACCAGAGGATAGTCCGCCACCATGTTCTTCGGCAGGTCGAGAACCACATATTTGAAGTTGTGTTTCAGTTCTGTCAGCAAATGGCTGAGAGCCGCCGGATCCGTATAGGTCGGATCATGGAGCGGTGCTTCAGAGCCGAGAATGGACAGCTGCTCGCTTTCTTTGATCATGGCGCGTTCGATGAACAGTCCGTCAACACGGCTCGGATTCTCCAGCGCGTCACAAAGACCGCGACCCGGCTCCAGATCAAAGGCCAGGGCGCCCGTGCCGAAATAAATATCCATATCCAGCAGGGAAGTTGACTGTTTTTTCTCATGGGCCAAAAGCCAGGCGAGACTGGTGGCGATTGTACTGGTGCCAAGTCCGCCGCGCACGCCAACTACCGCGATCAGCTTCTCTGTGTCGTCGGCTGCCGCACTGCTGTCGGTCTCCTCGGGAGTCCGGGCTGCATGCTCGGCAGACGCCAGGACTTCTCGAATCTGGTCGGAATTCGCCGGTTTTACCAGATAATCATGAATGCCGTAGGAAATCAGTTCGCGATACAGTGCGATATCGTTTGTATTGCCAAGCGTGATGACTATTGTGCCCGGCTCCACCACTTCGGCAAGAGAGGCCAGATCCTCCATTGGAGAGGATGATTTTGAAATATCCACCAACAGGAACTGGGGAGAAGGCATCGTTGACAAAGTCCTGATGGCACTCTCGACCCCGCCGGTTTTAATACTGGCCGGGTTCCAGCCTCTTTCCGTCAGCACGGGAACAAGGGCCTGGGTGGTGTCGTCATCACAGACAAATGCGCCGAAGATATTGTCGGCTGAATTGTCCTCTTTTTTCAGAAGGCTAGCTACACTCATGTCTTAATCCCTTATTTGGAGCCGCTACCGCCCTTGCCGCCTGTTCCCCCGGCGGACGTGGCTTTGGAAGCGGAATTCACGTAGGCGTTGACCGCTTTAGCTGCTTTTTCGGTCTGGGGATGACCGGACCGATTGCCCGTAATCAGATCGCGCGGATTGGCGACCATAAGTCCCAGATTGGCCTGGGTCGTACAGCCGAGATCCTGCATCGGGGCATTATTGTAATTTGAGGTGCTGTTGCGGGACCAGTCGCCGCAGCGCGGTGGTGTTACCACATAGCGGGAGATCAGCAGGCGGGCCTCATCGGTTTTCGGCGCTACACCATAGGGTGTCACTTCTCCAGCCATGATGATGCCATGATATTTGAGAAGATCCGTAACATAGGACAGGCGCTTTTTGTTCAGTTCGGACAGGCTGCCGTCTTTTTCCAGCGGAAAGTCCATGCTGAGCTCGTCGCCATATCCCACATTGTTGTTTGTGAGGAAGGCAGCAAGGGCATTGACTTCAGTCCTGTCAAGGCGATGCTTGTTTTCCGAAAAGGTCAGCATATAGGGCAGACGCACCATTTCGACCTTATTGCGTTTTTGATTCTCGAGGCCGGTGCTTTCATACAAACCGGCACATCCGGTTGTCATCAGCAGAGAGGCGACAGCGACAAGTTTAAGAATATTTTTCATCATCATTATCCTCCTCAATCCAGCATGAAGCCGGCGGCGCTTTTCATTTTTTCACCGGTTTTACCCTGGGCTGCAGGTGCAGTGTCCGGGCTGCGGTTCTCATAGGAGTGACCGCTCAGGAAAAGATCCATGTCGTTGGCAACCCTGAAATTGTCATTGGGCAACGGCATATTACTACCGTTATGCGGCTTGACGATATAAGGGGTTACGATGATAACCAGCTCGGTTTCCTGACGCTGGAACTCCGTAGAACGGAACAGGGCGCCAAGGATTGGAATATCACCGAGCCAGGGATATTTTGCGATATTGTTGGTGACGTTGTTCTGGATCAGCCCGGCGATGGCGAAGCTCTGGCCGGAGCCAACCTCGACGGTAGTTTCGGCGCGCCGTGTTGTCAGGGCCGGGATGCTGAAACCGTCCAGGGTTACGGCACCTGCGGAAGACAGCTGGCTGACTTCCGGCTTGATATGCATGCTGATCTTGCCGCTGTCCACGACGGTCGGCTTGAAGTCCAGGGCAACACCATATTCCTTGTAAGTGATAGACAGCTGGCGGTCTTCAATCACCGGGATCGGGTATTCCCCACCGGCCAGGAAACTGGCGCTTTCACCGGAAATTGTCGTCAGGTTAGGTTCCGCCAGAACGGAAAGGACGCCTTCCTGTTCCATCGCGTCGATGATGAAGTTGATATCAAAATTGCCGGTTCTGAAGCCGCCGGCAAAGTTGTTGCCGCGGTTAAGGGAGAAAAACTCCTTAACGCCATCCACGGCATCAAAGACCTGGGATCCCTGGAACATGCCGATGGCCGTGCTGCCATTGATAAAGCTGTTCTGCCAGTTGAAGCCCAACTGTTTCATGGTGTCTCGGCCGACTTCGGCAATGCGCACACGCAGATTGACCTGGACCGGAGTGGCAATGGTCAGACGATTGATAATGGTATTTTCCTGGCCGATAAACTCGGCAGCCATGCGACGGGCTTCTTCGGCCTGGTCCGGGCTTTCCACATGGCCGGTCATGACCAGCAGCCCCTCATAGGATTTTACGCTGATCCGGGCATCGGGCATTACGCTTTTCAGCGCGCTTTCCAGACTTCCCAGGTTATGGGTAACGGAAATCTCGCCGCTCAGCAGGATTTCATCCTCGTCGCTGACACCGTAAAGGCTGGTTTCGCCCTGTTTTTTGCCGAATATATAGACCAGTGTCGGTGATTTGACCTGGATGTCGGCAATGGATGGGTCAGCAATAAAAATGTTCGAGGCCGGCTGTTTCAGGCGCAAAAGCGTACCTTTGCTTACTTCCACCTGGATATGTTCCTGTTGCTGGGCAAAGGCGGATGCAAAGGGCAGGCTGCCAAGCAGCAGGCTGAACACCGCAATCAGGCAGAAAGCTGATTTCTTCATTGTCTTGCCGGTCAGGCGACGTATGTTCTTACGCGCTGTCATGATTAGTTTCCTTGCTTTGCGAAGCCCAGCTGCTGGACTTCATTTCCTCTTACCACTTTGACGCTGAAGCTTTTTCCTTTTCCAGACGGCATACCTGTTCCGCCTGACAGGAGCTGACTGACTTCACTATCCCAGGTGACGGAAGTTTGATCTTCATCCGAGGCCAGGTTCGCGTCTTTTTCATCGCTATCCCGGGCCAGGCTGCGCAGGGCCAGGGACAGGTTGCCCATTTTTTCGACAAGAGAGATTTTTTCGGCGTCCTTGGGCGTGACTTCCAGGGTCACTGTTTTACCCACGGAAGGGGTGTGTGTCGGGTTGGCGGTCCGCTGGTCGATAGCCAAAACACGGACATTTGTGAGAACGGTTTCACTGGCCTGAGCCTTTTTGCGGCCACCTGCCGACACTTTATGAGTCAGGAGAATATCCACATGATCACCGGGAAATACAAAACCCGAGATACCTGAAGTTGCGTTGATCCGGATGGAAACGGCGCGTTTACCGAACGGCAGTACGGCGGCCATGAACCCCCGGTTGCCCGGTTTTACAATGCGGGAATCCGTGATGGGCTCACCGGCAGTAATTGTGCTTTTCACCACTGCTCCGGCAAACTGTTCTATATCAACATTCTCGCCTTTCCGGATATAGCTCTCATGCAGGCCGTCTTCGGGCCAGGACTGCCATGTCAGGTTTTCTTTCTTCAGGAAACGCCCGGTATGAAGATCAACAGCGGCCACCAGAACCTGCACCTTGGACGGTGCTGCCTGAACAACCTGCTGTTGCTGGGGGGCAGCAGCCGGTTTGAGCAGGCTGCGGGCCATAAAAGCGGTTACCCCCGCGATGACCAGGGCAATTCCGACAAGTACGATGCTGCGCATATTGATATTCATAACCTGTTTTCCTTATTACACTCGTCCATCCAGTGACATATAAAGCCGGAAGGCGACATATAGGCCCCCCAAGGCTATGCCGACTCCATAAGGGACCTTTGCATATTCCGTTTTTGCCATAGAGAAGTTTATATTCTCTGAATATTTGGCGGCTTTTGATGCGATAAGGCGGTTTTTGGCCAAAATAATCGCGGCAAGGAAACCGCCGGTCAGAGCCATAATCATCAGATAGTCCAGAACATGGGCAGGACCTGCCCAGAGAGCCACTGTGGGGATAAGTTTGACATCACCTCCGCCCATGACATTCATGGCGAAAAGAAGCATGCCGATTGCAAATAGGATCAGGGCGATCAGGACTGACCAGCCCACCAGGCCGAGGGACAGGGTGTCCCGTTCCAGATAGAGGGCGAGCAGAAATGCCGGATACAGTAGAAGGACAATGAGACACAACCTGTTCGAAAGGATATAGTGTCTTATGTCGGAGATGGCCGCCCAGATCATAAGGCCGGCGAACAAAATAATCACAATCTCTGTGAACACCATTTTCCCCTGTTTGCAATTTCTCTGGATACAAGTGATATGGGAAAAAAGTATTGGTTTGGTTAATTGATGCTAATAAAAGCTGATTAACCAGACAGTTTATCGATGTTGTCAGTCGCGGTTGATTGCGTCTTCGATCGTCGTGACAGTGTTGTCACTCATGCCCAGAAAGCTGTCGCTGAAGGCCGTCAGGCCACCGATGGCGGCAACCGCAACCATAGATGCGAGCAGGGCATATTCAATGGCAGTAGCGCCTTTTTTGTTTTTGCCGAGTTCTGACATTAGTTTTTTCATCATGACCTTTCCCCTGTAATCCTGAATGTCAAATCATGTGTGTCCGGAAATAACGGGACTGAAAAAAAACGGCTCTGGCCTTGTTGTAAGGCCAAAGCCGCTCTTTTCAGATTATACCGAAAGCTTGATTACTGGCTGGCAGTGTTAAGCTCGGTAGAAACTGCTGTGAAGGTGTTGTTCAGAGAAGAACTAACAGCCTGCAGACCGGCGATGGCAGCAACAGCTACGAGAGCAGCAATCAGACCATATTCGATAGCAGTTGCACCAGCTTCAGATTTCTTCAGTTTAGCAAAAAACATTTTCATTTCGTTTACTCCAATGTGCCAATAGTTAAATTAGGTTCCTATGCCAAATTTGTGACTATCACTATGCCCGGAAGTTATGAACAAAAAGTTAATACAATTCCTTTTTTATCGTTTTATTACAAATACTTACAATGGTTAAATTGAACAAAAATTAACTTGTTGTTAAAGTGTTTTTTCATCAAAAAAACATAAAACTTTACATGCTCATTCCCTAAAGATGGCGGAATGATCACAATAGTTAACTCTTATATTTTGAAAGAATTAAGAATTATAACAGCTTAGGCATTTTGGGGGTAATTGGCGATCGTCAGGACCAGGTGGCTCACATAGCCGTCCTGACAATGGCAGGAAAGGTCTCCGCCGATCAGCCGGGCAAGGTCCCGGGCAACGGAAAGGCCGTATCCGGGGGCCAGTCTCGGGGTGGAAATTTTTTCTGCTTTTCCGTTATTTCCTGACCTGTCACCATCGTTGGCAACCTTCTGGAACAGCTTTTCGGTGTCATCTTCAGTAATTTTCTGTCCCAGCAGGGGGACCTCGATTCTGACCTGGGCGTTGCTGCTCATGAGAACGGAAAGATTCATGAAATCCCCCTCGCGGGCCTTTTTCATGGCACTGGAGATCATCTTGCCGAGACACATTTCGAGACACTGGCGATCATTGTAGAGAATAACGTCAATATTATCGCTGCTGCTGTGGAACTTGATCTTTTTGCTCGTGGCCAGCGGTGTGATCTTTTCTGCGCAGGTATCAATAATGGATTTGAGAGAGAAGGATTCGGGGGTGACCTCGATCAGGCCGGAGTCCAGTTTTGCCGAATCCAGCACATCATTCACGGCATCTTTCAGCAGATTTGCTGCGCTCAGAATGTTTTTGGTATGCTCCCGGTACTGCTCGTTGACCGGGCCCCAGGCCTCCATGTCAATCATTTCGGAAAAACCGATAATGGCATTGAGCGGTGTGCGGAATTCGTGGGACAGGTTCTGCAGGAGTTCCGAAGCAATATGATCTTCCTTCTCCCGCTTCGCTTCTTTCCGGGATGGCGTCGGTGCCATTGCGGCGGGTCGGGTGATCTGTGTATTTTCTGCGGCTTCCTCGTCCTCCTTTTGTACAGAGAGGAGATCCTGTGAGGCATCGGCGGCCCGTGCGCTGCCCCTGAAGCCGGTAAAGCGCCCGGTCTGGATATCAAACACGGCGATGCCGCTAAGCAGCCATTTGGTGCTGTCGCCCTCTTCAGAGCGCACCAGGAAAGGCTGATCCCGGAAAGGGGTGCGTTGTTCAAACAGGGATTCCAGGCCGGGACTGCCTGTGTGATCCGGCGGCACCTCGCACATTTCGATGAAATCCTCGCCGATCATGCTGTTGGCGGGGCGCCCAAAGGCTGTGAAGGCTTCCTCGGACAGAAACTTGATGGTGCCCATCCGGTTGATTTCCCAGAACCAGTCCGCGGTGGCGCGAACATAATCCCTGCTGCGCTTTGACTGCTGGCGTGCCTGCTCGGCAGTTTCAATATCTGAATCCGGTTTTTCCGCTTCAACAGAAACCGGAGCTTCGATTTCGGCCTCAGACTGCTGTTCCGCCTGATCGTTGGCGGCTTTGCCGGGCGGGTGTCCGTGATCGTGAGGAATCCGTTCGGGGGAGGCTTCGTCGCCCGTTTCGGCGTGTTTGCCGAAAGAGCTGGCCAGCCTGGCTTCCTCTTCAAGATTGAAAATGGCTTTTGACAGGGTGGCAAGGCTGATCTGGACGGTCTCCCCGTCTGAAGTATCTTCCTCGCCGTTGTCAGGGGTCTCGGGTGTTTTTTCCTTTTTCAGGAAAGAGGGGACGTCGCGGGAAGACGGCCCCCTGTTATCCAGGACAAGTTTAGGACCTGCGGCGCTTTTATCTCCGCTGTCGGAGGGTGTCTGTTCGCCAGCGTCCTGTCGGGAGGGCTCACCCGTTTCTTCTTCGTCGGTAAAACTGCCGTGAAGGTTCTGAGCCCGGACCAGCTCAAGAATATTGGCGGTCATGGACTCGTCGAGTTCAGGACGGCGGCCCGCTTCGCGCTGTTCAAGTGCATTCAGACTGAGCTTGTGGCGGATCTGTTCCTGGTGTTTATGTTGCTGTCGGGTCAGTTCCTCACGCACAAGCGGCGACAAACCGAACCGGCGGCTGATATGCAGGCGGTGGCCGTCACTGCCGTAGCGGACCAGATGCATAAGCTGTTCATCGGAAATGATCGCCCTTTCCAGCAGCGGGGCGGCAACCTCGGCGACATCCTCGCTGAGAATATTGACCAGTTCCTGGGGGGGATGGTTCATATCTGCCAGAAGACCCGCTATTTCCACGCGGGTTTCCACTCTTACATTTGACAGGAGTTCGCGCAGGATATCCAGCAGCATCCGGACCTGCTTGTCCGACTGCATCGGACGTTGCTGTAGAAAAAGGTCACAAATGTGTGAAAAAAGAAGCGTCCTGCTCTGCAGGGAATCGTCCCGGGCCAGTTCTAGCAAGTTCCGGATTTTATCATCATACATAGCGCTTTCTGGCACTGCATTCCCTTTAGATGCACAATAACACACGGTGTGCAGGCAACACCGTCATTGATTAAAATTTTATCTTCCGGACTTCCGTCTCCCCTTCCGGACACTATAACTTTTTCTGTCCGCAAGTGCCAGCCCAAATCTTTCCCGGCTGACAGAAATCCGGTGTGCGACGATGCGGAAAAAAGTCCTGGGGAAGCTCTGCTGAATATTGTTTGTGATGAAAACAGTTTGTTTATTATTTTACCGTCTTGAAAAAAATAGATATTTTCTATCAACGTCATGACATTTTCTTGCCGTAATGGGGGGAATCCGGTATAAAAAAATCATAGCGTATTAAGTTGCAAATTTAAGGGGACCCTATGCATCAGGTTAAACTGGACGAAATTGATCGTCGAATTCTCGAGAATCTGCAGCAAGACGGCCGCATGACCAATGTGGAGCTGGCGGAACGGGTTGGTATCACTGCACCGCCCTGTCTGCGTCGGGTCCGGGCGCTGGAGGATGCGGGGTATATCCAGGGCTATCATGCCGATCTGAATGCAGAGGCCCTTGGCTATGGCCTGACGGTTTTCGCTATGGTCGGTTTGCACAGCCAGGCAGAAAATGATCTCAAGGCTTTCGAGGAAATGGTCAATGCGTGGCCCCTGGTCAGGGAAGCCTATATGCTGAACGGGGAAATCGATTTTATTCTCAAAATCGTCTCTCGTGATTTGGCTCAATTCCAGAATTTCCTGACCACAAAGCTGACGCCTGCTCCCAATGTGGCCAGTGTGAAAACCTCACTCAGCATCCGTTGCGGAAAGCATCTGCACGGGGTGCCTGTGGACTGAGGGTCATTCCGCATTCATGCCGACAAAGAAAAAGCCACCGATCCGGTGGCTTTGTTTTTTTAGGGATGTCAGGAAAACCTATTTAAACTCGATTTTGACAATCTCGTAGTAGGTTTCGCCCTGGGGGGTTTTTACTTCCACCTCGTCACCGACCCTGCGGCCGATCAGGGCATGGCCGAGCGGAGAGCTCAGGGAAATCTTGCCGTTGCTCACATCCACTTCATCCACGCCAACAATCTGGTAGGTGAATTCCTTGTCGTCTTCGTCGGCAATGGTGACGGTAGAGGCAAAAACCACCTTGTCGCCACTCAGGTCGGCGGGGTCGATAACTTCAGCCCGGCTGATTTTGTCCTCGATTTCCTGAATCCGGCCTTCAATCATGCCCTGCTGTTCTTTGGCAGCATGATATTCGGCATTTTCCGAAAGATCTCCATGGGCGCGGGCTTCCTCAATCGCTTTGATCACGGACGGACGGGCGTCATGTTTGAGATGTTTCAGTTCTGCTTCAAGTTTGATATGACCGGCTGCGGTCATTGGAACTTTTTCTACCATGGCTCTTTTTTCTGTTCAGCAAATAAAAATCTTTCGCACAGCCCCTGCCTCCCCGGGGCAATGCGACAGTTTGTTCAAGTCTATTTTGACAGGTCAGGCAATATTACTCTCCTGACGCGCATAAGACTGAAGGGGTTTAACGGTAAGTTCACTGGATTTCAAGACTTTTATTGCTTCCATGGAAGAAAGGGCGCCGCGGGTCGTGGTATAGTAGGGAATATTGTTCACCAGTGCGGTGCGCCGCAACTCATAGCTGTCCTGAATGGACTGGGCCCCCTCGGTGGTGTTGAACACCAGGTGGACCTCTCCGTTTTTCATGGCGTCGACAATATGTGGACGGCCTTCCAGAACCTTGTTGATGCGTTCTACATCGACACCGTTTTCCTTAAGATATGAAGCCGTTCCGCCGGTTGCAATGACCTTGTAGCCCATTCCCGTGAGCTCTTTTGCCGCCCCGATCATTTTCGGTTTATCCTTGTCTTTGACCGATATAAACACGGTGCCCTTGAGCGGAAGATGGGTGCCGGCTGCAATTTGGGATTTCAGGAAGGCGCGGGCGAAATCCGTATCCAGGCCGATCACTTCGCCGGTGGAGCGCATCTCCGGGCCAAGCAGAATATCCACGCCCGGGAAACGGGTAAAAGGCATTACAGCCTCTTTGACCGCCACATGATTCGTTTTGAAGCTGGGGATGTTGAAATTATCCAGGGGCTCACCAGCCATCAGGCGGGCGGCAATCTTGGCCACCGGGGCGCCGATGGCCTTGGCCACAAAGGGCACTGTGCGGCTGGCGCGCGGGTTGACCTCAATAATATAAACCACATCATCCTTGACCGCGTACTGGACGTTCATCAGGCCCTTCACATTCAGCGCCAAAGCCAGTTTTTCCGTCTGGCGGCAGATGTCCTCCATGACACTGTCTTTCAGGGAATAGGGCGGTAGCGAACAGGCGCTGTCACCGGAATGGACACCGGCTTCCTCGATGTGCTGCATGATCGCTGCCACATGAACTTTGGTGCCGTCGCAAAGTGCATCCACGTCCACTTCGGTGGCGCCGCCCAGATAGCGGTCGATCAGGACCGGGCTGTCGCCGGACACGGTTACGGCCTCGTTGATATAGCGGCGCAGGCTGGTGGTGTCATAGACAATTTCCATGGCACGGCCGCCAAGCACGTATGAAGGCCGGATCAGGATCGGATAACCGATGCGCTCGGCCACCTCCACAGCCTGTTCCTCGGTGGTGGCCAGGCCGTTGTCCGGCTGGCGTAAATCGAGCCGCTCAATCAGATCCTGAAATCTTTCCCGGTCCTCGGCCAGGTCGATGGCGTCCGGGGAAGTGCCAAGGATGGGGATACCGGCGGCTTCCAGGGCATGGGACAGTTTCAGCGGCGTCTGGCCGCCGAACTGGACGATCACGCCCATCACTTCGCCGTTCTGCTGCTCCTTGCGGATCAGCTCGATCACATCCTCGGCGGTCAGCGGCTCGAAATAGAGCCGGTCCGAAGTGTCATAGTCGGTAGAGACTGTTTCCGGGTTGCAATTGACCATGATGGTTTCATAGCCCCGGTCGCTCAGGGCGAACGCCGCATGACAGCAGCAATAGTCGAACTCGATCCCCTGGCCAATGCGGTTGGGGCCGCCGCCCAGAATGATGATTTTCCTCTTGTCCGTGGGCCGCGTCTCGCATTCAGCTCCGCCGGCAGCATCCCGCTCGTATGTGGAATACATATAGGGGGTCAGGGCTTCGAATTCTGCCGCACAGGTATCGACCCGCTTGTAAACCGGATGCAGGTCAAGGGACAGGCGTTTGGCTGTTACCTGGGCTTCCTTCTGATTGGTCAGTTCGGCAAGGCGGGCATCGGAAAAGCCCAATGCTTTCAGTTTGCCCAGCTCAAAAATGTTGTCCGGCAGACCCTTTTCGCGCACCTCGTTTTCCGCATCAATGATCTTTTTGATCTGCTCGATGAACCAGGGATCATATTTGGCAATGGAATGGATCTCTGTCGGGGACATGCCTTCACGCAGGGCCTGGGCCATGACCTGCAGACGATCGACGGTCGGACTGGCAAGTGCCGCCCGGATGGCATTTACGTCAGGGGTTTTGGGGTCATAGCCCGGGATCTTCACTTCATTGAGGCCGGTCAGGCCGGTCTCCAGTGAGCGTAGCGCCTTCTGCAGGCTTTCCGCGAAGGACCGGCCGATGGCCATGGCCTCACCGACCGATTTCATGGCAGTGGTGAGGGTCGGCTGGGTGCCCGGGAATTTTTCGAATGTAAAGCGCGGAATCTTGGTCACTACATAGTCAATGGTCGGCTCAAAGGACACCGGGGTCGCGCCGGTAATGTCATTCTGCAGCTCGTCAAGGGTATAACCGACGGCCAGTTTGGCGGCCACCTTGGCGATGGGGAAGCCGGTAGCCTTGGAGGCCAGCGCGGAAGAGCGGCTCACCCGCGGGTTCATTTCAATCACGATCAGGCGGCCATCTTCCGGATTGACGGCAAACTGCACGTTGGAGCCGCCGGTTTCCACGCCGATCTCCCGCAATACCGCGATCGAGGCATTGCGCATGATCTGGTATTCCTTGTCGGTCAGTGTCAGGGCCGGGGCCACGGTGATGCTGTCGCCGGTGTGGATGCCCATGGGATCGATATTTTCGATGGAACAGATGATGATGCAGTTGTCCGCTGTGTCGCGGACCACTTCCATCTCATATTCCTTCCAGCCCAGCAGACTCTCGTCGATCAGCACCTGGCCGACCGGAGAGGCTTCGATACCGCTCTTGATAAAGTGCTCGTATTCTTCCCGATTATAGGCGACGCCGCCACCGGTACCGCCCAGGGTAAAGGCGGGACGGATGATGGCGGGAAGGCCAACTTCCTCCAGAGCTTCCATGGCCTGGCGGATGCCTGTAGCCCGGTCATAGTCAATAATGTTGCCGTCTTCGTCCTTGATGGCAGGGGAGGAGGCAATGGCCGCACGCGGGTTTTCAAGGCCGATGGTATCCATGGCGGCACGAAATTTTTCCCGATCCTCGGCTTTTTCAATGGCCTCTTCATTGGCGCCGATCAGCTTCACGCCATATTTTTTGAGGACGCCGCGCTGAGCCAGTTTCAGGGCCGTATTGAGGCCGGTCTGGCCGCCCATGGTCGGCAGAATGGCGTCCGGTTTTTCCATTTCAATGATTTTTTCCACATATTCCGGAGTGATCGGTTCCACATAGGTGGCGTCGGCAATCTCCGGGTCGGTCATGATGGTGGCCGGGTTGCTGTTGACCAGAATAATGCGATAGCCTTCCTCGCGCAGGGCCTTGCAGGCCTGGGAGCCGGAATAGTCGAATTCGCAGGCCTGTCCAATGATAATGGGGCCGGCGCCGATGATGAGAATGGATTCGATGTCGGTACGTTTAGGCATGTTTCTCTATCATCTCCATGAAACGGTCAAACAGGTAGTGGCTGTCCTGGGGTCCCGGGCTGGCTTCCGGGTGATGCTGTACGGAAAAAGCCGGACGATCCACCAGTTCCAGTCCGCAGAGGGTCTGGTCGAACAGGGAAATGTGGCTGACTTTCACGTTGTTGGGCAGGCTGTCCTTGTCCACCATAAAACCGTGGTTCATGGAGGTAATTTCAACCTTGTCCGTGTTGTAATCCATCACCGGGTGGTTGGCGCCGCGATGGCCCTGGTGCATCTTGACGGTTTTGGCGCCGACGGCAAGGGCCAGCATCTGATGGCCGAGGCAGATCCCGAACATCGGGATGCTGGTCTCGAGCAGTTCCTTGATCACAGGAATGGCGTATTCGCCTGTAGCGGCCGGATCGCCGGGGCCGTTGGACAGGAATATCCCGTCCGGTTTCAGGGCCAGAACCTCGGCAGCGCTTGTGGTGGCGGGCACCACGGTGATTTTGGCGCCGCTGGTGGCCAGGCAACGCAGAATGTTGCGCTTGATGCCATAGTCAATGGCCACCACATGGGCTTTAGGTGAAGTTTGTTTTCCGTAGCCTTCTCTCAAAACCCAGCGGGTTTCGTCCCAACTGTAGGGTTTGGGGCAGGTGACGGTCTTTGCCAGGTCCATGCCGTTGAGACCGGGCCAGGCGCGGGCCTGTTCAATCAGGGCCGGAATGTCGAACCGGCCGGCCCTGTTATAGAAAACGACGCCGTTGGGGGCGCCGTTCAAACGGATGTGGCGGGTCAGCCGACGGGTGTCGATCCCGGAAATACCGGTCAGATTCCTTTCCCTGCACCAGTCATCAAGATGTTTGCCGGCGCGGAAGTTGGACGGATTGGTAATGTCCTCGCGTACGATAAGGCCCAGCGCCGCACCGCCCGGATTATGTTCCGGCGAGGTTTCAATATCCTCGTCATTGGTGCCCACATTGCCGATATGGGGAAAGGTAAAAGTGACGATCTGCCCGGCATAGGAGGGATCGGTCAGGATTTCCTGGTAACCGGTCATGGCGGTATTGAAGCAGACCTCGCCGACCACTGTGGCCTCGGCACCTATTCCGTAGCCCCAGAAAACGGTGCCGTCTGCCAGGACAAGAGCGGCGTTGATGTTCGGGTGCGGCGGGTTGTGGTCGGTCTGATCGTGGTTCATGAACGGCTCGATTTCTCTACTGAACTTTATCTGGCGATTTATATCCGGCGGCTTACAGGGCGGTGTGTTGCGGACAGCATATCCTGTCCCTTGCCCCGACGCAAATTGACCGGAACTTAAGCAATCGTCCCATGTAGGTCAAGAAAAACATTTTAAAAAATTATCTTTTAAAATCAATGGGTTAAAACTTTATTTCAGGTTGATTTTTAGGTTCATATACGATAGAGTTATCTCTTTCCTGAAAGAGAGAGCCGACTGTTTCTTCAATGATCTAGTCGGCCTTTTTGTAAAAAAGGATATGAAATCAATATGTTGCGTGAGAAACTCAACGACGCCATGAAGCAGGCGATGAAGGACAAGGACAAACGTCGGCTGGCGACAGTGCGACTCATCCTGGCCGCCATCAAGGATCGTGACATTTCCAAACGGACGGAAGCCGGCAACCAGAGCGTCGGCGATGACGACATCATCGAAATCCTCTCCAAAATGGTGAAGCAGCGCAAGGAAAGCGTCAAGGCCTACGAAGAAGGGGGCCGCCTGGAACTGGCGGAACAGGAAAAAGAGGAAATGGAAATCATTTCCGAATTTCTGCCCCGCCAGATGAGCGAAGATGAAATTCAGGCCGCCGTCAGGGAAGCCATTGGCGAGACGGAAGCGTCCGGCCTGAAGGATATCGGAAAAATCATGGCATTTCTGAAAGAGAAATATGCCGGCCAGATGGATTTTGCCAGGGCCAGCGCATCTGCCAAGGATATTTTATCCTGATCTTTGATGTGTAATGATCTGTCCGCCGGACCCGGCCTGTGCCGGGGACACGACGGACAACAGGGGTGGACCAGTTGAATGGGCTTTTCGCCGGACTTTCTTGAAGAAATCAGGTCGCGTCTGCCGGTCAGCGAAGTGGTTGGACGCAAGGTGCGGCTTGTCCGCAAGGGGCGGGAACATTCCGGCCTCTGTCCCTTCCATAATGAAAAAACACCTTCCTTTACGGTCAATGACGACAAGGCCTTCTATCATTGTTTCGGCTGTGGCGCCCATGGCGACATCATCCGTTTTGTTACCGAGACGGAGGGGCTGAGCTTCCCCGAAGCGGTGGAACGCCTTGCCGCCCAGGCTGGACTTCCCATGCCCGAATATACCCCGGAAGACCGGGTGAAAACGGAAAAACGCAAAAATCTTTATGATGTGATGGAGGCGGCCTGCCACTGGTATCAGTCGCAATTGCGCACCCGGGCCGGCAAGCAGGGGCTTGATTATCTCCTGCGCCGGGGGCTTAGTGAGCCGACCATCCGCGATTTCCGCCTCGGTTATGCGCCGGATGGCCGCACGGCGCTGAAGGACGCCATGCTGGCCCGGGACGGGATCACCGAGGATATGCTGGTAGAAGCCGGCCTTCTGATCAGGCCAGAGGCGGATCCCCATGATCAGCCGGGCACCCAGAAAGAAAGCTATGACCGTTTCCGCCACCGGGTGATGTTTCCCATCACAGACCGCCAGGGCCGGGTGGTGGCTTTCGGGGGCCGGGCCTTGTCATCCGAGGCCAAGGCCAAATATCTCAACAGCCCGGAAACCCCGCTGTTTCACAAGGGCAGGCTGCTTTATAATCTGGCCGGGGCGCGCAAGGCGGCCTATGACCAGGGTCGGGTGCTGGTGGCAGAAGGCTATATGGATGTGATCGCCCTGGCCCAGGCCGGCTTCCAGTATGCCGTAGCCCCGCTGGGCACCGCGGTGACCGAGGAACAGATTGGCGAGCTGTGGCGGCTGGCGCCGGAGCCGATCCTGTGTTTTGACGGAGACCGGGCCGGGCTGAAAGCGGCGGAACGTGTGGTGGAGCGGGCGCTTCCCCTGCTCAAGCCGGGCCATTCCCTGCGCTTCATTTATCTTCCCGAAGGCGAGGACCCGGACAGTTTCGTGCAGGGGCACGGTGCCGGGGCTTTTGGCGAACTGCTGGAAAAGGGCAGGCCGCTGGCCACGGTATTGTGGGAGATGCTGATCCGGGCGACGCCGGCCGAGACGCCGGAACAGCGCGCCGGCCTGCAGCAGAATATCCAGCAGACCCTGTCCGAAATCAAAAACGAAACAATCCGCGGCTATTACCAGAATGATTTCCGCAAGCGTCTGGAGAAACATCTGGGCGAGGAAATTCTGCCGGAAAATCTCTCTTCCGGGATGGGGCGACAGAGGGACTCGGGCGAGAATCGGTATGGCGGCGCAGGTAAAAGCCGGACCTGGAAGGGGCGGGGGGCGGCAAAAGAGCCATCCTACGGGGTGCGGACCCTTAGCGACACGGCCCGGGGCAAGACCGGCGGCCGGGTGCTTCTGGACCTTGAAAGGCTAATGATTCTAACGGTTTTGAACCATCCGTGGCTTTTGGAGCAACATCACGAGGAGCTTGCAATTTGTGATTTCGAATCACAGGAGCTTGACAAACTCCGTAATGAAATCATACGTATATCACTTCGCGACTCGGACCTTGACAGAGAGAGCCTCAATCGCCACCTGATAGATCAGGGATTCGGCAAGGCAATAGAAGTCATATTTGATCAGGAAGTCCTCAAGGCCGATTGGTTCGCGTGGCCCGACGCTGCGCCACAGGATGTGGAACAGGGATGGCTGCATGTGGTCAATCGAAAACGTCTGTTTGTTCTGGAGAAGGAACGGCAGGCCATAGAGCAGGAACTGGCAGAAAATATGACAGATGAGGTTTTCGCAAGATTTCAGGCATTGAATGCAGAAATCGAACACGCCCGCAGAGTCGACGCCAGCATGGATGAATATGGAATTGCATCGGGAAAGCAGAGCTCTTCCTGAAGATAATAATGTGAACCTGGGACCGTTGCAGGACGGCCCGGGCGTTTCAGTAGTTACTACGTCTGGGATATTAGAGGTTATATATGGTTGAAAAGGCATCAAAGACGACAGATAAAAACGTCGAGAAAACAGAAGATGCAACAGAAGGCCCCCTGAGCGATCCGAGCCAGGAAACCGTCAAGAAGATGATCGCCGCTGCCAAGGAGCGGGGATATATCACCTATGACGAGCTGAATGATACCTTGCCCCAGGATGAAATGTCCTCGGAACAGATCGAGGACGTCATGTCCCTGATTTCCGAAATGGGCATCAATATCATCGAGGCCGACGAGGCCGATGATGCGGCCGAGAGCGAAAAGGCTGCAAAGAAGTCCGACGAGGAGGAAGAGGAAGAGGTGGAAGCCGCCGTTCCCGAAAAGACCACGACCGATCGCACTGACGATCCGGTACGCATGTATCTGCGGGAAATGGGCAGTGTGGAACTGCTGAGCCGCGAGGGCGAGATCGCCATCGCCAAGAGGATCGAGGCCGGCCGGGAAACCATGATCGCCGGTCTGTGCGAAAGCCCGCTCACCTTCCGCGCCCTGGTCAACTGGGCCCAGCTGCTGGAGGAAGAGGAAATCCTGCTTCGGGACGTGATTGACCTGGACGCCATGTACGGTCTTGACCCGACACAGGACGGCGACGGGGACGACGAGGGCGAGGAAAAGAAAAAGCCTGCGGTCGTTGCGGAAAAAGTTGCCGAGAAAGCCCCGGAAGAGACGGAAGCTTCCCGGGACCGCGACGGTTACGGTGAAGAGGGCGAGGAAGAGGGCGAGAACGCCGAAGGCGCCGAAGAAGAGGATGAGGACGACGACGATGACGCCGAGAACAACATGTCTCTCGCGGCCATGGAGGAAGCTCTTCGTCCCGAGGTCATGGAAACCTTCTCTAAACTGCAGGCCAGCTACAAGAAGCTGGTGAAACTGCAGGACGCCCGTCACGAAGCCAGCCTGAAGACGGAAAACCTGTCCGACAGTCAGGAAAAGAAATTCCAGAAAATTTCCGTGGAACTGGCCGACGCCATCAAGGGGCTGCGTCTGAACAATGCCCGTATTGATGCGCTGCTGGAACAGCTTTACAGCCTGAACAAGCGCCTGATGGGCCTTGAAGGCAAAATGCTGCGCCTGGCTGAACGTTACAAGATCAACCGCAAGGTCTATCTGGAAAATTACCTGGGCCGGGAGCTTGAGCCGACCTGGATTGACGAAGTTAGCACTATTTCCGGACGCGGCTGGGCCGACTTTGCCGAGCGTGAGCGCGAAGTGATCACCAACATGCGCGCCCAGGTGGCCGATATCGCCCAGGAAAGCGGTCTCAATATCGGTGAATTCCGCAAGATCGTCAGCATGGTGCAGAAGGGCGAGAAGGAAGCCCGCATTGCCAAAAAGGAAATGGTGGAAGCCAACCTTCGCCTGGTGATCTCCATCGCCAAGAAATATACCAACCGCGGCCTGCAGTTCCTGGACCTGATCCAGGAAGGCAACATCGGCCTGATGAAAGCGGTGGACAAATTCGAATATCGCCGCGGTTACAAATTTTCCACCTACGCCACCTGGTGGATCAGGCAGGCCATCACCCGCTCCATCGCCGACCAGGCCCGCACCATCCGTATTCCGGTGCATATGATCGAAACCATCAACAAGCTGGTTCGCACCGGCCGCCAGATGATGCACGAGATCGGCCGGGAAGCAACCCCGGAAGAGCTCGCCTCCCGTCTCAGTATGCCGCTGGAGAAGGTGCGCAAGGTGATGAAAATCGCCAAGGAACCGATTTCTCTCGAAACCCCCATCGGCGACGAGGAGGATTCACATCTCGGCGATTTCATCGAGGACAAGAACGCCATCCTGCCGGTGGACAGCGCCATCCAGGCCAACCTGCGCGATACCACGACCCGTGTTCTCGCCAGCCTCACCCCGCGTGAGGAACGTGTGCTCAGGATGCGCTTCGGCATTGGTATGAACACCGATCATACACTGGAGGAAGTGGGCCAGCAGTTTAGCGTGACCCGCGAGCGTATCCGCCAGATCGAGGCCAAGGCGCTGCGCAAGCTGAAACATCCGAGCCGGTCCCGGAAGCTGAGAAGCTTCCTGGATACCTGAGGTTAACCCAAGGTCACTGAAAAGGGGATAGACGATGGGACCTTTTGAAATGGTGGTGGCGATCGTTCTGATTGCGGTCATCGGCGGCGTTATCAAAAACTGGCTTAAGGCCAGGGAAAACGGTGCCCGGCTTGATCTTGGCACCCTGGCCCATGACCTTGGGCTCGATGATGATTATTACTCCAAGAACCAGATCAAGCCTTACCTTGACCGTATCGAGGGGCTTGAGGAGCGCATCAAGGTCCTGGAGCGTATCGTCACCGACAAGAGCCATAATTTGTCCCGCGAAATCGACGAGCTTAAATAAATATATGGCGGGGTAAGCCGGATACACTTTCGGCTTGCTCTCATTCCCCCTGATCTGCTATTCACCATTAATCCTTTCGGGGGCCCGTAGCTCAGTTGGTTAGAGCGAACCGCTCATAACGGTTTGGTCGCAGGTTCGAGTCCTGCCGGGCCCACCATTTCCCTAATTCTCTCTCCGCCTCCCTTTGATCCGCATCAATGACGCCTGCCCCCGATCCATGCAATCCTTTGCGGGCCGGATTTCCATGACGGGGTGGAATGGAGTATACTCTCCTTTCCGGCCCATCCGGGCCTGGCCGGTTTGTAGAAATAGTTTTCCAGTTGAAAGAAACACATACAAGCCCGCAAGGGCAGGAGGGACTAATGTCGAAAATTTCCTTGAAGGACAAGGCTTGGTCGCCGTGGGTGGCCGGGATTGTCATCGGCTTGCTGCAGATACCGGCCTTCATGCTGATCAATGCAGCCTTGGGGGCGTCGTCCTCCTATATGACGGTCAGTGGCTACTTTGCCTCGCTGGTGGATCCGGCGGTGGTTCAGATGGACTATTTTTCTAAATATATTGACGGCGGGGCCAAAGACCTGTGGCAGCTTGCCCTGGTTATCGGCATTGCGCTTGGCGCTTTCCTGTCGTCGCGACTGTCCGGGGCAAGGCGCCAGCCCATTTCACCCATCTGGGCGCGGGCTCTTGGTACCACCAGCCCGGGGGTGCGATACGGCGTGGCCTTCATCGGTGGTTTCCTGATGCTGTTCGGGGCCCGGCTTGCCGGCGGTTGTACCAGCGGCCACGGTCTGTCCGGTACGGCCCAGCTTGCGGTCAGCTCCACCCTGGCGGTGGCGGCCATGTTCGCGGGCGGCATTATTACCGCCTTCATTCTTCTGCGTCGGCTTTAAACGGGAAAGGAAAACATCATGTCTGTTATATCAGCCATCCTGATCGGTCTGGTTATGGGCGCCGTCTTCGGCCTGGCTCTTGAAAAGTCCCGGGTCTTCGAGCCCGGTATGATTGTCGGCCAGATGCAGTTTAAAAACTTCATTATGCTGAAAGTCTTTCTTAGCGCCATTGCTACCAGTGCCCTGGTGCTGGCCGTACTCAACGGCATGGGACTGGTCACGCTTAGTCCCAAGGCCACCTATTACGGCGGAGTGCTTGTCGGCGGTCTGATGCTGGGGTGTGGCATTTCGCTGGCCGGGGCATGCCCGGGCACGGTGCTGGCCCAGGTAGGGGTGGGCTATCGGGACGCTCTCTTTACCCTTGTCGGCGCCCTGGTCGGGGCCACCGTGTATGGCTATATGGAACCGGCGGTCAAGGTGGCGCTGCTGAGCGAAGGGCCGGGCAAGATCACCATTGCCTCTCTCACCGGCATTGCCTATCCGGTGCTGGCGGTGGTGCTCGCCCTGATTTGCATTGTGCTGGTGGTGCTGCTGGAAAAATGGCGACCCTCGGCCGGTGAGCTCGGCCGGGATGTGGACGGGGACTTTTAGTCCCCTCATGCAGCCTTGGTCGCAGCTCATACGGAAAAGTTTAATCCCTTAGGCTTTCCTCAAATCTCCTGCTTGTGGATCACTCCACAATCAGGCGGAATGTCAGATTGATGCGGGGCCGCTGTACGGTTTTGCTGGGCGGCAGGCGGTGCAGCCAGTGGGTCTGCGTTGTGTCCTTCATCACCAGCAGGCTGCCGTGCTGCAGGAGCCGGGAAACCCTGTTTTTGGTCTTTTTGTGCCGGAAGGAAAAATTTCTTTCCGCCCCCAGGCTTAAGGAGCCGATGGCGCCGTCTTTCTTCAATGCTTTTTCGGCATCGCTGTGCCAGGCCATGCCTTCTTCGCCGCTGTGATAGAGGTTCAGCAGGCAGGAATTGAAGACCTCGCCACAGTTGTCCTCGACAAGCTGTTTGAGTTCCCTGAGTTCCCGGGTCCAGGGCAGGGCCACCTTCGTGACACCTGAATAACGATAGTCAAAGGGTTTGTCCGCATACCAGGCCACCTTGCGTTTTGTGGTGATCTCTTTACCCATGATGACGGCCCGGTCATGCTGCCAGTCGATTGTTTCCTGCAGCACATGGAAATAGCTGTCGGCGCGTTGCGGCTCCATCACCGGGCCGTAATAAAGCACGGTGCCGTCACAGGGCAGCAGATTGTCGGGTTCGCCCTTCAGGCGTTCAATGAGGTCCATTCGTCATAGTCTTTCTTCATGCAGGTGCCGCAGGGACGATAGCCGCAGTCTATAGCCTCTTTTTCATTTGTGAAGAACACACGGTTCTCCGGTTTCATGCGTTTGCCGGACGGACAGCATAATGTGCCATAGATTTTCAGTCGCCTGTTGCCGGCGAAGGTGATCCCGCCATCTTTGATTTTCTGCCTGAGGCACGCTTTGTCAATATCGCTGTGGCCAATCACGGGTCAACTCGCCGCGTCATGAAAGATCATGCCCATGGTGTGGCGCCGGCCCTCGCGCACTTCGCTTACCCCGTGCTTCATGACCGCCCGGTAATAGCCGCGCGCCCCTTTGACAGGCCGGAAGCGGGTTGTAAAGATCAGCATGTCTCCCTTGCCGGGGGTCAGGACGATGGCCCGGGATTGCGCCCGGGGTGTCTGCTGGGTCAGGACAAACTCCCCGCCGCTATAGTCGACGCCCGGCCGGTTGAGGAAAAAGGCCGCCTGTAACGGGAAATATACCTCGCCATAGAGGTCCTGGTGCAGGGTATTGAACCCGCCTGCGCCATATTTCAGGATCAACGGCGTGGGTTTCGTCTGGCCGTGACTATGGCAGGCGGTCTGCAGTTCACCCAGGCTGGCGGGAAACTCCTGGCCGGTATTCAGGATCTTCATCCAGCGGTTGGCAATGACCGCCAGCGGCGGATAGAGCGCTTCCCGCAAAGCCTGAATAACCGGCGGCAGGGGATAGTCCCAGTATTTATATTGCCCGAGCCCGAAGCGGTGGCGTTCCATCACCACGGTTTTCCGGTACCCGTCCGGATTGTCATAGCCCTCTATCAGGGCTTCGCAGAGTTCGTCAGCCAGAAACCCGGGGACATGGGCATAGCCGGTCTCGTTCAGGCAGTCGGAAATATGCTGCCAGTCCAGCAGGTCGGCCTTGTCTTTGTAATTTTCCATCGGGGTTATGACCTTCTTGCCGCTTCCCAGCCGATGATGGCGGACTTGCGGGTTTCTCCCCAGTGATAGCCGCCAAGCTCGCCGCTGTTGCGGATGACCCGGTGGCAGGGGATCAGGAAGGCGACGGGATTGTTGCCGATCGCCGTACCCACGGCCCGTGCCGCGGCCGGGCTGCCGATGTCGTTGGCGATATCGCCGTAGGTGACAAGGGACCCCAGGGGTACCTTGAGCAGGCTTTCCCAGACCTTGAGCTGGAACGGGGTGCCGGACAAATGCAGTTTGATGTCATCCAGCCGGCTCCAGTCCTTCTGGAAAATAAACAGGACGTCCTGCTGGAATTTATCGGTGATCTGGTGATAGGCGGCCTTGGGGAAGCGCCGTTTCAGCTCCGGCAGGGCCTTGTCCTCCTGTTCCGCGAAAGACATATGACAGATCCCCTTCGGCGTGGAGGCGACGATAAGCTTCCCGAAGGGGCTTTCGGCCACACTGTAGTTGATGGCCAGGCCTTCGCCGCCGTGCTTGTATTCGCCCGGGGTCATGCCCTCGATACGGACAAACAGGTCGTGCAGGCGGCTTGTGCCGGACAGGCCGGTCTCATAAGCGGTGTCCAGCAGGCTGACAGTGCGGTCCTGAAGCAGGGACTTGGCATATTCCAGGCTGAGATACTGCATGAATTTTTTGGGGCTCACCCCGGCCCAGGCCGTAAACAGTTTCTGGAAATGAAAGGGGCTGAGCTGCACCACGGCAGCAATTTCCTCCAGGGACGGCTGATCATGCAAGTTTTCCCTGATATACAGAATGGCTTTTTCAATACGGGCGTAATCTATCTCTTTTTGATCCGTCATCACTCAAATCCTTCCGATGAATTATGCTGTTTTGCAGATTGAGCGCCATAATTGTGCATAATTTCCGTTCCGGCGACCCGATTCTTGCGATGTGGAGGGGAAAATGGAAATTGTCCTTGTCGCCATCGGATCGAGTTTGTCACAATGAGAGGATGAAACAAAGGGAGGTCCATATGAAATGCGTGACGCTGGTGCGTTTTAGCCCGAAGGAAAAACGCCCGTCCGGGGAATATAAAAAATTCCTCGAAAGCATCATGCCTGTTTACGCGTCGGCAGAGGGGCTCCGGCATAAATATTTCACCGTATCCGAGAACGGGGAGGCGGTCGGCGTCTATGAATGGACCTCCCGCGAGCTCGCCGAGGCATTCCATAATGCCGACTGGGACAGGATGATGCAGGGCATGGCCACGGCGCACAGTGTCGAATATCTCACCGTTCGGGCCGAACTGGACAATGATGCGGGCGGGTTCGAGTTTTACGGCTAGGGTTCAGACCCTGACATTGACCATGGTCGCCTGCATGAGCGCCACCGTCTTGCGGCTTTCCCCGGAAATGGCACCGGCATGCAGGTAGCCCTGCTGCTGGCCGAGCTTTTTGTCATAGGAAAGCTCGATCTGCACTTCGCCGTTCTTCACGGACAGAAGCCTGGCGCCCAGGGTTTCCATCATGCCCTGCAGCTTGAAACTGTCTTCGATTTTTTGATGAAGGTCTGTCATGGAAAAATGCCCTGTTCAGGATTGGGGAAAGCCGGTCCGCCCGGTACAATTATTATGATGCGGCGGTTATAGCACAGGGGGGAGATGGTTTTTAAGGGTGTTTGTGAGTTAATTGGGGAGGAAGATTTCTCACCGTCCGCGCCGAGCTCGATAATGTAGTGGGGAGCTTTTAGTTTTAAGGGTGGGGCTGCTTGGTTAATTTGCAAATTAATCCGTTAGAGCTTCTGTTCGCAATCTTGGGATTTCTCTTTGTACTTTTTTACAACCCATTGTTATAATTGTTTGTTGATTTTGAATTAGTCCTCAACAACTTGGTTCTTAGGGAAAATAGTTGGAAAAGAGATATCAGGTATTTGTTAGTTCTACATATGCTGATCTGAAAGAAGAAAGGCAGCATGTAACTCAAACGTTGATGGAGATGGATTGTATTCCAGCTGGAATGGAATTGTTTCCAGCGGCAGATGAAGAGCAATGGGAATTTATTAAGAAAATTATTGATGATTGTGACTATTACCTATTGATCGTTGGTGGCCGGTATGGATCCCTTACTAACGAAGGCATTAGTTACACAGAAAAGGAGTTTGATTACGCGGTTGAAAAGGGCCTTAAGGTAGTTGCTTTGTTGCACGAAAATCCAGATAAAATTTCAGTGGATAAATCTGATATTGACCCTGAATTGAGGGAGAAGTTGCAAGCGTTCAGAGACAAAGTTTCAGATGGTCGTCTTGTTAAATTCTGGAGCGATGTTAAGGATCTTCCTGGGTTGGTTTCGCTGAGTTTGACAAAAACTATCAAGACCTTTCCTGCTACAGGATGGGTAAGGGCCTCTATTATTTCTAATGAGGAATTACTAACTGAATTGAATCAACTGAGAAAAGAAAATTCGGCACTAAATGAGAAAGTTGCAAGTATCATTCCTCCAGAACCGATTCATTATGAGGGGTTAGCGGGGCTGGAGGATATATTTGAACTCTACGGTAACTATACGACGGATTACGGAAGAAAGAGATGGTCTGTTAAAATAACGTGGGGAGAAATTTTCGCAATAATATCTCCTTATTTAATCAAGAATCCTAATGAAAATATAGTGAAGCATGTTTTGAAGGAAGGCGCTTTAGCGCGTACAAATATTGGTGGATCGTCTCAAACGCTTGACGATCAAGTTTTTCAGACTGTTACTGTGCAGCTAGTTGCTTTGGGGCTGGTAGAAACAAAGTATGCGCAAACTACAAAAGGTGACATGGCTCTTTTTTGGAATTTTACGCCTAAAGGCCAAAAATTGATGTTTGAGCTGCGTACAGTGCAAGCGACCGGCGAGTAATATCTATTGATCCATGTAATACACATCGCCGGAAAAAACCGCTAAATCCACGCATTATGCCGATCATTTCGACGGTTCGGGGGTATGAATCGGCAGTCAATTGACGGAAAATCGTTCCATAAGGGCCAAAAGGCCCGCGTCCAGTCTGGGGATAAAAAGAAGGAACGATTGCAATGTCCAAATTCACCATCTGGCTTCGGGACGAGGACCGGTCGACCGAACGGCGTACGCCGCTTCTGCCCTCCGGCGCGAAGGAGCTTATCGATATTGGGTATAATGTGGTGGTGGAGCGCTCGACCAAGCGCATATTCCCGGACAGCGACTATGAGGCCGCAGGCTGCCGGATGGCGGAGCCCGGAAGCTGGGCGGGTGCCCCGGCCGACTTCACCATTCTCGGGCTTAAGGAACTGCCCCGCACGCCGGAAGTCCTGAAAAACAACCATATCTATTTCGCCCATGCCTTCAAGCATCAGAACGGCTGGCAGAACCTGCTGGGCCGCTTCATGAATGGCGGCGGGCGTATTCTGGACCTGGAATATATGGTCGACGGCAGCGGCCGCCGGGTCGCCGCCTTCGGCTACTGGGCCGGTTATATGGGCGCCGCACTTGGCCTGATGCAGTGGTATGACAAAAAGGCGGGCCGTCCGGGTCTGTCCAAATTGCACCCCTGGGACAATGCCGAGCTGCTGGACGAGCAGATCCGGGAGCGCAAGGCCGACGGCCCGAGCCCGAAAGTTCTGGTCATCGGGGCGGGCGGGCGCAGCGGAAAAGGCGCCTGCGAGCTTCTGGAACGTCACGGTGTCGAAGTCACCCGCTGGGGCCGGGCGGAAACCCGTGATCTTGACCGCAAGGCGATCCTTGACCATGACATCCTGATCAACTGCGTTTTTGTCTCCGACAGCATTCCGCCGTTTGTGCGCCTCAAGGACCTGGAAAAGAATGACCGGCTCAGTGTGATTTCCGATGTCTCCTGTGATCCGCTCAGCAGCTATAACCCGCTGCCGATTTATGAGGCGCCCACAAGCTGGGACAATCCGGTGGTGAAAGCGGGCCTTAACGGCGGCGCCATCGACCTGATCGCCATTGACAATCTGCCATCGCTGCTGCCCCGGGAAGCCAGCATCGAATTCGCCGGCCTGTTATTGCCTTATCTCAAGGCGGTGGATAAGCTGGAGGCGAACCCTGTCTGGCGGGCGGCGCTGGGGGCCTTTGATGACGCCTGCAACAGCTTGCCTGTTTGTTAATTCCTGGCTGACCTGACATCTGAATATTATCCGAGGTATATATGACTCCATCACCTGCTTTTCACTGGGTTGGCGCCGGACTTTCTTCCGGCCCCGGCATTGTTGCCCTTGCCCGGAAATATAACAATCTGACAGTCTGGGACATGAGCCCGGACCGGGTAGAGGAACTTTCCCGCCTTGGAGGGACAGATATCGCCTATGCCCCGCTCAACCTGGAGGACGAGCATCTGGTGGAGGATTTCCTCGATGCCCTGCATCGCGGTGATGTGGTGGTGTCCATGCTGCCCGCGACACTGCATGTGGAGCTCGCGGAACTGGTCATGGGCCGGGGCTGCCATGTGGTGACTTCAAGCTATGTGTCACCGGAAATGCAGGCGCTTGAAGCGCGGGCAAAAGAGGCCGGTGTGGCGCTGGTCAACGAGGTGGGGCTTGACCCGGGCATTGACCATCTGTTTGCCCATCTGGTGGTCGAGGCGGCCAACAAGGCCGGGCTCATGGGCAAAGGATATCCGATGCGCTTTGTCTCCTACTGCGGTGGCATACCGGCAGAACCGGATGCCTTTACCTATAAATTCAGCTGGACCCCGCTTGGCGTACTGACGGCGCTGAAGAACCAGGCCCGTTTCCTTGCGGACGGCGCCGAACAGGTGGTTAACAAAGCCTGGGAAGCGGTCAGTGATCTCGGCATTGCCGGGGAGACCTTTGAAGTTTATCCCAACCGCAACAGCCTGCCTTACATTGAGGAATATGGCCTGGCGGCGGAAAAGGCGCTTGGCGAATTCGTGCGCGGCACCCTGCGCCTTGGCGGCTGGAAAGAGGCCTGGGCGGATATTTTCGAACAGGTGGAAAACGCCGATATGGCGACGCTGAAAGAGCTTTCCGGCAAACTTCATGCCGAACATAGCTATGGCGAGGGTGAGGAAGACCGGGTGGTGCTTTATGTGGCGCTTGAGGTGGAGACGCCCGAGGGGCCCTGGCGGGCCTCACTGGCGCTGGATGAGAAAGGTTCCGGCTGGCAGACGGCCATGGCCCGCACGGTTTCCCTGACGGTGGCGCGGGCGGCCCGGAGCGTGCTCAAAGGCGATTTTGCGCCCGGCGTTCATGCGGCCATCAGTGATCCGGACCTGTGCCGGACATGGCTTGCCGATCTCAAGGCGGAAGGGCTCAATACCCGGGCGGAAAATATCGCGCTCTGAGTTATTGCATCCCGTCCATATTGCCGATCAGCCGGACATAGAATTCAATCATTTTGGCATAATCGCTGACGGCGATCCGCTCGTCCCGTCCGTGATAGGTGGGGCGCAGGTCCGGTGTGATATGCACATACTGGAAACGATAGGTGTTGTCCGTGACGCCAACCAGAAACCGGCTGTCGGTGGCGCCGGTGACAAGTTGCGGGGTGGTGGCCATTTCCTCATCTCCCGCCGTTTCCAGGATGCTCCTGCGGATCAGCTTGAAGGCCGCGCCTTCCGGGTCAGATACGGGGGAGGGTTCCGAGACACCGCCTTTCTCGAGCTTGATGTTGGGATCATTGATGATTTCCGCCACCTGACGCATGACATCGTCGCTTGTTTCCCCCGGGATGATGCGGAAATTGACAACGGCCGAGGCCATGGGCGGGATCACATTGGATTTTTCTCCGGCCCTGAGGATGGTGGGCGCCGTGGTGGTGCGCATGAAGGGCGCCATGGTGCTATCGGAAGCAAGGCCTTTCTCCAGCAGGGGGCCAAGGATATCGATGTTGTGTATCGCCGCCTTCAGCCCATAAGGCATGTAATATTTCAGGTTTTCCCCCAGCATGCGGACATACATCATCTGTGTGGGCAGGGGATTGTCATATAGTTTGGTCAGCGCGCGGGAGAGCCGTTCGATGCTGCTGCCCGCATCCGGCATGCTGGAATGGCCGCCTTCGCCGCTGGCGGTCAGTTTCATGTCCATATAACCCTTTTCCGCGATGCCGATCATGGCGACGGGGATGTCCATACCCGGCATCAGACCGTCGGAAATGACCATGCCTTCATCCAGAACGAACTCCAGCCTGATGTCCCGGTCGGCAAAATATCTGGCGGCGGTGGCGGCGCCGCCCTCGGGGTTGCCGCGTTCTTCATCATGGCCGAACAGGAAATAGAGGGTTCTTTCCGGCTGGTGCCCCCGGGCGAGAAGGCTTTCGGCTGCTTCCAGCTGGGCCATCATGCCGCCCTTGTCGTCCAGCGCCCCCCGGCCCCAGAGATGGCCGTCTGCGATCACTCCCTCGAAAGGCGGATGCTGCCAGAGTTCCGGATTGAGCACCGGCACCACATCCATGTGGTTCATCAGCAGAGCCGGTTTCAGGGTCTCATCACGTCCCGGCCATTTGAAAAGCAGGCTGTGGCCGGCCAGAACCTGTTTTTCCAGCTTGCTGTGCACCAGCGGGAAACTCTGTTCCAGGAAAGCATGAAAATCACGGAAGGCCTGTGGGTCAAAATCAACCGGATTTTCCGGGGAGACGGTTTTGATGCGAACGGCGGCGCTGAGGCGCGCAAGGGTCTGGTCCTGAGGCGGCAGATCAATGGCTGCGGCGCTGGTCTTTTGCTGCTCCGGCGGCTCCAGAAACAGCGGTGGAATGGCCAGCCAGGCGACGAACAGAAGGAGGGCACCCCCCAGAAGATAACGTTTTTTCATTGTTTTTCCCCGTTGAAATCGGGGGAAGTCTACTCTTTCTGCAGATGCATTTCCACATATTGCAGCAAAAGCCTGCGGGCGATCAGGGCGCTGTTGTCGTCCCGGCCCATGATGTAACCCTCGCTCATGCAGCTCTTGCGCATGGCTGCCACCATTTCCCGGCGTACCTCGATCCGTTCTGTACGGGGTGCCTCAAGCGGGGCCTCAAGTGTCATATCGCCGATGGTCCAGCGGCCGTCCCTGTCCAATGTCAATTCACAGGGGCCCACATTCAGGGTGGGAATGAACCTGCGCCGGTGGGCGAATTCCCAGGCATGACCGGCGCCGATGATCCTGGCGCTATCAACCGGGCTTCCGGCCTGTCTAAGGGCCTTTTCCCGGGCGGCGCAGGTTTCCGGGTTGTTGGAGGCGTCATCCGTGCCGCGGACGCTGATATAGGGCGCGCCGGTAGTTTTCCGGGTGTTCAGGTCTGTATGGCAGGGGCCGTAAAAATCAATATGAACGGCGAAGGGCGGTACATCATCTCCCAGGATGTCATACATGCGTTTGTCTATGGCGGCCCGGGTGGCCATGCCGCCATAGGAGAATCCCAACAGGCCGATCCTGTCGTGCCGGATGGCGGGGTGATTGTTCAGGAATCTGAGGGCCGCATAGGCGTCTGTCATGATATCCACATGGCTCAAGGCCAGGACCCGGGTCAGGTAGGGGGTGTTCTGGTCAAGGCCGCGCGCCGCGAAGGAATGAATGACAAAGGCGGCAATTCCCCTGGACTGCAGCAGTTTCGCATAAGCCACTTCCCGGCGCTCGCGGATATCGCCGCTGCCGTGCAGGATGATGATCGCCGGCACGGGGCTGTCGGCAGAGGCCGTCTCCGGTAGATAGAAGTCGCCCCGGACCGTCATGGGATATGGCCGGGCCTGTTGGGCAAAAAGCCAGCGGAAGTCGCTGGGGGTCTGGGAGGGGAAATAGAGTGTTCCGCTGTCATTTTCCGACAGCCTATCCCGGGGTGCGGGATAGGCCGGAAAGTCGGGAACAACCATATCCGGTTCGGTTGTCGTCTCTGCCGAGACAGAAATTGATAATAAGCATATCGCCGCGAGAACCGTTGTTCCGCGGATCAGAATCCGTTTCAGGGTTTTCATAATAGTATTTGCCAGTTTATCCCGGTTTAAAAGTTCCAGATAAGCTCGACACCATAGATTCTTGGATCATTCGGGGTACTGACAATGGTGCCGAAGAAGTCACGCGTACTATCAATGCTTTGTTGCTGATCAAACAGGTTCCGAACCCAGGCGTATATCTCCCAGGTTTCATTTTCCGATAATAGGCCCGCCCGGGCGTTGACCAGGGTCAGGGCCTCCACTTCACCGAAGGGCACGACGCTCATATCGGCCAATGTAGCCGTGCTGAAATTGTCTTCAGTGGTATAGAAGCTGCCCGTATGGGTGACTTCCGCCCGAAGCAGCAGTCGGGCTTCAAGCCCGGTCAGGGGGGTTTCATACTGGGCGCTGGCAGCAAAGGTGATTTCCGGGGCCCGGATCAGGTCGTTGCCGGAAACGTCAGCTCCGCCGGCTCCGCCGCCCGGGAAGCTGTCAAATGTGGCATCCAGAAGACCCAGGGCACCCTGCAGCTCAAGGCCGTCCAGCGGTCGCCAGGTGACTTCCGCTTCTATGCCTTTGGTTTCCACTTTGGCGGCGTTGCGGATACTGATGGAGGTAAAGCCGCCACCGATATCTATAAACTGATTGACCTGATAGTCGTCATAATTGGCCAGAAAGGCCGATAGATTGACGATCAGGCGATTGTCCAGCAGAGCGCTCTTGAAACCGATCTCATAGCTGTTCACGGTTTCCTTGCCGTACTCCAGCCCTTCGATGAAATCCGGTGCGCGGACATAGTCCAGGTTATAGCCGCCGCTCTTGAAGCCGCTGCCGTAGCTGGCAAAGACATTCATGTTGTCTGAAAGGGCATAGGACAGGCTGGCGCGGGCCGAGACATAGTCATCTGATCTGTCATCAACCACCTGGTTTGTGGCAATCAGGAAGATGCCGGAATCATCGCCATTGAGCGACCAGTTCACGTCCTTTTTCTCGTAAGTATAGCGTCCGCCCACATTCAGGGTCAGGCGTTCCGTGATGTCATAGTTCAGGTCTGCATAGGCGGCATAGCTGTTGGTGGTCAGCTCCCCGATGTTGTAAACGGTCGTACCGGGCACATTGCCAAGGAGAAACGAGTGTTCACCGTTGGTCACAATCCTGTCGGTGTCTGCCGATTGATGGTAATAATAAAGGCCGGCCACATAGGTCAGCGGAGCACTATCCGGAGAGGTCAGCTGCAGTTCCTGGGTGAATTGTTGATAGTGGTCGAAATAGTCGATAAAGACCAGGTCCAGCGATGAATAGTCAGTGTCATTCCGGTAATGGATCTTGTTGTCGCGATAGGCTGTAATGGATTTCAGGGCATGATCATCTGCGAAACGATAGTTTATGGTCATGCTGCCGCCGTAAAGGTCCCTTGTTTCGAAGGGATTGACATTAAAGCTGACTTCGCGCTCCTCGGGGGCGATCATGTCCTTTGTGGTTCCCAGTGTATCGCTGAGGTTTTCTCCGAGAAAGGCCAGATGGTCACTGTTCAGACCGTCAAATGAAAAATTGATTTCCAGGTCTTCACTGGCATCTATGGCAAGTTGCGCCCGGTAGGCAAGGGAATCCCGCTCGTTCAGACGGTCGCTGTTGTAAATATTCAGCACAGTACCGTTCCTGCTCTGATGCAGGACGGAAAACTTGCTTCGGACGTTGTCGCTGATGGGGATGGATATGCCACCGTTCAGTTCCAGTGTACCCATTGACCCAATGGATGTCGCCACCCGTCCTCCGAGTTCGTCTGCCGGCTGTTTTGAGACAAGACTGATGGCGCCGGCCACATTGTTTTTGCCAAACAGGGTGCCTTGCGGACCACGCAGGATTTCAATGCGTTCCAGATCGATCAGTTCCTGATTGATGGCCGGCGACTGTCCCAGATAAACGCCGTCAAGATAGATGCCGACGCGAGTATCGAAGCCGATATTCCGGCTATTTGCCCCCACGCCGCGGATGGTGATCTGGGAGTTGAAATCATTGGTTGCACTCACCAGTACATTGGGAATGAAGTCGGCAATTTCCCGAAGCTGGTTAATACCGGTCTGTTGTATGTTGTCGGCATTGAAGGCTGAGATGGAGATGGGAACATCCGACAGGCTCTGCGCTCTCTTCTGAGAGGTGACGACGATTTCTTCATAGACGGTTTCATCGGCCGCTTGAGCGTAAAGCGGGGGGCAGGCGGTTGTGGCAACAAACAAAGACAAAAACAGTCCTTTGCTCAACACATTCAACCCGGAGTTCGGAGTTGCTGACATGGCATCACCATCAAATTTGTTCATGGTCAAATTCCCAAAAATAATACTATTAAACTAACTACTGTGGAAAGAAATACCCGGGTACAGGATGTTTGATTTAGTTAATTATTGACTCCTGTAACTACATGAAAAAGAAAGAATATTTGAAAGATTCTAGACCAGTTTCAAAGAAGAGTAAAGGGCTGCCTTTATGATACCCTGCTCTTTGCGGGTTTTTGCAATACATTTCTGATTTCGCTGGCCAGGAGTTTCAGGTCAACGGGCTTGGCGACATATCCGGCCATTCCCTGCAGAAGGAATCTTTCGCGATCCCCGTCCAGCGAATGCGCCGTCAGGGCTATGGCAGGGACATGAACTGCCCAGTCGCCAAGACAGCGAATCTCGGCAAGGGTTTGCGGTCCATCCTTGTCGGGCATGCTGATATCCAGAAGCAACAGATCAAAGGGGGCGGCTTTGGCTTCCATTGTCTTACGCACAATATCGATTGCCTCCTGTCCGCCGCTCGCCATGGCGGTTTCCATCTTCAGGGACTGGCACATTTTTTCAATGATCATGCGGTTGATCTGGTTATCATCCACAGCCAGAATCTTCAGATCAGGTGGAACATCCTGGTCCTGCCGCTTCCTGCTGTTGGCATTTGCGGGCGCTTTGGCGATGTCCAGTACAAATTCGACAGTGAAGATGGAGCCCTGATCGACCATGCTTTCCGCGCGTATGGTCCCGGACATCAACTCGACCAACTGATGACAGATGGCCAGTCCCAGCCCGGTTCCCTGATATTTATGTTCATGATGGGCAGTGACTTGTTCGAAACGGTCGAACAATCGCGGCAGATCTTCTTCGGAAATACCAATACCCGTATCGCGGACAGACAGAACGGCCCGGACAGTCCCATTTTTCAGGTCTTCCATGGCAAGACTGACCGCAATCTGTCCGTCTTCAGTGAACTTGATGGCGTTACCGACCAGATTGAGCAGAATTTGACGGTAGGCCTTGGCGTCGATCTTGACCCAGAAGGAGCTTGAGTTGCTGACATCACCGGCCAGTTCCAGTTTTTTGTTTTCCGCCTGGATGGCAAGTCCCTTGAGAATATCTGCCGTGACCTCGCCGAGATTGACGCTGCTGTTGTGGAGCTGAAGTTTGCCGGCCTCAAGCCGGGTCAGGTCAAGGATATCATTGATCAGGTCAAGCAGGATGCGTGACGAATGTTCCGCCGTTTCGACATAATGTCTTGTCTGGTCGTCCAGATTTCTTTTTTCCAGAATGTCCAGGATACCGATGATGCCGTTCAGGGGAGTTCTTATTTCGTGGCTCATATTGGCCAGGAAGGCGGATTTGGCCCGGTTGGCCCGCTCGGCCTCTTTTTTAGCTTTGTTCAGATCTGTTGTCCGTTTTTCCACCTTGTCTTCGAGGGACTGGAACAAGCTTTTGAGCTGAAGCGCCATGGCGTTGAAGTCATTGGCCAGTCCGCCTATTTCATCTGACCGGCCGGTAAGTTTGCTCAGTTCCTCGTTGTCCTCGAGATCGATGAACCTGCCCAGGGCAATCTGGTTGCTGGTTTCTGCCAGTTCGGAAACCGGCCGTACAATTGTGTTTTTGACCACAAAGTAAATCACGCCCGAGGTGGCCAGAATGGCAAAGAGTCCGATCAGAAGAAGACCGAAGGCAATGGTAAAGGCGTGGTCGGAAACCATTCTTGCGGGCAGGGAGGTCAGAAAATACCAGCCTGGTCCTTCGATATAGCCTGCCGAAATATATTCACCATATTCCCGGTTATCGATCAGAAAGACCTTTTTCTTTCCGTGTTCCCGGACTTTCTGGAATACGGCTTTCATATAGTCATTGGAAGATGTGGGAATATCAAGATGCCGGATCAGTGACTGGTCGCCCTGGTAAGTAATATCTGGATGAGCGATCAGTTTTCCCTGGTCGGTTATAATCATGTTTCTGGCTTCCGGGAGTCTCTCGAGTATGGCATGGTCGAGAAGCTCGTTCAGGAGAATGCTGCTGCCCCATGCCCCGATATGTTTACCGTTAATATCCATGGGGGTCATACAACCGGTTGTCCATGTTTTGTCTGTCTGGTCATAGATAATCGGCTGCAGGCTGGTGCATTGTGTGGTCCTGCCGGGATTATTTTCCGGCAGGGTAATCTGGTTTACTTCCTCGTTGTAGTAGTTAAAATCCGCAGGAGCATCCTGCCTGTAGAACAGGAGCTTGTCCTCCCGATCGGGCGCCAGGATAAGCAATTTGTTGTCCGGCGTGAAAAAATAGAAATTGGAGAAACGGGCAAGGTTCGTATAGCCAAAATCGCGAACGATATAAAAAACTGTCAGGAGGTTTTTTTTGTCATTCAGAGAGAGGTCCCTACCGTCCGAGATAAAGGCGCCAAACCCCCGCACCGGGACATTGTCCGCCAGCTTCATGCCGTCAAACAGCAACGGATTGCTACGTCTTGTGCCGTCAGGCATCAGGGGGAAAAGCTGATCAAAACGTTCTTCCAGGTCGGTGGGGGCAGGATCATCCAGGCGGCGGATAAACTCTGCCCTGGCGCTTTCATGAAGCTGGCGAATGTCGTCAAACAGACGGCTTTCCCTGTCTATACGCTGCTCCATATAGGACCGGAGACCATCCAGCAATTCATCCTCGTAATTATTTCTGACAAGGTAGAAGGAGATGCTGCACACAAGAATGGTGATGGCCAGAATGGGCGGTACGGCTTTTGCAATGGCATTATGTGCCAGCGAGCCTCTCGCTTCCCTATGGCCTTGTTGTATATTTTTATTCTTGCGCTTTGACAAGGTAGTGGAATCCCGTCGCAGAAACCGAAGATCGGCAGGGGGCAGGACCACCTTCCGATTTATTTATTATATACAGATATATTGATATATCAGAAAAATAACCATTCGGTTAACAGTAATTCCTGATGCTGGTCCGGAAGCTATGTAATCTGGGCGCTTATTCAGCCGCAACGCGGTGCCAGCCGCCCCGCAGATCGCCCAGGGCAATTGTATGCTGCAGGACCATTTCCCCGTTTGCATTTCTGATTTCAGCCGTGATTTGCGGGTCCGGCAGGTTCCAGTCTATTTGGATCAGGCCGAAGTTGGCCTGGTCATAATACATATTGTTAAAGCGGAACCGGTTGGGGTTGATGCCGGGATACATTTTAGCCTGCAGGCCGCTCGAGGAAAAATCCCAGATCGGATAGGGCGCCTTTTCCCGGGAGGCCACAGGCAGCATGGAAAATTCACCCCGATGGATATCTCCGCTGATGAACAGCACGCCATCGGTGCGGGTTTTTTCGATCAGCCGGATCAGGCGGGTACGTTCATGGGGAAACTGGGCCCAGCCCTCCCAGCCCGAGGTGGCGGCGACAAACTGTATGCCGCTGCCGATGATTTTCAGTTCGGCCGGCACCTTCAGTTCTTCTTCCAGCCATTTCCATTGTGTGTCGCTCATGATCCGGGCACTGGGGTCAAGATTGGGCAGGAAGGGGCCGAGGCCCGCCACATTGCGGTGTTGTTGGTGATAACTATCTGTGCTGAAGTCATAAGGGGTGTCGTCGCGTTCATAGCGCAAATCGGGCAGGATGATATGGATGCGGCGGCCTTTCGGACCAAACAGATAGGAGGTATAGATGCCGCCGTCGCGGGTGCGCCGTTCACTGTCCCGGGGTTCATCAAAGAAATCCAGAAAGATCTGTTTGGCCTGTTTTTTCATGACATAGTTTTTGCCGCCGTCATTGGTGCCGTAATCGTGATCATCCCAGATACCGATCATCCGGGTTTTTTCCCGGAAGGCCCGAAACGTATCTTGCCTGGCCAATAAGTCATAATCACCGGCCATTTTGTCTGCAATCTCCGTGTTGGCGTAAACGGTGTCGCCAAGGAAAACAAATAGATCGGGATCAAGGGCGGAGATTTTATCCCAGATGGGTTGTTCCTGTTCCTGCTGGGCACAGGAGCCGAAGGCAATCAGGTTCAGCTGCTGGCCGGAGACGTTTCGTTCCGGCAGGGCAAGGGCCTGCAATGGCAAGGAGGAAAAGGTTCCGGCTGCAAGAAGTGAGGCTGCGCACCGGTGAAACTGTCTTCTGGAAATCTGCATGATCCTTACTCTTCTGAACTTGAAAACGGAAAAGGGCGGCAGTGTCCTGCCGCCCGGGAATGGTTCAGGTGTGTGACCTAGAATTCATACCGCAGGCCGAGACGGATTTTCCACAGCGATGCCAGGGTATTGGTATCCTGTTCACCGGCGTCGGTGTTCAGGTCGCTATAGACATAGTGATCGCCGTCGATCGCGGTGCTGACAACCGGCTCAACATAGTGGAACGGGACATAGTTATACCGGCCCCAGCTGTTGTTGATCAGGTTGGTCAGGTTCTGGATTTCAAAGGTAAAGACCCCTTTGTGACCTTCCATGAAGCCGGGCACTTCCTGGCGGAACTTGAAGTCCACGGTGGTGACCCAGTCGGTGTTGAAGGTGTTACGCGGGGCAATCTCACCCCGGTATTTGTCCAGACCGCTGGATTCCAGGAAGGCATCGAAATCTGCCTGGGAAATGCCATCCAGAACCACCAGCGGATCATTTGCCCCTGTCGGCACATAGAGCAGCTGGCTGTCACGGTAATTGTCCGGGTTGCCGAAGGTGCTGTTCCCGTCATAGGTATAGCTGAACGGGCGACCGGACTGGCTGGTGAACAAGAGACCGAACTGGCTTTCCCAATTCTCAACAAATTCTTTGCGATAGTTCAGGTTCAACACGAACTTGTGCTCGATCTCATAGTTGGACGTGGCCAGTTTCGGATTGTTCGGGTCATCAAAGGCCATTTTGGCGTAGTTGGAAGAAGCTGTGGAGCTGGTTCCGGGATTGATGTCCTTGGAGTCCGTGTGGGTGTAGGAGAAGAAGAAGTCCAGACCGCTTTCAAACTCTTTCTGCAGGGACAGGACAAAGACGGTGCTTTCTCCGTCTTCGGAATTGATCAGCCCAAGGTGCTGGTCGCTGCCATCACAAAGGCTTGAATAGATCGGGCGCCCGTCCGGGGCGGTACCGGTCTGGTCCAGACAGGAGTCTACCCAGGCTGTGCCTTTGTCGGTTTTACTATAGAGAGCTTCTGCGGTGATCCGCCAGCCGTCGCCCATGGAGCCCAGGTCCAGATCATAGTCAACCGCCAGATTGAATTTCCAGGCCCGCGGGATTTCGAAGCTTGGGTCGATATAGTTGACATCGCCTGATGCGTCTCCACCGGCCACGTTATCCAGCGCGTCCTGGGGCAGGTTGAAGCCATCAAGGACAGTTAACGGTCCCGGAATGAAGGTATTGACGATGGTTACCCCATCGTTGGAGTAGCTGTTGGAAATCCACACATTGGGGTTGCCTCCGGAGAAGAGACCGGCACCGCCGCGAACGGTCAGGCGGTCATCATGGGCGTAGTTGAAGCCGAAACGCGGCATGATGATGTCCAGCCCGTCGATGGTTTCATCATTGCCAAAGCCGTGCAAAGCCGCAAAATCCTGGTTGAGGCGCGGATCATCGCCGGAGCTGTAGCGCTCGTATCGGACACCGAACATCAGGTTCAACTGGTCGTTGACGGTCCAGTTGTCCTGCAGATAAAGGGTGTCGATATTATAGCCGAAGCTCGCCGCACCGTCGTCTGCATTGTTGGTACTGGCGTTGTTGTAGAACAGGGAGGCGGCCGTCTGACTGGCAAAATCCGCGATACTGTCAAATTCATAGGTGCCGCGGCTGCCGGGAACAAACAGGTTGAACACATCCAGCATTTCCCGTTCGTAACCGCCGGTGATCTCATGGTTGTCGAGATAATAGGTGCCGGCGAGCTTGATCTGCCAGGTGTTGTTGTCCAGATAGTTGGCATGTCGATAATAATCGGGACCGATATAGACGGTGCCGCCGCCTGCGGTGGCAATTTCCATCAGGGCGAAGTCATTGCCGGTCATGCTTTCCTGCAGGGTTTCAACTTCCTTGTAGGAGACACGAACCTCGGTGGAGAAATTTCCCGTCCAGTCGGAGAAGACCTGCAGCGCATAGCTGTTCATGGTTTCGGTCTTGTTATACCAGTTGGAAATCAGGCCATAGTTATTGCCAGAAGTATTCTGCGGGTTGATGTTGTTGCCCTTGGCGCGCTGGTAGGTGAAGGCGGCACGGTGATCGTCACTGACGTTCCAGTCGATCTTGGCGAAGATTTTCTCGTCTTCCTCGTCGATGCTGCGGGCGTCTTCATAGGAACCGGCATCATAGCCATAGACGCTGTCGGCGAGGGAAATGATTTCATCCACATCCGCCTTGGTGACACCGTCAATGTCATTGGTGAAACCTGCGCCGGCCGGTCCCGTGTCGAACGGTTCAGTTGATTCCTGTTTCTCATAAGCCACCTGGAAGAAAAGTTTGTCCTGGATGATCGGGCCGCCGACGGTGGCGCCATAGACTTTTTCCTCGAAGTCCAGTTCCTGTGCCTCGCCGTCGATGTTGTCGCCGGTCAGGCTGTCATCACGGTAATAGAACCAAGCGGCGCCGTGGAACTCGTTGGTGCCAGACTTGGTGACAACGTTGATGTTACCGCCCTGGAAGCCGCCGTACTGGGCATCGAAGGGAGCGGCATTTACAGAGAGCTGGTCGATCACGTCAAGGATGATCGGGCTTCTCTGGGTTGGATAGCCGCCGTTGTTGAGGCCGAAGTCGTCGTTCTGTTTCACGCCGTCGATGGTCAGGCTGTTAAAGCGGTTGTTGGACCCGGCAATGCTGATGGCGTTGCTGTTTGTCGGGTCGACGGTGACCAAGGGATCGACGCGAACAAAATCATGCAGGTCGCGGCTGGTGGCCGGGATGCCCTGACGGCGCTCTTCATCGAACGAGGAAGACATGCCCATTTTGATCTGGCCGCTGCCGGCAGCGCCAGTGACGACGATTTCCTCGAGTGCGATGGCCTGAAGAGTGACAGTGACGTCAGAGGCCTCGCCCAGGGTCAGGAAAATATTATCCTGGCGGCCGTTGCCGGAGCTGCTTTCAACGGTGATGCTGTAGGGACCGCCTACACGCAGGCCGGCGGTGTGAAATGAGCCGCCGGAGTCCGTTTCAACAACTTTTCTGGAGCCGGACGGGGTGTGAGTGATGGTTACTGTGGCGTTTCCAGCCGGAACGCCAGCTTCGGTCATGACTTGACCCTGGATGCTTGATGTGGTCTCCACGGCCTGTGCTTCGATGGCCAGTGTTGCGGTGGACAGCAGGGCCAGCGCCATGGCTGTGGTTGACCGGTAGAATGTCGATCTGTTGTGTAGGAATATCATTTTCTTCCCCTCGGGTAGCCTGGGTTAACGGGAGTTTCTGGTTCGATGAAATCAACAATGAGATCGAGGCGGATATTCCGGGGAATCTGTTGCAATGCAATGATAGGAATATGAAGCTTTGTAGGGTGTAAGTGACAGATATATGACGTTTGTTACAGTGGCGCGCTGAGGTGTTTTTAGTGGATTGTATACAAAAGAAAAAAGCCTGATTGGCAATGTTTCAATATTGTTACGGTTTCGGCTTTGTCATAAAAAAAAGCCCCGGCGCAGGGCCGGGGCAGTGGAAGATATCAGGAGTTAGCTCCCAATAGGATCTCGATTTTGCCGACTCACTGGTTGCTGCGACGGCGCAGCTGAGTGGCGGCCCAGAGCAGGGCGGCGGCGATGGCCAGGCCAATCCAGAAGGAGGGCAGGCTGGCGCTCTGCAGGATGCCCGAGGCTTCAGTCACGGAAATTTGCACATTTTCGTTGTCGGAGGCTGTCACAAAGACGCTCAGTCCGTTTAGCTGGTTGCCGATCCAACTCGCCAGATAGGACTGGCCGTAGAGGATATATTCCCCGACAATCACAACCACCGGCGGGATAATGGCGGTCAGCAGCGGTGTCCGTTTGGCGAAGGCAGAAGCCAGGATCAGATAGGCAAAGATCGGCATGGCCCACAGGCTGTACATGATCACCACGACCAGTTCCGTAAGGAACAGGGCCGGCAGATTGGCGGGTTGGATGAAGAGATCCCAGGCATTATGCCCACCCGCCAGAGCAACAATGGAGATCAGCACAACCACCAGCAACTGGTTGACATAAGCAAAGCCGAGGGCAACCAGGGGCGTGACAAACATATTGCTGACGGTTTTGGCCGCCACGGTCTGCAGATCTGAAACCGGCATGGATTTCCAGAACAGGATGCTGTTGTCCTTGCGTTCGTCATAGAGGCAACCAAGGCTGTTGAACACCATACTGAACCAGGCGATGATGCCGATGAAGACAATGGCCACCACCATGCTTAGGCCAATAATTTCCTGCTGTTTTTCAGGGCTCACCTTGCCGTACTCGTCAAGCAGGTCGATGATGCTGTAGTAATTAACGCCATTGATTTCAATTTCTGTCGTTTGTATGCCGATGTAGCCGCCAAACAGGGCGATCAGGACCAGAAACAGGCTGATGCCGCCACCGACCATCGGACCGTAGAAAATGCTTCGACGGTTTTCCCAGAACTCCCTCAGCAGGAGGGTTTTAAAGGGACTGTATCCGGTGACTTTCATGATATCGGTTTTCATTTCTTTATCTCCGTTAATCTCGGCCGGTTTCAGGCGTCCATAACTTCTGTCATGCGGCAGTTGTCCAGGCTGCAGACAACGACCTGGTCGTTCATCTGTTTGCGGGACATGCCGATGCGGTTGTTTTCCGTTCGGGCCTCGTTCAATGTGGCGAAGCCGGCTATGGCAATGCTGACAAGCAGCGCGGCAAGTCCAGCGTTGATCAGGGTATGCAATGGCTTCAGTTGCCTGATGCGTTCAACTTCCTGCTCCTGGGCTCTGATAAGGCCGAGGAAGCTCCGGGAAGGAATATCACCTGCAAAAATGCTGTTCATTGCTCTTCTCCTTATCGCCCCGGTATCACTGATCCCGGGTCATCAGGGTGACAAACAGGTCAGACAGGCTGAGCCGGCTGACATCACCAAGCTGTTCCAGTTCATTACGCGGCCGGTTGTTGAAGACCATAGACGTCCGGCCAAGGCTTTTCTGTTCCTGTAGCGGTCCCAGGGCGCGCGCCGCGTCAATATATTCCGGCGTCGGGTGCAGCACGAACCAGTGCTCACCGATTTCCTCCATGGAGGCCTTGTGCATGATCAGGCCCTCGCGGATGAAAATCACCTCGGACAGGATATTCTCGATTTCATCCACCTGATGGGTGGTGATGAGAATGGTCTTTTCCTCGTCGAAATAGTCTTCCAGCAGCTGGCTGTAGAATTTCTTGCGGTTCAGGATATCCAGACCCAGGGTCGGTTCATCCAGTACCAGCAGGCTGGCGTCGATGGCCATGACCAGGGCCAGGTGAACCTGGACGATCATCCCTTTTGACAGCTGGCGGATTTTTTTCTCCAGCGGCACCGTTGTTCCAGACAGAAGTTCAAGAGCTTTCTGGCGGTCGAATTTCGGGTGCACACCCTCGACGAAATCAATGGTCTGGCTCACTTTCATCCATTTGGGCAGGGTCGCCACATCGGAAATGAAGCAGACGTCTTTCATCAGTTCGTCCCGGTTGGCATAGGGGGCAAGGCCCATCACATGCAGCTCGCCTTCATAATCGGACAGGCCGAGGATGGTGTTGATCAGAGTGGTCTTCCCGGCGCCGTTGGCGCCGATGATGCCAACGATCTGACCCCGTTCAATATCCAGGTTGACGCCTTTAAGGGCTTTAAAGCTGTTGTAGCTTTTTTTCAGGTTTCGGGCTGTAATCAGGTTGCTCATCTTTTTACCCCTCACGCTTGGTTCTCGGTGGTTTCAGCCACCAGTTTTTTCGGGTCCAGGCCCAGACGGGCGATACGTTTCATGATTTCGGGCCATTCCTCTTCCAGAAATTTTTGCTGTTCGGCTTTAAGCAGATTTTCTCTGGCACCTTCCAGAACAAACATTCCAAGACCTCTTCGTTTTTCCACCAACCCCTCGTCCACCAGCTCGCTATAGGCTTTGGAGGCGGTGATGGGGTTGATCTGGTATTCCACAGCAACCTTGCGAACTGACGGAAGCATTTCACCTTCGGCCAGGATTCCTTCCAGAATCATGGTGCGGATCTGCTCCTTCAGTTGAAGGTAAATGGGCTGATCATTTTTCCACTGTTCTGCCACTGTTAAATTCCAATCCTTCGTTTCGGCACTAGTATACTGTTGTGGTGTTTAAGTGTTGTAGTAATATAATACACCAAAACAACAATTGTCAATAACGGATTTTGTTATTTTTTAATAAGTATATATAAATCAAATGGTTAGGCTTTTATTATTTCCTCGAACCACTTGATCGCTGGTGTTATAGTCGGGGCCAAACAGTAGGGAATGAGAGCAGGAATGAACGAAAAATCAGCACGCTACGACTCCGTCATTCGGGAAATTCTGGCGGTGGTGGAAGGCGAAAACAATCTTATCGCCCGGATGGCGACCATCAACTGTCTGCTGCCGCAGGCGTTTGAAACCTATTTCTGGACCGGTTTTTATATGGTTGACCCGGAAAAGTCGGATGAACTGGTGGTCGGACCCTATCAGGGCACGCTCGGTTGCCTGCGTATTCCGTTCGGCAGGGGGGTTTGCGGTGCGGCGGCGGCCACCAGGGAAACCCAGCTTGTGGAGGATGTACACGCCTTTCCCGGCCATATCGCCTGCGATTCCCGCACCAATTCGGAAATTGTTGTGCCGGTTGTCGACAGAGGTGGTCAACTTATTGCGGTTTTCGATGTGGACAGTACGGAACCCGCCGCCTTTGACCAGGTTGACCGGGAAAAGCTGGAATATCTGATGATGGAGGTCTTCGGAAAATAACCATGCCCCTGATCCTGCTGGCCATACTGATCCTTTATTTCCTGTTTGTTCTGGTGCGCAGCCTGAATTTTATCGATCATAACCGGGTCACGGTTGAAAAACTGCTGAGGACTTTCCTGCTGGCAGCGGTGGCGCCGCTGGGAGTTGGTCTGGGGAATGTCCTGTCTTTTTACGGATTTACAGAGACCGTCAATCTCATTGGCTGGCTTTTGTGGCTGTTTGTGCCCTATGTGGTGCGGCTTTTTATCTACGGGTTTGTCTATCTGCTCCGCGACAGGGGACAGGCAGGGGAACTGCCTGTCATATCGGAAGAAAACGAACAGTAACAAGGCGGTCAATTTTCTGACCGGCCACAATCGGTCTTGTATGTTTGTACAATAGGGTGCATGATTTTCATTATTGGATAATGGGAAGGGGTTCCTGTAATGAATACTGTACGAGTTGGCCTGATGATGGCCCTGGCGCTTATTGCGTCAACTTTTTCTGCATCGGCACAGGCTGATGAAACACCAAAAATCAAAATTGTGAACGCGGCCCATCTGATTGATGTGGAAAAGGGCACGGTGCTGGACAATATGTCTGTCTGGATCGAAAACGACAAAATTACGAAAGTTGTCAGTCAGAACGCCAAAATTGCCGCTCCGGAAGGGGCGGAGGTGGTCGACCTCGGGCCGGACAGCTACCTGATGCCGGGCCTGATGGACAGCCATGTGCATCTGGTGGGATCGCCAATCTGGGGCTATGACGCCTATCAACATTCCACAGCACGTCAACTGGTTTACGGCGTCGCCAACGCGAAAATCACGCTTGAAGCTGGCTTTACTACTGTACGCAATGTGGGCGCCCCCGGTTTTACGGATGTGGCACTCAGGGATGCGATCAATGCCGGCGATGTGCCCGGGCCGCGCATGCTGGTGTCCGGTCCGTCGCTGGGGATTACCGGCGGCCATTGCGACAATAATATGCTGCCCTTTGAATATGGTGAAGAGTCCGAGGGGGTGGCGGATGGTCCGTGGGAAGTGCGCCAGAAAGTGCGCCGGAATATGAAATACGGCGTCGATGTGATCAAATTCTGCGGCACCGGCGGCGTTTTCTCCAAGGGAACCAGGGTTGGTGCCCAGCAATATACGCTTGAGGAGATGAAAGCGATTGTGGATGAGGCTCATATGGCCGGCCGCAAGGTGGCGGTTCATGCCCACGGTACAGAGGGCATTAAATCCGCTATCCTGGCCGGGGCCGACAGTATTGAACATGTGAGCTATCTGGATGACGAGGGTATCAAACTGGCCAAAAAGCACGGCACCTGGTTTTCCATGGATATCTATAATGACGACTTTATCCTGCAGGAAGGCGCCAAGCATGGCATGACCGAGGAATCCCTTGCCAAGGAACGGGCGGTTGGCCTGCGTCAGCGCCAGAGCTTCCAGAAAGCGGTCAAGGCCGGTGTAAAACTGTCTTACGGTACCGATGCCGGGGTTTATCCCCACGGCGGTAACGGCAAGCAGATGGTCAAGATGGTTGAATGGGGCATGACCCCCATGCAGGCGGTGATTACTGCAACCCGGGAAACGTCAAAACTGTTCGGCATTGAGGACCGGGTGGGCATAGTTAAGGAAGGCCATCTGGCGGACATGATCGCTATAAAGGGGAACCCCCTGGAAGACCTGACGTTGTTTGAAAAAGTCGGTTTCGTGATGAAAGAGGGCAAAGTCTACAAAAACACCCTCCAGTAAGCCGGAAAAGCTCTTGTCCGTTGCCTTCTCTTTCGGTAAGAGAGGGCAACGGATTTTATTATGAGGATTCAGGCGAAATGGCATCTTATCAATACAGTTATGTAATGAAGGGTCTGAACAAGACCTACCCGGGCGGCAAACAGGTTCTCAAGGATGTGACCCTGTCGTTTCTGCCGGGCGCCAAGATTGCCGTGATCGGGGTCAACGGCGCCGGTAAATCGACCCTGATGAAAATCATGGCCGGCATGGACAAGGATTTTTCCGGCGAAGCCTGGGCGGCGGAAGGTGTCCAGGTTGGCTACCTGCCACAGGAGCCGTATCTGGATCCGGAGAAGAACGTCTTTGCCAATGTGATGGAAGGCATGGGCGAGCTCAAGCACATCGTTGACCGGTTTGAGGAAATCAGCCTGAAATTCGCCGAGCCCATGGATGACGACGAAATGAATGCCCTGATTGCCGAACAGGGTGAGCTGCAGGAAAAAATAGATGCCGCCGATGCCTGGGACCTGGACAGCAAGGTGGAACTGGCGATGGAGGCCCTGCGCTGCCCGCCGGGCGATGCGGATGTGACCAAGCTGTCCGGTGGGGAACGCCGCCGGGTGGCGCTGTGCCGTCTGCTTCTGGAAAAACCCGATATTCTGATGCTTGACGAGCCCACCAACCACCTGGATGCGGAATCCGTGGCCTGGCTGGAACAGCATCTGCAGGCCTATGCCGGTACTGTGGTTCTGGTGACCCATGACCGCTACTTCCTCGACAATGTGGTGGGCTGGGTGCTGGAGCTTGACCGTGGTCATGCCTATCCTTTCGAGGGCAACTATTCCGCATGGTTGGAAATGAAGGACAAGCGTCTGCGCCAGGAAGCCAAGGTTGAGGAATCCCGCCAGCGGACCCTGAACAGGGAACTGGAATGGATCCGGCAATCCCCGAAAGCGCGTCAGTCAAAAAGCAAGGCCCGTATCAAGGCCTATGACGATCTGCTGGAAAAGGCGCAGGAACAGCGTGTCGATAGCACACAAATCATGATCCCTGTGGGCCCGCGTCTTGGTCAGGTTGTGATCGAGGCAGAGCACCTGAGCAAGGCCTATGGTGATAAGTTGCTGTTTGAAGATCTCAATTTCCGCCTGCCGCCGGGTGGTATCGTCGGTATTATCGGCCCCAACGGTGCCGGTAAAACCACCCTGTTCCGCATGATCACCGGGCAGGAAGAGCCGGACAACGGAACCCTGCGCCTTGGCGAAACCGTGCAGCTTGGGTATGTGGACCAGAGCCGCGATGCCCTGGATGACAGTAAAACTGTCTGGCAGGAAATCTCCGATGGGCTGGATATGTTTGATTTCAACGGCCGGGATGTGCCGACCCGCGCTTATGTCAGCAACTTTAATTTCAAAGGCACCGACCAGCAGAAAAAACTCGGTCAGCTGTCCGGAGGGGAACGTAACCGCGTTCATCTGGCCAAGATGCTGCGCCGCCCGGCCAATGTTCTTCTGCTCGATGAGCCAACCAACGATCTGGATGTGGAAACCCTGTCTGCGCTCGAAGCTGCGCTTGAGGATTTTGCCGGTTGCGCGGTGATCATTTCGCATGATCGTTTCTTCCTGGACCGTATTGCCACGCATATCCTGGCCTATGAAGGTAATTCAGAGGTGGTCTGGTTCGAAGGCAATTATCAGGAATATGAAGCAGACCGCCATCGTCGTCTCGGCGCCGCGGCTGATCGTCCGCACCGTCTGCAATATAAAAAGCTGACCCGCTAGACTTTTCAACAGATCACTATGGAAGCCGGCCCCCATGAGGGCCGGTTTTTTTATCCGGATCAGATCATTTTCATTGGCATGGTTATATTGACCGTCTGGGTGCGGTTGCCGGCATTGCACAGTTTCAGGATGCCCGGACCAGGAGACACCAGGGAAACAGGTCCGGCACGCCAGGGCTGAAACCGGCCGTCTTTAAGCCTGGTCGGGGCTCTGAAAGTCTCCTCCGGAAATCTTCAGGAAAGTAAAGTGCTGGGACGTATATCCCAGGATCAGGAGATACAGGCTATAGGCGAAAGTCGGTGTCCAGAAAGCGATATCCGGAAAGCCGCTGAAGACGGAAGCGCCGATGGCCATGCCCAGAAAACCGCTGTAGGTGACAATTTCAATGCGCCTGTCGAGGAAGGAATAGCGGCCCTCCAGAACCACATAGAAACTTGCCGGCACCATATAGGCGCCAACAATCATATGCAGGGGTATCTCGAAGGGAAGGGGATTGGCCAGAATCAGAAAACTGGCGAGGATGTTGAGGGCGGTGACACCGGCGCGCCAGCAGAAACAGGTCCCCGGCCCACGACCTGTCTTGATCATGATGATGATTTTGGTGAATGCCATGCCCAGAAGAATGGCCCCCATCAATGCCGCCTGGTCCACATGGGTCAGTGCCGGCAGCAGAAGGCCGACAATCCCCAGGACAATATAGGCCGGCCACTGGACAAGCAGGAAGACGCGGCTGCTGAGCAGGGCCCTGTTGCGCAGATTTTCGTCCATGGACATGTTACTTTTTTCTTCAGACATTACATCACCCTTTTGCGCTGAAACTGCACTATGGGACAAACGCTCTTTAGGCCGGTTGCTCCCATTATAATGCATTTTTCAAACTAATTGTTTTCCCTATTAGAGAAAGAGAGTAAAGCTTCATTTCCATTGAGGCAATGACCTAAATCATTCATGTTGGTAGGCTAGTTAGATCATGAAAATCCGGAACGGGAAAGGAATGGAATGACGTCAGAGGTGAAAAAGGTAAAAGTGGGCTGGGAAGAATGGTTGGCCCTGCCTGATCTGGGGTTGCCAGCCATAAAGGCAAAGGTGGATACCGGCGCCAAGACTTCTGCCCTGCATGCTTTCGGCATATATGAATTTACCGAACGCGGAAAGAAAATGGTCTCCTTCGGCGTGCATCCTCTGCCGGAAAGGCCTGACATCGAGATCCATTGCACGGCGCCGCTTGTGGACAAAAGGGAAGTGACCAGTTCCAACGGACAGACCGAGCTTCGTCACATCATCGCCACCACACTGGGAATTGGCGGTGAGGCCTGGCCGGTGGAAATATCCCTGACTTACCGGGAGAATATGGCCTACCGGATGCTTCTGGGGCGGTCTGCCCTGGAAGGCCGCGTCATTGTGGATCCTGTGCAGTCGTGCCTGTGCGGCGTTTTGTCAGGCAGCTTATATGATGATCTGGTTCCTGTGGAACCTGAACACCGGCCCCTCAAAATCCTGTTGCTGAGTCGCGAACCGGACAACTACTCTTCACGCCGCCTGTTGGAAGAAGCGGAACGCCGTGGCCACAGCATGGATATCATCAACACAAAACGCTGTTATATGAATATTACCTCAGCCAAACCCGAAGTCCGTTACGGCGGGGCGGTTTTACAGGGGTATGATGCGGTTATTCCCCGTATCGGGGCCTCAATCACCTCTTATGGCACGGCCATTGTGCGCCAGTTCGAGGCCATGAACATCTTTTGCCTGAATTCTTCCGATGCCATACGCCGGTCCCGGGACAAGCTCTATGCACACCAGCTGCTGGCGGCCCAGGGTGTTGGCATGCCGGTTACGGGTTACGCCAGTTCGCCCAGCGACACCGATGACCTTATCGGAATCGTGGGAGGGGCACCACTTGTGCTCAAGCTGCTGGAGGGAACGCAGGGCAAGGGTGTGGTGTTGGCGGAAACAAAAAAAGCGGCGGAATCAGTTGTTGATGCCTTCCGCGGCCTGGACGCTGACATCCTGATTCAGGAATTTGTCAAGGAAGCGGCAGGTACCGATGTGCGCTGTTTTGTGATTGGAAACCGGGTTGTCGCCGCCATGAAGCGAACCGGCAGTGACGGTGATTTCCGCAGCAACCTGCATAAAGGCGGCAAGGCTTCCAAAATCAAGATCACCCGCGAAGAGCGGGCGACGGCTATCCGGGCAGCCCGCATCCTCGGCCTGTCAGTGGCTGGTGTCGATCTGCTCAGAACCGAAAAGGGGCCAAAGGTGCTGGAGGTGAACTCTTCTCCCGGACTTGAGGGGATTGAAACCACGACCGGCAAGGATATTACCGGCACCATTCTGGACTATGTCGAGAAGCGGGCCAAGACCATAGCGGACAAAAGGCTGCGTGGACGTCGGAAGGTCCGGCGTAAAGCGTAGGTCGTGTCTCCGGACCGAGCTGACCGGGAACTCTAGAAGCTTTCCTCGTCGTCGAGGTCATCGAACAGGTCGTCTTCGGCGCCAAGGTCAAGTTGACCGTTGCTGATGTCATAGGCCCGCATCTGACGATAGGCACTACGTAGCGTGGCGTAGAAATCGGTCGAGGATTTGCTCAGGTCATCCAGGGTTTCCAGGTTTTCTTCCCGGTAGATCAGGCCGCGCAGGGCCAGCCTGCCATAGCGGATATACCACCAGCCCCTGTCCTGGAGATAGAGACTGACCGGATCATAGAAGAAATCAACCATGAAGCCGGAGAAGTCACGCACGTTTGACGGGCCCAGAATCGGCAGCATGAGATAGGGGCCTTCGCCAAATCCCCAGACAGCGAAAGTCTCTCCGAAATCCTCCGAATGCCGTTCGATGCCCCAGTGGCCGGCTGTATCCAGAATGCCGAACAGTCCGAAAGTGGAATTGATCAGAAAGCGGGTGATGGAGGTTGCCGCCCGTTCCGGTTCTCCCTGCAGAATATCATTGATGAAGGTAACCGGTTCCCGCCAGTTGTTGACAAAGTTGGAGATACCGGTGCGAACGGTTGGCGGGCCCCATTTACGATAGAGTTTTGCCACAGGCTCAAGGATGATCTCATCAAAGGCATTGTTAAACGCAAAGATTGCCCGGTTCCAGGGTTCGAAAGGATCATTGGCTTCTTCGTAGGCGGCAAGGGCGGCATGGTCGTCTACCGGCGGGCGCGTGGCGCAGCCGCCAATAAGAAAAACAGCCAACAATAACGCGAGCAACAGAGGGTTTCCGGACCTGCCCGGCGCGATTTTTCCTAAAGAGTATCTCATATTATCCTTCTGAGCCGGGACTTGGGTCTGGGCGTTTTCCTTCCTGATAAGCATAACTAGTCCAGATTCCTGCGCTTTTCAACATCCAACAGGTAACAGTGGAAGATAAATTTTAAATTAACGACTTTACTTCATATAAAGATATATTTATATATTTGTTTGTATTTAGGAGTCGGGAAAAATAAAATGTCTGAAAATTCATTGGAAGAAATACTGGCGGGCCTGCGGGCGGCAGGTGAGGAAACCAGGCTCAGGATACTGGCTTTGTTCAGGTCCGGAGAGCTGACGGTGACCGAACTTGTGACCATTTTACGCCAGAGCCAGCCCCGGGTGTCCCGTCATCTGAAGCTCCTGTGTGAGGCAGGGCTTCTGGAACGGCACCGGGAAGGAACCTGGATTTTCTACCGGCTCGCGGAAGAAGGTGCACTCGGAAAACTGGCCCGCGCTATACTGGACTTTATTCCGCTGTCTGACCAGGTGTTGCAGCATGATCAGGAACGGCTTGACGAAGTTAAGTGGGAAAGAACGGAGCGGGCTTCGGAATATTTCCGTGAAAATGCAGCGATTTGGGACAAGATAAGGTCCCTTTATGTTTCCGAAGAGGAAGTGGAAAACCTCCTGCTTGAACTGACCGGCGATATGACGATTGAGACGCTTCTGGATGTGGGGACCGGTACCGGTCGTATGCTGGAGGTTTTTTCGTCACGGATCGAGCGCGGCATCGGCATTGACCTGAGCCGGGAGATGCTGGCTGTTGCCCGGGTCAATCTGGAAAAGGCCAAGGTGGAAAATTGCCAGATTCGGCACGGTGATATGTATGACCTTGCTCTGCCTGATGAAACCGTTGATCTGGTTCTGTTTCACCAGGTTTTGCACTTCGCGGACGACCCTCTGTCCGCGCTCAGGGAAACCAGCCGGTTACTCAGGCGCAGCGGGCGCGTGATTATTGTTGATTTTGCGCCCCACAACCTGGAATTCCTCAGGGAAGAACATGCCCACAGGCGGCTCGGCTTTTCCGACAGTGAAATCCGGAGCTGGTGTACCCGGGTCGGGCTCATGTGCGACAGAATGATTCCCCTGAGGGGCAGAGAGCTGGATGTTTCCATCTGGCTTGCCCGAAAAGAATAAAATTATTTCCTTTATATATCAAGAGTTTAATAAAGTGACAGAAGATCAGAAAGCAGATCTGCTTAAAGCAAGCCTGTTTGCCACACGGGCCAAAGATATCAGGGTATCCTTTGAGTTTTTTCCGCCGAATTCGGATAAAATGGAGGAGACACTGTGGGACAGTATTCGCCTGCTTGAGCCGTTGCAGCCGGAGATGGTTTCCGTAACCTATGGTGCCGGGGGCAGTACGCGCGAAAGAACCTTTTCCACGGTGTCCCGGATATTGAAGGAAACCTCCCTTACGCCGGCGGCGCACCTGACCTGTGTGGCGGCGACAAAGGGCGAGGTGGATGATATACTGCGTCAATATTGGGATGCGGGGGTGAGGCATATTGTTGCCCTGCGTGGTGATATGCCGACAGTGGGAGAGCCTTACCGGCCGCATCCTGGTGGTTACGAAAATGCAGCGGAGCTTGTGGCCGGGGCCAAAAAAATTGCGGATTTTGATATTTCCGTAGCCGCCTATCCGGAATATCACCCTGAATCAGGCAGCGTACAGGCTGACATTGACAACTTAAAACGGAAAATAGATGCCGGGGCGAACCGCGCCATTACCCAGTATTTTTTCGATGTAGAACATTATTTCCGTTTTATGGACCGTGTGCTTGCGGCAGGGATTACCGTGCCGATTGTGCCGGGAATTCTGCCGGTCACCAATTTCGAAACGGCAAAAAAGTTTTCAAAGGCAAGCGGGATCGAGGTTCCGCAATGGCTGTACGACCTGTTTGACGGGCTGGAGGAACGCCCGGACTGTCGCCAGCATGTGGCGGCGATGGTGGCGATGGAGCAATGCATGCGCCTCTATAAGGGCGGAACAAAACATTTTCATATCTATACCCTGAACCGGGCCGAATTGACCCTGGCCCTGTGCCATGTTCTGGGAATCCGTCCCAACCGGGATCAAAGCGCTGGAGAGAGCAAATGACCAACCGCACGACCCTCCTAAAAAAAGCTCTGGAAAAACGTATTCTTGTGCTGGACGGGGCCATGGGCACCATGATCCAGCAACATAAACCAACCGAGGCGGATTACCGGGGCGCGCGTTTTGCCGACTGGAAACAGGACGTAAAAGGAAATAATGACCTGCTGATCCTGAGCCAGCCGGATATGATCCTTGATATTCACCGGGCCTATCTGGAGGCCGGGGCTGATATTTTGGAGACCAATACCTTTAATTCCACCAGCATATCCCAGGCCGACTACGGCATGGAAGAACTGGTCTACGAGTTGAACCGGGAAGGGGCACGCCTGGCCCGGCAGGCTGCCGATGAATTTACGGAGAAAACACCGGATAAGCCGAGATTTGTGGCGGGGGTGCTTGGCCCGACCAACCGGACGGCCAGTATTTCTCCCGATGTGAATAATCCGGCTTTTCGCAATGTCTCCTTCGATGAACTGGTGGAATCCTATGAAGAGGCGACGAAAGGCCTGATTGAGGGTGGTGCGGATATCCTCCTGCTCGAGACGGTTTTTGATACGCTCAATGCCAAGGCCGCCCTTTTTGCGGTCGAGAATGTCTTTGATGACATTGGCAGGAAGCTGCCGATTATGATTTCCGGCACCATAACAGATGCCTCGGGGCGCACCCTGTCCGGCCAGACGGCGGAAGCCTTCTGGTACAGCGTACGTCATGCGGATCCGGTCAGTATCGGCTTTAATTGCGCCCTGGGCGCTGACCAGTTGCGCCAGCACGTGCTGGCCTTGTCCCGGGTAGCGGATACCTGCGTATCTGCTCATCCCAACGCGGGCCTGCCCAATGAGATGGGTGACTATGACGAGACACCGGAACAGATGGCTGGTCAGCTTCGGGAGTGGGCGAAAAGCGGGCTTGTGAATATTATCGGCGGGTGCTGTGGCACCACGCCGGAACATATCCGCGCCATTTCCGAGGCGGTGGCTGATATCCCGCCGCGCAAAATACCGAATATTCCGACTCATATGACGCTCAGCGGGCTTGAGCCCTTCGAAGTCGTTCAGTCGCAGGGACAATAGACAAGACCATGAAACAGACACCGATCTTTATCAATGTAGGCGAGCGGACCAATGTGACCGGTTCGGCCAAGTTCAAAAAACTGATCCTGAACGGCGACTATGCCGAGGCCCTTGATGTGGCGCGGCAGCAGGTGGAAGCCGGGGCCCAGATCATTGATATCAACATGGACGAGGCCATGCTCGACAGCGAGCAGGCCATGGTTACCTTCCTTAACCTGATTGCCGGGGAACCGGACATCAGCCGGGTGCCAATCATGATCGACAGTTCCAAATGGTCGGTGATTGAGGCAGGCCTCAAATGCATCCAGGGCAAGGGTGTCGTCAACTCCATCTCGCTGAAGGAAGGGGAGGAAATCTTTATCGACCAGGCCCGCAAGATCAAGCGTTATGGCGCTGCGGTGGTGGTGATGGCTTTTGACGAGGCCGGCCAGGCCGATACCGAGGACCGGAAATATGAAATCTGTAAACGGTCCTACAAGGTCCTGACCGAAAAGGTGGGCTTTCCGCCGGAAGATATCATTTTCGATCCCAATATCTTTGCGGTTGCCACCGGGATCGAGGAACATAACAGTTACGGTCTTGATTTCATCAATGCGACCCGGCGGATCAAGGAAAACCTGCCCCATGTGCATGTGTCCGGCGGGGTGAGTAATGTTTCCTTTTCCTTCCGGGGCAACAATCCGGTACGTGAAGCCATGCATAGTGTATTTCTCTATCATGCCATTCAGGCCGGGATGGATATGGGCATTGTCAATGCAGGCATGATCACCGTTTACTCGGAAATTGACGCGGAACTTCGGGAGCGTGTGGAGGATGTAATTCTCAATCGTCGCCCGGACGCCACCGACCGTTTGCTGGAGATTGCCGATAAATACAAGGGCGAGAAGGGTGTTGAGCGCAAGGAGGATCTGGCCTGGCGTGAGCTGCCTGTGGGCAAGCGTCTGACCCATGCCCTGGTCAAGGGGATTACCAGCCATATCGTTGAAGATACGGAAGAATGTCGGCAACTGGTTGCAGACCGGGGCGGAAAACCTCTGGAGGTGATCGAAGGGCCACTGATGGATGGTATGAATGTAGTCGGTGACCTGTTCGGCTCCGGCCAGATGTTTCTGCCCCAGGTGGTGAAATCCGCCCGGGTGATGAAACAGGCTGTGGCTCATCTTATTCCCTATATTGAGGCGGAAAAATCAGAAGGCAGTCAGGCCAAGGGTAAAATCCTGATGGCGACGGTTAAAGGCGATGTACATGACATTGGCAAGAATATCGTCGGTGTTGTGCTGCAATGTAACAATTATGATGTGGTCGATCTCGGTGTGATGGTGCCTTTTGAAAAGATCCTTACCACGGCGCTGGAGGAGAAGGTGGATATCATCGGCCTGTCCGGACTGATTACCCCGTCACTGGAGGAAATGTGTACCGTGGCGGCGGAAATGGAGCGCCGGAAAATAAAGCTGCCGTTGATGATCGGCGGGGCAACCACGTCCAAGGTGCATACGGCGGTCAGGATTGCCCCCAATACGTCCGGGGCTGTCGTGCATGTGCTGGACGCCTCCCGCGCCGTTGGGGTGGCAAGCCAGCTGCTGAGCGCAGAACATCGCGACGCTTTCATGGCGGACGTGGCAAATGATTATGAACAAATGCGCGAACGGCATGCCCGGGGGCGCAAGGCCGACAACCAGGTCACACTGGAACAGGCACGGGCCAACAGGTTCCGGATCGACTGGACGGGCTACCAGCCACCGAGGCCCGCTTTTACGGGAACCAGGGTGTTCGAGGATTATGATCTGAGCGATCTGGTGAACCGGATCGACTGGACCCCCTTCTTCAGAACCTGGGAATTGGCGGGGAATTATCCGAAAATCCTGAAGGACGAGATTGTTGGAGAGACTGCCAGGAACCTGTTCCAGGATGCGGAAGCCATGCTGAAATCCATTGTTGATGAAAAATGGCTGCGCGCCAAGGCGGTGATCGGATTCTGGCCGGCCAATGCAACTGGCGATGATGTGGAGCTTTACGGCGAAGACGGGTCTCTGCTGGAAACTGTGCATTTTCTGCGCCAGCAGGTGGCGAAACGGGAAGGGCGGGCCAATATGTGCCTTGCCGACTTCGTGGCGCCGAAGGATGGCGGTCTCAGCGACTATATGGGTGGCTTTGTGGTCACAGCCGGGATTGGCATCGAGGACAAGCTGAAGGAATTCCAGGCGAACCATGACGACTATAACGACATTCTTCTGAAAGCGCTCGCCGACAGGCTGGCGGAAGCCTTTGCCGAGCGCATGCATGAGCGGGTACGCAAGGAATTCTGGGCCTATGCGCCTGACGAGAACCTCGGCAATGAGGAACTGATCAGGGAAAAATACCGGGGGATCCGCCCGGCGCCCGGCTATCCGGCCTGTCCGGATCATACGGAGAAACCGGCCCTGTTCAGCCTGCTTAATGCTCAGCAGAATGCCGGGGTGGTCCTTACCGACAGCATGGCCATGCTGCCGGCAAGCTCCGTGTCCGGATATTATTTCTGCCATCCGGACAGCCAGTACTTTGGTATTGGAAAAATTTCCCGTGATCAGGTGGAAGAGTATGCCGCTCGCCGGGGGATGAAGGTGGAGGAAGTGGAGCGTTGGCTGGCACCTAATCTGGCCTATTCCCGCTAGGAGCTGCGGGTTTGGCGGCACTGTAAATATTGAATATTTAAATATTACAAACAATCAATGTATATACATTGCATATTGCGAGTGACTTATTTAGCGTTCTGCGATGTGCGGGAGTGATGCAAAATGCATTGCAAAATGCGTCATTTTACCGTCCAAAAGTAGTATTATTAACCAGGATTAACCTTCAGGGTGGTTGTTTTTCAGAAGGTTACAGGAAAAACTTTATTTTGGCATGGCCTTTGCTATACCGTATAGGAAGCTGGGCCTGTAGCAAAACTGCCTGGTTTCTCCGGTGTGACGGACCCTGAGTATCAGGAAAGTACGAGTATGTTCGTCACGCCGGTCTATATTTTCCGATCTTCCTTCGATTCATTCAGATATAGTGCCCGGCGACGATGGCGGCGAAAATTAGGGCGCCGAAATCCCGGTTGGCCTTGAACAGTTTCAGACATCTTTCCGGGTTGTCCATCTCCAGCGACCAGATTTGCCAGAGCAGGTGAGCGGTGGCGGCCAGCATGCCCAGATAGAAGCCGAACCCCATGCCGGTCATGCCCCCGGCCATGGTAAAGAGAACCGCCGTCATGCCGTAAAAAATAATCAGCCAGGCCGGGGTCGACGCGCCAAGCCTGAGCGCGGTGGATTTTACGCCGATCAGGGCATCGTCTTCCTTGTCCTGGTGGGCATAAATGGTGTCATAGCCCAGGGTCCAGAAGATGCCGCCGATATAAAGTAAATAAGCCGGTGTCTCGAGACCGCCGGTGGCAGCGGCCCAGCCCATAAGGGCGCCCCAGTTGAAAGTGAACCCGAGGAACAGCTGGGGCCACCAGGTGATCCGTTTCATAAAGGGATAGGTGATAACAAGCGCCAGGGACAGGATGCCGAGCTTGAAGACGGTAACATTGAACTGCAACAGGATGATGAGTCCGATGAGGCACAGGCCTGCCAGGAAGACCAGCGCCTGTTTGACCGACACCCGGCCGCTGGGCAGGGGGCGCTGGCGGGTGCGTTCCACTTGCGCATCAAACTTGATATCAGCCAGGTCATTGACCACACAGCCGGCCCCCCGCATGACATAGGCACCAATACAAAACAGGATAATCAGGGTGACATGCGGCAGGCCCCATTGCCAGTAATCCCCGTGATCATGACTGCCCAGCGCCAGCGACCACAGGCAGGGCCATAACAGAAGCCAGGTGCCGATGGGCCGGTCCGCCCGCATCAGCTGCAGGTAGGGGACTGCCGCCGCCGGGGCGTAGCGATGAACCCAGCTGTCACGCACAGTATCCTTGGGGGCAGACGCCAGGTTATTTTCCGGATTTGCCATTGGTCAATCCATTCCAGCAGGGTATAACTATGTCATTTCGTCCAACAAGGTAAATCATTCCATGACCAGTGCAACGCCAAATATCCGGCTTTTTGTGGAAAATGATCTTGTGTCCGATCAGGAGTTTCTGATCGACGGCAATCAGGGTCACTATCTGATCAATGTAATGCGTATGAAGGAGGGCGAGGTGGTCGCCCTGTTCAATGGTCGGGACGGGGAATGGATGGCCCGTATCGAAAAGACCGGCAAGGGCAAGGCAGCCGTTAAGGTGCTGGGGCATCTCGAGGATCAGGCGGAAGAGCCGGATCTGTGGTATCTGTTTGCCCCCGTCAAAAAGGCGCGGCTTGATTATATGGTGGAAAAAGCAACCGAGCTCGGTGTCTCCCTGATCCGGCCGGTGATGACAAGGCGCACTGTTGTGGACCGGGTCAAGGAAGACCGCATGCGCGCCAACGCCATCGAGGCGGCGGAACAATGTGGACGCCTGACCGTACCGGTGATAGAGGCGCCGGTGAAGCTGGAAAAGCTGTTGGCGGACTGGCCGGACGACCGGCTGATCATGTTCTGTGACGAGGCAGGCGGCGAGGGCGATCAGGAAATTCTACCGGTTGGCCGGGCTGTGGAGCAGGCGGCCCGGGCTGCGGAACTGGACAAATGGGCCATCCTGATCGGCCCGGAAGGCGGGTTTGATCCCAAAGAACGGCAGATGATCCGTTCCCATCCGCAGGCGGTGGCAGTGACCCTTGGGCCGCGGATTCTGAGGGCAGATACCGCTGCCGTGGCGGCCATTTCCCTGTGGCAGTCCTTTGCCGGGGACTGGCAGTAAAGGGTTCTTCCTCCGGCTTATGTGGCGGCCGGTTTGTCATTCATACATACAGTTTTTATTGTTTGCCTGTTGATGAAAAGCTAGACTGGAAAAATGACTGATCCTGAATTCAAATCTCCCTGGGACCCGAAAAACCATGGTGTGCCGCCCGCTGGCGGCGGGTCGCCGGGCAACGGGCCGTCTTTCTGGCGACTGTACAAATGGGTGATAATTCCCATTGTAATCGTCCTGGTCATCCTGTTGTTTTTGCCGGAAATGTCGCTGTCCGATGGGCAGGGAATGGCGCTGGTCTATGATATTCTTCTCCTGACCATGGTTGGGGCAGGCTTGATTGTTCATGTCCGGAGCAATCCCGGGCAGGCGTTAAGAAATGTTGCCGGCTGGGTCATTATCATCGGCATTCTGGCGCTGGGCTACAGTATCTGGAGCGGGACGGGCCGCATCGGCAAGGAGTTGAACCCCACCATGGGACAGACGGCAGATGGCAGCATTTCCTTTCCGGTCACGTCAGGGGGGCATTATCTGCTCAGGGTTCAGGTAAACGGGGAGCCGGTGACCTTTATACTGGACACCGGGGCAAGTGATGTGATCCTGACCGCCCGGGATGCCCGCCGAGTGGGCATAAATCCCGACCGGCTCAGTTTTTCCCAGCCCTATGATACCGCCAACGGCAGAACGTGGGGAGCCCGGGTGCAGATTGCCGAAATGACCATCGGGCCTGTCTATCTGGAGAATGTCCGGGCGTCGGTAATTCGCGAAGGGCTGGAACAATCCCTTCTGGGGATGAGCTTTCTGGACAGGCTTTCCGCCTATCAGGTGAAGGATAATATATTGACTTTATTTCCCTGAATCCCCAAATGATGGCAATCACCGTAGCGTGATGGGGAGTTGATTGGAAACTTCAGAAAATAACATATAGTTTTTGGGAACATTTCATTATGGGTGGAAAACAGTGACAGCAACTCCTCAGGACAAGAAAAGCCCTGTTACTTCCAAGCAGCAGCTTATCGATTATATTGCCTTAGGCGCCCGGCCTAAGGAGGATTGGCGGATCGGTACCGAGCACGAGAAATTTGTCTTTTGCAAGGATAGCCACCGGCCCGTGCCCTATGAAGGTGAAAGAAGTATCCGCGCCATCCTTGAAGCCAAGGGCAGGGAATTCGGCTGGGATCCGATCATGGAGGGCGACTATATTATCGGCCTCAAGAAAGACGGGCAGTCAGTGACGCTTGAACCCGGTGGCCAGCTTGAACTTTCGGGCGCCCCTCTGGAAAATATTCACCAGACCTGCAGTGAGGTCAATTCCCATCTCAAAGAAGCCAAGGCGGTCAGCGAAGAGCTTGGTATCAAGTTTCTCGGCGTGGGGTTCAATCCCAACACAAAACGTGAAGACGTTCCGAGAATGCCCAAAGGCCGCTATAAGATCATGACTGAATATATGCCCAAGAAAGGTAACCTTGGTCTTGATATGATGTACCGGACGGCGACAATCCAGGTTAATCTGGATTATGCGGACGAGGCGGATATGGTGAAGAAATTCCGCACCTCTCTGGCCCTGCAGCCGATTGCGACGGCGCTGTTTGCCAATTCCCCCTTCACCGAGGGAAAACCCAACGGATTTATGAGTTACCGCAGCCATATCTGGACGGATACGGATCCGGACCGCTGCGGCATGCTGCCGTTTGTCTTTGACGAGGCCATGAGCTATGAGGCCTATGTGGATCATGTGCTTGATGTGCCCATGTATTTCGTCTATCGGGACGGCAAGTATATCGATGCCTCCGGGCAGTCTTTCCGGGATTTCATCAAGGGTGAATTGCCTGCCTATCCGGGCCATGTGGCGACGATGCAGGACTGGGAAGACCATATGAGTACCCTGTTTCCGGAAGTGCGCCTGAAGAAATTCCTGGAGCTGCGCGGCGCCGACGGCGGATCCTGGAATACCATCTGCGCCCTGCCGGCGTTGTGGGTGGGGCTTCTTTATGACAGCGACGCCCTTGATGCCGCCTGGGACCTGTGCAGGGACTGGAGCATCGAGGAGCATGATCTTCTGCGCGCGGAAGTGCCCCGGACTGCGCTGCAGGGCGACTTCAGAAACAGGAAAATTCTGGACTGGGCCCGCGATATTCTGGAGATTTCCGCCCACGGCCTGCAGCGCCGGGCGCGTCTCAATGCCACCGGCGAGGATGAAAGAATATTCCTGAATGTTCTGTTCGCCATTGCCGAAAAAGGCCACAGCCATGCCCAGGACCTGCTGGATCTGTACCACAATCAGTGGAACGGGGATATCAATCGGCTGTTTCAGGAGCATGCCTTCTGACAAGGTTGTCCTATAATATTGTTCCATTGTTTACGTTTGTCTGATAAAACAGTCCGGTGGCTTGATATTCCTGTAATGTATGATGAAATCGAGGCTTTTATGGCATTAAGGAACGAGGTACAGAGACCAGATGGGTGGCGATGAGGGGTATAAGGCATATATAAAAACTGACTTTACGCCAGCAGATTTCAATGCTGAAATTCATCGCATCTTTTATAATCACTGGAATGAAATCCGGGGCGACAAGCATTTGCCGTCGCGGTCAGATTTCAACCCTGCTGCCATTGCGCCCGCACTGCCCCATATTCTGATGCTTGAAGTACACCGTGATCCCATGCGGTTCAAGTTCCGACTGTCCGGCACGGAAACTGTTGACGTTATGGGCGTCAATGTGATGGGGCGCTGGATAGATGAATTTCCCCATACGGAAAAAGTAATCGATCGGTACAAATGGCTTGTCGAAACCGGCCGGCCCTATTACAACAGCGATAAATTGTACTGGGCTGTGAAGGACTTTCATCACTATACCGCACTGACCCTGCCATTCTCGGATGACGGGGAAAATGTCAATATCCTGATGTCGACAAACCATTACTTTTAGCAAGCAATGTGTGTACAGCAGAAGATGAGGGTTCCAGGGCAGGCCAGCCAGCGGTTTTAGACTAACTGGAAGGTAGATGGCTAACTTCATCAAGAAGTTCGAACGGAAGGACTTCTCCGTCGCATTTCATGGCAGACTTTATGATTACTGGCTTTCCAGGAGGCAGGATCGCGTCATGCCGTCAAGAAAAGATATCAACCCGGCCGAAATACCGGAACTTTTGCCACATATTATCATGCTTGAGGTCCACGGTCGTCCTCCGCAATACAGGGTGCGTCTGACGGGAACGCATGTGGATATGGTCCTCGGCATGTCGTTAACGGGGCTTTGGGCGCATGATATTCCAGATTCCCAGGGGCTGCGCAGCCGGTTTGACTGGCTGGTCAAACACAAACGGCCTTATTATTCAACAGACCGGCTGGCTTTTGCCGCCAAGGAGCATAAATTTTACTCCTGTATGGTGTGTCCCCTGTCCAGCGACGGTGAAACTGTGGATATGATTATTTCCAGCAACGACTATTTCTAGGCCGGCTATCGCCAACTAGAGGCCGGTTGGCAGGCCGTCAATGCTCTTCAGGTTTTTTTCCCGCTGATAATTCAGAATCTCCTGGTCGCTTTTCCTATTGCTCCAGTTTTCGAGGGTGTCCCGTTCTTCTTTCAGCTCCATTACCGGTACACCATACCCGCAACTGGTCTGGACGCTGTCGATCTCCGCAACAAAAATCTGCCGGAGACCTCTTGACGGAGTGAAGCTCGGGACCAGGTTTTCAAACTCGGCTTCGCCTGGTTTAACGGAACGGCCATGTCCATAAAGGCGCAGGATCATGGGAATGCTGGAAAAGCTATTGAACATGATCGTGATGCGGCCGTCATCCAGGAAATGGGCGGCGGTTTCATTGCCGCTGCCTGTATAGTCCAGCCAGGCGACCTGGTTGGGGCCAAGAACGCGGAATGAATCCATCCCTTTGGGTGACAGGTTGATCCGGCCTTTCTTTGGCGTTGTGGCCACAAAGAACATGGGCTGTTCGCTGATAAATCTGGCAATTTTATCTTCTATTTTGTCGTAAAATTTGGCCATTTTGCTATCCCCTTTGATTTATCCGGCTCTGTGATGTTCTAGTTTTCGGTTCCTCCGACAGTCAGCCCGTCCAGCCGCAGGGTGGGTTGTCCCACCCCGACCGGCACACTCTGTCCGCCCTTGCCGCAGACGCCGACACCTGCATCCAGTTCCAGATCATTGCCGATAGCGCTGACCCGGGTCAGCGCGTCCGGACCGTTACCGATCAGGGTGGCGCCTTTGACCGGCGCATCGATCTTGCCATCTTTGATCAGATAGGCCTCGGTGCAGCTGAAAACAAACTTGCCGTTGGTGATATCCACCTGTCCGCCGCCGAAATTGACAGCATAGAGGCCGTCCTTGACCCCTTCGATAATTTCCCTAGGATCCCTGTCGCCGGCCAGCATATAGGTATTGGTCATGCGCGGCATGGGCTGATGGGCGTAACTTTCCCGCCGTCCGTTGCCAGTCGCCTTCACACCCATCAGGCGCGCATTCATGCGATCCTGCATGTAGCCGGTGAGGATGCCGTCCTCAATCAGTGTGGTACAGTTGGTCGGGGTGCCTTCGTCATCAAAGGTGAGAGAGCCACGCCGGTCAGGCAGGGTGCCATCGTCCACCACGGTAACGCCCGGGGCCGCCACCCGTTCACCCATGAGGCCGGCGAAGGCAGAACTGCCCTTGCGGTTGAAATCGCCTTCCAGGCCGTGACCAATGGCTTCGTGGAGAAGGACACCGGGCCAGCCGGGACCCAGTACCACATCCATCTCACCGGCCGGGGCAGGAACGCTTTCCAGGTTGACCAGGGCCTGACGCAGGGCCTCATCCACCTGGGATTTCCAGTTTTCCTCGGTCAGAAGCCGGCTATAGTCATATCGACCACCGGCCCCCTGATAGCCGCTTTCCATACGATCGCCTTCACCGGCGACAACGGATACGTTAAGCCTGACCAGAGGGCGGATATCACGCACCCGATGTCCGCCGGGGCGGATGATTTCAACGGTTTGCCATTCGCCGGAAATAGAGGCGCTGACCTGACAGACCCGATTGTCCAGGGCGCGGGCATAGGCGTCAATATCCTGAAGCATTTTGATCTTGGCATTAAAATCCAGCCCGCCAAGCAAAGGGTTTTCATCGGTATAGAGTTTCCGGTTTGTCCCCTGCGGATGCAGGTCCAGGGTGCCGCCGGTGCCGGACTTGATGCTCTGAACTGTTTCGCAGGCTCTCTTGAGGGCATTTTCGTCCAGGCTGCTGGAATGAGCATAGCCGCTGACCTCGCCGAGCACGCTTCTCAGGCCGAAACCGCGGTTTGTGTCATAGACGGCATTTTTTAGCCGGCCGTCGTCGAAGGAAAAGCTCTCGGACTGCACATACTGGAGATAAAGCTCGCCATCTTCCATGCCGTGCAAGGCATCGTCCACCAGTCTCTGGGTACGGACAGAATCGAGATCTGATTCTGTAAAAAAATAGGAATCGGTGTGCGCAGATTCGGTCATAATGGCCCTGTTTTGAGTCGTTATATACTTTATATATAGGGTAGTATATGGCCACAAACCCCCGGTGGTGCAAGCCTGAAAGGGGGGAATCCATGACTTTTCCGCCACAAGTAACCATAAACAATTAAAAATAAAGAAAATGTTGCGGCGGAAACATTTGATTTGTATCAATGTCGCCAATCAACCCAGTTATTGATAATGCGGCCTTGAGCCAGATCAATTTTCTGGTATAAGGTGAGGTGTTTGCTCTGTATGCAGGATTAGCTAATGTTTCTCCGGATGCAATATAGAGGGTGGTAGTGTCTTAATTCGTCTTTGAATTTAAGGGGTAGGACAAAATATGTTGTTCAAAAAAGCTTATGTTTCAGCAGCCGCGTTACTGGTTGCACTTTTTTCCGGGCTGGGATCGGCCTGGGCAGCCGGTGAGTTTAAAGCAGAGCCCAAACAGCTCGGATTTATGGAGCCGGCAACTGAAATAATGCGGGATCTGGTATGGTTCCATGATGGTTTGTTGTGGATGTGCATCATTATTACCATCTTTGTGATGCTGCTGATGCTCTATATCATGGTCCGCTTCCGCGCCCGGGCGAACCCCAACCCCTCCAGAACGACACATAACACGCTGCTGGAAGTCGCCTGGACCACGCTGCCGATCCTGATCCTGATCGTGATCGCCGTGCCGTCCTTCAAACTCCTTTATAAACAGGACGTTATTCCGGAAGCTGATGTGACCGTCAAGGCCATCGGAAATCAGTGGTACTGGTCTTACGAGTACCCGGATTATGACGATCTCAGCTTTGATGCGGTTATGCTGACTGAAGAAGACAAAAGCTCGGGCGATTACAAGGACCGCAGCGGTACGCCGCGGCTTCTGGAGACAGATACCCGTATCGTGGTGCCGGTGAACAAGGTAATCCGTGTTCAGACTACGGCTACCGATGTCATTCATGCATGGACCATCCCTGCTTTCGGCGTCAAGGTTGATGCTGTACCCGGCCGCCTGAACGAAATCTGGTTCAAAGCCGAAAAGGAAGGCGTGTTCTACGGGCAGTGTTCCGAACTCTGCGGTATTCGTCACGGATTTATGCCTATCGTGGTGGAGGTGGTTTCCCAGGAAGTCTTTGACGCCTGGACGAAAAACCCCACCGAGACTGCTGCCAAAGCGGTCGAGACAAACATTCAGGTGGCCGATGCCACCAAAGCTCACTGATTTTTAGGGAGATCGTAAATGAGTTACGCTGCTGATGCTTCCCATGCAGATCACGGTCATCCGACAGGCTGGCGTCGCTGGTTGCTGTCCACCAACCACAAGGATATCGGTACGCTTTATCTGATCTATGCCATTGTTGCAGGTCTGATTGGCGGGCTTTTCTCCGGCCTGATGCGTGCGGAACTGATGTATCCGGGTATGGACTTCCTGCCGATGTTTACAGGCGGAAATATCGATGCCGCCTATCACTTCTTTAACGTGCTGATCACAGCGCATGGCCTGATCATGGTGTTCTTCATGGTTATGCCGGCCCTGATTGGTGGTTTCGGCAACTGGTTTGTGCCGATCATGATCGGTGCGCCCGACATGGCTTTCCCGCGCATGAACAACATCAGCTTCTGGCTGCTTCCGGCTGCCCTTGGGCTGCTGGTTATGTCCGTCTTCTTCGAAGGCCCTCCGGGACAGAGCGGTGTTGGTGGTGGCTGGACCGTCTATGCGCCGCTCAGCACCTATGCCCAGCCGGGACCGGCCATGGATCTGGCCATTTTCTCCCTGCATGTGGCTGGTGCGTCCTCTATCATGGGCGCCATCAACTTCATCTGTACCATTTTCAACATGCGTGCGCCGGGCATGACCCTGCATAAAATGCCGCTGTTTGTATGGTCCGTTCTGGTCACAGCCTTCCTGCTGCTGCTGTCCCTGCCGGTTCTGGCGGGCGCCATCACCATGCTGCTGACTGACCGCAACTTCGGAACAGCCTTCTTTGACCCGGCCGGCGGCGGTGACCCGATCCTGTATCAGCACCTGTTCTGGTTCTTTGGACATCCGGAAGTGTACATCCTGATCCTGCCCGGTTTCGGCCTGATCAGCCATGTGGTTTCCACCTTCTCCAACAAGCCGATTTTCGGTTACCTGGGGATGGCCTATGCCATGGTGGCGATCGGTGTTGTCGGCTTTATCGTGTGGGCGCACCATATGTTCACCGTCGGCATGGATGTGGATACCAAGGCCTATTTCACGGCTGCGACTATGGTGATTGCTGTTCCGACCGGGATCAAGATTTTCTCCTGGCTGGCAACAATGTGGGGCGGTTCCATCCGCTTTGAGACACCGATGCTTTTTGCCCTGGGCATGATCTTCCTGTTCACCATCGGTGGTGTGACAGGGGTTGTTCTGGCCAATGCCGGTGTGGATACGGCCATGCATGACACCTATTATGTGGTGGCCCACTTCCATTACACCATGTCCATGGGGGCTCTGTTCTCCATCTATGCGGGCTGGTATTACTGGATTGGCAAAATGAGCGGTAAACAGTATCCGCAGCTGCTCAGCAAACTGCATTTCTGGTTTACTTTCATTGGTGTGAACCTGATTTTCTTCCCGCAGCACTTCCTGGGCCTCGCCGGTATGCCGCGTCGTATCCCGGATTATCCGGATGCCTACGCCTACTGGAACTGGGTATCTTCCGTCGGTTACGGCGTGATGGCTCTGGGTCTGGTGTGCTTCCTGGTTGGTGTTTTTGTAACACTGGCAAGCCGCAGGACTATCGGTGAAAACCAGTGGGGCGAAGGGGCAACAACCCTGGAGTGGACTCTGACTTCTCCGCCGCCGTTCCACCAGTTCGAGAAACTGCCGCGGTTTAAATAATGAATTCAGCCGGGCCCGCTTGACTTCAGCGGGCCCGATTGAACGACCCTGTGATGACCATTACTGGCTGACTTGAATGTACGCATCCTCTGTAGAACAAGAGAACTATGATTATTACGAGCCGGCGGCGCGGGACTTTTTTGACCTGCTCAAGCCCCGGGTCATGTCTCTTGTCATTTTTACCGGTCTTGTCGGGCTCCTGCTGGCGCCGGGACATATTCATCCGGTCGAGGCGTTCACCGCAATTCTCTGTATTGCCGTTGGCGCAGGCGCGTCCGGCTGCCTGAATATGTGGTATGACGCGGATATCGACGCGGTGATGAACCGGACCCGCAACCGTCCGATCCCGGCGGGGCGTATCGCTCCCGAAACAGCTTTGCAGTTTGGCGTCTGGCTTTCCGTCGCCTCTGTTTTGCTGATGGGACTTGCCGTCAATGTGGCGGCGGCTGTTCTGCTGGCCATCACCATCGGATTTTATATTTTTGTTTATACCATGTGGCTCAAGCGCCGCACCCCGCAGAATATTGTCATCGGCGGTGCTGCCGGTGCCTTTCCGCCGATGATCGGCTGGGTCGCTGTCACCGGCAATGTGAGCCTCGAAAGCCTTGTTCTGTTCGGTATTATTTTCATGTGGACCCCGCCCCATTTCTGGGCCCTCAGCCTGTTTGCCTGCAAGGACTATGAAAAGGTGGGGGTGCCCATGCTGCCGGTCGTTTCCGGCGAAGGCGAGACCAGAAAACAGATCCTGATCTACAGCCTGCTGATGGTCCCGGTGACCATTGCGCCTTGGATCATGGGATTTGCCGGCATGATTTACGGTGTGACATCGATTGCCACGGGCGCAATTTTTCTCGCCCTTGCCGCAAGCCTGTACAGGACGGGCGACCTCGGGACGGCGAAAAAGCTGTTTTTCTATTCTATCCTGTATTTATTTGTTCTTTTTGCCGTGCTCGGGATTGAAGCCCTTCTCGGAATGGGAGGGCTGGTCTGATGCCGCCGAGTGACGAACATAAGAAAAGAGCCGGACGCAATTATGCGCTGGCAGGTGTATTGCTGGCTTTTGTGGTTTTGTTTTTCCTGCTGACCCTGGCCAAACTGAATGTGATTTGACGGACGGATATGACTGCACAGACTTTTGACAGACCCAATAACGGCCGCACATTGATTGTGCTGTTGCTGATTATTGCCTGCATGATCGGGCTGGTCTGGGCGTCCGTGCCGCTTTATCGGCTGTTCTGTGCGGTGACCGGTTATGGCGGTACCACTCAACAGGCTGCAGCCAGCTCGGACATTCCTGTGCTGGACCGGGAAATGACGATCCGCTTTAATGCGGATATCAATCCGGCCCTGCCATGGCAGTTCAAGCCGGTACAGAAGTCGGTCAGGGTCAAGATCGGTGAGGAAGCGCTGATTTTCTATCGCGCTGTCAATGACAGTGACGAAACTGTCACCGGGACCGCCACCTTTAATGTGACGCCTTTCAAGGCGGGAAGCTATTTCAGCAAGATCGAGTGTTTCTGTTTTACGGAACAGACACTGAAACCGGGTGAGGAAGTGGATATGCCAGTCACTTTCTATATTGACCCGGAGCTGGCAGAAGACGAACATCTGGATGAAGTGAAGGAAATTACCCTGTCCTATACTTTTTACAGATCGGACGAGGAAGAATAACTGTTTCGGCCGGTGCCGGAACAAGGAAATAGATACGTTATAGTGAGTAAGGGGACAATATATGTCAAATTCACATGCTGTAGAACATGATTATCATCTTGTAGACCCGAGCCCGTGGCCGCTTGTCTGCTCGCTCGGTGCATTTATCACTGCCGTCGGTCTGGTGATGCTGATGCATTTCGACACCAGCTGGGTCGCCATTGCCGGCGCTATCATACTGCTTTACGGCGCTTACAGCTGGTGGGGCGATGTTGTAGAGGAAGGTGAACATGGAGGTCATCATACCGCCATTGTGCAGCTTGGCCTCCGCTATGGCATGTTCCTGTTCATTATTTCCGAGGTCATGTTCTTTACGGCCTGGTTCTGGGCATATTTCAACGCCAGCGTGATCAGCGTAGAACAGTTCGAGCTTGGTAAAATGACTTCGGACATTCACGCTGTCTGGCCGCCGGCCGGTGTGGAAACCCTTGACCCCTGGCACCTGCCGCTGGTCAATACTCTGATTCTTCTGACATCCGGTTGTACTGTGACCTGGGCCCATCATGCGATTGTGGAAGGTGATCGTTCCACCTTTATCCGCATGCTGACCTTCACTGTGCTGCTCGGCCTGCTGTTTTCCGGTGTTCAGGCTTATGAATATTCTCATGCAAGCTTTGGCTTTGGCGACGGCATCTATAGTTCCACTTTCTATATGGCCACAGGGTTCCACGGCGCCCATGTGATTATAGGAACCATCTTCCTGCTGGTTTGCCTGATCCGCGGTGTTCGCGGTCACTTCAAGCCCAATCACCATTTCGGCTTCGAGGCCGCTGCCTGGTACTGGCACTTTGTGGACGTTGTCTGGCTGGTACTGTTCTTCTGTATCTACATCGGTGGTGCCGGCGCAGTTGCTGGACACTAAGGTCCGATGACAGATCCCTTTCTCCACACCCCGGTTTCGCCTTTCAAGGCGGGACTGGGGTGTAAATGTCCCCGCTGCGGGGAAGGGAAACTGTTCAGGGGCTATTTGTCCCTTCCTGAACAATGCTCCAAATGCGGGCTGGATTTCAGCCCGTTTGATTCCGCTGACGGTCCTGCCGTCTTTATCATCCTGATCCTCGGTTTTTTTATTGTCGCCCTGGCGCTTGTGGTGGAAGTGAAGTTTTCTCCGCCGCTGTGGGTTCATGTCATGCTCTGGGGACCGCTCACCATTTTTGGTTCCCTTGCCTTATTGCGGCCGTTTAAATCCCTGATGATCGCTCTCCAGTATCATTTCAAGGCGGAAGAAGGCAAAACGGAATAGCAATGAAGCGAGTTATTTACTTCCGGCCGCGTCTCTGGCCAACGGTCATGACAATTCCGATGTTTATCATCCTGTGTCTGCTGGGAACCTGGCAGGTGGAGCGTCTGCAATGGAAGCTGGATCTGATTGATAAACTGGAAAAGCGGATTGCCATGACACCGGTTGGTTTGCCTATTGCCACCGGGGCGGGAGGAGAGGCGCTTGAGGACTGGGAATATTTGCCGGTCAGGATCTCCGGTCATTTCATGCATCTGAGGGAAATGACCATGTACAGCATAGGTCCCGAGGGGCAGCCGGGGTATGATATCTATACGCCGCTCATGATCGGTGACGGACGAACGGTCATTGTCAACCGGGGCTGGGTGCCCGAAAACCTCAAACTGAAAACCTCACGCCCCCGCAGCGTGGTGAACGGCGAAGTGATCGTGACCGGTCTGTTGCGCAAGCCCTGGGAACAGGTCATGATGGGACCGGAAAACGACGTGGAAAACAACGTCTGGTACTATGGCGACATCAATCAGATGGCCGAGGCCCAGGACCTGGAAAAGGTGTTTCCCATGTATTTATATGCGGACAAAACCCCGAACCCCGGCGGCTGGCCGCTGGGGGGGCGGACCAGGCTGAAACTGGCAAACAACCACCTGGGATATGTGATCACCTGGTATGGTCTCGCGTTGGCCCTGGTCGCGGTTTATCTGTTCTATCATATGAAAATCCTTCCCGCTGGCGGCCGTCAGGAATAGCTTGCATCGCAGGTCCAAACTGATACTCTGTGCCGCGAATTTGAGATGAGTCGCCCTGAGACGTCATCGTGCCACATGACGGGCGGACAAAGCCATGACCGAAGGACCTGAAAAGTGAAGTATGTCAGTACGCGGGGCCAGGCGCCTGCACTGGGTTTTGAAGAAGTTCTGCTGACCGGGCTCGCCCGGGACGGCGGCCTGTATATTCCCGAACAATGGCCGGTGATCAGCCGGGATGAGATCCGTTCCATGGCAGGTCTAAGCTATCAGGAAGTCGCTCTCCGGGTCATGTCTCCCTATGTCTGCCCGGAAATTTCCGAAGATGACTTTGCCGGTCTTATTGAAAAGGCCTACAGCACCTTCCGTCACAAGGCTGTGGCGCCGCTTGCCCAGATTGACAGCAATGAGTGGATTCTGGAACTGTTCCATGGTCCAACACTGGCCTTCAAGGATGTTGCCCTGCAGCTTCTGGGGCATCTGTTCGACCATGTGCTGAGCAAACAGGGTCGCAAGATCACTATTGTCGGCGCCACGTCCGGTGATACCGGGTCCGCTGCCATCGATTGTGTGCGCGACAGGGACTGCGCGGAAATCTTTATGCTGCATCCCAAGGGGCGTGTGTCCGTGGTTCAGCGCCGTCAGATGACCACGGTGCCAAGCGCTAATGTGCACAATATTGCCGTCGAAGGCACCTTTGACGACTGCCAGGCCTTGGTCAAGGCCATGTTCAATGATCTGGCCTTTCGGGACGAAATTACCCTGTCCGCGGTCAACAGTATCAACTGGGCCCGGGTTATGGCCCAGATCGTTTATTATTTCACCAGTGCCACAGCGCTTGGCGGCCCGGACCGCAAGGTGTCTTACAGTGTCCCGACCGGCAACTTCGGTGATATTTATGCGGGCTATGTGGCAAGCCAGATGGGTCTGCCGGTTGAACAACTGGTGGTGGCTACCAATATGAATGATATTCTGGCCCGGACCCTGACCAATGGCGACTACACCGTCGGCACCGTTCAGCCGACCATCAGTCCCAGCATGGACATCCAGGTTTCCAGCAATTTTGAAAGATTGCTCCTGAACCTGTATAATGGACGGCCGGAAGAAGTGCGCCGGCTGATGGACAACCTGAAACAGTCCGGCAGCTTCACCATTGATGGACCGGAACTGGAGAAGGCAAAAGCCATCTTCGATGCGCTGCAGACCAGTGAGGAAGACACCAGGGCCACCATTGCCGAGCTGTTCAAAAGCACGGAGATGCTGATCGATCCGCATACGGCGGTCGGTGTGCATGCCGCCCGGGAAAAGCGCCGCAGTGCCGGGACCCCCATGGTCACGCTGAGCACCGCCCATCCGGCGAAATTCCCGGATGCGGTCGAAGCGGTCACCGGTCAGCACCCTGAACTGCCACCACATATGGCGGATCTGTTCGAACGGGATGAGAAATATGATGTGTTGCCCAACGATCTGGGCGCCATCCAGAAATATATACGGGAAATATTGAACTAGATGACAGTAAAGATTTCGACACTTGATAACGGTCTTCGGGTAGTCACCGACACAATGCCCCATGTAGAGACTGTTACGGTCGGGGTCTGGACCGATGTGGGCAGCAGCCACGAGCACGAGCATCAGAACGGTCTTAGCCACATGCTGGAACATATGGCCTTCAAGGGCACGGCACGCCGGAGCGCCCGGGACATTGCCGAGGAAGTAGAGAATGTGGGCGGGTATCTGAACGCCTATACCTCCCGCGAGCAGACCACTTATTATGCCCGCCTGCTGAAAGAGGATATCGAGCTGGGCGTCGACGTGTTGTCCGATATCCTGCAGCATTCCACCTTTGACCCGAATGAACTGGAACGCGAGCGTGGGGTTATCATCCAGGAAATCGGCCAGGCCAATGACACGCCGGACGATATCGTTTTCGATATGATGCAGGAAGCGGCCTATCCTGACCAACCGGCAGGCAGGCCGATCCTTGGCACCATCGAACGGGTCAGCAACTTCAGCCGTGATGACCTTCAGTCCTATATGTCCCATCATTACAAGGCCGATGAAATGGTACTTGTGGCGGCGGGTAATGTGGATCATGACCGCTTTGCAGACATGGCGGCGGAAAAATTCACTGCCATTGACCGAAGCCGCCCCGGCACCAAGGACGAGATCACCTACAGCGGAGGGGCGCGTCTTGAGGATAAAGACCTGGAACAGGTCAATCTGATCCTTGGTTTTGACGGCGTGAGTTTCAGTGATCCCGATTATTATACGGCCCAGGTCATGTCCATGGTCCTTGGCGGCGGAATGTCTTCCCGCCTGTTCCAGGAAGTGCGGGAAAACCGCGGTCTGGTCTATAGTATCTATAGCTTCATGCAGTCCTATACCGACGGCGGCACCTTTGCCATTCATGCCGGAACCGGCCCCGACCAGGTTGCCGAACTGATCCCGGTGGTGGCTGAGGAAATGCATAAGCTTACCCGTGACGTCAGCGCTGACGAGGTCAACCGGGCCTGCAACCAGATGAAGGCCGGCATGATGATGGCCTATGAGAGCACCACCAATCGCATGGAACAGCTGGGCCGGCAGATGATGATCCACGGCCGTCCGGTCCCGCGTGAGGAAACTCTGGCCAAACTGGATGAAGTCGACGCTGTGGCCGTTGCCCGCTATATGGACCGCCTTCTTACCGGCGGCAAACTGTCGCTCGGCGCTATCGGGCCCTTGAGGGGGCTCGAGGAATACGACAGGGTCGCCGCCCGCTTCTGATATATAACCGAAAGGACTCCCATGAAACTGCTCAGTTGCCAGATCCCCCAACCGGAAATCAAATCTGTCATCGAGCGGGACGAGCATGTGCGCCTTCTGTGTGACAAGCTGGATGAGGCCATGACCCAGGTCGAGGCCGATGTGATCATGTTGCCGGAACTGGCCACCAGCGGATATCCCTTCGGCAGACTGGGTGAAGTGCACGAACTTGCCGAGGAAATCGGCGGACAATCGGTACAGGTTTTACGGGACCTTGCTCTCCGGCACAAAACAGCCGTCTGTTTCGGCATGCCGCGCCGGGAGACAGACAGTGGAGACCTGCATATCTCGCAGGTCTTCATCCATGCCGACGGCGAGGTCGGTTTTTATGACAAAATTCATCTCCATGACAGTGAAACGGAAGTCTTTACCCCCGGTGATCATCTGTATGTGACGAAGGTTGGTGGCGTCAAGCTGGGGATCATCATCTGTTATGATTTCCGTTTTCCGGAACTATGTCGACTTCTGAAGGTGGAACATGGTGTCGATGTGATCCTGCATGCGACAGCTTTCCTCAAGGATGACACTTATAAATCCTGGGCCCCCTTTGTCATGACCCGGGCGCTGGAAAATGAAGTTTATATCCTCAGCCAGAATTTCGCCGGTGACGCCTTTGGCGGTACGCTCTTCAGCCCGCCGGATTTCAATGACAATAGGCAGGTGGAACGGCTCCCGGACCAGGAATTCTTCCATGTCTTCGAAGTGGACGAGGCATTGCTGGCGGCAAAGAAAAAGTCCGCCGGTTATCTTGATGTGCTCCGGGAAAGTTATACCGGCCTGCAACTCCGCTAGTCATCACCGTCATTATATCGGGGCAGGTCGTCCACCAGATTGACGTGGTGAATCTGGCTTTTGGTCCAGATGTGTTGATCGGCGGGGAAATCTTCCGGATTGTCCATTACCCCGAGGGCAAGATCGAAATTTTCCGGCGACTGGAACGACATGGTTGACCCGCAGTCCCGGCAGAAACCCCGTTTGCAGTCCGGGCTGGAATGATAATGGGCAAGTTCACCCCGGGTGACTTTGACCTTGTCCTTCGGAAAGATGATCCAGGAAATAAAGGCGGAACCTGACGATTGCTGGCACCATTTACAGTGGCAATATTCGGTATGTTTGTGGGGACCCGTCGCTTCAATGACCACTGCTCCGCACATACATCTGGCGCTATGTTTGTCGTCGCTCATTTCTTCCAGTCCTTCGGATACATGGGGATAAAGCCCGGAGTTTTCCTGATCCGTCCGATCCAGTCGCGGATTGCCGGGCAGGGGGTGAGGTCAAACTCCCCCATTTCCGCCACATGGGTATAGGCAAACAGCGCCATATCGGCGATGGAATATCTATCTCCCACCAGATAGGCGTGATCCTTGAGCCGGTCCTCCATGATCTGCAGCGCCGCAGAACCTTTCTCATGCAGGGTCGGGATTTCCGCTCTGCGCGGGCTGTCTTCGGGCAGCATGGTCAGGATGAACTTGGCGACGGCGACAAAGGGCTCGTGACTGTATTGTTCAAAGAACATCCAGCTCATCACCTCGGCCTGTTCCCATTTGTCTGTGGGGAAATAGTCGGTGTCTTGCGCGAAGTAGTAGAGGATCGCATTGGATTCGGCGAGACAGCGGCCGTCCGGAAATTCCACCACCGGGATACGGCCGTTGGGATTGATATTGGCGAGGAACTCCGGCGTGCGGGTTTCACCGTTTGTCACATCATACGGGATGGTTTTATAGGGCAGGCCAAGCTGGCTCAAGAGCAGGCGCACCTTGTAGGCATTGCCGGATTCCGTGTTGTCGTGAAGGGTGTACATATAGTGAACTCCTGAATTATCCCCTGTTCCGCTCGAAAACCTTCTCCGGTTTCGAGATCGGTGTGCCGTTCTCGTCAAAGAAGGGATTGGGTTTGCCGAGCCCCTTCAGTTTCCAGACGAATATATTCCAGAACAGGCGCACAAGAAGGCTTGCCGGAAAATCGACAATCTTGCGCCCCGGCGGCAGCGGTTTTGTCGCGTATTTGCCCTGAAGGTACCAGCCGACGGGCCCCAGTACCCTGTCCCGGTCGCCCGGGATATCCATAAAAGCGGTGATCACACCCGCAAAAGGCAGCTTGGCGGGACCCGTATTGGCAATCGGCATCCTGCAGCACCCCGCATACCAGCGGAACGGCCCCTTGGGGGTGAGCCTGAGGCTGCGGATATGTTCCTTGCCCTGGGTAATGGTCATATGCGCCGGCGCCGTCTGGAAAATATCCGTGCCGCCATATTCGTCAAGGACGGTTTCCGCCTGGCCCAGATGCCGGGCATAGGCCTGGCAGTCCTCACAATAACACACCACACGGGTGCCGGCATGGGGGACTATGTCCCAGGCGGTGCCCCGGATTTGCCCGCAACTGCATTTCAGATTTACCTCAGCCATATCCCCGATCCCTTCTGCCTGTATTTGATCTGATCAGGAACTATAGCGCAATTTAAGGGGGAATTACAGGTCCAGAACAGGCGCGCTGACATGTTCGACGATCTTTTTCATTACCGTCGGCAGGGCAAATTCCTCGAGCTTGTCGAGCGGGGCCCAGATGCCTTCCTGCAGATTGATCATTTCCTCAAGTTCCAGCCGGATCACCTTTAGCTCCAGATGAAAATGGGTGAAGGTGTGGCTGACCATGCCGGGCGTCTCGCGCCAGTTGGCGATGATTGGAATCTGCGGCTGCGGGAAATTTTCCCAGCTATTGGACGGCACCCAGTCGGAGGACGGAATTTCCATCATGCCGCCCAGCAGCCCCTCTTCCGGACGGCGGCGCAGCCAGACATGGCCGTTGAATTCACCCCAGAAGGCAAATCCCCGCCGTGTGGGTTTTTTCTGTTTTTTCAGCCGCCGGGGCAGCTCTTCCGAGGTGCCGGACTGTGCGGAAAGACAAGAGATCTGCCACGGGCAGCGGCCATCGCATTTCAGCGCCCGGGGCGTGCACACGGTGGCGCCCAGATCCATGACCGCCTGGGCATAATCCCCCGGCCGGTGGGACGGGGTCAGGCCCTCGGCCAGTTCCCTGAGGACCGGGCGGGCGTCGGGCAGGGGAATGTCCACATTGAACATCCGGGCCATGACCCGCTCCACATTGCCGTCGACCACGGCGGCCGGTTCATCATGGACGATGGCGGCAATGGCGGCGGCGGTATAGGGGCCGATGCCGGGGAGTTTTCTCAGCTCTTCGGACGTTTCCGGAAATTGGCCGCCCAATTCGTCTCGCACATATTGGGCGCATTTGTGCAGATTTCGGGCCCGGGCGTAATAGCCGAGACCGGCCCAGTCGACGAGAACCTCGTCCAGGTCCGCATCGGCCAGCGCCGTGACGGTGGGCCATTTGGCAATGAATTTCTCGAAATAAGGAATGACGGTGATCACGGTGGTCTGCTGCAGCATGATTTCGCTGAGCCAGACTTCGTAAGCGTCCGGTTTCAGACCGCCGGCCTTCTCTTCCGGTCCCGTGCGCCAGGGCAGACTGCGGGCGTTGCTGTCATACCAGTCGAGCAGGGAATCTGCCAGGTCGTCTCCCTGTTTTAATAGCCGGTTTTTCTCAGCAACTGTCATCACACCATACTGGCTTCAAGAATCGTCATTAAACTGTCACTATAAGCCCTGCGGCCCGAGAATCCAGCAAATATGGGCTTCCTGGAGGCTAAATCTGTGTCAGTCCATAGCTTATGACGGTCAGTGATCCTGCGAACAACAAAAGGGAATAGACAAATGAAATCACCAGGGCTTTTGAAACTGTCATGAACCAGCCCTGCCGGTAAACCTTTTTCATGGCGATCAGCAGATAGACGGGAATATAGAGCATAAGCCAGGACAGAAGGGGCCGGACCGGCTCCACAAATTGGTAGAGGACAACCATGACCGTAAAATACAGGAAAACAAAGGCATGGGCATGCAGTGAAAAAATCAGATGCTCGAAATAATAGCGTTTGCTGAAAATGTAAAAGATTTTGAAGATAAAGGCATAGACCGGCAGCAGCAGGAACATCAGGCGGGGGATCCATTCCGCAATTACCCTGTTCATCAGTGCGGGATTGTCCGATACGCGGTTCCAGCCGGTGATGACCTTGCTGGTGATTGCCTTCCATTTACCGTCAGTTTCACGATCCGACGGCATGGTCGACAATTCCTCTTCAACGCCCGTGCTCTCTGTCTTTCCGGGATCGGCCAGGTTCCTTACGACAATTTTGGGTTTTCCTGACTTGTCTTCTGCGGGGTTTTCCGCCTGCTCATCCGCCATCGGGTCCCAGTCAATTGTCTGGGTTTCGAACAGCTGGATGTCGGAGGTGGCCAGTGCCAGAAAGCACAGGATAGTGGCCGCCAGATATTGCCGGAAAGGCGGCACAAATCTGACCCGCCGGCCGTTCAGATATTCTCTGGTGATATGTCCAGGGCGGACCATCAACGGGATCAGTGTCCGGGTAAAACGTGAATCAAAGGACAAGAGATCACCGAGGGCGTCTTCCAGCAGGTTCCAGACAGGACGCAGGAAATTGACATCCTTCTGGCCGCAGGCGGGGCAAAAGCGGTCTTCTAGACGGCTGTTGCAGTTTTCGCAGCTCCGATATTCCTCATAGGCCGCATCTTCCCCCTCGACGGGATGGTCTTTCTGGTCCGCGGTGATTTTTTCTTGCATTATCCCCTCCGTAACTGGCCGGTCAGATGATCATATTTTCGACATATCTCGTCAATATCCTGTTTCTGTTTACCGGCAAGGGCCTTATATTACTCCCATGACTAAAAAGCGACCAGAGAAAAGCTATCGCAGGAAGGGCCACGGCACACAGGCCATATCGGAACTGGCCCGTCAGGTGAGCAGCGGTTCTTTCCGCCGCTTTGGGTTTGCCCAGTCTGAAATCATTGCCCGGTGGCCGGATATCGTGGGTCCCGTTCTGTCCGGCTGCAGTGTCCCGGAACGGCTGACCTTCCCCCGCACCGAAGGCGCAGGAGGCACACTCTATATCCGTATGGAAGGCGCCTTTGCCGCCGAAATGCAGCATCTCGAGGAACTGGTGCTTGAACGGATCAACGGTTTCTATGGATACCGGGCCGTGGACAGGCTGGTTTATCGCCATGGCCCTGTGCCCGCACGCCGGAATAGCGGGTCCAGGCAGCAGCCCGAACTGGCCGATTCTCAGAAAAAGCAGCTTGATGAAATACTCTCCGACGTGAAAGACAGTGCCCTGCAACGGGCGCTCTACCGGCTCGGCGCGGCCGTCATGGTTCCGGAAAAGCGAGAAAAACCAACGCCAAGGCGCCGTTTTACCCGCCGGGGAATGGGCTCAATGCCGTCAGAGGGAGAGCGTTAACGATTCTTTCCTTGATTTGAGGGAAAAATCATTTCTATACTCACATACAATATATTGTGGATTGATAATGACAAAACAACTAAATAGACCGAATTACGTAATCGCCAGTCTTTTTCTGGGTCTTATTCTGATGATGGTGCCTGCTATCCAGCAGGCGATGGCAGATGACGCCAAACCCTTCCTGAATTATGATGTTACCCTGGGTGACGAAAATGCCCCGGTGGAGCTCATCGAGTACGCCTCGACCACATGTTCCCACTGCGCTCATTTCAACAATGAAATTCTGCCGCAGCTTAAAGAAAAATATGTTGAAACCGGAAAGATGAAAATCACCTTCCGGCATTTCATGCTGAACGCCATTGATCTGGATGCCTCGCTGATCAGCCGCTGTGCGGCCGAAAAACGCTATTATCCGCTGCTCGGCATGATTTTCAAACGTCAGGACAGCTGGTATCAGCCGAAAAAATATCGCGAACTTGTCAGCCAGTACGGGGAGGATACCGCCTTCAAGATGTTCAGTGAACAGACTAGAAGCGAAGTGGTCAAGCTTGCCCGCATGGTGGGTGTGAACCAGGCTGATGCGGATAAATGTCTCGCCAGTACCGAACTTCGCGACTATCTGATCAATTCCTACAAGGAGGGGATCGAGAAATTTGAAGTCAGCGGAACCCCCACCTTCATCATCAATGGTGTAAAGCACGAAGGTGGCTACAGTTTCGAGGAACTTGACGAGGCAATCAGTAAAGTCCTGAATTAGGGCTGTTTTCAACAGGGGTGTAGGGAGAAACCTGGAAGGTGGATTTTACAAGGCTCAGACTGTCAGGATTTAAATCCTTTGTCGATCCCACCGAGCTTGTGATTGAAAAAGGCCTGACCGGCGTGGTCGGGCCCAACGGTTGCGGCAAATCCAACCTTCTCGAGGCCCTGCGCTGGGTCATGGGCGAAAACTCCGCCAAAAGCATGCGCGGTTCCGGCATGGACGATGTGATCTTTGCCGGTACCGATTCCCGCCCGTCGCGAAATCTTGCCGAAGTAACCCTGAGCCTGGACAATGCGGACCGTACTGCGCCCGCGGCTTTCAATGATGAGATACAGCTTGAAATTTCCCGACGGATCGAGCGGGAAAGCGGGTCCGCCTATCGCCTGAACGGCAAGGATGTGCGGGCCAAGGATGTGCAGCTTTTGTTTGCCGATGCCTCGACCGGGGCTCATTCGCCTTCCCTGGTGAGCCAGGGGCGTATTGGTGCCCTGATCAATGCCAAGCCGAAACAGCGCCGTGCGGTGCTGGAGGAGGCCGCGGGCATCAGCGGTCTGCATACCCGGCGCAAGGAAGCGGAAAGTAAACTGCGGTCTGCCGAGAATAACCTGGAACGTCTTGGCGACGTGGAAATCCAGTTGCAGGAACAGATACGCAGTCTCAAAAATCAGGCCCGCCAGGCGACAAGATACAAGAATGTCAGCCGGGAAATACGCGCCTTGCAGGCGTTGATCCTCTATATGGAATGGCGAACCATTGACGAAAATATGAACCGGGCCGAAAGTGAGGCGCGTGAGGTTCTGAAACTGGTGTCTGAAATCAGCGCCGAGGTAGGCCGGCTGAACAAAGAACAGGCGGTATTGGCCGCCGGACTGCCGGAACTGCGGCAGAAAGAGGCGGAAATCGCGGCCAAACTTCATCGTATGGTGGTGGCCCGCGACGGGTTGGACGGCGAGGAACAGCGCTTGCATGAAACCCAGGATAAGCTTCGCGACCAGTTGGCGCATATTGACCAGGACGAAGGCCGGGAAAAATCGGTGATCGGCGATGCGGCCGGTACCATCGAGCGCCTGACCGCGGAACGGCAGCAGATCAGGCAGGAAATCGAAAACCAGACCGACAGTGTGGAGCAGTTGTCCGAGGAATTGAAGGTCCGTCAGGCCGCAACCCTGGAGGCCGAATGGAAACTTGAGGAACTGACCCAGAAACAGGCCCAGCGCAATGCCGAGAAAAATAACCTTCTCCGGGATATCGAGGAAGCCGAAAACAGGCTGACCGCTCTTAACGAACAGAAAGAGACCATCCAGGAACGGATTGGCCGGCTGGAAAGCAATAACCTGTTTACCCGTGCCCTGTCAGAGGCGGAAAACCGCCTGTCGGAAGCCGAAAAAGCCGTGCAGATACAGCGGGCCAAATCCACCGAGGCAGAAGATTCCCGTCAGGACTGGCAGCAAAAAGAGCAGGAGGCCCGGGCCATCCTGCAGGCCCATGAATCAAAGCAGACCAAACTGCATGCGGAGATTGAGGCTCTTGAAGAACTTCTGTCCTCTTCCTCAGAGGAAGGCGTGGTGCCTCTTCTTGAGAAAATTGCTGTTACCGAAGGATTCGAGACCGCACTGGGTGCCGCCCTGGACATGGACCTGGAAGCCTCGGAAAGTGATGGTGATCCCATCCACTGGCAGAAGCTGCCGGCTTTCGAAGCTGTGCAGCCCTTGCCGGCAGGAATCGATAGTCTGGCCGGTCATGTGACTGGGCCAGCCGTGCTTGACCGGCGTCTGTCCCAGATCGGTATTGTCGAGAGCGCCGCTGACGCCCAGCGTCTGATGAAGGACCTGAAGCCCGGTCAGCGGCTTGTGACACGCGCCGGCGGCGTCTGGCGCTGGGACGGCCTGTGCCGGTCACCTGAAGCGCCGGGGGTTGCGGCCATCCGGCTTTCCCAGAAGAACCGTCTGGAAAAAATACGTGACGACCTCAGCCGCAAGCAAAAGGAAACCCATGATGCGCGGGAACAGCTGCATCTGATGCAGGAAAAGCTTGAGGAAGCCAAGCAGTCCGCCCGCGAAATTCGCCAGACCTGGCGCGACGCCGAGGAAAAGGCAGCCAGCGCCCGTCGGGAACTGACCGAGGCGGAAAAACAGGCGACCCGTCACCAGTCCGAAGAAAGTGCCCTTCGCGACCGCCTGGGTCACATGGTGGAGGCCTTTGACGAGGTGGAAAGTCGCCGCCGCCAGGCAAAAGAAGCGCTGGCGGGATTGCCCGAACCGGTCAATCTGGAAAATGACATCACCGAGGCGCGCCGTATTGTGGAGGAAAAGCGCCATGAGCTGTCCGAGGCCCGGCTTGCTCATGATTCATTCCTGTCCCGCAACTCTGCCCGCCATGAGCGGCTTGACCAGATCGAAACCGAACTTGGCGCCTGGAAGCTCAGGGTCAAGGATGTGGAAGAGCATCTGAACGCCCTGATCGAACGTCGGAAAAAGGCGAGGGATGAACTGGCGGCGCTGGAAGACCGGCCGGGACAGATTGTCGAGGAGCGTCGCAAGCTCAACAGCCTGATCGAAGAGGCGGAAGAGGAACGCTCGACTGCGGCAAAGGCTCTTGCCGAAGCCGAGGAAGCGCTGGCCACCAAAGATAAGGAAATCCGTGAGGTCCAGGCTCGGCTGGCTGAACAGCGGGAACAGAAAGTCCGCCTGGAAACAAGCATGGAACAGTATCAGAGCCAGAAAGAGGCCCTGCTGCGTCGCATTGAAGAGGACTTTGGCTGTCAGCCTGCGGCCCTTCGCGAGAAGGTCGGCCTGGAGCCGGACCAGCCTTTCCCCGATGCAGAGGACAGCCATCGCCGGCTGGAGCGCCTGAAGGGTGAGCGCGAGAGGCTCGGCGCGGTCAACCTGCGGGCCGAGGAAGAATTGCAGGAGATCGAGAAGACCCTGTCAGCGTCCATCAGCGAGCGCGAGGACCTGGAGCAGGCCATCGGCAAGCTGAAAAAGGCGATATCCGATCTGAACCGGGAAGGCCGGGCCCGCATGCTCAAGGCGTTTGAAGAGGTGAATGCCCATTTCAGCGAATTGTTCATCACCCTGTTCGGTGGCGGCCGTGCTCATCTGGAACTGACCGAATCCGACGACCCGCTGGATGCCGGGCTTGAAATCATGGCCAGCCCGCCGGGCAAGAAGATGCAAAATCTCGGCCTTCTGTCAGGGGGTGAACAGGCGCTGACAGCCCTCTCCCTGATCTTTGCGGTCTTCATGACCAATCCGTCCCCGATCTGTGTGCTGGATGAGGTGGATGCGCCGCTGGATGACGCCAATGTCGAGCGTTTCTGCGACCTTCTGGATGGCATGATCGGCAGGACGTCCACCCGTTTCCTGATCGTCACCCATAACGCGGTCACCATGTCCCGCATGCATCGCCTATTCGGGGTGACAATGGCCGAGCGCGGTGTTTCCCAGCTTGTTTCCGTGGATCTTGAAAGCGCCGAAAGAATGCGCGACCGGGTGGCAGATTCTTTGCTGGGCTAGAATATTTTTTTTCGCGGAAATCTCCCCGAAAAATTGTGACTTGGAAAATCCTTTCATTCCAACGGCTTGTATATGTCCACTCAGGGTATAAATGTCCGTTTTTTGTAACTTGACAGGTAAGGGGCCAGAAACTATGTTGCTGTCAATTTTACGGGTGCGGACGGAGGCCTGTCCTTCGTCCGGTTTTTAAGGAGGGGTTGCCCCGTGTCTGACGAAGATCCGCAGTCAGAAAACCGGCATCAGCTTCTGAAAGACCTGGGCACCCGCTTGCAGGAGGCCAAAAAGGCTCGCGAAAGCAAAGAGTCCCAAGGCCCCGGAAAAGCAAGCGCTTATGGTTCGGCAGTCCGGCTTGTTTCTGAGCTAATTGCCGGGCTGGTGATGGGACTGCTGCTCGGCCTGTTTCTGGACGAATGGCTGGGTACCGGTCCCTGGCTTTTGATTGTGTTTTTATTTCTCGGCATTGCGACCGGGATTATGAATGTGCTCAGGGCGGCCAAAAAATTGCAGCAGGATCTGCATAAGGTGGGCGCCGGGCATGAAAGTGAAAAAACTGATTAGCTTGCTAGTCAGCCTGTGAAGAGGAAGTAAAAAGTGGCCAGCCCGCTCTCGCAATTTGAAATCCAGGAAATGGTTCCGCTGGAACTCGCCGGTTATAACGTTTCTTTCACCAACTCCTCTCTTTTCATGGTTGTGACGCTGGTTCTGGTCAGCCTGTTCATGCTGGGCGGGATGCGTCAGGCTTCCATGGTACCGGGACGCTGGCAGGTGATGGTGGAAATGTGTTACGAATTCATCGCCAAGATGATCAATGACACCGCCGGCGCCGAAGGACGCCGTTATTTCCCCTTCGTGCTGACCCTGTTCATGTTTATCCTTTTCGCCAACCTGATCGGCATGCTGCCCCTGTCGCATATCGTACCCGGGCTGCATATCTTTACGGTCACCAGCCATATTGCCGTGACCTTCGCCATGGCCCTGTTTGTTTTCATCGGTGTAACCATCATCGGTTTTATCAAGCACGGCATTGGTTTCCTGAAGTTTTTCGTACCGGGTGACGCACCGCTGGCGCTGCTTCCGCTTCTGATCGTGATCGAGATTGTTTCCTATCTCTCACGTCCCATCAGCCTGTCTGTTCGTCTGTTCGCCAATATGGTGGCCGGACACACCATGCTGAAAGTATTTGGCGGCTTTGTGGTCAGCCTCGGCGCCCTTGGCGGCGTACTGGGGGTTGCCGGCCTGGTGCCGTTCTCCTTCATTGTGATCCTGACCGGTCTGGAACTGCTGGTCGCCTGTCTGCAGGCCTATGTGTTCGCGGTTCTGACCTGTATCTACCTGAATGACGCCCTGCATATGCACTAGGGCACATGTTGAAATTTGTAATTTGGTTTAATTTGTGAAAATAAAAGGAATTTAAAATGGAAGTCGAAGCTGCAAAAATGATTGGTGCCGGTCTGGCTTGTTCTGCTCTGATTGGTGCAGGTATCGGTATCGGTACAATTTTCGGTAACTATGTTTCCGCAGCCATCCGCAACCCCTCCGCTGCCGGCCCGGTTTTCGGTCAGGCCATGCTGGGCTTTGCGCTTGCTGAAGCGACCGGTCTGTTCGGTCTGGTTATTGCCTTCATCATCCTGTTCGTATAACCGATACCAACACCAAACCGGTTAAATACAAACAGGCCTGATCCCGCAAAAAGGATCAAGGAGAGAAGACAATGCCACAATTAGATCCGGCAGTATTTGCCCCGCAGATTTTCTGGCTGGCGATCGTGTTCGCGGTGCTGTACCTGATTATGTACTACAGCGTCGTGCCCAAGGTCTCCGACGTTCTGGAAAAACGCCAGAACCGCATTGCCAACGATCTGGAAGAGGCTGAAAAGCTGCAGCGTGAGGCAGAGGAAGCCCGCATCGCCTATGAAAAGGCGTTGCAGGAAGCCCGGGCAAACGCCACGGCAACGATTGCTTCCCGGCGGGAGGCAATCAAGCTCGAGGTTGAAGCGAAATACAACGAACTGAGCCAGAAGCTCAATGCCGAGGCGGATGAAGCGGCCGATCGTGTCCGTGCTGCCAAGGAAAAAGCCCTGGATGATGTACGTGCCGTTTCTGCAGATCTCTGCAAGGATATCCTCAGCCGCGTCGCCAAACTGGAACTTGACGATGCTGCCGTCAGCAAGACAGTTGAAGGCAAGCTTGCCATGGCTGTGAAGGAGAAGGCAAATGGCTGATCCTGTAAACGAACTTGAGCATGCTACCGAGCAGGCCCATGGCGACGCTCATGGCGGTTATGCGCATTGGTATCAGGATCCTTCCGTATGGGTGGATGCTGCGGTGGCTGTGTTCTTTGTTCTGATAGTGTGGAAAGGCGTGCATAAAATCTTTGCCAGGATGCTGGATGAAAAATCCCAGGCCATCGAGGCAGAGCTGGATAATGCCCGCACCCTGAGGGAAGAGGCGTCTGCCCTGCTGGCCAAATATCAGCGGGACCAGCATGAAGCTGAAAAAACAGCTGCTGATCTTCTGGCCAATGCCGAAGCTGAGGCAAAGATCCTGACCGAGGAATCCCGTCAGCATATCGAGGATATGATTGATCGCCGGACTCGTCTGGCCGGTCAGAAAATCCAGCAGATGGAAGCCGGTGCCGTTAAGGAAATCCAGCGTCTGGCTGCCGATGTGGCGACTTCCGCTGCTCGCCAGCTGATTGCGCAAAACCTGAAAAAGAAAGACCAGGATGCGCTTCTGAAAGAAAGCATCGAGGGTCTGGACAAACGGGTGCACTAAGGCCACTGCCTTAGCCTTCATAAAGAAAATTTGAAAAACCGGAAGGTCTTTGGGCTTTCCGGTTTTTTTTATGGTGATGTCTGATGGGAGCGTTTCTTTAAAGGCGTATTTTTATTCAATGCACCCTTGAAGGTGGTATTATCTTGTGATTCCAGAAACCAATTTATTGGGAGGTGATAATGAGTCCAGGGTATGACACCGTTAGACAACCTTCAGAGCCTCAGGAAATCGCGCCTTTTAGTCCAGTGGTTGTGGAATTTGCTGCATATTGGCAGAAATTCTTTACAACTTTGGAACGGTTGATGTGTGGACGCCTTGAGGGCCAGGGGAAACATGAAGAGCTTATTCGGCAGGACGTTGGCCAGGCGACTGGTTTTATAACTGATCACGTTTTTCTGTATTTTTTACAGAGCCGACTGCAGCAGTACATTGTTTTTTATGAAGAGAAGAGAAGTGCAGAAGTGATCTGGTTGACTCATGAAATGTCTTATGTTGCTGATAGGATGGATAAAATTTCTGTGGGAGATTTAAGCGAAACCGCGTTTGAGAGTGATGAGTTTGAGGATACGCTCGAGAGCGCTCATGAAGTCAAATCGAGTCTTGAAAAATTCGTGAAGAAGATATTCGGCGGAATTGGCCACGGGGTTAAACTTGTCATAAGAAAGGCAACTTTTGGAAAGGCTTTTAAGGAGGAAACAGAAAGTCCGGAAACAGCCCAGGCGGCAATGTCCTATCTGAACGAGGTTATTAAAATTGTTGCTCGGTCCGGTTAGCTTGAATAGCATTATTGATTGGGCAAAAATAAAATTAAAAATTTGACCCCCGTCAATGCACGCCTTGCCCGCAGATGATAGACTCCGTCTGCTTATCAACTTAAGGCAAGGAGGTTGCAAATGACCGACAAAGTGACCGAAACCAAAGTGCCGGAGAGTAGCCCGGAAGAGTCTTCTTTTTTTCATCCCCTGACCAGCCTGCGCCGGGATATTGACCAGCTTTTCGGCGACTATGGCCGGGGCTGGGGAACTTTCTTTCATCGCCCGCTGAATGTGGGCAAGTTTTCCCTTAATCCGAGCACGGACATCACCGAAACCGACGAATCCTTCGAAATTTCCATCGAGCTTCCCGGACTTGAGGAAAAGGATGTGGTGCTCAGCCTCAAGGACAATGTGCTGACCCTCAAGGGGGAAAAGAAAGAAGAACGGGAAGAAAAGAAAACGGACTACCATCTGACGGAACGCAGTTACGGTTCTTTCCAGCGTTCCTTTACCCTGCCGTCCAATGTGGACCCGGACGCCATCCATGCGGATTTCCACAAGGGTGTGATGACCATCGTGCTGCCGAAAACAGAGGTCCAGGAACCTGAAAAACGCACCATCGATATCAAGTCCCGTTAAGAAACTGTTGTTTCTCGCCTGAAACGGCCGGGACAGAAAAGAAAACAGACTTTAGCCGGTTTCCTGCTCGGGAGACCGGCATTTTTGCGGTTTCACGGTTTTCCGGGCCCCTATGCCTTGACAGCGCCATGTTCTTTTGATTCTTTGGGGGGAGATTGTTAATTTGGGGGACATGGAGAATTTGGCATTGATCAGGATTATATTAGCGGCTCTGGTTCTGATGACGGTGGCGGGCTGTTCCACCACGCCGCCGCGCAATGTGGCCAATAGTTGCGAGATATTCCGGGAAAAAAGCAGCTGGTACAAGGCCACCAAGGCCTCCCGCAAGCGCTATGGCACGCCGATTCATGTGCAACTGGCCATTATCCGCCAGGAATCCAGTTTCAAGCATGACGCCAAGACAGAACGCAACTATATCCTCGGCATTATCCCCTGGGGGCGCAAATCCTCTGCCTACGGCTATGCCCAGGTCAAGGACGGCACCTGGGACTGGTATAAACAGAAAACCGGCAACAGGGGTGCGAGCCGCGACGATTTCGGCGATGCGGTGGATTTTGTCGGCTGGTACACCAATGTGACCCAGCGGACCCTGGGCATCTCCAAATGGGATGCCTACAACCAGTATCTGGCCTATCACGAGGGCCACGGCGGCTGGAAGAGGGGCACATATAAAAAGAAAGGCTGGCTGGTCAAGGTGGCCCGCAAGGTGGAGCGCAATGCGAAAACCTATGCCGCACAGCTCAAAAGCTGCGAGGACGATCTCGATTCAGGTTTCTGGCTCTGGCCCTTCTAGGCGCAGTTTCTAACCCTCATCACCGAAGCCATAGGACCGTTCCACCTTTGCCACATGGGTGGTATAGCTTTCATACCATTTTTCCCGCCCCAGTTTCTGGGCAAGTTTGTGACTGGTGACTTCCTTCCAGTCTTTTACAGAGTCTTCGTTTTTCCAATAGGAGACGGTGATGCCAAACCGGGTTTCCGGGTCGCGCGCGCTTTCAATCCCCAGAAAGCCGGGCTGTTTCCGGGCCTGTTCCTCCATGGCTTCCGCCATTTTGGCATAGCCTTCGTCGTCTTCCAGTGAGCGGCGACTGGTGAAAATCACGGCATAATAGGGTGGTTTCGGCGGCATCTTTCTACTCCCCTCCCGTAAAGACCTTGCCCCGGGCCATGACAAAGACAGGCTTTTTCAGGGTAGAAATATTTTCCAGCGGATTGCCATCGGCAGCAATGATATCGGCGCTCATGCCTTCCCGGATCACCCCGGTTATGTCAGAAATACCCAGCAAATCGGCCGCATTGACGGTGGCGGTGATCAGTACCGCCTGTATCGGCAAACCAGCCTCGACCATAAGCTCAAGCTCCCGGCCGTTGACGCCGTGGCGGCTCACCCCGCTGTCGGTGCCGAAGGCGATCTTTACCCCGCCTTTGTAGGACCTGGTCAGGGCATCCATGATGGCTGGCCCCACCTGCAGCGCCTTTTTCTTCTGGGCGGCGGTCAGTTCGTCGGTGTTTTCCGCCATTTCCTTGACCGTAATGCCAGCGAGTATGGTCGGTACATGATAAGCGCCGGACTTGCGGAACAGCTTGATGCTTTCCTTATCCAGGTAGGTGCCGTGTTCGATACTGTCGACTCCGGCCCGGAGCGCCGCATTGATGCCACCGGTGCCATGGGCATGAGCGGCCACCTTGCGGCCCATACTGTGGGCAGTCTCGACAATGGCCTTCTGTTCCTCATCGGTGAACTGCTGGCCTGTGCCGGCAGCAATGTTGCTGAGCACCCCGCCGGTGGCCACATATTTGATTACGTCGGCGCCGAATTTAATCTGCTGGCGGACGGCCCGGCGGCAATCATCAGCACCGTTGCAGATGGCGCTGCTGGGGTGTAGTACGCCTTCCCGGAATCCGTTTGAATCCCCGTGCCCGCCAAGGGGGGAGATGGTATAGCCTGCGGCCAGGATGCGCGGGCCGTCAATGTACCCATCGTTAATGCCGTCCCGGAGCGCAAAAATGCCGTTCCGGGGGCCGCCCACATTACGAACGGTGGTAAAACCCGCCGCCAGGATGCGCCTTAAATAGAGCACCCCATGAATGGCGCCGTCGGCTTCCGTGTTGGTCACTTCCTCAAGCAGGTTGGCCTTGCCCAGTTCGCCGGTAACATGGGTGTGGCTGTCGATCATGCCCGGCATCACGAACCTGGTCTTCAGGTCAATGATTTCCGCCTTTTCCACGCCGTCAAAATCGGCAGCGGTCAGGTAACCGTTGCGCACGGCGGCAATCAGGTCGTTTCTAATCAGGATGGTCTGTTCGTTTTTGACATTTTCCCTGGTATCCGCCAGCAATTTGCCTGCGTGGATGATCCGGTAGCTGTCTTTGGCAAGTGCATTGAATGATGTGAGAAGAACGAGAGCAAGCGCCCCCGCGAGTGTTTTTATGCTTTTCATTTCCGATCCCCTGGAGTGAAATTTTCTTGTTTCGGGCAACCCTAGCATGCTTTTTCGGGACGGGAAAGATCGTAAAATCTTGATTCTTCTGTCCGGAAAGGGCAGAATGTCATACAAATTTAAAAAAAAGAAATCGGGAGTATAAGGGAGAATAGTGAAATGCAGGTGAAATCCCTCTTGTGTCTGTCAATGTCTGTCGCGGCGATGATCGGTATGTCCGGTTCCGCCCGGGCCCTCGGTGCTGCTGAGGATTCTGGGGCATCGCAAAGCCAGGTCGCCTATTCAACCCAGGAGGCATTGGGCCATGCAGGTGCCTGCAGCGAACTGGTGATTCATGCCTATCAGGCCCAGGGCATCGACCTTGAACAACTGGTGCAGACGGACAAGGAACAGGCCCGGGGTGACTATCCCGACGACTGGGGTTTTGCCGCCACCGGGGTTGAGGAGCGTAAAGTCACCAGTCTTGCCACCTATTTCAAACGCAATGGTTTTGAACTGTCAGCCGGTAATTATGAGCCCGGCGACCTGGTAACCTGGACAGTCTCCGGCAATCACACTCACATCGGCATTGTTATAGCCGATACATCCGCTGACGGCACGCCCATGGTGGTCCATGACGCGGAAAACGGCCCGGAAGTGGAGGATGTGCTTGGTGCACAGGCCATCACCGGCCATTACCGGTTCCTGCCGTAGTCGGTTCTAGCCTTCCCCATATCCCCCGCCGCCGGGGGTTTCGATAATGAACTGGTCGCCCGGATGCATGTCGGTTTCGGCGGCGTGGCCGAGGATTTCCTTGGTGCCGTCGGCGCGGATCACTTTGTTGAGGCCTGCTGCGCCAGCATCACCGCCCTTGACCCCCGGGGGCGGGATCAGGCGATGGTTGGAAATGATCGCCGCCTGCATGTCCTGCAAAAACCTGATCCGCCGCACCACGCCGTCGCCTCCCTTGTGCACGCCCTTACCGCCGCTGCCTTGGCGGATATGGAAATCCTCCAGCAGTACGGGATAGCGCCATTCCAGCACCTCCGGGTCGGTGAGGCGTGAATTGGTCATATGGGTCTGGATCGCGCTTTGGCCGTCGCCTTTGGCTGTAGCGCCCATGCCGCCGGCAATAGTCTCGTAATATTGCAGTTCGTCATCGCCGAAGGTGAAATTATTCATGGTGCCCTGGCTTGCCGCCATGACGCCGAGCGCCAGGAACAGGCTGTCGACGATGCACTGGCTGGTTTCCACATTGCCGGACACCACTGCGGCTGGCGGCAGGGGGTTCAGCATGCTGCCTTCCGGCACGATGATATCGACCGGCTTGAGACAGCCCTCATTCATGGGGATGTCGTCATCGACCAGGCAGCGGAACACATAAAGCACCGCGGCGCGGCAGATGGCGAGCGGGGCGTTGAAGTTGCTCGCAAGCTGATCTGAGGTGCCGGTGAAATCTACGCTGGCGCGCCGGGCGGTCCGGTCGATGCTGACCCTGACCCGGATCACCGCGCCATTATCGAGCGGATAATCGTAGCTGCCGTCGGAAAGTTTGTCCAGCGCCCGGCGTACCGCTTCCTCCGCATTGTCCTGCACATGTGCCATATAGGCCTTCACAACGGGCAGGCTGAATTCGGCAATCATGCGGTCGAGCTCGCGCACCCCTTTCTCGTTGGCGGCGATCTGGGCCTTCATGTCGGCGATATTCTGGCTCACATTGCGGGCCGGGTAGGGACCGCTTTTCAGGTGCCGGGTCAGGTCTTGTTCCCGGAATTCCCCGTCCTGCACCAGCTGGAAATTATCAAACAGGATGCCTTCCTGGTCGATGGAGCTTGAGAGCGGCGGCATGCTGCCGGGGGTGAGGCCGCCGATGTCCGCATGGTGGCCGCGGGTGGCGAGATAGAATAGCGGCTCCGCCTGATCGCCGAAATAGGGGCTGATGATAGTTATGTCCGGCAGGTGAGTGCCACCGTTATAGGGATCGTTCAACACATAAACATCGCCCGGCTTCATGGTCCCGGTCCGGGCGCGGATCACCGCCTGGACGCTGGCCCCCATACTGCCGAGATGCACCGGCATATGCGGCGCATTGGCGACTAGGTTGCCCTCAGTGTCGAACAGGGCGCAGGAGAAATCGAGCCGCTCCTTCATATTGACTGAATGGGCGACATTCTCCAGCACCGCGCCCATCTGCTCAGCGATGGACATAAACAGGTTATTGAAAATCTCCAGCATCACCGGGTCGGCGCCGGTGCCGATGGCCTGGGTGCGGCTGAGTTCTTTGATGCGTTCCAGCACCAGATTGCCGTGGTCGTCCAGTTCCCCCTGCCAGCCCGCGGGGACGAGGTTGGTGCCGAGCTCCTCCAGGATCACGGTGGGGCCCATGATCTTTTCGCCCCGGAGGTCATCGCGGTGGAGGACGGTTGCCTCGAGCCACTTGCCGCCTATATATATCTTGCGCATCGTGCGGGCCGGGATGTCTCCGGCGGGCGTGAAGCTCGCGCCGCCAAGCGCTTCGCCGCCGCCGGTGGCCTCGGCGCATAGGGATTCCACGATCAGCTCCTTGCCGGGGCTGGTAAAGCCGAAATGCTGTTTATGCCGTTCCTCAAAGCTGGTGCGTATATCTTCAAGCCGGGCCAGAGGTGCCGGAATGGTGCTGTCGCTGCCCCGGTATTTGACCCTTAAGGTGACGGCGCAGTCCATGTCCAGGACGCCCTGCCGGGTGAGCTCTTCCCGGGCCTCATGGGCGAGCTTCTCAGCAGTGGCCTCAATTTCCAGCATGTGTTCCCCGTCCAGCGGCAGTTCCAGCGCCGCCTCGGAAATATGCCCCAGGTCGGCAAGTCCGATGCCGTAGGCGCTCAAGACGCCCGCCAGCGGATGCAGGAACACTTTCTTCATGCCGAGCCGGTCGGCCACCAGGCAGGCGTGCTGCCCGCCTGCGCCGCCGAAGCTCACGAGCGAATAGCCGCTGACGTCATAGCCCTTCTGGGTGGAGATTTTCTTGATGGCGCTGGCCATATTCTCGACGGCAATGGCAAGGAAGCCCTCGGCCATGTCCTCGATGCTCTGGCGCGCAAGGCCTGCGGCTTCCATCTCCGCCTGCATCTCTTCGAACTGCTGCACCACCATCTCCCGGTCCAAGGGTTCATTGGCCTCGGGCCCGAACACATGGGGGAACTGATCCGGCGAAATACGGCCCAAAAGCACATTGCAGTCGGTCACCGTCAGCGGTCCGCCACGCCGGTAGGCGGCAGGCCCAGGGTTGGCCCCGGCGCTCGACGGTCCGACCCGGAAGCGGCTGCCGTCAAAGCTTAAGACCGAGCCGCCGCCTGCGGCCACCGTATGGATATGCATCATGGGGATGCGCATGCGTACGCCCGCCACTTTGGTCTCGAAGCTGCGTTCATACTCGCCGCGGTAGTGGGTGACGTCGGTACTTGTGCCGCCCATGTCGAAACCGATGATTTTTGCATGACCCGCCTGTTCGGCAGTTTTGGCTGCGCCGACGATGCCGCCGGCCGGACCCGACAGGATCGCATCCCGGCCCTGGAAATGGTCCGCATGGGCAAGGCCGCCACTGGACTGCATGAAATAAAGCGGCACGCCTTCCAGGGCCTCCTGCACCCGGTCCACATAGCGCCGCAATACCGGGGTAAGATAGGCATCGACCACGGTGGTGTCGCCCCGGCTCACCAGCTTCATCAGCGGGCTCACCTCATGGCTCATGCTGATCTGGGTAAACCCCGCCTCCCGGCAGAGCGTGGCGATCTGTTGTTCATGTTCGGGATAGTGGTAGCCATGCATGGAGACGATGGCAACCGCATGAATGCCGCTTGTCTGGGCCTCCACCAGTTGCGGCTCCAGGTCAGAGAGGTTCAGGGGCGTGATGAGGGTGCCGTCGGCGCCGGTCCGCTCCTCCACCTCGATCACCCGTTCATAGAGCAATTCCGGCAGCTCTACATTGAGGGCGAACAGGTCGGGCCGGTTCTGGTAAGCGATGCGTAGCGCATCCTTGAAGCCCTTGGTAATCAGCAGCAATGTACGGTCGCCCTTGCGCTCCAAAAGCGCATTGGTCGCCACTGTGGTGCCCATCTTGACGCTTTTCACCCGGGCGGCAGGGATTTTGTCACCGGGCCCGAGACCCAAAAACAGCCGTATCCCGGCCAGCGCCGCATCCTCATATTGCTCCGGATTTTCACTGAGCAGCTTTTTCGCGTGCGTCATCCCGTCCGGGTCCCGCGCGACAATGTCGGTAAAGGTCCCGCCCCGATCGATCCAGAACTGCCATTTTTGAGTGTCATTGCTCATGACAGAGATTTAGCAGCTGGAAAGAAAAGTGGCAAAGTGATAGATCAATAAATAGAAAAAAGAGGGATATATCATGCTCACCATCCGCGAAGCCACGTCAGATGATGTGGATATTGTCTTTGACCTGATCATGGCCATTGCCCGCCATCACGGCCAGGAACAGTATGTCACCACCAGCAAGGAGGAACTGCGGCGCGCGGGCTTCTCTTCTGAGCCCGCCCGGTTCGGGGTGTTGCTTGCCGAGGTGGACGGCGCGGTCGCGGGTTATGTCTCCTGGACGGTCAATTACTCCATCTGGCGCGGGGCGGACGTGATGCAGATTGACGACCTTTATGTGTGGGAGAAGTTCCGCGGCCAAAGTGTCGGCAAAGCGCTGATGCGGGACGCGCGTGCGCAGGCCCAAGCCCGGGGGCTGGCGGTGATGAAATGGGAAGTGGAAACCGACAATAGGGGCGCCATTAAATTCTATAAAAACCTTGGCGCGGAGGTGAGCGAAAAAGGTTTCTGCCGCTGGACGGTGGAGTAATCTGGTGTTCGGCGTCACTCGCCCAACTGATACTCGAAATCATAGAAATGCTTGCCGTCCTCAATGCGGATGGCCATTTGGCCGCTGAGACCCTCCAGCTCGCCGCTGCCGGACCCCGGTGACACCATGATCACCAGTTCCTGGTCGCCGTCCTGCATCAGGCCCCGGTGCAGGAGGGCAAAACTCCCTTTCCTGCCGGCCAGTGTGCCGGTGACCGTCTCCAGGGCCACATAACCGGCCGAGGTCTGGTCTGTTGTACTTCTGTGGCTCAGCATCTGCCCCTTGCTGGTGGCGGTAAGGTCACCCTGGAATGTTTTGTCCAGGGTCAGGCGCCCGGCGCTGAAATCCCCGTCATCCTGGGGAACAAGTTTGACATCAAATTCACCTGTGGCGGTCATCATGTTCTGATCCTTCTGTGTCTTGGCGGGGGAGGTATGGCCGGGTGCCGCCAGTATCAGAGATGCCAGAAAGGAAAGGACAAAGGCGCCCGGTGTTAACCGAAGGCACGGCATGGTTACCTTAAGGTCTGAAAGTCTTGTCATGAGAGTATCCCCGGCGGTTTATTTTCTATGGGAGAAGTATAGCTTCCTGGCGGCGCCGGAGCAATTGAAAGTCGAGGGCCGGGTAGCTTTCTTTAATGATAATCACTTGCAATAATGGCCGGTGTATGGTTTATAACCGTTGCGATAATTTATTTCCGGTAAGCAGGACGAACAGTGTTTTATCCGGCTCTGGTACGGCAAAAGATGGCGTGAATGCAACGGGCAAACCAGTCAGCACGAGCAAGGAATGGAGGGAACGGGTCCTGGTTGAAACGGCAGGTCAGGACCTGGCACTGGATTTCCAGCGCTATCTGCCTTGTTGGTATGCTTTTGTTTGCTATCACGGGTATAACGCTTAACCATGCTCACCAGATTTCCTCAACACCTGTAACCAGCGAAGAGACGGCTGTTGTGCCCGCCGATCTTCTGGTGTCTCTGGCCGGTGCGCCGAAGCCGGAAGACATGGAAATGTTGCCGGGGGATGTGGTTTCCTGGTTGCAGAGTGAACTTGATGTTGATGTGACGGGCAAACAGGTCGAATGGTCGCCTGTGGATGTTTATATCGGCCTGCCGCGTCCCGGCGGGGATGGCTGGTTGAGTATAGATCTCAACAGCGGCGAAGTGATCCATGAAGTTACCAGCCGGGGGTTTGTGTCTTATCTGAATGACCTGCATAAGGGTCGAAATACCGGAACCGCCTGGGCCTGGTTCATTGATGTTTTTTCCGTTGCCTGTGTGATTTTCTGCCTGACTGGCCTGTGGCTGTTGCAGATACATGCCGGAAAACGGCCGGCAACCTGGCCTGTGGTTGGAGCGGGGTTTGTTCTTCCGCTGCTTTTGATTGTTCTGTTTATTCACTAGGGAGTAAAGATGCGCGTATTAATCACCCTGGCAAGCCTCGGCCTTCTTGGCGCACCACTGCAGGCTGCAGAAGCAGCGGAGGTTGATATCAACCTGGAACTGCCGCGTCTGCAGGTGGCTGAATATCATCGCCCCTATGTGGCTGTCTGGCTTTCAAAACCGGATCATTCAGTGGTCAGTACCCTGGCCGTCTGGTACCAGCAACACAATGGCCCGGAGGGGGAAGGCACCAAGTGGCTGAAGGATATGCGCCAGTGGTGGCGCCGTATTGGCCGGAGCCTTGACCTTCCCATTGACGGGGTAACAGGCCCCACCCGGGCGCCGGGTACTCATCATCTGACCTTTTCCGGACCGGACAGTCCCTTTGCCGGGCTCGAGGCAGGGGAATATCTGCTGCATGTGGAGGCCTCCCGCGAGGTGGGGGGCAGGGAAGTGTTAAGCCTGCCATTTAGCTGGCCGGGGGACAATCCTCAGGCACAGCAGGTCAGCGGCAGTCTTGAGCTGGGGTCAGTCACCCTGAAAATATCACCGGAATAGGCACCGGAACCGAAGGAGAGTTTGCCATGTCACTTTTGATCAGAACCACCTTAATTTCCCTGATGGTGTTTTTCACCACTTTGGCCAGTGCCCAGGCACACAGATTCTGGCTGTTGCCGTCCACCTTCACCCTGTCCGGTGAACAGGAATGGATCACGGTTGACGCGGCAATCTCCAATAACCTGTTTTTCTCCAACCATGTGGCGCCACAACTTGCGGACCTGCATGTGACGGCGCCGGACGGAAGCCCCGTAGAGAAAAACAATGGTATGCAGGGGAAGATGAGGACCACCTTTGACGTGGAATTGAAACATCAGGGCACTTACCGGATTGCCGACCGGGGGGATATGTATTTTGTCATGTGGAAGGAAAATGGCGAAACCCTGCGCCGCCGCGGGTCCCTGGAGCAGTTAAAGGGCCAGGGACTGCATGAAAAACAGGACGCCAGGTTCATGCAGGTCAAACGACGGGTCGAAAGCTATGTAACTCTTGGGGCGCCTTCCACAGACATTTTCAAGGCCGAAGGGGACGGGATTGAAATTCAGCCTGTAACCCACCCCAACGATGTCTTTACCGGCGAAGAGGTATCCTTCCTCTTCCTGAAAGACGGCAAGGCCGCCGAAGGTCTTGAGGTAACCTTGATCCGGGGGCAGGACCGCTACCGTAATGACGAGCAGGCCCTGAAATTGAAGACTGACAAGGATGGCAAAATCAGCTTTACCCTGACCGAGGCTGGCCGTTACTGGCTCAGCACCGGGCACAGGGGACAGAATGAAAAGGTAGATGGCCTGGACCTGACCCGTGTTCATTCCTATGTCCTGACCTTTGAGGCGCTACAGCCATAAAGCGGAAGCATGTCATAATCCCGACAGAGATTGATCCCCGGGCGGTCAAGCCGCCGCCTGAGGATTTTGTCTTGTCAGATTTGAATGGGCAGACCATGGGGACAGCCTGGTCGGCCAGATTCTACCGGGATGCCGCGTTAGATGACCGCGATATCCAGGACCAGTTTGAACAGCTCTTTTCCCAATCAATCAGCGAATTCAGTAACTGGGAAGATAGCTCTACCATCAGTCGTTTCAACCGGGCAAAGGCCGGTGAAATATTTGAGATTCCTGAGGGTTTCGCAAGCATATTGTCTGCGGCACTGGAGCTGGCGCACCTGACGGACGGGGCGTTCAATCCATGTCTTGGTAGTTATACCAAGGATCTGGAATTCGGCCCGGGCGGCAATGGCCAGCCACAGGTTGAGGCCTCCGCTGATTGGAAGGGCCTGGACTGGGATGCTTCGTCAGGGCAGTTGCATCAGTCCGGGAATGTCATGCTGGACCTGTCGGCCATTGCCAAAGGGTATGTGGTTGATGGCATGGCGGAAATACTGGAACAATGCGGCATTCAAAATTTCCTGGTTGAAATTGGCGGCGAATATGTCGGGCGCGGGGTTAAGGCGGACAGGACCCCCTGGTGGGTTGATGTAGAAACTGTTGCTGGAGGCGAGGACGTATTTGTTGCCGCATTACACGGCTTGGCGGTGGCCAGCTCCGGTAACAGCAACAGGTTTCTCGCAACAGGCGGAAACAGAATGTCCCATATCATCAGAAACACCTGTGATCATGATCGTCAACTTGCTTCGGTGACTGTTTTTCACAACAGTTGTATGTGGGCTGATGCCTGGGCGACGGCTCTTTTTTCCCTTGAGGCGGCGAAGGGCAAAACGATCGCAGAAGAGCAGGGGCTGACGGCTCTTTTTCAGGTGTCCGGCGGCGGTTTTTTCATCACCCCGGGGCTTTCGAAAATGATGGATTTAAGTCCTGTCACGCAATAATGGCGCTGTAAAATTGCTCTGTTTATTTTTAATAATAATTCTCATTTTCTTCTTTCATGGGGCGCTTTTATCTGCTAGATGCAATTAACTCGCAAAATAAATAGCATATATGAGAGGAAGAGATATGTCTGTTACCACGAAAAGAAATAACGTTCTTTTATCCGTCAGTGGCATTGCCCTGGCTGCCGCGCTGGCAACTACAGCCGGTGCTGAAGAGGCCTATGTTGACAGTAATGGCAAGGAACTGGAAGAAGTAGTGACATGGGGCACCCAGGTGCGTTCCAATTCGCTGTATCTTGGGGAACAGGAAATCGCCCTCAAACAGGCGGATCACCTGAGCGACCTTCTTCGGCAACTGCCGGGCGTCGAAATCGGCGGCACCCATTCCGTTAACTCCCGGATAAACATTCGTGGTCTTGATGACCGTCGCCTGAATGTCTATATCGACGGCGCGCTGCAGACCAACTATCTCTATCATCACATGGGTAACCTGCTGATCAACCCGGATATCCTGAAATCCGCAGACCTGCAGCTCGGGGCCACCTCCGTGATTGACGGCGGCCAGGGCGGTGCGGTTCGCTTTGTCACCAAGGATGCCGGTGATCTTCTGGAAGATGAAAGCGACCGTATCGGTGGCCGTGTGAGCGGTGGCTATAACAGCAATGCCCAGCTCAGCTTTTCCGGCACCCTGTATGGCCGTGTCTCCGACCGGGTGGATGTGCTTGCCTATTATAACTATATCGACCGGGATAATTTCGAAGACGGCGAAGGTGTGGAGACAATCGGCAGTGATGGCACCACCCAGGACCTGATGCTGAAAGTGGGTGTAGATCTGACGGAGAATCAGCGCTTTGAAGTCAGTTTTGACCAGCTTTCCGATGAAGGGGATTACACCCAGCGTCCGGATATGGGCGTTCGGACCAACGCCGCCATTACCGGTGATATCCTCTTGCCGACAGAATATGAGCGCAAGACCATCAATGCCACTTACTCCCTTGATCTGGAGGAAAATCTGCAGCTCAGCGCGACCTTTTACATGAATGACATGTCCCTGTGGCGCGATGAAACCAATCCGGCCATTCCTCGGAGTGCCGGAACTTTCAAACAGGCCGATGCGGACAACTATGGCGCCTATATCCTGGCCAATTCAACATTTGAGTCAGGTCCGGTTGTTCACAGCCTGAATTATGGTCTGGAATATTTTGACCAGAATCTCGAATATGTATCCGATGTGGCTGGTGGTGTTCCGGCCATCAAGGAAGATGCAAAATCCCTGGCGATTTTCCTGGAAAATGAAATGACCATCAGTGAACGTTTCATCATCCGCCCGGGCCTGCGCTATAACGACTATAAGGTCAATTATGAAGAGCTTGATTCCGAAGGTTCCTGGGATGAACTGACCTTTGGTATCGCCGGCGAAGTTAAGGTCGTTGATGGCCTCAGCCTTCTGGCGAGCTATACCACACTGTTCCGTGGCCCGGAACTGGCCGAGGTCTTCACCGGGTCTGGTGCAAACCGGGTTGTTAACCCGGACGTGGAAGCTGAAACAGGGGACAATATCGAAGTTGGTTTCCGTTACAGCACAACCATTGAAAATGTTGAGCTTTATACCGGCGCCAACTTCTTCTGGACCAATATTGATGACTATATCGCCTCTGTTTCCGTTCCTGGCAGCGCCACAGGCGATGTCTGGGATGCAAATATCGGCACAGCGAAAATCAACGGTTTCGAAGCAAGTGCCGGACTGGTCTTCAACGGTCTTGATGTATTGCTGACCTATTCATCCTCTGAACTGGATAACGAAGGTCTTGATACCTCCCTTCTTGGTGAAAATCTGCGTGAAGTGGGGGATACCCTTGGATTTGATGTGACCTATGAAGTGCCTGATCTGCAATTGACCCTGAACTATAATCTGGATGCCGTGTTCGAGCTGACAGATGCGCTGGGGACAGTCAAGGAAGGTTATACCATTCATAATATTTCGGCACGTTGGGAAAATCCCCTGTCTATGGAGGGCATGACCCTGACATTCGGTGTCGATAACCTGTTCGACAAGCAATATACATCACATGCGTCACGCTATGGGGCCACAACCCATCCAGTATTCGGACCGCTGGTTCTGAATGATGTTGAGCCGGGCCGGAACATCAAGGTTACTCTGGCTCAGAGGTTCTAGAACAACTTAATAATTCTGGAAAAGGCGGGTGGCATCTTTTTGCCGCCCGTTTTTTTGTACAGGTTATGCAGGAAGTAAGACCGGGTCTGATCAAGAGTAATGACTTTCCCTGATGACAGCCCGGACATAAAAGGGTATGTGTCAAAGACAAATACTAAAAAGCAGAGGATATACCAGTGTCTGTATGGGGTACATTGCTGGGCGGCGCTGCAGGACTGGCGCTGGGCGGGCCTATTGGGGCCCTGATTGGCGCCTTCGCCGGTCATGTGGCAACAAAAAAACTGGCAGAGAAAATCGGGGGTCCGGTGGGCGAGGCGACCGAGAAAATTACCTTCACGATCGGTGTCATCGCCCTGTCAGCCAAGATGGCCAAGGCCGACGGCCGGGTGACCCGGGACGAGATAAATGTCTTCAGGCAGGCCTTCCGTGTGCCGGACAGCGAAAGCCGCAATGTGGGCCGCCTGTTTGATCTGGCGCGCCAGGAAGCCACCGGCTATGAACCCTATGCCAGGCAGCTTGCCCGATTGTTCCGGGACCAGCCGGTGGTGCTTGAAGAACTGCTGGATATCCTGTTTCATATCGCCATGGCCGACGGGATTATGCATCCGGAGGAAGAAAAATTCCTTGAACATGTAGCCCGTCTGTTCGGCTTTGACCAGACCACCTATCAGCGTATCCGCGAAAGCCATCTGGGCAAGGACAAGCGCGATCCTTATGTGGTGCTCGGGGTCGAGCGAACCGCTACGGACCAGGAGATCAAGTCCCGCTACCGCAAGCTGATCAAGGAACATCACCCGGACCTGTTGATGGCCAAGGGCGTGCCCGAAGAATTTATCGAGGTGGCCAACGAGAAACTGGCGGCCATCAACGAAGCCTATGACCGGATTGCCAAAGAACGGAATATCCGATGATCCTGTACGTTATTAGTCGAGGGAGGGAAATGTGCCGTTAACCCACCTTTTATTCGGCGTCCTCATCGCCATGGTATGGGGGTTGAATTTCGTGGTCATGAAGATCGGGCTGGAACAGCTCGACCCCTTCTGGTTCGCGACGCTGCGTTTTGCCATTGTCTTGATCATGCTTTTGCCCTGGCTGCGGGTGGTCAAGGGGGCGATGAAGCATCTTGCGCTCATTGGTATCTGTATCGGCGGGCTTCATTTCGGCTGTACCTTTATGGCGCTGGAACTGGCGAGCAAAGTGTCTGCCATTGTGGTCATGGTTCAGGCCAACATTCCCATCACCCTGATCCTGGCTCATTTTTTCCTTGATGAAAAGCTCAGCATCTGGCGTGGTGCAGGGATCGTTATCGCCTTTTCAGGCATTTTAATCATCACATTTGATCCCGCCATTGCCGGAGAAGGGATTGCAATTCTGGTGGTTTTGCTGGCAACGTCACTCTATTCCATCGGCACGATATTGATGCGGTCCCTCAAGGGGGTCAGTGTTCTCACCACCCAGGCCTGGACGGCTTTTTACAGTGTGCCGATCCTGCTGACTCTGAGCCTTGTTTTCGAACAAGGCCAGGTCAGGGAGCTGGTGGAACTGGATGGCCTGCATTGGGGCATGTTGCTCTATACCGCGGCACTGTCGTCCATTGTCGGATATGGCGGGATCAATTTCCTGTTGAAACGCCATCCGGTGGCGCATATCGCTCCGATTCTGTTGCTGGTGCCGGTGTTCGCCACGCTGTCAGCGGTGATTTTCCTGGACGAGGTGCTGACCGTCAGGTTCCTGCTGGGCTGCACAGTGACCTTTTCCGGGATTGGCCTGATCCATTACCGGGACTGGATCAGAAACCGCAAGATGGCAAAGGCGCTTTTACCCTGACTTTGGCCTGATTTAGGCTTGATGTTTGCCGACTCACCGGGGATAGTGGGGCCATGACAACACCGAAGATCATACAGAGTCCGTCCCCCAATTTTGACGAACGGCGGGACGGGGCGGAACCTCGCCTCCTGATCATGCATTATACCGGCATGGCCAGCGGGAAAGAGGCTCTGGCGCGCCTCAGGGATGGGGAAGCCAGGGTCAGTGCCCACTATCTGATCATGGAAGACGGCCGGATTCACAGCTTGGTGCCGGAGGAGATGCGGGCCTGGCATGCAGGAGTGTCAGACTGGGAAGGGGAAACTGATATTAACAGCCTTTCCATCGGAATCGAACTTGTCAATCCGGGTCATGATTATCCGGGCTACAAAGGGGATTACCGGCCATTTCCAGAAGCACAGATGCTGAGCCTCGCCGAACTTTCAAAGGGAATTCTGGAACGCCATCAGATCAAACCCTGGCATGTGCTGGGACATTCCGATGTGGCGCCGACGCGCAAGATCGATCCGGGTGAGCTGTTTGACTGGAAGTGGCTGGCCGGGCAGGGGGTCGGTGTCTGGCCGGACCTGTCCGATGAAAGTGAATTGCCGAATGTCCGGGAATTTCAGCGAAAGTTGCAGAATTTTGGCTATGGCATTCGGTTGACCGGCGAACTGGATGAGCAGACCAGAACCGTGCTGTCCGCCTTCCAGCGACATTTCCGCCCGCAGGATTTTTCAGGCGAGCCGGATGCGCAGAGCTTTGCGCGCCTCAAGTTCCTTCTCGGGATAAAGGAAAGCCTGTCCTGAAATCCTGTGATCCGTGACCCGGCCCTAGTTGCCGGAGTGACGTGCGTTCTCTCTATCGGGCACAAGTCCGTCCGGCAGGCTTTTCAGGGTCTGTTCCGTATCCGGGCCCGCAGGACCGGCGTCATAGACCAGGTCATCATCATCAGAACAGGCGCTGACAGAAAGAATAAGGGTAAACAAGACTAGGGTTTTCAACAGGATAGTATTCACATTCATTATTGCGTTCCGCCGCTTCTGGATATCATTACTGTCACACTGTGCCCCATAAAAAAAGTGCGCGCAAGTCTCCGTCATTAGAACTTTATCAATATTTTCGAGCTACATTCGGGGCAATGAAAAATAGGCTACCGATAATTGAGGGGGGAGTTTTAAATGCCTGGAGCAGCACAGGAAATGGATGTACCACGTGTTGAGAAAATAAAAGAGGGATTGAACTGCATGCGCATGTTCAAAAGGCGTACGGTAGTTTGGCCCGCCGTACTTTACGTGGGACCTCATGAGTTCAAGGCCACCTTGTATGATATTTCTCTTGGTGGATTCAGGATGAAACTGGATTTACCTCTGGCTACAGAAGCGGTGGTAAAGGTCAGAATCCGGGATATGCAGAAAATGGATGCCCGTGTGGTCTGGCATTCTTCCGGTTTTATTGGACTCGAGTTTATTGATGAACCGGACACGATCAGAAGAATGCTTGGCGAACATGCCGTAGGCCTGGACTGATATATTATATTTTTCAATATCTTATCATAATTATCTTGCGATTTCCTCGAGAAAAGAGGTAATTTGCCCGTGCCAGACGGCCGGATGACCGCTGCTTATTCAGCAGAGGAAAGTCCGGGCACCACGGAAGGACGGTGCCGGCTAACGGCCGGCGGAGGCGACTCCAGGGAAAGTGCCACAGAAAGCAAACCGCCTGTCAAAGGGTAAGGGTGAAAGGGTGCGGTAAGAGCGCACCGCCTTCCTGGTAACAGGAAGGGCAGGGTAAACCCCACCGGGTGCAAGATCAAATAGGAACGACATGTTCCGGCTTCGGCCGGGCAGCCTTCTTTCGGGGTGTTGTTCGGGTTGATTGCAGGAGGCAGCTGGCAACAGTTGTCCCAGATGAATGGTCATCGATCCGGGAAACCGGTGAACAGAACCCGGCTTACAGGCCGTCTGGCGATTTATTTCCCTTTTCTTGGCTTGTTCAGAGCTTTTTACCTGGCCTGCGACAGTATTTCCCAGATCGACGTGTTTTTTTGCGCAAAACTTAACGAGATATTAACTTTGAATAAAATACTATTGTAATATCTTTTTGCGCCAAATTACTTTGAGGTGATGTAATGCAGGGCAAGGCCGTAAGGTCAATTCTGAGTACCATGAGACAGCATAACCGCCGCACGGTTCTGCTGCCGGCCAGACTTGACGTGGGCAGTTACAGGTTTGACTGTACCGCCTATGATCTTTCACTGAGCGGTGTCCGCGTCAAGGTGGACCTGCCACTTGACGAGGGAGCAAGCGTCTATGTGCAGCTCAAAAGCAAGCTGAAAAAGGCGGCCCGTGTAATCTGGTCAGCCGATGGTTTTGTCGGTCTGCGTTTTGATGATGAACCTGAAGCTGTTCGAAACACACTCGGTTCCCTTGCGACCGGTCTCAGTTGATTATATGCGGTATGGGAGCAGGGCCTGCTCTGGCCCGCGAGCCGTACCTTTACTCTTGCGAATATTTATGCGACTGCCTAGTATTCAACCTAACATCGAATGTGCAAATGCGCTGATTAACTGCGGTAGACAGAGACATGCCTGAATCAAAACAAGATGCTGACGAAAATCGCCGCACCAGGCGCAGACAACCGGTGTTATGGAAATCCGTGCTAAAGGTCGGTGATCACAGCTTCGACTGTCTTGCCTATAATGTCTCGCTCAAGGGCGCCAAGCTTAAAATTGACCTGCCGCTAAAAACAGGGGCCGATGTGGTCGTTGAAATCAGGAATGAATGGACCATCAATGCCAAGATTGCCTGGCAGGATGATGGTTTCCTGGGGCTCGCATTCGAGCCCGAAGACACCGAAATCAAAAAACTTCTCGGTGATCTGGCGGAACGCCTCTAGGCGCTTTTTTTCTTTCCGCCCCCCTATGGGAAAATTTTCCTTTTTCCGAGTCTTTTTACCCAAAATCTGCATATTCGGGTAATCCCGCTATTTTTTCTCCTGAATCCGGGCGGACATGGTCCCAAATGGGACTTTCATGTGTCCTGATGGCATGTCTGTATAACTGCATGATGTAAAAGGACATTTATAGCCTCAGGGGACTATTAATCTCTTATTAACCCCACAAATATACCATGATATCCCATTGACTAGGCATTAAATCCCATGATATCCCATACAGTGATTGTCAAAGGGGACGGTTGCCAGCAGAAATTATTACTTATAACCAGCTAACAGCCAGAGCGGGAAATGCCGAAATTTACTTCGACATTTACAAATAAAGTGGACAAAAAGGGGCGGGTGTCTGTGCCGGCTCCTTTTCGCGCCTCTCTGCCCGAAGGGTCCTGGCAGGGTATCGTCGCCTATCCCTCCTTTGTCCATGATGCCATTGAAGGCTGTGATCTGGATTATCTGGACCGCCTTTCTGAAAGCATTGATGACCTTGCCCCCTATTCAGAAGAGCATGACGCCTTTACCTTTTCCATCCTGTCCTCCAGCTCCCGCCTTTCCTTTGACAGCGAGGGCCGTATCATCCTGCCCCAGGAACTAATGGAGTATGCGGGTATTACCGACCGGGTGACGTTTGTCGGCCGGGGCAACACTTTCCAGATCTGGGCGCCCGAAGCCTTTGAAGCTGAACTGGTCAAGGCCCGCGAACTGGCCCGCAAAAACCGCGACATGTTGCGCTGGAAACGCCGCGGTGATGGCGTGGAGGCAGGCGCATGACCGCCCGGCCCGTTGAATTTGATCCCCGTCATTTCCCTGTTCTGATGAACGAGGTGCTGGACGCCCTGGCGCCGACGGACGGAGAGGCCATTGTCGATGGTACTTTCGGTGCCGGCGGCTATAGCCGGGCTATTCTGGAATCTGCCAACTGCACGGTCTGGGCCATTGATCGGGACCCCAATGTGGTGCCGACGGCAGCAGAGCTCGGCAAGGAAAATCCCGGAAGGTTTCACCTTCTTGAGGGGTGTTTTTCCCATATGAGGGAGTTGCTGGCTGAAGAAGGTATTCAGAAAGTGGATGGTGTAGCCCTGGATATCGGTGTTTCCTCCATGCAGCTGGACGAGGCGGAACGAGGCTTTTCCTTTATGCAGGACGGCCCGCTGGACATGCGCATGGGCGGCGATGTGCCAAGTGCCGCCGATGTGGTCAATGTAATGGACGAGGAAGACCTGGCTAATGTCATCTATCGTTATGGCGAGGAGCACAAGTCACGCCGCATCGCCCGGGCCATTGTGGAGGCGCGCCGGGAAGAGCCAATTACGCGGACACTTCAGTTGGCAAATATCGTGAGCCGTGCGGTGGGTTATAAAAAGACAGCCCGCGGCCAGAAACAGATCCACCCGGCGACCCGGACATTCCAGGCGCTGAGAATATATGTGAATGACGAACTCGGTGAGCTGGAACGCGGCCTGGAAGCGGCGGAACAGATTCTGGCACCCGGCGGCAGGCTGTGTGTGGTGACTTTTCATTCCCTGGAAGACCGTATCGTGAAGAATTTTTTCCGGGAGAGGAGCGGGGAAAGTGCCCGTGGTTCCCGTCATCTGCCCATGGCACAGGGACAGGACGCGGAACCGACATTCGAGATGATTTTTCGCGGCGGAAAAAAGCCGTCCCGCGAAGAGATTAATCTGAACGCGCGGTCAAGATCCGCAAAACTGCGGGCCGGTCGCAGAACGGCGGCACCGGCAAGAGAGAGGGAGAAGGCAGCATGATACGGATAGTGGCATCCTTTGCGGTCCTGCTGGTCATGGTTTCGGCAGGGGCGGTCTATAACCTCAAGGAAGCGACTGAACGGCTCGAGGAGCGCAAGCGTGACCTGGCCAGCCGCATTCTTGAAGACAAAGCGGCCATCAAGGTGTTGAGGGCCGAGATGGCCTATCTGTCCCGTCCGGATCGGCTTCAGCGTCTGAGCGAGCGCTTCCTGGCTCTGAAGTCGACAGAATATTTGCAGGTGGTATCGTCCCTGGATCAGGTGGCCGGTCGTGGCGAGGTGCGCACCGCAAGCCTGCCGGTAGATAATTTCCGGCTTTTGCTGCCCCAGTCCAAGCCCGAAAAAGTGCCGGATAAATACCGTCGGGCTCCGGTCAGGATGGTTGAGCAGCCGGGCGTCATACAGGCAAGGGCGGAAAAACCGGAAGAGCCGGCCCCGAGAAAAAATCTTTTTGAAAGAATATTGGTGAAACTGGACAAAAATCAGTGAGGTCAATTGATCTGCATATTGAAGGGGCCGGTCAGGGCGCCATGGAGACGGCAAGAACCCGTCTTGTGGTGCCCATGGTGCTTTTTGCGCTCGGTTTTGGCTTTCTTCTGTTGCGGCTGATGTCCATCGGCCTGTTTGGAGAACTTTCCGAAACCACTCATTTTGCCGAAGATGAGCAGGTGGGGTATATCGCCGGGCGGGCGGATATCGTGGACCGGAACGGTATTGTTCTGGCGACAAATCTGAAAACCGCGTCACTGGCGGCGCGTCCCCATATGATTTCCGAGCCGGAAAAGCTGGCCAAGGAAATTGCCGATATTCTGAAGAATGAAAACCGCACTGAAATCCTCAACAAGCTGAAATCCTCCCGCAGGCATGTCTGGGTCAGCCGCAAGTTGACGCCGAAGGAAGTCTGGCAGATCAACAGCTTGGGCAACCCGGGTCTGGAACTGGAGGAGGAAGAGGAAAGGGTATATCCCCAGGGACACCTGGCTGCCCATGTGCTGGGCTATGTGGGCATTGATACCCAGCCCTTTGCCGGTGTCGAACGTTTTTTCCAGGACCATCTTTCCGACCCTTTGAGGTCCGCAGAGCCGCTTGTTCTATCCCTGGATATACGGGTGCAGCATGTTCTGCATTCAGAGCTGAAGAAGTCCATGGATAAGTTCCAGGCCGCCGGCGCTGCGGGTCTTGTGATGGATGTGCAGACGGGTGAAATCCTGGCCATGAGCAGCCTGCCCGACTTCGATCCCAACAGCCCTCCGGGCGGTAGCAGCAAAGCCTTGTTCAACAAGCTGACCCAGGGGGTCTATGAAATGGGGTCGGGCTTCAAGACCTTCACAGTGGCCATGGCGCTTGAACAGAAAGTGGTCAGCCTGGAAGGTGGATATGACGCCACCGATCCCCTGAAAGTGGACCGTTTTACCATTCATGATGACCATGCCAAGAAGCGCTGGCTCAATGTGCCGGAAATCTATACCTACTCCAGCAACATCGGCTCGGCCCTGATGGCCCGGGATGTGGGGGCGGACCACCAGCGGGAGTTTCTGCATAAAATAGGCATGTTTGAAGCACCTGCCATAGAGCTTTCCGGCGTCGCCAGGCCAATTTTACCGCGCCAGTGGGGAGAAGTGGAACTGATGACCGTTTCTTACGGTCACGGCATCGCCATTACCCCGGTTCAGCTGGCGACCGGAATCTCCGCCATGATCAACGGCGGACGTCATATTCCTGCCACCTTGCTACGTAAAAGTGACAGTGAAAGGTTCCTTATTTCCGGGGGAGAAAGTCCCATGGAAATCCCCAGGGTTATTTCGGAAGAAACGAGTCGGACCATGCGCGATCTGATGCGGCTCGCCGTCGAATATGGTACTGGCAACGCGGCGGACGTAGAGGGGTATTTTGTCGGTGGCAAAACGGGCACGGCGGAAAAGCCGGGTGAGGGCGGTTACCGCAAAAAGGATCTGATTTCTTCCTTTATCGGGGCCTTCCCTATGGATAATCCCCGCTATGTGGTGTTTGCCATGCTGGATGAACCAAGGGGTACCGAAGAAACCTTTTACATGGCCAGCGGCGGCTGGACGGCGGCCCCCCTTGTGGGAGAAGTTGTCCGCCAGATTGGTCCGCTTCTGGGGGTTCTGCCGAAAATGCGCAGAAAACCGAGATATGAAAACCTGATTTTAACCTCTGCTGACAGGGATAGTCACCATTGATAAAGCTTTCCGAACTACTGAAGGATGCCAGAGCCGGATATACTGCCGGGCTTGCCGTCACCGGTGACGTGGAAGTCTGCGGTATCACGGCTGACAGTCGCAAGGTGGCGCCGGGCTTCGTTTTTGTGGCACTTCCCGGGCTTAAATTCAATGGTGCGGATTTCATCAGCGATGCGGTAAAAAGTGGTGCTGTAGCGGTTCTGTGCACACCCTCGGCCCGGCTGGATGATCAGTCTGTGACCTGGATAACCCATGAGGTGCCCGCGCGGATTTTTCCGCTGATGGTGGCAGCCTGGTTCCAGCGGCAGCCGGAACATCTTGCGGCTGTGACCGGCACCAATGGCAAGACCTCTGTAGCCTCCTTTACCAAGCAGATCTGGGAACATATGGGCCTCAAGGCGGCTTCAGTAGGCACGCTGGGGGTGGTGGCGCCGGAATATAATGAATATACGGGCATGACAACCCCCGACCCGGTTACCCTGCACAAGGCTATGAGCGACCTTTGCGATCTTGGTATCGACCATGTGGTATTCGAGGCCTCCAGCCATGGTCTTGCCCAATACCGGCTGGATGGGCTCAATATTTCGGCAGCGGCTTTCACCAACCTGACCCGGGATCACTATGATTATCACGGCAGCCAGGAAAATTATTTCTATGCCAAAAGCCGCCTGTTCGGGGAAGTGATGAAGCCAGGCAGTACGGCTGTGCTCAATGCGGACTGTCCCATTGTGCGGGAAGTGGCGGATATCTGCTGGGCGCGGGGACATCGTGTGATCACGGTGGGGCGTCATGACGGCGATATCCGGCTGTTGCACCAGGCGTCCAATCCGACGGGACAGGAAATTACCGTCTCCTATGAAGGCCACCTCTATGATATCAAGCTGTCCCTGGTGGGCAGCTTCCAGGCCATCAATGCCTTGATGGCTGTGGGCCTTGTGATCGGTTGCGGCGGTGATCCCGTTCAGGCTTTTAATTCGCTGGCCTATCTGAAATCGGTAGAGGGACGCATGGAGCAGGCGGCACGTCATCCCTCCGGTGCCCGTATTTATGTGGATTACGCCCATACCCCCGATGCCCTTGAGACGGCGCTTGAAGCCCTGCGTCCCCATGTGCGGGGCAAGCTGTCGGTGGTGTTCGGCTGCGGCGGTGATCGCGATACCGGCAAGCGGGAACAGATGGGACAGATTGCCTGCGACAAGGCGGACAGGGTTTATGTAACAGACGACAACCCGCGCTCGGAGGATCCGGCGGCGATCCGCGCTGAAATTCTCAAAGGCTGCCCTGATGCTTCAGAGGTGGGGGATCGGGGCCAGGCTATTCGTCAGGCCGTAGCCGGGCTTGAGGCTGGCGATCTGTTGCTGGTGGCCGGCAAGGGGCACGAGCGGGGCCAGGAAATCGCCGGCACAATACATGAATTTGACGATGTGTCCGAAGTGCGTTCGGCCATTGCAAGTCTTTCCGTGGAAAAAGAGGGGCGGGGCACGACCCCGGGAGGTATACGGTCATGACAGAAGAACTATTATGGACCGGCCGGGAACTGGCCGATGTCTGGAAGGTAGAGGTTGATGAGGCGCTGGCCTGTTCCGGCATTTCCATTGACAGCCGCACCATCGAGGACGGCGATCTGTTTTTTGCTTTGTCCGGCCCCAATTCGGACGGTCATGACTATGTGGCCATGGCCCTGGAAAAGGGAGCTGCCGCCGCCGTGGTCAGCCGCCTGGTCGACGGTGTCGATACAGTCCGGCAGATTGTGGTACCGGATGTGTATGAGGCGCTTGTCACGCTGGGCAAGTCGGCCCGGGCCCGGGTTGATATCCCGATTGTGGCCGTCACCGGAAGCGTCGGCAAGACCGGCACCAAGGAAGCTCTCCGGCTTGCGCTTGGACGGGATAAAAAGACCCATGCCAGCATTCTCAGCTACAATAACGATATTGGCGTGCCTTTGTCTCTCGCCCGGATGCCGCGGGATGCGGCTTACGGCGTTTTCGAGTTGGGCATGAATCACAAGGGCGAACTCGCCGAACTGGTGAAGCTGGTGCGTCCCCATGTGGCCATAGTGACGACCGTGGAGCTGGCTCACGGTGAATTTTTCGACAGTGTCGAGGACATTGCCGACGCCAAGGCTGAAATTTTTACCTGCATGGAAGACGGCGGTGTGGCCATCATCAACCATGACAATGCCCATTTCAAAAGACTTAACCAGAGAGCTGAAGAGGCCGGTGTCAAACGTATTGTTTCCTTCGGCAGCGCCCCCGAAGCCGACGTCCATATTTTGCGGCAGGTGATGCATGATACCTGCAGCTGCGTGGTTGCCGACCTGGCGTCCAAGGTCATGGTCTACAAGATCGGCATGCTGGGCCACCACTGGATTATGAATTCCCTGGCCGTGCTGGCGGCGGTAGATGCGGTTGGCGGCGACCTGGGCCTGGCCGGTCTGGCGCTTGCGGAAATGACACCGCTGAAAGGGCGTGGCAGACGTCACCGGATTTTCTTCAGGGACGGGTCAGAGGCCTCCTTCCTGCTGATTGATGAAAGCTATAATGCCAACCCCGCCTCCATGCGGGCGGCGCTGGCCGGACAAAGCCAGGTCAGGCTGGCGCCTCGCGGACGGCGTATTGCTGTGCTCGGCGACATGGCCGAACTGGGAGACGAGACGGAAGAATTGCATGCGGGCCTCGCCGAAAATCTGAAAGAGGCTGAAATCGACAGGGTTTATCTGGTGGGGGAGAATATGAAACACCTTGCGGAAAATATGGACGAAAGCATCTATTACGCCCATTTTCTCAAACTCGATGATCTGGAGCCAGCCCTTCTCGGGGACCTGCAGGACAAGGACGTGGTGATGGTCAAGGGCTCAAACAGCAGCGGCATGTCCAGGCTGGTTGACAGAATGCTTGAAATGGCTGCACCAAACATTAAAAAAGCAGTTAGCGCGTAATCGGAACGGATCCAAAATGCTTTATAGTTTGTTATACCCCCTTAGTGATGATTTTGGCCTGTTCAATCTGTTCCGATACCTGACCTTCAGGACCGGCGGGGCACTGTTTACAGCCTTTCTGATCAGTTTTCTTTGTGGCCCCTGGCTCATCGGCTGGCTCAAAGTGCGTCAGAAAAAGGGCCAGCCTATCCGCGAGGACGGGCCTGAGAGCCACATCCTGACCAAGCAGGGCACCCCCACCATGGGCGGGTTCCTGATTTTGCTGGGCCTGACGCTCAGCACATTATTGTGGATGGATATGAGCAGCCCCTATGTCTGGGCCTGTCTGACGGTCACCAGCGGCTTCGGGGTGATCGGCTTCCTCGACGATTATCGCAAGGTGACACAATCCAGTTCCGCCGGTGTCTCCGGGCGGGTGAAGCTGATCCTTGAAATCATCGTGGCGCTGGCGGCGGTTCTGATCATTACCAAAGCTTCGGCGCCGGAAGTCCGTAACATGCTGGCGCTGCCGTTCCTGAAAGATACCATGATCAACCTGGGCTGGTTCTTCATTCCCTTTGCCATTCTGGTGATCGTGGGGTCGTCCAACAGTGTGAACCTGACCGATGGTCTGGACGGGCTTGCCATCATGCCGGTGATTATCGCGGCGGCGACCTTTGCCTTCATTTCCTATCTGGTGGGCAACAGCATCTATTCCGGTTATCTGCAGGTGACCTATGTCCCGGGGACTGGTGAGCTTGCGGTTTTTTGTGCCGCCATCATTGGCGCGGGGCTCGGGTTTCTGTGGTATAATGCACCGCCGGCGATGATTTTCATGGGAGATACCGGAAGCCTTTCCCTCGGCGGGGCGCTGGGCACCGTGGCGGTGATCGCGAAACATGAAATTGTGCTGGCCATCGTGGGCGGTCTGTTTGTTCTGGAAACCGTGTCTGTCATCATGCAGGTGGTTTCCTTTAAACTGACCGGGAAAAGGGTTTTCCGTATGGCGCCGATCCATCATCACTACGAGAAAAAAGGCTGGGCAGAACCGACCATTGTGATCCGGTTCTGGATTATCGCGGTGCTTCTGGCCCTGATTGGCCTTGCAACATTGAAACTCAGATAGGGCGGGAGCGCGAATGACAGTATTTTCCCGGACAGATACAAGTATCCTCAGCGACTGGTGGTGGACGGTTGACCGCTGGTTGCTGATGTCGCTTGCGATTCTGATCGGGCTCGGGATTGTCATGACTTTCGGCGCAAGTCCGGCCATCGCTGAAAAGCTGGGCCTGGACAGTTTCCATTTCGTCCGCCGGCAGCTTCTGTTCCTTTTAGTATCCCTCGTCTGCCTGTTCGGGGTATCCCTGCTGCCGCCGCGCATGGTGCGCCGGCTGGGTACAATCCTGTTCCTGGTTTGTCTTTTCCTATTGGTGCTGACCTGGATGATCGGTCCGGAGGCCAAGGGCGCCCGCCGCTGGCTTAGGATTGGCAGCTTCACCCTGCAAGCGTCCGAATTCATGAAACCGGCCTTTATTATCGTTTCCGCCTGGATGTTTTCCGAGGCCCGGAAAAGTCCGGGATTTCCCGGCTGGAAGATTGCGACCGGGCTCTATTTCCTGGTGGTCAGCCTGCTTGTGATCCAGCCGGATTTCGGACAGACGGTGCTCATTTCTGTGGTCTGGAGCACCATGTTCTTTATGGCCGGTCTCCCTATGGTCTGGGTCGGGGCCTTTGTAGGCATGGGGCTTAGCGGTATTGTCATGGCCTATTCGTTCCTGCCCCATGTGACCAGCCGGATCGACCGTTTCCTTAACCCGGAAAGCGGCGATACCTATCAGGTGGACATGGCCATGAATGCGTTTAACAGCGGTGGTCTTTTCGGGCGCGGCCCGGGCGAGGGGGCCGTCAAGAAAATCCTGCCTGACGCCCATACGGATTTCATTTTCGCAGTTGCCGGGGAGGAATTCGGCATCATCATCTGTGTCCTGATTGTCTGCCTGTTTGCCGTGATTGTGATCCGGGGTATGGTGAACCTGATGAAGGAAACCGATCTGTTTGTTTTCCTTGCCGTATCCGGCCTTCTAATACAGCTTGGCCTGCAGGCCTTTATCAATCTGGGGGTTAATCTGGCTGTTCTGCCCAGCAAGGGCATGACTCTGCCGTTCATCAGCTATGGCGGCTCCTCACTTGTGTCCCTGTCCATCGGCATGGGTATGGTGCTGGCGCTTACCCGGCGCAACAGCCGCTACGGCCAGGCAAACCCGGCAACGGGCTGGAGGCTGGTATGAAAAGACGGCGCACCTCTCATATCGTGCTTTCTGCCGGCGGCACCGGAGGCCATATGTTTCCGGCGGTCTCTCTCAAGGATGAACTGATCCGTCGCGGTCATCGGGTCACCCTGATTACGGACGAGCGGGGGCTTGCCTATCGCGATTATTTTAAGGATGTGAAAATCCTGACGGTGAAAAGCGCCACTTTTGCCGGTAAAGGCCTGTTGGGAAAAATTGGCGCCTTGTTCCGGGTCCTGGGGGGAATTATGGAAGCGCGCTCCCTTTTATCCAGGCTTCGGCCGGGAGCGGTGGTGGGCTTCGGCGGCTATCCGTCCCTGCCGGCGCTCAGGGCGGCGGTGATGATGGGCATTCCCGCCTGCCTGCATGAACAGAATGCCGTGCTGGGCCGGGTCAACCGCTATCTGGCGAAAAAAGTGGATGCAGTGGCGCTGTCCTTCGAAAATACCCTGAAGGCGGACTGGGAGAAATATAAATATGTTGTCGTGACCGGCAATCCGGTGCGACAGGAAATTGTTGATCTTGGCGACCGGACCTATCCGCCCATCGGCGAAGACAGGATTTTTCGCATACTGGTGATCGGCGGCAGCCAGGGCGCACGGATTTTCAGCGAAGTAGTGCCGGCGGCCATTTCCACCCTGCCAAGGGCGGTGCAGCGCCGTCTGCAGATTACCCAGCAGTGCCGTCAGGAAGATATTGAAGCCGTCCGCACCGTTTATGCGGATACAAAAATTGCCGTGGAGCTCTCCACCTTTATTGCCAATCTGCCGGAATGTATGGAATGGGCCCATCTTGTGATCGGCCGGGCCGGGGCCTCCACTATTTCGGAACTGACGGCGGCGGGACGGCCGGGCATTCTGGTGCCTTACCCCCATGCCACGGACGATCATCAGATGGAAAACGCCAAGGAACTGGTCATTGCCGGCGGTGCCTGGATTTTCCATGAAAAGGAATTCAACCCCAGCGAATTGGCCAAGATGCTGCAGCGTCTGGCCAAAAGGCCGCGGGACGTCTGGCGGGCGGCGGAAGACAGCCGCCGTGTGGGCAAGCCCTATGCAGTCAAGGACCTGGCGGACCTGGTGGAGCGCCTTGCCTTGGTCAAGGGGGATGCGGGCGTGATCAAGACAAACGAACTGGAGGCCATCCATACGCCTTCGGAAAAAGAAGAAGAGAGTAAATCGAGTGAGAACAGCAAACCACGGCCGGTGCTTATTGCAGGGGAGCGGCCATGAATAAAAATATACAGCCGCCCAGCATCGGCCACCCCATTAATATCGGAATCCTGCATTTTGTCGGTATCGGCGGTATCGGCATGAGCGGTATTGCCGAAGTGATGCATAATTTTGGCTACAAGGTCCAGGGCAGCGACATTTCCGAAAATGCCAACGTGAAACGTCTGCGCGATCTTGGCATAGATGTAAAAATCGGCCAGAAGGCGGAGAACCTGGATGGGGCGTGGGGTATTGTGGTGTCCTCTGCCATTCGTCCGGACAATCCGGAAATGATTGAAGCCCGGTCCCGCAAGATGCCGGTGATCCGCCGGGCGGAAATGCTGGCCGAACTGATGCGCCTGAAATGGTGTGTGTCCATTGCCGGTACCCACGGCAAGACCACCACCACGTCCATGGTGGCGGCGGTGCTGGATACGGCAGGCTACGACCCGACTGTCATCAACGGCGGCATCATTAATGCTTACGGTACAAATGCCCGCCTCGGGGCAGGCGACTGGATGGTGGTTGAGGCCGATGAATCCGACGGCACCTTCGTCAAGTTGCCCTCCACCGTGGCGGTGGTGACCAATATCGATCCGGAACATCTGGATTTTTACGGTGATTTTGAAACGGAAAAGGAAGCTTTCCGCACCTTTGTCGAGAACGTGCCCTTCTACGGCTTTGCCGCCATGTGTGTCGATCATCCCGAGGTCCAGGCCCTGATCGGCCGCATTACCGATCGCAAGATTGTCACTTTCGGTTTCAGCCCGCAGGCGGATATTCGAGGCATGGGACTGAAGTTCAGGGACGGCAACGCCCATTTCGATGTGGAAATCAGCAACCGTCAGGGCGAGAGTGTGGAAACCCTGAAAAATATAGTTCTGCCCATGCCGGGCCGTCATAACGTGCTCAATGCGCTGGCGGCCATTGCCGTCGCCCATGAGATGGGGGTTGAGGCCGAGGTCATCCGCAAGGCCTTTGCGGCCTTTTCCGGTGTGAAAAGACGGTTCACCCGTGTGGATCAGGTGGGCGGTGTCACCATCGTGGACGATTATGCCCATCATCCGGTGGAAATCGCCGCCGTGCTGGCCGCGGCCCGTGAGGCCTATCAGGGCAAGGTGATTGCCGTGGTGCAACCCCACCGTTACAGCCGGCTTAAAAGCCTGTTTGATGAATTCTGTGCCTGTTTCAACAATGCGGATACGGTTTTTGTGGCCCCGGTTTATGAGGCCGGGGAAAGCCCCATTGAGGGGGCAGACCGGGACAGTCTGATTGAAGGTCTGCACAGTTTCGGGCACCGCCAGGTGTCGGCAGTCGAGGGTATGGATGACCTGCCCTCAAGGATTGCAGAAATTGCCGAGGACGGCGATATCGTTATCTGCCTCGGCGCCGGTACTATCACCCAGTGGGCAAACGATCTGCCGGAGATGTTGAAAAAGCTGAAGGGAGATGGCGCCTGATGAGCATGTCTGCGGCAACATTTCCTGCTCTGACCGAAAGGCTGCCCAGCGTACGCGGCAAATATGAATTTGACGCGCCGCTGGCCCGGCATACCTGGTTCAAGGCGGGGGGGCCTGCTGCGGTGCTCTATACACCGGAGGATGAAGAGGATCTGGCCTCTTTCCTGCGCCGCTTGCCGCGCGAAGTCCCGTTGCTGTGTCTCGGGGTGGGCTCTAATCTTCTGATCCGGGACGGCGGTTTTGTTGGTGTTGTGGTACGTTTCGGCAAAAAATTCGCCCGCATCGAGACCCGGGGTGAACAGGTTTACGCCGGTGCAGGTGCGCCGGACATTGCCGTGGCCGCCGCTGCACGTGATGCGGATCTGGGGGGGCTGGAATTCCTGCGCGGCATCCCGGGCACCATTGGCGGGGCCGTGCGGATGAATGCGGGTGCTTACGGACGGGAAATATCCGATGTGCTGGTTGAGGCGCAGGCGCTGGACCGGGCCGGGAACGAACATCGCTTTTCACGTGCCGACATGGGATATAGTTATCGTCACTCAGCCTTGCCGGAAGATTTGATTTTCACAGGAGCGACCCTTGAGGGCACGCCGGACCTGAAGGAAAATATCGAACGGCGCATGCAGGAAATTGCCGATGCGCGGGAAGAAAGCCAGCCGCTCAGAACCCGTACCGGTGGCAGCACCTTCAAGAACCCCGAGGGGCATAAAGCCTGGCAGCTGATTGATGATGCCGGTTGTCGCGGCCTGCGGGTCGGCGGGGCACATGTCTCTGATAAACATTGTAATTTTCTGATTAATGACGAGAACGGCACCGCGGCAGACCTGGAAGATCTGGGTGAGGAAGTTCGTCGTCGCGTCCGGAAAACATCAGGTGTCGAACTGGAATGGGAAATCCGCATCGTCGGGACCAAAGCGGAGGACAGGGCATGAGCAAGCATGTGGTGGTCCTGAAAGGCGGCTGGTCCGCCGAACGCGAGGTTTCGCTGATGAGTGGCGCGGCGGTAGCGGCCGCCCTGACCCGGGCCGGATATAATGTGACCGAACTTGATGTCACGCCCGATGTTTATACGGATCTGGTGCGGATCAAGCCCGATGTGGCCTTTAATGCCCTGCATGGCCGCTGGGGAGAGGATGGTTGTATCCAAGGCCTGCTGGAAATTCTGACAATTCCCTATACCCATTCAGGTGTGCTGGCCTCTGCGGTGGCCATGGACAAGATTGTCGCCAAGAATATGTTCCGCACGGTGGGTATTCCCTGTGCCGAAGACCGGTTGATTTCCGGTGACGAGCTCTTCCGGAATGATCCATTGCCCCGACCTTTTGTGGTCAAGCCGGCCAATGAAGGATCAAGCGTCGGTGTGGTGATTGTGCGGGAAGGCGATAACCTGACCCCGGACAAACCGGGTCCCTGGCAAACGGATAGCCTGTTGATGGCGGAACAGTTTCTGCCCGGCAGGGAACTTACCGTCTCCGTGATGGGCGACAAGGCGCTGGCCGTGACCGAGCTGCGTCCCTTAAGCGGTTTCTACGACTATGAAGCCAAATATCAGGACGGCAAGACCGAACATCTGGTGCCCGCGCCGCTGGATGACGAAATGGCCGGACGGCTTATGCATCTGGCGCTGGAAGCGCACAGGGTTCTGGGCTGCCGCGGGGTGAGCCGGGCCGATTTCCGTCTGGATGACGGACCGGACGGTGATGGGATTCCCTATATTCTGGAGGTCAATACCCAGCCGGGCATGACCGACCTGTCCCTGGTGCCGGAACAGGCGGCCCATGTGGATATTTCCTTTGAGGAACTGGTCAGCTGGATGGTGGAGGATGCTTCATGCAATCGCTGATGTCCTTCCTTAAAAGGAACAGAGAGCCCCTCAAAAGGGGAGAACGTGAAGCGCAAAGCCTCAAACGGCGGCGGCAGAAAGATATTTTCGTCCGCGGCCTGAGTGCAGCGGCCGTGGCCATGGTCGTGATTGTGTCCGTCTATCTCTGGCAGAGCGGCATTGTCTCCGAGGCGGTGCGTGATACCGGAGAACGGGTGGAAGAACGATTGACTGATGCCGGGCTGGTGGTTGCGGAAATCCGTATCGACGGGCAGAAGCAGACCGCGCTCGACGATATCCGCAAGGCCTTGGGTGTGCAGCATGGTGAAAATATCATGTCCCTTGACCTGAAAAGCATGCGGGAAAGGGTAGAGGCCCTGGACTGGGTCGAAAGGGCAAGCATCGGCCGGTCGATGCCCGATATTCTGACGGTCGGGATCACTGAACATGAACCGGCCGCCCTGTGGCAGATCGAGGGGCACCTGTGGCTGGTGACCCGGGATGGCAGGCGGATCACCGATCAGAAGCTGGCCCATTTTGCCGGCCTGCCCATGGTGGTGGGGCGCGGGGCGGATATGTCTCTTGCCGGCTATCTGGAGATGGGAGAGGCCTGGCCCGAAATATTTGACAATGTGGAAAGCGCCGTCCGGGTTGGGGCACGGCGCTGGGATCTGCTGATGAAACAGGGCGTTACCGTGCGCCTGCCTGAAAAAAATGTACCCGCCGCGCTGGAGAAACTTGCCGGTTTGCAGCGGGATGAAAAGATACTGGAAAAGGAAATTCTGGCTGTGGACCTTCGTCTGGAAGACAAAACCTTTATTCGCCTGACGCCCGGAGAGGCGGAGCGTCGGCGCCGACTGGCAGCGGAAAATGCCGAAGAGGAACAGATCTGATGGCCGGGTCCCGTGACAATATCATTGCCGCACTGGATATCGGCAGCAGCAAGATCTGTTGTTTCATTGCCCGTATCAGTGACCAGGGCAGGCCGCAGGTTATCGGTATCGGCCACCAGGTGTCCCAGGGCATCAAGGCCGGCACCGTTGTCGATATGGAAGAGACGGAAACCTCTATTCGCGCCGCGGTCGATACCGCCGAACGCATGGCCGGCGGCAGCCCGATCGAGAATGTTTATGTGAATATTTCGTCGGGCCAGCCGGAAAGCCGCCATTTCGCGGTGGAAGTGGATGTGGCCGGGCACCAGATCAGCGAGGCGGATATCATGCGGGTGCTGGACGGCGCCAAGGAACATATCCGTGCCGAGGAACGTTTCGTGCTTCATTCGCGCCCGGCAAGTTACAGCATCGACGGGGTCAACGGGGTCAAGGACCCGCGCGGGATGTACGGGGAAAAGCTGGGTGTGGACATGCATATGGCCACGGTGGCGGTCAGTCCCCTGAAGAACCTGCAGACCTGTATCAACCGCTGTCATCTCAATCTCGCCGGTGTGGTGTTGTCCCCTTATGCGTCCGGCTTGTCGAGCCTGGTCCGGGACGAGCGCGAGCTGGGCAGTGTCTGCATCGACATGGGTGGTGGCCTTACCTCTATCGCCGCCTTCAAGGATGACGAGTTTATTTTTGCCGACACCATTCCGCTGGGCGGCAACCATGTGACCAGTGATATTGCCCAGGGCCTGTCCACGCCGCTGGCCAGTGCGGAACGGCTCAAGACCCTGTTCGGCAGCTGTTTCCCCCGGGCCATGGTGCGTGACGAGATCGATATTGTGCAAACCGGTGACGATGGCGGCGAATATACCACCACCGTTCCCCGCTCCATGCTGACCCAGATCATCGGGCCGCGCATGGAGGAAATTCTGGAAATTGTCCGCGACCGGCTGGTGTCTTCCGGCATTGACGCGCTGGTCGGACGGCGCATCGTTATTACCGGCGGGGCGAGCCAGATGAACGGGCTCGAGGAGCTGGCGAAAAAGGTCTTTGCCACCGATAAATTCGAACGCCATATCCGCATGGGCCGTCCGCTGAGTGTGGACGGTCTGGCCGATGCGACGGCGGGGCCCGTGTTTTCCACCTGCGCCGGATTGCTGAATTATGCGGCGACGCGGCCGGATGAAGTGCATTTTCATAGTGAGACCCAACCGGTGCTGGGGGTGTTTTCCCGCATCAGCCGCTGGGTGAAGGAGAATTTTTGACCCGAATGACTCGGTTCAGGGCAAAAAACGACTCGGATTGTAAAAAAAACGACTCGGAGAGCATTTTTGTTTAGACAGTCCGATTCGCATAAGGTAAATTGTTATTAACTAATTGTTCAGCAACACTGAATCTCGGGATGTTCAGTGCAGCCAGGAGGCCAGAATGACCATTGAATTTACGACTCCGGAGTTAACGGAATTGCAACCGAAAATTTCCGTTTTTGGCGTCGGCGGCGCCGGTGGAAATGCGGTAAACAACATGATTGTTTCCCAGTTGCAGGGGGTCGATTTTATTGTTGCCAACACCGATGCGCAGGCACTGGCGCATTCCAGGGCTGAACAGAAAATCCAGCTTGGCGCGGAACTGACTCAGGGTCTTGGCGCAGGTGCGCGTCCCGAAGTGGGGCGTGCCGCGGCCGAGGAAACCATGGAACTGATCGAAGAGCATCTGGAAGGATGCCACATGGCCTTTATCACCGCCGGCATGGGCGGCGGCACCGGCACCGGCGCGGCACCGATGATTGCCATGAAGGCCCGGGAAAAAGGCATCCTGACGGTTGGCGTGGTTACCAAGCCGTTTCAGTTTGAGGGCTCCCGCCGGCTGAAACTGGCCGAGCAGGGCATCTCCGAGCTTTCCGAATATGTCGATACGCTGATCATCATCCCGAACCAGAACCTGTTCCGTATCGCCAATGAGCACACCACCTTTGCCGACGCCTTTGCCATGGCCGACGAAGTGCTGCATTCCGGTGTGCGCGGTATTACCGACCTGATGGTCATGCCGGGCCTGGTGAACCTGGACTTTGCCGATGTGCGCACCGTGATGAGCGAAATGGGCAAGGCGATGATGGGCACCGGCGAAGCCTCCGGCGAGGGCCGGGCGCTCGAAGCTGCCGAAGCCGCCATTTCCAATCCGCTTCTGGATGAAGTGTCCATGAAGGGCGCACAGGGCGTGCTGATCAACATCACCGGCGGCATGGACCTGACCCTGTTCGAGGTCGACGAAGCCGCCAACCGCATTCGTAACGAAGTGGACCCGGACGCCAATATCCTGGTCGGCTCCGCGCTGAACCCGGACCTGGAAGGCAAGATGCGGGTCTCCGTTGTCGCCACCGGCATCGACGGCGCCGCCCAGCCGAAAATGGAAACCCCCGTGCGTACCTATAACTTCGGCAAGCCGCAGGTCGGGGAAGCCGCCGCCGTTGCCGCCGAAGCCGCCGAAGTTGTTGTCGCGGAAGACGTGCAGCCGCCAGCCATGGACCTGGCCGGGGAAACCGTGCGGGAAGAGCCGCTGGAACTTACCGATGAGCTTCATGACGAGGATGACGATACCGATGAACTGCTGAGCCAGCTCGACAGCAGCATTGTCGGCGCCCGCGAGGCGGAAGAGCCTGCTTCTGTGGAAGAAGATCGGGAGGCCCCCTTTATTGCACCCGAGCCGGTACTGCCGGAAAGCCGCCCGGAAGAGCTCAGCGACAAGGCCGATCCCTATGCCGAGGCTGCCATGGTCAACGGCGGGGCGGAGGAGAAATCCGGCCGTCTGAATATTTTCGGCTCCATGCTGGGCGGTAAAAAAAAGACTAGGCCGGGCAAGGAACCGGTCCTGAAGCAGGGCGACCTGTTGGGCGCGCCCAAGGTGAAGGAAGCACCGTCGGCCCCTGCGGCCCCTGTCGCCAATCCGATCCGCCAGCAGGAGGAAATCCGGCAGCAGTTGCAGGCTGAAACCCCTGCCGGGCCGGTTGCGGAAACTCCAGCAGGGCCCGCAGCAGAGCCTGCACCTCAGCAAACCCGTTCTCCGCTGACGGCCGGGGAACGCATTGTGCCCGAGCAGCCGAAAGCGGCCGCCAAGGACGAGGATCATCTGGAAATTCCGGCCTTCCTGCGCCGCCAGGCGAATTAAAAAAGGCAAATTGATTTTGGCGAATGGGGGAAGGTCGCTAACGAGGTTAATTAGTGGGATAACAATAAAAACTACAGGTAGAACAGGGATCGAGTTTTTTTGAGTTGATGTTCGAGTAGAGTTCGAGTTCAGTATTTTCCCCTGAACTGAAGATGAGGCGGGTTTTTCCCGCCTTTTTTCTTTGGGGGGTTATTCCTGCACGTCTTCAAGAAAGTTTCGCAACCGTTCTTCTAATCCATGCCTGGCTTTAACTTCACATTCCCATATTACCAATATATCCCACCCCAGTTCTTGAAGGCGGGTCTGATGCTCTGCATCCCGTATTATGTTGCGTTCTAGCTTATTGAGCCAATATTCTTGATTAGATTTTGGTTTGCGTGAAATTTTGCATGCAGGGTCGTTGTGTTGATGCCAAAAGCAGCCATGTACAAAAATTACTTTGCGACGGCCGGGAAATACAAGATCAGGTTTGCCGGGAAGGTCTTTGCGATGAAGCCGGTACCTATACCCCATTGAATGTACTAACCTGCGGACAAGCATCTCTGGCTTCATGTCCTTGGCGCGGATACGGCTCATGTTCCAGCTGCGGTGCTGAGGTGAGAGCTGATCAGCCATAATTAGGTAACGAGATCAAGAGGCAAGTCCGATATATCTCTAAGGCGCTTTCCCTCAACCATAGTATCGAGAAGCTCTAGTGTCTCCTCTTTGCCAAGCTCCACAAGTGCGTTACGCAATTCGTAGAGTGCAAAATGGTAGACACAGTCGATATCGCCGGTACCAAGCGCTAAGGAGGCAACCCGCCCCGGTGTTGGTTCGCCAGTAATTACGGCGACATGTGGTAGTCGCCCTTTTCGGTTACGCACTAAATTCAGCCCTTCTGAGCGCGCATTCTGTGCCCTGTCACTGCGCAAGGTCCATTTGCAACTGATCGAAGCATGGAGAATTTCAAGAGACTGATTGGCTGCTCGCAAACTTGAAAGCCGCGCAGTGTCATGATCAACTAAAGCGCCTTGCGCGTTGATAGTCGCATCAGTCTCTGGCGCTCGCGTGACAACAATATCGGGCTTAATTAAATAGTCCGAACCTATGGCTGTTGCAATTTCCCGATTTGCTTTGGCGATGGCTTCCAGATCATCCAAGTGCGCGTATTGATCGAACATGGCAATTCCTCCGCCTTTCGTTACCGTGAAAGTACCAGGGCGAAGGTGACGCATTCGATCGAAACAAACACGAACAAAGCTTGCGCAGACCCCTTCAAAGTCAGCACCTGCCGTTTGACCGGGCAGTTTCGGTGCGGTGTTGGCAGGACCAAGCTGCTCGAGGATTGAACTCGCAATCTCTCGGCTGGGTTTACTACCCTTGTCCGCATTGCTCGGAACACCGCCCTCGCTACGGGTTAAGATGGAGGCTAGAAGAGTAGCATGGAACTCACTCCTTGCTTGTGTAAACCAGGCTTCACTCATTAGGCGACCACCTGCACTGACCTGCGAATGGAGAGTGCTTCGTGAATTTTATAAGCAACGGCCTCTGCAACTGGTGGAGGAAAGGCATTTCCTACTTGCCGATAGGCAGGCGTTTTTTTACCCAAAAATGTCCAAGAATCTGGGAAACCCTGTATCCTAGAGACCATAGGTACAGTTAAGCGTGGCATGCCAACATGGTCCCATGCTGGAGGTTCATCTGCAATGGTCATGCCATTTACGCCCAAGGAGGCCCAAGCTTTCTTAGCCCTTGTTGGCCCAAGATCTGGTCCACCATGTTTCTTTGATCCCCCAACAATGGTTGGCGCAATATCATCCGCTTGCTTTGCCCACTTGGCAGCGCCTACCCATCCGTTGGCTTTCATCTGGTCAAGCAAAAGCTCTCCCACGGTTGGTGGGTTAACTCCATGTGGGGTGCACCATTCGAAATTCTCTGCGAGCTCGTTCTTGATAGCAACAATCACTACTCTGGGGCGTAATTGGGAGACGCCATAATCTGAAGCATTTAAAAGTCGCCAATCTACCCAATATCCCATCTTATTTAGCTCGTTTTTAAGCTTCATGCGGTAATCATCAAACACCGAGTCAAGAAACCCTCTCACGTTCTCAAGCATGACAGCGTTTGGTCGTATTTCATCCACAAGCCTTAAGGCTTCCGGAAAAAGGTCTCTTTCATCATTGTGTCCAAGTTGTTTTCCAGCTTTTGAGAAAGGGGGGCATGGTACGCCACCAGCCAGTAAATCAATTCCTTTGTATAGTGTACCTTTAAATTCTTTCAGATCGCCTTCCACGACATTCCACTTGGGACGGTTATGACGAAGTGTTTCGCAGCAACGGTCATCAATCTCGACTAATGCTTCAGCATCGAAACCAGCATTTTCAAGTCCTAAAGCTTGTCCGCCAGCTCCTGCACATATTTCAACACATGTGAGATTGCTCATTCTGTCTCCGTCCTTTTCTTTGCTAAATTTGAACGATTAAGCACTGTACCAAGCACAGTAAAATGCGCAACAGGATTTGAAGAACGCATTTACATTTTATTTGCTTGATATGGTGTGTGCCTGTCTTGTTTTGATAAGGTACAATAAAAGGAACAAAAAGTGAACATTAATATTTTTAATGCTAAAAAGCTATTTGCTGCAACATAAAAAAACGGGCCCGTTGGGGCCCGCTTTGGTTTCTGACAGATACTTTATTTTATAACCTTTAAATAACTCCCCGGCGCATCTGGTCGAGCTCGATGGATTCAAACAGGGCCTTGAAGTTGCCCTCGCCAAAGCCCTTGTTGCCCTTGCGCTGGATGATCTCGAAGAAGATCGGGCCGATCACATTGTTGGTGAAAATCTGCAGCAGGATACCCTGGTCGTGGGTGCCGTCGATCAGGATGTTGCGCTTGCGCAGCTCCTCGACATTTTCCTGGTGCCCCTCGACCCTATCGTCGATCAGGTCGAAATAGGCATCAATGGTCTCCTGCAGGCTCACATCATGGGCGCGCAGCACATCCACGGTCTTGTAGATATCCTCCGTATGCAGCGCCACATGCTGGATGCCTTCGCCGCGATATTCCATCAGATATTCGACGATCTGGGACTTGTTGTCCTTGGATTCATTGAGCGGGATATGGATCTTGCCGCAGGGGCTGGTCATGGCCTTACTGGTGAGGCCGGTCTTCTGGCCTTCGATATCGAAATATTTCAGCTCCCGGAAGCCGAACAGGCGCTCGTAAAACTCGGCCCAATAGGCCATGCGGCCCTGATAGACATTGTGGGTCAGGTGGTCGATGAACTGGAAGCCGGCGTCCTCGACGTCCTTTTCATCCTCGAGCTCCACCGGCACGAAATCCACGTCATAGATGGTGTTTTCGCCGTAACGGTCGACCAGATACAGGCGGCTGCCGCCGATACCCTCGATGGCCGGGATATAAAGCTCCATGGGGGCCACATCCATCGGCACCGGGTTGGCGCCGAGCTTGAGCGCCCGTTCGTAAGCTTGCTTGGCGTCCCTGACCCGGAAGGCCATGGCGCAGATGCTGGGGCCGTGGGCAAAGGCATAACGCTGGGCGAAGCTGTCGGGCTCCGCATTGATCAGGAAGTTGACATCGCCCTGGCGGTGCAGGGTCACATTCTTGTGCCGGTGCCGGGCCGCGGTTTTGAAGCCCATCTGTTTAAAGAGGGCGCGCAGTTTTTCCGGTTCCGGGGAGGCATATTCGATGAATTCGAAGCCGTCCAGTCCCATGGGATTTTCAAACAATTCTGCCATAGCGGTCTCCTGAAGCATAAAACCTGATTTTTATAGTATGGAAGAATTATACCCCGGATATGGTGAAATATTGTTTTTCATATTGGGAAAAACCGGTTAAAATAGGAATACAATTTCACTTAATGAGCGGTTTTGAAATGACGATTGCACTTGATGAGGTAGACCGGAAAATCCTCACCCTGATCCAGCAGGATGCGACCCTGACGCACCAGGAAATTGCCGACAAGGCGGGGCTGTCGCCGACCTCTGTCTGGCGCCGGATCAAGAGCCTGGAGGAGGCGGGGGTGATCCGGGGGCGGGTGGCGCTATTGGATGCCAAACAGGTGGGCATGCAGGTCAGCGCGCTGGTCAGTGTCAGGTTGACCCACCAGGGCACCGGCACCGGGCAGGAGTTCGAGAAATTCATCGCCGGCCGGCCGGAGGTGCTGGAATGTTTCGCCGTGGTCGGCGCCTATGACTATGCCATGGTGGTCAGGGTTCGGGATGTGGAACGGTTCGAGAAGTTCCTCAGCGGCACGCTGCTCAGCCATCCGGCCGTGGCCTCCTCCACCTCCAGCTTCGCCATGCGGCAGGTGAAATATTCCACGGCGCTGAGTTTGGAGTAGGGATTAGCTCTGCATAAAGTCCAGAAGCGCCTCAAGGCAGGATTCATTTTCCTCGTCCCGGCCGATGGAAATGCGCAGTGATGAGGTCAGGCCGTAGTTGCCGACCGGGCGCACGATAATGCCTTTTGACCGCAGGAATTCATTGCCAGCACCGGCCTGTTCATCCGAGGCGAAATGGACAAGCACGAAGTTGCCGAGGCTCGGGGTCACCCCGATGCCCATGGCTTCGAGCCGTTCCGTCATTAGCGGCAGCCAGCGGTTATTATGGGTTCGGGCCTTGTCCACATGATCCTGGTCCATCACCGCGGCCGCGGCGGCAACCTGGCTTAAGCTGTTCACATTGAAGGTGCCACGGATACGGTTAAGGATGCCCATCACGGCAGGCGGCACATATGCCCAGCCCACACGGAGCGCCGCAAGGCCGTAGATTTTGGAGAAGGTGCGGGTCACGACCACATTGTCCCTGCTGTTATTCACCAGCTCCATGCCCGCGTTATAATCGTCCGTTTCAGGATATTCCGCATAGGCGGCATCCAGCACCAGCAGGACATCGTCGCGCAGGCCGTCACGCAGGCGCTTGATCTCGCTGTATGGGAGGTAAGTGCCGGTGGGATTGTTGGGGTTGGCCAGCACCACCATTTTGGTGCGCGCCGTCTGGGCGGCGATCATGGCGTCGATATCGGCCACATAGTCCTTTTCCGCGACCAGAACCGGCTTGCCGCCGGCGGCCATGGTCATCAGCGGCGGCACCAGGAAGCCGTATTTGGACAGGATCACCTCGTCATCATCACCCACATAGGCCCGCACCAGCAGGGTCAGCATTTCTTCGGAGCCGTTGGTGCAAAGGATCTGAGCCGGATCGATGCCGTGCACCTCACCGATGGCCTGTTTCAGTTCCGTACAGGCCGGATCCGGATAAAGGGCCAGGTCTTTTTCCATCGCCTGCTCAAGGGCCGCATAAACTTTCGGACTTGCGCCGAGCGGACTTTCGTTGGAGGCCAGCTTGATGATGCGGTCGACGCCGGCAATTTTGGACTCGCCGGGTTTGTAGGGGGTGATGTCGAGGATGCCCTTGCGGGGGGATACGGTCATGTCTGGTCCTGTACTCTTTTATATTTATTCTGCGGCTATATGTGAAATCACGTTATGCCGATAATCGTCAAGCTGTTTCTGAACCCGGGCTTCAACCTCATGGACGGATTTTTCCTTAACATGGCCGAACCCGCGAATGTCTTCGGGGTACGACGCGAGGGCCACGGCCTGCTCCAGATTGTCCTTGTCCAGATGGTCAAGCAGTTCATCGATCAGGGATTCATACTCCCCGATCAGGCGGCGTTCCATCCGACGCTCTTCGGTGCGGCCGAAAATGTCGAAAGCGGTGCCGCGCAGGCCTTTCATTTTCGCCACAAGCTTCAGCGCCGGCAACATCCAGGGCCCGAAGGACATTTTTTTCAGATGACCTTCCGCATCCTTTTTTGCCAGCAGGGGCGGCGCCATATGGAATTTGAGGGTAAATTCCCCGTCGAACTGGGCGGAGAGCTTCTCCCGGAAACGACCGTCTGTGTAAAGGCGCGCCACTTCATATTCATCCTTGATGGCGAGCAGCTTGTAATAGTTGCGCATTACAGCTTCCGTCAGGGCATTGCTGCCGGCCTGGATGGCCTGTTCGGCTTTTCTGGTACGCTCGACCAGGGCCAGATATTTATCGGCCAGGGCCTTGTTCTGATAGGCCGTTAGTTCTTTGGCCCGATAGGCGGTTTTTTCTTCCAGGGTTTCGGGAAGGTAGCGTCCGGCCGCCGATCCGGGTAGGGAGACCCGGACTTCGTGAGGTGTTTCGGCGGCCAGACGACCCCAGACAAAACTCTGTTTATTGCTTTCCACGGCCACGCCGTTGAGCTCGATGGCGCGGTAAAGGGCGTCGAGGCTGAGCGGCAGGCGGCCCTTCTGCCAGGCATAGCCCATCAGGAACATATTGGTGGCGATGCTGTCGCCCATCAGGGCGGTGGCGAGCGCCGTGGCCTCGATCATATCCAGCTTATCACCGACCATTGCTGTGAGGTTGCGCCGGATCAGGTCGTCATGAATATCCGCATCCCGGTTGAGCGTAAACTGGGCGGTCTGTGTCTTGTGGGCGTTAAGGATCACATGGCTGCGGTCCTTGTCCAGGGTGCGCAGGCTTTCCGGGCTTCCGGCCACCACCATGTCACAGCCCAGCAGCAGGTCGGTGTGGCCGGTGGCGATGCGCACGGCGTCCATATTTTCCGCCTTGTTGGCAAGCCGTACATAGCTGTAAACAGAGCCGCCTTTCTGGGCGAAACCGGTGAAGTCCAGGACAGAGGCAGATTTACCTTCCAGGTGGGCAGCCATGGTGATGATCTGGCCGATGGTGACCACGCCGGTGCCACCGATGCCGGTGATCAGAATGTCATAGCTGTCGCGGATTTCGGGCAGGCTGGGGTTGGACAGCTCACTTGCCAGGGCCACAGGATCCTGCCGGTTGCCTTTTTTCACTTCGCCGCCGTGCACGGTGACGAAGGAAGGACAGAAACCTTCAATGCAGCTATAATCCTTGTTGCAGCTGGACTGGTCGATGGAACGTTTGCGGCCGAGCTCGGTTTCCACCGGCACGATGGACACACAATTGCTTTTTACAGAGCAGTCGCCACAGCTTTCACAAACCAGTTCATTAATGAAGGCCCGTTTTGGCGGATCGGGAAATTCTTTCTTTTTGCGACGACGGCGTTTTTCCGCCGCACAGGTCTGATCATAGATGATGGCGGTGACACCCTTGATCTCGCGCAGTTCCTTCTGCACTTCTTCCAGGTCGTCCCGGTGCAGCACCTGAACGTCGGACGCGAACTTGGCCCATCCGGCGTATTTTTCCGGTTCGTCACTGAGTACCCGGATCACTTTCACCCCTTCATCATGGAGCTGTCGGCTGATCTGGTCGACGGTCAGGGTGCCTTCCAGCGGCTGGCCGCCAGTCATGGCAATGGCGTCGTTATACAGGATTTTGTAGGTGATATTGACGCCGGCAGCGACTGCCTGACGGATCGCCAGAAGGCCGGAATGATAGTATGTGCCGTCGCCCAGGTTCTGGAAAATATGCCCTTCATGGGTGAAGGGCGCCTGGCCCAGCCAGTTGACACCTTCGCCGCCCATCTGGGTCAGGCATTCGGTATCACGTTCCATTTTGGTGGCCATAAAGTGACAGCCGATCCCGGCCAGGGCCCGGCTACCTTCCGGCACTTTGGTCGACCGGTTATGGGGGCAGCCGGAACAAAAGTACGGGGTGCGCATGTCCTTCTGATCAAAGGCGCCGATCAGGGATTTTTTCTTTTTATATAGCTCGAGTCTGGTTTCGATGTCGTCTTCCAGACCAAGCTGTTTCAAAGACGGCAGCAGGGCCTCAAGCACTTCTTCCGGACAGAACTCGCCGGTGGATTTCAGGAGTGGGGCTCCCTTTTCATCCTGTTTGCCGATCACCAGGGGGCGTTCGTCGGTGCGCATGTTGAACAGAATGTCGCGGATCTGCAGCTCCACGAAGCTGCGTTTTTCCTCGATCACCAGAAGCTTGTCACAGCGACGGGCAAAATCCTTGATCCGGTCCTGTTGCAGCGGCCAGGTCATGCCGATCTTGAGCAGGGCGATACCGTTCTTTTCGGCTTTGGCCTTGTCAATGCCAGCCATGCGCAGGGCTTCCGCAAGATCGAGGCTGGCCTTGCCACTGGTGACGATGCCGAGCCGGGGTTTCGGGCAATCCCAGATCATTTTATCCAGGCTGTTGTGGCGGGCGAAATTGTCAACCGCCTTCAGCTTGTGGTCCATCAGGCGATGTTCGATTTCCCGGAACGGGTCGGGCCAGCGGTAATGAAGCTTTGCCGGATCATAGCCCTCGTGCTCGGGGATAATGAAGGAGCGGTTGATCAGGTCCAGATTAACGGTGCCGGCGCTTTCCACCACCTCGCTGGTGGCGATGAAACCGGACCAGCAGCCGCTGAAGCGACTGAGGGCGAAACCGTAAAGGCCGAAATCGAAATAGTCCTGCAGTCCGGCAGGGGCCAGGACCGGCATCATCCAGCTTTCCATCACCTGTTCGCTCTGGTGGTTCATGCTGCTGGAGACCGCGTTATGATCATCGCCCGCAATCACAAGAACACCGCCCCGGGGGGAGGCGCCAAAGGCATTGCCGTGCTTGAGCGCATCGCCGGCCCGGTCTACGCCGGGGCCTTTGCCGTACCAGATGCCGAAAACGCCGTCATAGTCGGCTTTCGGGTTGCGTTCTACCTGCTGGGAGCCGAGGACGGCGGTTGCGGCCAGTTCCTCGTTGATGCCGGGCTGGAATTTCACATTGGCCTGATCGAGATATTTGCGGGCTTTCCACAGTGCCATGTCATAGCCGCCGAGCGGGGAGCCGCGATAGCCGGAGATGAAGCCCGCGGTTTTGAAGCCGTTGGCGTGGTCAAGTGCAGCCTGCATCATCGGCAGACGCACCAGCGCCTGTGTGCCGGTCAGGAAAATCTGTCCGTCATTTTTCTCATAGCGGTCGTCAAGCTGGTAGCTTGCATCGAAGCTGCCCGGTTCAATGGTCATTTTTTTTAATTGGCCCCTGTTTTTTGTTCTAAGCATGATACGGCCAAATGACAGGGAATGTCCTTGCGATATTTGCCAAAAAATTCTATAAAAAAGGCAAATAAATCTAAAAATACTATATAAAAGGGCATTATATTCCATGAAATTGGATAATATTGATTTTAACATCCTGCGGGAGCTGCAGGAGGACGGGCGTCTCAGTAATAACGACCTGGCCCAGCGTGTGGGGTTGTCGCCATCACCCTGCTGGCGGCGGGTCAAAAGGCTGGAGGACGAGGGGATTGTCGACCGCTATGTGGCCCTGCTTGATCCGGAAAAGATCGGCCTGCCCATTGTCGCCTATTGTCAGGTGATGCTTGAAAAACACCAGCTTGACCAGGCGGACCAGTTCGACCGGATGATCGGGGAGCGGGCCGAGGTGCTGGAATATTATTCCATGAGCGGCGACTATGATTTCCTGCTCAAGGTGATCAGCCGGTCAATCAAAGAGTATGAAGAGTTCCAGTCCCAGTTTCTGATGCGTTTGCCGGTGGTGCGTTCGGTCAGTACTTCTTTTGTGCTTAAACAGAAAAAGCATACCACCCGTCTACCCCTGAGATTTGTGGACAAGACAGAGAACTGAAATGGCCGTTTGACCGCAGTGATGATTTGGGCATAAACTGTTTTTGAGCGCAGTTTTGTTTTTTCTGGACAACGGGGGCGTCATGCATAAATCCCTTCCACTGGTTTTCGCTTCTTCTCTTTCATTTTTGCTGCCGGCGCAGGGGCTCATGGCCCAGAATGTGCCTGAGGAGACAGTAAAGGCCGGTGAGGCGCGGGCGACATCTTCCCGCCCTGTCCTGCGCGTTTTGATTCGGCCGGATTATCCAAAGGAAAAAAGCCGGGAATTCCTGTCGCAGCGGGCGCTCCCTTCTCTGAGGAACTATGGCGGCGGGGAAGTGGTGATCAACTGGCAGGATCTTCTGAACCCCGATTTTATGGCGGGTAACCCTGTGGAGCTCAGCGACGCCATACTTGTTGTGGAAACACCGGAACGGGTTTATTTTGAAGATGCCGGTTACAGCATGCGAAAGCTGGAAGTTCGCCTCGATTATTTCAATCTGGCGGCCAAGGAAGTCGCTTTCTATGAGAATACCCTGTCCTTCTCGCCCCTGACGGCCAAAATCAATCTGCCGGATTACGGACAGCTGTTCACCCGTTATCAGCTCAAGACCATTGATGATGCCAATTCTGAAAGCAGCAGATATCTGGTCAGGTTGCTGACACCCTACTAGGCGGCATAGGCCTTACTGGAAATCCAGTCCGGGCGGTGGCACGTCCTTTTTCAAGCCGGGGTCGATGTCGAAGACATCACCGCCGCCCGCCTGACAATCCTGCAGGGTGAGGGCGATTTCCTCTATCAGCTCCATGTAAAGGCTCGGTCCCGGTTCCAGATAGACCCCCAGGGGATCAACTACATCATAGTTGGCTGAGGTGTCGCCCATCACCACTGTGGCGATACGCGGATGGGCGCCGGGGGTGCCCAGTACGCAGGTCACATGCTTATCGCGGGCGATCCTTTTCAGGGCTTTCAGGTGTTTGGCGCTGGGCGGGCTGTCCGCCTTCAACTGGATGGCACCGACGCTATAGAGGGAAAAGGCTTTTTCGAAATACTGGAAGGCATCATGATAAATCATGATGGGTTTTTCCCTGAAGGGGCGCAGGTCCTGGCGAAGCCGGTCTTTCAGTTCATAAAGACGCTTGATGACCAGTTTGGAGTTGCGGATATAGGTCACCCGGTTGTCCGGGTCGAGCCCGGACAGGGTTTCCTCGATCATCCTGACCATCTGGATGGCATTTTCCGGGTCAAGCCAGATATGCAGGTCCATCTCCTCATGATCGTGGCCCTCATGGTCCCCGGTTTCCTCGGTAAACCAGATTTTGCTGGTGCGATAGGGCAGAAGCTTCAGGTTTGCGGCGCCAGACAGGGCGACAGATTTTACCGAATGTTGGTCATTGTCGACGATGCTTTCCAGAAATGTCTCCAGTTTCCTGTCCACATAAAACAGGACATCCGTATTAACCACCTTGCGGATGTGGGAGGGGCGCATGCGGAAAATATGGGGATCCAGGGAGCTGTCCAGCAGAAGGGTAACCTCATTGTCGTGTCCCACCACGGACTGAACCAGGGAGTGGACGGGTTTGATGCTGGCGACAATATCGAGCTTTCTGGCCTCTGCCGGCAGTGCGGTAGCCAGGAAAATCATAGGTAGCAGAAGTGCCCTGTGGAAACTGGTGATCATTTATTGTCCAAATTCGTTATAACATAACGTATCTGAGGCCTTGAGGCTTCAAAGTCAAGAGTGGATTGCAAATATCGTCAAGTCTTTTCAACCTGATGCAATCAGCAGCCCCCCGCCGAAAGTGAGAAAGCTGACCAGGAAGACAACAAAGGTATAGCCCATGATCTGGCGCAAATGAAGTCCGGCAATGGCCAGCAGTGGAAGGGTCCAGAATGGCTGGATCATGTTTGTCCACTGGTCACCGTAGGCCACTCCCATCACCACAAGGGGGAGATCAACGCCAAGGTTTTGTGCTGCACTGATGAAGACTGGTCCCTGGATCGCCCATTGTCCGCCGCCGCTGGGGACAAAGAAATTGACGATGCCCCCGGAAATAAACGCCCAGAAGGGCAGGGTCTGCGGTGTGGATATACCGGTGAACCAGTCGGAAATGATATTGACTAGCCCGCTGTTGAACATCAGCCCCATGATGCCCGCATAAAAGGGATATTGCAGCAGGACCGGCGCGACGGTACGGCTGGCGTCACCCACAAGCCGCACATAGTGAAGCGGATTGCGCGCCAGCAACAGCCCCAGGGCAAGAAAGGACCAGTTGACGATGTTGAGATTAAGGTTCAGCCCCTTGCTGGAAAACCAGTGGATCAGATAGGCCATCAAAAACAGGCCCATGACTATGGACATCAGTCGGCTGTTATCCAGTCTTCCGGCCGGGGTCAGGGGGGGGGCGTGGCCGGCGGAACGTTCGGCCTCTTTCTCATCTTCCTGAAGGGACTCTATGGCGTCGACCGGGGCCTCGATGATGTCTTCTTCCTTGGGGCGCATCAGGCTGCAGGTTGCGGCCACCAGAAACAGGGTGACAAAGGCGATGGCGATATTCCAGGACGCGAAAATGGTGTCGGTGACAGGGATCATGCCGCCGATTTTATCTTCCAGCGCATTTCCGGGTGTGGCGACAAACAGCGGTGCAGAGGCGGAATATCCCATGTGCCAGATGACGAAACCACTGTAGGCCGAAGCCACAAGCAGGGGGAAATGAAGGCGCAGGCCCTTGCGACGTCCTTCAATCGCCACCTGCTGGGCGAGAAGGGCACCGGCAACAAGGCCCAGGGACCAGGACAACAGACTGGCCAGACCGGCACAGACAGCGACCATGAGATAGGCCCCCGCCTGGCTCGTCGGAAGCCTGCCGAGGAAACGCAGGCCCCGCTGGACGGTGTCCGTGTGGGCCAGGGCATGGGCGGCAATCAGCATAATACTGATCTGGGCCATAAAGTTAAGCAGGGAGGACAGTCCGTCACCCCAGGCTGTAACAGCTCCCATCGGGGTGGTATCGGTCAGGCCGAAGGTAATCAGGAATGTTACCAGGGTCAGAAGAACGGCAAAGACAAAGGGGTCCGGATAAAACCTCTCGACAAAAAGGGTAAAGGGTTTCGCCATTAGCTGGAAGTATTTCATGAAGTCCTCCGTTTTTATGCCCTCTGTTTTTGTTTTATTGTGAAGCATGGGGCAACAGATTCAAGCCAAAAGGACAAACCGGGAAAAATTCACTTTTTCTTCAATTTTTGGCAGTAGGGTTCGTTTGAAACGATACTGAATTCTATTCAGGCTCAGCCTGATAGCTCCATCCAGAAGCAAATAAGGAGGGGAACAAGGATGTCGACAAGGACCGCGGAAGTCCAGGATCAGGAAGTCTTTTTCTCGGAAGAGGACATTATCGTCAGCAAGACCGATCTGAAGGGGAAAATTACCTACGCCAATGACGTTTTTTGTGACGTCAGCGGTTATGAAGTCAATGAACTGATTGGTAAACCCCATAATATCATTCGCCACCCGGATATGCCGCGGTGCGTTTTCAAATTCATGTGGGACACGCTGGGACGTGGCGAGGAAATCTTCGCCTATGTGAAAAACAGCTGCCGGGACACCGGTTATTACTGGGTCCTTGCCTATGTCACACCTTCCCTGGATGTGAACGGCAATACATGCGGCTATCATTCCAGCCGCCGTTCTCCCAAGCGTGAAGTATTGCCCAAGGTCGAGGAGTTATATGCCAGCCTGCGCCGGACCGAGCAGGAGGCCGCCAATCCAAAAGACGGTTTGGATAAGGCATATCTGCAGCTCGAACAGTTGCTGTTGGACCAGGGAATGTCATACAGCGAGTTCATTTTCTCCCTCTCCGGCGATTGAGAATTCTGACCGATTTGTTTTTGTTGATAAAGAGCCGACCCGAATGTAAAAAGGGGTTGGCTCTTTTCTTATTTGGCGTGTTATAGTCCTGCCAGATTCGGGCCAGCGTCCGGTAACGGGGATTGACAAGGCTGGAAAAACTGCCCACGGGAGGTGTCTCCCGGGCACGATAAAAACAGGTAGAGTATGAATTTTCAAATCGGGAAACCTTCCCTTTCCACACTCACGAAGAATGCCGTTCTGATGATCGCTGCACTGGTCCTTCTGGCTGGCTGCAGTGGCCGGGATACCCTGAAATACGAGGACAGGTCCGTCGAGGAAATCTATGACTGGGCCCTGGGCTATATTAACAAGGGGCAGTACCGCTATGCCGCAGTGGCCTTTGACGAGGTGGAGCGACAGCACCCCTATTCTGTCTGGGCGCGCCGGGCTCAGCTTATGTCCGCCTATTCCTATTATATGGCCAACAAGTACCAGGAGGCGATCCTTACAGCCGGTCGTTTTATTTCCCTGCATCCCGGTAACAAGGATGCGGCCTATGCCTATTACCTGACCGGGCTTTGCTATTACGAGCAGATTGCCGACGTGCGCCGGGATCAGAAAATTACCGAACAGGCGCTGAGTGCATTTACCGAGGTTGTGCGGCGGTTTCCGCTGTCCGAATATGCCAAGGATGCGCGTCTTAAAATCGACCTGACCAAGGATCACCTGGCCGGCAAGGAAATGGAAATCGGTCGTTTCTACCAGAAGAACGGTGAATATATGTCCGCGATTAAACGGTTCCGCACCGTGGTGGAAGACTATGAGACCACCAGTCATGTGGCGGAAGCCCTGCATCGTCTGACCGAGCTCTATATGACCCTCGGGATTTATCCCGAAGCGGTTAAAACTGCCAGTGTGCTGGGGCACAACTTCCCGGACAGCAAATGGTACGAATATAGTTACAAGTTGATGCAGAAATATTCCAACTAGGAGGCTCTCGCGTCCGGATGCTGATCGGTCTTACCATCAGGGATATTGTTCTTATCGACCGGTTGCAAATCCCCGTGCCGGACGGTTTGTCCGTCCTCAGCGGAGAAACAGGGGCCGGTAAATCCATTCTTCTGGACAGCCTGGGACTTGCTACTGGCCAGCGCGGCGAACGTGAACTTGTGCGCCACGGCGCGGAGCAGGGCACTGTAATTGCCGAATTTTCCCTCTCTACCGATCTTTCCCTCTGGTCCATCCTTGACGAACAGGGGCTGGACTATGAACCCGGTGAACTGATCCTGAAACGGACACTTTCCAGCGAGGGCCGCAGCAGGGCATTTGTCAACGATCAGCCTGTCAGTATCGGTCTTCTGCGCCAGCTTGGCGAGATGCTGGTGGAAATCCACGGCCAGCATGACGAACGGGGGCTTCTCAATCCGGCCGGGCACAGGGCCATGCTTGATGAATATGGCCGCTACGGCAAGGAACTGCGGGCTGTCGCAGACAGCTATGGGCGGCTGGTCCGGCTGAAAGCCGACCTGCAGGCCGAAGAGGACAAATTATCCGACGCCCGCCGGGACGAGGAATATATCCGCTATAATCTTGAAGAACTGGAAACTCTGGAACCCCGGCAAGGGGAAGAAGAGGAATTGTCGGAGCAGCGCGCCCACATGATGAAGGGGGAGAAGCTTTCCGACGGCCTGAACGAGGTATTGTCCGATCTGTTGAATGACAAGGGGGCAGATGCCTCCCTGCGTGGGGCGCTTCGGCGTCTGGAACGGATGGCGGAAAATGACGGATTACTAGAATCTGTTGTGCAGTCTCTGGACCGGGCCGCCATTGAAACGGCTGAAGCCATCTCCGGGCTGGAACAGACATTGCGTGATCTGGAATTTGATCCGCAGGATCTGGAGCATAGCGAGGAGAGACTGTTTGCCCTCAGGGCGGCGGCGCGAAAACATAACTGTCAGGTTGATCAATTGGCGGCGCTGAAAGAGGAGTTCGCGGAACGGCTGCGCGCCCTGGAATTCGGGGATGAGGAAGTCCGTCGCCTGACCGGTGAAGTCAGGCAGGCGGAAGAGGCGTTCCATCAGGCGGTAGAGGCGCTCAGCACGGCAAGGCTCAAGGCGGCTGCAAAACTGGATGAACTGGTCAATGCAGAACTGCCACCCCTGAAACTGGAAAAGGCCAAATTCCGTACAACGCTGACACCTCTGCCAAAAGAGGATTGGGGGATGTCCGGCGGCGAGAAAGTAGAATTTGAAATCAGCACCAACCCGGGCGCCCCTTTTGCAGGTCTGATCAAGATTGCGTCAGGCGGGGAATTGAGCCGCTTTATCCTTGCCCTCAAGGTGGTGTTGGCTGCGGAAAATACCGTTCCGACCCTGATTTTTGATGAAATTGACCGTGGTGTCGGCGGTGCGGTGGCCGATGCGGTCGGGGAACGGCTGAAACGTCTGTCCGAACATGCCCAGATCATGGTGATCACCCATTCACCGCAGGTGGCGGCCCGGGGCAATAGCCACTGGCTGATCCGCAAGTCGCAAACTGATGAAAATGACCGGATGAACACCACCATTACAGCCCTGGATCAGTCGGCGCGGCGTGAAGAAATTGCCCGCATGCTGGCCGGGGCGACGGTCACAGATGAAGCGCGTGCGGCGGCCGAAAGCCTGATGCAGGGATAAAATATGTCTGATCTGAACCTTATTGCCCCTGATAAACTGACAGAAGACCAGGCCCGTGACGAACTGGAAAGGCTCGCCGGGGAAATTTCCCGCCATGACGCGCTTTATCACCAGCAGGATGCGCCGGTCATTTCCGATGCGGATTATGATGCGCTGCGTCTCAGGAATGAAGAAATTGAGAAGCTTTTTCCCAATCTGGTCCGGGAAGACAGCCCGTCCGGGCGTGTGGGGGCTGCCCCGGCCGGCGGTTTTGCCAAGGTGGAGCATGCCAAACCCATGCTGTCCCTGGACAATGCCTTTGATGATCAGGACGTCATCGATTTCGTAGACCGCTGCCGCCGCTTTCTCAACCTTGCGGGCAGTGACGAAATTGCCCTGACGGCGGAACCCAAGATTGACGGCCTGTCTGCCTCCCTGCGCTATGAAAAAGGGAAGTTTGTCCAGGGGGTGACCCGCGGCGACGGCCGGGTCGGGGAGAATATCACCGAAAACCTCAAGACGCTGGGTGATGTTCCCAAAGTTTTGCAGGGTAAGGACTGGCCCGACGTGCTCGAAGTGCGCGGTGAGGTCTATATGGGAAAGGCGGATTTCTTTGCCCTGAACGAGAAACAGACGGCCGCGGGCAAGAAGATTTTTGCCAATCCCCGGAATGCGGCCGCCGGTTCCCTGCGTCAGCTGGATAGCAATATTACCGCGGAACGTCCCTTGCGGTTTTTCGCCTATGGCTGGGGGGAAGTGTCCACACCGCTGGCGGCGACCCAGCATGGTGCGTTGGAAAATCTCGGAAATTGGGGTTTCGCGATTAATAGCCTGACGCGTGTCTGCAAGACCGCGGAAGAGGCTATAGAGCATTACCAGGAGATCGCCCGGCAGCGGGCGGAGCTGGACTATGACATTGACGGCGTGGTCTACAAGGTGGACCGGCTCGACCTTCAGGACAGGCTCGGTATAGTCAGCCGCGCGCCGCGCTGGGCCATCGCTCACAAATTCCCGGCAGAACAGGCGATTACCATTCTGAAGGATGTGGAGTTCCAGGTGGGCCGGACCGGGGCGGTAACCCCTGTGGCCCGGCTTGAACCGGTGACCGTGGGTGGTGTGGTGGTCTCCAATGCCACCCTGCATAATGCGGATGAAATTGAGAGACTGGGCGTGCGGATTGGCGACATGGTGGTGATCCAGCGGGCCGGCGATGTGATCCCCCAGGTGGTGCGGGTACAGGAAGCCGCCGATGGGGGCCGGGATATTGAATTTCCCAAAACCTGCCCAAGCTGCGGCAGTCATCTGGAACGTGAGGACGAGGAAGTGGTCTGGCGTTGTTCCGGCGGACTGATCTGTCCCGCGCAACGGGTGGAACGATTGCGGCATTTCGTCTCCCGCAATGCTTTTGATATTGACGGACTGGGCGCCAAGCAGATTGAATTCTTTTTCAATCGGGAAATGATCCAGAGCCCGGCCGACATTTTCACCCTGCAGGAACGGGACGAGGCCGAAGATAACCTGCAGCGGCTGAAAAATTTTGAAGGCTGGGGCGAGCTGTCGGTCAAAAACCTCTGGCAGGCCATTGATGATCGCCGGAAAATCGGTATGGATCGTTTTCTTTATGCTCTTGGTATTCGTCATATCGGCCAGCAGAATGCCCGTCTGCTGTGTTTGAACTATCTGACAATGGATAATCTCGCCACACAGATGGAGGCCGCCCGGGACAGGGAAAGCGATGCCTATCAAGAGCTTCTGAACATTGACGGTATCGGCCCCAAGGTGGCGGACGCCATTGTGGAGTTCTTCGCGGAGCCCCATAACCGGGATGTGGTTGATAATCTTCGCAGACAGGTGACGGTCGAGGAGTTTGAGGCGCCAAAAACCGAAGGCTCGCTTGTAGCGGGCAAAACCATTGTCTTTACCGGCAAGCTGGAAAAGATGTCGCGTCAGGAAGCCAAGGCATCGGCGGAGAACCTCGGGGCCAAGGTTTCCGGTTCTGTTTCTGCCAAAACCGATATTGTGGTGGCCGGTCCCGGTGCCGGCTCCAAATTGAAAAAGGCCACAGAACTGGGCATTCAGACCCTGACCGAAGATGAATGGCTGGACTTGATCGCTCAAAATTAACCGAAGTGCGATTATTATATCTCATAGCTATGCATGAAGTTAAACCCTTGTTGATGAGGTATGCGAATAACGCATGCCTGCCGCGCAATTTTATGATCTACAAAAATTTGATTAAAACTTTATCTAAGGGTCACCGGCGGATAACCACCGGATAATTCAACAGATTTTAAGGATAGATCAATGACAAAATATATCGACGGATATGATTTCATGGATCTGTTGAAGGACAAAGCGCTTGTACCTGTGACAGATCTTGGTGGCGAAAAGCTGGCCGACAAAGTGGCTGCTTTTATGTCCAGGCTGACCGGTAAGATTAATCATTCCGTGATTATGGCCGACTACGACTTTATGGATCTGCTTCAGGAAAAAGGCTATGTGCCTGTCCAGGAGCCGGCCAACGACAACATCGCTGTTGTGAATGTGGCGTCCTGAGCCAGTCAGTAGCCTTGCATATCGGATGAAGGAGCCGGCCTGAGCCGGCTTTTTTATTGCCCTGAGTTTTTATCCCGGGTCCGGTCCCGCTTCAGGCCCTTTTCAGCGTAAGCGCCCGCCATTCATTAAGGGCATATTCCTGATCCAGTATAAAACCCTGTGCCGCGTAGGCCTCAAGGACCCTGTCCTGCTGCTCGTCCAGCAGTCCCGACAGGATGAGCCGTCCGTTGTCTGTCAGGTTCCGGGCCATGTCCTGGGCCAGGTCGATCAACGGTCCGGCAAGGATGTTGGCGACAATCAGGTCAAAGGGGCCGCGCCCGGCGAGCAGGGGGTCGGCAAACCCGTCGGCAGTCAGGGCAAAGACGCCTGATTTGTCTTCTGCCGAGGCCGCCAGTGTCACGTCGTTAACCCGGGCATTTTCAATGGTGGTGTCGGTGGCAATGGGATCGATATCACTGGCAGTGACGGGACTGTCCCAGAGTTTTGCCATGGCCAGGGCAAGCACGCCGGAGCCGGTGCCCAGATCCAGGATATTTTCCGGCTGGCCTTTGGCTGCGATATCCTCGATGGCCCGGAGGCAGCCGTATGTGGTGCCATGCTGGCCGGTGCCGAAGGCCTGTCCGGCCTCGATCAGCAGGGCGATCCGGTCAGCGGGGACCTTGTCCGCATCATGACTGCCATAGATAAAGAATTTGCCCGTATCCACAGGTTTCAGAATTTTCTGGGATTCCGCCACCCAGTCCCGCTGTTCCACTTCCTCGATGACAAAATCGGGCATGTCCAGGCCGTTCTGGCTGCAGACAAACTCCAGAGCCTGACGGATCGGGCCTTCCTCCGGACGCTCCACATAATAGGCCTCCAGGGACCAGATGTGCGGGCGCTCTGCTGTTTCAAAGGAGGAGGTGGTCGGTATCGGATCACCGGAGATGGCATAGAGCATTTCCTCGAAAGCAGGGATGATCTCGAGAGGCAGTTCTGTTTTCATTTTCCAGGTGGAAGGGGAGGCATTCACGGGCAATTATCCTTTTTACATACCGTCTTTATGGCCGTATGCGGCCCGGAAAACAACCCGGAAAGCGCGGTTTTGAGGGATAAATGCGACCAGCTCATGCATATCTGCGACAAGAGGCCGCCGCCCCACTTGTGATTGGCGGGGGCATTCTCTTATACTAAGTTCATAAATTAACGAAACCTGCGATAATGATGAATGTCGCGACAAGAAAGAGAAAAAAGGAAGGAAACGACATGAAGAAGGGGATACTGATTGCAGCAACGGCCCTGTCTGTGACAATGAGTGCCGGACTGGCGTTTGCCGGAAGTGACATGACCGAGACACGGGACCTGGAGGGATTTTCCGTTATCAGGATTGAAACCGGACTCTCCCTGGATGTGGAGATCGGCGACAAGTTTGTCGTTGAAGTATCGGGAAATGCAAAAAAGGTCGCCCGTCTGAAAACCCGTGTGGAAAATGGCGCCTTGGTGATTGACTATGACAAGGACGGGATCGAACTCGGGGACAGCCTGCATATGGATGTGACCATGCCCAAATTCACCAAGCTCGATGTTGACGGGGCGGTGGACGCGGAAATCGAGGGCTTTGATGGTGGCGATTTCGAGATCGAGCTGAATGGCGCCGGCAATATCGAACTTGAAGGAAAGTGCGACAAACTGGTCATCGAACTGAATGGCGCCGGCAATATCGAGGCCGAAGACCTGGAATGCAAGGACGTGGAAGTGGATGTCAACGGCGCCGGAAATGTGGAAGTCTTTGCCTCTGAATCCATCGATGCGAAAGTCAGCGGTTTCGGCAATATTGATGTTTACGGCAAGCCGAAACAGATCAAGACCGATGATGGTCTGTTCAGCAGCATCGATATCCATTAAGGTGAAGCAACTGTTGACGGGTAGTAGGCAAGTGAAGTGAGAAAAAGCATGAAAAAGAGTTTGATCATTCCCGGAGCACTGGTGCTGGCCACCGTTTTTTCCGGCCCGGCCCTGGCCGGCGGCAAGTCCTATGACCTGAAGGAATTCGACCGTATCGAATTTGACAGCAGCGTCGATTTCGAAGTCGAGGTGGGCCGGAAACAATCCGTCAAGATCGAGGCCAGCGACAAGTTTCTGGAAAACCTGGATGTACAGGTGCGCGGCCATACCCTGACCATCAGCCATAAACGCGGCAAATACCGCAACTGGAGCGGTGAAAAGCCGGAAATCACCATTTCCATGAAGGTACTGGAGCAGCTTGAAATCAACGGCTCTGCCGACGGTACCATCAAGGGCCTGAAGGGCGACCGCTTTGATCTGGAAATCAACGGGTCCGGCGAAATTGAAGTTGCCGGGCGGGTTGGCAGGCTCGATATGGAACTGAACGGCTCCGGTGAAGTGACCGGCGACAAGATTATCGCCAAAAAAGCGACCGTGGAGATCAATGGCAACGGCGATGTGACCCTGGAAGGCAGCTGCGATCACCTTGAGCTTGAAATCAACGGGTCAGGTGAATTTGACGGCCGTCGCTTCAAATGTGTGACCGTGGAAGTGGAAATCATGGGCTCCGGCGATGCCGCCGTCTATGCCAGCAACATGGTGGATGTGGAAGTGACCGGCTCCGGCACGGTGGATATTTCCGGCAAACCGGACAAGGTGATGAAGGAAGTCCGCCGCCACAGCAATGTGATCATCCGCGACTAAAAAAATTACTCACCAACTTTAAGGCCGCCGTTCCCTAGGTGGAGGACAGGAAACTTTCCATCACCTTGCGGCGGCTTCCTTTTTCAAAGTCGATTTCCAGCTTGTTGCCGTCGATGGCGACCACATTGCCGTAACCGAATTTGTCATGGAACACCCGGTCGCCGAGCTTGAAGGCGGACGGGGCCGAGGCACTGCTCTTTGGGCTTTTCGGTGAGCCATAGCTGTTGGCCGACTTGCGGGCCTTTGAGCGGTCGAGCTGGTAGTTGCCGCTCCCTGACTCTTTGGCATATTTTTCCTGCCCGGACCAGTTGTGGGAGCCCCCGTAGCCGCGTCCGAAGTCTTCATTGGCATCAAAGCTCTGCTGGCGGGTATTCTGGTGATAGAAGCCGGTCTGGCTCCGCATCTCCACATGTTCGTCCGGCAGTTCGGCGATAAATCGCGACGGGATCGGTGAGCTGTAATTGCCGAACAGATAGCGGGAGCTGGCATGATAGACATGGGCCTGCTTGCGGGCCCGGGTGAGGCCCACATAAGCGAGGCGGCGTTCTTCCTCCAGCCCCTTGTGGCCGCTTTCCTCCAGCGATTTTTTGGACGGGAACAGTTCTTCTTCCCAGCCCGGCAGGAACACGCAGTCGAATTCCAGCCCTTTGGCCGCATGCAGGGTCATCAGGCTGACCTTGTCGGCGGAGGCATTTTGCTCGTTTTCCATCACCAGGCTGATATGTTCGAGGAACTCATCAAGGCTGTCAAACTCGCCCATGCCGCGGCTGAGCTCGGACAGGTTTTCAAGCTTGCCCGGCGCTTCCGGCGATTTGTCATTCTGCCACATGGCGCGGTAGCCTGAGTCCTCCAGCACCGTTTCCAGAAGCTCCACATGATTTTCCGTGGTGGCCAGGTCGCGCCAGCGGTCGAACTCGGCAATCAGGGCGGCCAGCGACTTGCGGGCGGCGGGGCGCAGCTCGTCACTCTCGATCACTTCCCGGGACGCCTTGACCAGCGAGGTGCCCTGCGCCCGGGCGAGGCCGTGCAGCACATTGACCGTGGCCGCCCCCAGGCCGCGCTTGGGGGTGTTGATGATGCGTTCGAAGGCGAGATCATCCTGCGGCTGGGCGATCACCCGCAGGTACGCCATGGCGTCGCGGATTTCCTGGCGCTCATAAAAGCGGAGGCCCCCGACGATACGGTAGGGGATGCCGAGGGTGAGGAACCGTTCCTCGAACTCCCGGGTCTGGAACCCGGCCCGCACCAGGATGGCGATTTCGCGCAGGGCATGGCCCTTCCTCTGCAGATCCTCGATCGCTTCACCGATGGCCCGGGCTTCCTCGCGCCCGTCCCACACCGGGTTCACGGTCACCGGTTCGCCGCCGTCCACTTCGGTCCACAGCGTCTTGCCGAGCCGGTCCGCATTGGCGGCGATCAGGCCGCCGGCCGCGCCCAGGATATGGCGGGTGGAGCGGTAATTCTGTTCAAGCCTGATCACCTTGGCGCCGGGGAAATCCTCCTCAAAGCGCAGGATGTTGCCCACTTCGGCGCCGCGCCAGCCGTAAATGGACTGGTCGTCGTCACCGACGCAGCAGATATTCTTGTGGCCCTGGGCCAGGAGGCGCAGCCAGAGATACTGGGAAACGTTGGTGTCCTGGTATTCGTCGACCATGATGTATTTAAAGCGCCGCTGATAGTCGGCCAGCACCTCCGGATGCTTCTGGAACAGGGTCAGGCAATGCAGCAGCAGGTCGCCGAAATCACAGGCGTTGATCTGGCGGAGCCGGGCCTGATAGGCCTTGTAGAGCTCGATCCCGCGGCCGTCGGCATAATTATGGCCTTCCCCGGCGGGCACCTTGTCGGGGGTGAGGCCCCGGTTTTTCCAGCCGTCAATCAGGGAGGCCAGGAGCCGCGGCGGCCAGCGCTTGTGATCGATATTGCCGCCCTCGATCAATTGCTTGAGCAGGCGGAGCTGATCGTCGGTATCGAGGATGGTGAAATTGCTCTCCAGCCCCAGAAGGTCCGCATGGCGGCGCAGGATCTTGACCCCGATACTGTGGAAAGTGCCGAGCCAGAACATGCCCTCGACTGCCTCGCCGATGATGCGGCCGACCCGCATTTTCATTTCCTGGGCCGCCTTGTTGGTGAAGGTGACGCACAGGATCTGCCCGGGATAGGCGCGCCCGGTCGCCAATATGTGCGCCAGGCGCGTGGTCAGCACCCGGGTCTTGCCGGTGCCTGCGCCGGCCAGCACCAGCACCGGCCCGTCCATGGCCTCGACCGCCTCCAGCTGCGGCCCGTTCAGGCCGTCCATATAGGGCGGCGGACCCGCGGGTTGGGCAGGGGCGTTAGAGGCCGAAAATTCATCGGGCAGATCATCAAGGTCAAAGGGATCAGACATGGGGGAGTTATAAACCAGATTCATTCCTTCTTTAAACAAATATATGGTATAAAAGAGGGGAAAATGATAAGATACAACCTATGGTATATAAACCTGTGAAAAATGATCAAAGTTACGATGAATGGTTCCGCAAGGAAGTCGCCGACGGTCTTCGGGAGGCGGATGCGGGAGACTTGATTCCGCTGGAACAGGCTATTGGGGAAGTCCTGGATGAAATGGAGCGTCAGCCTCACCAGAACAGGAAAGAAAAGCCTTAGCGCGCAGCTTTCCTATATCCATACAAGAAATCCTACTGCAGCCCGCCGCATGGCGGCGACGATTGCGCTTAATCTTCAGCAATTGTCGGCCTTTCCGAAAAGCGGTCGTTTGGGGCGGGTGAAAGGGACCCGCGAACTAATTATTCCTCGCACGCCGTTCATTGCCGTCTACCGGATAAAGGGCCGGAGGGTGGAGGTCCTGCGCATTCTGCATGACCGGCAGAATTGGCCGGGGGAGGGGTGAGGTGGTAAATTTATTAGAAGTTATGCCAATTAAAAGTCAGAAATTATGAACCTCGATGACGAACAAAATCAACCCTCAAAGTTTCAACAAAGTTGATGCTCTGCGTATGTATGAAGAAGCTAAGGGGCGTATCTATGATGCGGAACTACTTCAAGGTATGCTTACAAAGTCTGATTCTGCATCAATCATTAAGGTGCTTGGTTTTGAAGTGCTTTTGAAATGTGCATTATGCATTTCTGCACCTAAGCAATCACGACGTGGTCATAAGTATGGCGATCTATGGAGTAAATTGCCGTCAAATGTTCAAAACATGGTTCTTGACTCAGCAAAATCGAGAATGGAGGGACATGCTGATTTCAGAGATATTGATCGAGTCTCGGGTTCACTCCAGATAGTCTTTGAGAAAGCATGATATTTTTATGAATTCTATGAAGGTAAAACTTTTGAGGAACAAACCCAAAAAGGAATTGAATGGGAGAAAAGAGGTGCATTTTCTAACGAAGCTGATGCCAGTTATTATCCAATTGAATTAGAAAGCCTGATATATGGCTTGTCAGAGTACATTGAAGAAAAATTATTTGATTGAATAAAGGTGACACTAATCACGCTTGATATGTTTTTGAGGCTTCTTACATGACCCCCTATCATTTCCCCGTTTCCCTGCGCCTCACTCATCCTTCGCAGCCGCTGGGGGAGTTTTCCAATCGTCCCGGTTTATAATTTTCGCCGTAACTGGCCTTCCTTCTGATATGTTATTCTCACCCGGGGATGGGGAGGAGCCCTGCACCCCGGCAACCGGAGGGCGAAGGTTTATGTGGTGAGGGGGGTGAGAAAATGATAAGCTGCGTCCATTGGCCATAGGTATTTGCAGGGAATGATTGATGGAAAATATGTGGGGGATATTGGGGATTGCCGTCTCACTGGTTTTCGGTGTGGTGGGCATCATCCTGACCATCAAAAGCAAATATTCCGGAAAAATCACCTTTATCAATCTGCAGACCATAGAACTTTTTGATGCGATCGGCAGTTCGCTGGAAAAGCTGGCGGTCACCTATGACGGCACAAATGTCAGTGAAAATCTCGTTCTTCTGAACGGCGCCTTTATTAACTCGGGCCGGACGGATATCAGCGGGGAAATGGTGGAAAAACCCCTCACGTTAAAATTGCCGGAGGGGTATAAGTGGCTCACGGGCAATGTCGTTGAATCCGAGGCCAACGCCCGCCTGTCCATTGTCGATGACACCAGCATGGAGCTGTCGACCGGCCTGTTCCGCTGTAACGAATATCTCAAGTTCCATGCACTCGCGCAATTGCCGGTGGAGGACGGGGAAAAAAGCTCCTCAAGAAGATTCAGGGACGCCCTCTCTTTCGACCACCGGATTTCCAACACAAAACCGGTTGAAGTCGCGGTATTCCAGCCGCAGGAGAAGATCAGGGAAAACCTGAAAAGGGTCATCGTTTCGGCGCTGGTGCCGCTCATGGTGATCATTGGATTTGTGGCCAGTGATTTTATCCTCGGCAAACCGAATGAGATTATCTTCTCCTATAACACCGGTCCGGATACGGTCGAGCAGACAAGGGTGACCCCCACAAGAAACACCACGGTGAAACTGGAATCCCTCACCGGCGATTTCAGGCAGGAAGTGCCGTTCGGGGAGTTCGTTTCCAATCTGAGCGGCGCGCCGGTCCTCATGTCCCGGAAATGGGATTTGACGGAGATCATTCTCGTCTCGTTAGTGTCTCTCTTTATCCTCTATAGTGTGTTCGGCGCGGTGGTGGAGTTTGTGAAGAACAGAAGACTGCTCAGGATACTTGAAAGTAAGGATAGAACTCAGTCAACCCGGCAGGGTATGCCCCTCGGGAGGTTCTTTTCCACTTTCAGAAAACTCTTTTTACCGGATTAGGCTCACTCGCGATGACCCCCTATAGCTTTTCCGTTTCCCTGCGCCTCACTCATCCTTCGCGGCCGCTTGTGGAATTTTCCGATTTGCTTGACCTCAAACCCGCCCGTTGCCGGACTGCAGGGGAAGCGCCACGGAAAGACTGGTGAAGTCCGTCTGCAGCGCTTCCTGATCCTCACACCTGCGCAATGCCGCCATCGACAAACACCTCTCCGCCGGTCATGTAACTGCTGTCGTCGGAGGCGAGGAAGGCCGCCACGGCCGCTGTCTCCGACGGATCGCCGATGCGGCCGAGCGGGGCCTTTTCCTCAAAACCGGCGACAATTTCGTCTTCCATGCCGGTGGTGGCGAACAGCTCCCGGACCTTTTGCGTTTCCGTCGCCCCGGGGGACAGCACATTGACCCGGATGCCCGTGCCTTTGAGGTCCAGGGCCCAGCTGCGGGCGAAATTACGCACCGCGGCCTTTGACGCGCTGTAGACGCTCATGGCGGGGGTGCCCATCACACCAACGGTCGAGCCGGTGAGGATGATCGAGCCGCCCTTCCGGATCAGCGGCAGCGCCTTCTGCACCGTGAACAGGGTGCCCCGGACATTGATGTCAAAGGTATGGGCGTAATGGTCCGCCGTGATCTGGCCGAGCGGGGCAAATTCACCGACGCCGGCATTGGCGAACAGGATATCGATGCCGCCCTTTTCGCCTTTTATCGTTTCGAACAGATGGTCCAGGTCGTCCGGGTTTGTAGTGTCGCCGCGGACAGCGCGGGCCTCAGGGCCGAGTTCGGCCAGGGCGGCGTCGAGCGCCTCCTGCCGGCGGCCAAAAATATACACAAAGGCGCCGTCGGCAATAAAACGTTTTGCGGTGGCCAGGCCGATGCCGCTGGCGCCGCCGGTGATGACGGCTGTTTTTCCTTCCAGTTTACCCATGAGTCTTCTCCTGTGTCTGTGTCCCCTATCCGGGGGTTCAATTAAGTTGGTGACCCATAATTAATCGGTAATTACTATTTGACAAGTATGCACCTTTTGGTAAGTATAGAGAATGAGCAAAAAAACTTACCAATCCGCGCCTTTTATCTGCGGTCTTGATGCGTCATTGCGCATCATTGGCGGAAAATGGAAACCCCTGATTCTCTTTTTCCTGAGTCAGGGACCCCGACGATATGGCGCGCTCAAGCGCGAGGTGCGGGGGGTGAGCGACAAGATGCTGATCCAGCAGCTCAAGGAAATGGAGGCGCACGGCATTGTCCTGCGCACTGACTATCAGGAGATCCCGCCGCGGGTGGATTATTCACTGACGCCGCTGGGGGAAAGCCTGGCCGTCGCCATGGGCACGCTCTGCGCCTGGGGGGAAGCACATGCGCCCGCCATCGCCGCCGTGCTGGAGGGGGCGGAGAAAATGCAGGCAAAAACAAAAGGTGTGTCTTCCGGCCGGAGCTGAAGGAGGCCCGGGTTTCACCTGAAATAAGTCTGGCTGATATCCCGGCGCGGGGATATCCTCGGACAAAACAAGTGCCGAGGTTTTGAATGACCCCCTATAGCTTCTCCGTTTCCCTGCGCCTCACTCATCCCACGCGGCCGCTTACGGAATTTTCAGATCTTCTTGACCTCAAGCCCGCCCGCTTCTGGACGGCGGGGGAGCCGAAGCTCACCCCGAAAGGCACGCCACTGCCCATCAAGGCGGAGGAGAGCTTCTGGGAGGCGAGCCTGACCGGCGCACAATCAAAAGGGGGCAAAATCTCCTCGAAAAAAACAACGCTGGAAGACTGGCTGGGCCAGGCCGTGGCCGACTTCGCGCCCCATCAGGAGAAGTTCGCCGGGATTGCCGCAACCGGCGGCCGGGCGGAATTGTTGATCCGCTGGTTCGGGGATTACACCATGGGGGCGAGCCTTGAGCCAGACCTGCTCCGCGCCCTCTCAGACCTTTCCCTCACTCTCCGCCTGGACGCCTTTCCGGACGAGGGGTAGGGTGGCCTGAAGGGACGTATGAGGGGGCTCATGTCGCTCAAGGGTGATAGTCGCCCTCAAAATAATGACACTCCCCCTATCTCACCCCGAACAGCACCGGCTTGTGATCCATCTGGCTCATGTCAATGACGGTGTCATGCTGGGTGCGCAGCAGGCTCAGGGATCTGGTGGTGGCTGTGGTGTATTTGCCGCACAGCGCCCAGTCGAGCAGGCCGCCCTTGCGCTGGCTCATGTCGAACCAGTAGCTGTTACCCTGGGCGCCTTCGGGCAGGGTCAGTTCGTCCTGTCTGTTATAGTCCCAGTTCAGGTCGCCGGACAGGAACCAGCGGTCGGCGGACCTGTCCTGAAGCCAGCGGGCGCAGTTGTGGATCTGGTGTTTGGTGAGGCCGGTCTGGCCCGACTTGGCATGAATGAAGCCCGCATAGACCGTGCCGCTGGACAGACCGCACTGGATGGCCAGCATGGGCCGTTCGTTTTGCCAGTTGCTGACGGATACGGTCCCATAGTTGACCAGAACGTTCTTGTTGACCAGAAAAACATAATTGTTGCTGTAATTGCCGTCCACAGCGTCGATGGCGTAATGTTGTCCATAGACGTTCGTCAGAAACTCTGCGAAATCATCCACCCGTGCGCCATGTACCTCGCACAGGAAAATGATGTCGGCATATTGCTTATAGGCCGCGTCAAAGAGCAATGTGTCCAGGGCGGCGCGTTTATCCTGAGCGGAGCTCAGGCCGCATTTTTCGATATTCCAGGAAACGATAATCATGGCGTCAGTTCATTTTCGGTCTGGAGGCGGCCGTTTTCAGGCTGCCCAGGTTCTGTTTCATCTGGTCAAGCCGGAGCAGGCCAGTGGCCAGGGTGGATTTGCTGTTGTCGCTGAGGCAGATGCTGGCGCTGCAGGAATTACAGGTAAAGCGGGTGCCGGCCAGGAGAAGCTGGGCGTCAAAGACGATCTCGCCATCCTCGCAGCCGGGGCATTTTATGGTGGTGGGTGTGTCGCTGGACATGGAAACTCCTTTATCCGGAGGTGGGCCGGTCATGGTGACGGGAAAAAGCGGCAGGAAGACAAGGGGGCCTCCTGCCAAGTTTAAGACATGCGGTTACAGACAGTCCGCTGGGATCAGGGGGTTACGGGGGCTGGCAGCTCAATCGGCGCGATATTCTGGGAATAGGCGTCGATGATGGTTTTTACGCCGTCCGGGAGCGGCAACTGCCCGGCATGGACCGCCACGGTATATTTGGCGCTGTTGCTTTTCTCGTAGTGGCTTTCCTGTTCGCTGCTGCTTGATGAACTGGCAGAGACACTGCCGCTGATCGAGACAGAGAAGGGGCCATAACCGAGCTTGGCCTCGAAGGAGGCCTCGGCCTGCATTTCGTTCTGTTGCTGGGCGCTTTCGCTCTCGCCATAGCTGGATTTTACTTCCATCTCGAACGTAATGTCCACATTGTCCACGGCCAGCGAATTGAGCGGGATAATGGTCAGCAGCGGTAGCCTGATGGTGGTGCTGATCTCCTCCATGGTCGGCTTGTCGGCCGGGGTAGCACCGGGGATGATCACACCCCGGATTAACTCCATCTCGATCATCACTGGCTTATAGGCGTCATTCTCTACATAAAAACAGGTCGTTAGCATGAAGTTGACCTGGGACAAGGCCATCGTGTTGTTGGCCTTGGCCGCCGCCATCAGCGGGCCGCCGATCAGGCTGCCCATGGGCAGACCGGTGAATTGTTGCGCCATTGAAACAAGCTGGTTGTTGGTGGCCATTCTTTCTCTCCTTGATTATCCAAATTGGTACGTTGGTTTTTCCAGTCTCGAAAAGGTCCTGGAGGTGGAACGCGTACTACTAGCCGGGTATCTGGGCGCGCAGGGATTTGTCGAACCCCTCGATGATCACATCAAGGCCCTTGGGGCGGTCAAATCCCTTCATGGTGATTTTGACCTGTGCCCGGCTGCCGGATGGGGCGGAGCTGTCTTTGCTGGGGAAGAACCCCTTTTTTTTCATGGGGAAGCTCACCTGAACTTCACCTTCTTCTTCGTGGATGTCCATCTCGATCTGGAATTCCATGGTGTCCAGTTGCAGAGAGGAAAAGGGGGCGATGGAAATCAGCGGCACATGGACCAGATGATCCTGCGGGCCGTCGGGGGTCATTTTGGCAAATTTCATCGCTACCATGCGGGGGTGCAGATAATGGGAATAACCGTCGTCGTCCCCGTCGTCATCCGACCCTTTCTTGCCGCCGCCGCGGCCATTCCTGCCACCTCTGCCACCTCTGCCGTTTCGGCCGCCGTCATCATCCTCTTCTTCGACGGGAACTTCCTCAAAAAAATGGCCGAGAAGCGCCAGGTTGCGGTCCATAATGGACTTTGCCGCCGCCTCCGCGCTTTTCTGGACGGCCTGGATCAGGTTGTCGAGACTAATCATGACGATCCTTCCAAGGGGCTTAGGGAAATCATTGGCCTTTCCAGGCCCGGATCCCGGTCTGTCATCAATGTAGGAAAACAACTATAGGTTGTATCATAATGGGACAGATGTCAAATATTTAGTTTTTCTTAATAAGAAGTTTTAAATAACTTCATGTAATAATTCGATATTTAATTATGATGGGGTTTTTGGAATTGCTACTTTAGGGGGTGCCTTCGGGGAGGTATACCGGGAATCGGTCTTGGCAGCGGGTTATTTCTCGTGATCCTCGATCAGCGCCTTGTTATAGCGTTTCAGCACATCCTCCAGATGGACGATGCCGATGATTTCCCGGTGCGCATCGTCGCTGACCACCGGCAGGATATCTTCCCCCACATGATCGAACAGATCGTTGGCGTGCTCCAGCGTATCAGACGGAGTCAACGGCTCGCTCACCTGGCGGCAGATATCCGCCGCCCGCACCGGTTTTTCGTCCTCCGGGGGCTCCGTGTCGCCGTCTTCTTGCCGTTTTTTACGTTTGGCTTCCTGTTTCAGGTAATGTTGGCGCAGCTCGGAAAAGGTGATTTTGCCGACGATCTTGGCGGCGCTGTCGATGACAAACAGTTTGTTGTGGCCCTTCTCCAGGATCAGCTCGCGCAGGCGCTCGATGCCGGCATCCACGCCGACGGTGGCATAGTCGTCCCGGATCAACTCCCGCACATGGCTGGTGCGCATCAGGTGGCGGGCCATACCGCCTTCCAGGTCGATTCCGTGGGCGCGCATCTGCAAATGGAAGAAGCTCGATGCCTTCAGGTAGTGATGGGTGATCAGGTTGGACATGACGACCGCCACCATCAGGGCGGCGGTGATCTGGTAATCGCCGGTGAGTTCGAAGACGATCAATATGGTGCTGATCGGCGCGCCGAGTACGGCCGAGCACACGGCGCCCATGCCGACGATGGCATAAAGACCCTGGTTGCCGCTGAGCTCCGGGGCGATCTGGGTGGCGATAATGCCAAAGGCGCCGCCGACCATGGCGCCAAGGAACAGGGACGGGCTGAACACCCCGGTGCCGAAACGGAAGGCGAGGCTGATACTGGTGGCCGCCGTCTTGGCGACAATCAGGGCCAGCAGCAGGGAAAGCGGGAAGGCTTCCTTCAGGGCCGCATCGGTTGAGCCATAGCCGACACCAAGGATATAGGGGCAGAAGATGGCGAGTGTGCCCACGGCAATGCCGCCAAGAATTGGCCGGGTCCAGTCTGGCAGGCGGGTTCTCTCCATGACCTTCCCGGCCACACTTTCGGTGAAAAAGATGCTCTTGGTAAAGACGATGGCTGCGATCGCGCTGACCACACCGAGAATGATAAAAGCCGGGAATTCATAAAAGCTGTAGATATTATAGTCCGGGATGATAAAGGCCGGAAAGTCGCCAAGATGAATGCGGGAGATGATGGCGGCCGTGACCGAGGCAATCACGATCGGGGCAAAGGCATGCAGCGCGTAATGGCCCAGCACCACCTCAAGGGCAAAGAAAACCCCGGCAATGGGGGCGTTGAAGCTGGCTGAGGTCGCCGCCGCGACGCCGCAGCCGAGAATGGTGCGCGCCACGCTGTCGGACAGATGCAGCCGTTGTGCAAACCACGATGCGAGGGTGGCGCCCAGATGAACCACCGGGCCCTCGCGCCCCGCGGCGGATCCGGTGCCCAGCGCGATGGCGGCGGTGAGCGCACTGACCAATCCCTTGCCCGTCGGGATGCGGGTATGGTTCAGGGCATTGGCCTCGATCACCTCGACAAAACTGTAGGCCCGGTTGTCCCGAAGCAACAGACGATAGATGAGGGCAATGACAATCCCGCCGGCGGTGGTCGACAGCAGGATTTTCCACCAGACCAGGTCACTGACATGGGCGAGGATATTTTCCTTGTCCGTATCCAGCGCAAAGTCCTGGATTTGCAGGATCAACTGACGGAACAGGATGGCGGCATAGGCGACAGTGACGCCGATCAGGGCGGCGAGTACGGTACTGACGACCTTGTCATGGGTGCGGATATAATTGCGGGTATCCCGGCGCAGCAGCAGGAGCGGCGCCTTGAGAAAGCGCGGCAGGTGTAAGAAATGTCTGTTGTTTCCTTCTGCCATTGCTTCCCTGGTTGGTGAAATTATCGTCTGTCCGGCCGGCGAATACCGATAGAGCGGCCCTTTTCCCGGGGCGCCGGATATTGCTGGTGTTGCTCGTAAACCTCGCGAAGGGCTTTCAGCTTTTCATCGGAAAAACGGGTCGGGCGGCGTTCATCCACATCCACATGCAGTGAAATCTGTTCCATGGTGGCGGACAGAAGATGTTCGTCCTTGTGCACCAGGCGCATGAAATAGTGGATGAATTTTGAATCCATGTCGAGAAACTGAAAATGCACCTTCACCGGCGCACCCTGATTCAGTTCGTGCTGGTAGGTGACGTGGTTTTCAAGGGCGAACATGGAGCGATGGTTGGTACGCACGTAGTCCAGCCCCAGATCGACGGTTTCAAGAAAGTTGTTCATGGCCTGGTCAAACAGCAGGATATAATAGGCCATATTCATATGACCATTAAAATCAATCCACTCTTCTTTCACGGTGGCTTCGAGCATGACCGGACCGTATTGTTCTTCATGTGACATATGCAAGCCTTTGAAGCTGGTCCTGAAGTGGGTTTCCTCTATGTATTTCTTATATTTTTTGTCTTTTATCCCCGATTGAAAAAGACTTGTCATCCTCTTTTTGGTCCTTTTTCGGGCTTTTTCTTAAAAAAGGTGAAATAATCCTGTGAAATTAATTATTTGTCCCTAGTCCTGACATATTATTGCCACGGTTTACACGTCATGTATAATTCGCGGCAAATCATCGCTGTTCTGTGTAAAAACTGCGCGAAAAGGGCATGAAAACAGGCTGACTCTTGGGGAAAGGCAGAATAAAAATTGAAAAAGGTTGGAATTGGGCTCGCTGTTGTTGTTGTCGTTCTTCTGGGCACCCTTCTTGTGGTCCCGGGCTTTATGGACTGGAACCAGTATAAAACACAGATCGAGGAGCAGGCGTCCCGACTGACCGGGCGCAATGTGAGGGTCGCCGGGGATCTCTCCCTGTCCATTCTGCCGTCTCCGGCCCTGACTGCGGGCGAGGTGAGTGTTTCCAATATCAACGGCGGTATCGCAGCGCAAATGCTGACCCTTAAGGCGCTGGATGTGAAGGTGGCCTTTTTCCCGCTCATTCGCGGTAATCTCAAGGTCAAAAAATTCGTTCTCGTGGAGCCGGTGCTGGCACTGGAGGTGCTTGCCGACGGTCGGGCCAACTGGGATTTTTCCGATCCCGATGCCCCGGCGGAAGAAGGTGGGCAGGCGGACCTGAGTCTGGAAAAATTCCAGATCAGTAACGGTACTGTCAGTTACGAGGATGTGGCCGCGGGGCATAAGGAACTGGTGCGCAATATCAATGCGGACCTGTCCATCAGCAGCCTGCAGGGCCCCATGAAGCTTGACGGCCGGGCCAAATACAAGGACCTGCCGCTGGCGCTGAATGTGGAGATGGGCAAGATGCGTGACGGCCGCAAGGTGCCGCTGACGCTGGAGGCTTCCTATCTCGGGGACAAGGTCGTTGGTAAATTTATCGGCGGTGTGTTGCCCGACAGCCGGGATGGAGAGCTTGAAGGGAAACTGACCCTGACAGCGAAGGACCTGTCGGATATGGTGAATGTGATGAGCGCGCTGGGCCGTAACGGCGAACAGGATGCGCCTGCCGTTCCCTCGGTGGATTATAAAAAACCGTTCAGCATGACGACCGGTATTACGGCGACGCCGAAAAGCCTGGTGCTGTCGGACCTGGACCTCACTCTTGGTGAAACCAGGGGGCAGGCGTCCCTCAATGCGGCGCTTGGAGACCGTGTCAGCTTTGACGGCAAGCTGTCGCTTAACAGTATTGAGCTTGAGCCTTTCCTGCAGATTATGGAAGCACAGGCAAAGGCAGACCAAAAGAGTGTCCTGCCTGTATCGAAAAAGTCCGCCCCGGACTATGGATTCCTGGAGCAGATTGACGGGACCCTGGAGTTCCGGCTCGGGGCACTGAAGTATAACAACAAGATTGCCAGCCAGATCTCTCTCAATGCCCGGGCTGCGGACGGCCAAATCGCTATCAGCGATGTGCGGGTCAACATGCCGGGTGGATCAGATTTCGGCTATAACGGCGCAGTCGTCTTTGACAATCACACACCGATCCTGACCGGAAAGCTTTCTCTTAACTCGGGAAACCTCCGGGGGCTTCTGGACTGGTTGAAAGTGGATATCTCGATGGTGCCCAACGGCCGGCTCACACGCTTTGCCTTCGCCAGTGAAATCAGGGCTACGGAAAAACTGGTCCAGATTTACGGTATCAACGGGGTTATGGATACCTCGAAGTTTTCCGGCGGCTTGTCCTATGCGATCCAGGAGCGCTTGGCTCTTGGTCTGGATTTAAAGCTGGAAAATATCAATTTGGACAGCTATTTGCCGGCCCGGGACGAGAAAACGCCACCGATAAACCTGAAGGAATGGTTTTCCATACTGGCTGGCTTTGATGCCAATTTCATTCTGACTGGCGACAATGTTACCCTGCAAAATACAAAGATTGCCTCTGTGCTGGCGGAAGGTGTGCTCAAGGGCGGCACCCTGCAGCTGAGCAAGTTTGACATGAAGGATATGGCCGGGCTGGATGTCAGGGCAACCGGTTCGGGCAGCAATTTCGCCAATGCGCCGGAACTTTCCCTGGATATGTTTGCCTCGGCCCGTGATCTTGGCCGGCTGCAGCGCAGTCTCAAGCTGGAAAACGGCGTGGACCTGAAAAACATGGGAGCCTTCAGTCTGACCGGCAATGTGAAAGGCGGGCTGGACAGACTGGTGCTGGACCTGAACGGCAGGCTCGGCAGTAATACGGTAAAGTTGGATGGAGAAGTTCGCAGCGCCACCCTCAAGCAGTTACCTGAAGTGGGCAGTATCGACATGAAAGTCCGTGCCGACAGCAAAAGTCTCAGCGCTTTGATCGAACAATGGAATCTGCCCATGACCGCACCGCTGTCGGGGGATGACCGGCCGGTAATACTGGCAAGCCAGATCAAGGGCAATGAAAAAATGCTGAATCTGGACGGAATTCTTACCATTGCCGACGGAACGGTTGCCTTCAAGGGGCGCACCCAGGCGCAGGGGGAGGATCGTTCTCTCGATCTGGCCACCGATGTAACAAGTAATGATGTACGGACCTTTGTCAGGGGGCTGGGGGTGGATTTCCAGCCGTCCCGGGCCAAACTCGGAAAACTGCAACTGAAAAGCCAGATTGCCGGTACGTCCAAGACCATGAAACTGCAAAATATTTCCGGCGTTATTGGTTCTATCAAGATCAATGGGACAGGCGCTCTGGACATGACCGGGGAGAAGCCGAAATTTGATTTCTCGCTGACGGCGGGCGACATACCATTGCATCACTATATGTCTGACAATACCGCCCAAAAGGGGGCGGATAAAAAGTGGGGCGACTGGTCAAAACAGCCCATCAATCTGAAGCCGTTGCGCTCTGCCGAGGGAAAAGCAACGATTTCGGCGGCGAGCCTGGTCTACAAGGACTATGTGTTTGAAAACCCGAACTTTATTGCAGAACTAAAGGATGGCAGGCTGAATATTCGGGATTTCACCGGGCGGTTGTTTGGCGGAACTGTAAAGATGGCCGGAAGCCTCGGCGGGATGGATATGGCTGAACTGGATATGAATCTGTCTTTGGCCAAAGCCTCCCTGTCCCAGGCGACCAAAGTTGCCGGCGGCATCAGCCCGGCGACGGGCTATTTCGACCTTGATGGCAAATTTACCGGCAAGGGGGTCAGCCAGAATGCCCTTGTCTCCTCGCTCAGCGGGAACGGAAATCTTGTGGCCTCTGCCGGTATGATCAACGGGATCGATATTCCGAAGCTCAGCAGCCAGTTGTCGGAAATGAAGTCGGCCGGGGATTTCGTCAAGCTTCTGGCCGTCTCTCTCGGCAAAGGTAAGACCCCCTATAAGGGTGGCAAAAGCACGATCACCATGAAAAACGGCTTGGCCCGGTTCAGTCCTATGGACCTTGAGCTGGAAGGGGCAAATACGAATATCAACCTCGGCGTGAACCTGTTTCAATGGAAGCTGGATATGGATGGTCGGCTCTCACTGATTGGTCATCCCGATGCACCGCCCTTGGGTCTTAGCGCTACTGGTGCCATCAACAACCCCAATCTCAAGTTCGAAACTTCCAGGATCAAGGAATATGTGGCGGCCAAAATTGCCTCCAGCATGTTGCAGAATATGATCGGTGGCAATGAGGGCCTGAAAGGCATCTTCGGTGCGCCGAAAGCTCCGGAAGGCACGACCCCGACCGGGGAGGCACCGGCAGGTGAGCAGACAAAGCCCAAACCGGAAGATCTGGGCAAAAAACTTCTGGAAAAGCTGTTCAAGAAGCCGGAAGAACAGAAACCTTCGACACCGCCGCAATAGACTCTATTTCGACAGGGCGTTCTCAAGAACAAAGATACGAATGGCACTGGACAGGTTGCCCTGACGAGTCCGGTCAATTTCCGTGACCAGTTCGCCGAGGCTCACACCCCGGTCCTGTGAAATTCGCTTGAATTCCCGCCAGAAGATGTTTTCAAGGGTGATGCTGGTGGCGTGTCCGGCGATGAGCAGGGAATGTTTCTTCAGTTCGTGATCATCGCCGGCCATAGGGCGCCTCTAGATATTCTGAAAGAAGTCGTTGCCCTTGTCGTCAACAACGATAAAGGCCGGGAAGTCTTCCACTTCGATTTTCCAGACGGCTTCCATACCGAAATCTTCGAAGTCCAGAACTTCCACCTTCTTGATATTGTTCTGAGCCAGGATGGCAGCCGGACCGCCGATGGAGCCGAGGTAAAAACCGCCGTGTTGCTTACAGGCGTCCGTCACCTGCTTGCTGCGATTGCCTTTGGCCAGCATGACCATGCTGCCGCCTTTGGCCTGGAAGGCATCCACATAGCTGTCCATGCGTCCTGCCGTGGTCGGGCCAAAGGAGCCGGAGGCATAGCCTTCAGGTGTTTTTGCCGGCCCGGCATAATAAACAATGTGGTTTTTCAGATAGTCGGGCATGGGTTCCCCGGCTTCCAGTTTTTTCAGGATGGCGGCATGAGCCAGGTCCCGGGCCACCACGATCGTACCGGTGAGGCTGAGACGGGTCTTGATGGGATACTGGCCAAGCTGGGTCCGGATTTCGTCCATGGGACGGTTCAGGTTCACTTTGACCACTTCGCCGTCCAGGTCTTCGTGGGTCACATCGGGCATGTATTTTGCGGGGTTGGTTTCCAACTGCTCGATGAAAATGCCGTCTTTGGTGATCTTGGCCTTGGCCTGGCGGTCGGCAGAACAGGATACCCCGATGCCGATGGGGACGGAGGCGCCGTGGCGGGGCAGGCGGATCACCCGCACGTCATGACAGAAATATTTGCCGCCGAACTGGGCGCCAATGCCGAAATTACGGGTCATTTCGTGGACTTTTTCTTCCAGTTCCGGCACCCGGATGGCATGACCGAAGCCGTTGCCTTCGGTGGGTAATTTGTCCAGGTCGCGGGCACTGGCCAGTTTGACCGTTTTCAGATTCTGTTCAGCGCTGAGGCCGCCAACAACAATGGCAAGATGATAAGGCGGGCAGGCGGCTGTACCCAGGGTGCGGATCTTTTCATCCAGGAATTCCAGAAGCTTGTCCTCCCGCAGGACCGCCGGGGTCTGCTGGAACAGAAAGGTCTTGTTGGCCGATCCACCGCCCTTGGCCATAAACAGGAATTTATATTCATTGCCGGGCACCGTATAGAGGTCGAGCTGGGCCGGGGCGTTGTTTTTGGTGTTTTTTTCCTCGAACATTTTGATCGGGGCAAGCTGGGAATAGCGCAGGTTGGTGCCGGTATAGGTATCTACCATGCCCTGGGTCAGGGGGGCACCATCATCGCCGTCGGTCCAGACATACTGCCCTTTCTTGCCGATGACAATGGCAGTGCCTGTATCCTGGCAACTGGGCAGGGTCATGCCGGCTGCCACATTGGCATTTTTCAGAAGTTCGGTGGCGACAAAGCGGTCGTTGTCGCTGGCTTCCGGATCCTCAAGAATGCTTGACAGTTGTTGCAGATGCCCCGGCCGCAGGAGATGGGCGATATCGCGCATGGCTTCCCGAGCCAGAAGACGCAGACCTTCGGGATCGACTTTCAGGACCTCTTTGCCGTCCACTTCAAGGACAGAAACATAATCGGAGGTGATTTTCCGCCAGGGAGTCTCGTCTTTGCCAAGAGGATACATGTCTGTGTAATTGAGATCGGTCATTTCGCCACCCTTCCAAAACAGGACAAAATTTCATCAGGTTCTAACTATAGATTTTCCGCCGGGTCGCCAAGCCATATTTCCGAAAAATTCCGTGAATAAGTGTTGAACCGGAAGGGGTCAATAATAACAATGGCTTATATGAATATACATGTTTTTTCGCAAAAAACGATAGATACAGCCGGACTCATCTGATCAGGTGAGCTGGACTAAAAAGTTAACAAAAAGTTAATTTTATCTTTTTGCTGGCCGGTTTTTATGTTAGTTTCTTCGATAGTTCTTTTATACATATTCTCGCCCATTGTGGCGGGCAATTTTCTGTACAAAGGCAGTCAGGCGCAGGGATGCCTCAACCCAATCAGACCAGCGAAATGCGGCGATACCGAGGGCAATAAAATTAATCTTATTCATGAAATAATGCAGGGGAAACCCTGCATTATTTTTTTCGGAAACTGTCCAGCGTGACCACGTTGTCCCCGTCGTCTCCCGATTTTTCGCCGGCCTTCTGGTCGTCCTGTTTTTGCACCAGGTCGGAAATCGTTGCGCCGTCGTCCTGCTCTATACCGGGGAATTCTGTGTCCTCTTCCATGACATCAACTTCATTGTTGTGGAAGTGCAGGCCGAAATCGACACTGGGGTCGAAAAAGCCGATCAGGGCAGAAAAGGGGACATACAGATGTTCCTTTTTCCTGTTGAAGCTGAGAGATATTTCGAAATGCTTGTCATCCGCCAGCAGATCCCAGAACTGGTTCTGCAGGACAATGGTCATTTCATCAGGATAGCGTTCCCTGAGATAGGGGGGGATTTTCACATCCGAATTGTCGGTTCTGAAGGTGATATAGAAGTGATGATCGCCCGGCAGGCCTTCTTTAGCGGTCTGTTGCAGTATGTCCCTGACAACTGACAGCAGTGCGTTCTGGACCATTTCATCATACTGGATAGTTATATCATTCATCCCGTTTACTTAAGACCTTTTCCATTGATCTGGATATTAACGTTATCACGAATCCCCATCATCAGTTTATAACGCCTTATAAAACCTGTTGCGAGTCTCAATTTCGGAGAGTCAATCCGGAAGGGAAGCGTGTAAAAAGAGATAAGTGAAGGGCTTCTGTTGCTAGGTGCCCTCCGAACCCCGCGTAGCGTATGCTATTAAGCTGCTACAGCAAATGCTTCGTTATCGTTAGCATTTATCAAGTTTGATCCGTCACAGCGGTATCATGCTGGGCAAAAGTACTATCTTTATCACGCACGTCGATCCTAATTTCGCCCCCATCACAAAAATATGCTCATCCGTCAGACAGTCATTATTCTTGTGGTGGAGGCGCCGGGTACCGCCCCCGGGTCCGAAACGTCTATTCCATAGGCCCGTTTATTGCCATAGCCGGTTGCCCGGCTCCCCATATATAAGGCTTTCGGGTTAAAATTTAAATAGCTATCCGAAGATTTTTATGTAATGACTATTTGAAAGATCAAATTGGTTACAAATAGGTAAAATGCAGCAATATCAGGATCTCATGCGTCATGTCAGGGACAATGGCGCAAAAAAGGAAGACAGAACCGGTACAGGTACCCTCAGTGTCTTCGGATATCAGATGAGGTTTGACCTGGCGGCAGGCTTTCCCGTCCTGACCACGAAAAAACTGCACCTCAAGTCCATTATTCACGAACTTTTGTGGTTTCTGAGCGGAGATACCAATATCCGCTATCTGAAGGAAAACGGGGTCAGTATCTGGGATGAATGGGCCGATGAAAATGGCAATCTGGGGCCGGTGTACGGCCACCAGTGGCGATCCTGGCCGGCCCGGGACGGCGGAACAATTGATCAGATTTCCAATCTTGTCCGTATGATTGAGACAAATCCGGATTCCCGGCGCCTTATTGTATCGGCCTGGAATGTGGCCGATGTAGACCATATGGCTCTGCCGCCCTGTCATTGTCTTTTCCAGTTTTATGTGGCCGACGGAAAACTGTCCTGCCAGCTTTACCAGCGCAGTGCGGATATCTTCCTGGGCGTGCCATTCAATATCGCCTCCTATGCCCTGCTGACCATGATGCTGGCCCAGGTGACGGGCCTCAAGCCCGGGGAATTCGTGCACAGTTTTGGGGATGCCCATCTTTATCTCAATCACCTGGACCAGGTGGAAGAGCAGCTTAAACGCGAACCTCTGCCTTTGCCGGAAATGAAAATCAACCCGGAGGTGAACAATATATTTGATTTCCGGTATGAGGATTTCGAACTGGTTGGTTATGAGGCCCATCCCCATATCAAGGCGCCGGTGGCCGTCTGATGGTAAAAATATCCCTGATTGTGGCCATGGCGGAAAACCGGGTGATCGGCAAGGACAATGCCCTGCCGTGGCATATTTCCTCGGATCTGAAATATTTCAAGGAACAGACCATGGGCAAACCGGTCATTATGGGCCGGAAAACCTATGAATCCATCGGTAAGCCGCTGCCTGGCCGTACAAATATCGTCATCACACGGGATACATCCTTTTCTCCCGAGGGAGTAATTCCCGCCTTCGAGCTTGAAATGGCTCTGGATGTGGCGCAAGGCATCGCCGAGGCCAAAGGCCTGGATGAGGTGATGGTCATTGGCGGCGCCCAGATCTATGAGCTTGTGCTGCCACAGGCGAACCGCCTCTATCTGACCCTTGTCCGCGGTGATGTGGAGGGCGATGCCTGGTTTCCGGAACTGGAAATGAGTGAATGGGTTGAACATTCACGGGAAGATCACCAGGCCGGAGAAAAGGATTCTCACGCCTACAGTATCCTGGTTCTGGATCGTATTTAGCTTTTCATAATATTAAGACTTATAAATATCGTTAATTATTTCTTAATGACTATTATATTATACTTAATAAGTATTATTAGATGTTTCAATGTATTTAGTACGGGTTTTGCAATGGTCAGGGTAGCAATGTTAATGGCTTTTTTAGGCATTCGGGATCAAAATTTTCATGGCAGTGGCTACATCAAAGTCAAGGATAACCGACGATCTGGATCTGGTATTTCATATAAAGAATGAAATAAATCCGGAAACAGGGCAGGATGATTTCGTTATTGAAAAATATAAGATTCTGCAGCGCGACCTGTTCCAGGTGGATAAAGATCGACTAATCGGACAATATTGTTCACATACACTCCCCGAATATATTCAGGAATCTATTTTCAAGATGATGAGGCAAGTGCTGAAAAGCGATCTTGCCCGGACCGAAATCGTCGAATGGCACGATGGTAGCGGCAACCCCACCTTCAGTCTGTTCAAGGATGAAGAGATCCACTGGTTGAAGGTCCATATTATATCGCTTGGCAATGACCGGCTGATGGTGCTGGTGAGGAATGAAACGCCGCAGATGCGCCGTGATATTCTTTATGATAGCCGGGCCAAGACCCTGGAAAAGCTCGCGTCAGGAAAGCCTCTCAGGGAAGTCCTTGAAGTGCTTGCCATAACTACCGAAGATAATTTTCCCGGCATGATGTGTTCAATTTTGCTCTACGATCGGGAAACTGAATTGCTCTCGCTTGGTGCAGCGCCCAATTTGCCCATGACCTACAGCAAGGCCATAGAGGGCATCAGGGTTGGGCCGGATGTGGGATCCTGCGGCCGAGCTGCCTATTGCGGTGAAATAGTGATTTCCGAGGATTTGGAACAAGATCCGAACTGGAAAAATTTCATCCATTTGGCCCGGGATGCCGGCTTGGCCTGTTGTTGGTCCTTTCCAATTTTTTCAAAGGATTCAGAAGTTCTCGGGACGTTTGCCCTCTATTATTCTCATCCCCGGGTCCCGTCGGATGAGGACTGCAGAATCATCAAGGAATCCGCCCACCTCGCGGGGATCGCCATCAGCCACAGTGTTGCCGAATATAAAACCCTGGTGGCGCTGGAAGAGGCCCGACAGGCCAACAAGGCAAAGACTGAATTCCTGGCCAATATGAGCCATGAACTGCGCACGCCGCTAAATGCCATTCTCGGATTTTCAGAAGTGATGTCTGAACGTATGTTCGGCGACCTGTCTGAAAAGTACCGTGACTATGCGGAAAAAATCCACGAGTCCGGCACGCTTCTGCTCAGCCTGATCAGTGACCTTCTGGACGTCTCCCGGATTGAGCAGGGCAAGTTCAAGATCGAAAAGGAACCTGTTGATCTTGACGACATGATTTCCGGAACACTGTCGGTTGTGGAAGAATGGGCATCGGATGCCGGCATAAAACTGCATCACGAGAGGGCCTGCAACAGCTGCAGCCTTATGGCCGATAAACGGTCCATTCAACAGGTGTTGCTCAATCTTGTTTCCAACGCCATCAAATTTACCGGTGTGGGCGGGGATGTCCGGGTCTCCTGTATGGAGTGTTCTGCCGACAGTATTGCCATTGTTGTTTCCGATACGGGCATCGGCATTCCCGAAGAGCAGATTGTGAAAATTACCAAACCTTTCCAGCAGGTGGGCAATATCTATTCCAGAACCTATCAGGGGGTCGGGCTCGGACTTTATATTGTCAGTGAGATTGTCAAGCTGCACAAAGGGGAGCTTGAGATCAAGAGCTGCCCGGGCAAGGGAACCACGGTTCGCGTGATTTTGCCGATATCCTGACTCAAATCTCTGCTAAATCCTCGGGATTGCAGGACAATCCAGTGCATGGAACACTGAAAACCGTGCGCAAACCCGCTTCATTGTTACAGTAATGTGACCATAGCGTGAAATTTGTACATCCGTAACACTCTGTTAATAAAATATCCCAAATATCACAGCAGGATAGTCGTAATAGTTAATGCTTTAATTGGGCAAAGACCCTAAAAGAGGTTTGCGGATGATCATGTCAATGGAAGACAGGGTGGAAATCCTGGCAATTGATGTGCCTGTAGTGACACCAAATACAAGTTGCGAGGAAGTCTATCACCTGTTCCAGGAGGATCCCGACCTGCTTGCCGTGACGGTATTGCAGGACGGTCAGCCGATCGGGCTTGCTCACCGGACTGATCTTACGCTGGCGCTGGCGGAACGCTTTGGCTATGCCCTCTATGCACGCAAACCCATCTCTATGCTGATCACCGAAACCCCGCTGATTGTGGATGCCAGCAACAGTATTGATTTCCTCAGCAACATGCTGGCCTATGATGCCACCCATGCCCTGCAGAAGGGGTTCATTATCTGCCGTGGTTCCGAATATATTGGTGTCGGTACCGCCATTTCCCTTTTGCAGGCCAGTATTGAACGCACCCGCCGGCGTGCCGAGGAATTGCAGAAGGCGAAAACCATTGCCATTCAGGCCAACAAGAGCAAGTCCGCCTTTCTGGCCAATATGAACCATGAGCTGCGCACACCGCTCAATGCCATTATCGGCTTTACGGAAATGATCCAGAAAGAGGCCTATGGCCCGATCCCGCAAAAAGAATATCAGGAATATATCGATATCGTGAATTCCAGCGGCAATCATCTCCTGAATGTGATCAATGCCATTCTCGACATGTCCAAGATCGAGGCCGGCAAGATGGAAATGCGCGAGCAGGAATGCGACATTTTTGAACTGGTCCAACAAGTGGCCAGAATGATGAGTTCCGCCGCCGGTAAAAAGAACATTTCACTTGATCTGGATTTGCGGGAAAACCTGCCCGATCTCTGCTGTGATCCGACGATGATCCGGCAGGTGCTGTTGAACCTGATTTCAAACGCCGTCAAATTCTCTCCGGAAGATACGGTTGTTTCCCTTTCAGTCAGGGTGATGGACTGCGGTACTCTCGAAGTTTCCGTCCGGGACCAGGGGGTCGGGATTTCCCGGGAGAATATCGAGGCAGTGCTCAGACCTTTTTACCAGGTTGATGGCGACCTGAACCGGGCCCAGGAAGGGACCGGCCTCGGCTTGTCCATCGTCAAGGCCTATCTTGAACTGCATCAGGCGCGCCTGGATATTGAAAGCGAACTGGGGCAGGGAACCAGCGTATCCGTTACATTCCCGGTCGCGAGGGTAATATGTGCCAGCGAGGGATGTTGCGGAATAGAGGCCGCGGCATTTGCCGAATAGGCGTCTATCTGCGGGCGAGGCCCAGCCTGGGGATTTCGATCTTGGGACAGCGGTCCATGACCACCTGAAGGCCGGCATCTGATGCTTTGTCCGCAGCCGCGTTATTGATGACGCCAAGTTGCATCCAGACGGCTCCGGCGCCCGCCTCAATGGCTTCGTCAACCACACCGGCTGCATCAGCCGAGTTGCGGAAAATATCCACCATGTCGATGGCCACAGGAATATCGGCCAGAGAGGCAAAGACTTCGCGTTCGTATAGCTGCTGTCCGGCAAGGCCCGGATTGACCGGATAGACATCATAGCCCTGGCCCAGCAGGTATTTTAAAACCTGGTTGCTGGCCCGATCTGGTTTGTTGCTGGCGCCGACGAGGGCGATGGTTTTGACTTTTTCAAGCAAGGATGCCAGTTCCCCGTCCGTTGTCAGAAGGCTCATGAAAGCTGCTCCCGGATTTTGCGGGCGATCTCCAGATAGGCCTGTGCATGGGGGCTGTCCGGGGTTTTGGAAACGATGGGCGTGCCGGCGTCGGAGCTTTCCCTGATATCCATGTGCAGGGGGATTTCGCCAAGGAAAGGAATGTTTTTCTCGGCGGCGGTTTCCCGGGCGCCGCCATGACCGAAGATGTCACTGCGCTCGCCGCAGGAAGGGCACAGGAAATAGCTCATATTTTCAATCAGCCCCAGAACTTTTGTATTTGTCTTGGCAAACATATCCAGTCCCTTGCGGGCATCAATCAGGGCAATGTCCTGGGGGGTGGAAACAATCACGGCGCCGTCAAGGTCCACTGTCTGGACCAGCGTCAGCTGTGCATCACCCGTTCCCGGGGGCAGGTCGACCACCAGAACATCAAGCTCGCCCTCCAGGTCCCATTTCACATCCCTCAACATCTGCTGGATCGCGCCCATAACCATGGGACCGCGCCAGATGGTGGCGGTATCCTTTTCCAGCAGGTAGCCGATGGACATGCTGGCCAGCCCGTGGCTGAATACTGGTGTGATCTTGCCGCCGTCCAGGCTTTCGGGGCGGGTGCCTTCGGTACCCAGAAGACGGGGAATGGAGGGACCGTAAATATCAATGTCAAAGACGCCGGTTTTCAAGCCTGTCGCCTGAAGGGCGAGGGCCAGGTTCACCGAGGTTGTCGACTTGCCCACACCACCTTTGCCGCTGGCGACGGCGATCACATGCTTGACGCCGGCAATCTTTTTTGCCGGGCCATGCGTGACCCCGTGCGGCATTGAGGATTTGTGCGCGGCTTTTGGTTGCGGGGCGGATTGTGTGTTGCCGGCAGGGCGCTCTGCCGTCAGGACAGAGGTAACCCGGTTGATGCCGTCCAGGGCCAGCAGGGCCTCGTCCGCCCGGCGGCGTACGGCCTCCATTTCATTGGCCTCGGCAGGAATAATTTCAAGCGCAAAAGTAACGTGATCCCCGTCCAGCTTCAGTCCCTGGACCATTTCCAGGCTGACGATATCCTGTTCCTTGACCGGGTGACTGATTTTGCGGAGAGTTTCCAGCAGGGTTTTCTCATCGATTTTGTTTTTATTTTTCTTGATATTGAACATAAGTTTCCTACCTAATAGAGGACCTGTCGAGCTGTCTCTATCCGTTGAATAAACGGTCAGCATAGCATATAAGGTAGTCTGCGTGATTTGTAAGAGGGAATCATAATATTTCCTCTTGATTTCAATGATACGAACATGGAGGTATGAATGCCCTGGCAAAGTAATGGTGGTGGAGGAGATCGTGGACCCTGGGGACAGGGACCCCGCAGAGGCGGGGGAGGCGGTCAGGAGCCACCGAATATCGAGGATCTTATCCGCAAGGGCCAGGACAAGTTCAAAAATACCTTTTCCGGCAATATTGGCGGTGGCAAAGGGTTTTCCCTGCTTCTTCTTCTGATTATCGGTGGCTGGCTTCTGACCGGTTTTTACCGGGTCAACACCAACGAAGCTGGTGTTGTCCTGCGTTTCGGAGAGTGGACGGAGACAACGGGCCCGGGCCTGCATTACCATCTGCCCATTCCGATTGAGAGCGTCGTCAAGCCGAAGGTTACGGAAATCAACCAGATCAATGTGGGCTTCATGGGCGCCGGCAATATGCAGGGTCATGGCCGCAAGATTGATCTCGGCAAGGAACGGCAGATGCTGACCGGTGACGAGAATATCGTTGATGTGGAATTCTCCGTCCTGTGGAAAATTTCAGACGCCGGGAAGTATCTTTTCAAGGTGGAAAATCCGCCCCAGACCATCCGCTCCGTAGCACAGAGCGCGGTGCGTGACATCATTGCCCGCACCCCGATCCAGCAGGCTCTTACTGCAGGTCGCGGCAGCATCGAGCGGGAAGCCAGGATTAATATCCAGGCTATTCTGGATGATTATCAAGCCGGTGTGGAGGTCACACAGATCAAGTTGACCCGTGTGGACCCGCCTGCCCAGGTGATTGAAGCCTTCCGTGAAGTGCAGCGGGCAGAAGCTGACCGCGAGAAAACGGTCAATCAGGCAGAAGCCTTCAGGAATGACATTGTGCCGCGGGCACGAGGTGAGGCCTCCAAAATGATGCAGGATGCGGAAGCCTACAAGGCTCAGGTGATTGCCAAGGCCGAGGGTGAAGCGTCCCGGTTCCTTTCTGTTTACGAGGAATACAAGCAGGCGAAGGATGTCACCCGCAAGCGCATGTATCTTGAGACCATGGAAGAAATCCTGGCCAGCATTGACAAGGTTCTGGTGGAAAAGGATGGTGGCGTTGTGCCTTATCTTCCACTCAATGAACTGAAGAAAAAACAGTAACGGCGGATCAGGAGAGAAAAATGAATAAAATCGGATCAATTGGTACGCTGATCGTCCTGGGGGTAGCTGTGCTTCTGCTCGGCGCCTCTGTATTTACCACTAAAGAAACGGAGCAGGCACTCGTTCTGCAATTCGGTGAACCCAAGAGAACGGTTCAGGAACCGGGCCTGAATTTCAAACTGCCCCTGGTTCAGAATGTCGTTTACCTGGACAAGCGGGTGATTCTGCTCGACAGCCCGGAACAGGAAGTGATTACCGAGGACCAGAAGCGGGTGATCGTGGATGCCTTTACGGAATTCAAGATAACCGACCCCCTGAAAGTGTTCCAGACCGTGCGTAATGTGCAGGGTGTGGAAGCCCGGATGTCGACCATTGTCAACTCCAACATGCGTGAAGTTCTGGGGCGCATGAAGTTCACGGCGATCCTCAGCGGTGAACGCGACGAGTTGCGCTCTGATATTATGGCCTCTGTCAGCCCCGAAGCTGAGGAACTCGGTGTGGAAGTGGTGGATGTACGTATCCGCCGGACCGATCTGCCGATCCAGAACAGCCAGAATATCTTCCAGCGTATGGAGGCAGAACGGGACCGTGAAGCCCGGGAAGCCCGTGCTCTTGGTGAAGAGGAAGCAGCCCGGATCAAGGCCACCGCTGAAAAGGAGAAAACCATCCTGATCGCGGAAGCCGAGCGTGACAGCCAGATAATGCGTGGTGAAGGGGATGCGGTAGCGACCCGGACGTTTGCCAAGGCCTTCAGCAGGGATGCAGAATTCTACGCTTTTTACCGGTCGCTGCAGTCTTACAGGAAGGCCATTGCTGACGGCAATACCAGAATGATTCTGTCTCCGGATAGTGAGTTCTTTCAATATTTCGGTAACAAGGAAGGGAAATAGCCATAAGCCTGTTTGAAACACTGGTGCTGGCTCTTGCCTCTGTTCTGGTGATAGAAGGTGTGGTTTATGCCCTTTTCCCGGAACAAATGCGCAAAATGATGCTGCGGGCGATTTCCCTTCCAGAAATGACACTGAGGATAACCGGACTTGTGGCGGTTATCCTCGGTGTGATTGTAATTTATGCGATGAAATAGTGTAAAAATACGATCAAGAAACTTGTGTGTGCCTATTTTGCGCCCAGATTTGTGATAACGTACAATGAAACCTGGGAAAACAGGTGACCGTGGCAGGGAACAAGAACAGCGTTTGGTTCGGCGGTTTTGGCCGGATGGTGCGTATAATAAGTTTAGAAGATCTCAGGAATTGGTATGACGAACGTGAAAAAATATCTCAATAGTATCCTGATTGTCGCGATATGTGTCGTGGCAATTCCCGCAACCGTGTTTGCGAAAGCAGCGCCGGAAAGCTTTGCCGATCTTTCGGACAAGCTTCTGCCGTCGGTAGTAAATATTTATACAAAACAGAATGTCCGGGTTGACCGGAATGACGGATTTCCACAGTTTCCACCGGGATCTCCGTTCGAAGAATTCTTCAAACGGTTTGAAGACCGTAACAATGAAGGCGAAGACGATGACCGTCGCCCCCGTACCCGCCAGCGTATGTCTCTCGGTTCCGGGTTTATTATTTCCGCCGATGGCATTGTGATCACCAACAACCACGTGATTGACAAGGCAGACGAGGTTTCCGTGCGCATGCATGACGGAACCGAATATGACGCCGAAATCATCGGCAAGGACAGCAAGGTCGATGTGGCGGTATTGCGTATCAAGGCCGACAAGCCACTGACTTTTGTCAAGTTTGGTGACGACGGCAAGTCCCGTGTTGGCGACTGGATTCTGGCCATCGGCAACCCCTATGGTCTCGGTGGTTCTGTGACGGCCGGCATTATCTCCGCCCGCAACCGTGACATCAACAGCGGGCCCTATGACGATTATATCCAGACTGATGCCTCCATCAACCGGGGGAATTCCGGCGGCCCCATGTTCAATATGGACGGGGAAGTCATCGGGATCAACACGGCCATTTACAGCCCCTCCGGCGGTAATATCGGGATCGGTTTCGCCGTGCCCAGCAACCAGGCCAAGCATGTGATCGACCAGCTTATCGAATATGGTCACACAAGGCGCGGCTGGCTTGGGGTCAGCATTCAGGCTGTGACAAAAGACATTGCCGAAAGCCTGGGCATGGACCGTGAATATGGCGCACTTGTTTCCAGTGTCAACAAAGGCAGCCCGGCCGACAAGGGCGGTGTGGAGTCCGGTGATATCATTATCGAATTCGACGGCCAGGAAGTTTCCGAAATGCGTGAACTTCCCCGTATCGTGGCCAACACCAAAATCGGCAAGAGCGTCAAGGTGGTTATCCTGCGCAAGGGTGACAGGAAAAACCTGAAGATCACCATTGCCGAACTTGAGGAAGACAAGGAAGAAGTCGTTCCTGCAACCGTTGATCAGGATGAAGCTGACACACCATCGGAAAAGGTGATCGGCCTGACGCTTGAGGACCTCAGTGAAAAGACCCGTGAGGCGCTTGATCTGGACGAGGACTTCAAAGGGGTGCTGATTTCCGGCGTGGAACGCTACAGTCCGGCCCAGGAACGCGGTCTGCGTCGCGGCGACGTGATCGTGGAAATCACCCAGGAAGAGGTATCCACAGTGGAGCAGGCCATCAAACGGATTGAGGAATTGAAGAAAAAAGGCCGCAAGTCGGTTCTTCTGAAAGTCTATCGCCGGGGTGACTACAGCCACGTACCGGTGAAGTTTGACGAGGAAGAATAATCCTCAGGCACATAAACAAAAAAAGGCCGGGAATTTCCCGGCCTTTTTGCATTTCATATCCACGTTGTCTCAGGCCGTGAAAAACTCACTTTTCTGAAAGCCCTGGATATAGAGCAGGGCAGTGAGGTCGCCGTGCCGAATGACCACGTCAGCGGCCTTGGCGGCGGCCGGTTTCGGATGATAGGCCACGCCCAGTCCCGCCGCATCAATCATGGGGATATCATTGGCGCCGTCGCCAACAGCGATGGTCTGGCTCATCTCCAGCCCGGCGATTTCCTGGAATTCATGCAGGGAGTCGAGTTTGGTGTTGCTGTCGACAATGGGGTCTTCCACCTTGCCGGACAGTGCATTGCCGTCCACACCCAGGATGTTGCCCCGGTTGACCTGAAATCCGGTAAGCTGAGCCACCCGGTCTGTGAAAAAGGTAAAGCCGCCGGACACCAGGACTGTATTGGCGCCTGACCGGTTCATGGTCTGCACCATCTCGACCGCGCCGGGGGTCAGTTTGACCCGCTCTTTGAAGACGGTTTCCAAAACCGAAGTCTCCAGACCTTTGAGGAGGGCGACCCGTTCCCTGAGCGCCTGCTCAAAATCGAGTTCGCCCTGCATGGCGGCTTCGGTAATGGCGGAGACTTTTTCCTTGAGACCGGCAAAATCGGCCAGTTCGTCGATGCATTCCACCTGGATGATCGTGCTGTCCATGTCCGCGACCAGCAGTTTCTTGCGCCGGTGTTTCAGCGGCTGCAAGGCAAAATCCAGCGGGTCCTGGTCCAGCAATGGCGCCAGCGCCTCCCGGACGGTCCCGAAGTCTCCGTCAAAGGAAATATCGGCAGCTTCCCCCTCGCTCAGCCACACAGCATCTTCATGTATTGCACCGACATCGGACAAGGCGTCTTTATATTTGGCAAGCAGCGCTTCGGTCAGGCAGGGAGCTTCGGGATTGCTGATCAGGGTCAGGATATTCTTCATGGCACAGGTTCGGTAAATAAGTTACAAGTTCATAAGTTGGCTTTGGCCTATCGGTACACCATGTACTGTCTGAAGGCTATGGAAAATTACGGATGCAGGAAGAAAGTCGGAAAAATATTATTATGCTTGCCGGGGCCACTGCCAGCGGCAAATCCTCGCTGGCGCTTGACTGGGCAAATGGGGAAAATGGCGAGATCGTCAATGCGGACAGCATGCAGGTCTATTGCGAACTTCGCGACCTGACGGCCCGCCCGTCGATCGACGAGGAGCAAAAATGCCCTCATCATCTTTACGGTGTGCTCAGGGGCGATGATCCCTGTTCGGCGGAACGCTGGCGAAAGATGGCGCTGCCTGTCCTGGAAGATATCTGGACCCGGGGCGGGACACCGATTGTCGTGGGCGGAACAGGCCTGTATTTCAAGTCTCTGCTCGAGGGGCTATCCCCGGTGCCGGAGATTGACCCCGCCATCCGCGAGCAGGTCAGGGCCCGCGTGGCCGCAGAGGGGGCCGAAGCCTGCTGGCAGGAACTGCAGGAACTTGATCCCGAATGGGCCGGGAAAATCTCCCCTGCCGACGGGCAGCGTATTGCCCGCGGCCTTGAGGTGGTATTGAGTACAGGCCAGCCGCTCAGTTACTGGCAGAAGCAGCCGGGTATCGGCGGACTTGAGGGGCGGGAGGATATTCATATACGTAAATATGTGCTGGAGCGGGACCGGCAGGAGCTTTATGCCCGCTGCGACCTGCGCTTTCGCCAGATGATCGAGCAGGGCAGCGCCATTGAAGAGGTTGGGGAACTACTGGAATGCGGCTATGATCCCGAACTGCCGGTGATGAAGTCGCTCGGTGTGCCGCCGCTGATCCGCTATCTTCGGGAGGAAATTACCCGTGAGCAAGCCATTGAACAGAGCCAGACCCAGACAAGGCAATTCGCCAAGCGGCAAATGACCTGGTTCAGGAACCAGTGCGCGGACTGGGAAGCCATAAACATGAAATAATAGTATATAGTTAATGGTATTTATTGAACTTTTATTTCACAAAATAAGCTTGACTATGTAATAATCTGTCGGTATGGTCCCTTTTCTTCGGCGGGTAGAAGATGATTTCTGCTGCCTGCAGAGAAAAAATATGAGTTTTTTTGTCTCTGAAGAGACTTTTTCGCCCGAAATAGCTTTAAAAACCAAATTTTATGTATTAAAGCCGAATGTGAAAAAAATGACGAGTTTGTATGTTGGACAGATTGGAAAGGTAGATTATGTCTTCGGATAAGATCAGCGGCGCGGAAATCATTCTCAAATCCCTGCAGGATTTGGGTGTGGACGTGATTTTCGGATATCCAGGCGGCGCCGTGCTACCGATCTATGACGAAATCTTCAAGCAGGACGCCATCAAGCACGTTCTGGTTCGCCATGAGCAGGCAGCCGTTCATGCGGCAGAGGGCTATGCCCGTTCCACCGGCAAGCCCGGTGTTGTTCTGGTGACGTCCGGTCCCGGCGCCACCAATGCGGTGACCGGCCTGGCCGATGCCATGCTGGACAGCATTCCTGTTGTCTGTCTGACCGGACAGGTACCGGTTCACCTGATTGGTTCAGATGCCTTTCAGGAGGCGGATACGGTTGGCATCACCCGCCATTGTACAAAGCATAACTATCTGGTGAAGGATGTTGAAGATCTGTCCCGTGTGATCCACGAGGCATTTTATGTGGCAAGCTCTGGCCGGCCTGGTCCCGTGGTTGTCGATATCCCCAAGGATGTCCAGATCAACAAGGGCAGCAATCTGCATACTGGCAAGATTGAACACCGCAGCTACAAGCCCAGTCTCAAGGGAGACATGGACGAGATCAAGCGCGCGGCGGAAATGATAGCCACGGCCAAAAAGCCGATTTTCTATACCGGCGGCGGCCTGATCAATTCGGGAGTGGCGGCCTGCCAGCTTCTGCGCGAATTCGTGCGCATGACCGGCGCGCCGATTACCTCCACCCTGATGGGGCTCGGGGCCTATCCGGCGTCAGACAAACAGTTTCTGGGTATGCTGGGCATGCACGGCACCTATGAAGCCAACATGGCCATGCATGATTGCGATGTGATGATTTGTATCGGCGCGCGCTTCGACGACCGGGTCACCGGTCGCCTGGACGCCTTTTCGCCGAAATCAAAAAAGATCCATATCGATATTGATCGTTCTTCCATCAACAAGACTGTTCGCGTTGATGTGCCTATTGTCGGTGATGCGGCCCATGTTCTGGAAAGCCTGATCAAGGTCTGGAAAGCCGGAGTTCATGAAATCGAAGGGGAGGCCCTCAAGTCCTGGTGGGACACGATTGGCGAGTGGCGCGCCCGGGAGAGCCTGAAATACAAGAAATCCGATGACGTGATCATGCCGCAATACGCTCTTGAGCGTCTGTTTGCGCTGACAAAGGACAAGAAGCCCTATATCACCACCGAAGTGGGGCAGCACCAGATGTGGGCAGCCCAGTATTTCGGATTTGAAGAGCCGCACAAATGGATGACTTCCGGTGGTCTGGGCACCATGGGATATGGCTTCCCGGCTGCGATCGGCGTTCAGATGGCGCATCCGGACGATCTGGTGATCGACATCGCCGGTGAAGCCTCAATTCAGATGAATATTCAGGAAATGGCCACGGCCATGCAGTATGACCTGCCGGTCAAGCTGTTTATCCTGAACAATGAATATATGGGCATGGTGCGCCAGTGGCAGCAGCTGAACCACGGCTCACGCTACAGTCACAGCTATTCCGAAAGCCTTCCTGACTTTGTCAAGCTGGCGGAAGCCTATGGTGCGCACGGGATCCGTTGTGACAAACCTGCCGATCTTGATGCGGCAATTCTGGAAATGCTCGAAACGGACAAGCCGGTTATCTTTGATTGCCGCGTGGCCAAATTGGCCAATTGCTTCCCGATGGTGCCTTCCGGGGCGGCCCATAATGAAATGATCCTGCCGGATGATGAGGAATTTTCCGAATTTGAGGGGGGTGCTGCACTGGTGTAGGGCGGATGAAATCCCGCCCGCAGAAGCAGTATGAAAGACAGGACAAGTATCATGAATGCAAAATCGATTGAACCGGTTGCACGCCACACCATTTCCATCATCGTTGACAACGAGGCCGGTGTTCTGGCCCGGGTGATCGGACTTTTTTCCGGCCGTGGCTATAACATCGAGCATCTGACCGTGGCGCCGGTGGATCTGGAAGGTAATGAATCCCGTATTACGGTGGTCACTGCCGGCACACCGATGGTGATTGAGCAAATCAAGGCTCAGCTGGAGCGTCTGGTGCCCGTCCACAAGGTGGGCGACCTGACCCTGGACGGTCCCAGCGTGGAGCGCGAACTGGCCCTGGTCAAGGTTCATTGTGAAGGCGCGGACCGGGACGAGGCGCAGCGGGTCGGTGATGCTTTCCGTGCACGGATTGTGGACAGCACCCGGGACAGCTTTGTTTTCGAAATCACGGGCAAGTCTGAAAAAATCAGGGCATTTATCGAACTGATGGACGAATTCGGGTTGGTGGAAGTGGTCAGGACCGGCGTTGCGGCATTGACCCGCGGCCGTGAACCGCTATAAAGATCGCCAAAAAGCAAGAAGTTCAAAGCCAAAAAGAATTCTGGAAAGAGTGAACAGTTTATAAGACGAGAAAGGAAGTTACCATGCGCGTCTATTATGATCGCGATGCAGATGTGAACCTGATCAAGACAAAGAATGTTGCCATTATCGGTTACGGTTCCCAGGGCCATGCCCATGCTGCCAACCTGCGTGACAGCGGTGTTGAAAATATAGCTATCGGTCTGCGGGAAGGCTCCGGCTCCCGCAAGAAGGCTGAAGGCGCGGGCTTTAAATGCATGACACCTGCCGAAGCTGCCAAATGGGCTGATGTTGTGATGGTACTTGTGCCGGATGAGCTGCAGGCCGATCTGTACAAGGATGACCTGAAAGACAATATGAAGGAAGGTTCTGCCCTGCTGTTCGCGCATGGCCTGAACATTCATTTCAAGCTGATCGAGCCGCGTCCGGACATGGACGTCTTTATGATCGCCCCGAAAGGTCCTGGCCATACGGTGCGTTCCGAATACCTGAAAGGCGGCGGTGTGCCGACTTTGATTGCGGTTTACCAGGATGCTTCCGGCAACAGCCTCGATCTTGGCCTGTCCTATGCCTCTGCCAACGGCGGCGGTCGCGCCGGTGTGATCGAGACCACCTTCAAGGAAGAGTGTGAAACTGATCTGTTTGGTGAACAGGCTGTGCTTTGTGGCGGAGCTTCTGCGCTGGTGCAGTGTGGTTTTGAAGTTCTGACCGAAGCCGGTTACGCCCCGGAAATGGCCTATTTCGAATGTCTGCACGAACTGAAGCTGATTGTGGACCTGATGTATGAAGGCGGTATCGCCAACATGCGTTACTCCATCTCCAACACCGCAGAGTATGGCGATTATGTCACCGGCCCACGTATCATTACCGAAGAAACCAAGAAGGAAATGAAGCGGGTTCTGGCTGACATTCAGGAAGGTCGTTTTGTGAATGACTTTATGCTCGATAACAAAGTCGGCCAGGTCAAACTGAAAGCCGCTCGCGCCAAAGGTGCTGCACATCCGATTGAGGAAGTTGGCGATCGCCTGCGCGGGATGATGCCCTGGCTCAAGGAAAACCAGCTGGTGGATAAAGACAAAAACTAGAATTTTTTCATAGGTTCAAAAGAAAAGCCCCGCTGATGTCAGCGGGGCTTTTTGTATGAATGAAGAGGTTTTTCAGGCAGATTTGCGGCGGCGCAGGGCGGCGAAGCCTGTCAGGCTCAGGCCGAGCAGGGCCAACATGCCGGGTTCGGACACTTGCTGGGTCGTAAACTGGAAGTTGGGACCGAACCAGCCGTCAAACGCGCCCAGGCTGTTGATTTCGGTCGGGAATACCAGGCTGTTCGCGAAGTCAAAGCGATCATTCAGGACAGTGATGGCCGGATCAACTGTGAAAATGGCGCCGTTACCAAGGTCCAGCGCTTGATCGTTTGCGATATAACTGGCGATGATATAGCTCTGGCCCGCTGATAGCAGGACGGGGCTGATATCTACATAGCGGAAATAATCAATAAGGGTCCCTGAGGTTCCGGCAGCAATGGTTGTAGATGCCACGAGGGTTCCATTAGACTCCCAGATGGCAATGTCGGCATCATTGGACAAGCCGTCTCCTTCGAAGTCAAATTGTCCCAATGACGTTACACTGATGTCGGTATTGGCAGTGAACTCCCAGCCCAGTGTGTAGTCCGTGCTATTGAATAGGCCATCGCCCGGGTCACTGAGATTGACGGCAGCCGCATTCCCCAGTGAAGGGAGGGCAAGCAGCATCAGGGCAAAGATGCCTGCAGAGAACTTCTTTAACATATTAAAATCACCCGTGTTATTGAACAAATTAAGTATGGATTAATAAGCAATTTTTATGCCATTTCGGGTGGTATGGTTGATAATATGTTATCTTATTGATATATAAAAGATAATTTTATGGATAGAGGCATTTCGGACGCATGTCTGAATGAATAACTGTAAAAAAACCTGATAATTGCGCGGAAAACTGTAAAGAAATCCGACAGAAACAAAGGCAGGCTTTGCAGGGTATTCAAACGTGCAGCCGTGGCTCTATTCTCGGCCTTTCGTTGCAAGAATAGTGAATTTTGCGAGATGGATTAAGTCTTATGTATTATTTAACAAGCCTTAACAACTTCCCCATATGGTTGAGTAGGAACCGGGGGAGATTATCTCTATGCAGAATGATAGACGGTTTGGCGCATTGAAACCCTCCCGTGCTGTTTTCGGTAGAAAACAACGGGTGGCGGATGGTTTTGACAGGGACGCGCTGCACATTGTTGGTGAAAAAGCTGCGGCTGGCACGGATTTCGAGCCGGTGCGCTCGGTTATTGAACGGGTGTATCCCGACAGCTATGTTTCATTCGCCCAGGCTCAACAGCGTCATACGGAACTGGTGGCAAAGGTGAACGCCGAGGTGTGCAATATGGGCGGCGACAATGTCATGTGGACACCCATATGCGCCGAGGCCTGCGAGCCGGGGGATTTTTCCTCCTATCTTCTTGAGGACCTGTTAATGGACCCGTTCCTCAAGTGGAATATGCTTTATTTTGCCAATGACGAGAAGACAGCATTTCTGTTCGATACTCTGGTGTATGACGAGAAATATGTCAGCAGTTTCAGTGACGAGATGCTGAGCGTCATTCTGGAGTCAAACAAGACCTGGGAAAAGGCGAAAGAACAATATTTCAAAACAGGTGATAGCGTGAAACTGCTTAATCATCGGGACTATATCCGCATCTCACTGGCGAAAATTACCGCAGATATCGAAAAACGGCTTTTTGCCGGCAAGAAAAATCATCTGCAGCATCTGTTCGCGCCCAAAAAGGACTGAGCCAAAAAGGACTAGGGCGGCCCTTTCGGCCTCGGCGTGCTGGCTTCTTCATATCAATTTCTTGCATGTTGCTGTCAGTCGGTTATCCAACCGGCAGGGTGAGGGTGACGGTGGTCCCCTCGTTTTTGCGGGACAGGATGCTGACCGTGCCACCCAAAAGTTCGGTGAAACTGTTGACCAGGGCCAGGCCGAGGCCGGTGCCTTCCACCTTGCGGCTATAGCTGTTATCAATCTGGACGAAGGGTTCCATGACAAGCTGGAGCTCCCGCTCCGTCATGCCGACACCGTTATCCGAGACAGTTATATGCAGTAGGCCCTCTTCAAGCCTTCCGGTGACATTTACGAATCCCCCGGGATGATTGTATTTAATGGCGTTGCTCATCAGATTGATGATGATCTGTTTGAGGATTTTCTCGTCGCTTGTGATATCCAGGTCGGGGCAGTCGACTTCGACACTGATGCGCGCCTTTTCTGCCATCGAGGCTACGAAATTGTTGCAGTCCTGCAGCAGGAGAAGAATGTCAACTGGTCCCGGACAAACCTCTAACTTGCCGGATTCCACTTTGGCCAGGTCAAGAATATCATTGATCAGATCCAGCAGATGCCGGCCGCTGATGAAAATATGTTCCGCATATTCATCCCTCTTTTCCGCGGTCATCGGAATGCTTTTGTTTCTCAGTAGTTCGGAATAACCGATAATGGCGTTCAGGGGGGTGCGCAGTTCGTGAGACATGTTCGCCAGGAAGGCGGATTTGGCCTGGCTGGCTTCTTCGGCCTGTACGGCAAGCTCGTTTGATTTCCTGGAAAGTTCGCGCAGGTCGTTCTCGGCCTTTTTGCGCAGTTCCACTTCCCGGGTGACATTCGATACTGCAGAAAGCCAACTGATTATTCCCCAGCCAATCAGCAGAACGGCCGCAACATAGGCATAAATCAGTTGGGGGCCAAGCCAGGGGATGCCGAAGATATATTCGAACAGTTTTTTTCCGGGCGGTACTTCTTCCAGGTAATCCATGAAGGTGATGACGGTAACGAGACAAAGCCCCCCAAACAGACGGTTATATCCTGCACTGAGGTGAGCGAGAGAATGGCGCTTGAGAAAAAGTGTCACCGGCACCGGTATGAATGCCATGACCAGTAATAGATGTGGATGCCAGAATTGCGACAATTCTCAAAATCCCCCTGATTAATCCGGTTTGACCTGTTCCGTCAAAAAAGTGAAGCGAATATGAATATGCAGCAGCGGGTTTGTCAATGACTGATTCCCGTTTATGAGCGTAAATTTTGCCGGATTGGGCTGTGTTCAGCCTTGTAACAGGTCGAATGCGGTGTTTGGGGGAGATTCTGTTAAGAACTTGTTTACCAACAATGATCAGAATAATATTTTGCAGATCCAGTGGAAAAATACAGGATCGGGACTTTTTTTATTCACACTCGACGTTATATAAGGTAAACAAAGCCTGCAAACATTAACTGACTGAAACCGGATATGACACACGCGGAATACAGCACGCAACTGAATGAAAACGGAGATATTTTGTCCGTTGCTCAGGTGTGTCTGCCCACCGGTACTCTCTCCACCCTTCTTCTATCTCTTGGCCGACTAGCTCGCCCCTGAGCGCCTTTACCTGTTAAAAGCTGTAGGATCAGCAGGCGTTTAGGGGAGAAAAACAACTCTGTACGTATGGCAATTACGGACAGTTCTGTTATATTTCGAACCAGAAATTTGAAGGTTAAGACCAATGACGATAGACAAGAACCGCGTAGTAATTTTTGATACCACCTTGCGTGATGGCGAACAGTCGCCGGGGGCCTCTATGACATTGACGGAGAAAATCCGCGTGGCCGAGGCACTGGAAACGTTGGGTGTTGATGTAATTGAGGCGGGCTTTGCCATAGCTTCAAACGGCGATTTCGAATCCGTAAACGAAGTTGCCAAGCTGATGAAAGAAACCAGTGTCTGTTCACTGGCCCGGGCGTCCCACAAGGATATCGACCGGGCGTGGGAGGCATTGAAGCCGGCGGTACGCCCGCGCATTCATACATTCATTTCCACCAGCCCGCTGCATATGAAATACAAGCTGCAGATGGAGCCGGAGGAGGTGCTCGACGCCATAGCTGACAGCGTGGCTTATGCCCGCAACCTGTGTGAGGATGTGGAATGGTCCTGCGAGGATGGCACCCGGACGGAAGAAGATTTTCTGTATAAATCCATTGAAACGGCAATCCGGGCTGGCGCAACCACCATCAATGTGCCGGATACGGTGGGTTATACCACGCCCGATGAATACCGGCAGATGATCCAGAATATCATTACCAATGTTCCCAATAGCGACAAGGCGATCTTTTCCACTCATTGCCACAACGACCTGGGGCTGGCGGTAGCCAACAGTATCGCTGCGGTCCAGGGCGGGGCGCGTCAGATCGAATGTACGATCAACGGCATTGGCGAACGGGCAGGAAATGCCGCGCTGGAGGAAATTGTCATGGCCTTCCGCACCCGTCAGGATATGTTGCCCTACAGCACCGGGGTGGTGACGGAAAATATCACCAAGACGTCCCGGCTGGTGAGCAGTGTGACCGGTCTGGCAGTACAGAACAACAAGGCCATTGTGGGCGCAAATGCCTTTGCCCATGAGAGCGGCATACACCAGGACGGTATGCTGAAAAATGCCGAAACCTATGAAATCATGACTCCTGAAAGCGTCGGCCTCAAGGAATCCTCCCTGGTGATGGGCAAGCATTCCGGTCGCCATGCCTTCCGGGAAAAGCTGAAGGATCTCGGGTTTGAGCTGGGCGATAACGAATTCATGAACGCCTTTCAGCAGTTCAAGGATCTGGCTGACCGCAAGAAGACCGTCTATGACGAGGATATTATTTCCATTGTCGACAGCAACATGCAGGATAACGATCATATCAAGGTGATCGGCTGGAAATTCGTCTGTGAACAGGGTAAGGCCAACAGTGCGGATCTGGTGCTGGAAGTTGACGGCAAGGAAAAAACAGTCTTTTCCGAAGGCAACGGCCCGGTGGATGCGGCCTTCAAGGCTCTGCGCGCTGTGATCGGCGGTGAACCGCACCTGCAATTATATCAGGTTCATGCTGTGACCAGGGGCACCGACGCCCAGGCGGAAGTCACTGTGCGGCTGGAGGAAGACGGTAAAACAGTCAATGGCCATGCGGCCCACACGGATACTTTGGTGGCATCTGCACGGGCTTATGCCAATGCTTTGAACAAGCTGCTTACGAAACGTGAGAAGACAGCGCCGGAGAAAATGACCGCCTGAAATGAGGGTTCGAATATTTGCATTTTTTGAATACTGGCTGTTTACGGCCTCCTTGCCCAGGCAGGGGGGTCGTTTTTCACTTTTTATGGTGTTCCGCCTTACTTTGGGCATGAAATTATTGCAATGAAAACCATATGTTAATAGATAGACTTTATAAGCAGTTCAGTTATAGTTAACCGGTCTGGATTGGGCGCTTTAACCTGGTGCTTTTTCGCAGATCAAATCGTGCACGGGATAGGCTGAAATAGATGTTCGAAAAACTACTGGGGATGTTCTCCTCTGACATGGCAATTGATCTGGGTACCGCCAATACCCTCGTTTATGTAAAAGGCCGCGGTATTGTTCTTAATGAACCTTCTGTGGTGGCTCTTAAGAATGAAGGCGGCATCAAACATGTGCTGGCCGTGGGTGAGGAGGCCAAAATGATGCTTGGCCGCACACCCGGTAATATCGAGGCAATCCGTCCTCTTCGGGACGGCGTGATTGCAGACTTTGAAGTGGCGGAAGCCATGATCAAGGATTTCATCCGCAAGGTGCATAACCGCAGCATGATGGCCAATCCCCAGATCGTGATCTGTGTACCGTCAGGCTCCACTCCTGTGGAACGCAAGGCGATCCGTGACAGTGCCCTGGAAGCCGGCGCACGGCGCGTTTTCCTGATTGAAGAGCCCATGGCGGCTGCCATCGGCGCCGGCCTGCCGGTGACCGAACCGACCGGTTCCATGATCGTGGATATCGGGGGCGGCACCAGTGAAGTGGCCGTGCTGTCCCTTGGTGGCATCGTCTATGCGTCCTCTGTTCGCGTCGGTGGCGACAAGATGGACGAGGCGATTATCGCCTATATTCGCCGTAACCATAACCTGCTGATCGGGGAAAGCAGCGCTGAACGTATCAAAAAGGAAATCGGGACCGCCGCACCGCCGGAAGATGGTGTTGGCAAAACCATGGAAATCAAGGGACGCGACCTGATGAACGGCGTGCCCAAGGAAATCGTTATCGACCAGTTGCAGATTTCCGAGGCCCTGGCCGAGCCGGTTGGTGCCATTGTGGAAGGGGTGAAATACGCTCTTGAGCAGACCCCGCCCGAACTGGCTGCAGATATTGTGGACAAGGGTATCGTCCTGACCGGTGGCGGTGCGCTGCTGCGTGATCTGGACAAGGTTCTTCGCAAGGCAACGGGTCTTCCGGTATTCGTGGCTGAAGAACCGCTCACCTGTGTGGCGCTCGGCACCGGCCGTTCACTTGAGGACGAAATCCTCAAACATGTGCTGAGTGACTCCTACTGAGGGGTCATGATATCAATACAGTGAGGCAGGGGACCGGAAAATGAAGGGGTTTGGACAGAGATTCTCGGCCATCTTCTTCATCCTTTTGTCCTTTGCCCTGCTGGTCTTCGGACGAAACGACAATGGTGCTGTGGATGCCGGTCGTGCCGTCGTCTTCAACAGCTTTTCCGCCGTTCTTGATGTGCTTTCAAAGCCGCTGGACGCGGCGGACGATTTTGTCAGCTGGACGCAGAAACTGGCGCTGGTCTATTCGGACAACGAACGTCTCCGTCAGGAAAATACGAAGTTGCGTCAGGACCAGCATATTGCCTCACAGCTTGTTGTCGACAATCAGCGGCTTTCCAGTTTGCTGAATATCCGCCAGGGTACGGTGAATACCGTTGCCGCCTCAAGGGTGGTATCCGACAGCGGCAGTCCCTTTTTCAAGAGCGTCCTGATCAACAGCGGCTCCAAAGACGGTATCCGCAAGGGCATGGCCGTGGTTAACGAAGAGGGAATTGTCGGTCGTATCGTCAATGTGGGGGCTTCTTCGGCGCGGGTATTGCTGATTACCGACCTGAACAGCCGGGTACCCGTCAAAATCGCTTCCAGCGGTATCAACGTCATTCTGGAAGGGGATAACAGTGGTAAACCGTTGCTCAATTTTCTGCCGCTTGGGGCGGAGGTCGAGGTCGGGGATGTGGTATTGACCAGTGGATTTGCCAAGGTCTTTCCGCCGGATATGCCGGTCGGCCGTGTCGTCGAGGTTAATGGCACAAATGGCATTCGCGTCGCCCTTGCCACCAATTTGTACCGGCTCAACTATGTCAGTGTACTGGCCTATGATATCGCACCTACACCGGAAACCGATACGGCGAAGGGCAAACAGACTGTAGAGCAACCGGCAGAGGGCAAAAACTGATGGCACTTCTGGAAAAAAAGAATGAGATAGGTTTCCGGGGGCTGATGCCGTTCTTGCTCAGCCTGTTGCTGGCGATCATTACGGTGTTGCCCTACAAGATTCCCTATTTCGGCAATCTGATGCCCTTCCTGACCCTGATCGCGGTCTATTACTGGACTGTTGTCCGGCCCGAGCTCCTCCCGGTGAGTGCGGTCTTTATAATCGGGCTTTTGCAGGATATACTGGGGGGCGGGCCGTTGGGCATGATGGCGCTGCTTCTTTTGCTTGTCCGACAGTTTGTGCTGCTTCAGGGAAGAAACTTTCTCGAACGTGACTTTTTGTTTAACTGGCTGATTTTTGTCATCATTTCCCTGGTATTCGGGTTCAGCAGCTGGGCGGTGGCGTCCATATATTACAAGACCGTCCTGAATTACTGGCATGCCGTTGGCCAGAGTTTGCTGACAATTGCCATGTTCCCGGTCATTACCTGGGGGTTTGGCAAGGTTCGGAAACGGCTCAAGGGCGATAAAAGGTAAATATTTTGTCCCAGTCAGACGATGTCAAATATAAAACCTATACCCGCCGGGCAAGCATAATTGCCGGGGGAATGATGGTTTTGTCCTCGGCGCTGATCGGACGTATGTACTATTTGCAGGTAGTGGGACGAAGCCAGTATGAACTGCTGGCTGATGAGAACCGTATCAGCCTGCGCCTGTTGTCACCGGAACGGGGCCAGATCCTCGATCGTTATGGGGAGCTTCTGGCTGGTAACAGGGTGGACTACCGGATTAACCTGATACCGGAGCAGTCCGAAAATGTGGAAGAAACACTGACCGTTCTGTCGGAACTGGTATCGCTATCGGCCAGGGAACAGAAACGTATACTGAAAGCCATCAAGAGACAGCGTTCCTTCCTGCCGGTTGCCGTGGCGCAAAACCTGGACTGGGAGACCTTTGCCCACGTTAATGTGAATATTCCCGACCTGCCCGGCATCCAGCCGGATATAGGCACCACACGCTATTATCCACAGAAGGAGTATCTGGCTCATCTGGTGGGATATGTGGGCGCGGTCAGTGAAAAGGATCTGCGTCGGTCCGATGATCCCCTGCTGGAACTGCCTGGTTTCAAAATCGGCAAGGACGGTATGGAGAGGGAGCTTGAGCAGCGCTTGCGCGGCGAGGGCGGCAACAGCCGGGTAGAGGTCAATGCGCTGGGACGGGTGATCCGGGAGTTGTCCCGCCAGGACAGTGTGCCGGGCGACGACATACGCCTGACTATCGACCTTGGCCTTCAGAAATTTGCCGCCGAAAGGGTGCGTGACCAGAGCGCCGCCATTGTGGTGATGGATATCCATAACGGGGATCTTCTGGCCATGGCGTCAACGCCGGCGTTTGATCCCAACGATTTCAATCTGGGGATCAGCCAGAAAAAATGGGATGCATTGAACCGTGATATCCGTACCCCACTGATCAACAAGGCGATTTCCGGCATGTATCCTCCGGGCTCCACCTTCAAGATGATCGTGGCCCTGGCGGCGCTGGAAGCAGGTGTTATCGACGATATCGAGGAAATTCACTGCAACGGAAAATATGAACTTGGCAATCATACGTTCCACTGTTGGAAAAAATACGGCCACGGGGATGTTAACCTGGAAGACGCCATTGCCGGTTCCTGCGATGTCTTTTTTTACGAGGTGGCTGGCCGTGTCGGCATCGACAAGATAAAGGAAGTTGCACACAGATTTGGCCTTGGTCAAAAATTTGATATCGGGATTCCAGGTGAAGTTGAGGGACTGATCCCCAGCAAGGGCTGGAAACAGGCAACCCAGGGAGTGAGCTGGCAGGGCGGGGACACAGCCAATGCCGGGATTGGGCAGGGATATGTTCTTTCCACTCCCCTTCAGCTTGCTGTTATGACCTCGCGACTGGTGAATGGCGGCTATGCGGTTGAGCCGAGAATTATTCTTCCTTCCGGCGAAGAGACGCCGGTACAGCCCCAAAAGATCGCCGTTTCCCAATCCCACCTGCGGCTGGTGCAGAAAGGCATGTCCGCTGTTGTCAATGAACCCAAGGGTACGGCTCATTACTATATCAAACACGGCAAGAGCTATTCCATGGGCGGGAAGACGGGAACCAGCCAGGTACGCCGGATCAGCAAGGCTGAACGGGACACCGGCATCCGGAAATATGGCGATAAGCCCTGGATTGAGCGGGAACACGCCTTGTTTGTAGGATATGGGCCTGTGGAGGCTCCCCGGTATGTTGTCTCAGTCCTTGTGGAACATGGTGGTGGTGGTGCCTCGACGGCTTCTCCCATCGCGGCGGATGTCATGCGTTACGTCCAGGAAAAATACAAGAAGGATGACATGCTTAAGAAGGGGGAGAGGCAGGCCTGATGACAGCTCTTTCCCGAAATACACGCCGGGGCAGAAGATCGGTTTTTCAGAAGGTTTCTGAAATCAACTGGCTGATTGTTGCTGTGGTCGTGGCCATTGGCTGTACCGGCCTCGCTCTTCTCTATTCCGTCGCCGGCGGCAGCTTTGAGCCCTGGGCCAAAAGTCAGTTGATCAGGTTTCTGATCGGTCTGGCTTGCATGCTTGTTATTGCCCTGGTTGATCTCAGGATATGGATGTTCCTGGCTTATCCGCTTTATTTTCTGTCGCTTCTGCTGCTTGTGGCGGTGGAATTCGTGGGGCATACCGGGATGGGAGCCCAGCGCTGGCTCAATATCGGCTTTATGAATCTGCAGCCCTCCGAATTCATGAAAATCGCCCTTGTGATGGCTTTGGCACGCTATTTTCATTGTTTGTCCAACGAGGACCAGTCCACGTACAAAAGCCTTCTGATGCCGGTGATACTGATCGTCATGCCGGCATTCTTTGTGCTTCGCCAGCCGGATTTGGGAACCACCCTGCTGATTGCTTTCGGCGGCATTGCCATTCTGTTTGCGGCCGGGGTCAGAATGTGGATTTTTATCGCTGGACTGATTGCCACCATTCCCGCCGCAATCAGCGCCTGGAATTTTCTCAAGCCCTACCAGAAAGAAAGGGTGCTGACCTTTCTTGATCCGGAGCGGGACCCGCTTGGCGCAGGCTATCATATTATTCAGTCCAAGATTGCCTTTGGGTCGGGCGGCCTTTACGGCAAGGGTTTTGTACAGGGAACACAGAGCCAGCTCAATTTTCTGCCTGAAAAGCAGACTGACTTTATTTTTACTGTCCTGTCCGAGGAATTCGGCCTGATCGGCGGGCTGGGGCTTCTGTTTCTATATCTGACATTGCTGGCTTATGCCATCCTGGTCAGCATGAGCGTCAGAAGTCAGTTCGGCCGACTGCTCGCACTCGGTATGTCGGTGACATTTTTCCTCTATGTCTTCATCAATATCGCCATGGTCATGGGCATGCTGCCGGTCGTGGGGGTTCCGTTGCCGCTGGTCTCCTACGGCGGTTCGGCCATGCTTACCCTTCTGATCGGTCTTGGTTTCGTTCTGTGCGTCGCTCTGCACAAGGATACCATGATTTCCCGCGGTGGCGCTTTCGCCTGATTCGTCTAGCTGGAGATAGTCCTCTAGTCTCAATGAATTAGTCCGCATTAGGCATTGCTTGTTAACTTTTTATTAACTATTATGCAGGCGCTTTCGGCGGAGGCGTTACGGGCAGAATAACAAAACCCGAAAGTATTATTTTTACCGGGGAATATATCATGACTATCAACCAGCTTGAGATTACCGAGTCAGAGTTTCAGAATTCCTTGCGATTTCGCATAAAACGCACGCGGATCGCCAGAGAATTCTGGAAGGCTTTCCTGCTTGGAGCAGCACTTTGTCTCGTGACAATTCTTTTTTCGCTGTAATTCCGGCGTCATAAACCTAGAACCGCATAACCTCCTGATGCCTGAAGCAGGAGGTTATGTGGTCATTGACCATACCGACGGCCTGCATAAAGGCATAGCAGATTGTCGGGCCGCAGAAACCGAAGCCCATCTTTTTAAGCGCCTTGCTCATATTTTCTGATTCTGTTGTGACCGCCGGGACCTGGGAATTTTCCTCCCAGGCATTGTACAGCGGTTTACCACCGGTGAAGCTCCAGAGCAGTTCGCTGAAGCCGCCTTCCTTTTCAGCCTCGATATCCAGATAGAGCCGGGCGTTTTTGATGGTGGACAGCACCTTCTGCCGGTTTCGAATGATGCCGGGATCATTCATCAGACGTTCGATATCAGTTTCACCGTAAGCGGCGATTTTTTCGGGATCAAAATTGTCAAAGGCCTTGAGGAAGCTTTCCCGGCGCCGCAGAATGGTGATCCAGCTGAGGCCGGCCTGAAAACCGTCGAGGATCAGCTTCTCAAACAACGCTTGGGAATCATAAACCGGCACACCCCATTCTTCGTCATGATAGGCGCAATAGAGCGGGTCATCCCCCGGCCAGCGGCATCTTTTCACTTCAGACATTTTTTTCTTCCAGCTTCATCCAGTCGGGTTTCCAGGGGACGATCGTGGCATTGCCGCAGCGATAGCTCTTGCCGAATGTAATCTTCTCCAGTTTGAGGTAGGCGATGGCCTGGTCTTCTAGGCCGGAACGCAAGATGCCGATTTCCAGGCCGTCTTCGTTCTGCACAGGGGTATCCGGGGCGGGCAAGGGGCCCTCGACATTTACAGGTACAAATCTGCGGCGGATGACAGCCCGGTGTTTGGTCCGGGCGGTAATTTCCTGGCCCACATAGCAGCCTTTGTCAAAATCAACCCCGTTCAGTTCTTCCATATTTCCCTCAAGCGCCAGGGATTTGTCGACAATGAATTCCTGTGCTCCTTCGGCGATGCCAAGTCCAAGGCGTTTCCTGTCATATTCCGACTTGCCAGGGGAAAGACAGCCCTCGGGAAGGTCCGTGACAATGGCGCGGTATCCCAGTTCCGGCAGGCGCGGATCGGCGCAGCAGACCAAGGCGCTGTCCAGCGGCCGGTCCAGGGACAACAGCGTGAGCCTGTCAGCCTCGTCAGTAATCTCCACCTCCGAGCGCAGGCGGTACATCATCAGTTTCCGGTAGAGGTCATCTGCCCGTTCCTTTTCGCATTCCAGATAAATTATGTCGCCGGACTTATAGAGAAAGAAGTCAAAAAGATATTTGCCCTGTGGGGTCAGGAGGGCCGTGTATAGAACGCCGCCGTCCGTTATCCTGTTCACGTCTTTTGTCACCAGGCCCTGCAGGAAATTCAGCCTGTCAGGTCCGCTAAGGGAAAATATCTTCCTGTTTTCAAGATGGTAGATGGGATTGTTCATATCCGGTTGTTTGTTCTTTAATTAGGTTTTCCAGGATCGCGCCGATCTGGCGGCCGGCCCGGCCGTCGCCAAAAGGTGCCTTCGCATTGCACATGTCAATATAATGATCCCGATCGCGGATTAACATGGAAAGTTCGGAAAATATTTTCTCCGGGTCATGTCCGGCCAGTCTCAGGCAGCCGCTTTGGACCCCTTCCTGGCGCTCGGTTTTTTCCCGGATCACGATGACCGGCACATCGAGGGCAGGGGCTTCTTCCTGGATGCCGCCGGAATCGGACAGGATGGCGAAGGCGTTTTTCATCAGGGGAACAAAGTCCGGATAGTCCATGGGCGGCAGCAGTTGAATATTGCCTGCCGGCTGCAGGATATGATGCAGGAGGTTGCGAACCGCCGGGCTGGGATGCAGGGCAATCCGGAAATCGAAGTCGTCATGGGCGCGGGCGAATTTTGCAAACGCTGTCGCAATGGCGGCCAGTCGTTCTCCCTGGACTTCCCGCCGGTGCAGGGTGATGAGGATATAGGGGCGTCTGGCGGACTTGGTTTCTAGGGGCTCCTTTTGCTGTCGGCTTACTTCAAGCAATGCGTCAATGGAGGTGTTGCCGGTGATATGGATTTGGCTGCGGGGAATATTTTCCTTTAGCAGGTTTGTGCGATTATTGCGGGTCGGGCAGAAGTGCCATTTGGCCAGGCGGCTGATCAGTTGCCGGTAGAGTTCTTCGGGGAAGGGGGAGAGCAGGTCATGGGTTCTGAGGCCCGCTTCCACATGGGCGATCGGGATATTCCAGTGTGCTGCCGTCATGGCGGCACAAAGGCTGCTGGCTGTGTCGCCCTGGACCACAACAAGCCGGGGGGCAAGCTGTTGCAGGATTTTCGCCAATTGCGCGGAAAGACCCTTGATCAGACCCAGCTGACTGCCGTCACCCGGGTTGCGTTCAAGAATGAAATCGGGCGCTATATTCAGGGCACGGGGCAGGTCCCGGACCAGACTGTCATGCTGACCGGTCAGGCACAGGTAGGGCCTGAACGAGGGCCTGGTGCACAGGTCGCGATAAACGGGGGCAAGTTTGATCAGTTCCGGTCTTGTCCCCGCACACAGCAGAACCCGGTGATGTTCCTGCATGGGCCGGTCCGGTAAAAAATTAGGTAAATTTCAGGAGGGATTCTCAAAGAATGCCTTGTCGGTTCCCCCCAATGCTATTATTCACTTAAGATACTGAAACTCGACAGGAGTCGTGCCGGAGCTGGCATGATCGGGGCCAGTATAACCGAGCTTAAAGGATTTTTCCAGTGACCATAGACCTTCTGATCCGCAATGCTGTTCTGGTTTCTCACAATGGGATCGAGCCGGCGGACGTGGCCGTTCGGGATGGTATCACTGTGGCGATCGGTCATCTCGGGAATGTGGAAGCGAAAGAGGTGTTGAACGCCAAGGGACTTCATCTGTTCCCCGGTGTCATTGACACCCAGGTGCATTTTCGCGAACCCGGCGCGGAACAGAAGGAAGACTTGGAAAGTGGCAGCCATGCGGCCGTCATGGGCGGGGTCACGGGTGTTTTTGAAATGCCAAATACCAAACCCGGCACCACCACTCTGGACGCGCTGAAAGATAAAATCGGTCGGGCGACAAATCGCATGTGGTGTGATTTTGCCTTTTACGTGGGAGCGACGGCGAACAATACTTCGCGCCTCGCAACCCTTGAGAAGCAGCCGGGCTGCGCCGGTATCAAGATATTTATGGGCTCTTCCACCGGCGATTTGCTGGTGGCGGATGACCAGTCTCTGGAAAAGGTGCTGTCCAGCGGTTTTCGCCGTATCGCCATTCATGCGGAAGATGAGGACCGGCTGATCGAACGACAGAAATTGTCAGAGACGGGCGGCGTTTCCCAGCATCCGGTCTGGCGTGACGAGGAAACGGCAATCCGGGCGACGGAACGCATCCTGCGCATTGCCCGCAAGACCGGCAGGCGCATTCATGTACTGCATGTCACCACCGAAGATGAAATGGCCATTCTGGCGGCCAATAAGGATATCGCCACGGTGGAGGCGACACCGCAGCATCTTACGCTGTCCGCCCCGGAGTGTTACGAAGAACTCGGCACCTATGCACAGATGAATCCTCCGATCCGCGATGAACGTCACCGTCAGGGGCTGTGGAAAGCGCTGAGTGTGGGGATTGTGGATGTGATCGGTTCCGACCACGCCCCCCATGAAAAGGAAATGAAGGCGCAGGACTATCCGAAGAGCCCCTCAGGCATGCCCGGGGTACAGACCCTGGTGCCGCTTCTGCTGGACCATGTGAACAAGGGAAATTTGTCGCTGGAACGCTTCATGGACCTGACCAGCGCCGGTCCGTCCCGAATTTTCAATATTGCTGGCAAAGGGCGGCTTGCCGTGGGTTATGATGCGGATTTTACCGTCGTCGACCTCAGGAAAAAATGGATTATCGAGGAAGACTGGCTGCAGAGCAAATGCGGCTGGAGCCCCTTTACAGGCCGCCATCTCGTCGGCCAGCCGGTCGGCACCTTTGTTCGCGGCAACAAGGTCATGTGGGAAGGCTCCCTGGCCGAGGAAGCCAAAGGACAACCGATCCGGTTCCAGGAAACGCTTGGCAGCTAGTCTGAACCGCTAAATCTTTTCGAAAATTACGGACAGATTATTGGCGGGCATATCTACCGTGCGCAGAAGGGAGAGACCGTTCTTTTCCGCTTCCGCTACCACGTCTTCCAGATTACGCACACCCCATGCCGGATTGCGTTCTTTCAGGCTCCTGTCGAAAGCTTCATTGCTGGGGGCGGTATGCTCTCCTTTTTCCTTGTAGGGGCCGTAGAGATACAGAATGCCGCCTTTGGGCAGTATGCGCCCGGCCCCCCTCATCAGGCATTCGCAGGCCTTCCAGGGTGCAATATGGATCATGTTGATACAGACGATAGAGCTGATCGGTTCTGCCGGCGGGGTGGTCTCCACCGGCCAGGGCTCCCGGCAGACATCGAGGTTGATGGGCGGCAGGATATTGTTCAACTGCACATCCCACCACCAGCTCTGAATACTGCCGCGGCAAGTTGGGTCGGGATCGCTGGGCTGCCACATGATCGGGGAGAGGGCGTCCGTAAAATAGATGGCGTGTTCACCGCTGCCGCTGGCGATTTCGAGCACGGTGCCTTGACGTGGCAATGTCACTTTCAGGACATCCAGTATGTGATCGCGGTTTCGGGCCGCAGCTGGCGACGCAAGCTTTTCTTTGACCGTGTTCATTCATATTCCCCTTACGCCTGCAAGGGTATATCAGGCAAAAATTTCTAAAAAATTAATTTTCGTTTACACTTGAGGCCTCGCTCTTGCCGGTGTTCCCGGGGATGGGGAATGTTTCCGCGCCTTCCGGCAGGCTTTCCAGATAAACTGACTGACTGGGAAAGGCAAAACTGGAACCGTTTTGCTCGACAATTGTCTTTATCTCATAGGCCAGGCGCTCTTTGATTTCCAGCCATTCACCCCAGTTTGTCGTCCGGGTGAAACAATAAAGCATCAGATCGATGGAGCTGTCGTTGAAGCTGTCCACATTGACAAAGGTGGAAACCTCTTCGGGGCTGGCGAAATCATCGTTTCCGCTCACATAGTCGAAAATCTGTTGCCGGATATTCTTGAGTTGATCCACGGTTGTGCCGTAAACCAGAGCGATTTTCCAGTAGATGCGACGATGGGTCATGCGGGAGAAGTTTGTCACCGCATTGTCGGAAAGTTTGGAATTGGGGACATAAACCGGGGCCTTGTCGAAGCGGCGGATCATGGTCGTCCTGAAACCTATGCTTTCCACTGTGCCTTCCACAACATCGTCGATCTTGACCCAGTCACCTGGTTGAAAACGCTGTTCACCGATAATGAACAGGCCGGCGATCAGGTTTTTGAAAAGGTCCTGGGCGCCAAGGGCGACAGCAACGCCAAACAGGCCAAGCCCGGCAATCAGCGGGGCCACTTCGATCCCCCATGTTTCCAGGATCGCGGCAATGCCGAGGAAGATGACGAGGCCCTTCAGCGCCTTGACCATCCATTCCACCATGCTGATTGAAAAGACGGTGCGCAGCCGGCGAACGGTAAAGCTTAGCGGCGTGATCATCATAAACAGGGCCCAGAAGATGTTGAATGTAATCAGCGACCTGTTCAGCATCAGGGCCCCTTTCTCCAGCATCCCGTTCAATTCCAGAAGTTCGGTCGCCATGAAAATACCGAATACAATGGGGATGAAGCGCAAGGGGCCATCCAGGGCCTCGATGATTTCGTCGTCCACGTCGCTTTCGGTGCGACGGGACAGTCTTTCCAGCCAGTTGATGACAAATCTGCTGAACAGGCCTCTCACGACAAAGGATAGGAAAAGGACCAGCAATGCCAGAATGATCTGGCTCACATCGACGCCGTAAACCCCCTTTTGCCAGACTTCGACGACCAGATTGATGAAATTGTCGAGAGATTCCTTGTTCATACTGCTATTTCGCCCCGCCGGATTCAGATTCGATTGCTCTGGATGTTATTTTAATTCCCCATGCCAGGGAAAAGACGCCGCCGAGATAAAGGATGGTCCATCTGAGAAACAGAACCGGTTCGGGCAGCAGTATTTTTCTATCAGGCCCGAGCAGAAAATCAACACCGGAGAAGATTTCACCGTATTTATGAATTTCGCTTTCCAGGCCCAGGTTGAGGCAGAACCAGGTCAGGGACAGGGCAGCAATGGTGATTAATGTCTTTGGCAGGAGATTAAATTTCAGCCTGACCAAAAGGATCACATTGAGGCAAAGGATTATCAGGAGCAGATAGAGGAACAGGCTCCACAGGCCGTCTTCACGGATCAGCTCATTGAGGTTGTCCGTCGTCGACCAGTCAAAGGAAATGAACTTGGCCAGCAGGAAAAACGGCAGGCAGTAGAGGCCGAACTCCAGAACCGTCAAAAGGAGCAGCTTGATTCTGTTGCGCCGGTCATGAATGGCGAATTTTTCCGATACATCAAAGCCCATATGGAAAATGGCCAGCCAGGATGTGAGCGGGAAAAACAGGGCTATAAAACGAACAATCTGTTCCATCTGACTGACAAGGCCCGGTGCCTTGAGGGTGGAAAACAGCCAGACGCCGAAGTCTCCCCAGGCGCCTCGTAGCATGACATCCCGGTTCAGGGTCTGGGCGCCCATGATGTCCATGAGGCTGTCTTCGGTCACACTGATTTTCAGGAGTAGCAGGTTGATCAGCAGGGCCGCCGCCACAAGGGCCGGAAAGACAAGATATTGTTTTTTGCCGATGCCGAGGCTGAAGCGGCCGATCAGCGGCACAGCCATGCCAAACCAGAGGACTGACAGGGCGAAGGGGAAAATGGTGATCAGGTAACCATCCAGCAGAAACAGTTCTTTCACGTTGTAGGGAATGCCCGGCAGTTCAAGAACCAGAGAAATGGCGGCCGTCAGCAGAAGGGTGGTCAGGAACACCTTGATCAGCAGCGGCCGTACCCCTTGCGGGGTGGCTTTGACGGGGTGGGGGACAGCAATGTCGGTGTGTTCGGCCTCTTCCGTAATGCCATCCCTGTTCGGGGCCGCGTCCGGCACCGTTTGATGCAGGATGCGGTAATACCACAGCATCAGGAGGGCAATCAGTGGATTGGTGATTTCCGCATAGTGATGAGGATTGAAGACCTGTAGAAATTCGCTGCCGCCGGTTAGCACAAGCAGTAAAACCCCGCATTTGCGATAGCTGAAATGCAGGTCCCGCATCAGCACCACAAGGGCGCCATAAAGATAGAGGCGTGCCGACAGGGTGGCCAGATTGGACAGTATGTCACCGGCCAGGAAGCCAACAAAGGGGATCATCATGAATCCCCGGCCCACCGACAGGCCATAGTCCAGAGGGGTGAGGTCTTTGTACAGCAGGCCGCCGACAATCAGCCAGGCCAGAATTTTTTCCGGTTTCGCCGTATTTCTGAGGCCGATATACCAGATCAGAATGGCCGCCGGTCCAGCCAGAAGCTCTTCAAGCGACAGATAGTTTCGTGTGATGAAAATTCGTATCCCGAGGGACAAAAAAAACATAAGCGGCAGGCTGTGGTTTTTCAGGACCGGCCGATCGAACAGATTGCGGGCAAAATGGGCAAACAAAAGCCAGACCGTGAAATAGAGCAGGACGTAGTCAATCCTGATGGATTGTGCAAAAAAGATCGGTTTCAGGCTGTTTTTAATTTCCTGCAGATCTATGGTCGGCACAAAGGGAGCAAACAGAAAAATAGCAAAGAGCAGCAGCAAGCTGGCCGGCATGATCTTCCTGGCTTCCAGATGCACCTCGGGAATGTGCTTCCTGCCCAGCCCGAAAGCCCACAGACCAAGAAAAATTCCCAGCATGTTCCATAAAACATCCGTCAGTTCCGGCACGCGCCGCGGAATCATAATTTGCAGGAATTGCAGACCGGCAGCCAGAACGAAACCGCCGAGGATCAGCCAGAGTCTTGCAGCCCGCCGGTTGGTTTTTTTCCTGCAGAGGGCTTCACCAAAGAAACCGAAGGGCAGAAACAGAGCGATATTTCCAAGGATGTCACCAAGGCTGCCGAACCTGTTCCAGGTCGCAAACAGGGCATCTATACCGGTGCCGGTCCAGCGGCCGAAATCAAAACCGAACGGAAAAACGGAGCCGTAAATGATGGCCAGAACGAAAAACAGGAAAATATTGCGCACGACCCTGGATATCCCCTTACCTGTGTCCGTCTTCGGGACTTATTGCAGCCATTTCCTGATCTTATACAGGAGATTGTCGAAAAAGTCAGATATCTCTAAGTCCTGATCGGATTCTCCGGAAATATTTTCCAGTTGATTGTTTTCCAGAACCGGGGACGTCATGCTGTGGTTACGCAACAGTATCCGGTTGCCGCCGTCCGCCCGGGCGACAATGTTTTTGAGGGTCAGGCTGTTGCCTTCCTGCTTCCTGTTCTCTGCGCCGTAGCTGATCAGGGCGTTGTTTTCGCTCGCCTTTCCCTTGATCAAGGTGCAACTTTCCACCAGGGCGTCGCCACCGTTGGGCAAATCGATCAGATAGCTTGCTGAAAAGTCATTGGTGTCGGAAATGACGCATTGCCGGATGATATTCTTTTTTGCCCTGCTTTTCACATTGTGGCCGGTGCGGGCGCCATAGACGACACTGTCTTCCATCAGAAATTCCGCAATGGTCCCCACATAGATATTGTGGGACAGTTTTCCGGTCGTGTAGTAGTCCTGGGTATTGTTGTAAACTTCCGAATCCCGGATGATCAGTTTCGCCTCTTTCTTGTTGCTCGTCAGAATTCCCATCTCATTGTCATGGACTTTCAGCTTTTCAAGGATGAGCAGGCCACCCTGGTGACGGATGGCGGCGCCGTTACGGTCCGGGACCTGCGCACCCGAAAGCTCCAGGTTGCGGATGGTCACATTGTCACCGTTGATCACCCAGATGGCCTTGCGGTTCTTGATCTTTTCGGGTGCTGTAATACGGGGCGCCTGACCGAGGCCGATAATTTTCAGGTTGTTCCGGGAAATGATGGCTTCATCACCGTTGTAGAGGCCTTCATCAATGAAAATCACGTCATCGTCCTCTGCAATTTTCAATGCTGCGGACGGCGTTTTATAGTCGCGGGACGGTCCAACATGCAAAATGGCGGCATGAGCCGCCGCGGCGCCCGCCAGCATCAGCCAGCAGGTGGCGCTAACCAGTTTCAAGGCGCGGTATCGGATTTTGGGTTGCATGGTTTCTCCCCTGCCGTTTGCCAACCACTTGTCCGGTGAACCCCGGGAGTCTCTTTTACACTGGTTTGGGGGCTTTTACACTGGTTTTTGGGCTCGCAACCAAGTAAAATCTGCATATTAGTTGTTCCATTTAAGTACCCTGGTTGTGTGCGTCTCAGTCAAAAAATATAAGGAGCCCGGCATGGGAGAGGGAACATACAAGACAGATATGATTATTATCGGTGCGGGTCCTGTGGGGCTGTTCGCGGTGTTCGAGGCCGGTCTTCTGGGGATGAAGTGCCATCTGATTGACAACCTTGACCGGCCGGGCGGGCAATGTACCGAACTCTATCCGGAAAAGCCGATTTATGACATTCCCTCGCGCCCGCGGGTCACAGGGCAGGAACTCATTGACAATCTAATTGAACAAAGCAGCCCGTTTGAACCGGTTTTTCATTTCAATCAACAGGCCTCTTCTCTGGACAGGCTGGACAACGGGCACTGGCGTATCACCACAAACCAGGGGGTTGAGGTTACGGCACCGGTAGTGGTTGTGGCTGGCGGGGCAGGAAGTTTTGTGCCGAAAAAGCCGCCTTACAAGGACCTGCAGGTTTATGAGGAGCTGTCCATACGCTATGCGGTTCATAAAATGGAACATTTCAGGGGGGAGCGCCTGGTTATTGTAGGCGGTGGTGATTCCGCCCTCGACTGGACAATGAATTTGCAGCCGCTGGCGCAGAAAATCACTCTCGTACACCGGCGGCCGGAATTCAGGGGATCGCCGGATTCTGCTCTCCGGGTCCGGCAACTGGCAGAGGAGGGACTGATTGATCTTATGATCGGGGAGGTCTGTGCCCTTGACGGGATAAACGGGCAACTGGAAAGGGTAACAATCCGGAAAAAGGACGGCGGGGAAGTCCAGGTCTCCTGCGATTATCTGCTTCCTTTCCTGGGGCTCAAGATCAGTCTCGGTCCCATTGCGGACTGGGGGCTTAACCTGGCCAGGAACAATGTGGAGGTTGATCCGTCCACCTTCATGACCGCGACGGATGGTATTTTTGCCGTGGGGGATGTCTGTGTCTATCCCGGGAAGCTGAAGCTTATCCTGACTGGTTTTTATGAAGCAGCGGTAATGGCGCACGCGGCATTCAAATATGCCTATCCCGATCAGAAAATAGCCGGCGGCTATACGACAACCAATTCTGTCCTGCAAGACAGGCTGGGCGTCAGGTAAAAGTCTCTCGGAAATCACCCGGAAATGCTTTGCAGGTTGGGAAAGCTTGTATATTTTATTGCCTGGCGGTTTGTTTGGCGGTACCGGGGCATTCATCCCGGATTAAGAGATGCCGCTGTAAAAGGGTTGTATGGGAATTCTAAAAACAGGCAGAATAACGGTTCTTATTCTTGTTCTGGCACTGTCCGGTTCGGGGCTATGCCATGCGTTTGCGCCTGTTTCTGTTGCCCTGGCCCAGAATGCCATCATCCAGACCGTTCCTTCCCAGAGACGCCAACCCAGTGTCATGCAGCGCATGAAACCCACAAGCAAGCGGGAGACAGCGCCTTTTTCAGGACATGACCGGGTGCAGCAGGCCGTGCGTAATGGCGAAATCGTGTCTCTGAGCCGTATCCGCAGGACTGTCAAACAGTCCTACCCGGGCCGGATCGTGGATGTGCAGCTTCTGGAACTGAACAACAGGAATGTTCCCTATCTTTATGTTGTCAAGGTACTGACCGAAGACGGCCGCCTGCTGGACGTGACACTCAATGCCAGGGATGCGACCGTTTTGCGTGTTCAGGGGAGAAACAAGAAATGAGATTGCTGCTGGTTGAAGACGATAAAGACCTGTCCCGCCAGATGAAAGCCATTCTGGAAGACGGCGGCTATGCCGTTGATACCTCGTTTGACGGGGAGGATGGTCACTTTCTGGGAGAAACAGAAAGTTACGATGCCATTATTCTCGATCTCGGCCTTCCGGTGATCGATGGTCTGAGCGTTCTCAGGAAATGGCGCAACCATGGGGTTGAGACACCGGTTCTGGTCTTGACCGCGCGGGATGAATGGTCCGAGAAAGTGGCCGGACTTGATGCCGGCGCCGATGATTATGTGACCAAGCCTTTCAAGGTCGAAGAAGTTCTGGCCCGGGTTCGCGCCTTGATCCGCCGGGCTGCCGGCAAGGCTTCGCCAGAACTTTCCTGCGGTACGGTGACACTGAATACGAGCACCAGCCGGGTGACAGTGGGTGGCTCCCCGGTCAAGCTGACGGCGCAGGAATACAAGCTTCTCAGCTATATGATGCACCATCCGGAAAAGGTCATATCCAGGACGGAACTTACCGAACATATTTATGATCAGGATTTCGACCGGGACTCCAACACTATTGAGGTCTTTGTCACCCGCATCCGGAAGAAACTGGGGGTGAATATTCTGAAAACCATCCGGGGCATGGGCTATCAGCTCGTCGAACCGGAGGATGAACAGGTCAACGAGGAGTAGGGGACAATAGGACTTTTTTCCGCGCAACACCGACAAAACAAGTCGCTGTGGTTCCGGTTGCTGGTGGTTTCCGCAGTCTGGACGGTTCTTGTCCTGTTGATTGGCGGCTATGTGCTCTCGCTCACCTTCCGGGGGATCATCGAACAGAATCTGGACGAACGTCTCAGCGGCGTCATGGACAGTCTGATCGGGATCAGCGGCATCGAGTTCGAGGAAGACCTGAATCTTTACCGGGCCCTGTCCGAACCCCGCTTCGAGCAACCTTATTCCGGCTGGTACTGGCAGATTTCCGCCAAGGATTCCGATCCCTACAGGTCACGATCCCTGTGGGACGAAAGCCTGTCTCCCGACCTTGACAGGGAAGCTTCAAGCCCGGTTTTCTATGATCTCACCGGCCCGGAGGGACAGTCCCTGCGCGCCCTGGACCGGGATATTACCATTGCAGGTTCCGATACGGTGTTTCGCTATACTGTGGCCATCAATAAACATGAGCTGGAGGCCCAGTCAGCGCAGTTTGACAATATCCTGTTCTGGTCGCTGGGGATACTGGGCAGCGGCCTGATCGCGGCCTCGTTGCTGCAACTGTTTTTCGGTCTGCAGCCCCTGCGCAAGGTGCGGGACTCCCTGAGCCGTATCCGGCGGGGGACTGACAACCGGTTGCCGGATGATTTTCCGTCGGAAATCCAGCCCATGGCCGACGAGTTGAACGCGCTGCTGGATCATAACGACGAGGTGATAGAGCGCTCCCGAACCCAGGTAGGCAATCTGGCTCACGCCTTGAAAACGCCGTTGGCTATTCTTCTGAACGAGGCGAGTTTGCAGAAAACGGGCAATTTTTCCGAAGTGGTGGTCAGGCAGGTCAATGCCATGCGCCGGCATGTGGATCATTATCTTCATCGCGCCCGGGCAGCGGCCAGTGCAAAGGTTATCAGCAGCCGGACGGAAGTGATGCCGGTGCTGAGGGATCTCTGCCGGGCCATGGGAGTGATTTACCGCGACAAGGAGTTTGACGTGCAGGTCGGGGAGGCGGAGGAGCCTCTTGTCTTCAGGGGAGAGCGGCAGGATCTGGAGGAGATCCTCGGCAATATTCTGGAAAATGCCGGGAAATGGGCAAGGAAGAAAATTGTCGTCCGTTGTGCACGCCATCAGGATACCCTTGATCTGGAGATCGCAGATGACGGTCCGGGTATTGATCCTGCGGAAAGGGACGCCGCCTTTATGCGCGGTGGCAGACTGGACGAAGAAAAGCCCGGCACCGGTCTGGGACTTTCAATTGTCCGGGACCTGGTGGACCTTTATGGCGGGGAGATCATTCTGGAAGAAAATCGGGCAGGGGAAAAGGCCGGTGGCGACGCGGGATTGCGTGTGAAAATTAGTTTGCCGGCCGCTGTTTTCTGATTTTCAGTGTCCGTTCATGGGCCGTTCAGTTTCACAGCACTATATTTACTTCAAGACAACGAAGCTGTGAATAAAAGCGAAAGTTTATTTCTGGCTACGACGTATCAAGAGTTATGAACCGGTAAATACCGGTTTCCGAGTTAGACGGTCCCGGGACCTTATGTAGCAAAATCCCCTCCCCCACATCTTGTGCATGATGCACTCCGGGGCCGTCTGAACCTTCATTTCATTTCAATGTAATGTTTTTGCCGATACAGATCACTGACAGCGCCAGGATCAGCCAGCCTGCCATCAGGAATGTGCCTCCGATGGGGATCAGGAAGGACAGGCTATAGGGATCGTTGAAGGCCCGGACATAAAGATTTCCACTGAACAGTATGATCCCTATCAGGAAAAACAGGGCGCTGATCCGGGGGATTATATCTTTGCAGGGGGATTGTTTCAGGGAAAAAAGGCTCAAGCCCAGCAGGGCGAGGCTGTGCCACATGTGATATTGGCTGGCGAGACTGAAGAGAGCAGAGCCCCCTTCAATCATTCTGGATGAAAAAATATGGCTCCCGGCGGCGCCCAGCAGTACGGCAAAAAAGCCGTTCAGGGCTGAAATAACGAAAAAGAGCCGCCAGAAAATCATAATGTGGTCTAGTTGACGCGGATCAGTTCAACGGTAAAGATCAGGTCTTCATTCGGGCCGATCACGCCACCGGCGCCCTGGGGGCCATAAGCCAGATCGGAAGGAATGAAGAATTTGTATTTTCCGCCTTCTTTCATCAGCTGCAGGCCTTCGGTCCAGCCCCGGATAACCCGGTTCAGGGGAAAGCTGGCCGGTGTGCCCCGATCATAGGAGCTGTCGAATTTGGTGCCGTCTGTAAGCGTGCCTTCGTAGTGCACGGTCACTGTATCCGTGGCGGCGGGGCTTTTGCCGGTTCCTTCCAGCAGAACCTTGTATTGCAGGCCGCTTGCGGTGACGCTTACTCCCGGTTTGTCTTTGTTTTCTTCAAGAAAGCTTTTTGACTCTGACACGTTGTCTTCCTTTGTCTCTTTTGACGAAGCCTGGTCACCGGACTCCTCGCCACTCTCGGAACAGCCTGTGATGACTGCGGCTAACATAAAAACCGTGATCAGTTTGAAAGCTGTTGAAAGTGCTGATTTGAGGCTCGATGGCATCCCTTAACTCCATAATTTATGCAATTTTGTTAAAACCCGCTTTCTATAGCGCAAAAGATTGGCATATCCAAGGCGTAATGTTGAAAGATGTGGGAAGGGGAATGTAACCGTTACATGGATTTTGCGACTTGAGACGCCACATTGATGACACTATCTGATGGCTCGATAGCCGGATAGAAAACAAGGCATGCCTATTATATCATTTCATGTAACAGTTATATTGTTGTTCGGTTACAGTTATATGATATATGTAGAATTGTGATTTTAGGCCGCTTTTCTGAAGAGATTCCAGGGAACATAGTGGCCTTTTTTAATTTGTGAGCTTCGGCAAAATTCAGAATAACCAAGATCAATATTTAAGAATAAACACGATAAAGACAGGATAAGGTGACAAAAATGTCTAAAATCAAAATCGCAATCGCCGGTATCGGCAACTGTACAAGTTCCCTGATTCAGGGGATCTATTATTATACACCGGAGCGGGCCGGCAAAAAGGTCCCCGGTCTGATGCACTGGGAAGTGGCCGGGTACCGTCCCTGCGATATCGAGGTGGTTGCTGCCTTTGATGTGGACAAGCGCAAAGTGGGCAAGGATGTCAATGATGCCATCTTTGAAAAACCCAACTGTACAACTGTTTTTCACCGTGATCTGCCGAAAAGCGGCACCATTGTGAAAATGGGCAAGATCCTCGACGGCGTGTCTTCGCACATGGCCAACTATGACGAAAACCGCACCTTTGTTGTGGCCGACGCTGCAGAGGGCACCAAGGAAAGCATCGTTAAGGAGCTGAAAGACAGCGGTACTGAAATCCTGCTCAACTATATGCCTGTGGGTTCCGAGGAAGCTGCCAAATTCTATGCCGAATGTGCGCTGGAAGCCGGTGTTGGTTTCATCAACAACATGCCGGTCTTCATTGCTTCCAATCCGGAATGGGCGAAGAAATTCGAAGATGCCAACCTGCCGATCGTCGGTGACGACATCAAAGCACAGCTGGGCGCGACCATTACCCACCGTACGCTGACCGACCTGTTCGCAAAGCGCGGCGTGGTCCTGGACCGCACATACCAGCTGAACACCGGCGGAAACACCGACTTCCTGAACATGAAAAACCAGGATCGTCTGGCCTCCAAGAAAGAGTCCAAGACCGAGGCCGTTCAGGCTGTTGCCGGTGCCCGTCTGGATGATGAAAACATCCATGTTGGCCCAAGTGACTATATTCCGTGGCAGAACGACAACAAAGTCTGTTTCCTGCGCATGGAAGGGGACCTGTTCGGTGGCGTGCCCATGAACCTGGAACTGCGCCTGTCCGTGGAAGACAGCCCGAACTCAGCCGGTGTGGCCATCGACATGATCCGTTGCTGTAAACTGGCTCTCGACAACAACGAGGGCGGTATCCTGACAGCGGCCTCTGCCTATTTCTGTAAACATCCGCCGGTTCAGTATACAGACGATCAGGCGTATGAAATGACAGAAAAATTCATCGCAGAGCGTTCACTGGCGAGTGCTGCCGAGTGAAACTCCTGATTGTTGCTGCCGGTCAGGGCAGCAGGCTCCGCGAAAAGGGGGAAAGCAAGCCGCTCATTGAGCTGGTCGGCGTTCCCCTGATCGAGCGGGTCATCACCAATGCGGTCAAGGGAGGCATTAGCGATATCTATGTTGTCACCGGATATCGCGGGACCAAGGTCCGTGCCTTTCTTGACCAGCTTGCCGAACGGGACAACCTGTCCATAACCCATATTGTCAATGAGGAATGGCAGCGCCCGAACGGCCTTTCTGTTTATGCCGCCAAGGACTATATTGACGGCGATTTCGTCCTTACCATGTGCGATCATCTGGTGGATCCGGAAATTTTCCGGGACCTGGCCAAATCCGATCATGAGTCCGAAACGGTGACCCTTTGTGTCGATTACAAGATCGACAATCCGATCATCGATCTGGATGATGTGACCCGGGTGAAATGTACGCCGGGCAAGATCGAAAATATCGGCAAGGTGATCAAGGACTATAACGCCTTTGATACCGGCATCTTCTATTGCACCCCGGTTATGTTCGATGCGCTGGAGCAGAGTGCGCGGGAAGGCGACGAAAGCATCTCCGGCGCCATGAATGTTCTGGGCAGCCGCGGCAAGGCCCGCACCTTCGACATCGGTGACAAGCTGTGGCTCGATGTGGATGATCCCATGGCCTACGGCAAGGCCATCGTTCTGGTCAACGACGGCAAGTTGTAGAGATATAAATACTCAAGGCTTAAAAAAGGCCGGGCGGTTACGTCCGGTCTTTTTTTGTCTCCGGGAATTTCTTGACAGGATTTTTTATAGAGGACAATAATCCATTTATCTGACAGGGGGATACAATGACATTCAGAGCAAGTTTACGGGCTCATATAATGCTTGGGCTAACGCTCGGGGGCGGTATCGTTTTGCTATTGTTCCTTATTATTGCATTCATGGGTAAAGAGGTTGAGGAATTTTGGACCATACTTGCTCCTCTGGGAGTTTGGTTCATTCTGGTTCAGTTGTGGGTGGGGGGCCATTGTATTTCCCTGTCTTCAAATGAAATCAGATACAGAAGTCTTTTAAGGGGCTGGAAATCGCTAAAACGGGAAGAAATTGACCGCGGTATTTTTCGAGTGAAAGCAATGCTGAACCATCTTGCCCCGTGGTCGTCCGAAAATATTCCTCCATATAGCCTAGCCCTGTTGCCTGTCACACATCTCGGCAAGGATGCCATTGTCATAAATATGCGTATGTTCAAGTTCCGGGAGATGCAGGAAATAAGAACCTGGCTCGGGGACAAGGCCGAGGGGGAGCTTAATAACTCACTCTTTGAAAAGGGGAAGGAGTTACCAAACACGGGTGAAATAGAAGTCGATCTTGATAGACTGACAGTATTTCAGGTTCGTGCGCTGGGGGAAATTGAGGAAGTCCTGAAAAGTCATAACCTTGCCCCTGTGTCGCATATGGTCGAGGCGAAAGACAAAGTCTGGGGAGATGTTTATGTACTTATGAGATTCGAAGAATGTCCAATCACGATCTATGTATATAACGATGAAATCGGAATTACGGTCGATACAGAGACAACAACATACGAGCGTATAAGGGGCGAGACCGATGAAACAATATTGCGAGATAGTTTGAAGTATCTCGAGGACGAATTACAGAAAATATGAGAGGGCCGGGCAGAATGTCCGGCTTTTTTTTGTTTCTCATCTCTCCAGGAAATATCTTTGATATTATGTATCAGGCGTGTTAGGAGACTGGCCCTGTTTTATAAGGGGGAAAGTATGGATAATTCGATATTTTCAGAGCTCGAGCTGTGCTGCATCAATGTAGTAGGGACCAGTGGCAGCGGCAAATCCACCTTTGCCGCCCGGCTGGCCGAGCGGCTGAATATTCCCCTTATTGAATTGGATAGGTTGAACTGGGGTCCGAACTGGCAAGCTACAGACGAAAAGAGGTTGCTGGCAAAGCTTGGCGACGAGCTGGTGCAGGAGCAATGGGTGCTGGATGGCAATTATACAAATACTATCCCGCTAAAGTGGGCGCACGCTACAATGGTTGTCTGGTTGGATTATTCCTTTATCCGTACCCTGTGGCAAATCACGAAACGATCCTGGCAACGGGCCTGGTCGGGCCGTGAAGTCTGGCCGGATACTGGAAATGTGGAAACATTTGGAAAATTGTTTTTCAGTCGGGAGTCCATGATCCTGTGGGTCTTCAAAACCTATTTTTCCAACCGCAGGAAATATGCAAACCTGATTCAGTCGTCGCCCTATGATCACCTTCAGTTTGTCCGGTTGCGCAGCCCAAAGGATGCCGAGCGGTTCCTCGAGACTATTCCCCTTCCGCCTCACGGATCTGTTCATGGTGGCGGATGACTTCCTTGATAATAAAATTGAGGAACTTTTCGGAAAAATCCGGGTCCAGGTTGGCATCTTCCGCGAGCTTCCGCAGCCGTTCGATCTGGCGCTTTTCCCGGTCCTTGTCGGCGGGCGGCAGGTCATATTTGGCTTTATATTCACCCACTTTCTGGGTCACCTTGAAGCGTTCGGCCAGCATATAGACAAGGGCGGCATCAATGTTGTCGATGCTTTCCCGATAGGAGGTCAGCTTGTCTTTCAACTGCTGTTCGCTTGGCCGGTATTCTTCATTCATTCGGTCACTCCCAAAAAAACTTTGGCTCAACATGCCGGTGGCGCGGCTGTTCGGCCAGACTTTAGCAGAAAATAGTTGAACGTTAAAAGACCTGATTTTACCCGATTATGCTTTTACGGCTTTGCGGCGGCGGCATTTTTCCATGAGATGAGCTTTGTCCTCGGGCTCTAATGCGGCAATCACCAGGACCAGGACATAAATCAGGATCAGGACGGGAATGCCAAGGAAAACACCCCAGCCGTGGATAACGTCGAACGGGATGGCCTGCTTGGCCCAGTAGAAGATACCGGAACTGATCATGGCGGCGAAGGGCACCTTGAACAGTTTCAGGCGCCACATGTTGATCCCGAACAGGTGATTGATCAGCATCATGCGGATCAGGTTCATGGTCAGGTAAGTGCACATCAGCGCCAGGGCCACACCGGAGGCATCAATCATCAGGACCTGTGTAAACAGCCAGGCGAGCCCCACATACAAGGGGATCATCATCAGGGAGATGATCGGGTTGAACAACGGATTTTTATAGATCAGCGGCAGGTCCGACGTGCCGAAGCCGCCATTGATGGTTTCTCCCACCATCAGCAGGAATAAAATGATGCCACCCACATGCAGGATGTTCGGATCGGTGCCGTCGTTGGCGACGGCGGTGATGACCGCTTCGCCGTAAAAACCGGACCAGACCACGATCAGGCACTGCACCATCAGGATCCAGCGGCTGACCATAATCATATGCCGTTCTACCAGGGCATAATCCTTATTGATCAGGCTTTTGGACATGACTGGCGCCAGGATCGGGTAGAAGCTTTGATAAATTTTCTCCACACTGGTGGCGAACTGCTGGGCAATGGTGTAGACGCCGAGCACCGCTTCGGAGAAAAAGAATTTTACCGTAAAAATATCCATCCGCATGAAGATCAGCAGCGCCATGTCGTGAAAGGCCGTGGGGGCGGAAAAGCTTGCGATACGGCGGATCAGGTAGAAACAGGGCGGTTTGCAGACGAAGTTCCTGAAGGAAAAAAGGTGAAGCGCGCCCCAGATGGCCACAAGAAGGGCTGCAAAAAGCGCCACGGCATAGGCCATAAGAAGCCCGGTTTCACGATATCCCAGGAAATAGAACACCAGCATGGCCCCCAGCAACACATAGGGTTCAACGATGCTGCGGGACCAGACCTCGTAACGCATCTTCCGGGTCGCCCGGGTGCCGGACAGGATCACGTCCACGGAGGTAATGACAAGAAGGATGGGCGCCAGGTTGACCAGGCCGTCCACCATCTGTGGATAGTCGAAAATGGCCGCCAGCGTTTCAGCTGACAGGATCAGGGCAAGAACCAGAACCGATCCGACCATCAGCGACCAGCAGAGTGCGGTGAGAATGACCTGTTCGGGAGAATACTCCTTGGAATATTCCCGGTCGTGAATGAATTTGAACAGGGATCGTTTCAGGCCGAATGTGGCGAAGGCGGCGGCAATTTCGATAGTGGTGATGGTATAGTTATACCGGCCATAAAGTTCATTGCCGAACAGGGCGACCGCCAGAAACAGGAAAGGCAGCCTTGACCCGAGACGAACAATGAAGCCTGCAAAATTGGCGCCGGCACCCTTGGCGATGTCTTTTTTGTCCTTTTGTTCGCCGGCGTCAGCTGGTGTGATGGAGGTCATACGGGACCACTATCCCCTGTTATTCTATGTAAGTTATCTTTTTTTTCGTATTTTTTTCTTAACAACCGTCGGGGGAACAATATCGGCGAAGTCGCTGAGCGCCCTGCCGCTGATTTCCCTTGTGCCGTCGGGCCCACTATATACCAGATTATAGTCTGCAACATAGCGATAACTTGTGACAGAGGGATATACACGGGCCAGCATGCGTTCAATGCTGCTCATGTGATCATTGAGCCGGAAGTGCTCCAGCTTGCGGGTCAGATCGATGTCGCCCTGCAGGCTCGATGTACCGTTGAGGGCCACCAGACGCAGTTTTGTCGGGTATTCTCCCAGTTCAGGGTCTTCCGCCCATTCCTTGATCACAACCTTGATGTCATGAAAGCCGCCGATAACCTTGCCGCCCTGGCGCAGGAAAAGTTTGTTGTCCTGCTTGTTGTCGGGCAGTTCGATAGAAGACAGGATCAGTTCGGATTTGTCGCCATTTTCCAGGCTGAATATCCTGAGCCAGCTGTCCATCATTTCTTCGAGGGATTCTTCCAGGTACACGCGCATGCCGAAGCCGGTCGCCGTGCCCAGGTCTTCCCACGGGCCGTCCTGCTCCGTACCGGTTGATTCCGGGCCGGGCCGGAAACGTCCCGTGGCCGTGAACAGGGGGGCGTAGGTGACGGCGTCGATCTTGCCCTTTTTCCGGTATTTATTGTTGCCGTTGAGCGCTTCCAGTGGCGGCAGGGGGCTCTTGAGGTCAAGTTCCAGTTCGCCGGTGGTATTGTGCAGTTTCAGCTGGTAGCCGTCCGCGGTCCTGCGGATATAGTGCTGGATGTCATCGTTAAGCTGAATATTCAGGTGGTCCGGGGCATAGTCCCAGTCGTCCCGGCTGCGGCCGTTCTTGATGATGTACCGTTTGCCGTCAGGACGCGTGAATGTCGCCAGCATCAACGCCCGGTGGGTCATGAAGGGCAGGTTGAGGATGGTGAACTGGGTGGTCAGGAGGCTGCCGTCCTCGAAGACAAAATACTGTTCCCAGTATTCCTTGTAATGCTTGTCATCTTTCAGGGCAGGGGCCTGGGCGTCTTCGGTCAGTATTTCCTTATAGGCCTGGCTTGTCGCTGGCGTCACAAAAAATGCGGCCGCAATTACGGCGCACAGAAAACGTTGGAAACGCATAAGTCAATTACTCCGAAGTCAGGTCCCTCAGCTGTTCCAGGAACAGCCTGTTATACTTCTTCTGCTTGCGAACCAAAATTGCCAGAACCATGTTCAGGGCGACCAGTTCAAAAAGAAAATACACAACAGGTTCCCCGATAATACAAGCGATAAATATGGCAAAAGTACGATAGTTCGCGCACATGATCGCCCATAGTTTGACCGAGCGGGAGAACACCAGTCGGTAAATGGCCCTGATTTCACCGGCCTGTTCCGGGTTTTTGTCCAGCCTGTGCTGGATTTCCCGTCGCTGGACATCGTCCACACCGGAAAAGGCATATTGCATCTTTACATAGCCGTATTCCAGCCTGCCGGCGATTGTCCCTAACAGGCCGCCGTTCAGTCCCTTCTTCAGTTCTTCCGGCTCCGGCAGACGTGCTGAAAGTTTGCCGTGGCCCCAGAAATCATACTCCTGGCGCTGGGTTTCATAGGCACCGGCCTGAATGGCGTGGGAAGCGCCGGCCAGAATTACCAGCGCCCAGACCCAGGGGGCGAAGTCGGGGGCAAGCGCCAGACCCAGGGCGATATAGACGGAAATAAAGACCACATAGTCGCAGATGCCGTCGATAACCTTGCCCAGTTCCGACTGGGTCTGGGTCAGGCGGGCAAGCTGCCCGTCCGCACCATCCAGGATGTGCCAGGTCAGCATCAGGGCAAAGCCAAGAACCGCCGACAGCGTATAATGGTAATTGTAATAGGCGAACCCCGCCAGAAACCCGGCCAGCATTCCTGACAGGGAGACCATATTGGGGGTCACTCTGAGAGCGGCGAATTTGGGGACCAGCCAGCTGCTTACCGGATGAATGAGATAGAGATTTGTAAATTCCTCTATCTCATTGGTTCTCTTGATTGTTTCTGACATGATACCCGTGTTTTTATCAGAATATTTTTGTTTTACGGAAGTTTTCAACGAATATTTCGCTGCTGGCCTCCATAAGATTCTTTGCATGGTAGATGATTCTGGCCTGATGAACAAAGAAAGTTATGATTCCATAGCAGCAAATGAAAATAAAACCTGCATACCAGGCCCCGAAAATGCCAAACGGGATCAACGCCCACATCTGGGTATTGCGCCGCCCGCCAATCATGCGAAAGCGGCGGTCGAACTTGCCGGTGTCGCAGATTTGCCGATCCGACATGCGGCGGAAGAATTCCGACTGTACCTCGTCGGCCAGATGAAACAGGACCAGCGTCGCCGCCATGACCCAGGGGGCATAGCCGTAGGTTGTCGAAAGTGCCGCCGCGATGGCAAAATACCAGCCGTATTCCACCACCTTGTCTACCAGATGTTCCAGCTCGCCGATTTTGGTCTGCTGCATCTTGGTACGCGCCAGCTTGCCGTCCACGCCGTCCAGCACGCCGACTGCCAGGGCGCCGGCAAGTCCCAGGGCCATGTTGCCGGTGGCAAACAGATACATGATGTAAAGGCCGAGAATGCCGGTCACCACGGTGACCTGGTTCGGGGTAATCGGCAGGTTGCAGATATGTTTGACGATCCAGTTTTCAATGGGACGGTGGATAAACCAGGCCGGCCAGTCAAGGGTGCCTTTCTGGGCGTTGTTCAACAGGGCCTCGGTCCCTTTCACGCCATCTTTCGGACGCATGACCGGCAGCCAGATCAGGTCAACATCCCGCCGCCTGTTGGGCAGATACAGCGGGATGGATGAAATCTCGAAAATCTCGCAATCATTTGAATTGGAAAGACTTTCCACGGCCTCCTTGAGATGTTCCAGAGAATTGAGTTTTTCTGCATGGGTCTGCATGGTCTGGCCGGAAATTTTGGCCACAGAGGCGAAGACGCTGTTCTGCCCGCGCAGGGACAGCGGTATACCATAGCTAAGCTGGTTGTTCTGGAAATCCTCGCGGTTCATGACGGCGATCACTGTTCCCGCATTTTTTTCGATGACGGACGTGATAATTCTGTCGTCAACAAGCACGCCTTCCTCAAGCAGAAGCCAACTGTCCTGTTCCGTGTTGCCTTCAAGGATTTTGCCGGGTGCCTCTTTGGTACGGTGAATATGAACGGCCTCGGGTTTCCTGGGATAGGACAGAATTTCCTTCTCCAGCTCAGCCACAAACCAGTCGGTTACCAGATGAACTTCCCGGACGCCGATTTTTTCAAGGGTTTTGAGCTGTCGCTCCAGCAGGGTAATGCCGCCGACCGGTATCAGGTTACGGGCTAATGTACTTTCGGTTTCTGATTCCTGCCCTGTCAATATAATAGCTTTGTTGACCATCTCTTCCTCTTTTTAACCCCGCCGACCCCTCGGGCGGTTATCTGTCATGGCTTGTGACGATATATGGGCTCGGATTGGGACGATAAAAGGGCATTTATCAGAAAAAAGCTTATTTTGTTGTGACTGTTAGCGCTATATTTTGAATCAATGCCCAGGCTTCGTCAATATGGCGTTGTTCCGTAGTGGGGGAACCGGAGACAAACCGAAGCGCATACTGCCCGTTGATCCTGGTCTGGGTCAGATAGAGTTTGCCGCTATCGTTGATTTTTTCCAACAGGCGCTCATTTGCAAGGTCCAGTTCTTCTTTATCCAGTCCTTCCGGTTTGTATCGAAAGCAGAACAGGGCAAGCGGGTGAGGCGCCAGCAGTTCAAATTCTCTGTGGTCTTCCACTTTCCGGGCAAGGTCCTGGCAGAAACCGATATGTTTGCGCAGATGGTTCTGCAACCCTTCCTGGCCATAGGAGCGCAGGACAAACCAGAGTTTCAGGGCCCGGAACCTGCGGCCAAGCTGGATGCCCCAGTCCCGGTAGTTATTCACCCGGTCACCTTCCCGGGTTTTGAGGTACTCCGGCAGGATTTCAAAGGTCTGGATCAGGGCTGCCTTGTCCCGGACAAAAAAGGCAGAGCAGTCAAACTGGGTCAGCAGCCATTTATGGGGATTGAACACCAGGCTGTCGGCAAGGTCGATACCGTCGATCATCCAGCGGAACTCCGGCAGGACTAGGGCGCTGCCGGCCCAGGCGGCATCCACATGCAGCCAGATCTTGTATTTTTGGCAGATCTCGCCGATTTTGCGCAATGGATCAATGGCCGACAGCGATGTCGACCCCAGTGTTACCACAACACAGGTGGGAATGCAGCCCGCATTCAGGTCGCTTTCGATGGCATGCTCCAGATCTTCCGGGTTCATGGCGAAATTTTCATCCACTGTGATTTTGCGCAGGTTGTCACTGCCGAGCCCGGCAATCCTGACGGCCTTGTCGACGGAAGAATGAACCTCGGCCGAGGCATAGGTAGTGTGGGTGCCTGCAATGCTGAGACCTGAATGATTGGTAGCAAATTTATGCAGCCGTTCCCGGGCGCACAGCAGGGCGGCAAGGGTGGCGGTGGAGGCCGTGTCCTGGATGCAGCCGACAAATTCTTCCGGCAGACCGGTCAGCTGGCGCAACCAGTCCATCATACGCTCTTCAAGTTCGGTGGCAGCCGGGGAGGTCTGCCAGCTCATGCACTGGGCGGCGAGCGTACTGGTCAGCATTTCGGCAAGGACCGAGGGCGGACTGGCATTGGCGGGGAAATAGGCCATAAATCCCGGGTGTTGCCAGTGGGTCATGCCGGGCAGGATGATGTTCTGGAAATCCTGGAAAATATCATCCATATTTTCGCCGGTCGCGGGGGCGCTGTCGGGTATTTGCGCCGTGATCTCCCCCGGTCTGGCCGTTGATTTGACCGGGTAGTCCTCGACATGTTCAAGATAGTCGGCCATCCAGTCGACAAATTTATGGGCCTGTTTGCGAAATTCGCTGTTGTCCATTGGTCGCTCCCGGAAATTGGGGTGGCGCGGAACTTACGCCAGGCCGGCTTTCTTGAGGCCAGCCAGATAAATATCAAGGTCTTCCTCCTGGCGGAACCATTTGCGGCATTCTGTTTCCCCGTGATCCGGAAACGCCGGATAAAGTCTCAGAACGTGATCGGCGGCGGTTCTGCTTTCGGTCTCCATGTCCAGCATGGCATAGGCAATGGCCTGCAGGGCATGGGGCCAGAACCAGTCGGGCATATCAATCACCCGGACCTGCTCAAGCGCGCCGTTGAAGTCCTGTTCCCGGAAATGGGCATGAAACAGGGCAAACTTGCACCAGCTGGGATGTTGCGGGTTAAGCTGCATGGCCTTGCGGACCAGGCTCAGTCCCTTGTCCATTTCCCCGCACAGGCACAGGTATACGCCGCTGTCGGCCAGCACGGCGGGGCTGTTGGGGGCGATGGTCAGGCCCATGCGGATATTATTCTCGAATTTGTCCAGTTCGCCCTTGTGGAAATGGATGATGGTCATGGCGTACCAGGCGATGCTGTATTTGCTGTTCATGGTGATGGACTTTTCCGCATATTTGCGGGCCCGTTCCAGCGGGTCGCCCAGATGGGGTTGCTGGTTGAAGCTGAACCGGTACTCATCAAGGGCGATGAAGGACAGTCCGGCCCAGGCGTCCGGATAATTGGGATCGATCTCGACCGCTCTTTCCAGGCTCTCACGGGCCTTCAGATGGGTTTCCGGGCTCAGTTCGAACAGATAATCATGCAGCAAAAGCATGCTCTCATAGGCTTCCATATATTCGGTGGAAGTCCGTTTCATGGCCACGGCGCTGGTGCGCATGATGGCGCCGTAGGTATCGCCCAGGGTGGCGGCAACCTGGGTGGCGATTTCATCCTGCACCAGGATCAGGTTTTCCGGTGTGAGCTGGTGGTCGTAGCTGTTGGCCCAGATTACGGCGTCGTTGGTAGCGTCCAGCAACTGAGCCGTCACCCGCACCATATTGCCGGCCCGGCGAATGCTGCCCTCGACCACGTAATGGACTTCCAGTTCATCGCACAGCTTGCGGATATCCACCGGTGCGCCCTTGTAGCGCAGCGTAGACTTGCGGGAGACCACATAAAGGCTCGGGCTCAGGGAAAGCTGGGTGATGATTTCCTCTGTAATGCCGTCACAGAACATTTCCGTTTCCGCTTCCCCGCTCAGGTTATCGAAGGGCAGGACGGCAATGGCCGGTCCGGTGGGCGGCGCGGCGGCGGCGGAAATCAGCGGGTCGCGGCTTTCCTGACGGGCAGGGATATTTTCCGCGATACGGGGAACGTAGGTGCCCTTGGGCATACTGATGAGGATCGGATCGTGCGCGCCTTCCTCCAGGTAATAATGCTCCAGCAGGCGGCGCAAGCGGCCGGCTTCCACCCGGACGATGGCGTCTGCCTGCGGATCAAAATCGTCATCCTTGTCAAAGACCTCGACCCCGAGCGTATAGCCCTTGAGCAGGTTTTCCCGTCCCTCCAGAAATTCCGTCACCACATAGTCGAGAAACCGCTTGGGGCGGTTCTTGTTGGTGAACAGTTCACTTTCCAGTATCCGGGAAAGCTGTTCCCGGGTCTGGTCGGCGGATGGCAAAGAAGACGATGTCATTATTGTTACGTTATTTCCGCATACAGGTTTTGTGCATCAGCAAAGACTATTACAGCTGAGCTGGGAACGCAACGCCATCAAGCTGCAATGGAGTCTTAGATAGTCACCTGAACCTGAAATTCAAGCTGATGATTTGAAAAGGGGTTATGCACCGGCGCGCGTCCGGACAAAAAAAGGACCGGGCATGCCGGTCCTTTCGATGATTTCAGCATTGCCTGTTTCAGGCGCAAAGCTCGATGGCAACGGCCGTGGCTTCACCGCCACCGATACACAGGCTGGCGATACCTTTGGTGCCGCCCCGTTTTTTCAGGGCATTGACCAGGGTCACAATCAGGCGGGCGCCGGTGGCGCCAATCGGGTGACCCAGGGCGCAGGCGCCGCCATAGACATTGACCTTGTCATGGTCCAGTTCCAGGTCGCGCATGGCGGCCATGGTGACTACGGCAAAGGCCTCGTTGATCTCGTAAAGATCCACGTCGGCATCGGTCCATCCGGTTTTTGCATAGACCTTTTTAATGGAATCGATGGGCGCCGTGGTGAACCAGGCCGGTTCTTGGGCGTGGGTGGAGTGGGCGTGAATAACCGCGATCGGTTTTATGCCGCGCTTTTCCGCTTCCGACTGTTTCATCATCACCACAGCGGCACCGCCGTCGGAGATGCTGGATGAGTTGGCGGCGGTCACCGTGCCGTCCTTGGTGAAGGCCGGACGCAGGCTCGGGATTTTTTCCGGGCTGGCTTTGCCGGGTTGCTCATCAGTGTCGATGGTGATCTCACCCTTGCGGGTTTTGATCGTCACCGGGGTAATTTCATCCTTGAACCAGCCTTCGTCGATGGCCTTGTTGGCGCGGGCAAGGGAGGCAATGGCAAAGTCGTCCTGGGCTTCGCGGGTAAACTGGTAATGGGCCGCCGTTTCCTCGGCGAAGGTACCCATCAGACGGCCGGGTTCGTAGGCGTCTTCCAGGCCGTCCAGGAACATATGGTCATAGACCTGTGTATGGCCGATGCGGGCGCCGCCGCGCATCTTGGGCAGAATATAGGGGGCGTTGGTCATGCTTTCCATACCGCCGGCGACAATCACATCAACACTGCCCGCTTTCAGATGGTCATAGGCCAGCATTACCGCTTCCATGGCGGAGCCGCACATCTTGTTGACGGTGGTGCAGGCGGTGGAATAGGGCAGGCCCGCACCAAGCGCCGCCTGACGAGCCGGGGCCTGTCCAAGGCCGGCGGGCAGAACGCAGCCCATGATCACTTCTTCCACATCCTCGGGGCTGAGCGTGGTCTGCTCCATCGCGCCCTTGATGGCGACACTGCCGAGGTCCGGAGATTTGACATCGGAAAAGTCGCCCTGGAAGCCACCCATGGGCGTACGGCTGAGGCCGACGATGACGATCGGGTCTGCGTTGCTTGAATCAGTCATGATTGTGATCCCTCAATAGATGTGTTATGTTACTAACGAGTAACGTTATATAATGCCTTCCCGCATGGAAAACAAGCAGCTGTTTGAAAAATAAATACTACTCAGTGGTAACATTTTCCTGTACAAGATAGGGCAATCCGCCGGGACGGTGTGAAACAAATAAAGATTAAAAGAATTTAACATGAAACGCGAAGAAAAACGCCAGCAGAAACTGGATGCTATCCTGCGTCATGCGGCCAAGGCATTCATGGAAAAGGGATATTACAAGACGTCGCTGGATGATATCGCCAGGATGCACAACGTCACCAAGCCGACCCTTTATTATTACATCAAGAACAAGGAAGACATCCTGGTCAAATGCGAGGATGTGGCCAGCGAGAAAATCAACGGCCTTCTGGATAGGGTCATGGAGGCGGGCGGCAGCGGCTATCAGCAGCTTCACGCCTTTATCCGAGATTATATCACCCTGCTCAATGACGATATCATCCGCTGCCATGTGCGCCATCGCGGCCAGCGAGAGGAAGCCGCCGCCCGGGAGGCAAGCCTGAAGATGCACCGGGGTATCGAAAGCCGGGTCCGGGCTATCATCGCCCGCGGGGTGGAGGACGGCTCCATCCGCAAGGACGCCCATCCGGTCATCAACGCCATCCTGCTGTTCGATGCGCTGAACGGCATTACCGCCTGGTACCGGGAAGACGGCGCCCTGGACATGAAGGCCCTGACCGAACAGATCCTCGCCCTGGTCAGCAAGGGGATCGAGGCCTAGGATTTCTCAAGGATGCTGAAAAGGAAAAGGCGCCATCTGGCGCCTTTTTTATTGTGTGTGAGGATGTTCAGGGCCGCCTGCGGCGATAAAGCAGCAGACCTGTGCCCATGATCATCAGGCCAAGCGCGGCCGGTGCCGGGACGGGAAGGACAAGTCCTTCCGGCGTAAGCAGCAGGGCAACCTGTTCACCGGTTTCAAGGAGTGTTCCGGAAGCGGCGATTTGGCCCCATTTGTTAATGCCGTGGGCATCTGCTATGTGAAGCAGGCCGAAAATGGGATCATTCAGACTGATCAGATTATTCAGCTCAAGCAGGTTGCCATTTTCCCACAGTGTTCCAATTTGCCAGTAGTCTTCAGTTTCTACCCGGCCGACGATCACGCCATCATCACTAAGGTCATAAGCATTGGAAAAACCATATCCGCCATCTTCCAGAATGGTCAGCCCATCGGCCTCGCTCCATTTGAAGGCAATCTGGTCTTCACTGATGAGTTCCAAAGTATCTGGGTCATATTCAAGTTTGTAAATGAAACCAACCACTTCGCCATTTTCATTGATGCCCTGAACGAACGCGTCGTCTCCGGTGAGAGGGATGATATGATAAGTACCGTCACTATCCCGAAAGAAAGGTTGAGCGTCACCATCAGCATTTCTGAAATCACCAGCGATCTGGCCGGTGTCATTGAGGGCCCGCATTGTGACACTCTGTGTATCACCAAGGCCGGAATGATCGATTTCTGTGAAGCCGCTGCCTTGTGACCAGATGAAGCTCTTGTCACCAGAGAACGAACCATAAGTTGAAGTGATCAGAACCTGACCGTTATTGTTTATGGCATAAGATTTGGAGTATTCATTATCCGGGTGTGAAAGATCTGTAAGCGATCCAGACTGCCAAACATAAGGACTTTCATCAAAGGGGAAGTCATCCCATTGGAAACCTACAACCTGGCTATTGTTGTTGATGGCTCTCGCATAGCCCCCGTAAAGACCAGTCAGGCCCAGATCGGTTGTCGTACCATTTTCCCAAAATAGTGCACTAAAGTTATCATTGTTGTCGATGGAAATTCCAACAACCTGACCGTGATCATTCAACCCAAAGGCCTGAGTGTTGTAGTTGTCTTCCAGACCGTGCAGAACCTCCACTGTATAAAACGGTGCCGCAAGGCTGGACACGGGGACAAGTCCGGCTAGAAGGGTTAATAAAGCAAAAGATTTTTTAAACATGGAATTTCCCCCAATAACTAAAATCAAAAATAACTTCAAATATTTCTGAAAGGTATATGCAAGCTTTGTGCCGAATGCAGAAAAAGCGCGGGAATCCTAAATATTTAGAAATGCCTAATAAAAAAAGTTGTAAGGAATTCTTTACACTTAATATATGGTTAATATTGATATATTTATTAATATCAGTAAGTTAGGGGGAGAATGTAAACTGTAAGGAAAGCTTTACACAATTGGGGCAGACGGGTGATCCAGTAAACCGGTTTTTGCTTTTCAGGCAGAATTCGGTTACATTTCGTCCCGGCTGAAAGAGTTAATAAGCAGGTGAGGGTAAATGTCTGCAGAAATCGCGATGAATGATGAGAAAAGACGGGACAGCCGTCTTGATGTGGTCTGGCAGGCCAGTCTAACCGTTGACGGGGTTAGATATTCCTGTGAACTGAACAATGTGTCCACGGCTGGCGCGCAAATGACCCTGGATCAGGATCTGGAAAGAAAGCAGGAGTTCCTGCTCGATATTGCCGACCTGGGTCAGTGTGGTGGCCGTGTCGCCTGGTGCGAACGGCCCCGCTACGGTCTTCAGCTTCTGATCGGCGATGATCTCAAATTCAAACGCTTTGCCGAGAAAATAGGCCTCCGCCCGGAGGCCTGATTCCGCTTTTTTCGGATCAGTTATTTCCAAACGGCTTCAGTTGTTCCCGAAAGGGTTGTCTATGCTGGGGCTTGGTTGGGTGAACCAGCACGGGCCGTCTTCGGTCATATAGAAATGATCCTCAAGTCTGACGCCGAATTCACCGGGAATGGAAATCATCGGCTCGTTTGAAAAACACATGCCCGGGGCCAGCGGGGTTTCGTCGCTACGTACCAGATAGGGCCATTCATGAATATCCAGGCCGATGCCGTGGCCGGTGCGATGGACCAGTCCCGGGGCCTTGTAGTCGGGGCCGTAACCGCTGGCTTCCAGTGACCGGCGCGCCGCTATATCCACCTGGCCGCAGGGTGTGTCGATCTGTGCTGCTTCAAAGGCCGCCATCTGGGCGTCCTTTTCATGTTGCCAGACTTCGCGTTGCCGGGCGGTGGGTTCACCATAAACATAGGTGCGGGTGATGTCGGAATTGTAACCCTGCAGGCGGCAGCCGGTGTCAATCAGCACCATATCGCCTTCCTTAAGGTGCTGCGGATCCTTGACCCCGTGCGGGTAGGCAGTGGCTTCGCCGAACAACACAATGCAGAAGCTTGATCCGGACGCGCCCACCTGTTTATGGGCCCGGTCGATGAAGTCGGTAACCTCAAGCGTGGATATGCCGGGGCGCAGGATGCGGGCGGCGGCCTTGTGCACTTGCATGGTCATGTCCTTGGCCCGCTGCATCAGCGCGAGTTCCGCTTCGCTTTTGTGCATGCGGCAGCCTGCGGTAACCGGTTTGGCATTGACATAGTCATAGGCCGGGGCCTCGGCGCGCAGGCCGTCAAAGATGAAGAAGCTGGAGCTTTCATCCAGGCCGACAGCCCCATTCTCGATGCCCATGCGGCGCAGGACGTCACCGAACAGGGCATAGGGGCTTTCATGTTCCTGCCAGCCGTTGACCGGGCCGCGGACCGTCATGAAGTCCTCCAGTGTGCCGATCTCGAAAACAGGGGCAATATATTCGGGGGCGCCCTCCGCAGGCAGGATTACTCCGACCATACGTTCGCTGGCGTACCAGGGGGTGCCGGTAAAATAGGTCATGTTGCTGCCGGCGTTGAGGAACACCGCCTTCAGGCCGTGTTCTTTCATCAGCCTTTGCGCCGTTGCCAGTCGTTCGGTGTATTCTGCCTCGGAAACAGGGGAAACCCCTGAGGTCATATCGGTCAGTTTTTTCAGTTCCAGTTCGGCGGTTGAGCCACCCACACCAATGGTCATTCGAATGTCCTTCTTTTTACTATCCCCAGATGACAGGAAATATGGCGGCGACGATCCGGCTTGGCAAGATGCGTGCAGAGGCTTTTGCAAAAATGGTTGATCATTCTGAGGGCGGTGGGTGATGCAGAATTTTATTCTGCACTTCAGGCGGCGGACTTCCTGCCCGGGGCAATTTATGCTATGCAGCTGAAAAAGGAGATGCAGTTGTCGAAGGCGAATGAAACTGACAGAAACAGCGACGGGGGCAAGGTGGTTCTGGTGTTGGGCGGTGGCCCGGCCGGGGTGGTTGCAGCTGTCCGTCTGGCTGATCTTGGCCACCATGTGACCCTGGTAAACCGACCCCGGCCCGGCGAGGGGCTGGAAGCCGTCCCCCGGCATGTGCGCGAGCAGTTGAGGGCACATGGCCTGGAAGCGTCTGCAGATACATTCGGCCCGCTGGTTAAGGCCCGGACGGTCTGGGCCGGGCAGAAATCCTCTGCGCAGCTTCATGTGGTGCACCGGCGGCTGCTGGACCAGGCCCTGCTTTATGACGCCACCCGGCGCCATGTGAATGTGGTTGACGGGATCGCCGGCGGTATTGTCCGCTCTGATACCGGCTGGCGCGTCGGTGTCGGCGAATTTAATTATGAAGGGGATTTCCTGGTTGAGGCCCGTGGCCGGGAAGCCGGGGGAAAAGAAGGTGGCGGCACCGTTATTTGCCTGACCATGAGATACCGCATGCCGGGGGATTGTGAGCCTTTTGTAGAAGTGTTTTCTTTCGAGAAAGGCTGGGTCCGTTTCATCGCGGGCGAGCGCCGGGAAGCGGCTTTGCAGATTTATCTGTCAGACGACAATGGGGATATCCCCGCGGGATCTTTTGCCCTGAAAAATTTCTTTGAAGCCCTGACCGGAGGGCTTTCTGCGCACCTGCCGTTACTTGCAGAGGCAAAGCCGAAGGGGGAAGTGGAGCGCCGAAATACCGTCAGCCGGCTGCGCGAACCCCTGATTGGCATGGATAGCATTCGTATCGGCGAGGCGGCCCTGGCCCTGGAACCCCTGCCGGGATCCGGACTGGAACAGGCGCTCGAGAACGCGGAAATTGCCCTGCCGGTTATCAGGGCCTGGCTGGCGGGGGCAGGGGACAAACAGCAGCTTGCTGCAGGTTATATAGACCGGGTAAAGGCGGATTTTGGGGCTCTGAAACAGTCCAGGCAAGTCCGTTTCGGACGATCCGAAAATAAATAGTCCGAATAGCCGGTCAAAGTTTTGCATTTTGATGAAATTTCTGCCAATGTAAGGCCATAATAACAAATAATCAGTATTGTTCACAAAACTCGGGACCACAAATGGCAAGAACCCAGGCCGCAGATTACGACGAGCGGCGCAAGAATATTCTTATCCAGGCTGCCAACCTGTTCGCAGAGAAAGGGTATGCCCGCACCAGTATTTCAGAACTGGCTACTGCCTGTAATGCCTCCAAATCCTGGCTTTACCATTATTACCCATCCAAAGAGGCCATTCTTTATGACATCATGTCCTATCATGTGGGGGAATTGCTGGAGTGTGCGCAGGAATGCCGTGATATGGACGGCTCCCCGCGGGAACGCTTCCGGCAGCTTGTGCGCCGTTTCATGTCCATCTATATCGAGGCCGGTTCCCAGCATGTTATACTGTTGAATGATATCGGCTGCCTGCCCGCAGACCAGCAACGGCAAATCCAGGACCTGCAGGACGAGGTAATCGCCATTGTTCTCGAGCTGATCTGCCAGGTCAACCCGGCTCTGTCGGACAATAAGAAATTCAAGAAACCGGTGACCATGGCCCTGATGGGCATGATCAACTGGACCTATACCTGGTTTGACGAAAAAGGACCGATCAACGAGCAGCAGTTTGCCGATCTGGCGGTGGACCTGTTTCTTAACGGCCTGATGTCCAAGGAATTCAAAGGATAACCCCATGTCCAAAGACGAACTTCTCATTACCACCGAAAATGATTGCATCCGTGTTCTGACCCTGAACCGGCCGGACGCCCGCAACGCCCTGCGGACACCGCTTCTGAAAAAGCTGGCCAAGGCGCTGACCGAGGCGGACCGGGACGAGACTATCCGCTGTGTGGTTGTCACCGGCGGGCCGGAGATTTTTGCGGCCGGGGCGGACATCAACGAAATGAAGGATTCCGGTGCGGTGGACGCCATTCTTGATGTGCGGGTGGACCTCTGGGACGAGGTCAGCCGTTTTCGCAAACCGCTGATCGGGGCCATAAACGGTTTTTGCCTTGGCGCCGGCAATGAACTGTTGCTGCGCTGTGATATCAGTGTGGCGGGAGAAAGCGCAAAGTTCGGCCAGCCGGAAATCAATGTTGGCATCATGGCCGGGGCCGGTGGCACCCAGATGCTGACCCGGCAGATCGGCCGGGCGAAATCCATGCTGCTTAACCTGGCCGGGGAGTTTCTGTCCGCCGATCAGGCCTATGTCTCCGGCCTGGTGAGCGAGGTGGTGCCGGATGCGGATGTCATGGAACGGGCCATGAAGCTGGCCGTCAAGATCAGCCGCAAGTCGCCGCTCGGTGTCCGTCTGATCAAGGAAAGCATCCAGGCGGCCGACGTCATGCCCATGAAGGAAGCGCTGGCCTATGAGCGCCGTGCCTTCTCTATTCTGTTTGCAAGCGAAGACAAAAATGAAGGGGTCAGCGCCTTTCTGGAAAAGCGTCATCCTGAGTTCAAGGGCAGGTAGGGTCGTTTCAGGTTCTGAAAAAGAAAAAGCCCCGGGTCACCGGGGCTTTTTTTGATCTATGATCTGTTATTTCTTGCGCAGGTCGATGATGCGCTGGGCCTTGCCCTGGGACCGGACCACAGTGCCGGGCGCGCCGACCACAGGGGTGACAGAAATACCAATCCGGTTTTTCACATGTTTGGCCACCAGCTTTCCAGCGGCCTCCCGATCATCCGCATGGACGCTGGCATCCGCTCCTTCCATATTGATGGTGAGCGTATCCATGGGCCCTTTTTTGTCGATGACCAGCTGATAATGGGGTGCGAGACGTGGATCCTCCAGCATGATTTCCTCAATCTGGCTCGGGAACACATTCACACCGCGGATGATCATCATGTCGTCGCTACGGCCGGTGATCTTGTCCATGCGCCGCATGGAGCGGGCGGTACCCGGCAGAAGCCGGGTCAGGTCACGGGTGCGGTAACGGATAATCGGCATGGCTTCCTTGCTGAGCGAGGTGAACACCAATTCGCCTTCTTCGCCATCGGGCAGCACTTCGCCGGTTTCCGGGTTAATGATCTCCGGATAGAAATGGTCTTCCCAGATGGTCGGGCCGTCCTTGGTTTCGATGCATTCGTTGGCCACGCCAGGCCCCATCATTTCCGACAGACCGTAGATGTCGACCGCATCAATGGCGAAGGTTTTCTCGATCTCCTCCCGCATGGCGCCGGTCCAGGGCTCGGCCCCGAAAATACCGATACGCAGGGAACTGTCCGCCGGGTCAATATCCTGGCGTTTGAATTCATCGGCCAGGGCCAGCATGTAGCTGGGCGTGACCATAATGATGTCGGGCTTGAAATCAGTGATCAGCTGGACCTGCTTTTCGGTGGAGCCGCCGGACATGGGGATGACGGCACAACCCAGCCGTTCGGCGCCATAATGTGCGCCGAGACCGCCGGTGAACAGGCCGTAGCCATAGGCCACATGCACCTTGTCACTGCGCCGTCCGCCGGAGGCCTGGATAGAGCGGGCACCAAGGTTGGCCCAGGTGTCGATATCCTTCTGGGTGTAACCGACAACAGTGGGTTTACCGGTGGTGCCGCTGGAGGCATGAATGCGCACGATGTCATCCATCGGGACGGCAAACATGCCGAAGGGATAATTGTCCCGAAGCGTGGTCTTGACGGTGAAGGGGAATTTGGCCAGGTCGGACAAATCCTTCAGGTCGTCGGGGTGAACACCCTTCTCATCAAATGCCTTTTTGTAATGGGGGACATTTGTATAGGCGTGGTTCAGACTCCATTTCAGACGTTCCAGTTGCAGCGCACTGATTTCGTCACGGCTCGCAACTTCAATGGGGTCGCGGGGGCCAAGTGTTTTCGGCATTTCAGACAATTTTTTCTCCCTATTTGCTGAAAGTCGACTAGACGCGCTCGATAATCATGGCGATACCCTGGCCAACACCGATACACATGGTGCACAGCGCATAGCGACCACCCTTTTCGTGCAGTTCATACATGGCGGTTGAGACAAGGCGCGCACCGCTCATGCCGAGCGGATGGCCAAGCGCAATGGCGCCACCATTGGGATTGACTCGCGGATCATCATCGGCAAGGCCGAGGTCGCGGGTGACGGCCAGTCCCTGTGAGGCAAAGGCCTCGTTCAGTTCAATAACATCCATCTGTTCGATGGTCAGGCCGGTGCGCTCAAGCAGTTTTTTACTGGCGGGGGCTGGGCCGAATCCCATGATCCGCGGCTCCAGACCGGCAGTGGCCATGCCGACGATGCGGGCCTTGGGGGTCAGTCCCTGGTCTTTGGCGGCTTTTTCACTGGCCACGATCAGGGCGCAGGCGCCGTCATTGACGCCGGAAGCGTTCCCGGCTGTCACACTTCCCCCTTCACGGAAGGGGGCGCGCAGTTTGGCCAGTCCCTCCAGCGAGGTATCGCCGCGGGGATGTTCGTCCTTGTCGACCACTTTCGGGTCACCCTTGCGCTGGGGAATGGTGACGGGGGTGATTTCCTTGGCCAGGCGTCCGTTTTCCTGGGCCGCAACGGCTTTCTGCTGCGACCGCAGGGCGAATTTATCCTGGTCTTCCCGGCTGATGTTGAAGTCCTCGGCCACATTCTCGGCGGTCTCGGGCATGCTGTCGATGCCGTACTGCTGTTTCATCAGCTTGTTGACAAAACGCCAGCCGATGGTGGTGTCATAAATTTCCGCATTACGGGAAAAAGCGGTTTCCGCCTTTCCCATGACAAAGGGGGCGCGGGACATGCTTTCCACACCGCCGGCAATCATCAGTTCCGCTTCACCGGCCTTGATGGCCCGGGCGGCGGTACCGGTGGCATCCATGCCGGATCCGCACAGTCGGTTGATGGTGGTGCCGGACACGGTGACTGGAAGACCGGCGAGCAGGGCGCACATACGGGCCACGTTGCGGTTGTCTTCACCGGCGCCATTGGCGTTACCGAAGATCACGTCTTCCACTTTCGCCCAGTCAACCTGGGGGTTGCGCTCCATCAGCGCCTTCAGTGGAATGGTGCCGAGATCGTCGGGCCGGACTGCTGACAGGGCGCCGCCATAACGGCCGATGGGGGTGCGAATGGCATCGCAGATAAAAGCTTCGGTCATAAACTAACTCCTCGAGTAGCCCGGTTACGCCTGGGCGGCTGTTTCTTCTTCAGGCAGAATGCTGTCCCTTGTGGAATGGGATTTGCCGCGAAAGGCAGCAACCAGCAGGTCGTCCTGATTGGTGATTTCGATATCAAAAATGCTCTGACGGCCGGTGCCTCCCTTGTAATGTGAGGTGGCGGTCAGCACGTCCCCGGGAAAACTGGGGAGCAGATACTCGATGCTGCAACCTGCCGCTACGGTGACTTTATTGTGGCTGTTGCAGCTATAGGCAAAGGCGCTGTCGGCCAGGGCAAATACGGCACCGCCATGGGCTGAGCCGAAAAAATTGGTCATTTCTTCCGTCACTGTCATGCGCATTTTGACATAGCCGGCATCAATCTCGAGCAGGCTTATCCCGAGAAGTTCGTCAATGGATTTGCGTTCGGACAGGAACTCGCCAAGTTTTTTCGCCAGGGCTGAATCAAAATAGGAGGAATTTTCCGGGATCTTGCTCATACGATGTCCTTTTCCGCAATGACGGCGCGGCGCAGGAACGGCGAGACCCGGTACCGGTCTTCGCCGTAAAAGACGGCAAGGCTGTCCAGAACTTCCACGACCAGGGAAAGCCCCACCTCCTGGGCCCAGCTCATGGGGCCCTTGGGATAGTTCACACCATACTGCATGGCGGTATCGACAGCGTCCGGCGTCGCCACACCCTGATAGACCGCGTCACCGCCCTCGTTGGCCAGGGTGGCCACGGTGCGCATGACAACCAGGCCGGGGCAATCGTCAATAATGCTGACTTTTTTTCCGAGCGCCTGGAAGAAGCCGGCGGCGGCCTCCAGGGCTATATCGGTGAGCTGGTCAGCCTTGGCAATGGCGATGCGGCTGCAGGTTTTATAATCCAGTGCCAGATCGAAGACTACCGTCGGCTCACCGGTGAGGATAGTCATTTCCGTGGCAGTGGCGCCATTTGTCGGGGTGATCAACAGATCGCCGATCCGAAAGCCGATTTCCGGGCTTTCCTCTTCATAAACAAGATCAATGCCGGCGTCTTTGGCAAGGTCCACCAGCGGTTCCAGCAAAATGCTGTCACCAAGAACGGTGACTTTTTGCGGCGCCGGGAAACTGTCTGCGGTGATCGGTTCCGGTTTTTCCGCGCCCTCGCGATAGTCGTAATAGCCCTGCCCGGTTTTGCGGCCGAACCGTCCGGCGGCAACCATTTCCTGCTGGATCAGGCTCGGCTTGAAGCGCGGATCCTGATAATAGGCATTGTAAACGGAATTGGAAACGGCGAAGTTCACGTCATTGCCGATCATGTCCATCAGTTCGAAGGGGCCCATGCGGAAACCGCCGGCTTCGCGCAGGCAGGCATCGATAGTGGCGTAATCTGCGCCGCCTTCCTGGGCAACGCGCAGGGCCTCGCCGTAGTAGGAGCGGGCGACCCGGTTAACGATGAAGCCCGGGGTGGATTTGGCAAAAACGGTTTTCTTGCCCCAGGCCACAGATGTGTCAAAAACTGTATCAGCGATATTATCCCCGGTGGCAAGGCCCCGGATCACTTCCACCAGCTTCATAATCGGCGCCGGATTGAAGAAATGCATGCCGACCAGATTTTCCGGCCGTTTCAGGGTTGCGCCGATTTCCGTGATGGACAGGGACGAGGTGTTGGAAGCCAGAATGGCGTCCTCTGACAGGATATCTTCCAGTTCGCCAAAGACCTTGCGTTTGACGTCCAGGTTCTCAACGATAGCCTCAATAACGAGCTTGGCCGGGGCCAGGTCCTTGAGATCGGAAACCTTGTGCAGTCGAGATAGAATGGCCTCTTTACCGGCCTCGTCCAGTTTCCCTTTTTCCACTGATTTGGTCAGAAATTTGCTGATCTGCCCGATGCCCCGGTCCAGGGCTTCTTCAGACATGTCAAAAACATAAACAGTGTGGCCGGCTGTAGCAGCGACCTGGGCAATACCGGCACCCATGGCGCCTGCGCCGATGACGGCAACGGGGGAGGAGAGGTCTAACGCAGTCATAAATAAATACCTGTGCTGGGATGTGTTGGGTTATTTGCCCGTAAATTCGGGCTTTCTTTTTTCAAGGAACGCTTCGACACCTTCCCGGTAATCATCCGAGTATCCAGCTTCCTTCTGGAAGGTCTTTTCCAATTCCAGCTGACTTTCCAGGTCATTGCCGAGGCTGGCCCGGATGGCCTTCTTGGTCAGGCTGAGACCTTTGGTCGGCTGGGTGGCCAGATGGCGGGCCAGTTTGAGCGCCTCGTCTCTTATAGCCTCATCGTCCACCACTTTCCAGATCATTCCCCATTGTTCAGCCTGTTCCGCGCTTATTGCATCGCCCAGCAGGGAAAGGCCCATGGCGCGCGCCCGACCCACAAGACGCGGCAGGATATAAGTGCCGCCGCTGTCGGGGACCAGGCCGATCTTGCAGAAAGCCTGAATGAATTTGGCACTGCGGGCGGCAAGCACGATATCACAGGCAAGGGCGATATTTGCACCGGCGCCGGCGGCAACCCCGTTGACGGCACAGATCACCGGCATGGGCAGGCTGGCGAGCCTGAGGATCAGGGGATTATAATTTTCTTCGATGGGCACACTCAGGTCACCGCCGGGAAGGACGGCCTTGTCAGACAGATCCTGTCCGGCACAGAAGCCGCGACCGTTACCTGTCAGCAGGAAACAACGCACATCGCCGGCGTCCGTCAGGATATCCAGTGCCTGCTGTATTTCCTCGTGCATTTGTTTGTTGAAGCTGTTCAGGGCGTCGGGCCGGTTCAGCGTGAGAACGGCAAGACCGTCGTTAATTTCAAACTCGATGGTTTCAAATGTGGTAGTATTAGACATGGAAAGCTACCCTGTTGCTTGAACTACAGCGGTTGTGGCAAGTCGAACTCACTTTATTTTAAATGTAAAGGTTATTTTTCTTGAATTGACCAACCGTTCGGTTTATTAATTTACATGTTTTCAGGGGCCGGTCAATAAAAATTATGATTTCGGCAAGTGTCCGCTCGGCCCGAGGCTTATCTGTCATACTCAGGAGAATGAAAATGTCTGTTTCCCCCCTGTTTGAGAAACACAAGGAAACTTTGAACAAGGCAATCGAGGCCAGTCGGACCCGTGAATACTGGACCGCCTATCCGGAAATGCCGAGCCCGAAAGTTTACGGTGAAACCGCCAACAAGGATGGCGAAACAGCTTTCAAATCCTATCTGAACAAAGCCTTCGAGCTTGACCAGCCGGGCAGTGGCGGCACGGTCGGGGCGGAAAAGTCGCCTTACGGTTTTGATCTTGGAATCACCTATCCCAAGGCGGATGTCGACAAGCTGGTTGCGGCTGTCGAGGAAGCCCGCAAAAGCTGGGGCAAGGCCGATGTGGATACCCGCGCCGGAGTCTGCATGGAAATCCTGGACCGGATCAACAAACGCAGCTTTGAATTTGCCTATGCGGTCATGCACACCACGGGGCAGGGTTTTATGATGGCCTTCCAGGCCGGCGGCCCGCACGCCCAGGATCGTGGCCTTGAAGCTGTGGCCTATGCCTATGAAGATATGAAACGTACGCCTGCCACGGCGCACTGGGTGAAACCCCAGGGCAAGAACGATCCACTGGTCATGGACAAGAAATTCACGGTTGTCCCGCGCGGTATCGGTCTGGTCATCGGTTGTTCAACCTTCCCGACCTGGAACAGTTATCCCGGCCTGTTCGCCAGCCTGGTGACAGGTAACGCCGTGATTGTGAAGCCGCACCCCGGCGCCGTTCTGCCGCTGGCCATCACAGTCGAGATCGCCCGTGATGTGCTGAAGGAAGCCGGGTTTAGCCCCGACGTGGTCACCCTGGTAGTGGATGATGCCTCCGCACCGGTGACCAAGGAACTGGCCCTCAAGGAAGAAGTCAAGCTGATTGACTTCACCGGCAGCAGCGCCTTCGGCAACTGGCTGGAAGATAATGCCAAGCAGGCTCAGGTCTATACGGAAAAAGCCGGTGTGAACTGTATTGTTATCGACAGCACCGACAATTTTCGCGGCATGATCGGCAATATTGCCTTTACGCTCAGCCTCTATAGCGGCCAGATGTGTACAACCCCGCAGAACATCTTTATCCCCGAGGGTGGTATCGATACGGAAGACGGCCACAAGTCCTTTGACGAGGTCGCCGGGGCCATTGCCAAAGGGGTCGAGAAATTCAATTCCGACGACCAGCGTGCTTCTGCCGTACTCGGCGCCATCCAGAGCGATGCCACTATGTCCCGCCTCGAGAAATATGCGGCAGGAGACAATGTCCTGCTGGCACCCCGTGCCGTGCCCATGGAAGGTTTTGAGAATGCCCGGATCCGCACACCGCTGATCCTGGAAGCCAAGGATGAAAGCTCCTACAAGGAAGAATTGTTCGGTCCTATTTCCTTCGTCGTAAAGACAAAGGACACCGCTGACAGTCTTGCCATTGTCAAAGACAGTGTGAAAAATCACGGCGCCATCAGTTTTGGCATCTGGTCTTCTTCCGACGACGTTCTGGCCCAGGCAGAAGAAGTGGCTTGCGACTCCGGTGTGGCCGTGTCCTTCAACCTGACCGGCGGCGTTTTCGTCAATCAGACAGCGGCCTTCAGCGATTTCCATGCCACCGGCGCCAACCCGGCTGCCAATGCGGCGCTTTCGGATACAGCTTATGTGTCAAACCGTTATCGGGTGATACAGACCCGCTGGCATCCGAAAGGTTAAGGGAGACCTCCCAGGCCTTAATGCCTGTAACTGTAACCCCGTCAGCCATCCGGCCGACGGGGTTTGTTTTTTGGGTCAATATGGGCGATACTGGGAGAATGAATTTATCATAAGCAAAAATTATCGATTAAATAAAATCAATATATTTTATCGAATGGTTGGGGGTTGATAAAGTTTATGTCGAAATAAGCAGTACAATAAAATCCACATGTCCAAGGAGACAGATAATGTCAGACACATCCACACCGATGACGGCCGGTAAATGTCCGGTCATGCACGGTGGCAACACCGCCACTGGCAATTCCAACATGGAGTGGTGGCCCAATGCCCTTAACCTGAATATCCTGAGCCAGCACGATGTGAAAACCAATCCGTTGGGGCAGGGCTTCAATTACGCGCAAGAAGTCAAGAAGCTGGACTTTGAGGCGCTGAAGAAAGATATGCATGCGCTCATGACGGACAGTCAGGAGTGGTGGCCGGCCGACTGGGGACATTATGGCGGCCTGATGATCCGCATGTCCTGGCACGCGGCAGGATCCTACCGTATCGCGGATGGCCGTGGCGGCGGGGGCACCGGCAACCAGCGCTTTGCGCCTTTGAACTCCTGGCCTGACAATGTGAGCCTGGATAAGGCCCGCCGTCTGTTGTGGCCGATCAAGAAGAAATACGGCAACAAGGTTTCCTGGGCTGATCTGATTGTCATGGCCGGCACCATCGCCTATGAATCAATGGGCTTGAAGACCTATGGCTTTGCCTTTGGTCGCGAAGATATCTGGCACCCCGAAGAAGATACCTATTGGGGTTCCGAGAAGGAATGGCTGGCCAAGGACCGTTATAGCAGCGATGACGAGGAATCGCTGGAAAACCCGCTGGCCGCCGTGCAGATGGGCCTGATCTATGTGAACCCGGAAGGCGTGGACGGCAAGCCCGATCCGTTGAAAACGGCGGAGGCCGTGCGGGTGACCTTTGCCCGGATGGCGATGGACGACGAGGAAACAGTAGCGTTGACGGCGGGCGGTCACACCGTCGGCAAATGTCACGGCAATGGCGATGCCTCCAAGCTGGGGCCTGATCCCGAAGGCGCCCCCGTCGAGGAGCAGGGCTTCGGTTGGAAAAATCCGTCCGGCAAGGGCATGGGCCGGGATACCATCACCAGCGGTATCGAAGGCGCCTGGACCACGCATCCGACCCAGTTTGACAATGGCTATTTCTATCTGCTCTTCACCTATGACTGGGAATTGAAGAAGAGCCCGGCCGGCGCCCACCAGTGGGAGCCCATTAACATCAAGGAGGAAGACAAGCCTGTGGATGTGGAGGATCCGTCGATCCGCTATAACCCGATCATGACGGATGCCGATATGGCGATGATCAAGGACCCGGCCTACCGCAAGATTTCCGAGCGTTTCTACAAGGATCCGGAGTATTTCCGCGAGGTATTTGCACGGGCCTGGTTCAAGCTGACGCACCGCGACATGGGCCCCAAGGCGCGCTACATCGGCCCCGATGTGCCCAAGGAAGATCTGATCTGGCAGGACCCGGTTCCCGCCGGTTCGACATCCTACGACGTGGATGCCGTCAAGGCGAAAATTGCCCAGAGCGGTCTGTCTGTCAGCGACATGGTCTCCACAGCCTGGGACAGCGCCCGGACCTATCGTGGCTCGGATATGCGCGGTGGTGCCAATGGTGCCCGTATCCGGCTGGCGCCACAGAAGGACTGGGAAGGCAATGAGCCTGAGCGTCTGGCCAGAGTGCTGGAAGTCCTTGAAGATATCGCGAAAGACACGGGCGCCAGCGTGGCGGATGTCATTGTTCTGGCCGGTAATGTCGGCATCGAGCAGGCGGCGAAAGCGGGCGGTGTTGATGTTACGGTTCCGTTTGCTCCCGGTCGCGGCGATGCGACGGACGAGATGACCGATGTCGAAAGCTTCGAGCCGCTGGAGCCCGTCCATGACGGTTATCGCAACTGGCTCAAGAAGGACTATGTCGTCAGTGCCGAGGAGCTGATGCTGGATCGCACCCAGCTGATGGGCCTGACAGCGCCCGAGATGACCGTCCTGGTCGGCGGCATGCGGGTTTTGGGCACCAATCACGGTGGCACGAAACACGGCGTGTTCACCGATCGTGAAGGCGCGCTGACCAACGACTTCTTCGTGAACCTCACCAACATGGGGAACAGCTGGAAGCCTGTAGCGGGTAATCTTTATGAGATCCGTGACCGGGCGACGGATGAGGTCAAATGGACGGCAACCCGGATGGACCTGGTGTTTGGGTCCAATTCGATCCTGCGGGCCTATGCCGAAGTCTATGCCCAGGACGACAGCAAGGAAAAGTTCGTGAACGACTTTGTCGCCGCCTGGACCAAGGTCATGAATGCGGATCGCTTTGATTTGAACTGAGCCTGAAAAAGAAAAATACCTGTCCCCGCCGGCTGAACCGCTGGCGGGGATTGTTTTTTTTAAATACTGAATATAGTCTTACCCGCACCGGGGGATTGGACGAGACGAGGAAAATACACAGATGCGCCTGCTATGGCTGATACCGGCAATTTTCGTGCTGGGACAATTGGGGGGATGTGAAAAGCTCGAGACACGGCATAAGAAAACAGTGGAAGAGCGCCTGCAGGAAAGCTTCTCCGAAAGCAGTGAGGAACTGCGAGTCCGGATCGGGCGAATTATTATTGCCGCGGAAAAAAAGGATTATGAGTTCGCCCTGAACGAACTGGCCATGGTTTCGGCGACGACAGCGCTGGAAAAGTCCCAGAAAAAAGCTGTTGATGACCTGATGCGCCAGTTGCGTTACGATATGGAAGAGGAAGAGCTGGAGAATAAATCCGATGAGTAGAAATGCGCTCGGCATTGTCTGGAAGCTGATTATCGTTTCCCTGTTTGTGGGAATGGCGCTCAGTTATTTTGACATCACGCCGGCGGAACTGATCGAGGAACTGCCGGAAACCATCGGTAAAATTGTGGATACAGCCTGGTCAGGTGTCCAGTGGGCGGCTGATTATGTGGTGCTGGGCGCAATTGTGGTCGTGCCCGTGTGGCTTTTGATGAATATTTCCAATATTGCAGGCAAATTCAGAAAAAGGGATTAAGCAGAATAGCTGCGTAAAATCCCAAGGGATTTATAAATCAGGGGACTTATAAAGAAGAGTTTTCTCTTCAGGCAAAAGGAGGATCGGGTGTCCGCAAGAAATACCGAAACGACATACGGTGGTGTAGCCCGGGGGCTGCACTGGATTATGGCCCTGTTAATTATCGGGCTCTGGATTATGGGGCAATATATGCACGGTTTGCCCCGTGTTACACCGGAACAGGCCCAGTTCAAATTCGGACTGTATGATATTCACAAGGCCTTCGGCATGCTGGCTCTTATGTTTATCCTTTTTCGAATGTACTGGCGCATGACCAACCCCATACCTTTGTTCCCGGAAAGCATGCAGAAATGGGAAAAAACGCTTGCCCATGCGGTTCACGGGCTGATGTATCTGCTGATGCTGGCTTTTCCAATTTCAGGATATCTGAGTTCTGTTACCGGCGGACACGAGGTTCCATTTTTCGGTCTGTTTGAATTTCCGATGCTGTTGGCGGAGAACGATGACCTGAGCGAGGTTTTTGAAGAGATCCATGAAATCTGTGCGAAAATCATGCTGGCTGCTTTCATTTTGCATGTCGTGGCCGCGCTCTATCATCATTTCATCAGGAAAGACGATATCATGATCAGGATGTCGCCGCGCGGAAGCCGGGCCGACGACTGATTTCCGGAAAGCAGGATAATATGACTCAAAAGGCCGTCCTGAACAAAGGCGGCCTTTTTCAGATCCAGCGCCGGACCTTGTTTTTATAGTCCAGGTATTTGTCGCCGAATTTTTTCGCCAGATAGGCCTCTTCGCGCAGGATGACGCCATAATGCATGGCCACCAGCACGGGGACGAGGGTGATTAACATCCACACAGAGCTGAAAATCAGGCCAAGGGCAACATAAATCAGGGTAAATCCCAGATAGATTGGATTACGGCTGAAGGCATAGAACCCGCCTGTATAGATTTGGTCGGTGGGGGTGTGCGGGTCAGGATTTTGCTTGTTTTTAATAAAGCTGAACACGCTTCCTCCAAGCAGGGCAAAGCCGCAGAAAAGCAGGAACCAACCCACCTGTTCGGCCGTTTCCCCGCCACTGGCCGACAGGGGAAGGAAATAGTCAAGGGCCACGGCCACACCCAGTCCCAGGGCATAGATGACCGGCGGATGTGCTATCACCTGGGCATGGTCCTTATATTCGTTGCTCTCCATTTCTCTTTTCCTCTCCCTTTATTTTCGCGGCGAACCACCTTTGTCCGGCTGAACCTTTGTTTCGAAACTCTAGCATATCAAATGTCACATTGCTGTTACATTTGTCTTTTTCCCGAAAGTCTGCCTATACTTCAACATAAGAAACAAGGAGGGCGGTCGATGAACGGGGATGTGCTTGTAAAGGCGACGGTCTGGGTACTCAGCCTGGTGCTGGCGCTGGTGTTTATTTCGTTGGGTGTGGGGAAACTTGCGGGTTTTGACGCCCAGGTGTCCCGCTATCAATCCTGGGGCATGTCTGCCTGGGATATTTCAGCCCTTGGCGCGCTGGAATTTGCCGGCGGGGTGGGGTTGTTGATTCCGAGAGTGGCGCTGGTCGGCGCTCTGCTGCTTTCACTGGAAATGGCGGTATTGGCCATGGTACACTTTTCCTTTGAGGAACCCCAGTTTGTCACACGTGCGCTGGTCCTCATGTTCATGCTTCTCGGCATCAGTTACCTGCGGGTGACAAGAATGACACTAAATGGCCAGAATTGAATATTAAATTAATGTCTCGTTCACAGAGGTGGTTTATTCTTCCTCCAGAATGATTCTATTTGGCTCCAGAGGCTAATATTCAAAGGGGAAAAAGTTTGAGGCAGATATCGAAATTCAGGAATATTCTTCTGACGGCGGGCAGTGTTGTGGCGCTTGCGGCATGTGGCGGTAGCAATGGTGGCAGCAGCACACCTCCACCGAGCACACCAACGCCCCCGACCTCCAATGACCGGCTTGACCAGATTCAGGCTTCGGAAGATTTTAACAGCTTGTCCAGCGTCGTTCTGGTAAAGGTGGAAGGTATCACCGAAACCATTGATTCCGCAAGCCAGACCGAGAGTGCGGAGGCCGTTGTCGGCCTTGACGCCGATGTCAATACGGCTGCCGATTTCACAATCACCATCACCAACCAGGGTGCCGGTAACGACGTCAATTTTGATCATACCTTTGATGCCGCCGACAAAACAGTGGGCACAAGGTACACCCAGTATGTGGACGGGAACCAGGCCTTTGTCCTGTTACGTCCGGGGGTCGATATTACAATTCCCTTCCATCCTTCGGGTGAGACAATCAACCTGTCCTATGTCACCTACGGACAATGGGCAAAGACCGACGGCACAGTAGCCGCCAATGGTTTTGAAAAGGCGAACGGATTTGTCACCTTTGGTATACGGACCGACAGCGTGCCCACCACCGGTGAGGCGAGTTATGAAGGTATTGCGGAGGGCGTGCTTTACAGGCCGACGGCCACTGCAGGTTCTCCGGATCAGCTCTCTCTTCTTGGTCGGGTGGAAATCTCCGCCAACTTCGGGACAAATACAGTCGTTTCAGAATTCAGGGACTTTCAGGCGACAGGTGTTGGCGGAGGAGCTTGGGTGGAATTTGACTCCACAGGCACCCTGTCAAACGGCGCCTTCAGCGGCGCGGCCAGCAATTTTTCCGCCGGTGGTTACAGCGGTACCGTCAGCGGCGCCTTTTACGGCCCCAATGCCCAGGAAGTGGGTGGTGTCTGGTCCATTTCAGGACCGGGTGAGGAAGCTGCCGGCGCCTTTGCCGGAGAACAGTAATTGTTCCTTTGAGAAAAATGTCAAAAAGGCAGCCGATGGCTGCCTTTTTTAATGCGGATTAAATCTTCCCTAGCCGCAGGTTTCCTGCACCACCTCGCTGGTGATCGGATCGACGCTTTTCAAAACAATGTCATAGCCCCACAGACGCCGCAGGTGGGCAATCACCTGTTCCGCCTCCTTCTGTGACAGAGGTATGTGGTTGTTCATGCTGTGCACCAGGGTCAGCTTCCGGTCACCGGCCAGGTCGACACGGCTGACCTGGATGTCCAGGTCCATATTGGCCACGGAATACTGGGCGGACAGGGCCTCCCGCACGGCCTTGTAGCCTGAAGTATTGTGAATATGGTCCACTTCGATAAAGGCATTGTCGCTGTCGTCATGAATATTGAACAGGCGCATTTCCCGCATCAGGTGAGGGCTCAGGAACTGCAGGATGAAACTTTCGTCCCGATAGTTTTCCCAGGCATCTTTCAGGGTTTCGAAGGGGGTGTTGTTGCCGGCGATATGGGGGAACCATTCCCGGTCCTCATCGGTGGGGTTTTCGCAGATACGCTGGATGTCCTGCATCATGGCAAAGCCCAGGGCATAGGGATTGATGCCGGAGAAATAGGGGCTGTCATATGAAGGCTGGGCCACAACCCGGGTATGGAAATCAATGAATTCCAGCATGGCGCCTTCGGTGATCAGGCCTTTGTCATACAGCCGGTTCATCAGGTAATAATGCGTGTAGCAGGCGCAGCCCTCGTTCATCATCTTGGTTTGCCGCTGGGGATAGAAATACTGGGCGATGGAGCGCACAATGCGCAGGATTTCCGCCTGCCAGTTACTGAGCACCGGGCTGTTTTTTTCCAGGAAATATAACAGGTTTGATTCCGGTATGCCCAGCTTTACAGCCAGTTCCTTTTCCATCTGGTCGATTTCGACGCCGTTCTCTTGCTTGAAATCGGGAAGGGTGCGCCACAGGTCGTTGACCTGGGACTGTTCATACTCCAGCCGTTCCAGCTGCCGTTCCTGTATTTTCTTGTCGTCCAGCTTGGTGGGCCGGGTATAGCGGTCCACACCCTGGTCTCTCAGCGCATGGGCGGAATCGAGAATTTTCTCCACCTCCCGGTAGCCGTAACGTTCCTCGCATTTGGCGATATAGTTTTTGGCGAACTGGAGATAGTCAAGGATGGCGCCGGCATCGGTCCACTGCTTGAAAAGATGGTTGTTTTTGAAGAAATGGTTATGGCCAAAGGCGGCATGGGCCATGACCAGGGTCTGCATGGTCATGGAGTTTTCTTCCATGATATAGCAGATGCAGGGGTCGGAATTGATAACAATCTCGTAGGCCAGCCCCTGGAACCCTTTCTGATACATGGTCTGGTCGCGGATGAAGCTTTTGCCAAAGGACCAGTGACTATACATCATCGGCATGCCGACCGAGCTATAGGCATCCAGCATCTGTTCCGAGGTGATGACCTCTACCTGGGTGGGATAGACATCAAGCCCCATTTCATTGAGAGCGATATCCTCCAGGGCGCGGAAGGTCCTGTCGACGGTTTCAAAATCCCATTCTGCGCTCTTGTAGAGGGGGTCGGATGCGGTTTTCTTTTTCCTTGCAGCCATATTACACAGCCTCCTGTGCTTGCCCGGCGGAACTGCCGGCGCTTTCACGGTCCTTGGCGAACAGGTCATGCAGAACAGGGAAGATATCGGCGGCTTTCGTTACCCTGCGGATGGCGAAATTGCGGTTTTGCTTCTGCACCTCGTCATAAGCCTGCCACAGGCGCGTGGTGCCGTTATTACCCATGAAAAGTTCCGATTCCTGTTTGTCCCAGATTTCGACATAGGCGAAATACTGACACAGGGGCAAAAGCCGTTCCTGCAGCATATACTGGCAGTGGGAATTATCGCTGTTCAGATTGTCGCCGTCGGACGCCTGGGCGGCATAGATGTTCCAGTCATCGGGCGGATAGCGTTCCTTGATGATATTTTCCATCACCTCCAGGGCGGTGGAGACAATGGTGCCCCCGGTCTCCCGGGAATAGAAGAAGGTTTCCTCGTCCACTTCACTGGCGTGGTGGGTGTGGCGGATAAAAACGATATCCACTTTGCTGTATTGTTTTTTCAGGAACAGGTGAAGCAGCATGAAGAAACGTTTGGCCAGTTCCTTGTGCATTTCGCTCATGGAGCCTGACACATCCATCAGACAGAACATCACCGCATGGGTGTTTGGTTTCTGCTCCTCCGTGAAGCTGGTATAGCGCACATCAATAGGATCGATATAGGGCACCAGCTTGCGTCGCCGGGTTTTGACCTCCAACTGACCGGTCAGGTATTCCAGCTCCTTCTTGTCTTTTTCACTTTTACGTTTTTTGGTGTGCAGGGCGGTGATTTTTTCTTCCAGCTGATCGATTTCTTCCTGGCTCGGGCGCTTCAGGGTCAGTCGGCGCGCCAGACTGTTGCGCATGGTCAGCTTCAGGTTCAGGTTGGCGGGGGAGCCGTCCTTCTTGTGGCCGGCCCGATGAAATTCGGTGACCATTTCCTCCTTGATGGAGGTTTTGACAAAGTCGGGCAGCTCCATATCCTCGAACAGGATATTGAGGAACTCGTCCCGGGTCAGGGAGAAATTGAAAGCATCCTCGCCTTCACCGTCCTCGCTGGCTTCCCGGCCTCCCTGTCCCTGTCCGCCGCCCTTTTCTGGCCGCTTGATCCGGTCGCCGGGCATGAATTCCCGGTTGCCCGGCAGGACCCGGTCACGGACTCCCTTGTCGCTGTCACCGATCAGGTGCGGCTCGTCCAACCCGTCTGAGGGGATGCGGATCTGTTCGGATGACTCAATATCCGATATTTTCCGGTTCTTTACCGCATCGTCGACCGCTTTCTTGATCTGCTTGCGGGCGCGCTGGATAAATCTTTGCCGGTTGGTGAGGCTTTTGCCCTTGGGGTTCAGCCTTCTGTCGATTATGTGCATCATACGCGATTATACTCCTGGCGTTAGACATGAGGGGGAAAGGCGGGGTATTATCCCGCCTTGTTGACCCGCATGTACCACTCGACAAGCCGGTGAACCTGCCGTTCGCTGTAGCCGCGGTCTTTCATGCGCTCGACAAATTCATGATGTTTGTGCTCGGTATCCTTGTCCTTCTTGCTGCCGAAACTGATGACCGGCAGCAGATCCTCGACCTTGCTGAACATGCGTTTTTCGATGACTGAACGCAGCTTCTCATAGGACGTCCATTTGGGATTTTGTCCCGCATTGTTGGCCCGGGCGCGAAGGGCGAATTTGACCACCTCGTTGCGGAAATCCTTGGGATTGGAAATGCCGGCCGGTTTTTCGATTTTGCTCAGTTCCTGATCCAGGATCTTGGCGTCCAGCAGCTGGCCGGTGTCCGGGTCCTTGAAGTCATGGCCCTCAATCCAGGCGTCCGCATAGGAAATATAACGGTCAAACAGGTTCTGACCGTAATCGGAATAGGATTCCAGATAGGCCTTCTGAATTTCATTGCCGATGAATTCCGCATAGCGGGGGGCTAATTCACCCTTGATGAATTCCAGATATCTCTTCTCGATGTCATCGGGCAGCTGTTCCCTGAGCAGGGCCTTTTCAAGCACATACATCAGGTGAACGGGATCGGCACCCACTTCGTTGGTGTCATAGTTGAAGGTTTCCGCCAGAATCTTGAAGGCGAAGCGGGTGGAAATGCCGTTCATGCCTTCGTCCATACCGGCCATATCCTTATATTCCTGCATGGGTTTGGACTTGGGGTCCACATCCTTCAGGTTTTCCCCGTTGTAAACCCGCATCTTGGAATAAACGTTGGAATTTTCATGCTCCCGAAGACGGGACAGGACACTGAACTGGGCCAGCATGTCAAGCGTACCCGGGGCGCAGTGGCTTGTATTCAGGTCGGAATTGGACAGAAGCTTGTCATAAATCTTTGCTTCTTCCTCAGCCCGCAGGCAGTAAGGAACCTTGATCACATAAACCCGGTCGATAAAGGCCTCGTTGTTCTTGTTGTTTTTAAAGCTCTGCCATTCGGCCTCGTTGGAATGGGCGAGAATAACACCCTGATAGGGGATGGCGCCCAGGTTTTCCGTGCCCACATAGTTGCCTTCCTGGGTCGCGGTCAGCAGCGGGTGCAGCATCTTGATGGGCGCTTTAAACATTTCCACAAACTCCAGGATGCCCTGGGTGGTGCGGTTCAGGCCGCCGCTATAGGCATAGGCGTCGCTGTCATTCTGGCTGTAATATTCCAGCTTGCGGATATCCACCTTGCCCACCAGGGTCGAGATATCCTGGTTATTTTCGTCGCCAGGCTCCGTTTTGGCAATGGCAATCTGGCGCAGTTTGGACGGATAGACCTTGACCACGGAGAATTTGGAAAGATCGCCTTCGAACTGGTCAAGCCGCTTGAGCGCCCAGGGAGACATCAGTCCCGTCAGCCGGTGACGGGGGATTTTATATTTTTCTTCAAAGACATCGCCCATGCGCTCCGGGTCGAACAGGCCAAGCGGAGATTCAAAAATAGGACTGATTTCGTCACCGGCTTTCAAGACGTAGATGGGGCATTTTTCCATCAGGGTCTTGAGCTGTTCCGCCAGGGAGGATTTGCCGCCACCAACGGGACCCAGCAGATACAGTACCTGTTTTCTTTCTTCCAGGCCCTGGGAGGCATGCTTGAAGAAACCGACGATACGTTCAATGGTTTCCTCCATGCCGTAGAAATTCTCGAACCCCTTGTATTTTTTAATGGTCCGGTTCATGAAGATACGTCCCAGACGCTCGTCCTTCGATGTATCAATCAGCTCGGGCTCGCCGATCGCATGAATCATGCGTTCCGCGGCGCTGGCATACATCATGGGATCTTCGGCACAGCCGTGCAGATATTCGCGCAGGGAAATCTCGCTTTCCTTGCGGTTTTCATACTGGTCAGAATAAAGATCAAAAAGGTCTGTTTCGTTCGTCATGGTGGCAACTCCCGGCTTTGGTTAAGTTCAGGACCGGTCAGAGATGCTGCTTGCGAACAGGCTTTTGAATAATATCGGCCATGTTCCAATTCTGACCAGGTCGTCAGAAGGAAGATCTGCCGTGGCGCGACTGCCAGTGTCTTAGTATCTGGGCCGCCGTGCCAATGGCACAACTTCCCTCCCATAAACTGATTCCGGATATTAATTTTCCGGATACAGCAAAAACTGGTTTCTTAAGCCTTTGAATAAGATACTAAAAAATTATGGCTATTCCGAGATTATGGTTAATTATCGCCTGAATTGATTAAAGAGTAGTTTACGTGACAGGCTTCCAAACACAATATTGATTATAAAAAAATATCTCATGAATGGTTGCTGAACGCGTCTGCTTGCAGCGGCATTTTGTGAAAAAGTTTGATACTGACCTGAATACGCCATAGTTTTGGAAATGCATAAAACTGATATGGTGACTGTTCCGGATAATTCCAAGGGGAGGAAAAACAATGTTGAGTATGGCCGGCCTTTTCGGAGGACTGATTTTGCTGATAATTCTAACCATCCGGGGAATGAATATTCTCATTGCCGCTCCCCTCTGTGCGCTTCTGGTGGCGCTCACCAGCGGCATTGCCATTCTGCCGCCGATGGCGGACGCGGGACAGGCCAGTTTTACCGTCGATTATATGACCGGCTTTGCCGGCTTTCTCAAGGACTGGTTTATCGTTTTCCTCTTGGGGGCCATGTTCGGCAAGGTGATGGAAGACTCGGGCGCTGCTGACAGCGTGGCTCACTGGGTGGTTCAGAAACTGGGTATGAGACATGCCGCCCTGGCAGTAATTCTGGCCTGCGCCATTCTCACCTACGGCGGGGTCAGTGTGTTTGTGGTGGCTTTCTCGGTCTTTCCCATGGCGCTCAGCCTGTTCAAGGAAGCCAACCTGCCGCGCCGGTTCATTCCGGCGGCTCTGGCTTTCGGGTCCGTCACCTTTACCATGACCAGTGCCGGGTCGGTGGAAATTCAGAATTTCCTGCCGTCCGGTTATCTTGGGACCAATCATTTCGCCGGATGGCAGGTAAGTCTGGTTGTGGCGGCCTTCATGGCCTCAACAGGGATATTCTGGTTTGAGAAAATGATGGCCCGCGCCAAAGCCAATGGCGAGGTATTTAACGCACGTGACGGCGACCCGGAAGAGAAAAACTATGATGTGCTGCCAAATCCTATGCTGGGATTTGTGCCGCTGGCGGTTGTCCTGGGGACCAGTTTCTATTTCAGCGTGATCCTTGACTATGGCAAATCGGCGCTGATTGTGGCGTTGCTTGGCGGGCTGCTCACCTCCATTGTCATTTATCGCAAGCATTTCAGCAATCTTGGCGCGGCCCTGTCGGTAGCGACCCTGGGGGCCCTGATCGCCATCAGCAATACCTGTGCGGTGGTGGGCTTCGGCAGTATCGCCAAACTGACTCCGGCCTTCCAGGTGGCGCTGGATTATATGACCCATCTGCCGGGCAACGAATTGATCGGTGCGGCTTTGGCGGTCAGTGTGATTGCGGGGCTCACCGGATCGGCGTCCGGCGGCCAGGCCATTGCCCTGCCGTTGCTTGCCCCCCATTATCTGGACCAGGGGGTGGACCCGGAAGCCCTGCACCGCGTGGTGGCCATTTCTTCCGGCGGTCTCGACAGCTTGCCTCACAATGGTTATGTGGTAACCACCATCCGGGCTATTTGCGGGGAAACGCACCAGACTGCTTACTTACCAGTGGCGGCATTGACCGTGGTGATCCCCTTCATTGGAACCATCCTGGCGATTGTTTTGTTTTTGCTGGGACTATAGGAGACGCTGTGTCATAAGAATCTCATGACAAAGAAGCCCGAAGACTTTTCAGAATTTATCCGCACCCTTGGGCGCGGTCCCACCAAATCCCGCCATCTGACCCGAGAGGAGGCGCAGGAGGCCTTTGCCGGGGCGCTGAGCGGTGAAATGTCCGACCTGCAGATCGGAGCCCTGCTTCTCCTGCTGCGCTATCGCAGTGAAGATGCGGCGGAGCTCGCCGGGATTGTCGAAGCCATTCGAAACAGTCTGGATATGGAACCCATCACCGAATATCAGGATCTGATCGACTGGCCCAGCTATTCGGCAGGCAAAAGCCGGGGATTGCCCTGGTTTCTGCTGTCGGCGAAGCTGTTGGCGGAAAATGGTCACAAGGTGTTTATGCATGGCTACAACAGCCATATGGAAAATGGTATTCCAACCGAGGACTGCCTCGCGGCGATTGATGAGGCTCCCTGCGGCAGCCTGGCCGAAACTGCCGGCAAGCTGGACAATGACAATTTCGCCTTTCTGCCGCTCCGGAACTTCTGCCCGCGAATTCTGGAGTTTCTTGAAATGCGTAATCTGTTGGGCGTTCGCAGTATTATCAATACGGCAGTGCGCCTGATCAACCCGTTGCATGCGGATACCCTGTTTCTGGGAATTTTTCACCCGCCTTACATCCAGCTTAACAGGGAGGCCGCGCAGATCCTGGCTCAGCCGCGTCTTGGTGTCATCAAGGGCGGTGGCGGGGAGGCCGAGCGTACACCGTTCAAATCAATTGCTCTTTTTACCGTGATTGACGGCACTGAAGAGAAATCCAGCTGGCCCGCTTTCCTGAAGGAATCGGATCAAAAAGAACGGATCGTTACTCTCGATCATTTTCGTGAAGTCTGGTATGGTAAAACAGAAGATCCCGTTGCCCTCAGGACCATTCTGGGCACTGCTGCCCAGGCGCTCTATCTGAAAGGGGTGGCGCGGGACGCTCAGGATGCCGAAGTACTGGCGCTTTCCTATTGGGAAAAACATCTGGCCTCATAACCGAGGAAGGAGAGTGTCATGAAGCGCATTATCGGGCCCGGAGGTTTCTTTTTCAAGACCAGAGACCGGGAAAAGCTGAAAGAATGGTACAGCCGCCATCTGGGCTTTGAATTCGACGAATATGACAGCGTCAAATTCCCTGTTCATGAAGATACCGACAATCCAAAGGAAGCTTATCTCCTGTTTTCCATGTTTCCAAATGATACGGATTACTGCGGACCAGATCACGATTTTATGTTCAATTTCCGGGTTGACGATCTTGACCGGGTCGTGGCGGAGCTGGAAGCTGAAGGGGTGGAAATCCTCCCGGACCGGGTGGATGAATTCTACGGCAAGTTTGCCTGGCTACTGGATCCGGAAGGTCACAGGATCGAGCTCTGGCAGCCGCCTTTGAAAACTGTGCTGGAGCGAGATGAGGGCAGCAGTACCTAGGAGTTCTGCAGCAGCGGTTCCGCTTCCGGCCGCATCTCCCTGACTGTCTTCATGACCCAGAAAAAGGACAGGGCCCCGGCAATAATATTGCTGGCGCTGGTAATGGCGTAAATCACCGGCAGGTCATAATAAAACGATGCGAAATAGATGACCGGCAGGGGCAGAACAACGGTGCGCATGGTGCTGACGATGACACCGGGCAGGGGTTTGCCGATACCGTTGAAGGAGGCATTGGCGGACATGACAAAGCCGTAAGCACCGTAGGAGACGGGAATTATATAAAGATAGGCGACGGCCTTTTCGATGATATAGGGATCATCACTGAACTGCCCGGCCAGGAAACCGGCGAGCAGGGCAATCGTAATCGCCAAGAGTGCTCCCCAGGCAAGACAGAATGCCATACAGGTCTTCAGGGCTTCCTCGATGCGGTCGAACCGGCGCGCGCTCAGGTTCTGTCCCACCACCGGCCCGATTACAGCAGACAACGAGAAGAAAAAAACCAGACATACGGATTCGATGCGGACGGCCACATTGGTGGCGGCCACCGCTTTTTGTCCATAGTCGGAAATAATGCCGATAAGAACCACATTACCGGCAGGAATAATCATGTTTGTGGCGGCGGCCGGAACCGCGACATGAAGTATGCTGCGGGCTGAGGACTTGAAGGAGCTCAATACAGCCTTCGAGAATTCAAGGGCTTCGAAGCGATAGTAGAGCAGTCCATAGATAGCGAAAAATACGCCGCCCCGGGCGATGGCGGTGGCAAGAGCCGCCCCTTCAATTTCCAGACGGGGAAAGCCGAACAGGCCAAAGATGAAAATTGGATCAAGGATCACATTGGCGAGGGCGGCGGCAATGTTGATCTTGGTCTGCATCATGGTGTCGCCCATGGCTCTCATGGCGGCCATTCCCACAATGGGGGCAATGACAAAAATACTCGAGATATACCAGATCACGATATAGTCCCGGATCAGGGGCAGGATTTTCGCATTGGCACCGATCAGGGTGAACAACGGGTCAATGGTGACGAGCCCGATCAGGCTCATGACAACGGAAATAAGCAGAGTCAGATAGAAGCTGCAGGTGGAGAGCCGGACAATGGCGTCGTGATCCCCGCGCCCGAAGGCCCGGGCAAGCACAGACGAGGTGCCGGCGCTGAGCCCGATTGAGGCGGAAATCAGCAACATGGTGACGCTGGTCACATATCCCATGGCGGCAAGTTCATCATCACCCAGCATGCCGACAAAATAAAGGTCCACCAGACCAAAAGCCATATTGGCCAGCAGCCCCACCACCAGCGGCATGGTCATATTGTAGAGATGTCTTGGGATCGCCCCCGTGGTGAGATCACGATGCGGTCGTCTGGAAGTTTTTGTTTCTGTCATTCTGCTCGTTTTCCGGCGTCTTATATCGTCCTGAGACGCCCCTGGCAGGATAAAAGCATGCTTTTCATCAGATAGCCACTCACTAAGTGGTGAACAAGCGTAGTTTCTTCAAGAGGCCGGAAGTGGAAGGTATAAAAAAAGCCGGTACATGGAAGGTTTAATTTCCCAAAGTTTGTCTATATAAGGGATTAAATCATTTATTTGAAGAATTACAGGAATTGGAGCAGGGCATGCTGGTCATCGTTTCACCCGCCAAGAAACTGGACTACGAAACTGACGTAAATGTAAAAGAATGGTCAGAACCGGCCTATCTGAACGATAGCGAGGAACTGGTCGAGACGGCCCGCAAGCTGACCCGGTCGGATATTGCCGGGCTGATGAAAATCAGTGACCAGCTGGCCGATCTCAACTATCAGCGGTTTCATGATTTCTCTACTCCCTTTACACCGGCCAATTCCCGCCCGGCGATCCGTGCCTTCAAGGGGGACACTTATGTGGGGCTTGATGCGGAAAGCCTAAGCGATGAGGATCTTGAATATGCCCAGGATCATTTGCGAATTCTCTCTGGCCTCTACGGGCTTCTTCGCCCGCTGGACCTGATACAGGCCTACCGTCTGGAGATGGGCAGCCGTTTACAGAATCCCCGGGGCCGCAACCTGTATGAATTCTGGGGCGATAGGCTGGCCGAAGGGGTTAACGACGCCTTGGCGGGTGAAAAGGAACCGGTTCTTGTCAATTGCGCCTCCAACGAATATTTCAAGGCAGTCAATCAGAAGATGTTGAACGCCCGGGTCATTACCCCGGTCTTCAAACAGGTCAAGGACGGTCACGCCCGTTCGCTGGGCATGATGGCCAAACGGGCCCGGGGCATGATGGCACGCTATATCATCCAGAACCGGATCGAGGATCCGGAGAAACTGAAAAAATTTGATATGGACGGCTATAAATTCCAGCCGAGCCTGTCTGACCACGAGACCTTTGAATTTCATAAAGTAACCGGGTAAGGCCGCCTCCATGGTCGATAGCTTCTGGTTTTTCCTTCTGGCAGTGCCGCTGGTTCTGCTGACAGGGATATCCAAGGGCGGTTTTGCCAACGGACTGGGCAGTATCACTGTGCCGATGATGGCGGTACTGATAGATCCGCGGCAGGCGGCGGCCATTATGCTGCCGATCCTGTGCGCTATGGACCTGCTGGCGTTGTGGCAATACCGGCGGCAATGGGACGCCACCAGCCTGAAAATAATGATTCCCGGCGCCCTGATCGGCATCGGGATCGGAACGCTGACCTTTCACCTGATGAGCGTTGATATGCTGCGCCTGATTGTCGGGGTGATGGCGCTCTATTTTGTCCTGAATTTCTGGTTCGGCAAGTTGCGAAAAATCGAACTGGAGGCGAAGGATCATAATGTGGCCAAGGGTGGGTTTTTCGGTATGCTGGCGGGTTTTGTCAGTTTTGTCGCCCATGCGGGAGGGCCGCCAGTGGCACTTTACCTGCTGCCCCTGAAAATGAACAAGACCCTGTTGGTGGGGACTTCCGTGGTTTTCTTCACAGTGGTCAATTACACAAAAATGATCCCCTATGCCTGGCTTGGCCAGTTGTCGGTCGGGAACCTGACCACTTCCCTGATCCTTTTGCCCCTGGCGCCGCTGGGCATCTGGATCGGCGCCTGGCTTCATCACCATGCTTCCGACAGGATGTTCTATATTTTCTTTTACGGGGTGTTGTTTCTGGTGGGCTTGAAGCTGACAGTGGAGGGCCTTGCGGCCCTGCTGTAATGCTTTAGACTAGAAGGGTATCCAGTCCCGGTCTGGAGTCATATGCATATACCCCATATTGACGCCGGCGCGCAGGCCGACACCGACCCTGATCGGGGCGATAATGATGTCGCCGCGCTGCTGGTAGTTCATTCCAAGCCCGCCAATATAATAGAAACTACCTTCCACCGCGGGAAAGCGCTGATAGATTTCCTGAACGTCATGCAGATTGTAGACAAGAGCGAAAACCCGTGAGGCATTACCCCCCACATCCAGGCCGATAGAGGGGCCTTTCCAGTAGATGCGGCTGTCGCCCTCGATCTTGTGGGACAGGGTGCCGTCGCCATATCTGAGGCCGACAACCAACGCGCCGCTGCCTTCCGTACCGATGATGTAACCATTGGGTTCGCCATTGTCTTTAAAGGCTTTCTCAATCAGTTTGGCAAGGGCCTCCGAGCCGCCGCCAAGGAAGTCCGAGGCCGCATTCATGATGCTCTTTTCGTCATAGGTATTTGCGTAGTTGGTACCGTCCTGGTTCTGGCGGTATTTGCTGCCGTCGACGGGCTCGTCCCCCTGGCCGCTGCTGGCGCAGGCAGTAAGTAACATGGTGCCGATAATAAGAAAGGATTTCAAGAGCTTGGACATTTTTTCCCCTGTGTCATGTGCTTGTTTTCTTGAGTACCCAGTATGCTGGAAATATCCAGACGATACCTGCAATAAGGTAGCAGATCAACTGCAACACAATATGGTCCGCAAAAACGGCTTCAATGAGGCGTGTGGCGAGAAGGGCATAGAGGGCGAGGCCAAAGAGAATGACCATGATGCCGGCAAATTTTTTAAAGGACGGATACATGAACGGGACCCTACATTAAATCGACAAGCTTGAACAGCCAGATCAGCAGATGAATGATGCCATAAGCGGTCAGGCCGAAAAATGTGGCAATAACCATCAGCCGCAAATGGACTTTTAGAGAGCCGAAAAATTTCTGTGATTTCGGCGTACCTGTCATTCGCCTTTTCCCGACAGGACCCGTTCCAGTGCTACGCGGATAGAGGCCGGGATCGGGGTGGGCCGTTCTGTTTTCCGGTCGACAAATACATGGGTAAAGGTGCCATGGGCGCTGGCACTGTCTTCTTCCTCGCGGAAAATGCCGATGCCATAGGTAACTGAGCTGTTGCCCAGCTTCAGGGCCCGGAAACCGCCATTGAGCTGGTCGGGGAAGGTAATGCCCCTGAGGTAGTTACACTGGGAATGAACCACATAGCCGATCACTTCGGCGTTATGGATGTCAAATCCTCCCTCGCGGATCAGGAAACTGTTGGCTACGGTGTCGAAATAGGAATAGTAATTAACGTTGTTGACATGGCCGAAGATATCGTTGTCCATCCATCTGGTGGGGACAGGCATGAACCATTTGTAGCTGCTTTTTTGTTCGGGTGACGGTACTTCCATTTAACTTCCTCTACTAACTCTAATAGGCGGCCTGATAAATTTCCAGGGCATCCTGTTCCGTGACTTCGCGCGGGTTGTTGATCAGGAGTCTTTGCTGAAGCATGGCGTCCCGGACTAGCATCGGCAGATCTTCTTCCGGTACATTGGCTTCCTTGAGGGTGGCGGGCAGCGACAATTCGGCAATAAGTTCTTCCAGCCAGTTGATCAGGCGGTCGGTTTTTTCCTTGTCGCTCATGAGATTGGCGGGCAGGGGAAGAAGAAGGTCATGGAGTTCGGCATACAGATCGGCGGCGAGTTCCCTGTTGAACCGCAGTACCTGGGGCAGGACCAGGGAGTTGCTGAGCCCGTGGGGAATATGATAGTGGCCGCCGAGCGGGTAAGCGAGTGCATGAACGGCGGCAACCGGTGCATTGGCGAAGGCCTGTCCGGCAAGGCAAGCGCCAACAAGCATGGCCTGGCGGGCGTCGATGTCACTGCCCCTGCTGAAGGCGGTCTGAATGTTGGCGGCCATAAGCTGTAACGCCCTGCGCGCCAGCATGTCCGAATAGATATTTTTCTTGATTTTGCTGGTGTAGGCCTCGATGGCATGCACCATGGCGTCAATGCCCGTGCTGGCAGTGACGAAGGGAGGCAATCCTGTGGTCAGCTCCCCGTCCAGCAGGGCCACATCAGGCAGCAGAACAGTGGAGACGACACCGGCTTTGGTGGTTTCGCCGGTCGTAACAACAGCAACGGCGGTGACTTCGGAACCGGTGCCGGCGGTTGTCGGGATCTGGATTAGCGGCAAGCGTTGTCCCTTGACCAGGTCGACGCCGTAAATATCCGCAAGTCTTTCATCGGAGCGGGCCATAAGGGCGACCAGCTTGGCCACATCCATCGAACTCCCGCCCCCGAAACCAATTACGCCGTCGGTGTTTTCCTGCCGGGCCAGAAGGGCGCAACTTTCCACGATATCTTCCGGCGGGTCGGCAACCACGTCGGCAAAGACCAGCGGTTCCAGGCCGGCAGAGTCAAAAACCTTCTCCAGGGTTGCAAGAAGTCCGGCCTGGACGATGCCTTGGTCGCAGACCACAAGTGGTTTGCCAATGCCGAGTTTTCTGCAAAGATCGGGGAGTGACTTGACCGCTCCCGGTTCACTGATGATTAATTTTGCCGTATCAAACTGAAAACTGCTCATGATTTTCCTTGTTTAGCTGCGCTCTCGAATAAGAGCATATGCTTTGGCGATGATGTCGGTGGTGTCATCCCAGAGATTATAGGCCGAAAGCTCGGAAAGAGGAACCCAGCGGGCATCGATGGCGTCGTCTCCGGCTCTGATTTCCCCGCCTTCATATCGGGCGGTATAGTCAATCAGTGTATAATGGTGCCGGATGCGGTCTTCATCGTCCCGGTCGATGAAATCCAGGGCATCCACGAGCTTCAGGCCGGTGAACCGGATTCCTGTTTCTTCCAGCACCTCCCGCACCGCCGTCTCTTCCAACGGCTCGCCCACATCCTGGGCCCCGCCGGGGATCGACCACTGGTCCAGCTTGGGTGGCTTGGAACGCCGGATTAGCAGAACTTCGTCATTCCTGAAGACCACAACGCCGACGGCGACAATAGGTCTTTCCGGATAATCCCTTTTCATTCGGTGTTACTCCTCCTATTCTGGGACTATTGGAAATAATCACCTGTTTGGCAAGGATAATTCATGTGCGGCAGATATTCCCTGGCCCGTGATGCCTATAAAAGATTTCTCGAGTTTCTCGGGTTTCCGCCCGGGCAAGACGAGAACAAATTCCCGGTGCCGTCCCGTTTTAACATCGCGCCACTGCAACCGGTACCGGTGATCCGTCTTTCCGGCTCGGACAGGGATCAGGCGATCCTGCCGGACCAGCCGCTGCCGCCGAAAGAGGTGGCCCTGATGCGATGGGGGCTGGTGCCGGGCTGGGCAAAGGAACTGCAGAAGGGAAAGCCGCTGATCAATGCGCGAAGCGAAACCGTTGCCGACAAACCGTCGTTCCGCAGTCCCTTTCGGCGTCGACGCTGTCTGCTCCCGGCGGATGGTTTCTATGAATGGAAACGCAGCGGAACATCTCCGGTCCCCTATCATATCTGTTTGCCGGACCATGCGCCCTTCGCCTTTGCCGGGATATGGGAAATCTGGATGGGGCCGCACGGGGACGACTGGCTGGAAACGGTCAGTATCGTGACCAAACCGGCCCGCGGAAAGATTCGGGAGCTTCACAACCGCATGCCGGTCATTCCCCATCCGGACGAGTATGACCTGTGGCTCAGGCCGTCCGATCCGCCGGACCGGCATATCTTCGACAAACTCTCCACGGCGCTGGAGGAGCAATTCGATTATTATCGGGTTTCGCCCTATGTGAACAGCGCCCGCCATGACGGGCCCGATTGCCGTAAACCGGCAACCGGCCCGGAAGAGGATGGCAAGGGCCAATATGGATTATTTTAAGTTTGGCCTGTTCTAGATGCCGATCCTGTCGAGGAAGGTCTCGATGGCAGCGATGCTCTGTTGTTCGCGGAGATCAGGTGTGTGCCCCCGTTTCTGGATGGTGACACCAGTGAACTTGGGGTGAAGCTCGCCCATTTTTTTCAGGGTCTCGGCGGACAGGATATCGCTCATTTCCCCGCGCAGACAAAGAATGGGGATTTCTGCAAGACTTTGGAACAGCGGCCACATATCCACGGGAACGGCGGATTCCTGACTTTCCCGGACCGCAGTGCCAACATGTGGATCATAGTCTGCTATAAGGGTGCCGTCATCCTGCTGCCTGAAGGTATTTTCGGCAAACCTCAGCCAGTCTTCCTGTGTATAGTCGGAAAAGTTCGCTTCATTCATGGTTTTCAGGATATTGGCCGCCTGGTTCCAGCTTCGCACAGTGGCGGTTTTGCCCACATAGGCCCAGATACGGTCAATTCCGGCTTGCTCAATGACCGGCCCGACATCATTCAAGACGATGGCCTTGACGCGATCCGGCTGAACCGCCCCCATAGCCATGCCGACGAGCCCGCCCATAGAGGTGCCGACCACAACGGCCTCGGGAATTTCCACATAATCCATCAGTTCGAACATGTCGGCCACATAGGTGGGGATCTGGTAATTGTGATATTCCGGATCAATATCGGACCGTCCCCGGCCGCGAACGTCCATGCTGACGACCGGATATTGCTTTTGCATCAGATTGGCAAAGTCTTCAAAATCCTTGGAGTTCCGGGTGATACCATGGATGCAGAGTAACGGTGTTTTATGGCTTCCGCCGTTCTCATACACACGGTAATAAAGGCTGAGCCCGTCCCGCGACGTGTAACGGTCTTCCCTGTAGTTCTTCTCACTCATATCCGTACTGCCTCTGGATTGGGGTTACTTCACTATGCGTCCCGGGTTCATGATGTTTGCCGGGTCCAGCGTCCTTTTCAGTTTGCGCATAAGGTCAAGGGCAAGCGGTGACTTGTAGCGGGTCAGTTCCTCTACCTTGAGGCGACCGATACCATGCTCGGCGCTGATGCTGCCGCCCAGTTCCTGTACGATGTCATGAACGATCTTGTTGATTTCTTCCCAGCGAGCCAGATAGGCGGCCTTGTCGGCGCCTTCAGGCTGGGTCAGGTTGAAATGGATATTGCCGTCACCGATATGGCCAAAGGGGACGGGCCGGATGCCAGGGATCGCCTTTTGTACGGCGGTGCAGGCCCTGTCGAGAAACTGGGGAATTTTTGAAACAGGCACAGCTATATCATGCTTGATGCTGCCGCCCTCGAATTTCTGTACTTCCGACAGGTTCTCCCGCAGTGACCACAGGCTGTCGCGCTGCTGCTCGTTGCTGGCGATGACCCCGTCAGGGACAAGCTCCTGTTCCATGGCGGTTTCCAGGATCTGCTGGAACAGGCTTTCCATATCCAGATGATTTCGGTCGAGCGATGAGGAGCATTCCATCAGGATGTACCAGTCGTATGCAGCTTTCATCGGGTCCGTGGCGTCCATATGTTTTATCAGGAAATCAAGGCCGATGCGGGGAATGATTTCGAAGGCGGTGACCAGATCGCCGCTCATTTTCCGGGCCAGGGTCAGAAGCTCAATGGCGGCCTGCGGAGAAGGAATGGCCAGAAGCGCCGTCTGCCGGTTAAGCGGCCGGGGATAAAGCTTCAGGGTGGCGGCGGTGATGATGCCGAGTGTGCCTTCCGCCCCAATGAAAAGCTGTTTCAGATCATAGCCCGTATTGTCCTTGCGCAATCCGGTCAGGCCGTCCCAGATTTGCCCGTCCGGCAAAACCACTTCCAGGCCAAGGACCAGATCGCGGGTGTTGCCGTATTTCAGCACACCCACGCCGCCCGCATTGCTGGAAATATTGCCGCCGATCTGGCAGCTGCCTTCCGAGGCGAGGCTGAGCGGGAAATAGAGGTCCATTTCCTCGGCTATGGCCTGAAGTTCATTGAGGATCACCCCGGCTTCGACGGTAATGGTCTGATTCAGCGGGTCCCTGAGGCGCACCTTGTTCAACCGTTTCAGGCTTATGAGGACTTCATTGCCGCTTTCATCGGGAATGCCGCCGCCTACAAGGCCGGTATTGCCACCCTGGGGCACCAGGGGCAGCCCGTTGTCATGGCAGTAGCGAACAAGTTGGGCCACTTTGTCGGTACTATCCGGGAGAAGCAGGAGGGGTGTTCTGCCCTTATAGAGATCACGCCATTCTACCAGGTGGGGCGCCAGGACCTCAGGATCATCCGACCAGCCCCGGGGGCCGGCAATCTCCTTTAACTTTTCCAGATGCTTTTCGAGAGGTCCGGTCATTTTTCGTCACTTTCGGGTCTGGGGGCTGCCGCGCGCTGCAGCCGGTCGTTGATGGCAAGACCCAGCCCCTGCCGGGGGATCGGCATGACGGCGATCGTTGCCACACCGGTGTCATCCAGTTCCCTGAGCAGGGAAAAAAGATTGGCGGCAGCTTCAGTCAGGCTGCCGTCCGGGCTCAGGTTGCGCATGACAACGCCGTCGTCAGGCACCGCCCGTCCGAAGGCCAGCAGTGCCTCGCCGGGTTCCGCATGGGCGGCATTGAGCCTCAGGCGGGCATTGGGGGCATAGTGACTCCTGAGCTGTCCGGGGGCCACCGGATTGTCCGCATTCTCCACATGCCGTACTGCCAGCCCGGAAACCAGTTCAATTTCCCGTGGCGTGATCGTGCCGGGCCTGAGCAACAGAACTTCCTGCCCGGAAACCTGGACAATGGTGGATTCCAGTCCCTCTTCGCAGGGCCCGCCATCCAGGATCAGGGGGACTTCCTCGCTGGTGAATTCCCGGGCGACATGTTCGGCTGTGGTCGGGCTGATACGTCCCGACTTATTGGCGCTGGGCGCAGCAATGGGGCCCTCGAAGACGGCCAGCAGCACCTGCGCCACGGGATGACGGGGAACGCGGATGGCAACCGTTTCCAGCCCGGCCGAGACTAGCGGGCTCAGGCGGCAGTTTTCCTTCCTGGGCAGGACAAGCGTAAAGGGCCCCGGCCAGAATTTTTCCGCCAGCCGGCGCGAGGTCTCGTCAAAATTCACATAGTTGTCCGCTGTTTCCAGGTCGGGCACATGAACAATCAACGGATTGAATTGCGGTCGTTCCTTGGTGGCGAAAATGGCAGCTACGGCCTGTCCGTTACAGGCGTCAGCACCGAGTCCATAGACCGTTTCAGTGGGAAAAGAGACCAGTTTGCCCTGGCGCAGATATTTCGCGGCGAGGGTATAATTCACGGAACTGGCGTTGAAAATATTCCTGTATTCCATTTCTGTTCGGACGTCCGGCCTGATGATCACTTAAAACACTTGTTTCAAATGAACGAGTCATGTAAATTGCTTTTCAAACGATTGTTTGAATATTGCCTCAATAAAAATAACAATACCACTGCACAGGGTTCTTATCACGAACAGGATAACAGTGCCATAGGCGTCAAACAACAATCAGACATCATCGAGGAGAATTAGCGTTGGCAGAGTATGTTGCCCCGATCAGGGAAATTCGTTTTGTTCTGGATCATATCGTTGATATGGCGGAGCTTGTCCAGCTGGAGCCTTTTCAGGAGGTGAGTGAAGATATTGTCCAGGCGGTGCTGGAGGAAAGCGGCAGATTCGCCTCTGAAAAACTTTCTCCTCTCTATGCGGTCGGTGACAAACAGGGCAGCGTTCTGGAGGGTGACGGGGTAAGGACGCCGGACGGTTTCAAGGAAGCCTATCAGGCCTTTGTCGAGAACGGCTGGAATGGTATCTGCGGTTCATTGGAGTTTGGCGGGCAGGGCATGCCGCAGGTTCTGGGCACAGCGGTTCAGGAAATGATGGGAACTGCCAATGCAGCATTCTCTCTCTGTCCGATTCTGGGGCAGGGAGCCATGGAGGCCATCGAGGCCCACGGTACGGGTGAGCAGCAGAAAATCTATTTGGAAAAGCTTGTGTCTGGCGAATGGACCGGCACCATGAACCTGACCGAACCACAGGCCGGTTCCGATGTGGGGGCTTTGCGCACAAAGGCTGAGGAAATGCCGGACGGCACCTACAGAATTTCGGGCCAGAAGATCTTTATCAGTTGGGGCGAGCACGACATGGCGGAAAATATCATCCATCTCGTGTTGGCGCGCCTGCCCGGTGCGCCGGAAGGGACCAAGGGGATAAGCTTGTTTATTGTCCCAAAATATCTGATCAACGAAGATGGTACTCTGGGTGAAAGAAACGACCTTAGGGCAGTTTCGCTGGAACATAAAATGGGCATCCACGCCAGCCCGACCTGTGTCATGTCCTACGGGGACAACGGCAATTGTGTGGGATATCTGATTGGCGGAGAGAACCAGGGCATGAAGTCCATGTTCACCATGATGAATAATGCCCGGCTCAATGTGGGTATTCTCGGCCTGTGTGCCTCGGAACGGGGCTGGCAGATGGCGCTGGACTATGCAAAGGAACGTCGTCAGGGCCGGGCCATCGGCGCCACAGGAGAGGGCAAAAGCCCAATCATTGAGCATGCTGATGTACGCCGCATGTTGATGACTATCAAGTCTACCAACGAGGCCGTGCGGGCGATCATTTATCTCAACGCCCTGGCCATTGATCTTGGGCGTCATCATCAGGATGAGGAGACACGCCGTAAATACCGGGGTCTTGCCGACCTGCTGACCCCGGTCAGCAAGGCTTATGGCACCGATATCGGTGTGGAAAATGCCTCCCTTGCCGTGCAGGTTTTCGGCGGCATGGGATATATCGAGGAAACCGGCGTTGCCCAGGTCCTTCGTGATGCCCGCATTCACCCCATTTATGAAGGCACCAACGGTATTCAGGCGATGGACCTGGTTGGCCGCAAGCTGGCCATGGACGGCGGTGAACACTGGCGCTCCCTGCTGGGCGTGATCAGTGACTTCATTGCGGCCATACCGGAGATTGGCGAACTTGCCCGGTTCCGGGAGAATTTGTCACGTTTGACGACAGACTGTCTGGAGGCGGCGGAATGGCTGTTCACACGGCAAAGTCAGAACATGCGTGATGTAGCGGCCGGTTCCGTACCATTCCTCAGGCTGGTCAGCATGGTAACCGGTGGTTATCTGATGGCGAAGGCCGCTGTGGCCGCCCAGGCCATGCTGGAAAGCGGGAAAGGTAACGGGGAAGAGGATTTTCTCAGGGCCAAGATTGCCACAGCCCGCTTTTACGGTGAACAGATGTTGCCGACAGCGTTCGGGCTCGGGGATATGATTACAGCCGGAGATAGCCTTTTTTATGCTATAGAGGAAGACCATATGGCGCTATAATCGCATTCAGGGGATATACAGACAATACAACAGAAACGACGATATAACGGGAGTAGAGCAGTGGGAGATTTGCAGGGAAAGACGCTTTTTATTACCGGCGGAAGCCGCGGGATCGGTTTGGCGATCGCCAGGCGGGCTGCCGCCGACGGGGCCAATGTAACCATTGCCGCCAAATCCACGGAGCCACATCCCAAACTGGAAGGGACCATCTATACGGCCGCCGAGGAAATAGAGAAGGCAGGCGGCAAGGCGCTGCCTCTGGCGGTGGATATCCGGGATGAGGAACTGGTCCATGACGCTGTGGCGAAAACGGTCGAGACCTTTGGCGGTATCGATATTCTGATCAATAACGCCAGCGCCATTTCACTCACCCCCACGCTGCAGACGGACATGAAGCGCTATGACCTGATGCACCAGATTAATACCCGCGGAACCTTTATGGTGTCCAAGGCCTGTATTCCCCATCTGAAAAAGGCGGAAAATCCCCAGGTACTCAACCTGTCACCGCCGCTGAATATGGAGGCCAAATGGTTTTCGGGGCATGTGGCCTATACCATGGCAAAATTCGGTATGAGCATGTGTGTGCTGGGTATGGCCGAGGAATTCAAAAGGGACGGCATTGCCTTTAATGCCCTGTGGCCGCGGACGGCCATTGCCACGGCCGCTGTTAAAAACCTGCTGGGCGGGGATGCGGCCGTTCGGGGCAGCCGCAAGCCGGAAATCATGGCTGATGCGGCACATATTGTCCTGACCCGCAACAGCAGGGACTTTACAGGAAATTTCTATGTGGATGACGAGGTGCTGGCATCAGAGGGTATTACTGATCTGACCCCCTATGCGATTGATCCGGCGGCGACATTGTTGCCGGACTTTTTTGTCGATCCGGTAAGTGAGTAGGGGGCAGGTGAACAGTATGTCTGAACAACTCTGGTTGAAAAGCTATCCGCCCCATGCGGACTGGCGTAAAGAAATCGAGGGCGCTCCTCTGTACAAGGTGATTGATGACTCCGTTGCGTCTTTCAGCGACGGGGTGGCTCTAGAGTTTCTTGGCCGGGAAATCACATACGGGGAACTGGGGGAAATGATTGATCGTATGGCTGCCGGTTTGCAGTCACTCGGCGTCACCAAGGGGGTTCATGTGGGTATCTTCATGCCCAATTGCCCGCAGTTTGTGATCACCTATTTTGCGATCCTCAAGGCCGGGGGCACGGTGGTCAATTACAGCCCGCTCTATTCGGTGCCGGAACTGACCCAGCAGGTGGAGGATTCAGAAACCGATATCATGGTGACCCTTGATCTGGCTGCTCTCTATCCGCAGATCCGCAAGGTTACTGAACAGAGCCGGTTGAAAAAACTTGTGGTGAGCCGGTTCGACTGGGCCCTTCCTTTCCCGAAGAACCTTTTGTTCAAACTGTTTAAAAGGAGCACGATATCCCGTGTGGCCCGCGATGGTTATCATGTGGATTTTGCCGATCTTGTGAACTGTCGCACGCCACGTGTGCCGGTGGAAATCAATCCGGATGAAGATGTAGCAGTGCTGCAGTATACCGGCGGGACAACAGGTGTGCCAAAAGGGGCCATGCTGACCCATTCCAATATCCTCAAAAATGTGGAGCAGATGGTGGAATGGACCCATAACCTGGAATATGGCAAGGAGGTCCTTCCCGGGTTTTTGCCGTTTTTCCATGTCTTTGCCATGACTGTAGTGATGGTCCTGAGCCTCAGGGTCGGGGCCCGGATACCGATCCTGCCCAAGTTCGAGCTTGAGGAAGCGATAAAACTAATGCGCCGGGAGCGGCCGACCATGTTTGCCGGCGTGCCCACCATGTATACCGCCATACTCAATTACAACGGGGGCAGGGATATCGGTCTCGACCGGGTGAAAAACACCATGAGCGGCGGGGCGCCCCTGCCTATGGATCTGGCCAAGGCATTCAAGGAAAAAATGGGTGTGACGGTAACTGAAGGATATGGCCTGACCGAGGCTTCGCCGGTGGTCTGTTCCAACCGCTATGATCAGGACAGTGTGATCGGTTCCATCGGCCTGCCGCTGCCGGGGACCGAAATTGTCATTGTCGACCGCGAGGATTCGTCCAGAATCATGCCGGTGGGAGAGCCCGGGGAGATCTGCGTGCGCGGGCCCCAGGTGATGAAGGGCTACTGGAACCGTCCGGAAGCAACCGCTGAGGTGCTTCTCAATGGTGATCTGCTCAGGACCGGCGATGTGGGCTATATGGCGGAAGACGGCTATACCTATATCATTGACCGGGACAAGGATCTGATCCTGGTGGGTGGATTTAATGTCTTCCCCCGCGTGGTGGAGGAAGCCATCATGGAACACCCTGCGGTCAAGGAAGTGACGGTGATCGGTATTCCTGACGATTATCGTGGCGAAACGCCGAAGGCTTTTGTAACATTGGTGCATCCGGATGAAAATCTGACGCAGGAGAAGCTGCTGGCGTTCCTTAAGGAGCGTCTCGGCAAACATGAAATGCCTTCAGCCATCGAATTCCGGGACGAATTGCCCAAGACAATGATCGGCAAATTGTCCAAGAAGGAGCTTGTGGCGGAGGAAAAAGCCAAATATGAGGCCCGCAAGCAACAGCGGGCGGGATAATATACCCGCCGGCTCTGCGAAGGGCCAGACGGGAAAGTACTTTATGTCGACGGGGTTATTTTTTCATATTGATTTTCTGGACCATGAAATGCCGGCCGGGCATCCGGAGTGTGTGGATCGCCTGAACGTCATCCTTGCGGCTCTGGAAGCGGACAGATTTTCCTCCCTTAAAAGATTTGATGCTCCGCTGGCGGAGCGTGACAAGCTTGAGCTTGTACACACCAAAGCCTATGTGGATCATATCTTTGCCAGCGACCCCGAAGAGGGCCGGGCCATGCTTGACCCGGATACAAGCATGTCTCCTGGAAGCCTGACGGCAGCGCTGAGGGCCGTGGGCGGTGCTTGCGACGCGGTGGACAGGGTGATGGCCGGTGAAATCGAGAATGCTTTTTGCGCCATCCGTCCTCCCGGGCATCATGCGGAACCCAATCAGGCAATGGGTTTTTGCCTGTTTAATTCGGTGGCTATTGCTGCCATTTATGCCCATAGAAGTCATTTCCAGCATCGGGTGGCGGTGATTGATTTTGACGTTCATCACGGCAACGGTACCCAGACCGTGACGCAGCGGACAAAGGGAATGCTTTATGCCTCTTCCCACCAGTCGCCACTCTATCCGGGTACCGGGCATATGCAGGATGACGGGCTCGGGGTGATTGTCAATGCGCCCCTGGCGGCCGGCAGCGGATCGGAGGCATTCCGGCGGGCCTATGAGGAAAGAATTTTTCCGGCACTGCATGATTTCAAGCCTGACTTTATGTTCATTTCAGCGGGATTTGACGGTCACGTGATGGACCCTCTGGCGGATATGAAACTGGTAGAAGATGACTTTTACTGGGTCACCCGGGAACTGAAGGGAATTGCCCGGGAATATTGTCAGGGGCGGCTTGTATCCTGTCTTGAAGGGGGGTATAACCTGTCCGTTCTGGGAGAATCCGCTGCGGCCCATGTCTCTGCCCTGATGGATCAGTGAGACAGCTTGCGCGGAACAGAAGTCTGACAACAGGAGTTAAACTTGGCGGACAACACTGAAAAAATGGAATTGCCCGAAGACATCAGGGCCATGAGTTTTGAAGATGCGCTCTCGGCGCTGGAAGAGATCGTGCAGAATCTGGAAAGTGGCGATGTCTCCCTGGAGAATTCAATAGAGATCTATACCCGCGGCACCCTGCTTCGCCGGCATTGCGAGGCAAAGCTGAAGGATGCGGGCGAACGTATTGAGAAAATAACCCGTCAGCAGAACGGTGTACTCGGGGCGGAACCTCTGGACGTTGAGTAGTCCGGCAACATTTCTGGAATAGAGAAAGAGGTTTTCCGATGAACAGTACAGACACAGCCCTTGCCCGTAACGCACTGGCCGAAACGGCGGAATTACTGGAAAAATATTTGCTGAAAGTCCTGCCCAAGGCCGATGGCCTTGAGGAGCAGGTGGTTGAGGCCATGCAATATGCGTTGATGGCCGGGGGCAAACGCCTGCGTCCTTTTCTTGTTATGAGCGGGGCCAAGCTGTTCAGCGTGTCCGAGCAATCCGCGCTGCAGGTGGCTGCGGCGGTGGAATGCGCTCATACCTACTCCTTGATTCATGACGATCTGCCCTGCATGGACGACGACGACATGCGCCGGGGGCAGCCATCGGTACATAAAAAATTTGATGAAGCGACGGCAGTTTTGGCCGGCGATGCATTGCTGACGCTGGCTTTTGCAATTCTGGCGGATGAGAAGACACATGCGGATCCCCGGGTCCGGGTGGACTTGATTTCGGCTTTTGCCCGCGCGCTTGGCACCCATGGTATGGTCGGGGGACAGATGTTTGACCTGGCGGCGGAAAACCGCGAACTGGATCAGTCCGCCATAACCCGGATGCAGAATATGAAAACCGGCGCCCTGATCGTGTTTTCCTGCGAGGCCGGGGCCATCCTTGGCAAGGCGGATGATCGGCGGCGCAATGCGCTCAGGGGGTATGCCCATGATCTGGGGCTGGCTTTTCAGATTGTGGACGATCTTCTGGACAGGGAAGGCGACTCGGAAGAACTGGGTAAAACAGCCGGAAAAGACGAAGAAGCCGGAAAGGCGACCCTGGTTTCGCTCCTGGGCGTGGAAAGGGCGCGGACACAGGCTGAAATGTTGATCCGGCAGGCGATTGAGCATCTTGAAATTTTTGCCGAGAAGGCCGATGTTTTGCGCTCCATGGCGCAATTTGTTATACATCGCGCCAGTTAGGGGTTAAAGATAGATAGATCCGTGAGGACACGGACGTGGGAAGAGTAGGGTATTTTGTCTAGCAAACCGGTTACTGAACTTCTGGATCAGATCAACGATCCAGCCGACTTGAAAAAACTTGCGCCTGAGCAATTGAAGCAATTGGCCGATGAGGTCCGGGCGGACATGATCGATTCCGTCTCACGTACGGGTGGTCATCTGGGCGCCGGGCTCGGTGTGGTTGAGCTGACCGTGGCCCTGCATTATGTTTTTAACACCCCCGATGACAAACTGATCTGGGATGTGGGACATCAGTGTTATCCCCATAAAATCCTGACCGGCCGGCGTGATCGCATGGACACGATCCGCAAGGGCGGAGGACTTGCAGGTTTTACCAAGCGCAAGGAAAGCAAATATGATCCCTTCGGGGCAGGACACAGTTCTACCTCTATCTCGGCCGGGCTCGGCATGGCCATGGCCCGGGATCTGCGCGGCAGCCATGAAAATGTGATCGCAGTCATTGGCGACGGCGCCATGAGCGCCGGTATGGCCTATGAAGCCATGAATAACGCCGGTGCGCTGCATTCCAAACTGATCGTGATCCTGAACGACAATGACATGTCCATTGCCCCGCCGACCGGGGCCATGAGCGCCTATCTGGCCCGACTGTTGTCTTCCCGGTCTTTCCTGGGTCTCCGGGATATTGCCAAGCAGATCATGCGCAAATTTCCCAAGCCAATCACTAATACCGCTCGCAAGGCAGAGGAATATGCAAGGGGCATGGCCACCGGCGGAACCCTGTTCGAGGAGTTGGGATTCTACTATGTGGGACCCATCGACGGACACAATCTGGAGCATCTGTTGCCGGTACTGGAAAATGTCCGGGATGCGGATAATGGTCCCTTCCTGATTCATGTGGTGACCCAGAAGGGCAAAGGCTACGGGCCGGCGGAAGAGTCCGCCGACAAATATCACGGTGTGTCCAAATTCAACGTGGTCACCGGGGCCCAGGCCAAAGGCACACCGAAAGCTCCGAGCTACACCAGCGTGTTTGCCAAGGCCTTGATCGCGGAAGCCAAAAAGGATGACAAGATTGTTGCCATCAATGCGGCCATGCCGTCCGGGACAGGACTGGATAAATTTGCCGCTGAATTCCCTGATCGCTGCTTCGATGTGGGCATTGCCGAACAGCATGCCGTAACCTTTGCCGCCGGGCTTGCGGCCGAGGGCTACAAACCCTTCTGTACTATATATTCCACCTTCCTTCAGCGGGCCTACGATCAGGTAGTCCACGATGTGGCAGTGCAGAACCTGCCGGTGCGTTTCGCCATTGACCGGGCCGGTCTGGTGGGCGCAGACGGTCCGACACACGCCGGAAGTTTCGATGTGACCTATCTTGCGTCTTTGCCCAACATGGTGGTGATGGCTGCGGCGGACGAGGCGGAGCTTGTGCATATGATTGCCACCTCGGCGTCTCTGGATGCCTGTCCGTCTGCCGTGCGTTATCCGCGCGGTGAAGGTGTGGGCGTGGAACTGCCAAAAGAAGGCCGGGTGCTGGAGATCGGCAAGGGCCGCGTCATTCGAGAAGGCAAGCAGGTGGCGATCCTGTCCCTGGGCACGCGTCTCGAGGAAGCCAAAAAGGCCGCTGACGAACTGGCGGCCAAAGGCCTCAGCACCACGGTGGCAGACGCCCGTTTCGCCAAGCCGCTGGACTATGACATGATCCGCGACCTGGCGCTGAACCATGAGGTTCTGGTTACCATCGAGGAAGGCGCCATCGGCGGTTTCGGCAGTCATGTCCTGGACTGGCTCAGCAATGAAGGGCTGATGGAAAGCGGTCTCAAGGTGCGGACCATGAAGCTGCCGGATATCTTCCAGGACCAGGATGCCCCGGAAAAAATGTATGAAGAAGCCCACCTGCTTGCGCCTGATATTGTGGCTATGGTCCTGAAGGCCCTGCGCCGCAACGATACCGGAGAGGCAGCCAGCCTGGAAAATGCCAAAGAAGCGCGTTGATCAGCTGCTTGTGGACCGGGGGCTGGCGGAAAGCCGGTCCCGCGCCCAGGCCTATGTCATGGCCGGCAATGTCTACAGCGGTGAAGAAAAAATCTCCAAACCCGGACAGCAGATTGCCGAGGATAAACCGCTCGAAGTACGCGGTAAGGAACACCCCTGGGTCAGCCGCGGCGGTCTGAAACTGGTCAAGGGGCTGGAAGAGTTCAACATTTCCCCGGAAGGAAAAACCGTTGTTGATGTGGGGGCGTCCACCGGCGGCTTTACCGATGTCTGTCTGGCGAATGGCGCGGAAAAGGTTTATGCCGTGGATGTGGGGCACGGCCAGCTCGCCTGGAAGCTCAGGAATGACGACCGGGTGGTGGTGCTCGAGAAAACCAACGCCCGGTATTTGACCCGGGAACAAATCCCTGATCCCGTTGAATTGATTGTCTGTGATGCGAGCTTCATCGGGCTCGAGACGGTTCTGCCTGCCGCCTTGAAGCTGGCGGTGCCGGGGGGCCATCTCATTGCCCTGATCAAACCCCAGTTCGAGGTTGGCAAGGGCCGGGTCGGCAAGGGCGGCGTGGTGCGCGAACCGGAACTGCATAAAGAAGTCTGTGACAAAATCGAGAACTGGCTGAAAGAACTTCCCGGCTGGACGGTGCTCGGCATCACCGAAAGCCCGATCAAGGGCCCGGAAGGCAATATCGAGTTCCTGATTGCCGCCCGCTATGACGGGGAGAGTTCATGAAGGTGGATATTCATACACTGGGCGCCAGGGGCGACGGCATCGCCGGTCCGGCGGGAGCGGAAGTCTATATCCCCTTTTCCGTGCCGGGCGATGAGCTGGAGGTGAAACTCAAGGGCAAACAGGCCCGGATCAGCGAAATACTTGAGCCCTCGGAACACCGCCAGAAGCCCGCCTGCGGCCATTTTACCCGTTGCGGTGGTTGTGCACTTCAGCATGTGAAATCTGGTTTTTATGCCGACTGGAAGCGCGCGCAGGTGATTAACGCCCTGTCGCACAGAGGTTTTGGGGATGTAGATGTTCTCCCGCCGGTCACCAGTCCGCCGGGCAGTCGCCGGCGTACTCGCCTCAATGCCATCGGTCGCGGCAAGGGGCAGGCGGTGCTGGGCTTTTCAGAACGGGGCAGTCATAACCTGATTGACCTGAAGGAATGCCCGGTGCTTAAAGAGGAAATTGTCGCCCTGTTGCCCGCCCTGAGGGACTTTCTGGGGCAGGTGATGGATTTGCGCCAGAAAATGGCCGTGGAGATCACGGCGGCCGAAAACGGTCTCGATATCCTGCTGGAAAGCAAGGGCGATCCCTCGCTCGACCTGCGTATGGATGTGGCCGCCTTTGCCGACAGTCACGATATTGCCCGTATGAGCTGGAAGGACATGTCCCTGAAAAAGCCCTCGGCAGAAATGCTGACAGAGCGTAAGCAGCCCTGGGTGACTTTTGGGGGCCGGAAAATATTCATCCCGCCGGGTACTTTCCTGCAGGCCACCAAAGAAGGGGAGACGGCACTGACCTCCCGCATGCTGCCCCACCTGAAGGAAGGCGGCAAACTGGTCGATATTTTTGCAGGTGTCGGCACCTTTTCCGTTCCGGCGCTGGAAAAAATGGCGGTGCATGCCCTGGAAGGCAATGGGGAAATGGTCGATGCCCTGCAGAAATCCATTCATATTTCCCCGCCAACGCGGCCCTTTTCCGCCGAGGTCCGGGACCTGTTCATTCGGCCGTTTCTCGTCCATGAGCTCGAAGGCTATGATGTGGCGGTGATTGATCCGCCCCGGGCCGGCGCAAGGGAACAGATGGTGGAGCTTGCATCCTCAACCGTGCCCACGATCGTCATGGTCAGTTGCAATCCGGCGACCTTCGCCCGCGATGCCCGCACCCTGGTGGACGGGGGCTATAGTATGGGGCCGGTGACACCGGTAGACCAGTTCCTCTGGTCCAGTCATCTTGAAGTAGTGTCCGTTTTCACCCGTTGACCGCTTTTTTCCGACAGCTGGCCGCATTTGTTCACAAATTGGGCGGAATATTCTTGATTACATCCTAATTTAGCCATATATCGCTGTTATGTTCTAACATAATTAGCAGAGACGGGCCGTTCAGAAGCGGTTCACGTTGACCGGAATATATTTCCGGGTAGCAAGGCAGAAAATACCGGAGCGCATGGTTAAGGCTTCCTTAAAAATACAATATTAACAGTATGTTAGTATTCAATCCCGGTTTTCTGCCACTTTCTGACAGAGGGGTAGTTTGGCATGGTTGTTGCGTAACAAACAGGCAGAACCCTTGTGATGAGAGTATTTGAAATGAAACTTGATAATGTGGCTTATAAACTGGCTGACGAAAGCCTGACTTCCGGAAATGTGACTGTTGAGCTTTCCGGGGCGCAGGAAGTTATCGACCGCAGCTCCCGCCCCCGGGAGGCTGCGCCGGAAAGCCGTGACAGCCGTATGCCACAGGATGTGGTCTCTGTTTCGCCTGTCTGGCAGGATGTGGCGAGCCGCATTGATCCCCGCAACGCAAGCCCCCTTGAAATTATCGAGTTAAGCCGCACCCTTTATGGGGCCGGTGTGATTACTTTTGAGGATCACGTTACCTTAAGCTTCCAGCCGGAAGTGAATGCCGACGAAGGCGGTAGCACCGCCAGCAGCGAGAAAAAGGATTTCATCGCCCTGTGGGAAGGCAAGCAGGATGAAGCCCTGCGCCAGGGCGCCAGCCGTGCGGAACTGGAAGACCTGCACCGCATCCAGGCGGTTCTGGGCTATATCGACAGTATCCGGTAAGTTTCCGTCATACCCATATCCCCATTCGTCACCCCCGCGCAGGCGGGGGTCCAGTCCATATAAAAGAATCCTGTGTCAACCATTGTCTGGATTCCCGCCTGCGCGGGAATGACGTTTGCACCTTTTACCGTCACCACGGCGAAAGCCGGGGTCCATTGAGACGTCCGGGAGATATGTCAAGCCGAGCTATGGACTCCTGCCTTCGCAGGAGTGACGGTGAACTGATTTACCCGCATTGCGCCCGGTGGCGCATCAGGTGATCGGCCAGCACGCAGGCCATCATGGCTTCTCCCACCGGCACGGCGCGGATGCCGACGCAGGGGTCGTGACGGCCCTTGGTGACAATTTCCGTTTCCTCACCGTGGATATCCACCGTCTTGCGCGGGGTCAGGATGGAACTGGTCGGTTTGACGGAAAAACGCACGATAATTTCGTCACCGTTGGAAATACCGCCGAGGATGCCGCCCGCGTGATTGCTGCTGAAGCCGGGGTTGCCGTCTTCGTCCATATACATTTCATCGGCGTTTAGTTCCCCGGTGAGCCGGGCCGCGTTCATGCCTTCGCCGATTTCCACGCCCTTGGCCGCATTGATGGTCATCATGGCGGCAGCGAGATCACTGTCCAGCTTGCCATACACCGGGGCGCCGAGCCCGGCGGGAACACCCATGGCGCGGACTTCGATCACCGCACCGATGGAGCTTCCGTTCTTGCGGATGCCGTCCAGATATTTTTCCCAGACCGGCACCATCTCCGCATCGGGGCACCAGAAGGGGTTTTGATCGACCTGGTCCCAGTCCCAGTTGTCCCGGTTCACTTTATGCTCGCCGATCTGCACGAGGGCGCCTTTGATTTGAATGCCGATGCCCAGCACCTTGCGGGCGAGGGCGCCTGCGGCAACACGGCTCGCCGTTTCCCGGGCAGATGACCGCCCGCCGCCACGGTAATCGCGGATGCCGTATTTTTCCATATAGGTATAATCGGCGTGACCGGGACGGAATTTATCCTTGATGTCGCCATAGTCTTTCGACCGCTGGTCGGTATTTTCAATCATCAGACAGATGGGGGTGCCTGTGGTCAGGCCCTCGAACACGCCGGACAGGATTTTGACCTCGTCAGGTTCCTTGCGCTGGGTGGTAAAGCGGTTCTGGCCTGGTTTGCGCTTGTCCAGATACTTCTGGATTTCCTCTTCGGTGATGGACAGGCGCGGTGGTATGCCGTCCACGACACAGCCGATGGCCGGACCGTGGCTTTCTCCCCAGGTGGTTACCCGGAACATATGGCCGAATGTATTGTCTGACATATCGGTTCCTTAAGGTAAGGGTCAGTCCTTGTCGAGGGTCAGGGCAGGCGCGTCTTCCCGTTTCATACCCATGACGTGATAACCGCTGTCCACATGCAGGTTTTCCCCGGTCACACCGCTGGACAGGTCGCTGAGCAGGTAAAGGCCGGAGTTGCCCACTTCCTCGATGGTCACGTTGCGGCCCATGGGGCTGTTATATTCGTTCCATTTGAGGATAAAGCGGAAATCGCCGATTCCGGAAGCGGCCAGCGTCTTGATCGGTCCGGCGGAAATGCTGTTGACCCGGATATTTTTCGGGCCCAGGTCGCGGGCCATATAGCGCACGCTGGCTTCCAGGGCGGCCTTGGCCACACCCATAACGTTATAATGGGGCAGGACTTTTTCCGCACCGTAATAGCTGAGGGTTACCATGCTGCCGCCATCGTTCATCATTTTTTCAGCCCGTTGGGCAACGGCGGTGAAGCTGTAGCAGGAAATATCCAGACTGCGGGTAAAGTTTTCCCGGCTGGTGTCCACATAGCGGCCGGTCAGCTCTTCCTTGTCGGAATAGGCGATGGCATGGACAAGGAAATCCAGCTTGCCCCATTTTTTCTCGAGTGTTTTGAAAACCTCGTCAATGGAAGCCTCATCTGTCACGTCACAGGGCAGGATGATATCTGAACCCACACTTTCCGCCAGCGGGCGGACGCGTTTTTCCAAGGCTTCGCCCTGATAGGTGAAGGCGAGCTCGGCCCCCTGTTCATGCGCCTTGCTGGCAATGCCCCAGGCGATGGACCGGTTATTGGCCACGCCCATGATCAGCCCTTTTTTTCCAGACAGAAGACCTTTATATTCAGTCATGATACATCCTCAATATATTACTGACTTGTGCCATCCTACACATCGGGCAGGGTTTTGCAATCAGCTTTGCGGCTGCCGTTTTTTCAGCTATCCGCGTCGCTGTCCTCTTCAATTTTTTTAACCTGGCGTTGGTAGAGTGTGGAATTGATCTCTGCACCAAGAATGAAGGCGGCGCTGATGAAAAAGAAAAACATCAGGGCGATAATAGCCCCGGCAAGGCTGCCGTAGGTCACGTCATACTTGGTAAAATGTTTCAGGTAAAGGGAAAAAGAACTGCCGATCCCCATCCATAACATCAGGGCGACGAGGGCGCCGGGCGCTATGGGAGCGGGAATTTTCAGAAACCGGGGCCGCAGGACAAAATAACTGAGGCACAGCGCTGCGAAAATGAGGCCGAAGCTTAAGGAAAAGCGCACCACGTTCCAGACAAGTTTCCAGTCGGTTTCCACCGGGATATAGCTGATCAGGATATTCCAGGCCACGGGGCCGAGCACCAGAACGGACATGCCGACAATAATGCTGCTGGCGGACAGGATAACCAGGATCAGCCCCTCGGCGCGGCGGCGCAGATAGGGGCGGCGCGATACCCGGTCGTAGGCCCGGACGACGGCCAGGCGGGCGGCATCGATGGCCGAGGAACAGACCCAGACGGCGCCGACAATGCTGAAGGTCATGATCCCGCCGCTGGAATGGCTGACCATTTTCTCGATCGGGTTTTTCAGAACCTTGACCACATCCTCGGGCATATGTTCATACATCAGCTCAAGTGCGCTTGTTCCGGCATCACTCTGGCCGAACATGCCGGCCAGGGATACCAGAAAGATAATGAAGGGAAACAGGGCCAGAAGGGTGAGGAAGGCAAGATAACCCGCCATCACCATACCATCGTGCCGGTTGAACTTGACGACGGCTTCCACCAGAAAGCTAATGCGGTCATAGGCCGGTTTTAACGGCATAAATATAGTTTTTATTTTTTCCAACATGTCCCGGCCGAAAGATCAATGTCCTTAATGGACTACTTCAGTTTTCCCCTGACATCATAATCCTTGCCTTTGGACCATTTTTCAATGGCTTTTTCCAAAGCTTCATCGGGTTTTTCGGGCAGGGTAATCATCAGCCGCACATATTGATCCCCAACTGTACCGCTCTTGGGATCTTTTGCTCCCTTGCCTTTAAGGCGCAGTTTTTTGCCGGAGCTCGAGCCTTTGGGAATGGGCAGGGAGACATTGCCGTCGATGGTCGGTACGGTCACTTTTCCGCCCAGGACCGCCTCCTGCAGGGTAATGGGCAGGTCCAGGTGAATGTTATTCCCTTCCTGGGTGAAATAGGGATGAGAGTTGATATGGATCTCCACAAGGGCGTCACCGGCCGATCCGCCGCCGACCCCTGCGTCTCCCTGGCCTTTAAGACGAATCTGCTGGCCGTCCCGGACATTTTCAGGGATCGAGACATTGAGGGTCTTGCCGCTGGAAAGAGTGATCCGTTGCTTGCTGCCCTTTACTGCATCCAGAAAGTCAATGTTGACCTGGTAAACTCTGTCAGCACCCCGTTGGACACGGGTACGGGCGCCGGGTCCGCCCCGGCCGAAGAAGCTGGCGAAAATCTCTTCCGGATCAAAACTGTCTCCGAAGGGGCTGTATCCGCCGCCCCGGCCGGCGCCCGCGCCGGCAAACCCTTTTTCCGATCCATCGGCATTAATTTCGCCACGGTCGTATCGTGCCCGCATCTCCTTGTTGCTGAGCAGGGCATAGGCGGCAGAGACTTCCTTGAATTTTTCCGCAATCTTTTCGTTGCCGGCATTGGCATCCGGATGCAACTCCTTGGCAAGCTTGCGGTAGGCCTTTTTGATATCGGCCTCGCTGGCACCTTTCGACAGGCCCAGAATTGTATAGGGATCTCTCATTTTTAATTAATGTCCTCGTTAAAATCCAACTATGACATTAATTTAGTGATCAGTTGGTGATTTTCCAAGTCCCATCTGGCTGACGACAGGCAGTACCGTATGCTGTTTCGGTCTTGCCGCCGACGGTGATGGTCTGTTGATACTCCCGGCAATACTGTTCCGGCTTCGGCTGATAGGCCGGTTGCGGGGTGAAGGAACCATGGTTGCCGTTGTCTGGATTGTGCCAGGAAACTGCCTCACCTGAAGGGCCGCTTTCCAGGGCGTACTGGGCGGATTTTTGCATTTTCAGCCGGTCCGCTTCGTCAAGGCTTTTGCCGATGGAGCTGCCGACTACGGCGCCGGCCATGGCGCCCACGGCAATGGCGAAGGCCTTGCCGCCGCCGCTTCCGCCGACGGAGTGGCCCAGAAGACCGCCTACAACGGCCCCGATCGCCGTGCCGCTTTGCTGTTTGCTTTCACATCCGGCCGTGGAAAGAACGAGTCCGGCGGCGAGGAGGGTGGTCATTATGCCTTTGCTCAGTTGCATGCTAAACCTCTTATACTTCAATTAATTACGCGTCACGGCGTTGTCAAAAACCTGTCACTGCATTATATAGATGCAGTGATCTGAATGTAACATGAATATAACAAGCAGTTTGACAAATTTAAGGCGATAAGACAATGCAGGATCCATTTGAAAAGTTTGCCGAATGGTATTGCCGGGCCGGTGAAAGCGAGGATCTTGCCGATGCGGTTGCGCTGGCAACCGCCGACAGCCGCGGATATCCTTCGGTTCGTATGGTGCTTCTGAAAGGGCACGGGCCTGACGGATTTGTGTTCTATACCAATATGGAAAGCCGCAAGGGGCGGGAAATTATCGACAATCCACGTGCCGCTCTCTGTTTTCATTGGAAGTCTCTCACCCGGCAGGTCAGGATAGAGGGCCCTCTGGAACAGGTCAGTGACGAGGAAGCCGACGCTTATTTCGACAGCCGGGCCCGGGACAGTCGCATCGGCGCCTGGGCCTCAAAACAGAGCCGGCCCATGGAAGGGCGTTTTGAATTCGAAGCCGCCATCGCCAAATATGCCGCCAAATATGCCGTTGGGCATATTCCCCGGCCGCCCTACTGGACCGGTTTCCGGCTTCGCCCGGAAGCCATTGAATTCTGGGAAGAACGCAAGTTCCGCCTGCATGACCGGTCCAAGTACCGCCGGGAAGGGACGGGGGACTGGACGTTGGAAAAACTGTATCCTTAAGGATGAGCATGGCTGAAGCAGGAGAGATTAGAAAAAATCATTCCGGACTGATGGTTCGGGCTGCCGCGGCTTCCCTGCTTGTGGCGATAGTGCTTATCCTGATCAAGGGCTGGGCCTGGTACCTGAGTGGGTCTGTGGCCTTGCTGGGGTCCCTGATCGATAGTTTCATGGATATGCTGGCGTCTGCCATGAATTTTGTCGCTGTGCGCTTTGCCGTCATTCCTGCCGATGATGAACATAGATTTGGTCATGGCAAGGCAGAAGCGATTGCCGGGCTCATGCAGGCCATGGTGATTACCATTTCGGCGATCCTTCTTCTGGTCGAGGCGGTGAAGCATTTGATAACGCCGCAACCCATTCAGCAGACTGACATTGGTATGGTGGTTATTGTTATTTCCATCATTCTGACGCTGGCGCTTGTGAGTTACCAGAAATATGTGGTCCGCAAAACAAACTCTGTGGCCATTTCTGCAGACAGCTTGCATTACGCAGGGGACCTTTTGCTCAACCTGGCGGTGCTTTTTGCCCTGGTCCTTGGCGGTTATCTGGGGTGGTATATGGCAGACCCGTTGTTCGGTATGGGGATCGGGCTCTATCTGCTTTATAATGTTTATCTGATTGCCCGAAGCAGCATCGATATGCTGATGGACCGGGAAATGGAGGATGCGGAGCGTGAGCAGATCATTGAAATCGTTCGTTCCCATCCGGAAGTTATTAATCTTCACGACATGAAAACCCGCCGTTCCGGCCTGGACAGTTTTATCCAGTTCCATATCGAACTGGACAGCGACATTTCCCTGCGCCGGGCGCACCGGATTTCCCATGAAGTGGAGGATAAGCTGCAAAAAGCCTTTCCTGATGCGGAATTGATTATCCATATGGACCCGGAGGAAGTGGTTTCGAAAGAAAATGTGCAGTTTGAAGTTCCAGAATAGATGAATACCGGAGTAAAAAATGATTACTGTCTATGGCATCAAAAACTGTGATACCATTAAAAAGGCCCTCAAGTGGCTGGACGAAAAGGGTGTGAATTACTGTTTCCACGATTACCGCAAGGACGGCATCGAGGAAGGCTGGCTCCGGGATCGGGTTAAGGAACTGGGCTGGGAAGTTTTGCTCAACCGGCGCGGCACCACATGGCGCAAACTGCCGGACGACATAAAAAATTCAGTTGACGGGGAACAGGCCGTCCGGCTTATGATAGAGCAGCCCGCCATGATAAAAAGACCCCTGTTTGTCCTGGGAACAGAAAGTCGGGTGGGGTTTTCCAAAAAAGACCAGGAAGAATTAGAGGCACTGCTGTCCGCCTGAAGCGGCCGGCAAACAGCGACAGGGACTGCTGATGAGCATTATTGCCAATGAACGCCGAACCATTGTGCTGACCGGGGCAAGCCGGGGGATCGGTCATGCCACCGTTAAGCGTTTTTCCAGCGCAGGCTGGCGGGTTATTACCTTGTCCCGCCACGGGTTCCCGGAAAACTGTCCCTGGGATGCCGGGCCGGAAGATCACGTGCAGATTGACCTTGGTGATCCAGACAATCGTGCCGAAGGGGTGGACGAAATTAAGAAACGGCTCGGTGGCGGGCCGCTACATGCCTTGGTGAATAATGCCGGTATTTCTCCCAAACAGGAAGACGGAGGCCGTCTTAATACCCTGAATACGCCGGAAGAGGACTGGAGGCAGGTATTCGAGGTGAATTTCTTTGCCCCGGTGGTGCTGGCTCGTGGTCTTCTCGATGAACTGAAGACAGGACAGGGCGCCATCGTCAATGTGACTTCCATTGCCGGCAGTCGCGTCCATCCCTTTGCCGGATCGGCCTACGGGACGTCAAAAGCCGCCCTTGCGGCGCTGACCCGGGAAATGGCGGCGGATTTCGGACCCCACGGGGTGCGGGTCAATGCCATCGCCCCGGGGGAGATCGATACCTCGATCCTGTCGCCGGGCACTCAGGAGATGGTCAAGGATATTCCCCTGCGTCGTCTTGGCAAGCCGGAGGAAGTGGCAAAGACGATCTATTATCTCTGCACGGATGCGTCCACCTATGTCACCGGCGCGGAAATCCATATCAACGGCGGCCAGCACGTCTAGCGCCCTATGATCGCCAGGGTCAGCTATTATTCTGTTTGACCATATAGGCGCAGCGGCGGGCGCCCTGGAGGATATGTTCAGTACGTTCCACCGAGATATCCTTCCCCATCACGTTGCGGAAGACATCCAGTTCCCGGGCGCAGATGCCGCTGCATTCCCGGGCCGCCTCGCAGACGGGACAATGGTTTTCCACCAGAAGATATTCACCCTTTTCTTTGCCGGGCAGGATATTGGCCATGTATCCCTCCCGGGAGCGCAGTGCGGCAAGCTTTTCAAGCCGGTCGGAAAGGCCTGAACTGGTGGCAAGCTTCTTCTGGTAGAGCGCGGTCTGTTCATCTGCGCGAACGTCAAGCAGCTTTTCCATGCCTTCTTCCCCGAAGGTATCCCTTATGGAATGGATGAGGCCTACGGCAAATTCCGAGTGGCTGTCCGGGAAGAGCTCGTTAGATTTTTCAGTAAGTTGCCAGATTTTCCCGGGACGTCCTTTGGGGCGGGGACAACAGACCGTTTCGACAATGCCGTCTGCCTCAAGTTCATAAAGATGCTGGCGCACGGCCATCGCGGTAACGCCAAGCTTCTCAGCCAGGGGCGGAGCTTCCTGAGGGCCTTCTTCCTTTAGCAGGGAAAGAATTTTTTCTTTACTTTTCAATGATTTCTTACTCATATTTTATTTTATAAAGAAAAAACTTTACAAAGTAAAGGAAAAGATATAGCTATTAATTAAAGAAAAAACTTTATTAAAGGAAAAGCTATGTATATGACTGCAACAAATGCCTCTGCCCCCGCCGGATGGCTGGAGGAAATTCTGAAAAAAATCACCGGTTTTTTTCCGAAAAGAAATCCCCGGGATGTTGGGCCCTGGGATCAGAAATAATCTGAACACTGTTTGAAAAGGACCAAAGGATGACAGGAGGAGGCTGGATTGAAGCGGGACATACCGCTGAGATGGAAAAAGCCAGGAGATTGGTTTTCAGGCATGAGGGAAAACAAATTTTGATCCTGAAGCGGGGTGAACGGTATTTTGCCGTCAATAACCGCTGCCCCCATCAGGGGTATCCGCTTTCAGAGGGTACTCTTTCAGAGGATTGCACACTGACCTGTAACTGGCATAACTGGAAATTTGACCTTGATAGTGGCGATACGGTTGTTGGCGGTGACAAGTTACGATCCTATCCGGTGAAACTTGCGGCAGGGAGTATCTTCGTGAACTTGGCTGAACCTGACCGCGGTAAGTCACAGGCTGAAGCCCTTGATAACCTTCATGCCTGTTTTCATCGTTATGAATATGATCGCATGGGCCGGGAACTGGCACGCTTCAAGGCTGCCGGCGGAAATTATGCCCAGGCAGTGGGGGAAATGATCCGTCGTTGCTACGTCAATTTTGAGTATGGCATGACCCATGCCTTTGCGGCGGCGGCAGACTGGCTTACGCTCACTGAAAGATATGAAGCAGAAGGCCGGGACGATGCGGCACTGGTAACAGTGCTGGAAGCCGTCAGCCATTTCGCCTGGGACAGCCAGCGATATGGCGAGTTTGCTTACACTGATAAAATCATCTCTTTTGATGAGCAGGATTTTCTCGAGGCGGTTGAGGTGGAGGATGAAGAAGTAGCCATTGCCTTGATTAACGGTGCCTTGGAGCAGGGATCTACCTATGCCGAACTCAGGCCGGTTTTGGCCCGGGCGGCGCTTGCCCATTATAATGATTTTGGTCACAGCGTCATTTATGTGGTTAAAGCAGGTCAGCTTCTGGAACAGGTCGGTGGAAATTGTCGTGAAGCTGTGCTGAAATCCTTGGTCCGCAGCCTTGTTTATGCGAGGCGGGAAGACCTTGTTCCTGAATTCCGCGCTTATGCCGGGAACCTCGAGAACTGGAGAAATACCGGAGACCAAAGGGTCGATATGGATAGCCTTTGGGGCAAACCAGTGAACAAAATACTTGCCGCCGTATCCTCTTCTGATCTGCCGGAGGTGGAGCTATTTAAGCGATTGTTCGAGATACTTGTCCGTAATATGCTGCATTTTGACACGGCACTGGCGGCCCGGACGGACAATAAAATCACCGACAATGTGGACTGGCTGGATTTCACTCACGGGATCACTTTTTCCAATGCCGTACGGCAACTCTGCGAGGAAACGCCGGACCTCTGGCCGCAGGGACTTTTGCAGATGGCCTGTTTTGCCGGGCGGAATGTATCTTATCTCGACCAGAATCTGGACATTGAGCCCTGGAAAGTTTTTGATGGCGAGATATTTCTAGAAGACACTCACAACTTCCTGCTCAACCATGGTGTGCCAGAACCAATTGTTTCCTGTCATATTCTGAAAACTCTGATGGCCCTTGAGGCGGAAATGGGAGCCTTCCCGGGCGCAGCATGGCGTGAGGAGGGGCTGGGCGCATTCAACAGGTTCCTCGCCATTCCGGTGCGGCGCCGCCACAGCTTGCGGGCGGCACGCCAGTCGCTGGCGTTTACCGCGAGGGAATAAAGAGGATCAGGCCCGGTGGGCTGCCGGAAGAGGCGGGTATTTCTGGGCCAGAAGGCAACCGCCAAGCAAGAGAAGGCATCCCATCAATACCGGTATGCCCAGGACTTCATTAAACAAAAGAATGCCAGCGGCCGAGGCGAAGACAGCTTCGAGGTTTAGAATGACGGCAGCCTGGGCTGGCGGGGCGTCTGCCTGGCCGACCACTTGCAGGGTAAAACCAATGCCGACTGATAAAACACCACTCAGCAGGATCCAGGTCCAGCCATCGGCAGTTGCCGGCAGCATTTGCTCCCCCACAGCCAGCGCCGTTGCCAGACTGAACAGGGCGCAAACCAGGAACTGAATTACAGCGATCAGGATCTGGTCGTGGCGGCTGGTCAGATGATCTATGGCCAGCACATGCACTGCCCAGCACAAAGCACCGGCAAATACCATGATATCTCCGTAATTAAGCGAGGCGCCCCGATACATACCGGTAATCAGATATAGCCCGGCGCAGGCGATCAGGACGGCGAACCAGAGACCTCTGGCATATCTGTGTCCCAGAAAAATACCCAGCACCGGCACCAGCACCATATAAAGGCTTGTGATAAAACCTGTATTGGTGACGGTGGTGTGTATGATGCCGATCTGCTGGAAAGCGGCGCCCGCATACATGACAATGCCGGCAATGGCCGATCCCCAGAACAGGTGGCGGGAGGCGCCCCGGTTCCTGCTTCGGCGTTTTTCACGCATCAGATAGACAAGCGGAAGCAGCACCAAACCGCCGATCAGAAAACGCAGGCCGTTGAAAAGGAACGGCCCCATGTGATCCATGGCCAGTTTCTGGAAGGCAAAACTAATGCCCCATATCAAAGCGGCGAGGGTAAGGGTAAGGTTGGCCTGCGAACGTGTCATTGAACTGCCCTGATTTAAAAGTTGTACATTTGTATAATGACTTGGGGCGGGGGAAAAGATAAATTTGACGCCAGCTTCATTTTCCCCGTAAATGCCGTCTTTACTTTGTCATTTCTTAACCATCTTTCGCTATCTTTCCGGCAGAAGAAAGGTGAGTGATGGTCCAGGCCGTTTTAGAAAAATTCAATATCAGACTTGATCTGGATCGGGACAATCTGTCCCGGCACCGGCTTCTGTTGTTGATTTTTCTGATGCAGGCGCTGACCGTATGGGGCCTGTTGAGTTATCACGGCCTGTCGGATTATCTGTCGCTCAATCTCTATGCGGAGCCCATGTATATGGCGCTTGGCGTGATTGTGTTTGCCAAGCTGATCAGTTATCTGGTCAGGTTTTCCGGCTATGATCCGGAAGAGAAAAGCAAGGCGCGTATGTTGGCTGACTTCCGGGCAGGCTGGCTGAATGCGGACTATCTGCTGGCTTTTCTGGTGCCGATCCTTTTCTTGCCGCCTTTCATATCCCTGTTTTCCTCCCTGAAAACGGTTATTCCCGAAATCCACAGCTTTGATCTGGACCAGACCTTTGCCGATCTGGACAGGATGCTGCATTTCGGTATTGATCCCTGGGTGATTACCCATTCCGTTTTCTCGGGTGCACTGGCCGCCGGAATTATGGACTTCTGCTACAAGCTCTGGTTTCTGCTGATGTTTATTTTTGTTCTCTGGCAGGTGGTGAACGTCTCGCTCGGGCACGCCCGGGTGCAGTTCCTGTGCGCTTTTTTGCTGGTCTGGTTCCTGCTCGGTAATCTGGGGGCCATTCTGATGTCCTCTGCAGGTCCCTGTTACTATGGTGTGGTTCTGCCCGGAAATGACCTTTTCCTGCCACTGATGGACAAGCTGGGTATCTACTATGACGAACTCAAGGCCGCCGGAGGATTTTTCCAACTGGAATCCCGCGATCTTCAGCGTCAGCTTCTGGCTTACTACCAGAATGGTGAACTGGGGGCCGGTAGCGGAATTTCCGCCATGCCGAGCCTGCATGTGGCGGTGGCCATGTTGCTTTATTTGTCGGCGCGGGAAATGAACCGTTTTGCGGGATGGTTTTTCCTGGCCTTTCTGGTGATTATCCAGGTCAGTTCAGTACATCTGGGCTGGCATTATGCCATTGACGGCTATTTTTCAATAATTGCCACCTGGGCGATCTGGAGGTTTTCCGGCTGGCTAATGTTTGTTTCTGTAACGGAGGGGGAAGAATGAATAGTTTGGTACTGAAGCTGGCGAGGGCAAAGTCAAACAGTTTCAATCAGGAAACAGTCCGGGGTGTTGTGCAAACCTACATGCCGTTTATTCTGATATTTCTCCTGTATGTTCTGACGGCCAATCTGCTGACGGCTTTCTACGATATGGCAGGTTATGTCAGCTACAGAATTTACAAGGCACCCTATTATCTGGTTTTCCTGGCTATTCTGCTCGTCAAGGCAGTGTCTCACTTTGCCGCAAATCGCGGTGATGCTCTGTCGGAGGAGGCCTACCAGGAGCTCTATGATGACTGGTTGAAGCCATCTTCCATGGTCAAGATACTGATCCCCTTTGTGCTTGTGACGGTTTTGATGTCAATTTTCAGCAGTCTCAAAACCATCCTTCCCCAGGTCAATCCCTTCTATCTGGATCAGACCTTCTATAAGCTCGATCAGATATTGCATTTCGGCTATAACCCCTGGGAAATTACTCATGCCCTGTTTGGAAGTGTGACGGCCACAACTTTAATTGATTTCTGCTATCGCATGTGGTTCCTCGCCCTGCTGGTCAATACTGTCTGGATGATCATCAATTACAAGCTCGGGAAACTGCATCACCAGTATCTTGTCGCCTACGGTTTGTGCTGGGTATTGCTGGGGTCGTTCCTGGCCATTGCCTTGTCCTCTGCGGGACCTTGTTTTTACGGCAGTGTGGTTGACGGTCCGGATGTCTATGCTCCGCTGATGGAACGGCTTCGGGAAATTTCCGCCACTATCGGTAACACGCCGCAGTCTTACGGTCTGACGGCGCTCAACTATCAAGCCGTGCTGTGGTATTATTATACAGATGATTATCTGGGAATCGGGAGCGGCATTACCGCCATGCCGAGCATGCATGTGTCCTTTGCCATGCTGCTTTACCTGTCCGGCAGAACTTTCGGCAAGCTCTTTGGGTATATTTTTCTCGCCTATCTGGTGATAATCCAGATCGGTTCCGTGCATCTGGGCTGGCACTATGCCCTGGACGGCTATGTTTCAATGATCGGGACCTGGATGATCTGGCGGTTCTCCGGCTGGCTGGTGGACCGCTACAGTGTGGCCCGGGCGGCCGAAGCCGCCTAGTCCAGATAGTCCATGCCGATATCCACCGCGGGGGCGGACTGGGTGATGCGGCCAACTGATGCGAAATCCACGCCAGTCTCGGCGATGGCGCGGATGGTGTCCAGTCGAACACCTCCTGAAGCTTCGAGCTCCACTGTTCCTTTATAACGGGACACGGCTTCACGCAGCTGATCCAGCGTCATATTGTCCAGGAGCAGCCTGTCTGCGCCGGCCTTCACCGCATCTTCAGCCTGCTCAAGCGTGTCGCATTCCACCGTTATGCCGATGGTGCTGGCGGAACCGTCAAAGGCTATGGCAGCCTCGATAGCGGCGGCAATGCTGCCGATCCGGGCGATATGATTATCCTTGATCAGGATGCCGTCATCCAGCCGCATGCGGTGGTTCCGGGCGCCGCCGAGCCGGGTCGCATATTTTGCCAGCTTTCGGTACCCCGGAATGGTTTTGCGGGTGTCCAGAAGAGTGCATCCGGTGCCTTCTATTTCCCGGACATATTCGCGGGTCAGGGTGGCAATACCGGAAAGATGTTGCAGGATGTTGAGCGCACTGCGTTCAGCCGTCAGCATTTTGCGGGCGTTGCCGTGCAGTTTCAGAATGCAGTTGCCGGCGGTGACTTCAACGCCGTCACTGGCCAGGATTTCGATATCCACAAGTGGATCCAGCGTCTTGAATATTTCCACGGCGATGGGCATGCCGGCAATCACCAGATTTTCACGGCTGTTAAGTGCTGCGCCCAGCTTCTGGTCGGCCGGGATAGTGGCCATGGTGGTAATGTCGCCACGGCCCACGTCTTCATCAAGCGCATTTTTGATGAACTGGCGCAGCTCTTCCTTGAAGAGGGGAAAGTCTGTAGTCATCGGATCAGTAGGCCCGGCCGGAGGTTGGCGGGCGCTGGTCCCTGGGGACCGGCGGTGACATTTCCAGCATCTTGTTCAGGGGCGCAAGGGCCTTCTGTCTGGTTTCCTCGTCCACATGAATTTCCGGGCTCAGGTTTTCCATGCAGGCCGCCAGTTTTTCCAGTGTGTTGAGCGCCATGAAGGGGCAGTCATTGCAGTTGCATTCACCGTCAGCGCCCGGGGCGCCGATAAAGGTTTTGCCCGGTGCATTCTTTTCCATCTGGTGAATGATATGCGGCTCGGTGGCAATGATGAATTTCTGCGCGTCGTTCTCAAGCACAAATTTCAGGATTGAGGACGTGGAGCCTACATGATCCGCATGGCGCAGGATATGTTCCGGACATTCCGGGTGGGCGGCTACCGGGGCATCGGGATGCTTTGCCTTGAGCTTGATAAGTTCCTGTTCGGAGAAACGTTCATGCACAATGCAGCTTCCCGGCCAGAGCACCATGTCCCGGCCGGATTTCTTGGCCAGATAGGCGCCGAGGTGCCTGTCCGGCGCCAGGATCAAAGGCTGGTCTTCAGGGATCTGGTTGATGATATATTCCGCATTGGAAGAGGTCACGATAATATCGGATAGTGCCTTCACAGCAGCTGAACAGTTGATATAGGTGAGGCACAGGTGATCCGGGTATTTTTTCCGGAATTCAGCGAAATCCTCAGGCGGGCAGCTGTCTTCGAGAGAGCAGCCGGCGTCCATATCCGGCAGGATGACTTTCTTGTCCGGGCTCAGGATTTTGGCCACTTCGGCCATGAAGCGAACACCGCAAAAGACAATCACATCGGCATCGGTAGCGGCGGCTTTGCGAGAAAGATCCAGGCTATCGCCGACAAAATCGGCCAGGTCCTGAATCTTAGGATCCTGGTAATAGTGGGCCAGAATAACCGCATTCTTTTCCTTGCGAAGGCGGTTGATCTCTTCGATCAGTTCCTCGTCAGTCTTTTTTGCCTCTCCGGTGGGTCGGATATTTAACGGTATGGACATGCTTCACCCCGCTTGAATTTTCAGCCTCTTAAACATGGTGGTTTAGCGGCTGCTTTCAAGCTTGGCAAGGCAATAAATGGTCGGAGGAGCGGGCAATTTCTTCTTCATATCCGAAGAAGTGTACGCCCAGCAGGATAATGTCGGCTTGTTCAACTTCACCATTGAGGCTCAAGGGCATAGCGATGAAAGAAAATCGCCGATAATTTTTGTCCGGCCAGTCCATGAAGCAGGTTTCATAGGCCGTCGTGCAGTGCCTGGTTACTTTGGCAAGAGTCCGTTCAACGCCTGACAGCCCGCATGAGGGGCCGTTATGAGTTTCTCCTGTAAGGCTTCCGGTAAAGTCTTTGCCAATGGTATCGACAATATCTGTGCCTACCAGCCGTGCCTTAAAGTTCAGGTAGTCGCTTCCGAGTTTTTTCTCTCTGATTACATCATACATGCAAATGCCGGGCAGCAATTCTTTGATTGCCAGGGGGTTCAGGTCCTGCCGTGTTGGCATTCGCCTTTCCCGACATATTTTTTGCCAGTACTCTAACAGTTGCCTCTGAGCAGCGGAAGAAAGCCCGTGATTGTTTGGGTCAGTCATTTTTGGTTCCGCTATACATCATTAATAGTACACATCTGAGCATTTGACTATCCAGCTATGCACCGGTAAGGGCATTATATACGCCACATTAGCCTATCATTAAATAGCACATTTGTACTGTTATTACAATTATTTGAAGATATATCTAATATATGAAAATCCATATAATGGAACTGACCCCAGGGGACCTGAACCTTTGTGTCCCCACGTATATTCAAAATTCAAACAGACTCATCAAAACCATTTGAATATCCGGAAGAGCAAAAGTTGAAAGACGATGACCAGACCCATAGAACTGACAAACACCCAGAAGGCTGTTGGGGTGTCGACACCGGGCAGGCCGCCGATATTAATGCCGAATAGCCCGGTGAGAAATCCAAGCGGCAGGAAGATGCCCGTGACGAGGGAAAGCAGATAGAGCCGGCTGTTGAGCTTCTCGGCAAGTGTGTTGCCAAGTTCATCCTGAATGACCTGGCACCTCTCCCTTATGGCATCAAGATCTTCCAGATATCTGAACATCTGATCATACCCTTCCTGAAAACGGCGCCTGTCCTTGGGGGTGAAAAGCAGGCTGTCATTACCCAGCAATCGGGCCAGGGCATCCTTCTGAGGGGCAAGGTAGCGCCGGAAAGTGATGGCTTGTTTGCGCAGATGGATAATATCTGTTCTTAACCTGTGCGACGGATTTTCAATGACTTCTTCTTCAAGCAGGTCGGTAACGTCTGACAGATGGCTCAACGTTCCTGCCATCCGGTCCCCGAGTGTTTTGATGAGTTGCGTCAGAAAGTGAGCGGCGGATTGAGGTGGTTTATCCTTGGGAAACCTGTCCTTCAGGTCAGAAATGGTTTTCAGACTGCGAAGCTGACAAGTGATGATCTGGTTCTTGTCCACGTAGAGCCGGATGGAAATCATGTCTTCCGGATCAGCCTTTTCATTCAGGTTGACGCCACGCAAAATGAGCAGGATGCCGTTATGAATGTCCAGGTAACGGGGACGGGTTTCTTCGGCACATAGGATGCTCGCCGTTAGGTCGTCCACCGAAGGCCTTTCTGTCAGCCATTTAAGTGTTTCGGGATTGCGGGCATCAAGATGAAACCAGGACAGTTTTTGACTTTCTGCACCGGGCTCTCCTTCTGCCGCCGGAAGTTCCCATTCCACATGATGCAGGATAAAGTCATTCTGTTTTAATTCACTTTGCGGCATTTTCCGCTCCGATCATGTGCACATCCCGTTGCGGGAAAGGTATTTCAATGTTGTTGGCCTTGAATTTGTCCCAGATGGCATACATGACTTCGCTTCGTGGCTTTTTACGACCGGTGGTAATGTCTGCGATCCAGAAATAAAGGGTGAAATTGACACTGCTGTCGGCAAATTCCTCGAGGAAACAGACGGGTTCCGGCGTCTCCATGCAGTCGGGATGCTCCCGCGCGGCTGCAAGGATCAGATCCCGGGCCAGATGGATATCTGACTTGTAAGAAACACCGACAATGATTTCAATGCGTCCGCTGGTATTTGTAAAAGTCCAGTTGGTTACCCGGTTGGTGATAAAATCCTCGTTGGGGATCATGATTTCCTTGCCGTCAAAGGTTTCCACCAGGGTATACCGGGCCGAAGTCTGCCGGACAAACCCGAAGATGCCACTATCCAGTTCAATCAGGTCGTCTATTTCGATGGATTTTTCCGACAGCAGAATAATACCGCTGATGAAATTGGAGGTGATTTTCTGAAGGCCGAAACCAATGCCGATGCCGACTGCGCCGCCAAGGACGGTGAGGGCAGTCAGGTCAATGCCCATGATGTCGAGGGCCAGAAGAAACGCCAGAAAATAGAGCAGGGTCTGAAAGGCCTTGATCAGCAGGCTTCGTGAACTTGCGCCGAAATTCTGCAATGTATCGATGCGTTTTTCCCCAAAGCTGGAAAGGGCTGCTGTGATCCAGAAAATCACAAACAGGATAATTACGGCTTTCAGGACCATATAGATGGAAATTTCGTAGCTACCGACAGCAAACACAAATTCCGGTCGTTCCAGAAACGCTTTCAATGGTTCAAGATAACCGAGGGAGCCTGCCAGAATAATCGACGCAAAAAGAATGCCGATCAGTCCGGATGAAATCCATCCGGAAGGTTTCAGAATTTTTGTGATCAATGAAGACATGCAGGCTCCGGAATGGTTATTGTTTTTGCCATCCTAGTCGATTTGACAGTTCTCTGAAACACGAAATTTCGGGGACCAGATACAAAAGGCCGGAGCAAAAAGCCCCGGCCGGGAAACGTTTTATAGCCTATCCGGTTTTCCTGAATAAACTCAGGCAAAAATCTCGGCAAAGAAATTTTCCATGGCCTGCCAGGACCGCCGGTCCGCGTCGGCCTGATAGACGGTGCCGAAATCAGGGTCATTGGCTTCGGGGTTGGTGAAGGCATGCATGGTATGGCCATAGGCATGAAGTTGCCAGTCGGCGCCACGCTCGGTCATTTCCTTGTTAAAGGCAACAACCTGTTCCGGTGGTACCATCGGGTCATCCCAGCCATGAAGGGCAAGCACCTTGGCATTGATGGCGGGTTCACCGGTGACGCCCGGCGCATTCAGGATGCCGTGGAAGCTGACAACCCCCAGGGTAGCGGCGCCGCTACGGGCCAGGTCGAGGACACATTTGCCGCCGAAACAATACCCAATGGCGGCTGTTCTATCACCATCCACAAGGGGGTGTTCTTTAAGGAGTTCAAGAGCATAATGCAGCCTTGAGACAAGAGCCTCGTGATCAGAAGCCACCGTATTCATCAGCTCGGCTGCTTTGTCTTTATCATTAGCCCGAACGCCTTTGCCGTAGAGATCGAGGGCAAAGCCCACATACCCCAGTCCGGCAAGCTTTTCCGCTTGTTCCGTTTCGAATGATCCCTGTCCCATCCAGGCATGGGAGACAAGAATGCCGGGACGGGGACCGTCAAGGGAGTCATCATAACTGATGGTTCCTTCATAGGTGCCACCCGGACCGTCGTAGGTAATGGTTTCAGTCTTGATCATTTTCCTGTTTCTCCATTTATCTGCATCTATATCATTTTATATATGTTGTGGACCCCGGGATCTCCCTCACATTTAAGGCGCTTCGTTTCCACCATGTGAATCAGGTGAGCGAGAACCGACCTGGCGGCCGCAGGGTGAAGGTAGCTGGGGACATCCGCATATATAATATCTACCATATCGGGAATGGTTTGTGCACCCGACCTGATGACCTGAATAATCTGTTCTTCTCTCTGTCGGCGATGTTCAAGCAGGGCTTCCACAAAAGGTTCGGGATCGGTGATCGGATTGCCGTGTGTGGGATAATAAATTTTATCCTCCCGGACCAGAAGCTGATCCAGACTTTGCAGATAATCCCCCATATGCCCGTCCGGCGGACTGACTACGGATGTGGACCAGCCCATGACATGGTCGCCGGAAAAAAGCGCCTTTTCCTCGTGCAGGGCGAAACAGAGGTGATTGGACAAATGGCCGGGCGTATGCACGGCTTCCAGTGTCCATCCGTCACCGTGAACAACTTCCCCGTCTGCCAGTTCCTCGTCCGGCCGGAAGTCTTTGTCCAGGCCTTCTTCCGTATGATTGTCGGAATATGTCTGGCCGTCGACGGGAAAGGCAAGGATTTTTGCCCCGGTAAGTTGCTGAAGAGAATGTGATGCCGGGCTGTGATCCATGTGATTATGGGTTACGAAAATATGGCTGACCTTTTTGCCGTCCAGATATTTTTCCAGGGCATGCAGGTGGCTGGGCATGGCCGGGCCGGGATCGATGACGGCAAGCCCGGCAGAGCTGTCATTTTCCGGGCCCACAATATAGGTGCCTGTACCGTGAAAGGTAAAGGGAGAGGGATTCTGGGCCACGATTCGCCGGACAAGAGGGCTCAGGGCGACGCACTCACCATATTCAGGAGAAAAATTTTTATCAAACTTCAACATGATCCGGATAATTATTTCTTTGTTCAGGTTGTTTTTACATATTCATATTATAGTTGAGGTGATCTTCGTCAATAACCTTGCGATTAACGCACTGGCTTCGATAATAGAGCCGAAACAAGGTTTTAAGGAGAGCGTATATGGCAGCGGATGACATGAAAAGGGGTAAATTTTCCGGTGGTCAATCGCCGCGGGGTTTTGCCACACGCGCCATTCATGCGCCTGGTCCGTCGCTCGATCCTTACGGGACGCTGACCCAGCCCATCTATATGACGTCCACTTTCGAATTCGAGACCGCAGAACAGGGCGGTGAGCGGTTTGCCGGCGAGCAGGAAGGGTATATCTACACCCGCCTGGGCAATCCCACACTCAATCAGCTGGAGGAAAAACTGGCTGTTCTGGAAGGTGCCGAGGCCTGCCTGGTTACAGGATCAGGCATGGCGGCCATCACCTGCGTCTTCTGGACCTTGCTGGAGGCAGGCGACGAACTGCTTGTAGACAAAACTCTCTACGGATGCACATTTTCCTACTTCCGTCACGGTCTGTCGAAGTTCGGCGTTACGGTTCGCCATGTGGATCTGACCAATCCGGACAACCTGGAAAAGGAAATCGGCCCGAAAACCAAATTCGTCTATTTCGAAACACCGGCCAATCCGAATATGCGGATTGTCGATATCCAGCGGGTCTGTGATATTGCACAGTCAAAAGACGTTCGGGTCATTGTGGACAATACCTATGCCACACCCTATCTGCAGAATCCTCTGGCCATGGGGGCCTTTCTGGTACTACATTCCGCCACCAAATATTTGGGCGGTCACGGCGATCTGATGGCCGGCGCCATCATGGGGGACGAAGAAACCATCACCGAAATCCGCATGGTCGGGATGAAGGATATGACCGGTGCGGTGCTTTCACCCATGAATGCCTTTCTTATCAATCGCGGGCTCAAGACGCTGGAACTACGTATGGACCGGCATTGTGAAAATGCGACCCGCATTGCGGAGTTTCTGGAAAGCCGCAACAATGTCAGCCAGGTCTTTTTTCCGGGACTGCCGTCCTTTGAAGGGTACGACGTGGCCTGCAAACAGATGTCCCAGCCCGGCGGCATGATTGCGTTGGAGCTGAACGGCGGCCTTGAAGCCGGAATCAATTTCCTTAACAGGCTGGAACTTTGCCGTATTGCTGTAAGCCTTGGCGATGCGGAAACCATGGTCCAGCATCCGGCCAGCATGACCCATTCCACCTATTCACCGGAAGAACGCGCCGAATACGGGATCAGCGATGGTCTTGTCCGGATTTCTGCCGGTCTTGAAACTGTCGAAGACATTCTGCAAGATATCGAACAGGCCCTGTCTGCCTGCTGAAGTAGTCCATATAAAATTACCGGTTACAAACGAAACACTTGAGGGGTGTGCTGAATTGGGGCATGCTGCACTGCATATAGTAACCGGTATAAAAACAGACACCGGAAGCGGATTATGGCAGATCAGGAAAACAACGCAGCAAGTCCGGCACGGGTAACGCCCTGTCTCATGAAGGAGTTTCCGGCCCGGCACGATCTCAACAATGAGGTGCACAGCCGCCCCTATATCCAGATCAGCAGCCCGGGTCGTTGTTGCCATATGGCCATCCTGACCGGGGAGGCGGGCCGCAATGCTGATCTTGAGCATCTTGCCGCTCTTTGCCGCCACTATAATCTGCCGACGCCGCCTGCAGGCTGCAACCACCAGATACTTGATTTCGGGACCTTCCGCCTGAAGTGGGAAAGGCACACGGAATTCTGCAGCTATACCTTTATCCGCAAGGGCAAGGGCCAGGACCCCTTCCGCGATACAGCGCTTTCCGTGGTGCCGGAGGAATGGCTGAAAAATATTCCCGGGGAGCTCCTTGTGGGGGTGCATCTGTTCATCGACAAGGTGGATGAAAGTCATTATGGCAATCGGGAGCTACTGGAAGATATTTTTGGCGACAATGTGGTTGTCGGCGCCCGGGCCGGAAGCAGCGGCGCCCAGGTCTGGACGGACTTCCAGATTCACGGCGACGGCTTTTCCCGCATTCTGGTCAATGACGCGGGCATGTCCGAAACCCAGGCCGGACGACTTGTTCAGCGCCTTCTGGAGATCGAGACCTATCGTCTGATGGCCATGCTGGCCATGCCGCTGACCGGTGAGATTTCCAAGGCGACCCGGGAGATTGAACAGGAACTGGCCGATGTGGTCGAAAAGATGATGAGCGTGGACAATCCGGAGCGGGAACAGGAGATCCTGACCCGATTGACAAAAATGGCGGCCCGTGTGGAACATCTGTCAGCCGGCAGCACCTATCGCTTCAATGCCTCGAAGGCGTATTACGCGCTTGTGGAAAAGCGTATCGAGAACATCAAGGAGGAACCGCTCAAGGGCTTCCAGACCATATCCAGTTTTCTTGAACGGCGCATTGGGCCCGCCATGCGGACCTGTATCAGCATGGAAGACCGCATTGCGATTCTTTCCCGACGGGTGAACCGGGCCAGCACGCTGCTGCAGACCCGGATCAACACCACCCTTCAGTCCCAGAACAAGCAGTTGCTGGAAAGCATGGATCGCCGGGCCCGGTTGCAGCTGCGTCTGCAACAGACCGTGGAAGGGCTTTCCGTCGTCGCCATCAGCTACTATGCGCTCGGCATTATCAATTACATGGCCCATGGCGGGCAGAAACTCCTGCCGTCGATTGAGCCCTATTTGGTGACGGCGGGGGCGGCCCCGGTTGTTGTGCTTGGCGTTGCCTGGGGCCTGCGCCGGCTGCACAGGGTGATCCGCAAGGCCAATCAGGACTGAGCTCCAAACTTCATATTTTGTTGCGCGCCGGGCCTGCGTCATGATATCGCTGCCCGGACTTCAAGTAACGCAACCGGTATTGAGACAGCATGCTTCCCGATTATGCGCCACCGATGGATCCCTGGCTCGACGTCCTTTACGAGGATGAGCATTTCCTCGTGCTCAACAAGCAGAGCGGTCTGTTGTCTGTGCCCGGTCGGCATGACCACCTCAAGGACTGCCTCGAAAGCCGGGTGCAGAGCCGTTACCCGACAGCCACAACGATCCACCGTCTGGACATGGAAACTTCCGGCATATTGGTGATGGCGCTGAGCAAGGAAATCCACGGTCATATCGGCCGTCAGTTTGAACATCGCCGCACGGAAAAGACCTATGTCGCCCGGGTGGCCGGACATGTGGCGGAAGAGACAGGCGAGGTGGACCTGCCGCTGATCTGTGACTGGCCCAACCGGCCGAGGCAGATGGTGGATTTCGAACGCGGCAAACAGGCGCTGACCCGCTGGCGGGTGCTGGAGCAGGAGGAAGCTGGCGTTACCCGGCTGGAACTGAAGCCGGTGACCGGCCGGTCGCACCAGCTCAGGGTACATTGTCAGCAGATGGGCCACAGTATCCTCGGTGATCCTTTCTATGCCACTGACGAGGTGCGGCAGATGAGTGACCGGCTTCAGCTTCATGCCCACTGCCTGACCCTGTTTCATCCGGTGAAGAAAGAGAAGGTGACCTTTACCTCTCCGGTACCGTTCTGATCATGACCGGAAACCCCAGTTCATCAGGAAAAATCTGGCTTGCCCCCATGGAAGGGGTGGTGGATCATGTCATGCGGGACATGCTGACCTCGGCTGGCAGCTACGATTTTTGCGTGACGGAATTTATCCGGGTCACCCGGCAGCTTTATAAACCGGCGCTGTTTTACAGATACTGTCCGGAACTGAAATCCGGCAGCCGGACACCTTCGGGAACGCCGGTCCGCATTCAGCTTCTGGGCCAGGACCCGGATTGGATGGCGGAAAATGCCGTTCGGGCGGTGGAGCTGGGCTCGCCCGGCGTTGACCTCAATTTCGGCTGTCCGGCCAAAACCGTGAACAAGAGCAAGGGCGGGGCCATCCTGCTCCGGGAACCAGAAACCCTTTATAAAATCATTTCCGCAGTCCGGGCCGCCGTCCCCGCAGGACAGCCGGTGACGGCCAAGATGAGGCTCGGTTATGAAGACAAATCGCTGGCACTGGACAATGCCCGGGCCATCGAGGCGGCGGGGGCGGACGGACTGACTGTCCATGCCCGCACCAAGGCGGAGGGGTACAGGCCGCCGGCCCACTGGCACTGGATCGCCCGCATACGGGAAAAGGTCAGCCTGCCTGTTGTCGCCAACGGCGAAATCTGGTCGGCGGCGGATGCAGAGGCTTGCCGCCGGGAAAGCGGCTGCGCGGATATCATGATCGGGCGCGGCGCGCTGGCGCTCCCCAATCTGGGCAGGGTCATAAATGTGGGGGAAGAGCCCATGAACTGGGCCGGGGTGCGAAAGCTCCTTCTGAGATATGCCAGCATTGAGCGGCCGGATCACAGGGGCGGGTTTCTGCCTTCCCGCATCAAACAGTGGTTCACTTATCTCCGGCATCAGTACAGGGAAGCGGACGAGATGTTCCGGGATCTGAAGCGGCTTCAGGATCTTGAGGAGATCAGGGTTATGCTGTCGGAAGAGGCCTAATAGGCCCGTTCGATACAGAAATCCACAATATCAATCAGGGACTGGCGATATTCATTGTCCGGGAAGATGGCCAGCGCATCCCGGGCGATGGCGCCGTAATGACGGGCTCGCTCCAGGGTATCGTTCAGGGCGTTGTGCTTTTTAATCAGCTCGAAGGCTTTTTCCAGATCGCCGTCCTGCTGGTCCAGGTCTTCCATGGTGCGGCGCCAGAAATTGCGTTCTTCCTCGTTGCCCCGGCGGAAGGCCAGCACGATGGGCAGGGTGATCTTGCCTTCGCGGAAGTCGTCGCCGACACTCTTGCCCAGCTTTTCCTGTTCGGCAGAATAGTCGAGAACGTCATCGACAAGCTGGAAGATAATGCCCAGATTGCGGCCATAGCTTTGCAGGGCTTCCTGCTCGGCCGTCGGGCGTTCGGCAATGACTGCACCGATTTCACAGGCGGCAGCGAACAGGGCGGCGGTCTTGGCCGCGATCACTTCCATATAATTGTCTTCGGTCGTGTCCGTGTCGTTGGCCGTGACCAGCTGCAGCACCTCGCCTTCGGCGATCACGCTCGAGGCATGGGACAGGATACGCAGGACTTCGAGAGAGCCGTCAGCCACCATGAGCTCGAAGGAGCGGCTGAACAGGAAGTCGCCAACCAGAACGCTGGCCTTGTTGCCCCAGACCGCGTTGGCGGTGTCCTGGCCGCGACGCAGGTCGCTTTCATCGACCACGTCGTCATGCAGCAGGGTGGCGCTGTGGATGAATTCCACACAGGCAGAAAGTTCAATATGGCGGATACCGCCATAGCCGCAGAGGCGTGAAGAGGCAAGTGTCAGCATCGGGCGCAGCCGTTTGCCGCCGGAAGCGATGAGGTGACCGGCAAGCTGCGGAATAAGGGCCACCGGGCTCTGCATTTTATGGATAATGGTCTGGTTGACCTTGTCCATATCTTCCTTGACCAGCTTTTGCAGCCGAGCAAGGGCGCTTTCGCCCTTTTTTTCGTCTTCGAAATTTACAACTACACCCACGATCAGTCCTGTGTCTTTTTGTTCCCGCTTGTCCGGGATATCCTGTCCGGTCATCCGGAATGTGGTAAATGCAGGTCACTGTTGATAAAATGATTTTATCGTCTGGAACCGGCGTTTTTGTACCGGGCAAAATAGTCATTGCCGGGTAGCAAGGTCAAGGGACATCGGCCGAATTCGGTCTTTATTTGAGGTCAAAATCACGTGAGGGAACTTTTTTCTTCGGACAACATTGCGTTAATTACAAGAGTTTCTGCGCTGTTCGATGGTGCCGGGCTGGTTTTTTGTGTACTGGACGGTCATGCCAGCCTGTTCGGTGGCGGTATCGACGGAATCGCACGCCGGGTCATGGTGCCGCCGGAATCGCTGACCCGGGCCAAATTCCTGATTCGAGAGGCCGGTTTGTCGGATGATGTGGATTTTAGCGATGAAATTCGCTAAAGACGGCCCATGAGCGATCTGTTTGATATCGAATATACAACTGATGACTTTCTGGGTGGCCTTGTCCGGCTGCACCAGCCACGCAAGGGATATCGCGTGACAGTCGATACGGTGCATCTTGCGGCGACCCTTGTCCCCCGGCCGGGAGAGAAGATCCTGGATGTGGGGGCCGGAACCGGCGGCATCCTGACCTGCCTTGCTGGCAGGTTGGGGGAGGCCTCCCGGGACCTGGTCCTGCATGGCCTTGAAATCCAGCCGTTGCATGTCGAGTTCGCCCGGGCGAATGCTGAACTGAATGGGTTTGCCGACCGCATCACCTGTTTCGAGGGCGATATTGCCAATCCGCCGGCGGAATGTGAAAAAAACAGTTATGACCATGTGGTCAGCAATCCGCCCTATTACGAAAAAGACCAGCATACCCTCTCCCCCAGTGAGAGCCGGGCGCTGGCCCTTGCGGACAGTCATCTGAGCCTTGGCGACTGGGTTTCCTGCTGTCTTAAAATGGTAAAACCCAGAGGGTATCTCAGTCTGATCCAGCGGGCTGGCCGGCTTGGCGAGATTCTCTCCGCCTTGCAGGGCCGGGCCGGTGACATTGTCGTTTTCCCCGTCTGGGCGACTGACGAGAGCGAGGCCGGCCGCATTATTGTGCGGGCAAGAAAGGGCAGTCGTGGTCCTCTTTCCTTGAAAAAGGGGCTGGTCGTTCATACATCCGATGGCGGATATACCGACCGGGCGGAGGCGGTGCAGCGGCATGGACAAATGCTGGATATCGCGTAAGATACGGCGCCCGGTTGGAAGAAAACCGTAAAAACAGAACCTTAAACGGATAGATAATGATTAAAAAAATCAGAGAGCTTCTTGCCAAACTTCCCCTGCCTTTCCTGAATGACACGATCCCCGTGGTGACAGTACTGCCACTTGACGGGGTAATCGGCACCTCAAGCCGGTTCAGCGAGGCCCTTAATCTGGCCGGTGTGGAAAAGCGGATCGAGGCGGCCTTCGATGCCTTCGGGGTAAAGGCGGTTGCACTGTCCATCAATTCACCGGGCGGTTCACCGGTGCAGAGCGAACTGATCATGCGGCGGATCCTCAAGCTGTCTGAAGAAAAGAAAATTCCGGTCTATGCCTTTGCCGAGGATGTGGCGGCATCAGGCGGCTATATGCTGGCGCTGGCCGGTGAGGAAATATATGCAAGCGCCGCTTCCATTATCGGTAGCATCGGTGTGATTTCCGCCGGCTTCGGTTTTGACAAGGCGATCGAGAAGGTCGGGGTTGACCGGCGCGTCTACACAGCCGGGGAAAACAAGTCCATTCTTGACCCGTTCCAGCCAGAAAAGGAAGAGGATGTGAAGTTCCTCAAGGAAATTCAGAAGGACATCCACGGATTTTTCAAAGATATGGTCAAGGAACGCCGTGGTGAAAAACTGAGAGGCACCCAGAAGATCATGTTCTCGGGTAAATTCTGGACCGGGACCGAAGCCGAGAAAATGGGACTCATTGACGGGATTGGCGATCTGCAAACCGTGATGAAGGAAAAATTCGGCGAAAAAACCAAATTCAGCCGCATCGAGGGCGAGAAGAGCTTCATCAAGAGCCTGCTTGGACTTGGTGGCCGCAAAAGCGCCGTTTCCCGGGAAATCATGGCGGTGCTGGATGAGCGCGCCCACTGGGGGCGTTTCGGTCTCTAGGGCTTTCCCGCCCTGCAGAATACAGTTAACTGTTAAATGCCGATTCATTTCTTGACGCGGGCGGGGCGGCTCGGTAGTTTCCGCGGGTAATTTCGCTAGTGCGCAAAACAGGGAATGTAACGGTTTATGACAGCCTCGGCGCGAGACGCAGCGGCCCGCAAGGAGACCGCCTTTCAGTATCTTATCCTGAAGCTTCAGAAATACTGGGCAGATCAGGGTTGTGTGGTATTGCAACCCTATGACCTGGAGATGGGGGCAGGGACCTTTCAGTCCGCCACCACATTGCGCTCGCTTGGCTCCAAACCCTGGAAGGCTGCTTACGTGCAGCCCTGTCGCCGCCCCACTGACGGCCGTTACGGGGAAAATCCCAACCGGCTGCAGCATTATTACCAGTTCCAGGTGGTGCTCAAACCATCGCCGGAAAATATCCAGCAGCTTTATCTCGACAGCCTGAAAGTGCTTGGCATTGACGCCATGGAGCATGATATCCGCTTTGTCGAGGATGACTGGGAAAGCCCGACACTGGGCGCCTGGGGGCTGGGCTGGGAAGTCTGGTGCGACGGCATGGAAGTCAGCCAGTTCACTTATTTCCAGCAGGTCGGTGGTTTCGACTGCAAGCCGGTGATGGGCGAATTGACCTATGGGCTGGAGCGTCTGGCCATGTATATCCAGGGCGTGGACAATGTTTACGATCTCGACTGGAATGGTTTGCCAGAATCTGAAGGGGGCGTCAAATACGGCGATGTCTTCTTGCAGAGCGAAAAGGAATTTTCCGCCTATAACTTTGAACTGGCCAACACGGAAATGCTGTTCCGTCATTTCGAGGATGCGGAAAAGGAATGTGAAAGCATTCTGCGCCAGGGTGAGGAAGACGGCAAATATTATCCGCTTCCGGCCTATGACCAGTGCATCAAGGCAAGTCATGTCTTTAATCTGCTGGATGCGCGGGGCGTGATCAGTGTGACCGAACGCCAGGCCTATATCGGTCGGGTGCGCGCGCTGGCCAAGGCCTGCTGTGAAGCCTATCTCAAATCCATCGGTGAGGGAGAGGCATAATGGCTGAATTCCTGCTTGAACTTTTCTCCGAGGAAATTCCCGCCCGCATGCAGCAGAAGGCGGCCGACGACCTGAAACGCCTGATCACGGCAAAGCTGGATGAAGCAAGTCTCACTTATGACAAGGCAACCGCCTATGTGACCGTGCGCCGCCTGGCCCTGCATGTCGAGGGGCTGGCCACGGAACAGCCGGATGTCTCCGAAGAACGCCGTGGCCCCCGCGCCGATGCGCCGGAAAAGGCCATTGAAGGCTTCCTGAAAGGGGCCGGGGTGAGCCGGGACCAGGTTGAGGTCCGGGAAGAGAAAAAAGGCACCTTCCTTTATGCGGTGATCGAGAAGAAGGGCCGCCCGGCGGCTGAGGTGATTGCAGAGTTCCTTCCGGAAATTATCCGCACTTTCCCCTGGCCTAAATCCCAGCGCTGGGGTGCGGGATCACTGCGCTGGGTGCGCCCGCTGCATAGTGTGCTGTGTTTGCTGGATGGGAAAGTCGTGGGCTTTGATCTTGCTGATGGGCTCTCGAGCGGCAACACCACACGCGGTCATCGTTTTCTGGCGCCGGAGACTTTCGAGGTTTCCTCCTTTGCCGATTATCGGGCCAAACTGGAAAAGGCTTTTGTGGTGCTGGATGTGCCCGCCCGCAAGGAGAAAATCCTTGTTGAGGCCACGAAGCTCGCCGGAGAGGCCGGGCTTGAGCTGCTGGACGATCCGGCGCTGCTGGACGAAGTGGCGGGCCTTGCCGAATATCCGGTGATCCTGCTGGGTGAGTTTGATAAAGAGTTCCTGGATGTGCCGCAGGAGGCGCTGACCAGCGCCATGAGGAGCCACCAGAAATATTTCTCCCTCGTCGACAGTAAAGGCAAGCTCGCCAACAAATTCATCTTTGTTTCCAACATGAAGACCGATGATAACGGCGCGAAGATCATCGACGGCAATGAGCGGGTGCTGCGCGCCCGTCTCGCCGATACCAAATTCTTCTGGGACCAGGACCTGAAAACAATTCGTGAAGGAGGGTTCGAGGTTCTTAACTCTAAGCTTTCAGATATTGTTTTTCATGCTGATCTATTTACCGTAGGTGAGCGGGTAAAACGCCTGGTGGAGTTCAGCGCTCATATTGCCGGGTTGATCGGCACCGATGGGGAGAAGGCCAAACGGGCGGCACAGCTCTGCAAGGCGGACCTTGTGTCCGGCATGGTGGGGGAATTCGCCGATCTGCAGGGCCTGATGGGTAAATATTATGCCGAAGCCGAGGGGGAAGCCCCGGAAGTGGCCAGGGCCATTGCCGATCATTATTCCCCCAAGGGTCCAGGTGATAAGTGTCCCTCCGAGCCGGTCAGCATCGCCGTGGCCCTGGCAGAGAAAATCGACACCCTTGTTGGCTTCTTCAGTATTGACGAAAAACCGACGGGCTCCAAGGATCCCTTCGCCCTGCGCCGAGCGGCGCAGGGCGCGATCCGTTTGATCGTTGAAAATAAACTAAGGTTAGGTCTTTTGGGACTCTTCTATAAAACGTGGTCTGAATACCTCAAATCATATGCATCCAATGCGAAGTTGGATAATATTCTTCCGCTATGGAATGGCGCTGAAACCAGAACTGTCGATGGCATTGTTGAAATTTGGCATCATGACCAGAAAATAACTGAGCAGAGTGAGAGTGAGGAACTGCGTCGGTTATCCGAAGTTTTAAGTTTAGATGTCAAGTTACTGGGTGTTGCTTTGCTCGACTTCTTTGCCGATCGCCTGAAGGTGCATCTGCGCGAAGAAGGGGTCCGGCACGATCTGATTTCCGCCGTTTTTGCCCTCAAGGATGAAAATGGACAGGCGGAAGACGATTTGGTGCGTCTGCTGGCCCGGGTCGAGGCGCTGAAAAACTTCCTCGATACCGAAGACGGCGCCAACCTGCTTGCCGGTTACAAGCGGGCGGTGAATATCGTCAAGATCGAAGAGAAAAAAGACGGTACCTCCCATGACGGTGCGCCCAACAAGGGCACCCAGGCGGAGGAAACGGAATTATTCAACAGCCTCGGCAAGGTTGCCGGGGCGACACAGGCCGCTGTTGAGGCGGAACAGTTCGAAGAAGCCATGGCGCAGCTTGCCACGTTGCGTCAGCCAATTGACAATTTCTTCGACAAGGTGACGGTCAACAGTGAAGACAAGGGAGAGCGGCAGAACCGGTTGTGTATTCTGTCGCAAATTCGCAACACCATGAATCTGGTGGCGGATTTTTCACAAATTGAAGGTTAAGCATCATGACGAAATGGGTCTATACATTCGGTGACGGAAAAGCGGAAGGCGAAGCCTCCATGAAAAACCTCCTCGGAGGGAAGGGCGCCAACCTTGCGGAAATGTCAAACCTGGGACTGCCGGTGCCGCCCGGCTTTACCATCACCACCGAGGTCTGTACCGCATTTTATGAAAATAACCGCAACTATCCGGACGATCTGGCCGGTCAGGTGGAAGACGCCCTTAAATCCGTGGAAAGCACCGTTGGGGCCAAGTTCGGTGATGCGGAAAACCCGCTTCTGGTTTCCGTCCGCTCCGGTGCCCGGGTGTCCATGCCCGGCATGATGGACACGGTCCTGAACTTAGGGTTAAACGACGTGACCGTGCAGGGGCTGGCCAAGCAGGCCGGTGACGAACGTTTTGCCTATGACAGCTATCGCCGCTTTATCCAGATGTATTCCGACGTGGTGCTGGGGGTTGACCATTACCTGTTCGAGGAACTGCTGGAAATCCACAAGGAAGAAAACGGCTATATCCTGGATACGGAACTGGATGCCGCCGACTGGAAGGAACTGGCCGGGGCTTTCAAGAAAAAAGCCGAGGATGAGCTCGGCAAGCCTTTCCCGCAGGATGTGAATGAACAGCTCTGGGGCGCCATCAATGCCGTGTTCGGCTCCTGGCAGATCGAACGCGCCAAGACCTACCGCCGCCTGCACAACATCCCCGAAGACTGGGGCACCGCCGTGAACGTGCAGTCCATGGTGTTCGGTAACATGGGTGAAACCTCCGCCACCGGCGTGGCCTTTACCCGTGACCCGTCCACCGGCGAGAACGCCTATTACGGTGAATATCTGATCAACGCCCAGGGCGAGGATGTGGTAGCCGGTATCCGTACACCGCAGAACCTGACCAAGGCCTCCCGCGAGGCTGCCGGGTCCGATAAACCGTCCATGGAAGAAAGCATGAACGGTGTGTACAAGGAACTGGCCGATGTGTTCCAGAAACTGGAAGCCCATTACCGCGACATGCAGGATATCGAGTTTACCGTTCAGAAGGGCAAGCTGTGGATCCTGCAGACCCGTTCCGGCAAGCGCACTGCCAAGGCGGCACTGAAAATCGCCGTGGACATGGCCCGCGACGGGGTCATCAGCGAACAGGAAGCTGTCCTGCGTGTGGAGCCTGCAGCACTTGACCAGCTTTTGCATCCGACCCTTGATCCCGATGCCGTGCGCGATGTGCTGACCACCGGCCTTCCGGCTTCCCCCGGGGCAGCCTGCGGTATCGTGGTCTTTACCGCTGACGAGGCGGAGGAACTGGCCAAGCAGGGCAAGGATGTGATCCTGGTCCGCGTGGAAACAAGTCCCGAGGATATTCACGGCATGCATGCCGCGAAAGGTATTCTTACCTCCCGTGGCGGCATGACATCACATGCGGCCGTGGTGGCCCGCGGTATGGGCCGTCCCTGTGTTTCTGGTGCAGGTCACCTGCATATCGATCAGGCCGAAGGTGTGATCCGGGTTGCCGGTCGTGAAGTAAGGCTGCATGAAACCATTACCATCGACGGCAGCACCGGCGAGGTGATGTTCGGCGCTGTGGATACGGTTCAGCCGGAACTTTCAGGTGATTTCGGCATCCTGATGGAATGGGCCGACGCCAACCGCCGCCTCAGGGTGCGCACCAATGCGGAAACACCTCTGGATGCGCGTACGGCTCGCGAATTCGGCGCCGAAGGCATTGGTCTCTGCCGTACCGAGCATATGTTCTTTGATGCTGACCGCATCATTTCCGTGCGCCAGATGATCCTGGCGGAAAATGAGGCCGGTCGCCGGGCGGCGCTGGATAAAATCCTGCCGTACCAGAAGAACGACTTTGTCGAGCTTTTCACCATCATGCAGGGCCTGCCGGTGACGGTACGTCTGCTGGATCCGCCGCTGCATGAATTCCTGCCCCAGGAAGAAGATGACTTCGCGGACGTGGCCGCCGTGACTGGTGTGTCCGTGGCTGACCTCAAAATGCGGGCTAGCGAGCTTCATGAGTTCAACCCGATGCTGGGCCATCGAGGCTGCCGTCTTGGTATTTCCTATCCGGAAATCTACGAGATGCAGGCCCGGGCCATCATCGAGGCCGCCCTCCAGGTGGCTAAGGAAAGCGGTCAGCCGGTGGTGCCGGAAATCATGATCCCGCTGGTCGGCAGCCGCAAGGAACTGGAAATCCTGAAAGCCGCGGTTTCCACCGTGGCCGACGAAATTATTGCCGCCTCAGGCCAGAAGCTTGACTATATGGTTGGCACCATGATCGAGCTGCCGCGGGCTGCCTTGCAGGCTGGCGAGATTGCCAACGAAGCCGAGTTCTTCAGCTTTGGCACCAACGACCTGACCCAGACCACCTACGGCATCAGCCGTGATGACAGCGCCCATTTCCTGGATGATTATATCCGCGCCGGTATTTTCGAGCAGGACCCCTTCGTGACCATCGACCAGGATGGTGTGGGTGAACTGGTGAAAATTGCCGCCGAGCGCGGTCGGAAAACCCGCAGCAATATCAAGCTGGGTATTTGTGGCGAACATGGCGGCGATCCGGCCTCCGTGGAATTCTGCCACCGTGTTGGACTGGATTATGTATCCTGCTCACCTTACCGTGTGCCGATCGCCCGTCTGGCCGCCGCCCAGGCTGCCCTAAAAGAAAAGGCCTGAAGCCCATGAAAAAGGAAGTAAAGGTTTCCTGGGCCGGTCACCTGACCTTTATTGGTGAGGCTGCTTCCGGCAATACCCTGACCATGGATGCCGGAACCGCCGTGGGTGGTCTTGGCCTCGGCCATAGCCCCATGGACTTGCTGCTGATGGGCGCCGGTGGTTGCGCCAGTATTGACGTTGTGATGATTCTCAGGAAATCCCGCCAGGATATTGTCGATTGTGTTTGTCAAGTGACCGGCACCCGCGCGGATGAGCCGCCAAAGGTTTATACCGACATTCACATGCATTTTGTCGTGACCGGCAATGATGTGGAGGAAGCCGCCGTGAAGCGGGCGGTGGAGCTCAGCATGACCAAATATTGCTCGGCCTCGCTGACGCTGGCCAAGGCCGCCAAACTGACCTATGATTGGGAAATAAAAGAAGCCTGATCTCAATTCCGGGGGTTTAATGAATAAAACGGCCTCATTTCCCCAAACCATCGACGAGCTCGGGGCCGGCGGAAAGTCAGCCTTGGCCCGGGCCCTTGCCGCCATTGAACATTCCCCTGACGACCCCGCAGTTATTGACCTGCTGGACAAAGCCTGGCAGAAGCCACATGGTCATGTCCTTGGCCTGACCGGCCCGCCCGGGGTCGGAAAATCCACCCTGATCAGCACCATGATTTCGAGCTGGCGCAAGGCCGGCAAGACCGTCGGCGTGATTGCCGTCGATCCCAGCAGCCGCAAGACCGGCGGCGCACTTCTGGGGGACCGGACCCGGCTTGTGACCGATCCCGAGGATGAGGGTATTTTTGTCCGTTCCATGGCTGCCAGGGAGAGGCTTGGCGGCCTGGCGGGCTTGACGGTGCCGGCCATGATCCTGATGCGGGCGGTCTATGATATCGTGCTGGTGGAAACGGTTGGTGTGGGCCAGTCAGAAACCGACGTGGCCTCGGTGGCGGATACAGTGGTTTTCTGTATCCAGCCCGGCTCCGGCGACAGCCTGCAGTTTATGAAAGCCGGGATCATGGAGGTGCCGCATATCATGGTGGTGACCAAGGCGGACATGGGGGCGAAAGCCGACCGTGCCAAAGCCGATGTGGCGGGGGCGCTGGGGCTAACGGAAGACGGACATGGGGGATGGCAGGTGCCCGTGCTCAAGCTCAGCGCCAGCAGCGGCGAAGGGATAGAGGAACTTGTCACTGCGGTCAGCGATCATGCCGACTGGCTATATCGAACCGGGGAACTTGAACGTGAGCGGCAAAAGCAGGGGCAAATCTGGCTCGAAACAATGATCCGGGAAAAATACGGCACCGAGGGACTGAAAAAGGCATCAGGCCAGTTGACACTTGCGGAGGGTCAATCCCCGTTCAGCAGGGGCAGGGAAATTTTCAGCCTGATGTGATCTGAGAAACTAGACCATCGCCAGGATAATCACCAGAACGGCCGCGGCGATAATCAGCAGCCAGATGGTGTTTTGCTCGCTGTTGCGGGGTGGTTTCTTTTTATTTCTGTGAAATCTGCTCATGATGACCCCTTGATGAAGATCTGCCGGTCATCAAGGATATCACTTCTGTTTTGCCGGTTGCAACTTCTTCCTGCAGTGCCGCCGTCAGCGGGCGGTCCAGCCGCCTTCCACGGGCAGACTTGCGCCGTTGAAGCTCTGGGCGGCATCTGTGCACAGGAAAACGGCGAGTTGGCCCAGTTCTTCCACTTCCACAAAGCGTTTATTGGGCTGGGCGGCCAGGATGACATCCCGGATGGCCTGTTCCTCGGTCATATTGTGAACCTTTGCCTGGTCCTTGATCTGCCCGTCCACCAGCGGTGTGCGCACATAGCCGGGACATATGGCGTTGCAGGTGATTGCGGTTTCGGCAATTTCCAGCGCCACAGACTTGGTCAGGCCCAGAACCCCGTGTTTGGCCGCGACATAGGCGGTTTTGAAGGGAGAGGCGACCAGCCCGTGCGCACTGGCCAGATTGATGATGCGCCCCTGATTGCGCGCCTTCATGCCGGGCAGGGCGGCCTTGATGGCATAAAAGTTTGAAACCAGATTGATGGAAATGATGGCTTCCCATTTATCGGCCGGGAATTCGTCAATGGCGGAAACAAACTGGATACCCGCATTGTTGATCAGGATATCCACACTGCCCAGTTCCTTTTCGGCCCGCTCTATCATGGCGGTGATTTCCCCGCCTTCCAGCATATTTGCGCCGTCATACAGGGCTGTGACGCCAAAGTCAGTTTCAATGGCGGCACGTGTGGCCTCAATCTCCCCGGCATCACCGAGTCCATTGATCATCACATTGGCGCCTGAGTCGGCCAGCGCCCGGGCCATTCCGAGGCCGATACCGCTGGTTGACCCGGTGATCACAGCGTTTTTTCCTTTCAGGACATCAGGTTGCATGATCCTGCCCATTTTTAAGCTCCCGTTAACCAGTTAATGAGACCCTCTAGGGGTTGTTTTGCAGAAATTGACACAAAAAATGCTGCACTGCAAATAGTCTTTGGTCTATATTTACATGTATGCTAGGCTAGCATTAAAATTTGTGAAAATACATCCAAATAACCGAATTAAAAGACATATTTGGGGTTTTAAGTAGTTTGGGTATAACAGGGAAAGGGTATAGGCTTAGATAATGCTATATCATATGTATGAGTTTCAGCACACAGCGTTCGCACCTGCGAGATACATGATTGATCTGACGCAGCAGAGCCTTGAAAACCCCATGAACCCCATGTCTTATATGCCGGGCGCCAAGCAGATCGTTGCAGCCTGCGACGTCATGGAGTTGCTGACCCGGCGTTACGGCAAACCCAAGTTCGGTCTGGATACTACCGAAATTAACGGCATTCCCATCGAGGTTACCGAACATGATGTGATGCGCAAGACATTTTGCCATCTTAAGCATTTCAAGCGGGCTACGGATGTGAATGATGTTCCACGGCTGCTGATTGTCGCTCCGCTGTCCGGCCATTACGCCACCCTGCTGAGGGGGACTGTGGAGGCCATGCTGCCGGACCATGACGTCTATATCACCGACTGGCAGGACAGCCGTAACATTGGCCTTTATGAAGGCGCCTTCGACCTGGATGACTATATCGATTATGTGGTCGAGTTTCTGGAATTTCTTGGTCCCAATACCCATGTGCTGGCTGTATGCCAGCCGTCGGTACCGGTATTGGCTGCGGTAGCCCTTATGTCTGCCGACAATAACCCCTGTGTGCCGGCAAGTATGACCCTGATGGGTGGCCCCATTGATACTCGCAAAAGCCCGACCGTTGTAAATGAGCTGAGCTATCGCCGTTCCATGGACTGGTTCGAGCGCCATGCCATACATACCGTGCCCTGGCCCAATGTGGGTGTGATGCGCAAAGTCTATCCCGGCTTTCTGCAGCTGTCCGCCTTTATGAATATGAATCTTGAGGATCATATCGGTGCCCATCGCAAGATGTTTGATCATCTGGTGGAAGGTGATGATGAAAGCGCCGATAAAACCCGGCTGTTTTATGAGGAATATCTGGCGGTGATGGATCTGCCGGCGGAGTTCTATTTGCAGACCATCCGTGAGGTTTTCAAGAAACATTCCCTGCCGCGGGGAAAGCTGGTCTCCCGCGGGCGGCCGGTTGACCCGGCCGCGATCACCAAAACGGCCCTGATGACGGTGGAAGGCGAGCTGGATGATATTTCCGGTATCGGCCAGACCAGGGCCGCCCAGGATATCTGTACCGGTCTTCCCAAGACCATGAAGAAGCATTATGAGCAAAAGAGTGTTGGCCATTACGGTATTTTCAATGGCCGCAAGTGGAAAAACATGATTGCACCCAAGGTAAAAGAGTTTATCCTCAAGCATAACCACAATTAAGTATATCCCCGAAAAGGGGAAGTGGTTTTATGCAAGGGGATAAGGATGATCAGATACTCTGTTGCGGCAGCCTCATTTGTCGCTGTTGTGTTCATGGGCGCCCTGCCGGTGCAGGCAGAGGCGTCTTCTCTGGAAAATCAGATTAAAAAATGTCGCGCAATCGAAAGTGATAGCGCCCGGCTTGCCTGTTATGACGCCTTGGGGCGCGCCAGCACCGCCGTGGCTGTGCCGGACAAAGCGGTAGAGCCTGTGGTGCCTCGGGCTGAACAGAACTTCGGCGCTGAAAAAGTCGAGAAAAAAGCCACGGACAGCAAGGAAGAGCTTTCCTCCATAACCGCGACGGTGACGAAGGTGGTCTGGTCACCTCGCAAGCAGTTTGCTGTTTATCTGGATAATGGCCAGATATGGATGCAGAAAGACAACCAGCGTGTTAATCTTCCGGATGAAGACTTCACCGTGGAGATCAAAAAGGGAGCTCTCGGTTCCTACAAAATGACCGTCCCCGGCAGGAAGTCATTCATTAGGGTGGTTCGTTACAAATAACTTTCTGCGGAGGAAGCATAAACACGGGAGATGATTATGAAGATCAGATCATTGTTTGTATTTATGGTTCCTGTTTTTATTGTCCTGGTATCACAAATTGCAAAGGCGGAAGAGAAACCTGTCTATTGTGCATCCGAGGAATATCACAGGCTCGATTTCTGGGTCGGCACCTGGCGTGTGAACTGGGGCAATGGCGACCAGGCCGGTGAGGGAACCAATGTCATAACCAGGTCCATGAACGGTTGTGTGATTGAGGAACAGTTCGATGGCGGTGTCATGTCCGGCCATCACTTCAAGGGCATGAGCATTTCCATTTATGACGGCCGGGAAAAACAGTGGCGCCAGACCTGGATGGACAACCAGGGCGGATTTTTTGACTTTTATGGCCAGGAGCTGGGAAGTGATTTTGTTTTTCAGACAAAACAGTCTGTGAACAAACCGGGTGTGATTTCACGCATGCTGTTTACGGACATCAAAAAGGACAGCCTGACCTGGCGGTGGCAGAGAAGCGAGGATCTGGGCAATGAATGGAAAGATGTCTGGGTTATCAACTACGAGCGCCTCAAATAGTCCTTGCCCTTTTACTGAACGTTATTTCAGAAAGCTTTTCACCAGGGGTTCCGCTTCTCCCAGCACCTTTTGCAGCGAGGTCCGGCCCATGAGCCTGGAAAAATAGGCCTTGATAGCCGGAAACCGTGAAAAGGGGTGTACCCGCTGGGCATAAAACAGGGCCGGGGCGGCGGCGCAGTCAGCGATGCTGAATTCCTCTCCGTTGGTCCAGCTATGATCGCTCACGGCCTCGTTCAGTTTTTCATACATGATATTCAGCGTCTCACGCGCCTTTGTCATCTTGCAGGGGTCTTGCTTGTCCCTGGGTTTCTGGCCTTCAAATAACAGCTCCACCGTCGGGTTGTTGAGATAAAGATCATACATCCGGTCCTTGAGGCGGGCCTGTCGGGCCATGTCCATATCCCGGGGCAGGAGAGTGGCGCCTGTCATGTAATTCATGTCCAGATATTCGATGATTATACTCGACTCGGGAATGGAGCGGCTCTGCTCGGTAATGAGCAGCGGGATTTTTCCAAGTGGATAGAGTTTCAGATACGCCTGATGCACAGCCTTGTTTTTAAAGTCAATAACGACGGGTTCAAAAGTTAAGCCTTTCTCATAAAAGGCAATTAGGACCTTCTGGGAATAAGTGGACAGGGGGTTGTAATAGAGTTTCATGACGGTGCTCCTGCTGATGACCTGTTGCATTTGCCGCCCGAACTACAGTGGCGTATCTAATGGCGTGATTATATCATAAAAGCCTGTCTGCCGCAGAAAACCTTGACTTTTGGGCGTTGTCCCATTTTGAGACAAACTCTTGCCGAACTGTAAAGTTTTTCATAATATTAACCATAATTTGTCCGGGACTTTTTCGAGGGTCTGTCCTAAGATACTGGAAAATATAAATAATATGATTCTGGCCCGGTACTTGCTACAAGACAAATAGTTAATCGAATAATTAAAATTATAATTGGTTCATAGGGAACGAGAATGTCCAAGAAATTTCTTTTGTCTGTTTCAGTATTGTTGTGCAGTGTTTTTGTATCAGCGCCGTTGACTGCTGCTACCCGCAGCGATGTACAGGTGGAGATTGCCCGCGCGGCAAATCCCGCCGATGAGGTGCGTTGTCTCGAGGCCTTTATCAATTCTGAATTCGAGATGGCTCATACGGTCTGTCTTCCCCTGGCCCAGAACGGCCTGCGGGATGCCCAGCTGGTGACCGGTCTGATGTATGCCCTTGGCGAAGGGGTGGAGCAGAACCGCCGTCTGGCCAAATGGTGGCTGAACGAAGCCGTGCGCAACGGCAGTGCGGAAGCAGAAAGCGCCCTGGCCCAGTTTGAACTGGACTGATTGACAGATCGTTGTTGCTTTCCAAATTCACGGAATAGTGGATTTTCCTCTCTGGATCGTCAAAGATGGATTGACTGAAGCAAAGGGGAGAAAACAGCAATGACTGGCCATATAAAATACGGAATTCTTATCATGTCGGTGATGGCGTTGCTGTCGCCGGCATTTTCATATGCAGCGGACCTCAAGTGCGATGTTATCCGCTGCGCCCTTGATAACCCGCAGCGCAGCGAGAGCGACCGGGAACTGGATAAAAACCGCAAGCCCGAAGAGATTGTCGCCTTTTTTGGCATCAAGCCGGGCATGACCGTGCTGGATATGTTTGCCGGCGGCGGCTATTACACGGAAATCCTGTCCGGGGTGGTGGGACCGACCGGCAAGGTGATCGCCCAGAATAATCCGGCCTATATTTCCTATACCAAGGATGCGCTGGCGCAAAAACTGTCGGTGCCGGGCCGCATGGGCAATGTGGTGCCCCTGAATGTGGAAGTCGCCGATTTGGACCTGAAAGACAACAGCCTGGACGCGGTATTCCTGATCCTCAGTTTTCATGATTTTTACCATGTGGCGGAAAACTGGCCGGCCATCGATTCAAGGATGCTGTTGGCCAAGTTTAAAAAGGCCCTGAAGCCGGGCGGTGTGCTGGCGGTGGTGGATCATGTGGCGCCGGCGGGCACACCATCCACAAGCGGGGAAACCCTGCACCGGATCGACCCGGCCATTGCCAAGCGGGAAATAACGGCAGCGGGTTTTACATTCGACGGGGAAACTGATATCCTCAGGAACCCTGACGATGACGGATTGAAACCTATGTGGGAAGAGGCAATACGCGGCAGGACCGACAGATTTGTATACCGCTTTGTCAAGTGACTATCACTGACAAACGGGAGGGGACGGAGCAGGACTAGCCAAGGCGGGTCCTGCTCCGAGCATTTTCAGAGCACCTAAAGCCCGACTAAATCTCGAACTCCGTCCACAGCGGGTAATGGTCCGACACCCGCCAGGATTTGGCGGTTTTGCTTAAGTCCTTGCCCTGATAGCTCAAGGGCACGAAATCCACATAGCCGCCGGTTTTATATGTCATATGCAGCTTTTGTTTCTTGCCGGTGGTGAACCAGGCCACCTGGTCATAGAATTTGTCGTTCTGCGGTTCGTCGGGATCGGCAAAGATGGATTTCGGCACATTCATCAGTTCATCCGGCACCTTGAGGCCGGTGGAGGTGAAAGCCTGCCATAATTTGTCACCAGCCCGGTCGATGTTGAAATCGCCCAGCACAATCAGATTGTGATGCCAGCGGTTGGACCGGTTGGCCCAGTCCTTCATCCATTTGGCGATTCCCTGCAGTTCCGGCACCCTGTCATCGGCATTGTCGCCGTAATCTACATGCAGGGTGACCAGGATGAAGGTTTCGGTCCCGGCCCGGAAGCTGACCGCATAGGGGGTGCGGGCGAACTGGCGCTCAAGCGCATTTTCGCCGATGTTTTCCTGCTCCCGCCAGTCTTCCGGCACCACCAGTTCGGCGGCAAGGCCCGAGGGTGTGACCCGGCGGGTATCATAGACGAAGCCGAGCCGTTCGCTGTTGCCTGCATCGCCGAGCGTGATGTCTGTCATAAGAAAGCCCCAGTCCGGCCCAAGCGCTTTCATCATGGTGCGGAGCGCCCTGAGGTCGCCCTTGATTTCCTGGATGGCGATGACATCAAAGCGGGAGACGATTTCGGTGATGATGCTGACCCCCCAATAGTCGCGTTTGGGGCTGTCATTGTCCCCGGCAAACCATTTGCGGGTCAGCGAACTGAATGCCCGGATGTTCCAGGTGGCAATCAGCAGGTTCTGTTCCATCTTTTTGGGTGGAATATGCTGCCCCAGATAAGCGGAAAGCTCGTCCAGGCCTTCTTCAACTTCGGCTGGTAACTGATCAAACGGCATTGTAACCCCCCGGCTATCAATTCTGATATGTGCACGCGATCACTGAAGGCGGAAGTATAGCATGTTTCCGGGCAAAAGTATTTTCTTCTGTACTTATCGGGGGCAAATCCCTAAATTCCGCCCCGTATACAGACGGAACAGTAACGACCCATGACAACTCTTGAGACTGAAGTAAACCGGCGGCGCACCTTCGCCATCATCTCCCACCCTGACGCGGGTAAGACGACGCTGACGGAGAAGCTCCTCCTGTTCGGGGGTGCGATCCAGATGGCGGGCGAGGTGAAAGCGCGTGGCGACCGCAGGCGGGCGCGCTCTGACTGGATGAAGGTGGAGCAGGAGCGGGGCATCTCCGTGGCCTCCTCCGTCATGTCTTTTGAATATTCAGGGCATATGTTCAATCTGCTGGATACGCCGGGCCATGAAGACTTCTCCGAAGACACCTACCGGGTGCTGACCGCCGTGGACAGCGCCATTATGGTGCTGGACGGCGCCAAGGGTATCGAGGGCCAGACGAGGAAGCTGTTCGAGGTCTGCCGTTTGCGCGACATGCCGGTGACCACCTTTATCAATAAACTGGACCGGGAAAGCCTGGATCCGTTCGAGCTTCTCGACCTGATTGAGCAGGAACTGGCCCTGGATGTGACGCCCGCCACCTGGCCCATCGGCATGGGCCGGGATTTCAAGGGCTGTTACGACCTGATCAATGACAAGCTGATCCTGATCGAAAAGAACAAGGGCGACAAGCCGGACGAGGGCATTGTCTGCGAAGGCATCAACGATCCCAGGCTGGCCGACTATATCCCCGACTATCAGCTGGAAAAGCTGCGCGATGATATTGAAATGGTGCGCGAACTGTGCCCGCCCTTTGACGAGCAGGCCTATCGTGACGGCACCCTGACGCCGGTCTATTTCGGCTCCGCCATCAATAACTTTGGCGTGCGGGAGCTTCTTGAAGGCATCGGTGAACGGGCGCCCCGGCCGGGCGTCTATAACACCACGGAAAAGGGCGGCATTGATCCGCTTGATCCCAGGGTTTCCGGGTTTGTCTTCAAGATCCAGGCCAACATGGACCCCAAGCACCGGGACCGCATTGCCTTTTTCCGCATGGTCAGCGGCAAATTCAAGCGCGGCATGAAGCTGAAACATTCCCGCACCGGCAAGATCGTCAATCTGCATAATCCGGTGCTGTTCCTGGCCCAGGACCGGGAACTGGCCGAGGAAGCCTGGCCCGGGGATATCATCGGTATTCCCAACCACGGCAACCTGCGTATCGGCGACGGGCTGACCGAAGGCGATCCCTTAAGCTTTACCGGTATCCCCAGCTTTGCCCCGGAACATATCCAGACCGTGCGGCCGGAAGATCCCATGAAGGCAAAGCACCTGGCCAAGGCCCTGCAGCAGCTTGCGGAAGAGGGCGCCGCCCGGGTGTTCAAGCCGACCATCGGTGCCGAATGGTATGTGGGCGTTGTCGGCATGCTGCAGTTCGAGGTGATGGCCGACCGCATTCGTACCGAATATGACGTGCCCTGCCGCTTTGAAACCACCTCGCTTTATACGGCGGTGTGGGTGGAATGTGACGACAGGCACAAGCTCAAGAAATTCATCGACGACAACCGGGCCAACATGGCAGAGGACCACAACGGCTCGCCGGTGTTCCTTGCCCGCAACGCCTGGCGCCTGGATAAGGCGAAAGAGGATAATCCCGATATCCGCTTCCTCAAGACCAAGGAACAGACGGCTTAAGGCTTCTCCCAAGTCCCCCGGAAACCCCGGGGGATTTTTTTTAGCTGACATTTGTGATCAATATAGCTTGACAATAAGTAAAGGAAGCTTTACACATGTAAATGTAAAGGAAACTTGTCATATAGACAAAGGAGATTGACATGATCAAGGAAGATGAACAGGACCAGCGGGGCGAGGGCATCTGGCGTATTCTCATGGGCTGTTCCGGCACGGCGCAGGACCGGCGCAACCAGTTGATTTTTACTGCCTGGGTATTGGTCTGGGGGGCGAGCTATGTGGCAGCGACCTGGTTGTTGAATTACTATGAGCCGTTGCAGGGGCCCGCTATCTGGTTTGTGGCTGCCCTGCCGACCCTGATGGGCTTTGTGGCCCTACGCTTCTATCTGCGGTTCCTGCGCATGGCGGATGAGCTGATGAAGAAAATCCAGTTGGAGGGGCTGGCCATCGGTTTTGGTATCGGGATTATATTTATCCTCGGCTACCAGGTGCTGGAATATGCCGGGGCACCGGGCCTGAGCCTGAATTATGCCGGGGCGATCATGATGGTGGGCTGGGCCTTCGGCCAGATCTACAGCGCCTGGAGGTATAAATGAAAAACCGCCTCCGTGTGCTCCGGGCGGAGCGGGAATGGTCGCAGGCGGCGCTGGCGGAAAAGCTCGGCGTATCGCGCCAGACCGTCAATGCCATAGAGACCGGCAAATATGATCCAGCCCTGCCGCTGGCCTTTAAAATTGCCGAGACCTTCGGGCTTCGCATAGAAGAAATTTTCGATCCACACAGCCCTGCCTGATCATGCAGGCATGGTCCCTGGGAAGGGGTGGCCTTCGGGCCGCCCCTTTTTGTATGTCTAGGAGCCGTAAAGCTCGGCGATATTGTCCGGTCGGCCCTTGTGGTCGATGCTGCGGCCGTCCTTGTTCAGGGTCAGGCTGACCTGCTGGCGGAAGCTGGAAAAATGTTTCGATTTCACCACATCCACTGCTTCGTCAAAGCGCAGCACAAGGGTACGGGCGTTCGGATGATCACACATATTCTGCTTGATCACCTGGCCCGAGAAGACATTGCCGAGGTAGCTGCCCTCGACCCGGTCGCCGATGGCCGGCCAGTCCTTCGGCTTTTCCCGTTTGGCCATGGCGGCGAGAACATTCCAGTTCCTGCAGCCATATTGCTTGGCAAGGGCTTCCAGCGCTTCGGCGTGACTGATGTCGATATTTTTCCCGGCCAGATGGTCGCGAAGACGGGACGCCTGCTGCTTGAGCGCGTCCGTTGAGGGGATATTCATCATGGTCTCCATTCTTTTATGGACACTCATCTACAGGGCTCACTTTGCTGCAGGGTCCGTAAAAAATGGAACCTTGACGGAAAATCAGGATTTCACCATACCCGAGGGGCGTGAGCGGCAGGTATCCTGAACCTTGAGGGGGCCTCTATAGCCAGCCGCGATAGGACTTGTCAACGGAAATCGGGGAACTACTTCGCCACTTTGACCTTGCCGGTTTTGCCGCTTTCGCCGGGAAACTCCTTAAACAGGGCCTGGACCAGATACGGCATAACCTCGTTTATGGTGGTGTTTTTCTTCCTCAGCGACGCGGTGCCTTCATATAGCCTTGTGCCGTCGCTCACTCTCTCGATCTCGAGGCGCAACCGGAACACGCTGTCTGTTTCCGTCTTATGCCTGTCACCGAGATTGATATTAACACCCACATTGGTAAAGGTGCCGCGACTGCCGCCGCCGACCGTGACATGGCCGCTGACCGGCTTTCTTTCCTCTTCAATCCGGCTCAGGTGATTGACCGCGTAGAAAACATAGGCCACAAGGTCGCTTCTATCGGTGGCCGGGGGCAGATATCCGGCTTCCGTCAGATTTTGACCGATCATGTCCGCATAGATGCTGAATTCCAGGCTATCCGCCAGTTGCGGATCGCGGGGCCGGATGTTGATGGTTTCCGCCTGTGGCGGCGGCAGCTGGTGAAACCGGCTGACATGGGGGCTGACGGTGGCGCCGCTGCAGGCCAGCAGAAAAAAGGGGGCGAGCAGAAGCAGGAAACGCGCGGAGGGCAGGGGCATGCAGTTAATCCTTGTACGAATACTATGACCGGAGTCTAGACGGGACAGCCTGAACCGATTGTGAATGAGCCCGCCGGAGGTGCCGTTCCCGGCACCCTAGTTCCCCACCTTGACCCGGGTCGCGGTGCCGCTCTGGCCCGGGAAGTCGGCAAACAGGGCGTCGATCAGCAGCGGCATCATTTCGTTCATGGCCTTGCCGGTGGCGCGAATGGTGCTCTTGCCTTCATAAAGCTTCGCCCCGTCGCCCCGGCGGACAATGTCGAGCGACAGGATGTAGACATAATCCTGGCGCGGCTTGCTTTCGCCGATCGGGAAAGAAAAGCCGAGCCCGAAACTTGAATGGCGGCCACCGGTGCCCATGCCGATGGAGGCGGAGGAGCCTTCTTCATAGGTCACCCCGGCGACCGGCTGCATGCCGTAATCCAGATAGGCGATCAGGGGTGTGGACTGGCCATTGACCGGCGGGGTGTAGCCGATGGTGCCGAGCCGGTTGCCGATCATTTCCGCATATTGCCCGAATTCCAGCGAGGACTGGCGCTCGGCCTTGGCGGCCATCACCTCGATGCTTTCGCCCGCCGGGCGCGGCAGGTTATGAAAACGGCTCACGTCGCTTTTATAGCCACCGGAACAGGCGGCGAGGCTGGAAATACCGATAATCAGGAAAATTATTCGAACAGCGTGCTTCATGGTCAGGTCCCCTTGGTTGATCTCCAAGCTTAGCAGATTTTTCCTTGCTCTACCATGAACCGGCACAGTGGCCGAATTGCGGCGGGGGTTGAGGCCGGAACATTTACGGGGATAAAAAAGCTTCATCTTTGGGCTTGCGTTGGCGCGCGAAATCAGTATAAATCGCTTTCACGCCTTACGGCGCATCCCTTTCGGGGGCGGTTAGCTCAGTGGTAGAGCACTACGTTGACATCGTAGGGGTCACTAGTTCGAACCTAGTACCGCCCACCATTTTCTCCAAAAAAGATTGAAGATACCGGCATTCAATTTATAATAGAGCTTTCTAATGAAAGTTTTCTCGTAGTATTCTGCTTATCTGTTCTCCCCGGTGGGGAGGCCCAGTTCCCTGTTTTGCAGCGTGTTTTGACCATTGCGTTTCACCTCAATCCAAACAGGAGACATTTCATGACAGAAGAGACCTATGCCCAGTTCCTGGACATGCTGAACGAAGCCAACAGCATTGTGGCGAAATATTATCCCGGGGCGGAATTTTATGAAGCCGATCTGAATATCGAGCTTGTCGGCAGCCCGTGGCGTTTTGTATTTAATATTCCGCCGGCAGGTTCCCATGCCAGCAACACGACGGCCATTCTGACCAACTATATGGGTAATTTCCAGATGCCGCCGCGGCACTATGATGCCCCCTGGCTGGAAGATGTGGTTATTCCGCTGCCCATCAAGCTGGACCTGGCGGCGGCAGTGCAACTGGCTAAGGATGCCGGATATGACGGCAACATCAGTTATATCACCCTGCGCTGGCCGTTGTATCCCGGTGTTAACGAACCCAGCTATATCTTTAACATGCCAAGCATGAATACCCGTGTGTTTGTCGGGGTTTATAGCAAAAAGGTCAGTCCCTATGACGGCGCCCGGCAATAGCCGGAGTTTGCCGCATATGAGTTTCCAGTAGTAGAAGGGGAAGCTGCACGAGGCGATTAGCTTCAGGTGCCCTGAATATGCCGTCGTCACCCCGCGAAATCGAGGGGCCAGCCTGTCTTTTCACATCATTCCCGCGCCGGCGGGAATGACGGGACGGGAGGAGGAAGGAATATCCCGGCCCAAAACGGACTGTTGGCTCAGGGGTGGAGCACTAGGTTGACATCGCAGGGGTCACTAGGTCGAACCTGGTACCGCCCACTATTTTCTTTCTCATTCGTTCTCTAAAAACCAGTCACAATAATAGTGTGCTTTGTGATACAATCTCAGGTGTGCATGATATTTGGGTAATTCAAGCGACTTGAGGTGGTTTATTAATGAAAGCTTTTTTTTCTTATTTACCTAACAAACTAAATTATATGGGCTACAGTCGACAATGGTCCGATTAATTTATTTTGTCGAATTTGTCGTTTTAGTGGGTAGTGTATTTTTTGGCATCAAGTGGTGGAATGATCCAGGTGGTAACTATGAACCAGTATTGTTTCTTGGAGGGATAGTTCTACTTGTTACAGAGAGATTATTAAGACGATATGGTTCTGCGATATTCAAAAAAGATGGAAAACTTGCCACCCTGTTTCCTTGGATAAAAAGCTATTTGTACCGTCCAATAATACTTCCCCATCAACGGCAAAATTGGTGGCATATGGGGCGTACCGGAGATGCTAAACCAGCTATGCAATTGGCGAGTTATTGGTATGCAACCAATATCACTGATCAGCCAATGAGTATTTTCAATTGTTACATTAAGAGTCCATGGATACAGGGGCAAGTTCTCTTAAAGGATACTAGTAGTCCTTGCTTTGGAAAATTTCCTATTCCACCAAACTCAACTACTGAACTGCATGCTGATTTTTGGATAGTTCCACCAATACAAAAGGAGGGAAAAGATTTAAAGCTAGATGTTGTTTTTGTAGACCAAAATGGACAAAAACGGATTCTGCGCCAAACATTTTTTAGATCTGACAGGAAAAAGACTTCAAAAGTAAAGGCACTAGCCCAAGAGGCTGTTTATACTTTGAGCCATAATATTGAAAAACATGTCGTTGGCATCCTTAAAGATGAAATAAGTCGATATAAAAAATATGGTCGAGAGTCGGGACAACTAGGTAGCATTTATGCAGAATACATAGGGCGAAAAATAAAAAGCATTTACCAAGATAGTTGGACCAGTAGCCGTTCTGGCGAACGTCAGGAAATCGTGCGCGACCCTCAAAATAGTCACATATCTTGTGAAAACGGCGATACCCTTGTTCAATATTTTGAAACACTTCAGAGTAAAAACGACAAAAAGATATTTTTAGAATCTTTAACTTCAAGGCTAAGTCGAGAAAAAGAATATTACTGCGTTAGTTATCTTATTCTTTATGTCTTGTTTAGGGTTGGTCGCCTTGAAGAAGGATTAAAAGCAGTAGAAAGTGGGTTGTCAAAACAGCGATCTCTTTGGGACATAATCCTTTTCAAAAAGACAGACGAAGGTTCTTTTGAGAAGTTTCAGAGGCATGGTTATGGTGATTTGTTAGGCATGATAAATGGTCTTCTCAGATATGAGCACGGGTCTTTTTCTAATGATGACCTCGATTTAATAGAAGAGTTTATTCACAAAACAGATGAGTACACCTTTTCTATTGACGAAAAGCTTAATTCCATCAGGGCATATAGATTAGCTTCCTGAGTTAGGCCGTAGTATTAATTTACTATTTGCAGGGCACAAAAACTGTTGGGTGCGGCGAAATGGCAGGCAAAAAACAGCATTATATTCCTCAAGTGCTACTTAGAAATTTTGGTATTGAGAATGCGCGCAAGAAAAAGGTTCAAGTGGTTGTCTATTCACTTGAACGAGGGTGTTTTACGACTTCAACTGAGAGGATCGCCGCGGAAAGGTTTTTTTATTCTAGGCCAGCAGAAAGAAATACAAGTGATGGAACACTAGATGATAAAATAACGAGATACGAGAGTGAACTTGCATCAAAAATTAAAAGTCTTCTTACAAGAAAACTTGGTGAAGACATTTCATCAAATGATGCTGCAGAAGTTGTAACACATCTTGTTTTTAGACAAAAACACACGCGAGAAACTCTCACCTCCGCATTTGAGCAATTGGTGGACAAGAGTTCTATGGTTTTATCGGATTTCGATCAAACTAAACAATTCCTTGGATTGAATGAAGAAGCTCCTAAAGGTGCATTGGAAAAAATATTGCTTGAATTTTATGAGGAAAACAAATTTTTACTCACTCTAAGGGGCTTTAGTAACAAAGACAGTTTTTTGAATTATGCATTTGAATTTTCCAAATTTAACTTCAAGACAAGTTTTGATCAAAACGCTGTGTTTTTTCAAAATGTATTTCAAAAACTGACAGAAAAATCTAAAGAAACTGCATACCGAGGTCATACCAATGCCCTTGGGAAAACGCTAATTCCAGAGCAACGAGTAAACTTTTTAAAATCATTAAGATGGCAAACTATATCAGGGCTTTCACAGGGCTTAATATTACCTGATTGTGTGTCTGTTTCTTATTCCTCTGATACTGGATATATCCCATTGATGTTTGCAGGGCAAAAAATTGAGAAAATATTATTACCCCTTTCTAAGGATTGCCTTTTAATCGGTGGCAGAAAAAAAATCGAAGTTAACGTTGAGCAATTAAATGCAAATTTTGCTGCATGTAGTTATGATTTTTTTGTCGCTTCTGAGCAAAATAAAAAGTTTCAGAAATTGATGTCGAAAATAAGGACTATACCTCAAAGCCAAATAAATCAGATCGTCGAAGGGGCATTTGACAATTCGAAATAAGTATTTCTTGTTCGGTATCTGATAAAAAAGCGCTCAAACAAAAAACGCCACCCCGAAGGATGGCGTCTGTTTATTAAGAACGGGATTCCCGTTCTTTCTTTTTTTGGCACGGGAATGACGGGGCAGGCTAAGCCTTAAACCCGTGTCCCCGCGATATCGGCCCCCTGCCTCAGTGCGCGGAGTTTTTTCCAGGTCACGTCCGGGTCGATCTTGCCGTAACCGGCGAAGGTGCCAAAGCCGCAGTCGGTGGAGGCGATGACCCGCTCGGGCCCGACAATGCCGGCGAAGCGTTCGATCCTCTGGGCGATCAGCTCCGGATGCTCCACATAGTTGGAGCAGGTGTCGATGGTGCCGGGGGCGAGGATCTTCTCCTCGGGGATCTTGGCGTCGGCCCAGACCTTCCATTCATGCTCGTGGCGCGGGTTGGCGGCCTCGAACAGGATGGTCGCCGGGCGGGCCCCCAGGATAATGTTGATCATTTTCTCAAGCGCGATGTCATGGTCGTGCGGGCCCTCATAGTTGCCCCAGCACACATGCATGCGGATTTTCTCCGGCGGGATATTGGCGGTGGCGGCATTGAGCGCCTCCACATTGGCCGCGGCGACCTTGAGGAACTCCTCGTCGGTCATGTCCTGATAGCCGGTATGGCGCGACATGGCCAGATCCGGGCAGTCGAGCTGCAGGTAAAATCCCTCGTTGACGATGGTTTCATATTCTTCGCGCATGGCGTCGGCCAGGTCGGCAAGGTAAGCTTCGTGACTGGGATAGAACTGGTTGACCTGGAAGGCGGTGATCAGGCCCGGGGAGGCGGCATTCATGAAGGCCTCGGTTCCCGGCTTGCCGTGCTTGTCCAAAGAGGCCTTGAAGCGGCGGATATCCTCCCACAGCGGATCGAGCGTCACCAGCTCCACCTTGCCGACGCAGGAAGCGCGCACAAATTCCTGGCTGCCCATGATGGCGGAGAGCTTTTTCGCGAGGCCCGGATGTTCGGCGAGGTCGGCAGCCGGTTTGCGGTCCACATGGCCGCCAAAGCCGGACAGGCGCTCGATCATATAGGTGGAGTAGCCGATCTTGCCCATTTCGCCGTCGCTGATGACATCAACGCCGCATTCCACCTGCTTCTGGACCACATGATCGACGGCGGCGGAAACCTTCTCGTCGAATTCCTTCGCGTCATAGGGTTTGCCGCTGTCCCGGGCGATCAGAAGAGGGGTGAGCTCTTCGCCGCGAGGCAGGCTGCCGACATGTGAAGTGCGAATATGGGTCATGGTGGTGGTCTCCCTTGCGCGGGCTCTATGCGCCCGGATGAATGCTTCCCTGAAGGCTATATGTCATATCAGAGATGGTTAGCCATGCCAAGTATTTGGGACGGGAGTGATGATGTTTTCCTGCGACGGGAAAAAGGGATAATTGCACGCAATATGATGGAAAAATACTATTAAATGTCCAAAATATCCATAAATTGCATGCAATTTGACCCATTTTACTGATCTATGTCAATTACCGCCGGGGCCGTACCCACTAAACTTGCTCTCATAAGTCAGCAAACCGAATGGGAGCGCGAAGATGGTAGACTATGACCCGATCCCGGGCACGACCCTGTTTGACGGGCGGGAGGCCATGAAAGGCCTGGCCCTCAACAAGATGTGTTTTTCCTTTAACGAGAAGAAAAACCGCGAGGAGTTCCTCGCCGATGAGGAGGCCTATTGCGACAAATACGGCCTGAATGAGCAGCAGAAAGCGGCCATCAAAAGCCGCCAGGTGCTGGACCTGCTGGAGGCGGGCGGCAATGCCTATTACCTGGCGAAATTTGCCGGCATCTTCGGCCTCAACATGCAGGATATCGGCGCTCAGCAGCGCGGCGTCTCCCGCGAGGAATTTGACAAAATCCTCGGCGAATTCGGAAAGGACTGATCATGGCGAAAATCGTTGGCGGCATTACCACATCCCACATCCCGGCGATCGGCAAGGCCATTGCCGAGAAGGATTTCGAAAGCCATTACTGGAAGGCTTTTTTCGACAGCTATCCGCCGGTGCGGGACTGGCTGGACGAGGTCAAGCCCGATGTGGCGGTGGTGATTTATAACGACCACGGGCTCAATTTCTTCCTCGATGCCATGCCGACCTTTGCCATCGGCGCGGCAGAGGAATACCGCAATGCGGACGAGGGCTGGGGCATCCCGGAAATCCCGCCGTTCCCGGGTGATCCGAAACTGTCCTGGCACATTATTGAGAGCCTGATGAATGATGAGTTCGACCTCACCACCTGTCAGGAAATGAAGGTGGACCACGGTTTTACCGTGCCCATGCAATTGATGTGGCCGGAACGCTGGACCCCGGAAGTGCGTACGATCCCGGTTTGCGTCAACACGGTGCAGCATCCGGTGCCGAGCCCGAAACGCTGTTACGACATGGGCAAGGCACTTGGCCGGGCGATCCGCTCTTATGATGAGGACACAAAAGTGGTGATCATCGGCACCGGTGGGCTCTCACATCAGCTGGAGGGCGAACGGGCCGGTTTCCTCAATCAGGAATTCGATGAAATGTGCATGAAAAAGATTGTCGACGATCCGGAAGCGCTGCTCAGCTATTCCATTCCGGACCTGGTGCGTCTGGCCGGATCACAGGGCGTGGAGCTGGTGTTGTGGCTGATGATGCGCGGAGCCTTGAGCGACAAGGTTAACCTGCTGCATCAGAAATATACCATCCCTATTTCCAACACGGCGGCGGGCCTGCTGCTGCTGGAAAATCTGGATTAAAAAATCCCCTATATGAAGCAAAAGGCGGTGCCGGGTCTGATCCCGGCGCCGCTTTTATTTCTGGGGGATGATTTTCCCCGCCCTGATCACCATGCGGATGTCCCGGGTGGCGGTGATGTCCCTGACCGGGTCCGTATTGAGCACCACCAGGTCGGCGACCTTGCCCGGCTCAATTGTGCCGTGGTCTTGCAAGAGCCCCGCGGCCTCGGCGCTGTTACGGGTGCCGGCGACAAGGGCCTCCATCGGCGTCAGGCCCGCATAGTTCACCAGAATTTCCAGCTCCCGATGCAGGTTGGGCAGGTCGTCCCCTTCCGGATCCTGTTTTTCCGACGGGAACAGGGCGTCGGTGCCGGCGACAATTTTCACACCTGCCTTGTGGGCGCGGCGGGTGAAGGCCGTGGCCCAGGTGAAGGCGTTATCGGTCACACCTTCCAGAGGCTCGTTTGCTTCCACGGCATGATCGTAATGAATGGTCAGCGTCGCATCCAGCAGTACATTCCCGGCCGCCATCCGCTCGATCACCTGCTGATAGCGATTGTCATCGGGGGAATAGTCGCCGTAAGGGCCATGTCTGCGGGCGTTATAGTCGGTCGGCATGTCGGGCACCGCCTGCCAGATGAAATAGGCGCTGTGGGACAGCACATCGGCCCCGGCCTCTATCAGGTCCATCGGGCGGGCCGGGAAGGTGGCCGGATGGGCCCAGATCCTGACCCCGGCCTTATGGGCCGCTTTGCCGAGGCGCAGAACCGTGTCCCGGTCCAGATTGCCATAGAGCTTGGCGGCACTGGCGCCGGTTGTCTTCAGGTCGGCCATGGCCTTGCCCGCATCGGTTTCCTGGTCGATGGCGCGCAGGCCCGGGGCTTCACCGGGGGCATAGCCGATGGAAGCTTCCAAGACCCGGGGGTCATCAAACATGGTGGGGCCGCCCATCAGGCCCGCATAGGTGAGCGTCGGGCCGGGATAGAGGCCAAGATGCAGGTCACTGACCGTATCCTTCAGCACCCGTGTGTCGCCGGCCATATCGCGCAGGCCGGTGATGCCGCCCCGGAGCGCCCGTTCGAGCTTGCCGGGCATTTCCCGCCGGTCGCCCTCGAACCCGGAAAGATGGACATGGGCGTCAATGAGGCCGGGGATGATCCATGCGTCTTTAAGATCAATGATTTCAATATCTTGTCCGGGTTCCTTGACATCAACTCCGACGATGCGACCGTCCCTGATCAGCAAGTTTTCGATGCTTTTGGCAGAGGTGCCGGTGCCGTCAATGAGGGTCGCGTTCTTCAGCAGAAGATCAGCGCCCAGTACCGGAAACGGAAGGATAAGGAGGTTAATCAGTAACAGCAGGGTTTTCATACCCATACTTCCTTCATCAGGCGGTAAAAGTTCCCGCCCATGATTTTCTCGATGCGGCCTGTCGAATGGCCGCGCTGCTCCAGAAGCCGGATCAGCTTGCGGTATTTGTCCGGGCCCTGCAGGTCGGGAATCAGGGGTACGATGTCGCCGCTTTCGCCCGGGGCGGAGACGCCAAGCTTTGCCCGTTCCGCGACCTCTTTGCGGATTTTTGCCTTGAAGGCGGGCATGTCGTCAATGCCGGTAACCGAATTGTCGGTGCCGATGCCCACATGGTCCTCGCCGGCCACATTAACCGCATGTTCGATATGGCGAACCACTGCTTCCGCATAGGGTTGGGGGCCCTTGTTCAGGAAGGGCATGAAATAAATCCCGGCGACGCCGCCGCGGTCGGCCAGCATCCTGAGCGTCTTGTCATCCACATTGCGGGGCAGATCCGCCAGCGCCCGGCAGCCGGTGTGGCTGATGGTGATGGGGGTTTTGGAGTGTTTGATGGCATCGGTGATGGTTTTGGGGCCGCCGTGGCTGACATCCACCAGGATTTGCTTCTCGTTGAGCCGGGCGATCACCTCCCGTCCGAAGTCACTAAGGCCTGTATCAGTTTGTACCACTGCACCACAGCCGATCTGGTTTTTGTTGTTATAGGTGAGCTGGATGATTTTGACGCCGAGATCGCCAAAAATATCAACCCGGTCCGGATTATCCCCGACCTGGGCGGCATTCTGGAACCCGAAGATGATACCGATGCGCCCGCTTTTCCGGGCTAACTCGATATCGGAGGCGGTGAAGACCTTCAGAAGCTTATCGCTGTGCTGGCGGATGGCGGCGTCCCACTGGGCAATGTCCCGGATGGTGTGTTCAAACGGGTCCTTGTCCCCGGCCACATACCCCAGGGTCACATTGACGGCATTGAGCCCGGAACTGAGCGCATCCTCAATACCGCGCGCGGACAGGGTCAGGCTGCGGGAGGCAAAGGGGTCATCCGACATATAGCGGTTCGCGTCGTCTATGCCGCCCAGGGCGTCAATAATCAGCGGTGGCGTTGCAGAAGATGTTTCGGCACTGGCGAAATTGGGCAGGCCGGACGCCAATATCCCTCCTGCCAGAAGTGAGCCGAAGGAGCGGCGGGTAAAATCTTTCATACTCGGTATCCCCTGATTTTATGCCTTTGTTTTCCCAGAGGATAACACAGCTGTCGCCGGAGGGGAAAGAGAGGTTATTTGCCGCCCAGAAGGCCGTTCAGCATATGGGCGAGGCGGACTGCGGCCATCTGCATGCGCAGGTTGGCGATCTGCTGTGACCTTTTGTGATATTCGGCACTGATCTCGACGGGCTGTTCCGGTTTGTCACAGGTTTCACCGTTGCCAAGGCAATAGAGTGTTTCCGGTGACTGGGCGATGGAGATGGTCTCGTTGATCCAGTCAAGCCTGTCTCCCTTGAGCCATTCGGGGAACTTGTCCCGGGGCAGGTTTTCTTTCAGCTTCCGGTACTCGCGGTCCTCGTCATAATTGATATAGGTGATCAGGCAATGGTCCCAGACCATATGCATGTTCTGGCAGTCATAGCCATAACCGTAGACCATGACGTCATTGCCGCCCCGGTCGTCAGCAAAGCCCGCATGCAGGGGCTGGTGCAAATCGCCGATCCAGTGGGCGAGGAACATCAGGGCCTGAAGCCGTTCCCAGGAGTCTGTGGAGGTTTTCAGGATTTTCGTATGATGATCGATGGCGGACAGGAGACAACCGCTGTCGGGGCAGTTCTTCATGCTGACCGTTTTTTCGTTCCGCGCCACATTGACATAGTGCCAGGAGCGGAGCCGGGCATATTCCGGCCAGTTTTTAACCGCGTCGGGCCAGTTGCAGCTGTTGGCGAAAGTGATGCTGCTGCCGGCCGGTTTCTGTTCATAAAGATTGAGGGAGAGCTTGTGATTGACCGGCAGTTCGTCAACCATCCTGTCGACTTCGCCTTTGGCCGTGTCGTCAAGCAGGTCATATGCCAGCCGACAGACCAGGCGATGACCATCTTCCCGCCAGGCATGTGCCGGCGTTATCAACAGGATCCAGAAAACTACCGTCAACAGAATACGCATTATATCCCCTTTCTTGTTCGGGATATTGTACCGCTAAATATGAAACGCCGGTGACAGTTTTTGATTTCCTGCGGGTCAGCTATAGGCCCAAACAAGCAAGCCGATGCCCAGCAGCACCCGGTAAATGACAAAAGGGGTCATGCTGGCCTTTTCCAGCCATTTCATCAGTCCGGCGATGGCCAGCAGGGCGGCAATAAACGATAGCGCGGCGCCAAGCAATATATCCTGCCCCAGAACAAAGTCGCCGCTTTCCACCAGTTTCAGGCCTTGCAGGGTTCCTGCGGCGAGAATGGTCGGAATAGACATCAGCATGGAGAAACGTGCGGCTTCGGTGCGGCTGAAGCCGAGGCCGCGGGCGGCGGTCATGGTGATGCCGGAGCGGCTGGTGCCCGGGATCAGGGCCAGCACCTGGGCCAGGCCCATGATCAGGGCATGGCCGTATCTCAGCTCAAGTATGGTTTTTGTGACCGGTGAGCGCATGTCCAGTACATAAAGCAGGATACCGAAAATGATGCTGGTCCAGCCAATGACTTCGACTGTACGCCACAGGTCGTTGAGATCGAAAATGGACACCAGGCCGCCGAAAACCACAACCGGAATGGTGGCCAGGATCAGAGCCAGGAACAGCTTCCGCTCATGGGGCCTGTGGCTCTTACTTAAGGTAAGCATCTGCCAGAAGGCATGAAACAGGGCCCCCACATCCTTGCGGAAATAGATCATTACAGCGGCGAGTGTACCCACATGAACCCCCACATCCATCATCAGCCCCTGGTCGGGCCAGTCTGTCAGTTGCGGGACAAGGATCAGGTGACCGGAGGAACTGATGGGCAGGAATTCGGTTATACCCTGGACAATGGCAAGGACGACGATCTGAAGAAGTGACAACTGTTTTCCCCTGTTTCGTTGTTACGGGCTGGAACAGGCACCCGTTGCCTTGCCGCCGAACGGCCCAACTTTAGGTCGGGAGCAGGGGGCAGGCAACAGGAAAATCATTTCTTCAGTGCGGACAAGTGGAATTGTCAGGCGTAGGAGATCACCTTGTTGACCCAGGCAGAATGTTTCTGCAGGGCGTCATCCCGGTTGCCGTCAAGGAGGGAGAGGCCGGCATCCCGGAAATCTTCCCAGAAATCAGCCGCGTCCAGTTTCAGTACATGCATGACGTGCCTTGAAAAATGGCAGATATTCAAACGTGCCAACATTTCTGCCAGAGCGGTATTGTTCCCGCTTTCGGCAAGCTGACTGTAGAAATTCATAATCGACTGGAGAACGGCTTCCCCGCCGGAAACTTTTTCATCAATCAGGGGAATAAGTTTCTTTCTTTCAATGGAAGAAGGTACATATTCGCGAATTGCCATGGCACCCATAACATCTACAAGTTGCAGACGATGGATTATTTCCTCGCGGCTCATCTTGCGGATAACGGCACCCCGGTTCGGGACGAGTTCCACGAGCCCTGCTGCGGAAAGCAGGCGCAGGGCTTCCCTCAGGGGACCCCGGCTGGTATTCAGTTCAGCGGTGAGTACGGCTTCGACCAGGCGCTGGCCCGGAACCAGGCTGCCGTTATGGATTCCCTGAACAATTTCATGGGCAATTTTCTCTACCCGGGAAGATTTCCCGGACGTCTCGAACATATTCTTTGACACTATACTAGATCCCTCAGAGCCTTATTAGTCATTCAAAATTTATCTATGCTTCATGCGCATATTTTGTGTTCGACCACATAGCATATGTCCTGTGCATATGCCACTAAATAGTCACCGTTTCAAACAATCCTAGGCTGTAAAGCCGGGATTGCGGGCGTTCCGGCGGAAATATTTTTTCTCTGGTTTTTCCCGGTCTGCGGAATTGGTTATTGTTGTTGCTGCAAAGATCACCTATGACTTATTGCCGAACGCAGCAATTCAATAATATGACTGGAAAACCAGGATCTGGTGTCGATGCCGGGAAAACCGCCAAAAGAGAAAAACAGCAAGTTCAGTGTCTTTCTTGACGATAGTCTGGAACGGACCGGTGGCCGGATTTCCTATGCCTACGAAAAACCGGAAAGATTAATTGTTGCCCGTACGCCAGATGAACTTGCGTCAGCTTTTGACAGTATGGAAGAGGCGCTGGCGGCGGGAAAACATCTGGCCGGTTTTATCAGTTATGAAACCGGGCTGGCCCTGGAAGAACGCCTTCTGCCCCTGCTACCGAAAGCATTGGAGGTACCCCTTCTCTGTATGGGGGTATATGCCGGTCGCAGAACGGTTTCCTCTTCGGACGCCGACGAGATCTGGCAGGATGTGGCGGGTAAAGGGGAAGTGGAAAATCTGCACCTCAATATTTCCCGCGACGAATATCTTCAGGATATTGCCCGTATTCATGACTATCTGCGGGCCGGGGATGTCTATCAGGTGAACTATACCCTGAAGGCGCTTTTCGACTATTCAGGTTCCAGCAGATCCCTTTATGCCAGACTGCGCAGGGCACAGCCTGTATCCTACGGGGCCTTTATCGAAGCAGGGGAGTATGACGTTCTGTCCTTCAGTCCGGAACTGTTTCTGGAGAAACGGGAAAACCGGCTGCTGGCCAGACCCATGAAAGGAACGATCCGTCGCGGGCATACGCTGGAGGAAGACAGTGAACTTGCGCACTTCCTGCAGAATGACGAAAAGAGCCGGGCTGAAAATCTGATGATCGTTGATCTGATCAGAAATGATCTGTCTCGTCTGGCCGAACCCGGGTCGGTCAAAGTGAACAGCCTTTTCGACGTGGAAAAATACCGCACCCTGTTGCAGATGACCTCGACCGTCGAGGCGCGTCTTGGGGACGATGTCAGGGTAACGGATTTATTGAAAGCCATGTTCCCCTGCGGATCGGTCACCGGTGCACCGAAAATCAGGGCCATGGAGATCATTCATGAACTGGAACGCGGGCCGCGCGGTATCTATACCGGTGCCATCGGGTATATCACCTCGGATAAAGACCTTTGTTTCAATGTACCGATCAGAACCATTATCCTTGACCAACAGGGGCGGGGGCAGCTGGGGATCGGCGGTGGTATTGTGGCGGATTCCGAGGCGGGGGCCGAGTATGAGGAATGCCTGCTCAAGGCAAGCTTCCTGACCCGAAAGCAGGAAGACTTCGACCTTCTGGAGACCATGATGTGGACAAAAGATGAAGGATTTCACCTGTTGGCCCTGCATATGGACAGATTGGAAAAATCGGCCGCCTATTTCAGTTTTCCCTGTGACCGCGAGGCTATCACGGGTGATTTGGAACAGACTGCAGACTATCTGGATGACAGGCACCCCTGGCGCGTCAGGCTGTTGTTATCCTCCGGGGGGCAATGGTCGGTTGCTTGTGAAAAAACGGCTCCCATGCAATCCGATGAACGGCTGCATGTCTGCCTTTCGGGCCAGATGGCGGACAGCGGGAACAGCCTGCTCTATCACAAAACAACGGCCCGGGACCTTTATGATACGGAACTTGCCCGGGTGCGCCGTGACAGGGGCTGTTTCGAGGTTCTTTTCCAAAACGAACGGGGCGAGCTTACTGAGGGCAGTTTCACTAATCTGTTTGTGCAGCTGGAGGGCAAGCTCTATACCCCGCCGGTCTCCGCCGGTCTTCTGGCCGGTACCCTTAGGCGTCATCTGCTGGAAGAGGGCAGGGTCGAGGAAAGGGTTCTTGTGCCCGAAGATCTACGGCGGGCCGAAAAGATCTTTGTGGGTAATTCGGTCCGCGGGTTGGTTCCGGTTGAGCTGAATGAGGCAGCTTAGGACTGAGGCGGCGTTTTCAGGGAATAACAGTCGATGCCATTTTCCTTTAGTCGCGCGCAGAGGTCATTAGCGGTTTCCCTGCTCTCAAAGGGCCTTAGCTGCAGCCGGTAGAAAATACCCCTGTCCTTGATATCGACAATCTGAACAACTGCTTCGTGATCGCCGATCAGGTCCGCGTGTTTTTCCTTCAGGCGGGCAAGAGTTCTGTCCGCTTCTTCTCCGGACCTGAAAGAGCCCACCTGGACACGGAAATTGTCAGACGCCATGATGTCAGGCTGCGCCGAACTTTCGGCGGGCAGCGTGCTTGTGAGGGTTTCGGTCTTTTCGGCAACGGCTGTTGCGGCTTTTTCCTCTGCCGGCAGAGCAAGTGCGGCGGTCTCTTCATTGTCCTGCTCACTCTGGCCGTCAACCATCAGGTCCCTGTCATCAGCCACCCTGTATGATCCGACAAGGCCCGGGGCCCTGGCCAGGGCCGCCTGAATGATACGGGAGTCCAGATGGGTCTTAAGTTTGTCCTGTGCCATGCGGGCGTCGCGGATGCCCTGCTCGGCGGACAAATGAATCCAGGCATAGGCCTCCGTTGTATTCCGGGCCACATGCTGTCCGTTGTAATACATGGTGCCAACAATATACTGGGATCGGGCATCGCCGTTACCTGCCGCACGGTACAGCCATTTATAAGCCTGCTCCATGTCAATCTGTCCCAGCCGACCAAAATAATGCAGGGTTCCCAGATTACGCTGGGCACCAACATGACCTTTTTCCGCCGCTCTCAGATAGTATTCTTCCGCTTTCTTGTAATTCTGTTCGATCCCGCGTCCCATCCGGTAGAGCTGCCCCAGATTATAAAGCGCATTGGGATTTCCAAGGGCGGCGTAGGGGAGCCATTCCTCTCGGGCACGAACATAGTCACCGGCTTCGTAGGCAGCGACACCATCGGAGACGGTAGCGGAGGCAACTGTAATATTGGGATTAATCTGTGCCGCCAGAAGAAATGGCAAAATGATGACTGTTTTTTTCATTCTCGTTAACTTGTTACCCAAGCCCCCATAGTGGAAGTCTAATACATAAAAAACAATGTAATTTCCCTGTATTTATAAATAGTTAGTAGTTAAAATTTTGCCATTCACTTTACTATTTATTAATACCTGACAGGCAAAATGATTAACTGTACGGGTATAGAAAAATTAATTTTCCCACAGGGATTTTGCACTATAGCAGCAATTATAAACATCAAACAAGGTTGGAACAATTATGCGAGTTTTGGCATTTACATCACAGAAAGGCGGATCGGGTAAAACCACGCTGAGCGGCCATGTTGCCGTCCAGGCCGAGCTGGCTGGCGAGGGACCTGTGGTTCTGGTGGATACCGACCCGCAGGGAAGCCTTACCGAATGGTGGAACGAGCGCGAGGCACCGACACCGGCCTTTGCCCAGACCAATGTATCAAGACTGATTACGGATCTGGACGAGCTACGCTCACAAGGCTTCAAGCTGGCAATCATTGATACCCCGCCGGCTATTACTCTGGCGATCCAGAGCGTGATTGCTGTTTCTGACCTTATTGTTATTCCGACACGACCCAGCCCCCATGACCTGCGGGCCGCCGGCGGAACCGTGGAACTTGCTGACAGGACAGACAAACCGTTTATGTTCGTGGTCAACGGCGCTTCTGCCCGCGCGAGAATCACAAGTGACGCGGCCATTGCCCTGTCACAACATGGCACTGTTGCACCTGTGACGCTGCACCAGAGGACGGACTATGCCTCCAGCATGATTGACGGGCGTACCGTCATGGAAGTAAATCCGGACTCAAAATCAGCCAAGGAAATTGCTGATCTCTGGGACTATATCAACGATCGTCTTGAAAAGAATTTCCGTCGTACCGTATTCCAGAATAATGCAGCCCAGAGACGTGCCCCGGCCCAATCCCACGGATTTGGCCGCCGGCAGGTTCAGGCATAAAAAGAGTGGGGAAGAAACGATGAAAAAGGAAGCAAGACTCACAGGCGCGCTTCTTGCGCGAAAGGGGCAGGCAGTTCCCAGTCCGGCAGCGCCAAAGTTTGCGATGCCGGCAATTAACAGGTTCGAACGTGTGGACGAGGGTGGTACCGCCGAGGAAAACCGGACTGCAATTGCAAGCAATAAAGCCCTTGAGAACTCTATCGAATCCGTAAGGAAACTATCCGAACTTCAGGGCGGAAGAACAGTGCCGACTGATGAACGGCCGGCTCCTGCCGCTGCAGAAAAGTTTTTCGGGCGTCGTGAGAAAACTGACGCCGTTGTCACAAAGGCCCCGAAAAAGGCCGCGAAGAAGACAACAAAAAAAGCCACTAAGAAGAAAGCCGGAACGGCAAAGCGCATTGCGATGACCCTGCGGATGACCGAGGAAGATCATCTCAAGTTGAGGCTTTATTCTGCGCATACGCGCAAGAGCTGCCAGGAAGTGCTGACAGACGCACTCGATCAGTATCTGGCGCATGAAACCGGTGAATCTTGCGGCACTAATTGTTCCTGTCTGACCGAATAGTCAGCGGTTTGACAGATGATAAATGAATTGGAAAAGGGACTGGTATGAAAAAGATCACAATTGCAAAACTTATGGCGACTGCTGCCGTGCCGGTATTTTTGGTTGCCTGTACAGGTGGAGCAGACTACCAGAAGAGTTCTGCCGACAAGGCGTCCATGAAAACTGCCTCTGCGGCAGAGGTTCGGGAAGCTGCCACCAGACGCGACAACAGCTTCCTGTCACTGGCAAATGAAATGGTTGCCGAAGGCGACTATAATGCAGCCCTTCCCCTTTACCGACGGGCCCATAAATGGCATCCATTCGATTCAGAACCGCTCGTCGGTCTTGGAGAGTCCCTGAGTGCCACCGGTCAGTATCAGGAAGCCGCCGAAGCCTTTCAGAAGGCTGTGAACATCAACGAAGAGAATCTTGACGCCCTGAAAGGGCTGGGCAAGACTTATATTGCCCTTAACCGGCCGACAATGGCGGTTCCAGTCCTTAATACCGCCGTCGGGCTCGCACCGACTGATGTGGGGGCCGTTTCCAGTCTGGCGCTGGCTATGGAAATGCAGGGCAACAACCGGGCCGCCCTGGAAGTTTACAGGGATGGTCTGGCAATTGACCCGGATAATCTGAAACTTCTGAATAATTATGGTCTTTCCCTGGCCTTGCAATCCCGTCATGACGAGGCAATACATATTCTGAAACAGGCTGCCCAGCATAAGGATGCCGGTGCAAACCATCGTCAGAATCTGGCCATGGCCTATGCCCTTGCCGGTAACGAGATGATGGCGTCCCGCCTGCTGTCCATCGACAGCGGACCGGAACTGTCCAATGAAAACATGAATTATTTCCGTGTTCTGGCCAGTATGCCGGAAGACGGCAGATTTGCATCTGTCCTGAACCAGTCGGTCGAGCCGAAAACAGACACAGCCGCCCCGGCCAATGAAGTGTTCGAGGATGACAGCCTGACCCGCAATATTACTGTTGCACGCCTGGTGGAGGAAGTTCCCGAACCGGTTGTCGAGGTGATACCGGAACCAGAACCTGAACCGGCAGAAGATCCTTCAGTGCCGGCTCTGCTTGGTCCGGAAGGCTGGGCTCTGCAGATTGCCGCCTACCGTAAAAAAGAGGAACTGCGTCCGGGCTGGGAAAGGCTGAAGCAGAAATATTTCGATATTATCGGTCATCTTGAGCCGCGTCGTTCCGAGGTGGACTTTGGCAACCGCGAAGGCAAAAAGCCGAGCGGCTTCTATTATCGCCTGAATGCAGGTCCGTTGACGTCCTTCGAGGAGGCCAATGAAGCTTGTAAGAAAATCAGGGAAAAAGGCACCGACTGCTGGGTGCGTCCGCCGATGAGTGCGGAAGGAAAACTGCCGGAAACCGACGTGGAAAAGGCAAAGCCGTTTGAAAAACTTGAAGATATGATCAAGGACGGTCCCGTTGAAGCGCCTGCGGAAGCAGAAAAAGCTCCTGCTGCTGCAGAAGCAGAAAAATCCGTTGAGGCTGAGAAGCCTGTAGAGACAAAGCAAAAGCCCGCAGTTGTGGCTGCCGATGTCAAAGAAGAAGATGACAAGAAGAAGGCCGACAATATCGTCTGGAAACTGATGCATGAGTCCCGTGAGGCCCCGTCGAAGCTTTCCAGCAATGATATCCCTGAGGACGAAGCCGTGGATGAAGAGGTGGAATAAACACCCCTTCGTCAAAAGTGAAAAAAGACAGGCCTCCTGCGGATCATCGCAGGAGGTCTTTTCTCTGTACCGTAACGGGTTTTCCGGTCAGGCGGCGTTTGAATTCTTGCTTGTGGCGGTCAGAATGGCGTGTATGGCATCACCGCCCTCGGAGCCTCGCAGTTTTTCACAGGTGGATTTATCACGCAGCAGACGGGAGACCTTGGCCAGAGCTTTCAAATGGTCCGCTCCAGCTGCTTCCGGTGCCAGAAGCATGAAGATCAGGTCCACCGGTTCACCATCCAGAGAGTCATAATCCACCGGCTGGGCCAGACGGGCAAACACCCCGTACAGGCGATCCAGCCCTGGGATTTTACCGTGCGGAATGGCAACGCCATGCCCCACGCCCGTGGTACCAAGCCTCTCGCGTTCGACCAGAACATCCACGACTTCGTGGCATGGTCTGTTCAACACCTTTTCTGCCTTGCTTGCGAGTTCCTGCAAAATCTGTTTTTTGCTTGTCGCTTTCATATCCGGAATGATTGTTTCCAGACTTATTAAATCAACAATATCCATGCGGATCACTTCTTGTTGTTATTCCTCTTTTGGGTCGATCCAGCCGATGTTTCCATCGGCCCGGCGATAGACCACATTCATACGCCCGTGTCCCGAATTACGGAACATGAGCGTTTGAAGGTTTCCGAGATCAAGCCTCATGACCGCTTCGCTGACCGTGACTTCCGGAATATAGGTTTCCGTCTCTGCCACGATCGCGGGCTGGGCGTCTTCAATCTCTTCTTCACCTTCGTCTTCGGCTGCCAGTACATTGTACTGGGCCGGGATCATTGACTGGCCGTTGGCGCGCTGACTATGATGATTGGTCAGGCGCCGTTTATATCTGCGCAATCTTTTCTCCATGCGGTCTGCAGCGGAGTCAAAGGCGGCATAGATATCGGTTGCGTCACCGTGGGTCTGCAGGTCCACACCATGTCCAAGGTGTACATGGCAGTCTGCCCGAAAGAGATGTGCATCCTTCGAAAAGGTCACGGTGCCTTCAATGGGTTGATCGAAATATTTATTGACGCTTCCGTCAAGGTTGGCTTCCACGTGACTGCGGAGTGCATCGCCAATATCGATCTGTTTCCCTGTAACAACGATTCTCATGCTTTTCTCAGATCCTTCTCAGACAGCATATTGGAAAGTGCCTTGCGAAATATATCAGTTCAAGGCCGCGGAAGTTAGAGTTAACTTGGTACTTTGTCAAGTTTTGACCCTGCTTCCCCCGGAATGAGCAACAAAAAAACAATTTCGTCCCTTCCGGGTCACATTTTTCGGTACAGAAAATGCCGTCTGTCTAATTTTCTGTCCCGATAGTCTACAAAGCGGAATTCTTCATCCGGCGCCTCTGAATGGAAGAGGGAATATTCAGGGCTTCACGGTACTTTGCGACTGTTCTTCTCGCGATATCAATGCCTTCTCCTTTGAGAAGTTCCACAAGTTTGTCATCTGAAAGTATTTTCTTCGGACTTTCTGCATCAATCAGGGACTTAATGGCGTGCTTTACCGCCTCTGCGGAATGTACATCGCCTTCCTCCATGGAAGAAATTGCCGTAGTAAAGAAATATTTCATTTCAAATATACCGCGATTGGTGGCGATATATTTATTGGCCGTGACCCGACTCACGGTGCTTTCATGCATGTCGATGGCCTCAGCGATTGTTTTCAGGTTCAGCGGGCGCAGATATTTGATTCCTTTTTCAAAGAATACACTCTGCTGGCGTACGAGCTCGCTTGATACTTTGAGAATGGTTCTGGCACGCTGGTCCAGTGCCTTGACCAGCCAGTTTGCTGACGCCATGCATTCGGCCAGATATTCCTTTTCTTCCCTGTTGCGCGCCTGTTTTCTGACAACGGTGTGATATCTGTTGTTGAGCAGGACGCGGGGCAGGGTGTCATTGTTCAGTTCCACAAACCATTCCCCCTTGGGGCTTTTTCGCACGAACACATCCGGGATAACGGTTTGGACCACTTCGCCGCCGAAAAGGGTGCCGGGCTTGGGATTCAGGGCCTGGATCTCCTCGATCATGTCCCTGAGGTCTTCCGTATCAATCTGGCACAGGCGCTTGAGGGTGTTGAAGTCCCTTTTGGCCAATAGCTCCAGATTGTCAAGCAAGGCTTCCATGGCCGGGTCAAGCCGGTCCAGTTCACGTTGCTGGATTTTCAGGCATTCGGAAAGGTTGCGGGCAAAAACCCCGATAGGGTCAAAGGTCTGGGCAATGGCCAGGACCCGTTCGATTTCCTCGTTGCAGCAGGCAAACCGCTCGGCGATCGTCTCGACTTCCTCGTTCAGGTAACCAGATTCATCCAGCATGCCAATCAGATATTGCAGGATCAGTTTGTCATTGGGGGGAAGAATAATCATGTTGAGCTGATCTTCCAGATGATCACGCAGTGTCGCGCTTTCACCAAGCCGCTGTTCAAGGGAAAAATCCATATCCTCGAAACTTCCACCTGATGTCATTCCGCCGCCGCTGACGCTCAGGCTGTCGCCATGGCTGATCAGGGGCTCGTCAGAGGGGGTGTCATTGTTGAAGACATTCTCATAGTCCGTGTCCAGCGGGGCATCGGAATCGCCGTTTTGCGCGTTGTCCCGGGACAGATATTCATCAGAGCTTGCAACGCTGTCGGCGTCGGTTCCGTTTATTTCCTGCTCACCCGGTTCGTTTTCGCCCTTTGTTGGGGCTTGCTCGCCGGACTCACCAATTTCGAGAAGGGGATTTTTTTCGACCTCGTCTATCACAAAGTCTACCAATTCCATGTTGGAATATTGCAGAAGGCGAATGGCCTGCTGCAACTGGGGTGTCATCACCAGCGACTGCGATTGTTTAAGCTCTAAACGTGGCGTTAAAGCCATATGTTCTACCCTACCTTACAGACTGAATCTGTCTCCCAAATATACACGACGAACATCTTCGTTGGCGACAATTTCTTGCGGTGTCCCCGTCATCAACACGTTACCGTCATGGATGATGTAGGCCCGGTCGATGATGTCCAGTGTTTCCCTTACATTATGATCCGTGATCAGCACGCCGATACCCCTGTCTTTCAGGTGTGAGACCAGATCACGAATATCGGCAATGGCGATCGGATCAATTCCGGCAAATGGTTCATCCAGCAGCATGAAACTGGGACGGGTCGCCAGGGCCCGCGCGATTTCCGCCCGACGGCGTTCGCCGCCTGACAGGGCAAGGGCAGGGGACTGGCGGATATGCTGGATGGAAAATTCACTCAGCAGTTCCTCCAGCATTTCAAGTCTCTTGCTTTCATTGGGCTCGGAAATTTCCAGAACCGACCAGATATTTTCCTCTACCGTCATACCCCGGAAGATGGAAGCTTCCTGCGGCAGATAGCCGATGCCCAGCCGGGCGCGGCGATACATGGGCATACGGGTTATGTCATGGCCATCAAGAAGGATGCGGCCGGCATCGGGCTCGATCAGGCCGGTGATGGTATAGAAGCAGGTGGTCTTGCCGGCGCCGTTGGGGCCGAGAAGGCCGACCACTTCGCCCTTGTGCACTTCAAGGCTGACGCCGCGCAGGACGATCTTCTTGCGGTACTTTTTTTCAATACAGTCAATAACCAGCCCTTCCTGAAGAAGAGTGGCCGGTGCAACTGTGGACTGTCCGGACATAGGCGTAATATTCTGATCCATACTCATTATGTACCCCACAAGGGATTAACAAAGGGTTTTTTGAAGCTGCTTCCACCCCTTAAGATATAGGAAATTTACCATAAAAATTAAATACAGGGAGGCAATTTTGTTTTCTGGCGCTTTTCGGGCGGCCCGGGCCTACTTGTCCGGCACGGTAAACTGGCCTTTGACCCGGTCCTTTGCATCTTGTCCTTCAATGCTGATCACGCCGGTATCCAGGTTCAGGCGCAGCTTTTTGCCCCTGAGTTCACCGTCTTCGGTTTTCAGGACCACCCGGTCGCCAAGGGTGATAATACCCTCACTAAGGTCATAGACCGCCCAGCTGCTGGTAATTTCCTCGGTCGGGGATTTGACGGTCACATTGCCCGAGGCGTCAAGGCGGGTGATCGAAGAGGAAAGTTCCTTCTTTTCGCCGGCTTCGTAGTAGACATTGATCCGATCGGAGGTCATGGTCATGTCGGCCTGGATAACTTTAACATTGCCGACAAAAACGGCGATATTTTCCTTCTGGCGCACCTCGAGCTTGTCCGCGCTGATATCCACAGGTTCCTTCACGTTGTGCTCCTTGAGTGCCGAAACCTGGGCGAGAGCCGGCTGGGCAGAGAGCATCAGCAGCAGGGCAAAAGAGATCGCCGTCAGTGTCCCGGCAAGGGCAGGGCCGTTATGTCGAAGGGAGGAAAGATTGATCATCATTTTACCTGAATTGCCTGATTAATTGTTGTTTCCCTTGTCCTGCCGGGAAAAGTCCGGCGTTTCAAGAGGTTTCTGCGGGTCGATGTGCATTTTCACGTCGCCTTCCAGAAAGACGGTTTCCTCGTCCACATTGACCTGGAAGTTACGGGCTGTGAAGGACCCGAAGGGCGCCGATCCCGTAACGCCGTCATGGCCGCTGGCCAGTTTGTCATTGATCCGGAATTCAGCCTGATGGGCGGTGATGCTGAAACCGGTATCCGATTGTATGCGGACTTCGTCGTCCAGTGTCATGACCTGGTCAGAGACATCAAGAATGCCTGATCTGGCTTCTACTGTCATCCGGTCTCCGGTTTTCAGATACATGTCCGCCAAAAGATTACGGAAATTATAATCCTTGGCCTCGTTGGTTTCCCGGAAAGCGCTTTCCGCTGATATCCTGACCGGGTTGTTATAGCGGTCCTTGCCCTCGTAACGGGGTTTGATCAGCCTGGCGGTTTCATCGCGCTTCTCCAGCCTGTCGATGGCCAGGGTGAAGCTGCCCTCCTTGGTGCTGAAGACCGGCCACAGGACCAGGGCGACCAGAAAAAGAACGGTGATCACGGGGAAGGAGCGTTTCAGGACAGTGATCAGCTTGACCTGTTTCTGGCTTTCCTCAAAGCTCTCGCTGCTTTTCGGAATCAGCTTTTCCAGGTGGTCGGCATGGCTTTCACCATGTAATTCGCTGTGTATGTCCTTTTTTTCACTCATATCGCGCCCGTGGCCCCGGCCGTAACCGCCGGAGAGACTGTAGTGTATGGCATTCTGCACTGATTGACATGGTATCCGTCAGGAAGATGGCAGAAAAAGGGATCGGGGAAAAGATTTTTTGCCTCAGGTCCACTGCTTTTTATCAACTGTGATCAAATATGTCCGTATCATCCCAGCCGGCCAGATCAAGATCGGCACGGGTCGGCAGGAACTCAAAGCAGTCCCGGGCAAGTTCCCGGCGTCCGGCCCGCTCCAGCATCACGTCCAGCCGGTTCATCAGCCGGTGCAGATAAAGCACATCCGAAGCGGCATATTCCTGCTGCGCCTGGCTCAGTTCGTCGGCGCCCCAGTTGGAGCTCTGCTGCTGCTTGGAAATTTCCACCTGCAGCAATTCCCGGCACAGATCCTTGAGGCCATGCCGGTCCGTGTAGGTGCGCACCAGCTTGGAGGCGATTTTAGTGCAATATAGCGGTCTGACATTGATGCCGAGATAGTGTTTCAGCACGGCGATATCAAAGCGCGCATAGTGGAAAATTTTCACATGACCGGGATTTTCCAGAAGTTTTTTCAGATTGGGGGCGCTGGTCTGATCCTGGGCAATCTGCACCAGGACGGCACTGCCGTCGCCACCGGACAGCTGAACCAGGCACAACCGGTCCCGGTGTGGTTTCAGGCCGAGGGTTTCTGTATCGACCGCCACCGGTCCGGAAAACTTGATGTCGTCGGGAAGATCCCCATGGTACAATTTTACAGTCATGAATTTTCCAATTCCTCTGGTATAGCTTTGCTATAGTTTATACCGGTTTTGAAGTATCGCTGGCAACCTTTTAGCAATTAAAGAAAAAAGAAGTTCTTAATGCCTCAATTGAAACTGATTTTTGCCCCTGATCCCGTCTTTCGCCAAACCGCAGTAGCGGTGGAAAAGGTCGATGATGATATACGCGCCCTTCTTAAGGCCATGTTCGAGGTGCTCTATGCAGAGCGCGGTGTGGGGATTGGCGCCAATATGGTGGGGCTGCTCAAACGCCTGATCGTCATCGATCTGCAGGAGGGCGGGGAGAAGAGACCGTTCGCCATGGTCAATCCGGTGATCATCGAGAAGTCGGAAGAGACACAGACCTTCGAGGAAGGCTCACTCAGCTATCCCGGTATTTCGGCCGAGGTCACCCGGCCGAAGAAAATTACCGTGAACTATCTGGACGAAGAGGGGGCGGAACAGACCCTTGCTGCCGAAGGCTGGCTCGCCACGGTGATCCAGCATGAGGTGGATTACCTCGACGGTGTGGTCTATCTCGACTACCTGTCGCAGATGAAACGCAACATGCTGCTCAAGAAGATGAAGAAATACAAAAAATCAGGCGGCATCGCCTGACAGCACTTCTCCTAGAAGTAGGGGGTCACATCAACTGCTTCCAGGCGAGTGTCAATGGCCAGTAAATCCCTGAGGATTGCCGTATGCCCCTGGCCGCCAAGGACGAATATTCTGGCGCCCGGTTCAGCGAGTTTCTGGATATTGGCATACATGCGGAAATTCCGGTGCCACCAGCTTGCCGCAGCATCCGCGCCGGAAAAGCTCTCCCCGGCGCCCACAGCGTTGGTCAGCAGGTAAAGATCCTTGTTCATGCGGTCCAGTTCCGGCTCATTCATCTTGAGCAGTAACTCCTTCAGGCTCAATGTCTTGTGAAACCGGTCAAAATCCGCGGTTATTTGCTGAATGAAGCTGTTGAATGCGGCCTGTGTTTCCGGCGCCTTTTCCGGCATTTCCTTCATCAGCAATTCCGGGTTCCAGTGCACGGTCTGCTCGTCAAATCCGTAAACCCGGTCAAGCCCGGCTGTTTTGGCCAGGCGAAAGCCGACCTGCTGGTTTTCATTGACGCTTAAGCCTGCCTTGCCGGCCAGATATCGGGCGAGCTTGTCATTCATCTCCCCATCCCGGTCAGCGGTATATTCAAGCAGGATATGGGTCGGTTTGAAGGCGGCGAGCCGGGCCGCCAATTGTTCCAGATAGGCCTGATTTTCCGCTTCCAGGACATTGATCTGCTTGTTTTTGACCATATCCCGGCCCGGGTTGGAGAAATGAAAGGTGCCCATGATCATGATCCGGGCAGGTTCAGGTGTGGTTTCTTCGGCTCCGACAGGCAGGGCCAGAACCAAAAGTCCCAGAATGATGAGAAATGGTTTATGCATAACGATCCCCTTTATATTTGTTGTTTATTAACTTAGTGGTTTGTCATCCACCGGCACCGTCGCCTCCTGAAGCACCGCCGCCTTAACGTCCCCTTCCTCCGGGATAAGACGGTTCAGCGTAATGCTGGCGGCGATATCGCCGGTCACATTGACCGAGGTCCGGCACATGTCCAAAATCCTGTCCACGCCCATGATCAGGGCGATGCCCGCCGTGGGAATGCCGACGCTTTCCAGAATGGTGGCGAGGATGACGATACCAACCCCGGGGGTGCCGGGCGAGCCGATGGAGGCGCTGGTCGCCATCACCACCACCAGGATCATGCCGGAAATGCCGATATCCACCTGGAAGACCTGGGCCAGAAACAGGGTCGCGACTCCCTGATAGAGCGCCGTGCCGCCCATGTTAATGGTGGTGCCGAGCGGAATCACAAAACGGGCGATGCCGCTCCGGACCCCCAGCTTTTTCTCGGCGGTGGAGAGCGTCAGCGGCATGACAGCGGCGGAGCTGGAGGTAGAGAGCGCCAGCAGCATCACTTCACGGGTTTCCTTGAGGAAGGTGAGCGGGCCGATCCGGCCCATGACCATGACAATCAGCAGGTAAACCAGCAACAACAGCAACAGCCCGATCAGCACCGTAGCCACATAGACTGTGGCGGCAAGCAGGGTGCTGACCCCGACCCGGGCGGCGATACTGGCGAGCAATCCAAAGACCGCATAGGGCACGAATTTCAGTACCCAGCCGACAATGACCATGCAGACGGTCTGCACGGATTCCAGCAGTTCCAGGATCGGGCGGCGCTGCCCCGGGGCCATGGCCAGCATGGCGACCCCGATGATGATGGCGCTGATCACCGTCTGCAGCATATTGCCGCTGACAAAGGTTGCGAGCGGATCTTTCGGGAACAGGCTGGTCAGCAGGTCCGGGATTTCCTTGACCGCGGGCAGGCCATTGGCGACGCCGCCCCCGGTCTCAACGGGCGCAGTTTGCGGAATGATCGACTGCAGCAGGGCGCTGTCGATATAGGCGCCGGGCTTGATGATCAGGGCTGCACCAAGCCCGATCACTACGGCAATGATGGTGGTGACCAGGAAAAACAGGATGGTGCTGAGGCCGAGCCGGCCGATATCTTCAGTGGCTTCCCCGGCGGCGATGCCGCGAATGACCGAGGCCACGATCAGCGGGATGATGATGAACTGGATGCCGAGCAAAAAGACTTTGCCGGGCAGGGCGACCCAGCTCGCGATCATTTCGGAAAGATCGGGCTTTACATAGCCGCTGGTGGGACCGATCAGGATGCCGAAGGCCACACCAAGGATCATGGCCAGGATCACCTGCAGCCACAGCCGGCCGGTGATCAGGCTTCTGAGATTATAGCGCAGGTTAATCAGGGAACGTTCAAGGGTCATGGATCAGAGCCAGTTTTTCCGTTTGAAATAATAAAGCATCAGGCCAACCACAATTCCCATCAGTCCGAGGGCAAAGGGATAACCCCAGATCCAGTCCAGTTCCGGCATGTTCCAGGGACTGGCCTTGGTATTAAAGTTCATGCCATAGACGCCGGCGATAAAGGTAATGGGGATGAAAATGGTGGCAATCACCGTCAGCACCTTCATTACCTCGTTCATGCTGTTGCTGACGCTGGAGAGATAGAGGTCCACCAGGTCCATGGTCATATCGCGGTAGGTCTCGGTCACATCAACCAGCTGGATACAGTGGTCGTAAACGTCGCGAAGATAGATTTTGGTATCATCAGTGACCAGGTCCAGGTCACTGCGCAGCAGGGCGTTCACAAGTTCCCGTTCCGGCCAGATGATGCGCTTGAGGGCCAGCAGCTCGCGCTTCAGCCTGTGGGCGGCCTCAAGATGTTCACGGCGGGGCTTGTCCATAAGCTGTTCTTCGAGATCATCAATCTTCTCGCTGTAGCGTTCCAGCACCGGATAGAGCTCATCGACAGCCTGGTCGAGCAGCGCATAGGCAAGATAGTCAGCTCCGCATTTACGAATGCGGTTTTTACCGGTGCGCAGGCGCTGCCGGACCGGCTCAAAAACATCGCCGTCCATTTCCTGAAAAGTAATGACCAGGTCCTGGGCGATAAACATGCTGACCTGTTCCGCCTGCTCGGGGGATTCTTTTTTGATCATTTTGAAGACGGCAAACAGATGGTCGTCATATTGTTCCATCTTTGGCCGTTGCCCCAGATTGAGCAGGTCTTCCAGCGCCAGGGCATGCAGGCCGAAATGCTCACCGATTGTGCGGATCAGCTCCAGGTCATGCAGGCCGTTGATATTGAGCCAGGTGACATGGCCCGGGGTGCGGCAATTAAAACAGTCTTCAATCCGCTCCAGGGGGATTTCCTCGAAGTCATCCTCGTTATAGCGGATCACCTCGACGGTGATATTCTCCACTCGTTTCCTGTCCGGCGCCTTGAGTGTTCCGGGCGCTGTGCCGGGCTGGTCGTGATGTCGCTTGAGTCTCAGCATGGATGCTCCCCGTAAAGTCTCTCCCCAAAAGTCTATAAGCCGGGATTATGGCTTCACCAGCTTCCGCTGTCTATACCAAGCTGGGCGATCAGTTCGTAATAACCGAAAATCACCAGGACGAAAAAGGCCAGCATGATCAGCTCATGCTTGAAGGCGTGGCTGTGGAAAAATTCCCGTTCGTGATGGTGGATCACATCCATCAGCTCGTCGCCGATGCGGATCGACAGGAAGGTGCCGAGGCAGGAAAGTACAATCACCCCCCAATAGGGCCAGGGATGGATCAGGATGTGATGCAGCAACCTGGTGAGCAGGGTGGTGTCGAAACTTTCCGGACTGAAGCGGAGGCAATAGAGATTGAGGCCGATGGCGACGACCCAGACCACGATTTCCGACGTCAGCATGCGGATGCCGAACAGCAGCCTGAGTGGAAAATCCAGCAAAAACCCGCCGTCGGCGATCGGCGAACAGAGCACAAAGAAGCTCCAGGTCAAAAGCGCCGCCATGCCGCCGTGCCTGAGGCCATATTCATGGCCCAGGTAACCCACATAAGCGACCAGGATGACAAGCAGCAGGATGAACTTGACCAGGGCCTGCTTTTTCGGGGCGATCGATTTGAACAGCATGGGCGGAGAGTAGCAGAGGAGTCTAGGCAGGAAAAGGCCCGACCAGACCAAAATGCGATCCAAAGGTTACTTTATCTCTTGATCTCGGGTAGACTTGAACCTTAATCCTGTCTTTTACACCAACAACTCTCACAATTTCAAGGAGCCCTCAATGGACCCGAAATTCTGGCATGACAAATGGGAACAGCTGGACATCGCTTTTCACCAGGATGCGGCGCATGTGATGCTGGCCGCCCATTTCGACAGGCTGGCCCTTGCCAGGGGCAGCCGGGTGTTTGTGCCGCTCTGCGGTAAGTCGCTGGATATGGCCTGGCTTCTGGGGCAGGGTTACCGCGTCGTCGGGGCGGAGCTGAGCGAAATCGCGGTCCGGCAATTTTTCGAGGGACTGGACGTCACGCCCGCCATCTCGGAGGTCGGGGACCTGATCCTCTATAGCGCCGAGGGTATCGATATCTTCGTTGGCGATATTTTTGATCTTACGTCCGGGCTGCTGGGGCAGGTGGACGCCATCTATGACCGGGCGGCGCTTGTGGCCCTGCCGAAGGAGATGCGACAGAAATATTCGGCACACCTGCGGAGCATTACCAACACAGCCCCGCAGTTTCTGATCGTCTTTGTCTATGATCAGAGTTTGCAGGATGGCCCGCCCTTTTCATTGAGTGACGAGGAAGTCGCGCAACATTACGGCAAGACTTATGAGATAGAGCTTTTAGAGAGCACTGACGTGCCCGGTGGCCTTAAGGGGCTATGCCCGGCTGTGGAGAACGCCTGGCTGCTGAAGTAAAGAAAGATCTTTCAGGCGAGAATATTAACGGCTGCAGCGACAGTGGCAGTACTCAGGGAATTGCCCTGTGAAATCTCGTTCAGGGTTTTTTCCACGTCCCGCAGGGCCTTTTCGCCCTCCCTGATCTCCCGGTTGTCGTCCTTTTTGCTTTCGTTTTTTAGCTGTTTTTTGGCCTTTTCAAGCAGCTGTTTCAGGTCCCGGGCCAGTTCCCTGACCTCGCGGATGAATTTCCGATCCTCTTCATCCTTTGCCGCTTTCTTTTGCATTTCAGCAATTTTTTCTTCGGCATTCTGACGCATCGCGGCGAGGGGATCTTCAAGGGCGTCTTCAGCTTCTTTGGCGCTGGTCGCGTCGTCTTTGGTTCCGGCTTCCGTTTCGGACGATAATTGTTCGGCCTCCTTGGCGGTGCTTTCCGTTTCCCCTGCCGAAGTTTCCGCTGAACCTTCCGCGCCAGCCCGTTCCCCTTGCGGCAGGTCGGAGGAAGAAACACTCATGCCCGTATCGGGTGTGCCACCGGCAGCGGCATAATCCTTGACCGCCTGTTTCAATTCCCGGGCGAGGCGGGCAGCCTGCCTGGCCACGGCTTCGGGATTGGTGGCGGCCATCATCTTCAGGTTTTTGATCAGTTCCTTGAGCCGGGCGATTTTCTCCCGGGCCCGGGCCTTGCGTTGCGCTGCCAGTTCGCTGTCAGACTTGCGGGAGGCCTGCAGTTGAGCCAGAGCCGACTTCATCTCGCCCAGTTTCCTGTTTTGGGTCTCTTCAGCGTTGGTGCGGGCGGAGGGGGCGGACGTGTGCCGTTTCTGTCCCGTCCGGGACAGGGCGTATGTGTTTCCCTGTGCTGTAACCGTATTGATGGTCATGGGGTCCGCTCCCGTATTTTTCCAAAGCGTATCATATAAGAGGTTAACCGGTGTATAATAATTTACAACTTGAAGTAACATGACGTCACGACGGCAGGAAAACTGCGGTAATTTTGATTATTTTCGGGAAGGGAATGGTGCCCAGAAGAGGACTCGAACCTCCACGTCTATACAGACACTAGCACCTGAAGCTAGCGCGTCTACCAATTCCGCCATCTGGGCACGGTTGGTGTGTGCAGTTGGTTACGACTTGAGAAAAAGAAAGTCAAGGGCAATATGAAAAATTTAAATTCCACTTTACGCCGGGTCCGGTTAAAGTCTAAAAGACTTTCTTGGATTTATACGGAAAAGCCCCGCTTTGACAGGGGGCGGACCGGCTTTGAAAAAGACTATTCCGGAGACCGATATGGCTGATCGTCTTGTTACTATTTTCGGGGGTGGCGGATTCGTAGGCACCACCCTGGTCCAGCATCTGGCGAAATCCGGCGTTCGCGTCCGGGTGGCCGTGCGTCATCCCAACAGCGCCATGCATGTCAAGCCCCTGGGCGACGTGGGGCAGGTTCAGGTGGTTCAGGCCAATGTGCGTGATGAAAAATCCGTTCGGGCCGCCATCAGGGGATCCGACGCCGTAGTCAACCTGGTGGGTATTCTCAGCCAGTCCGGCAAGCAGAAATTCAACACAGTCCAGGCCATCGGCGCGGCCATTATCGCCAAGTATTCGGCTGAAGAAGGTGTGAAAAAACTGGTGCATATGTCTGCGCTCGGCGCCGATGCCGAGTCCGACAGCGTCTATGCCAGCAGCAAGGCCAAGGGCGAGGAAGCGGTGAAGCATTATTTCCCGTCCGCCACCATTCTGCGCCCGAGCGTGATTTTCGGCCCCGGTGACGACTTCTTCAATCGCTTCGCCGCCATGGCCAGCCGCCTGCCGGTGATGCCGGTCTTTTTCGGCGGGACCAAATTCCAGCCGGTCTATGTGGGCGATGTGGCCAATGTGATTGTCCGGGCGCTTGGCGATGATGCGCTCTGCGGCACTGTCCTGGAACTGGGCGGGCCGAAGACATATAGCATGCGGGAAATTATCGAGCTCACCTGCCGGGAAACCATGAATGATGTTCCGCTTGTCGACCTGCCGTCCCCTGTGGCCTTGACCATGGCCTTCTTCCTCGGCATGCTGCCTGGGGCACCAGTCACCATTGACCAGGTCAGATTGCTGCAGAAGGATAATGTGGTGAGCAAGGGGGCAAAGGGACTCGAAAGCCTTGGTATGACAGGCACCCCGGTGGAAGCCGTGCTCCCATCCTATATGGAGCACTGGCGTCCCAAGGGCCAGTTTGCCGATCAGATCGAGGGCTGATCCTCAGAATTCAGAAGAAAGAAAAAGCGGCTTCCGGGCCGCTTTTTTTATGTGTAGCCGCCTTTATTTATAACCGTTTGGGTTTTTTGACTGCCAGTTCCAGGCGTCCCGGACCATGTCGTCCAGCGTCTTTTCCGCCTGCCAGCTCATCTCCTGCCGGGCGAGGGCAGGGTCCGCATAACATTCCGCAATATCGCCTTCGCGCCTGTTGGTGAATTTATGGGGGATTTTGACCCCGTTGACACGCTCAAAGGCCAGCACCATGTCCAGCACGCTGTAACCGGTGCCGGTGCCGAGATTATAGGTCACGAGCCCCGGGTTTTGCATGAGCCGGTCCAATGCCTTCAGATGGCCTTTGGCCAGATCGACGACATGGATGAAATCCCGGACTCCTGTGCCGTCCTTGGTCGGGTAATCATTGCCGAAGATGGACAGTTCCTTGAGCTTGCCGACCGCCACCTGGGTGATATAGGGCATCAGGTTGTTTGGTATGTCGTTGGGGTCTTCGCCGATAAGGCCGCTTTCATGGGCGCCTACCGGATTGAAGTAGCGCAACCGGGCGATATTCCAGCCGTTATCTGCCCGGTGGAAATCTTCCAGGATCTGCTCAATCATCAGTTTCGAGGTGCCGTAGGGATTGGTGGTGCCGCCGGTGGGGAAATCTTCGCGGATCGGGACACTGGCCGGATCGCCGTAAACGGTGGCGGAGGAACTGAACACCAGGGTCTTGACCCCGGCGTGCTGCATGGCCTGGCACAGGGTGACGGTGCCGCCGACATTATTCTCATAATACTCCAGCGGCTTTTCAACGGATTCCCCGACCGCTTTCAGCCCGGCAAAGTGAATGACGGCGTCAAAATCATTTTCGGCGAATAACTTGTCGAGCCCCTCCCGGTCCCGGATGTCCAGTTCGTGGAAGTCAACGGTGTTACGGCCGGTGATATTCTGTACCCGGCGCAGGGATTCAGGGGATGAGTTGCAGAGGTTGTCGATGACGGTGACTTCATGACCTGCCAGAAGCAGTTCAAGAACCGTATGGCTTCCGATATAGCCGGTTCCGCCGGTGACCAGAATTTTCATCCATTCCTCTTTCAGATCAGTCTGTTACAGCCGCTGTATCATTTCTGAAACATATAGAGCCTAAAGATTACAGAGACATTAATCCAGTGCCTTTCGCACAATAATAACGGGGTGGGAAATTGTTCAGAGCGCTCTTAATCCTTATTGTTTTTTCTTTAGCCGCTGTACCGGCAAAGGCCTCTCCTTTTGCCGAGGCGGGGGACATGCAACTGCGCAATGATGTGGAGGTGCTGGCGAAATACGGCCTTATTTCAGGGCCTGTCATGACCTGGCCGCTGACCTGGCGGCAGATTACCGCTCAGCTTCATAAGGCGGATGAGCGAAATGACCTGCCCGCCTATGTGCGTATGGCGCTGATGCGGGTGCAGGGGAAAATTCCGCGGGAATTCCATACGTTCCTGACGGTGCGGGGCACCAATAATCCAGCCCTTCTGCGTGGGTTCGGCCACAGCGGGCGGGCGGATGTGGATGCCACCCTTTCGGCGGAACTTCATGGGGATACGATTTCCGCCAAAGGTGTTGTCGGCTATCGATACAGCAGTGACGATGACGTAACAGACAAGGTGCCGCTGGATGGCAGTTACCTTGCCAAGGAATGGGGTACTTTTCAGTTTTATGCGGGGGTGATCGACCGCTGGTGGAGCACAGGCCGGGAAAGCGCCCTGATGATCAGCAATAACGCCCGGCCGATGCCGTCGGTGGGTCTGATGCGCAGTGAGCCCAAACCGTTCGAGAGCAAGTGGCTGAGTTGGCTTGGGCCCTGGGATCTCCGGGTGTTTTTGGCGCGAATGGAAGAGGATCGAACGATTTCCAATCCGCTGGTGATGGGGATCAGGCTTAAGATTTCCCCCATCGAGAATATGGAACTGGGGGCCATGCGGGCGATCCAGGTTTGTGGTGAGGGCAGGCCTTGCGGATTCAGTACATGGACGGATGCCTTGTTCGGCGGTCCGGCGGACAATACGGGCACTTTGGATGAGCCGGGCAATCAGCTTGGCGGCTTCGATTTTTCCTACAGTCTTTCTCTTGCCAAAGATACCCATCTCAACGCCTATTTCGAATTTATAGGCGAGGATGAAGGCGGCTATCTTCCTGTCAAATTCGCAACTCTCTGGGGTGCGTCGCTTTATAGCGGCTTGGGGGAAAGCGGTCTGCAGTGGCGCCTGACGGGGGAATATTCCGATACCAGTGCCAAATTCAAGATCATTACGGGGAAACGGGACTTCAATGTTTTTTATAACCACAGTATTTATAACTCTGGATTTCGCTATGAAGGCCGTTCCCTGGGCCACAGCCTGGACAATGACGTAAAGCTTTATTCCTTGCGTGCGGAGGTTTACGGCAGCGAGAACTGGGAAGCCTCATTCGCTTGGCATAGCGCACATCTGAACCGGGACGGGGGTGGTTATAACCCGGTTAGCGCCAGCGCCGAAAAACTGGATATTTTTGAGCTTTCCGGCAGCTTGGCGACGCCGTTCGGCACGGCGTCAATCGAAACCCGTTACATGAATGATCAGCCCGATTCACCGGATCAGAGAGAAGACCGTTTTGATGTGGAGGTAATGTGGCGGGTGGGTTTCTAACCGTTACATCCCGGGCTGTCACAAAAACTCCACGGGACAATCACCAACCTGAAATAATTGGCGCTATTTATAAGGAGGAACAGGGCGTTAGCGCAGTTGTGATGCACGCTACATTGTCGAGACAGCCGAAAGGTGCGTATGTCGTACAGTCAGGAAATAAGAGCACATGAAGACCGGGACCTGTCTCATGTTTTTGCCCGGGCGGCGGAGCCAGTGGAATTCCTGAAGACCCAGAAACGGGAAAATGCTCTGTACGGTTTTCTTCGTCCGCTGGATCATGCAGAAGATCTTCCGGCTATTGAATGTCTGGCGGCAACCATTCGCTATGGTCGCAACGACGTGGTGGTGTTGGGTACCGGCGGGTCAAGTCTTGGTGCACATGCCCTGGTGGCGCTCAAAGAAAACCGTTTTTCCCACAATAACCAGTATCCGCGCATCCATTTTCCCGACAACCTGGGACCCTATACAATGGATGCGCTGCTGTCGGAATTGGATCTGGCGTCTACTCATTTCCTGATCATTTCCAAATCCGGCGGCACAGCCGAAACCCTTGCCCAGATGATGGCCTGCCTGTCTGCGGTGAAGGTCATGCTGGAGCGGGTGAAAAACGGACGACAGCTTTCCGACTATTTCACAGTGATTGTGGAGCCGGGCGACAATATTTTGCGCCGCTTCGCCAACCGCTGGCGTCTGCCTATCTTTGATCATGCACAGGATATCGGCGGGCGTTATTCGGCCCTGTCTGTTGTCGGACTTCTGCCGTCAGCCATTGCCGGTCTGGATATTCGGGAAACCCGTCGTGGCGCCCGGGAGGTGCTGATGAACTGTCTGGAGACAGATGAAGTCGAAAATATCCCGGCGGCTGTTGGAGCAGCTACCATATACGGCTGTGCGGAAGAGGGTATCAACATAAACGTGTTGATGCCTTACGAATGCAGGCTTGATACCTTTGCCAAGTGGCACCAGCAACTCTGGGCCGAGAGCGTGGGCAAGGCCGGCAAGGGCACCACGCCGGTGCGGGCGCTGGGACCGGTGGATCAGCACAGCCAGTTGCAGCTCTATCTGGATGGACCCAATGACAAGTTTTTCACCTTCATTACCACCGAAATGAACGGCAAGGGACCGGTGATTGATGACAAGCTCGCCTCGGACCCTGAACTCGGCTATATGTCCGGCCGCACGGTAGGAGACCTGGTTGCTGCCGAGGCCCGGGCGACCATGGAAGCCTTAAGCCGCCACGACAAACCGGTGCGTCAACTCAAGCTGGAAAAACTGAATGAATACAGCATGGGCGGCCTGATCATGCATTTCATGCTGGAGACCATTATCGGTGCCCATCTGTTTGATGTGAACCCCTTTGACCAGCCTGCGGTCGAGGAGGGCAAGCAATTGACCCGGCAATATATGGAATGGGGTCGCCGGATGCACTGATCCGGGCCAGAAACGTTAAGAGAGACCAAATCAGAATGAACAAACCTGTCAAAAAAGCTGTTTTTCCGGTCGCGGGACTGGGAACCCGGTTTTTGCCGGCCACCAAGGTCATGCCCAAGGAAATGCTCACAGTAGTGGACAAGCCGCTGATCCAGTATGCGGTGGAAGAAGCCCTTGCGGCGGGGATCGAGGAAATTGTTTTCGTCACCGGCCGCGGCAAGGGGCTGCTTGAGGATCATTTCGACCATTCCTATGAGCTTCAGGACCTGTTGAAGAGCCGTGGCAAGGATGAGGCCCTTGGGGCGCTGCTCGCGTCCTTGCCGCCGGAAGGCAACTACAGCTTTACCCGGCAGATGGCGCCCCTTGGCCTGGGCCATGCGGTCTGGTGTGCCCGGAATATTGTCGGCGACGAGCCCTTTGCCGTGATCCTGCCGGACGATCTGGTGCAAAGCAGGGTGCCCTGCCTGAGGCAGATGGTGGCGGCTTACGAAAAGACCGGCGCTAACGTTGTTTCGGTGATGGAAGTGCCGCGGGAACATACTTCCCGCTATGGCATTCTTGATCCGGGTGAGGAAATGGGCAATCTGGTGGAAATCCGGGGTCTGGTGGAAAAGCCCCACCCAGACCAGGCGCCCTCTACCCTGTCAATCATCGGCCGTTATATCCTGATGCCGGAAATTTTTGATCATCTTTCCCGCAAGGAGAAGGGTGCTGGTGGGGAAATACAGATTACGGACGCCATGGCAAAGATGCTGCGGCCGCAGAATTTTTACGGTCTCAGGTTTGAAGGTCGTCGTTTCGATTGCGGCGATAAGCTGGGATTCCTTCAGGCCAACATTGTCTTTGGCCTGGAGCGGGATGACCTCAGGGAAGGTCTTCTGAATTTTATGACAGAAAAGACACTTTAGGACGGAAATAGACGATGCGTGTGACAGTGGTGGGAACCGGATATGTGGGCCTAGTTTCGGGAACCTGTTTTTCCGAATTCGGGCATGAAATCATCTGTGTGGACAAGGATGCGGAAAAAATCGAACGGCTGAAAGCCGGCGAAATTCCTATCTATGAGCCTGGCCTGGATCAGCTTGTGGAGAAAAACGTCCGCGAGAAGCGCCTGCATTTCACCACCGACCTGGCCGAGGCGGTGCCCGGTTCAGACGCGGTCTTTATTGCCGTTGGCACCCCGAGCCGACGCGGTGACGGTCATGCGGACCTGTCTTATGTCTATGCGGCGGCAGAGGAGATCGCAAGACTGCTGGAGGGCTATACGGTGGTGGTGACCAAATCCACTGTGCCGGTCGGTACAGGCCGGGAGATCGAGACGCTGATCAGCAACATCCGCCCTGATGCGGACTTTGATGTGGCCTCCAATCCCGAATTCCTGAGGGAAGGTGCGGCGATCGAGGACTTCATGCGGCCCAACCGGATCGTTATCGGCACCGACAGCGACAGGGCGCGGGAGATCATGCGTGACCTTTATCGCCCGCTTTATCTCAATGAGACACCGATCGTCAATACGGCGCGGGAGACCTCGGAACTAATCAAATATGCCTCCAATGCCTTTCTCGCCACCAAGATCAGCTTCATCAATGAAGTGGCAGATCTTTGCGAGGTGCTGGGCGCGGATGTGCAGGATGTGGCCCGTGGCATGGGGCTGGATAAAAGGATCGGCCCCAAGTTCCTGCATGCCGGTCCGGGATATGGCGGCAGTTGTTTCCCCAAGGATACCCTGGCACTGCTCCGAACCGGGGAAATTAACCAGGTGCCGCTGAAAATTGTGGAGGCGGTGGTAGATGTGAACCGGGACCGCAAACTGAAAATGGCCGACCGGGTTATCGAGGCCTGCGGAGGGTCGGTAGATGGCAAGAAAATTGCCATCCTGGGGCTGGCCTTCAAGCCCAACACGGATGATATGCGGGAAAGTCCGGCTCTGGATATTATTCCGGTTCTGCAGCGAAGCGGTGCGGAGGTCCATGCCTACGATCCGGCGGCGATGGAGGAATCCCGCAACTATCTGACCGATGTCCGCTATGCTTCCGGGCCCTATGACGCCATGAAAGAGGCGGATGCCGTTGTCATTGTTACGGAATGGAACGAGTTCCGGGCCCTTGATCTGAAACGGGTGAAAACGCTCCTGAAGACGCCATTGCTCATCGATCTGAGGAACATTTATGCCAAGGCCAATCCGGCGGAGGAAGGTTTCACCTACCACGGTGTCGGCAAGGGCCGCGTCAAATAATATTGAGCATGCTTGTGAAATGCTCAGCTCTGGTCTAAAAGATTATTGTCAAAAAAATGAAATAATCCGGGGCTGGATATCATATGCGACTAAGCGCTTTATCTCTGGGAATAATCCTAAGCTTTTTTTCTGTTACAACTTCTGTCCAGGCTGCGCCCTTTGCCGAAGCGGGGGATATGCAGCTGCGCAATGATGTGGAACTGCTTGCCAGGTATGAGCTGATTACGGGTCCGGTGGGCACCTGGCCGATGTCCTGGAAACAGATTACCCGCAATCTTTACCGTGCCGACGAGATGGACCTCCCGGCCTATGTGCGCAGCGCCCTGATGCGGGTGCAGCAGAAAGTTCCCGGGCAATGGGCCGGCAAAGTCCGTCTTCAGGCATCGACCGAGCCCGAAATCATACGCGGTTTCGACAGCACCGCCCGCAATGACCTGGATGTATCTGCCGCCGTTCAATATAACGGCGAGAGTACGACCGTGAATATCGCCGGCGGATATCGAAACGGCAATGGCGAAGACTACGGCCATCTGGATGGCAGTTATATCGCTCAGGAACTGGGCAACTGGCAGCTCTACGCCGGCGCCATCGACCGCTGGTGGGGACCGGGCCGGGAAGGCACCCTGTTGCTCAGCAATAATGCCCGTCCCATGCCGTCGATCGGCCTGATGCGTTCCGAACCGCAACCGTTCCAGACCAAATGGCTGAGCTGGATGGGGCCGTGGCAGCTCAGGCTGTTTGTGGCGAAAATGGAAGAAGTCCGCCATGTGCCTGATGCCCTGATCGCGGGGATTAGCTGGACGTTTGAGCCGATTGAAAACTGGGAAATCGGCCTGCGCCGAACCATTCAGCTATGCGGCGACGGACGGCCGTGTGATGCGGAAACCTGGGCCAAGGCCCTGATTGGTGGCGGCGATGTAGATAATTCCGGAACGCTCGAAGAACCGGGCAACCAGCTGGCCAGTGTGGATATGGCCTATAGTTTTGGAATAGGAAAAGATGCGACGTTAAAACTATACGCCGAGGGCACGGCGGAGGATGAAGCCGGAAAGTTGTTCCTGCCCAAGCGTTTCGCACGCTTGTTAGGTGCAACGGCCTATGGGCCATGGGGCGAGGATGGGGCACAATGGCGGCTAACAGGCGAATATACGGATACGACATCTGCCGAGTATTGGTTATTTGGTCAGCGTATAGAGAATGTGATCTACGAACATACCATTTATCATTCCGGATATCGTTACAAAGGCCGTTCGCTCGGGCATTCCGTGGAAAGCGATGGCAAACTGCTTTCCCTGGCTGCAACGTATATTGACAAGGAAGGATGGGCATATGATGCCAAATTCTACCATGCTGATATAAACAGGGACAGTAGTGAAACTGTATTGTTGTCGTTACAGAACCAGAAAGTAAACATTTTCGAACTGGCTGTTTCGGGGCGGTTGTTTTTGGGCGATATCAGTGTTGCGGCGCGGTACGCTGACAGGAGCTTTGAATCCTTTGGGTCCGACAAAAGAAAAGTGTCGGTTGAGGGAAGCTGGGTATTTAATTTCTGAACTGTATTGAAAAGCGAGCGGCATGCAGGACTATAATGTTTCCGGTACAGTCGGAAGCCTGACCTACAGGCGCGATATTGATGGTCTGAGGGCTATCGCTATTCTATTGGTGCTTTTTTATCATGTGGGCTTTTCAGCAGTTTCGGGAGGTTTTATCGGAGTAGATATCTTCTTTGTGATATCTGGATACCTGATAACATCAATTATTAACCGGCATCTTGATGATGGCAGTTTCACCTTCAGAAATTTTTTTCGACGCCGGATAAGAAGGATACTTCCTGCTTTTTTTACCGTTGCATTCGCCAGTTTGCTGGCGGGGTATTTTTTATTCCTTGCCTCAGATTATGTAAAACTGTCTGAAAGCATCCAGTCTGCGACACTGTTTCTCTCGAATATATATTTTTGGCATGAAGAAGTTGGGTATTTTACGGCAAATATTGACGAGATGCCTTTCCTGCATGTCTGGTCCCTCTCTGTAGAAGAACAGTTTTACTTTATCTGGCCGGCATGTTTGTTCCTTCTGGTAAGGTTTATGCCGGCTGGCGTGATTCTGCCAACAATAATCCTGGGAACTATTACTTCTTTCGGTTTGGGGGAATGGGGGGCGCGAAACGTTCCGAATGCGGCCTATTATTTTCTACCAACCAGGGGCGGGGAACTCCTTCTTGGTGCCCTGCTGGCATTTATTCCAAAACCTGGAGAAGGTATAAGGCTGCCACTCGCAGCTCTTCAGGTTATGTCTTCTGTTGGTTTGTTATTGATGTTAGTGCCGGGATTTGTGTTGAACGATCGTTCCCTATTTCCCGGCGTGAACGCTTTTATTCCCTGTCTTGGCGCTGCCCTGGTGATTTATGCGGGAAATAATCCTGATACTATTGGGGCGCGGATACTCTCTTTCAGGCCGATGGTATTTATCGGCCTGATTTCATATTCCCTCTATCTATGGCACTGGCCGTTACTGGCGTTTCTGAATTACTTTAGGTTCGAGCAAAGTCTTGCTCTCGCACTAGGGGTGATAGGCGCCAGCATACTTCTCTCCTGGTTGACCTGGAAATTTATCGAACAACCTTTCAGAAAAGGCTTTGGATTGCCCTTTGGCAAGCTGTCACTGTATTATTATGTTATTCCAGCCACTGTGGTGTTTATTGCGGCGCATCTTCAGAATTCTGAGAACGACTTGCGTATCGAAGGAGAGCTCAACAGGGCATTGTTGACGAATGGATGGTGTCATGCGTCCGGTGGAAATACTGATGAAAACAGACCCTTTAAACCGGAGTATCTTACCTGCCAACGGGGAAGTGAAAATAGTGATGCTGAACAGGCGCTCCTGTTCGGTGATTCAACAGCAGGACATTTCGAGCCATTTCTCGATAAACTGGGCAAGGCCCATAACTTTTCTTTCCATGCCATCAGCACCAACTCCTGTTATCCCTCCGCGGAAGTCAAGGAGACAGGTCTGAACGGCGAGCTCTGTGCCCGGTTCAGGGAGTATTTTGTTTCATCTCTTGCAGCGAAAAAATACAAATATGTTTTCCTGTCGAATAGATGGTCCAGAAACCTGACGAGTGATGAAAATTATATCAATGAGCTCAGGGATGCGATTGGGTACGCCAGTCAACATGCTGAAAAGGTATTCTTGCTTCAACAGGTGCCTGAATTTGAACGGGATATGGCTAAATGCGATAATATCCGCAGAGTCGTATCTGTTACAGACTGCAGTATGAAATCACTGGATGAACATCATCTTGTCAACGAATTTCTCGATGAAGCTGCTTCCCGATATCCAAATGTTTACGTCATTCGGACAACAGGTTTTTTTGTGTGTGATGCGGGCTATTATTGTTCGCCTTATGATCGGGCCGGGAAAATGCTGTATGCCGATAGCGGTCATCTGAATATCCTGGCGGCGAAAAAAATGGCTGACTGGTTCCTCGAAAACAGGAAAAACACCCTTTTTTCTGACAGGCTCAGGTAATCCGGCTGTTACTTAGTCAGTTTTGATTTCACAAGGCGTAGGTCGTCTTTAATGCCGAGAACTCCGGAAAGCGCGAGCACCATCAAGGAAAAAAATCCGTAACTTGCAGCGATTTTGACGATATTGCCCAGGTTTGTCATGTCCTGGATTGCAAAACATATACCGGCGATCGCAGTCATGATCAGAAGGGGGGAAAGAATTCTTGCGGTAGTTTTCCAAAACAGTCGCTGAGATCCGAAGGTAGTGGAGAGCATCTCCCCGATTAGGAGTAAGACATAGCAGCACCATCCTAAGGCGGATCCAAGTGCGTAAATCTCGATGGTATTGACATATGATTTGAGAAGATAAATGGCGGTTATAGTGACAAGCAGCGAGGCAAGTGTATGCTGCAGGATTTTTTTCTGACGTTGCCGGGCAATCAGATAAGACGAAAGAAACTGGGTGACGCCGGAAAGGACACCTGCAAAAACGAGGATGAAGCCAACATATCGTCCGGCACTATATTCCGGCAGTATATACCACAGAAAAGGCTGGATGGTAATTGCCAGAAGTCCTGCGGTAAGAGAGAGATATGTGACCGCTTTTTCACTGTTGGTAGAAAAATAGCTGTATAGTTCTTCAGTGTTATTACCTTCGCCGACCCGCGCCATCACATGCGGTGCAAGCACCCTGGAGACGAGGCCTGCCACAAGCACGGTCACGGCGAGAAAGGCAGCCGTAACGTTGTAATAGCCAAGTTGTTCAGTGCCCAGGTGCGAGAGGAGGGTGATCTTGTCTATGGTTGATATCAAAAGTTTGGAAATGCCAAACAGAAAGATCGGAAATCCGACAAGAAATAGTTGCCTGAGTTCTCCGGCGTCGAAAGCCGGTCTCGGGATCAGTCTCGGTTCCCGTAGCATGAAGAACATTATGGTGATGAAATAGCTAGCGGCCCAGCTTAGAATAAGCCCCATGATATTCCACTTCATGACGGCAATTACGGCCAGGAAAAGAAAGCCGAAGGAATATACAAGCTTGCCTATGCTGAGCAGCAGGAAATGGAATCTGTTCTGAAGGGTCGTTTGCCAGAAAATGAACGTCTGCTGGCAAATAAATAGAATATAGATCAGCAACATGTAGGAGCCGTACTCTTCCCATTCCGGATGTTCCGGCTTGAGAAGAGCATATCCGCCTATGGCGAACAAACCGAGAAGGATGGTAATGGCAATTACAGCTGTGAACACCACATTCCTGATCCGGTCCGCCTTTTCAAAATCCTTTTGTCCGATTAAGACTGGTTCTTCGCGAGCCAGCGCGGAAAGAAAACCGAAATGGATGAAGTTGTTATAGTTCACGATCAGTTGGATGGTTGACCATATGCCATAGGAAGCCGGGCCCAGGTACCTGGCCATGACGATTTCCAGAATTGTCAGGGGAACCCGGGACCCAATTTCACCCAGACTGTTAAAGGAAATGTCCTTCAGAAGCGATCTGTTCTGGCTCATTGTCCGCCGCCGGTTTCTGTTCCGATGTGTTCCTTGAGATTGGCCAGTATTTTCTCACTGGCATTTCCATCCGGGGCACCCACATATTCCCGGATATAGTTCTGCCGTTTTTTAGAAAGTTCGGCCATGAACGCGTCCTTTTCCTGCCCTTGGGAAAAGATCGTCTGGCAGACTTCCTTTAACTCACCTAAATCATAGGCCTTGATGACCGCATCTGTGCCCAGATAGTCCAACCTGTCCAGAATGTCATTCTGATATCCTTCCATATAGGAAATTGTCGGGATGCCGGCAAGCAGGGATGTCATTATGGCTGTGGAAGTCCTGGAAATCATGGCCTCCGAGATACACATCAGATCGATAATGTTTGTTTCTCCTTCGAGCCTGATGTCTAGGGCATATTCTTTTTTTAGCTTCTGGAGCAAGCTAAGATAGTTTTCCTTATGTTCTCTGGGATGTGTTTTGATCAAAAGGCACAAATCCGTACGGCCTTTGAAAATCCGGCACAAGTCAGTTAACAGGTTCAGGTTATAGGGGTACTTTTGTACAAAAGGCTGGGTGGCCACAAGCAGTATTTTTTTATCGGCAGCGATGTCGCGTTTAGCTGAAATATCCTCTTCCTCATGGGTGAGGGACAAGAGCAATTCGTCATGCATTGGAAGCCCGGTCGTCACCACGGATTCAGGGGTGGCGCGGGAATCAAGCAGAATGTTGCGGATATTATTGTTGCTGACCCAGAACACATCCGTTGAGACAGGCTTCGGATAAATGATCTTGTCAAGCGACGTATTTTGCATGGTAAAGGAGGGAATGCCATTCCCGCGACCAATCTTGCCAATGATCCCCACCCATTGATCGACCATATCAAGCGTAATCATTGCGCCCGGAGTCAGCTTTCTGCAAATTGCTGTGATTTCTTTCTGAAATAAGTCCAGCTCATGGAAACAGCACGTCGCGGTGTCGATGATTTCTTTTGTAAAGTCTGGTTTCAACAGTATGGCGCTGATGAAATGCTGGCCTTCATTAGAACCGGATTCCCTGACCTTGGTGGCGCAGTGTTTCAGTCTTGCCCGGTTCAAGGATTGCGAGACCCAAGAGGAAAGGGCCTGGCCGAGACCGGCCTGTGAATGAATGGGGATGAATTCCTCGTTGTTTGCCGTAAGGGCCTTTAAGGCAGAAGGGTTTTTCACCAGATCATCCTGGATGACAACGGGAGTGAAGTCGCTTGTGGTTTCAATCTTGCGGAGCAGGGGTCGTATGCTCCAGTATTCTGATTCTGCACGGATCAGAACCAGGAGATTCTTTCTGCCGGGCGCAATCTCTTCCAGGTTGTTGGCTGGGGTGGCGGCCAGGCGCCGGACAATTGTCTGAAACTTATAGATTTGTAGCAGAAAATGCCTGAGGGCCAGTTTCAGCCGGGTTTTGAAGACGGGTGAAACATTGAAAATCCGGTAGTCGGCCCCATGGTATTCGCAGATTTCCCGAGCAAGAGGGCAGAAGGCGACATCCGCATTATACAGGGTTTTCACATCGGGCCTTTGCGGCAGGCTGAAACTGAATTTCCGGTTTCCCATCAGATAAACTTTATCTGTATTCTCACTTTGCAGAAGATGGCTCAGGAAAAGGCCAAAACTGTACAGGGGGTGCAAGATCAGGGCCATCATATTGGCCTGGCTGTCCAGCTTGTCAGTCTCTTCCGTGAGCTTGTTGCAGGCGTCGCTGTTGCGGAGAGTGTCTGTCAATATCAGGGTGAAATCGGTGGCGAGCCGGCTGATCTCAACTTGTGAGATGTTGTGGGAAAGACTTTCTGCCGTATGGAAACGTACAGGCGCTCCAATACGTAGTTGTAAGGATTCCATAGTGTCGTCAGTAATAATCAGGCCGGGAACCAGGGCTGCCAGGAGGATTTCCGTAGCCCCCTGGAAGTCCAGACCTGGAAGATGGTCAATGTGATGCTGGGATGTGAGGACGACAAGGAATTTCATCAACAGTGCTGCCGGTTCATTTGGTGAATAAACGGATAACGTTCACCGTTATTCAATGTTCGTTTTCAGCCAGTCATTAACGTAATTATGGAATTTTTCAAGCTGCCCCTCAAGTGTCTTGCGGACTTTGGCGTAAGTCTGCTTGATGGGTTGAGGTGTGGCGAGACTGCTTTCAATCAGGGCAAGGAGTTTGTCTTCGAAACCTTCCTTGTTCACTTCGACGGTACGTTCCATCAAATCAAGTTCCTGATACAGTTTTTCTATCTGGCGATAATTCACAAGTCCGATGGTCGGGGTATTCAGACCGATGGAGCAGACATTGGAATGAAACCTCATTCCCAGAACCAGCGCGCTTTGCGCATAGAGGCTGAAAATATAGTCCTGTCCCGGATCGCCGAGCAGATAGGGCGCCATTTGAATACGCCGCCTGCGGTAATGATCGGTAAAATATTCAAGGCACTGGGAAATTGTCGTAATATCCCTGAAGATATGGGGAATAAAGACCAGGTTCACATCCGGATTTTTCTCCAGAACTTTTTCCAGTGTTCCAGCCATACCTCTAAGGAAGTCATCGTAACTGATATGCTTGCCGGTCGCAAACCGGGTTTCCAGCATATCGCCGGCCAGGTTTATGGATATAACGCGTTTTGCCTTGGGAATTTCATAGTGCTGAATATCCGGCACTGTGGTGAAGAAGCCGCCATCAGGAATTTGGTGGATGGCATCTCCATAACTGGGGGGAAGATATTCCCGTAGCGTATCCATAGCGCCATCATTGCGTACCGAAACAAGATATTGATCTGAACCGAGGAGAATATCGAGAAAGCCCCGGAACTTTTGAAGATTGGCTTCCGGTACACCCTGGCCCGGGTCGACACCAAGTGCGTTGATCAGGACAGGCACGTTGATATTCTTGAATAGGCCAGGTTCAATATCAATGGACGTACCGGTAGCGGAACCTTCGACCCATAGTTCGAAATAATTCCCGCCACCGACAATGAGAAAATCATGTTTATTGGCCAGATCGACAAAAGATTGATCAAATTTTCTGTGTCCCCAATAAAACTCCCTGATTTCAAGATTGGTATATTCAATGTCAAAATCAGTATGAAGTTTCATCGAATTGCGAAAACCGATGTGATTGGCATTATCTCCGATGTTGCCATTGAAGCTGGCAAGGTGAAGTGCCTTTAACTTTTGTTTGGCCATAAAGCTGACTCCGTCGCCTGCTGGTTAATAGACAGTGTGGCGGAGCTTCCACTCTCCATCGACTTGCTCCCAAAGGTGAGGGGAGCGGAATTTATCCAGTGTCTCGAAGAACTCATCCTCACCCATGTCAATATATTCCAGGAAGTCCTTGAAATATTTGTTGGGGAATTCCTGATCGAATTTCTTGACCAGAAGGACCCCTTCTTCCCGGGTAATCTTTCCGTTACGGATTTCCTGAGCAGCATCATATGTTGCCCGGCCGATCCCGAATTTGATCAGGGTGGTCAGGTAATGGAACATGTCGATACGATCGTCGATACTGCTATACTTTGAATAAGTCCCTTCCGTACGCTCTGGATTGGCCTGGAAGCCGGTATGTTCAGTTGCGTAATAATAACATTCCTGGGGATCCCATTTAAGGTAGAAGCCGAGATAGTGAACTTCGACATTGCTGTCTTTCAGATCCTGGGCTGACGGCGGAATATACGGCGTGAAGTCATTAACGGTATAGTCGTATTGTTCTATGATTTCAGAGATGGAAAGTCCACCCAGCTTCATTTCCATGGGGTCTTGGACGGAAAAGAATTTTTCGTCCATGGTCGGAATGTAGTTATCGTCGATATTGTTGCCGTATTCGGCCTGGTTTTCGCCGTACATTACCAAGGGTACGCCGAACTTCTTGGCCATCAGCGGGCCAATGATCCGCTGGCCAACAATAAACGGCTGGAACGGGTGCAGAAGATTGCGGAAAGCCAGGCCGGTCAATAGTTTGTGCAGCTTGCCGTTGGGCGTGAAAAGAATGTTGTCCAGGCCGCCGATATGTATCCAGTTCTCGAAATTTTTCCAACCAATTTCCGTGTATTTATGCGGAGCCCATGTGACGGTCAACGGGTTCATCCCGTATTTATATTTTAGAACGTGGGAGGCATAGGCGCTGTCTTTACCACCGCTCCCGGGAACGATGACGTCATAGCCGCCATCCTTGCGGCGGTGTTTGTCCAGAAGCTTGTGCAGATTTTCCTCGCGCGCCTCCCAGTTGATCTGGTCTTTGACATCATTGTAATGGCAGGCCGCACAAATACCGTCCTCGCCAAAGTCAATGACTTGTTTTTTCTCGTCTTTTTCATGTTTGAATTCGACAGTGGAACTGGGGCGCTGATTTGAAATTACGCATTTTTTGCAGAATTTAACTTCTTCGGGAAGACCGTAATAAGCTTCAGGCATAACTTTACCTTTGGTTAGATTTCTGTTCGGATGGATTATAGGCCAGAGATATGAAATTAGTAAGTATGGAAAGACCTTGAGTGCCACTTTTCTCAGGGTGGAACTGACAGCCCATTACGTTTCCATTCTTGATCGCAGCGGTAATTTCAACATCTCCATATTCTGTCACAGCCAGAATGTGATCCTTGTTCTCAGGATGAGCGCAATAGCTGTGTACAAAATAATAGTATTGATCCTGATGACTGCTGTCGAGCAGCGGCCCGTTCCAGGTTCTTGCTCCTGCCTGAGGATGAATTTGGCTCCAGCGAATATGTGGCAGCCGGAGATCGCTTTCCTCAGGGAGGGCGATTTTTGTAACTGTGCCCGGGACAAGGTTCAGACCTTCCCTGAAGCCATTTTCCTCACTAGAAGAAAGCATCAGCTGCATACCAAGGCAGATTCCGAGAACGGGCTTTCCGGTGGAGACATAATCTTTGATAACGTCGACCATGCTGTATTGGCTCAGGTTTTCCATACCATGCTGGAATGCTCCAACTCCGGGAATAATCAGTCCCGCGGCTTTCATAATAACTTCAGGGTCCCTGGTGACCACCGGAGTGCCGCCAACTTTAGTCAGAGCGTTTCTGATGCTTCGGATATTGCCAATGCCATAATCCAGAACTGCAATTTCTTTCATTGTTACGGCCTCACATCCAGGGAATGTTCATTCATATATGTTTTAATTTCATTCACAGTCAGCAAGTCATAGTGCAGAACGCCGGCACAGCTGATTGCGCTCGGCATAACTCTCTCAGTCATATTCGTGATGTGTTTCGTCTGGCCAAGTCCCCCGGAAACAATAACCGGAACTGAAGTTGTGTCGCAAACGGCTTCAACCAGGTCCACATCAAAGCCCTTTTTCGTGCCTTCCATATCCACAGATGTCAGCAGGATTTCTCCTGCGCCGAGGTCTTCAAGCCGCCGAACCCATTGAACGACATCAATGCCGGTTTTTTCCCGCCCGTTGTCGATATAGGCTTCCCAGCCTGTTGGGGATTTTTTAGCTTCTATGGAAGCAACGACACATTGACTGCCGTATTTAAGCGCAGCTTCGCCAATAAGTTCGGGGTTGTGGACTGCAGCCGTGTTGATAGCGACTTTGTCGGCCCCGGCGTGAAGAGATTTCTCAATATCATCAAGACTGCGAATTCCGCCACCAATGGTAATCGGGACAAACACCTGCTTGCAGGCTTCTTCAATAACATGGAACAGGTTGTTGCGGTCATAAAGGCTGGCAACGGCATCCATGAAAACAATCTCATCAATCCCCTGTTCATAGTATTTCAGAGCAAGTTGAATGGGATCACCCACTTTTCGAAGCCCCTCCAGGTGGATGCCTTTAATGACGAATTCGTTTTTGATATCTAAGCGGGCGATGACTCTCATGACTTATAGTATATCTATGAAATATTTTTGATTACTTGTTTCCCAGACAGCCTCGGTATTGAGAATATCGCAGAATTTAACATCACTTCCGCCTTTGCCGAAATCCTGCATGGTTTCGCGATGGATTTTCGGGGCCTGTTCGATGCTGTCAAGAATATTCTCCAGCCTGAAATCAGTGTTCAGGATGGTTGGGGCGCTGGCGCGATTTTTTTGACGATCTCCGACATTGATGCTGGGAACGCCATAGTAAGGTGCTTCCCTGACGCCGGCGCTTGAGTTGCCAATGACGAAATCGGAATGCTTCATCAAGGTCAGGAAATATTCGAAGCGCATTGACGGGAAAACCCTGAATGCTTTGTTACCTTTAAGTTGTTCATATTCTTCAAGGATAATTTCGGAACCATGGTCGTTGTTGGGATAAATAACCACATAGTTGTGATTGCTTTTCACCAGGGCTTTCAAAAAGCTATGGCACTGTCCGCGAAGCCGGGCCGTGTCTGTTGTGACCGGATGAAACAGTAGGATGGCATATTGTTCGAAAGGAATTTCATAATATGACTTTACCTTTTCTATATCAGGCAAGGTATCAGAGTTCATAATATCCATATCCGGCGAACCAATGGTATAGATCGTGTCTTCTCTTTCTCCAAGCTGGATCAGCCGTTTCTTGGCTTCCTCATTCGAGACGAAATGTAGCTGGGAAACTTTGGAAACAGCGTGTCTGATCAACTCATCAATGGTGCCTGAAACTTCACCGCCTTCGATATGGGCGATCAGGATGTTATTCAGGCATCCGACCAGGGAGCAGGCCATGGCTTCAACACGGTCGCCATGAACGACAATCATGTCAGGTTTCATCTCTTTGACATAGTCTGAAAAACCAGCGACTGTTTTTGCCAAAACAGTGTCCATGGTGTCATTGTAATTCTGGTTGATATATTTATAGATGTTGTTGTAACCGCATTTTTCCACCTCATCACATGTATACCCGTATTTGCTCAACATATGCATGCCGGTAACGAATATATGGATTTCGTGGTCAGAATGCTCCAAAAGCCGATTGATCAGAGATTTTATTTTTCCGAAATCGGCCCTGGTGCCGGTTATGAAAACTATACGTTTTTTCATTATTATTCTGTTATTTCAACAACATCATCTGCTGCCAGTTGACTGTCGGCCTCAATATCCCGGGAGGCTGTGCAACCCAGAATCTCCTCATAACGCTCTGCCAGAAAGTATCCGGTGCCGGGGCGTTTTACCCATAGATTATCAGGTGTGTATTTTTCTCCCTTAGAGACTTTTTTGATAGTTACCACCGAAGAATAACCGAAGTCAATTGTCGGCTGTTCCTCTGCAACGGGGCCCTTTGTTCCGCCACGGGCCTTTTGCAGTATTTTTGACCCTTCGATCAGTTCATTCAGGGCTTTCGGGTCCATGGAACAGACAATATCAGGCCCCGGGCGATCCATCCGGTCTGTGAAATGCCGTTCAAGCAGAGAAGCTCCCAGGGCAACAGCACCCAGGCAGGGGTGATTTGTAACCGTATGGTCGGAAAGACCTACGATAGCATCGGGAAACTTTTCCTGAAGCTGCGTCATGGCCCCCAGGCGGACCAGTTCCGGTGGGGTGGGATAAACATTTGTGCAGTGGAGCAGGGCATAGGGAACTTTGTGCTTGCGGAAAATATTGACTGACTTTTCAATACTTTCCATGGTGTTCATGCCTGTGCTGAGGATAATGGGTTTGCCATATGAGGCGACAAGCTCAAGCAGGGGGTAGTTATTGCATTCACCCGAGCCGATCTTGTAGGCTTTCACACCCATACGCTCCAGCCTTTCCGCCGCGGCACGGGAAAAGGGCGTGCTGATAAAGATCATCCCCTGATCTTCAACATAATTTTTGAGCTTGATTTCATTTTCTTCGTTGAGGGCGCATCTTTCCATGACTTCATAAATAGATACGTCTGTGTTGCCGGGAATAACATTTTTAGCTTCGTGGCTCATTTCATCTTCGATGACATGTGTCTGATGTTTAATGATCTCGGCACCGGCCTTTTTAGCTGCATCAACCATTTCAAATGCAGTCTGCAGGCTTCCTTCATGGTTAATGCCGATTTCCACAATCACCAGCGGAGGTTGGTCAGGACCTACCTTCCTGCCATCGATTTCAAAACCTGTCATTTTCTGTCCTCAAATATCTGTATTATTCTTGCGATATCTTCCGGAGTGTCAACATCAATGCTGTCTCCGGGCGTCATTTCAAACGGAATAACTTTTTCAGAAGGTATCTTGTCTTCCTTAAGAAAGTTTTTCGCAGAAAAAATATAAATGGCGCCGTTGGGAAAGAAAGCCGGGGGCAGGTCCTGGCGCCGCATATAGGGGGCTTCCTTGCTTATCAGGCCCGTAAGATAACCATCGTCAGTTAGTTTATAGGCTTTATAAGGTGTTTCCGGGGGCTGATACACGCTAATCAGGTTTTCTGCATTCCGGTGTGCCATTTCAATAAAGGCATCGTCGATATGTGCGCTTGTTCGCAAGGGCGATGTTGGCTGCAGCAGGATGATATAGCTGTTTTCCAGTCCGAGGGCTTGAATGGCGTGACTGATCAGGAGGTGTGAAGAAGCCTGGTCGGTGGCCAGTTCCGCCGGTCGCTGAAGCTGCTCCGCGCCAAGGTTTTGGGCTGTTTCCAGGATTTTCTGGCCATCTGAGGAGACCACGACACGGTCAATATACTTTGAGCCCAGAGCTGCGTCGATACTGTATTGTATAAGGGGTTTGCCGCAAACAGGGGTGATGTTTTTATCCGGAATTCCTTTTGAACCGGCTCGTGCAGGAATGATGGCCACAACAGGAATGTTATTAAAACTCACCAAAATTTCCTTATCGGTAAAGATACTGTCTTTAGCTTTTTAATAGAATAGATGTGTATGTATATATCTTTCTTTCAGATAATGGTATGTGTTTTTTTTAACCTCGTCTATAACCCAGATAAACATATGTCTGAGCAGACAGAGAATTGGAAAATATTCATCAGTAAGCGTACTTAAGGGAGGGGCGGATGAATAAAGGAGGATTGGCATTTTTTGGTCTCAGGAAATGGCCCGAAACAAAAGAATTGCCGCGCAGAATTTATTCCTATGACTTGTTGAGGGGGCTATGCGCAATTTTTGTAGCGCTCTATCATTTCCTATTCTGGACTGCCAATACGACATCTTATGTTTCTCCGCTTGGTGCAATTAATAATGCAGGCACTTACGGCGTATATATGTTTTTTATGCTTTCCGGGGCTACGATGTGTAGCTCTTATCGCGACAGGCTGAAAACTTCCGCAGATTTTGTCTACTATTATGGTGTGCGCTGGGCACGAATACTGCCGCTCTATTTCTTTGTAATGATGCTTACCGTATTGTCTCTCTATTTCATTGTTGGAGAAAAGGACTGGAGCCTGGCAAAAATCATTTTGAATTCGTCTCTGCTTTTTGGTTTCGGTATGCCCGGCGAGACCTCCAATGTTGGGGGGGGCTGGTCAATTGGTATTGAGGTTGTCTTTTACACTGTGTTCCCCATGCTTCTTTTCCTCATGGATACCAAAAGCTGGAAATTCGATCTTGTTCTTCTATTGACCGCCTGCTTTGTTCAGATCACTTTTGTCAATTATGTCGTGGCTATTAACGGCGCAGATTTCCACCTGGCGTGGGACTATTACACCAACTTTCTCTCTTTTGCGGGATATTTTGTGTTCGGGTGTATGGTATCCAAATGGCTATTGCCGCGGCGTCAAGTCAGTTCCGGATTCGCCATATTGATTGTCTTTATCCTGACTTTGGGTTTTGTATTTTATCCTACATCCGGATCCGGAGAGTCTGTGAGCGGGTACAGCGGTTTTGTTTTCCTGATAATCGCTTTTGCCGTTTTTCTTTTATGGTCAATGTGCGAATTGCCTGTATGGTTGCGGGGTGTGGGAAGTTTTCTTGGGGACATCAGCTATAGTGTTTACCTCCTCCATCCGTTCTGTTTCAAGGGAGTGGAACTTGTAACCAGCAGGCTTATCGATCCAGAATTCCTTGCCAGGCAGCCTTGGGTCGTCATTATTGTTTCGATGATCCTGACCATAATCGCTGCAAAAATTGTTTATGTTGTCGTCGAAAAGCCGATGTTGGCATATTTCAAGACACGCTTAAAAAAACAGCTGGTTGCAGCAGGGTGATCTATCTGGCCGGGTGTAGTCCGAGTGGAGCTACTCAAAAGGTGAACCCAATAGAAAACAAACGCGTTTAAATTTTTCCGGCCTGAGGTTATATTTCGATTGAGGCCCTCTTCAAAAACAGAGTGTAATTATATGGAAAAAGAAGAAAAGAAAGTTTATCTCGTCGCCAATGCGGTTGTTGAGGACCCTGAAGAGGGTATAAATCTTTCAGCTCTGGTTGCTCCTCTCAAGACGCTCAAATGGCTGGTTGCCTTGATTACTGTGCTAGTTTTTTCCTTGGGGCTTTACATGATTTTGGGCATGCCGGATGAGCATGCAGTTCAGGCAAAAGTTATGGTGGCCAAGCCGCGTTTTGGGGATGCGGGTGAAATTAAAATCGGTGGGGGACTGGGAGGTGCTGCATCCCTACTTGGCCTCGGTCAGAGTACCGATGCTGACAGCGCCAGGAAAATGCAGATATTGCAGTCATCTGTTTTTATTGAAAAATTCATTCAGGATTATGACCTGCTAAAGATATTCTTTCCGCGCCGCTGGGATGAACGCGCCGGTGAATGGGTAAAGGACGACGAGGGAAACATACCCACGCTGCGTGACGGATATGAGTTTTTCCTGTTAAGGGTGTTCGTCATTGAGATGGATGACGCCAATGGTGTGCTTAACGTTACGATGAAGTGGCGTGATCCGGATACCGCAGGGAAGTGGGTAAGGGACTATATTGCCTTCGCCAATAGCTATCTTCGCACTGAAGAGATGGTCAAGATTGAAGAGAGTATTGCCTATCTGGACAAGCAACTTGAAAAAACACAGATCAAAGAAAGACGGGATATTTTATTCAGTCTGATCGAAAAAGAAGTCTATCAGATGGTTTCTGCAAAGGTTGATGAAAATTTTGCCTTTGAAATCATTGATCCTGCCGCAAGTATTTCTGATATTGGCAAGAAACGTAAAATGCGTCTCGGTGTAATTGCATTTATATTATCCTTTGGCGCCGGGCTTTTCGGAGCATATGCTTTCTACTTTGTGTCGGGGAAATGGCGGAGAGTTTCAGTTTGAGGGTGATAATAGAAAACTGGGGTCATGGTTAGTTATCACTCATATCTGAAATATGTTTTTGTCACCTATATGGCTACGCTGGTCGTTATGTCGCCGATGGCGCTGGTCAGGTTGACAGGATTATTTAACGCTGCTGTGTTTGTGAGGATCATCCTGCCGTTGCTCTTTGTCGGGGCGATGATCTTTTTATGGCACAAAGTCAGAGGTAGATTGAAAGTTGATGGATTTGCCTGGTTCCTGTTTTCCCTTTGTTTTTACGGGTTTTTCTGGGGCTTTTTTCGATCAAATGATCTCTATGTCATTGTTGCCGATACGGCATCCATTTTGATTGCATTGGCAATTTACATTGTTAGCCAGCAGAGGGTGGTCTACCCCTTAAAACTAGAGACCTATTTTAATTTTTTCGCCTACGCCATGCTGATTGGGGATAGTATTACCGTTCTCATCGGATACATTCTCAGATACTCGGGTTTCCCCATTTACATGAGTTTTGGCAATGTGATGGCTTTGTTTCCCTTCGTATGGTTCCTGGCCACGAAAAACTACAAATGGGCGGCTGTTGTATTTTTTGTCATCGTCCTCAGCGGTAAGGTCGGTGTGATGATGGCGGTGCCCGTAATCGTCCTGGCTCATATTCTTCTGGCCTATAAGAAAAGTTTGGGATCCCTGGTCGTATACGGGATATTACTGTTGGTGGGGATCAATGTGCTTCTCTTTGCTATCAAGGATATAAAGTTCACCGAAAGCGGGGTGTTCGGCGCCGCGCTGGTGAAAATCCAGTATCAAAACCCTTATCGGATTACGATCGAAGACATCCAGTTCCAGGGTGATGATAGCGACAATAATGCCCAGGAATATGGCGGCGGCCGGGTCGGTGAGGTGATCTATTCACTGAAGGCTCTCTCAGAAATGAATTATAAACCATTCCTGACAGGGGGCGGACATGGCTTTGTTTATGATTTTTATGAGCCCGGGCGTGTATTGAAGGATATCCATAATGTGCATTTGTCACCAATATCCTTAACTGTCAAATATGGCGTTATCCTTACGGTTTTCTATTATCTTGGGGTGCTGTTTCTTTTTGGCAGGTATTATAAATTCCTACTCGTGTATGATAAGAATCCGATGCCTTTTGCCATGCTATATTTTTGTGTTGGTAACTTTATTTTTTCCTTTACAGCTTATTCCATCTTTGTCGTAGGCGTTTTCTGGTTTTTTCTTGGCTTTTTGCGCAATATAGCCAGCACGGAAAATACGATAAAAATACGGGTTGCTGAAATCAATCCCGGCATGGAAAACAGTTTGGCCAGAACCTAATTATTCAGGGGAGCAGTAAGTAGACAATTATGTGCGGTATTTCTGGTGGTATAGAGCTGAAGAGTGCTGGGAAACCAGCGCTAATTGTACAAGAAGTCGTCAGGGACCAGTATATGCGGGGCCCGGATGCTTCCGAAGTAGACGAATTTGAAGCGACTGACTTCACTATTGCCTTCGGGCATAACCGGCTCAGCATTCTTGATCTGGATGAACGCTCAAACCAACCGATGTGGGACCGGGACAGGACATGTTGCCTGGTCTTCAACGGCGAAATTTACAATTACATCGAAATTCGTCAGGAACTTGGCAGTCTGGGGTATAAGTTTGATACGACTTCTGATACAGAAGTTCTGCTCTATGCCCTGAAATGCTGGGGCGAGGAGGCGATTCCCAGATTAAATGGCATGTTCGCCTTCGCGTTTTATGACAAACGCAAAAATGATGTCCTAATTGTTCGCGACCGTTTTGGCGTGAAGCCATTATTTTATTTTCATGAGGGCAACAGATTTTATTTTGCCTCCACGACCAGGTCACTGGCGCCCTTGCTGGGGTGTGACCCAAATGAAAACTATGCCCGGCGGGGCTTGGTATCAGGCATTTATGATGACGACACTTCCTTCAGTCCCTATAAAAATATCCTGTCGCTTCCGGGCGGTCATTTTCTCAAGATAAGCCTGGCTGGTGGCAAGGTAACCTCGGAAGTTTCCAGATATTACGATCTGTACCAGCAAGCCCAGGAAAGAGTGGAGGAGATCGCCAGGCTTTCTGAACCTGAGTTGCTCGATATGCTCCGTGACGTTTTGTCATCGGCCATTGATGTCCGGTTAAGGTCTGATGTACCGGTTGGCATATCAATCAGCGGCGGCCTCGACTCTACGACACTGGCGGCTTTAATGTTGGACAAACAGGCCTCACTGGTTGGTTTTACCCTTGGGGAGGCAGGAAATGAAGCGAGCGAGGGCCCTCTTGTGGATGCTTTTGCCCGCGGTAAAAACATGGATGTCCATTATGTCTGGCCGTCTCCTAAGGATATGGCCGGTAACCTCTGGCGGACACTTTATGATCAGGATGCGCCGTTCGCCACGGGTAGTATGATTGCCCAGAACCTGATCTTCCAGAAAGCCAATCAGGAAAAATATCGTGTGTTGCTTGGCGGACAGGGCGGCGACGAAGCTTTTATGGGCTATCGGAAATTCATGATGTTCTATTTCAATCTGCTGGTTGAAGAAGGAAAATATTGGCAAGCATTTAGTTTTTTTCTTTCCCAGACACCTATGTTTCTCGCAGAGCTACATCAGTTTGGAATCTATTGGAACAGGCTGAAAGCCTATAAGGGGCAGGGGAATACGGAAAGTGTTCTGACTCTGGCTGAAGCGGACGCACTCCAGATCGGGAGGAGTGGTGAAATGACACTGATGGAGCGTCAATGTCTTGATGTGACAAGATTCAGCTTGCCTACCCTGTTGCGCTATGAGGATCGTAATTCCATGGGGAACAGTGTTGAGACACGCTTGCCCTTTATGGATTACCGCCTGATGGAACTTGGTATTGCTCTTCCTGTAAGGATGAAGCTGAGCAAGGGATTTGGAAAATATTGTCTCAGGCAAATTACAGAGGGCCATGTGCCGGATCTGATCAGGCTGGCCAGATATAAAAAGGGCTTCAATACCCCTGATCGGGCTTGGTTGCAGGGCGGCCTGGCGGAAGAAATTCATAACACGCTTGCCGATTCCTGGTCACGGATATCATCCTATTTCACTGATCGGCAGAGCTTTGATAGTTATTTTTCACCTCAGCAGATAATAGAGCGCCCGCTTGCTTTGAGAGAGAGTATTTCTCTCTACTGGTTAGCCGGGTTGCACCGTAACAGTGACCGCTTCACTGTATAAAAGGCGATCCGGCAAAGGGGCGATATGGCCATCGATAAAATTGCGACATTATGGAAGCTCGGACCATTAAACCTGCTGAGGGTGGCCCTGTATCGTATTCGGGTAAAAGCGGGTTGGTATCGCCGCACAATGCCGGCTGGACAGGCGATTGCCGGACCTTTTTTTCATAAGGCGGTTTTGCCGGATGACCTGGAAATCAGTCAGGTCACCGTGAACGAGCAAGGGTTTCCGGCCTTTGGGTGGAAAATCATTGAGTATAGGGACATTCCCAATTGGCACAGATCAATTCTCACTGATAAAAGCTTACAGTCGAACAAATTGCATTGGTGCGACATCAATGATGTGGAAGAGCAGGTCGGCGACATCAAAGGTATCTGGGAACTATCCCGTTTTGACTGGGTCGTGAAACTCGCCAAGCTGGCCCGTGTGACATCTGACCCGATCTGGCTCGAAAGGCTGAACGAATGGCTTGCTGACTGGTCCCGGAACAACCCGGTCAACACCGGCGTCAATTGGAAATGCGGCCAGGAAGCCTCGATAAGAGTGATGCATCTTGCCTTGGCGGCTGTTCTACTTGATCAGGACAAGAAACCTACAGATCCATTGTTAACACTGATGGATCAGCACTTGAGACGGATTGCACCGACCCTTCAATATGCTGTTGGCCAAGATAATAATCATGGCACCAGTGAAGCTGCCGGGCTTTTTATCGGCGGAAGTTTTCTGGAATTCTGTGGTGAGGGCAAAAACGCGAAAAAATGGTCCAGGATGGGGCGCCGCTGGCTGGAAAACAGAGCTGCACGCCTTATAGCTGACGATGGTTCCTTCAGCATGTATTCCGTAAATTATCACAGGGTAGTGTTGGATACCTTAAGTCTTGCTGAAGTTTGGCGCAGGAAGCTTGACCTGCCGGCTTTCTCGGAAAGCTTTTACGAAAAATGCCGCAAGGCTACCCTCTGGCTTCATGCCTTTACAGACTGCAGGACAGGCGAGGTGCCGAACATCGGGACCAACGACGGCGCACGAATAACCCCCATGAGTGAGTCCGACAGCCGTGACTTTCGGCCTTCAGTCCAGCTTGCCGCAGCCCTGTTCTGCACTGCCAGAGCCTATGCAGAGAAAGGTATTTATGATGAACCGCTACGGCTTCTGGGTATTCCCCGATTTGAACAATCTCTGGCCCATAGTGATTTGAATATTTTCCGATCAGGTGGTTTCGCCATAGTCAAGTCCGGGGAAAACATGAGTTGTTTCCGGTTCCCCAATTTTGACTTCCGTCCAAGCCAGTGCGATGCGCTGCACCTGGACCTCTTCGTTCGCGGTGTGAACGCTCTCAGGGACGGCGGTACTTACCGTTATGTGTGCGAGGAGAAATGGAAACGGTATTTCCAGGGGACTGTATCTCATAATACAGTGCAGTTTGATGAGAGGGACCAGATGCCCCGGTTGTCGCCATTCCTTTTCGGCCGCTGGCTTAGGGGACAATTTGAAGTCCAGAAAAGCAGTAATTCCTTTTCCGCTGCTTATAAGGATTGGTGTGGGGCGAAACATCACCGGACTGTGACGCATATGGCAAACGGGATAAAAGTTTCAGACGAAGTGTCCTCTTTCAGGGATAAGGCGGTATTGCGATGGAGGCTGGCGCCCGGCGATTGGAAGATGCAAGACCGGTCAGTCACGAATGGTGAAATCACTCTTGAAGTCACAGCCGATCATCCGGTTGAAAGTTTCCGGATTGTGGAGGGGTGGGAGTCCCGTTACTATTCACGAAAAGAACAGTTACCGGTTCTTGAGGTAACAATAAGAAAAGACAGTTCAATTATTACAGAAATCACTTGGTGTTAAGCATGCGTGTACTCTATTTCCATCAACATTTTTCGACTCCCAGCGGGGCAACAGGGATCAGGTCCTATGAAATGGCCAAGAAACTGATTGGTGAAGGTCACCAGGTGACAATGGTTTGCGGATCCTACAGTGGCGGCAAAACTGGGCTTGATATGCCGTTCACTGATGGCATGAGGCGCGGGGAAGTGGACGGTATAGATGTCATCGAATTTGAACTTCCCTATGCGAATGTGCAGAGTTTTCTGGAAAGAACCAAAACTTTTCTCTCGTTTGCCTGGAAAAGCGTCCGTTTGGTGTTCAGGGAAGATTATGATCTTGTCTTCGCCACAACTACGCCCCTGACTGCGGGCATTCCGGGCATATTTGCACGCTGGTTGCGCGGTAAGCCATTTGTTTTTGAGGTTAGAGACCTGTGGCCGGAACTGCCACGGGAAATGGGGGTGATTAAAAACCCTGTCATATTGGCCTTGATGTCCGTTCTGGAATGGGTCTCATATAAATCCGCTCATCGCCTGGTGGGGCTCTCTCCGGGGATTGTGGAGGGCATACTTCGGTATAAAAAGGATCCATCCAGGGTGAAAATGATACCAAACGGATGCGATATACATATTTTCCGCGGTGATGTTGGGCCCTGGCGCCCTGAAGGGGTGAATGAAAAGGATTTGCTTGCGGTCTATACCGGAACTCATGGTATTGCCAACGGCCTGGATGCTGTATTGGACGCGGCTTGCGAGTTAAAAAAGCGAGGCCGGGATGACATTAAACTGTTTCTGATGGGGCAGGGCAAGCTGAAGGGGGAATTGCAAAAGGCTGCCGGCGACAAGGGATTGAGCAATGTGATATTCCATGATCCGGTTGACAAGAAAAAACTCGCTGGATTGATGGCCGGTGCCGATATCGGGATGCAAATTCTTGCCAATGTGCCGGCCTTTTATTATGGCACGTCGCCAAACAAGTTCTTTGACTATCTGTCTGCTGGACTGCCGGTGCTGACGAATTATCCGGGGTGGGTTGCAGATCTTGTACGGGAGAATGGATGTGGCTATGCTGTAGAACCTGCCCGTCCGGTGGATTTTGCCAATGCCCTTGAGAAGGCTGCTGATAACAGAGATGGCCTGGTGAGCATGGGAGACGCTTCGGCAAAACTTGCAGAACGAATGTTTTCCCGGGATGATCTGGCTGGCCAATTTGTCGAGTGGCTTGAAGGAACATGCAAATGACATCCAAGAGGAACAAAGTCGCAATCATCGGTGATGCCGGCCATGCAGTGGATGTAGCAGATATTGCTCTTGCCGATGGATATGACGATATTGTTTTTCTTGGGACCGAAAAAAAAACGGAAGGCCTGGCCGGTTTTCCTCTTTTGAAGGATGACATTGACACGGTCAACAGGTTGCATGGGGAGGGATATGTTTTTGCAATCGGGATTGGCAGTTCCAGAGTCAGGAAAAAGATTGCCAATAAATATGCACAGCTCACTTTTCCCAACATCATTCACCCCTCGGTAACATTCGGCAATATCCAGCATTCAAGCCTGGAAGGTAAAACGGGCAATGTATTTGCTGCCGGATGCCGGTTAACCAATAATATTCACTTCGGTGATTTCTGCTTTTTGGGCGTCAACTCAACGATCGGGCATGACTGCAGGTTGGGTGATTTTTCATCAGTGATGCCCGGCGCTGTTATCTCGGGCAATGTCAGTCTTGGGGAGTGCTGTTATATTGGCGCCAATGCCAGTATCATCCAGGGTGCACCGGGCGCCCCCTTGATTATCGGAAAAGACAGCACCATCGGCATGGGTGCTGTCGTAACCCGTGATATCCCGGAAGCGGTAACCGCTGTCGGTGTGCCAGCTCAGCCGGTTAAGAAGTAGCTTCAGCCCCCATCCCGAATTTGCCGATATCTGCCTTGGGCAGAGAGGGAAATATCTTGAAAAGAATCTGGCTCTCCGGAAAGATAACCACCCAAGCCGTAATGACCATCAAGACAATATCGGTCAGGAACGAGGTGTTATCCTTGTACCAGAGCTCCAGTTCGGTTTTATAGGGAATGATTTCGTTCTTGTAGCAATAGTCATAATCGGCTGCCCGCGACAGGATGGCTTCTTCATCGCGGAAAACGATTGACCCCACACCGGTCAGTCCGGGCCGGACAGCGTCCAGTACTTCCTTGTATTTTTCCGGATACCATGAGGTAACTTTGGTCATTTGGGGGCGGGGACCGACAAAGCTCATGTTGCCGACAAGAATATCCCAAAACTGGGGGAATTCATTGATCTTTGATTTGCGTAAGAACCTTCCAATGGGTAAAACACGCGGGTCATTTTGCAGTGTGTAGCTACCGCCTTCCATGTTGGGGCTATCCTTCAACATGGTCGCGAACTTTGTAATATAAAAAGGTTTGTTGCCCTTTCCGATACGTTCCTGGCGGTAGAAAATTTCCCCTTCACCAGAAAATCGTAAAATTACCATGATTGGAATAAGGACGGGAGACAAGATGAGTAGAGCAAGGGCGGAAAATACGATATCAAACAGACGCTTCATTACATTTTCCCATCAAGATATTTGCCGGTTTCTACATGGGCGAGTGTCGGGCAATAATCCTTGATCAGGCTCACTAGTTGTGATTTTGACCAGTCTCCGGAAGCTGCCAGATTTTCGATAGCAGAAATGAACTGTGCAACGTCCTTCCCGCTTTCAGGAGAGATGCCCCTGATAACGCCAAGATCATGATGACGATCCCAATCGACGTTGTCTTTTGCTGAATAAAATTCTTCAAAAGGTTTTTCTCCGGACGTGTCGCTTTCGAAGAAATAACAGGGCCATTTACCTTGGGGAATAAGTTCTTCAGTTCTGGCGCGTGCCTCGTCTTCGCTATCAACCCGAACTGGCTCATAGCCTTTCTGTTCCAGATAGCGTTCGGCAATCTGGGAAAATGTAATCAGGTTTTCCTCGGGATTCAGGTTGGGGAAATAAATTTCGTCGTCATTTCCAAGGACCGCTGAGAACAGGCAGAGGAGCCCGGCTTCCGGGCCGGTCATGAAATAGCGTTTTACATCCTTTGGCGCGGACAGGGGTTGGCGTTTATTCAGCCGTTCACCAAAACCATGCAACAGGCTGCCATCGGAGAAAGCCACGTTGGCGAAACGGGCGGTGGAGACGGCCGTCTGGCTGCCGTGCTGCGACAGGCAAAGCTCCATAATCCGTTTTGTGGCGCCCATAAGGTTTGCCGGACTTTCCGCCTTGTCTGTGGAAACCGCAAAATATTTCTTAGCCCCGGCTTTGATGGCCAGGTCAAGTGTTTTCTGTGTATAGAGTATATTGGTTTTAATCATACGCATCAGGGAGAATTCGTCTTTCTCGCTACGCACATGTTTCATGGCTGCCAGATTGAAAATATAGTCATAAGGGGCGTTCTTGTTCCAGAAGGACTCATATTCCCTGGACCCCATGTCAATGGGCAGAAAAGCAGTGTCGCCCTGAATATACCCAAGGGAGCTGCGGATATCTCGGACAAGTTCGACAAGATTGTTCTCACTGATATCCACAACATGCAGAACGGCGGGGTTTCTTTTGAAGACTTCCTTGGCCACATTCTGGCCAATTGATCCGGCACCGCCAATCACCAAGACCCGTTTTCCTTCGATGGCGGATTTTAGGGCGTCCGAGGTTTCTTTCAGGTCTTCCCTGAACAGCGGTTTTTCCCGACCTACAAGCTGTAAAATTTCATTCATCGACTGTTACTCTTTTTCCTTTGCTCCTCCGGCCATCCAGCCGGTACGGCATTATTTCATCGCCTGCTGCATAACCTTTTCGATGGCTCGGCAACTTGCGTCCATTTCCTCTGCCGTAAGGGTGTGGTGGATCAGGAACATCAGGCTGATATCCCCGAGTTTCCGGGCCACCGGCAGAGCCTGGGCGGGCCGGAACGTAGTGCCGTCGAACGCTTTTTCCTTGTAAATTTCCGAGCAGCTTCCTGACATGCAGGTAATGCCTTCGTCCCAGATTGCTTCCCGAATTCTGTCCCGGTTCCAGTCAGGTTTCAGTTTCGTCTCGTCGACATAGGTATAATATTTGTAGCGGGCGTGTTTTACATATGCTGGAACGTCAAGCTTCTTCAGCGCGGGCAGGTTCGCAACACATTCATCCAGAATGGCGGCATTTTTCTGTCGGGCCTCTGTCCAGTCCGGTAGCTTTGCCAATTGCCGGCGGCCAATTGCCGCCTGCATTTCCGTCAGGCGGTAATTGGTGCCGAAACTTTCATGAAGCCAGCGGAAACCCGGAGGATGTTCCTTCTGAAATACGGCGTCATAGGACTTGCCGTGATCTTTGAAACCCCAGGCTTTCTTCCATAGTTCCGTATCATTGGTGACCAGCATGCCGCCTTCTCCGCCCGTGGTCATGATCTTGTCCTGGCAAAAGGAGAAACACCCGACATGGCCAATGCTGCCGACAGGGCGCCCCCTGTACTCGGCGCCATGGGCTTGGGCGCAGTCTTCGATGACATAAAAGTTATATTGTTCGGCGAGTTCCATTATCGGGTCCATTTCGCAGGGCCAGCCTGCCAAATGAACAAGAATAACGGCTTTCGTTTTGTCGGTAATTTTTCCTGTGATCGTTTCTGCAGTCAGGTTGCCGCTTATGGGATCGACATCTGCAAACACCGGTGTCGCGCCTTCCCGAACAATACAGCTCGCGCTGGCCAGGAAGGTCCGGGGGGTGACGATAACTTCGTCGCCTTCGGAAATGTCCAGTGCATGAAGGGCCAGTTCCAGAGCCAGCGTGCCGTTGGCGACGGCAATGGCGTGGGCGGTTCTTGTGTAGGCTGCGAATTCCTCTTCAAAGGTGTTGCATTCATTGCCAGTCCAGTAGTTAACTTTGCCTGACTGCAATACGTTGACGGCGGCATCGATTTCATCTTGTTCGAAATTGGGCCATGGAGACAATGGCTTGGACCAGACTTTGGACAAATAATCCTCCTTTGTGCCCGGGAAAACCCGATACAGTTCTTTTTATGATTTTATACTGGAAAGCTACAAGCTTCTCTATAAAAAAGTGTTAACTATAATTCTGAGGGGAGGAAAAATCTGGAGCGGGTGAAGGGAATCGAACCCTCGTCTAAAGCTTGGGAAGCTTTCGTTCTACCATTGAACTACACCCGCTTTTTACTCCGGAATCTTCTACCCCCTTTTCAGGGTCTTTTCAATAACTCCCTTTCAATGCTGTAAAAAAGACGACGCGTCCCTTCCGGGGGGGGGAGGGACGCGTCGCTTACTTGCAGGCCGTGGTAAGGGATTAGAAAGCGGCCTGCAATCTGATGTAGAAGGACCGTCCGGGCTCGTTCACCTGGACCTCGGTACCGTCGTAGCTGTTCTCCCGGTTCAGGTGGTTGGTATAGGCCTTGTCAAACAGGTTGGAGACACCGGCTCGAAGGGTGATGTCCTTGCTGACATTATAACGCCCGTACAGGTCAATGACCGCCCAGCCCGGGGTTTGCTGCACGTCGCGGCCGCTGCCGGTCATGGCATTATCATCGACCCGGGTCTGTTTTACGGCCCAGCGCATGCGCCCGCCAAGTTCCCAGTCCTGCTCTTCCCAAGTCAGGCTGATTTGTCCGGAAAAGGGCGGGATCTGGGGCAGGGGAATGTCCAGGTCCTTGTTCTGGCCATTGGTATAGGCGGCATCGGCGGCCAGGGTCAGTTTGTCCATAACTTTCAGACTACCTTCAACCTCGACCCCCCACAGCCGGGCGTCGATGTTGCGATAGATCTGCGCACCGTCGGCAACAAGGATGCCATCCTGGCCGCGGGCATGATCACGGAAGATATAGTCGTCCACTTCGTCATAATAGGCGGACAGCAGCATGGACCAGCCTTCCTTGCGGAGGCCGTAACCGGCGTCTATCTGGTAATGTTTCTCCGGCGCCAGATTGGGATTGCCGATCCAGCTCATATTCATGACCGGCGCATTGCCCATATCTCTGGCGATGGCACGTTCTGTAATGTCGGCGGTGCGCACGCTGCGGCTTACGCCGAAATAGGCTGTGGAAGACGTGCCGATGTTATATTCCAGACGCAACAGGCCGCTGAGATTGTCTTCTTTGCTGTCTTCCGCCGTCACCCCGTAATATTTCTGGTATAGAGCGTTGGGCGACCGCATCATACCCATGGTGATGGCCTGGTCGGCGTGATGATTAACGGAAACATGGTCATAACGCAGTCCCGCCTTGAGTGTTACTTTTTCCGCAACCGGTGTGGTGCCCTCGACAAAGAAACCGATCTGGTTCAAATCCGGCATCTCAAAGGATTGCAATAAGTTGAGCATGTCAGGGTTCATGTCATTGCCGGTACTGACACTGGTCATATTGCGATTTTGCAGATCAATCCCCAGATTGAATTTGCTCCCCCCGGCTTCCATGTCGGCGACAAACTTGCCGCCATATGATGTGGTGGAGGTATCAGCTTGCCGGAACATCATCATCCGGTTACGAAGAGAGAAGTTGTCCATGACATGATTCACATCGGACCAGTAGGCATTGAAGTGAACGGCTTTGAGGGGGCCGGTGCCGTCAATGTCCTGATCAACATTACCGCGCAGGCTGATGTTTTCGGATTCCGGGCTGTCCATGCCGGCGCCGGCAAACAGGGCGTCCTCGATACGCTCATAAGTAACGCCGATGCTGGCTTCGGTGTTTTCATCCTTGAGGCCCGCTTCCATGCCGCCGCCATATTGTGTGAAGGAACTGCGGACCTCCTCGCCGTCGCCATCCTCGTAGTTGCCGGCATCCTTGAAGTGACCGGTGGCGCGCACGTACCCTGCGCCGACTTTGGCGGAACCGTCGCCTGACAGGGAGAAGATATCCCCGTTGCTTTCATAGCCTGCGCCGGTGGCGACCTTGACGGTCTGGCCTTCTTCAAAGGTCGGTGCCTGATGTTCAAAGATCACCGTGCCCCCTGTTCCGCCCGGGCCGTACTGCACGGATTGGTAACCACGTTGAACGATCACGATGTCGGTAGTCTGAATGTCGCTGTAGCTGCTCGGCGGATCCATGCGGTTAGGGCAGCCATTATAGGTGAAAACCCCGTTGTTGATGATATTTAGCTGGGTGCGGGCCTGACCGCGAATAATCGGGTCAATGCCGTGACCGCCCATGCGGCTGCCGTCCACACCGGGCAGAGAACGCAGGAAATCACCCCCGTCGGCGGCAGGCAGGGTGCTGGAGTTCTTTGGTATGGCGCTGGACAGGGCCGGGTTGACGCTGACCTGACCCTCGACCAGAATTTCTTCCATGCCCGTATTCGGGGTAACGACAGTGGTCTGGGCATGTGCGGCAAGAGGCAGGAATGCCAGGGTTGTTACAAGGGCGGTTGTCAGGTGACGTGTATTATTGATTGAATACATATTTTTTACTCATGATTTAATTATGTGTTCGGCAGTAATTGCCGGCCGCATGGAAAGCGACCTGCAGGGATGCCGGGTGCAGAATGAAATCAGGAGTAAAGTGGCGGGGCGCGTGGTGACGACGGGCTGCTCTCGAAAGAAGGAAGCAGCAGTTTGTCGTGAAGGGCAACCGGTGTAGGGTTGCGAGGCAGGGCTATGAACTGAACCGGTGCATCCGGGCTCAGCAGAGCCGTATCAATCTTGTGGAAGGGCAGACAGAACAGGCAGAGGTTGTCCGAGGAACTGTCGTCCTGTTTGACGGGATTGCCGTCTTTGTCAAAGGCGATTTTTTTGACCCCGTTGGGGGTACAGAGCACATAGATGATGCCCTCAGCCTGTTTCAGACTCTGGTGAATGCCTGACCAGCTCTCGGCCGCGGCCACTGTGCCAATGATGTTGAAGAACATGGACAGGAGAATCAGAACAGTTGCCAGACCCCTGGATTTGGGGCCGGAAAATCTGTTTTTTCCCGTGATACGCGACATGTTTAACATCTGGTGGCCTTGATTGTTGAATTTCCTATAATTGATCCCCGGGATAAAATCCAGCGAAAATCATTCCTCTATTTTGCCGTATTACCTGCTATAATTCCTTCAGGGTTTGATGGAGAAACTCATGGATGCCACAGCACGCCTGAAGTTCCGCCACCCCGACCATACCGTGTCGGGAGAGGAGCGGGCCCGGGTTGATCTTGTTGAACTGGAAACGCTCTGGTTCAATACCGGCACCCTGTGCAATCTGGAATGCCGCAACTGCTATATCGAGTCTTCGCCGACCAACGACCGGCTGGCCTATATCAGCAGGGAAGACGTGGCAGGCTATCTTGTGGAAATCCGGCAAGAACAGCTGCCGGTCCGGGAAATTGGTCTCACGGGTGGCGAACCCTTCATGAATCCGGAGATCACGGGCATTCTTGAGGAATGTCTCTCGGGTGGTTTTGAGGTGCTGGTGCTGACCAATGCCATGAAACCCCTGCATCACAACAAAAAATCTCTCCTGGTCCTTAAAGAAAGGTTCGGCCGCCAGTTGAAGTTCAGGGTATCCATTGATCATTACCGGCAGGAAATCCACGAAGAGGAACGGGGGGCGCGGAGCTGGACGCCGACGATTGAAGGGGTCGCCTGGCTGGCGACAAACGGCTTTGCCCTGAGCATTGCCGGGCGTACCTTCGCTGGCGAGGAAGAGAAAGATATGCGTCGGGGATATCAAACCCTGTTTGACGAGTTGTCGCTGGGGCTGGACGCATTCGATCCTGCGCAACTTGTTTTGTTTCCGGAAATGGATGAAATGGCCGATGTGCCGGAAATAACCACCGCCTGCTGGGATATTCTGGGTGTATCGCCCGATGCCATGATGTGCGCCACGTCGCGCATGGTTGTCAAACGACGTGGCGAGGGGGCACCAACCGTCATGCCCTGTACATTGCTGCCCTATGACAGGCAGTTTGATATGGGGACAACTCTGGCCGGCATGCGGCCTTCCGTTTCGCTCAATCACCCGCACTGTGCAAAATTCTGTGTGCTGGGCGGGGCATCCTGCAACGGATAGGGCGAGAAACCGCGATTTTGCTCAGGCTTTTCTTGACGCCGGGCGCTTTAGCCGATACCAAGTCTCATTCATTGTATCCAACAGTATTTCGGGAACGGAAAATGAAACGACAAACCGGACAGGACAAGGACAGGACGTCCCGCTGGCGGCTGGAAACCCAGCTGGTTCGCGGCGGCACATGGCGTAGTGAGCTGGGGGAAACCAGCGAGGCCATGTTCATGACTTCCGGTTATTCCTATGATTGTGCGGAAGATGTCGCCGCCCGTTTCGCCGGTGAGCAGGAAGGCTATACCTACAGCCGCCTGCGCAATCCCACAGCCGCCATGTTCGAGGATCGTATGGCCCTGATCGAGGGGGCGGAAGCCGCCCGCTCGACAGCTACCGGCATGGCAGCCATTTCAGCCGCCATGATGAGCATCGTCAAGGCAGGTGATCATGTGGTTTCCAGTCGTGCCCTGTTCGGCTCCTGCCGCTGGCTGGTGGAAACCCAGCTGCCCCGCTTTGGGGTGGAATGCACTCTGGTCGATGGCCGGGACAATGAAGCCTGGAAGGCGGCAGTGCGTCCCAATACCACGGCCTTCTTTCTGGAAACTCCGGCCAACCCGACGCTGGATGTGGTCGATCTGCAGTTCGTCTGCGACCTCGCTCATGAAAACGGCGCCCTGGTGGTGGTGGATAATGTCTTCGCTTCGCCGATTCTGCAAAAGCCCATGGAGTATGGCGCTGATATTGTCGCTTACAGCGCGACAAAGCATATTGACGGGCAGGGACGGGTGCTTGGCGGCTGTATTCTGACCTCGAATAAAATTCTCGAGGAGCAGGTGCTGCCCTTTATCCGTAATACAGGACCGAATATTAGTCCCTTTAACGCATGGGTATTGCTGAAGGGCCTTGAAACACTTGATATGCGGGTTCACAAAACCTGTGATAATGCAGAAAAGGTGGCCGGGGCGCTGTCCGACATGAAAGGTTTTGACTGGGTACGCTATCCGGGTCTGAAGAGCTTTGACCAGCACGATCTGGCCATGAAGCAGATGAGCCGGGGCGGCACTATTCTTGCCCTGCAGGTGCCTGGGGGCCGGGAACAGGCGTTTAATTTCCTCAATAATCTGGAAATTATCGATATCTCCAACAATATCGGGGATTCTAAAAGCCTGATGACCCATCCGGCCAGCACGACCCATGCCAGTGTCGCAGAGGAGAGCCGGCTGGAAGTTGGCATCACCGAAGGCATGCTGCGCCTGTCCGTTGGCCTGGAACATCCCGACGATGTGATCGAGGATCTGCAGCAGGCGGCGGAAAAGGCCGGAATTACTGGATAGGTTATGGACGATTCTGAAAACACCTATGTCGCTGTGACAGACAGGATCAGTGTCTCTGTCATACCCTTTTTTCTGGATGATGATTCAGAACCGGAAAAGGGACGTTATATGTGGGGTTATCAGGTTCATATTGAAAATAATGGCGATGATACGGTTCAGCTGGAGCGCCGCTACTGGAAAATTACCGATTCCATGGGGCGTATCCAGGAAGTGCGCGGCGAAGGCGTGGTTGGCGAGCAGCCGGTGATCGAACCGGGCGATGCCTATGAATATACCAGTGGTGCGCCGCTTGCGACCCCGTCCGGATTTATGGTCGGGTCGTTCCAGATGCGCAGGAATGACGGCAGTTATTTTGATGTTGATATTCCGGCTTTTTCCCTGGACAGTCCGTTTGACGTACAGATGATAAACTGACATCCGCCGGGAAATGCCGCCTTAAAGTCAAGGTATGCGGAAGCAAAGATAAATCGGGAGAAGATCAGTGAGCTCGGATAAAAGCAAAACAACCGGCAGGCCAAGTCGCAAGGAAGCGGAGGAGGCCGTCAGGACTCTGCTGCGCTGGGCAGGAGACGATCCGACCCGTGAAGGTCTGATCGATACGCCCAAGCGGGTGGTCAAGGCCTATGACGAGTTTTTCGGCGGCTATGACGAGGACCCTCACGAGATACTGTCCCGCACTTTCGAGGAAGTGGCCGGATATGACGAAATGGTGGTGCTGAGGGATATTCCCTTTGAATCTCATTGCGAACACCATATGGCTGCCATTATCGGCCGGGCCCATGTGGGGTATCTGCCGAAGAACAAGGTTGTTGGCATCAGCAAGCTGGCCCGGGTGGTGGAAACCTATGCCAAACGGCTGCAGGTTCAGGAAAAAATGACGGCCCAGATTGCCGACTGTATCCAGGATGTCTTGGAACCATACGGCGTTGGGGTTATTATACAGGCGACCCACCAGTGTATGACAACACGTGGGGTGCACAAACATGGCGTGTCCATGGTAACAAGCCGCATGGTCGGTTCTTTCCGCAAGGATGACAAAACCCGGAAGGAATTCCTGTCTGTGGTGGGGAATTTCGAACCCTATCGCGGCTGACCCGGGCAGGGGAGGTATAACGTTTGATCGACTACAGGCCCATTTTACAGATAAACGGGCTGTTTCTGTTGATTTTGGGAGTGGGGATGCTGTTCCCGGCCCTCGTGGATGCCTGGGTCGGCAATCCTGACTGGCAGGTCTTTGCCGTTACCTCAGGCATTGTGACTTTTGTCGGCTCCATTCTGTTCGCTACCAATTTCGCCCGGCATGAGGAACTGACGGTGCAGCAGGCTTTCCTGCTGACGGTGAGTATCTGGGTTATTATCCCCACCTTTGGCGCCCTGCCATTTGTTTATTCCGAACTGTCTCTCAGCTATACGGATGCCTTTTTCGAGGCCATGTCCGGCCTGTCGACCACCGGCTCCACAGTGATTACCGGCCTTGACGGCGCGCCACCGGGTATCCTGCTGTGGCGCGGGCTTTTGCAGTGGTTCGGCGGCGTGGGTATCATTATCATGGCGGTAATTATCCTGCCGCTACTGCAGATCGGGGGTATGCAGCTGTTCAAGGTGGCGGCATTCGATACCTCCGAAAAAGTGTTGCCGAGGGCAGCCCAGCTGGGGTTTGCGATCTCCATTCTCTATGTGGCGCTGACCATGATCTGTGGTGTGGCCTTATGGGCGGCGGGCATGACCCCGTTCGAGGCCGCCTGTCACGCCTTTACCACCATTGCGACAGGTGGTTTTTCCACATCGGACGGGTCGGTGGGACATTTCGACAGTGTCCTGATTGATTATATCGTGCTGCTGTTCATGATTGTGGGCAGCATGCCGTTTATTCTTTATCTCAAGCTGGTGCGCGGACAATCCTGGGTTCTGTGGCAGGACAGCCAGGTGCGCTGGTTTCTGGCGCTTCTTGCCCTGCTTGTGGGATTTGTCGCGATCTGGTTGTGGCTTGACGGGCAGTATAGCCTGCCCGCCGCCTTGCGCTATGCCAGTTTCAATGTGATTTCCATTGTCACCGGTACGGGTTTCGCCACCACCGACTATACGGCCTGGGGATCACTGGCGGTGTTGTTGTTCTTTTTCATCATGTTCATTGGTGGTTGTGCCGGGTCCACCTCCTGCGGGATCAAGATTTTCCGTTTTCAGATCCTCTGTTCCATGCTGGTTACACAATTGAAACATGTGTTGAGGCCAAGCGGCGTGTTCATCCCGCGCTATAACGGTCAGCCCATCACCGAGGATGTGGCAGGCTCTGTGATCAGTTATCTGTTCCTGTTTATTGCCAGTTTTCTGGTGCTGGCTGTGGGGTTATCCCTGACCGGACTTGATTTCGTGACGGCGGTTTCCGGAGCCGGGACGGCCATGGCCAATGTGGGACCCGCGCTTGGGCCGATCATCGGCCCCTCAGGGACATTTCAGGCCTTGCCCGATGCGGCTAAATGGTTTCTCACCTTCGGCATGCTGCTGGGACGGCTCGAGCTGTTTGCGGTGATGGTGCTGTTTATTCCCACCTTCTGGCGCGCCTAGTCGTCGCTATTTTCCCGTTTCAGGTCTTCTTCCTCGATAATGGCGATCAGGGCCTGCCGCTGCAGGGCAAGCAGGGAGAAATGCTGGTCCACCCGCTGGATCAGTTCCCGCGCTTCGTCAGCACAAATCCGGCCGGGAGATTTGCTGTTGGGGCTCAGGCTTTCGAGGATGCCGCTGATATTTTCCGCATTCTTCTGGCTTGCCCGGCCGGCGATATCATGCCAGTCAACCTGATCATCAAGGGTTTCGATGGGCAGGAATACCCCGCCCGCCATATGGGCCAGATGTTCGGCGGCGACGGTGGCCCGGGTTTCCCGCGTCAGGGTTTCCACCCGAACAAAGGAGATATCCACGTCCTTGTTGGGATCGGTCAGGTCATAGGTACGTGTGCGCCCCAGCCCCAGGAGTTCCATGACCTGCGGAATGCCGCCTGCCTGACGGAATAATTCGCTGACAACAGCCTTGGTGGAGCCATATTTGCGGCGTTTCAGTGGATTGAACGACAAGATAATCCCTTTATTCTTGTGAGGTTATTGATTAAGTATAATATATCATCAAAATTCGCCCAGGCGACCGAAATGTAACGCCGCTTATAGACGGAAAACCCATGACTTCCCTGACTTCCCCCCAGATGCTGGAAAAACTTGTCGCATTTGACACCACCAGCTGGAAAAGCAATATGGCCCTGATCGATTTTATCCGGGACTATCTTGCCGGTGAGGGTATTGAAAGCCGGCTGTTTTTCAATGACGAACGAAACAAGGCCAACCTCTGGGCCACCATAGGCCCAACGGACGTGCCGGGTATCATATTGTCCGGCCATACGGATGTGGTCCCCGTGGACGGCCAGGAATGGGCAAGCGACCCCTTCGTTATGACTGAACGGGACGGGAAGCTCTACGGTCGGGGAACGTCTGACATGAAGGGGTTTATCGCCTGTGTTCTGGCGGCGGTGCCGGCATTTGCCGGATCAAACCTGAAAGAGCCGATCCATCTGGCCTTTTCCTATGACGAGGAAATTGGCTGCACGGGCTGCATGAGCATGATCGAGCATGTGCGGGATATGGACGTGAGGCAGAGAGCCTGCATCGTCGGTGAACCCACCAATATGAAAGTGGTCAACAGTCACAAGGGGCTCAGCACTCTGATCACTCGCGTGAGGGGTACAGAGGCGCACGCCAGTACCGATCAGGGGGTGAATGCCATTTATTACGCCAGCCGCATGATCGGTTTCCTTGATGATCTGCGCCGGGAGCTGAAAGAGAGGACTGCCGAGGTGGAGGGGTTTGAACCGCCCTATACCACGCTGGAGGTAGGGACCATTTCCGGTGGTGCGGCTCCCAATATCACCCCGGCTCATTGTCAGTTTGAATGGGAGTTCAGAACCATCCCCGGCACCGATCCGGAGGAAATTCCCCGCCGTTTGGATGAATTTGTCAAACAGGAACTTCTGCCCGAAATGGGGCCGGGGAAAGACGGACGTCCGCGCATTGATACCGAATACTCCTCCCGGGTGCCGGCGCTTTTGCCGGAAAGCGGTTCTTCTGCGGAAAGCCTGGTGCTGGCGCTGGCCCAAAGCAATGAAACGAGCGTGGTGTCCTATGGTACCGAAGCCGGGCATTTTCAGGCCACCGGCGGTATTCCGACGGTTATTTGCGGACCGGGCAGTATATTGCAGGCGCATCGCCCGGATGAATATATTGAGCCAGGCGAGCTTGCGGCCTGTGATGAATTTTTGGAAAAACTCAGGGCTGTGGTCAGCACAAAGGCCACCTGAAAGTAAAGATATTGGAGTAGTTTATGTCAGTCATTGACGCCATCAGGAAAAGAAGAAGCAACGGCATGATTGAGGAGCGGGAAGTTCCCCGCGACCTGATTGAGAAAATTCTCGATGCGGCGGTCTGTACGCCCGTCCATTATAATACCAGCCCCTGGCGCTTTCAGGTTCTGACCGGAGAAGCGCGCAATCGGCTGGGTAAATATATGGCGCAGTGTTTTGTGGAAAACCAGCCCGACCCGGAGGCCCCGGCGGTCAAGGCCAAGGTGCCGGTGATCGAGAAAAAGGCCCTGCGTGCGCCGGTGATTATTGTGACGGCGGCGGCCAAATCCGCCAATCCTCGCGCCATAGAAGAGGAAGACGTGGCCTCGGCCACTGTTGCCTGCCAGAATATTCTGCTGGCGGCGGAAGAACTGGGGCTTGCCTGTATCTGGCGCACCGGAAGTTTCACCTATGGCGATCGCATGCGGGAACTTCTGGGCTTTGAAGAAGGAACCAGACTGACCGGTTTCATGTATCTTGGCTATCCCGCCAAACAACCACCTGCCATTGAACGCCCCACATCGGGCCCTTACACAGAGTGGTTTGATCAATAGGGATTAGTTGAACAGCTTTTTCAGTTCGAAGATGTGATCTGTTTTGCAGAATTCGCAGGTCATGGTGATGACGCCGTCTTCCGCCATGTCCTTGAGATCGTCAGCGTTGAAATTGGCCAGTACCTGACGCAGCTTATCCTCTGAGCAGCGGCATCCGTTGGTCAGGGGCACAGGATCGAATACCCGCACACCGCCTTCATGGAACAGCCGGAACAGCAGGTCCTGCAGGGACAGTGTCTCGTCCAGAAGTTCCTTGTCCGTCACACTGTCCATCAGGACACAGGCATTCTGCCAGTCATCCGCTTCCGGGGCGTCTTCCCGGTTGCGGATACGTTCCAGGTCCGTATTTCTGGCCAGATGCTGGATCATGATGGCCGCGCCTTGCCAGCGGCCTTCAGCAGTACGCTCACAGACAATTCTGACCCGGGAAGGAAGCTGTTCCGAGGAATGGAAATATTCCACGGCGGCCTCGCTGAGTGTTTCCCCCTCCAGCGCGACAATACCCTGGTAACGGTCCATGAACTTGCCCTGGTCGATGGTGATCAGCATATGGCCCTTGCCCATCAGGCCGGTGAGGGTAATCTCTTCCGGTGCGGTCCATTTCTCAGGATCATACTGGGCGCAGGCCCGGATCACGCCGCTGCCTTCGCCGGCGGTGGCGAAATCGGCCACCAGGAAGCTGACGGCCCCGTCGCCGCGGATCTGCACGGTCAGGATGCCTTCATATTTCAGCATGCTGCCGAGCATGGCGGTCATGACCATAATTTCCCCCAGTTCGCGGGAAATGGCCTCCGGCAGCTTGTGGGTTTCCAGTATCCGGTTGAGGGTATCATCCAGGCGGACAATGCGTCCCCTGATGTCCCGGCCTTCAAGGCTGAAGGGCAGGCAGGCATCGCTATGGACGGGCTCGGGACTGCTCATGTTATTTTCCAAAACACCACATCAGGATGCTTTTCTGGATATGGAGACGGTTTTCCGCTTCTTCCCAGATCACCGACTGGGGACCGTCGATGACTTCGTCGGTCACTTCCTCGCCCCGGTGGGCCGGCAGGCAGTGCATGAACACGGCATCCTGGTCGGCGGCCCTCATCAGCTGCTTGTTGACCTGGAAGGGCGCCAGCACCTGAAGCCGGCGCTCTGAATCGTCATCGCCCATGGAGACCCAGGTATCGGTGATCACACAATGGGCGCCCGATGTGGCTTCCTCCGGCTCGTGGGTCAGGCTGACCTTGCCGCCGTTGGCTTTTGCCCAGTCCATGACCTGTGACGGCGGAGCGAATTCCACCGGGCAGGCCAGCGCCAGTTCACAGTCGAACAGCACCGCCGCGTGAATCCAGGATACGGCCACATTGTTGCCATCGCCGGACCAGGCGATCTTCTTGCCCTTGATGTTGCCCACGGTTTCCTCGAAGGTCAGGATGTCGGCCATCACCTGGCAGGGATGGGAAAAATTGGTCAGCGCGTTGATCACCGGCACCCGGGCAAATTCCGCCATTTCCAGCAGCGCCTCGTGGGTATTGGCGCGCAGCATGATAGCGTCCACAAATCCGGACAACACCTGGGCGGTGTCGGAGACGGTCTCGCCGCGGCCAAGCTGCATGTCGCCGCCCTGCAGGATGACAGCACTGCCGCCAAGCTGGTGGATGGCCATTTCAAAGGAGACACGGGTGCGGGTGGACGGCTTTTCAAAGATCATGGCCAGGCTTTTATCGTCCAGCGGCCGGTCGGGATGAACAAATCCCTTGCCGTGTCCGCGGGCGACCGCTTTAAGGGCCTTCGCCTTGTCAATGATCTCCCGGGCTTCCGCCTTGCTCAGGGAAGCAAGATCAAGAAAATGTTTTTGCGGCGCCTCGAGTTTGAAGGCAGTCATCTTAGTCCCCCGTGTCGCTGTCTGCTTTTTTGGCATCAACGGCCTTTTTGACCACCGCGCAGGTTTTTTCCAGAAGGCCGATACCCTCGTCGATATGTTCCTGGGCAATGATCAGCGGCGGTAGAAGACGCACCGTATTGTCACCGGCGGCCACCACCATCAGGCCGTTTTTCAGCGCTGCGGCGATAAATTCCGGCACCGGCGTGTGCAGTTTGAGGCCGAGCATCAGCCCCTTGCCGCGCACCACGTCAATCACATCCGGATAGCTGGAGCCCAGCTTGACCAGCGCCTTGCGCAACTCATAGGACATCTGGTCCACATGTTCCATGAAGCCCTTGGCCAGCATCACGTCCAGCACCGCATTGCCCACTGCCATGGCCAGCGGGTTGCCGCCATAGGTAGAGCCGTGGGTGCCGGCCTTCATGCACTGGGCCACCCGATCGGTGGTCATGCAGGCGCCGAGCGGAAAACCGCCGCCGATCCCCTTGGCGGTGGCCAGGATGTCGGGGGTGATCGGGCTATGCTGATGGGCGAACAGCTTGCCGGTCCGGCCCATGCCGCACTGGACCTCGTCAAACATCAGCAGAATGCCGTGCTTGTCGCAAAGATCGCGCAGGATCTGCAGGTTCTCGCCAGACACCGGGCGGATCCCGCCTTCGCCCTGCACGGGTTCGATCAGGATGGCAGCCGTCTCTTCGGTGATGGCTGCTTCCACCTTGCTCATATCCTTGTGGAAGGGCTGATGGTCGAAACCGTCCATCATGGGCCCAAAGCCCTTGACCAGTTTTTCGGCGCCGGAGGCGGCAATGGTAGCCAAAGTCCGGCCGTGGAAACAGCCCTCGAAGGTGATCACCCGGTAACGGTCCGGGTTGCCGTTGTCGTTATGGAATTTGCGGGCCATTTTGATGGCGCATTCCAGGGCCTCGGCGCCGGAATTGGTGAAGAACATGCTGTCGGCAAAACATTCCTTGCTCAGCCGTTCGGCCAGGCGCTCCTGTCCCTCGATCCGGTAAAGGTTTGAGGTATGCCAGATCTTCCCGGCCTGTTCGGTCAGGGCCTTGACCAGCACCGGATGGCAATAGCCCAGGTTGTTGACGCCAATGCCGCTGCCGAAATCCAGATAGCGATTGCCATCTTTATCCCAGGCATAAACACCTTCTCCTCGCTCAAAAGCGACATCTGCCCGGGCATAGGTGGGCAGCACGGGGGGAACAAGGTTTTGATCCGCATTATCGCTCTGACTGTTTTTCATAACTGGCTCTCTGGTTCAATTTCCAATAGTCTGGTCCCTTGTTCTCGGGACCCTTTAAAAGAGGCGAACTATCCCCGGAACCTTAGGGTCTGTCAATAAAAAGAATATGACAAGGGGATAAATTTGCGCCTCCCGGGATTTGTGGCGTTTTCCGGGGCTTTCCGGACCCTCAGGGTCGGAGTCGATAGCCGCTTTTGATCATTCTATAACAGACTGTCCACATAATCACGTTGAGAATGGTCAGATAGGCAAGGCCGATGAGCGGATCGCCGTCGGAGCGGCCGATCATGCCATAGCGGAAACCGTCGATCATATAGAAGAAGGGGTTCACCTGGCTTAAGCTATGCCAGATGCCCGGCAGCCGGTCGATGGAATAAAAGGTGCCGGACAGGAACGACATGGGCACAATGATGAAATTGTTGATGGCGGTCGATTGTTCGAACTTCTGCGCCCAGATGCCGGCAATCACGCCCAGCAGGGACAGAAGCATGGTGGTGGCCACGCCGAAAAAGACAATGGCCCAGATATGGCTGAAGGGCATGCTGACGAACAGGAACATGCTGAGTGTCAGCATGATCGCCACCAAAAGGCCGCGGGTCATGCCGCCCATGACGTAGGCAAAGGCCATTTCTGCGGGGGAGAGAGGGGCCAGCAGCACATCGACGATATTGCCCTGCATCTTGGCCGACATGATCGAAGAGGACGGGTTGGCATAGGCGTTTTGCAGCGCCGCCATGATGATCAGGCCCGGGGCCAGGAACATCTGGTAGGGAATATCGCCCGACACCCGGCTTGATCCGCCCAGCGCCAGGGTGAAAATGGTCATGAACAGGAAGGTGGTGACCACCGGGGCCAGAACCGTCTGGCCCAGCACCTTGTAAAAGCGCCAGACTTCCTTCCAGTACAGGGTGCGCACGCCGATCCAGTTGACCCGGCTGATTTTCTTTTCCCTGAAAAGCGGCAATTGTTCCTGTGACATTTCCGATCCATTTCTTGTCAAGGGGCTCTTTTAGCGCAGAAAGTCGTCCCCGGCAAGAGCCCGGCCAACAGATATAGAGTAATCCTTACTTGACTTTTTTTGCCACGGCATTAGACATTTTTGCTCTTTACGCGTTATACTGCGCGATTGAAAAAGTTGTGATTTAAGGAAACGGAACATATGGCCTGGACAGACGAACGGGTAGAGAAACTGAGAGAACTCTGGGACAAGGGGCTGAGCGCCAGCCAGATTGCCAAGGAACTTGGCGAAGGCGTGACCCGCAATGCGGTCATCGGCAAGGCCCACCGCATGGGGCTTGCCTCCCGGCCATCGCCGGTGAAGGCGGACCCGGCCAAGAAACCGGCCAAGAAGGCGGCGGAGAAGGCCCCGGCGCCAGCCCGGAAAAAGGCCGCCGGCGGCAAGGTCAGCCTGCTGGAGCTGACCGAACGCATGTGCAAATGGCCGATCGGCCATCCGGGCGAGCCTGATTTTCATTTTTGCGGCAAGTCGTCCCGGCCGGGCTTCCCCTATTGCAATGATCATTGCGCGGAGGCCTATCAGGTGCAGCAGCCGCGCCGCGACCGCCGGGCGAACCGGGGCCGGATCAGCGCCACACCGGTGCGGTGAGGGCAGAGATCAGTTCTGAAACACAGAAGGCGCCGCTTGGCGCCTTTTTTGTTGGGGAAGAAAAACGGCCGCCCTGGTGAATTCAGGACGGCCGTTTGTTGTCTGACATAGGAAACCGGGTTTAGTTGCTGCGGATTTCCTGCAGGAATTCGGTCACTTCCGAGCCCAGCCCGTTCGCCTGTTGCTCCAGCTCCCGGGAGGCGGCGAGCAGCATATCGGCAATCTTGTTGGTTTCGGTGGCCACATTGCTCACATTGGTGACATTCTGCCCCACTTCCTGGGTGCCGGTGGCGGCGGCCAGGGAGTTGCGGCTGATTTCCTGGGTTGCCGCCGTTTGCTCCTTGACGGCGTCGGAAATCGAGGTGGAAATGTCGCTGATGTTGTCGATGGTCGAGGCGATTTTATTCACCGAGGTCACAGCCTCGCTGGTCGCGCCCTGGACGTTGGAGACCTGCTGGGCAATGTCATTGGTGGCCTGGGCGGTCTGGTTGGCCAGGGTCTTGACCTCGTTGGCCACAACCGCAAAGCCGCGACCGGCATCACCGGCCCGGGCCGCCTCGATGGTGGCGTTAAGGGCCAGCAGGTTGGTCTGCTCGGCAATATCGTTAATCAGGGTGACAACTTCTTCAATCTTGGTGGTGGCGTCAGAGAGTTCCTGAACCTGGCTTCCGGCCTGGCGGGCTTCATTGACGGCATCCCGGGAGATCGTGGCCGCCTGGTCCACCTGACGGCTCACTTCCGCAATGGAGGCGGCCATTTCCTCGGCCGCACCGGCAACGGTCTGCACGTTTTCCCCGGCCTGGCGGGAGGCGTTGGCCGCCGACATGGCTTCGGAAGACGTATCAGTAGAGGCCTGGGACAATTCAGTGGCGGTTTTGCCCATGGCGGCAATGGACTGGGTGACCTTTTCAAGCAGGCTCATGACGCGGGATTCAAAATCATTCGCAAGATTGCGCATCATTTCGGTCCGTTCACGGTCGGCCTGCTCCTTGGCTTCGGTTTCCTGGCGGGCGGCTTCTTCAGCACGTTGCCGTTCTTCCTGCTCAAGGCGCCGGGCCTGTTCTTTTTCTTCCTCTTCGCGCAGGCGGGCTTCTTCCTGCATCCCGACAATCCGGATGGCATTATCCTTGAAGACCTGGACGGCCCGGGTCATCTCGCCAATGTCATCGGCCCGCTTGAGGCCTTCGATTTCCACGTCATTGTTGCCTTCGGCAAGTTCAAGCATGGAAGAGGTCAGACCGACGAGGGGACGGGTCAGGACCCTGCTGATCACCAGCATCAGGGCGCCGGACATGATGACCACGGCGAGGACGCTGTATATAATCTGGCTGAACTGGGACCGGCTGATGGCATCGTGGATCTTGTGCTCGCTCCAGGCGATGGCGATGGTACCTGTTTTGGTACCTTTGTTGTCGTACACTGGCACGGCAACGATCGTATGATCCACGGTTTCCTTCATGAAATTCTGACCTTCCTCGAGCTCGAGGGCCTTGCCCTTGAGAAAGTTTTTCAGATCATATTCCTTGAGTTCCTTGGACTGGTACTGATCAATAATTTCGCCAGCGGCGTTTACTGCGGCAAAGGTCGCGAGGGTGGTATCGTTCTCCTCTGCCAATGTCATATAGACCTGCTGGATATTTTCAGTCTTCTTAAATCGGATCGCCAGAGGAAGCTGGGAGGCGATCAACTGGGTAAAAATAACCGAGTCAGAGTGTGTCTGCTTCAGCAGTTCGGTACTCAGCCGGCTTGACTGGAATATAACGAAGAAACCGCACAGTGCCACAATGCCCAATGTGACAATGGAAAGGATCTTTCGTCCCACCGGCATGGCGGCCAGTTTACTAAAAACTGCAGAAGATTTATTAATCTGCATAATATTGACTGTCATAATCGTCTCTCCAACAGGCGGTTTCTTCTGCTCACTCAGAGCATTTCAGCATTCATGCCGATTGTAATCGCTCCGATCACTTCACCTGAGTCCGGGTCGGAAATGGCTACGCTGACCTGTACCTGATAGGTTTGTGAGGATTCGTCAAACTCGACTTCGCTGACATGGATGGCGCCTGAACCGGCCTGGTATGTCTTTTGCCATTTGGCTTCGTCACCCTGCCAGTAATCGGATGTCAGATCGCTCTGGCCAACGTTCAGGCCTTTGTTGTCCATGGCAAAGATTTCTGTGTAGAGGCCCTGTGAGGCGTCGCGGATCTTTTTAAGGTAACCGGATGAATCGTTGGCAAGGACAGCTGAAGTCATGGCGCCACCGCCATTTTTAACCTCTGCGCGCCAGGCCTGGTCTTTTGCGTCAATGTCGGCCTGCCCAAGGGAAGCATTTTGCGCGTTCTGGGCCTTGATGCCGGAAATCAGAGTCGGGTTGTTGATCCAGGCCATGGCCTTTTCTTTAACATGAGCCCGTGCACCGTCTTCCTGTGCTGTGGCGATTGTGCCGGTAAAGGCAATCATGGCAAGAGCGTAGATTGCGGCGGGAATAAACTTGGAAATCTGTTGTATGCTCATCTTAGGCCTCCTTTGACCCTTCTTTATAAAAACTGGGAGGAGGGGGCCTGGGTATTAAACCAGGCCCCCCTGTAATTTGATCAGTCGGACTTACCAGTCCACATTCAGGCGAAGGCCAACGACATCTGCGGAATTGGTTCCGTTTGCCGCCAGATCGGATACTTCGCTGTGGCCATAGTCCAGCATGGCGCGGATATAGCGAGTCATGTACCAGCTCAGGCTAACGATGTAGCTTTCCTGTTTGCCGCCATAAATGCCGCTGTCTGTCAGGTCCAGGGTGTCATAGCGGGCTGTCAGCATCCAAAGGCCGGATCCGCCGCTTTTCCCGAACGGGTCATCCACTTTCGGGCGTCCCCATGTTCCATTTTTGAGATTGATGGGACGGCTTTCGCCGGTCAGGACGTAGCCCACTTCGGCATAACCGCCGGAGAAGCCAGCGTTTTCACCCACGGCAACGGCATCGGTTGCGCTCAGGAAGGCATATTCCACAGCACCGAAGAAGGAACCGTAAGAGAAGGCAGCCTCGGCAGCCACCATATTATCTTTGCTGGTGCCACTGGCGCTTGTCAGTGTACCGGAAAGATTGGTGATGGCTTTGGCTTTGTAGCTGATGTTGTCGTCATTCATGTCACGCAGACGACCGGATACACCCACAAGCCAGGTTCCGCTATCGGATTTCTGGCCATAGGTGGCGCGGGCCGCAGCGATCCAGCCTTCTTCGGTATTAGAGCTGAACTTGTTCGTGCCCTGGAAAATACCGGCGGTCAGGCTCCAGCCTTTGCCGTTGGTTGCGGCTTTGACGCCCATGGCGCGACCGAAGTCAAAGGCGCTTTTGAAGGCTCCGCGTTCCATCAGGCTTGTCTGACTGATTGCAGTCAGGGCTTCAAGGGAGTTCGGAACCTTGCTCTGACCGACAGTCAGAGACCAGTCACTTGCTTTGAACTGCAGGTAGGCATCCTTGACGCTGACGCTGTTGCCGCCAAAGTCGGCTTCAAATTTATATTTGATATTGTCAGCGGCCATGCCTTCCACACCGAGCCAGGCGGCCCGAAGTTTGGTGCCGGAAAAGTCGAAGGTATTGTTTTCGTCGCTACCGGTGCTCCAGTCAATCATGGCGCGGCCACGAATGTTGAAGGAATGTTTTTTGTCAACAGAAGTCAGGGTCGGTGCAGGGTCAGATGAAGAAAAGACAACTGCCTTTGATCCCGCGTCCTTGGTGTCGGCTGTTTTGCCAACCATTTGTTCGAGAGCATTCAGGCGATCTTTGAGGGAGCTGATTTCAGCCTGAAGTTCATCTTTGGTTTGAGCCAGACTGGCCGATGACAGGCATGTGGTGATGAGCAGGGCTGAGCCCGCGATTTTGGTGAAACGATTCAACGTTACCTCCTTATACTTACTATGGCGCCGATCTTTATCGGCATTGGGTACTATTCTTAAAATCGGATATTATAAGTAACTTATGAATAGTTAAGTTTATGTAAACACGTAAAAAATCGATATCTCAACAAGGATAAGCCATAGAAATGCAGGAGAATTTGACGGTATTTTGACTCATTATAAAGTTCGTTTTTGGCCAGTTTGCCGGTTACATAATTACTTGTTCCCACAAATTGTATAATTTGTTAGGCTTCTCCTCCGGGGCGCGTGTTGCCCCTCTCAAAACTGAAATAAAGAGCAAACTCTTAACCTGCGGGGATATCTTATGAAGAAACACAGGAAGGCATTGGCCTGGCTGGGCGTGGCGTCAATGACGCTGACGTTGGCAGGCCTGGTTGGCTCCGGTGTCGCGACGGCACAATCCGACGACAAGAAAGAGCGCGCGCCGCTGGTCCATGTTAACAAGGACCCCTACCCAAGCACCTACACACCCTTTCCGTCCCAACTCACCGCTATCACGGGGGCGACGATCCTGGACGGCAACGGCAACATGATTGAAAACGGCGTTGTCATCATGAATGGTGGCAAGATCGTCTCTGTGGGCGAAGGTCTGGATATCCCGGCAGAGGCGAAAGTGGTGGACGGCACCGGAAAATGGGTGACGCCGGGTATCATTGACGTGCACAGCCATCTTGGCGTCTATCCGGCGCCGGATCACAGTTCCACTGCCGACGGCAACGAGGCGACAAGTCCGGTAACTGCTGATGTCTGGGCCGAACATTCCGTCTGGCCCCAGGATACGGGTTTTGCCCGGGCGCTGGCCGGCGGCATCACCACCTTGCAAATTCTGCCCGGCTCCGCCAATCTGATCGGCGGGCGCGGTATCACGCTGAAGAACGTGCCGGCCCGCACGGCGGAAGGCATGAAATTCCCCGGTGCGCCTTACGGTCTGAAAATGGCCTGCGGGGAAAACCCGAAACGGGTTTACGGCAAGAAGGGCGGCCCTTCCACGCGCATGGCCAATATGGCGGGCTATCGCAAGGCCTGGATCAAGGCCCGGGATTACAAGGAAAAGTGGGATAAATATTACGCTGATTATGAAGCCGGCGAAGATGTCAGTGCCCCGACACAGGATCTGGAGCTGGATACCCTGATGGGGGTGCTTAACGGGGAAATTCTGATCCATAACCATTGTTACCGGGCTGACGAAATGGTCAGCATGATTAATATGGCGCATGAATTCGGCTATAAGATCTCCACCTTCCATCATGCGGTGGAAAGCTACAAGATCGCCGATATCCTGGCGAAAGAGGGTGTCTGCTCCGCCATGTGGGCGGACTGGGGCGGCTTCAAGCTGGAGGCCTGGGACCGGATCAATGAAAATATTCCCATGGTGGCCAAGGCCGGCGCCTGTGCCATTGTCCATTCGGATTCAGATGTTGAAATCCAGCGCCTGAATCAGGAAATGGCCAAGGCCTGGGCCGATGGCAGAAAGGTTGGTATCAATTTCAGCAAGGCGGAGGCCTTCACATGGTTGACGAAAAAGCCAGCAGAAGCCCTTGGAATTGCGGATAAGACAGGAACTCTTGAGGCCGGAAAGATGGCCGATGTGGTTCTCTGGTCCACTGACCCCTTCTCCACCTATAGTCTGGCAGAACAGGTCTATATCGACGGCGCGCTGATGTATGAGCGCGGTAATCAGAACTTGAGCCCGCAAAGCGACTTCGAAGTCGGCCAGAATACGAAGGGAGACCACCAATGAGACAGTTTCTGATAACAGGTGTTATCACCCTGACGCTTTCCCTGCTGCCCTTTGCAGCCGGGGCTGAAACCGTGGCCATCACCGGCGGCAAGGTCATGACCATGGGCAAGTCCGGTGTGATCGAGAACGGCACCGTGCTGATTGAGGATGGTAAAATCAAACAGGTCGGCAAGGATATCTCTGTGCCTAAAAATGCCCGTGTGGTTGACGCCACCGGCAAGGTCGTGGTGCCGGGCTTTATGTCCAGCCACACCAAGATCGGTCTTAGCGAAATTTCCCTGACCAAGGATTCCAACAATCACAGCGCCAAGGAGGCGCCGTTCTCGGCCGCCTTTGACGTACGCTATGGTCTGAACCCGGAAACTGTTGAAGTAGCCAATAATCGGGCGGAGGGTCTGACACGGGCTGTTGCTGCTCCCGGAGGTTCCGATCGCCTGTTCGCCGGCAGCGGCGCGGTGGTGACCCTTTCCTCCGGACTTCATGCAGTCCGCGGGCCGGTATTTGCCCATCTGGATGATGGCGGCAATGCCGGGGTAGCCTGGAACAGGATGCGGATTATCCTCGACCAGGTGAAGGCCTATGCCAAAAACCGCTCCGACGTTCTGGAAGGAGACGGCCGCAGCGGCTTCCTGCTCACTCTCGAGGATATGGAGGCCCTGATCCCGGTGGTCAGGGGTGAGCGCAAGCTTGCCCTGGCGCTGGAGCGGGCGGCGGATATTCGTCAGGCCATTGCCCTCAAGGAAGAATATGACCTTGATCTGGTTCTGCTTGATGTGCCGGAAGCCTGGAAAGTGGCGGGTGACCTTGCCGCCGCGGAAATTCCCGTGGTGATCGATGCCCAGGCGGACCTGCCGTATCAGTTCACCAGCCTTGGCTCTACTCTCAACAATGCGGCCCGGCTGGAAAAAGCCGGTGTGACTTTTGCCATCTCCGGTCTTGGGGAAACCCATCGGGCCTATCTGGTCAACCAATGGGCGGGCCTTGCCGTGGCGCACGGGCTCTCTTACGAGGGGGCGCTTAAAGCCATTACTGTCAATCCGGCTAAAATCTTCGGCATTGCTGATAGCTACGGCACCCTGGAGAAGGGCATGGAGGCTGATGTTGTGGTCTGGGATGGAGATCCGTTGGAGGTCACGTCCAATCCGGAACATATCTTTGTTCGCGGTGTGGAATATCTCCGGGTCTCCCGCAAGACCATGCTTCGGGATCGCTATATGAAGCTTGATCCCGATATGCCGCACGCCTATCACTAGAACGATCTGCCGCCGGGCGGGATAACCGCCCGGCTGGTACTTTCCCTGGCTTTCGGCCAATCAGAAAAATATCCGGGATATTGTCATGACCTTTCTCTCCAGAATGTTTCTTATTGTATTTTGTGTTTCGCTTCCCTTTTCCGCATGGGCCGGCGGACTTGCCGATTTCACCAAAGGCATGGCGGAAAAGAAAGGCTTTTACGATTTCTATCTGGATGAAGACAACGGCCGCCTCTACCTGAAGCTGGACCGGTTGAATGAGGAATTCATTTTCCAGACCGGTTTGCCGCACGGCCTTGGTTCCAATGACATCGGGCTTGATCGCCGTCAAATAGGTTCGACCCGGTTGGTGAAATTCGAGCGGGTCGGGGACAAGGTACTGTTGGGCGAGGTGAATACCAAATTTCGCGCCAGTTCCGACAACCCGGCGGAAGTGAAAGCGGTGCAGGAGGCTTTCGCCGCCTCTGTCATCTGGGGCTTCAAGGTGGTGGCCAGTGACGGAGAGGGGGTTCTGATTGATTTTACCGATTTCCTGCTTTCCGACCAGCATGGCATCGCCGGCAGGATCGAACAGACCAGACAGGGTAATTTCAGCCCCGACAACAGCCGTTCGGCCCTTTACCTGCCGCGCATCAAAACATTCCCCCTGAATACGGAATTTGAGAGCACGCTGACCTTTCGGGGATCAAATCCGGGGCAATATGTGAGGGATGTAAGTCCCGATGGTGAGCAATTCACGGTTCGTCAGCATATCTCCTTCGTCAAGCTGCCCGACGACGGTTATCAAGCCCGGGTTTTCCATCCCGATAGTGGTTTCTTCCCCCTGACATATCAGGATTATGCGGTGCCTCTGGGGCAGGATCTGACACAGAGGCTCATCCCACGCCATCGCCTGATCAAGAAAAATCCGGACCAGGCCGTCAGCGATCCGCTGGAGCCCATCGTTTATTATCTGGACGCCGGTACGCCGGAACCGATCCGTAGCGCTTTGATGGAGGGGGCCTCCTGGTGGTCGCAGGCTTTTGAAGCGGCCGGGTTCTCGAATGCCTTCAGGGTCGAGATGCTGCCCGAAGGGGCGGATCCCATGGATGTGCGCTACAATGTTATCAACTGGGTGCACCGGGCAACCAGGGGCTGGTCCTACGGCAGTGCGGTGATTGATCCCCGCACTGGAGAGATCATCAAAGGCCATGTGACATTAGGGTCGCTCAGGGTGCGTCAGGATATCCTGATCGCCACCGCGCTTGCTGCGCCCTACGAGGAGGACGGCAGCGATATCGGGGTACAGGAGGAAATGGCGCTGGCCCGTATCCGTCAGCTCTCCGCTCACGAGGTGGGGCATACCCTGGGTATTGCCCATAACTTTGCCGCCAGTCTTTCTGACAGAGCTTCGGTCATGGATTATCCTCATCCGCTGATTAAAATTACAGACGGGGGTAAACTTGACCTTTCCGATGCCTATGACAGAGATATCGGCGCATGGGACAAGCTGGTGGTGCGTTACGGCTACAGCCAGTATGCGGGACCGGAAGCGGAGAAGGCGGGGCTTGAAGCTATTCTCAAGGAACGTGAGATACAGGGGCTCCTGTTTATTACCGATCGGGACAGCAGGAGCCTTAGGGATTTCAATGCCGGCTCCAGCCTGTGGGACAATGGGGCGGACTCCATTGCCGAACTTGCCCATCTGCGCAAGGTGCGGCATATCGCCTTGAGTAATTTTTCCGAGAAGAATATTCCTGTTGGTGAGCCCTACAGCTCGCTGGAGGAAGTTCTGGTGCCGCTTTATTACCTGACCCGCTACCAGCTGGAAGCCGCCGGGAAATATGTGGGCGGCCTGTTCTACGAATATACCCTGCGCGGGGAGGGAACGGATATTCCCTATCGTATTGTCCCGCCGGAACAGCAAAAACAGGCGCTGGATGAAATCCTTCTGGCGCTGACGCCGGATTATCTGCTGTTGCCGGAGAAGGTGCTCAAGCTCGTTCCCCCCAAGGCTTATGGTTATGAATTTACGCGGGAAAGTTTTCCACGTCACACCTCGGGGCAACTGGACGTCTTGACCATAGGGGAGGCTGCTGCGGGGCATGTGTCTGACATTTTGCTGGACCCGGCCCGGCTGGCCCGACTGGAACAATTTCACCAGCGTGGTGAGGGAATGATGAGTTTGAGTGACTATTTTGACTATATTCTGGGCGCGACAGTGCGTGCTGATCGTCAGGAAAAACTATCCGGTGCCATGCAGAGGCGCGTTGGTCATGTTGTGATCCTTAAAATGATGCAGGTTGCCGCAGACACATCGGCGGCGGAATCCGTGCGCGCCATGGCCCGACTGAAGCTCGAAGAAGTCGCGGACTGGATGGAAAATACAGCCCGCAAGCTGGGCAGGCATCCGACATTCAAGGCGCACTACAGCTTTGAAGCCGCCCGCATCCGCGCTTATATGTCGGGCTCATTAGATCCTGCCTCGGAAAATCCGGCCGCCATGCCGCCGGGCTCTCCAATCTGAGCCGGGAGTGGAAAATGAGTGAACTTCGAATACCGGTGTTTGCCGATGTCGAGGCGGCGGCAGAACGTATTGCCGGTGTGGCCATAGAGACGCCGCTTCTGGAAAATCCTTTGCTGAATGAGGATCTGGGAGCGCGAATTCTGATCAAGCCTGAGAACCTGCAGCGGGTCGGGGCCTTCAAATTCCGTGGGGCCTATAACCGTCTGGTGCAGTTTAACGGGCAAGAGCGTGCGCGCGGTATTGTCGCCTTTTCTTCCGGCAACCATGCCCAGGGGGTGGCTGCCGCGGCGCAACTTCTCGGTATCGAGGCGACCATTGTCATGCCCTCCGATGCACCGGAAATGAAGGTCTGGAATACCCGTGGGTACGGCGCCAACGTGGTACTGTATGACCGGGTGACGGAAAGCCGCGAGGAAATTGCGGCAAAGATTACCCGGGAGAAGGGAAGCGTTGTGGTGCCGCCTTTTGAGGACCCGGATATCATCGCCGGGCAGGGGACGGCGGCCCTGGAAATGCTGCGGCAGGCGCACAGGATTGGGGCGGTATTTGATGCTTTTCTGTGCCCGGCCGGCGGTGGTGGTCTGGCCTCCGGCTGTTCCATTGTCTTCGGCGAGCTTTCTCCGAACACCGCTCTTTATGCGGTGGAGCCCGCAGGGTTTGACGATCTTGTCCGTTCCCTGCAAAGCGGCCACAGGGAAGTAAACGAGCAGCTGACCGGATCGGTCTGTGATGCGTTGCTGACACCGTCTACCGGCGATCTTACCTTTTCCATTCTTGGAAACAGCCTTGACGGAGGCTTTTCTGTTACCGATGAAGAGGCTCTCGGGGCGGTGAAATATGCCTGGCAGAAGTTGAAGCTGGTGGTGGAACCTGGCGGTGCGGTGGGTCTTGCGGCTCTTCTTTATGGAAAGCTGGATGTGAAGGGAAAGACGATCGGGCTTTTGCTCAGCGGCGGCAATGTAGATGAGAGCACCTTCGTGAAAGCCTTGTCCGGCGGGCTGCCTCCGGTCAATTTCTGATTTCAATCGGTCTTCAGACATGTTAACTGTGTGAAAAAAAGAAGTGCCACACAAAGCAGTCGAGGAATTGAATGTCAGAAACAGTGTTGATCATCGGCGCGGGCCATGGCTGTGCCCAGGCCGTCGCCAGTCTTCGTTCGGAAAAGTTCGAGGGAAGGATTGTTGTCGTCGGGGACGAGGCCTTTATTCCCTACCAGAGGCCGCCCCTGTCCAAGGATTTCCTCAAGGGTGATCTGCCGCTGGAACGGCTCTATATCAAGCCGCCGAAATTCTATGAAGATCGCGATGTGGACATGAAAACCGGTGTGCGGGTCACCAAAATCGACCCCGCCGGGAAAACCGCCGATCTGGATAACGGGGAAACAATTTCCTGGGATCACCTGATCATTGCCACAGGCAGTCATGTGCGCAAGCTGACTGTGCCGGGCCACGATCTGGAAGGGGTGCACTATTTGCGCACCGTTAGTGATGTACACGGCATCCAGGCCGACTTCGGAACTGCACAGGATGTGGTTGTTGTGGGCGGCGGCTATATCGGGCTGGAGATTGCTGCGGTTGCCCGTCAGAAAGGCAAGAATGTCACCGTACTGGAAATGGCCGACCGCATCCTCAATCGGGTGGTGGCGCCGGAAATGTCCGCCTTTTACCAGCGGGTACATGAAGAGGAGGGAGTGAAAATCCTCTGCAACACTGGTGTAACGGCGCTTGAGGGCGAAAATGGCCGCGTGACCAAAGTGCTGACCGGCGACGGCCAGTCTTTTAACGCGGACCTTGTGGTTGTCGGCATCGGCATCATTCCCGCCCAGGAACTGGCGGAAGCGGCCGGCATCGAGCTTGAGAACGGCATCAGGGTGGATGAGCATTGCCGGACCAGCGCCACCGATGTTTATGCCATCGGGGATGTAACGTCCCATCCGAGCCGGCTATATGGCCGCCGCATCCGTCTTGAAAGTGTGCCCAACGCCATGGCGCAGGCCAAGATTGCGGCCAAGGCTATTATGGGGACGCTGGAAGTATATGATGATATCCCCTGGTTCTGGTCTGACCAGTATGACATGAAACTTCAGATCGCGGGCCTGAGTGCGGGCTATGATCAGATCGTGATCCGCGGCGACCTGAACAGCCGCTCTATCGCCGCCTTTTATCTGAAAGACGGTGTGCTGATTTCCATGGACGGGGTCAACAAACCTGCTGAATTCATGGCCAGCAAAAAACTGATCGCACAGAAGGCCAGTCCGGATCCGGACAAGCTTGCTGATCCGAATGTGAATATGAAAGAATTTATGTAAGCTATTGAAAAGGCGTAGTTTTCTGACTTTGTTTATGTTGTGAAAAACGCCGGGAATATCCTGGCCGGGAAAGTATGGATCATGCCTTTAACACGAATTCACCATTATAATATCTGGACAGCGGACCTTGCGGCCACGCTTGATTTCTATTCCCGTGTGCTGGGACTGAAGGAGGGGGCACGGCCCCCCATACCGCTTCCGGGCGCCTGGATGTATGATCCCTCGGGAGAGCCTGTTCTGCATATCTATGACGGTGCGAAAGCAGGCCGGGATGTGCCTCATGGAGGCGGCGCCCTTGATCATGTAGCTTTCGAGGCCGAGGACTACGACGGCATGGAAAAACAGATCATTGAGGCGGGGGTTGCCTATAAGACAAATCTGGTAGAGGGCATCGGCCTCAGACAGATTTTTGTTGAAGACCCGAACGGGATTACCATTGAACTAAACTTCATGGACTAGCATGGCTCAGGACAGTTTTTTCCCATATACATTGGAAAGATGTCCGAAACCCCGATGCTCAAAAAACTCATGTGCTTTTTTGTTGCGTTTGCCGCTTTCAAGAAGAAACCACTTGCAGTTCCGGGAGTTTGCTTCCTGTTCCACAAACTCCAGAAGCTGGCCGCCGACACCTTTGCTCCGGTCATTTTCCGTGACCAGCATATCCTGCAGAATGGCGTAGGGAAATGCGTCGTTCTCATTCCAGGATACTATGGCCAGTCCCAGAATATCCCCGTCCTTGCCATAGGCTGCTGCGGCAGTTTCCACCGGGTTGTCTGCGGCAATGGCGGCAAATGTTTTATCGTTAATATCATTAATATTGTCAGACCAGTTTTTACCGTCCGTGGTCATGCCGTAATGAATCTCGCCATGTGATATATATTCCGGATATTTCCGTAGTTCCCGTGTGAAAAGTCCACTCAGGCGTGACAGTTCCTGAGGTTCATCCACCCATTTGATATCCAGATCTGTCTTGGGTGACGTCTCTTTGGCTTCCCGGGGTGGTGTACTGTCTTCTTCAAAGCGATCTTCCAGTACCTGCTGGATCTCTTCGCAGTTCAGCACTTTCGCCACATGTTCGAAAAAGTCGTTCTGGCGGGCTTCCTCATCGGCAAAGCTTTTATATTTCCTGACAGGTTCGTCAAAAATCTTGCGCAGTTCCCTGGTATAGTTGGTCCGATAATTCGGCCAGTTCTCCCGGAAGTACCAGCTGTCCAGAGTGTCATATTGCCAGATTACCCAACTGGCATAAACCTTGGCGTCAAAGATGCCCTGGTCCCGGAAATTGGTGGCAATTTCGAACAGGTTCAGGGTCTGGAAAATCAGGTTATCGGCAACACCTTTTTCTTCACCGGTATAGATGCGGTCTGTCCGTTCAGCGCATAAAATATGTTGAAGAATGGCGGCATACTGAGCCTCGTAACGAAAGATTTCATTACTTGCCAGTTCCAGTTCCTGATAAACCTCCTGACGTTTCAGCTTCCTGCTCTGGCTCATCTGATAGGCAAAGGTTGCCAGTGTCGCCACAATTGCGATGGCCGCAACGACAAATTGTCCGACCTCACTCATTTCAGGCAATGTCATTCTATCTATTTCCTTGGTACCGGGGATGCATACTCGGATGTTATTTCTGTGGATTATGGTCCTGGCAATCTGACCTTGTAAAGAAAATAGATGGAATATTGCGTGGTATACTAACGGATATTGATGGGGCTGGTGTTATGTGAGATGATTTGCATGGGTGAGGGAATGCGGGTTTTCATAGTTATTCTTTAAATCAGTATATTGTTTTGTTCGGGAGGCGGGCCCGCTGTCCTTGCTCGAAGTGTCGCTGTTTCCCGTGCATGCGCTGGTAGTCAGATTTTATTTCTCCCCTAGTTGGGTTTTATTCCGGAGAAAAGACTATGATTGCTTGATGGGTAGCTCTGGGAATAGCCCATATTAAAATAACATTAGGGAGAACTAAAATAATGTCAACCTTCATGAACAGTGCCAGCCGTCTTGCGCTGGTTGGTGTTTTGTCATCTGTTCCGTTCATATCTGCTACCGCTTACGCCGAGGAAGAAACAGCCTTTGCCCTCGAGGAAATTGTGGTAACAGCGCAGAAGCGCGCGCAGAATGTTCAGGATGTGCCCATTGCTATTTCCGCCGTGACGGAAAGCATGCTGAGAGAGCGCGGAATCAACGATGTTTCAAAACTGAGCAATATGACACCTAACGTGACGCTGGATGCCGGTACACCATTCTCCGCATCCGGAAACGTGTTGTCAGCCTATGTGCGCGGTATCGGTCAGAATGACTTTGCCTTCAACCTTGATCCCGGTGTCGGGGTTTATGTGGACGGTGTCTATTATGCCCGTACCGTTGGTGCCAACATGGACCTGGGCGATGTGGAGCGCATCGAGATTCTGAAAGGCCCGCAGGGAACCCTGTTCGGCCGGAATACCATTGGTGGCGCCATCTCTATCGTGACCCGTGAACCCGGTGACGAGTTTGCGGCCACAGGTGAAATGATCACCGGCAGCTACAATCGCCTGGACGTCAAGGGTTCTGTGGACATGCCGCTGAGCGACACAATCCGCAGTACTGTGTCATTCTCCAAGAAAAGCCGTGACGGTTATGTGGAGCGCATGCCCTATGTGGATAGCAGTTTCGGCCCCTATGTCACCGACGGCAACCAGTTCCGTCAGGCGGACAAGATGGAAACCAGCAAGACTGAAGGCGGAGAGAATGTCTGGTCCCTGCGTGGTAAAATCGTGGCAGAGCCGTCAGACAGGCTGAAAATTACCCTGGCCGGCGACTATAACTATGAAAATCAGGAAGGCCTGGCCAATACCCTGCTGGCGGTGCCCAACAGCACCCAGCTGCCATTTGGTCCCACGGCCAATAATTTCACCACTATTTATAACACCTGTATCAATTCCACTCCGGCGCAGCTTGCCGCGGATATTCCGGCGCCATTCCCGCCCTTCACAACTAACCTCGCTCTCGTATGTGGTGAGCGCGGTGTACCCGCCAGCGCGATCAACCCGCTGGGCCGGGCCAATGTGACAAGTTCGCTGGCCGGTGTGAATGTGGATGCTGATCCCACGAACAACCGTCTGCCCTATGATGATCGCTTTATCACCGACGATATCGACAAGAGTTATGCTTCAGGTGTCAGCTTCTCCTGGATGGAAGCCTGGGGTTCGGCCCTCACTCTGGACTATGATATCAACGATAGCATGGCGCTTAAATCCATCACCAGCTACCGCGAACTGCACTGGCAGGCGGGTATGGACCTTGACGGCTCACCCCTGGAAATTCTGGAACTGAGCTTCGAAATGAATCAGTGGCAGTTCAGCCAGGAATTTCAGCTCAATGGTACGGCCCTTGATGACAAGCTCGACTATGTGTTTGGTGTCTATTACTTCAAGGAAAAAGGCGACCTGCAGGACTATGTAGTCTTCCCGGCCGGTCTTTTGCAGGTGGATGGTTTCAACCTTCTGGAAACAGAAGCTATGGCTGCATTCGCTCACTTAAACTATCGGATTTCTGATGAGTTCAGTATCACCCTGGGAGGTCGTTACACTGACGAGAGCAAGAAGTTCCAGGGCTTCCAGAGCGACCTGAACGGCTTCAACTACAAAGTCGGTGGTGTGCCGATTAATGCCCTGATTGGTATCCCCTGTGATGATGCAGGTCCGGTGCCGCCGTCAGATATGTGTGACTTCGCCACGCTTGTGGGATATCCGGACCAGGACAATGTGCTGCGTTATCATCCGCCGGGTGAGTTCACCCAGGACTTCACGGACTTCTCACCACGCGTCGGTGTGGAATATAAGCCCAACGAAGACATGATGGTTTATGCCTCATATTCCAAAGGCTTCAAGACCGGTAGCTGGACGACACGTTATTCCAACCCGGTGACGGCGGAACAGGCAGAGCCCGGATTTAAACCGGAAACTGCTGACAGTTTCGAGATTGGTCTCAAGTCAGAACTGGCCGACCGCACCATTTTGCTGAATATGGCCGGTTTCTTCACCAAGTATAAAAATATTCAGCTGAACCAGCAGGAAGGCGTGTCCCCGACACTCCGTAACGCCGGTGATGCGGAAATCTACGGGTTTGAGGTGGAAAGCCAGTTTGTTCTTTCTGCCGAGTTCTCCGTGGCCGCCAACCTGGGGTATACCCATGCCAAATATACCGAGATTGCACCGGGCGTGAATGCGGGTAACAAACTGCCCAAGACTCCGGAATGGAAGTTCAACATCAACCCCCGGTATGATCACGACCTTGGTAACGGCAAAGGTTTTGTTATGGCCAGCGTTGACTATACCTATAGCTCAACCCTGTTCAACGACACGGAAAATACACCCCTGCTGGAGCGTGGTTCGGTCAATATGCTGAACGGTTTCGTCAGCTATCGTCCGGATAGCGAAAGCTGGGAGGTTTCTGCCGGTGTCAACAACATCCTGAATGAACGTTATCTGGTTACCGGGTCTGCAAACCTGGCCTCCGGTCAGATCTACGGTACCTATAACCGTCCGACCGAATGGTTCCTGAAAGCATCCTTCAAGATGTAGGAGCCGGGACCAATATTGGAATTTTTCTCCCACCTGGAGAAAGGCAACCTGAGGGCCGCAGTCATGCGGCCCTTTTTTTATGGTTTTTATGTTTCCCAGCCGGAAAGCTGGTTAAGGCCGGTGCGCAGGTCGTCGGGGGAAAGGGGAGTGATCCTGGATTCAAGGGCCGCATGTTCCTTTTCCCAGATTGAGGATGCTTCAACAAGAAGCGCCATTCCGGCCTCGGTCAGGTTGAGGCAACGGCTGCGGCGATCATTTTCGTCCGGGGCCGACTTAACCAACCCGCGCCGTTCCAGTGGTTTCAGGGCGGCGGTCAGGGTCGTTCGGTCCATGCCTAGCAGATTCGAGACTGAACTGATATTTGGCGGAGCGGGGCGGTTTAGTGACATCATCAGGGAAAACTGCCCTGAGGTGATGCCGAAGGGGCGCAGGGTGTCATCAAAATGGCGGGCAAGAGCGCGGGCGGCGCGTTGAACATGAAGGCACAGACAATGGTCCCTGACGTGGAGTGTTGTCTGAAAGGGTACGGTACTATTGTTTGACATGATGTAATTATGTTGATATCAACGTATATGTCAAGGATGAAAGTGAGCCCATGACAGTCACAAGGGGATATCTAACAAGGAAAGGATAAGACATGGCTTACGGTGGTTTATGTTGGGCTGAACTCAATACTGGTGATCCAAAGTCGGCGGCAGAATTTTACGGCACATTGCTGGGGTGGTCGTTCACAAGCCATCCGGATATGCCGGAGGGATTTAGTTTTATCGAGAATGCCGGTGAGGGCATTGGCGACATAGAGAAGCTGGAAGGCGCAGGGGGTTCATGCTGGCGGGGAATTATAGCTGTTGAGGATGTGGATAAAACGGCGGCAAAGGCGGAAACGCTGGGCGGCAGGATTATTACCCCGCCCCTGGACATTCCCGGCGGATTTGGCAGGGTTGCCATTCTGGCAGACCCTTCCGGGGCCGAACTCGCCATACATATGACCAATGGTAGGGGTGTCCCGCCTACAATTCATCGGGACGGTGTACCGGGTTTTATGGGCTGGTTTGAGCTCTACACAAAGGATGTGGATGAAGCCATGGCCTTTTACAACGCCCTGTTCGGCTGGGAAAAAGAACAGGACATGGATATGGGCGAGGCCGGGGTCTACCGCCTTTTCACTGTGAACGGCGTGCAGACGGGTGGCATGATGAAGGCCATGGATATGGTGCCCCAGCCCACATGGAACCTTTATTTCAACTGCAACAGTGTTGAGGCTGCAGCAGAACGCATCAAAGAGGCCGGCGGCGCGGTGTTTATGGGACCACATGAGGTGCCGGACGATAGCTGGATCATCATGGCACAGGATCCGCAAGGGGTGATGTTCAGTCTGGTCAGTTCCGGAAAATAGGAGACGAAAATGTATATTGATGGTTTTGTGCTGGCGGTCCCGACAAAGAACCGGGAGGCCTACCTCGCGCTGGCGGAAAAATGCCTGCCGGTTTTTAAGGAATTCGGCGCCTTAAGAGTGGTTGAAACCTGGGGTGTTGATGTGCCCGAAGGGAAAGTGACTTCCTTTCCGATGGCGGTTAAATGCGCCAAGGATGAAACGGTTGTCTTTTCCTGGGTCGAATGGCCGTCAAAGCAGGCCCGGGACAAAGGCGTCGCTCAATGCATGGAAAAGCTCGATAGAATGTTGTCAGGGGACAATATGCCCTATGACGGTAAAAGGATGATCGTTGGCGGGTTTGAAGCCATTCTGGAGGGGTGAGACAAAGAGTTTCGAGGTTATTTGGGTGAAGCCTCCTGTCTATCGAGCAAGATGGACTGCATGCTGAGAAGTGTCTGCAGAGCTTTTTCCCCGGTCTGGATCTGTTCCATCTGCTCAAGCTCCTGCTCCGTATCGTCGCCGAGGGCCATTTTGTCCTCGATCAGTTCTTCGATTTCCTTTTCAATGGCTTCCCTTTTTTCTTCTGGCAGGGCAGCCAGGCTTTCTTCGGTCAGGCCATGTTCCTTGAGATATTGGGCCCGGATCCTTTCCGCCGGGTTCATTTTGGACCATTTGAGGAATTCTTCGACCAGGTTATCAAAGCTGTCTTCCTTTTCTTTGGCCTGCAACGTGACCTCTTGTCCGTTTCTGGCGGTCGGGGTGGCCGCAATGGTGCTTGCGGTTGAAGGTGTTGTATCAATCATATGTTTTGCCTCTGGATATCCTGTAAAAGATGGTTTTAGTGCAAGCAAAAATTGTGCCATCTGAAATATAGTGAAAATTGACGGGATAGTGGGAAGCGGAAGGAGGCTGGCCGGGCGAATTTTGCCTTGCCTCCTGTGGAAAAGGCAGAATTTTCCCTGTAAATTGCTGCCGGATAACATGATTCTTTCTGGTCTGGTGGCACCGGGGCGGTTAGGCTTGGCGAGGGATGACAAAGACAAACTTTGACAATTTGTTGGCCGAGGTGCGGACCTGTACACTTTGTGCGGGAAGTCTGCCGCTCGGGCCGCGCCCGGTTTTCCAGATGGCGCCCGGATCAAGGATTCTGGTTGCCGGGCAGGCGCCGGGCCGCAAGGTGCATGAAACCGGCATCCCTTTTAACGACCCCAGCGGCGATCGCCTGCGCGACTGGATGGGGGTGAGCCGGGAACAGTTTTATGACCCGGAGGTCATGGCGATCCTGCCCATGGGGTTTTGTTATCCCGGCACCGGGAAAGGGGGCGACCTGCCGCCGCGTCCGGAATGTGCAGAGGCCTGGCGGGAGAAGCTTCTTGCTGAATTGCCAGACATTCGTCTGACCCTGGTGATTGGCCGTTATGCCCATGCCTGGCACCTGAAAGGCCGGCAGGGGAGAGCGCTGGCCGAGACGGTAAAGAACTGGCGGGATTTTATGGACGAGGGCATCATTCCCCTGCCGCATCCAAGCCCCCGCAACATCCGCTGGCTGAAGCAGAACCCCTGGTTTGAGGCCGAGGTCCTGCCGGAACTTCAGAGGCATGTGGCGTCCGTCTTTATGCTCCCTTGATGATTTTGCCGCCCAAACCCAACAGTCTGCCGAATTGGCCCGGGCGCCGGGCCGCCCTATCCTGATCCTGTAACTTAACGACAGAACGGGACGGATATGAACGACTTTATCGAACTAGCGAAAACTGAACCGGGCCGGGTTATTGTCACCTACGGCCGCAGCCTGATTGCCCTGATGATTGCCCGCTCGCTCGGCAGCCGCGGGGTCGAGGTGATCGGCTGTGACGATGTGGACCTGACCGTGCTCAGCTTCTCCAACCATGTGCAGGAGACCTGCACCTACCGTTCCCCGCGTGAGGACGAGGACGGCTTTATCGAGGATCTGCTGGAGATTGTCGAGAACCACAGGCCAAACGACGACCGACCCTATGTGCTGATGCCGGGATTTGACGAGGCCGGGATCATTGCCCGCCACGCCGATCGCTTCGGGGGGCTGATCAGGCTCGCCTGTCCGTCCATTGAGGCCATCGACGCGGTGCATCCCAAGGATAATTTCGCCCGTACAGTGGCTTTGCTTGACCTGCCGGGGCCAAAGACATTTTTACCGGAGACTGCCGGGAAGCTTGAGGAGATGATCGCCGACATCAGCTTCCCGGTCTTTGTCAAACCGCCTGAAGAGGTCGGCGGGCGCGGCATTTCCAAAATCGATGATGCGCAGGCGCTTAAAGAGGCTTTTGCGGAGCTTGAGGAACGCTATCCCGGGCAGCAGCTCCTGATCCAGGAACTGGCCGAGGGTGTGGACTATTGTTTCTGCGGCCTGTTCGAGAAGGGCGAGATGATCACCCATATGGTCTACCGCAATCTTCAGAAATTCCCCAGCGAGACCGGCCCCGGCGTCGCCCGGGAGACCATGGACGGCGCCCCCTTTGTCGAGGCGGCAGCCAAACTGATGAAAGCGCTGGACTGGCACGGGGTGGCGGAGATCGACTTCATGTGGGACGGTAATCCGGAAACCACACCGAAGATGATTGAGGTTAACCCTCGTTTCTGGGCCGGACTTGATCATTCCATCCGTTCCGAGGTGGATTTCCCGTGGCTGCTCTGGCAGATGATCGCCACGGGCCAGGTGCTGGTTGAGGAAGTTGAGGCGGCGGTGGGGCGCAAGACCCGTCTGCCCGGTCTTTCCTCTCTGGCCCTGCTGGAAAGCACCCTGGGCGCGGCGGTCGATTTCACAAAGCTGGAGGAGACATGGCCGGATATCCGCCGTCACCTGAAAGATCAGGAACTGGGCCGGGCCGGCGGGATCTTCCGCGATGCCCTGAAAGAAACCTTCAATCTGGATGAGGCCCTGGCCGCTTTTCGTAAAACCGGCAAAAGGATGAAGGAGGCAGAGGAAATCGACTATGGCAAGGATGACCCCTTCATCGGCCTCGGGTTCCTGTTTGTGCTCAGTTCACTGTGGAAACACGGCAAGCTGCCGCCAGAGATGACCCGGTAGCGGCCGCAACTGCGGACAGGTGCTCCCATGGCAAAAGGCGAAAAACCGCTGATCGGCTATACCGGCCGGGACCGGTTCAGCTTCACACAGCTTCTGATCGCGCTTGCCATTTTTCTGGCCGGCGGGCGGCCCCTGCGCCTTCATCCGAAACGTCCCCATTATCATCGGGCGGTGCAGGGGCTGGTGATCGGCGGTGGCACCGACCTTTATCCTGTTATCTACGAGGGCCTTCCCAAGGACAATTACGCCTATGACCTGGACCGGGACGCGATGGAGATTGAATGGCTGTGCCGGGCGGAGATGGAGGGCTTGCCCGTTCTCGGCATCTGTCGCGGCGCCCAGCTGATGAATGTCAAGCGCGGCGGCAGCCTGCATGTGGATGTGAGCAAGGTTTATGAAAACGCCCGCTACCCGGCGAGCCTGCTGGCCAATATCTTTTTCAGAAAACCCATGCGGGTTTTGGGGGACAGTCTTCTCTCAGGTCTGATCGGGACCGGGGTGGAACGGGTCAACAGCATGCACCGCCAGGCCATCGACCGGGTCGGCGAGGGGCTGTCCGTTTCCGCCCGGGAAGATAATGGCGTTGTCCAGGCGGTGGAGGACGGGGCGCGGGACTTCTACCTCGGCGTTCAGTTCCACCCCGAGGCATTGATTTACAGGCAGAAATTCCGTAATCTTTTCAAAGGTCTGGTTGCCGCTTGCGGAGAGTGATAAATTCTTTTCCGCATCCCCTTGTAATTCTTTTTGCGACCTCCATTTATCCTGCCTGCAAAACACTGAAAGTCGCCCCATGACAAAAACACCGCCGGTCCGCCCGGAACCCTTCGGCACCATCCTTGGCCATGGCCCCGGCCGGGTACCGGTTCATTCTTCCGACTATAAATCCGTCGACAAAGAGGAGCTACCTGATCGCGCTTCCTTCAAGAGCTACGTGGACGGCATTTTCATGGGCGTGAAATGGCAGTGTGTGGAGCTCGCAAGGCGCTGGATATACCTGAACAGAGGCTATGTCTTTGACGATATCGCTATGGCCTATGACATCTTCAACCTGCGGCATGTCACCATGGTGAAGGACGGCCGGAAACTGCCACTTTATTCCTTTCGCAACGGTGCCAAACGGCCGCCGGAACCCGGCGCGCTGATGATCTGGAACGAAGGCGGTGAATTCGAAATTACCGGCCATGTGGCGGTGGTGACTGAAGTCGCGGACAATCATGTGCGCATCATTGAACAGAATGTGGACCATACCCGCTGGACCGAAGGGGCGAGCTGGTCCCGGGAGCTGCCGCTGGAACGGGCCCCTGACGGCGGCTACCGGGTGAGCTGCACCTACACGGAAGGGGAGATCCTCGGCTGGGTGATCCAGACCGATGATCCCGCTTATGCAGAAATTATGGAGGATCCGGACCCTGGGCTTTTTAACCTGAAGGCCGGGGATGCGGACCATGTGGTGGAGAAGTGGCTGGATGTGAACCGGCCCGCCGAAGCCGCCTTTGTCGATTATATGGGCGGCCACCGGCTCGCCACCCGGGACGAAGAACTGACCCGCTATTATCTGATGAGCGAAACCGCCCGCAAGGAAATCAAACGCGCCACCAACGAACTGCATGCCATGTTCATGCGCGCCACAGATTATGTGCTGGACAATCCGGAAATACTGGAAAAATTCGGCTTGCCGGCGGCGTTACTGCCCCGTATTCGCCAGAGCTGGCAGGACCGCCAGACCCATAATATTACCGGCCGGTTTGACTTTGTCATGACCGACAAGGGGCTCAAGGTCTATGAATATAATGCGGATAGTGCGGGCTGTTATATGGAGTGCGGCCAGGTGCAGGGCGAATGGGCCCGTGCGCACGGCATTGCTGTGGGGCGCGATGCAGGCGAAGCCCTGGGGCCGGCCCTGGTCCGGGCCTGGAAGGACGCCCATGTGGGCGCCGTGCTGCATGTGCTGAAAGACGAAGACCCGGACGAGGAATATCACGCCCAGTATATGCGCAACATGATTGAGCAGGCGGGCCTGCACTGCAAGATCATCTCCGGCCTCGGCAGCCTGTCCTGGGATAAGGACGGCTGGGTGGTGGATGATGAGGGTAACCGCATCACCTGGGTGTGGAAAACCTGGGCCTGGGAAACCGCGCTCGACCAGCTCCGGGACGAGGCGGTGGACGAGGAGGCCTTTCTCAGGAGCCATGAGGTGAGCGAACCCCGCGACCATGCGCCGCGGTTGATTGACATTTTACTCCGGCCGGAAGTGATGGTGTTCGAGCCGCTCTGGACCCTGATCACCAGCAACAAGGCGATCCTGCCGGTGCTCTGGTCGTTGTTCCCGGATCATCCTTATCTTTTGGAAAGCCATTTCGAACTTACCGACAGCCTGCAGAAGAACGGCTATGTGATCAAACCCATCGTCGGCCGTTGCGGCAAGAATATCTCGCTTGTCGGGCGGGATGATACGGTGCTTTATGAAACCGGTGGCCAGTTCGCCGACCGCGACCAGATCTACCAGGCCCTGTTCCGCCTGCCGGACATCGGCGGACTCCGGGTTCAGGTTTGCTCTTTCTCTGTCGACGGGCGTGATGCCGGGGTTTGCGTGCGCTGTGATCCCTCGCTGGTGATCCGCTCTGACAGCGACCTTCTGGCGCTCCGGGTCGTGGAGGATGAGGCGTTCCTGGCGAGGGAGTAGGGGACCTAACTCTCCTACCTTACCCCTGACTCAATCCCTGAAATGCTTATCCGGCCCGGGTGCAGTTTCAAGGTCAGCTTCGCCTGTTCAGGACCCAGGGCTGCCGATTTCACCCGGTTTATATAGACAAATAGCCGGGGAGAGTTATCATGGTTGCAAGCGGTTTTGGGCCGCCTACCCCAACAAACGGAGCACTATAACCAAGCGGTTTATAACCTATGTCTCTTTTGATCTTTTACCTGTTTTTGGCGATCGGCGTTTCTTTCTTCTGTTCGATTGCGGAGGCGGTTTTGTTGTCTGTAAGGCCTTCCTTTATTGCAGCGTTGGATCAAAAAAGCCGCTCAACCAAAGTCCTCAAACGCTTGCGGGATGATCTCGACCGCCCCCTGGCGGCGATCCTGACAGCCAATACCGTTGCCCATACGTTCGGCGCAGCAGGGGTTGGCGCCCAGGCCGCATATGTTTTTGGCAACAACTATCTTGGTGTGACCTCCGCCATCCTGACCTTGCTCATCCTGATTTTTTCGGAAATCATCCCCAAAACACTTGGCGCTGTTTACTGGCAAAAACTGGCGCCTGTGTTTGGAATTTTTATTCACTGGCTCACTCTTGGCCTGTACCCTTTTGTCTGGTGTTCGGAAAAACTGACGCGTCTGCTTTCCTCCGGCGGGGCCAGCGCGTTTTCCTTCAGCCGGGATGAGATTCAGGCTATGGCTGAAATTGGCAGGGAAGAAGGCGTTCTGGATGTTAAGGAGCACCAGATCGTCTCCAACCTCATGAAGCTGCGGCACCTCTCTGTGCGCGATATCATGACCCCGCGCCCTGTCATTTTCTCGGTGCAGGAGGATCGGAGCGTGCAGGACTTCTTTGACGCCCATTCCGATGCTCCCTTTTCCCGCATCCCAGTTTTTGGTCGGACCCGTGACGAGGTCACAGGATATGTCCTGAAAACAGATCTCCTGATTTCACAGGCCAAAGACCAATTCGACAGGACGCTTTCTGAATTCCGGCGTGATTTCGTTGTTTTTTCCGATCAGGTAAGCGCCTCTGATGCCTATGACCGCCTGATGCGTGAACAGGGCCACATCGCCCTTATCGTGGATGAATATGGCACTGTTCAGGGCATTGTGACCCTTGAAGATGTGGTGGAGACGCTCATAGGCCTTGAAATTACCGATGAATTGGACAAGGTCGAAGATATGCAGGCCCTTGCCTATCAACGCTGGCGCGAGCGTATGCAAACCATTGGGATTGATCCGGATAGCCTGGAGGCAAAAGCCCCTCCTGAGTAGTTTGCCGCCCTGGACCGGGAAATCCCGCCCGGCCCGCAGATGTTGGGAAAGTGGTCGATGTGATGGGGAAGAAGGGAGGGGAAGTGCATATTTATGGAGCGGCCTTTGGGAAAAGAAAGAATTGCAAATGACAAATGAGGATCGTGAAACACCGGTTGGCTTTTTTCATTACGCTCACTCATATGCTTCCAGCGCGGCTGCCCTTCGTAAAACTAATATTCAGGCTACCCACCCAGATTCCCCAATTCGTTTTCTCTATTCTCATGCCCTGGAGCTTTACCTGAAATCATCCCTCCGACTTAATGGAGTCACCATCAAAGAGCTCCGAAGCAAAGACTTAGGTCACGACATGAAGGCGCTTCGAAAAAAGGCCAAGGAATTTGGACTTTTATTTAATTCCGTACAGGCAGGTCAAATTGATCTCCTTGGTGAAGCGATTTTAGATCGATATATTAAAACCGGTTTCCGAACTGTCTTGCTGCCTGAAACCCTTCATAAGTTATGTTTGTACCTACACAACTCTTTAGGCAAACCAATTTATCAGGATGCAGAGATTAAACGAGATCCAATCAGTCTAATTGATTGAAGAAAATTGGCGCACCCGACAGGATTCGAACCTGTGACCTCTGCCTTCGGAGGGCAGCGCTCTATCCAGCTGAGCTACGGGTGCTTCCAGTATCGAACCGGCAGTATATCGCCGGAACAGGCCGGAGACTAGTTCAAAACTCCCCGCAGTGCAACGGCAAAATGGTTCTGTCGGATATTTTCCCGGCACATATAAAAACGGCCCCAACAGGGGGCCGCTTCCATCGTTTCTTTGTCCGCTGCTATTCGCGGTTGCCCATGAAGCGCAGCAGGAACAGGAACATGTTGATGAAGTCCAGGTACAGCGTCAGCGCGCCCATAATGGCCTTTTTGCTGGCCACGTCCGAATGGTCGCTTTCCATATACATCAGCTTGATTTTCTGGGTGTCCCAGGCGGTCAGTCCGGCGAAAATCAAAACCCCGCCGGCGGAAATGACAAAGTCCATCATGGCCGACTGCAGGAAGATATTGACCACCATGGCAATGATCAGGCCGAACAGGCCCATAACCATAAAGGAGCCCATGGCGGAAAGATTTTTCTTGGTCGTATAACCATAGAGGCTTAGGGAGCCAAAGGCGGCGGCCGTGACGAAGAATGTTTTGGCCACACTGGCGCCGGTATAGACCAGGAAGATATAGGACAGGGACAGCCCCATCAGGGCGGCAAAGGCCCAGAAGAACATCTGCGCCCCGGCGACGCTGAAACTGTTGAGCGCCTTGCCAAAGAAAAACACCATGCCGAGCGGGGCCAGCATCACCACCCATTTCAACGGTGTGGCATAAATGAGCTGCATCAGCTCCTGGCTCTGGGAGGCGCCAAGCGCTACAAACCCTGTCACGGCCAGGGCAATGGCCATGTAGTTATAGACGGTCAGCATATAGCTTCGCAGGCCGGCGTCTATCTGGGCCGCCGTGCGGACACCTGTCGGTGAATAGTGGGTATCGCGTTCTACCATTGGTATTTTATCCCTTTGTTAAAAGTCATTTCCCTGAGTCTTGGTACTTATAGGGCACGTATGGCTGTTATATTGTCACAATGGGCACAGAATTCAAGAGAAACCGGGAGTGGATTGTCCGATTTCCGGTCCACCATACGGCGCCATGCCCGGGGTGTATCCTTTAATTAAGGTCGTGATTTTCCTGCAGATATTTCAAAAGACCGGTGGAGCCGCGTTCGATGATGTCGAAAACCCGCTCGAATCCTTCCGCACCGCCATAATAGGGGTCGTCCACTTCCGTAATGCCGGGGCAGTTTTCGGCAAAATCCATAAACAGCCTGACCTTGTGGTGATGGGCTGGGTCGCCCATGCGTTCCAGATTGCGGATATTTTCCCGGTCCATGGCCAGCAGGTAGTCAAAATCGGCAAAATCCTGCCGGGTGACCTGACGGGCCCGCAAGCCACTGATATCTATGCCATATTTGAACGCTGTCTGTTGCGCCCGGGGGTCCGGCTTTTCACCCGCATGATAGCCGGTGGTGCCGGCGGAATCGATGAACAGATGATGCAGCAGGCCGTCCCTGATTCCGGCGGTGTTGGCCTGGTGGCGGAAGACCCCTTCGGCCATCGGTGAACGGCATATATTTCCCATGCAGACGAACAAAACCCTGAGCATGTCTTAGAAATTTCCTCAAAAGATACCATAAGTTTCACATTGTTATATATGATGGGAGGTTCACCAACGCAAGAAATCGAGGCATTATGACCCAATTTGAACGAATTATCATTCTGACCGGGGCCGGAATTTCCGCTGAATCGGGACTTGATACCTTCCGTGACAAGGGCGGTATCTGGGAAAAATACGACCTGATGAAGGTGGCCACCCCGGAAGCCTTTGCCCGGGACCCTGAAATGGTGCATGAATTTTACAATCTGCGGCGGGCAGCGGTCAAAACGGTTCATCCCAATGCGGCCCATATGGCGCTGGCCCGGCTGGAACGGGAATATCCGGGGGAAATCCTGCTGGTAACCCAGAATGTGGACGATCTTCATGAAAAGGCGGGTTCCCGCAATATCTGCCATATGCACGGCGAACTGGGCAAGATACGCTGCCGATCCTGCCGTCAGGTGATGGACTGGTGGGATGATCTGGTGACAGAGACGGTTTGTCCGCTGTGCACAAAGTCCGGGCAATTGCGGCCCCATATCGTCTGGTTCGGCGAGGTGCCTTTTCATCTCAATAAAATCGCCCAGTTCATTGAAAATGCAGATCTTTTTATCTCTATAGGTACATCGGGACAGGTTTATCCGGCGTCCGGGTTCATTCAGGCCGCCACGGATGCAGGCGCCCATACGGTAGAGCTGAACCGGGAACCCTCCGACGGCTACAGCCTGTTTGAAGAAACATGTTATGGCCCCGCGACGGAAGTTGTGCCACAGTATGTTGAAAATCTTCTCAAGGAGGCACATGCATGAAACTAGACGACAGCGATATTGCCGAGGCCCTGGCCGAGCTTCCCGGCTGGGAAAAGGTCGCGGACCGGGAGGCGATTTGCAAGAGCTTTAAATTCGAGGATTTTGCCGAGGCCTTTGCCTTTATGAGCCGGATCGCGCTCCGGGCGGAAAAAATGGATCATCATCCCGAATGGTCCAATGTCTATAACAGGGTCGAAGTGACACTGACCACCCATAGCGCCGGCGGGCTTACCCTGAAGGATGTGCAGCTGGCCAGATACATGAACCACGCGGCAGCCTGATTTTCGTCAGATTTTCCAGTAAAAAGACAGTCAATTGGCCTGGATCAATGACCGCGGGATCCTTGGGGTGCAGTCTGGGGCAGATAAAATCCTACTGAAGGAAGAGCCACCATGACTGAAACAACCCCGTCACTGCGTAAAGTGCTTGTTATAATTGATCCGGCCGAGGAGGTGCAATATGCTCTGAGGCGCGCCCTGTTGATGAATGAGATCATCGATGGCGGGGTCAGTATCCATCTCTTCATTACCGTGGAAATGGATCATATAGGCCGGGAGTCCTTTGAATTTCATTGCAATAATGACTGGTTTTCCGATCTGGTAAAACCCCTGCATAAAGCCGGTATCCACTACACGGCCGAGGTCTTCTGGACCGAAGACTGGCAGAAGTCGGTAGTGGCCGCGGTGGACAGGTATGGCGCCGGCTTGATCATAATGTCGGATTATGCCACTGAAAAACACCAGAATGAATTGTCCGCCTCCCGCTGGGCCCTGTTCAGGGTGGCGCCGTGCCCGGTGCTGATTGTTCATCCATCAGCCCAGATGCATCGTAAGACCATTCTGGCGGCAGTCAATATGCAGACCGACAATCCCCGTTATGTGGAACTGAATGAAAATATTTTGGCAGTCAGTCGCATGATGGCCAATTCTTACGGCGCCGAGAAACATGTGGTTAATGCCTATGAGGACACCATGGAATTCCCGGACCGGGCCATGCTGCTCAGGGAAACTGATACGGTGCAGGAAAATATCCATGTTCAACAGGGGGATCCGGTGACCATCATTTCCACTGTAGCAGATGATATCGATGCGGACATTGTTGTGATTGGAACATTATCCCGCAAGGGGATCATGGCGGCTGTGCGCGGTAATAAAAGCGAGGAAATAATCCGCAGGCTTAACCGGGATGTGATGGTGATTAACTGTTCCGCAAGCTGAGTGCCACCCAGCATAAAAGAAAAGGAGCCCCGCGAGGCTCCTTTTTTTGCTTTGTAATCCATAGACAGCCTATTTAGGAGCCATGCGCAGGGCGCCATCAAGGCGGATGGTTTCCCCGTTCAGCATCTGGTTTTCCACAATATGCTGGGCCAGGGCGGCATATTCTTCCGGCTTGCCGAGGCGGCTGGGGAAGGGCACGCTGGCGCCAAGGCTGTCCTGAACTTCCTGGGGCAGGCCGAGCAGCATCGGGGTGCCGAAAATGCCCGGCGCGATGGTGCAGATGCGGATGCCCAGTTTGCAGAGATCCCGGGCGATGGGCAGGGTCATGCCGGCAATGGCGGCCTTGGAGGAAGCATAAGCGACCTGGCCGATCTGGCCATCAAAGGCGGCGATGGAGGCTGTGTTGACAATCACACCGCGTTCCAGGCCGTCCAGAGGATCCTGTGCCGCCATGCGGGCCGCCGTCAGGCGCACGGTATTGAAGGTGCCGAACAGGTTGACTTCCAGCACTTTTTTGTACAGGTCGAAATCATGCGGGGCATTTTCCTTGCCGACGGTTTTCTGGGCCGGGGCGATGCCGGCACAGTTGACCAGGATACGGGGGGCGCCCAGTTTCTCCTCAACCCCGTCCAGGGCAGCCGTGACGCTGTCCTCGGATGTGACGTCAACTTCGAAAAAGACACCACCGATGGCAGAGGCGACTTTTTCCCCGCCGTCACGGTTCAGATCGAAGACGGCGACTTTTGCCCCGGCGGCGGCCAGTGCGCGGGCGGTGGCGTCTCCCAGTCCCGAGGCGGCGCCGGTGACGACAGCGACTTTACCTTGAATATCCATGTTTCCCTCTTGAATGATGTTACTGTTGAGTAACATATAATGCAGCGGCGGAAAAAAGTCGAGCTATTGTTTCTGCGAATTTTCGCTGCCGATTTTCTTTTTCAATTGTGCCTCGCGCCAGGCGATGAACAGGGTGGAGACGATGATGATAAAGGCACCGATCCAGGTGAAGATATCCGGAAGTTCATCAAAGATAAAATAGCCAATCAGAGCGACAAATATAATGCGCATATAGTCGAAGGGGGCGACCACGGTGGCTTCTCCCCGGTCATAGGCGCGGATGACGAAATACTGGGTGCCGCCGGACATGGCGCCAAGGCCGAGCAGCCACAAAAGGTCCATCCAGCCGGGCATTATCCAGTAGTAAATGGCAATGGGGGCGCACATGGCAATCACGGCAAAATTGCTGTAGATCATCATGTTGCTGATTTTGTCGGTAACAGTCAGTTTTTTGGTGACGATGGCGTTCATGCTTGAAGCCATGGTGCCGGCAAGAAGCAGGGTCATGGCCCAGTGAATATCGCTATCGCTACCCGGGCGTAGGATGATCAACACCCCCGCAAAACCGATGAGGGTGGCGATGGTGCGGGGCAGTTTGACGCTTTCCCCCAGGAACAGGGCGGCCAGCACCACAAGATAAAGCGGCCGGGTGAACTGGATCGAAGTTACGGTGACCAGCGGCAGATACATGATAGCGGTAAAATTGGCCAGCACGATCAGGCACATAAGCATGCTGCGCGCGGCAATCAGTTTGGGTTGTTGTGTTTTCAGGCTTTCCAGGGTGAAGCTGCGGGAAAAAAGCAGGGCGAAGGTGACAATGACCACCGAGCGCAGGAACACCACCTCGAAAACCCCTAGGCTATGGCCCGCATTACGGATGAAGATGCTGTTGACGGACATGCACAGGCCGCCGGCAATCATGAACAGGATGCCATGCAAATTGTTCTGGGGCCGCGGGGCCGGGACCTCGCTCAAAGGCCTTCTCCGCCGGGTTTTATCGTTGCCTCTGCTGCGGGCGGGACCCGGCCTTTTTCCCGACGCGCGTTAATGCGTTCCCGGTGCGCCGCATAAAGGGCGCTGGCCATGATGATGGCAGAGCCGATATAGGTATTGAGGCCCGGCTGTTCGGCGAACAGGAAATACCCAACCAGTGCGGAAAAAATAAGCCTGGTGAAGTCCAGCGGCATCAGGGCACTGGCCTCGGCTTCGAAAAGCGCCTTTGACAGGGAAAGCTGGGTGATGCTGGCGAGCAGGCCGGTAAAGACAAGCAGGAGCAGAGTGCGGCCGTCAGGCCAGACCCAGACCGGCAGGGCAAACACAAAGCTGACCGGCAGGGTGAACAACAGGGAATAGACCGTAATGACCCGGGGGCTGTCCGTCCGGCTGAGGATACGCACAATGACGATTGCCAGGGCGACGGTAACGGCAGCGCCGAGGGCCGCGGCAATACCGGGGCTGAGGGGGGCATGTCCCGGTCTCAGCAGAACCAGCATACCGCCGAACCCTGCCGCAATGGCGAGAATGCGGGGCAGCCTGATTTTTTCCTTGAGGATGAATACCGCCAGTATGGTGGTGAAGATCGGGGTGGCGAAACTGTAGGAGACGGCCTCGGCCAGGGGAATGACGCTGAAGGCGTAAAAATTAGCCATCACGGAAAAACTTGAAAGTGTGCCGCGCAGTAAATGCAAGCCAAGCCTATCCGTTTTCAGCCCCTTGATGATGCCGCTTTTCCAGAACAGCGGCAAGATAATGCACAGGGCGAAAAAGGTGCGCCAGAAGGCGGTGATCAGCGGGTGGATGCCGCCATCGGCCAGTTCCCGGATCAGTCCACCCATCAGGGAAAAGGTCAGGCAACCGGTCAGCATATAGGCCGAGCCGAGCATGACATTGTTTTTCTGAAGCGGCGCAGGGGTCATAAACACATCCGGATTGCGGGAAAACTGATAACTGTGTCAACAGGTTAATTGCTGTGGCCGGGCTTGTCAAAAGCTATGACACCGGGGCCTCGGGGATTTTGCTTTTGCGGTTTTCCCTGTAAGCCACATAGACCGAACTTGTAAGGATGATGGCCGCGCCGATCCAGGTATAGACATCGAACGGGTCGCCGAAAAGGGTGATGCCGATGAGGGCGGCAAAGATCAGCCGGGTGAAGTCCATGGGCAGGACGGACGTCATTTCCGCCAGGGAGAAAGCCCGGGCCATGCACACATGGGCAATGGAGGAAAACAGCCCGAGGCACAGGATCAGGGGCCATTGACCGATCGTCGGCCATTGCCAGAAAAACAGGGCGACAGCCAGGCTGATCGGGGTGCCGAGGGCAAAGCCGTAAAAAGTGACCACGGCCGGGGGATCTTCACCGGTCAGTTTTTTCACACTGATCATGGTGGCGGCGAAGCACAGGGCGCTTGTCAGGGCCCCGAGGACGCCCGGGCCGGTTTCCTGAAATCCGGGTCTCAGCACGATCAGCATGCCGCCAAAGGCACAGAGCACCGCCATCATCCGGGCAAGGCGGAATTTTTCGCCAAGGAAAACCGCCGCCATGATGGTGGCGAAGATAGGGGCCAGATAGCTGTAAGCGACGGCATCGGCCAGGGAGATGTGGCTGACCGCATAAAAGGCGCCAAATACCGAGGTGATATTAAAAATGGCGCGGAAGAAATAAAGTGGCCGCGGTATTCTTCTAAACTGGGATATTTCAAGATGCCGCAGCGCCGGAAGAATGAATAACAAGCCGAGGAACGTCCGGAAAAATACCAGCTGGAAGGGATGCAGATCCGCTGAAAGATGACGCACCAGGGCCCAGAGCAGAGCATAGTTGAGCGCATAGCCTGCCATATAGGCGATGGCCCTGCCGTAGTTGCTTGTGGTGATGTTACTCGGGGACATCTGGAACTTCCGTCTGCGGGGAACACGGGCTTGTGAACATGTGGAAAACTCTTGTCAGGACTATGGGATATTTCTGTGCAGGGGCCAAGCGGATTTTTTCCTTCCCTTTACTTGACGATCCGCTAGGCGAAATAGTGACATTTAATCAGCGCCTTGTGTCTTTTTCCGGAAAAATTCCATTTTCCATCTTGAGAGACAAGGCATGATTACCTATATGTTTGGCAACAGGGGCCCGGGGGAAATCTTCCCGATCACGGGACTGTCACAGTGGATGGATAAAGTATATTTCCATCCATTCAGTGGGCCGCATCGGCCTTCTGATCGGTAGTATTGATAAATGAGGGACAAACAGACCTGCGGGGGTCTGCGGGGCCTTTTTGCGCGCCGAACAGATTTTTGAACTAGGGTATATTAAAAACTGGAGAATAGAGAATGACCATTGAACTGCCTGCTCTGCCTTACGCTATGGACGCCCTCGAGCCCCATATTTCGAAAGAAACACTGGAATATCATTACGGCAAACACCACAACACCTATGTGGTCAAGCTGAACGGCCTGATTGAAGGCACCGACCTTGCCGGCAAATCCCTGGAAGAAATCGTCAAGGCTTCCGAAGGCGGCGTCTTCAACAATGCGGCCCAGGTCTGGAATCACACCTTTTATTGGGAAGGGCTGAGCCCCAACGGTGGCGGCGCCCCGACCGGCGCCCTGGCCGACGCCATCAACGCGGCCTTTGGCTCCTTTGAGGACTTTAAAGCCAAATTCACCGACAGCGCCGTCAATAACTTCGGCTCAGGCTGGACCTGGCTGGTAAAAAAAGCCGACGGTTCCCTGGCCCTCGTCAACACCTCAAATGCGGCAACTCCGCTGACCGATGAAAGTGTGACCCCGCTTCTGACCTGTGATGTATGGGAGCATGCCTATTACATCGATTACCGCAATGTGCGCCCGGATTACCTGAAGGCCTTCTGGGCCCTGGTGAACTGGGACTTTGTGGCTAAGAACTTCGGTTAAGTTCAGTCACAGTCAAAATTATTCAAAGCCGGGTCATCTGATCCGGCTTTTTCATTTTTGGGGTCGGATTTTGAGCCGGGTCGAGTATAAATAACATAGTTCTGATAATAATTTTACGGGGATCATTCCACATGAATACTCTCAAGCTTCGTCGTTTCCTGGTTCTTGCCCATCTTTATCTGGCCGCTTTTCTGGCCCCGGCTTTCCTATTGATGGCCATCTCCGGCGGTATGCATGTGGCGGGGTTCAAGGAGGAAGTCACCCGCACCCCGATAGAGCTTCCGGCCGGAACTATGCTGGATCCGAAAAGCCCAACCCTTGAGGAAGATGTGCGTAGCCTGCTGGCGGCCCAGAATATTGACGTGGATTTCGAATATATCAAGGACAGGGGCAATAATTTCCTGACCCGGCCGACCTCGCGCACCTTTGTGGAATTCGAAGTTGGCGAAGACAGCATGCAGGCGACCCTGAACGAGCCGGACTGGCAATATAGCCTGATGGAGCTGCATATGGGCCACGGTCCGCGTATCTTCCGCACCTATCTGATTGCGGTGGGCTCGGTACTGTTCCTGTCCGTGGTTGGCGGGCTTCTTGTCGGCCTGCTGGCGCCCAATTACCGCCGCCCGACCATCATTACCGCGATCATCGGGACGGCGGCCACGGCGTTCCTGGCGTTCGGGATGTAGGTTCTTCAACAAAAAAAGCCGGGTTTATCACCCGGCTTCTTCGTTTCAATCTGTGTAAAGGCTCTTTACGCCAGTCCGGCGGCGACCTCAAAATGCGCTTCCGTTGACGCCTTGACGTCCTCGACGGTCACTTCCGGGGCCAGCTCGATCAGGGTCACGCCTTCCGGGGTGATCGTGAAGGTGCCCACATTGGTGATCAGCATGTCGACCACGCCCGCGCCGGTCAGCGGCAGGTCACAGGCTTTCAGGAACTTGGCCGCGCCGTCCTTGGCGGTGTGATCCATGATGACCACCACTTTTTTCACGCCGGCGACCAGGTCCATGGCGCCGCCCATGCCCTTGACCAGCTTGCCCGGGATCATCCAGTTGGCCAGGTCGCCGTTTTCCGCCACCTGCATCGCGCCCAGGATGGCCATGTTGATATGGCCGCCGCGGATCATGCCGAAGCTGTCGGCGGAGGAGAAATAGCTGGTTTTGTCCAGCTCGGTGATGGTCTGCTTGCCGGCATTGATCAGGTCCGGATCTTCCTCGCCTTCGTAAGGGAAGGGGCCCATGCCCAGCATGCCGTTTTCCGACTGCAGGGTCACTTCCATGCCGTCCGGGATATAGTTGGAGACCAGGGTCGGAATGCCGATACCCAGATTGACGTAGAAGCCGTCTTCCAGTTCCTGCGCGGCCCGTTTGGCCATGTCATCTCTTGTCCAGGGCATGATTATTCTCCTCTCGCGCGGGTGGTGACTTTTTCGATGCGTTTCTCGGGCGCCTTGCACTCGATGATCCGCTGCACGAAAATACCGGGGGTATGGATCTGGTCCGCATCGAGCTCACCCACTTCCACCAGTTCCTCCACCTCGGCGACGGTGACCTTGCCGGCGGTGGCCATGTTCGGATTGAAGTTGCGCGCGGTCTTGCGGTAAATCAGGTTGCCTTCCTTGTCGCCTTTCCAGGCCTTGACGATGGACACATCGGCCACCAGGCCGGTTTCCATGATATAGGTCTCGCCGTTGAAGTCCTTATGTTCCTTGCCTTCGGCCACCAGGGTGCCGACACCGGTCTTGGTGTAAAAGCCGGGAATGCCGGCGCCGCCGGCGCGGCAGCGTTCCGCGAGTGTTCCTTGGGGATTGAATTCAAGTTCCAGTTCGCCGTTCAGGTACTGGCGCTCGAATTCCTTGTTTTCACCGACGTAGGAGGAGATCATTTTTTTGATCTGCCGGGTCTGCAGCAGCAGGCCGAGCCCGAAATCATCCACACCGGCGTTGTTGGAGATGGCGGTGATGTCTTTGGTGCCGGAATCCCTGAGCGCCAAGATCAGCTCCTCCGGGATGCCGCACAGGCCGAAGCCCCCGGCCATGATGGTCATGCCGTCAAACAGAATACCCTCAAGGGCCTGTTCGGCACTCTCATAAACTTTCCTCATATTGTTCAACCTCCTGAACTTGGCTTTGAAGTTGTCCGGTTTTGACAACCGGTTTTTTTATGGTTTTCGATCGGCACACACATAATACAAACGCCGGATTACGCCTAGTGATACTTAGGTACCGGGATCAATTGAGACACATTACTGGCAGACTATGGATGGTGCAATGCAAAAAGCCGGTCAATCGGGAGAGTATAAACCCACATTATTTGCCTATCGGGAAAATGATCAAAATTTGGTCCATTTTCCCGGTTACAGGTTGAACAGTGACGGCTATACCCCCTAATATAATGACATGCTTTTGCATGATGCAGGCTAAAACGGGCTTGAGGGTGATTCGCCAGTTTGTTACTGTAGCGCAAATCAAGATAATCAGAGGATCATATGAAGACAGTTTGTACCGCTTTTGTTTTTTTGCTGGTGATGCTTTCCCTGACGACCGGCGAGGCGCTGGCGGACAGTCGCCAGTTGCTGGGCAGCTTTAAAAGCTGGGATGCTTTTGTGCTCAAAAAAAGCGACGGTGAGACGGTCTGCTATATGATCTCTGTACCCAAGCGAAAAATGCCGGCCAGCCTGTCTCACGGTAATCCCTTTATTACCGTGTCTCACAAGCCAAAACGCAAGATTTCCAATGAGTTGAACTTTGTGGTCGGCTACAGCTTCAAGAAGGATTCGACGGTCACCATGGTGATCGACAAGAAGCGCACCTTCAAGATGTTCACTTCCGGCGACGGGGCCTGGGGATATGATTCCAAACAGGACAACGCCATGGCGACGGCCATGAAGCGGGGCAATGACCTGACGATAAGGGCCACCAGTGGCCGCGGCAATGCCACCAGCTACCATTTTTCACTTTCCGGCTTTACGGCGGCACATAACGCCATTACAAAGGCCTGCCGCTGATTTCAGCGGGAAAGTTGACTGGAGGCCCGGAAGGGCACAAGGATATGCAGACATTACCTCTCGGCACAGAACCGGTTGTCGGGCCAAGCCCGCAGTTCCGGGAAGACCGCACCCTGATCGGGCTTGATCGCGCTGAAATCGTCGATCGCCTGAAAGGGATCGGTGTGTCGGAAAAACAATGCCGCATGCGGGCCCAGCAGATCTGGTCCTGGATTTACCATTTCGGCGCCAAGGGCTTTGACGAGATGACCAACATCTCCAAAACCATGCAGGCCCAGCTTGCCGAACATTTTGAAATCGGCCGGCCGGAAATCATTGAGGCGCTGGTCTCGGTGGACGGCACGCGCAAATGGCTGATGCGTTTCCCGGACGGCAACGAGGTCGAGACGGTATTTATTCCCGAGGAAGACCGCGGCACGCTTTGCGTCTCTTCCCAGGTGGGCTGTACGCTGACCTGTAAATTCTGTCATACCGGAACCCAGCGGCTTGTCCGCAACCTCAGCCCGATGGAAATCGTCATGCAGGTTCTGGTCGCGCGCGATGATCTGGGTGAATGGCCGACGCCGAAAGACGGACGCATGCTGTCCAACATTGTGATGATGGGCATGGGCGAGCCGCTCTATAACTTCGACAATGTGAAAAAGGCGCTGAAGATCATCATGGATGAGGGCGGCATCAGCCTGTCCAGGCGGCGCATTACCCTGTCCACCTCCGGGGTTGTCCCGGAAATGAAACGCTGTGGGGAGGAAATCGGGGTGAACCTGGCCATTTCCCTGCATGCCACGGACAATGAAACCCGCAGCCGGATCATGCCGATCAACAACAAATACCCGCTTGAGGAACTGCTGCAGGCCTGTGCCGATTATCCAGGGGTCACCAACAGTCGCCGCATCACATTTGAGTATATCATGCTCAAGGATATCAATGACAGTGACGATGATGCCCGCCGGCTGGTGAAGTTGCTGAAGGATTATAAAATTCCGGCCAAGGTCAACCTGATCCCCTTCAATCCCTGGCCCGGGTCCGAGTTCGAGCGTTCCACGAACAGGCAGATCAAGCGCTTTTCCGATATTGTGTTTGAAGCCGGTATTTCTGCGCCGGTGCGCAAGACCCGCGGCGAAGACATCCTTGCCGCCTGTGGCCAGCTCAAGTCCGAGAGCGAGAAAAAGCGCAAGAGCGAGTTACTGCGGGAAAAGCAGGACTCTGCGGCCCGTCAGACTGGCTAGGCTGTTTTCCGTTTCAGAAATTTATTCTCGATAATCCCCGCAAGCCTTTGTTCGAACCCTTTGGGTTTTCCGGCCATCAGCCACAGCAGGTAGTGGGTGATTACATAAATCAGCCCTCCGCCGATGGCTTTAACCGCCAGGGTGAGGGATTTGTCTGCGATGGTTTCATGGGGCAGGAACCGGTCAAGAGTGAAAAGGCACAACGCCATCAGGGCCGCCGAAACCATGCTGCGCCAGGGGGCAAAGAGAAGACGCAGCAGTGGCAGTTCAAGCAGCTTCTGGACAATAAACATATTGAGCAGCATTTGCAGAATGAGCCTGGCGGCCATGCCATAGATGGCGCCGATAAAGCCTGCGTAATGGACACCGGTAATCACGAAAACAGGCAGCGCTATGAAAACGACAAGCTGCCGGAAAAACAGATATTTTGTCCGGCCGTGAGCCATGGCGACAAACATGCCGATTGAACCGATGATGCTGAAGGCGGAGGTGGAGGCAAGAATCTGGACAATGGGAATGGATTCCAGCCATTTCGGCCCATAGACCAGATACATGAATTCCGGGGCGACCAGCGCAAAGCCTATGCCGAGAGGCTGGCTTAGGCCGGCCAGAAACTGGGCGCTTTCCAGTACTTTTTCCCGCATATAGTCCTTTTTGTCCACGATCAGGGTAAAGCCCGGATAAAGTGCCCGATTGAGCGGCATAACCATTTCATTCGTAGGCATAAAGGCTACGCTTTTACCGATATGAAAGATGCCTGTCGCGGTTGTTCCCAGGAAATAACCGACAAAGAATTTGTCCAGATTGTTGGACAGGGACTGCAGCACATTGACGCCGGACATCCAGGCGGAGAAACTGAACAGACGTCCCAGTGAGGCAAAACTGATCCGGGGCAGAAAGGGGATCATAAGATAGCTGATGGTCATTCGGCTGGTTGCCCCGAATACCAGCCCGATGATCAGGGCCCAGTAGCTGCGCATGCTGTATGCCAGATATATGGTGACAATCAGCACCATGACCTTGGTCCCCAGGGTAATGATCACTTCCCGGGTGAAGTCTATGTTTTTCTCGAAAATGACAAACTTCGGATTTTCAAATCCGTCGATCAACGGAATCATGGCCACCAGCAGGATCACCGATGCCAGGCGCGGTTCGTTAAGGAGGTCGGGAACAAAGAGCGAGCTTGCAGCAATAATCAGGCACAACAGGACGCCGCGACAGGCGTTTAGCGTCCATGCCGTATTATAATCATTGTTGTCCGTATCGCGATATTTGATCAGTGCCTGCCTGAAATTGAGCTGGCTCATGCCTTCCAGAATGGCGTAGTAAGAGGAGGCCAGGGCGACAATACCGAAATCTTCGGGGATCAGGAGGCGGGCCAGGACAATGGTACTGAGCATGCCGAGCATGCGGGTGGAAAACCTGGTAAAGGCCATCCACGCAGCACCTTTCATGACCCGGGAGGCAATGGCGCCGTCAGATGTGTTCGGTTCGCTGCTCATGGGCTTGTCCCTTCGCCGGGCATGTCAAAGAGAGAAAACGCGGGAGATTTCCGAGACTATTCTGTCTGCTGTTTTACCGTCCCACAGATCCGGTTTGGTTCCGGATACCCAGTTTCCAGAAAGGACGTTGTCAACATTTTCCAGAAGCTGTGTGGTCGGGAGCAGCTTGTTGGTACCCTGGGTGACGGTGATGGGGCGCTCTGTGTTTTCCCGGAGCGTCAGGCAGGGGATGTCCAGATAGGTGGTTTCTTCCTGGATGCCGCCGGAATCCGTAATGATCAGTTTCGCGTCCTTGACCAGGCTCATGAACGGGGCATAGCTGACCGGTTCCACCAGGGTTAGGCCCTTTGTATTGTTGAGTTTGTCCCAGAGGCCGAATTTTTCCAGATTCTTCCGGGTGCGCGGATGTACCGCAAACAGCAGGTCTATCTTCCCTGCGACAGTCATGATCTGCTCCATCAGGGACGTCAGGGTGTCTTTTTCGTCAACATTGGACGGACGGTGCATGGTGACGACACCGTAGTCTCCTGGAGTTAGACCGAATTTGGCGGGGGTGTTCTCGCTTTCGATGCGGTCCCTGAGCAGCTCGAAGCTGTCCATCATGATATTGCCGACACGGGTGATGCGGCTGTCCGGATGACCTTCCTTACGCAGGTTTTCGTCGGCATCCGGTGACGGGGTCCAGAGATAGTCGGCGATGGCGTCCGTGACCAGCCTGTTGATTTCTTCCGGCATGCGGCGATCGCCGCTTCTCAGACCCGCTTCCAGATGAGCTACTGGAATATGAAGTTTTGTACCGACCTGGGCGCAGGCGGCAGTGGAATTCACGTCCCCGACCACGACAAGAAGATCCGGACGTTCCGTTTCAAGGCAGATTTTTTCGTAGGCGATCATGACACTGCCGACCTGGTGAGCGTGGGTTCCGCCACCTACGCCAAGATGGAAATGAGGCTGGGGCAGCATAAGGTCTGCGAATATACTGTCCGACATGTTGGCGTCATAGTGCTGGCCGGTGTGGATGATCTTCACCTCGCACCAGTCCTGTTTGCTCAGGGCATGATAGAGCGGGGCAATTTTCATGAAATTCGGCCTCGCGGCCGCAATCAGATGGATAATTTTCGTCATGATCAGATTTTCCTCATTGCTGCCGCCCTGGCGACTGCCTCTACGTTCTGTTCTGTTTTATCAAGTTCTTTCTGGAGTACAACCCTGGTCATCACCATAATTGCCAGAAGGTGATAATAGAGGTCGAATGTGGCCAGATTCACAAAGGCTCCGGCGCTGGCATAACCGATCATACTGACTTGTATCATCTCCGCCAGATCGCCACACCATTTCAGATCCGGTCTTTGTTGTGATCGTTTTTTGATGGTGTTGCCGGTCGCATAGGTTGTGAGGGCAAGCAGCAGGAAGATCAGATAGCCGGCGTATCCCTGCTCCCCGATAACCTCGAAATGTACACTGTGTACCGCGCGTCCTACTTCCCCTGGCAACAAGTATCTGGCTCTTACGCCTTCGTCATAGAAGACATTGTAGCCGCCGCCGAAAATGGGATTGTCGTTGGCCACCTTGATGGCCACCCGCCACATTGTAATACGTCCCTGTGCAGAGGCATCTTCTTCATAGTGCTCGATTGTGGTCATGCGCGCCTTCCAGCTGTCGGGCATAAAAAAGAAGGCGACGAGGGCAAGAAACGGCAATAAAAACAGGACAATAGCGAGCTTTTTGGATTTATAGGCCCAGAAAGAGAACATACAGACCATGCCGATAAGAGCACCACGCGACTGAGTGCCGAAGATGGACAGTATCTCGCAGATCACAAGGCCCATGGCGGCAAGCCGTACCCATTTATGTTCGGCGTTCTGGTACAGGTAATAGGTCAGCGGAACGACCATCAGAAGCACGAGCGCGAAATGGTTGTTGTCCCCGAAAAAGCTGCCCGGGGCGCCCCATACCCTGCCGCCGCCGCCGGTGAGAATGGTGAATATCCCCCCCTTGAAGGCATAGAAGCCAATGGACAGGACAATCACCCAGATCAGGGCGTTGATACGTGACTTTGACTGCATGATCAGCATGGTCACGAAAGTGAACAGCATGATCTTGATAACGGTGATATATTTGGGGTTCGCCACTTCGTGGTTTATGGCCATCAGGGTTGAGATGCTTACCCAGGCTACATAAAGGCCCAGGAGCCAGACGATCGGATGCTTGGGCAGTGATTTTTTATCTTTGGTGATCAGCAAGCCCACTATCGTGGCCGCAGCGAGAAAATCCAGGAAGTTGAAAAAGAACGCGAAACCATAGGCCAGCTTGTGCGGATTCATATAGGAAATCCATGACCAGGCCAGTACACCCACATGAGGAAACTTGAGAATGATCGGGATCAGGCCAAAAATAATGAGACTTAGAAATATGTCACGCATGGATCGGTTTTCTGTTATTGTCCGCAGTATGGTCTTTAGTGGATATTAGTTAACATTTTTGAAACCGCTAAGCTTTAAATAGTGATTATATCATAATTTTTTGGAGGTCACATGTTCGAGATAGTTCTTGCGGGTTTCATTGCTCTGATCCTGTACGTTATGTATCTGTCTGTGAAGCAGGATGACTATACGGACACCAAAAAGGAAAAGTTCGACCCCCGTAAATATTCTCCCAAGAAGAAGTCCTGAAGATAACCGGACATGTTTGACAAGAAAAATATCCAGAAAGCCCATCTTGATGGTGACCAGCCGCTTCTGACTGTGGTGATTGATACGGAAGAGGAATTCGACTGGGCCGCCCCCTTTGACCGGGACAGCCGTTCCGTAAATTGTATTTCTCACCAGTATCTGGCGCAGGATATTTTCAGAAAACACAACATCATTCCCACTTATGTGATTGATCATGCGGTGGCGGAGGATGATACGGCTGTCGGTATCCTGCGGGAATGGATGGAAGAGGGGGGCTGTTTGATCGGCACCCATCTGCATCCCTGGATTAATCCGCCCTATGAGGAAGAGGTCTGTGTCCGCAATTCCTACCCGGGCAATCTGCCCTATGAACTGGAAAAGGCCAAGCTTGAGACCCTGACGGACCTGATTGAGCGCAAGACGGGTCGGCGTCCGGTGATCTATAAGGCCGGGCGCTATGGCGCTGGCCCTAATACCGGCAGGATACTGGCAGAGCTTGGCTATGAAATTGATACCAGCGTGGTGGCCGATACTGATTTTTCGCATGATACGGGACCCGATTTCCGGGGACTGCCCGTCGAGCCCTATTATTTTGAATATGGCAACCGGCAATTCCTGGAACTGCCCAACAGCCGCGGATATGATGGTCTGCTGGCCCGCTGGGGCAGTACAGTTTATCCGCTGCTCGCCGGTCAGTCCGGTCTCAGGTCTCTGATGGCCGGGGTATTGTCAAAACTTACCCTGCTGGAGCGTATTCCCCTGACCCCGGAGGGCATCCGGGCGGAAGATCACATTCGCATGACCCGGCGTATGCATGCCATTGGCCACAAGGTATTTAACTACGCCTATCACAGTTCCAGCCTTATGATCGGCGGCTCACCCTATGTGAAGGATCAGGCACAACTGGACAGGTTTCTTGAGGATATGGATGTCTATTTCAGCTTTTTCATGAATGACCTGGGCGGCCGGTCGGCCAATCCTCTGGAACTTCAGGCCATGCTGGTGTCCTGACATCAGGGATTCCGGATAAAGTTTATCAGATATTCCAGTGTATAGAGCCGGTTAAGTTGTTCGGCACTGTTGATCTGTCCGATATTGAAGTACCGGCTCATGGCGGGGCAGGCAGTTTCCAGGATATCACCCAGATAGTCTTCTTTCAGGTAAAAGGGTTTTTCCAGTTTCCGCATCCTGTTCTTCAACGCAAAAATATACTGGCGCAAGGCAATCGGCTTTTTGATATCCATCCAGCCCGCTATTCTGGCGCCCAGAGGCGCCGGTGCTGACAGGGAATAACCATAGTCTGTGGCATAGCTTGCCAAAACCGGATCAATACTGCGGATCATGGCGGCTTCGAAATTGCCGTAATATTTCATCGACAGCGGTACCGGCATGGCGGTCTGCAGTACTGAATATCTGGTGAAGGGGGTCAGCGCCGGTCCGAAACGGTTGTTCAGACTGTTGTTCTTGCCCATCCAGTAGCGCAGACGGAAAAGGGGATAGATGGATTCTGCTTCGATGCGGTTGAGCTGGTCATGCCCTTTGTCCAGGGAAAGGCGGATTTTCTTGGCCAGTCTCTCCCGATAAAGGCGTTCGTTGAATTCCTCGGTGGTTGTGGCGGGATCATATTGACTGTAAAAGGTCATGATCATTTCGTGGACAGTCAGAGGCTGATCCGGCAGATGGAAAAAATCCCGGTAGATTTCTCCGCCGCCGCCGTTAAGCGCCAATGCACCGCCCCCTACGCGTTCGCGCCGGGTTTCCAGGTTAAGCCCGTTATCAAAGATGCCTTCATTGGGAATGCCGTCCATGACAAAAAAGTTTTTTGCAACCAGGGCGGGGTAATCTGCCGCAGTTGGCGGCGGAACACTGCTTTTGTCTTTGTGCTCGAGGGGCAGGTTTTCCCCCTGGCATATGGTTTTGGCAACCACCACATCAGGGTCTGTGTCCGCCCCGTAAACATGGATTTTGGGCATGCCGCCGGCTTGGCGCAGCAAAGCCAGGATAAGACGTGAATCATATCCGCCTGACAAAGCTGTATCCATATTGTTGCCAAACAGGGCGGTCAATTGGGAGAACTGGTTTTTCAGGGCGTCAAGGCAATAATCGAGAATCTCGTCCTGACTGCTCTCCAGAGGTCTCAGGAACAGGTTGAAATAGCGGGTGCGTTGGCTCGGGGCCTGGCCCTTTTCCCATTCATAGAGTGCATGACTGTCGGCCATTTTTACTTCGTGGAAGGGAGTGTCATTGCCATAGGTGGCGCCCTGGAAGACATATTCGTAGAGCCCCTGGGGATTGAGCTTCAGGGAGGAGAGGGCGGAGGCCGCCGCCAAGAAGGACGATCCCCAGATGCTGTGATCCTCGCTGTGGAACAATCTGTAGGTACCCAGCGGGTCACCAAAGATATAAAGCTTGCCGCTTTTGGCAATGACCGCCGCGAAACTGCCGTCAAACAACGTCGGGTCGATGCGGGCGGGGGTAAAGCTTTTGAAAAGCTTTTCCGACGCCTCAACGCCATAGCTGCCGTCATAGATCAGGGTGCCGACGGAAAAACAGAAATCGCCGTTCCCTGGTTCGTACAGGGTCGGCGCAGGAGCTGCCAGCTTGTCATAGAGATAGATGGTCTTGTCGGCGCAGTTCAGGACATGGGGGTTTTGAAAGCCGGCACGGGACAGGGCGGTCAGGGCCGCCTGTTTCCGGGGCTCGTTAAGTTGGTCTTCCTTGAGGATCAGAAACGCACCCATTTATTTCCCGGCCTTCCTGCTGCCCGCAAGCCAGTCCAGGGTCGCCTCGGCGACAGCTTTCCGCCAGGGCTCGCTGGAAAAGGTATGATCACTTCCGGCAATATCCCGGCGGGTAAAATCTTTCTCTTCGAAAGCGGCCTTCCAGTCACGGGAGCCTCTCACCAGGTCATCGAATTCCCGGGCCACCATGTCGACTTCGCTCTGCACCAGAAGGACACGACCCGTGAAGCCCTGAAGTCCCTCGAGCATCTTTTCGGGGAAATTCTCTTCGGTAATCTCTTCAGGCTGACTATACGGTTCCCCATTGCCGGCGGCCGGTTTTCCGGAGAAGGCTTTTTTAAAGTTGCCGAGAAATCCGCCAATAGCACCGCCGAGATTCATTTTGCCGGAAAAAAGCTTTTTCCAGAGTTCCGGATCCTTCAGACGGTCGGTGTAGTAATGTTTTACATAGGCCTTGGCGAGGCCGGCTTCGCTCCTAACCCAGGGATTGACAAGGACGAGGCCCGAGACGGCCGGATGTTTCTGTGCCCCCAGCAGGCAGGCGGAGGCCCCTTCGCACAAGCCCCAGATAACCACATTGTTGATCTTTTTGTCCCGGGCGAGGAATTCATCAATAGCCCGGTGGACATCGGGCTCAACAGACCGGAAGCCCGGATAATCGCCTTCGCTGTCGCCGATGCCGCGGTAATCGAAACGCATGACGGGAAAGCCGCCTTTTGCGCAATGTCGGGCCAGATGCACATATTGCCGGTGGGCACCGATGCGGTATTGGGGGCCGCCAACGATGATCAGCAGGCCGGTGCCCGACCTGGGTTCGAGGGCAGGGTGCAGGATACCGGTCACCTGTTTGTCCGTGACCTCAAAGGCAAAGGCCTGTTCGTTGAAGCTGGTCACTGCTGCACCTCCCTGATAAGGCCTGCGGTTCGTTCGATAAAACTGTCTGCCCATTCCGGTTCCTGCAGGGCCCAGAACTGTATATCCCTTACGGCGGCGGAGTTTACCTCCACTCCTTCCGCGGCCCATTTTTCCGTTACTTTCCTGGAACCCGGGCTTATTTCCGCTTCTTCCTTCAAGGAAGTTTCGGTCCAGCAGACAGTCGTTTCGGGGGGCAGGGATATATTGGCGAGAGACAAGCCCCCCAGAGAACTGGCGATATCCGGTGTGAGGTCATATCCTGCGATTTCCAGGGTTTCTCCACGTTCCAGGGCGGTTGTCAGGTCTTTAGAAGTAACTTGCGGCTCACTTCCGCCGGTAAATTCGCCGGCCAGCCTGATGCGCAGGAACTGACCGACGAAATTCCTGCCGTTGGTCACCGGCTGCCAAAACAGAATCAGCGGACAGAGTGTGTCACTGTTGGCGGTAAAGTCCGCGGCCAGCAGGGCACCGGTACGCATGGCCCAGAAACCTGAAAAATGATGGTTCCTTGATTTGATCCAGTCCACAGCGGCCTGCAGATCCCCGAGCCAGGTTTGCCAATCAGTTTCCCCGTAGGTGCCTTCGCTGTCGCCGGTGCCGTAGAGGTCAAGCAACAGTACGCCATAGCCCAGCTGATTGAGCGCACGTGTTTGTCGGGCGATCATATGCCGGGACCGATTCAATTCTTCGGCAAAAGGGGGGCAGAAAACAAGGTCGCCCAAGTCGGCGACTTCAGGATTGGGCGGAAAGTAATTCCCGAACAGATGTCCTTTGACACTTTTGAAAAAAAAAGGTTCCACTTGGACGGCTCCCCCGGGAATCCCTGGTTGTTCAGGCTGCTTTTTCTTCCACGAAAGAGCAAAGTGCGCCGAATGTTTCGAAGGTTTCGGCGCTGATTTCGTCATCCTCGATGTAAATATCAAAATGTTCCTCGATTGAGGTCACCAGCATGGCGACGGCCATGGAATCCAGTTCCGGAAGGTTGCCCAGCAAGGGGGTGTCCGCTTCGATATCGTTGGCGCGATCGCCAAGCTGAAGCGTTGCTTTCAGAACTTCTCTTACATCTTCAATTACTGACATTCTACAGCCTTATTCTCTGGGTAAATCAATAGTTCAGCTTAAAAATGAGCCCTTATACTATAAGCGCTTCTTTAAATAAAGGCTGAACAACAATTCTACCTGTCATGGTTTTTCTGTTGATCGCGCCCTTGATAATAGACCAGAAAAATTAAAAACAGGTTTCTTTCTTTCCCCGAGGGTAAAATCAATATGTGGCTGGAGCGATGACCAGCTGACCTGCAGTGGACCCAGGCTCAAGAATGTGGCCCGGCCGATTTCAAACGCTCCCATTCGGGAATGAGACAGGATTGAATTGGGATTATAGCTCGAAATCCGGCTCAGTGAATTTTCCAGACCCCGTTCGGTCATCAGCCGTGCGCCTTCGCTCCACAGGGTCATAAAAGCCCGGGTCATGCGGAATTCAGGTTCAACATGGACACCGAAATCCCAGGCATTACCGGCAGGCGGCACAAATACGGCCTTCACTTCATCCTCTTGGTAGGGCCCCGCCGTATACCAGAGCAAGGCGGCGATTTTTCCCTCCTTCAGGGCGGCGAGACAAACGGCATCCTGGCCGTAGCGATAGTCAAGTACATCCCGGCCCAGCAGGTCGAGCAGGTCCGGGTTATCCGGTTTCAGCTCGGCTACTTCGAAGGCGCTCCTCCGGCCTGCCGGTTTCACAAGCATTTCAAGTGGCTGCGCGTAATATAGATAGCGATACAGGGAACCGATACCCAGCCGCTGCAGGATGACGTCCGCACCGTAACAAAAGGTGGAATATATCCCCAGCTGCCGGAAAGAGGTTCTAAACCAGTTGAACATTCAGTCTGTCCATAGCGTAATTATTATTGTTCTGTTTCTGTTGCCGATTTCTACAGGACTTATGTTAATAAAATAAAAATGGTAAGCTTTCAAATTATGGTTAATATGCGTTCCGGGGACTTTGTTAACCTGTGAAGACGTGGTTGCGGAACAAGGTCAGATTTTCTTGGTAAGCTGTTCATATTTCTCTAACTATTCTTCAATATCTTACGGTCCAATTGAAACAAGAAAAAAGAATACTCTCATCATGATCAACAGACTATCGGATTTTGTCAAAGCGCAATCCACAAGCCGTCCGGACCATACGGCGATTGTCTTCAAGGCAGAGGAAGTATCCTACGGTGAGTTTGCCCGTCTGAACGGCATATTCGGTGCCGCATTGATGTCGGCGGGGCTGTCAAAGAATGACCGGGTTGCTGTTTTTCTGCCGAAGCAGGTGGAGACACTGGTGACCGTTTTCGGGGCTTCCGAGGCGGGTGGCGTGTTTGTGCCTGTCAATCCGACCCTCAAGGCCCGCCAGGTGGTCTATATCCTCAAGGATTGCAATGTCAGATATCTGGTTACCAGCGCGGACCGGCTTGCCGGACTTGTGGAGGAACTGCAGGACTGTGATGATCTTGAACAGGTTATTCTGGTCGGGAAAATTCCTGACAGTCTGCCGGATGTGAAGGCTTCTATCACGTCCTGGGACGATTTTATGAGTAAAGGCGGCGAGGGGGACTGTACAGGCCATTCGGTGATCGACGCGGATATGGCAGCCATCCTCTATACATCGGGCAGTACGGGTATGCCGAAAGGTGTGATTGTATCCCATCGGAATCTTATTGTCGGGGCCGAAAGTGTCTCCACCTACCTTAAGAACACACCGGACGATAAAGTCCTGAGCGTGTTGCCGCTAAGCTTTGATGCCGGTTTCAGCCAGCTGACCACGGCTTTCCGGGTCGGCGCCACGGTGGTTCTGATGAATTATCTGATGCCGCGGGATGTGATCCGTCAGGCGGCCAAACACCGGGTAACCGGGATCACATGTGTGCCGCCTTTGTGGATTCAGCTCGAGGAAATGGAGTGGCCGCAGGAAACCGTGGACAGCATCCGCTATATTGCCACCACAGGCGGGCGTATGCCGGTGCCGGTGACGAAGTCCTTCCGCAAAAAGCTGCCGAAGACCGATATCTATCTGATGTACGGTTTGACCGAGGCTTTCAGGTCAACCTATTTGCCGCCGTCGGAAGTGGACCGGATCCCTGAGTCCATGGGCAAGGCGATCCCCAATGCGGAGATTATGGTCGTGCATGAGGACGGCACCCTTTGTGCGCCGGGTGAGCCGGGCGAACTTGTCCATCGAGGAGCGCTTGTCTCGCTCGGATACTGGAACGACCCGGAACGCACCGCAGAAAGATTTAGGCCCGCCCCCGGGCAGCCCGCGGGTATTCCCATGCCGGAGATTGCCGTCTGGTCCGGCGATACGGTAAAAACGGACGAAGACGGGTATCTCTATTTCGTCGGACGGCGGGATGAAATGATCAAGACATCGGGTTACAGGACAAGTCCTACCGAGCTTGAGGAAACCATTTACGCCAGCGGACTGATCGGAGAGATTGCTGCCATTGGTGTGGATCATGAAAAGCTCGGCCAGGCCATATGGATTGTGGCCACCGGCAAGGACGGGGCGAAACTTGACCAAGAGGCGGTACTGGCCTATTGCCGGGCGGAACTGCCCAGCTATATGGTGCCGCATAAAATCATAGAATGGCCATCTTTGCCCCGTAACCCGAACGGAAAAATTGACCGCAAGGCCATTGCCGCCGAGGTCACCGCAAAAGAATAAAGGAATATCGGCTGTGAAAGACAAGAAAAAACCGGAACATGCACCGATCAGCGGCTTCCCCGTTGTGGATGGAGAAATTACCCTGGGGGGTGTAAAGCTCTCAAGGCTCGCCGACAGGGTAGGATCGACACCCTTTTTCGCCTATGACCGCGGCCTGATGACGGCGCGGGTGCAGGAGATGCGCAAATATTTGCCGAAACAGGTGCAGCTTCATTACGCCATGAAGGCAAACCCCATGCCGGCGGTTGTACATCATATGGCGTCCCTGGTGGACGGTCTTGATGTGGCGTCCAGCGGCGAAATGGCGGTGGCGCTGGATACCGGAACGTCCCCGGAATTGATCAGCTTTGCCGGACCGGCAAAAACCGATGCGGAACTCAGCCAGGCGGTTGCAGCCGGCGTGGTCCTGAATATGGAATCTTTCGGCGAAATGCGCCGTATTGCGGATATTGGAAACCGTCAGGGTATCCGGCCGAAAGCGGCCATCAGGGTCAATCCGGATTTCGAGCTGAAATCATCGGGCATGAAAATGGGCGGTGGACCAAAACAATTCGGCGTGGATGCGGAACAGGTACCTGACATGCTGAAGGAACTGAAGGGCCTGGATCTGGATTTCCAGGGCTTTCATATTTTCAGCGGTTCCCAGAACCTGCGCGTGGACAGCATTCTCGAAACCCAGGAAAAAACGCTGGCGCTGGCTGTTCGTCTGGCAGCAGACGCGCCCTGTGTGCCGACATTCGTCAATATCGGCGGTGGTTACGGCATTCCCTATTTCCCGGGCGAGGAACCGCTTGATCTGAAGACAGCCGGAGCTGGTCTGGCAGAGTTGCTGCCGTCATTTGAAAAGGAATTGCCGAACTCGGAAGTTGTGATCGAACTTGGTCGTTTTTTTGTCGGCGAGGCGGGTATTTACGTCAGCAAGATTGTGGACCGCAAGATCTCCCGCGAACATGTTTTCCTGATGACCGATGGCGGCCTGCATCATCATCTCGCGGCCTCGGGTAATTTTGGTCAGGTGATTCGCAAGAATTATCCTGTGGAAATCGGCAACCGCATGGACGGCGGTAAGAAAGAAGAGGCCAGCGTTGTCGGCTGCCTGTGTACGCCACTGGACTTGCTGGGCAACAAGATGGAACTGCCGGTGGCTGAAATCGGCGATTACGTGGTTTTGTTCCAGTCCGGGGCGTATGGCCTGACCGCCAGTCCGACGGCCTTTCTAGGCCACGAAGCACCGAAGGAAATACTGGTTTAGGGGGTATAACCAAATGTCTGGTATTGCAGGTTGGCAGGGGCACGCGGGCGATAATGGAGCGGCAAACGCTCTGATCGATAAGATGGCTGGGTGCCTGATCCGTACCGACCACGAAAAACATCTGTTTAATCATATTAAGAAATCTTCCACATCCGGCGGTGCGCTGGCTGTGGTGGCTACGCCGAAGCGGGGCTCCCTTGACCAGGATGAGGCGGTATATGGCGCCGTGAACGGGATTGTTCACTGGCAGGACGACAGCCTTGCCGCATTGGCCGCGCAGAAAAATGATGCAGCCGCCTTCATTGAAGGATACCGGCGTTTTGATACGGATGTTTTCAGGCGGATGCAGGGGGCCTGGTCCGCTGCTCTTGTTGATCTGGAGAGAGGCGAAACACTCATCGCCATTGACCGGACCGGCATTCATTCCCTTTGTTATGCCTGTGGACGCGGAGGGGAGTTTATCTTTTCCACTGTGACGGATGCGGTGAAGCAGTTCCCGGGCCTGGAAACCACCATAAGCCCGCAGTCGGTCTATAACTATCTTTACTATTTTGTGGTGCCATCCCCCACGTCTATCTATGACCAGATGAACAAGCTGGAACCTGCCCAGTATGTCAGGTTCGCCAATGGCCAGGTAGACAAGGGATTTTATTGGTCCATGCCTTATACGACTGAAGCTTCCGGCAACCCGCAGGAGTGGAAAGAAGCGCTCTGGAAACTGCTTGATCGCAGTTTCGAGAAAGTCCTGAATGATACGGATCGCAGCCATCTCGGCGCCTTTCTCAGTGGCGGCCTGGACAGCAGCACAGTGGCCGGCCTGATGATGAAACATAACGGCGGCGGCAAAACCTTTACCATCGGATTTCACGAGAAAAAATTCGATGAAAGCGGCTACGCCCGGTTGACAGCGGAACATTTCCATACCGATCATCATGAATATTTCATGGAGCCGGGCGATGTGGAAAAGGTGATGACTGACATTGCCGGTATCTATGATGAACCTTACGGTAATCATTCGGCGGTAGCAGCCTATTATTGCGCCAGAATGGCGAAGGAAAACGGCGTAACGACCTTGCTGGCAGGCGATGGCGGGGACGAGATATTTGCCGGTAACGAACGCTACGTCACGATGAAAAAGATCGAGAAATACGCCCTGATCCCCGGGACGGTGCGGAAATATTTTCTCGAGCCGGTCCTGGAACTCCCGGGTATGCAGCATGTGCCGGTCGTTTCAAAAGCCCGGAGCCTGGCCCGACGCTATGCGACCCCCATGCCGGAACGTCTCTATTCCTACAGCTTTATCTCGGACGTGGAGCCGCAGGAAATTTTCCGTCCGGAATGCCGCGCCGGTCTTGACACGGAGCTGCCGCTTAATCTGATCCGACAGACCTATCACCGGCATGAAAACACCCAGATGCTGCAGCGAATGATGCATATGGACATGCAGATTACGCTCTCGGACAATGACCTGCGCAAGGTCAATCAGATGTGCCGGCTCGCCGGGGTGGATGTGCAGTATCCCTTCCTGGAGGATGAACTGGTTGAATTTGCCGCCGGTATTCCGGTAGACGTCCTGCTGCCCGGATACAAGCTTCGTGACTTTTTCAAATTTTCCATGAAGGGGTTTTTGCCGGATGAGACCCTGGCGAAGAAGAAGAAAGGGTTCGGCCTTCCCTTTATGGTCTGGATTCACCAGGAGAAGAGACTGAAAGAGCTGGTGACGGACAATGTATCGGATTTCAAGAAACGGGGATATCTGGAGAATGATTTTCTGGATGGAGTTATCGCCTCCTGCAGCCGGGAAGACGATCCCGGCGCGGGGCTTGCATGGGACCTGGCTGTGCTTGAAATATGGCTTAAGACCCATTATTAGCCAAATGGACTAGGATATTATCATAATTGGATTTTGTAGGACATATGATGTAATATGTGCCGCGAGCGGGGTGAGGCGATATGGTCATTGATGGCGACAAGCCATCCCGCATAATCTTATCCCCCAGTGTTTGCATTACTTTAACATTTTTCAGGTAAACATGGGATAATAAATGCATTTCGGGGTGGACCTGGCAAGGGGCATCACAAAAGAACGGTAATAGATGGAAGGGAATGTGCTGTGAATAAGAATAAAATCAAGATCACAACGATCCGTGATGTACTGCTTAAAATGGCTGCAGTATTTGGTGTGTTGGCTGTGGCCGGCTGTTCAAGTGGACATGGTGGTCTGCCGCCGGCGGCTTTTGTGCCGATTGAAGAAGGTCCGGGGCAGCCCTATGTGGTCGGTCCGCTTGACAATCTGCAGATTTTTGTCTGGCGTAACCCGGAACTGTCCACAAGCGTCACAGTTCGCCCGGACGGTCGTTTCTCCGTGCCGCTGATTGATGATATGGCAGCAACCGGCAGAACACCGACACAGCTCGCCCGGGATATCGAAAAGAAACTCTCCGAATATATTCAGAGCCCGATCGTGACGGTTATCGTCAGCGGTTTCCAGGGACCCTTTGCCCAGCAGGTGCGTGTTGTGGGATCCGCCACTTCGCCGCAGGCAATTCCCTACCGGGCGAATATGACTCTGCTGGACCTGATGATCGCTGTGGGCGGTACCACCGAGTTTGCCGCCGGCAACAGCGCGGTTCTGGCCCGGGTGGAAAACGGTGTGCAGAAGGAATATAACATCCGTATAGACGATCTGATCAAGGACGGAGACGTCAGTGCAAACGTGATGATTAATCCGGGTGATGTAATCATTATTCCGGAAAGCTTCTTCTAGGATAATAGCAACCGGGCGGATGAATGATATCCGCCCGGTTGCTGATTTCCGCCGGCGTCGGGGGGCGCCACAGGGCGGGTATATACTTGCTAGGTTTGGGAATTGAGAAAGACATGCAGGAACTATATCAACAAATAATATCCATCTTGTATGGTGTCTGGCGCAAGCGGCATTTCGCCCTGATTGTATCATGGGTGGTCTGTATAGCCGGCTGGATGTATGTCGCTCAGATTCCAAACAAATACCAGTCCAGCGCCAAGATTCACGTTGATGCCGAAACCATGCTGAAACCCCTTATGAAGGGTCTCGCCGTTTCCAACAATGTCTATGACCAGGTCCGCATGATGCGCCAGACCCTGATCAGTCGCCCGAATATTGAAAAGGTCATCCGCATGACCGATCTCGATATGACGGTCACTTCTGAAGAGGCGACGGAGAAACTGGTGGATTCCCTGAGTGAAGATATCAATATCAGTATCCAGGGGGCCGCAAACCTGTTCCAGATTTCCTATGAGAACAGCAACCCGACAGTAGCGAAAAAAGTTGTCCAGTCCCTTTTGAATATCTTTATTGAGGACAAGCTGGCCACGGGCCGCAAGGACCTGTCGTCCGCGCTGCGCTTCATTGAAGAACAAATCCGCGAATATGAAGAGCAGATGGAGATTGCCGAGCAGAGGACTGCGGAATTCAAGCAGAAGAACATGTCGTTCCTGTCCAGCCAGGGCAGATCCTATTTCGACCAGATGCAGCAGGCCCAGGAAGCTGTGGCCTCGGTGAAGAACCAGATCAACGAATATCGCAACAAGCAGAAGCAGATGAAAGGCTATCTGGAGAATATTCCGCCCTATCTGGCATCGGGCTCCGGAACCGGACCGTCAATTGGCGGCGGCGGACCCGCGAGCTCCAGTAATCTGGCGGGCAGAATTTCCATTCTCGAGCAGCGTCTGGACGATCTGTATGCCCGCGGATACAAGGACCAGCATCCTGACGTCAAGATCATCACCACCCAGATCGAGGATTTGCGTGGGAAAATGGAGGCCGAACAGGCTGAACTTGCCAAGGCTCTCGAAGAAGGGGATACGGAAAAGCTTCAGTCGACGGCTGGAGTGCGGCCAAACCCGGTCTATGACCAGCTGAACATGAATATCATCGAACTGGAAGGCGAGATTGCCAGTCTCCAGGCCCGGTTGACGCAGAAGGAAGAGGAAGTCAAACGTCTGGCCTCCTACGCCCAGCGCGTGCCGGAAGTGGAAGCCGAACTGGCCCGGCTTAACCGTGATTACGGTATTATCAAAAGGAACTATAACGAACTGCTGGAAAAACGTGAATCAGCGAGGATTTCACAGGATCTGGAAACCAAGTCCGATCGCGTGCAGTTCCGGGTGATCGAGCCGCCGCAGGAGGCTCGTGAGCCGAGCAGCCCGAACCGCCTTCTGTATGTTATCGGGGTTCTGTTCGTCGGGCTTGGCGCCGGTGTCGGGGTTGCATTCCTGATGAGCCAGATGCATTCGACTTTCTCCACTGAACAGCGCTTGAGGGATGTTCTCTCCATGCCTGTTCTGGGCAGCATTTCCGCTATTCCGTCGCCGCAGGAACTCCGTGGCAGGAAACGCAAGCTGATCCTGTTTTCAATCATGCTGGCCGGATTGTTCGTCTCCTGCATCAGTGTCTATGCAATGATGAACTATTTCCATATGCCCACGGCGTAAAACCTGAACGTATAAGAAGAAAAATCATGAGTTTGATCGAAAAAGCTGCAGAGAAGATGAAAAAGGCGGAAAGCCTTGTTGAAAAGGCTGCCAGGAAGGCGGCGGAGGCCGCTGAAAAGGCAGAGACTTCTCCCCAGCCTTCTGCTGACCAGGCTGCTGCCGAGGCACCGTCGACACCGCCGGTTAAGCAACCGCCTGTACAGAAGCAGTCGGAACCGCAGTCAGAACCAGCTGCTATACCTCAGGTGGAACAGCGTTCCAGGTCCTATGGTCGTACGAGCCGGTATGTTGAGATAAATTTTGATGAGCTTCGGGCTCAGAATGTTCCGGTGATGGAAACCGATGAAACGGTCATTTCGGAAGAGTTCAGGATTGTCAAAAGAAGCCTCTTGCTGAATGCCTTCGCCAAGGGTAGATCCGCCATCAAGAACGGCAATATCATCATGGTGACAAGCACCCAGCCCGATGAGGGCAAGACCTTCTGCGCCATTAGTCTGGCCATGAGTATGGCGATGGAACGGGATCTCACGGTTCTGCTGATTGATGCGGATGTGGAAAAGCCGGATGTGATGAAACGGCTTGGTGTAAAGGCGGACAAGGGCCTGATCGATGTGATTGAGGACAAGAACCTTGACCTTTCTGATTGTCTGCTGAAAACCAACATTCCGAACCTCACGCTTCTGCCGGCGGGTAAGAAGCACCGTCTGACCACCGAGCTTCTGGCCAGTGAGCGGATGGGAGATATTGTAGACGAGGTTGCCAAGCGTTATCCGGATCGGGTGATCATTATCGATTCACCACCGGTTCTGGCCAGCAGTTCGGCATCAGTTCTGGCCCTCAGCGTAGGGCAGGTGCTTTATGTCGTAGAGGCTGACAAGACCCGTGAAATCGATCTCAAGGAAGCCCTGTCGATGATCGGCTCTAGTGAGCACATCAATCTTCTTCTGAACAAGTCGCGTTTCTCCGGCGGCAAGAAGAAATTCGGGTCCTATTACGGTTACGGTCACCAATAAAAAACAACAAATCGGGGCGGGAATATGTATAAACAGAATAAAATCGCTTGTGTTCTCCTTCCGGCAATTGCCGGGGTATCCGTGCCTTTTGCCGGCATGGCGGCCGACTGGGATGTTGTCCCTTCGCTGACCGTGACAGAAACCTATACCGACAATGTGGATCTGGACAGCGCCGAGGCCCAGGGCGATTTTATCACACAGGTTGCGCCTTCCATTGCTGTCAGGGCGGACGGTGCGCGGCTTGATGTGGATTTTCGTTATACCCCTAACTATTTCTATTATCCCGATGCCGAAGGCGATCAAGACGAGGTGCGCCACAACCTGTTTCTTCACACCAACACGGAATTGTCCCGCGATCTGTTTTTTGTTTCGGCCACGGCCAATATCAATCAGCGCTTTCTGGACCGTCGACAGGCGATTTCCAGCAGCGAAGGCAGCAGGACCCAGAACAGGGCAACCATTCAGACCTATCAGATCAGCCCCTATCTGGTTCGTCATTTTGGTAGCTTTGCCGACGCCCGGCTCGAAGCGAACGTCAGGCATGTGCGCAGTGACGACAGGGAGCGCCTTGATGCGGCAGGATCGGACTTTGACAAGGCAACCAGCTACGGTACGACATTCTCACTGGACAGCGGCACTGAATTTTCACGCTTCGAATGGAATTACAGTGCGTTCTACAATAACCAGGAACGGGTAAGGTCCAGTGATTATGTCACTTATGGCACCCGTCTGGACGGCAGTTATCGGATTAACCGGATGCTGAGCCTGCTGGGCAGCGTCGGTTACCAGTCCCGCGACGCCAACAGCACTTTCGTTAATTTTGACAATTTTGTCTGGGATGCGGGTTTCCGGCTCGTGCCGGGTCCGCGGACGTCTATTTCTTTTCGCTACGGGAACCAGTACCAGGGAGATACCTTTTCCCTGGATGCCTTTTACCGGATTACGCCGAAGGCCCAGATTACTGTGAGCTACGATGACCGTCTGGAAACCTACCAGACCCTGGAAGTTCTGGACTTTGTCATTCTTGACCCCTTCTCGGGTGAGGTCACAAACGGCGGAACCGAATTTCTGGATGACAGTTTTGTCCGTACCAAAACCTGGCGGGTAAGCCTGCAGGGCGAACGCGGCCGGACAAGTTACAGCCTGAGCGGAACCAACAGAAGATATTTCAATGAAGTCGTGACTCGTGACGAGGAACGCTGGACGGCGGCTTTCTCCCTGAGCCGCACGATCAGCCGTAAGCTAAGCGCCACGGTGCACGGATCATTCAGTTATTCTGAATATATTGACAGGTTCGGTGATTTTTCATTTGCTGTTGACGATAAATTCTGGAGTGCGGGCGCCAATATGTCCTATCGCGTTTCTGAATCACTGACATCAACCCTGTCTTACGTACATTCTGACAGGTCAGGCACGCGCCTGCCCTTGCTGAATCGTCCGTCAAATTATATTTCTTTTTCACTCAGGGCGGCACTTTAGGTTTAAACCATGTATGCTGAATTTTACGGTCTAGAAGGCAAGCCCTTTCAGTTGACACCGGACCCCCGGTTCTACTTTGACAGTAGTACCCATCACAAGGCCATGGCCTACCTGACGTACGGTTTGAGCCAGGGAGAAGGATTTATTATCATTACCGGCGAGATCGGGGCCGGCAAGACCACGCTTGTGGGGCATCTGCTGAACGAGCTCGACACGGACAAATTCGTTGCGGCGAAAATCGTAACCACCAATCTGGAGGCGGATGATATCCTCAGAATGGTTGCTGTCGGTTTCGGACTTGATGTTACCGGCAAGGACAAATCCATCCTGCTTCGGGATATCGAAACCTTTCTCCGCCAAAATCACAGAAACGGCAGACGCGCCCTGCTGCTGATCGACGAGGTTCAGAACCTGCCGACCAAAGCGCTGGAGGAGTTGCGCATGTTGTCCAATTTCCAGGAAGGGGACAGGGCGCTGCTGCAGAGTTTTCTGGTCGGCCAGCCCGAATTCCGCGACAAGTGGGCCTTTGATCCGGACCTGGAGCAGTTGCGTCAACGTGTGATCGCTACCCATCATTTGCAGGCCATGACCTATGACGAGACCCGTGAATATGTGGAACATCGCCTGACATTGGTGGGCTGGAAGAATAATCCGTCCTTTGACGACGGCGCATTCAGGAAAATTTACGAATATACCCAAGGGGTGCCGAGGCGTCTGAATACACTCTGTTCCCGTATTCTCCTGTATGGTGCCATCGAGGAAGTTCACGCCATTACGGAAAAGATTGTTGCGGATGTTATTGCCGACATGGAGCAGGAAAACGCTCTGGCAACCCGGCCTGTGAACAGTCCGTCTTCCATCAGAGGACCAATTAACGGTGGCGGTGGACAGATGGCCAGCGCGGCAGAAGGTGCCTCATTGCCGGCCGATCTTGAAGAACGCCTTGACCGGCTCGAAAAATATGTACGTGTCCATGACGAGACGATCAAGGCAGTCCTGGACATTGCCTCTGTCTGGATTGGAAAAAATGCCGAGAGGGGCGAGTGACAGTCATGACAGGTCGGATCAGGAACGCCATGACGGTGGATGTGGAGGATTATTTTCAGGTTGGCGCCTTTGAAAATGATATTCGGCGTGAAGACTGGGATTCTCTGCCCTGCCGCGTAGAACGCAATATGGATGTGATCCTGAATATGTTCGATGAGGCTGGCACAAAGGCCACATTCTTCACCCTGGGCTGGGTGGCGGAGCGTTATCCCGCCGTTGTCAGACGGATTGTGGAAGAGGGACACGAACTGGCCAGTCACGGCATGGCGCACTGGCGCGTTACCCATCAAAGTCCGGAGGAATTCCGGGAAGATGTTCTCCGGTCAAAGAAACTACTCGAAGACGTGGGGGGGTGTCCCATCAGAGGGTACCGTGCGGCCAGTTTTTCCATCGGTGAGAAGAACCTCTGGGCACTGGATATTCTGGAAGAAGCCGGGTTTGACTATAGCTCGAGCATCTATCCTATCCGGCATGACCACTACGGAATGCCTAATGCGCCCAGGTTCGCTTTCCGCCCCATTGAGGGGCGTAACTTCCTGGAAATGCCTGTAACCACGGTGGACGTGGCGGGAAAGAAAATTCCCTGCGGAGGCGGCGGGTATTTCAGGCTGTTGCCCTATTTTCTGTCAAAATGGGCCATGTCCCGGGTCAATAACAGGGATGATCAGTCCTGCATTTTCTATTTTCACCCGTGGGAGATTGATCCGGACCAGCCGAGACAGGAGCAGGCGGGGCTGAAGTCCAGGTTCAGGCATTACACAAATCTTGATGTCATGGAAAAGAAACTGCGTCGGGCGCTTGCCGATTTCAGCTGGGGACGGATGGACGAGATCTTTCTGAAAAACTAGATTTTCTCACAGGGGCGGGTATGCAGGTTAAACAATACGATATCAACGGGGATCCTACGGCGTGGAATGACTATGTGCTCGCCCATCCGGCAGGCACGGCAGCTCATATGCTTGCCTGGGGGCGGGCGGCGCATGTCAGTATGGGACATCCGCTTTACTATCTTTATGTGGAGGACGAGGGCAGGATCCGTGGTCTGGTGCCGCTTGTCCATGTCAAAAGCCGCCTTTTCGGCAATTCCCTTATTTCTGTTGCGTTTTCGACCAACGGCGGTCCTCTGTTTGACAACAGGGAAGTGCTTGCCCTGCTGGATCAGGAATGCGCCCGGCTGGCCGAGGAACTTAAGGTGGATTGTATCGAGTTCCGCAACATGGATCGGGTGCACGACGACTGGCCCTGCAAGGACGAGATGTATTCGGTTTTTCGCAAGGAGCTTTCCCCGGACAATGAAGAGAACATGATGGCCATCCCCCGCAAGCAGCGGGCCATGGTCAGAAAAGGCATCAAGTTCGAATTGACGGCTGAAATTGACCAGGATGTGGGGCGGCTCTATTCCCTTTATGCGGAAAGTGTACGTAACCTGGGCACGCCGGTCTTCCCGAAAAAACTGTTTCAGGCCATGAAGGACGAATTTGGCAATGATTGTGAGATCCTGACGGTATGTACGCCCGAAGGGCAGGCGATTGCCAGTGTGATGAGCATTTATTTCCGAAACGAGGTTTTTCCTTATTACGGCGGTGCCACGATCGAAGCCAGGAAATATGCCGCCAACGACTTCATGTACTGGTCGGTGATGGAGCGGGCGGTTACGGAACGCAGTGTTGAAATTTTCGATTTTGGCCGCAGCAAGAACAATACCGGGTCGTTCAGTTTCAAGAAAAACTGGGGGTTCGAGCCGCGTCCGCTGCACTATGAATATTACCTGCGTGAAGGATGCCAGGTGCCAGAAGTGAATCCAATGAACCCCAAATACCGGTTGATGATCAATACCTGGAAGAAACTGCCGCTGGGTATGGCCAACTTCCTGGGGCCGATGATTTCACGGTCCCTGGGGTAGGTGTCCCTGCACCGGTCGGGGAAAGTTTAAGGATAAATAACTGTTTGGAAACCTGTTTGCTCCATAACGGTTGGGGGAAAATAATGTCGGTTTTAGGTGTATAGGGAAAAGTGATCAGGTTGTTTGAAAATGATTTGAGTGTGCGCCAGAGATGGATCAAGACAGCTGTTGTCTGGGCTTTGCTTCTGGCTGCGGTTTTGGTCTCCTTCTGGCAGAGTATTACCACCGTTGTGGGCATTTGGTGGAATGAGGCCTATTACAATCACTGTCTCCTGATCATTCCCATCGTCATTTATGTCCTGTATGAACGTCGGGAAATATTTGACCGGCTCGCCCCGAGGCCCTCAGCCTGGGGTTTGCTGTTGACCGGCATTGGCGCCCTTGGTTGGCTTGTGGGGGATCTGGCGGATACAAATGTGGTCAGACAGTTTGGGCTTGTGGTATTGCTGCAGGGGACCATTCTAACAATGATTGGCGTTCGGGCCGTCTATAGCCTGCTGTTTCCCTTCCTGTTTCTGTATTTTCTGATCCCGTTTGGTAACTTTCTGATTCCAACATTGCAGGATGTCACTACGTTCTTTGTGGTTTCTACCCTGAATGCCCTTGATATTCCTGTTTATGTGGAAGGTGTATTCCTGACGGTACCCAATGGAAAGTTCCATGTGGCCGAAGCCTGCGCCGGCTTGCGTTTCCTGGTGGCGACGGTTGCACTTGGCCTGCTGATGGCCAATATCGCCTACAAGACCATTGGTCGCCAGATTATTGTGGTTTTGCTGTCTCTTATTGTACCGGTACTGGCCAATGGCGCCAGGGCGACGGGCATTGTCCTGGTTGGCTACTATTCCGAAATGAAATATGCGGTGGGTGTTGATCACCTGGTTTATGGCTGGGTGTTTTTCGCCTTTGTCCTTTTGCTTTTTATATCCATCGCCATGACCTTTACCAACCGCAAGGTGACTGACGGATATATTGATTTCACCCGGGAATACTGGAGCCGGCCGTTGCCGGATGCCACGCCTCGTCATTGGGGACTCATGTTTGCCGCATCGGTTCTTTTGGTGGTATCCGCACCTCTCTACAGCCTGGGTATCGAAAACAGGTTTTCGGCCCAGGCGCAGGAAAGCCGCCTTCAGGTGGAATTTCCCGCCTTTTCCAGGTCTGACGTGGACAGCGACTGGCGTCCCAGGTTCGAAGGGGCGGATGAGGAATATTTTGACAGTTACCTGATCGGGACAGGCCAGACTTTTGATGTTTATGCTGCCAGGTATACCTATCAGTTCCACAGCAAGGAAATGATCAGGTTCGGCAATACGGTCGCCGCGCCCGAAATCTGGTCGCGCACTGCCGGCGGCAGCCGGACGGTTGTTTTTGGCGGCCGGAAATACAGGATGGTAGAGGAAGTGCTGCATACCGGTTATGGAAACCGACTGGTGTGGTATGTGTACCTGGTAGATGGCAGCTTTACCAATACTCCATATCTTGCAAAGCTCTATGATGCCCGGGCAAAACTTTTCGGCGGCAATCTGGAAGCAATGGTATTTGCGATTTCCCTGCCGATAAAAGACGATAATGAAAAAGCCGCGCGCGAAATCCTGGAAGGGGTTGCCCAAAAAATGCCATCGATCCATACTATTCTTGGCGTAGGAGTAGCTGAGCAGCAAGCGGAACACTCCGCAGACAGGTGATTTATATGAAAACCGGAACCGGCTCCTTTATTATTCTTATTTTTCTGGCGATTTTCTTTGCCGGTTCTGCTGTTGCACATGACAGCACCGGGGATTTCCCAAAGATTGTAAAGAAAGTTACCCCGTCGGTTGTGGGGATTGCGACACATAACCCATTGGGATCGCCGCAGAATGTGTTGCGCGGTACTGGTTTTGCCGTTTATGACGGCAGATATGTGATTACAAATGCCCATGTGTTGCCGGACCCCGCGAGGATGAAAAGCAGGGAATCGATTATTGTTCTTGTTGGTGTTGGCCGTCAGCCGGACATCCGGCAGGTGGAAATTGTAGAAACCAACAAACAGCACGACCTTGCTTTGTTGCGGATCTCCGGCGCGCCTCTTCCTGCTCTAAAGCTTGGCAACGGCGCTTTGATTGATCCCGGAACATCTATTGCTTTTACAGGGTTCCCCATTGGTGCGGTGCTCGGCCTTTATCCGGTTACCCATCGGGGGTTTGTTGCCGCCATCACGCCAAATGTCATTCCCCAGCCTTCGGCCCGCTATCTGGATATTAAAATCATCACCCAGTCGCGATTTGAAGTTTACCAGCTTGATGCAACGGCCTATCCGGGCAATAGCGGCAGTCCCCTGTATGATGCGGGCAGCGGACAGGTGGAAGGGGTAATCAATAGCGTGAAAGTAAAGGGTACCAAGGAGAATGCCCTGAAATCACCAAGTGGGATCACTTTTGCCATTCCGGCAGTTTACATCCATGAGATCCTGAATGAAGCCGGCCTCAGCACTGCTGGAGGCCGCAAGGCGAAATAAGCAGGGTTTCCAAAGCTATATCCGACAACAAACCAGAAATAACGTCCGGTTTCAGTCGTCTTCCTTCCGCTCCTGTTTGTTCTGACCTGCAGCAGGCATGATTTCCTGAACTTTTTCGGCGTCTTCCGGAGAAACAGTTTCTTCCTTGTGGAGGGTGTTCTTGGCGATTTCGCTGTCAGGGGAACGAAGGGCACTGTAAACCGAGGCGACAGCGACAACCCAGCCCAAAACGGCGCCAACGACCCAGATCATCACAGACTGCCGCATGGAAAGGCGCTCATCGCTATTTTTATCGGTATTATCAGCCATTGTAACTCTCAATTATATCAATAAGTTAGTCTCTGTGCCCGATAACGTTCTTATCCTATAGTTAATAAAATCTTATGGCCAGAGATTTTTTAATCAATTTTTTTTCAATGCTAAACGTCTGTCACGTAAATAATATATAGCTAGATATACAAGAATTGTGCCAAAAATTATAAATCTATAGATTACAGCTAGTTATTATGTATTAGCCTGACACAGGCATAAAAAAACTGCCGATAGTTGTAAAAAATACCGACAGTTTGTATGGATTATTTTACACTTGAGGTCAGATGTCCTTATCCAGCGCATATCCTGCCGATCGGACGGTCCTGATGATATTCGGACTCTGATCGATATTAAGGGCCTTTCTCAGGCGGCGGATATGGACGTCAACTGTCCGGGATTCAACATAAATATCATTGCCCCAGACGGAATCCAGAAGCTGTTCCCGGGAAAATACCCGCCCGGGGTTTTCCATGAAGTGTTTCAGCATCCTGTATTCGGTAGGGCCGAGATGGAGGGCCGTACCGTCCCTTGAAACCTTATGGGACGCCGTGTCCATGACGATACCCGCATATTCCAGGGTTTCCCCGGACAAGGCCGGACGAATACGGCGCAGGATGGCGTTGATCCGGGCGATCAGTTCCTTGGGAGAAAATGGTTTGGTGATATAGTCATCGGCGCCTGTCTCCAGACCGCGAATGCGATCCGTTTCCTCGGATCTGGCCGTCAACATGATGATCGGGATGTTTTTTGTCGTATTTTCCCGCCGCAGTCTGCGGCAGATTTCAATGCCGGACAAATTCGGCAACATCCAGTCGAGAAGGATCAGATCCGGATTTTCGTCCGAGGCGGATATCAATCCCTCTTCACCGTCTGCTTCACAGGTTACCCTGAAGCCTTCCTGCTCCAGGTTATATCTGACCAGTTCCGTCAGGTTCTGATCGTCTTCGATAAGTAATATATGTGCACTCATAACATTCACTTATTTTTTGTGTCGCTAATTCCCACGTCAACATAGCTGGTATCGTCTTTTTTAGGACGCTTGAGCTCCAGCAGCTCACCTTCGGTGATGTAGTAGACAATTTCTGCAATGTTTGTGGTTTGATCCCCGGCGCGCTCGATATTCTTGGCGATAAACAACAGGTGAGTGGCGCTGGTGATATATTGAGGTTTTTCCATCATATAGGTCAGCAGATCACGAAACAGGATATCGTAGAGGCTGTCCACTTCCTGGTCGCGGTTCCAGACCTCAATGGCAAGACTGGTGTCACGCTTGACATAGGCATCCAGCACATCAAGAAGCATTTCTTGGGTGATTTTGACCATCTGGGAGAGAATTGTCGTGCTGCCCGGCAGATGATCGATCTGATTGAGAACGCTCAGGCGTTTGGCCATGTTTTTGGCATAGTCCCCCATGCGCTCAAGGGACGTACTGATTTTGATGGAGGAAATCACCTCCCGCAGATCGTCGGCAACCGGGGCGCGAAGGGCGATGACCTCAACGGCAAACTTTTCGATTTCCAGCTCGAGCTGGTCGATGGCCTTGTCATCTTTGCGGACTTCCTCCGCAAGCTTTTTGTCTTTGTCAGTAAGGGCTCTGTTGGCCAGTGTGAACTGTTCCTCGACCAGATTGCCCATCTGGACAATCTTCTTGCGAAGATCGTTCAGGTTCTCATCAAAGGAGGCAACAATGTGACTGTCTGTCATATCTTTCTTGTCCTGTAAAGCGGACTCGATGGCGATCAGCCATAGCGTCCGGTAATATAATCTTTCGTTTTTTCCTCTTTGGGATTGGTGAAAATATTCACCGTGTCGTCATATTCGACCAGATCGCCAAGGTGGAAAAATGCCGTTTTCTGGGAAACACGCGCTGCCTGTTGCATGGAGTGCGTGACAATAACGATAGCATAGCGTCCTTTAAGTTCGTCGATCAGCTCTTCAATAATTGCTGTGGCGATAGGGTCGAGTGCCGAACAGGGCTCGTCCATCAAAATAACTTCCGGATTTACGGCAATGGTGCGGGCAATACAAAGGCGCTGCTGCTGACCGCCGGAAAGTGAGGTGCCCGGGGTATCCAGGCGATCCTTAACTTCTTCCCACAGGCCGGCTTTTTGCAGGCTGGTGAAGACCACCTCATCAAGTTCCGTATTGTTGTTGGCGAGACCATGGATGCGCGGACCGTATGCCACATTGTCATAGATTGACTTGGGGAAGGGATTGGGTTTCTGGAACACCATGCCGACCCGGGCGCGCAGTTGCACAACATCGACCTTCTTGCCGTAGATATCCTCTCCGTCGAGGCTGATATTGCCAGTCACCCGACAGATCGGGATCGTGTCATTCATCCTGTTCAGGCAACGCAGGAAGGTGGACTTGCCGCAGCCGGAGGGACCGATCAGAGCGGTTACTTCGTCGGAGTTGATGTCCAGACTGACGTCTTTGATAGCCTGGGTTTCACCATAATATACGTCGACATTCCGGGCCCTCATTTTTGCGGTCTTCTGCGAGGAAGGAATGGTCTGCTCTTCGTTTTGTACGTTCATAATGTTCATCTTACTTTACCAGCGTTTCTCGAACTTCTGTCGCAGCCAGATGGCGAGCCCGTTCATAATAACAAGGAATCCAAGCAATACGATAATTGCGGCGGAGGTTTTTTCAAGAAAACCGCGTTCAGGGCTGTCCGCCCACAGGAAAATCTGCACCGGCAGTGCCGTGGCTGCATCGGTGACACCTTGCGGGATGTCTACGATAAAGGCCACCATACCGATCATTAGAAGCGGTGCAGTTTCACCCAGGGCCTGGGCCATACCGATAATGGTTCCGGTCAGGATGCCGGGCATGCTGAGGGGCAGGACGTGGTGAAAAACTGTCTGGACCGGCGAGGCGCCAAGTCCCGTTGCCGCATCACGAATGGACGGTGGTACGGCCTTGATGGCTGCCCGGGAGGCGATAATGATTGTCGGCAATGTCATCAGAGCCAGTGTGAGACCACCCACCATGGGGGCAGAGCGCGGCATATTGAAGACATTCAGGAAGATGGCCAGACCAAGCAGGCCGAAAACGATCGACGGTACGGCAGCCAGGTTGTTGATGTTCACCTCGATCAGGTCTGTCCATCTGTTCTGGGGGGCGAATTCCTCAAGGTAGATAGCGGATGCCACACCCACCGGAAAGGCAACCAGGAAACAGACCATCAGGGTGTAGAAAGAGCCGACCACGGCACCCCAGACCCCGGCCAGTTCCGGTTCACGGGAATCGCCCGACGACAGGAGGCGCCAGTTGAAATTAGTTGAAATACGTTCTTCCGCATCCAGCTGGTCGATCCAGGCAATTTGCTGGTCTGAAATTTTCCGGTCCGATTGTGGGACGTCCCGGCTGATCTGTCCCTTGATAAACATGTCCACATTGCTGGATGCCGGCAGGTCGATGGAGATGGTTTCTCCGATCAGGCTGGGTTTGTCCATAAGCAACTGACGGATTTCGTCACGGGCACCGTTGCTGATCAGGCGCATCAGAGAGAATATATCCCGCCGGCTTTGCGCATCAGGGAATTTGGCCCTGAGGCTGTCCCGGATCAGGGTGTTGTAGTTGGCCTGTTGCAGCAAGGTGGTTCTTTCAGCCTCTGTGCGGTTGGAAAGATCACCAATAATCTGGGAATCAAGAGTGATGTCGAGCCTGATGCTGGTGGTGGAAAAACCACTGAGACCGATGTACAAGATACTGCCGATCAAGATGGCAAGCGCAAGCGTTGCCGAAGCCAGTCCGGCAATACCGAGGGCTTTGAAGATTTTCTCCTTGCGGTATCGCCTGGCCACACGATTCCGCATGGTTGGGTTCTGCCAGGCAGTCGGGCCCTGAATATTTTCGGCCGATGCTGTCTCGTTCATATCAGTCATATTGTTCTCTGTATTTACGAACTACATGGAGAGCCAGGAAGTTCAGGGACAGGGTAATGACAAACAATGCCAGGCCAAGTGCGAAGGCAGAGAGAGTTTTAGCGCTGTCGAATTCCTGGTCACCGGTCAGAAGAGCTACGATCTGTACCGTAACGGTCGTCACAGCTTCCAGTGGGTTGGCTGTCAGGTTGGCAGCCATCCCGGCGGCCATCACCACAATCATGGTTTCACCGATGGCGCGGGACGCGGCCAGCAGGAATGCGCTGACGATCCCCGGCAGGGCGGCGGGTAAAATCACATTGAGAATTGTTTCTGTTTTGGTGGCGCCAAGGCCGTAGGAACCATCGCGAAGGCTTTGCGGTACGGCGGAAATCACATCGTCCGACAGGGAGGACATCAGTGGAATGATCATGATTCCCATGACCAGTCCGGCGGCAAGGGCGCTTTCAGAGGCAATTTCAAGTCCCATGATGTCGCCGGTGTTCCGGATTGCGGGGGCAACAACAAGGGCGGCGAAAAAACCGTAAACAACGGTGGGGATGCCGGCCAGGACTTCAAGCAGGGGCTTGAAGATGCCGCGGGTTTTCCGGTCGGCGAATTCTGTCATGTAAATTGCTGAAAGCAGTCCTACGGGTGCTGCGACAAGCAGTGCGATAAAGGTGATCAGCAGGGTGCCGGTAATCAGGGGGATCGCCCCGAAAGACCCGGAACTGCCAACCTGGTCTGCTCTCAGGGCAGTCTGGGGGCTCCACTGCAGTCCGAAAATGAACTCTGTCAGGGGGACTTTTTCAAAGAAACGCATGGTTTCGAAAACCAGCGACGAGACAATGCCAATGGTGGTCAGAATGGCGATAACAGAACAGGCAATCAGGCTGAAAAGAATAATAGCTTCAAGCTGATTTCGTGACCTGAGGTCGGGTTCGATTTGATATATGCCAAATAGCGCGCACAGGGCAGTGACGCCAATCGCGGACAGCGAGATAACGGTAAATATAGCCCGCGATGTGTGAGTGTAGTGATCTGCAGCTTCCCTGAGCTGGCTGGTTACCGCGCCCGAGATGGCATCACCGGCGGCCAGGTTGCGAATGTCATTCATCAGGACATTGACTTCAAACCGGCTCATGGTCTGTACCGTTTCGGAGAGGCGCGCCAGCACCAGGCTGTCGACAACGCTTGACCCCAGGACAATCCACACCACCAGAATGAACAGGCCGGGAATCAGGCCGACCATGGCGGCGTACCAGCCATAATGGCTGGGCAGGGAATGGAGGTGACTGATTTTTCCATTCACCGACATCAGGGCCTTTTTGCGCCCGTATACATAGGATACGGTAGAAATGATGCCAAGAACCAGAATAAGTGAATAAATGTTCATCGGGGGCCCTGTGAAATCAAAAGGGATTAATGAATAAACTAAAACAAACTGCCGGAACAGGATGTCCTGTTCCGGCATGTTACAGTGATTATTTCATCGGTGTAAGATTTTTCGCATCTTCACGATATTTTGCAAGTTCTTCTGCAGGCATGGGGATCAGCCCTTTTTCGGCCAGATATCCAAATTCACCCATGGCTTTTTCGCTGGTGAACTCGGCCAGATACTCCTGGATTCCCGGAATTTTGCCCACATGGGCTTTTTTCACATAGAAAAACAGGGAGCGTGACACAGGATATTTGCCTGCGGAGATATTTTCGAAAGTCGGCAGTTCGCCATCAACCTTGCTGCCCTGGATAACATCACTGTTCTGGTCCAGGAAGCTGTACCCGAAAATGCCCAGGGCGTCAGGGTTGGCCTGAAGTTTGCCTACGATCAGGTTGTCGTTCTCGCCGGCTTCGATATAGGCACCGTCTTCACGGATGGTGTGGCAGACAGCTTTGTATTTTTTCTTGTCGCTTTTTTTGAGGGCGGCAATTTCAGGGAAGGTTTTACAACCGCCTTCCATGGCCAGTTCGACAAAGGCATCACGTGTTCCGGAAGTCGGAGGCGGGCCCATAACCTCGATTTTTTTCTTCGGCAGGGAAGGGTTTACCTCATTCCAGTAACGATAGGGGTTTTCCACCATGGAACCGCCAACCGGAACTTCCTTGGCAAGGGCAAGCCAGACGTCACGCAGGGACAGTTCCATCTGCGGTGCATTCTTGGAGTTTGCCAGAACGATACCGTCATAGCCGACCTTGACTTCAACGATTTCCTGAACGCCGTTGGAGGCGCAGAGTTCGATTTCAGAACTTTTGATGCGGCGTGAGGCGTTGGTGATATCAGGGTGACCTTCGCCGACACCGGCGCAGAACAGTTTCAGGCCACCGCCGGAACCAGTGCTTTCAACAACAGGTGTTTTGAAAGAGGTTGTCTGTCCGAATTCCTCAGCAACGGCTGTCGCAAAAGGGAAGACTGTGGAAGACCCGACAATACGGATCTGGTCCCGGGCTTCGGCTGCACCTGCAACAGACATGGCAAGGGCCCCAGCGCCAACGAGAGTCATAAGGGATTTTTTCAGCACGTTCATATCTCCAAACTATAATGTAGAAACCTGTGTCTCTATCTGGATGATTGTTATCCGGCCCGGATCACCGCCCGATCGGCGGATGATGCAAAGGCCATTCTGATTTACATAAATGCCATTAACTTCCGATGACAGTATGCAGCATCAATTACTCATATGCGTCAGTTTTGTTAAACATTTGTGACAGACTGGGCCGGGAGAGAATTTCTTTTTTTTGGATATATTAATATTTCAATTATTTCAATTGGTTAGTTTGTTTTGTTGGGAAGGGTAACAGTCACACGGGTATATTCGTTGACTTCACTTTCGAACAAAATGTGGCCTTTGTGACGCTGGATAATGTGTTTCACGATGGCGAGTCCCAGGCCCGTACCGCCAAGGCTTCGTGAACGGGCGGTATCCACACGATAGAACCTTTCCATCAGTCTGGGAATATGCTCTGCCGGAATTCCGTTGCCGCGGTTGGTAATGGAAAAGCTGACGCTCTGCTCGTGGATGGGAAATTCGCTGGTATGCTTTTTCAGGGCAACATCGACAGTGGTGTTTTCGTGTCCGTATTTAATGGCATTGTCGAGCAGATTTTGCACCACCTGTGTCAACTGGTCATAATCGCCTGTTATTTCCGCTGCATTGTCCGGGTTGCTGACCTTGACGGTCATGTTGCGTTCCTTGAGACGCATGGCCAGTGTTTCGGTGACGCTGTTGATCAGAGTGGGTAGATGGACCGTGCCTTCGGGAGGGATATGGGCTTCCCGCTCGATCTTGGACAGGGAAAGCAGGTCGTCCACCAGCCGGGTCATGCGGCTGGCCTCGTCATGCATGATCCTGAGGAAGCGTTCCTGCGCCTGCAGATCATTTTTTGCCGGCCCCTGCAGGGTTTCCACGAATCCCAGGATGCTGGCCAGCGGTGTTCTGAGCTCATGGCTGGCGTTGGCGACGAAGTCCACGCGCATTTGTTCGGCCTGCTTGATCAGGGTAATATCGTAGATGGACAGAAAAACATATCGCTTGTTTTCATGATTGTCCTCGCTGCCCTGTATGTCCAGAGCGTGCAGACGAACCAGCATGTTGCGCTGAACGATATTGCCGTGCAGATATTCGACTGTCTGTGTCGTGCCGGTGCGGATCGTCTTTCGGATGGCGTTGTTCACATCGGGATTGCGGATGAACAGGGAAATATCCTTGCGCAGGATATCCGAGCCAAGCATGTTTATCGCGGATTTGTTGGCCATCAGAATTCTTTTGCGGGAATCCAGCAAAAGAAAGGGGTCGGTCAAATTTTCCATGATGTTGGTCAGGAGAAACTGTGAGGCCCGTGTATCCCGGCTTTCATGCTCCTGGAGAATGGTTTTCCGGCGCAGTTCCGCATTTTCTTCCTCATAGCGCCGGTTCAGATATATCATGCTGATGAAGGTCAGGATGGTGATGATTATGGCATTGGCGACCGAAACAGTCTCGAACAGCGTGAATATCAACAGCAATAATGCGACCGGGAGGGTGTAAATCAACGGTCTCAGTTCATGAAGCGGGGAATGGTAAGAGCTTTTCTGGTCCAATGACTAACCTTCAAAAAAAGACGTCGGTTGCTGCCCGTGTTGAGAAATGCAGCTAACATCGCTTTCGGCGAATTGACGGGGGACGTTAGCGTTGTAGCGAATAAAAGTCACCTGTGTCACAAAAAAATAATAGAAGCGGTTCAGTTTCCGATCCAGTTTTTTCATTCGGATATACGATTTTTAACAATTTTATGCTAGAACAACCTTGGCGCCCAACGCAACTGTGCCAGTTTGGATCAGAAGTGTCAGGAAATTTAACAGTTTTTGGCGGTTCTGAGTAAGCTAATTTTTTAATGCATTGATTTTAAATGATTAAATAAAATGGCCTGGATTTTGCATGGATATCCCCAAATTGGTTTAATATTATTGAATCTGTATATTTTTTTGACAATCGGTATATACAGCAACTAACGCTAGAGGCTGGTACAATGAAAGATTTTGAAGAAAAAGACACCGGGACGCTGTCACCCGATATGGAGCAGGCGAAAAGGCAGTCCCGTCGTAAAGTGCTCAAGACCGGTGCGGCTTTGGCGCCGTTGGCTCTTACGCTGAGTACAGGCAATGCCATGGCGACCAACCGTATCGCTGTTTCTGGTGCGGCCTGTGTTTCTGGTGTAAAAGACAAGTCCAGGCGCGGACATAAAGGGTTGCAAATTCCCAAAGAACATCGGACCTGGATGTCACGTGATCATAAGTATAAGAAACCTCACAAGACATCACACTTCGATGACATGGATGAAAACCACTGGGATTACCTCAAGAAAAACAAAGTTGAGGGGTGCTCCTGTCTTCACTCCATGGATGCTGCTGAATATATCGACCATAAATGGAACGGTGGCGGCGGCGGCTGGTGGAATGGCGGTTGACGTTCCTGAACTAGTTGACTGAGCGGTGAAGAACCAAAAGTCCATATATGAGACGGCTGTATTCCATGTTGGGGATGCAGCCGGTTTCTTATGGAAAAACTGGGATGATGCCTATGTGATATTTGATCCCAGGTCCGGCCATACCCAGGCCATGAATATTTTCGCCCGGGAAATTTTCGCGATCATTGAAGAAAAACCCCGTAGTCTTGACCAACTGTGCAAGGAAGTCAGGGGGATCATGGAAGAAAATTTTTCACAAGACATTCGGCAGAATATCCTCCACACTATCATTGAATTCGACAAAATGGGACTGATCGAACCCACCAATGAATGATAAAGATACCGTCAAGTTATCTGATATCCCTGACAGGCAGTTGGGAGCATTATTGACCGGGCAGGGACTTTCCCTTGAGGTGGGGCCCTTTGTAACTCAGGTGCGTATCTTCTTTCCAAATCTCCGTCGTGAATTCTGTGATCTCTATGGCGGTTATCCAGTCCATCCAAATGGCGCAATCGCGAATAATCATCTCCGGGTCTATGGCCGAAACTTCTTCCGCCGGTATATCAGGCCGCAAGCCTGTGTGGATACCATGATGAAGGATGACTTCGCCCCATTTCCGGCCGATATCGGTATGGTGGCGACTGAGATGGGCATGAACTGGCAGGCTGCCGTTGGATGCAAGAATCTCCTCTTGTTTCATGCTGGTGTTGTAGAAAAAAACGGTCGGGTTGTGATTATGCCGGCTGCTTCTGGCAGTGGTAAAAGTACGCTGTCTGCGGGTTTATCCTTCGCAGGCTGGCGGCTGTTTTCAGATGAGTTTGGCCTGGCGGACATCGATACAGGTGAGTTCGTACCTTATCCACGGCCGGTTTCCCTCAAAAATGAATCCATTCCGGTGATGAAGGACTGGGCCACGCCCGGGACCTGCTTCAGTCCGGAATATGAAGGCACGCCGAAGGGGACGATCTGTTATATGCGCCCGCCTGAGGAAAGTATCAGGCGTATGTATGAACGTGCGAAAGCCGGGGCTGTAATTCTGCCAAGGTTCCGGCCGGGGGCCAAGCCTGAGATCAGGCCAATCACCCGCAGTATGGCCTTTTTCAAAATTGTCATGTCGTCGGCTAACTATGGCGATATCGGGGAGCGTTCTTTCCGCATTATGACGGATATAGCCGACAAGGCGGCCTGTTGTGAAATCATCTACCCCAATCTGGAAGAGGGCATAAAGCTGGTAGAGCGCTTTATGTCTGAAAATGTTGATCCTGCACCAGAGGGGAGCGGGTATGACTGAAACCAGCGGTTCTCTTGTCATTGATGTTCTGAACAAGCCGTCCCAGATGACCGGATTCTCAGTCGGACAATGGAACAGTATTCTTTATGAGGCCCGGGTCAACAGCCTGACCGGCAGGCTGGCGGCAGAGGCAAGGGAGCATGACCTGTGGCATCAACTGCCAAAACGGGTCCAGGATATTTTCCTTTCAGCGGAAATTGATGCCGAATCCCGACAGCGTCGCCTGATGTGGGAACTGAACCGGATCCGGCGCGCCCTTTTCGGATTTGAGGGCAGAATCGTGGTCCTCAAGGGTGGGGCTTATATCGCCCGAAACATGCAAACGGCTAAAGGGCGGATCAGCTCCGATGTGGATATCATGGTGGAACGCAGTGACCTGGATGCAGTTGAAGACATGCTGCTTGAGGCGGGCTGGGTGCATAGCATCGAGGATGATTACGACCAGAAATATTACCGGGAATGGGCCCATGAGTTGCCGCCGCTCTATCATCCGGACCGGGGCATGACCGTGGATGTGCATCATACCATCCTGCCGGTGATGGGCCGCCTGACGGTGGATGCCGGAATGCTTTTTGAATGCACTGAACAACTGGATGGCAACCTCCATAGCCTGTCGCCGGAAGATATGCTGTTGCACAGCGCTGTGCATTTGTTCCATGACGGCGTTATTGCGGTATCCCTCCGCAATCTTATTGAAGAGCATGACATGATCGGGGAGTTTTCAAAGGCAGAAGGTTTTTGGGATAAACTGCTCAATCGTGCCGATGAACTGGGGCTTGGGCGGCCGCTCTATTATTGCCTGCGCTATTGTTCCATGATCCTCGGTACCGAAGTGCCGGAACATGTGTTGAAGGATATGCAGCGCCATGCGCCCAATGGCCTGACGCTTGGGATGATGGACTGGACGGTGCCGCTGACCATGAAACCGCCAACAAGCCGGATGTTCCAGGTTGCGGCCAAAATCCTGTATATCCGCTCCCACTGGCTTCGTATGCCTACGGGCTTGCTTTTCAAGCATCTGGCCACCAAATTCTTGCGCCGCCTTCCGGTTTAGGACCTAAGTTTTCATGATTTCCCTGAGCGCGGGGATCAACTTGTCATAATGATCAATCACCTGGTCCGGATTGAGTTCCTCGACCGGTACCGGTGTATAGCCAAAGGTCACGCCGATGACCGGGATAGAAGCATTGCGGGCCGCGTCGATGTCATTGGCGGAATCTCCCACCATGACGGCGTTGTCCGGATCGCAGTCCATCAGTTCGAGGGTAGAGAGCAGGTGCCGGGGATCCGGCTTTTTATAGTCAAAACTGTCGCCACCGGTCAGGGCACAGAAGAAATCGTCAAGCCCCAATGATTGCAACAGCTTATGGCTCAAATCTTCCACCTTGTTGGTGCAGACGGCAAGCTTGACGTCATTGCTGCGGAGTTCGGTCAGGGCCTCCCAAAGGCCCGGAAAGCTGATGGTATGGTCGGCAATATGGTTGTTGTAATAGTCGAGAAACATTTCCTGCAGCCGGTCCAGCTCTTCTTCGGGCGGGACATTGCCGGAATAATCGAATCCTTTGATGAGCAGGGCGCGGGAGCCATGGCCAACCATATGGCGCACATTTTCGATGCCAATCTCAGGCCGTCCCCTGTGGCGCAGGACATAATTGAGTGTAGCGGTCAGGTCCCGGGCGCTGTCTACCAGGGTACCATCAAGATCGAAGATTACTGCTTTCAGTTTTGCTGACATAAAGTTGACATTAATCCCTGACAAAGACTGCGGACAAAATTAAACAATTGAGTTATATAAATTTTAAAGTTCTTGTGGCACATTGCCCCGAAACGGGACATTCTAGGGTCACGATACGGTCCTTCATTTGTAATAAGATAAAGCGGAAAAAGAAACAAAATCATGAGCTCTTCTGATCTTGCGGTCATTATTCTCGCAGCGGGCAAGGGGACCCGCATGAAATCTTCTACCCACAAGGTCCTGCATCCACTGGCGGGCCACCCCATGCTGATGCACCTTATGGATACGCTGGAGCCCCTCAAACCCTCCCGCAAGGTGGTGGTGGTCGGCGCCGGCAAGGACCAGGTCCAGGGCGCTGTCGGGGAGGTTGCGGAAATCGTGGTCCAGGAACCGCAGCTCGGCACCGGTCATGCGGTCCAGGTCACCCGTGAGGCGCTTGAAGGTTTTGACGGCAATGTCCTGATCCTTTACGGCGATGTGCCCATGCTGAGGGAAGAGACCCTGAAAGCCATGGTTGATGCCCGTAAGGGAGGCAAGGCCGCTTCTGTTGTCGTGCTTGGGTTCCGGCCCAAAGACACCAAGGCATATGGTCGCCTTGTGGTGAACGGGTCCGGGGAACTGGAAGCGATTGTCGAGCATAAGGATGCGACCGAAGAGCAACGCAAAATCGATCTCTGTAACAGCGGCATCATGGCCGTGGACGGCAAGGAGATGTTCGCCTTGCTGGATCAGGTCAGCAACGATAATGCCTCCAGTGAATATTACCTCACCGACATCGTGGAAATTGCCCGTAGCCGTGGCCTGACCTGTGCCGTGGTAGAGGCCGATGAAGAGGAAGTCATGGGGGTCAACAGCCGCAAGGAACTGGCCGAGGCCGAAGCCGTTTTCCAGAACCGCAAGCGGGACTGGTTCATGGCCGAAGGCGTGACCCTGATCGATCCGCAGACTGTCTTTTTTGCCCATGATACGAAAATCGGCCGCGATGTGGTCATTGGCCCCAATGTATTTTTCGGACCCGGGGTGAGCGTTGCGGGTAATGTGAAAATTCATAGCTTCTCCCACCTTGAGGGCTGCACGATCCATGAAGGGGCCTCTGTCGGTCCGTTTGCCCGCCTGCGGCCTGCTGCCGACATTGGTGAAGGGGCCAAGATCGGCAACTTTGTAGAGATCAAAAAATCCACCATCGAGAAAGGTGCGAAAGTCAGTCACCTGACCTATATCGGCGACGCCCGGGTGGGCGAGGGCGCCAATATTGGCGCCGGTACCATTACCTGCAATTATGACGGCTTCAACAAATTCAAAACGGACATCGGCAAGGGTGCCTTCATCGGTTCCAACACCTCGCTGGTGGCGCCGGTGACCATCGGCGACGGTGCCATTGTCGGCGCGGGCAGTGTGGTGACCAAAGAGGTATCTGGCGATGCTTTGGCGGTGACCCGGGCCACCCAGAAAGAGCTTGGCGGCTGGGCGTTGAAGTTTCGCCAGAACCAGAAGAAGTAATACAACGGATAAACAGGAACACGAGCTATGTGCGGCATTATCGGTATCATCGGCAAGGAAGAGGTAACCCCCCGTATTCTGGACGGTCTGCGTCGTCTGGAATATCGCGGCTATGACAGCGCGGGGATTGCAACATTGTTCGACGGCAAGAGCATCGACCGCCGCCGGGCCGAGGGCAAGCTGAAGAACCTGGCCGCCCGTGTCGCGGAAGCGCCACTGCCGGGCAATATCGGCATCGGCCATACCCGCTGGGCCACCCATGGGGCACCGACGGAAAATAACGCTCACCCCCATGCCACCCCACGGGTCGCGGCCGTCCACAACGGCATTATCGAGAATTTCCGCGAGCTGCGTGAGGAACTGACCAGCGAGGGTCATATCTTCGAGACCGAAACCGATACCGAAACCATTGTTCATTTGATCACCAGCATGCTGGATAAGGGCATGGCCCCGCGTGAAGCGGCCGCTGCCGCCATTGACCGGCTGGAAGGGGCTTTTGGCCTCGCCATTATTTTTGACGGCCAGGACGATCTGATGATCGGCGCCCGCCGCGGCAGCCCGCTTGTGCTGGGCTATGGCGACGGCGAAATGTATCTGGGCTCTGACGCCATTGCGCTTGCCGACCTCAGTAACCGCATCACCTACCTGGAAGAGGGCGACCGGGTCGAACTGACCCATGACACCGCCAAAATCTTTGATGAAAGCGGCAAGGAAGTTGTCCGTCCGGTGACCATCGCCAGTGTTTCCGGCGGCACCATCGACAAGGGCAACTATCGCCACTTCATGCTGAAAGAAATTTACGAGCAGCCGACCGTGGTCGGCCAGACCATCGGCACCCTGGTGGATCCGCTGCATGGCACCACAACCTTGCCAGAATTTCCCTTTGACTTAGGGAGCATCGAGCGCGTGACGATCATTGCCTGCGGCACCAGTTTTTATGCGGGTTTGGTGGCCAAATACTGGCTCGAACAGATGGCGCGTATTAATGTGGAAGTGGATATCGCCTCTGAATTCCGTTACCGGGAGGCGGTGATGCCGCCGGGCGGGCTCGCCATTTTTATCTCCCAGTCCGGGGAGACCGCCGATACGCTGGCCGCTTTGCGCTATGCCAAGTCCCAGGGTCAGCATATCCTGACCATCGTCAATGTGCCACAGAGCTCCATGGAGCGGGAAAGCGACATCGTGCTCCAGACCCATGCCGGTCCCGAAGTGGGCGTGGCTTCCACCAAGGCCTTTACCTGTCAGCTTTCCGTGCTCGCCTGCCTGTCTATCGCCGTCGCCAAGGCGCGCGGCAAGATCGACCATAAGGAAGAAGAACGGTTGTGTAATGCCCTGACAGAAGTGCCGGCCCGGATGGCCGAAGTGCTGAACCATGATGAATCCATCGAGGCCCTGGCCGACGATATGTCAAAGGCCCGGGATGTGATCTATCTGGGCCGTGGTCCGGAATATCCCATTGCTATGGAAGGGGCGCTCAAGCTCAAGGAAATTTCCTATATCCATGCGGAAGGTTATGCTGCCGGGGAAATGAAACACGGCCCCATCGCGCTCATTGACGAACTGGTGCCGATCATTGTCATCGCGCCCAGCGGGCGCCTGTTTGACAAGACCGTCTCCAACATGCAGGAAGTGATTGCCCGTAAAGGCCGGGTGATCTTCATCACCGACGAGGAAGGCGCCAAAAAGAACGGTGTTGATGCGGAAGCGACCATTGCGCTGCCCATGCTGGATGAGTTCGTGACGCCGCTTCTCTATGCGATCCCGGTGCAGCTCCTCAGCTATCACGTCGCCGTCGCCAAAGGTACCGATGTGGACCAGCCGCGAAACCTGGCGAAATCGGTGACGGTGGAATAATTCGGGACCATATTGTGGTCCATAAGTCTTGACTTTATTCCTATCTGGACCATATAATGGACCAAATAGGAGATGTCCCATGAAAATTGCCATTCACGAGGCCAAAGGTAAACTGTCCGGCCTGATCAATGCGGCATTGGGAGGGGAGCAGATCCTGCTCACCAAACACGGCAAGCCGGTGGCGGAAATTCGCCCGGTGAGCGGTGTGAAAACAGCCGAAGAAAAGCGCGCCGCGCTGGACAGCATCCTGGCCCGGGCGAAAGGCAAAATTGCTAAAGGCGTTCCCGCCGCCGAGGCCGACAAGTTCCTTTATGATGAAACCGGAATGCCCGGATGATTGCGGTCGATACCTCCGCGATCATGGCGCTGCTGCTTGGGGAAAAGGGGGCGGACAAGATTTCAGACCGCCTTACTAACAACGAACTGTGTATATCGGCGGGCACTCTGTCCGAGCTTCTGATCGTTGCCGCCGCTCGCGGACTGGGCGAAGAGGCTGAGGAACTGATTTCTGCGTTGGGGGTAGAGGTCGTCACTGTTGATGGCGCCGTCGCGCGCCAGGTGCAGCAGGCCTACGTTACCTGGGGCAAAGGCGGTCATCCGGCAGGACTCAACTTCGGCGACTGTTTTGCTTATGCCCTGGCGAAAGAGCGGAGTATCCCGCTGCTTTATGTCGGTAACGATTTCGCCAAAACGGATGTAAGGCCGGTTTGTTGAGCTGATATTTCAGGGTTTTAAAGTAACAGTATCTTTATTCGTGTCTGAAAATTGGTCTTCCCAATAGACGCTCATTGATATTTGTGAATTGTTTGCGAGGTACAAATAGGAGCTAATTTCAACTTCTTGAGAGGGAGATATTTTATCCAATCGGACTATGCCTTCATGATCGCTTTTAGCAATATCAATTTGTCCCTCAACAATTTTTAAGCGGATATTAGTTGCTGATGCTTTTCCTAGATTGCGTATAATCAGTTTCCCCTGTGGACTTCCCCCAGTTAAGGAAATAGACAATTTAGCTTTTTTCTCATCTAACTGAGATGTTTCTTCCGCTTTTATCTGCAGGACTGTAAGGCGTTTTTGTTCTTTGCCGATTCTAATTGCATATATAGTCGCTGCTATAGAAAAGCCTAATGCTACAACAGAAGTAATTGTGTTGATTGCTTCGAGCAAAAATACACTCCTTTGAAAATTATTCTCGCAAGTAGATGTCTGTCGCAGTTTAAGATATCAAATCTAACTGGCTAATCATATTCAATTTCCCCCGTTCCCTCCCTCCGGAAATATGGTATACAATTTGCCATGTTTCAGAATAATCTCCAGCAGCAACTATAATCCGTGATCCCGTATCAGCAGGCCGGGCGGTTCCTCAATCCAAAATCTGTCAGGATTATTTACACAATTAGAATCCCCTAATTCATTGAAATCACTTTGCTTTATATTAAGCCTATGATTTCAAAGAAAATAATTATTCTGGCATATTAATTGCTTCACTTGCCCCGAAATGGGATTTTTTCCTTCAAAGTTGTAAAGTATTTTTAGTTTGGGTGTAGGTTATGAAAAATATGATGAAGTTGTTTGCCCTGATGTCTTTGCTGACACTGGGTTTCGCCAGTGCCTCTTCCGCCTCAATTATTTCCATCACTGCTGACTGTACGGATAATTGTTCCCTGATCGATATGAACACGGGGGACGCGCTCAGCCTGGAATTTGAACTGGCTGACGAGTTGCTTGTTCCCTCCGGAAGTTTCAGCGCTGCTGATGTTTCGTGGTTTTCCTTTACGGCAGGGTCGATGGAAATCACCATTGATACCGCTGTGAATTTCTATATTCGTGCTGATATTAATTCCGCCATGGATGGATTTTACAATTTTTATTTCAGGGCTTCCGAGACTAACGATCCCTACCAGGGCGATGTGATGAGTGTTGGCTTATACGGTTCTACGGCGGCGACACAAGGTCATTGCAACAATTCAGAATGTTCTTCGATTGCAAGTCGGTCGTCCTCAACAGTCAGATTTTCAGGTTTTAACTTCACTGTTGGCGCCGATGAAGCGGAAGTGCCCGAGCCGGGTGTTCTTGGTCTTCTGACCCTGTCCCTGATTGGCCTGGGACTTTACCGCCGCAAAGGCTAATTTCCATACTATAGATTTTCCCAAAGGGCTGCCGGGTAAGGCGGCCCTTTTAGTGTTTTGAAGGGGACACCTGAAATTCCCCCATTCCTTCCCTCCGGAAATATGGTATACAATTTGCCATGTTTCAGAATAACCTTCAGCAACAGCTTCAGAGCGTGATCCAGCATCAGCAGGCCGGCAGGTTTGCCGAGGCCGAGGCCGTCTGCCGTCAGGTGCTCATCTCCCACCCGGATCAGCCCGACGCCCTGCATTTTCTGGCCATGTTGTGCAAACGGGCCGGGGATACGAAGGCCGCACAGGAGAATTTTGAAAAGGCGCTCAAGCTGGGCGGGAAAAATCCGGCGATCAGCAGCAATTACGCCAACTTCCTCAGCGGATCCGGGCAACATGAAGTGGCGCTTGCCCATTACGCCCGGGCCGTCAAGCTGGAGCCTCGCTTTGCCGAGGCGCTTTATAACTGGGGTCTGGCGCTGACCACACTGGAGCGATATGACGAGGCGGAAAAGAAACTGCGCGAGGCCTTAATGCTCAACCCCAATGACAGCCGCTATCATAATGCTTTGGGGCTTGTGTTTCGCAGGCAGGAACAGAATGACAAGGCCATCGCCGAATATGAGCAGGCGGTCCGGCTTGATCCCAATAATACCCGGGCGATCCACAACCTGGGCGGCGCGCTCCGGGCCGAAAAACGGCTGGAGGAAGCCAAGGCCTGCTGCATGGAGGTCATCCGGCGCAACCCACAGCAGCTTGAAAGCTGGCAGAATTATGCCGCTATCCTGCATGAGGAAGGGGATAACCCCAAGGCGATCCAGGCTTATAAAAAGCTTCTGGAAATCGACCCCACCCACATGGAAAGCCATCGGATCCTCAATAATATCATCTGGGAATCCGAAGCGCAGGGGGAATTTCTGAACAGTTACGAACGGGCCATGCAGCAACGGCCCGATGTGGTTGAGATTCCCGTGGTTTATGCGGAATATCTGAATTTGGCCGGCTATCCTGACAAATCCCTAGAGATGCTGGAGCGGGCCATCAAGAGGTTCCCGGAATCTCCCGAACTTAACTATGCCTTCGGCAAGACATATAACCAGCTTAAGGATTATAACACTGCCCGCGGGTATTATGAAAAATCTGTGGCCGGAAAAACGGATGATGAGGAGTATCATTTCGAATTCGCCCGCATGCTGATCAACATGGGGGATCTGGACTATGCGTTACGCCAGCTTGAGGCCGCCGAACGGATCAATCCGGACGAGCAGACCATCTGGGCCCTCAGGGCGGCATGCTGGCGCCTGATGGAGGACGAGCGGGAACACTGGCTGCAGAATTACGACCTGTTCGTGCGCGGAATTGAGCTTAAAGTACCGGAAGGCTATGGTTCCATAGAAGAGTTCAACGAACATCTGCTGGAAACCCTGGTGAGTTTGCATAAAATGCAGCGTCAGCCCCTGGACCAGACACTCAGGGGCGGGACCCAGACCTTTGGTCATCTTTATGGCAATAAACACGAGGTGATCAGCAAGCTGCGTGCCGCGGTCTATGATGCTGCCCGACGCTATATCGCCGACTTGCCCGAGGATAAAACCCATCCTCTGACCCGGCGCCTGACCCATGACATCAAATTCAGCGGGTCATGGTCCTGCCGGTTGAAAAGCCAGGGATTCCATACCAATCATATGCATCCCAAGGGCTGGATCAGCGGGCCCTATTATGTGTCTCTGCCGGACGAAATCAAGAAGTCAACAGACGACGGCGACAGGCCGGGCTGGGTGAAATTCGGCGAGGCCAACCTGATAATCGACGGAAAATACAATACCCCGCGCAAAATGATCAAGCCGGAGGAGGGGATGCAGGTGTTTTTCCCCTCCTATACCTGGCACGGCACCAATCCCTTTACATCGGATCAATACCGGGTGACGGCGCCCTGCGATATCGCGCCACTATAAAGGTTACTGCGCCATCGGCAGCTGGATCGCCTTGCCATTGACCATTTGCTGACCATCCTTGATCTGGATACGGGATTTGAAGGTATTTTCCTTTTCCCCGGCAACGATCAGGCCCTGCTGCACATAAACCTGCAGCATCATGCTGGTCTGCACCCCGACGGCCTCTTTCACCTGTTCCGGCGGCAGGGCGCTCATATCCATGCCGCTGGCGGCCATCTGCTTTTTCATGCCCATCAGGACCAAAGCCTCGGCCAGGGGCTGGTCGAAACGGGCGGTGAGGTCCAGGTCAAGGCGCCTGGTCAGTTCCTCCGGCACGGCAAGTGCCTGGGCGTCGGTCAGGCCCTCTGCATTGATTTTGGCCACGCCGTCACCGTCAAAGCTGCCGCCGTTGAATTTGAAATCCAGCGCCTTTATTTCCAGTTCCGGTGAATTGAGCAGAAGCTTCTGCCCGGCAGAGCCGATGACCTGCGCCAGGGCCTCTGCCTGGGCCTTCTGTTCTTCCGGGCTAGTGGTCTGATACATCAGGCTGCTGACTTCCTGCACGCCTTTGACATATTCGGTGAGGGCACCGATTTCCAGCCGGTGTGCGACAGTATCCAGCTCGATATCCTCGATGATGATTTCATCGGTTGCTTCGGCGCTTTCTTTTCCGGCAATTTTGTCAATGGTAAAGGCCAGGGCAAAGGACAGGTCCTTGTCGCTTTCCTTTTTCATGTCATAGGTAATTTTCAGCTTGTCCAGGTTGAAAGGGGCTTTGCCCGGCGCTGAAAACTCAACGGATTTCATGCTGGTTTCACCTTCACCAAGCCAGAGATAGTCATTCAGACGTTCCGCTTCGGCTTCCATTCTGATAGTCCATATCGTGAAACTGCCATCCTGACTGGAAATTGTGACCCCCGGCATGACCGCCTCCAGGTCATAATAGCTTAGATCCGCTTCCATGGTTGTTTCACCCTCGAAGCCGCCAAAATCAATGACAATTTCCTGACCTTTCGGGTTGGTGAATCGGCTGGAAAATGCAGGACTGGAAAAGGTGCCTTCAATGGTGCCGAAATAGGTCACACGGCTAAATCCCTGCAGAAGATATTCAATGCGGGAATTTTCCTTGAAAATGCGAAAACTTTCAGTATCAAAATCCTGCAAATTGGATTTGGAGGTGAGCAGGGCAAAGTTAATGCCGTCCTGGAAGGTCACCGGTCCGTGGGCAATGTCAGTCTCGAACACCATACCGTGCCGGAACAATTCCATAATTGTCCGATCCATATTGTCTTTATTTTCTGATTTTTCGAACACCTCAAGCATATGTTCGTCAAAGCCAAGGTTGAAGACGGCCCGGGAGGAAAACCAACCCTGGTCATATTCCTGGATTGTAAGCGTATAGCCCGGTAGTTTTGAAACGACCACCGCCTGTTCTTCAAGTTTCTTATGTGCCATATTGCCGAAAAACCACGGCAGAATGCCGAAGATGACAACCAGAATGGCCCCTCCGGCGGAGGCCCAGACAATGCGCTTCTTATTCATATGAATTCCCCGTTTGAAACCTTCCACCCCATAGGGGTGGATAAAATTATTGTGACTATAGCTCAATCTTGCCCTTAGTCACTTGATAATTTTGTGATAAGACCAATCTTCAGAGATCGTTGGTAACAGAAACCAAATATGGAAACGCGATATGTTTGACTATGATTTTTTTGTAATCGGGGCAGGGTCCGGCGGGGTGCGGGCGAGCAGGATGGCTTCTTCCTACGGCGCCAAAGTTGGCCTGTGCGAGGATTACCGGGTCGGCGGCACCTGTGTCATCCGCGGCTGCGTGCCGAAGAAGCTTTTCGTCTATGCTTCCGAATACAAGGGTCATTTTGCGGACAGTGCCGGCTTCGGCTGGAGCCGGGAAGAGGCGTCCTTCGACTGGTCCACACTGGTGGGTAACAAGGATAAGGAAATCGACCGTCTCAATGGCCTCTATCTTCAGACCCTGAATAACGCCGGGGTCGAGGTGATCCAGGCGCGGGGGAAACTGCTTGACGCCCATACCGTGGAATTGACCGGCCCCGACGGGGTGAAAACAGTCACAGCCGACAAAATCCTGATTGCCACCGGCGGCTGGCCGCAGATGCCGGATGTACCGGGCATCGAGCATGCCATTTCCTCCAACGAAGCCTTTCATCTTGAGAACCTGCCGGACAAAATCACTGTGGTTGGCGGCGGCTATATTGCTGTGGAATTTGCCGGTATCTTCAACGGCCTTGGTGTGGAGACCACGCTTTTGTACCGGGGGGAGCAGATTTTGCGCGGTTTTGACCGGGAAATCCGCGACAAGCTCTATGAAGAAATGGGCAAGAAAGGCGTTGATGTGCGTCTGGAGACCAATGTCACCAAAATCTCCACAACAGAAGGCGGCGTGGCCCTGAGCCTGACGGACGGGTCCACACTTGAGACCGGGGCGGTGATGTATGCCACCGGCCGGGTGCCTAATGTAAAGGGTCTGGGGCTCGAGGAGCTTGGTGTGGAGATGCAGCGTAACGGCGCCATCGTGGTCGATGAGAATTATCGTACTTCTGTGGATAATATTTTCGCTGTGGGCGATGTGACAGACCGGGTGCAACTGACTCCCGTAGCCATCAAGGAAGGGGCGGCACTGGCGGCAACCCAGTTCAACGATACACCGACCACGGTGGATTATGATTATATCCCGACGGCTATTTTCTCCCAGCCGCCCATCGGCACTGTGGGGCTTGGCGAGGAAGAGGCAGCCGAAAAATACGGCGATGACATCCAGGTCTTCCGCTCTGAATTCCGGGCCATGAAATATACCCTGGCGGGAAAGGAAGAGCGTTCGCTGATGAAGCTGATCGTCCAGAAATCCACCGACAAAGTGATCGGCGCCCATATGATCGGTCCCGATGCGGCGGAAATCATCCAGGGTGTGGCTATTGCCCTCAAATGTGGCGCCACCAAGGCCCAGTTTGACAATACCGTTGCCGTGCACCCGTCCTCGGCCGAGGAATTCGTCCTCATGCGATGACCCCGAACCGTTTGTGACTGGCACATGAAAAATTGGCTGATTGCGGGGTTTCTTCTGGCATTCGGGCGCGAAGAGGCTTATATGAATGGCTCTGAAGTGCCACTTTGTTAATTGAAGATGTGAATGGAATTGAAGATGACCAAGAACTGGACACCTGACAGCTGGAGATCAAAGCCGATCCGGCAGGTTCCGGAGTATCCCGATCAGGCGGAACTGGAGGCTGTTGAAGCTGAGCTGAAAAAATCCCCGCCGCTGGTTTTTGCCGGTGAAGCCCGCCGACTGAAGGACCAGCTGGCCGATGTGGCGGCAGGCAAGGCCTTTCTGCTGCAGGGCGGCGACTGCGCCGAAAGCTTTGCGGAGTTCCGCGCCGACAATATCCGGGATACTTTCCGAGTGCTGATGCAGATGTCCGTGGCCCTGACCTTTGCGGCAAGTTGCCCGGTGGTCAAGGTGGGCCGCATGGCCGGCCAGTTTGCCAAACCGCGTAGTGCTGACATGGAAAAGCAGGGCGATGTGGAACTGCCCAGCTACCGCGGTGATATCATCAATGGCATCGACTTCACACCCGAATCCCGTATCCCGGATCCGAAACGCATGCTCCGGGCCTACAGCCAGGCGGCGGCGACACTGAACCTGCTGCGCGCTTTCGCCCAGGGCGGATATGCCAATTTGCACAAGGTGCATCAGTGGAACCTGGATTTCGTCTCCCACAGCCCGGCGGCGGAACGCTATCAGGATATGGCCGATCGTATTGACGAGGCACTGCGCTTCATGGAAGCCTGCGGCATCAATGCGGGTATTCCCCAGTTGCAGGGAACCGACTTCTATGTTTCTCACGAAGCTCTGCTTCTGTGGTATGAAGAAGCCATGACCCGCACCGACAGCACTACCGGCCAGTGGTATGACACCTCCGGCCATATGCTGTGGATTGGTGATCGCACCCGCCTGATTGACGAGGCTCATGTGGATTTTCTCTCCGGCATTGGCAATCCGCTCGGCCTGAAAGTGGGGCCGACAACCGACATGGATGAACTGATCCGGATTCTGGACAAACTCAACCCGCAGGATGAAGCCGGGCGCATTACCCTGATTTGTCGCATGGGCTCTGATATTGTGGAAGACAAGTTGCCGCCGGTGATCCGCCGGATCAAGGAAGAAGGCCGCACCGTGGTCTGGTCCTGTGATCCCATGCACGGCAATACCATCAAGTCCACCAGCGGCTACAAGACCCGTCCTTTTGACCGGGTGCTGAAGGAAGTGCGCAAGTTCTTCGAAGCCCATAAGGCGGAAGGCACCTATGCGGGTGGCGTTCATTTCGAGATGACCGGCCAGAATGTGACCGAGTGCACAGGCGGCGCCGAGGCCATCACTGACGAAAAGCTCGCGGACCGCTATCACACCCATTGTGATCCGCGTCTCAACGCCAGTCAGAGCCTGGAACTCGCTTTCCTGATTGCGGAAAGCCTGAAGGATGAGCGGGATGCCAGGGCGGCGGAAGAAAAGAAAGCGTCCTGAGGCAGGCTTAAGGAGTAAAGATGACAAACAGTCTCAAGATCGCGCTGGCGACCCTGAACCCGACCGTAGGTGATCTGGAAGGCAATGCCCGAAAGATTATCGAGGCGCGGGACAGGGCAGCGGCCGGGGGGGCTGATATTGTCGTCTATAGCGAACTGATCCTGCTTGGCTATCCGCCGGAAGATCTGGTCCTGAAACCCGTTTTTCAGCGTCAGTCCATGGCCAAGGTTAAAGAGCTCGCCAAGATCACGGCGGACGGTGGCCCGGCCATGCTGATTGGCTGCTGCTGGACCGCAGACGGGGATAAACCGGAAGAACAGAAGCTCTATAATGCTGCCCTGCTGCTGGAGGGTGGCAAGGTGGCGGCGATACGCTATAAGCATGACCTGCCCAACTACGGCGTTTTTGACGAAATGCGCATCTTCGACGAAGGGCCGTTGCAGGGGCCGATCAATTTCCGCGGTGTCAAACTCGGCATCGTGATCTGCGAGGATATGTGGTATCCGGATGTGACGGAATGCCTTACCGAGACCGGGGCCGAAATCCTGGTGGTCACAAACGCATCGCCCTACGAACGCGGCAAATATAACGAGCGCCTCCAGCTTGCCCTGAAACGGGTGCAGGAAAGCGAATTGCCACTGATCTATGTGAACCAGGTGGGCGGCCAGGACGAACTTGTATTTGATGGCGGAACCTTTGTCCTGAACAGGGACTATGAGCTGGCTGTTCAGGTGGAAAGCTGGATCGAGGACCTGACCATCACCGACTGGACCCGAACGCCGTCCGGCTGGGTCTGTGAAAAAGGTGACATTCGCAAGGCCGGCAACGGTAGCGCCGCCATGTATCAGGCCATGATGCTGGGCCTTCGGGACTATGTGGAAAAGAACCGCTTTCCCGGTGTAATCCTTGGCATGTCCGGTGGCATCGACAGTGCGCTCAGCGCCGCCGTGGCGGTGGATGCCCTGGGCGCGGACCGGGTTCATCTGGTGATGATGCCGTCCAAATATACAAGCCAGGAAAGCCTGCTGGATGCCGCCCAGTGCGCCGAAATGATGGGCGCCCGTATCGACAGTATCCCCATTGTCCCGGCGGTAAACGCCTTTGATGATATGCTGGCCGGCCAGTTCGCCGGCACAGAACCGGACATCACCGAGGAAAATATCCAGAGCCGCTTTCGCGGCATGCTGCTGATGGCGATCAGCAACAAATTCGGCTACATGGTTCTGACCACCGGCAACAAGTCGGAGATGTCTGTGGGATACGCCACCCTGTACGGCGATATGTGTGGCGGTTATTCCGTACTCAAGGACATCTACAAGACGGATGTTTTCAAGCTGTGTCAGTGGCGCAATGAGGAACACCCGGTCGGCGGGCTTGGTCCGGATGGCCAGGTGATTCCGGAAAATATCATTTCCAAACCGCCGACAGCCGAGCTGCGTCCCGACCAGAAAGACGAAGACAGCTTGCCACCCTATGATATTCTGGATGATATTCTGGAATGCCTGATCGAGAAGGAACTGGCGTTCAAGGAGATTGTTGCCCGGGGCCATGATGCAGAAACGGTTGCACGGATCGAGCATTTGCTCTATGTGGCAGAATATAAAAGACGTCAGTCGCCCCCGGGGGTTAAAATCACCCGACGCAATTTCGGACGTGACCGGCGTTATCCGATTACGCATGGTTATCGAAATGCGCGTCTGCAGGATCTGGATGCCTGACAAAACTTCGGGTTACAGGGAAATACCAGAGAGATAATAAATGACTGTAAAAGTACGCTTTGCGCCAAGCCCGACCGGCAAGATTCATGTGGGCAATGTCCGAACCGCTTTGGTCAACTGGCTGTTTGCCCGCCAGCAGGGGGGGGAGTTCATCCTGCGTCTGGACGATACCGACCGGGAACGCTCTACGGAAGAATTTGCCGAACTGATCAAGATCGACCTCACATGGCTGGGGCTAGACTGGGACGATTGTTTCCGCCAGTCGGACTGCATGGAAAAATATGATGCGGCGGCGGAAAAGCTGAAAGCCGAAGGACGGCTTTATCCCTGTTATGAAACGGCTGTGGAACTGGACCTCAAACGCAAGATCAAGCTGGGACAGGGCAAGCCGCCGGTCTATGACCGGGAGGCATTGAAGCTGACCTTGGAGCAGATCGCCGCCTATGAAGTGGAAGGGCGCAAACCCCACTGGCGGTTCAAGCTGGATTTGCCCGCCCGTGTGGAATGGGAAGACCTGGTCAAGGGCCATCAGAGTTTTGATCTGGAAGCGCTGAGCGATCCGATCCTGATCCGGGAGGATGGCTCTTACCTCTATACCCTGCCGTCGGTGGTGGATGATATCGAGTATGGCATCACCCATATCATGCGTGGCGAGGACCATGCCACCAACAGCGCAGTCCAGACCCAGATCTTTGAAGCCCTGGGCGGCAAGACACCAGCCTATGCCCATTTCAGCCTGCTGACCGGCAAGGGCGGCGAGGGGCTTTCCAAGCGCTTCGGCACCGCCAGCATCGAAAGCTATCGGGAAGAGGAAGGTTTCGAGCCCATGGCCATCAACTGCCTTCTTGCGAGGCTCGGTTCGAATATGGATGTGGAGCCTTTCACTACGCTCGAGCCGTTAATTGAGGGCTTCGATTTCTCCAGCTACAGTCGCTCCACGGCCAAGTTCGATCCCCATGACCTGGAAGTTCTGAACGCCAAAATCCTGCATATGACCGACTATGATCAGGTGAATATCAGGCAGGAAATGGAAGGAATTTCAAAGGCTTTGTGGCAAACTTTAAGGCCTAACATTAATAAATTGTCCGATGTGCAGGGCTGGGCGAAACTTGTCAACGGACCGGTTGTCCCGATTATCGAGGATAAGGACTTTATGACCAAAGCTCTGAGCCTGCTTCCGGAAGGTGACCTGGATGAAACCAGCTGGAAGGCCTGGACCACGGCGATCAAGGACGCCACAGGCACCAAGGGCAAGGCTCTGTTCCTGCCGTTGCGGCAGGCCATCACCGGCATGGACCATGGCCCGGAAATGGCCCCCTTGCTGCCGCTGATCGGCCGCGATAAGCTGGTCGACAGACTGCGGGGTGAGACATCATGACACTGGAGGTTTACAACACGCTGACGAAGAAGAAGAAGGCGTTCGTTCCTCTCGACCCCGCCCATGTGAAAATGTATGTCTGCGGACCTACGGTCTATAACTATGCCCATGTGGGTAACGCCCGCCCGGTGGTGGTGTTTGATCTGCTGGCCAGGCTGTTGCGCCATGATTATCCCAAGCTCACCTATGCCCGCAACATCACGGACATCGATGACAAGATTATCGAAGCCGCCCGGGAAAGCGGTGAGGATATTTCCGCCATCACGGAAAAATTCACCCGCATCTATGAAGAGGATATGGGTGCGCTGAATGCGGAGCTGCCGGATGAACGGCCCCGGGCGACCGACTATATTCCCCAGATGATCCGCATGGTGGAAACCCTGATCGAAAAGGGCCATGCCTACGAAGCGGACGGTCATGTGCTGTTCAATGTGCCGAGCATGGAAAATTATGGCGAGCTCAGTAACCGTACCCTGGACGAGCTGATTGCCGGGGCCCGGGTCGAGGTGGCGAGCTATAAAAGAGACCCCACCGATTTTGTGCTGTGGAAACCGAGTACAGACGACCAGCCCGGCTGGGACAGCCCCTGGGGCCGGGGTCGGCCCGGCTGGCACCTGGAATGCAGCTGCATGATCGAGGATGTGCTGGGCGAAACCATCGACATCCATGGCGGCGGGCTTGATCTGATTTTCCCGCACCATGAGAACGAAATCGCCCAGAGCCGCTGCGCCCATGACGGCGCGCCGCTGGCGCGCTACTGGATGCATAACGGATATTTGACTGTGGAAGGTGAGAAAATGTCCAAGTCCCTGGGCAATTTCATCACAGTCCATGAACTGCTGGAGGAAGGCGTCAAGGGCGAAGCGATCCGCATGGCGCTGCTTTCTGCCCACTATCGCCAGCCGCTGGATTTCAGCCGCTCCGGTATTCAGCAGGCGAAAAAGCAGCTTGACCGCTGGTACCGGGTTTGCAACGAAGCAGAAAAGAAAATCAAAGAGTTGAGCAAAGAAAATGAGATTATAGGAAAAGTCTCTGACGATGTTCTGCACGCTTTGAGGGATGACTTGAATACACCAAAAGCAATCGCAGAATTGAATAAGCTTGCAAAGGAGGCCAGCAATCCGCGAGAGAAGGCTCAAATTATTATGGATAATCGTTTAGAGCCTATGGATGATCAGGTTGATGATGCAATTTCTCTTTTTTCAACTCGAACAGATATTACTGAAGAGCAAAGACTTCAGAATGGTGTTGATTTGAAAGTTTCTGCTCAGCTCCTTGGTTTACTGCTGGATCAGGACTGGTTCAAAGTCGAGGTGGCCGAGGGCGCGATTTCTGACGACGAAATCCAAAAGCTTATCAATGAACGGGCAATCTCTAAGAAAAACAAGGACTTCGCCCATGCAGATCAGATCAGGGATGAACTGGCCGCTCAAGGCGTAATCCTGAAAGACGGGCCCGAGGGCACCACCTGGGAAAGGCAGTAACCATGTCAGAACAATTGATCATCGATAAAAAATACCAGGGCCCGCCGTTTGGCGCCAACGGCGGTTATGCCATCGGGCTCGCCGTAGAGGCTTTGGAGAAACCCTATCCGGTGACGGCCCAGGTCAACCTGTTCAAGCCGATCCCCATGGAAGTGCCGCTGACCCTGGAACTGAAAGACGGCAAATCCAGCCTGATGCAGGACGACACCCTGATCGTGCAGGGAGAAGAGTTCGATGATACGGATGCTGTGCTGGCCGATGTGCCCGGACCTGTGACCTTTGATGAGGCGCTGGCCGCTGAGAAGGCGGTCGTGTTTCCGGCCTATAATCCCTTCCGCGAGTGTTACATCTGTGGCGACAAACGCGATCCCCATGACGCGCCGCACCTGATGACCGGTCCTGTGGCCGGTCGCGACGATGGGCTGATCGCCTGTGTCTGGCGGCCGCATCTCTATCTTGAGGGCGACAAAATCTCTCAGCGGGAAATGGCCGCCGTTCTGGATTGTCCCAGCGCCTGGGCCATCTTCGAGCCCGGCGAAAAGGCCCTGATCGCCAACCAGAAGCTGGTGCTGAAACGGGAACTGGACAAGAACGAAGATTATATCGTTGTTGCCTGGCCGATCAAACGGGATGAAAGCCGCAAGATGCTGTCCGGCGCCGCTATCTATTCAAGGGATGGTGAACTTCTGGGTGTTTCCAAATGCCTGTGGATCAAGATCGACTAGACCATGGCCGGAACAGACAGCACTCAAGCCCCCATCCTTCATGACAACGGTCCGGCCATCATCCTGGTCGGGGCGCAGCTTGGCGAGAATATCGGCAAGGTAGTCCGGGCTATGTATAATTTCGGCCTGACGGACCTGCGCCTTGTCGCTCCGCGGGACGGCTGGCCCAATGAAGCCGCCTGGCCGGCGGCAGCCGGAGCCGATGTGGTGCTGGAAAATGCCAAGGTTTATGCCACTACGGCGGATGCCATCCAGGACCTGCATCATGTTTATGCCACCACGGCCCGCATGCGCGATATGGTCAAACCGATCATCACCCCCCGCAAATGTGCAGAAGTGATGCGGGACAGGGTGGACCAGGGCTTGAAAGTGGGCCTGTTGTTCGGGCCGGAAAAGGCCGGACTCAGGAATGAGGATGTGGCCCCCTGTGATGCCATTGTCTCGGTGCCGCTCAATCCCGCCTTCGCCAGTCTTAACCTGGCCCAGGCGGTCGTGGTGTTGGCCTATGAATGGTTTCAGGCTGGGGACCAGACCCCGGAAAGTTATACCCCGACGCTGGAAACCACGCCCGCGACGGGCGAGGAGATGCAGCAGCTGTTCGACCATCTGGAAGGGGAACTGATGGAGGCGGGCTATCTGCGTCATGAAAAGCGCCGTCCGACCATGGTGCGGAACCTGCGCAACATGCTGACCCGGGCCCAGTTTACCCAGGAAGAGGTCAGGACGCTCCGCGGGGTCATCCGCTCGCTCGCCACCGGCGGCGGTCCGGAATGGCAGAAGGAAAAGGCGGAAAAAGGTAAAACCGGGAAGAAATAAAGGGTTTTCCCTGTATTTCCCGCCTTTTCCCGTTGACTCTGAGACTTATCCCTATATATTCCGCCCATCGTAATGACTCGGGGGCAGTTCCCGGGTTGCGCAGTCTGTTTCCTCCATTGTCGGAATCGGGGCTGCGGCGCTGAATTTTAACTCTTAACACAAGCGATTCGAGAACATGACAAAACGAATTCAATCCAAGTATAAAATCGACCGCCGGTTGGGCGAAAACATCTGGGGTCGTCCGAAGTCTCCCGTAAACCGTCGCGAATATGGACCGGGCCAGCACGGCCAGGGTCGTCGCGGCAAACTGTCCGACTTCGGTATTCAGCTGCGCGCCAAACAGAAGCTGAAAGGCTACTATGGCAATATCACTGAAAAACAGTTCAAACGCATCTACAAGGAAGCCGATCGCCAGAAAGGTGACACTGGTGAAATCCTCGTAGGTCTGCTGGAGCGTCGTCTGGATGCGGTAGTTTATCGCGCCAAATTCGTACCGACTGTTTTTGCCTCACGCCAGTTCGTGAACCACGGACATGTGAAAGTGAACGGCAAGAAAGTGAATATCCCCTCTTACCAGGTGAAGCCGGGCGATGTGATTGAAATCCGTGAGAAATCACGTCAGGTGCCGATGGTAATCCAGGGTCTGGAATCAGCCGAGCGTGAAGTGCCGGAATATCTTACTGTTGAAGATAACGGCTACAAGGTGACTTTCCTGCGTCAGCCGGTCCTGGATGAAATTCCCTATCCGGTGCAGATGGAACCGAACCTGATCGTCGAGTTCTACTCACGCTAATCGGTATCGATACTTAATCTGAAAAGGCCGCTCTTTCCGGAGCGGCTTTTTTAATTTCGAACCCTGGGGGACTTTATTCCGCCAGGGTTGTATGTCTGCCGGAAAATAAATATAAGAAAAGTCAAATGTAGCGTCATCGCTAGTAAAAAATTAACGATGACGTCATACTCTGACAACCAGAAGTTTTCATGGAGTAGCAGGAATTGTTTTTGTTTTCGGTCAACAAGGAGCCGATTTCCCCGTTGTCACCGGCGTTCGGTCAGAGTATGGCTCTCAACCAGGAGCAGATTGATCGGGATTACCGGCTTGACCAGCTTGCCCTTTTTTACAAGGGCATCCCCTTTGTGGCGGTCTGCAATATACTGATTGCCTCTTTTGTTTTCTGGGCCCTTTATCAGCCGGTCCTGCAAAATGTCCTGTTTATCTGGCTGGGCGCCATGTTTATGGTCTGCGGCCTGAGGTTTGTTTCCTGGCATCTGTATAATTTATCGGACTGGATGAGTACCGTCGACAAATGGTACAGGATCTACCAGGCTGGTACGTTTCTAACGGGCGTTGTCTGGGCCTCGATGATTGGCTTTCTGATACTGACGTCGGCCCCGGAAGATATCCTGATTGTTATCTTTACCATATCCGGTATGACGGCCGGGGCGCTGGTATCTTCGGCGTCCAGTTTCCAGTCTTATCTTTTGTTTAATATTCCGCCGCTGTTTTCCGCAATTGGCTATTTTATTGTCACGGGGCGGTTCGAAATGGCGACAATGGTGGGATTCTATACCCTGTTCACCAACCTTCTTGCCCGGAATATCGAGAGCAGCATACGCAATTCCGCCTACCTTAAAATCGTCAATAAGCATCTTGCCGAGGTCGCGCTGAAGGAAAAGCATGTGGCCGAGGAACAGGAGAAGCTGCTGGAGAAACAGGTAACTGAGCTTGAACTGACATATAGCCAGCTTAAGGAAAAACAGGCGGCATATGAAAAGGTCGTGGAAGAAAACAAGCGCTCCCGGAAAGACGCAGAGCAGGCCAACCGGGCAAAAAGTGATTTCCTTGCCGCCATGAGCCATGAAATCAGGACCCCGATGAACGGCATGCTCGGAATGCTGGCTCTTCTCAAGGATACACGGCTGGATGACAAGCAGGAGGGCTACCTCAAAACCGCAGTGAGGTCGGGCAAAATTCTGTTACAGCTTCTGAATGACATTCTTGATCTGACCAAGGTGGAATCCGGGAAAATGGAGCTGGAACATGTCTCCTTTGACCTTAGCCAGATACTGCAGGAGATATCGGACCTCTGGGAAGCACGGATCCGAGCCAAGGGACTGGAATATAAGGTAAATCTCGAGGAGGCAGCTGATCGTCGCTGGCGCGGCGATCCTGTGCGCTTACGGCAGGTTCTGCATAACCTGGTCAGCAATGCCGTCAAGTTTACCATGCAGGGCAGCATCATGATCAGGATTTCCCTTGCTGCTGATGAAAAAGAGACCGGGGTTTTGAAATTTACCGTGATTGACACGGGTATTGGCCTGGATATGGAGCAGGAAGCCCATCTTTTCGAAAAATTCAGCCAGGGGGACACATCGACCACACGGAAATTTGGCGGTTCCGGTCTCGGACTGGCTATATGCCGCGAGATCGTCTCCCTGATGGGTGGAGAGATTTCTCTCAGCAGTGTGCCGGGCAAGGGGTCATCCTTCAGCTTTACAGTCAGGCTCGCGCAGGAAAGCATTCCCGAGAACGGAGAAGGGCTTCAGGAAATCGAGGCTGGTCAGAAGATGGGGCTTGTCTGCAAGGCCCCGGTGAAAGTGCTGGCCGCAGAAGACAATCATATCAACCGGGTGGTTGTGCAGGCCATGCTCAAGGTGGACGATCTGACACTACAGTTTGTCCAGAATGGTGTTGAAGCCCTGCAGGCGGTTCGAGATGGTGATTTCGATCTGGTTCTCATGGACATTCACATGCCGGAAATGGATGGGCTCGAAGCGACAAGGCGGATCAGGGAACTGCGGGGGAAAAAGAGCAAGACACCGATTATTGCCCTCACGGCGAATGCCATGGCCGGCGATCGGGAAACTTATTTATTGCAGGGTATGGATGACTATATAAGCAAGCCGGTTGACGGCAAGACACTCTATTCCGCAATGGCTAATCTGGTGGATGATCTGGAAATCTGTTTCCGCGAAACATCTGGCGAGGATGAGAATAACCTGGAAGAGAAACAGGCTAAAATAGAGGAATTCATCAATAGTATTTCCGAGCGCTGACCTGGTAAACTGTTTCTTTGACAGTACCGACAGCGTGCGGGGTGACGTTCCGCGCCGCGGAATTTGATTTGTTTATTGGGTAAAGAAGCGCCCCGGCAATTGTTCGTCGGGGCGCTTTACTATGATCAGCTTTTCGGCTTGATGTCGTTCTTTTCGAAGACTTCGATCAGTTCGCCCGAGGCGGCCATTTCGCGAATGATATCGCACCCGCCGATGAACTCGCCCTTAACATAGAGCTGGGGGATGGTCGGCCATTCGCTGAATTCTTTAATGCCTTCACGCAAAGCCGGGTCCTGAAGCACGTCAAAGGCTTCAAAGTCCACATTGTAATAGTTCAGCACTTCGATGACTGCGGCGGAAAATCCGCACTGGGGAAACATCGGGCTGCCTTTCATGTAAAGAACGATATCGCTGTTTTTGATATCATCCTCGATACGATTAAAAACCGGATTGCTCATTTGTACTTGTCCCTGAATTTCGTGTGATTATTCTGCTGAGGTCTGAAGGGCAAGCGCATGCAGGGCGCCGCCCATATTGCCTTTAAGGGCCTTATAGACCATCTGATGCTGTTGTACCCTGCTTTTTCCTTTAAAGGCACTCGAGACCACATGGGCCGCATAGTGGTCGCCGTCACCGCGCAGGTCCTGGATGGTGACCTTTGCGTCGGGAAGACTTTCCTTTATCAGTTTCTCAATTTCTGCAGCATCCATTGCCATTATCGTTTTACTCCAGTTAAGTCTGATCAACGCAGTTTGGCATCTGGCCAAAATCACGTCAAGACAACTGGCCTGTATATGGGGGCGAATGTCTGAAGTTTGAAGGGGAAAAGTGATTTTTTTACATGAGTGATCAGGCGAAACGATCGGCATATTTGTCACCGGCGATGGTGCCGGAGACAATGTTCCTGATCTTGGCCACCTGCTCGGCATCCAGCTCGTTTTTCCATTTCTCCGCTGCTGTTTTCGGATCGCGGACAGTCTGGTGGTATTTTTCCGGGCCACCCTCATAATTCAAGCTGCTTTGCAGGAAGGCGTCGGTCTGATCGTTATAGGAAAGCCCACAAAACTGGAACAGCTTTTTGGCGACACCAACGGGGTCGTCGCAAAGATCTTCATAGACGAGGTCGTAACAGTTCTCCAGGCCCTGAATGTCCTTCATGACTTTTTCGTTGAAGCAGACCCAGGTGCAGGCCAGCTGTTCCTCAAGGGACATGGCTTTCAGTTTTTCCACGGTCCAGCCCCGCTCTCGGGCCAGCGGCATGGAGGAAACTTCTTCATAGAAAACAACGTCTTCCATCAGTTTCAGTTTGCGGCCTCTAAGCTGGGAAGAGACATAACCGCAAGGGTGGCGCAGGATATGCACGACCTTTCCTTCGGGGAAGGCGCGGGCGACGAGGCCGGTGCGGCAGTTGGAATTCACCGACTTCATCACCGGCACAATCTTGCCTGCTGCCATCTTTTTGCGGGAAATGGCAGGTACCTTGACGTCCGACGGCAGGCCGAGACGGTGGGCGACGGCGCCAATCACTTTCAGTGTAAAGAGGAACTTGGCCCGGAAGGCATTCATGAAGGAACTGAAATAGCTTTTCGGAAACACAGGAAGGGAGCCTGCAGATTTCAGGTGTCTTACATCCCAGAGTTTTGAAAAATAGTCCCGGGTCGCCGGAATCAGCCTGTCCATGTCAGCGGACGCGGGAAAGAAGGGGACTTCTTCGGAAATAACAACGGAGTCCGGTTCGTGCCGGTAAAGGACATCCGGATGGCTGTCAAAGATCTTGGCGACCCATGTGGTGCCGCTGCGTGGTGAGCCGATTAAAAAGATCATTTTCATCCCCTGCTTCTTCCTGTCGCAGTTTTTCCTTTTACATATTTAACAAGGATTTAGCACAGAATACCAACCAATTTGTTAACATGCCCCAAAAAGAAAGGCAGCAGAATTCTTATCCTGCTGCCCTGATTTTCATTCCGTGAGCCGTATCAACTGGCCATATAGCCCGGCATCCATTCCGTGTGATTACTTTTCAGGTCAGCGACAGCAACGACAAGCGCCTCTTCAATGGTGAGAGTTTCGCCGCCCACAGTGCCCAGACGGCAGGCGGATACCTCTGCACTACGGGCACTGGCCAGTATGGCATCAGCCTTTTCGGGGGCGACCGACAGGATATAGCGGGCCTGGTCTTCGCCGAAACCAAAGGCATGGAGCGGAATATCGCCGTTCTCCAGATGCACTTTCATGCCAAGTCCGGAAGCAATCACCATTTCGGCGAGGCCAACAAACAGGCCGCCGTCGGAAAGGTCATGGCAGGTTTTTACCGTTCCGGTTTCGATCAGGCCGCGGACAAAGTCGCCGTTTTTCTTCTCAAGCGCCAGATCCACTTTCGGCGGGGCGCCTTCTTCAAGGCCTTCCATCACATCCAGATAAAGGGATGAGCCCAGATGACCGGTGGTCTCGCCCACCAGGATCAGCACTTCACCTTCTGCTTTGGGAGCGATGGTGGCCATTTTCGTGCTGTCTTTCAGCAGGCCAACGCCGCCAATAGCCGGAGTCGGATGAATGCCGGTACCGTTGGTTTCGTTATAGAGGGACACGTTACCGGAGACGACCGGGTAATCCAGCGCATTACAGGCATCTTTCAGGCCCTCGATGCAGCCGACAAACTGGCCCATGATATCCGGGCGTTCCGGATTGCCGAAGTTGAGGCAGTTGGTGATGGCCAGCGGTGTGCCGCCAACGGCGGTGATGTTGCGCCAGGTTTCAACCACGGCCTGTTTGCCGCCTTCGTAAGGGTCGGCAAAGCAATAGCGCGGGGTACAGTCGGTGGAAATGGCCAGAGCCTTGTCCGTGTTATGGATGCGCACCACTGCGGAATCGCCGCCCGGTTTCTGGATGGTGTCGGCCATGACCTGATGGTCATATTGTTCCCAGATCCAGCTGCGGCTGCAGAGATTGGGGGAGCTGACCATTTTCAGAAGCGTTGCACCAAGGTCATTGGGGGCTGCAACGTCATTGGCGGACAGCACCTTTGCCGGATCCTTTTTTACCCACGGACGGTCATATTCCGGGCTGTTATCAGCCAGCGGCCCGGCAGGAATGTCAGCCACGGTCTCGCCCTTGAAGGTGAGGGTCAGGTTACCCGTGTCGGTGATTTTTCCGATCACGGCGAAATCCAGGTCCCACTTGCGGAAGATTTTTTCAGCTTCGCCTTCGCGGCCCGGTTTCAGGACCATCAGCATGCGTTCCTGGCTTTCGGACAGCATCATTTCGTAAGGAGTCATATGCTCTTCACGCTGAGGCACATTGTCCAGGTTAAGCTCGAAACCAACCCCGCCGCCGGAAGCCATCTCCACGGAGGAAGAGGTGAGGCCGGCTGCACCCATGTCCTGAATGGCGACGATGGCGTCTGTGGCCATCAGCTCGAGGCAGGCTTCGATCAGGAGTTTTTCGGTGAAGGGGTCGCCCACCTGCACGGTCGGGCGTTTTTCCTCGCTGTCCTCGGTAAACTCTGCAGAGGCCATGGTGGCGCCATGAATACCGTCACGTCCGGTCTTGGAGCCTACATAAACCACGGGATTGCCGACACCGGCGGCAGCGGACAGGAAAATCTTGTTCGTATTGGCAAGGCCCACGGTCATGGCATTGACCAGGATGTTGCCGTCATAGGACGGATGGAAATTGGTCTCGCCACCTACAGTGGGGACACCCACGCAGTTACCGTAACCGCCGATACCTTCGATCACACCGCTCAGCAAATGGCGGGTTTTCGGATGGTCGGGAGACCCGAAACGAAGCGCATTCATATTGGCGATGGGGCGCGCGCCCATGGTGAAGACGTCGCGCAGGATACCACCGACACCGGTGGCTGCACCCTGATAGGGCTCGATATAGGACGGATGGTTATGGCTTTCCATTTTGAAGATAGCAGCCTGGCCGTCGCCAATATCGATTACACCGGCGTTTTCGCCCGGTCCCTGGATCACCCAGGGCGCCTTTGTCGGCAGTGTTTTCAGATGCAGCTTGGATGATTTATAGGAGCAGTGCTCACTCCACATTACAGAAAAAATACCGAGCTCGGTCAGGGTCGGGGTCCGGCCGAGAATTTTCAGGGCAAGCTGGTACTCTTCGGCGCTGAGGCCATGTTCCTTGATCAGCTCTTCGGTAATTTCTACGTTATTGTTCCACGTCATGTGCCAATTCCTAACACTGGTCCTAATTCAGGCTGTTCAGCATGCTTTCAAAAAATCCGCGTCCGTCGGTGCCGCCCTGGGCATCTTCGATCAGTCGTTCCGGATGGGGCATCATGCCGAGAATATTCTTGCGCTTGTTGATAATGCCCGCAATGTCATTGCGGGAGCCGTTGGGATTGTCCACATAACGGAACACAACCCGGCCTTCGTCCTCAAGCTGTTTAAGGGTCTCGTCGTCGGCGAAATAGTTGCCGTCGTGATGAGCTACCGGAATGCTGATGACCTGGCCCTTTTTATAGGCGTTGGTGTAGGGGGTGTCATTATTTTCCACTTTCAGATCAACATGTTTGCAGACAAACTTGAGGCTCTGATTGCGCATCAGGGCACCGGGCAGGAGACCGGTTTCGGTCAGAACCTGAAAGCCGTTGCAGACCCCGAAAATATTGACCCCTTTGTCGGCCCGGGCAATCACTTCTTTCATGGCCGGAGAGCGGGCCGCCATGGCGCCGCAGCGCAGATAATCCCCGAAGGAAAAACCGCCGGGCAGGGCGATCAGGTCAACATCGGGAATTTCACTCTCCTGATGCCAGACGATATGTGGTTTTTGTCCCGTGATCTTTTCCAGGGCCACGATCATGTCCCGATCGCAGTTGGAAGCCGGAAAAACAACTACAGCGCTTTTCATAGACGCAAATCCCAAATAAGTTAAAGCCCTCGGGCGAGGGCGTCAGTCAATTTCAATGGCGTAATTTTCAATCACCGTGTTGGACAGCAGTTTCCTGCACATCTCGTCCACAGCCGCTTCCGCCTTGGCTTTGTCGGTCTCGGCGAGATCCAGTTCGATGTATTTGCCCTGGCGCACATCATCCACACCGTCAAAGCCAAGCGCGGCGAGAGCGTGCTGGATGGCCTTGCCCTGGGGGTCAAGAACGCCGTTTTTCAAGGTGACATGTACACGTGCTTTCACGGTGTATCCCTTTCTGAATGTCTTGTTGTTACTCTGCTGCCTCCAGGGAGATACCCAGCCGGCGGGCCACTTCCTGATAGGCTTCCACTTCACCGCCCATATCCCGGCGGAAACGATCCTTGTCCAGCTTTTCGCCGGTTTCAAAATCCCACAGACGGCAGTTGTCGGGGCTGAATTCATCGGCCAGCACCAGCTGTACCGTATCTTCTTCCGCAAGGCGGCCGTATTCCAGCTTGAAATCCACAAGCTCGATGCCGATGGCGGCAAACATGCCCCTGAGGAAATCATTGATCTGCAGGGTCATGCTGAAAATTTCGTCAAGTTCCTCTTCGCTGGCAAGTCCGAGAACAAGGATGTGCTCTTCTGCCATCAGGGGATCACCCAGGTCGTCATTCTTAAGCGAGAATTCGACGATCGGCCGGGCCAGGCGTGTGCCTTCCTCGACACCGAATTTCTTACTCATGGAACCGGCGGCAATATTGCGGACAATGACCTCTAGCGGGACGATTTCCACTTTCTTGACCAGTTGTTCCCGATCCGACAAACGCTTGATATAATGGGTCGGAATGCCGATGCCTGCAAGACGGGTCATGACCAGGTCGGTAATCCTGTTGTTTATGATTCCCTTGCCTGCAATCGTACCTTTTTTGACGTTATTGAAGGCGGTGGCGTCATCTTTGAAATATTGAATAATAGTGCCGGGTTCAGGCCCCTCGTAAAGAGTTTTGGCCTTGCCCTCATAAAGTTTCACGCCCTTTGTCATGTGGGGAACCTTAAAAGTTATAAAGATTAAGAATCAAGCGAGGCGAACATATATCATAAAATTGTCAAATTCAATGAGCCAAAGCGATAAAAAGGCCTTAAAAACCTGCAACAAAATTCCTATATAAAAAATATGGAAACCTTTGTCTGAATGGCGTACATATGACCACAAAGATTACTGTCACGAACGTGACGCAACATGGAGTTTAGAAAAATGACCCAGTTTGAAGACCGGGAACAGACATTCGAAAAGAAATATGCCAAGGATGAAGAGAACGAATTCAAGATCGTTGCGCGGCGCAACAAGCTTCTCGGACTTTGGGCCGCTGGACTGATGGGCCTTGATGGTGATGCCGCCAGTGCTTACGCAAAGGAAGTGGTGGAAGCAGATTTTGAAGAAGCAGGCCACGAGGATGTTTACCGCAAGGTCAAGGGCGACCTGGATGCAAAAGGCGTCGAGGTTTCCGAGCACCAGCTGCGTCGCGAAATGGAAGACAAGCTGGCCGAAGCCCGCGAGCAGCTTAAAAACTGATCTTGCCATTGATGCAGATAGTAAGTTGAGGACCACCCTTCTGTCGGAAGGGTGGTTTTTTCATTTTTATCCCGGGGATTTGTCGTAAGATGTGTCGGGAACAGTAATATGACAACACTTGTATGGCTTCGCCGGGATCTCCGGCTTCTTGACAATCCGGCCCTTTATCATGCGGCCCGGCGCGGTCCGGTTTTGGTCACCTATCTTCTGGATGAAAAGGAACATTCACCGATGGGCGGGGCAAGCCGCTGGTGGCTGCATCATAGCCTGTGCGCCCTGCAGGATGAACTGGAAAAGCGTGGCTGTCGCCTGGTCCTTCGCCGTGGCGACCCGTTGCAGATTCTGGAAGGGCTGGTAGAGGATGCGGGTGTTACGACGATCCATTGGAACCGGCTCTATGAACCCTGGGCCATAGCGCGTGATGCCAGGATCAAAGAACATTTCCAGGACATGGGGCTGGAGGTCAGGACATATAATGCCAGCTTGCTCAATGAACCCTGGGAGGTGAAGACCGGGCAAGGTAACCCCTACAGAGTATTTACCCCTTACTGGCGTCAGGCACGCAGTCAGATTGCCGGTGAGGGGGTGTTGTCTGTTCCTCCTCTGAAGGGAGCAGGGCAGACCACTGCGTCAGAGGATATGAAGAACTGGGGGCTTTTGCCCACCGGGCCGGACTGGTCCGGCGGACTGGCCTGGTGCTGGACACCGGGGGAGAAAGGGGCGCTGGACAGATTCGATCGCTTTCTTGAGGAAAAACTGCAGGACTATGCCGGAAAAAGAGACTTTCCGGCGGCAGACGCAATTTCCCGGCTTTCCCCCCATCTCCATTTCGGGGAAATCAGTGTTCGCGATATCTGGAACAGGCTGCAGCCGTTCGAGGAGCTTAAAAGCGCGGGTGAGTCTGTGACAAAGTTTCGCAGCGAACTGGGGTGGCGGGAGTTCAGCACCCACTTACTATACCATTTTCCGCATATCGCGGAAAAGCCCTTCCGGCCGGAATTTGAAGCTTTCCCCTGGCAGGAGGATGAGGAACTCCTCCAAGGCTGGCAGCAGGGCAGGACCGGTTATCCGCTGGTGGATGCGGGCATGCGGGAACTGTGGCAGACCGGTTTCATGCACAACCGGGTGCGCATGATTGTGGCCTCATTCCTCACCAAGAACCTGCTGATCCCCTGGCAGGCGGGGGCGGACTGGTTTCGGGACACACTGGTTGACGCGGACCTCGCCAATAACAGTGCTGGCTGGCAGTGGGTGGCGGGTTCGGGCGCTGATGCCGCGCCCTATTTTCGCATTTTCAATCCTGTTACACAGGGACAGAAGTTCGATCCTCAGGGGAAATATATTCGCAAATGGGTGCCGGAGCTTGCCGATCTGGACGGGGATGAAATCCACAAGCCCTGGAAAGTAGAAAAAGAAAGAACCGGGGGCTACCCCGATCCTGTCGTTGATCTTGCCATGAGCCGCGAACGGGCGCTCGCGGCCTATAAAAGTATCAGATAGACTTATTCGCCGAAGACCCGCTTGAAGATCGTGTCCACATGTTTGGTGTGGTAGCTTTCGTCAAACTTGTCGTCAATTTCCTGATCGGACAGTTTGGCGGATACTTCCGGGTCGTTTTTCAGCTCGGTAGCGAAGTCGGCACCCTGTTCCCAGACCTTCATGGCGTTGCGTTGTACCAGACGGTAGGAGTCCTCACGGCTGATCCCAGCCTGGGTGAGCGCCAGCAGCACGCGCTGTGAATTATGCAGACCACCCAGTTTATCCATGTTTTTCTTCATATTTTCCGGATAGACCACCAGCTTGTCCATAACCATGGTCAGACGGGCCAGGGCAAAGTCGAGAGTGACTGTGGCATCCGGGCCGATCATGCGCTCGACGGAGGAGTGGGAGATATCCCGTTCATGCCAGAGCGCCACATTTTCCATGGCCGGAATGCTGTAGCCGCGCACCAGGCGGGCAAGGCCGGTCAGGTTTTCGGTCAGGATCGGGTTGCGTTTATGCGGCATGGCGGAAGAACCCTTCTGGCCCTTGGAGAAAAATTCCTCGGCTTCCAGTACTTCGGTGCGCTGCAGGTGACGGATTTCCGTAGCCAGACGCTCGACGGAGCTGGCGACCACGCCAAGTGTGGCGAAGAACATGGCATGACGGTCGCGCGGGATCACCTGGGTGGAGACGGGCTCCGGCTCCAGGCCCATGGCCTTGGCCACATGTTCCTCGACCCGGGGATCGATATTGGCGAAGGTGCCGACGGCGCCGGAGATGGCGCAGGTGGCGATTTCCTTGCGGGCATTGACCAGGCGTTCCCGGTTGCGATCGAATTCGGCATAGGCCTGGGCCATTTTCAGACCGAAAGTGACGGGTTCCGCATGAATGCCGTGGCTGCGGCCAATGCAGACATCCATTTTATGCTCGTAAGCCCGGCGTTTGAGCACTTCGAGAAGCTTGTCCATGTCATCCAGCAGGATGTCAGCAGCCTTGACCAGCTGTACATTCAGGCAGGTATCCAGAACATCGGAAGAGGTCATGCCCTGGTGCACGAAGCGGGCTTCGGGACCCACATATTCTGCAAGGGAGGTCAGGAAGGCGATCACGTCGTGCTTCACTTCCCGCTCGATCTCATCGATCCGGTCGATATCGAAATTGCCTTTTTCCCAGATGGTCTTTGCGGCTTCCTTGGGGATTACGCCAAGCTCGGCCAGGGCGTCACAGGCGTGGGCTTCGATTTCGAACCAGATCCGGAAGCGGCTCTCAGGCTCCCAGATAGAGGTCATAACTTCTCGGGAATAACGAGGGATCATGTCTTTTCCTGTCTGCTGATGTCTGGATTGCTAAAGGGCAGGCTGTAGCAGAGAATGGAGCCGGGCTCAAGAATATTTGCGGAATTTCACTTTTCCGGAAAAATCCGCTCCAGTATGCTTTCAGCATTTGCAATCTGTGCTGCACCGTAAACAAAGTTGCGTCCATCGCCGAGCCTCGTTTCGCAGAATTGCGTGCCGATGTCGGCCGGGGCATATTGCAGCATCAGAGACGCCTGCAGTGAGAGCGCCATTTTTTCCACGATGATGCGGGCGTTGGCCTGCAGGGAGGCAGTATTGCCAAGCATGTCGCGGAGGTCAGACAGGCAATTATCCAGATTACTATTCTGTCCAAGGACGGGTGCAATCTGGTGAAAGAAAAGGTCAATGGCTTCCGGTTCCTTGGCGAAGGTGCGCAGGATATCCAGGCAAATCACATTGCCTGACCCTTCCCAGATGCTGTTGAGTGGGGCTTCGCGGTACAGGCGCGGCATGATGCCTTCCTCCACATAACCGGCGCCGCCAAGTGCCTCCATACATTCGTAGACAAAATTGGGACAGCGTTTGTTGTGCCAGAATTTGGCGACGGCGACAGCAAGGCGGGCATAGGCGCGGGCGTCATCATTTTCTGCCGCCACGTCAAATTTATGCGCCAGGTGCAGGAATGTCAGGACGCCGGCTTCCAGATCAAGGGCCAGGTCCGCCAGAACCGACTGCATCAGCGGCTGGTCAATAAGCTTTTTCTGGAAGGCGCTGCGGTGGCGGGCGTGATGGATGGCCTGGACCAGAGCCTGCCGCATCAGGGATACAGGTGCAATCGCCGTATCCAGCCGTGTGTGATGCACCATATCCATTATGGTGGCGACACCCCGGCCTTCTTCCCCGACGAGGACTGCCCAGGTGTTCCGGTATTCAATCTCGCTTGAGGCATTCGCGTGATTACCCAGCTTTTGCTTCAGGCGCTGGACGAAGAAACTGTTGCGGCTGTCGTCTGGCCGGAATCGGGGCACGAAAAAGCAACTCAGGCCCGCGTCCGTATAGGCAAGGGTCAGGAAGGCGTCGCTCATGGGGGCTGAACAGAACCATTTATGGCCGGTCAGCAGATAGCCGTCGTCGCATTTGACTGCTTTCGTGCTGTTGGCGCGCACATCTGACCCGCCCTGTTTTTCGGTCATGGCCATACCCATGGTACAGCCGTCCTTGAGGTGGGCCGGGATCATGCGGCCGTCATAGCTGCGGGAGAGCAGTTTCGGCAGCCATTCGTCACGCAGTTCAGGGGAGCGATTAATCACCGGGATGCCGGCATAGGTCATGGTCAGTGGACAGCAGACGCCGGCTTCCACCTGATGCAGCATATATTCGAGTGCAGCATGATGCAGGTGCCCGTCCTGGGCATCCTCTTCCCAGGCAATGGAAGACAGGCCCGACCCTTTGCCCTGGGACATCATTTCGTGATAGGCGGGATGAAATTCCACCTCGTCGATACGATGACCGAAACGGTCGAACAGCTTCAGCTTCGGCGGGTTTTCATTGGCCAGGCGGCCATTCTCGAGACAGGTTTCATGGCCGAGCTGGGCGCCGGTATAGACAAGGTTCTCAAATGTGCTGCCGGTGCTTTCCCTTTTAACCGTTTCCTGAAGGAGCGGATCAGAGGTATAGAGATTGTAGTTTTCCAGGGCAGGAGGCTGGTTCGTGACCTCATGGGTGTCAAGTTCGCTGTGGGGGTTGTAAAACGACATGGCTCGGCCTCCTGTTTTCTCCCCATTCTAGCAGGGGTAAACGGAAAGACCAAACAATGAAAACGATCGTTTTATAATAGGCCGAGAGCCCTGAAACTCTGGTGTCCGGTTTTTGAAATAATCAGGTGGTCGTGCAGCCTGATGCCGAGCTGATTGCCTATTTCCTCGATCTTGCGGGTCATGTCGATATCGTCCCGGCTCGGCGTGGGATCGCCGCTCGGGTGATTATGGACGATGATCAGGGCCGTGCTGTTGAGCTCCAGCGCCCGCTTGACAATCTCCCGGGGATAGACGGGGGTGTGATCAACGGTGCCTTTCTGCTGGATTTCATCCTTGATGAGGCGGTTTTTCTTGTCCAGAAACAGGATGCGGAACTGTTCATGGCTTTCGTGAGCCATGGCCGCCTGACAATAGTCGAGAAGCGCCTGCCAGTTGGATAAGACCGGCTGTTCCAGCACCTTCGTCTGGGCGAGGCGGATTGCGCTGGCTTCGGCGAGCCGGATGGCGGAGATCACCGTATTGCCAACACCGTTAATTTCCAACAGCCGTTTTTCAGGTGCGGACAGGACGCCCGCATAATCGCCAAAGGTGGAGATCAGTTGTTTGGCCAGCGGTTTCATATCCCGACGGGGAACGGCGAGGCAGAGCAGAAGTTCAAGAAGTTCATAGTCGGCCAGGGCACCGGGACCGGATTTTCTGAGCTTGTCTTTCAGGCGCTGGCGGTGACCGGCGTAGTGGGCCTTTTCCTGATCAGACATCTCTCCCCCGTGTGTTAGGTCAGTCGTATGGCGGTTTGGTCCATCCCTTTGGCGACTTTGTGAAAATCTCTACCCCGTCTGCCGTTACACCCATACTGTGCTCGAACTGGGCGGACAGGGACTTATCCCGTGTGACCGCCGTCCATCCATCACTCAACACCTTTACTTCCGATGTCCCCAGGTTGATCATGGGTTCAATGGTGAAAAACATGCCTTCCTTGAGTTCAGGTCCCTGGCCTGGCCGGCCGTAATGCAGAATGTTGGGGGCATCATGGAAAATTCGTCCCAGGCCGTGACCGCAGAACACCTCCACCACGCCGCAGCGTTCGCTTTCGGCATATTCCTGTATAGCATGGCCGATATCGCCCAGCGTGGCGCCCGGCTTGACCTGGGCAATACCGCGCATCAGGCATTCATAGGTGATGTCCACCAGCCGTTTGGCCTTGATAGAAGGCGGGCCGGCAAAGAACATGCGGCTTGTATCGCCGTACCAGCCGTCGACAATCGTGGTGATGTCGATATTGATGATGTCACCCTTTTTCAGCTTCTTTGGCCCCGGAATACCGTGGCAAACCACATGATTGACCGAAGTGCAGATGGATTTCGGAAATCCACGATAGTTCAGCGGCGCCGGGACATGGCCATGATCCACGATAAACTCATGACAGATCCGGTCCAGTTCCTCGGTGGAAACACCGGGCTGTACATGGGGTGTGATCATATCCAGGACAGAGGCGGCAAACTGCCCGGCCTTGCGCATGCCTTTAAAATCCGCGGCATCGTGGATCTTGATGGCGTTTGTGGCTTCCAACGGGGCCTCTGAAGCTTTTACGTATTTCATTTTATACCTGTTTCATTCCGGCGATTTCCACGGGCCGGTCTATGCGGATTTCATCCTGATTAAGGGCGCAGCTGTAACAGACAGCCTCAACCCCGCTGTTCAAGGCCGTATTTAACGCGTCTGCATAGGCCGGGTCAATATCTTCAGCAACTTTGAATATATTACAATCTTCCCGCTGTACAAGATAGACCATCATGGACCGATAGCCTTCTTTTACCATATCGACCAGTTCATTCAGGTGTTTTGTGCCCCGGGCGGTGACCGCATCAGGAAATTCGGCGACGTCCTGTCCCCGTTTCAGGGTCACGTTTTTGACCTCCACATAGCAGTCCGGAAGGCTTGCGTGGCCGGACAGGAAAATGTCGATGCGGCTGTTCTGGCCGTATTTTATCTCCCGGCGAAGATTGTCATATCCCTGAAGTTCGGTGATGGAGCCGCCAAGGATGGCTTCCTCTACAATTTTGTTGGGGTGGGATGTGTTGATCCCCACAAGGGCATCTTCGACCCGGACCAGCTCCCATTTCCAGGAAAGCTTTGCCTTGGGATTGGTGGCCGGGGACAACCAGACCTCATTGCCGGGATCCTTCAGGCCCATCATGGAGCCGGAATTGGCGCAGTGGGCGGTAATGATTTCACCGTTTTCCAGCTCCACATCGGCCAGAAAACGCTTGTATCTTTTGATCAGGGTTCCGCGTGTAAGTTTTTCTGTAAATTTCATACGCAAGGGTATAGTCTGAAAAACAAATAATGGCAATCTGACATATGGTTTACCGGGAATGATGAAAAGCAAAACAGTAACCGCCGCCATGATTATTATTGGTGACGAGATATTGTCCGGACGGACCAAAGACGCCAATCTCAACCATCTGGCCGCCTGGCTCGGGGATCACGGCATTCAGCTTCGCGAGGTGAGGGTGATTCCGGATGACGGAGATATCATTGTCCGCACCGTCAACGAATTGCGCACCAGCCATGACTATCTTTTCACCACCGGCGGGATCGGCCCGACCCATGACGACATAACGGCGGAAAATATCGCCCGGGCCTTGGGGCGGCCCTTTGTCCAGCATCCAGAAGCTTATGCAGTCCTGAAGCAGCATTATGGCCCGGAAGGACTGACCGAGGCGCGTCTCAGGATGGCCATGATGCCCGAAGGGGCGGAACTGATCGACAACCCGGTCAGCCGGGCGCCCGGCATTCATGTGGAGAATATTTTTGTTCTGGCTGGCATTCCGGTGGTTATGCAGGCCATGCTCAAGGATGTGGCAAAGCGGATCAGCGGCGGTGATAAGACGCTCAGCAAAACCATCCATGTTTTCCACGGGGAAAGCTTCTTCGCCGACATCCTGGGTGAGGTCAATGAGGCCTTTGATGAAGTGTCCATCGGCAGCTATCCCTTCTATCACGACCGGGCCTACGGGGCCACATTTGTGTTGCGTTCCACAAACGATGGCGCGCTGGAGGCGGCGGTGAAACTGCTGAAAGAGAAAATAACCGGCGGTGGACATGACTGTTTTGACGGGGAACCTTCCTTCCGGTCCGACCCCAAAGAGTAGGGTCAGGGAATAGGAAAAGGGAACAGGAAAAGGGCCGGCCGGTCACCCTGAAAATTTCAAAAGCCTGTTTATTTCCCCGGCAGAATATGTCATATCCGGTTTTGTCTACTTTCAGCCGGGGATGCGCCTGTGGTGAAATTGGTAAACACAACAGACTTAAAATCTGTCGACCGCAAGGTCTTGCCGGTTCAAGTCCGGCCAGGCGCACCAACTGCTTCTTCCAGAGTTTCCGTTACTTGACCCCCCGATCATTTACCCTTGGCGATCATATCAAGTAAAAGTCACATATCCGGGTTATCGAAGGCAAAATCGAGGCTCTGCACCGCCCGTATGGTGAAAGGCATTACTGCATTCAGCTATTTAAATTTTGACGCAGTGGTCGGCATCATCGGATTTTTGCTTCAGGGGGCCTTCAGCTTTGTTTGCCCTGCCTCTAGTCATTGCGGCGAGAATGGTTGCCAGTTTCAAGGTGTGACGGGGTCACTGTGGAGTATGAATTGGGACTTACGGTTTATGACCGGCAGCGGTCAGCACTCGGGGGGCTATCGAATCTCGCCTTGTAAGCCCTGCTGAAATGGGAGGCGTCGTTAAATCCCCAGCGAAAGGCAATTTCCGTCACCGATAGCCGTGCCTGTGAGGGATCCTTAAGGGCCTGGCGGCATTTCAGAAGTCTCTGTTCCTTGACCCATGCGGCGGCTGTCCAGCCGGTTTCCTCGAAAACCGCGTGCAGATAGCGCATGGAGATATGGCATTTTTCGGCAATCAGTCCCGTGGTCAGGGACGGGTTGGACAGGTTTGCTTGAATGAAATCCTGAACTTTCTCCAGTGTCATGGCGCGCATGGATTTTGGTCCGGGCAGGCCGTTCTCAAGGCCGTGTACCGCTTCCTCTGCGGCGGCCCGAATGGTTTCAAGCAGGATGTGCCGGGTATAATGCTTCTGGACATCCGTCAGCAGATGGCTGCTCTTGAGGATATCTTTCAGGGTGCTGGCCATGATCTGGCTGGCACCGGGGGCAAAGGTGAATAATCTGTTGCAATATTGGTCGAAAAAAGGGAGGCGTTCGCGCAGAAAAGGCGCGGGAACCCTGGCGTGCAGGGAAACATAGGCGGTGTCTTCCGACCCGTCACATGATGTGACGCTTCCCATAAAAGGTTTTCCGGTATGGACAAAGGCAAAACTGCCGGGGGTCATACGGGTAAGCTGGCCGTTTTGTTCGATGGTGATTTGTGCGTTGACGGGCATGTACAGGATATAATGGTCATCCTGGTCCCGGCGGATGTGATTCAGGGTGCGTTTGGCGGTCTGCTGTCCTGACGAAATATATTTCAGGACATTAATGTTTCCCATCTGAACGTTGAAAATATCCGAATTGCAGGATTGACGTTTGTTGGCCATGCCGACTTCCGTGGTGCAGAAGGTGCGGTCCAGAAGGCTTTTGAGAACGCCTACTTTCTGAACATGATCAACAGTTTTTGTTGTCATATTTTCAATCATACTGTGACTCCCTGACAGAACGCCCCAACTTGTTTTTTTCCGAGCTTCTCACGACTCCTCTTATAGAATACGGTACTATCGCCGGGACTGCAAAATAAACAAGAATCTGCACCCAGTGCATAACCAGTCCAGATCACATGCACATCTGAACATGCGGACAGCCAGTGATGATGACAGACTTCACCGCCGCGGGAGAAGGATCCGGCCATGCCAAATTTAGGCCGCTGGAGACGTCTTTCCCCAAAAATATAAGATCAATAGGGAGTAGTCTGAATGACAATGAAAGTAAATCCGGGGTCCGCCCGAGGCGGAAAGACCCTGAAAACCGGTGTATGCCTTTCTGCACTGGCCCTGACAATGTCCTGGCAGCCGGTTCACGCCGCTGACGACGACGGCATTGTCGTTCTTGAGGAAATTACGGTTACAGCCCGAAAAAGAAGCGAGAATCTGCAGTCTGTGCCGGTCTCCGTGTCGGCGATGACGGCTGATGCCATTGACCGCAGTATGGCGGATAACCTTCAGCATCTGGAAGGCATGGCGCCCAATGTTGTCATTGATTCCTATAATGCTTTCCCCAATGCCGTGTCCATTTCCATCCGGGGAATCAGTCATACAGAGATCGAAAAATCATTTGACCCGGCCATCGGCGTGGTGGTCGATGGAGTGTTTATGGGCACCAACGCCCAGGCCATGGTCGACAATTTCGACCTGGAGCGGGTGGAAATCCTGAGGGGGCCCCAGGGCACCCTGTTCGGCAAAAATACCATCGGCGGCACCATCAATGTGGTGCGCAAGAAACCCGAATATGAGCTGTCCGGCAAGGCGAGCTACGGCTATTCCAGTTTTGACCGGCATGACCTCAAGGCCGCAGTTAACCTTCCTGTTGCTGACGACAAGCTGGCCCTCCGGCTTGCCGGTTCCTATTCCAAGTCCGATGGCCATTTGACCAATACGGCGACCGGTGAAAAACTGAGTGGCGTCGATACGCTTTCTGTGCGTGCGGCAGCCCTTTACAATGTCAGCGACGAGGTGGAGGTCTATCTCAATCTTGATCATACCCGCGATCGCAGCGATCTGGCCGGTCTTCGCAATGCGACCCAGCCGACCCAGCTTGTGTCAGTGCCGGGTCTTCTCGGCCTGTCGCCGGCCTATCCCGGTTATCCGGCAGATACCGGTCCGCTTTATGAAGTGCGGTCAGACCTGCCTGAAGACGGCACCAGCTATGACACCACCTCGGCGTCACTGGAAGTCAACGTCGACAAGGGTGACTATATTATCACCTCCATTTCCGCCTATCGCTGGGTGGACGAGGATGTCTATAACGATTTCGACGCTGAAGACAGCGCTATTTTCAACAGCCGGCGCCAGCAGGAACATGACCAGTTTACCCAGGAGGTTCGCCTGACCTCCAACTGGTCCGACACATATGAGTTTGTCGCCGGGCTCTATTATTTCTGGTCCGATTATTCCCTGCATCAGGAAATTGACCTGTTTACCGACTGGATCACCTGCGGCTCCCTACCGGGCGCGTACGCCGCCTTCGGCTGTCGACAGTCCGGCGATGCGGGACAGACCACAAATAGTGTTGCCGGGTTCTTCCAGGGCAACGCCAACCTGACCGACAAATTGCGGGTGACCGTCGGGGGACGCTATACCTATGAGAAAAAAGAATTTGAATCAACGCCAATCGTTTATCCCTATGGCGCCCTGGGCTCCGCCTCGGACGATGAAAGCTGGTCAAAGTTTACACCAAGGATCGGTCTCGACTATCGGGTCAATGATGAGTTTTTCCTCTATGGCAGTTTCTCCCGTGGTTTCAAAAGCGGCGGCTATAATGGTCGCGCCGGCACGGTCACGTCCCTCGGGCCCTATGATCCCGAGCAGGTGGATTCTTACGAAGTCGGTGTCAAAAGCACGCTCCTTGACAGAAGCCTGCGTCTGAACATTGCCGCTTTCTATAATGATTATAAAAACATGCAGGTCGAGTTGTTGCGCACCATCAGCGGCGGCACCGGACAGGAAACCATCGTGGCCAACGCCGCGGCCGCGGAAACCTACGGCGTTGAGGCGGAATTTACCTATCGTCCGATCGCAAGCCTGACTTTCAGCGGCAACATCGGCATCCTGGAGGCAAGTTATAAGAATTTTGTTGCCGATATCGGTCTTGGCGGGGTGATGGACAACAGTGACCTGTTGCTGCGCAAGGCGCCGTCGCTGCAGTACAGCCTGGCGGCAAGCTATGAGCATACGTTCGGCGATTTTGCCACTGGACTGTTCGATATCCGCTATCGCTGGGCGGATCAACTTGAAACAACCACCCAGAATTATGAATTCGGACATCGCCGAAGTGTGGGAACACTGGATGCCTCCATTGCTCTTGAGGATCAGAATGGTGTCTGGACTGTCTCCCTGTTCGGCCGAAACCTGACCAATGAGGAATATATCCAGGACGGGCTGGCTGCCGGAGCATTGTTGAGTATCACTTCGGTCAGTATTCCCCGGACCTGGGGTGCCCAGCTTGAGTTGAGCTTCTAGAAGCGTAGCAGGGGATGGCAAAGTTCCGCCATCCCCGTTTCTGCCAAGTTTTCCGAGAGATTTGACTTATGCTTACAGAACAGGTGCCATTGCCATCTCTTTTACTGGACCGCGTCCGTCGGGACGGGGACAAGGTTTTTCTTCAGGATGCGGACGGGGTCAGCGAGACTTTCAGTGAATATCTCACAAGCCTGGGCTGGTGGGTTTCCTTGTTGCAGGACCTTGATATCAAGCCCGGTGAGTCCGTCGGTGTCATGCAGCCTGTGGGGATGACGGCGCATCATCTCTGGGGCGCCTGCGCCTGGACCAGGGCATGGGAAGTGCCCGTGAATACGGCGTTCAAGGGCGCCATGCTGAAACATATTCTCGAAGATGCAGATGTCAGCCGCCTTGTGATCCATCATGACTTTCTGGATCAGTTCCGTCCGGTTGCCGGGGAGCTGAAGGGGCTGCATACGGTTATTGTGACCGGATGTGCCGATGTGGACCGCATTGAGCTGCCCCAGCAGCGGGTTATCGCCGCAGAAAATTACAGGCCGGAAACGGTATTTAATCCCGAGGATCTGCCGGAAATTGATCCCGGTGATGTTGCAACAATTCTTTATACCTCCGGCACCACCGGACCGTCCAAGGGATGCCTGGTGCCCTGGGGGGAATTTTACTGGGGACTCGATCTTTTCCATCCCCGCAAGGATGGCAGGGATTGCCATTATTGCCCGTTTCCCACCAACCACATGTCCGGCAAGGTGCCGGTCTATAACATGATCGCCTTTGGTGGACGAGTTGTTCTGAGGTCACGTTTCAGTGTCAGTCACTTCTGGCCGGACATAAAACGATTTGGATGCACAACGACACTCCTGCTTGGGGGGACGGCTACTTTTATCCATAAGCAGCCGGAAACTGCGGGAGATGTCGACAACCCGCTGGAGACGGCCTTCATGGGGCCGGTAATCCCTGAATTCCGGGAATTCGAGAAGAGATTTGGCCTGCGCGTGGTGGCCAGCTACGGCATGACCGAAATCGGCTGGCCGTTCATGTCGGATGACCAGCCTTTGCCGAATTCGGAAACCTGCGGCAAGCTGCGGGACGAATGGCAGGTCCGGATTGTCGATCAGGACGGCAAGGATACCGGGCCCGGTGTGGTGGGTGAAATCCTGGTCCGCTGCGAACGTCCCAATTCCATGATGAAGGAATATCTCGGCCGGCCCGAGGCGACAGCCGAAGCCTGGAAAGGCGGCTGGTTTCATACGGGTGATGCCGGCCGGTATGACGAGGACGGCAACTATTATTTTGTTGACCGGATCAAGGATGCGATCCGGCGCCGGGGCGAAAACATCTCATCTTACGAGGTGGAGAATTACATCCGGGAGCATGACGACGTCATGGACTGTGCTGCCATTGCGGTGCCTTCGGAAACCGGTGAGGACGAGGTCAAGGTGGTGGTGATCCTCAAGGAGGGCCGCGCGCTTTTGCCCGAGGAACTTATTCTGTACCTGATCCCACGCATGCCGGATTTCATGATCCCCCGTTATCTGGAATTTTGCGACAGTCTTCCCCTCACCGCGACCAACAAGGTCAGAAAGGTTGATCTGAGAAAGGAAGGGGTGAACGAGAAGACCTGGGATCGGGTGGCGGCCGGAATTTCCGTGAAATGAGCCCTGCACAGATGAACAAACGATCGAGCAGCAGGAAGCAAGACGCAAGACTAACAGCTGGATAACCTTGGCGAACAAACTGAAAATATTAGGATGAGTGTAATGAAATCCAGATATGGCATCGACCCGAGAGTTGACCCTGAAGCCGGACCGGATTCACCGGACAGGAAGTTCCCCGACATTGAATATGAAACCCGTATTCATGACGATCACGAGAAATATTTTTCCGATGAATGTCGCCGTCTCGAATGGGATCGCCTGTGGACGAAAATCTGGCATATTGCCGGTCGGACAAGCGACCTTCAAAAGCCCGGCGACTATTTCACCTACGAACTGGGGCCGGAAAGTTTCATAGTGGTCAAAACCGGCGACGGGGAGATCAAGGCTTACTACAATGTCTGCCATCACCGGGGAAACCGCTTGGCGATGGACAATTATGGTAATGTGAAGGCCTTCGTCTGCGCCTTTCATTCCTGGAGCTGGAATCTGGATGGTTCCCTTCGGCGGATTACCGACCGGGAAACCTTTGATGAAAAACTGGTTTGCGATAATCCGGGCCTGACCGAGGTGAAATGCGGTGTCTGGGGCGGTTTCGTGTTTATTTCCATGAATGACGATGTTGAGCCGCTTATGGACTTCCTCGGTGAGCTGCCGGAAGTTCTCGATGCTTATGATATGGACAATATGATCCTGGCGGCGGATCTGGAAACCGACTGGCCGGTGAACTGGAAGACGGTGCTGGATGCTTTCATGGAAGGCTATCATGCTCACATCCGGCATCCGGAACTTCTGAACATGATTGATGATTTCCATTTTCAGCATGATTTGTTCAAGAACGGTCACAGCCGGATGATCATTCCCATGGGGCTGGTCAGTCCCCGTTATCCCAATCGTGACAAGCTCGGCGAGGAAATGCGTGACCTGGTGCGTTCATTTGGGATGGATGAAAAGAAATATGAAAACAATGCGTCCAGCGTTCGTGCCGATACTCCGGCATGGAAAAGGGAGTGGGCCCAAAAAAACGGCATGGACTATTCACGCTTTACCGACAGCCAGCTGGCCGATGACTGGAATATGCATATTTTTCCGAACATTACCCTGAATGCCCATCCGGAAGGGGTTCTGGTCATGAGGTTCCGTCCCCATGCCAGCGATCCCGAACGCTGTCTGTATGACTTCTGGGTGCTGGCCCGGAAAGTCTCGGACCCCGACTATTATCTGCCGACCTATATGGGTGTTCCCAAAGGGGCGGACCTGACCGGCAATGCGCCGCGCCCTGAACGGGCCTATGGCAAGTGGGGCGAAATCACATTCGGGCCGGTGGTGGACCAGGATGCGGAAACCGTGCCCTTTGTCCAGAAAGGCCTGCATTCCCGGGCTTTCAAGGGCGTTCGTTTCAGCGAACAGGAAATACGGCTTGTTCACATGTATGCCGAATATGACCGCTATATGAAGGAGAAATAGAATGTCTCTGCCCAATGAAATCCAGCCGACGGAAGAGGAACTTCTGTGGATGTACGAACATATGGTGCTGAGCCGGAAATATGAAGAGCGGATCGGCAAGGCCTATCTTGAGGGCAAGGTTCCGGTTTTCAATATGACCAAAGGGCCGATCCCGGGCGAGATGCATCTTTCCAACGGCCAGGAACCGGTGGCTGTCGGCGTCTGTGCCCATCTCACCGACAAGGACTGTATTGTTGGCTCGCACCGCCCGCATCATATCGCCATCGCCAAGGGCGTGGATCTCGATAAAATGACCGCTGAAATATACGGTCGCGAGGCGGGCCTGAGCCGTGGCAAGGGTGGTCACATGCACCTGTTTGATCCGGAAAAATCCTTTTCCTGCTCCGGTATTGTGGGGCAGGGCATTGGTCTTGCCGTCGGACAGGCGCTTGCGGCCAAATTGCAGGGCACGGGCGCCGTGGCAGTGGCTGTGACCGGGGAAGGGGCGGCAAACCAGGGGCTGTTCCATGAATCCATGAATCTGGCGGCGCTGTGGAAATTGCCGTTCATCTGCATCATTGAGGATAACAAATGGGGCGTTTCTGTTTCCAAGGCCACCTCCACGTCCATCGCCCGGAATTCCGACCGGGCCGCAGCCTACGGGATACCGGGTGAATATGTGGAGGACAATGACGTCTGGGGCGTCTATAGCGCCGCCAAACGGGCGGTGGAGCGGGCCCGAAACGGCGAAGGGCCGACCATCATCGAGGTAGAGACCATCAGGATGGCCGGGCATTTTGTCGGCGATCCCGAAACCTATGTCCCAAAGGATGAGCTGGCCGCAAGGCGCGACCCCATCGACGTTATGGGTGAACGCCTGGAGAAAGAAGGTGTCCTGAAACCCAAAGAACGGGCCGCTATCGCCGAGAAGGCGGAACAGCGGGTGGAGCAGGCTGTGGAATTCGCCTGCGACAGCCCCTATCCGGACGGCGATGAAGCCATGCAGAATATTTTCGCGTGAGAGAGGTCAGGAAATCATGACTGAAGTTAAGGAACAGATCAGAAAAATCCCGGTGAACAGGGCAATCCGCGAGGCACTGGAGCATGAACTCACGCACGATGAGAGTACATTTCTCATGGGTGAGGATCTGGCGCTTTTTGGCGGCGTCTACCAGACTGCAACGGGTTTTCTGGAAAAATTCGGACCCAACCGGATTATGGACACCCCCATCTCCGAGGCGGGCTTTATGGCCGCGGCAACCGGCGCCGCCATGAGCGGCATGAAGCCGATTGTCGAACTGATGTTTGTGGATTTTGTGGGGGTTTGTCTCGACCCCATCTACAATGCGGCGGCCAAGGGCGCCTATCACAGCGACGGCCGGCAGCCGGTTCCCATGACCATTATGACCGGGATTGGCGGCGGCTATAGCGACGCCAGCCAGCACTCCCAGACACTCTATGCCACCTTTGCCCATTTGCCCGGGATCAAGGTGGTGGTGCCCAGTAATGCCTATGATGCCAAGGGGCTGCTGACGGCGGCGATCCGCGATCCCAATCCGGTGGTTTATATGCTTCACAAGCGTCTGACCGGCATGGGATGGTTCGAGCCCGTCAAGGAGGCCGCCGTTCATGTACCCAAGAATGATTTCGAAGTGCCGATCGGCAAGGCCAAAGTGGTCAGGGAAGGCACCGACATCACCCTGGTCGGCTGGGGCGAGACCCTGTGGATGGCGCTGTTTGCCGCCCGTGAACTGGAAAAGGAAGGCTGTTCCGCCGAGGTGATCGACCTCAGGACCATCGTGCCGCTGGACCGGGAAACGATCCTTGAGTCCGTCAAAAAGACCGGTCGCCTTGTGGCTGTGGACGAGGATTATCGCATGTGCGGCCTGGCCGGGGAAGTGATTGCTTCTGTGGTCGAGGAAGACGCCTCTGTTCTCAAAGCTTCGCCCAAGCGGGTGACTTTCCCGGATATTCCCATTCCCTTTTCCCGGAGCCTGGAGGCGCATGTCCGCCCCTCGACGGAAAAGGTTGTGGACGTTGTTAAATCTATCTTGTGAGTAATAAAGGACTGGAAATGGATATTATCATCCCCGAGGACCTCTGGGAGGAGGATGTTGAGGGCACTTTGCTGGCGTGGCTCTATGATGAGGGCGCCTCAGTTGCGGAAGGCGAAGCCATCGTCGAGATCATGACCGAAAAGGTGCAGCATGAAATCTGTGCTCCGGCTGCCGGCAAGCTTGTCCGGAAGGTGGAGGAAGAGACGTTGGTGAACAAGGGGGATGTCATCGGAAGGATTGAAGGCTGACATGGCAACAGCCCGGAAACTGACAGGCGTGCGGGCGTTTCTGGCGCGGAAAATGCGCCAGAGCCTGCAGCAGACCGCCCAGCTGACCTTTATGGGCGAGTTTGACGCCACGGCCGTCCTGGCGGCAAGGGCCAGCTTCAAGAAGCAGGGGCTGCCCGCTTCCGTGGAGGATATGATCATCCGGGAACTGGCACAGACCGTGCGCGAGTTTCCCTTGTTCAACAGCTGCTGGGACGGGGAGGGATTGAAGGAAGAAGATACCATCAATGTCTCAATCGCCATTGATACCGATAACGGCCTGATGGCGCCGGCGCTGTTCGATGTTGAAGTCATGGATCTTCAGGACATGGCGGAGAAGCGCCGCGAGCTTGTGGACCGGGCCCGGAAGAACCAGCTCAGCGTCACGGAGCAGACCGGCGGCACCATTACGGTGTCCAACCTGGGCATGACCCGGGTCCGCTTTTTTACGCCGATCCTCAATTTTCCCCAGGTGGCCTTGCTGGGGATCGGTATGGTGGACAGAAGGGCTGTGTTCAGTTCAAACGGCGAACTGATAGAAAAACCTTTTATCGGCCTGTCCCTGACGGTTGATCATGCCGTGATCGACGGGGCGCCGGCAGGCCGGTTCCTCACCCGGTTGTGTGAAAGGCTTGAGCATATGGACCTCTCGGACGGAAAAGAGTGATGGTGCTTGGCGATCTGAAAGTGGTGGATTTTTCCTGGTCTGTGCCCGGACCCTTGTGCAGCCTGTATCTTGCAGATATGGGCGCGCAGGTGGTGCGGATTGAATCCTCGGTGCAGCCGGAAGCTTTCCGTTCCTTCGCGCCGCTTGACGGGGATAGCTCTTATAGTCACCGCTATCTCAATCGCAACAAGGACTGTATCGCTGTCGACCTGAAGTCTCCGGAAGATGCGGCACTGGTTCGCAAACTGGTGGATGAGGCCGACATTCTGATCGAGCAGTTCCGGCCCGGAACCATGGACCGGCTCGGTTTTGGCTACGACCAGGTGAGGAAAAGCAACCCGGGACTGATCTATTGCTCGATCTCAGGGTACGGCCAGACCGGAGAATACAGCCGCCGCGCGGGCCATGACATCAACTATTTTTCCCTGGCGGGGGCGGCTGAGGGACAGGCTGCTTCCGGCCAAGCGCCCGCGCCACTGTCTTTTGCGGTGGCGGATGTCGCCGGCGGGCTGCACGGTGTGATCGGCATACTGATGGCTTTGCGTCATCGGGACCAGACCGGGAAGGGCCAGCATGTGGATGTGGGCATGACAGATGCCATATGGGCCATGAATGCGGTTTCCGGTCCCGCCGGCCTCAACGGCAATTGCGAAAAAAATGAAGCGGTCTCGCTGCTCAACGGCTCGTCATTTTACAATTATTACCGGACGTCTGACGACAGGTATCTTGCTGTCGGCAGTCTGGAGGAAAAGTTCCGCCGGGGGTTGTGCGAAGCGCTCGGGCGGGAGGATCTTCTGCCGCTGGCCCTGGAGCAGACAGACCTTTTTCATCAGGAGCTTGTCGGAATATTCAGGGAAAAACCGCTCGAATCCTGGATGAAGCTTTTTGCTGACCGTGATGTGTGTGTCGATCCGGTTCTGTCCATTGCCGAAGCGGGCACCCATCCTCATTTTGTGACGCGGAAGTCCGTCGTAAATGTGCCTCATACTGACGGAGATCAAAGACAGTTCGCCCATCCCGTCCGATATTCTGCACTTGCTCCCCGCTACAGGTTTGCGGGCAAGGATGCCGGGGAAGATACGGAAGAATACCGGAAGCGATATAATAGAAAGTCTTCTACCACCTCTTAGGTTTTGTGAGTACACTGGGATTTATCTGCAGAAGGGCCAGGATATGGCGGGTAATCTACAACTGAACTCAGGGTGGCGAGCGGTGCCGGAAGAGTTCTGGCAATCTGCGGTGGACATACTGTATCGAAATAAGCAGCCTGTACTCCAGAGAGGCACCGAGATGAATTCGCAGGTTACAGACTATTACACGACGACCCCGTCCGCATGGGAAGCGATGCTTGCAGAGTGCCGCGATGCCGAGAAATCCATCCGGATGGAGGAGTATATTTTTCATCCTGATTCCATCGGGAACCGTTTCATTGATCTGTTTATCGCCAAAGCCCGGGAGGGTGTGGATGTCAGGCTGTTACTGGATTGGTATGGCTGTCTGGAACTGATCGGGTCTTCCCGGTTGAAAGAACTGGAGAATGCGGGTGTCCGGGTTTGTTTTTTTAACAAGCCGCGGCTCGCCTGGTTGAAACGATTTAATTTTTTCCCCCGGGATCACCGGAAAATACTGATGATTGACGAACGGAGCGCCTATATCGGCGGTGTCTGTATCTATGACACCATTCATGACTGGCGGGATAGCATGTTGAGGCTGGAGGGGAAAGTGATCCAGCAGCTGCGATATATTTTTGAGCAAAGCTGGGCCAAATCGCAGGCATCGGATGACGAGGAGATTGACGCCCATCCGGATTTTGAAACCGACGGGGATATTTCCATCCAGGCCAATGCGCCTGAATCCGGCGAACATTATTTTATCGACAGCCTGCTTGAACAGATCGATGCTGCGGAAAAATCTGTGAAACTGGCCACACCCTATTTCACGCCGGATCAAAGGTTATCCAAAGCGCTGGTCCGGGCCGTTCAGCGGGGTGTGGATGTGCAAATCCTGCTTTCGGACTACTCCGGATATGCGCCTTATGTGGTTGGAAAACATTGTTGTGGTGGCCTTTTGGCCGCTGGCATCCGGATAAATTATTATGAGCCCTCCATGCTGCATCTGAAGATGATGATCGTTGACGGCAACTGGGCCGCCATAGGGAGCTGCAACCTGGATGGTTTGAGCCTGCACCAGAATCATGAAGCCATGCTGGTCAGCAACAGGAAGGAAATTGTCGAGACGCTTGGGGATCACTTCTCCCGCGATCTGGCACAAAGCCCGTCTTACGAAATGCCGGACTGGCGTGGCCGTCCCCTGAAAGAGAAACTCGCAGGATATCTGTTCTATCCGTTTCGACGCTATCTTTAGTCTAATTGGCAATTCTTTTGGCCGAATATAACTTTAGACTGATGGAGGCCGGAAAGCACGGGGAACCGGTTGTAAGCAAAATCCGAGTGAATGTGCTCGATGATATTGTCAATCTTTTGGAACTGCCGGCGGGAAGTCGGCAGGGGAGATGAAAAATGACCACCTATGAAGAGCTCCTGTCCGGATGGAAAAATGATCCACAAGACTATTGGGCGTCTGCCGCTGCTTCCCTGGACTGGGAGAGTTTTCCCAAACAGATCCTGCATCGTGAGGGTGACAGCTACCGCTGGTTTGCGGACGGACGCCTGAGCGCCTGTCATAACCTGATCGACCGCCATGTGGCAGAGGGCCGGGGCGGGCAGGCCGCGCTGATTTA
>NZ_JBLXJC010000001.1:0-1926487 GCF_048269205.1 Emcibacter sp. | reverse complement strand
GACGCCATCAAGGGGGCGCTGCCGGTGGCCTTTGTGGTGCTGTTTGCCGATGCGGAAGGTGAGGCGGAAGAGATCGCCAAAGAGCTGATCGCCAGTGTGCGGCACGAGATCGGCCCGGTGGCGGCGCTCAAACATGTGATTGCGGTGAAGCGCCTGCCCAAGACCCGGTCGGGCAAGATATTGCGCGGCACCATGCGTTCCATGGCCAACGGCGAGGACTTCACCCCGCCCGCCACCATCGACGATCCCGCCATCCTCGACGAAATCAAACACTATCTCAAACATGAGGGCTACCCGCAGTAGCAGAAAATTGGAGGCAGCAATGAAACCAGACGCTGACACGCAAAAATGGATGTATGAGACCATGGTCAAGAGCCGGCGGTTCGAGGAAATGACCGCGGCCGTATACCTGGAGGGCAAGCAGCCCTTGTTTAACATGGCCAATGGGCCGATTCCGGGGGAAATGCATCTTTCCAATGGGCAGGAGCCGGTGGCAGTTGGGGTCTGCGCCCATCTTGAAGACCGGGATGCAGTTACGGCGACCCACCGGCCCCACCATATCGCCATCGCCAAGGGCGTGAACTTCCAAGCCATGACCGACGAGATCTTCGGTAAGAAGTCGGGCCTGTCCGGCGGGCGTGGTGGCCATATGCATCTGTTTGACACAAAGGTCAATTTTGTCTGCAGCGGCATTATCGCCGAAGGCATGGGTCCGGCAGTCGGGGCGGCGCTGGCCCGCCATATGCGGGGCGAGGAAGGTATCGCCGTGGCCTTTATCGGCGAAGGGGCCGCCAATCAGGGCGCCTTTCATGAAGCCATGAACCTGGCCGCGGTCTGGGAGCTGCCCTTTGTCTGCATTATCGAGGACAACAGCTGGGGCATTTCCGTGGCCAAGGAGCAGGCGACGGCGGTTGCCCGCAATGACGTCCGGGCGGCGTCTTATGGCATTCCCGGCGAATATGTGGAAGGCAACGATCCGCTGAAAATTTATGAAGCGGCAGGCCGGGCTATTGCCCGGGCCCGGGCCGGGGAAGGGCCGAGCCTGATCGAGGTGGAAACCTACCGCCTGGCCGGGCACTTCATGGGTGATGCGGAAGGTTACCGGACCGCCGAGGAGAAAGAGCGCCTCAATGCCAATGATCCGATCCCGAAGATGCGCGCCCGCCTGATCACGGAAGGGATTCTGAGCGCCGAAGAGGCGGATGACATCGAAGCCACTATGTTGGCCGAGGTGGAAGCGGCCTTCGGAGCGGCCAATGCGGCGTCCTATCCGGCACCGGAAGAAGCCCTTGAAAAAGTTTTTGTGTGAGGTGTGACATGACCATTGAAAACAGGAAAAAACGGAAACTTACCATCGCCAAGGCCATGAGCGAAGCTTTGGCACAGGAAATGCGCCAGGATGAAAATGTCTTTGTCATGGGCGAGGATATCGGCGCCCTCGGCGGCGTCTTCGGCACCACCCAGGGCCTGCTGGATGAATTCGGCAAGACCCGCGTGCGCGACACCCCCATCTCTGAAACCGCCTTTATCGGTGCGGCTGTCGGCGCCGCCGCCATGGGTATGCGCCCGGTGGTGGAGCTGATGTTCGTGGATTTTTTCGGGGTCTGTATGGATGCGATCTATAACCTGGCCGCCAAGAACGCCTATTTCTCCGGCGGCCATCAGCCTGCACCCATGGTGCTGATGACCTCGGTTGGCGGCGGTTACAGTGATGCGGGCCAGCACAGCCAGTGCCTGTATGGCACCTTCGCCCATCTGCCGGGCATGAAAGTGGTGATCCCGTCCAATGCCTATGACGCCAAGGGCATGATGATCTCCGCCGTCCGGGACGACAACCCGGTGATCTTCATGTTCCACAAGAATTTACAGGGCATGGGCTGGCTCGGCACCGTCAAGGGCTCCATCGTTGATGTGCCTGAGGAAAGCTATAAGGTTCCCCTTGGTAAAGCCGAAGTTGTTCGGGAAGGGGCCGACATCACCCTGGTCGGGCTCGGCGCCACTGTGCATCAGGCGCTTGAGGCGGCGACTGAGCTGGAGAAGGACAATATCAGCGCCGAGGTGGTTGATCTTCGCTCCCTTGTACCGTTGGATCGGGAAACGGTTCTCAATTCCGTGCGTAAAACCGGGCGTCTGGTGGTGATTGATGATGATTACCAGAGCTACGGGGTGAGCGGCGAGATCATCACTACCGTCGTGGAGCAGGGGATCGATTTCCTCAAGGCTGCGCCAAAACGGGTCGCCTATCCGGATGTGCCCGTGCCCTTCAGCCGCCCGATGGAACAATATTGCCTGCCCAATGCGGAGAAAATCCGCACCGCGGCCCAAGCCTGTTTTTAGAAGAGTAGAGTGAGGAAAATGACGAAAATCAAGATTGCAGATGATCTGTGGGAAGAGGATGTGGAAGGTGTAATTACCGCCTGGCTGTTTGATGACGGCGACAGCGTCGAGGCCGGGGATGTGGTGGCGGAAGTGATGGTGGAGAAAATACAGCATGAGGTGGAGGCCACCGCTGCAGGAACTCTTGCCATCAAGGTGGCCGCAGAAGAGCCCGTCAACAAGGGCGATGTGATCGGGGAGCTTGCCTGAAATGATCGAAGACAAGATCGTCAGGCTTGCCGGCATGCGGGGTATGATTGCCGACAAGATGCAGGAAAGCCTGCAATCCTCGGCACAGCTTAGCTATCACTGTGACTGTGACGCCAGCAGTCTTGTCGCCGCCCGGGCAAAGCTCAAGCAAGCCGGAAGTCCTGTATCCATTGAGGACCTGCTGATCAAGGCGGTCAGCGACACCCTTGCTGTCATGCCGGAATTTAACGCTCGTATTGACGGCAGGGAACTGACAATGATTGGCGGCCATCATATCAGCGTGGCCATCTCCCTGCCGAACGGCTTGATGGCACCGACCATTTTCGATGTCCAGGACAAGAGCCTTGAGGACATCTGCGCCGCCCGCAAGGACCTGATTGAACGGGCGAGGGCCGGAAAACTGACGGTGCCGGAAATGACCGGTGGTAGTTTCACTGTCAGCAACCTGGGGCTCAGGCGTATCCATTATTTCACCCCGATCCTGAACAGGCCACAGGTCGCCATCCTTGGCATCGGCCAGGTTCAGCGAAAACCGGTGGTTCTGGAGAATGATGAACTTGCGATCCGGCCCATGATGGGGCTGTCCCTGACCACGGATCACAGGGGCATTGACGGTGACCCGTCAGGCGCGTTTTTGACCAACCTGGCCGGGATCATCGAAAAAAATGATAAACCCCGTGTTTGAATGGCATCCGGGTTATCTGTTTCAAAGGTGAAAAAACAATTCAAAAGTAATAAGGGCTGAAGAATTCGGGTAATGTGTGTTGAGTTGGCGCAAATGTTGCGCATTTTTCGTATTAAATGATCGTATATATTACATGTTGTGATGCCCCTCGGCCGCACCAATATTCCCAGATCTTTCTGAATTTTCCTTGTAATTCCCAATATCGGGATACTTTCTGCATAACAATGCATAATGCAGGGAGCTATTAATTGGTCAAGAAATACAAGCAGCTATTATCAGTGCGGTAGATCCCCTTTAATATGGATTCATCTTATGGTTATAGCACGATAACAGGGCAGTTTGACTTCGGCAGAGTAAGTTTATCCGGACGTTCCCGGTCATGCAAGAATGGCTCTTGTAAATTCCCTGACCCGCGCCATAATGAAACAAGCAGGAGATATCGGCCGCTTTTTCGATGAGAAAGGTGTCGTCTTTGACGAACTGGCCGGAGAAGCGGGCGGCATTCGCCCTGACGTCCGTAATGAGTCATTGGAATGTTGGACACGGGTAACCTACAGAAAAACGGCGGGGGAGTGGCACATCGGCAACCCTATGCCTATTTGCTGAATGAGGGGACCATCGAACGGCCGCGCCTGTTGTCCCTGTCCCCGGTGTATTCCCAGAAAAAAGTAACACTGTTGGAGGCGCCGCCGGGGTTCGGAAAATCCGTTCTGATGGCGCAGTGGGCGGAAGATGCCGGTTTCAAGGGATATGAGCTGTCTTGGTATAGGATTTCGGAAGAGGATAATTCCAGGCCGATTTTCTTTTCCAATCTTTTCAATTTGCTGAAATCATCGCTTCCGACGGACACTGGTATGAAAAATACCGGGGACAGCCTGGAGAAATTCCGGGAATTGTCTGCCAGGCTGCCTAGAAAACATATTATCTTTATCCATAATCTTGAGCATCTCAGGGACCGGAAGGTCATAACCGCCTTAAACAATATGGTCGACCATAGCGGCTTGTCGGTTTTCTTTGTCTTTGCGGGAAATGCGGGGAATATGCTCCCTGTTTCTTCCTACCGCGCCCATAATCAGCTTACCCATGTTGGCGCTGCAAGCCTTGCCTTTACGGCAGAAGAAACTGCCTCCCTTTTTACAGGAATGTTGGAAAACCAGGATCTGGATGTGTTGCTGGAGCGGACCGCGGGCTGGCCCGTGGCGCTGTGGTATCAAAAGTGCCGCTTTGAAGCAGGTGAGGACCAGATCCTGACGCCCCTTGAAACAGAGGGCATTCAGCTTTCGCCTGATCTGGAAGAGTTCATCGAGGAGCAGGTCATGATGGCATTGGACCCGTCCCTGGGCGATTTGCTGACCAGCCTCAGTATTTTTGTAAAGTTCACCATCAAGCAGGCGCGGTTTGTCTGTGACGGGAAGGACGTGGAAAGCGTCCTGATGAAACAACGGCTTTTTCCCCTGTTCGGCATGGCCGAAGATGTGCCGGACGGCTTCGGCTTCACCCCGTTGTTTCACCAGTTTCTGCGCAAAAGATTGCTGGCGCGGGATGCGGAAAGCCTGAGGTGCCTGCACAAAAGGGCAACAGACTGGTTTATCAGCCAGAATATGCCTTTGGACGCCCTGCGCCATGCTGCTCAGGCGGGCGATATGGCTCATATGCTGGATTTGTTCATTTCCTTCGGCGGGGTGGAAATCGGGCTCAGGGAAGGGGTCGAGGCGCTTGAAGATATTGTTTTCCTGTTTTCTGTCGAAATTGCGGAGAGCGAGCCCCAGTTGCTGTTTTCCAGAGTGCTGATCTATATGAAAGACGGCAAGTTTGCGATCGCTCGCAGTCTGCTTGAGCGGGCGGTTCAGCGAATAGCTTCCCGGGGGGAAGATCCTTCGCTTGAATATTATCAGTCTATCGTTGTCATGCTAATGGCGGTCTATGAAGACAAGCACGTCAGCCGCGAGGAAATCAACAGGTACGAAGAACAGTCCAGGCAGGCCATGCCCGGCCGGTTCTGGAGCCAGGGGTGGTTCAATAATCTGTTGTGTATGATGTATTATGCCGTTGGAGATATGGATAAGGCTCGGGAAGCGGCGACCATTTCCCTTGAGTTCTACAGTCTGGCCGATGCGGCCTATTCCCAGGTTTTTATGCATGTCCACCTGGCGCTTATCAACAATATCACCGGCGATCTTTTGCAAAGCAGCCGGGATCTGGCGCGTGCCCGGGAAATTTGCGAAAAGCAATTCGCAGCGGATGCGGGCCTCTCGGCCATTGTGACGGTTTTGCAGGCTGACCTTGATCTCGTCCTTGGAAAAGAAGGAGAGGCGAGGCAGAAGATTGTATCATCCCTGGAGCGCGTTGAAGAACATGAAGGCTGGGTAGAACTCTTTATTCGGGGGTATGTTACAGGCAGTCTGACGGAATTTATTGACGGATCGCCGGACCAGGCTCATGCCGTTCTCGACCGCGGCTGTGCCCTTGCCGTCCGGCGAAAGCTTCCCCGTCTGGAGCGGATACTGGAAATCCAGAAGCTGGACCTTCTGACTTTGTCCGGTGATCTGGAGAAGGCCCGTCTGCTCATGACACGTCTCTCTCTTGAACATCCACCGAAGGTCAGGGCGCTTGTCGAGGAGGCCTCCTTCCAGGAGGCTTACCGGACGGTTCTGGCCTGGTCCCGTTACTCAATCAGAGAGGGACGGCAGGATGAGGCGCTGAAACTCCTGGACGAGGTGAGCGGGATTCAGGATCGGGAGAAACATTTCAGTTTTTACCTCAAGTCGGCAGTTTTGAAAATCCTGGCCCTGGACGGTCTCGGGCGGAAGGAGGAAGCAGATGACCTGTTTCGGAAACTTGCCTCAGGCGCTGACAGTCGCGCTTATGTGCACTATTTTACAGGCGAGGGCAAAAGCTTCCGTAGTTTTGTCGGTAACCATATCAAACGTGTCACACTGTCACAATTGCCCCCGGAAGTCGTTTCCTTCATCGGCACCCTGATGGCGGACGGCAATGAGGCGAGTTCCATGTCCGACCCGGCAAATATTCTGACGCCAAAGGAATATGAAGTTCTGCAGAATCTGAGCGCCGGGCATTCCAACAAGGTCATTGCCCTGACCATGGACCTGTCCGAGACAACGGTCAAATTCCATATGCGCAATATCTTCTCTAAACTGGGCGTTCAGAACCGCATGATGGCGGTCGAAGTGGCCCGCGCCAAGAACATCCTCACTTCTCCTTAAGCTTGCAGCCTTCAGATGCTTCTGATGAAAGGCAACCTGTCCGAAAGGAGGGGAAGGACGGGAAACACCCTGGATTTTCCCCCTCCGGAAAAGTCATTCTCCCCCTCCCAATGAGCATTGGGATTCTTCCGGATTACAAATTACCGTTTTCTTACAGTCTTTTTCTGCCGGCGGCATGGCTGCTGGCGGGAACGGCAACAGGACAATCTGAAGAAGAAAGAACCGGGATCAGGAATGGCAAAACAGAAAAAAATCAGAATTGGCATCGATGTTGGGGGAACCAACACGGATGCCATATTGATGGACGGATCGAAAGTATGTGTCTCCATCAAGGTGCCCACAAGCGGCGATATCGGATCCGGGGTCGCCGCTGCCGCCCGGGCGGTTATGGAAAAAGCCGATGTGAAGGCGGAAGATATCGGTGAGGTGATGATCGGGACGACCCAGTTCACAAACGCCTTCATCGAGCGGAAGCAACTGGTGGAAGTGGCGGTTATCCGTATTGCTCTGCCGGCCACTACAAGCATTTTGCCCTACACTGACTGGCCGGTCGATCTGCGGGAAGTTGTGGGAGATAATATCTTCCTGGTGCATGGCGGGAACGAGTTTGACGGTCGTGAAATCACGGCACTGAGGGAAGAGGAAATCGTCGCGGTCGCCCGTCAGATCAGGCAGCGCAATATTTCCGCAGTGGCTATTTCAAGCCTGTTCTCGGCAATCGATGTGTCCATGGAAGAGAAGGCCGCTGAAATTCTGAGACGCGAATGTCCCGATGTGAAGATCACCCTGTCCAATGAAATCGGCAGGCTTGGTCTTATCGAACGCGAAAATGCGACGATCATGAACGCTTCCCTATCCAGTTTTGTAGAGACGGTCGTCGGTGGGTTCCGCGCCGCGCTGGAAGAGCTGAAAATTGATGCACCGCTGTTTGTCAGCCAGAACGACGGCACCCTGATGAGTGAAGACTATGTCGGCAGATATCCTGTCCTGACGTTTGCTTCCGGTCCTACAAACAGCATGCGGGGGGCCGCCAACCTAACCGCAAAGGAAGAGGCGATTGTGGTAGACATCGGCGGAACGACCACCGATATCGGCGTGCTGACCAATGGTTTTCCGCGAGAATCCTCCATACCGGTCGATATTGGTGGTGTGAGAACAAACTTTAGGATGCCCGACATTCTTTCGATTGGCCTTGGCGGCGGCAGCATTGTCCGGCAACTGGAAGATGGTGAAATCCGGATTGGACCGGACTCGGTTGGATACCGGCTGACGGAGGAAGCCATGATCTTTGGCGGTGAAACATTGACCGTAACCGATGTGATTGTGGCGGCTGGTCATGCGAAGCTCGGAGACCTCAGCCGGGTAGCACATCTCGATAAGGAATTTGTCACTCGGGTAGAAGACAGAATCCACGCCATGATCGAGACGGCGGTAGACCGCATGAAGACCAGCAAGGACGATACGCCGGTGATCCTGGTTGGTGGCGGCAGCATCATTGTCTCTCGCAATCTCAAAGGCACTTCCGAATTGCTTATTCCGGAAAACTTCGGTGTGGCAAATGCCATCGGCGCAGCCATTGCCCAGGTCGGCGGCGAGGTTGACCGGATTTATTCCTATTCGGAACTTGGGCGGGACAAGGCTATGGAAGAGGCCAGAAACGAAGCGATGGAAAACTGTCTTAATGCCGGGGCAAACCCGGAAAGCCTGAAAATTGTCGATATTGAGGAACTTCCCCTGAGTTACCTGCCTGGCGGGGCTGTCAGGCTGCGCGTCAAAGTCGTCGGCGAATTACTTGAAACTACATCGGCTTGATTGGAAGAACTGATATGCAGATTGATCATACAAATTTGGAAGATTTTATCAGAGGATCCGCGTTCCTGGGAACCGGCGGTGGTGGAGACCCCTATGCGGGGCGCCTGATGTTGAAACAGGTTCTGGACGAGGGCAAGACGGTGACCATTGTTGATCCGCAGGACTTTGATGATACGAAGACAGCCATCAATATTCTGACCATGGGCGCGCCGACAGTCATCAACGAAAAGATCCCGAGTGGTCCGGCCAATGTAGCGGCCTTACGCCAGGCGGAACAATATCTTGGCTACAAAGTGGATGCGGTCATGCCGGTTGAAGCGGGGGGCATCAATGCCTCCATTCCGCTGGTTGTTGGCGCTCTGACCGGACTGCCGGTAATCGATGCTGACGGGATGGGGCGCGCCTTTCCAGAATTACAGATGACCACCTATAATGTAGCCGGCCTGTCCAGCAACCCCAATGTGATTGCCGATGACAAGAACAGTGTGGTGACCATTTCCACCGTCGAAAATATTGACGCTGAAAGATATTGTCGGGAAATCTGTGTACGTATGGGCGGGATCGGACAGATGGCCTGTTACCCCCTGACGGGAAGGCAGATCAAGGACCATGGTGTGCTCAATACCATCACCCTGGCGGTGGATATCGGACAGGCTATTCGCGAAGCCCGTGAAGCGCATACAAATGTTGTCGAGGCACTGATCGCCTTCCTGCAGTCTGACAAGATAGGCCGGTTCGCCCGGGTTCTTTTTGATGGAAAGGTCACAGACTTGCTGCGCGAGACAAAAGGCGGATTTTCCGTCGGTCGAGTAATCCTGGATGATCTGGGGACCGGTTCTTCAAAGCTCGAAGTGGTTTTCCAGAATGAATATCTCATTGCCTACAAGGACAGCGAAGCTGTCGCGATGGTGCCCGATCTGATCTGCATCGTTGACCGGGAAACCGGCGAACCCATCACCACCGAAAATCTGAAATACGGTCAGCGGGTCAAGGTTATCGGTACCAGTGTGCCGGACGTCATGAGGACACCGGAAGCGCTTGGGATCTTTGGTCCAGCCGGTTTTGATCTGGACGAGGATTATCTGCCCATTGAGCTGCTGGGCCAGTGAAAGAAATTCAAAGGAAGGTAAGGATATGAAACTGGCATTGGCGACATGGGTTGAGGTTGAGGACTACCTCAAGGACAATGATGGGATAATCGTTCCCATAGGTTCGACGGAACAGCATGGTCCGACAGGATTGATCGGAACCGACTTTATTATCGCACAAGGAATAGCCGAGGCCTGCGCGGAACAGCTCGGATGCTATGTAGCACCGCCGCTGGCGGTCGGTATGGCACAGCATCATATGGCGTTTCCGGGTTCCATGACGTTGCATCCGGCGACCTATATCCAGGTGCTGGTCGACTGGATCACTTCGCTTTCCAAACACGGATTTCGCCGCATTTATTTTATCAACGGGCATGGCGGCAATATTGCCCCGACACTGACCGCTTTTAACGAGTTTTACGCTGGTGTCAGTCTTAAGCCGGAAACGGAGGAGTCTAAAACGCTGTGTGCGCTGGCGAGCTGGTGGACAATGCCGAATACCGACGCCCTGATCAGGGATATTTTCGCAGAAAAGGATGGCGCGCATGCAACCGCTAGCGAAATCGCCATCACTCAGTATCTCTGTCCTGAAAGTATTAAACCTGCGGCCCCGGATCTGTTTGTTGCAGCGGCCGGAACACCGCTCGACATTCATAATGGCTATGACTATCGGCGGCGTTTCAAGGATGGCCGAATTGGGTCTGATGTGCGCGCAGCTAACCCTGAAGACGGGGGCAGGGTATTCAAGCAGGCAGTTAAGGACATTACGGAACACTGCACAAAGTTCTTTCAATCCTGAGGACAGGGGAGAAACCGGCGCTGATTTAGGGAGAAACAGCGGGGAAGGAACACTCCGGATCAAGAGAGTGGACGCAGTTCAGTAGCCATCGGGTAATCGATGGTGGATCTAGTTGATAAACAGGAGGAAATATAGAGTGACATACAACCGAAAAACAATATTGGCCGCAACGACAGCTTTGTCCGTTTTGAGCCCGCTTCATTCAGCCTATGCGGCCGAGGAAGAAAATTTGATTACCCTGGACGAGATCGTCGTCACATCTCAATACCGCGAGCAGCGGCTGCAGGAAGTGCCCGTGGCGGTGACGGCCTTTACGTCGGGTGATATCGCCAATGCCGGTATCGCCTCCACCCAGGACTTCATCGATATGACGCCAAACATGACATTGGATGACTCCTTCACCTACGGGAACACTTTTGTGGTGTTGAGGGGCGTGACGCAGATCAACAATGCAGACTCACCTGTCGCCATCGTTGTCGACGGCGTGCCGCAGAACAACCAGAAACAGTTCAAGATGGATCTGTTTGATATCGAGCGGATTGAGGTGCTCAAGGGTCCGCAGGGCGCCCTCTACGGCCGCAACGCCATCGGTGGGGCGATCAATATCGTCACCAAGCAGCCCACCAACGAGACGGAAGGCAAGGTAACTGCCGGTATTTCAAATGGTGTTGGCTTCAATCTGGATGGTGTCGTCAGCGGCCCGATCGTGGAGGACAAAGTATTGTTCAGGGTGGCGGGTTCTTACCGGCAGACTGATGGTCTGATCACCAATGACTATCTGGACCAGAAAGCGGACTTTGTCGATCACGACTATTCCTTTCGCGGCAAGCTGGACATTCGCGCCAGCGATAATCTGACCATCGATCTTCGCGCCTCATATAGGAAGTTTCAGGCCGGCTCCAGCTATGACGTGCCCGTTCGTCATAACGGCGATCCGACGATCCGGGACGGAAACGCCAATGATGTTTTCGATCCCAATGAAAATATCCTCGGGGTGACCAATGGCGAGACCGCAGAATTTACGGCCAAGATCGACCTGGAGACAGAGTATGGTGTCCTTACTTCTATCACAGGCTATACGGATCTCACGGAATATTATCGTTCGGATATCGATTTCTCCAACCAGGCTTTCGATCCGACATTTGGCGGCTTTTCAGGACTTCTCGGCTTTCTCGACAGTATCGGTGCATTCCCGACGCCTGCCGGCACCATAGGTATCGGCCAGGGGCAGGACCTGGACCTTGATTTGCTCAGTCAGGAAATCAGGTTTGTCTCTCCTGATGAAGACAGGTTCCGATATATAGTCGGCGGCTTTTTTATTCACACCAACCGTGACCTGCAGACGCGGCTGTTTGCCGATCAGACCGGGGAGCGCAGCCAGATTGACGATCCGAGCCTGGTATTTGTGAACAGCCAGGAAAGTAATTCAAATAACGCCTGGTCACTTTTCGGGCAGGCGGAGTACGATCTTACGGACAAATTGATGGCCCAGGTATCCTTGCGGTATGATGAAGACAGCAGGGAGCAGACGGATCCCGTCTCCGGTCTTGTTCGCGAAAGAACCTTCACGAGTGTCCAGCCAAAGGCAACGCTGACTTATCAATTTAATGAGGATAGTCTGGGATATGCCACTTACAGTACGGGTTTCCGGTCAGGCGGTTTCAACGCGCCTGTGGTGACGTTCCCCGTATTCGAGGATGAAACCCTGACCAACTATGAGCTGGGCGCCAAGACATCCTGGTTTGATAATCGTCTTGTGCTGAATGCGGCTGTCTTCTATTCCGATAGTGACGATTTCCAGTTTTTCTTCCTGGATCTTGCCACCGGTCAGCAGATCATCCAGAATCTGGAAGATGTGTCCATTTGGGGTCTCGATATTGATTTCCAGGCGGCTCTGACGGAAGACCTCAAGCTTTTCGGCGGGATCGGCTATACTGATTCAGAAATCAAGAAGGTGGGATCCGACGACTTGATTGCAGGCCTCACTTCTGCGGGGGTTGATATGTCTCTTGTGGTGGGTAGCCATACCCCGAAAACAACGGACTGGACCGTTAATGCGGGGCTGCAATATGATTTCACTGTAACAGATGCCATTGAAGGCATGCTGCGGTTTGACTATGAATATCGCGGCAAGAAATACTGGCAGATTGACAACCAGGATGTTCAGGACCCGATCCATATGATCAACCTTCGGGCAACCGCTACTGCGGACAACTGGTCGGTCTCGGCCTATGTGAAAAATCTGCTGAACGAGCGCTACTATACAGACTTTAACCCGGGAGAATTCCTTGGTCTTTCCATTGATGTCGGATATCCCGGCAGGCCGCGGGTTTATGGCGCTGAAGCAACTTTCCAATTCTAGAGAATAGTAAAATGATGACGCAAGCCAGAGAAGATATGAAATCACCCCTCCAGGAAACCGTTGATCTGGAAACGCTTAGGCTTCTTGAAAAGAAGGTGCTCTGGCTTGCCAGTTATATGATCCACCATGCCAACCATATCCGGCCATCGCGGGACAGCTTGAAAGTGGGGGGACATCAGGCCTCCAGCGCCTCCTGTGCGACCATACTGACTGCCCTTTATTTTCAGAGCATGCGTCCGGAAGACCGGATTGCGGTTAAGCCTCATGCTTCGCCGATCATGCATGCCATAATGTATCTGATGGGACGGCAGGAACTGGACAAACTGAAAAAATTCCGGGGATTTGGCGGCGTCCAGTCCTATCCTTCCATCACCAAGGATACCACGGATATTGACTATTCGACCGGCTCTGTCGGGATGGGCGTGGCGGCAACTCTTTTTGACACCATCGTCCAGGACTATATCAGCGATCACGGTTGGCGCGACAGTGAATCCCCGGGACGGATGATCGCCTTGGTGGGGGATGCGGAATTTGACGAAGGAAATATATTCGAAGCCCTGCTGGAAGGCTGGAAACATCATGCGCGCAATCTCTGGTGGGTGATTGATTATAACCGCCAGAGTCTGGACGGGGTTGTGGACGATGCCCTGTTTGAACGCATCAGCCGGGTATTTGACAGTTTGGGCTGGAAAGTTTCCGCGTTGAAATATGGTAAAAAGCTCATGGCGGCCCGTAATGGCCCGGCCGGAGAAGCCATCGTTGACTGGATTGATCGCTGCCCGAACCAGCTTTATTCGGCGCTGACCTATCAGGGCGGGGCGGACTGGCGCAGTCATCTAGAGCTGGACCTTGCCGGAACAAGCGGCCTGAAGGAATTCCTCGACAGCCACGATGATACAGCTCTGGCCGAGGTCATGACCAATCTTGGCGGACATGATCTGGAAAGCCTGACCGAAGCCTTCGACGAGGCGGGCAACAACGAACAGCCGCAATGTTTTATCGCTTATACAGTCAAAGGGCAGGGACTACCGCTTGCGGGTCACAAGGATAATCATGCGGGCATGATGAGCCCCACTCAGATGGAACAGTTTCAGAAGCAGCAGGGCGTTCCTGTCGGCGCGGAATGGGACAGGTTCGCCGGTATGGAGAAGGAAAAAGACCGGCTTGTTCATTTCATTGACAACTGCGCCTATCAGAAGCGTAAAAAGTCGTCAAAGAAATCGGGTTCGCTGGTTGTGCCGTCGATCACTGCTCCGGTGGGAGATAAATATTCCACCCAGGAAGCCTTTGGGAAAATCATGTTTGAACTGGGCAAGGAAAAGGGGGAATTTGCCGATCGTATTGTGACTACCAGTCCGGATGTGACGTCTTCTACCAACCTTGGTCCATGGGTCAACCGGCGGAAGCTCTATGCCCGGGAAGATATGGCCGATGTATTCAAGGACAAGCATATTCCCAGCACCCAGATCTGGCAGAAGGGACCCCATGGCCAGCATATTGAGTTGGGGATCGCGGAAAATAATCTCTTTTCCCTTCTGGGCCAATTGGGGCTATCCGCCCGAAATTTCGGGCAGCGCCTGATTCCGGTCGGTACACTTTATGATCCCTTTATCAATCGGGGACTCGATGCGCTTAATTATGCGACTTATCAGGATTCGCGCTTTATCATCGTCGGTACGCCTGCGGGAATTTCCCTGGGACCGGAAGGCGGCGCCCATCAGTCCATCGGCACACCACTGGTTGGCCTGACCCAGCCGAACCTGACCTCTGTCGAACCGGCATATGGGGATGAATTGGCGGTACTGATGGAATGGGCTTTTGATTATCTTCAGCAGGACGACGGTTCTTCGGTTTATTTTCGTCTATCTTCCCGCAAGATCGAACAGTTGCCCCGCACACTGAGCGAGGGTGACCGCGCTGACCTGGTTAAAGGCGGCTACTGGCTGAGACGGCCGACACCTGCGACCACCAGGGCTATTGTCTATGCCGGGGCGATTGCGCCGGAAGTGATGCGGGCGGTGCAGGAACTTCTGGCCGATAACAGGGATATTGCCGTTCTGGCGATTACCTCGTCAGACAGGCTCTATCGCGACTGGTCTGAGGCCAGGCGCCGAGGGGCGCTGGAGAAGAAACCCGGCACTTCTCATGTGGACGGGCTTTTATCCCAACTGGCCCGGGATGTGGAGATTGTTACCGTCTGTGATGCTCACCCGCTAAATCTTTCCTGGATCGGTTGTATTCGCGGTAATCCGGTCGTCCCGCTGGGGGTGGAAGGTTTCGGGCAATGCGGTGATCTTCCTGATCTATATGAATATTTCAGGCTGGACAGTGCCGCCATCGTCGCGGCGCATGGCAGGTTGGAGCGTTGAGTTCAAAGCAGCAAGACTGAAATCCAGAACAGAAAATTACTAAAGTGCGCACATGATGCGCACTTTATCGGATAACATATTTTAAGACAGGCATTTTCCGGCGCCTCTCGGCCGCACCAATATCTCTTCTTAGACTTTCTCAGATCTTTCTGAATGGCAGAAAACTTCGGTTCTCTGTGATTTATGCTCTTCCATTTTTCCCTCATTTTCTATCTTATCAAGAAAAAGCGCGCACTGGATGATGGGGGCGATGCCTTCAGAGAGGTGTTAGGAAAGCTGTGTTTGTCCAAAATATCTGCCTACTGCTCCAAGATCTGCAATGAGCTCCTCAAAGGGATATTGCTGATCTCCGAATTTCTCTCCTTTGTTATGGTTCAGTCGATGAACTGCACCGTTCCAATGGGTGAGTTCAAGCGGGATCGTGCTGAAATATCCCCCGATGGTGCTGCTGTACTCCGTCTCTGTGAAGAGGTCCCGGGGCGGAATAAAGATCCGATCCAGGGTGGGGGAGTAATAGGCGCTGTTTCCGCTATGGGAAATATGCTCAGATTAACGCGATCCCTAAAGTGTAGATAGAGGTACGGTCTCTCTACTTTTGTAGGGTAAGTCCACTTTAATTCTGAAGATATTTTACATTTTGTAAACATTTACAATAAGGTCTTGTGGGGAAAATTGGTTTATGATACGTTTTTGTAAATATTTACAAAAGTAATGGGAGGACGCAATGATGTCTAGTAAGTTTGGTATAAAGTTCATGTCCACTGTTTCGGTTTTGGCGGTTTTGGCGGTTTTGGCCTGGTCCCCGGTTGCCTATGCGCAGGAGGAGGCTGAGGCATCACGTGTGGATAACACCGCCCCGCAGCGCGCCGAAGTGCTCTTCGAGGAAATCATTGTTACGGCGACCCGGCGCAAAGAACGAATCCACGACGTGCCCGGCACGGTCAACGCGGTGAGCGCTGATTTGTTGAATGATATGAAGGCTAAGAATCTTGTCGACTTCGCAGCGTTTACACCGGGCGTGAGTTTTCAGGCGTCTTCGCCAGGCAGCAACAAGATAGTTATTCGTGGCGTTACTACTGGTGGTACCCAGTTGAACAGTGCGATCGGCCTTTATCTCGACGATGTCCCGATCGGATCGAGCACCCCTTTTGGTGCTGGGGCCATGGCGATCAATGTAGGTCTCTTCGATCTTCAGCGGGTGGAGGTGCTTAGTGGGCCGCAAGGTACGCTTTTTGGCGCCAATGCACTCGGCGGTACGATGAGATATATTACCGAAACACCAAGCCTCGAAGGGTTTTCTGGCCAGATCGCGGCTGATGGAAGTGCCACAGCCAACAGTGACGTTGGGGGAGAAGCCCGGCTAGCGCTGAATACACCGTTGGGCGACAAGGTGGCTTTGCGGGTTGTCGGCACGGTCCAGAATGATCCCGGGTTTGTTGATGATCCGAGCCATGACAGGGAAAACCTCGGGGACGTTCGCATGCTGCATGGGCGCGCGGCACTCCTGTTTGAAGCAACATCCGACATCAGTATTCAACTGAACGGTTTTGCAGAACGGATTAGAAGCAACGGTTATGCGGTGAGTATGCGTGATCTGACCACCCATCAGCCGACAGAAGGCGCTTACGACCAATCCTTCGCGTCGCTTCAGCCTTCCGAGACAGAGCTTTATCTGGGCAGTGGTGTGATCCACTGGGCCCTCGATTGGGCGGACCTGACCTCGATTACGGCCTATCAGAAAAACCGGCTTCAGGGCACGACTGACTTGGGGGAAGCTTACAGTGCAATTTTGGGTCCGCTTTTCGGCCCGGCTGGCGTTAACCCCTATGTTCTCTTGACTGACGCCACGACCAAGCGCTTTACTCAGGAGGTCCGGCTGGCCTCAGTGAGTGGCGGTGCGTTTGATTGGGTTGCCGGCGCCTTTTATTCTAACGAAAAAACTTTCCAGATTGCCGACATCAGAAACAATGCCGATGCTAATGGCTTGCTCTTTGGCCTTCCTATTGGCCGGTTTGATTTGCCCAGCACGGCTAAGGACTTCGCGCTCTTCGGAAATGCGACTGTCCACGTCAGTCAGGCGTTGGATATGACTGTCGGGGCGCGGCAGACCTGGAGCGATCAGGTTTTTTCCTCGAGCGGGATCGGTGCAGTTGTCAATCCGTTTGCGCCGACCACGGTGATCACGGCCCGCGGTACATCCAAAGAGTCTGTCCAGACCTATCTCTTCAACCTGCGCTATCGTCCAACAACTGAAACGATGGTCTACGCACGTGTTGCCAGTGGTTACCGGCCCGGCGGACCCAATCTCCAGACCGGCGGTAGCGGCAGTGGGAATGAGACCTTCTCCTCAGACAAACTCTGGAACTACGAAATTGGGTTGAAGCAGACCTTGACGGAGCGCGGCTTCGTCAATATCAGCGCCTATCACATCGACTGGACCAACATACAGCAGGTGCGTAACATCGGCGGCGTCAATCAGCTTGTTAATGGCGGTGATGCCAGAGTTAATGGCGCTGAAGTCTCCTTGTCCTACCGCATTATTCCCCGTCTGAATGTGCTGGCGACGGGCGCTTATACCGATGCCAAACTCACCACTGTGGCACCTGTCCTTGACGTACACTACACGGGTGCGCGATTGCCTCTTTCGCCTAAGTTCAGTTTTGCTCTGGCGGCGAGCTATAACTTTGATGTGAGCGATTCTATCGATGGCACGCTGAATCTCTCACTCAGGCATAATGGCAAGCGTAACGCTGGCTACGTCGGCAGTACTGCGGCAATCCTGTACGAACTTGACAGTTACACTATTGTCGATGCGATCTTGAGTATGCGCACGGACGATGGCTGGGAAATCAGCCCCTATATCAAGAATGTATTCAATGTTCGAGGCGAAGTTTCCGCAGTCACTGTAACCAACCAGTTTGTCCCCACAGCGGGCGTTCCGGTAACTCTCTCCAGGCCCAGAACTGTCGGCCTGGCCATTAGCAAACAATTCTGATTACACTTTCTCGCCAGGCTTGTGTGGAATATAGCGGACGTATGGATATCTTTATGAGTAAAAACACTATTCGACCGGATGTGCAGGTGCTACTGGACCTGTTATCCACCACGCCTCTGGCACGGCTTGGCGAACTGAGTGTGGAGGAAACGCGTGCGATTTCCAAGCAAATGCGGCCTCCGCTTCTGGAGCAAAGCCTGGTTAGCGTCCGGGATATCAGCTTTACGCATCCCGGCGGGGAAATCGGGCTGCGTTGTTATAATACGGAGGACAGAGGCGTGCCGACGCCACTGATCCTCTATTTTCACGGTGGGGGCTTTGTTCTGGGTGACCTCGATTCACATCATGAACTTTGCCTCACAATCGCGCATGATCTTGATCTTCCACTGGTCTCGGTCGATTATCGACTGGCTCCTGAAAATCCTTGGCCTGCGGCCCCTGACGATGCGGAAACGGCGGCGCGCTGGATCGCAACGAACGCCTCAAATGTACTTGGCCTCCGCTTGACCGGTCTGGTTCTCGCGGGCGACAGTGCTGGGGGGAATCTGGCTGCCGTTACGGCGCGCGCTTTGACTGACAAGCCTGTCGATACGCCGTTGATAGGGCAGTTCCTGATTTATCCCTGCGTTTCGGTTGTTGAGGAAACCCGTTCTAGGCAGGAGAACGCGGAGGGATATTACCTGACACGCAAGGTGCTGGACTGGTTCACGGCGCAGTATGATGCTCCCGCTGATGATCCACGGTTCAATCTGTTTGCCTTCGATCAGACCGGTATGCCGCCGACCTTGCTCGTTACGGCAGGCCTCGATCCGCTACGTGATGAAGGGCGGGCTTATGCAGCCCGCCTTATTGAGGCGGGCGTACCTGTTGTTTATCAGGAAGCTGTCGGTAACATACACGGGTGCTTCAGCATGGCGGCTGCGATACCGTCAACGAAAAGGGATGTGGATAGAGCGCTTGCGGCGCTGGATGTTCTTATTTCCTGACGCTGAAATGTATGGGAAAGACATGATTGATAGAGAGATGAGATGAAAAATGTGCTCGACTGTGTCGCGACTCCGCAGGGTGAGGTTAATCTATTTGGCCATATCGCGCCGGGCTTCGAACCCGTGCTTCATGCTTTTCGAGAAAATTTTACCAAGGGGGCGGAGCTCGGTGCCGCATGTTCGGCGTATGTCAACGGCGAGCGCGTCGTCGATATCTGGGGCGGTTGGCGTTGCTTGAATCATCAAAAACCTTGGGACGAGGATACAATGGTCGTTGTAATGTCTACGACCAAAGGGTTGACCGCACTCGCGATGGCACTGCTTCACGCTGACGGCCAATTGGATTTCGATCGCACGGTTGCTTCTTACTGGCCAGAGTTCGCTCAAGGGGGAAAGTCATCTGTAACTGTTCGACAATTATTAGCCCATCAGGCCGGCTTGGCCGCTGTTGATGTGCCGCTAACGCCGAAATCAATGGCGGATCGTCAGACCTTGGAAGATGTACTCGCAAAACAAGTGCCGCTTTGGGTGCCTGGCACCCGGCACGGATACCATGCGACAACCCTTGGCTTTTACCAGAACGCAATTATTCGCCGCGCCGATCAGCAAGGACGCACCGTTGGCGAACTTGTGCGTGACCGCCTGTCTGGTACACCACCCAATGATATGTATATCGGGCTACCGGATGCCATTCCCGACGCGCGCGTCGCTAAAATCGCTGTGGGGCCGGATTGGCGTGCGATGCGCCAGCTTCCCTTGCGCACCATCCTGTCAAGTTTGAATCCACGAAGTCTCTTTCACCGCGTCGCCGCCAACCCTAAACTCAAGAAGCTGTCCGACGTGTCAACACGACAATATCTAAAGCTTGAACTACCTTCCTTTGGTTGTGTGGCCACGGCTCGGGCCCTGGCGTTGACCTATTCTCTCTTCGCGGGGCGTAATCCAATACTCCAGGGGACGTCCGAGACTTTTTGTCAGCTTGAGGCATCGGCAATTCAACCTTCCAACGATGGCACTGACATCGTCCTTGGCATACCAACCGCCTATTCGCTCGGGTTCTCGAAACCGTCTCCCTTTTTTAATTTTGGAAGTGACGATCGCGCCTACGGCACCCCCGGAGCCGGAGGATCACAGGCTTTTGCTGATCCTGCGACACATTTGGGATTTGCCTACACGCCAAACAATCTGCGTTTAGGTGTACTCGACGATCAGCGTGCGCGCGTCCTGCGTGAGGCGACTTACCAGTGTATAGAGAAACTGTCATGACGTCGTGGTCGATGGCTTAATCTACATCATAGAGATCTGAAAGGGGAATGTGAAAAGCCGAAGCGCATCCCGAATGGGTTGTTCCTCATTGGCGCTCGCCAGGATCTGTATAGTGGCACCCCCGACACCATCTACCAGAAGGTCGATGGCAGAAAATGCGATTCCCTGATCCTCCAGTGTCTTGCGGGTTACCGCTACCGTTTCCATGTGGCGCAAGGTAGGCTTGTGGATTTTTCCAACGGAGGTCAGGGGAAGTGTTTCAAGGATGGTGACGGCCTTCGGAATGGCAGCCCGTTCGCCGATGATTTTGGATATAAAGGCCAGAAGATCCGCCTCGTTGACGGTGGCGCCGTCGCGGAGCTGGACATATGCCACGGGAAGTTCACCTAGCCTGCTATCCGGGCGTCCCACTGCTGCAGCGAGCGCAACTTCGGGATGGGCGTATAGGGCTTCCTCAATGACGGAGGGGTCGATGTTGTGGCCTCCGCGGATGATCAGATCTTTCGCACGGCCAGTCAGCCACAGATAGCCGTCCTTGTCGATTTTTCCGAGATCCCCGCTGTTTAGCCATTTTTGGCCGTCCCCGCGATTAATCCAGACATGCTCATTGTGGCTAGGCTCAAGATAACCCGAGAAGATGTTCGGACCCGCTATTGCCACAAGGCCGACTTCATCAATATCGGCATCTCGGATGTAACTGCCTTTCTCATCAAGTATTACTGTACGGATTTCCTGAGCGGGCAGGGGAAGGCCAACCGAGCCTGGGCGGTGTTCGCCATCAATAGGATTGAAAGAGGCAGCACAGGATGTTTCGGTCATACCATAAGCTTCGGAAATTGAAATTCGGCATGTTTGTTCGAAGCGGTGCAGCAATTCAGCTGACAGCGGTGAGGCTGCACAAATGGCAAACCGGAAAGATGAAAGATCAAAGTCAGTGCTGGGACACTCAAGCAGTGACGCCAGCAGAGTAGGTACCGCGCTAAAGGCCGTCACACCATGATGTTCAACAATTTCCCAGAATTGCTTGATGACTGCGCGCGTGCGATACCCTTGCGGCGTCCCAATCAAGACGGAAGCCCCCCTAAAAAAAGGCGCTAGCCCTGTGATCATCACCGCATTCACATGAAACAAAGGAAGTCCGCAAAACAGGACGGAATCCTTGTTCATCGCGGGACCGATCATGCGACGAACCATCCATGCGTTCGCTATCGTCTGACCATGTGTCCGCACCGCGATTTTGGGCAGTCCGGTTGTCCCGCCAGTACAGAAATAAGAAGACACATCATCGGGGGAGATTTTGCGCCCGCTTACAAGGCGCTCTTCCGGCGCATTGAAAAAGCATTCCGTAAAATCATGGACCTTGACGGAACTTTGCACTGCATCGAAGTGAGATTGCAATGATGCGCAATCTGAATGGGATTCGGACGATACCAATATGACGTCACTGACCGTTGGCACCTCGGTCAATGCGTCAAACATCTTCTCAACGAGCACTGGATCGTCTCCGAATGTAATAATCAATTTCGCTTGAGCCGTCGACAGTAAAGCCGAGATCGCTTTCGCCTCCAGAAACGGGTTGAGCGGCATTACCACGCCGGCTGCTTCCGCGCCCCATAGTGCCAGGTGTGTTTCCGGCAGGTTTGGCAACAATAGCGCCACAACATCGTCCTTACCTATGTCAAGGTGATGAAGCAGGTTAGCGGTACGGGTGACACCTTGAAAAAGCTCGCGATAATTTAACTTGCATGTCTGGTGATGCTCTTCGACCGTTTCAAAATACGAAATCGCAACACGCTCGGCATAGGCCTCAGCGGAACGACGCAAGAGATCATAGGTGCTTTCCGGCAGGTCGCAGGGAGGCCACTGCTGCCCAATGGCTTCTACATTAGCACGTGTGAGGACGGGCTCGGTTTCCTCAGACCCATATATCAAGGATGATTGGTCAGACTGCCTGTCTGCGCTGAATGAATTGTCCCTCAGGGTTTCTCTCCATACTATAGGTGTTGATATAAGGCTCAGAAGTTAATGAGTGAGAACTTCAGCAGCCGAAGGTTATGCTAAACGAACATATCATTTTTGTAAACGTTTACAAATTATGTTTTGAGATTGATCTTTTGCGTATACTGACAGTGAGTGGGGTGAGGATTTTTATTGTTGAATTCTCACGTATTATGGTGTCTAACTGTCACATGGTAGATCAATTGTGGGCGTCCGAATGAGAAGAAAGCGGAGTTCAAAGGCCAATTCGATGGACGTTGCTCGCCTCGCTGGAGTTTCAATAGCGGCCGTCAGTCGCACCTTTACGCCGGGCAGCAGCGTTTCTCCTAAAATGGCGGAAAGGGTTCGCAAGGCTGCGCGACAGTTGAGCTACGTCCCGAACAACCTGGCCAGCAGCCTGATTACGCAACGAACCAATATAGTTGCACTGATGCTGCCAAATTTCGTCAATCAAATATATTCTGCACTGTTGTCGGAGGCCAGCCTTCGCCTTGAGGAAATCGACAAGCAGTTGCTTCTCTTCACTCCGTTCAATGACAGCGATCTTGATCGTACCCTTCAAAGAATGCTGGAATATCAGGTGGATGCCATTGTTATCGCCGCCGCATCCATTTCGAGCCATATGGCAGCGCTTTGTCATGGCAGGGATGTACCTGTGGTTATGTTGGGCCGCCATATGCCAAACCTTCCGGTGCATAGCGTGCGAGGCAATGCCGAGGACGGCGGTACCAAGGCGGCGAAACTGCTTCTCAGTGGTGGTGGCAAACGGTTCGGTATCATTTCAGGGGATCAGACCTATATGACGATGGTGGAACGCCAACAGGCCATTTTACAATGTTTGCGCGTTACCAATGATATTGAGAATGTGGCTATTGTTGATGGCAAGTTGACCTATGAAGGGGGATATCAGGCGGCCCTTGAGATCATGAGGGGCGAAGACCGACCTGATTCACTTTTTTGTCTGACGGATATCATGGCTCTTGGGGCGATGGATGCGATCCGGCATAATTTAAATTTACGTATTCCCGAAGATGTGGCGGTGATCGGATTTGACGATATACCGGAGGCCGCGCACGAGAGCTATAACTTGACAACCGTTAGAACACCTGTCCGTCAGATGATCCATCATATGATGGATCTTATCTCTCTGGAAACCCCGCAGGATCCGCCTCAAACAATCTTGATCGACGCGGAACTGATCATACGTAGCTCGACACGCTCGGCCCATAACAACCCATAGAGGTCCAGGCTCTTCCGTTGCCTGCTGCTCAGCGCCAGCTTGACAGCCTCACGCTTGAAGTCTTCTGAATGTCTTGTTCGGACCATAAGTTCCTCCATAAAATATCAATAATTCTTTTGGAGGCCCTGGCCACTTTTAAAGACAAGTCCAATCCGGTCATCGGGTTATAGAAAGTATTTTTTGGCTCTTACCGGCACAAGGTAAGTCTGTCCCGGAGCTATCGTGTTTTCTCCCATTGGCGATAGCTCCTTTTTTAACCCGGGCTCTCTTACGTGCCGTGAAAAGGAAGCGTATGTTTTTATTTCAAACATACATGCAAAACCTATGAGTGGTGCAGATCAGGGAGGTTAAGAACAAAGAGTTCCCAAAGATTCCAGAGCCAAACGAAATCTCCAGTTTTCCGAGATAATAGCTTTGGAAAAACTCTGTAGCAGGGCAGGGTTATCTGGATAACACATCAAATTTGCACAAAAGCTGCGCACTTTTCTGTCTAACTTGCTGCAAAGTATGATACTTTCAGGGCTTTTCGGCCGCACTAATCCCTACAAAGCCCTTCAGTTTGAGCTTGCCAGTTTCTTATCCATTTTGATCTGCGCCTGTTTAATCAATTCAAGGACCTCATTGATCATCGCGACCATTAATTGCCTGGCTGTTTCCGGCTGTTTGTCCCGAATTGCCTGGTAAACAGCCTTATGGTCATTGATGCTGGCCAGTTCCACGCCCTTGAACTGGTTGGTCAGCCGGATGCTGTAGCGCAGGGCGGAATCTGTCAGATCATGAAGTTGCATGAAAAACCGGTTGTCACTGGCTTTCAGAACAGCGACATGAAAAGCAATGTCTGACTCTAACGGGTCGTCATCGCCGTGTTTTGCGTTCTCCATGCGATGTAAGGCGTTTTCGATGGCGGCGATATCTTCTGCCGAACCGGAGGAGGCCGCAAGAAAGGCGGCTTCCGGCTCGAAAGCCCGGCGGGTCTCGGAAAATTCCCTGATCAGTTGCAGTGAAAACTTCCGTTCCAGCAACCAGGACAGAACATCGGAGTCGAGAAGGTTCCAGTTATCTTCCTTTTCAATGGTGATGCCCTGCCGGGGACGGGAGCTCAGCATGCCCTTTGCTGTCAGCATTTTAATCGCTTCACGCAAAATGCTCCGGCTCACGCCAAATTGCTGACATAGTTGTGCTTCTGTAGGGAAGGGGGCGCCTGCGGAATATTCCCCTGCAACGATGGCGACGCCAAGGTCATGTGTAATATTCCAAGTCAGATTTCTGTTGTCGTTGCGCCGGCGCGTCATGCTCTGGACCTTATGTTCGGACTGATATTATCTCATAAAAAGTATTAATAGTACTTATTGCAAGTCAGAGGACTTCCCGCAACAAGTTTGTAAGAAAATACGATCTTTGATCCTGTTTTGTTGTTTTTTTCTAGATGCTTAAGTCTGAGGCACTGAAATATAAAAAGTGTATTATATAGAAATAACTCCTAAAAACATATAAATAATATAAATAAGGTGTTGAGGTGAGTTTTTTTTTCATCTATGGTCAGTATCGAAAATTAAGAGAGCAGAATGACTGCTCCGCAGGGCGGCAATTGCATCTGAATGCACTAGACATGGCAAGGTTAGAGATATGAGACGGGTCTTCCGGCCTCTGGCGGTGATATTAATTTTTTTGGGGCTGCAGGGCTGTAATTCAAACAAGCCGGAGAAGGAGAACCTGTCCTTTCAGCAGGATTTCAGTGAGGGTTGGCAGTTCAGACGATCCCTGAATGACGGCGGAATGACGGAATGGGAAGAGGTCAAGCTGCCGCATACCACGCGTATCGAGCCGACTACTGTCAATGATCAGTGGCAGGGAGATGCCTGGTACAAGAAAAGTATCCAGGTGCCTGCTGACTGGCGGGGTAAAACTATTCTGGCGCGTTTCGAGGGAGCAATGGGGAGTGCGACGGCATCCCTGAATGATGTTGAAATCGCCCGTCATGAGGGAGGGTATTTACCCTTTGTCATCGATCTGACAGATCAGCTTGAGTATGGACGGAAAAATGAACTTCTGATCCATCTGGATAACCGGGATAATCCTTTAACCGGTCCCAAGCCTTTGGATCAGCTGGACTTTAACATGTATGGCGGCCTGTATCGGGGGGCGGTTCTAAAGATCCTGAACCCCGTTCACATCAGTGATGAAATTCTGGAAAACCGGGTTGCCGGAGGCGGTCAGTTTGTCGTTTACCCCTATGTTTCCACGGAACGAGCGAAAGTCTCTGTCCGGACCCATGTGAAGAACACTTCTGCTGCTGTTTCCCGGGTCAGACTGCGTCATTTGCTGTATTATGGTGATGAGCTTAAGATCGAACAGGAAAGTCAGAAGCAGGAACTAGCTGCCGGCAGTGACCGGCATGTGACGGTTAATATTGATGTGAATGACCCCATACTGTGGTCTCCCCGTGACCCTAACCTCTACCGGCTGGAAACCGAAGTTTACGCAGATGGAAATCTGGTGGAACAGCGAGTGATGCGGATTGGAATCCGGCGCATAGAGATTACGCGGGAAGGCTTTCGGATTAACGGGGAGAAGATGTTTCTGCGTGGTGTCAACCGGCATCAGGAATATCCCTATATCGGCTATGCCCTGTCAGCCAATGCCGATTACCGGGATGCTGTAAAAATCAAAGAGGCTGGTTTTGATTACGTGCGCCTGTCCCACTATCCCCATTCACCGGCCTTCATGGATGCAGCGGACGAACTTGGGCTGGTTGTAATGGATGCCATTCTTGGCTGGCAGTATTACAATGATCAGCCAGCCTTTACGGAGTATGTCACCCGGGCTTGCCGTGATCTGATCCGCCGGGACCGCAACCATCCAAGCGTCATCGCCTGGGAATGTTCGCTGAATGAAACGGCCATGCCGGTATCCCTGGTCAGGGAATTCAATCGTATAGTGCACGAAGAATTCCCCGGCGATCAGGCTTATTCCGCCGGCTGGCTGAATGACGGCTTTGATATTTATGTCCAGGCGCGCCAGCATCGTCTGAAACATTATGAAGAACCAGACCGGCCCTATGTGGTGTCTGAATACGGGGATTGGGAATATTATGCACAGAATGCGGGCTTCAATCAGGATAGCTGGGCAGACCTTCAGCCTGAAGCCCGGACCAGCCGTCAATTGCTGTCGGCCGGGGAAGCCCGCCTTCTTCAGCAGGCGACAAATATTCAGGAAGCCCATAACGATAATTTTAATACGCCGGCCTTTGCCGATGGCTATTGGGTGATGTTTGATTATAACAGGGGTTATGCGGACGATATTGAATCTTCCGGTATCATGAGCCTGCACCGTCTGCCCAAATACAGCTATTATTTCTTTCGTAGCCAGCGGGATGCCAGCGATAAATCCGAGTTGTATAAGTCCGGTCCAATGGTGTTTATCGCCAGTCAGTGGACAAAAGAGTCTTCTCCAAAAATCCGGATTTTCAGTAATGCCGACGAGGTGGAATTGTTTTTGAACGGGAACTCCAAAGGCCGCAAATCTCCCGACATTACGAATATGAGCGACAATCTCCGCCATCCCCCCTTCCATTTTGATCTGAAAGACTTTGAGGCCGGGACTCTGAAGGCGGTGGCCTATATCAATGGGCGGCAGGTTGCTGAACATGAGGTTTCGACGCCCACTGACCCTGTGGGGATTGCACTTCGACTGGATGAAAGTGGAAAAGCCCCGCAGGCGGGAATTAATGACACTGTCTTTGTTTATGCCTCCATAGTTGACGAAAAAGGGACGGTCGTACCGGTAAATGGCAAGGAATTATCTGTCGCCATCAAGGGGGAGGCGGTCATTGTAAATCCTGATGCTATTGAAACGTCGGCAGGAATTGCGGGAATATTGGTGCAGATTAGAGGGGGCCGGAAAGAGATTCTCCTGGAAGTTACTGCAAAAGAAGGCGGGTTAAAGCCGGCTGTATTGACCTTTATACCCAGGTAAAGACTACCTGTTTAGGCTTGGGGCTATGATTAGGAATTGATTGGTTTTCCTGTTTGCTGAGTACCGGGTTCAAGTAATTTCATTGAATAGAAAAGAAGCAAAAGTGAGGAGTTTTCACTTGTAATATTTCATCCGCATGATATTTATCATATAAATAATATTATAAATATAAGTATCCACAAAAATATTGGGAAGGAGAGCTTTTATGAATTTAAGGCTTACAAAAAACAACATTCGGTTTGCGACGGCGACCAGTCTTATTGCGCTGCTGAATGGCGGGCAGGTTTTTGCGCAGGAAAACACTGTTGAAGATGAACCTCTTGTTATGGAAGAGGTTGTGGTTTCCGGCATTCGCGGCAGTCTGAAAGACGCCCTGAATGTGAAAAGGGGTTCAACATCGGTTATGGAGGCAATCTCTTCCGAGGATATCGGTCAGCTTCCTGATGTGACAATTGCTGAGGCCCTGGTGCGTTTGCCGGGTCTGAACGGGACCCGTGACAGGGGCAATAACAGCCAGGCGACAATCAGGGGGCTTGGCCCGCGGCTGGTGCTCGGGCTGGTGAATGGTCGCGAAGTGGCAACTTCAGAGCCGGACCGTGGTATTCGCTGGGAGCAATATCCGTCTGAGCTGATTTCCGGCGTACAGGTGCACAAGTCGCAGTCTGCTGATCTGGTGTCCGGCGGTATTGCCGGTACTGTAAATCTGAATACGGTTGAGCCACTGAGTTACAATGGTCCGCAGTTCATTCTGCGTGGTGGCCCGGTCTATTACGAGGCCGGTGACGATATTCCCGATTACAGTCCGTTTGGATTGCGCGGAAGTGCTTCCTTTGTAAAACAGCTGAGTGACAAGCTCGGTGTGGCGGTTGGTCTCACCTATCAGAAACAGAAAAACGGTTTCCCGTCGCTTCAGGGCTGGGCCTATAATGAAGATGATGCCGGCGATATTGACGGCGATGGCGAGATTGATTTTGCGCCCTGGGGCGCGCAGACAGAGGTCAAGAAACTTGATCAAACACGGTATGGCGCCATGGGTGTGGTTCAGTATCAGGCAAGCGATAGTTTCACCCTTAAGTACGATGTTTTCTATACTGAATTTGACATTACGGAAAACCAGAATCAGGCCTGGTATCAGAACTGGGGGAACTGGACTGACGAGTTTGGCAGTTACACCGACTATGCGGATTATGAAATAGTCGACGGCAGTGTTGTCGCCGGAACGGTAAACGATACTTATGTTCGGAATGTGATTGCCCAGTATAATCAGACCAACTCGGTTTTTCTGACTGGATTGAATGGCGAGTGGGTCGGTGAAAACTGGACGGTTGAGGGGGATGTTTCCTACTCCCTGGCCAAGCGTGAAAATATCTGGAATTCCGTTTATCTGGACAACGATGGCGCAATACAGACCACCTGGGATTTCCGGGCGGGCGCTGAACCTTATATCACCTCACCGGTGAACCCCGCTGATGTATCAAACCAGTTTGTTGCCGGTAGCTGGAATGACGGTCCGCAGCATCTTCGTGACGAACTGGTGGCGGGCAAGCTTGATTTCTCGCGTAATTTTGCTTCCTCAACCTTGTCATCCCTTGATTTCGGCGCACGTTTTGCCAGCCGCGACAAAGAATTTGATGCTTACAACTGGTGGCAGGACGGTACTGTGGGCAGCATTCCAGAATCCCTGCTGAGCAATTATACCATGTCAGGTATTGTGGCTCCCCCGCTTCTGAACGGCGATTTTGACGAGGTGGCGGACGCCGCGCTCGGCGGCATTGATGAAAGTCTGGCCGCGGAAGATGTGCTTGCCGGCTGGAGGGTCAAGGAAAAGGTTCTGGAAGCTTATGTGAAAGCCAATTTCGAGCGGGATCTGGGTGACATTCCGGTTACTGGTAATATCGGCGTCCGTGTCGTGCGGACCGAGGTGGACAGCTTTGGCAAGGAAACAGTGGATGACGGCGAAGCGCTGGATGTGAATGTCAAAAATGACTACAGCAAGGTCCTGCCGAGCTTGAACCTGAATTTTCATTTGACGGAGGACAAGATTATTCGCGCCGGGGTGGCCCGGGCTATTGCCCGTCCGCCTTTGGATGAATTGCGGGCCGGCAGGCTGTTGAACACAACGACCGAGGTGCCAACCGGCAGTGGCGGAAATCCAACGTTGGAGCCGTTCGAAGCAACTCAATTTGATTTGGCTTTTGAATGGTATTTCCACGACGAGGCTCTGGCCGCTGTCTCCCTTTATTACAAGGATGTGGAAACCCATGTCGGCTATCTGACGGAAGATGTAGATATCGACGGTACGAACTACCAGATTTACCGTCCCGCCAATGGTGACGGGGGAACGATCAAGGGGGTAGAGCTGACATTCCAGACCCCGTTCTATTTCCTGTCTGAGGCATTCCAGAACTTTGGCATCTATTCCAACTATGCCTATGTGGACTCCTCTATCAAGGAATTCGCACCGGAGAATAACCCACTTGATGCCAGTGGTCTTGCCAAGCACACGGCTACGGTTGATCTCTGGTACAGCAGTGGCGGATTTGAGGCGCGGCTTGGGTACAAATATCACAGCCCGTTCACCATGATTTTCGGCTGGAACCCGCAGGACCTGATCACTCTGGAATCTGAACATGTGCTGGATTTCAGCACCTCTTATCAGATCAACGAAAATGTGACGGTGCGGTTGCAGGTCAATAACCTGACCAATGAGGCTCTGCGGCTTTATCGGGATGGTCATGAAGATCGTCTGGCGCGTTACGATGAATACGGGCGCCGGGTTCTCGTTGATATGACCCTCAAGTTCTAAAGCAGAATTCAGAGGTTTCTGGAAAATATCAGGGCGGCTGGCTTCCGGGCCGAGCCGCCTTTTTCAAGAAAATGCAAGTCCTGCCGGGCCCTGGAAAAAAACTGGCAGGAAAGGGAATGAAAATGAAGATGAAGATTGTACTTCGTAATATTGCCGTTCTTTTGTTGGCGGGCCTGACTGCCCAGCTGTCCTGTGCCGAGGAGACTGATCGCCCGGAGTATTATTTTGGTGCTGATCTGTCCTTCGTGAATGAATTGAACGATTGCGGCGTCCGCTATTCGGAAGCGGGCAAGGTCAAGGATGTCTACCGCATATTCAAGGACCATGGCGCGAATATAGTCCGCATCCGGATCTGGCATACACCCGATTGGACAGCTTACAGTACGTTGCCGGATGTGAAGCGAAGCATTAAACGGGCGCGTGATGCCGGAATGCAGGTTCTTCTGGATTTTCATTATTCCGATGACTGGGCGGATGGGGGTGTACAAATTATTCCGAAAGCCTGGGCCAAACTGGGGAGTAAAGAGGCAGAGGCCAAGGCGCTTTATGACTATACATTCGGTGTCCTCGAGGAACTGAATGCTGAAGGTCTGCTGCCTGAAATGGTTCAGGTGGGAAATGAAACCAACGGTGAAATGATGCGGCCCACCCGTGAAACGCCTAACCATCCCATAAACTGGAACCGGAATGCAGCCCTGTTTAACGCCGGGATCAAGGCGGTCAGGGATATGTCAGAGGTTGCCGGCCAAAATATCGGTGTAATGCTACATATTGCCCAGCCCGAGAATGTGGAACCGTGGTTTGAAGCGGCAAGCAAGGCCGGCATTCTGGATTATGATTATATTGGTGTCAGTTACTACCGGAAGTGGTCAAGCGAAACACTGGCCGGTTTGGGCAAGGTGATTAACCGGTTACGCCATCAGTATGATGCGGGAGTTATCCTGGTGGAAACCGCCTATCCCTGGACCAACGGCCACAATGATGACTCTGTCAACTTGCTGGGACCTGATACTCTTATCCCCGAATATCCGGCAACGGTCGACGGTCAACGCCAGTATATGCTCGACTTGTCACAGCTGGTCATCGCCAATGGCGGTGTGGGTGTCGTGTACTGGGAACCGGCCTGGGTATCCAGCAGCTGCAAGACCCGCTGGGGTACAGGGTCTTCCTGGGAAAATGCGGCCTTTTTCGATTTCTCGCCAGAAAGAAAACTTCTCCCGGCCATCGACTATCTGGACTATAAGTATAGCTATCCAGTGTCGGTAACCTTTGAATTGGAGGTGACGGACCCGGCCGCCCCTGAATGGGTTGTTTTGAAGGGGGATTTTCTGGGCGAGGGGGTAAAGGTAACCCTCGAGAGGACAGGAAATATCTTTCGCTATCAAACAAGATTAATGCCGGGCCAGGATATTCAATATCAATTCTTCCTTGGCGGACAACAAGGTCCTGCTGCGATAGGAGGGAAAGGCGTGCATGAAGCCGGATATGTTTCTGCCAAAGTGGGCAGTACAAGCACGCGATTTCACCATCAGGTCAAATAGATTTTGGTGAAATGAGCAAGCAATGAATTTTAGTCAATTATCAGGATTGAACCCGTGAGTAGTGATAATAAAGATAAAAAGCCGACACGTAGCTCCCATAGCTATGGAAAGCTGGACAAGGATGGCTTTATCCATCGGAGCTGGATGAAAAGTGAAGGCTTGCCTGATGATGCTTTCGACGGCCGACCGGTCATCGGCATCTGTAATACCTGGTCTGAACTCACCCCCTGTAACGCTCATCTGCGCGAGATCGCAGAATATGTAAAGCGTGGAGTCTGGGAAGCCGGCGGATTGCCGCTGGAATTTCCGGTCATGTCGCTCGGTGAGACCCAGATGCGCCCGACAGCCATGCTGTTTCGAAATCTTGTTTCCATGGATGTGGAGGAAAGCATCCGGGGGAATCCCATTGACGGCGTGGTATTGCTTGGCGGTTGTGACAAAACCACACCGGCCCAGCTTATGGGAGCCGCCAGCGTGGATTTGCCGACCATGGTGATCTCTTCCGGTCCCATGCTGAACGGGAAACATTGCGGTAGCGATATTGGCTCCGGCACGGATGTCTGGAAATTCAGCGAAGATGTGCGCGCCGGGAAAATGCCCCTTAAGGATTTTCTGAAAGCGGAAACCGGCATGTCCCGCACCCCCGGTACCTGTATGACCATGGGCAGCGCGTCTACTTTTGCCTGTCTGGTGGAAGCCATGGGATTGTCGTTACCCTTTAACGGCACCATTCCTGCGGTGGATGCAAGTCGGCGGAGCATGGCTCATCTCACTGGCCGGCGCATGGTTGACCTGGTCAGAGAAGATCGGAAATTGTCCTCATATCTCACCCGAGAATGTTTGGAAAACGCAATTCGGGTTTTGGCGGCGATCGGCGGCTCAACAAATGCGGTTCTTCATTTGTTAGCCATTGCAGGCCGCCTTGGCCTTGACCTTTCAATCGATGATTTTGATGAGTTTACCCGAGACGTGCCTCTTCTTGTGAATTTGCAGCCATCCGGTAAATATCTGATGGAGGATTTCCATTATGCCGGCGGTGTTCCTTTTGTGCTGAAAACCCTGGGGAGTTTGATTAAAACGGACTTTGAAACGGTTTCTGGAAAAACCATCGGGGAAATTGCGCAGGAAGCGGAAGGATACAATGCGGATGTTCTGCACACGCTGGATAAGCCGGTCAAGAAAAATGCCGGTATCTGGGTGTTGCGGGGGAATTTATGTCCCAATGGAGCCCTCATAAAGCCCAGTGCAGCGTCCGATGAACTCCTGACCCATGAAGCACGGGCGGTGGTTTTCCAGAATATCGAAGATATGAAGGCCCGGCTTGACGATCCTGATCTGGAGGTGGATGAAAATTCCATCCTGGTGCTGAAAGGTTGCGGTCCCAAAGGCTATCCGGGCATGCCAGAAGTGGGCAATATGCCTCTTCCCCAAAAACTTCTTGAAAAAGGTGTTCGGGACATGGTGCGGATTTCAGATGCCCGTATGAGCGGGACCGCCTTTGGTACGGTGATCCTGCATGTGAGCCCGGAAGCGGAAGCGGGTGGTCCTTTGGCCTTTGTTGAAACCGGTGATATGATCCGTCTGGATGGACCCGCCAGATCACTGGACGTTTTGGTATCTGAAGAGGAAATGGCCCGTCGGAAAGCGAAGTGGCCTGGTCCGGAAACGGCACCAAAATATACCCGCGGCTACTATAAACTGTACATCGATCATGTATTGCAGGCCGATGAGGGAGCCGACCTCGACTTTCTGGTGGGAAGCAGCGGATCTGAAGTTTTACGGGAGTCCCATTGATGGATATACCTGCTAAAAGTCTGACAGTTTATCCCGACCTGAGGGGTCAGCATGTTTTTATCACCGGCGGGGCGACCGGCATTGGCGCAGCTTTGGTTCGGTCCTTTTCTGCCCAGGGGGCAAGAGTGGCCTTTATCGATTTTGATGAAGAAAACGCTTTAACTATTTGTGATGAAATAGAAAAGGCGGGGGCGCCGCGTCCGTGGTTTAAAAAGGTTGATGTGACCGAGGTGCCAAAGCTTCAGGCGGCGATCCGTGAAGCTGTGGATGAATTGGGAAATATATATGCCCTGATTAATAATGTGGCCAATGACAGTCGGCATTCCCCGGAAGAATTCTCTGAAGAGGACTGGCGAAAAACTCTTGCCGTCAACCTGGATCCCGTTTTCTTTGCTGCCCAGGCCGCCTTTCCCGGCATGAAAGAAGAGCAGAGGGGATCTATCATTAATTTCGGGTCTATTTCTGCCCTGCTGGGGCAGCCGGATATGCCGGGCTATATCACTGCGAAGGCGGCGATCATGGGGCTGACCCGCTCGTTGGCGCGCGCCTACGGCCCCTCAAAAGTCCGGGTAAATACCTTGATGCCGGGCTGGGTCGTGACAGAGCGGCAACTTGACCTCTGGTTGACGCCGGAAGCAGAGGCCGATTGGCAGAAACAAGTGGCGCTGACGGATCGATTGTTGCCACAGGATGTGGCCAATCTGGCCCTCTTTCTGGCCAGTTCCGATAGCCGCATGATCACGGCGCAGGAACTGGTTATAGACGCCGGCCGGATCTAGATCATGAATGAACAATACAAGACCCATATGTTTATAGCCGGCGATTGGGGAACCAGCCAGTTGCGCTTGTTCCTGTGCCGCCGGGATGAAACGCTGGCCCTGTCGATACTTGACAAGATCACCGGACCGGGCGTGGCTGAATGCCGGGGAAAGCTGCCTGAAGTGCTGTTTCCCCTGATCGAAGACTGGGTTTTTGAATATGGCAAACTGCCAATTATGATGTCCGGCATGGTCGGGTCCAATATCGGCTGGGTGGAAACACCTTATTTGCCATGTCCGGTGGATATACGGGATATTGCCAAGGCCCAGGTGTGTTTTGTTGCCAATGATCATGAAATCTCGATTATTCCCGGATTAGCCTGCGTCAATCCCCTGGGTGTTCCTGATGTCATGCGTGGGGAGGAGACCCAGGTGCTGGGATGGTTGATGGCGGATCCGGAACACCAAACCGGCGCTCATCTGGTTTGTTTGCCGGGTACCCATACCAAGTGGGTTCTGGTTCGGGATGGATGTATCGATACCTTCTGGACCTCCCTCACAGGTGAACTTTTTGCTCTACTCAAGACCCATAGTGTTCTTGTGGCGGACAAGGACTCCCCGATCCGGGAAGAAGCCTTTGATCAGGGTGTCAAAGCCATTATGAGTGTCGGTACCGAGAATTTGTTGACGGCTCTGTTCGGTATTCGCAGCCAGCAAATCCGGGAAGGCCTGCCGAAGGAAGATGCTACCGGTTTCCTGTCAGGCCACTTGATCGGCGCGGACGTGTTATCTGCCGCGTCCCTGATGGAGAAAATCGAGCCCAACCTGAACAAGGTGGTTTTGATTGGCGAGCCACGCATTTCACAATTGTTCTCCCTCGCGCTTGGCCGGGTTGGGTATGAAAGCGAAATTGCCCACGCCACAGATATTTTTCTGGGGGGGGCAGAAATTTCGATCTTCTTCTTGATGAATTCGAGGAACAAAATGAAAAGCAGATTTGAACAGTATCTGGCGGAGATGCCGGTCGTTGCCATTATCCGCGGCGTGACCCCTGATGAAGTGGCCGATATTGGGGCGGCTTTAATTAATGCCGGTATCAGGCTGATCGAGGTTCCCCTGAATTCACCTGATCCCATTGAAAGTATCCGCCGCCTAACAGAAGCTCACGGTGATCACTGTATTACCGGGGCCGGGACCGTTCTTGATCCTGAAGATGTGGACCGGGTTCAGGCTGTCGGGGGCACCCTGATTGTCTCCCCGAACATAAGTAAGGCGGTCATTGAAAGAGCCGTTCAGCAGGGCCTGATTCCCATGCCGGGGTTCGGAACTGCCAGCGAGGCCTTTGAGGCTTATGGTGCAGGCGCCCACTATCTGAAACTGTTTCCCGCCAGCACCTATGGGGCCGGACATGTCAAGGCCATTCGGGAAGTCCTGCCGAAGGACGCCCATATTCTGGCTGTGGGGGGAGCCGGAGCGGATAATGCAAAGGAATGGTGGGACGCCGGAGCGGAAGGATTTGGCGTTGGTGGCGGTTTGTATCGTCCCGGCAACTCTGCCCGGGAGGTGAGAGAAAAGGCTGAAAAACTGGTGAAGGTCGTTAAGGGCCTTCGCTAATTCTGTGTCAGGCGGAATATAAAACAAGAAGATAAAGGGAAGGTTATGGAACTTGCTAATCTGGATATAGGGATATTTGTCGTTTACGTACTTGGATTGATCGTCCTTGCGACCTGGGTCTCCCGGGAACGAAAAGGTCATGACAAGGATACCAAGGACTATTTCCTTGCCGGCAAGGCTTTGCCGTGGTGGGCGATCGGAGCGTCCCTGATTGCAGCGAATATCTCAGCCGAGCAGATTATCGGCATGTCCGGGTCTGGTTATGCACTTGGTCTTGGTATCGCCTCTTATGAATGGATGTCGGCACTGACCCTTGTGATTGTCGGGAAATATATGTTGCCGATCTTCCTGAAGCAAAAAATTTATACCATGCCGCAATATCTGGAGCAGAGGTATAACCATAATGTCCGTATGGTCATGGCGACCTTCTGGCTCGGTCTATATGTTTTCGTTAACCTGACTTCTATTCTATGGCTTGGCTCTCTGGCGATTTATACAGTGACCGGGATAGATGTGGTTTACGGAATGGTTTTTCTGGCCGTATTTGCCTTGTCCTATTCCCTCTATGGGGGGCTGAAGGCTGTGGCCTTTACCGATATTATCCAGGTGGTTCTTCTGGTTTTTGGTGGTCTGTTCCTGACCTATCTGACCCTAGATATGGTGAGCGATAATACCGGAATTTTTGGCGGTTTCCTTGTGCTGACCGAACAGTTTCCTGAAAAATTTGACATGATCCTGAGCCGGGACAATCCCTTCTATCAGGATTTGCCTGGTATTTCCGTTCTTGTTGGTGGCCTGTGGGTGATGAACTTCTCCTACTGGGGCTTTAATCAATATATCATTCAGCGCGCACTGGCAGCGGAAAGCTTGGAAGAGGCCCAGAAAGGGATTAACTTCGCCGCCTTTCTGAAATTGCTGATGCCGATCATTGTCGTGCTGCCCGGTATTGCGGCAGTGATGCTGGCGCCGGACCTTGAGCGGCCGGACCAGGCTTATCCGACCATGATGGGTCTGATGCCAGTTGGGTTCAAAGGGTTGATTTTTGCAGCCCTTGTGGCGGCTATCGTGTCCTCGCTGGCCTCCATGATCAATAGTATTTCGACAATATTCACCATGGATCTGTATAGTTATTATCGTCCGGGGAAAAGCCAGACCCATTATGTGACAGTTGGTCGCCTGGTTAGTGTCAGCGCCCTCATTACGGCCATGATTGTGGCTCAGCCCCTGTTGTCCAGTTTTGACCAGGGTTTTAAATTCATTCAGGACTTTACCGGCTTTTTCACGCCGGGGATCGTCGTGATCTTTCTCCTCGGTCTTTTCTGGAAGCGCGCAACAGCCAACGGTGCGGTGGTCGCGGCTGTGGGGTCCTTCATCGTGTCCTGCCTGTTTTACTATTTCCTGCCTGACTTTCCGTTTATGGACCGGGTCGGGGTAGTCTTCCTGATTTGCCTGGCGCTGGCCATAATTGTTTCGCTTGCCGGGAAAAAGGAATTCCATGAACAGGCTGTGGATATCAGGGATATGGACTTTTCAACCAGCCGGACATTTAACCTCCAGGCTCTGGTAATCATCCTGATTCTGATCGCCCTTTATGCGACCTGGTGGTAGGGGGGGGGAAATGACGCGTCCCGAACTGATTGAGACCATTCCTGTCGGTAATATTTTGGGGGAGGGCGTTCTCTGGGACAGCCAGAGTGGAACTGTCTGGTGGACGGATATCGAAGCCTCCAGGCTCTATCACTATAATCCGGAAAATCGCGAAATCGGGCATTTTGAGACTCCTGAGAGGCTAGGGTCTTTTGCCCTGACCGACAAAAAAGATTGGTTTCTGGCCGCCTTTGAAAGCGGGTTTGCCCGATATAACCCTGTACAGGGGCAGGTAGACTGGATAGCAAGACCTGAAGAGGACTTATCACATACGCGCTTTAATGATGGTCGTGTTGATCGACAAGGACGCTTCTGGGCCGGCACCATGGTGGAAGACGATCGTTCAGGCATAACAGAAAGAGGCGGGCTTTATCGCCTGGACCCGGACGGTGTGGCACGGCCGCAACTGGGGGATATTTCGATCTCCAATTCGCTATGTTGGAGCCCGGATGGCAGCAGGATGTATTTTGCCGATAGCCCTTCCCATCTGATAGAGGTTTTTGATTTTGATCCTGTACAAGGCCGCCCCTTTAATCGAAAGGCCTTTGCGGAAACACCTGAAGGCATCCATCCGGACGGATCCACAGTGGATCGGGAAGGGTTTCTTTGGAATGCCCAATGGGGCGGGGGCAAGGTTGTGCGCTATTCTTCCGGCGGGGACATCCATCTGGTTCTGGACCTGCCTGTCAGTCAGCCGACTTGTGTTGCATTTGGAGGTAGGGACTTGTCTTTACTGTTTGTCACTACAGCACGGGCAGACCTGACGGAAGAGCAACTGAAAACCGAACCTGACGCAGGCCATCTGTTGATCTATCAAACCAATGTTGTTGGCCTTGAGGAAGTTCGGGTAAAACTCCTGCCTTGACAAAACACCTGGTAGTGACACTAGAGTCTAGTTCGAGATTGCAATCATGGAAAAGAAATGATGAGTCCTTCTGATGACATTCTTTCATCACCGTTGATCAGCGAGTTACAGACGGAGTTGGCGGAGTGTAACCGACTGTCCCGGGAAACCCCTCTGGTTAACCCCTATCAGCAACTGTCTTACCGCCTGCTAAACAGAATCAAGTCAGGAACTTTGTCCGTTGACGAGATAGATGACGCTGTGGGTGTCTTGGGAGCCCGGGGATTTCTGTGCCGGGGGCGACGGGCCCGACTCTACCTGCAAGAAACCGATCCGGTAAAAAACCGCGAGGCTTTAGCAGATTGCTTCAAAAGGGTTGGAGAGGACAAAAGCTTTGCCGAATTCCAGAACCTTGTCAGGAGGGAAGTTGCCGGGATTGTCGTTACCGGCCACCCCACTTTCGGCTTTAGTCATGAGCAATATGATCTTCTTTCCGGCCTGATTGACGGATCCCTTCCGGAAGAGGAACTCGTCAGGCAAATCCGGTCGTGTAAGGCACGTCCTGATGACGGCCTGTCGCTGCAGTATGAATTTGAGCAGGCTGAACGGGCGCTGATCAATCTTCAGCATGCCATCAGTTGTCTGTATGAGGCGGTGCTGGACGCAGCCCGGGTACTTTTTCCGAATGAGTGGCGGAACCTGGACCTGAAACTAGTGACAGCGGCCAGCTGGGTTGGTTTTGACGTTGATGGCCGGGACGATATTACCTGGATGACAAGTGTGGAGTTTCGTTTCCGAATGGCGCTCCGGCAATGTCAACACTATCTGGAGCGATGGCAGGCCCTGGAGATTGAGGACGGTGCTGTTGTTGCCAATTTGCTGGGTAGCCTGAAAGATAAATTTGCAGAGGATATTGCGTGTCTGCCTGAGGCTTTGGGGGAAATTCAGCCGGTTCGCACTTTTGGTCGCCAGATGGTCGAGAGCGGTGACGTCCATGGGGATATTATGCCCCAAATCCTTGAGGAACTGGATCGGCTGATCCGGGGCGCAGAGAATGAAAACCTGGTTGTCCGCCTGCTCGTCTTTCGTGGACTTTTTACCAACTTCAGGACCGGCCTTTCCCACATCCATTTTCGTCTGAATGCAGTTCAGCTGCACAATGCCATCCGTCCCGTAGTGGCCTTGGAGAAGGATCCGGATGATGCAACCAGCCGCCGTCGTTATATGATCGCGGCCAGCAAATTTCTGGATCGCATAACGACACAGACCATTGGGTTTGAAACTATCCAGCATGAACAGACGACGGCACGGCGGCTGTTCATGATCATCGCTCAGTTCCTGAAATATATTGATCCCGAGACACCGATCCGTTTCCTGATCGCGGAATGTGATACGCCGTTTACGGTTCTATCGGCCCTCTGTTACGCTCGCTTGTTCGGGGTTGATGACAAGGTTGATATTTCCCCTCTGTTCGAGACGGACCAGGCCCTGGCGCGCGGGGCCGAAGTGATTGAGGAATTGTTGGAGAACCCGCATTATTATGCCTATGTCAAAAAACGCGGGCGTCTTTGTGTTCAGGCTGGCTATTCGGATGCCGGCAGATATCTGGGGCAGGTCGCGGCAGGTCTTGCCATTGAACGTCTGCGTATCAAGCTGATCAAGCTCTGGACTAAATTCGATCTGAAAGATGTTGAGCTCATAATTTTTGATACCGGCGGAGAGAGCATTGGACGGGGAGCTCACCCTGACGGTTTTGGCGGGCGCCTCAGCTATTTCCATTCTCCGGAAGCCCGCCGTCTGGTGGAAAAACATCATGTCGCCTACAAGCAGGAATTCAGTCTGCAGGGTGGGGATGGTTATCTCTGGCTTCACACACCGGAACTGGCGCTGGCGACCCTGTCACGGGTTATGGAAAACCTGTTGTCTCCGGTCGCTCATACTCCGGACCCTTTTTACGAAAATACAGACTGGTCGCTGGACTTTTTCCTGACGGTAAAGGGCTATAATAACAAGATTTCCGCGGACCCGGATTTCATGCGGCTGATTTCCATTCTAGGTGCAGATATTTCCTATCCGTCCGGTTCCCGGATGACGGTCCGCCAGGATGAAGGGGTTATCAGCCGACCGCTGGAGAAACTATCCCAGATCAGAGCCATACCCAACAATATGTTGCTGCACCAGCTAGGGTATCTGGCGAATAGTCTGGGCGGTGTGGGAACAGCCTTGTCCCAGGATGATTACGGGTTCTGGAAGATGTACGGTAATTCTCCGCGTTTGCGCCACATCATGACGCTTGCGACTGCCGCACTGGATGTGACGGATGAAGATTTTCTCGGCGCTTATACCTCCCTGTTCCGGCCGCGCTACTGGATGCATTCTGCCCGCTACGAGGAAGAAAGCCACGATCATGATCGTATGCTCAGGCTAGCCAAAATGCTGGAAAAGCATGGAGTTTACGAGGGGCTTAACCGGATCGAGCTGACCTTGCGTGAAGACCTGATGTATTTGCGGGACGGTCTGAAGGGGCAAAGAGCTCCCTCGGTTCCCTACAGCCTGAATGATGAAGAGCGCGAGTGCTGTACTTTATTGCATGTGGTGCGGATGGCGTTGATCCAGAAAATATTTTTGCTGATTACACGAATTCCCCGGTTCCGGGATCATAAAGGATTAAGCGTTGATGATCTGGTCCTGCGTATCCTGCGGTTCCAGGTGCTGCCGACTCTTGACCTGCTCAGGGAAATTTTTCCTCTTGAGGGCGCCTACGAAATTGACCCGGAGAACCCGGAAAAGATTACCTTTGCCGGGGATGACGCCCATGGCTACGAGTATGAGAACCGGGAAATATTTGACGAAATTGAACAGGCTTACGACCAGATCAGGCTTATCTCGCAAGCCCTGTCGGCTTACATTGGCGCGTTTGGATAGAAAAATATTTCCGGGGGAAATTCTATTTACCGTTTCTCCAGGTCTATTGCCAAATATTTTAGGCCGGGATGTGAACGCAGCCCATAATATTGAGTATCAATGAAGTTGTTGTCCCCAAACACAGTCAAGTTTCTAGGGGCTGAGGTGGTTAGTGATTTGCCATGCCACATTCTGGAGTTTTTCTGCTGTGACTGCAGAAAGACCCGCATGATAGGGATTGCCCACAGGCGACTGGTTCATGAAGATGCTGTAAAAAACACAGGCGGCGAGATAGGTACCGGCAGGTGAGGGATGCTTTAAAGTTTTTTTGAAGGTCACATTGCCCTTGTCCTGACCCAGAATATCAGGGGTAAAAAGATCGATCTCGGGATAGGTTTTTTCAACCAGTTGAAAAGCCATCCCGACAGGAACTACCGGTATGTCGAATTCCTTGCCCGCTTCCAGATATCCCCGGGCTAGTTCGGTTGTCATTTCCGGTTTGTTTTCATAAGCCCAGGTCATGAACAGCACTGGTTGGGCGCCTGTCTTTCGGACTATTTTTGCCATTTCCCCTACAGCGTTCCGAAAACCGGAACCATCCTTGATCGGGTCCAGACTGTGCCCCTGCAATACAACAACATTCCATTTATCATCAGTATTCTTCAGATAAGTCTGCAGAAGTGGTTTCTGTTCACTCATCCAGCCGCCGGACAGGGTAAGCAGTCGAAATCTGTTTTTACCTTTTTTCCATTGTCCGGCCGCGCGGATCAGATTGGCGGTCTGGTTATGGATGCCGTTGTTATAGAAGCTGAAGCTGTTGCCAACGAAAAGCACTCTCCTGGCAGGTTCAGCGGCGCCCGCCCCGTTAGCGTGAGATAAATACAGGCAGATAACGACAGAGATAAAACCGAGCGTATTGAGGACTGTTTTAGTGAAGCGCATGGTCTATTCCTATTCTCCCAGCACCAGTGGGACCAGAAAGAGTGAAACAATAACCAGCACCACTGTGCCGATCAGGTTGATCCAGGAGCCGGCCCGTGCCATCTGCGAAATCTTCAGGAAACCGGAGGCAAAAACAATGGCGTTTGGCGGCGTGGCGACCGGCAGCATGAAGGCACAGCTAGCGGCCAGCGTGATAGGGACGCAAAGGATCAGCGGATCGATGCCGGCTTCCACAGCAATAGCCCCCATGACCGGTAGCAGGGTGGCGGTTGTTGCCAGGTTGCTGGTCAATTCGGTGAGAAAGATCACCAGGGCGCAGGAGGCAAGAACAAGAACGGGTGTTCCGAATGTTCCGAGCGGGGCAAGGCTCTGGCCAAGCCACTGCGCGAGCCCGCTGCCTGCAACAGCTGCCGCAAGGCTTAACCCGCCGCCAAACAGCAGTAATACGCTCCACGGCAGGCGGTTGGCTTCATGCCAGGTCATGAGCTGTGGTTGGCGTTTGTCTCCGCTGGGTAGCAGGAAAAGCACCATGGCGGCGGTCATGACAATGCCAGGATCAGAAAGACTGTCCAATCCCCAGAAGCTGACAAGAGGTCGTCTCAACAGCCAGGCAAGTATGACCAGAGCGAACAGCAGCGCAACACGCTTTTCCGCTACGGACATCGGTCCCATATCTTTGCGAAGTTTCTTAAGGTGTTCCCGCGTATTCTCGCTTGCAGGTATATTCACCGGGAAGAGGAAATTTGTAAGCAAAAACCAGGTCACAGGCAACATGAGTATGGAAACCGGGACACCAACGACCATCCAGCGGGCAAAGCTGATTTCATAGCCATAGTTTTCACTCAGGAAGGCGGCCAGCAAAGCGTTGGGCGGGGTGCCGACCAGGGTCGCCAGACCACCGATGGTTGCCGAATAGGCTAGTCCCAGCAACATGGCCGCCTGAAAATTCTTTCTGTCTCTGGCGGATAGGTCCGGCAGGTTGTCGGCAATGACGGTAACCACGGATAGGGCGATGGGCAACAGCATCATAGTGGTGCTGGTATTTGTCATCCACATGGACAACAGGGCACAGGACAACATGAAACCGCCAATCAACCGTTTCCCGTCTGTGCCGGTAAAAGATAGGATCGTCAGGGCGATGCGCCGGTGCAGGTTCCATCTTTCGACCGCAAGGGCCATAAGAAAACCGCCAAGATAGAGGTAGATTATCGGATTGGCATAGTGCGAAGCAGCCTCCTTCAGCGGGGCAATGCCGAGCGGCGCAAAAATGACGAGCGGCAAGAAGGCCGTCACAGCCACCGGGAGGGCCTCCGTCGCCCACCAGGCCGCCATCCACATGCCGACAGCAGCAGTTTTCCAGGCAATTGGCTCCATGACCTCTTGTTCATTGGCAAACAGCATCATTGTAGCAAAAAGCGCAGGGCCGAGGACCAAACCGATATCTTGGTATCGGGAGCGAGTTTCGGTCGTGACAGACGGTTGTTGGGATTGTGACATTAAACATCCTGAAAATTCTAGGGTCAGATTAACCCGGAAATATCTATTTAATCAATTGAGCGGCGCGTTAGGAAAGCCTTGTTTCTTACCCAGCCCGGTGCTTGTCGGGGTGAGGGGAATCCCTCACCCCGGGATTTGGTTAGAATTTGGCGGTCAGGTCCACATAAAACGTCCTGCCTCTGTTGCTGTGATAGCTGGAGAAATATCCCCGACTTTCGTCGGCAAGAGGTGGCGCTTGGTTCGTAAGGTTGTTGACACCAAGCCTGAGGCGAAGGGAGTCAGCGACAATATCCTTGAAGCGATAATCAATATAGGCGTTATAAACCGTATAATCTTCTACCGTCCAATAGGTGATATCGCCTTCATCGTCAGTGATATCGGCACTGAGGTCCTGGAAGGATCCGATGTGACGGAAGGATAATCCAACACCAAGCCGTTTCAGACGCCAGTTCAGGGACCCTGAGGCCCGCCATTCCGGTTTGCCGTCTTTTTTGAGGCGATCCGGATCGATATCGGCACATACATCGGCATTATCTTCAAAAGTGCCGCCCGGATCACACAGGCCGGCAAGGGCGTCGCGCTCCTGGTTCCATTTGATCAGATGTGTCAGTTCCAGGTTAAGCTTGAATTTACCGGCCTCGCCCGCATCCCAGCCCATACTGAAAAAGGCGTCCCAGCCTTTCACATCGCGGTCATCAAGGTTCACATAAGGATCAATAACGTAACGCACCTTGCCGACAGCGGCGCGCTGATCGTCCGGGTTGGCGGCATTCCAGGCAGCGAAATCAGCCAGGTCTTCTGCCGTGACGTCTTCACGGATCACATTGGGGTTGAAGCTGCCTTCTTTCAACAGCAGATAGTCAAGCGCCAGCGCCGCTTCCACACCATAGTTATCAATGACGTTTTTCTGTTTGAAATGCCAGAAATCAATACCTGTCTGGATGTCGACCGGGCCGGCCGGGATGTTAAATTCAACTCCCCAGACAACAGTCTCTGTATGTTCCGGTTTAAGGTCAGGATTCGCCTCGCGCACGCTACGGCGATAGGTTTCGCCTGTATCGTCCGGATCGCCGGTCACATCTTCCCTGTAAAAGTCATTCTGTCCCTGTGTCATGCGGGAAATATCCCCGCGATTCAGCTGCTGAAGGTTGGGGGCACGGAAGCCTTTGGACCAGGCCCCGCGCAGCGTCACATATTCGACAGGCCGCCAGGATGCAGCCACTTTCGGTTTGAAAACCTCTTCATTGATGTCAGAAAAGGCTTCCGCCCGCCCGGCAAACTGAATATCAAAACTGTTGACCAGCGGGATATCCATTTCCGGGCTGACAATAGGGACCAGAAGTTCCCCATAAGCGGACCAGACATTGCGGCTGCCGTCGCTGTCGTCCGTGGGCGAGACGCCCACCACGTCAGACCTTGCGCTGCCTTCGCCATCCCCGAACTGGATGGTGCCGTCAAGCCTGTCGTCGCGGTCTTCAAGATAACTTTCTCGTCGCCATTCAACACCAACGGCGGCACCGACCGGACCGGCCGGTAATTCAAACAGGTCATTGCGTGATGCCCTCAGATCCCAGGTGGTTAGTTTGGTCACCGTCTCGTTGGAAACGCTGATGCGCACGCGATCAAGTTGTTCATCGGTATTTCCGTAAGGTCCGGCAAAGGGGTTGATCGCATCAGGGGTGTCTTTGGCGAGTTCAGCGGCAAGGGCCGTTTTGGAAATCCTGTTGTAGGAGGTATCGACGGCTTCCGCGCGACTATGGCTGAAGGCGCTTTCCCAGTCCCAACTGCCGAGGGTGCCACGCAACCCGGCGAGGGCGCGATAGGTCTGCATATCGGTTTCAAAAATACGCGGGCCCATCTCTATCGGCCGCCAGCGGCGGATGAGAACGTCAAGACCCTCTGAATAGTCGCCGTCATCCAGGATACGGTTGGGGCTGCCTTCCGGGCCGAAGGGGTTCCAGTAGTTGGAGGCCGGCACGATAATAAATGCCAGACCGTTATCCAGCGGTTGTGCAGCCCGCTGGGAACGTGAACTTGAATCGTAAAACAAGGCGTCGCCGAAAAATTCCAGATTGTCATTAATCTCGTGGGAAATGGTGGCATAGGCATTAAAGCGCTTCACATCGGGGGTAAGCTGACGGCCTTTGACACTTTCTCCGTAAAGCGGGATGGTAATGCCTTCATCCAGATAATTATTAGGTTGGTAATTGTTGAAATCATAACGTAGCGTGCTGTTCAGGCTGCCGTCATCAAGGCCGACGCAACCGATTTCGGTGGTGCCGAGTTCTGCCCGGGTGCCGGCAAAGTCGCAGGGCTGGATATGGAAGCGGCCTGATGATGATGTCTCCGATCCCACATCAATGCCGTCCCAGACACCAGTGTTGAGCAGTTCCCCGGTTTCAAATTCACCGTATGGCGAACGGGTGGACTGGTTACGCCAGTCGTTGGATACCCATTCTTCCGGTAGTTGCGCCCGGTTATCGACGGTCTGGGTTATCGGATATCCTTTTGAGGAATAAACCCCGTTGCGGTCATAATAATTCAGGTAATAATTGATATGGGTTTTTCCGTCGTTGAAGTCGTGCCCGCCGTTCAGGCGAAGCCGTAGGGCATTGTAATCTGTAACTTCGCTGTCGCTGTAACGGGCGGAAAGGCTCACCCCTTCATAACTGTCGTCCATGACGGTGTTGACCACGCCGGCGGTGGCGTCGGCGCCATAAAGCGCAGAGGCGCCGTCGCGCAGCACTTCTACCCTGCGGGCTCCGCCAATAGGCAACATATTGGCGTTGACAATTGATGTCGGAGTGGAAGAAATATCCATCGCCGTCGGGTGTTGCACCAGACGGCGTCCGTTCAGCATCAGCAACGTGTTCCCACCCCCCAGTTCCCGCAGGTTGACGCTGGCCACATCGCCACGCGCATCATTGGGGCCGTCGTTGCTGTCATTAAAGGTGATTGAACCGGCCTGGGCCAGATTGGAAAACAGGTCACCCGCGCCGGAAGCGCCAAAAGCGTCCATGGCTTCCTTGTCCAGGATGGAGACGGCGATGGCGCCGGAATCGGCCGCCCCCTTGATCCGAGACCCGGTAACGACAATTTCCTGAAGTTCTTCAACTTCCCCATCATCATCAACTGCTTCAGTTTTTTGAGGTTCCGGCGCCTGCGCCGTTGCCTGGGCATATGTAAAATCAGGCTGCAAGGCGAAAATTGAAACGCTGGCGATACAGGCCAGCTTGAAAGCGTCCATTTTGTCAAAAGACAGATTTGTAGCAAAGATCATTTAGTCCTCCCATTTGTTTTTTCCCTATGCGGTTTTGGCCGCGCTACCTACTAGGAAAACACCTGAGAAGAAAAAAACCCTACCTCTGGGCGTGAATTATTTTTTGGAAGAGAGCAGATACCAGTTCTCGCGGCGGGAGGTGGCTGCGATGTTATAACTGGATAGAAAATTGAGAAAAGACTTTGAATCATAGGTGTTTACGTCACCGCTGACAAGCAAGTCGGGTGAGAGATCAGGGGCCAACTGGTATCGTATTGTTGTATAACGGGCAAATTCCGACAGGGCTTCGGACAGGGGGACATCCTTCCAGGACAAAACGCCGTCCAGCCAGTCTGGTTCAACGGCTGCTTCCAGACTGTCTGTTGTCCCGGGGCTGAGAATTCTGATGGATTCCCCTTTTTCCAGGGTGCGGCGTCTGGGTTGGCCGGCGTAGATATTATGATGTTCAAATTCCGTAAGGGCCGGGTCCGGACGCGCATCTATAAGCTGAACGGTGCCTTTGAGTACGGAAACCTGTTTGTGTCCGGTAAGATCGCTGACCAGAAACTCCGTGCCCAGGGCGCGGACTTCGCCGAAACTTGTTTCGACCTCGAAGGGGCGCTCTTTGTCTTCGGCGACAACAAATACTGCTTCGCCTTTTTCCAGCGTGACATGTCGCCCGTTTTCAGAATAGCGGACATGAATGCGGCTGTCCGTATCCAGATATACGGTGGATCCATCCTCCAAGGCGATTTGTTGTTGTTGGCCGACGGCTGTCTCAAAGGTTGTAACTTCAGTTTTGCCAAGGGTGCCGGCAAGAAAGCCGACAAAGATCAGCACTATAGCGGTCACGATACCCCATTGCGGGATCGGACTTGCATTTTCGTCGTCTGCAAGGGTTTTTCTTGCGGCAGGCAGGATAGAGACCACATTGCCGGTGCCTATTGCATCTTTCAATTCGCCCAGGGTGTTCATCCTCGCCCAAACCGGCGTCAGTTCGCCATAAGCCTGGCCATGGAGGGGATCCTGTTCCAGCCAGAGGGCAAATTCCTTCCTGTCGTAGCGGTCGGCTTCTTCCGAATCCAGGCGCGCAATCCACATGGCAGCCTCGTCGAGGATGTCATCCGGGATTTTTTCACCAATCCATTCATCCATACTCATGAACCGGTCTCCTTGATTGCTTTAACCGGATATTCGCCTTTCCGGACCTTTGAAAAATAGATATGGGTCAACCGGATACCGGTTGCAATATGTTTTTCCACGGTTTTTGTAGATATTCCAACTTTTTCCGCAATCTCCTTGTGACTTAACTGTTCAACACGGCGAAGATAAAAAACCTCCCGGCATTTGGGCGGCAGGCTGTTGACTGCATCCAGAACAAGTTTTAGGTCCTGTTTCGCTTCAAGCGCCTGATCCGCCGGCACGGGGTGAAGCTGGGGAATCTGGTGCTCAAGGGTAGGTTGCGCCGCAATATGAATTTTTTTGTGCCTCAGTTCATTCAGCGCGACATTGCGGGCGATGCGATAGACAAATGCCTCGTTATAAATGACATCGCGGGTTCGGCTGGCTTTCATCAGCCGTTCATAGGTTTCCTGCAGCGCGTCTTCCGCTTCGTCTTCGGACAAGGTCATTCGGCGAAGATAATTGTGAAGTTTTTTGTAGGTGCCGGTGAACAATGTCTCCAATCGCGTGCTATTTTGCAGCTTTTTCATTTTTGCCTCCCTGCTGTAATGGTAAGGCCAATTTGACATAAAGACAAGTTTGGAGCTTTGACGGGATATCGAGCGACGATTCAGAGGAGATACTGATAGTGGCGTTTTTATAATTGCAGGCACTGCACGTGGTTATATGCAGTAATGGAAGTTTTGCAAAAGTGTGCAAAAATCTCGCACTTACCTATTTTTACATATTAGGAAGTATATGTTGTTGATACCGTTGGGCCGCTCACTAGCCTTTCCCCAAATTGCTCCTTAGTTTTCTCAATTCAAGAAAATAAGTGTTGCGTGGATAAAAGGCCCAATAGGCTACTAAAGAACAAGTTTACAACCAAGGGGCTTTGCAATTACCTTAGAAAGGGACATAAAGCAGGAAAACAACTGAAACGGATTAAATAGGTTGGACAAGTAAATGACTACCGACCTGATCATTACCAAACTCCACCCTCCAGGAGGCAGGGCAGCGCGGGTGAGCCGGCCCCAGCTTGAGTTATTGCTGGATCAGGACAGTTTTCGCCGGGTAACGGTGCTTTCCGCTGGGGCCGGTTTCGGGAAAACCACCTTGATGTCAGAGTGGTTTCGTCGGCTTCGCGCACGAGACATGGCGACAGCCTGGATCAGCCTGGATACACGTGACAGGGATCAGGGCCAGTTTCTCAACTATCTGATTGAAGCCTTGCGACATGCCGCTGCCGTGGAGGGAAAAACTGCGGAAAGCATTCTCCAGAATAAATTCGAAAACCGTTATTTTTCCGCCCTTGGCGCCCTGATCAACGAACTGGCGAGGGCCCATAAAGACGTGGCGCTGTTCCTGGATGACTATCATCTGGTCGATGACAGGGAGGTCGGTCAGTTGATGGAAAATTTCATCAACCTGGCACCTGAGGGTTTTCATTTTATCATTGCCAGCCGGAGCAAGCCGCATCTGCCGCTGGCCAGCCTCAAGGTGCAGGACCAGATTGCCATGCTGACTGAGCAGGATCTCCGTTTCTCCGACGGTGAGACGGCTGAGTTCCTGAAAGAGGCGCGGGGCCTGAATATATCTGGCGAAAACCTGCAGCACCTCGTGCGCTCGACCGAGGGCTGGGTCGCCGGGTTGCAGTTGATCTCGCTGGCCCTCCGAGACAGGAACCTGGAGCAAAGCCTGCTTCGGGATTTCTCCGGTTCCAGTAGGGATGTAGTGGAGTTTCTGACCACTAATGTCTTTGCCAACCAGCTGGAACAGGTACAGAATTTCATGATGTCCACGGCCGTTCTGGAGCGTTTCAATGCCGAAGTGGCCGAAGTCCTGACCGGTGAGGAAAATGCCCAGACCACACTGGAATATCTGGAAGACAACAACCTGTTTATCGTACCACTGGATCAGAACCGGGGCTGGTACCGCTATCATCAACTGTTCAGGGAGTTTCTGCTCAACCAGATGAAGCGATCTCATCGGGATCATATTGCAGGTCTCAAACGCAAGGCTGCGCAGTGGTTTGCCGGGGCCGGGCTGATAGTCGAGGCAGTCTCACTGGCCTATGATAGCGGAGATTCAGATTATCTGGCCGAATTGGTGGAAAAACATGCGGCCACCATCATGCGTCGTGGCCACATGCCTCTGCTTCTGGACTGGAGTAAGAAAATTCCGGAAAAGATTGCCCGCACCCGTCCGCGGATCCCGGTTTATGAGGGATATGCCCTGTTTCATATGCGCCGCCCGGTCGAGGCGGCCAGTGCAGCATACCGGGCGGAGAAGGCCATCGGGGAAGCGGAACGGCTGGGCAGTATTTCCGGTGACGAGCTTAACCGCTGGAAACAAGAACTGAAGGTCATCAAGGCTGGTGTTGCCATAGCCTCCGATGACGTGGTTCTGGCGGAAGAATATGCTTCGGTGCCGCTTGATGTGAAGTCGGAAAAAGCCGGCTTTATGCTGGGGGCCATGAAAAACATGCTCGGGTATGCCTGTACCTCGCTCAATAAGTTTGACAAGGCGCGGGAAGCGCTGGACCAGGCCCGGGAAGCTCATACCAGGGCCGGTTCCGTCTATGGTATTGTCTATGCGGACTGTTTCACCGGTATTCTGGAAACGGCCCAGGGGCGTTTGCAGCGGGCTTATGACTATTTTGTTCATGCCGAACAGACGGCCGCCGGAGATAATCTGCCCAATTCTCCGGCCATTGCGGTCAGCCGTCTTTACCAGGGACTGGTTTTTTACGAATGGGGCAAACTCGAGGACGCCTGCCGGCTGATCACAGACAATATCGAGCTGGTGGAGGAATGCGGCCAGGCGGAGGCGCCGATTATGGGATATGCTGCGCTGGCTCGCCTATATCGGGCTCAGGGCCGTTTTGAGGAGATTTACGAGCCATTGGAAGCAGCTTGTCGGATATGTCAGCAGGATAAACTGTACCGGCTTCATGTACTCACTGATTATGAATATATCCAGCAGTTGTTGAGGGATGACAGGATTCCGGAGGCGAGGGAAAGATCCCGCCGGGTCGGTATTGATGTCAACACGATCGATGACGATCTCAAGACGGAAAGCTGGGACAGGATCAAATGCGTGAGTTCCCTGGGTAAGGCGCGGCTGTTGCTGGCGGAGAGAGAAGCGGAAAAGGCTGTGTCTCTGTTGCGTCATCTGGAAAGGTTGGCGGAGGCTGTTGGACGCCGCCGTCGCCAGCTTGAAATCAGGCTGCTTCTGGCCCGGGCTTCTGATCTCGCCGGAGACAGGGGCGGGGCGCTCGATCATCTTCAGGAAGCCCTTTTGCTGGGGCAGCCGGAAAAATATATCCGGGCGTTTGTCGATGAAGGACCGGAAATCGCCCGGCTTCTTGGCGCGCTGCCTGCCAGCGATATGTCCCTGCAAAACTATATTTCCCGGCTGCGGGAGGCCTTCGAACCTGTTGGCCAGCCCAGAGTTGCCGAACGGACCAACGGTCATGCGGCTAAACAATCAACGGCACGTCGCCCGGCCCCCTCAGGCCATCTGATCCTTGAACCCTTAAGCGAGCGTGAGCTGGATGTGCTTCGCCTCTTGTCCATGGGGTATTCCAACCAGAAGATCGGCCTGGAACTGTCCATTGCTGAAAATACGGTGAAATGGCATATCAAGAATCTTTTTGAGAAGCTTGGTGTTAAAAACCGCACCTCCGCCGTACTTGCCGGACAGGATCTGGAACTGATCTGAGTACCCCTTCATTGCTGTTTTCTGGCCGCCCCTACTTTCGGGTGGGTGAAGAAAATTTTTGTCTCCCCTGCTTTCGTGTCGGGCACGTTTCGCTGTCCCGCGCTAGATTACCCTGAACAGGTTGTCCGGCATCATGCCGGAGAGGATACAGGAATAGCCGGATGAAACTTTCCGAATATGCAGAATATGACGGTCTCGGGCTGGCGGAACTGGTGAGAAAAGGGCAGGTGTCGCCCGGGGAACTTGCCCAGACGGCGAAGCAGGCCATTGATCTTGTCAACCCGCATCTAAATGCGGTGGTTGAAGTTTTCGATGATGTCTTGAACGACATAGGTGATTTACCCGGCGGCGCTTTCCGGGGAGTGCCCTTCCTGATCAAGGATGCCGTGCTTCACGCCGAAGGGCGTAAATGCGAGATGGGGTCCAGGCTGGGCAAGGGGCTGGTGTTGCCCCATGATAGCGACCTGATGGCGCGTTTCCGGGCGGCGGGTCTGAACACCATTGGCAGGACATCCGTGCCGGAAATGGCCTTCAATGTGGCTACGGAATCCCTCCTGCACGGACCTTGTCGCAATCCCTGGAATAGCGGAATGATCACCGGTGGCTCCAGCGGTGGCGCAGCCTCGGCGGTTGCGGCCGGAATTGTGCCCATTGCCCATGCCAATGATGGCGGCGGCTCAACCCGGATACCGGCGTCTTGTTGCGGTCTGGTCGGTCTTAAGCCTTCCCGGGGCCGGGTGCCTATCGGGCCCGATGCAGGGGATGGTCTGAACGGCTTGGGAATTGAACTCGCCGTAACCAGGACTGTGCGCGATACCGCAGCGATCCTTGATGCGGTAGAAGGGCCGGCCAGCGGAGATCCCTATGTCATTCCACGCCCGGACAAGCCCTATCTCGATCTGACCGGACGGGCGCCGCAAAAACTGCGGATCGCCTTTTCGACAGTTGCAGATTCAGGTGCCGATGTGGATCCCGAGGTCTCGGCGAGCGTCAAAAAGACGGCAGTGACCCTGGCGTCACTGGGGCATGACGTAGAGGAAGCCAAGCCCAAGATTGACCATGACAGTTTCCTGGACGCCACCATGAAAATCTGGTGCGCCAATATCGCCAACTGGATTGACCAACTGGCGATGGTGACAGGGCGGCCAGTCTCGCTGGAGACGCTGGAGACTGCCACCCTGGCTTGCTATGAAAAAGGCAAAAGCCTGTCAGCGACGGATCTTCTGGGCGCATTCGATGTGATGAATGTTGTTACCCGGTCTGTCGCCCCCTTTTACGAGACTTATGACATCCTGCTGACCCCGGTTGTGGCGTTGGTGCCGCCACCGGTTGGTACCTATGACGCCAACAAACCCGGCTGGACGGCAGAAGGCTGGGTCGACAATATTTTTAACTTTGCCGCCTTTACCAGTCTCTACAATATGACTGGCCAGCCCGCCATTTCACTGCCGCTGCACTGGAGCAGCAGCGGGCTTCCTATCGGTCATCAGTTTGTTGCGCAGTACGGGCGTGAGGATTTGTTGTTGCAGCTCGCACGGCAGCTTGAGGGAGAAGTGCCGTGGGCGGCACGCTATCCGTCCTGCAGTGTTTGGAAAATGGAGAAATAAATGACACGCAAAACCGGCTTCGTCTGGCACGAAATATATATGTGGCATGATACGGGTACCCATGCGGGTGTCCTTCCGGCTGGGAACCCGATCCAGCCAGGCACCCATGCGGAAAACCCGGAAACCAAACGGCGGTTTAAAAATCTGCTGGAAGTGTCCGGCTTGTATGAACAACTGACGCAAATCGCACCGCGTCCGGCCACGGATGAAGAAATCCTCAGGGTGCATACGCCGGAGTATATCGAACGCCTGAAAGCGGAAAGCGCTTTTCCGCGTGGTGGGGACGGTGGCATGCTTACTCCTTTCGGTCCGGGTAGCTACGAGATTGCGGTCTTGTCCGCCGGTGGTGTGATAGCTGCTGTTGATGCGGTGCTGGACGGCAAGGTGGACAATGCCTATGCCCTGGTGCGTCCGCCGGGACATCATGCGGAGCCGGATATGGGGATGGGGTTCTGTCTGCTGGCCAATGCCTCCATTGCCGGACGGCATGCCCTTGATGTGCGCGGCCTGGACCGCATTGCCTATGTGGACTGGGACGTTCATCACGGCAACGGCACCCAGAAAATTTTCTGGGAAGACCCGCAGGCCCTGACTATTTCAATTCATCAGGACCGGAATTTTCCGCCGGATAGCGGTTATGTGACCGATATCGGCGGCGGTGCCGGGGAAGGCTACAATATCAACGTGCCGCTCCCGGCAGGTAGCGGCGTCGGCAGCTATGAAGCCACTTTTGACCGGGTAGTGCTGCCCGCGCTTCGGGCTTTCAAACCGGATTTGATTTTTGTTCCCAGCGGTTTTGATGCCGGCGGGCATGATCCGCTCGGCCGCATGATGATGCACGGGGAGGGCTATCGCTCCCTGACTAACAAGCTGCTCGGTGTGGCCGAGGAATTGTGCGATGGCCGGATCGTGATGAGCCATGAAGGCGGCTACAACGCGCCAACCGTTCCGTTTTTCGGGCTGGCTGTTATGGAAGCCCTTAGCGGGATCAAGACAGAAGTGGAAGATCCGTTTATGCCGCTGTTCAGCGGTATGGGCGGACAGGAGCTGCAACCTCACCAGGATCAGTTGATCAATGAAGCTGAAAAGCTGCTGGCGCGACTGTAGCCGACATTTACTGTTACTGTAAAATATAAATAGAGAAGGGAAGGAACCAATGAGTATGCAACATAAAAAAACAACCGCCGTTCACAGGGCTTTGCTGCTGTCTACGGCAGTGACTGCGGCGGCGATAATACCAGCACCGTCATATGCGGCGGAAATGATGCTGGAGGAAGTTGTCGTCACCGCGCAGAAGCGCGAGCAGGGTATCAATGACGTCGGTATTACCGTAAACGCCTTTACCGGAGAGATGCTTCAGGAACGCGGCATCAAGACATCCGAGGATATTGCCGTGATTACACCTGGCCTGACCGTCAATGAATCGGCTGCCACCGGTGTGCCGCTTTATACCATTCGCGGTATCGGCTTTCAGGACTATTCCACCGCTGCCTCGTCCACGGTCGGCCTTTATTTCGATGAAGTGGCCATGCCCTACGCGGTCATGACCCGCGGGCTGGTATTTGATATGGAACGGGTAGAGGTTTTGAAAGGTCCCCAGGGCGATCTTTACGGACGAAACACCACAGCCGGGCAAATCAATTTTATCAGCAGGAAGCCGACTGATGAATTCGGCGCCGGCATGACCCTCGGCTACAGCAGTTTCGAGACCGTGGATGTGGAAGGTCATGTTAATGTGCCCGTGGCGGACAGGGTTAACGCCCGTCTGGCGTTCAAAACCACCCAGTCCGGCGAAGGCTGGCAGGAAAGCCTGACCCGTGAAGGGGATAAGCTTGGCAAGAAAAATGTTTATGCCATCCGCGGCACCGTGGATTTTGAACTGAGTGATAGCGCCAACCTGCTAATCAATGTCCATTACACCGACGACCAGTCTGACAATAAGGCCAATACTACCTATGACGGCCGCATTGTCGGCCTCAGCGAATTTGCGGCACCCTATCTTCAGCTGTTCCCCTATGTTGTCAGTGGCGACACACCACCCTGGTATTCCACCGGGGACAACCGGGCGGCGGACTGGACCAACAGTTATACCGATCCCGACGGTAACACCTATGATATCCGTCCCAAGCGGGACAACCAACTGAAGGGCACATCTGCCAAATTGAACTGGGATATTTCCGATGAAATCACCCTGACTTCGGTAGTGGGCTATGACAAGTTCGACCGGGTGGAGTCAAATGACTGGGACGGTTCGGCGGTCAATGACTCCAGCAATATCAACACCACGGATCTGGAGGTTTTCTCGGCGGAGGTTCGCCTGACTGGTCAGACCGATAAGTTACTCTGGATTGCCGGCGCCTATTATTCAGAAGACGAGATGGATGAACTTTATAATTATTTCATGTCCGATTCCGTTTACGGTAACGGGTCCGTCCCGTTTGGCGTGGCCCCGTTCATGTTTGCGCCGATCCTGCAATTAAATACCCGTTACAATCAGGAAACAGATTCCCAGGCCCTGTTCGGTCATGTGGAATATAATATCACCGATAAACTTCGAGTGACTGCCGGAGCACGGTATACTGAAGAAGACCGCACATGGTCCGGTTGTACCTTTGATGCCGGGGATGGTTCTCTTGCCGGCTTCCTGAATTTCGCCTTTGGGGCAAGCCTGAGCCCGGGCGCTTGCGGTACCATCGATGACGACCCGAACTCCCCCAACTATATCTTCGCCGCGGCGAACCCAAATGACGCCTTCCATCTTTATGAAGAGACTATTGAGACCAATAAATGGATGTGGAAATTTGGCCTTGATTACGCTGTTGATGACGATATCCTGCTTTATGCCACCATTTCCCGGGGTTTCAAATCCGGTGGTTTCAACGGAGCGAACTCCAATACGACACAGCAGCTCAAAGCTTACGAAGCCGAGGTCGTTACGTCCTATGAGGCCGGTGTGAAGTCAACTCTCCTTGACGGCGCCATGCAGTTGAACCTGTCCGGGTTTTATTATGATTATGAAAACAAGCAGGAACAGGATATTGCCGTCACCTTTGTTGGCAACATCAGCGGCCTGACAAATATTCCGGAATCCCGTATTTACGGTGCCGAGTTGGATGTGCAATGGATGCCGGCCGATGGCTTGTTTGTGGCTTTGGGGGCGTCTTATCTGAATACTGAGGTTCTGGAATGGCAGGCGACTTCTTCTGACAGTGTCTGGCCAACTACCGAGTATTATGATGCCTCAGGTTTGGAACTGGCCATGGCGCCCACCTGGCAGTTGAATGCCCTTGTTGAATATGAATGGGCGATCAATAGCGACCTGATGATGAAAATCGGTGCAGATGTGGCTTATACGGATGGTGCTGCTGGCGGTGCCCAGCCGGAGAATGCGATTGAATCCTATACCTTGGTCAATCTTCGGGCGACCGTGTCCAACCTGAAAGACAACTGGAGTATTATGGTCTGGAGCAAAAACCTGTTTGACGAATATTATTATCCGGCCGCTTATCAGGGCGGGAACGGCCCATACGTCCGTAGTGTGGGGATGCCGCGTACCGTCGGTGTTTCACTATCTTATGACTTCTGATTTCTCCCTTGCCTATCGGGCTGCAGCGCAGGCTGCAGCCCCTTTTTTTACAGGAGAGGCGCATGAAAATATCAAAGCAGAATAAAATCGGCCTGATCGGCGGGCTGATATTGTCTCTGGTGACGGGAACCTTCGGGTTTGCGGGCGAAGTGGCCGACAAGATTTTCTTTAACGGCCATATCTATACCATGGAAGCGGATAACCCGCAGGTTGAGGCTGTGGCAATCAGAGACGGTAAATTCATTGCCATGGGTTCCTCTTCAGAGGTCAAAAAACTGGCTGGCAAAGATACCGAACTGGTTGATCTGAGTGGGAAAATGGCCATGCCGGGCCTGAATGACGGCCACAGCCATCCGACCGACGGCGCCATCGCCAACCTGTTCAGCTGCAAGTTTGAATTTACCGCCACGCCTGACGATATCGCCAAAACCCTGAAGGACTGCGTCAAGCGTAACCCGGAGACAGAGTGGATCGTTGGCGGCCGCTGGGACAGCAATTTTTTCGAAAATTACGATATTCCATCTCCCCGGGAGTGGCTAGACCAATTTGCAGGCGGGAAGGCGGTCTATTTCAGCGATGATTCCGGCCATAATGGATGGGCCAATACCAAGGCGCTGAAACTGGCCGGCATGGACCGAGATACGCCGGATCCGGAAGGCGGCACGATCGTCCGGGACCCGCAAACCGGGGAGCCGAACGGCATCCTGCTGGAGGAAGCCCAGATCCTGATGGAAAAACAGCTTCCCGACTGGACTGACAAACAGTATCGTGCGGCGGTCAAAGAGATGGCCCGGATTGCCAACGGCTATGGTATCACCGGGATCAAGGACGCCAACGCCCGCGAGCCAATTCTGAAAGCTTACAAAACAATAGATCAGGCCGGTGAGCTGACGATCCGGGTGGCGGCCTGCATTTCCACACCTTATGGTTATCGGGAAGAGCCGCTGGATTATGAGAGGGTTTCCCGGCTGCAGAAAGAATATGCCTCATCGCGGGTGAATACCTGGTTCGTGAAGCTGTTTGATGACGGTGTGCCGACTGTGTCCCGCACCGCCGCCATGTTGGAGCCGTATCTCCATGACGATCATTTCCCGGAAAATTACCGCGGCAAGCTTCATCTCAGTGAAGATGTGATGACCGCCGATGTGGCAGAACTGGAAAAGAGGGGCTTCACCGTCAAGATCCATACAGCCGGGGATCGTTCCGTACAGATCGCGCTCAATGCCATCGACCGGGCGCACAAGATCAGCGGCCGTTCCGATTTACGCCACGAGTTAGCTCACTCGGAGTTTATCGCGGCAGAAGATCTTTCTCGCTACAAGGCGCTGAATGTGGTGGCCGACCTGTCGCCCTATCTCTGGCATCCGTCGCCGATTGTGCAGTCGATCTTCGATGCTGTGGGTGAAGAAAAATCCCGCAGGAACCTTTGGCATATCCGCAGCTTGCTTGAGGCCGGTGCGCCGGTTCTGGCCGGGTCTGACTGGCCGGCGGCTGTGCCGTCTTTGAATCCCTGGATCGGGATTGAGGCTATGGTGACCCGACGGGATCCTTATAATAAAACGCAGGGCGCTCTGGGATCGGATCAGGCCATCACGCTCGAGCAGGCGTTGCATATATTTACCGTAGACGGCGCCAAAGCCCTCAAGCTTGAGCAGGTGAGTGGCTCGATTACACCCGGTAAATCAGCAGATATGATTGTCTTGAACCACAATTTGTTTGAGATTCCGGCGGAGGATATTGCTGAAACCAAAGTGGAGATGGTGGTACTTGCTGGAAATACGGTATTGAAGAAATAAATCTATTTTAAGTGTCTAACCAGATTTTCAATTGAAGTGGAAGGAAGTGCGCAAAAGGTGCGCAATTTTTCCTCTAACTAACTGTAATCAAGTTGTGCTCCGGTGCCTCCCGGCCGCATCGATATTTCCAAGTCTTTATTAAAGTCTCATGATTACTCCTTATCTCAAAAGTTTGCTTCAACCGGTGCCGAAACAAAACTGAGTATTTCCACGGGTTTTACTAATTGCGTTTCAATGTGGCCAAGTTTTATCGGTTCATCGAACCTCTGGCCAAGCTGCCATATTGCACGCACCAGCTATGTTAGGCCTGTTCGGTGACGTTGGGCTGTCCCGTTTCTTTTCCATTTTCGATTTCCCGCAAAACTGTCCTGGCATTCCAGATTGACCAATTCGGCCGGGACAGATTAAAAGACGTCTTCATTCGGTTGGTTCACCACCGGATTGGCTTTGATGATATTTTGCGATATCTTTTGTAAAAAAATAATTGTGATTAGGGAACGGTGTATTCATGAGTGAGGCGGACAAAGCTGCAGAAGGCTTGGACGGTTTAGTGGTTCAGGGGTTGCTCGAGGGGGCAGTACTCAGGGGGTGCGACCCGCTTGCGATTCTCGCTGATGCCGGCATTGATTCGGCCGTTTATGCCAATCCTCACGCTGCGATAAACGGCCCGGCATTGGTCCGGCTGGTCCGGCAGATCCAATTCGCCCTGGACGACGTATATCTTGGTTTCTTCGCGCAAGGTTGCAGATTGGCGCTTGAATCTGAACGGCTGCTCTCCTTTTTGAGTTGCAGCAGTTTTGGCGAGGCGTTGCGCGTCAGCATTCGTTTTACCGACGCCATGTCAACCGATGTCGGACCGTGGATTTCAGAGGAGCATGGTCCCGGACTTCAACATATCTGCAAGTATATGACCATCCCCGGCGTGGATCGGGATATTCTGGTCTGGATCAGGTTCGTCTGGATCTATCAGTTTTTCAGTTGGTTGATCGGCCGCCCGCTGGCGTTGCGCGAGATTTCCGTGCGCGGTCCGCGTCCCGAGCAGTTGAATGGATTTGATCGTTTTGCCCTGTTCGGCTGTCCGGTGAAATATAACGCCCCGGTTGATGCCCTCAGTTATGATCGAAGTGATCTGACCGTGCGTCTGGTCCATAGCTCACTCAAGGAATATGAGGACTATTATTCAAGCGAACCCGACTGGTTCGCATCGCACGAGCAACGTTTGAGCTGGCGGGAGCGAACCCAGCAAGTGCTGATTGAGCTCCAAAGCGCAGGCTTGTGGTCCGCCCCCATTGAAGTGGTTGCCGCTCGCCTGCGAACCCGTCCGAGGCGGCTCCGTCAGGACCTGGCGCTCGAGGGAGAGAGTTTTCAGGATATCAGGACGCGTCTGCGCGGCGAACTGGCAAGTGCCTATCTCCTGGCCAGCGATCTGCCGGTCACTGCGATCGGTCTGGAATTGGGATTCAGCGAACCTGGCAGCTTTTCCCGTCAATTCTTCTCCTGGGCGGGTATGTCTCCCTCTGCATACAGATCGAGCCATATTACTGATGCGGCAAAAGTCGCTGCCGCAACGGCCATCCTCAACGAGAGGCGTACATTGTAAAGCGCCGGCCCTCGAGGCATCTGGTCACTTTAGCTAAATCTTTTTTGTCAATCCTGTCATGGCGTCTCTCTGGGCGCTTGGTAATTTGTCTCTGTACTCGTGACTTGGGAAAAATGCACGAGTGTGACTTCAATGAAATGAAAAGGGTAGGATATGAGACAAAACCGCAACGCAAGATTTTTCAAATCACGTATGCTGCTTCTGAGCGCAACGGCACTGTTTTCCTGGGGGATGATCGGGGCTGAAGCACATGCTCAGGCCCAGCCGCAGGACGGAGCCGACAAAGAGGCGATAAATAATCAAGAGAATGAGGTCTTTGAAATTGAAGACATCATTGTTACCGCCCAGAAACGCCGTGAAGGCCTGCAGAACGTGCCGATTGCCATTACCGCACTTTCCGGATCAACGCTGGAAAAGGCAGGCCTCGACAGCGTAGGTGACCTTGTTCAGGTTACCCCGAGCCTGCAGTTCGGAGAACGCTTCGGTAACGTGTTTATCGCTCTGCGTGGTATCGGCCAGGCAGGCCAGGATATTGGATCACAGTCCGGCATTACCGTATCACAGGACGGTGTGCCTTTCCTGAACCACTATATGATGGACGGCACCTTCCTGGATGTATCGCGTGTTGAAGTTCTTCGCGGTCCCCAGGGTACGATCGAGGGACGAAACGCGACGGGCGGCGCCATCAATGTGCACAGCAATCAGCCCACCAGTGAGACCGAGGGCTCTGTCGCTCTTACGGCAGGCAATTACGCACGCCTCGGGGTAAGGGGTTTTGTAAACGGTCCGATCAGTTCTGACCGCCTGATGGGTCGAGTGGCCTTTCAGTTCGACCGTGCTGACGGCTGGATGAAGAATGAATTCCTCGACTTAGACAAGAATGATGCCGATCTGGCCCAGATCAGGGCCTCGCTGCTTGGTGAAGTCACCGAAGACATCACTGTCCGCACTGTATTTGAATATATGCGTAATCGTGCGGATCCAGCTTTCGCCACTATTCTCGGGCGCGCGCGTCCTGACAAGCCAACTGCGGTTGAGGCGCTGGGGCTTCCGGAAAATGATATTGAGAACCTGAAGGTTCACATGAACCATACCGATCAGCGGGACACCAAAAACCTCAAGGCAATTATGGTTGCAAACTGGGACATCAGCCCGGAAATGACGCTGACGTCCACGACCGGTTATATCAAGCACGACCTGGTGCTTGAGGATACGGATAACGACGGTACGAGCGGAGATTTCTCTGACTTCCCGCTGGTAGGCATTCACGTAAAGCAATTTACCCAGGAACTTACGCTGGCGGCTGATCTTGGCAGTCGGGCTGACATCATCCTTGGGGCCTTTTATATGAATGGGGAGTCCACTCAGCCGCTTATTCTCAGCGTGCCGCCGACACTTATCGACGCCTTCAACTATGATCCCTATGAAGGACTGAATTCATATGCAGTATATGGCCAGCTCCGTTATCTGATAACGGAAAAGTTGCGTGCGACTGTTGGCGGTCGTTATACCCATGACGACAAAGACTTCACGATGGATTCCATGGTTCTTGGCACGTCTTATAACAGTGAAGCGAAGGGTTCATGGGGCGCCTTCACACCCCGTTTTGTGATTGACTATATTCCTAACGATCAGATGCTGCTTTATGCCAGTGCATCCCGGGGCTTCAAGTCAGGTGGGTTCAACACCTTTGGCGATGTGAGTCAGCCGGTGAATCTGTTTGATCCGGAATTTGTCTGGAACTATGAACTTGGTTTGAAAGGTATGTTCTATGAGAAGAAACTGCGCCTGGGCGTGACGGGTTTCTATTCGGATTACTCAAACTTGCAGCAGACTTTGTTCCGTATCAACCCGCAGACGAACGTGCGTTATCCCCGAGTGGAAAATGCCGCGACCGGAAAGATCAAGGGAATTGAGCTTGAAGTCGAGGCGCTTCCTGTCAGCGGGCTCAGGCTGGTTGCGTCAGCCACACGGCTGTTTGCGGAGTTTGGGAATTTGACCAGTATTGATCCAATCTACCCGGAACTGGGCGTGAAAGATCTGACGGGTAACCGTTTACCCCAGGCACCGGATTGGCAGTTTAGCCTGTCTGCCGAATATAGTTTCGCAGTCTCCAACGACCTTGAGATCACCACACGTGCTGACTATAAATGGCAGGACGATGTCTATTTCGATCTCTTCAACAATGAGCTCAATACCCAGGACTCCTATGGCCTGCTGAATGCCTCGGTCTCGCTTTCCACAGTTGATGGAAGCTGGTCGCTGACGGCCTATGCCGTTAATGCCCTTGATGAGCGTTATGTGGGGCAGTCATTGACCGCAGCAAGTGATACGACACCGGGGCGTGTTGGTCAGATTGGTGCGCCGCGCATGTACGGCATGACTCTCTATCATCGCTTCTAAGGTGCTGAAACACCAGGCGTAATTCTCAAAAATAATGTGGGAGAAGCTTGAGTTTAACCGCTCAGGCTTCTCTTGCGAGCCGGGTTTGGACGGCTTGAGCCAAGCATGAAGAGCAAGGAATTTAAATTGACAAATGGCAGTCGAAAAGAGGCAGGTCGGCACATCTATTACCCGGTCATAAATCTGTATAGAAATGTTTCGACCTGGAAATCGTCTCATGCTGACAGGTGACGAAATTCGGGATTTTATGGAGCCTGTTCCGCAAATATGGCTCTATCGGGAATGGCTGGAGCGGGAATATAATCTCGGGTTTGAAGACTATGACTCGCTGTGGCAGTGGTCAACGACCGATCCGGAAGCTTTCTGGCGCAGCATCTGGGACTATAACCAGATAGAGTCTCCCACTACCTTTACCTCGGTGGTTGGCAAAGAGGAAATGCCCGGCACTTCCTGGTTTGAAGGGGCGCAGGTTAATTATGCCCGTCAGGTATTCCGTCATGTGGAACCTGCCGAGGCGGTAAACCAGCCAGCGATCATTGCAGAAAATGAAAAAGGCGATATCAGGGAGCTGGGCTGGAAAGAGCTCCGGCAGCAAACTGCTTCCCTGGCCCTGGAGCTGCGCCGCCTTAGTGTCGGCCGGGGCGACAGAGTGGCGGCGTATCTGCCCAACACACCCGAGGCGGTAATTTCATTCCTTGCCTGCGCCAGCCTGGGCGCTATCTGGACCCTCTGTTCACCAGACATGGGAACACCTGCCGTTCTTGATCGGTTCCGGCAGGTCTCGCCAAAGGTATTGATTACGGTTGACGGCGTCTATTACGGTGGCAAGGCGATGGATCGCAGTCTGGTGGTCAGCGAAATGCGTGCCGCCCTGCCAACTGTTGTCGCCCATCTGGTTATCGGGACAGGATATGGCGGGGCAGCCGTTCCAGAGGCGATTGACTTTGCGGCCATTGTGTCACGTCAGGATAATGAAGTGGATCTGTTCGAGCCGGAATGGGTCCCGTTTGATCATCCGCTCTGGATCCTCTATTCAAGCGGTACTACTGGCCTCCCCAAAGCGATCGTTCATGGGCATGGCGGCATCCTGACTTCGGCAGGTGCAGGCCGATTGCATTTTGATCTTGGTGCCAGCTATTCCCCCAACAGCTTCGGAGAGCGGTTCCACTGGTACAGCGCCACCGGTTGGGTGATGTGGAACCAGCAGGTATGTGGATTGCTTTCCGGCACAACCATATGCCTGTTTGACGGCTCCCCGAGCGGGACAAAAACAAATCCGGACTGGGGTGTGTTGTGGGAATTTGCCGCCCGGCATCGGGTCACCTGGTTTGGCGGGGGTGCGGCATATTTTATCAGCTGTTGCAAGGCAGGGATTTCTCTCGGGGATTATGGTGACCTGAGCCGGATCCGGGCCCTTGGCAGCACTGGCTCACCCCTGCCACCAGCTGTTCAATTGTGGGGTAATCAGCAATTTTCTGCTATTCATCAGCCGGATATCTGGTGGTGTAATATTAGCGGGGGAACCGACCTTTTTGCCGCATTCCTGACCGGGAACCGGGAACTGCCTGCCACGCCGGGAAGGCTTCAATGCCGCCACCTTGGCGCCGCCGTAGAGGCCTGGAACGAGGACGGAAAGCCGGTGCTTGGCGAGGTTGGCGAACTTGTCTGTACCCGCCCCATCCCGAGCATGCCGCTCTATTTCTGGGGTGATGAGGACGGCAGCCGCTACCGAGAGTCCTATTTCAGCGAATGGCCGGGTATCTGGCGGCACGGGGACTGGTTGCGTATCGACGAGGACGGCAGTTGTACAATTAGCGGGCGGAGTGACGCGACTATCAATCGCCACGGACTTCGGATGGGGACCGCCGAAATCTATGCCGCGGTGGAACGTCTCACTGAAGTCGCGGACAGTCTTGTTATTGATCTTGAAGACGGTGAGGGGGGCAGCAAGCTGTTGATGTTTGTTGTCCCTGCCAGGGATTGCAAGCTGGATCAGGCGCTGGAATCCGCCATGTCTTCGGCTATTCGCAGCAGCCTTTCCCCGCGCTTTATCCCGGATCATTTCATTTCCGCCCCCGGAATTCCACGAACCCTGTCAGGCAAAAAACAGGAACTCCCGGTCAAGCGCCTGTTCCAGGGGCGGCCTGTTGCCAAAGTCATAAATCCTGACATGATCGCCAATCCGGAAGTTATTGACTGGTATCTTGCCCAGTCGAAGGCGTGGCTGAGACATGGTGCTTTCGAGGTGCCGGAAGATATGCAGTCCATGAAAGGAGTGAGGTTGTGAAAATCGGAGTAGTGGGTGCCGGATTGATGGGCGCCGAGATTGCGCTGGTGTTCGCCTTGGGCGGGATGCCGGTTGTTCTGAATGACCTGGACGAGGCGGCGCTGGAACGTGCCATGCTTCGGTTGGCCAAATTGCTGGATAAAGGTGTTGACCGGGGATTTTACACACCCGAGGATCGTAATCAGGCGTTGGCGCATATTACGCCTGCGACCGATCTTGAAAGCCTGGCCGATTGCGACCTGGTCACCGAAGCCGTGTTCGAGGCGCTGGAAGCCAAGAAGGCTGTATTGCAGTCACTCGACGCCCTGTGCCGCCCGGACTGTATTATTGCCTCCAATACCTCGACACTGCCCATATCGACACTTGCCGCGACGTTGAGCCCGGCCCGCCGTCCATTATTCCTGGGCACTCATTATTTTTCACCGGTTTCACGTATGAAACTGGTGGAGGTCGTGCCGGGCTTTGACTCAGACCCTGCGGTTACCGGGAAACTCATTGATATCCTGCGGAACATTGGCAAATCACCAGTGGAAATCAAGGATGTCGCGGGTTTTGCCGTGAACCGTATGTTGCATGCCATGCTGATCGAAGCCATCAAGCTGGTCGAGGAGGGGGTCGCCACACCGGAAGATCTTGATATCGCTTGCCAGCTTGGGCTTGGTCATCCGATCGGGCCGTTCGCCCTGATGGATGCCGTCTCGTCCGGGCTTTGTCTTCAGGTTCAGGAAATTCTCCAGGAGGCCTATGGGGAGCGTTTCCGGCCGCCGGCACTGCTGAAACAACGTGTTGCTGCCGGTCTCGTGGGAGGACGCGGCCAGCCGGGCTGGATCAGAAAAGACAGTTAAACAATGTATATAACAAAAGGAGGTAAGTGACTTATGGGTATTGATGAATCACCGGGGCAGGTGGCAGGAAATCCTGCCCAGGCTCGGACGGGAACGGGTATTGTTCTCGGAATGTTGTGTTTTGTATATGTCCTCAATTTTCTGGATCGGCAGCTTCTTTCCATTCTTGCAAAGCCGATACAGGATGAATTGAATATCACAGACAGCCAGTTGGGTATGATCACCGGCTTTTATTTTGCGCTGTTTTATTGTTTCATTGCCATTCCCATCGGCTGGCTTGCCGACAGGACGAACCGGGTGAAGGTATTGTCTGCGGCCTGCGCCATATGGAGCGCCGCGACCGCCGCTTGCGGCATGGCTGGTAACTACACTCAGCTCGTAGTCGCCCGCATGGCGGTTGGTGTTGGTGAAGCCGGTGGGGTGCCGCCGTCATATGCGATTATTTCTGATTATTTTCCGCGTGAGCGCCGGGGCACCGCCATGGCGATTTTTAACCTGGGGCCGCCGCTTGGTGCCGCTCTGGGGGTCGCCTTCGGCGCGTCAATCGCAGCGTCCTTTCATTGGCGAATGCCGTTCTATATCATTGGGGCTATTGGTGTGATTGCTGCCGTGGCGGTCTATTTTGTCATCGCCGAGCCGCAGCGCGGGGGACATGATGCCGTTTCCGAAGCTTCGTCTCCGGACATTACGGCCCCCGGGTTCCTCGAGACGATAAAAAGGTTTTTTACCAATCCGATCCTGCTTGTCGCTTCTCTGGCAAGTGGTGGAGCGAACTTTATCTCCTATGGTATGCTGAACTTCGCCACACTCTTCCTTATGCGCGAGAAAGGCATGGAACTGGGCGAGGTCGCCGTCTGGTATGCTCTGGTTGTTGGTGTGGGGATGAGTGCGGGCATTTTTGTCTCCGGGCGGCTGATCGACAAATTCGGCGCCCGCACACGGGCGGCCTACGCCATAATTCCGGCAATTTCGCTTCTGCTGGCGTTGCCGTTTTTCCTCGGTTTCGTTTGGGCCGCCCAGTGGGAAGTTGCTCTTCTCTTCCTCGCAGGTCCGATGTTCCTGAATTCGTTTTTCCTGTCGGCCACGGTCACCTTTGTGCAAGGTGAGGTGCGTCCGGATCAACGTGTTATCTCAGGCGCCCTTCTTTTGCTGGTCATGAACTTCATCGGCCTTGGCCTGGGGCCGACTTATGTGGGTATGGCCAGTGATTTCTTCCGGTCCAGCTATGGCGATCATTCCCTGCAGGCAGCGTTTTACGCACTTGCGCCCATGTATGTGATCGCGGCGCTGCTTTATTTCGGCCTTGCCCGGCTTATCAAACGATCGCACACTCAAGCAGGAGGAACTGCAGAATGACAAAAATTTCATCCCGTTTTTTTGCCGCTTTCATTGGTGTATCCGCACTCATGTGCGGCATTGCCTTCACTTCCGGAGGTCTCGCAAGTGAAAAAGCGCCTGTTGTAAACCCGCCGGCCGGGCAGTTGCAGGGTGTCCGGGAAGACGATGCTGTCGTTTTCCGCGCTATTCCCTATGCCGCACCACCCGTTGGTGACCGCCGCTGGCGTCCCCCAGCACCGATGCCCCGCTGGGACGGAATACGTGCGGCAGAGCAAAAAGGTGTAGCCTGCATGCAGCCGCTAATGGCAGAGGGAACTTACGACCGTGGCCGGATCAAGATGAGTGAGGACTGTCTTACCCTTGATGTGACAGCGTCGGCCAATGCCAGGAAAGCGCCCGTCATGGTCTGGATTCATGGTGGAACACTGATCTGGGGAACCGCACACTCCAAGATGTATGACAGTCGGGAATTCGCCAAACGCGGGATTGTCCTGGTGTCGATCAATTACCGGCTTGGCGTTCTCGGTTATCTTGCCCATCCGGAGCTGAGCAGGGAGTCCGAGGAGAATATATCAGGTAACTACGGCCTGATGGATCAGATGGCAGCCCTTCGGTGGGTGAGGGAAAACATCGAAGCCTTCGGCGGTGACGCAAGCAACGTCACGATCTTCGGTGAATCCGCCGGGGCGTTGAGCGTCGAATATCTTCTCGCGTCCCCCAGGGCCCGGGGCCTTTTTGACAAGGCCATTGTCCAGAGCGGTTATCTCTTCACCATGCCGGAGTTGCGAGAAGCCCGTTACGAGGAAAAGTCCGCAGAGGCGATCGGGGTGGAGTTGGCTGAAAAGCTTGGTGTATCGGGAATTTCAGAGTTGCGAGCCATGGAGGCGCTGAGCCTGGTGGATCGTACGGCCAAGGCGGGTTATGCGCCTTACGGGACCATTGACGGCAAAATTCTGAAGCGCCAGCTTGTGGATACCTTTGATCGGGGTGAGCAGGCCCCGGTACCATTGATGGCAGGTTTCACCAGCGGTGAAGTGCGCAGCCTGCGCTTCCTGTTACCGCCGCTGCCCGAGACGACAGAAGCCTATGCAAGTGATATCAGTGCGCGCTACGGCGATCTGGCCGAAACTTACCTCGGGCTCTATCCGCCGCAGGATCTTGAAGAGATACAGCTGGATGCCGCGCGTGATGTGGTCTTCGGCTGGGCTTCCGAACGTCTGGTCCGCAAGCAGGCAGCCCTTGGCCAGCCTTCCTATCTCTATCTGTTCAGTCACAGTTATCCTGCTGCAAATGAAGCCAATCTCGAGGCGTTTCATGCCAGCGAAGTACCCTTCGTATTTGGAAGTCTGAAGGGCACTCCGGAGGGATGGCCCGCAATACCGGATACGGAGGCAGAGCGGAATATCTCCGGTGCGATGCTTGATTATTGGACAAGCTTTGCGCGTGACGGTCAGCCAACCTCCGGGAGGGGGCCTGACTGGACAAAGTTTGCTTCAGGTCGTGCCTATATGGAGTTCGGCGAGGTCCCGACATTGTCCCGTGATCTCTTTCCGGGCATGTATGAGCTGCATGAACAGGTCATGTGCCGTCGTCGTCTGAGCGGAAAGCAATCCTGGAACTGGCGTACGGGGTCAATCGCCCCCGTATTACCCAAGCCCGCGCAGCAGTGTTCTGTCCGGCCATGAGGACCACTTCATCCTGGTTGTGCCATTTTGAAGACAATTGGGGCTTATCGGCGGTTGGTGCGTTACCCAGGTGATACTGGAGTTTTTTTTAGGAGAAGTGCGCAAAATCTGCGCACTTCTCTTATTAAGTTATTATATATATTGGACGTTCCGGTGCCTCCTGGCCGCACCAAATATTTCATACTCTCCCGAGGTTCCTTACAAATCCTCTCCCCACTTTGATTCTGTCAATCTCCATCAGTCTTCTTGTACAACCTTTTGGGGGTTGAACCACTTTGTCTAGCAAAGTCTTTTTTAAAGAAATGGTTCAAAACTGTGTGTCGAGAGTGGTGTGTGGCGGGCCGGGTTATAGATCATACCCGCGCAGAAACTATCCTCTGATCTATTCTGCCGAACGGGGTTACACCCCCAGGCGTCCGGGCCTCCATGCGGATAGTATCACCGAAGCTCATAAAGGGTGTGGAGGGATTGCCGTCACGGATCATTTCGATGGCGCGTTGTTCGGATATGCAGCTTGAACCGACATCCTTGTAATTTTTGTTGGAGACGGTGCCGGACCCGATGACGGTGCCGGCTGCAAGATCCCGGCTCAGGGCCGCATGGGCCACCAGGTCGTGAAACCCGAAATCCATGGCTCCGCCATTGGCCCTGCCGAAACTCTGACCGTTCCAGTCGATATGAAGGTCGAGAACAACCCTTCCGTCTTTCCAGGCGTCTCCCAGAACATCCGGGGTGACGGCGAAGGGCGCCATGGAACAGGCGGGTTTGGCCTGCACCCAGCCAAAACCGGTTTTCATCTCGATCGGCGCCAGAGCCCGCAGGGACCAGTCATTGATCTGGACAATCAGCCTGATGTGTTCAAGGGCCTGTTCGGCGCTGGTGCCCATGGGAACGAAATCGACAATCACGCCGAATTCACCTTCGAAGTCGATGCCGTGTTCCTCATCCGGAAAAGGAATATCCGTGCGTGGGCCGTAAAAGCGGTCGGACAAACCCTGATACATCAGCGGCCTATCGCTTTCAATCGGATCATGATTAAAGGCAATCTGCATCAATTCACCATGGGTGGAAAATGCCGAACCGTCCAGCCACTGCCAGCTTCTGGGAAGTGGCGCCAGCAACTGTGCTTTGTCCAGGGCATGCCCCTTTCCGGCTTCCAGGTCCGCCGCCAGGCCGCGCAGAGAGTTTTCCAGGCCGGACCAGTTTTCCATTGCAGTCAAAAGATTGGGGGTAAAGTCCCTTGTAGAAAGATACCGCGCGCCGTCCCCGGAAATGACAACAAGTTCTCCATCCCTGGACCCATTTGCAATGCTTGCCAGTCTCATGATTTCAACTCGTCACTATATTCACCGTCAATCAGGATAAAGACAATCCGGCAATTGCGGTCCGAGCGGTTGGCCCAGCCATGATTGGTACCCCGCTGGATGACAATATCCCCCGCCCGTACCGTGGTTTCTCCTTCATCCATGATCAGGACCAGTTCGCCTTCAAGGACGATTCCGTAATCGATGGTTTCTGTCCGGTGCATGAACGCATGGCGGTCACTGGCCCCACCGTCTGCCACAGCCCCGGCAGCGCCGATTTCTGCAAAATGCGCCATGCGCTCCTCGGGGCTCAGGCTATTCAGTTTTTTATCGTCCGGCGGAATGTCAAGGACACGAATTCGGGTACCGTTTCGGGGAGGGGAGAGGATAATGCCGTCTTCTGCCGGTTCACCGGAAGCAGGGTCAATTGGGGCCGGCGTGGCCCGCGTATTCCAGATTTCGTAAAATACCGGCCCGAGCTCACCACCAATGCGCTGGATGCGTGGCGGTGCCCCGTCTTCCTGGATAATCGCTTTACCCGCACTGTCATGTCCGGTGACGATGCGGCGCACTGTCTTGTTTTCCATTAGGCTTTCCTTTCAAGGGCGATGATTGTCTCTACCGCCTGTGTTTATTGTTTATAGGGCAGGGGCACCGTTAGGCCGCGTGATTCCAGATCCAAATAGGCAGCGGCTTCCCGTTCCGCGGCGCGCCGGGCGGAAGGGCGTGCCATGGTTTTCTCATAGTGCCGTGAGAGTGCGGGGAAGTCGTCTCCCGGAAAACCGGCGCCTGTGATCCGAAACCAGACCCATGCCAGGTAACTGTCCATGATCGACCACTCCTCTGCGATAAGCCAGTCCTGTTGTGCGAGTTTTTCTTCTGTCGGGGCAAGCAATGCCGACAGACTCTGTTGCGCACGCTGGCGGATATCGGCCAGACTATTGTCTACCCCGCACATGAAATGAGGCATCACAAACCGGGTGACCAGAGGATGAAGGTCGCTGGACAGATGGAATAGATGACCGGACAATATCGCGTCTTCATAGGGGGTATTTGCGACAGGCAGCAGTCCGGCTTCCGGAAAGCTGGCTGAAAGATACTGCAGGATTGCGCCGTTTTGCGTGATCACCCCGTCTCTGGTGACCAGAGCGGGGACCTTTCCGGCCGGATTGATCTTCAGGAATTCCGGCGATCGATGGTCTCCCGCCCCAAAGGCGATCAGGCGGGTTTCAAAAGCAACTCCTGTTTCCTCCAGGGCCGTCAGGCACACCCGGGCGCAGGTGCCGGGTGCAAAATACAGGGCTAGCAGTTGTTCAGTCATTGTTGGACCTTTTAAAATTTCCCCCAAATTACGACGTATGGCCACCCAGGGTTTCAGCAAACCAGTCCGCGATATAGTGACGACCGAACGACATATTGTCGGCACCCACATGTTCAACCCCGCCCTCCCGTGCCGTGAAGATTTTGAGTTCACGCCGGGGGGAATTGGTTAGTTGATCGAAACTCTGGTAGGCATAGTCAAGGGAGATTTGCCGGTCTTTTTCGCCATGGGTCACGAGAAAGGGAACCTTGATGCGGTCCATGACGCCATTTAAATGCATGTCGGCGCTTTTCCGGTGAAATTCCTCCATATCCTTTGCCCCGAAGGCCCACATGACATGTGCCCAATAGTGGGGGACAGGATTTTCGCCTTCGCTTTTAAGTCGCTTTTGCTGAACCTCGGCCCAGTTGTGATTGGCGCCCCAGACGGCGCCGGACGCAAAGCGGGGTTCATAGGCCACGGCGCGTGGGGCAAAATGGCCGCCAAGGCTGATACCGGTCATGCCGAGCCGCTTTTGGTCCACATCCGGCTGTGTTTCCAGCCAGTCAACGGCCTTTGAGGCCCAGTTTTCGCTGTGAGGGTCGACCGGAAGATTCTGCAGGCGCAAAGCCTCGCCGCTTCCAGGCTGGTCAACACTGAGAGTGGAGATACCGCGACGGGCAAGGGCTTCGGGCAGGCGGGACCAGTAGAGCAATTCCTTGCAGCTGTCCAATCCATTGCAATAGATGACAACCGGCTTTGGACCGCCACCCGGTGCCCGTGTAAAGAGGGCTGGCATATGACCCGTAGCCAGGGGAATTTCGATCCGCTCCCGGTTGAGATGCCCCAGCCGGGTGGAGGTGTCGAAGGCCTCTCTGGCCCGGGCATAGGTTTCCCTGCGTCCCGGGTGACTGTGTCCCTGCATGCGTTCGGCCACAAACATATAAAGGGAGGCGCGCTCCAGCTTCGCCGAAGCGGAAATATTGCGGCCGGCGGCTTCATCCTCTGCCGCAAGCTCCAGCAGGTTTTCGGCGGTTGAAACCCATTGTTTCATAAACTCGGGTGTGCCGGCGTCAGCACCGCTGTCTGCGGCATCCTTGATCGGCTGGCACATATCGATGATTTCGCCAATCTGGGCACCGCTCTCCATGGCGATGGAAACGGACAGGTTCCAGATATAGTTGGGGAAGAATTCGAAAAGCGCCATCTTATTTCTCCGCGGTTTTAAACAGACATGGGTCTGCCTTGGGTTTTGGCATGGTTTGCGGGCCGCCGGTGCCGATCCCCCACTGATCCATAATCGTGCGGGACGGCTCATGCACTATGGCTTCATGAGTATCAAAATCGACTTCCTCCAGCTCCGCCGTATATTCGACGGCAAAACCGTTGGGCGTTGTGAAATAACTGAAGGTGTTGTTGCCTGCAGTATGACGTCCCGGGCCCCATTTCACGTCGTTGCCGTGCTCTTTCTGACGGCTTATCCCGCGCATCATGTCATCGACACTAAGCATGTCATAGGCAACATGATTCAGGCAGGCAGGTCCGGGCAGCAGGGCGATGCGGTGATGAGCGGAATTGCAGCGCAGAAAACACATGAAATCGCCGAGCCAGTCGGAAACACGGAAACCCAAAACGTCGGTAAAAAATTTGACGAGCCCCTGGTGATCCGGCGAATGAAGCACGATATGGCTGATTTTCACCGGCAGACCTTCCCAGCGTTCCAGCGGGCGGCTGTCGAGTTTTTCCACGTCGCTTGAAATTTCGAAGGGCAGGCCGTCGCTGGAAAAGAAACGAAATCCATATCCGCCGCCGGGTGTTTCCAGGTTACGGGGGGCATGTATGATTTTGCATCCCGCGTTGCTCACCTTGTCGTACAGGGCGTCCACATCGGCGCTGCTGTCTGTGGCCAGGGCGATGACTTCAATGTGATTGACTTCTGCCTTGCGCAGTTGCACAACATGATGTTCGTGATGGCCGTGGGTTTTGAAGCAGGCGATATTCTTTTCCGCGTAGACTTCCTTAAGACCCCATTGATCTGTGTAGAATTTTCTCTCTGTTTCGAAGTCTTCCACGCCATATCCTACATAACGAATTTCTGTAACTCTGTTCATAAAATAGTCTCTCTCATAAATAAGGCCCGATCTTCCTGACGGGATTATATTTTTCCGGATCGTCAGATTGGTTGTGCGGTTACTTCAAACATTTCTCGGGTGGCCTTGTAATTATCCATCAGGGGCCCCTTGCCCAACTGGCCGTAGCAGATGGCCAGGCTCGCGCGGACGATATAGGCGCACCGTTCGAAACGGCGTGCCCTGTAGGCGCTCAAGGCATTCTCAATCGAGTCATGTTTGTCAAGTTCATCAGCCAGGACAATGGAGTCTTCAATGGCCATGCCGGCACCCTGTCCCAGATGCGGGGTCGTGGCATGGACGGCGTCGCCAAGCAGCACGACCCGGCCGCTGTGCCAGGGCCCCTCCACCAACATGCCCTCCAGCGGCCGATATACGACGCTGTCATCATCGGTAATCTGTTCGGCAAGTTCTTTGATTGCCGGGGCACAGCTGGATAATTTGCCGCGCATGGCGGATGCCAGTCCTTCCCGGGGGTAGCGGGGATTTCCCGGTTCCGGTGTGGTGATAAACATATACATCAGATCACGGCTGATCGGGACCAGCCCGGCCCCGGTCGGACCATTGTAGACCTGCAATGCATCAAGCCCGTCAGGACGTGGAAAATTATAACGCCAGACCGACTGTCCGGTGAACTGCGGTGTTTCCGCCCGGGGCAGCACCATGGTGCGGGTTTGGGAATAAACGCCATCCGCCCCGATCACCAGATCGAATTTTTCCTCATCTCCGCTTGAGAAATGTACCCTGCAGCCGTCTGAACCGTTTTCAATGGCGTCTGCCGTTACACCAAGGCGCACCTGGGCCCCCGAGGCGATGGCCCGGTCACCCAGAAGTTTATGCAGGGCCGGCCGGCCGATGCCAAGATTGGCCGGACAGCCTTCGACCAGGGAAGGGGCGGGAACCCGGGCCACCTGTGTCCCGTCCGGGGCGAATATTTCGACAAAGTCAAATCCTACGCCGGCCTCCACATAATCCCGTAGCAGGCCAAGCTGTTCCATGGCCCTGATAGCGTTGGATTGTTGGATGATGCCGACACCGTAGACAGACCAGTTCGGGTCTTTCTCGATAACGGTGATGTCGAAGCCTTTGTTCCGAAGGGCAATCGCCGAAGTAAGGCCGCCAATTCCGCCGCCAATTACGAGTATTTTAAGAGACTGCATATCTTAGAATTCCTCCAGATCGTCAGCGATGATTGCGGGGCCGCGATAGTGACGGGCAATTTCGCCAAGATAGCGGAGCAGGTCAGCACCGGTTGCTCCCGCGGCTCCTAAATGTGTGATGACGACAGACTTAACACCCGAGCGGGCAGCCAATTCTCCGACATCTTCAGGGGTCAGGTGATGAGCTTTCAGGTGCTGCATGACGCTTTTGATGATAGCGGGGTCGGGATTGCGACTGTTTTTTCGGATGATATCCACGGTGCGCTGAATATCCATCATCTCCGACACCAGCATATCAGCCCCCTTTGCAAGCTCTTCGACAGACTTGCTGGGGCCGGTATCGCCGGTATAGACGATGGACCGGTCCGGCATGTCGAAGCGGTAGGAGAGGGATTTATAGCGACGGTCCATTTCGCTACCTGCCGGAAAACTGTAATGACTGTTTTGACGAGCTGTCACCGTCATCCCATCAATCTGGATGGACCCATGATCAGTGAATTCATGGACCACAATCAACTCTGCAGGATTCGTAAAGGACCTTCCGGGAATGCCATATCCCGCCGAGATGGCGGGCGCCATGGACGCAATGAGGCCGTTCACCAGTTCCCTGGTTCCCGGTGGCCCATAAATTACAATTTTTGCGGACACGTCTGTCTGAAAGCGCAGTCCCAATACCGCCGCCAGGCCGCTGGTATGGTCGAAATGCAGATGGCTCAGAAAGACCGCCTTGACCTGTGCCAGGCGAACACCGCTTTTTGCCAGTTGTTCAACCGTGCCGTCTCCTGTGTCAATTAGATAGGCGTTCTGTCCATATACCAGCAGGTTGGAAGGCTGGGAACGATGCGGGTCGGGCACAGGCCCTGCCATGGTCCCCAGTGTAATAAACCTGGATTCCAGTGGTTTGTCTTCCTGCGGACCTGTAGCGGCATTGGCGCTACAGGTGATCACAAGGGGCAGGAAAGCCGTAAGAATTTTTGACGAAATTCGAAAAGTCATTTTCTCTATACTCAGAAGTTCAGTTTGCCACGCAGGCCGTAAGTGCGGGGAGGTTGATAGGCAGAAGATACGATGTTGCCTGCGCCAACCTGATGAGTTGTCGGGATGTCTTCATCTGTCAGGTTTTGAACGAAGGCTGTCACCGACCAGGCGCCTTCTTCCGGCATAAAGGTCAGTGAGGCATCCATTGTAATATCGCTTCCACTATTGCCGTTTGGCAGGTAGTTGAAGCCGACGACCCGATCACCGCGGTAACGACCGTCAAAGGTTCCGATCAGTTCGTATCCGCCAAGGTGCACCGTTTGCTGAATACCAAGGTTGATCGTCCAGTCTGGGGAATTCAGGGCTTCCTTGCCGGAACAATCAATAATGAAACTCCGGGTCGGCGCCATGACCTGGGTGGCGTCACATCCGGTAACAGGTGTCAGGAAGTTTGGCGGATCCGTTTCATCTGACAGGTCGACCTGATCATAGACAAAGGAGTCATATTTGGCGTCCAGATACTGTACGGCACCTTTCAACAGGGTATTTTCCGCGATCAGGAACTGGAAATCGATGTCAACGCCCTTGATGGTCGATTTGCCCACATTACGGGTATAGAAGTTGTTATTTCCTTCCGTATCGACGCCCAGAGCTGCAAGCTGCTGCCCATCGTATTTCCAATAGAAAAGTTCGAGGTTCAATTCCAGGCGATCGTCAAAGAACCGGTTTTTGGACCCGATTGTGTAGGCGTCAATGAATTCCGGTTCGTAGTTTTCGCGTCCGATGGTGACGTTAAAACCTCCGGCTCGAAAACCCGTTTCAAAGCTGGCATAAAGCAGGCTGTCCGGCGTTATGTCATACTCAATCGCCGCACGATAGGTGAAGTGATCGTCACTAGCTGATTGCTGGATGGTATAGGGGGTAACGATCAGCAACGCACCCGGGGCGCCGTCAATAAAGGGACCATAAGGGTAGACGCCAGCAATGGGATTACCGTCAAATGGTGTGGCGAAGGGCAGGAACAGGGAAGGGTCCAGTCCGTTGATCGTATCCTCCAGGGTCAGGCCGACAGGAAGTGTCGGGACCTGTGGGCAGGCCGGCGGACGGCCGACCGGGTCTTCCAGACAGACCGCAGCTGTCGCAGATGCTGTCGCATCAATGGAACGGCTTTCGTCAGTATAACGAATTCCCCCAACCAGTCTCAACTCATCCGTCATATTATATGTTGCCCTGGCGAAGACAGCGAAGGACTCCGTATTGGACTTGAACGTGTTGTGTGTAATGGTCGAGAACTGGTTGTAGGAATTCACGCCTTCAACGCTTTCATCGAAATAATAGGCGCCGAGAATCCATTCAATAGGCCCAATGTCGCCGGAAAGGCGTGTTTCCAGGCTGTACTGTTTGGCGCTATCTTCATTGATAGCCCCTTTGAATGGTGCACCGTTGAACTGGTTATCCAGATCCGATTTCCTGAAGGCGGGAATGATGACCAGATCAGCCCACTCCATATGGAAATTCATTTCTGCATTGATCCCAAAATAGGAATCATCACGGTAAGGATAGGCGAAATCATTCAATGGTGAGAAAAGGGGGGCCGCGACGGCATTTTCTTCGATGAAGGCCAGGGTCTCCGGCGTGTGCAGACCTGTGAAGGCTCCTGAGACGCTATCGGGGGCTGGGATAAAGGGATGGTTCGGGACCGGCAGGTCGGGGGAGAAAGGCGCAAAGCCGTAGACGCCATGGATATTCATGCCGGGCCCGGTGCCTTTCTGTGTCGAATAATCGGCGGACAGCCGGACATCCACACTGTCACTCAGCTCTGCAAGGATTTGGCCCCGCAATGCCAGGTCATCCGCTGAACTTGTACCGTCGTCGAAGTAACCATCATGTTCGTTCTTGGCCGCGGAAACGCGGACAGCCATCCGATCGGATACAGAAAGGTTGGCGATACCTGAAATTTCATAGGCGTTATAATTACCGTAACTGGCGCTCACCTGGCCGCTGTTTTCGCCAAGCCGTGGTTTTACCGGAATCACGTTAATGGCGCCACCGGTGGCGTTTCGACCGTAAAGGGTACCCTGAGGACCTTTAAGGACCTCGACACGTTCAATGTCAAGGAAGGACGCGACAGTCGAGGAAGGACGCCCGATATAGACACCATCAATGTTGAAGGCGACGGCTGGGTTGGTATAACCGTTGTTGGTGAAGTTGCCGACGCCGCGTACAAAATAACCAGCCGTAGCACCGCCGCTGGCCGAGACATAAAGTGACGGGGCGATTTTGTTCAGTGTGGTCGCGTTGGTGACTCCGACCCGTTCCAGGGCTTCGCCTGTCGCGGCATTGATCGGTATGGCAGCATCCTGTAGACTTTCCGAGGTGCGCTGAGCCGTGACAACGATCTCTTCCAGGCTGAAGACTGAAGAAGTTTCCTGTCCGGTTTTATCGGCGGAATTGTCTAGCGTATCCTGTGCCCAGGCGGCATGACTTGTGAGAGCAAGCACCATTGCACTGCTCAATATTGATGATTGTTGCATTATTTACTCCCTGATTTTGATTGGCCTGTCCCTTTATGATCGGTTTTTTAGTCCGTCATCATTTTGTTGTTTTGACATTGGCACAACTTGATAAATTATGATAATTAATTAATATTGTGATTATTCATAAATGAAATTAATGATATGCGCCTCGACAATTTTGACCTGAACCTGCTGGTTGCCTTTAATGTGCTGCTTGAAGAACGCAATGTGACAAGGGCGGCAGAGCGCCTTAACGTGACACAATCTGCCATGAGCGCGGCCCTTCGGCGATTGCGCGAGGCCCTTCAGGATGAAATTCTGGTTCAGCACGGGAAAAAGATGATCCCGACATCTCATGCACTTGAACTGGCGCCTGAAATCTCGGCAACCATCGTTCAACTCCGCAATGTAATTTCCGCAGGTACCGGGTTTGACCCTAAAGCGTCACAAAGGCTTTTCAGAATAGCGGCCTCGGATTACATAACGACGGTGTTAATCGTACCCTTGTTAAAGATTCTTAGGGAAGAAGCTCCGGGTATCAAGGTCGACCTTTCCCTGCCTCGACCGGAAGCTACAGAAATGTTCATTGATGGTGAGCTGGATCTGTTCTTAACTCCAGAGGAGTTCCTTACCGATGAACATCCGCGTGAACTCGTCTTTGAGGAACGTCATGTGGTTGTTGGCTGGTCGGAAAATCCTGTAATGAAACATCCAATGACCCAGGAGGCCTTTTTTTCCAGCGGACATGTGGCGGTGTTAATTTCCGGCGGAGAGACCTATGTGGAGCGTGCTCTCAGGGACCGGGGACTTCGCCGTTCGGTGGAGGTGACTGCCCCTTCTTTCATTCAGGTGCCATGGCTATTGACCGGGACCATGCGGCTTGCACTGATGCATGAAAGACTTGCCCGACTTATGGCGCCGGCTCTGTCTCTCACAATCGCGGAAACGCCTTTCGAATTGCCTGTCATGCGGGAGATGATGCAGTTCCATACCGCGCGAAAAAAAGATGCCGGATTGCAGTGGTTGTGCCATAAACTGAAGACCCTCGCCCAGAGCAATTAATTTTTCATGGAACATCACGCACCGAGGCTGAAATATTCAGAGTATAAGTTGGAGCTACATTCTGCGCCCAGCAACCAACTTAAAACGCCACATCCGTCACAGGGTCGTCCTGTTTTAGAATTTTAAGGGTTAGATCCCCTATAAAAGTCTGTAATATGCTTTGAATGAAGTTTTTGCCGTTTCGGGAGTAATTTCAGGCGACCAAAAGTTACCTGAATAGCATTTATCTCACTCTCGATTTTGTTGGCCGTTTACCTGCTCCATATTATTAATGTTAAATTCCCATGGGACAGCGATACAGATCTGACAGCCTTTTTTCAGGAATTTTTTACTGGTCCATTCGGGATACTGGAATTTCCAGTCCATCCATTCGACAACCAACTTGGCGGCGGCGCCGCCGTTTTCCTGCCAGAAGGTGCCTAGGTGCCCCACATTCAGATTGGCGACAATAGCCGGGATATGCTGCAGTCGTCTAAAATCATCCATGCCGTTAGGGTAGGCGATATCGGTTGGACCTCCCAGAATATACAGGACGGGTGCATGGAGATCGGCAAGCTTGTCTTTGCTGACCCTGAAGCTTCTAATATTGCCGGTTTCGTCGTTGTAGATACCGCTGTTCATAATAACGGTTGCTGTGACGCGTGGGTCAGAAGAGGCGAGGATGGCCTGCAGTCCACCACAGCTCCAGCCTGAAACAGTAACTCTCCTTGTGTCGAGTTTATGGTAGAGATCACTATCCGGAGTATTATTGGACGTAAACAGCAAATCCATCGCGTTTGATAGATCCTGCCATTTGGTTTCGGGAGGCGGATATTGCTGGTTTTCATCCTTTTCCGGCGCGACTGGCCGGGAACGTGCGGATGCTCCGGGGCCACTGTGAATCCCGCCGGGTGCTATGGCGACATAACCGTGGGACGCGATTTCCAGAAGATGGAGACGCGCCATGGCGCCGTCCGCAATGCAGGCGCCATTTCCAAATATGTAAATCCCCAGGGAACGATCAGGGAGTGATTTATATTTTTCAGGTAGATAAAGGGTAAAGCCTGGAAAGGACGGCAAGGTTGTTTTAAATGCCGGGAAGGGGCCGGTTCCCAGCGTGTCCGGCAGGCTCTCATAGATTTTTTTTAACTCCTCCCGGCTTGGCGAGTCCTGGCCGGATGCATATTGATGCGGGACGAAAAACAAACTGATCAACAACAGTATTACCGGGCTGACCGGGTGATGATCCTGCATGATGTGCCTCCTTCTGTATTTTTTTATACAGCAACTGTGCGTTTACATTCATGCCTCTATTATATCGTCAAATAAATTGTTGACAATATGATTATCAATATGGTTTATAAGGTTTTACGAGGCCTATTTTGGGAGAGTTAGGCGAACAGTATAAAATAATGGGAGGTCAACAGTGAAACTCATATCAGGAATAGGGACTTTTAAACTTGTTTGCATGGTGGGCACCAGTCTGACTGCGCTTGCAGTGCCATCCTACGGTCAGGAACAGAATCAGGAAGAGGCTGCAGAAATAGTGCAGTTTGAAGAGATTGTGGTTACCGGCACCAGGGTTCGTGGCGTGGCGCCGGTGGGGTCGCAGGTGACAACTCTTGGCCGGGAGGAAATGGAGCTTTCCGGTGCCGTAACCGTGGATAAGATGCTCAAGGAGTTGCCACAGGTTTACAATCTGGGCGTTAGCGAATCTTCTCGCGGCCAGTCGGGGGGTAACGGGAACATTGTCTTTGGCAACAGTGTGAACCTGCGCGGTATCGGGCCTTATGCGACGCTGGTTTTGATTGACGGCCATCGTGTCGTCAACAACAGTCGTTCCATTGACCCCTCTGTATTGCCGACGCTTGGTATTGAGCGGATCGAAGTGGTGGCGGACGGTGCATCGGCTATTTATGGCTCTGATGCGGTTGCGGGCGTCGTCAATATTATCCCACGTCGTCAGCTTGACGGCTTCGAAGTGCTTGGCCGCTACGGCATGTCCGATGATGGAGATTTCGACGAATATCAGCTGGGCGCTGCCTTCGGAAAGGTATGGGACGGCGGTCAGTTCATGATTGCCTACGAACATGTTTATCGTTCCAACCTGAGTGGCGACGACCGGGATTTCTTCACTTCCGATCAGACGGCTTCCGGCGGTAACGACTATCGCGTCAATCGTTGCAGCCCGGGCAACATCATAGCTGATGGGGTTTCCTATGCGATCCCTGGAAGCGGGGTCACGCAAGCAACGGCTGGCGAACTTGTTGCCGGCACGAGCAATCTTTGTGACAGCAACATCGGACAGGACCTGATCCCTGAACAGGAATACGATTCTTTCAATGCAACATTCACCCATGAGATCAATGATACAATCGCTATTTTTGCCGATGGCTTTTTCAGTAAACGTGATTTTGTCCGCAAATCTCCCTATGGCACTGCAACGCTGACTATTCCCGAAACCAATGCTTTCTTTGTGCGTCCGGTCGGCTTTGCCGGGGACAGTTATACAGTCGCCTATAGCTTCAAGGATGATCTGCCGAGCGATGATGCGTCCGGTTATGCCAAAAACTGGCAGATTACACCGGGTTTGCGCATCAGCTTGCCCCATGACTGGCGATTTGAAGGGGCTGTATCATACGGCGAGAACAGGGATTTATCTTCCCAAGTTAACGGTCTTCAGAGAAATCTCACGAGCTATCTGGCGAGCAGTGATCCGAATGTGGCATTCGATCCCTATGGTCTGGGACGAACTTCTGCGGCGACCTTGGCGGAGATGGCGAACCAGATATTTATCGCGCCGACGACCATGGATTTTATTGGATATGAGGCCAATCTGGATGGTGTCTTGTTCAGCCTGCCCGGGGGGGATGTAAATCTCGCACTTGGATATGAAGGCCAGGAAATGGATGTGGGGCTGGGGCTTGCCCGGGGTAATCCGGATACAGAGGTTAGCTTCCGTGATTTTACGCGACGGGTTGATTCACTCTACGCGGAAATGGTTATTCCTCTGTTTGGGGAGGGGAATGCCCGGGACGGTCTGAAAGAACTGACAGTTAATATGGCTGTACGCCACGACAGTTATGACGATGTGGGCAAGACGACCAATCCCAAATTTGGCATCAACTGGATGCCTGTGGACGGTCTGAAAGTCAGGGCAAGCTATGGCACATCTTTCCGTGCGCCGCTTATTTCCCAGGTTTACGGGAACAGCAATGCGTTGTTCGGCCAGAATTACCAGAACCCGGACGGCGGTACGCCGATTCTTGGTTTTGCCCAATCCGGTCCAAATCTGGATCTTGGTCCTGAAACCGCCACCACTTGGTCAGTTGGTGCTGATTGGGATGTAAATGACAATTTCAATATCAGTCTGACCTATTTTGATGTGGAATATGAAAACCAGGTGGAAACCTACCTGGCCGACCTGGCGATTTTGACCCGTGAAGACCAGTTTGCCGGTTCGGGAATTATCCTGCGCGGTGATGAAGCTGCCGCTCGGGTGATCGACTTGCTTAATCAGGGCGTTCCGCTGGCGCGCGGGGCCTTCCCGGGAGGGGATCCCGCAAATGTCGAGCTTTATGTTGACGGCCGGAACAATAATCTGGGCCGGTCAATCACCAGAGGGATTGATTTTAATGCCTCTTATGCGTTGCCTACGGAAAATTCGGGAACGTTTCTGTTCAATCTGAGCGGTACATACCTGACCACCTACAAGGTGGCGATCAATTCAACAGCTGATCTTGTAGATTTCCGCAACACCATTTTTCAACCCCTGACCTTCAAGGCTCGGGCAAGCATTCTGTGGGAGATGGAAGATTACAGTGCGCGAATTCTTGCCAACTATGTCGGCGGTTATGACAATACGGCCGTCACACCGACGGAAGATGTTGACGCTTATACGCCAATTGACCTGACCTTTGTCTGGCATCCACAGGATGGAGGTTTTCTGGGTAAAGCGGGTGAGGGGCTATCTGTCACCTTCGAGGTACAGAACGTCTTCGACGAAGACCCACCCTATGTGAATCTGGCGCCTAGCGTTAATGGTAGCGGTGGCTATGATGCCACGACAACAAACCCGGTCGGGCGGCTGTTTGCCATATCGGCGCGTAAAAAATTCTAAGTTTGGTCGATAGGCTATTCTGGTCGGGCGCAGGTTTATGCGCCCGATCAGCTTCTGTAGAATCTGGCATCAATCTCTGAAATTGACTCGAGACCTTGACTGATATGATCACGCATCGCTTTTTCCGCATCATCTGCACGACCTTCGGTGATCGCCGCTGTGATGACCTGATGGTCGTTGTTGGCGTCGATGATGCGCTTGGAACTGTAAAATGTGGAAAACAGCAGGCGATAAATCGGAATCGCCAAACGATCCAGGAACTGGCGGATGTAATCGTTTCCGGCACCTTCGATGATCAGGTTGTGCCACGCGTTATTGAGGCGGGCAAAATGGTCGTGGTCTCCACTATCCACCCATTTGTTCAGTTCGGCTTGAAGTTCGGAAAGGTCTTTTTTCTGATCCGGTGTTCCCTTTGTGGCGAACTCCGCAGCGGCCAGTCCTTCCAGCGCCATACGCGTGCGATAAATCTGCCTGATTTCATCGATGCTCAATTGCTTTACAGAGGCGCCGCGGAATTCTTCAATAATAATAAGGCCTTCTGCCTCCAGGCGTTGAAAAGCCTCACGCACCTTGCTTCGTGGTATGTTAAGCGTTTTGATAATATCGGCTTCTACCAGCCTTTGGCCAGGCACAAACTGGCCAATCTTGATACGGTCGCGAATCCAGTCTGTAACTTCCTTGGCACTGGTTGGTGCGGAAGATTCCGTCTTATTCTTTGCGGTTTGTTTTTGTGTCATACACAGAACAGCCTTTATTGTAAAATCAGTAGGTTATAAGGAATTTTCTCGCATGATTGACTATTTTGTCAACCATTCAAAGAAAGATAAAGCAACTTCGCTGGTTTTTACAGGCGATATGGTTCTGGATGTGGAAGATTCAGCCCATTGGCTGTCTGGAATTGCGGATGCTTTGGCGGTTTCCGATCTTAACATCGTCCATATCGAGGTTCCTCATACCGCATGCAGCGAGGAAATGGAAGGTGATATTCCCGCGCCTGGGGCCGATCCCGAAAATCTCAATCCCTTGTCTGCTTTGGGAAAGACCGTTGCTACCCTTGCCGGAAACCATATAGCAGATTGCGGGATGCAGGGGATAATGGATACCCGCAGCAAGCTTGCGGATCTGGGAATATTGTCTACAGGTGCAGGTCGGGATATCGGGCAGGCCCGCGAACCCGTAACAATTGAGGTCGATGGACGCCGGATTGCTGTCATTGCCTACAATTGTGTGGGGCCGGAATTGAGCTGGGCCGGAAAGAACAAGGCCGGGTGTGCCTACCTGCCGATGAGCACTCTCAGCGGAGAACCTGTTTCACCCACTGTTGAGCTTTCAGCTGTATCAGAGGAAGCGCTTTCCATATTGCGGGAAGATATCGGGCAGGTACGCAGAAAAGCTGACCTGGTGATCGTCGCTCTGCACAAGGGGATCGTTCATACACCGGCTGTGCTTGCGGCCTACGAACGTCCGGTAGCTCATGCTGCGGTAGAGGCCGGCGCCGATATTGTGATTGGTCACCATGCCCATATCGTCAGGGGCATCGAATTCCATAACGGAAAGCCTGTTTTTCACGGCCTCGGAAACGGTTGTGTCGTGACCCGGGCTTTAAGCCCCAATGCCACCCATCCGAAACGGGCTGAATGGGCGCGGCGCCGGAAGGAATTGTTCGGTTTTGAACCCGATCCCCGATATGAACTGGCCCCTTTTCATCCCGAAGCTGTGAATGCTTTTCTGGGATGTGTGGTCTGGCATCGGGACGGACGTCTAGAGACAGGGATCATACCACTGTATGTGGAGCCGCCGGGGCGCCCGGTTATTGCCAATCGGGAAATGTCCGAAAGGATCTGCGCTTATCTGAAGGATATTACGGTAAGGGCCGGTTTGCCAATGATCAATCTGGAGTATCGGGAAGGAGTGGTGTTTATATCATGACCGGGAAAACGGAAAACACCGGACACAGAATTCTGGACTTCATACTCTTGTATTTCGGGGGAAGTGCCTTGCTTGGCGCAGCGTTTGTGGAAGCAATTTCAGTGGTGTGCCGGCACCTTGGTCTCGGCTTTCACGGGGCCATTGAAATTGTACAGGTTCTTGTGCTTATTTCCGGAGCATCGGCTTTGGTGATCGCAACACGGGCCGGAAAGCATGCGGTGGTCAAGCTGATCCTGCAACATCTTGACGCAGATAGAAGAGCCTTTTTGGTAGCGATCTGGATGGTCATTTCAGCTTTGCTTTTTATCATTCTGGCTGTCGGCAATGTGTGGCTCATCATGGATATGTGGAATGCCTATGAGGAGAGCGAGGTATTGAATATTCCCTATCTCCCGTTCCGCATATTCTCCGTTATCTGTCTATTATTGGTTACTGGTTCATTTTTGGAAGAGGCGATATGCTGTGGGAGGAAGTCATGATCGGCGTGTCACCTGAAATCGGACTTGCAGGAATTCTCTTTCTCTTTGGTTTGTTGGTTGCGGGGATGCCCATTGGCATAGCCCTTGCGGTTGTCGGCTTTGGTGGATCAGTCCTTGTTCTCGGCCTTGAGCCTGCCGTAATCAAATCGGCGATCATCCTGTTTGAGACATTGTCCAGATATGAACTCGGCACACTGCCTTTGTTTTTGCTGGTGGCTCATTTGGTATTTTCCTCCAATGCAAGTAAAGATATCTTTGATGCGGCGGCGGCATTTATGGGCCATCGTCGTGGCGGTCTGGCGGCGGCTTCGGTCGGCGGTTGCGCTGGTTTTAGTGCCATTAACGGGTCCAGCCTGGCGACCGTCGCGACGATTGGGCTGGTCGCCCTGCCGGAAATGCGCAAACGCGGCTATTCGGACCAACTGGCAACGGGAGCCATTGCCGCAGGTGGTACGCTTGGCCCCATGATTCCTCCATCAGGTGCGTTGATTGTATTCGGTATTGTTGCAGAACAGTCCATTGGCACTCTGTTTACGGCAGCTATTATCCCGGGCCTGACCCAGATGTTATTCTATTTCCTTGTGATATGGCTAATTGCCATTTTCCGGCCGGAGATGGCGCCGGCCAGCGAACGTATTAGCTGGCCGGATCGATGGGTTGCCCTTAGAAAGGTTATCGATATTCTGCTTCTGGTAGTCGTGATGATCAGTGGAATTGTCGTGGGCTGGTTTACCCCCACCGAAGCTGCCTCAGTGGGTGTGATGGGGGCCTTGCTCATCAGCGCAATGCGTCGACGTCTGACATGGCACAATCTTTCTGACGCTCTGTTGCAGACCCTGAGAACCAGCGGCATGATTTACCTGATCGTTATCGGCGCCCTGATCTTCGCCGTATTTATCAGTGTCACAGGATTTGCGGATGCGATTGCACAATTGGTCGGTGAACTGAGCGTCTCGAATTTCATGAAAATGGTGTTGATTGCGGTGATCCTTCTCCTGCTGGGCTCTGTACTGGATGGACTGGCATTGATGCTGCTGACGACGCCTATCCTGCTGCCTGTGGTTCGGGACATGGGATACTCTCCCATCTGGTTTGGAATATTCCTTGTACGGGCGATCGAGATCGGCTTCATCCATCCACCGATCGGCATGAATCTCTACATCATACAAGGGATTGCGAAAAACATAACTCTGGGAAAGGTCTTCAGGGGCGTGTTGCCGTTCCTGGCCTCAGATCTGGTGCACTTGCTGCTGATTATTTCGTTCCCGGCAATTGCCCTCTGGTTACCTCATATTCTGGGAAGTTAGGTTATGACGAGCAAGTTTATAAAAGATATTCTTTCTGATCCTTTGGAGGCGGTGCGAAGAACACGCCACCCCATCGGGTATTTGGGCTTGGATATTCCGCTGGATATTCTTTTGGCCTATCAGGGGGGTGTCGTTCATCTGCCGTGGACACCGGATATGGTGACACCGTTTGCGGACAACTGGCTTGAGAGTGGTTTTGCACCCTGGACAAGATCCATTCTGGAAGCCTGGCACAGAGGTGAATTTGATTTTCTGGAGCGGGTGATTTTCTCCCGCGGGTCCGACAATATACAGCGGTTGTATTATTACATTTGTGAACTTCAGTCCCGTGGTGTGCTGGCCGGGCCGACGGCTGAAATTTTTGATGTGGCAAAGATCCAGCGGCCTACAAGTCTGGCCCGGAATGCTGAAGCTGTTGAAAAACTATGTGCCGTACTGAAAATTGACCGCGAGGCGTTGGCAGGGGGAATTAAAAAGGCAAATGTAATACGCCGAAAACTGGCGGATAAACTGGAGCATCGCAGCGGTGCAGGTGCTTCCTGGGAGCAACTTTCCCGTGCCCTGCTTTTTGCCGATCCTCAAGATGTCCTGGAGCATTTCGAGGTTGACGAGAAAATAGGTGGAAGACGGTTGATTTTGGCGGGGTCCGTTCCCCCAGACGACCGGATTCATCAAATTATTGACCGGTCCGGCTGGACGGTGATTGATGAATTTCATGATGGTTCTCTTCATCATTATGGCCCTGCGGTTACAGTGGCAGAGGAGGGGGAAATTACTGCATTGGCAAAACATATTCACCAGAGTTCCCATGGCCCGCGGTCCTTCAGCAACCTCTCCGACCGGTTGCTGCGGCGCGTTGATGAACAAAAGCCGGAAGCGGTGATCCTCTGGATGATAGAGGAAGATGAAACACTTGTCTGGGAATTGCCCAAGCAGGTTGCAGCACTGGAAAAAGCAGGAATACCCTATCTTGCTCTCACCCGCCGTAATTGGTTGTTCAATGACAGCGCCGGGGATGAAATTCGGCGGTTCCTGGAGGGAGTGAAGAAGTGACATTTCTCAAAGATCAATTAGTTATTGCACTTGGTGATATGGCAGAACGCCCACTCGCGCGGTTCATGGCATCTCTGGGGGCGGCAATTTCAACGGATGTGGAGCAGGTTGGGCAGGCCTCTTTCCTGATAGAGAATCTTGGATTGCCCCGCCTGGAACAACTGGGGCTCAGTCGCGCGACCCTGAAGAAGGAAAACCCCCGACTTATCCACGTATCCGTCACAGCATTTGGAAGCTTTGGTGACCGGGCGCAATGGCAAGGCGGAGAACTGGTCTCATCTGCTATGGGCGGCACATTGATTCTGACGGGCAACCCGGACCGTCGACCAGTGAAGGAAGCATTGAATGCCTGTGAATTTCATGCGGAAATGGTGGCCGCTTCCGGCGCAATGGCCGCTTACTATTCCCGCAAGCTTAATGGCACCGGACAGCATGTGGATGTATCTGTCCAGGAGGTGGCTTTCAATCGCAATGTTAATGGTACGCTCGCCTGGCGGTTTGATAAACGCAAACTGGGACGAGCAGGCGGCGCATTAAATTACGGCAAGGCTACTGTAAAATGTATCTGGAAGCTGTCTGATGGATGGTGCTTCCATTCACTGATGACAGGACGGTTCGGCGCCCCCGCCAACCAGGCGCTATCAGACTGGATGGATGAGACCGGGATGGAAAACCCGATGAAGGGCACCGACTGGCTGGCGTATAATCGCTCTACCCTTGATCCAGATATAAGGGCCAGCTGGGAAGCGGCTATTGCTGATTTTTTTGCCGGACGGACGAAGGAAGACATTCTGACGGAAGGCCGCAGACGGGGGATCAATGCCTGCGTCGTCGCGGAACCCGGTGATGTCCTGGCGGACCCGCATCTGGATGCCCGCGATTTCTGGGCCAGGGATGGGGACGGTGACCGTATGCCTGGCCGGTTTGTCCGCATTGTGGAAGGACAGGAGGCTGCACCTGTCGAACAACGACGAGGCGATCGAAAGGGACCACTGTCCGGTTTGCGGGTGCTCGATTTTTCTTGGGCGCTGGTCGGTTCAATCACGACAAAAACACTTGCTGACCTGGGGGCGGAAGTGATCAAGGTGGAAAGCCGGGGGCGTCCCTGCATGTCGCGGCTTGATGTCCAGGTCTCTGTTTCCGAAGCTGGAAACTTTAATGACAAGCCCTGGTTTGCACATCTGAATACGTCAAAGAAAAGTCTGGCGCTGGATCTCAAGAAGCCGGAATCCCGGGAGGTTCTGACCCCGCTCATCGAATGGGCGGATATGGTTGTGGAGAATTTCTCTCCCGGAACCATGGCCAAACTGGGGCTGTCCTTCGAGGATCTTGAGAAGATACATCCCGGCATTGTAATGGTATCCGGCAGCGTTTACGGCCAGACAGGACCGCTGGCGCAGGAATGGGGGGTGGACGGCACAGGCGGGGCTCTTTCCTCGCGCACTTATTTGACAGGCTGGCCAGACAGGGATCCGGTGATCCCCGGGGCTGTGCCCTACGGCGATGTGATTGTTCCCTTCGTGATGGCGGCAGCGGGGATCGCAGCGATTGATTATCGGCAGAAAACAGGAATATCCGTTCATATCGATGCCTCCATGTATGAAATTTGTGTCCAGCAAATGCGGGACGCGATCAAGCTCTCCCAAAGCAACCTGGCGCCTCATCGGAGGGGGAATTCGGATCCAGGAATGTATTTTCAGGATGTTTTTCCAGCTTCCGGTGCGGATCGCTGGGTTGCACTTTCTTTGAAGAGTGAGGAAGACGAGCGGCGTCTGATAGAGATCACTGGCGGGCAGGATATCGACGATTGGACCCGTAGCCAGGATGCCGTATCGATTATGGAAAAACTTCAGGAAGCGGGAATCAGTTGCGGTGTAGTGCAGGACATCGAAGATATCTGTGAGCATGACCGGTGTCTGATGCAGCGTGGCGCCTTGGTGAACATCGAACACAAGCACCTGGGCCAATTTGGCCACATGCGTACACCGGTGAGCTTTTCCGCAGAAGAAATTCAGCCCTTCCGCGCACCGGACATCGGAGAACACAGTCTGGAGGTTGCCAGTGATCTAGCCGGCCTGAGTGAAGAAAGAATTGAGCAACTTGCAGCTTTGGAGGTTTTTAAATGAGCACCCTGAAATCACAGCGAAGTCGCAAGGATCTGGAGTGTACCTCCCTCGCAACAGCCTATCAGCGTCAATTCGTAGGAGAACTGAAGCAGCGTGTGGTTGAAAATGGGGAACCGTTTGTGGTAGCTCAGGCAGACACGCCCCATGAAATCTTTCACGCCATGGACATTCCGCTGGTCACAAACCAGTGGTGGTCGGCTTATATTTCCGCGAAGCAGCTTTCGGAACGTTATTTTCGGGTAATGGAAGAAAAGGGCTATCCCGGGAACAGCTGTAAATATTGCTCCCTGGGCCTGGCCTGCACGCTGGCGAACGATCCAGAGACGGCTCCTTGGGGAGGATTGCCCGCGCCCACCGTTCTGGTAGCCCGCCTGACATGTGACTGTGTGCAACATGTCTTTTCTCAATGGGCCGAAGCTCTGGGCACCGACTTTTTTCCGCTGGAGGCGCCTGCCTGGGAAAGCAAGGACGGCCAGTGGTTTAAGCGATCCAACACGGATTGGGAAAATGTTTACCAAGAGGACCGTATCAAACTGCTTGTGGACGAAATGCATGATCTGATCGTTCTGCTGGAAAAGAAAACCAACCGCAGGTTCGAGATGGAAAAGCTGAAGACTTTGATGGTGCGGATTAATGAGCAGGAAACTTATATTGCGGACGCAGCAAGGTTGATCGGAGAGGCGCGGCCCTGTCCGGTCTCCATTGCTGACCAGATGCCCAATACCATGATTCCACAGTGGCACCGCGGCTCAGACTGGGCCGTTAGTCATGCAAAACGCTTTCGTGATGAAGTCGCAGAACGAGTGCGGCAGGGCATTGGCGTTTCAAGCAACGAAAAAATACGCCTGATGTGGATCGGCGCAGGGGTATGGCATGATCCGGGTTTCTATCAGGCGCTCGAGGAGAAGCTTGGTGCGGTCTTTGTCTGGTCCATGTATATGCCCTTCGCCGGCCCCCAGTATATTCGTGATCTGAAGGGCCGGCCCATGGAGGCCCTGGCAAGCCGGATTTGTTCCATGAATGAAGTGCTTCACTTGCCGCCCTGGATGAACGGTTGGATGACCGCCGAAGCAGAGCGCTGCGGTATTGATGCGGCTGTTATTCTGCTGCCGCCGGAAAACCGGCTGTCCCAGTCCGGTACTCTGATAACCAAGTTTGCCCTGGAGGAGGCTGGCTTGCCGGTATTGGGCATCAATGGAGACATGGTTGATGCGAAGAGCTGGGACCACGACCGGATGGTCGGTCTGGTTGCGGATTTCCTCGAAAGTGAAGGGGTGAAATGAGATATATTCTGTGTCTGATATTGTTCCTTCTTGCGGGCTGCGATGGCCGGGAAAACGTAGATAGTAGAATTTTGCGCTTTGCCTCGCCCTATAGTCCGTCTCATCCTTTCAGCAAAGCCGACCTTCGGTGGATGAAGTTCATTGAGGAAGAATCCAGCGGGAAAATTCGCATAGACGCTTTCTGGTCCGGATCTCTGCTTTCATCAGATCATTCCATGGAAGAAATCCGTCATGGCGTGGCGGATATCGGACTGATCACGCCGATCTATGCAAAGGGCGGGGCGCATTTGCTGCGCATACAGGCCGGTTTTTACAGCGGCGTGACCAGCATGGACAATCAGACGAAACTCTACAGATGTATGGAGAAAAGCAGCGTTCAGTTTGACCGGGAACTGCAAGGGCTCAAAGTCCTGGCGGTGCAGGGAGGAAACTTGCCAGCCCTGATCACCCGCGATGTTGCAGTGAAGAACCTTGAAGATCTCAAGGGATTGCGCCTTCGGGTTCCGACAGAACTTTTGGAGGTGTTTCTCGAGCTTGGGGCAGATCCGGTCTCTATGCCTATGGGGGAAGTTTATTCTGCGCTTGCAAAGGGCGTGATCGACGGGGTGGCTGCGCCGGGTGATACTTTCAAGTCACTTCATTTTTCCGAGGTCGCGGGACATTTTACACAAGTGGAAATTCCACGGGGGGGGTATCCGTCACGGGCCATGAGCAGGGCCTTGTGGGACAGTCTGCATGAACGGGAGCAGGCTCTGTTCGAGCAGAGCATTTCGGTTTGGGAGCAGGCCCTGCAAGAAGAAATTTCAGCATCTCTGCAAGCCGGTTTGGAAACGGCCCTCGAGAAGGGTGTCGAATTCCACATAATATCGGCGGAGGATCAGAAAACCTTTGACGAGGTCTATCTGAAAATTGCCCGAAAAAATGCCGCGTCCCTGAACAAATATAATATCGATGGATTGCGGGTTTTTAACGTGGCCAGAGAAAGCGTCGTACCGGGTAATAGAATATCATGTAAAGGAACAGGTAAATGACTCAGCCGCTCAAAGGTATAAAAGTAGCCGACTTCAGTCATGTTATGGCGGGGCCCTATGCCTCTCATCTTTTGACCCTTCTTGGCGCGGATGTGATCAAGATCGAAGAGCCGACCAGAGGCGATGCAATGAGATATTATGGCAATGACCGCCGCTATGACGGTTGTGCTCCGGCCTTTATCGGAGTGAATGCCGGGAAAAAGTCGATCGCGCTCAATTTGAAGGATCCGCAGAGCCTGGCCGCGGCAAAGAAGATCATTGAAACGTCTGACGTTGTTTTGGAAAATTTCCGTCCGGGTGTCATGGCGAAACTTGGCCTGGGTTATGAACAGGTCAGGGAGATTAAAGAGGATATTGTATATTGCTCCGTCAGTGGATATGGGCAATCCGGCCCCCGGCGAGACTGGCCTGCCATCGATAATATCGTGCAGGCTACAAGCGGTATGATGACCCTTGGAGGCATGCTGGGCGATCCGCCGGCACGTATCGGTTTTCCGGTTGTGGATACGTTAACCGGCCAGACAGCGGCCTTGGCTATTCTTGCAGCGCTGCTCAGGCGGGAACGCGAAGGTGTCGGTGACTATATAGATGTAGCCATGTTCGATGCTAGCCTGGCCTTTATGACCTCTGCAATAGTCCCGTATCTGGTCACTGACACGCCCTTGGAGCGAACCGGAAACACCGGTTACAGCGGGCAGCCGACTTCGGCATTGTTCAGGGCGAAAGATAATCGGGAAATTTCTCTCGGTGTTGTACAGCAGCATCAGTTCGAGATTTTGTCTAGTCTTCTTGATAGGCCGGACTGGCTCGAAGATGAGCGTTTTGCCGACCCGAATGCCAGATGGGAAAATTCCGATGCGATGCAATCGGAGCTTGGCCGGGAGTTTGTGAAAAAGGACGCCGAGGAATGGGAGCGTCTGATGAGCGAGGCAGGGATCCCGTGCGGAATGGTCAGGACAGTGAGTGAGGCCGTTGATCTGGATTTACCGGAAGAACGAAAAATCAAGCTGGGACTCCATATTGAGGGCCTTGCTGAAAAAGAGAATGTGGAAATTGTCAATGCCGGGTTTTGTATGAAGAATGGCGGCCCGGAAGTAAAAGATGCACCGCCCAGACTGGGAGAAAACGGAGCGGATATACTTCGGGCGCTGGGTTATCCTGAAGAGGAAATCAGTCAAATTCTGAGAAAATAGGGAAAGGCGGGGAGGCCGAAAATGTTAGCTTCTAGGCGGTGGTTCTTTAGCACAATAACAATTTTGTCAATGTGCGTCAGCGTTGCGTTTGCGGGTGGCGCGGGACAGGAAAGGAGTAGAAAACAGTTCAGCGAATATATCCGTGAATCACTGTATGTCCCGGTTCGCGACGGTACCAGGCTGGCGATGAGTATCTATCGGCCGGCCATAGAGGGAAAAGCCGTCGATCAGCAGTTTCCTGTCGTTTTCGCGATGACCCCTTATCGCGCCCGATATTACCACAAGGACGGAAGTATAGCCGAAATCGGTCTGTCGGATTGGCTGGCGCTGAAGGGGCTCACGGACTTTGGATACATTGTTGCCGTAGCGGATATTCGCGGCAAGGGGGCCTCTTTTGGTTATCGCCGTGGCTTTCAGGACCGTACCGAAGCCTATGACGGATTTGACCTTGTGGAATGGCTTGCCGACCAGTCCTGGTCGACGGGAAATGTGGGCATGATCGGCTGTTCCTATCTGGGAGGGGCGGCCGTACAGGTGGCGACAACAGCGCCGCCGGCTTTGAAGGCGATATTTGCCGGTGCCACTGATTTTGATAAATATTCTTTTGTCCGCCGGGGGGGAATAACGGCGCAATTCAATACACGTCCGGATGAACCGCCGGTGGTGGATTTGCAAAGTGTGCCGATGGATGAGGATAAGGATGGCAGCATGTTAAAGGCTGCGGTCGCCGAACATGCGAAAAACACGCCCATGGCTGGACTTTGGTATGGCATGCCATACCGGGATAGTGTGTCGGAATATACCGGCAATCAGTTCTGGAAGGAAGTGGGGCCGTATACCTATCTCGACAAGTTAAAAGCTTCAGGCATTGCCACATATTTCTGGAGTAACTGGCAGGATGAACCCACTGAGCAGGTGCTCCTTGCTGCTAAGAATGTTGGTGGCAAGCTGTTGGTCGGTCCTGGCACTCACTGTGTTCCGCCACCGGGTTTTGATTTTTCTGGCGAAGTACGAAAATATTTTGATTATCATTTGAAGGGGATGAAGACTGGCTTGTACGAGGAACCTCTCTATACCTATCTGGTCAATGATGGGGATGATTCGCGTTGGGTCAGGTCAAATAGGCTGCCGGGTGAGGATGCTATCCGCGAAAGATTTTATCTGACGGGGACGGGAACATTGGAAAAGAGCCCGCAGGATAAAGGAGGGAGCCGTTCTTTTCAGGTAAATTACAAGGTGAACAACAAGGAGTATTTCCCCTTTTGGGTCGAGCCCATGGATGACTTTGGGCTGGTCTATACAAGTGAGCCGTTGCAGAAGGACAGGCTGCTTCAGGGGCAGGCGATGGTCCGCTTGGGCCTGAAATCTGATAAGGCAGATGTGAATGTCTTTGCCTATCTGGAGGATGTTGCGCCGGATGGCAAAATATCGGTTTTGGCCTTTGGCAGGCTTGCAGCATCTCACCGAAAGGAGACTGAGGCGCCCTATGATATGCTGGGCATGCCCTGGCACTCCGGCCGAAAGGATGATGTCTCTCTCCTTGTGCCGGGAGAAAAGGCGGAGATGAAAATTTCACTTTTGCCGGCGTCCCAGGTTATTCGGGCAGGGCATCGCCTGCGGCTTGTCATTGCCGGGGCGGACCCCCGACAGCGTAACCTGGAACAAATCAAGCAATCCCCGGCGCCAATCATCACAATCTTGAGTGGTGAAATGGATGGCTCCTACCTTGAATTGCCGTTTGTAGTAAATTTAAATAATGAGCAGAATTAATCGGTTAATCCGGGTAATATGAAATTCTGAAAGGTGCGCATATAAAGCGCACTTTTCGGCCTGTCGTTATTTCAGGACATTACCTGAGATCATTTATCTCACTATCGTCGCGGATAGATTGAAATCATTTAAAGCCGCCTGACGAGAAATCAGGCGCTTTCGCGGGCGATCAGGCGGAAGCCAACATCAATGCGGTTATCCCGGATCTGCTCGCCTCTTTCCCGTGCGCGCAGAAGGGCGATTGACTCCCGGGCGATGCGGGCACCGTCAATATCGATGGAGGTAATGGTCGGCCGCATTTCCCCGGCCAGCGCGCTATTGCCGAAGCCGAGTACGGCAATATCTCCCGGCACATTCAGACCAGCTGCCTGGGCTTCAATGATCAGGCCCTGTGCCAGCCAGTCCGACCCGCAGACCACCACATCCGGCAGGGCGTCCAGCCGACGGATATTGGCAAAGGCGCTGCGGGCGTTGCCAAAGCGCAGTGGCAGCTCCAGGCTGTCCTCCGTCAGGTGTTCACCGCCCTGGGCTTTCCATTCCACCCTGAAGGCGTCCCGGCGTCTGAGGGCGCGCACGCCCCGCGTGGCGATGAAATGCGGGCGGATATAGCCCCGGGCTTTCAGAAAACGGGCGATATCCTTGCCGATTTCGTAGTGGGAAAAGCCGATCGCCACATCTATCGGGTCATCCGGCAGGTCCCAAATCTCGATCACGTTGGTCTTGCTGCGTTTCAGCATCTTTCTTGTGTCTTCGCCAACATCGCCGGTAATGATAATGGCTTCTGCCCGCCGGCCAAGCGCGGCCATAACCAGTTCGTCCGTGCGTTGTTGGTCAAGTTCAGTCAGACCCAGCATGACAACGGAACCGGCGGCGGAAAACTCATGCACCATGGCCTCCATGGTGTCGTTGAAAATGGAAGGGCCCAGTTGCGGGATCAGGACGGCGACAAGCTTACTCTTGCTGCTGGCCAGGCCGCCGGCCAGCATATTGGGGATGTAACCGGTGGCGGTGACCGCATCCCGGATACGTTTTGCTGTGGCCTTGGCCACCACATCGGGATTGTTGAAAAAACGTGAAACAGTGGCCGTTGACACACCTGCATGCGCCGCTACATCGTCCAGTGTCGGATTTTCCATTTTCTGTTCCACAGAATTTTGATTATCACCAATCCCTTAAAATTACAATGAAACATAATCGTTATATTTTTATTGCAAGCGCTTACATTTGAAGATATGTTCGCCGCATGGAAGATTTTGACCCGTTAAAACCCGAAACACTGGAAAGTCCACACGAGGATTACAAGCGCCTGCGCCGGGAATGCCCGGTGGCGCATAGCGACGCCTGGGGTGGATTCTGGGCTCTGACCAAATATGAAGATGTGGCCGCGGCGGCCTCGGATTCAGAGACATTTATCACCTCGGTGCAAAATGTGGTGCCGAAAGTGGCCTTTACCGGCCGTCGGCCGCCGTTGCATCTGGATCCGCCGGAACATACGCCCTACCGCCGGGCCCTGGCGCCATTGCTGGCTCCAAAGCGGGTTGCCGGATTTGAGCAGGTGATCCGCGAGATCTGCAATGATTTGCTGGACCAAATGGTCGCGAAGGGTGGCGGTGATATCTGTAATGAATTTTCCGCACCTATGCCGATCAGGACTTTTGCCCATTGGATGAATTTGCCACCCGATCAGGTCGAGGTACTGGCCGAGGTGGGGCGGCGCTATAACTTTGCTGTTCAGTCCGATGACGAGCGGGAAACCAAGGAGAGCAGCAAGCTCCTGTATGACATGGCGCGCGCGCTGGTGCAGGATCGCAAGGAGAACCCGCTCGATCCAGATATCGACGCGACCAGTTCTCTTCTCGCCACCCGGGTGGAGGGGGAGCCACTGCCCGACGAGATGATTGTCGGCACCATCCGCCAGGTCCTGGTGGTGGGCATTATCGCCCCGACGGTGCTGATCGGTTCCATCGCCGTACATTTGTCGGAGCACAGAGACTTGCAGAATAGGCTGCGCGAAGATCTGTCTCTGGTACCGGCGGCGGTGGAAGAGTTTCTCCGACTGTATACCCCCTACCGGGGATTTGCCCGCACCGCAACCAGGGATATCTGCCTCCGCGGCCGAGAGATCAAAAAGGACGATCCCATTGCCCTTGTTTATGCCTCGGCCAATCGTGATGAAGAAATTTTTGAGAAGCCGGATGAGTTTATTCTCAATCGCCGAAACATAAAGGATTCCGTGGCCTTCGGGCGCGGGGTGCATAAATGCCCTGGCGCACCTCTGGCGCGCCTTGAGCTGATTGTGGCCCTGGAGTGTCTTCTGTCCAAAACCAGTGACTTTGAGGTCAGCGGTCCGGTTAAGCCCACCCGCATGCCGGAAATCGGCGCGCTCAGTGTTCCCCTGAAATTTTCCTGACAAGAGTTCAGTCGTAAGCTATTGCGCAGGCCGTTTAGTCGGCCTCGCGCACCAGACCTGTAACCAGTTTCAGCCGGATCAGGAGTACGATCATGCTGGCACAGAATAGCAGCGAAGCCACCAGCAGGATCGGTGCTACATAGCTACCGCTCTGTTCCCGGATATAGCCAATCACCTGGGAGATAATGGCCCCGGAAGTGTTGCCGGCAATGTTGATCGTGACCACGCCGATGGCCATGCTTGCCGGGGTGAACAAGGTAGTCGGCAGCGCCCAGAAGGCACCCTGGGCAGCACCCAGGCCGAGCCCGGTAACAAACAGCATGACAAGGCTGAGCAGCCCGTGACCCGAAGCCACGGCAGCAACGATGGCCAGGGCCGAGATGGCGGAGGGCAGGCCGATATGCCAGAACCTCTCCTCGGTCTTGTCGGAATGGGCGGAGTTGAAATAGATGCCAATGCCGACACCGAGCCAGGGCAGGGCGTTGACCAGGCCGATTTCAAAGGCGCTGATCCCGGACATATGCTGCACAACCTGTGGCAGCCAGAACATGATGCCATAGGCTCCGGCCAACAGGCAGAACCACAAAAGGGAAGAAGACCAGACAATGGGGCTGAGTGCCACAGACCAGTCGTTTGTGAGCTTTTCACCGTCTTTTGAATGGTTTGTGCTGTTGGCAGCGAGCCATTGTTTTTCTTCAGTTGACAGCCATTTCGCCTGTTGCGGTGTATTGGGGAAATAGAACAGGGAGAACAGTCCGAGAAGGATGGTCGGTGTGCCCTCGGCCAGGAACATCCAGCGCCAGCCGGCCATTTCCCCCGGTGCCTGCATGTCCAGGAGAAATCCGGACAATGGCCCGCCAAGAATGATCGACAAGGGAATGGCCAGCATAGGCAGGGCAAAGGTTGTCGCCCGTTCCTTTTCCGTTGCGAATTGGCTCAGGTACAGAACGATCCCCGGCGCGAGTCCACCTTCGGCAATACCGATAATCACGCGCAGGACATAGAATTCCATGGGGGTATGGATAAAGGCCATTGCCGTAGAGGCGATACCCCAGATTATGGCGAGCCCCGCGACCCAGAATTTAAAGCCGATCTTCTGAAACAGCAAGATGCTGGGATACTGACCGGTCAGGTAGCCGAAGAAAAGGATCCCGGCACCGAATCCATAAGTGGAGGGGGAGAAGCCCAGATCCATATTCATCTGCAGGGCGGCGAAACTGACATTGGCCCGGTCCAGGGAACTGAGGAATATGAACAGGATAGTGGGGACAACCAGCCGCCAGCGTACCTTCTGGGCCAGTTCCCGCGATGCCTGTGTCATGTTGTGTCTCCCGGTTCGCTATGAAAGTTTATGTTTGGATCCTACCCCAGACGCTGCTGGAGTGCTGACGGCTATATTTACCCCGTTTGGCGGGAATATCAAGAGCAAGCGCTTGCAATTCTTTATATTTCAATTAAAACAAAGAGGTAGTATCTATTGGGATCGGTATTTGTCAAAAATAGTTATGTAAGGGCTTGCATAAAAAAGCTATATATGATAGCTAAAACATAATAGCAAGCTGTGAATGTTCCGTCGGGACAGTGATTACGGTCATTCACATACATTCAATATTAGGGAAGGGAAGTTTGGAATGACACGCTCTTATAAATATTTGCCTTTGTTTTCCGGTGTGCTGGCCGGGTTTGCACTATCGGGCGCTGTTCAGGCTCAGGAAGCTGGCAGTGAAGAAGTATTCACTCTAGAGGAAATTGTCGTAACGGCCGAGCGCCGCGAGCAAAATTTGCAGGATATTCCGATTTCCGCGACGGTGTTGACTGCTGAATCCATGGCCAAAAAAGGCGTAGGCAACATTCACGATATTCAGAATGTGGCTCCGTCCGTGGCCATCAATACTTATAACCGTTCCACATTCATCAATATTCGTGGTGTCGGTATCGCCCAGTCTGCGCCGACCTCCGTTCCCGGTGTGGCCTATTACACCGATGGGATTCTGGTACCGCATGAACAGTTTATCAGCCAGAGCTTCTTTGATATTGCCACCATCGAGGTGCTGCGTGGTCCGCAGGGAACCCTGACCGGTCAGAACTCAACAGGCGGTGCCGTTTATGTGCGCACACCGGCGCCGGAATATGGCGAAACCTTTGGTTATGTGGACGGTACCGTTGGAAACTACGACAAATACCGTCTTGTAGGCGCTCTTAATGTGGGCCTGAGTGAAAACTTCGCCGTGCGTGTGGCTTATGTCCATGACGAGCGCGATAGTTTTACCAAAAATATCGGCCCGAGCCCAAGTTCACCCGGTGATATGAATCTGGATGCCGCCCGCATCAACTTCGCCATGCGCTCTGCCGATGACAAGTTGCGCGTTAATTTGCGCGGCGAGCATTTTGACCTGCATACCGGCTACAATGCCGTGAAGAATCCGGATGACGCGGTCAGCGACGATCCGTTTGTGATCCAGGAAGACGCCATTTCCTACCTGGACCAGAACGGTTACCGAATCTCTGGCGAAGTAAAATACGCCATCACCGATGGTATCGATATGCGTGGTCTGGTCTCCTACCAGGACGGCTATACCCGTGACCAGGTGGACGGTGACCGCACTGCGACCGCCTTGCCGGTGCCGGAAGGCTTGCCGGCCACAAGTTCCAATCGCAGAACTTATCCGGCTCGTGTGAGTCGGGGCGATACGACCTTTGAGACCTTTATGGCGGAGTTCAACCTGATGTCCACCGATGACAGCCCGCTGCAGTGGGTTGTCGGCGGCTTCTATTTTGACGAGGATGTGCCGGTTGAACTTTACCGGGACAACCACAGTAATGTGGACTTTGTCTCTTCGGATTCTACCATTGATACTGAAGCGGAAAATACCAGTAAGTCCCTGTTCGGGCAGTTGAACTGGTACGCCACGGAGGAAATTGAACTTATTGCAGGTGCCCGTTACAGCTGGGACGAGCAGGTATATCACCGTAACGTATTGCCTGGACCGCCTATGGATCCCTTCAGTACCTCCACGGATTCGACCGAGCTGACCGGTAAAATCGGTATCAATTACCACATGGATGATACCATGCTTTATATCACGGCATCGAAAGGCTATAAGGCTGGCGGTGTGAATCTTCTGGAGCCTCAGGGCAACTTTGGTGCGGAAAAGAACTTCGTTTATGAGGCCGGTGTCAAGACCGAGCTGATGGACCGTCACATCCGTATTAACGCGGATGTCTTCTATTCCGATTACCAGGATATTCAGCTGGCCAGCCTGTTGAACGGGCTGCCGGTAACCCAGAATGCCGCTTCCGGTGAAGCCTGGGGAATGGAGCTTGAAATGCTGGCCCAGTTCGGCGGCCTGAGTTTCAACTTGGGTCTCAGTTACCTGAGCGCGGAATTTGCCGAAGATGCCTGTATTAATGACGCCAATAGCAACGCGGTCAGCCCCGAGTGCGACAATACCAACCGTCTTGTGCATGAAGGCGATACACTGCCGTTTTCTCCGGAATGGACTGTAAATGCAGGGGTGGAATATGAATTCGTGCTGGATAATGGCATGTCTCTGACCCCGCGGGTTCAATGGTCCCATCTGGACAGCCAGTTGGCCACGCCTTTCCCGGGTACGCGTTCCTTTGTACCATCGCGGGATATCTTCAATTTCCGTCTGACCCTGGATGTGAACGAAGACCTGAGGGTAGAGGGCTTTGTGGATAACTTCACCGACGAAACCTATATCGCCTCTCAGGTTCAGGATGCCTCCAGTGCCAACGGCGGTTATCTCTACGGCCCGCCGCGCACCTTCGGCCTGCGGACTAAATATAACTTCTAAACTGTTCTCCCAGGCGGGATTCTGTCTTCCATGGCAGGGTCCCGTCACTTTTTCCCTGGTACCCTGGAGAATGTCGTGCGATTTGTCTTAACAACAGTTCTGTATTTTCTTTTGAGCAGCACTGGTGCTGTGGCAGCAAGCGGCGCGGATACAGGCGGGGATGATTGGTGGGCGCCGGGGGATGAGCGGATTTTTCCCCCAGCCATTGAATATGAAAATGACCTTGGCATCCTGCGTGTCCTGAAAACCGGTGAACCGCTGGAGGTGGAAAGCCATCCCTTTTTTGCGCCGCTCGGGCCCAACGGCCGCGGCTGCGTCACCTGCCACCAGCCGGCGGATGCCATGAGCCTGTCGGTCAAGACCATCCGCAATCGCTGGAAGGAAACCGACGGCGGCGACCCGCTGTTCGCCGCTTATGACGGGTCCAACTGCCCGACACTGCCGCAGGATGAACGTGGCTCCCATTCCCTGTTGCTGGACCACGGCTTGTTTCGTATCTCCCTGCCGTGGCCGCCGAAAGACCGCTATGGCAAAAAGATTGTGCCTGATTTCAAGATCGAGGTGGTGCGGGACCCCTGGGGCTGCAACACGGGCGAACTTTATGGTCTTGATGCGGAACATCCTTCCATTTCGGTCTATCGCCGGCCGCGTCCGGTGGCTAATTTGAAGTATCTGATTGCTGTGGGCTTTGCCTATGACCCGAAGCAAGGGCTGCCGCTGCCGGTTCATCCCGAAACGGGCGAAATGTTGTCCGGTAACATCATGGCTGACAATCGGGCCACCACCCTGTTTGAACAGATGCAGGATGCGTCCAGAACCCATCTGGAAATGGTTGATGGATTGTCTCAGGAGCAGAAGAACAAGATCCGGGACTTCATTCTCACCGTTTATACGGCCCAGGCGGAAGATAAGATCGGCGGTCCGCTGGATGCGGGCGGGGCGCGGGGCGGACCTGAGCTTCTTCGGGATTCTCCGGCCGGACGGCTTGGCAGCCAGGGCATTCCGGTCTGGAGCGAATTTGAAGCCTGGGAAGATATAAGCGCTGCGGAAAAGGCGAAGCTTTCTGATGAAGAAATCGCCTATAGGGAATCCGTTGCCCGCGGCGCCCGGATATTCAAGGAAAAAATGTTCCTGATCACCGACAGCGGCGGCATTAATTCGCCCATCGGGTTTGGTAATCCGGTACTCAACAGCTGTGTCTTCTGTCACAATATGAGCCAGATGGGCAATGACGTGGCCCCGGGCCAGGTGGATCTGGGGACAACAACTCTGCCGTTTGCCGATCCGGCGCCGCATCTGCCGTTGTTTAAAGTGACCTGCACCGGGGAGCCACATCCCCATTACGGCCGGGAGATTTTTACCCATGATCCGGGCTTTGCCATGATTTCCGGCAATTGTCGGGATGTTGGCAAGATCACGCTTCAGTCCCTGCGCGGTCTCGCGGCGCGGGCGCCCTATTTTTCCAACGGGGCGGCAAAGGATCTCAGGACGGTGGTTGATTATTATGACCGGCGGTACAACATTGGCTACACCGAGCAGGAAAAACAGGATCTGGTTAATCTAATGGGGGCGCTGTGATGAAAAAGTTGTTTTTTTCCGCTTTTCTGATCGCGCTTGGCATCATGCCGGTTGTGGTGGAGGCCGGGGAACTGGTCCGCTTGATTGCCTGTCCGGTGTACCGGGACACCCGGGACGGGCGAAAATCCGGGTGTTGGTTGGCCGACGACCGCGAAAGCGGTATTCGCTATGACGTTACCCCGTCACCGATCAAGCCGGACTGGAATTTCGAGGTGCTGGTGGAAGGATATGTTTCCGACAAACAGGATAACCTCTGTGGCGGCGTGGTACTGGAACCGGTGAGGGTCTCCAGGCTTGCAACTCATTGTACGCGCCATATGTTGCCGGCCGAGGGCTATCCGGGACGGAGATACAGCCTGCCGTCGCGTAACGTCCGGCCACTGTCCGAGGAACGGCCAACGCCGCCGGGGCCCTATACAGACCGTACCTTCCATATGTTCTTTGAACTCAATCGGCATTTTGTTAGTTATCAGTATGGCGACTATCTATTGGATACGGCCATCACCTGGATCCGGGCGGCCAAACCAAAAAAGCTGATTGTGACCGGCTATGCCGTGACCGAACCGGAAACGCTGTCCGGTCGCACCTTTGCCGAAAAACCGGAACTGGCCCGCCAGCGGGCGGAAAAAATGCGTGAAGCCCTGATCCGTCTCGGCGTCGCGGAAGACAAGATTGAAATCCATTGGTCGCAAAATCCGGATCCTGTGGATGTGGAGGCCGCTGACGGCCTTGCCGAAGCCTCACGTCGTCGGGTCGATATCCGGGCCCTGTTTTGATCTTTGGCGAATGGGGAGCAGACTGAAATAGTTCTGCCCAATCCGGCACGACTGTACAGATCACGGGAATATTTAAATCTGTTAATTTGGCAAAGATTAACTTTGTGATGCTTTTTGGGCTGTGTCACTGTTCATCTATCATCCTGAAGTTTCCTGAATCTCGCCTGCCATTGAAATTACCTGCACGGGAGGCAGGTAAACAAGGGATGTAAACCTTGTGAATGCTAGCAATAGGCCCTGAATATACTTAAATACTTAGGTTCAACACCCGGATAGGTAGAGATGGTTTGTTTCCATATTTAAGTAATAGCCCTGCTTTCTATTTAGTTAACAAAAGGTTAACGTATTTTCTTGATCCTTTTTAAAACTGCGCTAGACTAAGTGTAGTCCGGCTTTGGTTCCGGATCATGGGGGAGTCTCCTAAAAGCGCAGTTTTCCGGCTTAACTTCTCAATGAAAACATTGGGGTGGCAGTTGTAAGCTCGTCGAAAGAAACAGGAAAGCACTCTTCCCCTCCAGGAATTAACAGTATGAAGTATTAGGTGTCTGACGAAGAAAATCTGTCGGAAGGGGAAGGTAATGACAACTCAGCAGAAGCGCAAAGAGCAGCTCCCGAAATCAGGAAGGGCTGCACCTAAATTCCGATTGCGGCCGGGATATAAGGCCATCCTGCTTGCCAGTTGTATGTCAGTTCCGTTGATGCTGGCTGTTGGTGACCCTGCTGAAGCCTCTGCCGGATATATTGAGGTGGCACTTGCTTTTGCTGCCGCTACTCCCGACACGCAGATAGATGACATCGTAACCAACCCGGTGACCGGGGAGGACGTCAGGGTCATTGAACTGATTAAGGATAATACGGATTCTGTACTTTATGTTCTGACGGAAACCGGTGACCTTCTACTGACCAGAACTGAAGTAGGGCAACAGTTGCCGTCGACCGATCCGGATGACGATTCTGTTTACCAGATTGTGGCGGTCCATGTGAATGGGGATACCGGCCTGGTGGAATCTGTTGATGTCAAACTGACAACGGATCTGGATGCTGACCCGCCTGTGGATCCTGTCTCCCGGACAGTTGTTGAGGATGTAAGCGATGAGTTGGGTGAGGTGCCTGATGGGGTGGAAGGAGCACCCGGTGATGATGAATATACGCCCCCCACAACCAATTCCGGAGCTATCAAGGAAAACTCTGTGGGGGCTGGCGGCAAGGGTGGCAAGAATGCCTACGGGATACGGATCTGTGCGCCGTCCTGGCTCGGGGGTGGATGTCTTAATCTTGCCAAGCAGGGCTCGAACGGAGAAGACGGCAAAAGAGGACCGGCAATAAACCGGACGGTTACGGCTTCACACGGGGATATCTCCACTGTCAATGGTGGTAAGTCCGGCATAGAAGTTACAAGTACTGGTGGTAGAGGCGGTACCGGCGGTGATTCCTACGGCAATATTCCGGCTTATCGCGGCGGCAACGGCGGCAATGGTGGTACTATTACCCTGAATAACCAGGTCAATATAACTACCTCCGGTGATAAGGCCCACGGAATACGGGCAATCAGCAGAAGCGGGACAGGCGGAGTCGGAGGGGACGGCTTTATCTTTGCGCCCAGCGGTGACGGCGGTAACGCTCGTGTTGGCGGAACAGTCAGGATAACCAATTCAGGGACCATAAATACAAGTGGTGAAAATGCCCATGGTATTTATGTTCTCAGTGTTGGCGGTGCAGGTGGTTCCGGCGGCAGCGGTTGGGGAATTGTCGGGAGTGGAGGCAGCGGTGCAGCCGGTGGTACCGGCGGCGATGTTTATGTCACAAACCACGATGTGATTCATACCCGGGGGGTGGCCTCTCACGGTATCCTGGCCCAGAGTATCGGTGGTACCGGCGGTAATGGCGGTGACGCTGGGGGTATTGTTTCCTTTGGTGGTGATGCTTCTACTGGTGGCCGCGGGGGGAATGTGGATATTTCCATGACTTCCGGTGGCTTTATCCAGACTGACGAAAGATATTCCATTGGTATATTCGGTCAGTCCGTTGGCGGAAGCGGTGGAGACAGTGGTGCTGCAGGCGGCATTGTTTCTCTCGGCGCGTCAGCGGGATCGGGAAATGATGCGGGTCGGGTCACCATTACCACCGATGCGGGCAGCCAGATCAACACCCTGGGTGAAGGATCTGTTGGAATTTTTGGACAATCTGTTGGCGGCGGCGGCGGGAGCTCTTCTGCGACAGGTGGCGCTGTAACCATCGGCGGGTCGGGCGGACCCGGTGCGGATGGTTCCACTGTGACCATCAACAGCGGTTCGGTGATTAACACAGAAGGCAACTCTGCCTATGCCATCTTTGGTCAGTCAGTGGGCGGCGGCGGTGGATCCGCCAGCGGCAGTGGCGGCATCGTGTCCCTGGGCGGCAGCGGTTCGGCAGGCGGGCACGGCGGAACTGTCAATATAACCAATAAGACAGAAGGAATTCTTTATACACTGGGTGAGAGTGCCCACGGCATCTTTGCCCAAAGCGTTGGCGGCGGTGGCGGGGCCGGCGGTGCGTCCGGCGGTCTGGTATCCCTGGGAGGAAAAGGGTCCTCTGGCGGTAATGGGGGAACAGTAACAGTCAATAACAGAGGCACCATCTATACAGAGGGACTGGACGCGCGTGGGATCTTTGCCGAAAGCATTGGCGGTGGCGGTGGCTCTGGCGGTGGCTCTGGCGGTCTTTTTTCTCTCGGTGGCGGCTCTGGCACAGGGAGCCATGCGTCAACGGTTACCGTGACCAATCATGACGGGGCCCATATTGTCACTCTTTCTGACGGGGCTGACGCTATATTCGCCCAGAGTATCGGTGGAGGCGGCGGTTCCGGTGCTTCCTCCGGTGGCCTGTTTTCACTGGGTGGGTCCGGCAACGGCGGTGGCAGCGGTGGCCGGGTTCAGGTAACAAATGAAGGGAACATCAACACAGCCGGGAAGCTGGCGCGCGGGATCTTTGCCCAGAGCGTGGGTGGCGGTGGCGGCAGCGGCGGCCATAGTGGCGGCCTGGCTTCTATTGGCGGCAAGGGTGGTGTGGCCAGTAATTCCGGCCGGGTCACTATTGATAATACAGGGCATATCCGGACGACTGGTGAAAGCTCCACAGCTCTTCATGTCCAAAGTATCGGTGGCGGCGGTGGTGACGGCGGCAACAGCGGCGGGGTGTTCCTTTCCGTTGGCGGAACAGGCGGAACAGGCGGTGATTCAGGTGATGTGGACATTACGCATGGCGGCATTATCACCACAACCAATGTAGATTCCCTTGGCATCTTCGCCCAGGCTGTTGGCGGCGGTGGCGGAAATGGCGGGTCCTCTGGCTCCGGCGCTCCTTTTGTCGGCATTGCAGTTGGCGGTGACGGCAGTCGCGGCGGTAATGGCGGTCAAGTCAGTGTGACACTGGAAGAATTCGATCTTTCTGGAAATACTCTACCGTCCAATATTACTACATCCGGTGATCGCTCGACCGGAATTCTGATGCAGAGTGTTGGCGGCGGCGGCGGTAACGGTGGCGGTGCCGTACAGGTCAGTGTCGGGGTTGTCGGATCAGTCTCTGTTGCTGTGGGCGGTGATGGCGGCGCCGGTGGCGCAGGAGGTGATGTGGACCTGCAGGGCAATGGCCGGATAACCACCAGCGGGCAAAATGCGACCGGCGCATTACTGCAGTCTGTCGGTGGCGGTGGCGGTAATGGGGGAACAACCGTTTCTGTCTCTGCCCAGGTGGATATTGTTGGTAGCGGCGGGGGCGCGGTTGGCGTTTCTGTTGGTGGTTCCGGGGGGGATGGCGGAGAAGGTGGTGTGGTGACCTCTGATGCCAATTTGGAAATCAAAACCTCTGGTGACCTGTCCACAGGGTTTATTACCCAAAGCGTTGGCGGCGGCGGCGGTAACGGGGGTACGGCCGTATCAGCAGTGGCCAGTTTCAGTCCAAGCAACAGTGCCGGTATTGCAGTCGGTATTGGCGGCGAGGGCGGCAAAGGTGGTGACGGGGGTGTTACCGATGTCACCCTGACCGGTGCTGTGGAAACTTCCGGAAATCAGTCTGCGGGTGTGATTATTCAGTCTGTTGGCGGTGGTGGCGGTAATGGCGGCATGTCAGTTGCTGCATCTGCCTCTGTCGGCGGTGCTGCTGGAGGTGCAGTTTCTGTCGGTGTGGGAGGCAGCGCTGGTGACGGTGGTGATGCCGGTCAGGTAACAGGTGATGTTGATGCGGATATTCTTACTGAGGGGGATGGTTCTGCAGGCCTGATCTTCCAGGCCGTTGGCGGCGGTGGCGGGAATGGTGGTCTTTCGATCGCAGCTTCTGCCGCGGGTGGCGGTACGGGCGGATTATCTGTTTCTGTAGGTGTCGGCGGCAGCGGTGGCAAAGGTGGTGACGGAGATATTGTGACCGCTGACTACAGCGGCCTTCTGGAAACCACAGGCGATAATTCAATCGGTGTCCTTGCCCAGAGCGTTGGCGGGGGCGGCGGTAACGGCGGCGGTTCCATTGCTGCCGGTCTGTCCGGTTCTAGTGGCACGGCCGGCGCGGTGAATGTCGGGCTTGGCGGCGACGGCGGTGTGGCCGGTGATGGCGGCCGGGAAGGCGTCGAGACAGCTGTTGATCTCACAATTTCAGGCCAGGTGGTAACACGTGGCGAAAATTCAGCTGCCCTGGTAGCCCAGTCTATCGGTGGGGGCGGCGGTAACGGCGGTTACAGTATTTCCGCAGGTGGCAGCATTTCAGGCCAGGGCGGTGCAGCGGTCAGTGTCGGCATCGGTGGTGATGGCGGCGGTGGTGGTGCCGGTAAAGGGGTTGATGCCAGCTCAACTGCCAATCTCTTCACCTTTGGCAATAACTCAATTGCCTTTCTGGCGCAAAGTGTCGGTGGGGGCGGTGGTAGTGGCGGCTATAATGTATCCGGAGCCCTGGCCGGCTCAAGCGGTACCGGCGGTGCCATTACGGTCGGTCTTGGTGGTTCAGCTGATGGTGGTGGCGCCGGTGGTAATGTAACGGCTACTTCTGGCGGAACCATCTGGACGGAAGGCGAGGGGTCGAGTGGCTTCGTTGCGCAATCCATCGGTGGCGGCGGCGGTAACGGTGGTTTTAACGTTTCCGGTTCCGGGGCTGTCGGGGGTATGGGCAGTGGCGGTGTGAGTGTCGGCATCGGTGGTTCCGGTGGCGGCGGTGGTAATGCCGGCAGTGTAACGGCGACAACCACAGCGGACGTGACGACACTCGGGGACCAGGCTTCGGCAATTCTGGCACAGAGTATTGGCGGTGGCGGCGGTAACGGTGGCATGAACGTCTCTGCAGCCGCAGCTGGGTCTAAAAGTGGCAGCGGCACGGTTTCCGTTGGTATTGGCGGCAGCGGCGGTGACGGTGGTGACGGTGGTGCCGTCACCCTGGATGTCAGCAATAATGTGGCGACCAGTGGGCAGGATGCCACGGCGATTTTGGTACAAAGCCTTGGCGGCGGTGGCGGTAATGGCGCCCTTAATGTCTCTGCAGGCTTGACCGGCAGCCAGACCGGAAGCGGTGGCGCGAGTGTTGGAATAGGCGGCAGTGGTGGCAAAGGCGGCGACAGCAGCACAGTTGATGTGGACGTTGAAGGTGATGTGACGACGACTGGTGACCGGTCAGGAGGCCTTCTGGCCCAGAGTCTGGGCGGCGGCGGCGGTAATGGCGGCATGTCCATTAGCGGGATGATATCTGTTGCGAGTTCTGGCAGTGGCGGGGTCGGGGTCAGCGTTGGCGGTTCTGGCGGTGACGGCGGTGATGCGGGTGCTGTGACAAGTAACTATATCGGTACATTGATGACCACGGGCGATGAAGCAGCCGGTGTGCTTGCCCAGTCCGTAGGTGGCGGTGGCGGTAACGGTGGCCTGTCCGTGTCAGGAACTATCTCTGCTTCGAACTCCGGCAGCGGAGCGGTCTCCGTCTCAGTTGGCGGTTCCGGTGGCGGTGGCGGCGATGGCGCTGATGTGACGAATAATGTCACCGGCAAGGTTGTGACATTGGGTGAAACATCAGAAGCCATCCTGACCCAGTCTGTCGGCGGGGGCGGCGGTAAAGGCGGAATTTCCGTATCCGCAGCTGTAAATCTAAGCAAATCCAGCGGTGGCTCTCTTGGTGTCGGCGTTGGTGGATTTGGTGGCGATGGCGGTGATGCCGGTAATGTTTCCAGCACCATTGTTGCGACCGATGAAGATGAACTTATCGGAACGGCCGGCAAGGACTCTTCAGCCATTGTGGCCCAATCTATTGGTGGCAGCGGGGGTAACGGGGGAACCAATGTTACTGCCAGTGTGAATCTCAGCACCAACAGCGGTGGTGCGATTGGCGTCGGTGTTGGCGGTTTTGGTGGCGGTGGCGGTGATGCCGGTACTGTTGACCTTGATGTGACTGCAGATGTAGTGACGGAACAGAATGGCTCTGCCGGACTTTTCGTGCAAAGCCTTGGCGGTGGCGGCGGTAAGGGCGGCACTAATGTCACTGGAACGCTGAATATCTCACGTACAGGATCAGGTGGATCCGCAGCTATCGGTGTTGGCGGTTTTGGTGGCGGTGGTGGTAACAGTTCCGCAGTTAACGTCACCTATGAAGGCACCATTAATACAGCAACCAAGTCAGTGCCCGAAGTAGACGAGAATGGATTCCTGGCAAGCTTTGAGGATTCCAAAGGGATATTTGCGCAGAGCCAGGGTGGCAGTGGCGGCAGCGGCGGTGTCAATGTGAGCGGTGGTTTGTCGTTTGCCTCTTCTTCCGGTGACGGACATGCCCTGGTTGTCGGCGTTGGCGGCTTTGGTGGTGGTGGCGGTGATGCCGGTGCGGTGAATGTAACCGTGAACGGCGGGAACAGTATTACAACTGCCCTTGACTACAGCACAGGTATTTATGCCCAGAGTGCTGGCGGTGGTGGCGGTATTGGTGCCGTGAATGTGAGTGGTGGTATTGTTTCTGATGCACCGTTGATTTTTGGGGTCGGCGGTTTCGGTGGTGATGCCGGACAAGGCGAGGCAGTAACTGTTAACGCAGATACTTCTGTAACCACTTCGGGACGCCGGGCCACAGCAATTTTTGCGGAATCGCGCGGTGGCGGCGGCGGTGACGGCGGACTGAATGTGAGCGGTGCCATCTCTATTGCCAAGGACACAAATGTGCCCTCCCTGACAATGGGCGTCGGCGGTTTTGGTGGTGCCGGTAACATCAGTGGCGATGTTACTGTCGACCAGACAGGTGACCTTACGACTGATGGTGAATGGTCACATGGTATTCATGCAGCCTCCATCGCCGGTGGCGGTGGTAATGGTGCTCTGAATGTTTCCGGCAATCTTGCAAAGGCCAAAGCAGGTGATGCAACAGAAAAGAAAAGTCTTTCTATTGTAGCCGGCCTTGGCGGTTTTGCCGGTGACGGCGCGGATGCTGGAAATGTCTCAGTAGAGTCCGTTGGCAACATCACCGCTTCAGGGGACAATGCACGCGGTATTTTTGCCCAGAGTCTTGGCGGCGGTGGGGGCACCGGTGGTATGAATGTCACCGGAAATATCAATACAAACAGTTCCCTGGTCAGTATCGGGGTAGGTGGCTTTGGTGGCGGCGGTGGTCATGCCGGTGATGTGTCTGTCGTGCGCGGCAGTGAAGAAATCGAGGCAGGTACCATCAACACAGACGGTCTTGGTGCTTACGGTATCGAAGCCAGCAGCATCGGCGGCGGTGGTGGTGACGCAGGCATGAACTTTATTGCCGCAGTCAGCTATTTCACGGGCGGTGGCGCCGGCGGCGGTGGCGGTGGTGCTGGTGCTGGTGGTGGCTCCAGGCCTACACCAAAGCATACCGGCGTGGATGACAGTGTGCTCCAGTCCTATAACAAGGTGCTGGATGAACTTGAAGGCAAGTCCACGTCTGACTCACAGGATACCAATGACCAGGGAAGCAGTGCCTATGCCGTCCAGCTCGCTATCGGTGGAGACGGTGGGGATCCGGGGCACGGGGCAAGCTCAACGGTTGAAAACCATGGCGACATTGTCACCAAGGGTGCCAGCAGCCACGGCATCCTGGCACAGTCCATTGGTGGTGGTGGCGGTAATGCAGCCTTCAATTTGGGGCTGACGTATCTGAATGAAGCCTCCCGCAATAAGGGTTTGCAACTGGTCCTTGGTGGGTCGCCTGGCGAGGGCGGTAACGGTGGTATTGTCGGGGTAAATAATACCGGTGATATCGAGACCTTTGAAAGTGACTCCTTTGGCGTTCTGGCTCAGAGTATTGGTGGCGGTGGAGGTAATGCGAGCCTCAATCTTGCCTATACTTCAGCAAGTACCGGAAAGCTGGGTATTACGCTTGGCCGGGAAGGTGGGACAGGTGGTTTTGGTGGCGATGTCAGCCTGACCTCAACAGGCATTGTGAAGACCCACGGAAACAATTCATACGGTTTACTGGCGCAATCTGCCGGTAACGGTGGTGGTAACAGCTCATCTTCTTCCGTTTCGATTTCCCCACCGCCCAGTGGTGACGGACCGAAACGCTCTGCAAGTCTATCTGTTGGTCTTGAAGGCGGTGAAGGCGGTTATGGTGGGAACGTGACTCTTGATGCCTCTGGCTGGGTCAGCACCGAAGGTGAGAATGCGCATGCGATTTTTGCCCAGTCTGTAGGCGGCGGTGGCGGTAACGGTGGTAGCGCAACCGGTTTAGCATACAAGGCCTCAACGGCGTCCTTGGCGCTTGGCGGTACGGGTGGACTCGGTGGCTATGGCGGCGTTGTAAGCGTGACCAGCGCTGCTGATGTACGTACCAATAATACCAACTCTATCGGTATTTTCGCCCAGAGTGTCGGCGGCGGCGGCGGTACAGGCGGCATGACCAAGGCAGGTGGCATCCAGGATGAAGGGGCCGGTATTTTGGTCGCTGTAGGTGGTACTGGCGGCACCGGTGCAGAAGGCGGTATAGTTACAGTTGATAACTCTGGGGTAATTATCACTGACGGCATAAGGTCACATGGTGTACTTGCCCAGAGCCTTGGTGGTGGCGGCGGTAATGCCGGTATGGTGATTAATTCAGTGCGCAACAGCAATGCCGACGGGGCGACCCAGCTTTCTATGTCCGTCGGCGGGGACGGCGGTGTCGGGGCAATCGCCTCTGATGTGACGGTCACAAATACCGGTGGTATTGGCACCAATCAGGAAAATTCAATCGGTATTCTGGCCCAGTCCATCGGTGGCGGTGGCGGTAATGCGGACCGGGTGATCACAGGATCTTCATCCTCAAGCGGAACCGGCAATAAAATTACCATGGGCATCGGTGGCACCGGTGGCGAGGGTGGCGCCGGGGGTAATGTGAACGTCTCCAACCTGGTTGATGCAGAAGGAAATCCGGCCAATATCATTACCAACGGAAACCGGTCCCACGGGATTTATGCCATGAGCATCGGCGGTGGCGGCGGTATCGGCAGTTCAGTCACGACCATGAACCAGGTTTCCGGCGCCGGGGATTCAGCGGCGACCAATGCCCTATCTTTCAGTCTTGGCGGTGATGGCGGTACCGGAGGAGCCTCTGGTGATGTGACTGTGGAAAATGCCGGAAATATCATCACGACTGGTCATCTGGCGCACGGGATTATCGCCCAGTCTGTCGGCGGCGGTGGCGGTGATGCTGGAATGACGATGTCCGGCAACATGGTAAAGGGCAGCAAGGATGCGGATACTGTCAGCGCTATTGCCGTTGGCGGGTCTGGCGGGGACGGCAATATCTCCGGTGATGTTTATGTGGAAAACAGCGGCAGCATTGAAGTTTTCGGTAACGGCTCCTACGGCATTTTTGCCCAGAGCGTGGGCGGGGGGGGCGGTAATGCCAGCACCAATGTAGCCCTTTCAAATAATGTTCTGACCAATCCCAAACAGAACCTGAAACCCAGCCTGCTGAATATCGGCATTGGCGGATCAGGCGGTGATGGCGCGGATAGCGGTAATGTGCTGGTCAATCATACAGGAAGCATTATCTCCCACGGGGATGATTCTTACGGTATTTTTGCCCAAAGCATCGGTGGTGGTGGCGGTACATCCGGCACGACTATTGCTGCACCGGCCTGGATGGCTCTGGACTTTGGCATAAACCAAATTCTTGGCTCCAATGAAGGTAGTGATGGAGTGGCTGGCACAGTCACCATCAATACCGAAGGTGATATCGTGATGGAGGGAAGCAACAGCACGGCTCACTTCGCCCAGTCCATCAATGGCGGTGGCGGTAATGCCAACCTCTATCTGGATGTAAGCCAGAATGCAGCACTGCTTGGTGAAGACAGTGTGGATGTCCCCATTAACGAAGGCTTGCTTGAAAAAGTGACAGCCAAAGTGTTTGGAGTTATCGAGCTGGGCACCAGCAAGCTGGAGGATGCTGGTGCCACAGTCGTTGATGCGACACATATCGGTGACCTTTATACCCTGGCCGAGAATTCAGTTGGATCGCAGACCCAGTCTGTCGGTGGAGGCGGTGGTAACAGCAACATCGATATGACCGTCAATGAGGATGCAATCATTGACCTGGAAGTAGCCCTTGGTGGCAGTGAAACTACGGACAGTGGTGGCGGTGATGTGCAGTTGACCCGGGAAGGCGATATAGGTACGGCCGGTGATAATTCAACAGGTACATCCATCCAGTCCATCGGTGGTGGCGGTGGTCGCCTGAATCTTTCTTTGACAACGGTGCCGGTTGAGGAAGAACAGCAACAGGTATCCGGCCTTAAAACAACCATGGTACAACAAAAACACCTGAGCCCGCTGGCGGTGGAGCCTGCGGGGGCCCAGACTACATTGAAACTGGGTGCAGACGGCAGCAGTGGCAATAACGGCGGTCTTGTGGACCTTGCCTTGAACGGCAATACACAGACGGAAGGGGATCGCGCCCAGGGGATGATCATCCAGAGCATCGGTGGTGGCGGCGGTGACGCCAGTCTGTCTGGCCTTGCCAGCGCGGATATCACGCTGGGCGGCCGGAACGGCAACAACGGAACAGGCGGGAATATTACCTTTGCCAATGTGGGTGAGGTCCGGACCGCAGGGAGCCAGTCCCATGGTATTATTCTGCAATCTATCGGTGGTGGCGGTGGTGCCGTCTTCAGCGATCTGGCTGCAGAGGATATCTCCCTGACCCTGAGTGCTGACAACCAGGGGGATGGTGGTGATATTACTTTCAGCCAGACCGGCGATGTGATTGTTGAAGGTGAAAATTCTATTGCCCTGATGGTGCAATCCCTTGGCGGCGGCGGCGGTGTTGTTGATCGCCTGTTCATGGGTAGTGCCGGCGGTGCAGGTACTTCCGGTACCATCATGCTTGATATAGACGGTGATGCCGCAGCGCTCGCGACCGGTGGCGTCGGAGTCTTGGTGCAGTCCGAGGGACAGGACGGGCAGGGAGACATCAATGTCACACTGGCCGCGGACCAATGGATTTCAGGCGGGGCAGAGGGGGTCGGCCTCTGGATGTCCGGCGGGGCAGACAATCAATTTGTCAATCACGGATCAATCATGAACCAGGACGGGGCGTCAGGAATGGCGATGCTGGCTGGCGCCGGAAATGAAATGGTTGATAATTATGGCTTTATCCTCGGTCAGGTGGATCTTGGAAGCGGCACAAACGGGTTTTTCAATCATACCGGGGCCACATTTGCGCCGGGTGCCGTTGTTTCCCTTGGTGATGCAAACTTCATGGTCATCAACGAAGGTGTGCTGGCGCCTGGCGGAATGGAACTTGCACAGTCTGTCGCCCTGACCGGCAGCTATCAGCAGACGGCCGATGCGGTGAGTATGAATGAATTGGATTTTGCATCGGATGTAGTCGATCAGGTTCTGGCAACTGGTACTGTGGACCTTGGGGGTGAATTGGTTGTTAGCCTGTTAAATAAGGGTAATATCAAAACCGGTGACTATAGCAAAACTCTCTTTTCTGCTGACCAGGGGCTGACAGATCATGGGGTGAGTCTTTTGACGCAGCCTTCCCAGGTTATCACATATGATATGGTGCAGGAGCCAAACGGAGGAGATCTGATACTGAACTATTCGGTAGACTTTATCGATCAAGGGGCAAGTAATAATCTTCAGTCCGTTGGCGGGTATCTGAATAATGTTCAGGATGCGGGCAGTGCGCCTGAACTGGCCCCCTATGTCGGGGCACTGGTTGATAGCCCGGATGAAGCCTCCTACCGTAATGACATGTCACAGGTCTCTCCGGACTTTTACGCAGAGCAGCAGAATCAACTCATTTCCGGCCAGCAGGACTTTGGCCGGGCCATGATGAGCTGCCGCCAGGCGGGTGGCCAATATCGTTTCACCCGTGAAGGCAGCTGTATCTGGATGCAGAGTGATATTTCCAAAACTCACCGTGACGCATACGGAAACTACAAGGAATCGACCACCAACCAGACACGCTTCTCAATCGGTGTCCAGAAAACTTTCCGGGATGTCTGGTCGGCCGGTCTTGCCGTATCCTGGGAGAAACAGGATTCAAACGGCAACGGCGGTGCCTGGCGTTCCACTGGCCGGACCAAGCAAGTGGGGCTATCCCTCAAATATCGCTCCGGGCCTGCCAAAGTCACAACTGCTGTGTCATACGGCTGGAATTCCAGTACGACATATCGTGCAGGCTATCTCGTAGAATCCTTTGGCACGTCAGTGGACAGGGAAGTGGATGTGCTTGGCATGCTGACACGTCTTGCCTATGATTTCGAGAGTGGATCCGGCAAATATTATGCACGGCCCATGCTGGATCTGGGTATGGCCCATGTGATGACCGGCCGGGCGGAAGAAACTGGCGCCGGTGCCATTAGCCTGGTCCTTTCGGAATCTACTGACACAAATGTCTGGTTGCGTCCCGGTCTTGAACTGGGAACGGAGTTCCAGCTTTCAGAGACACTGTTTATGAGGTTCTTCGGCAGTATTTATCTTCAGCATTATCTGACTGACGGGGCAAGTAATGTGAAAGCCGGGTTTGCTTCTACACCCTCGGGTGTTTCTCCCATGAGTGTTGCGATTGAAATGGACCGCACCAGTTGGGAGTTCCGCGCAGGTGTGGATTTTGTAACCCTTGAGAATATGTCTGTAAGGCTCCAGTACAGCCGTCTTAACGAGGATCACGCCGGAACAGACAGCGGGTTAATCAAGTTGGCGATCCCGTTCTAGCATATTGGTCAACGGACAGGGAATGTCTACTGAGAGAAAACAAGTTTTTAAAAAGTGCGCAATTATGCGCACTTTTTCTTTTAATTTATTAGAAAATATGAAGTTTTCGAAGAGTTTGGCCGTGTTGTCTGTCCCTTCCAGGCCTTTATCAATCTTGCTGATCCATAGAACTATAAGTTCAATTTTCTATTTTTGAGGGCGTCTGAAATAGCCCATTCAGGCCTCTGCTTCAGTACAGCTGGAGTGTTTATTGCAATTGACTCTTTTATTTAATAATGATTATAAATAGCAATAACTTCAATGGCGGGTCCAGTAGTAGTGACTGACAATACAGATACGGACATAAGGAAAAATATTCTTTCCTATTACGAAGAGCTTTTGGCATTTGTGCGCGGGCGGGGGTATGTTTCTTCCTCTGCCTTTGACATTGTTCAGGAAACCTTTCTCCGTTTCTTCTCCGGCGTTGATAAGCAAACGATAGATATTCGGACGGTTGAGAATCCGCGGGCCTATTTATACCGGATTGCCGGAAATCTGGTTATTGACGAAAACCGCCGATCGGTGACACGCGCCAGATATATGATCGATGAAAAGTCCAGTGATGGGGATGAGCAGAATGATGACCTTATTGCAGACCGGGTTGTGGAAGGACGCCAGAGACTACGATTTCTGGCCCAGGCTGTAGGGGAGTTGCCGCCACGTTGCCAGCAGGTATTCAGATTACGTAAAGTGGAGCAAAAGTCTTCCCGGGAAATTGCCGACCAGCTTGGAATATCACGAAATATGGTGGAGAAACATTTGCGGCGGGCCATTATATATTGCCGCCAAAGACTGGAAGAATTGGAGGAGCAGGGGCTTGAATAGGGAGTTTTCTCTCGTCTTGTCCCTTTTTGGGGAACCTGGCCGTCTTTAAAATAAGAGACGGTAAAAAGATCAAAGATTTTGACATGAAATATAACGACACTGCCAAGCAGAAAACGACCGAACGTGCCGCCGCGGAATGGCTGCTGCGAATGGACCGGCTTGGCGAGGAAGCTGTATATAAGGAAGAAGAATTCCAGATATGGCTGAATGAGTCTGAAGAGCACGCCAGGGTTCTTTCTTCCTTTCTGGAACTCTGGCGCGACATGGACAAGGTGGAACCCTATCTGGAGAGGGAGGTATCTTCCCCCGGGGTGGTCAGGCCATTTTTGGGCAGATACCGTTTGGCGATGTCGTCAGCTATTGCGGCCTCTTTGATCTTAATGCTCACCTTTGTGATGTCCGGAAAACGTCCTGGGCATTATCTCGCGGATGAAGTGACCTCGGTCGGTGAAATCCGGGAGATGCTGCTGGAAGACGGTAGCAGGATTATCCTGGATACGGACAGCGCGGTTGATATCGATTATTCCGAAAGGACTCGCCGGATCGAACTGATCCGGGGACGGGCAAGCTTTTATGTGGCGCCGGATCCCTCCCGCCCCTTTGAAGTACATAGCGGAAAAGTGACGGCTACCGCACTGGGAACCGTTTATAGCGTACGCAGGCTTCCGGACGGTGAAAGGGTCTCGGTATCCGAAAGCAAGGTAAAAATAAGCCCGGCAGTCACCATTGGCGCAGGTACTGCATTTATTTCCCGTGAAAATATGAAGCCGCAGTTTGTTTCCCTTGACCTGGTGCGTGAAAATGCCTGGGAGAGGGGGAAGATCATTTTCGAAAATACGCCGTTGCGTCAGGTGATTGACGAAATCAACCGTTACAATCAGGGCAGGATTTTTTTACCGGAAGACTCAATCGGAGACATGAAGGTCAACGGTGTGTTTGACGTGTCGGAAGTGGGACGGATTGTCGACCTGCTTGCGGTTTCATTTGATCTGGAAACATATCGCTTAACGGACCGGTTTATTTTTCTTTACAAAAAAAACTAAAAAACTTTCACCTCGGTGTCCTCATTTCAACTGCGGCCCCGTCTTATTAAATAGTAATGAGAATTATTATTAAATAAGTAGGGGTAGTCAGTAATGATCTACAAGAGTACCGCCCGTTGGGCATCGACGTGTGAATTCAGGAAATTGATGGTGCTCAGCACCGCACTTGTCACCTGTATGAGTGTTTCTGTTGGCCAGGCCCAGACGATGGCGCAGGCAGAAGGGGCAACAGAACAGCAGGCACCGATCAGGGAATATGATTTTGACATAAAAGCCGGGCCGCTTTCCGCGGTACTCAACCGGTTTGCCGATATTACGGATATGCAGCTGGTTTATTCCGCAGAAATTGTCCAGGGTCAGAGCAGCAGCGGGTTGGCTGGCCGCTTCTCGGCGCCCCAGGCGCTTTACGCTATTCTGTCGGAAGGCGGGTTTGTTTTTGAGATCAGGGGACCCGGTATGGTTATTATTAACCAGCTTTCAGCCGGTGATGACGATGCGGTTATGCTGTCGCCCACTATTGCCATGGCGGAGCGTCCGACAGGGGTTGTAATTGATCGAAGCAATACTGGCCGGGCAGTGATAGGTCATGAGGCATTGGGCGCCCTCGACCTGGGGGCCGGAGACCCGATGGATGCCTTCGATCAGCTTCCAAACGTGGCGTTTAGTGAAGGACGGTTTACGACGAGTGAAGATAATTTGCAGTCTCTTTTGCCAGAAGAAGTCAGTATCTCTGGGGGGGATATATACAGTAACCTTGTAACTTTTGATGGGCTGCAAACTAAAAACTACGCCTATGATATCTCCAGCGATGTTCCTGCACATTACGACAAGTTGGGTGTGTCGACTACCCACATGGTGTTTTTGAATTCCGGACTTCTGGAACAAGTAGCGGTACAGGATAGTAACATTTCTGCAAAATACACGGGATTTAGCGGCGGTGTTATTGAATTTGAAACTCGCGATCCAGGGACGGGTTTTGGCGGCAGTTTAGCCGGAAAATACAGTGCTGACTGGTTAACCAGTTATTTGGAGGGGGATGAAGAAGAGGTCGGTGAAATCGATGAAGGTACACCCCAGAATGAAAAATATACGTTAAGTGGTGTTATCGATATCCCGATAACTGACAAATTATACAGCATGTTTGGCGTCGGTTACAAAAAGTCGACCGTTCAGCGGCAAATCAGTGAGGCTTATTCCGCCTATAAAGGTGCGACGGTCGGCACCAGCGACGAAACAATGCAGTTTCTTGCAAAGTTGATGCACAATATTTCGGACAATGATACGGTCGTACTGTCTGCGAATATAACCCCCTTTAATAGTGAATTTACCCGTTCCAATACCTATGGCGATGATCAGGTCGCAAAATCGTTAAGTTATATGAATTTTGTGGAATGGCGGCGTGAAGCTGGTGGGTTTTCCGCGAACATTAAAGCCTATTTCTCAAATTCCGGGTTCAAAAGGGAAGCCCCAGACGGCTTTGCGTATTACTATAACCAATCCTATGACGGTTTTTATGGGGAGCCTAATGCCGCTACCGATGTCTGTGACAACGAAAGATGTTCTGTCGGCGGTTTTGGGGATATCGAAACTAATCAGAAGAGTTACGGCCTTGTTTCAGATTTTAGCCAGAAAACTGACTTTGGGGATCTGAATTTCGGTCTGAAGTGGGAAAGCTACAAGCTTCGTAGTGAGCGATTCAATCAAAGCTCTTCCTATTCCTTTTCTTATCTTTTTCAGGATGACGACACCAATATCGTCTGTGCCGATGCAAATGATCCTTATTGTATTGAGGGAGCCCAGGCTATCATGCGGCGAGCTACATACCCAGCCTATGATATTCGGGTCGACCTGAACACATTTGACGCTTATGCAGAATTGGACGGAGAAAAAGCACTGCAGGGTTTTCTGCAGAATATACGGTACCGTTTTGGTCTCTCTGCGACTTACGAGGACTTTCTTGAGAACTTCCAGCTCGCGCCGCGGTTTACCATTGGGGTCGATTTTGCCGACCATTGGTCCCTGGATGTTGGGGCAAACCGCTATTATGAAAGGGATTTGCTCACCTATGCGCTTCAAAATGAAAAACCACTTTTCATTCATGAGAACCGGGACTACATCCAGGATGGCAACGATTATATCGTAGGTAATGACTGGTACCTGTACCGGGAGTTTGGTACTACCACGGGATATGGACTTAGTGATCTTGAAACCCCCTATACAGATGAATTGACCGCAGCAGTTACCTATTTCGATCCTGACGGGCTTGGTACCCTGCGCCTGAAGGGAATCTACCGTGATGAGAAAGAGCAGATATCCCGGATTACAACGCTAGAAGAAACAACATATTTTCTAAACGGTGACTATAGGACAGTCGATCGCAGGATTTTCCGCGCAGCCAATGACGGGTACAGCACTTATAGGGGCCTGTCCTTGGAGTGGAATAAATCCTTCGAAAATCATTTTCTGTCTCTGACCGCGACCTGGTCAAAAACCACAACCAGCAACACGGATTATTTCACCGATACGGAAGATCAGTATGAACCCTTGGTCTATATTGAAGATCCGATCCAGGCGGAAAATGCGGAGACTCTGGACGATCAGGTTATTGCGGATGCGATAATTACAAAAGATGAACTTAAAATACGTCGTGCCGAATTTTCTGTGCCCTGGAAGTTTACTGCTTATTGGAGCGCAAAATGGCTTGAAGGTAAGCTGAGAACAAGCATTGATGCGACTTACAGCCCCAAGTACACGACGATTGAAGATACTGGAGTAAACCGTAACTATGACGGCAACCGTTATGACGTCTATTCAGTGGTTGATCGTAAGAACCGTCTACGGGCGAACCTTTATGCTGGATATGTAATTGAATTTGGCAACGACAACGCCGTCATGCTGACTCTGAGGGCGAATAACCTGTTCAACAGCCGCACACACACGGCCACTATAGGGGCTCCCTATGAAATCGGCCGTAACTTTGTCTTCGGTTTTGAATCCACATTCTAAATTCTGAAAAATTGGCCGCCTCTGCTCCGGGGCGGCCCTTTCTTGACATATGCAGAGATAAAAATGACCATATCTAATCATATTCGAAGAATTGTTGTTCTTACCGCCATTCTTGCAGGATGTGCTCCGCTATGTGCGGGGGCAACTCCTCACACAACTCCCGAAATCTGTGTTGATCTTCAGAAGGTCAGTAATGATGACGAAAAGAAGATCAAAATCGCGGAATGCACAGCCCGGCTTGCAGAAATTTACTACGGCCCCCGGGAAGACTGGCCAGCCATAGAGGTGAGTGGCGACGTGCAACCGGAAGAGCTTGGCCCATTGCCGCTGCCGGTATATGAAGAGGAAAACCCCTTCAGCGATATGAAAGCAGAACTCGGCAGGCTTTTGTTTAACGATCCTCAGCTGTCAAAATCGGGACAAGTGGCTTGTGCAAGTTGCCATGAAAAGGAGCTTGGCTTTACCGACCGGTTGAAAACGCCTTTTGGCCATGACCGTCAGCGGGGCACCCGGAATGCCATATCTATCTTCAATGCAGGTTTTTATAACGAGCATTTCTGGGACGGCCGTGCAAAGACCCTTGAGGCACAGATGCTGGAGGCCTGGACCAATCCTGTCGAGATGGCCGCAGACCCGGAAACAGGTGTGGAAAATATCAATTCGGATGCCTTGTATCAGAAAATGTTTGATGAAGTTTTCGGGGATCCGGAAATCACCGTTGAGCGTGTTCTGAAATCATTGTCGGTATATGTCCGTTCACAGACAAGGCGAGGCCGGTTTGACTATTTCCTGAAAAGCCGGAAAAAAGTTCTGAGTGAGCAGCAAGTCTGGGGACTTCATTTATTCCGCACCAAGGCAAAATGTATGAGCTGCCACAGTGGCCCGCTAATGACTGATCAGCAATATCACAATCTGGGCCTGCATTTTTATGGTCGGAAAAATGAGGATCTCGGACGTTTCAACATTACCGGTAAACCGGAAGATGTGGGGGCGTTTCGTACGCCAACCCTGCGTGGCGTATCCAAGACAGGTCCCTGGTTTCACATGGGCACTTTCAGTGATCTGAAGTTTGTCATCAATATGTATAACGCTGGCGGATATCACCCCAAACCAAAGGGTGAACAAGTCAATGACCCCTTATTTCCGGCATCCTCACCACTCCTCAAAAAACTCAATATGAGCCCTGAAGAAAAACAGGCCCTGAAGGCCTTTCTTGAAACATTGTGATCCGTCAGAATATATGTTATTGATAATCATTATTATAAAGTGAGTGTAAAATTATGTTTACCCGGTTTCTCGAAAGCATTGACCTGCTGGCCAACGGCGGACCTGTGATCCTGATCCTGCTGGTCATGTCGATGGCAATAACAACCGTCTCGATTGTCAAATTGATTCATTTTACCCGGATGCGCCTGTGGGTGACCCGGTCGCTGGATCGTCTTGTGCAGGAATATCTTTCTTCGCCCGGCGGAGAGGTTCTGGCCCGGCTTCGCGAGCACTCCAATCCTGTTGCCCTGACACTCATCAGGCTTCGGGATATGCGCGAACGCTACCCGGACAGCCCGGAGGCGGTGGAACAGGAAGTCTCCGGCTTTGCCTCTGAAAAAATTGAGGAGATGCGCCGTGGCCTGCGTGCCATCGAATTGATCGGCATGCTCAGTCCGCTGCTGGGGTTGCTTGGTACGGTTCTGGGCATGATTGAGGCATTCCGGCAATTGCAGGCCCTGGGCAGTCAGGTGGATCCTTCCGTCTTGTCCGGCGGGATCTGGGTGGCGCTGCTGACCACTGCCGCGGGACTTGCTGTTGCTGTTCCGGCAGTGGCGATACATAATTTCTTCGAAGGGGTGGTGGAAAAGACTGTTTTGCGAATGGAGCGGGCAGCGGGGCGCGCCCTTGCGATCTCCGGGGACCAGGGGCTTCGCCGGGAAGGTGACAATATCACCTTTTTGTCCCGCTAGGATATATATTGAATGTCCCGCATCGCGAGCTATCAGCCTCGAAAGGTCAGGATCAGTATAACGCCTTTGATTGACGTGGTATTTATTCTGCTGATTTTTTTTATGCTGACATCAAACTTCATCCGTGATCGGATGGTCTCTTTCAATTTACCGCAGCAGTCCCCAAGCGCAGGCGAAACACCGGCCCTTGACCGGGACAGCAAGCGCAAGATTCTGACGGTTTTTCCGGACGGATTGAAACTGGATGGCCGCGATATAACACCTTCCCGGTTGACCCGGGTGATGCGGAAGGCGGAAAGCCCTGAACTGATCCTGATGCCGAGCGGGGATACGGATATGCAAAGGTTCATTCGGGTTATTGACGAACTGGCGAAAATTCCCTCCCTTTCTGTGCAGATGGTTTCGGCTGCGAAGGAAGAAAATGGCCGATGAAATTTTCCAGACAGCAACGTAAAACCCCCCCTGAAAATGTCATTCCATTGATTAACATTGTGTTTCTCCTGTTGGTGTTTTTCATGGTGGCCGGCCATATGGAGCGGCAGAGTCCTGTGTCAGTGACGCCGCCGGTCTCCGGGCAGAAGAATGTTGTGGCGGAAACAGAACAACAGCTTTTCTTGTCCACCGGGGGCAGGGTCGTATGGGGTGGACAGACATATGACCAGAAGGAGTTCTATGCGCAGTTTGAAAAGCAGCAATTCCTGAAAGGAATATCCAGGCTGGTTATTCGGGCCGATAGGTCAGTGCCTGCCAATGATTTCCTGCGATTGCTCGAAGATGTTCGGCGGCTGGGGGTGAAAAACGTTCATTTGGTGACCAGGGTGGGGAAGGCGCAATGAAGACGGCTCACTTTGTCTGGATTGGCAGCGGCATGTTGGCATTGGCAATACATGTGATGCTTCTTTTGACCTTGACCGTACATCGTCCGGGTGCCCGGGAAATGGGTGTGGGCGGGATTGATATCGGTCTCGGACCTGCGGGTCGTGCCATGGGGCTAGCGACAGGGGCCGGCCAGGATGAGCAGAGTGCCGTTCACTCGGCAGGGCAGGAGGCGGGAGAAAAGGTCCGTCGCGACATGACTAAACCGGAAGTCGTAGCAGAGAAGGATGCCAAGCTGTTTGATGGGGATAAAACAGCGGCTAACGATATTGAGCCTCTGGAGACTGAGCCGGCAGGTTCCCTGTCAATACCGGAAAGGGTTCTCGTCGAAGGCGTTGGCAGTTCGGAAAGTTCGAAGATTGCGAATGCCGCAAAACCGGTTCCGAAGCAAACTAAAAAAACGGAGGACAGGATCGGGAAGGCGCTGTCCCCGGTCAAGGACGATAGTCGCGTTTCCGAGAAACGCAAAATAGTTACTGAGTCTGAGGAGGCGGCTACGGGAGAAGTGCTGGCAGTGAAATCTGCCGCCCGATCAGTTCGCAGGGGCGAGGGCGGGAGTTCGCAGTCTGTCAGGGGAACTTCCGCGATCGGCCAGGGTGATGACACGCGTAATGGAGGTCAACCCGGTGGAGATTATCAGAATTACTATTCATCTCTGCAACAGTGGATTCAGCGATACCAGACTTATCCTTCCCAGGCCCGCCGCCTAAAGCAGCAGGGTGTTGTGCTAGTCAGGCTGGGTATTGCGGCGGAAGGCAGGTTGCTGTTTGTGCGGGTTCACAAAAGTTCCGGATACCCTCTTCTTGATGTAGCCGCTCTTGAAGCTGTTCGGCTGGCGGCCCCGATGCCGCCATTGCCGGAGGGGATCGGACGGCAGGTACTGACGGTGATCCTGCCAATGCAATATGTCCTGACATGACGATATATTCTTTTCAATTACCATGATCGACTAAAACGGGGTTTTGCAATATGCTTTTTGTCTTCCTGCCGGGTTTCTAGTATAGGGGATAAAGTAAAGGATAGTACAAAGGATTTCCGTGAGCGAAAGTTCCGACATTATGACAGGCTGGTATGACCGTCTCGCTGAGCTTTATACCAACAGAGGCAGTGACCGCTTTTTGCCGTTGCTTGCGGACGCCCTGATGCATCTGGCCAAGGCGGACAGCATGCTTATCCTTCGTCACTCGGACAATACACAGCCTGTCTTTCTATATACAAAAGCGGATCACAGCTTGCGTAAGCGGAATATCGGGGAATATCTGTCCGGTCCCTATCTTCTTGATCCCTTTTACCAGATCAGTGATCAGTACCAGGAGCCGGGGTTTGTTCATCTCAAGGATATATCCGGGGAGGGGTTTTACGAGGGGGAATATTACGACAGCTGGATTAAATTTGCCGGCCTCAAGGATGAGGTAAACTATTTCATCCCGGTGGAAGATGGTGAGAAAATTGTCATTTCCCTGTCCCGAAACCTGAACAACTGGTTTTTCAATGAGGGGGCAATAGAAAAGCTTAAGCAGGTATTGCCTTTGATTGACAGGATCGTTTGTGATTATTGGACCAAAAGCCGGGGTGACCTCGTTCAGGAAAAAGAAAGCCTGCCTACCCTGCACGAAAGCCTGCAGGGGGCCATGGATAATTTTGGTCGATCTGTCCTGACGGAGCGGGAGTTTGAAATTGTCCAGTATCTCCTGCGCGGCCATAGCATCAAATCCACCGCCGAAAGATTGGGTATCTCCCCCACCACGATAAAGGTGCACCGGAAACATATCTATCAAAAGCTCGATATCGCCTCCCATTCTGAACTGTTCTCCCTGTTTCTTGATGCCTTGTCGATAGTGAGGCCCGGGCAGCAGGAAGATCCCCTGATCAGCTATAATTGACGTTCTGTCCTCCCGGACTACTCCCTAGGAAGTATTTTGGAAAAACCGGATAACCGCTAGACATATACCTGTGAAAATGGCCATGCCATACGAGCAGGAGATATAAAATGAGCAATGCCGAGATAATCCAGCAGGTGCTGCAGTCCGCAGCCGCCCAGGGCAACAGCAACCGTAACTTTGATGTATTCAACCCGGCCACAGGTGAACTGGTCGCCACGGTCGCCGATATGGACGGCGCGGACACCCTGGCCGCCATTGAGGCTGCAAAAAAGGCTCTGCCGGTATGGTCCGGTATGACCGCAAAGGAACGCGGCAAGATCCTGATGGCCTGGCATGATCTGATTTTGGAATATCAGGAGGAACTGGCCCGGCTTCTGACCCTGGAAATGGGCAAGCCACTGGCCGAGGCGCGCGGGGAAATCCTGTATGGGGCCTCCTTCATCGAATGGTTTGCCGAGGAAGGCAAGCGGGTATATGGCGACATTATTCCCAGTAATGGTGATGGCCGCAGGCTTTTTGTGCTTAAACAGCCCATCGGCGTAGTGGCGGCCATCACGCCCTGGAACTTCCCCAATGCCATGATAACCCGGAAGGTGGCCCCGGCGCTTGCCGCAGGCTGTACCACAGTGACCAAGCCAGCCGAGGATACGCCGCTTTCCGCCCTGGCGCTACAGATGCTGGCCCAGAAGGCGGGTTTTCCGGATGGGGTAATGAACCTGGTGACTACCAGGGATGCGGTTCCGGTTGCCGAAGTACTGACCAAACACCCGGATGTGCGTAAGCTGTCCTTCACTGGCTCCACCCGGGTTGGCAAGATCCTCATGGGACAATGTGCCGAAACCGTGAAAAAAGTCTCCCTGGAGCTGGGCGGCAATGCCCCCTTCATCATTTTTGACGATGCCGACCTTGATGCGGCGGTAGAAGCTGTAATCGCCACCAAGTTCCGCAACGGCGGACAGACCTGTGTGTCGCTCAATCGATTGCTGGTCAGCCGCAGCGTCATGGAGGAATTCGGCAACAAGCTGAAAGACGCCGTTGCCAAACTTACTGTCGGGGACGGCCTGAAAACCTCCTGTCCAATTGGGCCGCTGATCAACCAGGCAGCCATAGACAAGGTATCCAGCCTGGTGGCTGACGCCCGTGACAAGGGAGCAAATGTTGTTCTTGGGGGCGACCATCATGAACTGGGTGGGAATTTCTACCAGCCGACCATTCTGAGTGGCATTTCGGACGAGATGGAAATCGCCACATCCGAGATTTTCGGACCGGTGATTGCCATCTATCCGTTTGACAATGAAGGAGAGGCCATTCGCATGGCCAATGATACGCCCTACGGGCTCGCCTCATATTTCTTTGCGGGCAATGTGGACCGCATCTTCCGTGTCGCAGAGTCACTGGAGTACGGCATGGTGGCCATCAATGGCCCGCTGGTTTCCAGTGAAGCCACCCCCTTTGGCGGGGTCAAGGAATCCGGTGTCGGACGGGAGGGATCAAAATACGGTCTCGATGACTTTATCGTGATCAAATATCTCTGCATGAGTGACCTTTCCAGAAGAAAATAAAGCAGTCAGGAGCAAGGGAAAATAAAATGTCCAAAAGCAATTCAATCATTGAGCGGCGCAAGGCCGCAGTTGCACAGGGGGTGGGGCATGTCACGGATGTTGTGATCGAACGCGCCCAGGGTTCAGAAATCTGGGATGTAGAGGGTCGCCGTTATGTGGATTTCGCCACCGGCATTGCGGTCGTCAATACCGGCCATAACCATCCCAAAGTAGTTGCCGCCGTTCAGGAACAGATGAAGAAATTCAGCCATGCCTGTTTCCATGTCACCATGTATGAAGAATATGTTGAGCTTGCCGAGAAGCTCAACAAACTCATTCCCGGCGGTACGCCAAAAAAGACCATGTTTGCCTCAACAGGGGTGGAAGCTGTTGAAAATGCCGTCAAGATCGCCCGGGCTCATACGGGTCGTTCCGGCGTGATCGCCTTTTCCGGAGGTTTTCACGGCCGCACAATGATGGGCATGGCACTGACCGGCAAGGTCGTGCCTTATAAAGCCGGATTTGGTCCATTTCCGTCCGAAATATTTCACGCCAGATATCCGAATAACTTTCATGGTATCAGTGTTGCAGAGGCCCTCGTATCCATCAATACTCTGCTTTCGTCGGATGTGGACCCGGCTCGGGTGGCAGCGGTTATTCTTGAACCCGTACAGGGTGAGGGAGGATTTAACATCGCGCCACCCGAGTTCCTGCAGGCCATTCGTGAACTATGTGACCAGCATGGCATTGTCATGATTGTTGATGAAATCCAGACCGGCTTCGCCCGGACCGGGAAAATGTTTTCCCATGAATATGCCGGTATCGAAGCGGATATCGTCACCATGGCGAAGGGTATTGCCGGTGGCTTTCCGATTTCCGCACTGACGGGGAAGGCGGAAATCATGGATGCGGCTAATCCGGGCGGGCTCGGCGGTACCTATGCCGGGTCCCCCATTGGCTGCGCGGCAGGACTGGCTGTTCTTGAGGTTATTGAAGAAGAGGGCCTTGTGGCCCGGGCACAGGAAATCGGTACCCTCTTCAGGGATATTTTGACTGATGTTGCCACCAAACCATATGGCAATGTCATCGGGGATATTCGTAACCAGGGTGCCATGATTGCCATAGAACTGATCAGGGATGGTGATGTGAGCAAACCTGACGCGGATATGACAAAGGCAGTTGTGGCCAAGGCCCGGGAGAAGGGGCTGGTGACACTGTCCTGTGGAACACGCGGTAATGTGATCCGTTTTCTGCCGGCCCTGACGATTTCCGATGACCTGATCCGCGAAGGTCTGACCATTGTTGATGAGTGTTTGAAGGAGTTGAACTGACATGGTGAAAATTGACTGGCCGTCGGCCCCCTGGGATGATGTTTTGCTTCTTGAGGAGTTTCTGACCGAAGAAGAACGTATGGTCCGGGACGGGGCAAAGGATTTCTGTCAGAAGGAACTGATGCCCGGTATTCTGGAAGCCAACCGACACGAGATATTCGATCGCGATATCATGCGGCAGTTTGGCGAGCTTGGCCTTTTGGGGGCGACCATCCAGGGATATGGTTGTGCCGGTGTGGGATATGTCTCTTATGGGCTGATTGCCCGGGAAGTGGAGCGGGTGGACAGCGGGTATCGCTCTGCCATGTCTGTGCAAAGCTCTCTGGTGATGTATCCCATCTATGCCTATGGCTCGGAACAGCAACAGGAGAAATATCTCCCCAAGCTGGCGACCGGGGAATATGTGGGCTGTTTCGGCCTCACCGAACCCAATGCCGGTTCTGACCCGGCCGGCATGCAGACCCGGGCCCGAACGGTTGACGGCGGATATTCGCTTAGCGGCAACAAAATGTGGATCACCAACAGCCCCATCGCCGACGTTATGGTGGTCTGGGCAAAATGTGATGACGGCAATGTCAGGGGCTTTATACTTGAAAAAGGCATGAAGGGATTGAGCGCGCCAAAGATCGAAGGGAAATTCTCCCTCAGGGCTTCCATTACCGGTGAAATCGTCATGGATGAAGTCTTCGTGCCGGAAGAAAATCTTCTACCGGGTGTAATGGGCATGAAGGGCCCGCTGGGCTGTCTCAGCAATGCCCGTTACGGCATTGCCTGGGGGGCTTTGGGCGCCGCAGAGTTCTGTTGGCATGCAGCCCGTCAGTATACGCTGGACCGGAAGCAGTTTGGTCGCCCGCTGGCAGCCACACAGCTTATACAGAAAAAACTGGCTGATATGCAGACTGAAATTACCCTCGGCCTGCAGGCCTGTCTGAACGCCGGTCGCCTGAAAGACCAGGCTAAACTGGCGCCGGATGCAATCAGCCTGCTGAAACGCAATAACTGCGGCAAGGCGCTGGAGATCGCACGTGTTGCCCGTGACATGCACGGCGGTAACGGTGTGGCTGATGAATTCCATGTCATCCGCCATGTGATGAACCTGGAAGCTGTAAATACCTATGAAGGCACACACGATGTGCATGCTCTGATCCTTGGGCGCGCCCAGACAGGACTGAATGCCTTCTGAGTTGTCATGACTTACTGGTCTCCTGCGGCAGGATAAGCTATATCACCGATATCAGGTTGCAGGGGATGAAAAGGAGAGGAAGAGAATGACCAGGCTTGTGTCTATCCACCGTTATCCTGTTAAAGGACTTAGTAGTAACGAACTATCTGAAATCGATCTTGTTCCGGGGCAGGGCATTGCCTTTGACCGGGCTTATGCTTTGGCCCATGGGGATACCGAATTTGATCCGCAGAAGCCGGAACATATGTCCAAAACCAAGTTCCTGATGCTGATGAAGGATGCGAAACTTGCACATCTCGGCACTGCTTTTTTTGAGGAAGAGGAGAGGTTGGTGCTTGAGAAGGATGGCATGGTTGTTCTGGATGCCCGGCTTCGTGAAGCAGAAGATCAGGCCAGGATCAACAAATTCTTCGAAGATTATATGGAAGGCAAAACCCGTGGTGGTGTCAGGGTTGTCATGGCGCCAGGTCATTCGTTTACGGACATTGCTGCAAATAACTTGTCTCTTATCAACCTGGACAGTGTCAGGGATTTCGAAGAAAAATCAGGTCTGACTGTCGATCCGATCCGGTTTCGTGGCAATCTCTATGTGGAAGGCCTTGGCGCCTGGAAGGAATTCGATATGGTTGACCGGGAATTTACCATCGGTTCCGTACGTTTCAGGGGCGCCAAAAGGACAGACCGTTGTGCCGCGACCAATGTCAATCCGTCGACGGCTGAAATGGATATGAATATTCCCCTGCAGCTGCGGAAAACCTATGGCCATTTTGATATGGGGATTTATGTGGATGTCCTTGAAGCGGGAACGCTGAGAAAGGGTGACGAGCTTGTCGATCAAGCCTTATATATCTAAAGTAAAATATTAAAAACACCCTCTAACCTAATTAATAAAAAGGTATTTTTTTGTTTTTAAGGGTGGTGCCTGATTATCCGGTGCCTGTTGGTCACCACCTACAGACCGTTTGGCACCTTCCGTCTCATGGGTTTTTTTTCTAGTCTGTAGTCATATGAAATTTACGGGTGATTTTGCTTCAGACAAAAACCCGCGATGACAGGAAAAATAGAGATGTATAATTATAATCCCGATCATTCCACCGAGGAATGGCAGCAGCTTGACCAGGCACATCACGTGCACCCCTTTACCGATCCGAGTGTTCTCGGAAAGGAAGGTGTGCGGGTGATCGTCAAGGCGGAAGGCAGCCATGTCTGGGACAGTGAGGGAAACCGGATTCTGGATTCAATGGCTGGTCTCTGGTGTGTGAATGTGGGATATGGTCGCAAGGAACTGGTTGAGGCTGCTACACGGCAATTGGAAATATTGCCTTTTTACAACAGCTTTTTTCATACGGCCACGCCGCAGCAGATAGAGCTTGCGGAGCTACTTTCAGAACTTACTCCAGAGGGGATCAATCATTTCTTTTTTGCCAATTCCGGTTCCGAGGCCAATGACACGGTTGTACGTTTGGTCCGGCATTATTGGGAAGTGGAAGGGTGCCCTGAAAAGGAAATTTTTATTGGGCGAAACCTGGCTTATCATGGCAGCACCCTGGCCGCGACAAGCCTTGGCGGCATGGCGCCCATGCACAACCTGGGTAAATCTCTGCTGCCCGGTTTCGAGCATATCATGCAGCCTCACTGGTATATGCTTGGCGAAGACCTGACACCTGAAGAATTCGGCATCAAGGCGGCCCGGGCTCTGGAAGACAAAATCCTCGAGCTTGGCCCTGAAAAGGTCGCGGCTTTTATCGGGGAGCCTGTGCAGGGTGCGGGCGGCGTTATTGACCCGCCGAGCACATACTGGCCGGAAATCCAGAGGATTTGCCAGAAATACAATATTCTGCTGGTTGCTGACGAAGTAATCTGTGGATTTGGCCGCACAGGCAAATGGTTCGGTTCGGACTATTATGATATCAAACCGGATCTGATGCCCATGGCCAAGGGCCTGTCCTCCGGGTATCTGCCGATCTCCGCCCTTGGCATGTCAGACAAGGTCTTTGAAGTGCTGAGCCGGGGCGGTCAGTTTGCCCATGGTTATACCTATTCCGGTCATCCGGTTTCCTGCGCCGTGGCCATTGCCAATATCCGTCTGATGCAGGAAGAGGGATTGGTGGAGCGGGTGGAAAAAGACCTCGCACCCTATTTCCGCAAGTCACTGGCTGAACTGGGGACGCACCCCATTGTCGGGGAAATTCGCGGTGTAGGTCTTCTGGCTGCTGTGCAACTGGTCAGGAATCCTGAAACAAAAGAGCTGTTTGCCGCCGAAGAGGCGCCGGCCATCAAAGCCCGTGACTATTGCCTGGATAACAATCTGATCATGCGCGCAGTCGGCACCTCGCTTGTTGCCAGTCCGCCGCTGGTGATTACCCCGACGGAAATTGACGAGATGATGGAAAAGACCTGGACAAGCCTCGATAGGACGGCACAGGATTTTAATTTGCTCTAAAGAGAACCCTTAGAGGCGATGGGGCAGCCTGCATGGTGCCTTTCAATCACCATTGGCATCACTTTTGGCACCTTCCTGAATTTGGGCTCTCTTTTTATCCTTGGACTGAGAAAAGGCTGAAATTTCGGGTCTGTAATCCAGAGGCGGAATAATATAAGTGAATATCAAAATGAAGACTTCTGCAGAAAAGATCACAGAAAAGCTGGCGCCTGTTCGGGAAACCTATGCCGGGAAGACCTTTCCGGACATCCAGTTAAAGACGTTCCAGAATATAGAGCACCTGTTTCCCAGCAGAACAATTTCGCGTGGCGGTGACGTGCGGGTTCTGGAACATAACCCCCGTGACATCCTGGATATGGAAATCATCTCAGGCGGCAACAGTTATGACATTTATGATTATGTCTCCCGCAACAGGCTGGCCGGACTTTTGATGCTGAAGGACGAGAAAATAGCCTTTGAACATTATGAATTCGGGGTGACTGACCAGACGCGCTGGATGTCCATGTCGATGGCAAAATCCATCAGCGCCACTCTGGTCGGGGTCGCCATCCAGGATGGGTATATCAAAAGCGTTGATGACCTATTGTCCGACTATATCGACGGGCTCAGGGGCACCAGTTACGAATGTGTCACCATACGTCAATTGCTACTGATGACCTCTGGTGTTGGATGGAATGAGGACCATACAGACCCTTCATCCGAACGCCGTCAGGTTCTGGAGTTGCAGATCGCACAGAAGCCGGGCGCTATCCTGGAGTTTATGGGCAGTCTTCCGCGGGTGGCGGAACCCGGAGAGCGCTGGAATTACAGCACCGGGGAAACTCATGTGGTTGGCGAATTGCTTTATGCGGCAACCGGCAAGCGCTTATCAGATTATCTTTCGGAAAAAATCTGGTCCCGGCTTGGAATGGAGGCGGATGCCAGCTGGTGGCTGGAAGCGAAGGATGGGCTCGAAGTTGCCGGCAGCGGTATCAGTGCTACGCTCCGTGATTATGCGCGCTTTGGCCTGTTTATCATGAATGACGGTGTTATCGATGGCGAGCGTGTTCTTCCTGAAGGATGGGTAGAAGAGGCAGGCGCCTCAAGGACAGTTGGCGGAGAGCGACTGGATTACGGATATATGTGGTGGCATGTGCCGGCGCCGGATTGGGGTGATCATGCGCCGGGTTTTGCCGCCCGGGGCATTTTTGGCCAATATCTCTATATCAATCCTTCCGAACGGGTCGTTTTGGCGGTCTGGAGTGCCCGAGCCAAACCGCGATATACGGAAGTAATTCTGGACAATGATTTTTTCAATGCCGCCATTAATGCTCTCAAATAACTAAGTGTCAGATTATACTGATTGCCAGCATCAGACCGAAATGTCTGAGCAACAAATGGAAAAGACCATATGACAATTAATAGTGCAGGGACGGAAACAGGGGAAACAGAAAGCTCGGGCGCCAGGGCGGAGATCATGGGGCATCCCCGGGGGCTTGCCTATATCATCTTTACAGAAGCCTGGGAGCGTTTCTCTTACTATGGCATGCAGGCCTTGCTGGTGCTGTATATGGTGCGCTATCTCTATTTGCCGGGTAACCTGGAAAAAGTTATCGGTTTTGACTTGTTCAGGACGACAGTGGAGGCTGTTTTCGGCCCGTTGTCCAACACTGCGCTGGCGACACAGACAGCCGGTCTCTATATGGGCTTTGTGTATTTTATGCCGTTGATCGGCGGGTTCCTGGGGGATCGCTATCTTGGCCGTACCCGGGCCGTAACTCTCGGGGCTCTGTTTATGGCAGCCGGCCATTTTCTGATGGCTTTTGAAAATGCCTTTCTGTTCGCCCTGCTGGCGCTGGTGATTGGGTCCGGACTGCTTAAAGGCAATCTGGCGGCCCAGGTCGGTGATCTATATGACCGGGATGACCAGCGCCGGGATACAGCCTATTCCGTTTATAACGTGGCGATCAATGTGGGGTATATGCTGGCGCCGCTTGTCTGTGGCACGCTTGGCGAGGTGCTGGGCTGGCATTACGGTTTCGGAGCTGCAGGCATAGGCATGCTGGTCAGCATTGTGATCTATCTGTCCGGGCGGAAATATCTTCCCGTCGATAAAATCCTGGATAAAAACCATGTGCGTCCTGCCCTGGAACAGGGCGAAGGCAAGATCATCGGCGCCATTCTAATGGTTCTGATTATTGCGTCTTTTTACTGGACCGTGCAGTCCCAGGTCTGGATTACCTATCTTCTGTGGATACCGGAACGGGTAGATCATGAAATTTTCGGCTGGACCATGCCGGTGACCTGGTTTTTGTCCGTGGACAGTGTGGCGGTGTTGCTGTTTGCCCCGATTGTCATGTGGCAATGGCGGCGGATGGCGTCACGGGGGTGTGAGCCCAATCCGCTTATGAAGGTTGTGCGCGGCTGTGTGGCATTTGCGGTTGCTTTCCTGCTTCTTGTTGTCGGGGAAATACTTGCGGCAGAGGGGCGTGTAAACATGTTGTGGCCAATTCTGTTCCATCTCGTCTGCGGTTGGGGATTTATGCATCTCGGGCCCATCATCATGGCGCTGATCTCCCGGGCCGCGCCGACAACGATCAATGCCACTATGGTTTCGACCTATTATCTCTCGCTCTTTATCGGGGGTACAGCCGCGGGATGGCTGGGCAAATTTTATGAACAGATGAGCCCGGTGATGTTCTGGGTGATGCATGCGGTGATCGTCTTATTCGGAGCGGGGCTTGTTCTCGTCTTTTATAAACTGTTTTCCAGCATCCTGCTCCAGGAAGACGCAAACGGTTCCGAGGCTGAAACAGAATTGATGACAGCCAGGGAAAGTGAAGCGGAATAAACAAATAAGAAGCAGTCAGGCAGAGACGGACAGGAAGGCTCACCGGATAGGGGGCCTTCCTGTTCTTTTATCTCTTTATGGTGCGCATGGGGCACCACTTGTTGCATTATTGGCATCTTACTGATTTTGCTGATGTGCGATAGATTCTTAAAAATACCAATAAGCAGACATACACATTTAAACGGGAGTCCAGGAAAGTGAAAAATAAATACACCAATCTACTTATGTTTTCCATGCTGGGGCTGGTCACGCCTCATATGGTGAACGCCCAGGAAGCTGATGAATTTATCAGTTTCGAAGAAATTGTTGTGACGGCCCAGAAGCGTGAACAGCGGCTGATCGAGGTGCCCATGTCAATTACGACTATGACAGGTACTGAAATGCAGCAACGTGGGCTGGACACATTGCAGGAGCTATCCTTTGCCGTGCCCGGACTGACCATGCGGGAAGATGGTCCCGGCAGCTACCAGATATTCATGCGCGGAATAGCCAACCAGTATGGTGGCACGTCCGGTGCGCTGGTGAGTGTCTATCAGGATGAATCCCCGCTCACACTGAACGGTTTTGACAATCTGCCGACCCGGATTATGGATATTGACCGGGTCGAGGTCCTGAAAGGACCGCAGGGAACTTTGTATGGCCAGGGTTCTGTAGGCGGGACGCTTCGCTATATTACCAAAGATCCGGATCTGTCAGAACGAGAAGGTCGACTGGAAGGTGAACTGGAGTCTGTTGCCGAAGGTGCCATTGGTGGTGGTTTGACTGGTATTGTGAACCTGCCCATCGTGGAAGACAAGTTTGCGGTACGTGTTGCCGGTTCCTGGCAGTCCGGCGGCGGATGGCAAGATCAGCCGGAAGCCGGGATCGAGAACGGCAACGGCACAGAACTTAACAATCTGCGAGTCAAAGCGCTGTGGCAGGTCACCGATGAGCTGTCCGCAAAATTCACCTTTATTTCCTATCATGCGGAAACAGAACTTGGTCAGGGCTATGAACAACCGGACCGTACTGTTTTCGTTGCCATCGACCCGGCGACAACGCTCATTCCAAAAATCTGGGATTATGAGCTTTATAACATGACTCTGACTTATGATTTTGGATTTGCGGAACTGCTGAGTTCCACGACTTATACGGATATGAGCCAACAGTATCCGATATCATACTACGGTGGCCCGGAAACCATATATGGCGGCATTTACGAAGGATGGGATCATCGATTTGTTCCAGGTGATATCTTCACCCAGGAGCTTCGCCTGACCTCAGCCGACGACGGGTCGCTGCACTGGACAGTTGGCGCCTTTTACAGCGATATGCAGAGATCTCTGCATGCCGAGTATTCCTATCTGTATGGCGCATTCCTGGCTGAAAACCTGATTTATGATTCTCATTTCTCCTCAGAATCATATGCTCTGTTTGGGGATGTTTCCTATCAGGTCACAGACCGTCTCGAGATTGGTGCCGGCGTACGTTATTTCGAGGATAGCCAGAAATCCGAACTTGTGCCCAGCCCGACGCAGAGCGGGACCTTTGATTCAATTGATCCGCGCTTTTATGCCAGTTATGCGCTGAACGACAATATGAATATCTATGCAACCGTTGCCAAGGGCTTCCGAAGCGGTGGTTTCAACAGTTATGATGCTGATACCGGGGTGGAATACCCAGACTATGGACCGGAAAAAATCTGGAGCTATGAAGTTGGGTTCAAGGGCAGTTCGGCAGATGGCAGTCTTTATGTAGATTTAGCGGCATATTATATGGACTATAGTGACATGCTGCGCCGCGGTATCGTTGTGACACCGGAAAGCGGTGCCACTTTCCTGCTCAGCAACATTGGCCGTGTGGAAGTTTATGGTTTTGAAGGTGCCATTGCCTGGAAGGCTACAGATAATCTGAGCTTCGATGCTTCCGTAACCATTCTGGACAGTGAAGTTGTCGAAATCAGCGGTACAGACGCCACCAACGAAGTGGGCGATCCGACGGATTATGTGCCGGACTACAGCTTTACGGTTGGCGCGCTGTATGAATTTGACTGGGGGCAGGATATGCCTGGTTTTATTCGCATCAATTACAGTTACCGGGACAAGATGCCTTATGTGGATCGTTCCAGCTTCCCGGCCGAGAATGTGCCGCAATATTCAGACGCCATCGGTTTGCTTGATGCCCGTATCGGGGTGACCATCGATAATGTGGACCTGGAGCTTTACGCCCAGAACCTGACCAATGAAAATAAATATATCGATCCCTATCACGGCTGGAATAATGCCAACCGGACCCGACCGCGGACCGTGGGTATCAAAGCCGGGATGGATTTCTAATTTTTAGACTTGAAGGGTAACTCTCCCTAAGCCGTGACGCCCCTGTGAACAGCTATCACAGGGGCGTCTTTTTATATTCAGCAAGGGAGTGACAAAAAAATACCGGGCGCCATTGTGGCGCCCGGTTTGGTTTTCCTGATAGGCTGATGCGATTAAAAATCGTAACGCAGACGGATATTGAAATTCCTGGGTGCGCCATAGGCAAGCTGGCTATAAAAGCCGATCTGGCTGTAATAGGTTTCATCGAAAAGATTTTCCACATTGATCTGTGCGGAAAGGCTTTCGTTGAAATCATAACGGGCCATCAGGCTGACCAGGGCATAGGCATCCTGCTGCAACTTTTCGGGATTGCCAGTGACAGGATTGAAAGCATCTGTGTAGTTGCTGTCTTCCCAGTTCAGGCCGCCACCTACTGTCAGGCCCTGCCAGTCCCCCTGGAAGTCATATGTCGTGAATATCTTCAGGAGCTTGCGCGGCTGGTCCGTATTCACCTTGTTGCCTTCTGCGTCTTCAGCCTTGAACTGAGTATAGCCGAGGCTGATGTTCCAGCCGGGCAGGGGCTCGCCAACCAGCTCGATTTCAAAACCCTTGCTTTCAGTGCCGTCAGCAGCGTAATAGGCCTCGAAAATCGTCCCGGGAATCAGGTGGCCAGTATCAACCTGTGCCAGATTGTCCTGTTTGATCAAAAACAGGCTGGCTGTTGCATGAAGCGCGCCGTCCATGAAGCTGCTTTTCAGGCCAACTTCATAGCTTTTGCCGACCAGCGGATCCAGATAGTCGCCATTACGGTCCTGATAGTTCTGGGCTTCAAAAATCTCCGTATAACTGGCGTATAGAGTATTATTCTCTGTCAGATTATAGAGAACACCGGCATAGGGAATGAACACACCACTGTCACCAAAGTCCAGTTCGGTTCCGTAACTGACGCCATCCTGTTCCCATTTGGCAATACGTCCGCCAAGAACCACTTTCAGTGCGTCGGTGACAGACAGTCTTGTTGCCGCATAAAAACCAGTTTGCTCAATACTGTAGTCTACGGCGACAGATGTTGGCGCATCGGACCAGGTTGGCTCGGGGTAGGAGCCGTCCCATTCATTGAAGTTACCAATGGGGCCGTAATCACTGGCGGTATAGGTAGAATTGATGGTGTCCTGGGTGCTGTACAGGGCGCCGAATACCAGTTCATGATCGCGGCCTAGGAAGTCGTATGTTCCCTTTATCTGGAAATCGATGCTGTCCTGTTTGCTAGTGCCTTCCGCACGATAGGGCGAGGGACCCAGGCCAAGCCCTGTCGTTCTGTCCGGAACGCCGTAGAGATAAAGGAGCCTCAATTCGGATGAGTTTTCGTTCCGGTTGTAATTGACCTTACCAAACCAGCCGTTACCGAATTCATGGATCAGGCTGGCATAGTAGTTTTTATTGTCAGAAGCCCAGGAGGTCCAGTCCGCCCCGATTGTTTTGCTGCGGTCCCAGTTGGTTCGGCTACCATCGGCATGCCAGGACGGCAAGCCGCCCCAGGTGGAGGCGGTCGGGTTATTATCCTGATAGCTGGCGCCAAGGCGGATGAGCGTGTCTTCAGTGATATCGGCTTCCAATACACCGTAAAGGACCAATGTTTCATCTTCCCACAGATCGCGGTAGGATTCTTCAGTCTTGTATTTTGCAACCACACGTCCGCGAATTTTACCCTCGGTGTCCAGGGCTGCAGACAAGTCGCCGACCACACCGTAACTGTTCCAGCTACCGACTTCGGCACTTACGTTTCCTACCAGTTCCTGGCTGGTGGCATGTTTCCTGACCAGGTTGATCGAGGCGGACGGATCGCCGGCGCCTGTCAGGAGGCCAGTTGAGCCACGGACAATTTCGACACGCTCATACAGAACGGTATCCTGCTGGGTTTCGCCTGCGTCACCGCCGGGGCTCCAGGCGATCGGCACACCGTCGATCTGGTAATTCTGGATTGGAAACCCGCGGGATGAAAAACCAAAGCGGGAACTATCAAATTCTTTGGCGGAAACGCCGACCGCGTTCAGCACCACATCCGTCAGGGATTGCAGATCCTGGTCTTCCAGTCGCTGGAAGGTCATTACACTCACCGACTGCGGAGTTTCCATCAGGGACAGGCCAAGACCGGTGGCGCTATCTAGCCGCTCGTTCGTTGTGTAGGAGCCGGTTACGGTAATTTCCTCCAGTGCGGCTTCTTCGCTGTCTTTTGCGGCTTCTTCAGCAAATGTTGCAGTGGCAACAAGCAGTGGTGTAATGGCACAGCCGATCAGCAACGTTCTGATATGGCGGCCAGTAGTCCGGCATGCTGACGCCGGTGTGTTGGAGAACTCTGAATACATTTCATCCCTCTATTGGTTATAGGTTGTCCCATCATGCTAATGAGAATTAATCGCATTAATAGAAGGATATTATCCGCTATTCAATCGATTTCTTTGTGAGGGGTGATTTTTTTTAACATGGTGCAAAATAAAAAGGCCGCCTTTGTTGGCGGCCTTGGTCTAAAATGTGTGGCTTTACTGCTTTATCCCGATTTGCTGCCAATGTCCGGGATTGAAAATGACCTGCCCCTTTTTGTCAAAACGGATGGTGAGGGGATAGCGGCTGGGAATCATAAAATCTGTTGCGCTCACAGGCAGAAGTTCCCTTTTGTCATCAGCAGTAATGGCATAGGCGCGGCGGTCTCCGCTGGCTTGTGCATATAGCTTGTCGCCTTCTCTTGTGAAGGTTACGGACACAAACTGGCTGAATTTATAGGTGCCGGTGAGTTTTGTGAGCTCTTTTACAGTGAGGAAAGCCTTTTCCGCCGGTTCGGAGGCCTGTTGTTGCTCCGGTACGGAACTGAGAAGGGCATCCCACATCACCTCGGAGGCAATCGTGCCAAGATCAGCGGAGGAATATACCTGTTTTTCCAGTTCCTCAGTGGAGACGGCATATAAAACATCTCCGTCAAAGATGGTGGAGAAGGGCTGAATGCCGCGTGCCATGGAGGTATGAACCTGTACGGCGAGGCGTTTGAGTTCTGCCGGGGTCATTTTCTGGTTTGTCACAATCAGGCTGACAGTCGTGTTTTTACTGCTTGAGCCTTGTTTCTCACCGCTCCAGTCTTTTTCCCGGCTGGCCGGGAAGTTTTTCATGAGATCAGCCGTTTTCACATCTGTCGGCCAGTTTTCGTTGCGGTAGCAGGCGGCGATATTGCCCTCCCGGTCTGTAATCACGCCGTAAGGGTTGGCAACCACAAAGGCGGCAATTTTCACGTCATCGATTTGTTTAAAGGCCGCTCCCTGACCGGAGAAGGCATTACAGCCAAAAAAACCTCCGCTTTTGGCAAAACGTCCTGCCCCTTCAGCCCCCAAGGGGAAACTGCCTTTTTTCAGGGATCGGAAGGCGGCCTGGGCCAGTTTCTTGTCAGGATAGATTTCATTCAGCCGACGTGTTCCAAAATCAAAGATGATTGACCCGACAGACATGGCAATACTGGGGACGAGACTGAAGGCATTGCCATCGCGAATGCCGTCGTCCTTTAGAGCCGTCGCCACAGCAGTGACAGCTTCCAGACCATACCAGGAGCCGCCGGAAAAGACCACGGTATCCAGTTCAGCCAGGTCATAGCCAAGGTCCATATAGGCCGCATTCACAGTCCCGGGGCCACCACCCCGGACATCGACAGCCGCAAGCACCTTCCTGTCGAATTTTATGACGGTGACACCGGTCGGCCCTTCTTTATATTCTCCGGTGCCCACACTAATGATCGGCCAGTCAAAAGCAAGATGACTGGCGCCCTCTGTTTCAGTAACTGGTTTCAGGTCCTTTTGAGAAGCCAGGGCGGAAGGAGAAGAAAATGCCATCACGGCGGCAGATAGCAGCAACAGGCCTTTCCCGGCGTTCCGGAAGAGTAGTTTTCTTTTTGGACGTGTCATCAGTGAATTCCTTCTGGCTTGATCTGCGGTCATGGGAAAGTCCGGCTTACCCGTACAGGACCATAGTTTACAGCTGTTGGTATGCTTGAAAAAGGTGACAACGAGGTGAGAGGTGGTGTTTACAGATCACCACAATGGCTGGGAGTCTTTTCTGGGACGTAGTTCTTTTGCGATGGAGGACTGCAACCAGCTTCTGTATTGTTTGATTGCCGGGCTGTCCCAGCGGTCTGATCGGGCCACAAACAGATAGATACCCTCAACATGGGGCTGGAAGCTTTCCTGGTCTTTGCCTATTTCCACAAGCCGGCCCTTGGCCAGGTCCTCGCTCACCACAAGATAGTTTGTCAGGGCAATGCCGCGACCATGACGGGCCGCATCAAGGGTGAGATGCCCCTGCCACAGGCGGGGGCCGGCCAATTCAAGCTCTCCCTGCACGTCATGGGCCTGCAGCCAGAGTTTCCAGCTGTTGTCGTCAACTTCGAAAAGAAGCTGATGGTTGGTCAGATCGGATGGCGCATGGATTGGGTCATGCTTTTTGATATAGTCAGGACTTGCTACGGCAATAATCGGGGGATGCGCCAGGTCCATGCTTTTCACTCCCTGGGGGAGCTTCTGGCCTTTGCCGTATTTCGGGATCAGGCGAATGTCCACATCCGCTTCGTGGGAGGAAAAATCCGGGCTTACGTCGGTCGGGCGAATTTCAATTTCTATTCCGGGGTGTTTTTTCTCGAAGTCCGCCAGATGTTCGGTTTGCCAATGCAGGGCAAAGCCGGGTTTGCACCAGACGATGAGCTTGTGATTTTCATTCAGCTTTATCAGGTCGGTCGTGGCATTGGCAATTCGGTCGATGGCGCTGGATATCTGTTTATGGTAGCGCCTGCCTTCTTCTGTCAGCTGTGCGCCTGTGCTGGTGCGTTCCAGAAGCACACATCCAGTCCAGGCCTCGATTGCCCGGAGATGGCGGCTGATTACAGCATGATCACGATCCAGGCCGATGGCCGCTTTCCTGACGCCGCCGAGGCGGGCGACTGCGTCAAAGGCTCGCAGAGCCTCAAAGGGAGGCAATGCTCTCCGTGACGGGAGTTTGATTGCCGCCTGGGCAGCTTTCTTCTCTTTACTCTCCATGATACAGACCTGGGCACATGATATTATAAGGCATCGACACAGCCTCTGAATGCTTTGATCCTTGCATTCATTGAGATCAACTGTCAAGAAGGTTCGGACGCAGGCAAGGGCCTGGACTGGTGCTTTGAAGCTTGCTTGTTTAAAACACCTCGTTCCGCGAAAATAATAACAAATCGCTGACAGTTTGTTTTTTGTGAGCAGACCAGCTATTCGGCAAATTTACTCGGTGCTTCCTCGGTGACATGGACATGCAACCAGGCATAGACGGGCATCCCGGCCAGCAGCAGAATAAAGCCCCAGAAGACGGTTTCATATCCCGATCCGATAATGACCCAGGTTGTATAGACAAAGGCAGCCAGGGAGAGAAGGGTGGTTTGCAGGGGCGCTGCCTTTCCCACTTTCCTGAGTAATACCAGCTCCGCTACTGCGGAAAAGGCGTAGGGGATCAGGACTGACAGGGTGGAAAGAAGAAGCAGGAATTCAAAGGCCCCGCGCAATCCCTTCGTATAGTTCAGCAGTAACAGGATAGAGGCGATGATACCCAGCACAATGAGGGAGAAAGCCGGCGTGCCATTTTTGGAGATTCTGGCAAAGCTGAGCGGGAATAATTTATCCCGGGCCGCAGCCATCGGGGTTTGGGCCCCGACCAGGACCATGGCGTTCAGGGCGCCAACCATGGAAATCATGGCGCCGATGGCGACAAACTTCGCACCAAAGGGACCCATCACTGCCGTTGCAGCGTCCGAAAACGGGCTTGTGGAAGTGGCCAGGACTTCAGGCGGAACCACCAGCATGACCCCGATGGTGGAGATCAGATAGACAAGGGTGACGGTTATGGTGCCCCAGAACAGAACCCTGGGAATGGTTTTTTCCGGCTCAATGACATCCTCGGCGGGAATGGTGGCGCACTCAATACCGACAAAGGCCCACATGGTCAGGATTGCCGCTGCAGAGAGGGCTGAAAGGGGATTTCCACCGGTTGGGTTCATTTCGGGCATATAATCCACGCCCTGATGGAAAAAACCCAAAACGCCAATCAAGAGGAGGGGCAGTATTTTCAGGATTGTGGTAATTAACTGGAAACTGCTGGATTCCTGTACTCCCTTGATGTTCAGGGCGACGAAAGCCCAGACAAGGCTCAGGCTGACGGCCAGGGATCCTATGGGGTTGGCGGCAAGTCCCGGGATAAAAACATCGAGATAGCCAACAAAGCCAACAGCCACTGCCGCCACGGCAGTCCAAATGGAGAGGGAATATCCCCACATGGTGAGGAAAGCCGCGAAATCACCCAGACCTTCCCGGGCATAGGCATAGGGACCGCCGACTTTGGGAATGACCTTGGTCAGGCGTGACAGCATTAGGGCAATCAGCAGAGTGCCGCCGCCGGTAAGCAGGATGCTCATCAGGCCCAGTCCCCCGAAAGGTGCCAGCAGGGCGGGCATCATGAAGATGCCGGACCCGATCATCATGCCGACCCCCAGTGCCCAGGTCCGCCAGAATCCCATACAAGGCGTTTGGGTGCCATTTTCTGCCATCTAAAATCCTCCGTTTGACTCAGTATAGGAAGAAAATTGTACAAATGTACAGGGGCAATTTCGTCCTGCTGTCATGTTATTGGAGAATGATACTTTGCGAATATCTGTCCCGTTGTTATAAACGATAGATAAAAACACTGTGTGGTTGGAAGATGAAAAAAGAAAAAAGTATCTACAAGGTCAATCCCAAGACCGGGGATAAGAAACAGCTTTTCATAGATGCGACCATTTGTGCACTGGCAGAATATGGATATAAGGGCACAACAGTGCGCAAAATTGCTGAAATAGCCAAGGTTGCGCCTGGGTTGCTGACCCATTATTACAGCGGCAAGGAAGTCCTGATTGCCGAAAGTTATAAATATCTGTCCCACAAGTTCCTTGAGCTGTTCCGGGAGAGGGTGGCAGAACACAGGGACAATCCGCTGGAAGCCCTGAATATTTTCTTTCTGAAGACTTTTGAACGGGAAAATATGGATCCCCGGCTGTTGCGGATATGGCTGTCCTTTTGGTCGCTGACCCTTTTGCGCAAGGATCTTGGACATATCCACCGGGAAACCTATCACAACTATATTGAAGCCATAGAAGGAATGCTGGACAGGGCTTATGATCTGGCCGGTAGGCAGGAGGACGCGGAGCGAGTTCGTCGTCAGGCCATCGGCATCAATGCCCTTCTGGATGGCCTGTGGCTGGAATGGTGTCTCAATCCTGAAACCTTCTCGCGGGAAGAAGGGCTCAGGATTGTCTATGACTTTGTAGAGAGTGCAACCGGCCTTGTCATGGACAAGGATTTTTCCCGGCTCGACTGATTCTAATTATCCCTGATGATTTCCCGGGCCGCATTATGGCCGGGAGCACCGGTGACGCCGCCGCCTGGGTGAGTACCTGATCCGCACATATAGAGCCCCTTGATTGGTGCACGGTAATTCCCATTACCAAGCAATGGACGGGCGCTGAACATCTGGTCCAGGGTCAGGTTGCCGTGCATGATATCCCCAGCGACGAGGCCGAAGGTACGCTCAAGGTCAAGCGGGCTCATGATCTGTCGGCCAAGGATGCTGGCCTTGAAGCCCGGCGCGAATTTTTCCACCTGGTTGATGATGGCGTCGGCCGCTTCCTCCCGGTGCTTGTCCCAGTCCACATTGGGGTCAAACTGCTGGCAGAACAGGCTCGCCACATGCTGGCCTTCGGGGGCAAGGGTATCGTCCAGGGTAGAGGGGATGAGCATCTCGACAATCGGCTCGCGGGACCATCCCTTTTCCTGGGCATCCCGATAGGCCTGGTCCATATAAGCCATTGTCGGCGCAATGACGATACCGCCGGTGAGATGGTCTGCGGTTGCCCGATCCTGTTTCTCAAGACAGGTGAAGCGCGGCAATTCGGAAAGCGCCACATTCATGCGGAAGGTGCCGGAGCCGTTTTTGTAATGTTTCATGCGGCGGCTGAAATCCTCCGGCATATCGGCGGTAGCGACCATCTTGCCATAGAGCAGGGCGGGGTTCACATTGGCGGCGACGATATCGGCGCGGAGTTCCTCGCCGTTCTCAAGGCGTACGCCCCGGGCCTTGCCCCCTTCCACGATGACACTGGCTACCGGACTGTCGGTGCTGATTTCAACGCCCTTTTCCCGGGCGGCGCTGGCCATGGCCTGGGTGATGGCGCCCATGCCGCCGATGGCGTGGCCCCAGACACCCTTCTTGCCGTTCACTTCACCAAAGGCATGATGCATGAGCACATAGGCAGAGCCGGGTGTTTTGCAGTCCGCATAGTTGCCGACAACACCATCGAAAGCGAAGGCGCCTTTCACATACTCATTTTCAAAATAGAGATCGAGGAAGTCAGCGACGCTCTTGGTGAAGATGTCCAGGACAATGCGTTCGTCCTCGAGGGAAAGTTTGCGCAGGCGATTGCCCATCTTGAGAGCACCGAAAATATCACGCAGGCCGCCACCCACGTTGGGCGGGGTTTCCAGAAGAAAGTCGCGGATCAGGTCTGCCACCATTTCGGTATCCCGGAAATAGCGGTCCAGGTTATCGGCGTCTTTTTGCGAAAATAGGGCGATTTCCTTCTTCAGGTTTTCGCCGCCAACAACAAAGGAGATATAGTTGCCGTCCTCGTGGGGCCAGAGGTTGTTGACCCGGCGCTCGACAATTTTCAGGCCATGATCATGCAGTTTCAGGTCGCGGATCACCTTGGGATTAAGCAGGCTGACTGTATAGGAGGCGACGGAGTTTTTAAAACCGGGGTGAAATTCCTCTGTCACTGCCGCGCCGCCGACAATATCCCGGCGTTCCAGAACGCGTGTCTTGATGCCCGCCTCTGCCAGATAATTGGCGCAAACCAGTCCGTTATGTCCGCCGCCGATGATGAGTGCCGTTTTTGTCATAAAAAAATCCTAGCCAGAAATTCAATTTCATATACAATTGGTATTGTACAAGTGTACAATAATGTCAACAGGCAAATCATTAATAGTATGAGAGCGTGAGGAAGTCGACCATGGCGACGGATGAATGGAACGGGGACAAAAGGTCCATTGAAGAGCTGATTGCGGATTATCAGCCGGGTTATTCAATGGAGCAGCGATTCTATAAAGATCCGGAGATTTACAAACGGGAAATTCAGAATATTTTCCTGAAACACTGGGTTCTGGCAGGCCATGTCTCCCAGATTCCCAATAGCGGTGATTACTTCCTGTTCGAAATGGATAAAGAATCGGTCATCGTGATTCGTACCCGGGACGGTGAAGTAAAGGCTCATCTTAATGTCTGTCGTCATCGGGGCTCTCACATTTGCCTTGAAAAAGAGGGTAATGCCAAGCTGTTGACCTGTCCCTATCACGCCTGGTCCTTTGATCTGGATGGCAATCTGGTGGCCGCCCGACTGATGGGGGAGGATTTTGACAAGTCGCAAAACGGTCTTCATCCGGCCAGGGTGGAACTGGTCGGTGGCCTGATTTTAGTGAGCCTGTCCGAAAACCCGCCATCCCTTGAGGCAATGCGCAAAGACCTGGCTGATGTGTTTGAGACCTTTGGCTTTGATAAAATGAAACTTGCCGCCAGCAAGACTTTCCCGATCGCCGCCAACTGGAAGCTAGCGGTGGAAAATTACCAGGAATGTTACCATTGTACGCCCTCACATCAGGAGTATGCCAAAGTCCATGCCCTGGCGCTGGCACCGGAAAAATTCTCCGGGCTCAAGAAAGATTTTCTTGAAACCAATGACGGTTCCATCCGGCTCGGGGAATCCAACTGTTACTTTGATCTGGCCAAGCCGGGGGACGAAGGTTACCAATATGGCCGCAATCCGTTGTTACGCGGGATGAAAAGCGGCAGTCTCGGGGGTGAAGCTGTGGCGCCCCTGCTTGGTAAAATCAGGGACTATGACGGCGGCGCGTCCGAATTTATGGTCGGCCCCCTTAGCTTCTTCCTGATCTATAATGATCATATGGTGGGCTATCGCTTTGTGCCCAACGCCCATGACCGCTGCAGCTGCGATGTCTTCTGGTTTGTGCGCGACGATGCGGTAGAGGGTAAGGACTATGATCTGGAAAAACTCACATGGTTGTGGGATATAACCACCCAGTCCGATGAGGAAATCATCGTCAACAACCAGAGGGGGGTGGATTCCCATTTCTACCAGCCCGGACGGCTGTCGGAGATGGAACATTTTGAACAAAGTTTCCTGAACTGGTATCTTGCTGCACTGAAGGGCTAACCAGTAACTTGAGTAAAAAGGGGTATGATATGTTGCGGAATTTTCTGATTGCGAGCCTGCTTCTGCTGACCGCCGCCTGCGGTCCGGCCGAGGAGAACAACAAGGCTTCTGAAGGCGGCCTGGTTTATGTTCATGCGGGGCATCTGATTGATGTGGAAAAGGGTATTGTGCTGGACGATCAGATGATTGTCATCAGCGGGGAGCGCATTGTCGACGTCAAGCCCTGGACCGCTGAGGGGGCGCCCTCCGGCGTCATAGACTGGTCAGGTTATACGGTGATGCCGGGTATGATTGACGGGCATTCGCACCTCTTGGGCGATATCCAGTCAGAGGACCCGATGGCGCCTTTGGAAGGCACCCGGCAGGATGACATTGATATGGGTGTGATCAATGCGCTCAAAACCCTCAAAGCAGGCTTTACCACTGTGATTGATGTGGGAAGTTACCGGGTATTCAGTGATGTGGAACTGCGGGACAAAATCAATGCCGGAGAAGTTCCCGGGCCACGCATGATGGTGGCCGGGGCCTATGTGACTGTCCCCGGAGGCGGTGGCGAAGTCATTGGTCTTGATGCCGGTGTCGATATCCCTGACGAGTTCCGCGCCGGTGTAGCTGCCGATGCCGATGAGGTAAGGGAACGGGTGCGCTACCTTCTGGATGGCGGGGCTGATTTCATCAAGGTGATCGCAACCGGGGCGGTTCTCACCGTGGGAACGGACCCCGGCGAACCGGAATTCAATGAAGAAGAAATTCGCGCCGCTGTGGAAGAAGCTGCCAAAGACGGCAAATATGTCACCGCCCACGCCCATGGGGCTGAAGGAATCAAGATGGCGGTGCGCGCCGGGGTACGCTCTATCCAGCATGGTTCACTGGCTGATGAAGAAGCGCTGCAGATGATGAAAGAGCATGGTACCTGGCTGGTGGCCGATATCTATAACGGTGACTATATCAAGGAAGTCGGTACGGCCCAGGGCTGGCCCGAAGAAACCATGCGGAAAAATGATGAAACCACGGAAACCCAGCGCGCTGCTTTCCGCAGGGCGGTGGCGATCGGCGTCAATATCGCCTATGGCACCGACAGCGGTGTCTATCCACACGGCGATAATGCCAAACAAATGCCCTATATGGTGCGCCATGGCCTGACCCCCATGCAGGCGATCCAGTCAGCCACCATCTGGGGGGCACGGTCCATGTCACTGGACAAGGATGTTGGCTCCATCACTTCCGGCAAATATGCGGATATGATTGCCGTCAGCAATGACGTGCTGAATGATGTCAGCGTGCTGGAAAATGTGAATGCGGTGATTAAAGGTGGAAAGCTGGTCCCCTGAGGGACCAGTTCTTTTAATCGTTCACCACTTCTGTGTTGATCATGTCCTGTTCCTCTTCCTCGGTGATCTCTTCCAGGGGAGTGATCCGGATGTTCAACAGGCCATAGATTATGGCGATCACAGGAGTGAGCAGGTTAAGGAAAGCATAGGGCAGATAGGCGAAGGTGGGGACACCCAGCGTTGTTGCCATGAAGGCCCCGCAGGTATTCCAGGGAACCAGTGCTGAAGTCATGGTACCGGCATCTTCCAGGGTCCGGGAAAGATTTTCCGGAGCCAGTCCGCGCCGGCGGAATTCCAGCTGATACATGCGGCCGGGCAGGACAATGGCAATATACTGGTCGGCAGCAATGATGTTCATGCCGATCGAGGTGAAGACTGTGGTGATCACCAGCGAACCGGTACCCTTTACGCCTTTCAGCGCCGTCTGTACGATCCGCCCCAGAAGGCCGGTATGCTCCATGGCCCCACCAAAACACATGGCGGAAATGATCAGCCAGACCGTATTCAGCATGCTGCTCATGCCGCCGCGGGAAAGCAGTTTATCCAGGACCTCATCGCCGATGCTGGCTTCATAGCCAGTGGAGACGGCAACCCAAAGCCCTTTGACGGTGGCGAGCCCATCGGAAATTTCTGTGCCCGCCCTGCCGAATGCAATCGTTGCGTCGGTCTGGTAAAAGGCGGCGACCAGGCCCCCGGCGATGGCGCCGATGGTGATGGTGGGAAGGGCAGGCACTTTCGCGATCGAAAGGCCGAGCAACAGCAACAACGGCAGGAAAACGGGGATGCCGAGCCGGTAATTCTGCTCCAGAAGTGTACGCGCCGTTTCAATGGCACCTGTATCAGTCGCCACTGCGGCATTCTGCCAACCGAGCCAGGTAAACAGGACGACCGACAGGACAAAGGCTGGCGTCGTGGTCCAGAACATGTGACGGATATGTACGAACAGGTCCACGCCGACCATGGCGGGAGCCAGGTTGGTACTGTCCGACAGCGGTGACATCTTGTCCCCGAAATAGGCCCCGGAAATCACTGCGCCGGCCGTAATCTCGATTGACAGGCCGAGGATATGGGCGATACCGATCAGGGCAAGACCGACAGTGGCGGCAGTGGTCCAGGAGCTGCCGATGGAAACGGCGACAAGGGCGCAAACCACCATGCTTGCCGGATAGAACCAGGCCGGGTCAAGCACGCCAAGCCCCAGATGAATAATGGCCGGGGCCGTGCCGGACAGCATCCAGGCCCCGATCAGGGATCCAATGAGCAACAGGATCAGGCAGGCGTGCATGGCCAGCATGATGCCTTCAATAATAGCGGTTTCAAGTTCCTTCCAGCTCTGGCCGCGCAGCACACCGATCAGGCAGGCGACGGCTGCGGCCAGTATCAGGCCGATCTGGTTGGGGCCGGAAGAGGAGCCGTCGCCGAAGATATAGACCGCCCCGCCCAGCAGGCACATGAGGAAAAGCAGCGGGATCAGGGCGAGCCACAGGGGAATGTTTTCCGCTTTGACATTGCTGGGGATCATTTGCTGCCCTCTCTGAACCCTCTCAGGAAACTGGCCAGGTTTTCGCCCAGTTCTTCACAGAGATAGCCGCCTTCCTGGATGATAACTGTCGGTCCGGGGAACCTTTCGGCAATGGCCTTGCCAATTTTGCCAAAGCCTTCCGTGCTGACCCCAAGCCCGGCGAAGGGGTCATTTTCAAAGGCGTCGAGGCCGAGGGCGATCACCAGGGCCTGCGGTGCAAAGGCGTAAATCCGGTTCAGGGCCTTGTCGAGGGCTACCAGGTAGTCGTCGTCCCTTGTACCGCGGGGCAGGGGGAAGTTGAGGTTATAGCCGAGGCCTGGCCCTTCGCCGCGTTCGGCGGCATGACCCCAGAAGAAAGGATAAAAACGAACCGGGTCCGCATGCAGGGATACGGTCAGGACATCGTCGCGGCGATAGAAAATATCCTGGGTGCCGTTGCCATGGTGCAGGTCCACATCAAGGATGGCTACAGAATCATATTTGCGGCGCAGGTTCTGGGCGGCGATGGCAGTATTGTTTAAATAGCAGAAACCACCCGCGAGATCGCTACCGGCATGATGTCCCGGCGGACGGCAGAGGGCATAAGCGGATTTTTCCCCGTCGAGCACCAGTTCGCTGGCATGGATTGCCGACCAGGCGCTGTTCAGCGCGCTTTCCCAGGTCTCTCCCGTGATTGGGGCGCCGGCATCCGCCATATGATATCCCGCCTGGGCAACAACAGATGCCGGATATACGCCGTCCCGGTTGGTGGGATGAATGTTGGGGGTTATCTCTGCGGCCGCCCCGGGAATGCGCTTCCAGCGTTTATAGGCATGTTGCAGGAATTCCAGATATTCCGGAGTGTGGACACGGGCGATAGGGCCAAGTCCATAATCCTTTGGGGTGACTATATCCAGGCCCAGGTCTCCGGCGCCTTCAAGCAGTTTGTCAATTCGGCCCGGCATTTCCGGGTTCTGTTCCCGAACCCCGTTAACCAGGAAACTCTCGGGGTAATGTTTGTGTTGCGGGGCGGAAAAGACGCATTTCATGGTGTAATCTCTTTTCTTATCGGGGCAGGTTCAGGGTTGTTGCAAGTTCGGTAAGACTTTCATCAAGGATACCCAGGATATCGCCGATTTGTTCCGGGGTGGTGATCATGGGCGGGCAGACCAGGAAATGATCGCCTTCCAGACCGCCGCGTGACCGGCGTGAATAGATGATCAAGCCGCGTCTGTAGGCGATTTCCACAAGCTCCCTGAAGGCATTGAGCGAGGTTGGCAGCGGGGCCATGGTGTCCCGGTCACCGACCAGTTCGAAGGCGGTCAGCAGACCCTTGCCACGTACGTCGCCGATGAAGGGAAATTTGTCCATCAGCCGACCGAGGCCGGTGAGAAGATCGTTGCCCACCCTGGTTGTGTTTTCCATCATGTTCTGACGATAGATTTCCTCGATCACTGCAAGGCCGGCGGCGCAGGCGATGGGGTTTCCGGCATAGGTATAGCCGTGCTGGAAGCCGCCAGCGTCAAGAATGACATCGACAATATGCTGCCGGGCCGTCATGGCGCCGAGCGGGATATAACCCGCGCCAAAGCCCTTTGCGGTGGCGATGATATCCGGATTGATGTCCCAGTGTTCACAGGCGAGGAATTTGCCGGTTCGGCCGACGCCGGTCATCACTTCGTCATAGATCAGGAGGACGCCGAATTCGTCACAGATTTCCCGGATTCGGCCGTAATAACTATCGGGGGCTACTAGTGCGCCGGTGGAGGCGCCGCCGATCGGTTCCATTATAAAGGCGAGCACACTTTCCGGACCTTCCTCAAGGATCTTGTCCCTGAGCATGTCAGCATATTTCAGGCCACGCTCCTCTTCGCTCAGATTATCCCGGTCGAGATAACAACGCGGCGCAGGCACTTTGGGCATGTCCGTGACGATCGGTTTGAACGGGGCGGTCAGCGGCTCGTAAGAGGTCAGCGCCAACGCCCCGAGGGTTGCCCCGTGATAGGAGGGGGAACGTGAAATGACTTTCCAGCGGCTGTCCTGGCCTTTGACGTAGGCATATTGCCGGGCCAGTTTGACGGCGCTTTCCACGGATTCGGAACCGCCTGACACAAAAAAGACCTTGTCGTGCCCTTTGGGGCTCAGTTCGGCCACTTTGGCGGCCAGGTTTTCCGCCGGGGCATTTTCGAAATGCAGGCGATAGCCGAAGGTGGATTTATCCATCTGGTCCCGCATGGCTTCCAGCACCCGGGGGTTGCTGTGGCCGATATTGGACACCATGGCGCCGCTGGATCCATCAATGTAGCGTTTGCCATTGACGTCCCAGATATAAATGCCTTCCGCATGCTCAAGCAGCGGACGGCGGTCACGGGTTTGATAGAACAGGTGTGACATTCTTGCGAACTCTAGAGAGGTTGAGGATAAGGGTTGTTGCCATAGGTCCGCCCGGTGAGCGGAACGTCCCTGATCTTCTGTTCAAGAAGTTTGAGGAATTCTTTTTCCGCCAGATTCAGGATCGCCTTTGGATTCTGCAGGGTATAGACATCGACAGCCGGGGCATCGTCCACCGGCAGGAGCGGCCAGAGCCGCCCCATCAGGATGTCGCGCTCCACCACATGGATGGGCAGGGGGCCGATGCCCAGACCAGCCATGATCATGCGGCGGACTTCTTCCAGGTTGTTGGAAACACCGGTGACATAATCGCTGAGCTGGGCCTGTCCCCTGAGCACGGCAATGGGATGCAACACATCACCCAGCCGGTCCGTATAAAAGGTTACGCGCTGTTCGCCGCGCAAGTCCTCGAGACTGATGTCCTGTTTACCGAACAGAGGATGGTCGCGGCCGCAGAAAAAACCGAAATGCTCCCGATAGAAAAGCTGGGTATTGAGCCCTTCCAGCTGTTCCCGGATCAGGCAGATGCCAAGTGTGCCTTCCTTGGCCTGTATAGCTTCGATGACTTCCTGGCTGCCCTTTACGGAAATGGAAAATGTCGCCTTCGGATTTTTTTCGTGGAAGACACGCAGGGTCTCGTCCAGCAGTGGCGTCATGACATGGCTGGTCAGCAGGATTTTGACATGCCCCTGCACATTGTCATGGACGTCCTGGATGATATTCGGCAGGCGGCCGACCGTGCCGAACAGTTCCTTGCATTCCTGAAACAGTGTTTCGCCATGGTGGGTAAGCCGGAAACTGCGCGGCCCGCGTTCCGCCAGCTGGCAGCCGAGGCTCTCTTCGAGGCGCCTCAGGGCATTGCTGATCGATGGCTGTTTCTGGTTCAGTTGCTGTGCTGCCCGGGTGATGTTCTGTTCCTGGGCGATCACCATGAAGGTGCGCAGCAGATTCCAGTCCAGATCCCAGGCAATATTGCTTATGCCGGGCTGGTCCGATACGGGGGCGTCTTCGGCCTCTATGTCATTTCCTTCAGACATATTATCATTCATTAAATCTATAATTGATTTTCTATGTATTGTTTATAAGAATGTAATAGTGAAAAAAATATTCGGCAAGATTAAAAATGGTGAAAGCCAAATATTGTTCGATCTGCTGCATGAAAGAGACCGATATGGGAAGAAAAGTTATCATTACCTGCGCCGTGACCGGGTCCATTTATACGCCGACCATGAGTCCTCATCTGCCGGTGACCGGATCAGAGATAGCTAAAGCGTCCATTGATGCGGCGGAAGCCGGTGCGGCGATCATCCATCTTCATGCCCGCAATCCCGAAAATGGCAAGCCGAGCGCAGAGCCGGCCCATTTTCACGGCTTTGTCCCGCAGATCCATCAGGCCTGTGATGCGGTCTTGAATATCTCCACCGGTGGCAGCTCGGTGATGTCGCTTGATGAACGGCTTGCGCCGGCGCGGACAATCAAGCCGGAAATGTGTTCTCTTAATATGGGGTCCATGAATTTCGGCATTTTCACACTGAAAAACCGCTACAAAGACTGGAAGCACGACTGGGAGCCGGCCCTGCTGGACGCGACCAAGCATACCACCTTCCGCAATACCTATGAGGATATCGAGACGATTCTTACGGAACTGGGGCAGGGGGGCGGGGCCCGTTTCGAATTTGAATGTTATGACCTCGGGCATATCGAGACCCTGGCCTATTACCTTCGGCAGGGATTGGTCAAGGCGCCACTGTATGTGCAGTTTGTCCTTGGCGTAATGGGGGGCGTTGGTGCTTCGCCGGAGAACCTGATGGCCATGAAGGCCGCGGCGGACCGGCTGCTGGGCGATCAGTATGAGTTTTCCGTCCTGGCAGCCGGCGCCCACCAGATACCTCTTGCAACCATGGGAGTCATCCTGGGGGGCAATGTCCGGGTAGGTCTTGAGGACAGCCTGACCATAGCGCCGGGTAGACTGGCCGAAAGTAACGCAGAGCAGGTGCGGGCGATTCGCACCGTGATTGAGGCTCTGGGGCACGAAGTGGCGACACCTGAAGATGTGCGCAATGGTCTTTGTCTCAAGGGGCGGGACCAGATAATGGCGCATGCCTCATGACGGCAATTATCCTCAAACGAGCGGAGAAAAAGGACGCGGGCGTCCTGATCGAAATGCTGAGCCAGCTCTCCCGGGACCTGAACAAGGAATATAAGTTCTCCGGATCTGTCGAGGCGCTGGAAAAATTCGGTTTTTCGGATGCTCCCGCTTTTGAGGCGATTATTGCCTGGCGTGACGGAGAGGCCCTCGGTTTCATCCTGTATTTTTACGAGTTTTCCACCTGGCGGGGTGCGCCGGGTATATATGTCCAGGACCTGTTTGTAAAAGCGGAAGCCCGGGGACTGGGCCTCGGTGAAAGCCTGACCACTGCCGCAATTAAGCGCGGTAAGGAAAAAGAAGCTGTTTACATGCGCCTGATGGTTCATGGAAGTAATGAAGCGGGTTTCGGCTTTTACAACGCCACGGGGTTCAAGGCGGTTGAAGGGGAAACCACCATGTTGATGGAATTTGAGGATATTGGCTAACAGGTATCAGAGGTGGCGTAATATGAAGTTTTTCAATGGGGTTGTTTGTGCGTTCCTGTTGTTTTCAAATCTTGCCGTAGCGGACGGGGCAACCGAACGGGTGCCGGTTCTGTCCCATGTTGCCCATCCTCATACCTATTACTGGCGCGAGCTTTATATGCCGCAACTGACCAGCGGTCCTTCATCCGCAGCCTGGTATCCCGAAGGTAATGCCGTAGTCTACAGTATGCAGGGGTCGCTGTGGCTGCAGCGGCTTGGTGAAGAGACGGCCTATCAGTTAACCGCAGGGCCCGGCTATGACTACCAGCCGGACTGGTCCCCGGATGGCCGCTATATTATTTTTACACGTCAGCATAACGATGCCCTGAATCTGCATCTGTTTGACGTTCAGGAGAACAAGGTCATTCAGCTGACCGATGAGAAGGCGGTTTATGCCGAGCCTCGATGGAGCCCGGACGGCAAACGCATCGTCTTCGCATCTACTCGTGACAGTGGGTATCTGGGACTTTATGTGGCCAAACTAGATGAGGGCAAGCTGGGGAAAGCCCGTGCCCTTGTTGCCGGCAATGTCAGCAAACGGGACAGGTATTATTATTCACAGGAAGATCACGCCGTTAACCCGTCCTGGTCTCCCGATGGTAAAGAAATCTATTATCTTTCCAATCCGGAGGTTGCCTGGGGCACCGGCGATATCTGGGCGGTGAATGTCGACAAGCCGAAGAAGAAACGTCGGGTTCTGGTTGAAGAGACAAGCTGGTCCGCCCATCCGGAGCTTGCCCATGACGGCAAGCGGCTTTTATACAGCAGTTATGATCGCAGGCAGTGGCACCAGTTGTGGCTGACCACACCGGAAGGGCTTTCCCCTCTGCCCCTGACATTCGGGGATTTTGATCTGCAGAATGCGCGCTGGTCGCCGGATGACAAGGAACTTCTTTTTGTAAGCAATGAAACCGGAAATTTGACTCTCTGGCGGTATCAGGTTGTTGGTGGTGCTAAAGAGCAGGTCAAGGCGAAGAAAAAAATCTACCGGAACCAGATGAGGGACATTTCCCTGTCCCTGCAGGATGAAAACGGAAAATCGCTTTATGGCCGGGTGATGGTCCTGGGCGCTGACGGTCGGCATTACGGGCCGAATGATGCCCGGATGCATGCGGATGATTATATCGACATCAAGCGGGCAGATCATGAAAGCCACTATTTTCATTGCTATGGAACATGTACGCTGACCGTTCCCGCAGGTGAACTATCCATCATGGCGGCCAACGGATTCGATCGCAAAATGGCAGACCTTAAAGTTGAGCCTTGCGAAAATAACATCGTTCTGACCCTGCCGTCATCATCGCTGCCGGAAAAATATGGAAAATTTGTCTCTGCCGACATGCATGTGCATATCAATTATGGTGGCAAATATAAACAGACCCTGGAAACCTTTGCCAGGGAAGCAAAGGCCGAGGATGTGGATGTGATCTATAATCTGCTGGTGAACAAGGAACAGAGAATTCCTGACATCAGCATGTTCAAGACCGGCTCTGATACTATTGAAGGAGTGACCATCTATCAGGCTCAGGAATATCACACCAGTTACTGGGGGCACCTGAGCTTCCTGCATCTGGACGATCATCTGGTGACACCGGATTTTTCCAGCTACCGCCATACCGCTTTGGCGTCGCCATATCCCAGTAATGCTGTGGTTGCCGGTCTGGCGCACGAGCAGGGGGCAGTGACCGGTTATGTGCATCCGTTTGACAACATACCGGATCCTTCGGCGGAGGGACGTCTCAGCCATAGCCTGCCGGTTGATGTGGTGAACGGCAAAACGGATTTCCTTGAAATTGTATCCTTTGCCAATCATCAGGAAACGGCTGCGGTCTGGTATAAGTTTCTTAATCTGGGCTATCGCCTGACAGCCGGGGCAGGAACAGATGCCATGACAAACTATGCCTCGCTTCGCGGCCCAGTTGGCCTGAACCGGGCTTACCTGCAGGCGGATGCCACTGACCCTGTATCCCTAAAAGAGTCCATCCGCAAGGGGCACGGTTTTGTCACCAACGGGCCGCTTGTAGGTCTTCTTGCCAAGGCTGACAGCAAAACCACCCCAGTCGGTCCAGGGCATGAGTTTAGCTTTTCTGAACAGGGAGGCAGCCTTGCTGTTGAGGTTTCCCTGCGGTCCCCTGTGCCAGTGGAAAGGCTCGAGCTTGTCCAGAACGGCAAGGTGATTCATCGTGTTGATCTTGGGGGCGACCCTTACAAAGCTGATATGACCCTGGATGTAGCGGTTACAGAAAGCGGATGGTTGCTGCTCAGGGCAGTGAATGAAAAATCCCATCCGATGATCCAGGACTTATATACTTATGCCACAACCAATCCGATTTGGTTGACGGTGGAGAATAAACCCCAGTCCGCGCCCGATGATGCCCGCTATCTTCTGGCCTGGATTGGAAAAATAAAAGAGCATCTTGCCACCCGGGGTGAAGACTTTAATGCCGACTGGGAGAAAGACGTCATTCTGAAAGATATCAAATCCGCCAAAAAGGCGCTTGAGGAGAAAATGAATGCTGCACCATAAAAGACTCTTTCTTGCCGTCGCCCTGCTCGCCGGGTCAATCCAGGCGGCAGTTGCAGGGGACAAGTTGTTCAAGATAGAGGATTTTCACAAATTACAGGATGTCAGTGCGCCGGCCCTGTCTCCCGACGGCAGCAAGGTTGTTTACTCGGTTAGCAGCAATAATTTGAAAATTGACGCGTCAACAAGCGACGTTTGGATGGTGCCTTATGCGGGGGGAAAGCCGAAAAACATCACCAAAACAAATGACAAGAGCGAATGGGATCCCCGGTTCAGCCCGGATGGCCGGTATATTGTTTTCCTGGGGGAAGACAAGGAAGACGGCAGCACCCAGCTGTTCCTGATGAAGGCAAAAGGGGGATCGCCCAAACAAATCAGCCATGTGGACGGCGGAATTGTTGAATATGACTGGGCACCGGACAGCAAGCGTATCATCTTTACCGCCTTTGTTGGCGGTGGCAAGGAAAACAAGGCGGGAACCCCGGCACCGGTCGTGGTTGACCGGTTCCAGTTCAAGGAGGACTGGGTCGGCTACCTCGCTGGTGCCCGCCGTCATCTCCATGTTCTTGATGTCCTTAGCAAAAAAGCTACCCAAATCACTTCCGGTGACCAGGACCACTGGCTTCCCGCATGGTCGCCAGACGGCAAATGGATTGCTTATGTGTCCAAGGACCGGGGGGATGCGGACCGGAATATGGATTCCGACGTCTTTATTATGAAACCTGAAAAGGGTGGGGGGCAAAAACGTATCAGTACCTTCAAGGGCACCGATGTGGACCCCTATTGGATGTCACCACCGGAATGGTCCCCGGACAGCAAAAAACTGGTCTGGCTGGCCAGCGGGGAGAGCAAATGGATCTATTACGCCCCGTGGCAGATGATGGTTGGTGACCTTGAGACCGGTGAAGTTCGTGCCCTTGCGCATATCGATCGCTGTTTTTATGTGCCCAAATGGTCCAATGACGGCAAATCCATCTATGCCCTTCTGGAACTGGACAGGAAAACCCTGGTGGCGAAGGTTGACGCGACAAGCGGCGAGATCAGTTATATGACCGAAGGCGCCAAGTTTGCCTTGGGCTATGATGTGGCCGGCGATGACCACATTGTGGTCCAGCAGGGCGACGACAATACACCTTTCGAGATATTTGCCGTGGACGGGGAAGACCGGGCACTGACAAGTCACAATGCCTGGCTGAGGGACTATACCCTTGCGAAAACCGAGGAGTTTAATTTCACCAGCGATGGTCATGACATTGGCGGACTGATCGTCTATCCGGCGGACTATGACAGCAGCAAGACGTATCCGGCCATCTTCCGCCTTCATGGCGGCCCGGTCTATCAATATTCTCACGAGTTCATGTATGACTGGCAGATTTATGCGGCTCAGGGATATATTGTGGTCGGCATCAATCCGCGCGGTTCATCCGGCAAGGGTTTCGACTTCTCCAGGGCCATTTACGCAGACTGGGGCAATGTGGATTCCCGGGACATCCTGGCCGGTGCCCGCTATCTGGCAGATAAAGGTATTGTGGATATTGACCGGCTCGGAACCGGCGGCTGGAGCTACGGCGGGATGCTGACCAACTATGTGATCGCCACCGATACCCTGTTCAAGGCCGCGGTCAGCGGGGCGGGGACAGCCAACATGCTGGGTACTTATGGCCACGATCAATATAGCCGGGAGTACGAACTGGAAATCGGTACGCCCTGGGAAAATTTCGAGGCCTATAAAAGGGTCAGCTTTCCGTTCCTGAATGCCAAACGCATCAAAACGGCAACCCTCTATCAGTGTGCAGAGCTGGACTATAATGTGCCGTGCCTCGGTTCGGAACAAATGTACCAGGCCTTGCGATCCACCGGAGTGGATACCCGCCTGGTTCTCTATCCGGGGCAGCATCACGGCATTGTCGTTCCCAGTTATCTTGAGGACAGAATGCGCCGGAACCTGGGTTGGTACAACCGTTACCTGATGGAAGGAAAATAGTGTGAAACGGGAGCTGGGGCTTACAGGAGTTGTCGTTACCGTTGTTGGCTATGTGATCGGGGCGTCCATATTCGTTCTCCCCGGCCAGCTTGCCGGCGCCACCGGTCCAGCTGTGGTCCTTGCATATGCTCTGGCGGCAGTGATTGCCGTTTTTTCCTGCATTGTTGCCGCACAGTTGGGCAGTGTTTTTCCGAAAACAGGCGCCGGCTATGTGGCCATTGCCAGACTGGTATCGCCAATGGGCGGCTTTGTTACCATCTGGCTCATGCTTGCCGTCTATATCCTGGCCATCGCCCTGATCGCCAGTGGTTTTGCTGATTATTTCACCCGGCTTTTTCCTGCCGTAAACCATACGGCCGCAGCCTATGGCGTGGTCCTGTTTTTCGGGATCATCAATCTGGGCGGCGCCCGCAGCCTGATCAACCTGCAGACCCTTCTGGTGCTGCTTTTCATGCTAGCGTTGGTGGCGGTGTGCGTTGGGGGAATGGCGGCGGTCAAATCTGAAAATATTACCCCCTTTATTCCGCTCGGCATGAAACCGGTGATGCAGGCAGTCGTCCCGGCCTTTTTCTCCTATGGCGGATTTATGGTGGTGATGGAGCTTGCCGGTGAAATCCGCAGGCCTGCCCGCACCATTCCGCTGGGCCTGGCGCTAAGTTTTGTGGTAGTGCTTGCCACCTATATCTGTCTGTCGCTGGCGCTGGTGGGGTCTATTCCCTGGCAGACCCTGGGCACACTCAAGGCGCCGGTCAGTCATTTGGCGGAAATCCTGTTCGGGGAATGGGGCGGAACCTTTGTGGCGGTTGCTGCCGTGGGGGCTGCTGCCACCTCCGTCAATGCCCTGATCCTGGTGGCCTCTCGCGATATTATCGCCCTGGCCGAGGCCGGTGTTTTCTCCGGGAAACTCCGGGATGGTGATGGCGGGGAAAGCCGGTCCCGAAACAGCGTGATCCTGGTTGTCTTCTTTTCCGTTGTTGCCCTTATGCTTGGCCAGACTGTCATGGAATATGCGGTCTGGGTGTCCGGTGTCACTCTGCTGTATCAGGTCATCATCGGGGTGGCGATGCTCAGGATTTTGTCCAAGGAGCCTGAGGCCTATGCCGCGGCCGGGTTCAAACTGGGCAGGTTCGGGCTTCTGGCCGGCGGGATCGGCATGATCCTCATCTCCAGCCTGTTCCTCTATTTCGTGCTTGAAGGCAGTGAGCTGAGAATTTTCGCTGCTCTGGGCTATCTGATGATCGGGATTTCCTATTACCTGGTGCGCAAACGAAAAGTGGGTGTTGAGGGATGGGTATGATCGAGACGCAAAAGGGCATTGTCCATCCCGTTTTATGTGACGTGATGGGACATATGACGACACGCCATTATGCCGCGGCCTTTGATGATGCGAGTTATCATCTTGCCCATGCCTGCAACTTGCCGATCGATGAGAAAACCGGGTTTGTGGATTTGGAACTGAATATGAAATTCCTGGCCGAATTACGCACCGGGGATCTGTTTATTATCCGCAGCGCCATAACAAGGATCGGCAAATCTTCCTTCGGGGCCCGGCATGAACTGGTAAACTGTGGGAATAATAATGTTGCCGCCATCCAGGAGGCGACATATGCTTTTTTTGACCTTGGGGAACGAAAGTCTGTTGTTCTACCCGACGAATTCCGGGAAAAGGCGAAGAAGTTGTTGATTTCAGACTCAGATTAGGAAGTAAGTAATGAAAAAAATTCTGACAGGCGTATTGGGGATGATCCTTGTCGCGGGACAGGTTGCTACACCTGCGAATGCAAGCAAAGAGGAGAAGCAACCCTTCCAGGACAAGGCCCTGGAAATGCTGAAGAAAACAGTGTCCATTCGTTCGGTGGAAGGCACAGGGAGCGTGCCGGAAGTGGCTCAATATCTGGCTGCTGAATTCAAAAAGGCCGGTTTCCCGGATGAGGATATTCATTTGCTGTCGATGGAAGGTACGGCTGCCCTTGTTGTGAGATTTAAAGGGGACGGCCGGTTGGGTAAAAAACCTATTCTGCTCTCAGCCCATATGGATGTGGTCGATGCCCTTCCGGAAGACTGGGAACGGGATCCTTTCACCCTGATAGAGGAGGGCGGTTATTATTTCGGACGTGGCTCAAGCGATAATAAGTTCGGTGTTTCCGTCCTGTCTGCCACTCTGATGCGTCTCAAGGCAGAAGGTTATGTGCCGGGCAGAGATATTGTCCTGGCCCTTTCCGGGGATGAAGAAAGCCTGATGGCCACCACACGAGCCCTTGCCACAACTTACCGTAACCTTACTGATGCAGAGTTTGCCCTGGTGGCTGACGGTGGCGGTGGGCAGCTGAACGAAGAGGGGGTGGCTGTGTCCTATACTGTGGACAGTGCGGAAAAAACCTACGCTACCTTTGAGATGAAGGCGACCAATCCGGGCGGGCATAGCTCCCTGCCGCGTAAGGATAATGCCATCAAGGATCTGTCCGAGGCCCTGAATAAAATTTTCTCGTACGAGTTTCCGGTCATGTCCAGTGAACTGACGCGCGCTTATTTTTCCAAGACGGCCCCATTGATTGGGGGTGAAATCGGAGAAGCCATGAGCCGCTTTGCCAAAAATCCCGACGACAAGAAGGCTGTCGTCCTGCTGCGTAGCCGCCCTGAATATACAGGGTCCACCGGCACCACCTGTATTCCAACCATGCTCCGTGGAGGTCATGCGGAAAATGCGCTTCCCCAGTCTGCAGTTGCAACTGTCAACTGTCGTATCTTTCCCGGTGTTGGTGTCCAAAAGACATTGGATACGCTGAAAAAGGTTGTCGGCAACGATGCCCTGGAGTGGACTGTGCTGGACGAGCCTCTGGAAAGTGATGCATCCCCGATCCGGGATGATGTCTTTACGGCGATTGCCAACGGGGTGCATGCCTCTTACCCCGGCCTGCCGATTATCCCGCATATGGCGTCCGGGGCTTCCGATGCCCTCCATTTCCGGGCCGTCGGTATTCCAAGCTATACTTTTTCGGGCATTTTCATGAAGGTGTCAGACGAATATGCCCATGGATTGAATGAACGGGTTCCGGTGGCGACACTGCCGGTGGCCCTGAAAATGTGGCATTCCATACTGACGGAACTCACAAAATAAGTTCAGCGAGACAGATATGAAAAAGGGGCCTTTTGGCCCCTTTTTTAGTCAATTGGATATCTGTCGAGAACGGGTCCCAGCGCTTCCTTTAGCGGATCGAGCCAGGGTTCGAAATTGCGCCACTGGTCAAGGCCGCCCTTATAGATGGGTTGGCGCACCTGCTCGGCACTCGGTGTGCGAATGGCCCTGTCGGTTTCATAGAATTTGAGGCAGGCCTCTTCGAACTCCAGCCCGCAATAATCCAGAAGCTTCCTGATCTGGTTTTCCGTATCGGTCACCATTTCCTCATACTGGACCCGGTGGACCCGGCCGGGCAGGACTTCATCCCAGTGGTCCATCAGTTTCACATAGTCCCGGTAATAATGGCCGATATCCTCCAGCCCATAGGTGAACGTCTGGCCGCGGGCAAAAAGCTGTTTGAAACCGGCAAAACAACCGCCCATGGGGTGACGTCGCGCGTCGATGATCTTGGCGTTGGGCAGGATCGAATGGATCAGTCCGATGTGTTGGAAATTATTGGGCATCTTGTCGATAAAGAAGGGCGCGTCAGTGTTGCGCTGGATCCGGGTTGTTTCCAGATAACCTTCACCCATTTCCCTGAATTTTTCTTCCGGAAGATCCCTAAGGACTTCCGGATAAAGCGTAGCGGCGTTATCTCTTTTTTTCCCGCCCAGCTTTCTTGAAAGGGCGATGATATCGATCAGCTCCGCCGTGCCCTCAACCTGTGAGTGACTGGCGAGGATCTGCTCAAGCAGCGTTGACCCGGCACGGGGCAGGCCGACAATAAAAATGGGATCCGGGGCAGGGCAACCCCATCCCTGCCGGGTGGTGAAATATTCCCGATCAAAGCATTTGATCTGGCGTACACTCTCATAGACATTGATTTTGGCATCATAGGGGTGGCCCAGGCGTCGAATGGCGTTTCCCCGCTTGTAATATTTGAAGGCATTTTCGTAATCTTTCCGGTCCTCGTAAGCCTTGCCTATAGCAAAGGCCAGATGGGATTGATCTTCCGGATCGCCGCCTTCAGTTGTGACCAGGGACAGCATATGTTCGATATCCTCGTTGCTGAACTTGTAGGTTTTCAGGTTAGCCAGCGACCAGTATGCCTCACCGGCCTCATCACTGAGTTCAATGGACTTGTGATAGGCGGTAATGGCTTCTTCCAGACGGCCGACAGTTTTTAGTGTGTGGCCGTAGTTCAGTTGCGATTTGGGTTGGTTGGGGTAATTTTTGAGGAGTTTTTCGTAGATCGCCAGCGCCTCGGCGTGATCCCCTTTGCGTACCAGAACCGTGCCTTTTAGGGTCAGGTAATTGGGATTGTTTGGCTCGATTGTTAGAAGCTTGTCAATTTCATCCAGCGCCTCGATCAGCTTCTGTCCCCGGTACAGGGCAATCACATAGCTATGCCGGGCGAGATGGAAATTGGGGGCGAGTTCAAGAGCTCTTTCAAGCAGGTTTCTCGCATCATCCAGCTGATTGAGCTTGATACCGATATCGGCCAGCAGCCGCATGGCGACCACGTCTGTCGGATGTTTTTTCAGGATATCGCGGGCGAGGTGTTCTGCTTCCGGGACTTTACCCTGGTGAAGGAATTCTGTCGCCTGATGAAGTTCGGGGTGCTGTGTCAGGCAGGAAATATATTTCTCTATGGCCTTTTCACCGGCAGTTTCATCTCCTGAAAGTGTTAATTGATCTCCCAATGCCCGCCAGGCCTCTGCCTGTTGCGGGTTTAGGGAGACCGCCTGCCTGAGGGCGCTGATGGCATCGTCGCCATTTCCCGCGGCAGCAAGGGCAAGCCCATATTCATGCCAGATGGGAGCGGAAAAGGGGAGCTTTTCTGTCAGGGGTTTTAAAATCTGCAGAGCCTCGGGAAGTCTGGCCTGAAACCTGAGTGACGCTCCCAGAATATGTTTGGCAGGGTCCAGGTCCGGTACGACTTTCAGTATCTCCAGCGCCTGCTGTTCAGCCAGAACAGGATTATGCTGCAAAAGGCTGGCGGCATGGTTCAGGGCTGTTTTCAGATCTCCCTGCGGGTCTTTATTTGTCGATGACATAATAGATAATTTTATCCGTTTTCTTGATCTTGCCGAACGAAAATCCAGCATCGCTTACTAACGTATTCTGTCAAATTAAAGGAGAAAAGAAAAGGGGAAGTCAAGGCGGTTTGGCGTTAATGATATCATTCGTCAAAACTATGACTGGAATGCATTAAATAAAAATCATAACCAACTGTATTAAAAAACGTATTTATATTGTTCATTTGTACAAAAATGTTGCTTTCCGGGGTTGTCAAGCTCTGCCAAAGATGTGAAAATGTTTGTCTGGAGGCCGCAATCGTCAGGGGGCGCATACAAAACATCAACCTGGTTCTCGAATACGTCAGATAACTACAAATAGAAATCGTATCCGAGGGCATTCAGCAATTTAAGTAAAAGGGAGTGAAATAAATGAAAGTTAAATACTCGGTCTCGAAGTCGGCTCTTATGGCTTCGACGGTATTGTTGTCAGGGGCCTTGTCGTTGCAACAGTCAGTCCATGCCGCAGAAGAAGGAGAGATTGTTCTAGAGGAGATCATTGTGACCTCCCAGAAACGAGAATCTAGTCTGCAGGATGTATCTTTGTCTGTGCAGGTTCTCGGTAACCAGCAGTTGGAAGACCTGAACGTCAACGCTTTTGATGACTATATCCAGTTCCTGCCGACGGTATCGTTCCAGACTGCGCGACCCGGCCAGTCCCAGATTTACATGCGCGGGATTTCCAGTGGCGGCGACGGCGTGCATTCAGGATCCATGCCCAGTGTTGGCGTTTATCTTGATGAACAGCCAATTACTACCATTAACCAGATTCTTGACATGCACGCCTATGACATCGCGAGGATCGAAACCCTGTCCGGCCCGCAGGGCACCTTGTTCGGTGCCAGCAGTCAGGCCGGTACTATGCGGATCATCACCAACAAACCTGTGATGGGTGAATTTGAAGCCGGTTATGATGTGGCGGCGAATGTAGTGAAAAGCGGCGAACCGGGATATACTCTGGAAGGTTTCGTCAATGTCCCGATATCAGATAGGGTAGCGATCCGTCTTGTCGGCTGGCATGAGGATGATGGTGGGTATATCGATAATGTTCCGGCTACACTTGAGTTCCCGCTCACCGGTATTACAAAAAATAACGCTGCTGTGGTTGAAAAGAACTTCAACGACAACACAGTCACCGGCGGTCGTGCATTGTTAAAAATTGACCTGGATGATACTTGGACCATTACACCTGGCCTGACTTATCAGCAGCAGAAATCAACGGGATCTTTCACCCATGATCCGGAAGATCTTGGTGATCTTCAGTCTCAGGACTTCTTCCCCACAGAATATGACGAGAACTGGTATCAGGCGACCCTGACGGTTGAAGGAAAAGTCGGGGATCTGGATGTGGTCTATGCCGGTGCCTATCTGAACCGCAATGTGGATAGTAGTTATGACTACATTGGATATGCTGAGTATCTGGACACCTTGTTCGCCTATCTGAATACCCTGCCTGATTATGATTACTCATGTGTGTATTACACTGCCGGCGGCGATTGTGCCGATCCGTCGCAATATGTGACTGGAGATGAGAAATTTACCCGTCAGAGCCACGAACTGCGTGTCCAGTCGCCTGAAGAAAATCGCCTGCGCTTTATTGCGGGCCTGTTCTATCAGCGTCAGGTGCATAATTTTGATCTGCAGTGGGTTGTGCCTGATATGAATCCCGCAGACTCCGTTGTCGAAGGCGGTCGTACAACCTGGCAGACAAACCAGGTGCGTATCGACAGAGAATATGCGGCCTTTGGTGAGGTGAGTTACGACCTTACAGACCGGCTTACCCTGCTTGCTGGTATGCGCTACTATAAATATAAAAACACTTTGCATGGCTTTAATGGCTTCATCGGGCATTGTACTGGATCCTATGTGGATGGCGTGTTCGTCCAAAATGATGCCGGCACACCTCAGTTTCCCTGTATCGATACCCGGATACTGGATGGCAAGGAGGACAATACCGGTCAGACCTACAAGGTCAATCTCAGCTATGATATCGATGATGACAAAATGGTTTACGCCACTTTCTCTCAAGGATATCGTCCTGGTGGGGTGAACCGTGCGAGGGTGCCGGGAATTCCAGGCTATAAGGAAGACTTTGTCGACAACTTCGAAATTGGCTGGAAATCAAGCTGGATGGATAACCGTTTGAGGTTTAACGGTGCTGTTTACTATGTGAAATGGGATGATGTGCAGTTCAGTTTCCTCGATTTCTCGGTGTCCAACCTGACCATCATCCAGAACGTTGGGGGATCACGGACCTATGGTGCAGAATTTGACCTGATGTTTGCCGCGTCTGAAAACCTGACCTTGTCACTCTCTGCATCCTATAATGATGCTAAATTGACGACAGATTACAGGAGAGCTACGGATGGACCGGTACTTGCTCCCAAGGGTACTGAAATGCCATTTGTGCCTAAGTTGCAGTTTACGGCAATCGCCCGTTATGAAGAGGAGATTGCAAATATGCCATCCTTCTTCCAGGCAGCATTCTCCTATACCGATGACAGTTGGAACAATCTGGAGCTAGATCTCAGGGAACAACAGCATGCCTATGGTCTTCTGAATCTTTCTGCAGGCGTCAGTGGCGATGACTGGACGTTCAGTCTCTTTGCCGACAACGTCACTGACACTAGGGCTGAGATTGCAAAATATTATCCGGGTTATGCCAGTGCGATTGACACCACAACGGCGACAAACCGTCCCCGCAGTTTCGGGGCGCGTTTCGGTCAGCACTTCTAGGCCGGAACTGATCTAACTTATCAACAGCAGCGGGCAGGAAACTGCCCGCTTTTTTTTGACTTCCGTTTTCTGTATTGGGTGAAGCTATAGGGAAAGCTCCTGTTCTAATTACCTTCGCAGTGCGTCGCAGGGGTATTATGGGCGCGCGTTACTCTATTGTCCCACGTGCGGCCGTTGCATTCTTTGCTTTTGGCGAAGCGCAGGAATTTTTAATGTTCCCACAATATGATTATATTATAGGCAGGATTAAATCTTGTGCAGATGCGAGATATAATGTAAAAAAGAAATCAGGGGTAACCCAGTGCTTTTCAATATGGCGGGGAATCTCTGACTGAAAATTCCGCAACGGTGCGGTAACCAAATAGCCCGCAAGGGCAGGCAGCAATGACGCTGTGTGATTCAATTATGCTTCCAATGCAGGGGCAAAATTGAGTGACACGGCGTTTTTTTTGTCCTGAGAAAAAAAGAAACACAGGAGGTTTGGTGTCTGGGAGCGGGAAAGTGGTTCACGGCCGGTGCGGAAGAGTTGGCCAAATGCGGTAATAAAAGTGATTTAAAAAGAGGAGAATACGATGGCATATCTTGCTCCATCAGAATTTGTAACCAAGATGATTGATGCCGGGGAATCAAAGATATTTATGTCCACCCGGGACACGGTTATCCGGGCCTATATGGCCGGCGCCATTCTGGCCCTGGCAGCGGCGTTTGCGGTAACAATCACGGTCCAGACCGGAGAGCCGCTGGCGGGTGCGGTTTTATTCCCGGTCGGATTCTGCCTTCTTTACCTGTTGGGTTTTGATCTTCTGACGGGTGTTTTTACCCTCTGTCCCCTTGCTGTAATCGACAAGCGCCCGGGGTGTACCTGGGGCGGTGTCCTCCGCAACTGGAGCCTGGTCTTTGTCGGCAACTTTGCCGGCGCCTTCACGGTGGCTGTGATGATGTCGGTAATCTTCACGTTCGGTTTCTCGACGGAGCCCAATATTGTGGGGCAGAAGATCGGCACCATCGGCGAAGGGCGTACTGTCGGTTACGCGGCCTACGGTGCCGCCGGTATGCTGACCCTGTTTATCCGCGGTGTGCTGTGTAACTGGATGGTCTCTACCGGTGTGGTGGGCGCCATGGTTTCCACTTCCGTGTCCGGCAAGGTCATTGCGATGTGGATGCCGATCATGCTCTTCTTCTACATGGGGTTCGAGCACTCCATCGTGAACATGTACCTGTTCCCTTCAGGCATCATGCTCGGCGGTAATTTTTCCATTATGGACTATCTGCTGTGGAACGAGATACCGACGGTTATCGGCAATCTGGTGGGCGGTCTCGCCTTTGTTGGTCTTACCCTTTACTCTACGCATGTTCGCACGGGAGCAAAGCGTAAGGCTCCGGCCGGTGACTTCAGCCCCGCTGAATAACGGGTGGTGGTTTTATGAGGTCCCGCCCTGAGGGCGGGGCTTTCGCCATGGAGGATATGTGATGCCGGATAGTCTATCCATCTCTCTTGGTCAATATTCGCACAAGGGTCGCAAGGAAGTTAACCAGGATTTTCACGGCGCCCTTGTGCCAGAAGCGGGTGCGCTGGCGCTCAAGGGGATCAGTATCGCCCTTGCGGATGGTATCTCTTCCAGTGAGGTTGGCGCCCTTGCGGCTGAGACGGCCGTCAAGACATTTTTGACAGATTACTATTGTACGTCCGATTCTTGGACGGTGAAAACCTCTGCCGGACGGGTAATTTCCGCTGCAAATTCCTGGCTCTACAGCCAGGGCAGGCGAAGCCAGTATGCATTTGACCAGGACAAGGGTTATGCCTGCACGCTGAGTGTGCTGGTTCTTAAATCCCGCACGGCCCATTTGTTCCATGTGGGGGATTCCAGAATTTACCGGCTTTCCGGTGGTGGGCTGGAGCAACTGACCACTGATCACAGGGTGGTTCTTTCTTCGGAGGAGGTTTATCTCGGCCGGGCGCTTGGCGTCGGTGCCGAGGTAGAAGTTGACTATCAGGCACTGCCGGTAATGGAGGGGGATGTTTTCCTGCTCGCCACAGATGGTGTCTATGAATTTGCTGACCCGGGCTTCGTCGTTGGCGCGATCAGGGAAAATGCGGAAGACCTGGGCGCCGCCGCCAGGCGGATTGGCGAGGAAGCCATGCGCCGGGGCAGCCAGGACAACCTGACCCTCCAGATTGTCTGTATAGATGGCCTGCCGAGCGGGGAGGTCGGTGAGGTTATGGGGGAATCTGCCGGTCTGCCGCTGCCGCCCCTGTTGGAAGCACGGACGGAATTTGACGGTTATCGTATCGTGCGACAATTGCATGCATCCAATCGCAGTCATATTTATCTGGCGGAGGATATGGAGGACGGTGCCCGAGTGGTGATCAAGATACCCTCGGTGGATCTGCGCGGTGATGCGGCCTACCTCAGGCGATTTCTGATGGAGGAATGGATCGGCCGGCGGCTGAACAGTGCTCATATATTGAAAAATCATATCACGAGGCGCCGGAAAAATTATCTTTATCTGGTTACGGAATATGTGGAAGGGCAAACCCTTGCCCAGTGGATGACCGACCATCCTCGTCCCGATTTGGAAGTGGTGCGCAGTATTGTGGAGCAGGTTGCAAGGGGGCTTCGGGCCTTTCATCGCCTGGAGATGGTGCATCAGGACCTTCGGCCTGAAAATATCATGATCGACGGGGATGGTACGGTGAAGATCATTGATTTCGGCTCCACCAGGGTTGCCGGGGTGATCGAGGCGCAGCCGGATGTACATGATCGGGATATTTTAGGCACCATACAATATGCTGCACCGGAATATTTCCTGGGGGAAACGGGAACGCCAGGGTCGGACATATTTTCTCTCGGGGTGATTGCCTACCAGATGTTGACGGGCAGGTTGCCGTATGGGGCTCGAATGGCTCGGGCCCGAACCAGGTCTCGCCAGAGAAAGCTGCCTTACATGTCTGCAGCGGAGTATAATACCGACTTGCCGGAGTGGGTTGACGGCGCGCTCGCAAAAGCCGTGCACGCGGACCCCTTTAAGCGATATAACGTGCTTTCGGAATTTGAGCATGATCTGCGCAGGCCCAATCCGGAATTCATGCAGATGGCGCCTGTGCCTTTTGCTGAAAGAGACCCGGTTTTCTTTTGGAAAAGTGTGGCGTTGTTTTTTGCTCTTGTATCTATCGGGTTTGTACTTGCTCGGCTAATGTAATTGCATAAAAAATGAACAAATATCTACAATGATTAAAATATGTGCATTTTTAGGAGGGTTCATGACGGGGAGGTTGGAAAAAAATGGCAGAATACTTTGGTTCCGGAGAATGGCATGGATGTTGCAATGCAATAAATTAACAGGAGGATTTCCGGTTCCAGAAGGGTAAAAGAGTGGCAACAGAGTATGAAAAGACTAAAAATCGTTGTTGCGGATATGAACCGGGCGCGTGCAAATATGGTAACCCAGGCTCTCAGAGGTGCGGGCTATGAGGTTATTGGAGAGACGGCGGAAGGAGAAGAGCTGCTACTGTTGATGACGCATGAAAACCCCGATGTGGTGATCATAGATATTGACTCACCGGATAGGGATACCCTGGAACAGGTCAGCGAAATCAGCGAACACAATAAATGCCCGATTGTTATGTTTACCCATGATAACCGGCCCGAACAGATCGAAGCGGCGGTGGACGCCGGAGTAAGTGCCTATGTGGTGGACGGTTTGTCGGCGGAACGGGTTAAGCCGGTGGTGGATGTGGCGGTGGCCAGGTTCAAAAAATACCGGAGCCTGCAGGAAAAACTGGATCATGCCAACCAGGCGCTGAGTGACAGGAAATATATCGACAGGGCAAAAGGCATTCTGATGAAGCAGCAGGGTCTCGATGAGGAGGCCGCTTATCAGAAGATGAGAAAAATGGCGATGGACCAGCATATAAAGGTCGCCAGGCTGGCCAGAAAAATTATCGAGGCCGCTGAATTGCTGGGATAGAATTTTTGAATTGAAGGCCTTGCTGCAATGGCGCAGCGTTTGGGTCCCTTGATTTGATCAGGCAAAGATGCCGAAACAGTTGGGCAAAGGCGCCCGCACAATCACGAAGACGTTATGTCTCTGTGTGTGCGGGCGCTTTTTTAATTAATGCAGAAAAAAGGAGTGTGATCAGTGAATGAGGAAAGTAAATCCGGCAAGACACCCGTTGCGGGGGACTGGAACCGACGGTCTGTTTTGCAGACGACTGCAGCAGCGGGAACCCTGGCTGTGTTAGGGGGCATCACTCCCGGTCTCAGAAGCGCTGCCTGGGCGGCCGGTACGGAGGGACTGGAAAAAACCAAACTGACCTTCGGCATCATACCGCTGACCGACTGCGCACCGGTGGTGATTGCCAGCGAGAAGGGCTTTTTCAAAAAGCACGGGCTCGATGTCACGGTATCCAAGGAGGCCAGCTGGGCCAACATTCGTGACAAGGTGAATATCGGCGCGCTTGACGGGGCTCATATGCTGGCCGGTATGCCCATCGCCGCCACTCTTGGTGTTGGCGCCCTGAAGAAGCCGACCATCACCGCCTTTAGCATGGACCTGAACGGCAACGGCATTACCGTTTCAAATGAACTTTATGACCGCATGATGGAAGCGGACCCGGAAGCCATGAAGGAAAGTCCGGTCTCGGCCCGCGCCCTGAAAAAAGTGATCGATGCAGACAAGGCCGCCGGCAAACCGGCCATGACCTTTGCCCAGGTGTTCCCGGTTTCCACTCATAACTATGAAATCCGTTATTGGATGGCCTCGGCCGGGATTGATCCGGACAAGGATGTGCGCCTGATTGTGATCCCGCCGCCGCAGATGGTTGCCAACCTGCGGGCCAAAAATATTGTCGGCTACTGTGTGGGTGAGCCCTGGAATGAGCGGGCGGTAATTCTTGGTATCGGCCGGACCCTGATTACCAATTATGAAATCTGGAACAACAATCCGGAGAAGGTGTTCGGCGTCAACCAGGAATGGGCGGATAAATACCCCAATACCCATCTGGCTGTTGTCCGGGCGCTGATCGAGGCCGGTCAATGGGCCGACAAACCGGAAAATCGTCTTGAAGTCGTCAAGATCATCTCCCGCCGCTCCTATGTGAATGCGCCGGTGGATGTGGTGAAAATGTCCATGACTGGTACTTACAAGTACCTCAAGGATGCAGAACCGACACCGCTGCCGGACTTCAATGTCTTTTACCGTTATGCGGCGACCTTCCCCTGGAAGTCCCATGCAGCCTGGTTCATCACCCAGATGTTGCGCTGGGGCCAGATCGAGCAGCCGCTGGATATTATGAAGGCAGCCGGCGAGGTCTATCGCGCCGATATTTACCGCGAAGCCGCCAAGAGTGTCGGCGTGCCGGCACCAACCATTGATCTGAAGACGGAAGGCACCCACGCCGAGCCCTGGACCTTGTCCGAGGCCACAAGCCCGATCCCCATGGGGGTGGATAAATTCTTTGACGGCAAGACTTTCGATCCGGCGAAGCTGATGGACTACATGTCCGGCTTCAAGGTGAAGAATATGAAAGTGCCGCTTGAAGAACTGGCCAGGCTGAACAGCTAGGTTTGAAACGATTGGCCTTCCGGCCTGCGGGCCGGAAGGTACCCAACAGGGCAACACCGAGGACTGAACAATGACCGTAGTAGAAATGAAAACCTATACACCTGAACCGGAAACAGAGCAGGCGGAAGTATCTTCTGCTGAGGAAGTAGTGACGACATCCACTCTGGAGGGAGAGCCCTATGAGGACCGGATGAAGCCGATCGAGGATCTGATGCGTTCCCTTGTTCACAGGTTTTTTCTGCCCGGTTTGACATTTCTTCTCTGTATCGGGATTTGGGTTGCTATTCAGACGTCCGTCGCCCCGGATTTGCCCGGACCGGTGGAAACCTGGGAGAAGGCGAAAGAGATCTTTGCCGAACCCTTCTACGTTTATGGTCCCAACGATATGGGTATCGGCTGGCAGGTGCTCTATTCCATTGGCCGGGTTCTGGCAGGTTTTGCCCTGGCAACAATTGTCGGTGTGCCAGTCGGTTTTATGATCGGTCTCAGCGATACTTTTTCCAAGGCCTGGACGCCATTGATCAAGATATTGCGTCCGGTCAGTCCGCTGGCCTGGTTGCCGATCGGGTTGCTGATCTTCAAGGCCGTCAATCCCTCAGCGATCTTTGTAATTTTTATTACCAGTATCTGGCCGGTGATCATCAACACCGCCGCTGGCGTCCGTACCATTCCCGAGGACTATATGAATGTGGCCTCGGTTCTCAAGCTGGGGCGCCTTGACGTGGCCCGGAAAATTCTTCTGCCGGCAACTCTGCCCCACATTCTCACCGGTATGCAGCTGTCTCTCTCCACGGCCTGGATGGTGATCGTGGCAGCAGAGATGCTGACCGGCGGCATCGGTATCGGCTTCTATATCTGGGATGAATGGAACAACCTGAGCGTCACCAGCATCATCGTAGCCATCCTTGTGATCGGATGCGTCGGCATCCTTCTTGAGGCTTGTATGGGCCTTGTGCAGCGTCGTTTCAGCTACGGCAACAAATAAGAGACAGGTAAGGAGAAATATAATGAGCGTGCATCTCGATATTACCGGCGTCGGCATCCAGTTTGAAACCAAAGCGGAGCCTTTCGTGGCACTCCGTGATGTGGACCTGCGCATTGATAAAGGTGAATTTATCTCCATCATCGGCCATTCCGGTTGCGGCAAGTCCACCCTGATGAACATTGTCGGCGGCCTTCTTCAGGCGACAACCGGGGGTGTAATCCTGGACGGCAAGGAAGTGACCCAGCCGGGACCGGACCGGGCCATCGTGTTCCAGAATCACAGCCTGCTTCCCTGGCTCACTGTTTATGAGAATGTCGCGCTTGCCGTGGACAAGGTTTTCGGCAAGACCAAATCGAAACGGGAGCGGGCCGACTGGGTCAATCATAACCTTTCCCTGGTGCGTATGACCGAGGCAAAAGACAAATATCCGGCCGAGATTTCCGGCGGCATGAAGCAGCGTGTGGGTATTGCCCGGGCGCTCAGCATGGAGCCCAAGGTGCTGTTGATGGACGAGCCCTTTGGTGCCCTGGATGCCCTGACCCGGGCCCATCTGCAGGACAGCCTGATGGAGATTCATGCCGATCTGGGCAACACTGTGATGATGATCACCCACGATGTGGATGAATCAGTACTTCTTTCCGACCGTATTGTGATGATGACGAATGGTCCCGCAGCCACGATCGGTGAAATGCTAGAAATTGACCTGGAACGTCCCCGTAAACGCCTCGAGCTGGCGGACGATCCCCGATACAACCATTTCCGTGCCGAAGTTCTGCGCTTTTTGCATGAACGACATGCTCTTCCCCATGTTGCCTGACAATAAAACAACTGGAACTGAGGAAACACTATGAACATAAATAAGTACAATGCAGGCCTTACCTTTCTCCTGACTGCAACCAGTCTGGCTTTTGCCGCGCCGACAATGGCGGAGGAAACCTTTCTGGACGCCTTGACAAAGGGAAAGCCTATCCTGGATGCCAATTATCGGTTTGAGAGCGCTGATGATGGCCTGAGGGCGGAAACGGGGGTCGCTTCCACCATTCGGATCCGGGCCGGTTATGCGACCGGGGAATATGAGGACTTCTCCGGTGTCATCGAACTTGAAAGCACCAATAATTTTGGTTCCGATGAATATGATGCCTTTCCAGGCGGCAATCCCAACGGGGATGGTCCGGACCTGGCCACTCACGGGGTTATTGCCGATCCCATGGTATCGGAACTGAACCAGGCTTACCTGCAATATACCGGACTGGAGAAGACAACCATCAAGGCGGGCCGTCAGCGGCTGATCCTGCCGACGGCGCGTTTTGTCGGTAATGTGGGCTGGCGCCAGAATGAACAGACCTTTGATGCGGTCTCCATACAGACAAAGGCTTTAGCCGACACGACCGTAACCTATGCCTATCTTTTTGAGCGCCATAATATCCTCGGCATTTCTTCAGATATGGATACCCATCTGTTTGATGCGGCCTATAGCGGGCTCAATTTCGGAACCTTTACCGCCTACGCTTATCTGCTTGATCTGGCAGGAACTGCGGACAGCGCCACATACGGTTTGAGATTTGCCGGCAAGACCAAGCTTGAGGATGTCACAATCCATTACAAAGCGGAATATGCCAGCCAGTCCGACTATGCGGATGCGGGTGACTTTTCGGCTGATTATCTGGCCGGGGAACTGGGGGCTACCTTCTCCGGCGTGACCGCAAAGGTGGGCTATGAGCTTTTGGGTAGTGACGACGGGGTTGCGGCCTTTAGTACCCCGCTGGCCACATTGCACAAATTCAATGGCTGGGCCGACCGCTTCCTGACGACACCTGCGAATGGTCTTGAGGATATCTACGGTACCGTCAGCGGCGCCATCAAGGGGGTGAAGCTGGTGGCGACCTACCATGATTTCTCTTCCGACGTTGGCGGTATCGGCTACGGCAGCGAGATTGACCTGCAAGCGGTCAGGAAATTCGACAAGTTCACTGTCGGTGTGAAGTTCGCCGATTACAGCGCCGACAATGCCGGTGCGGGACCCGTGAACAATGATGTAACCAAAGTCTGGCTCTGGGTGAACTTCAAACTCTGAGCGGACGGAATTTCAACGATATGAGGGTATGAGATGAAAAAGAAACTTGTCATTATCGGAAATGGCATGGCCGGCATGCGGGCGCTTGAAGAACTGCTCAAACTGGCCCCCGAAGACTATGACGTCACCGTGTTCGGTGCCGAACCCCATGTGAACTATAACCGGATTATGCTGTCACCGGTCCTGGCCGGCGAGCAGAAGTTCGAAGATATCGTCATTAACGATAAAGCATGGTATGAAGAAAATGATATAAGTCTTTATTCTGGTGAAAAAATTGTTGAAATCCATCGTTCCAACAAAACCGTTGTCAGCGACCGGGACAGGATAACGCCCTATGATGTCCTGTGGCTGGCAACGGGTTCTGATCCTTTCATCATCCCGGTGCCGGGAAAGGACCTGAACGGCGTTATTACTTTCCGCGACATGAAAGATGTCGAGGATATGCTGGAAGCCTCAGGCAAATATAAAAATGCCGTTGTGATCGGCGGCGGTCTGCTTGGCCTCGAGGCGGCTTACGGTCTGAAACGCAATGGTATGGATGTGACGGTGGTCCATCTTGCCGAAACCCTGATGGAACGGCAGCTCGATGAAGCGTCCGGCTTCCTCCTGAAAAACGAGCTGGAATCCCGGGACATCAGGATACTGACCGGGGCGAATACCCAGGAACTGGTTGGGGAAGACCGGGTCCGGGCCGTAAGACTGGCGGATGGCACGGAAATCCCCGCCGATCTTGTTGTTATGGCCGTGGGTATTCGTCCCAACTTTTCACTGGCAGAAAAGGCGGGCCTGGATTGTAAGCGCGGGGTTGTGGTCAATGATCATCTGCAGACATCCGACCCGGACATTTATGCGGTGGGCGAATGTGTTGAACATCGCGGGCAGACTTACGGCCTTGTGGCGCCGCTCTATGAAATGGGCCGGGCGATGGCGGGTTTTATGGCCGGGCAGGGCAAGAGCTATAAGGGCTCTGTGACCAGCACCAAGCTGAAAGTCACCGGCGTGGATCTGTTTTCAGCCGGTGATTTCAACGGCGGACCTGAGTGCGAGGACATTGTTTTCCGGGATGCCTATCGAGGCATCTACAAGCGGCTGGTATTGAAAGACGATCGTATTATCGGGGTTGTCATGTATGGCGACACGGCAGACGGCCCCTGGTATTTCCAGCTTATGAAAGACAAGGATAAAGTCGACGATATCAGGGATTATCTGATCTTCGGTCAGGCGCTGGCCATGGGGGGTAACACCGCGGACCCTTTGGCGGCCGTTACAGCATTGCCGGATGAGGCGGAAATATGCGGCTGTAACGGCGTCTGTAAAGGTTCAATCGTTTCAGCTATCACAGAAAAAGGACTGGCCTCACTGGATGAGGTGAGGGCCCATACCAAGGCTTCGGCCAGTTGCGGATCGTGTACCCATCTGGTGGAGCAGGTGATGGAACTGACCCTTGGTGACAGTTACGAGGCGCCAACGGCGACCCCCATGTGCGGCTGCACCGATCATACTCATGATGACGTGCGTCAGTTGATCCTGCTGCACGAGCTCAAGGAAATTCCGGCTGTCATGCAGGCCCTTCAATGGACCACACCCAACGGCTGCTCAAAATGCCGTCCGGCACTCAATTATTATCTGCTGTGCGCCTGGCCCGGGGAATACCGGGACGATAATCAGTCCCGGTATATTAACGAGAGGGCTCATGCCAATATTCAGAAAGACGGCACCTACAGTGTGGTGCCGCGCATGTGGGGCGGCCTGACCAATCCAAAGGAACTTCGGGCCATTGCCGATGTGACCGAGAAATACGATATTCCCACGGTCAAGGTCACAGGCGGGCAGCGAATTGATTTGCTGGGTGTGAAAAAGGAAGACCTGCCCGGTGTCTGGGCTGATCTCAATGCGGCAGGCATGGTATCCGGCCATGCTTATGGCAAGTCGCTTCGGACCGTGAAGACCTGTGTTGGTCAGGAATGGTGCCGGTTCGGGACCCAGAAAAGCATGTCCATGGGGGTGGATCTGGAGAAAATGACCTGGGGCAGCTGGACCCCGCACAAGTTCAAGATGGCGGTCAGCGGCTGTCCGCGGAACTGTGCCGAGGCCACCATCAAGGATTTTGGTGTTGTTGCTGTGGACAGTGGCTGGGAACTTCATGTTGGCGGTAACGGCGGTATGCATGTGCGGACCTGTGACCTGTTGTGCAAGGTGGAAACCGAGGAGGAGGTCAAGGAATATTGTGCTGCCTTCATGCAGCTATACCGGGAAGAGGGGCATTATCTGGAACGGACCGCCCCCTGGGTAGAACGCGTCGGGCTGGACAGTATCAAGAAGCGGATAGTGGAAGATGCCGCAGGGCGCAAAAAATATGCCGAGAAATTCTGGTATTCCCAGCGGTTCTTCCAGGATGATCCCTGGGCGGCACGCGCGGCAAAAGGCGTCGATGCCCATGAATTCACCCCAATGGCAAAGGTAGGATAAGACGATGACGGAAAACTGGATCGAAGTCGGACATGTCGAGGACATCCCCTTTCTCGGTTCCCGGGTTATCAAGACCGGTGGAACAGATATTGCCGTTTTTAAAACATCCACGGGGGAGGTTTTCGCCCTCGAAGATAAATGTCCGCACAAAGGCGGTCCATTGTCCCAGGGGATTGTCCACGGCAAAAGTGTTTCCTGTCCACTACATAACTGGAACATCTCGCTGGAGAATGGAGAGGCCCTGGGGGCCGACAGCGGTTGCAGCCATGTAATTCCGGTGCAGATAGAAGGTGACCGGGTTCTTTTGTTGCTGCCGGAACGGAAACTTGTTGCAGGGGCTTGATGAAGAAGAACTTCAAAACCACCTGTCCTTATTGCGGTGTCGGTTGCGGCGTAATTGCCGAAGTAAATGACAACGGTGCAGTAAACGTCCGGGGAGACAAAGCTCATCCCGCAAATTTGGGAAAGCTTTGTTCCAAGGGAATGGCCCTGGGGGACACCCTTGCGCTGGACGACAGATTGTTGAAACCTGTGGTAAATGGATGCGAAGCAGACTGGGAGACTGCCATTGACGCCGTGGCATCAGGGCTCAAGACTGTACGGGATGAGTATGGTCCTGATGCCATCGGCTTTTATGTCTCTGGTCAGCTGTTGACGGAAGACTATTATGTGGCCAACAAGCTGATGAAGGGCTTCATCGGTTCGGCCAATATCGATACCAATAGCCGACTGTGTATGTCCTCCAGTGTGGCCGGGCACAAGCGCGCCTTTGGCAGTGATACGGTTCCAGGCAATTATGAAGACTGGGAACAGGCGGATCTGGTGGTCCTGGTGGGTTCCAATGCGGCCTGGTGTCACCCAATTCTCTATCAGCGCCTTTTGAAGGCCCGTAAAAAACGGGGAACAAAAATCGTCGTGATCGATCCCCGGCGTACGGCCACCTGCGATCAGGCGGACCTGCATCTGCCAATCCGGCCGGGGATGGATGTGAAACTGTTCAACGGTCTGCTGGCCTATCTTGCGGACAGGGGGCTTGAGGATACTGACTTCACGAGACATCATACCAACGGTCTGAAGGAAGCTGTGGACAGTGCGCTTCAGGATGCATCGGACCAGATGGAAACAGCCCGGCAATGTGACCTTGATCTGCCGGACATGCTGCAATTTTATGAGCTCTTTGCCGGTACAGAAAAGGTGCTGACAGTCTATAGCCAGGGTGTCAATCAGTCACGCCAGGGTACTGACAAGGTCAATGCCATTATCAACTGCCACCTGTTTACCGGGCGGATCGGCATGCCGGGCATGGGACCTTTTTCCGTTACCGGCCAGCCAAATGCCATGGGGGGCAGGGAAGTGGGTGGTCTCGCCAATATGCTTGCGGCGCATATGGATTTTGACGAATCTTCCCGCGATCGGGTCGGCCGTTTCTGGGGCAGCGATGTTATAGCCGGGAAGCCCGGCCTCAAGGCGGTGGATATGTTCCGGGCCGTGCATGAAGGAAAGATCAAGGCGCTCTGGATCATGGCGACCAATCCGGTGGTCACTTTGCCGGATGCTGATTACGTGCGCGCCGCACTGGAAAAATGCGAACTGGTAATTGTCTCGGAGATGATGGCCAATACGGATACAATGACCTATGCGGATATCGCCCTGCCGGCTTTGGGCTGGGGCGAAAAAGGCGGCACAGTTACCAATAGTGAACGTCGAATTTCCCGCCAGCGGCAGTTCCTGGCAGCGCCAGGGGAGGCGAAGGCCGACTGGTGGATCATGTCCGAAGTGGCAAAGAAGATGGGATTTAATCGGGCTTTTTCTTATCAAAACCAGCATGAAATCTTCCTTGAGCATACGGCCTTGTCTGCCTTTGAGAATGAAGGGGGGCGGGATTTCGATCTGTCTGGGCTTACCGAATTGGACAGGACAGCCTATGACAATTTGTCTCCGGTCCAGTGGCCGGTGACATCAAACGACAAAGCGGGCCGGGCGCGTTTTTTTGCAGATGGCCGTTTCTATACGGCTAACGGCAGGGCGAATTTTATTGCTGTCACCAACCGTGCGCCTGCAAATTTGCCGGACGATAACTATCCCCTGATCCTCAATACTGGCCGGCTGCGGGACCAGTGGCATACCATGACCCGTACCGGAAAGGCGCCGCGCCTGAATGGTCACCGGGAAGAACCCATGCTGGCTGTCCATCCCGATGATGCGGAAAAATACGGCCTTGAAGATCTGGGTTTCGTGAGGCTGAAAAGCAGATGGAGCGACGCGCTGGCCCGTGTGGAAATTACCGGGGATCAGCAACCGGGGCAGGTTTTCCTGCCCATGCACTGGAATGACGCCTATGCTTCCAATGCGGTGGTGGGGCGGCTGGTTAACCCGGTCACCGATCCGGTCTCGGGCCAGCCGGAATCCAAACACACCCCGGTCAAAATTGAAAAATGGCAACCGGACTGGCACGCTTTCCTGCTCAGCCGGGAAAAGCAGCGGCCGGAGGATGTCGATTACTGGGCCTATAGCTATCAGGACAATTGTCACATTCTGGAACTGGCGGGTTCGGGCGGAACGGATCAGTGCGCTTTTCTCGCACCCTGGCTTTGTCAGAGGGGGCAGGATAATGTGCTCTCCTTCACCCAGGAGACCAAAGGGGAGATCAGGCTCGCCCGTATCAATAACGGTCGGCTGGATTTCTGCCTGATGGTGACCTGCAAAGGGGCCCTGCCGTCTCGCCAATGGTTGCAGGGGCTTTTCTCGGAAGAACAGCTTGATGACGATACTCTATCGTCTCTGCTTTCCGGCCGTCCGCCGGGGCTGGTCGGTGATTTGGGGCCGCTTGTTTGTTCCTGTTTCGGGGTTCACCGTGGTGATATTCTTGAGGCGGTGAAGAATGGCGCCGACACAGTGGATGAGGTGGGAGCCTGTTTGCAGGCCGGTACCAATTGCGGGTCCTGCCGTCCCGAGATTGGAAAGTTGCTTTCCGGCTAATCGGCAGGCACAAATCGGTAAGATGAGTTCGAGAGGAAATGAGAGAACGGTTCAGCTTCTGTTCGTCAGGTTCTTTCAGGATTTCTCCTTTTGGCAACTCCTGAGGAAGGAGAGGACGGCCTCATTGAATTCACCGGGATGGCTCAGGTTGGAGAAATGTCCCGCACCGGAAATGACCAGATATTCGGAATTGGGAAGGCCATGATCCAGCGCATTGGCCACCTGCAGAAGCCAGTCGGTATCCCGCTCGCCGTTGATGATCAGTGTCGGTACTTTAATGGTGTCCAGAACCGGGGCCAGGGAAGGGGACGGTGATCCTGAATTTTCTTTCTGGGCCAGAAGATCCCGGGCTTCATACTCATCCAGAATTTTTTCTATCAGGCTCTGAGAAGAAGGGTCCTCGCACTGCATAAGGGGATGCTCGCGCCACAGCTTTTTCATTTGCACCGTTTCGCCGGTGCTGACAAGGGAGCTATAGAGGGATATGGGGATGAGCTCTTTGTCGTTGTCCGGAGGAGGGAAGCCATCAAGCGGCGCCCCCTGGAGAACAAGACCCCATAGTTTTTCCGGATATTTATGGGCAAATCGAAGGGCAATCCGGCCCCCCTGGGACATGCCGACCAGAGCGCAGTCGTCACAATCCAGAAAGTCCAGCAGGGCATTGATGTCCTCCGGTTCCTTGTCAAGATCGGGCGGGGCGGATGATTTGCCGAAACCCCGGCGATCGACGGCGACAACACGATACGTCTTTGACAAAGCGGCGATCTGTGGACGCCACATTCTTCGGTCCATGCTCCAGCCATGCAGCAAAAGCACCGTCGGTCCCGTTCCCGTTATTTCAATCTGGACCGTCTCGCCGTTTATGGAAACATCACAGATGGTTTCGATTGCTTCCATTGCCTGACTGACCCCGGATAAATGTTTGCCTTAAGAAGTCTTCATCAGATCGCGCACATCATTGTTGGGATGATGATCCCCGCCCAGCCAGCGTTTCAGTTCGCTATGGGCGTCAGCCAGTCTTACCCTGTTAATTTCATCCACCTCGGCCGCGTCAACGGTGAACTCCAGGATCATGCCGTCAGGATCCTTGATATAGACGGAGCGGCAATAGCCATGTTCAAGGATATAGGTATCAGGCGCTGTGTATCCCGCTTTTTCGATCCGTTCTTCAATTTCCTTCTGGGTTTCCTTGTCAACATTCAGGGCAATGTGAATGAATGGAGAAGAGGGAATCTCCGGTCCAAACTGTTTCTGGTCCTCGTCTTCGGCAAACTGGAAAAAAGCCAGGGCGCTGCCGTCACCGAGACCGAAGAAACAATGGCAATAGGTTCTTTCCTTACCGAAAAGCTCTTCCTGTTCACACCAGGTGGCTACCAGGGGAAGTCCGATGACATTCTCATAAAATTCACGCGTAGCCTCAAGGTCTTTTGCGACATAGGCTGTATGGTGAAGGCGACTCGGAAGTTTGGATGTTGCCATGTTTCTGCTCCATATTTGATCATGAAGGGGATAATTTCCCCCTTCTCCCTACATATTTTCTGCCTGCGCAGCATCTCATTCGATCATGTTTCCCGGCCGAATGCGGCAGGAAGGATGGTCAATGAGTGTACCGGCTTATGATAGTCTTTTTATTTCGATAATTCAATAATCGAACAATAATTCGATAATCGAATTTATTCATTATCTCACTTAGGAAATATACTCTTTTACTCCGGACCATCATAGCTGATGGCTTCAGCTGCATGGTTGGACAGAATGAAACCAATGGGCCGTTCTGCTTCTTCCTGCAGGTGCCCGATAAGGCTTGCCGTACGGGCCAGAAGCGAAATTCCTTTCAGGGCGTCCAGCGGAAAACCTACATCCAGCATAACGGTGGGAATTGCCCCGTTTACGTTGATGGGAAGGTCGCGGCCGATGATTTCCGGAATGACCTTGCGAACTGCGTAAAGCATCCGGATATGTGACCCGGCAACCTCTTTTTCCTCTGCAAGTTTCAAAAGCAGATTTCCCCTGGGGTCGCCGTCGGCATGCAGGGGGTGACCAAAACCCGGGATGGCTTTCTTTTCAGCGCGCAATGCCTGAACACCTCTTCTGGCCGCTTCCTCAAATTCAAGGTTCTCTGACCTTGCCTGATCAACAAGTTCACTGATGAAGCGCCCGCAAACTTCGGCACTTCCCAGGACGACGGAACCGCACCCCAGTAAACCTGAGGCTACAGCTCCCTGGAAAGCCTCCGGGGCAGCGGCATAGGTCATGCGGGCGGCAACTACACTTGGGACCAGGCCATGTTCGGCGATGGAGACCAGAACCGCGTCGGCAAAGAAGCGTTGCGTCGGGGTGGGTTCTGTTCCCGTGACGAGTAGCCAGAAATATTCTGTGAAATCAATTTTTCCAATGAGATCCTTGCACAGGTCTTTCCCGCGTACAGTAATGGTTTCCGGGGTGGAAGTGGAAATTGCGCTAAAGGGCTGGTTCTGCTTTCCTATACGCATAATAATGCCTCGTTTCGGAAAAATGGGTTGGAAAAAGTTGCGATTAAAATTCCTGCCTGCGGGAAGTTTGTCAAGAAAATAAGGCAAAAAAATTCGAATAACGAACTTGTATTCGGTATACGAAAAGATTATATCCTTGAATCAGGATATTGTCCCGGGCTGAATATTTATGCGCTGAATATTTGTGCCGGGCCGGATCAGATGAAATGACGGTCAATCAGGAAAATAACCTGCGGGACATTTTTATGCCACGGAAATTATACTGCGGGATTTTTGTATATGTAGCAGTCTCCGGGCTGTGTCTGGAATTAAAGGTGAGCCGATGGTGAAAGTTCTAAAAAATCTTAAAGTTCTTGATATGGGTACTTTTATCACAGGGCCGGCTGCGGGAATGCTGCTTGCTGACCTGGGGGCGGATGTGACCAAAATCGAGAACCCAAAAGGCGGTGATCCTTTTCGTGCTTTCAAGGGAGGTTTCTACAGCCCCCATTTCCAGACTTATAACAGGAACAAGAAAAGTATAACCCTGAATACAAAGGACGAGGCCGATCTGGCCACTCTTGACCGCCTTGTTGCCGAGGCGGATGTTTTTATCCAGAACTTCCGTCCGGGAGTGGCCGAACGCCTCGGGATTGATGTTGAACGGCTGCAGGCGATCAACCCGCGGCTGGTCTATTGTTCCATATCAGGGTTTGGCTCTTCGGGCCCGGATCGGGATCGTCCCGCTTTTGATACGGTTGCCCAGGCGGCCAGCGGGTTTCTCCGCCTTCTCCTTAACCCGGAAAATCCGCGGGTGGTCGGGCCGGCTCTGGCAGACTCTGTGACCGGTTTTTATGCTGCTTACGGCATCCTTGGCGCGTTATTCGAACGAAACCAGACGGGCAAGGGCAGGCATGTAGAAGTCTCCATGCTGGAAGCCATGTGTCATTTTAATCTGGATGACTTTACCCATTTCTTGTCGGCAGATCAGGTTATGACACCCTACAGCCGACCACATGTCTCCCAATCCTATGTTTTTGAATGCCAGGATGGTCTCTGGCTTGCCCTTCATATGTCTTCCCCGACAAAATTCTGGGAAGGGCTTGCTGCAGCCGTGGAAAAGCCGGATATGTTCTCGGATCCCCGTTTTGCAGACCGGGACGCCAGGATTGCAAATTACGAAGAGGTGGTGAAATTCCTGGCACCTATTTTCAAATCCCGTCCGCTGGATGACTGGCGACAGGTTCTTGACCAGAATGAAGTTCCTCATTCTCCGGTGTATACCTCCAGGGAGGTTCTGGAAACCGACCAGGTTAAGCATCTTGAACTTCAGGTGGAGGCAGAGCATGCGGAGATGGGAAAATTCAGGTCTATACGCTCACCTGTGTCTTTCGACGGGAAGCGGTCCCTTGATATTGTGCCCCCGCCCGTCCTGGGCGAACATAATGATGAAATCAAGGACTAGCCTGATAAAAGGAAACCGACGCCCGAGGGTGGTTCCACCGGGGAAGAGGCCTCTGGCTTGATAAAGCGCTGGCGTGATCAAATGGTTTTAAGCTATATGTTACTCTTAAAATATAAAAAGGTGAGAGAGTAATGGCAAAAACACCTCGCAAGGAGCAGGACCCCGAGTATCTTTCCACGCTGGAAAGAGGGCTGTCGGTTCTTCGCGCATTTGATCAGAACCGCCCCGAGATGAAACTCAGTGAAGTAGCCGAGGTAACGGGCCTGAGCCCTGCTGTGGCCAGAAGGTGCCTGAATACATTGGAGAAGCTTGGATACGTCGGGCGTCATGGGCGAAGTTTTCTCCTGCGGCCGGAAGTGCTGATGTTTGGTTCTGCCTTTCTGGCGTCCATGAACCTGGAAGAGGCGGCTGCTCCCCATCTACAGGCAGTAAGGGATAAAACAGGGGATAGTTCTTCCCTGGCGGTTCTGTCAGGGCATGAAATTCTCTATCTGGTCCATGTTTCCACAAACAGACAAATAAGGCTTGGCGCAGGAGTAGGAACCCGTTTTCCCATTTATCCTACGTCCCTGGGGAGAGTGTTGCTGGCCTACCAGCCGGATGAGGTGATTGAGGACTATCTCGAAACTGCAAATCTGGAAAAACTGACAGAACACACCGTAACAAGCAAAAGCAAGCTTCGGAAAAGTCTCAAGCAAATTCGTAGCTGCGGATATGATTCCGCACAGGATGAACTGGATTACGGAATTGTCTCTGTGGCGGTTCCCGTATTTGACAATGAAGGCCAGATAGCTGCCGCCATTAACTGCTCTACTTCGACCACCAGGGTCTCGAGGGAAGAGCTTATTGAAACCCGGGTGCCCCTGCTCAGGCAGGCAGCCGGCGAGATCGAGGTTGCTCTCCGGAGATGGCCCTTCCTGGTCCACTCCATAAAAGGGTCCTGACCCAAAAGCGCCCCTCTCCCGACGCCGTAAATTTTCATCTGTATAAAGAACACCCCTGAGGAAAAATCTTCAGGGATAGGCATGCTTGTAAAATATTCCCTTTGCTTCTGACAGCTCTTCCCATGCGTACCCAAGGTCGTTTCGGGGAGGGGGGCTGTTTTTGCATGGGCTTTGCCAAAATTTCGTAAATCGAACTTGACTTCGATATACGAAATTCTTACTCTTTTAAAAGGCCGGTCTCCGTCTTGGGAACATCGTTATTTTGAGAAGCACAATAGAGCAGATAAATGCTCAGTCTTCATGGAGCCGCGCTGCAAATAAACATATAGAGAGGTGAACATGGGAAAGGGAAATACTCATTTGGGGACCATTGCCGGCCCTGATCGGCAATGGAAACTATTCACAGGCACATCTTTGATCGCAGTTTTGCTGGCAACGTCTCCTGTTTTCGTTGAGACGGCATCAGCTTCCGAAGCGGAAGATGATGAAGCTATTGTTCTTGAGGAAATAACGGTTATTTCACGTCGCCGCGCGGAATCCCTTCAGGATGTTCCTGCTGCGGTCAACGCCTTTTCCTCACAGGTTATCGAAGATGCCGGGATCGAAAGGCCAAGTGATTTCATCGGACTGACACCAAATGTCACCCTGGTGGAGACGCAGAACGCTGGTAATGCTTTCATTGTGATCCGCGGAATTAGCCAGGCCAGGAACAGCGAACCTTCCGTCGCGGTGTGGATTGACGGGGTTCAGCAGGTCAATCCGGCCCAGTTCAATCAGGAACTTTTTGACATCGAACAAATTGAGGTCCTGAAAGGTCCTCAGGGGGGGCTGTATGGCCGGAACGCAATTGGCGGAGCCGTTGTGATTTCCACAAAGCAGCCGACCGATGAATTCGAGGGCAGTGTGAAAGCCGGTGTTGAAAAGGGATTCGGGTACCGGGTCCAGGGGAGCATCAGTGGTCCTCTCGGCTCATCGGATGATCTGAAATACCGCCTTTCAGCGTCCTACTATGATACGGAAGGATTGATTGATAATCCTTATCTCGGAGAGAAAGCGGACCCGTATCAAGACTTCTCTGCCCGGGCAAGGCTTCTTTGGGAGGGAGGTGACAACTGGTCTGTGGACTTCAGGGGCTCCATGTCCCAGCTCCGGACGCAGGCTCTCTATTTCAATATTGTCAATGACGTCAACGATGTCAGCCTGCCGGTAAGGGTAAATAACGCGGGTCAGAATGACCGGGATATGTATACCCTCTCCATGAAGGTGACCTATGATTCCGAGGCGGGAACATTTACCTCGATTTCCTCCTATGATTCCCTTGAGGAAATCCTGACCGGGGACGCCTTTGACTTCCTGCCCATTGAAGAATCCCTCTTCTATAACCTTTTTGGTGTCGATTTTAACCAGAGCCAGTTTCTGGACGTGGACGCCTGGAGCCAGGAATTCCGCTTCACTTCGCCATCGGATCAGCGTCTCCGGTACATTGTCGGGGGGTATATGATTGGAACAGACCGGTATATTTCTACCGGCAACATGCTGGATTTCGGAAACGGGGTTTTTCCGGTGTACCGTACTCCAAGCACTAATCCGTTAAACCCGCAGTCAACATTTCTGGCGGATGAGCAGAGCAATTTCGCCTGGTCTCTGTTTGGCAATCTCTCCTATGACATTGTCGACAATCTGGAAGTTGATATGTCCCTTCGATATGACGAGGACAAAAGGGAACAGACAACTTTGACACCGACGGAATACCTGCCCAATGTTCCCGGTTTCCCGCAAGGGGTAACAGGGGAAGTAAGGGAAAGAACCTGGGACAAATTGCAGCCCAAGGTAACTTTGCGCTATTCTCTGAATGACAATGTCAGCATGTATGCGGGCTACAGCACGGGTTTCCGCAGTGGCGGATTTAACCAGACAGGTGTCGGGGGCGTAGCCTTCGCCAACGGTATAGTCGGAGTTCAGGATATCTTTGAGGCGGAAGTGGCGGAAACCTTTGAGGTCGGCGTGAAAACCGAGCTCCTGGATCGCAGGTTGAAACTGAATCTCAGCGCCTATACGACCAAATCGGAAAATTCCTATTTCTTCGTCTTTCTGGCGGCCAACTCCACCCAGAATCTGGGGAATGTTCCTGAAGTTCGCCTGAAGGGCTTTGAAGTTGAAATGCAGGCTCGGCCGATGGATGGTCTGGATCTGAATTTTGGCCTGGGATACACGGACAGTGAAATCAAGGACTTTCCGGATGCCAGCGTGATTGGCAATGAAGCGCCTTTGATTTCACGGTATACCTTGAACCTTGGCGCCCAATATACCTACGAGTTTGAGGACAGTGGCATTGTGGCGGTGTTTCGTGCCGATTATCAGCGGATTGGAAAAACCTGGTGGGATGTCCCCAATTCAACGGTCCGCAATCCGGTCGATCTTCTGGATGCGCGGGTCACGGTTGAATGGGATGACTGGGCCCTTTCGGCCTGGGGAAAAAATCTGGGTAATGAAATCTATAATGCCGAATTTTCACCCGGCGGGTTTGTATTCAAGGCCAAACCGCGTCGCTTTGGCGTTGAATTGAAAAAGAGATTTTAATCGTTGCGTGTTTTGGGTCAGGCCTGTACGGGCCTGACCCATTTATCTTGACCATAAAAAAATTGAACTCAAAAGGAATGGAAACGGGAATGGTAAAAATTCTGGTGCTTTATTATTCAAGCTATGGCCATACGGAAACCATGGCCAATGCTGTGGCGGAAGGAGCGCGGTCCTTTAAGGGCGCCGAGGTCGCTGTCAAGCGAGTGCCTGAACTGGTGCCGGAGGAGGTGGCTGCGGGGGCGGGGATTAAACTTGAACAAGACGCCCCGTTTGCGGATCCCGATGAACTGGCGGACTATGACGGAATCATTTTCGGAACCCCGACCCGGTTTGGCAATATGGCGGCGCAAATGCGCAATTTCCTGGACCAGACGGGGGGGCTTTGGGCGAAAGGCGCGCTGATCGGCAAACCGGGAAGCGTCTTCACTTCGACAGCCAGTCAGCATGGTGGTCAGGAAACCACAATCACCTCTTTCCATACCACACTGTTGCACCATGGCATGGTTGTGGTGGGCCTGCCGTATTCTTTTCAGGGCAATGCGACCATGGAGGAAATTAGCGGCGGGACGCCTTACGGGGCCAGCACCATCGCCGGGTCTGACGGGAGCAGGATGCCAAGTGAAAACGAACTTGAAGGGGCCCGCTATCAGGGGCGTCATATGGCGGAAATAGCCGCGAAATTGGCCGGTTAAAGAGCCTGCAGATTGGATCCAGAAAGTGGATCATATTCGTCAATGGGAAATCAACTTATGGTTTTATCATAATGTAAAATTCTGCTATTATTATAGCTGCAGTCGAGTGTGGCAGTATGAATAGCTGTTAGTTGCGTATTTCAAAATTATTTAATTCAGAAATATAGGGAAAGCAATTCATAGGAGAGACCGCATGAGGAAAATGAAAAATGTGTCCATAATTTTATCAGCTTTACTCGCGTCATCATTCATTGCCACGGTGTCCTGGGGGAATAACGAGCTGATGAAAATGCAGAAGGACCCCAAACAATGGGTGATGTGGGGCGGGAATTATTCGGGAACCCGGTATAGTGATCTGGACCAGATCAATAAAAAGAATGCCTCCGAACTACAGGTAGCCTGGACCATGTCAACAGGCGTACTGCGGGGTCATGAAGGGGGCCCTCTCATTATTGGCGACACGATGTATGTCCATACGCCTTTTCCAAACAAAGTATTTTCCATAAATCTGGCGGATCAGACGACAAACTGGATGTATGAGCCCCAGCAGGATCCCTCGGTTATCCCGATCATGTGCTGTGACACGGTAAATCGGGGCCTGGCTTATGGTGACGGCAAGATTTTCCTGCAACAGGCGGATACGACCCTGGTCGCACTGGATGCCAAAACGGGCAAAAAGGTGTGGTCAGTCAAAAATGGCGCCTCACAAAAAGGGGAAATGGGTGAAAGTGCGACAAATGCCCCGCTGGTAGTTAAAAATATGGTGATCACCGGCATCAGTGGCGGTGAATTCGGCGTACGCGGTCATGTGACGGCCTATGATATTAAAACCGGTAAGAAAATCTGGCGCGGCTACAGCACCGGCCCGGATGAGGAAATGCTGATTGATCCGGAAAAAACCACTCACATGCTGAAGCCGGTGGGCAAAAATTCAAGCCTTAATAGCTGGAAGGGTGACCAGTGGAAGATTGGCGGCGGCACCACATGGGGATGGTATACCTATGATCCCGATCTTAACCTGATCTATTATGGTTCTGGAAATCCAAGCACCTGGAATCCGAAACAACGCCCCGGGGACAACCGCTGGTCCATGGCCATCTGGGCGCGTGATGCCGATACGGGTGTTGTCAAATGGGTCTACCAGATGACGCCTCATGACGAGTGGGATTATGACGGGGTCAACGAAATGATCCTGGTGGATATGAAAATCAAGGGCAAAATGCGTAAGGCTCTTGTTCATTTTGACCGGAATGGTTTTGCCTACACAATGGATCGTGTCACCGGCGAGCTTCTGGTTGCCGAGAAATTTGACCCCCAGGTGAACTGGGCTACCCATGTGGACATGAAAACCGGACGCCCCCAGGTTGTTGCAAAGTACAGCACTGACCAGAACGGTGAGGATGTCGATACGCAGGGGGTCTGTCCTGCGGCACTTGGCAGTAAAGACCAGCAGCCGGCAACCTATTCACCGCGTACGGGTTTGTTTTATGTGCCGACAAACCATGTCTGCATGAACTATGAGCCGTTTGAAGTCGCCTATGCTGCGGGCCAGCCTTATATCGGGGCCACATTAAGCATGTTCCCTGCGCCGGATAGCCATGGCGGCCTCGGCAACTTTATTGCCTGGGATGCGGATAAAGGCGAGATTGTCTGGTCTCTGCCGGAACGGTTCTCTGTCTGGAGCGGTGCTTTGGCCACGGCCGGCGATGTGGTTTTCTACGGCACCTTGGAGGGATACCTCAAGGCGGTCGATGCCAAAACCGGCAAGGAACTATACCGGTTTAAAACCCCATCAGGCATTATCGGCAATATCAACACCTATATGCACAACGGGAAACAGTATCTGGCTGTACTTTCCGGCGTGGGAGGCTGGGCCGGTATTGGTATGGCTGCGGGCCTTGAAGGCGATACCGAAGGGCTTGGTGCAGTTGGCGCCTACCGCAAGTTGACCGACTATACCCAGCTTGGGGGAACCCTGACTGTTTTCACTATACCTAACTAGGGAGAAAACCGGGGGGCTGTAATCATGTAAAGTACCGGGGAATAATGTTTATTCCCCGGATTTGCCGCTTTCCCCGTACATGAGATATGCCGACATATTTTGATAGATTGATGACATTTCGTCTCCTTTTCCGGCACATATGTGCGGCCTTGTATCTTTGCACGATGGCCCTGTTCGCCTCTGAAGCACAGGCAAATGATTTTCCCACAGTAGACCGGGTTCTCTTTATTGAGGAATGTATGGCTTTGAAAAACAGCCGGAAATACGAAACCCTGTATTCCTGTGCCTGCACAATCGACAAAATCGCAGCACACTTAAGTTATGACGAGTTTGTCGAAGCAGACAGTTATGTGCGCATGCGTAATGCACGAGGGGAGCGTGGAGGACTTTTTCGAAGCAGCGACAAGGCCCGTGAAATACGAAAACGATATTTCAACATAAAAGACCAGGCGGAAACGGCCTGTTTTCCGATGGGGAACAAACCTATCGTGGCATCAACGGACAACGGGGCAGAAAAAGGCGCCGAAGATAAGACGGGGGAGTAACTGTATGCATAATGTTTTTAAGTTCGGACGAAGGCAATTTCGCGCGGCAGCGGTTCTGATCCTTTTTCCTGTAGTCAGTGGTGTGTCCGTGGCTTCTGCCGACGGGCAGGGAGAAACTCCCTATAAAGTGGTGTGTGAAGGTGAGAAACCGGTCTGCAAGGTAGATAAGGGGACCTATAAGGGGTGGAGAACATATCATGCCGTATGCCATGTCTGCCATGCCCAGGACGCCGTCGGCAGCACTTTTGCTCCCAGCCTTGTTGACCGTCTTAAGGGAATGGACAAGGAAAAATTTATGGATGTCGTTCTTAATGGTTTTACCGGCGAGGTGGGCGTTATGCCGGGCTGGAAGGAAGACCCAAATGTATTGCCGCGCATGGAGGACCTTTGGGGGTATCTGAAGGCGCGATCTGATGGTGTGCTTTCCCCGGGGAAACCCAGGAAACTGCCATAAGCATATTCAACATTCTTTGCTGGAGGTGAAACCCTGCCATGTCTTTTCGACATCTGATTTTGTTGCTGTCATTCAGTGCACTTCTTGTACCGGTGGTCCGGGCACAGGATCTGTCCCCTGACAAATTGCGGGTTTGCGCCGATCCCAATAACCTTCCCTATTCAAATCGTAAGAAAATGGGGTTTGAAAACAGAATTGCCGAACTTATTGCCGCGGCTCTTGGTCTTGAACTGGAATATACCTGGTTTCCCCAGCGTATGGGCTTTATCCGCAATACCCTGAAATCCTGGGATGATGAGAAGGGGCGCTTTCGCTGTGACCTGGTGATCGGTGTGCCGGCAGGCTTTGACATATCCGATACCACGTCGACTTATTATCGTTCCACCTATGTCATTGTGGTCAGGGAAAAAGGTCCGCTGGGCAACATCAAAACTGCAGCGGATATTACCGGATTGTCAGTGGACCAGAAGCAGAGCCTGCGGATCGGGGCTTTTGCCCCTTCGCCTTCGGTGGATTGGCTGAATACAAACGGTCTTTTTGAACAGACCAGGTTTCACCGGGTTATGACCGGGGATCCCGACTATTATCCGGGAAAAATAATCGAGGATGAACTTGTCCCGGGCGAGCTGGATGCTGTGGTCATCTGGGGCCCGATTGCCGGATATTTCGCCAGCCAGAATCCTGATGCGGGCCTTCGGATCATTCCACTGTTGAGCGAGCCGGGCATGCGTTTTGATTTCGCCATGGCCATGGGGGTGCGTCGTCGTGAGAATGACTGGAAAGCCCGTATAGAGAAGAGCCTGTCCGACAACCGGGAAAAAATCCTGACTATCCTTCACGAGTATCAGGTACCACTGGTGGAGAATAAACAAACAGTTGAGCTCAGCGATGATGATGACTGATCACTGACAGGCGGGAAACAGCTTCAATGACAGAGTTTGGGACAGCGTATAGCTTATGTTGAGATTACACAAAATAGCTCTGATGTTTGTTTCTGCGGCACTCATATTTGTGTGTCCTGCCTTCGCCGGTCAGGACCAGGACGTCGAAGAGCCTTCCGGGTATCGCCTGAGTGACTACGGCGGGCAGGTGCCTCTGACAGTAAAAGGGGCCCAAGTGATCGAGGAGGCCTCGGAATTGCAGGAGTTCCTGGAAAATAACGATGCAGTCGTTTTACTGGACGTTTATCCGGCACCCCGAAAACCTGATAATCTCCCGTCAACCGAGTTGTGGATCGAGCCTAAACGGGAGACATTGCCGGAGGCGATCTGGCTTGCCAATACAGGCATGGGGGTTCTGCCTTCCGCTCTTGAGGATTTATTCAAACATCGGCTGGATCAGCTGACCAGGGGTGATAAGGGCCAAGCGGTGGTTATATTTTGCGAACCGGAATGCTGGCATTCCTGGAATGCGGCAAAGCGGGCGGCGTCTTTGGGCTATAGTCATGTTTACTGGTACCGGCAAGGGGTTGACGGGTGGCGCAAGGCCGGCCTTCCCTTGAAGGAAAAAGAGCCGGTGCGCCCATGAGGATTATCGCCCTTTTTTTCATTGCTTTTTATTCTTGCAGCGCGAGTGCAGAAGACGGACTGGAATTTATCGAAGTTGCCGACGGCATTTTCATGTTCGAGGGGGAGACCGACGAGATATTTGCCTCCGAGAAAGGCATGGTGTCCAATGTCACCTTTGTCATTGGCGGAGACGCGGTGGCTGTTATTGACAGCGGCTCAAGTTTCAATCAGGGCAGGCTGATCTATCAGTCCATACGGTCCCGGACATCCTTGCCAATAAAATTTGTGATCAATACCCATGTTCATATCGACCATATATTCGGCAACCGGGCTTTCGTCGCCGAGAAGCCTCAATTCATCGCCCATGCAAAATATCCCGCTGCTCTTGCCACCCGGGGCAAATATTATCAGGACCGTCTTCAGGCGCCCTGGTATGCGGGGTCTGAAGTGGTCCCGGCCACCCGCTTGATCCGGCAGACAGAGACCATTGACCTTGGTGACAGGCTTTTGCTTCTGACCGCATCCGGGCCCGCGCATACCAATCACGATTTAAGGGTATTTGACCAGCAGACCGCAACATTAATCGCTGGTGATCTTGTTTTTGTGGAACATTGCCCGGTTCTGGATGGCAGCGTTACGGGCTGGATCAGGGCATTGACGGAGCTGGAACAGATCAGATTTTCCACCCTCATTCCCGGGCATGGTCCCGTACAGCATGACAAATCTGCCCTGGCGAAAATGAAAACTTATCTGGAAAAGCTGGAGGGAGCGGTACGAACGGCGATCGAAAATCAGATGGATCTTGAATTGGCCAGCAATACCTTGCTTGCCGACGAAGCCGGCGATTGGGCATTATTTGAGGAATTTCACAAGCGCAACGTGATTGCGGCTTACACTGAACTGGAATGGGAATAGGACCAAGGAAATGAAAACACCCCGGCCGATCATCAACTTTCTGTTCTGCTTAGTCATTTGTTTTTCGGGATTGCAGACGAGTTTTGCGGTTGCTGAAGAACCTGAGAGCCCCGCATGGGACTTTATCAGGGACCGCCTGTTTACGGAGGAGCGGGAGATACTCCGCGACGAAACCCTGACCTTATTTACCCCGAAACGGGCAGAAAACGCGGCTGTGGTGCCGGTTAGGATCCAGGCGAATCTTGAGCAGAGCGAGAAGCTGTTTATCAAAAAAATATATCTGATCGTCGACAATAATCCTTCTCCGGTGGCCGGGGTTTTCACCATGTCAAAACTGAACGGCCTGGCCAGCCTGTCCACCCGAATAAGGGTGAACGCCTATAGCCATGTCAGGGCCATAGCCGAGACCTCGGACGGAAAACTTCATATGGCGGTGAATTATGTGAAAGCTTCAGGCGGTTGTTCGGCGCCTGCGGCGGGTGGCGATGAAGAAGCCCTGAAAAGGCGCGGGAAAATGAAGCTGCGCGAGAAACGGCAGGCAAACCTCACCGAGATGCAGTTGATGATCAGCCACCCTAACAATAGTGGCTTGCAAATTGATCAGTTGAGCCGGAACTGGATACCGGCTGATTATGTTTCTGACATAAAAATATCGCTCGGCGGTCAAGAGGTTCTTTTATTCACCGGGGGCATATCCATGAGTGAAAATCCGTCTTTCGGGTTTTTCCTGAAGTCCGGGGAAGCCGGTGATTTACAAGCGGAGGTCAAGGATTCACAGGGGAGACATTTCAGCCAAAGCTGGTCTGTCCCTCTTAAATAACACGTTAACAAAAATCTTCTGGAGACTAGGGAAATGCCGACATCAAAAATCTTTTGCAGAATTTTATTCACCATCCTGTTTTATTTTCCGGTATCGGCACTGGCGGCCCCTTTTGCCTATGTTCCCAATGAGGGAGACGGGACGATCAGCGTCATTGATATCGCAAGTGACAAGGTGGTGGGTACCATCAAGACCGGACCGAAACCCCGCGGAATAACCGTGTCTCCTACCGAGGACCGGGTTTATCTGACAGACGGAAAAACAAATGAATTTCTGGTTATTGATACCCGGGAAAGAAAAGTCATATCCAGAATGGTGATCGGAGACTCACCGGAAGGGGCTTATGTTTCTGCGGATGGCAAACTTATTGCCGTGGCTCTGGAAGAAGAAAACAAGGTTGCCCTGATGGATGCGGCATCGCTGGAACGTCTGGCGACAATTCCGGTGGCAGGTGATAATCCGGAACATTCAGTTTTCAGTCCTGATGGAAAATGGCTCTATGTCAGTGCAGAAGATGCCAACATGTTGGATGTGATCGATGTGGCCAGGCGGAAGCAGGTTGCCTCTATAGAGGTCGGGGACCGGCCTCGGGGGATTGGATTCCTGTCGGACTCAAGCCGGGCCTATGTGGCCTGTGAAATATCCAGCATGGTCTATGTGATTGATGTGGCAAGCCACAGAGTGGTGAAAGAAATCAAGGGAGGAGAATTTTCAAATGGCGTTGTCGTCAGGCCCGATGGCAAACGTGTATTTATTTCCAACGGCAGGGATGCCACGGTGTCCGCGATTGATACGAAAACCAATGAGATTATCGCCACCATTCCTGTCGGTAAACGTCCCTGGAATATGGCCATTTCTCCGTCCGGGCATAAACTTTATGTGGCCAACGGTCGTTCAGACAGTGTATCTGTGATCGATACAAATACATTTAAACATATTAAAGATATTAAGGTAGGAATTCGCCCATGGGGTGTCGTTATAAAATGATCAAAAAGTATCCTTTGCAGTTAAATAAAGTTCAAAACCAGTCACTTGTTTTTCCAATTACAGCTTTTCTTTTAGGGGGCATTCTTGCGGGACCGGTTGCGTATGCAGAAGGAACCGAAATTGAAGAAGTTGTTTCGACACAGAGCAGAAGCGAGAAGCCCTTGTCCGAACAAAGCGGCAATCTTTCGTTGATGCCGGGCAAGGAGCTCGATTTTGTCGGGTCAGCTCATATCAGCGAGTTGGCTGTTCGGGTGCCGGGCGTGAATATTTCCCGTAACGACGGGCAGGAATATCTGGCTTCGATCCGTTCTCCCGTTCTGACCGGCGCAGGGGCATGTGGGGCTTTCCTGATGGCCCAGGACGGTATTGCCCTGCGTTCGGCCGGGTTCTGCAATGTCAATGAACTGTTCGAGGCCTTTACCGAACAGGCACAGCGTGTAGAAGTGGTCAAGGGGCCGGGATCTGCCCTTTACGGTTCAAACGCCCTGCATGGGATCATCAATGTCATAACACTTCCGGCGGACACGGATGAGGGCCGGGCGAGCCTCGAAGGAGGCAGTTATGAGTTTATTCGTGTGAATGCCTCAAAGGGAATAAAGGGAGAAAAACACGGATTCAGGGTCATGGCCTCCGCGACCCATGATGGCGGATATCGGGATGACTCCGGATACGATTTGCAGAAAGCCAATCTCCGTCATGATTATGCGGGCGAAGACTGGACGATTGCCTCCAGCCTTTCACTGACCAATCTAGATCAGGATACTGCCGGTTATATTACTGGCCTCGATGCCTACAAGGATCGGGAAGTTTCCAAAACAAACCCGAATCCCGAAGCTTTCCGCAAGGCCAAGTCATTGCGCTATTGGTCCCGTTTTTCCACAGAGATCAACGAGAATGTGCGCTGGCAGTTTACGCCTTATGCACGGGTTACGGATATGGAGTTCCTGATGCATTTCCTGCCGGGACAACCCCTGGAAGAAAACAGTCAGACGAGCATTGGTCTTCAGAATGGATTTTATATCAATGAAGATAGTGACCTGGAGGTCATTGCAGGTGCTGATTTTGAATATACCCGTGGTTCCCTGAAACAGACACAGGAAAATCCGACGGAAGGGTCTGCCTTTCTGCAGGCGACGATTCCGGCCGGCAAGCAATATGACTATGATGTGGACAGCATTATGGCGGCGGCATTCCTGCAGGGAGACTGGTCAATAACTGAGAAACTGCATCTTCTGGCAGGGGCGCGTCTTGAATATATTCAGTATGACTATACCAACAATATGGTAGCCGGGCGTACTGATGAAGATGGAAATCCGTGCGGATTTGGGGGCTGCCGCTACAGTCGGCCGGAAAGCGGAAAAGACGACTTTACGGCATTTTCCCCAAAACTCGGATTGCTGTATCAATATCACGAGAACCATAATGTCTACCTCAATGTGAGTCATGGTTTTCGCGCTCCCCAGGCGACAGAGCTTTACCGCCTCCAGCGGGCGCAGACGGTTGCGGATCTGGACAATGTCAGCCTGAAAAGCATTGAGCTGGGACTTAGCGGGAAACGCAGCCGATTGAGCTATACGTTCTCCTTTTATGCCATGAAAAAGGACAATTATATCTTCCGGGATTCGTCTTTCTTTAATGTGGATAACGGCAAGTCGGACCACATTGGCGCAGACATAATGCTGCAGCTTGACCTGACAGATCGCCTGAGTGTTCGCGGCAATGCAAGTTTTGCCCGTCATCGCTATACATTTGATTTGATCAGCGGGGATATAAACCTGAACGGTAATGATATTGATACGGCACCGCGGCATTTTGGCAGCTTGCAGGTGAACTGGCGTCCAACGGACAAGTTTACGGCGGAACTGGAGTGGGTGCATATGGGTTCCTATTATCTGGATCCGGAAAACCTTCATAAATATGACGGCCACAACTACTTAAATCTCCGGGCGCATATTGCCGTGAAGGAGAGCCTAACCTGGTTCCTGCGGGTGATGAATTTGACCGACGTGAAATATGCCGAACGGGCCGACTATACCACTTTCACTGATGAGCGGTATTTTCCGGGCAAACCCAGATCAGTCTACGCCGGCCTGAAGGTGAAATTCTAAGATGATGTAAGGGGGGCAATGAAAAGAAATACAGCCATATCCAGTCTTTTTCTCTGTCTTTTCTTTCCCGTTATTGGGGAGGCAAAGGCAGAGGAGGATGACGATGAATGTGAAGCATCCGTATTTGAACTGGAGATCGAAAGCGAACTTGAATTTCAGGCGGTTGTTACGGCAAATGATGAGAAAACATCTCTCGCAACAGGAGAGCTTGAACTGGACGGCGAACTTATTCTGTTCCCCGGCTTGACCCTGGGTGTGGGCATCGGGTTTGAAGAAGTGAACGAGGAAGAGGGGGAATTTTACGACGAAAACCAGTATTTTGAGAAACTCGGCCTTTTCGCGGAAGAAATATTCATTGCCTATGAGACGGGGAATATTCGGTTTGTTGCCGGCAAGTTCAATCCGACTTTCGGGGTGGGAAGGGAGCTTGCCCCCGGGCCCTTCGGACACCAGTTGCCCGAGGACTTTTACGAGCAACTTGAACGCATAGGCGGAGGGGCCAGCTATAGTTTTGGTTCCAAGACTGTCGGACAACATACACTGACCGCCCAAAGTTATTTTGCAGACACAACATTTCTGTCAGGTTCCCTTGTCACCTCCCGGGAGCGGCATCACAAAAGCGACGGCGGCCTTGCCAATACCGGGGATTTTTCCTCTTATTCGATTACACTTGCCGGAAGTTTGCCAGTCTCCGGCCTCGATCTGCAGTATTCAACCAGCTACATGAAGAACACCCCTGGCGGGGATGAAACCGGCAGTGAAACCGGATATGCCGTTGCCCTGTACGGTGATATTGATCTCAACGATGCAGTTCGGTTAAAGCCAATCGTTGAATATGTAAAATTCTCAAATGCCGAAGGGGAGGAGCAAGACCGCAGCATTTTTCTTGTGGGAAATACCGTGGTCTTTGATCGCTGGAACATGGCGGCGTCCTATTCGAGGGTAGCGAGCACTCCGGACGACGAGGATATAGAGGATATAGACGCCGAAGAATTTCAGCTTTCCATCGGGTATGTCCTTCAGGAGAACCTGAGCATAGATATTGCCTATATCTATCACCACAGCAAATTTGATGACGAGGCCGCCAGAAATCATATTCTGGGTGTAATGCTTCGTCATGAGTTTGAAACCGGTTTTTGATCGTAATATTTTCCAGAGCTTTACAGCGCCGGGCAGGTCAAAATGTGGGGAAGACAAGGCCCGGTGCGCTATAGGCGCAGTTAATCGACAATCATGTCGGCGGCTTCATCGACTTCAACTGTTTTTGGGTCTTTTCCTTTATCCAGTAGAAAAACCAGAGGAGACGCCACTATTGTGACGATCATCAGAAGATAGAAATCGTTAAGGTAGGCAATGGTGGCGGCCTGCCGGGTGACTTCTGCATTCAGCGCAATGATGCCGCTCTCAAAATGCCATTCCCAGTGCAGAGGCAGCGAAGGTTGAAAGAATGCGGCCCGGAAAGGGGTGATATTTTCGGCAAGTATGGCATGGTTTGCCTGGGTGCCTCTGGCAAGCATGGTAATCAGGACAGAAATGCCGATACTACTGCCGATATTCCTTATCAAATTGGCAATTGATGTGCCTTCTGTCCGCAGTTTGGGATCAAGTGTGGCAAAAGCCGCCAAATTGAGGGGAACAATGATAAAGCCTATTCCAACACCTTGTATAAGGCCAGTCCAGATGATGGCACCGCTGGAGACCTCGGTTGTGAAAGTGCTCATTTCCCACAATGATATGATAATCAGGAACTGGCCGAACAGAATTAGCAGGCGGAGGTCCAGTTTCGAGACAAGCCGCCCGGTCAGGATCAGGCCAATCATGGTTCCGACCCCCCGTGGTGCCAGAAGATATCCCACCATCAGGACGGGATATCCCATCAGGTTCTGCAGAAACGGTGGCATCAGGGCCATGGTAGCCAGCAAAAGTATGCCGACATAAAAAAGGAACACAAGACCAATGACGAAATTCCTGTCTTTAAAGAGGCCGGGTTCCAGGAAGGGATGATCAACCGTATACATCTGAACAAGGAACATATAGAGGAATATCACGGCCAGGGTTGCCTCAATAACGATTTCCGGTGAGGAAAACCAATTCTGGGATTCGCCCCTGTCCAACATGAGCTGCAAGGCAGCAATAGCCAGGCTAAGCAGGATAAATCCCAGGAAATCAAACTTCCTGGGCTGTTCCTTCTCGCTTTCCTGCATGAAAATGATCATTCCCGCCAGTGCAAGAAGGCCAATGGGAAGATTTATGAAAAACACCCATCGCCAGCTGTAATATTCCGTAAGATACCCGCCAAGGGTTGGTCCCAGAATGGGCCCCAGCATGATGCCGACACCCCATATTGTCATCGCGCTGCCGTGCTTTTCCTTTGGATACATATTCAACATCATGGTCTGGCTAAGCGGGACCAGAGCGGCGCCGAAGGCGCCCTGCAACAGTCTGAAAAATATGATCTGTGACAGTGATGTCGCCAGTCCGCATAGCATGGAAGCGATGGTAAAACCGGTAACGGAAATAATGAACAGGCGCCTGTGGCCAATTCGGGAGGCAATCGCCGCGGTAGGGGGGATCATAATGGCTGCGGTAACAATATAGGAGGTCAGGACCCAGGACATCTGGTCCTGTGTTGCAGACATGCTGCCCTGCATATGGGGCAGGGCCACATTGGCGATGGTCGTGTCCAGCGCCTGTATAATCGTGGCCAGCATGATGGAGACCACGACCAGACCACGCCGGAGCGGCGTTTCACTGTCTTTTACAGCGGTATTCATGACCCATTCTTTGCCTGTGCGGTCATAAAGCTTGTTTCCTTCGATCCGCCGAACATAGCAGAAATAATCCGTCCAAGGCTGCGCTTGCGACCCGTATCTATTTTCACAGTGGTGCTCATGCCGGATCGCAGGACGGCATTTTTGTCGCCGGGCTCCAGGTCAATACGGACGGGAATGCGCTGTACCACCTTGACCCAGTTGCCAGTGGCATTCTGAGCCGGAATGACGGAGAATTCGGCGCCGGTTGCCTGGGCCAGACTTTCCACATTGCCGTGCCAGACCAGGTCCGGATAGGTATCTACATGGATTCTCACGTCCTGGCCCGGCCGTACATTGGTCAGGTCTGTTTCCTTGAAATTGGCAACGATCCAGAAGTCCCGATTGTTGACCAGGGTCATGACCGGACTACTGAGGGCGCCGTTGCCGATAACCTGCTGGCCTACCTGAGGGGTGCTGCTGGCAATACCGTCAAAGGGGGCGCGAACGACTGTACGTTCCAGGTCCAGCCGGGCCCGGTCAAGGGCTGCCTTTGCTGCAAGAAAACGGGGATGTTGTTCCGGTGCGATGGCCGGATTTCCCGCCAGGTCTGCAAGCACCTCTGCTTTTTCACTCTCGATAACCTTGAGGCTCACCACTGCGGCATCATAGGCATGCTTTGCGGTGTCATAGCTGGTTTGTGAAACGTTTCGCGAGGCGACAAGCTCACCCTGTCTGTCCAGTACCGTTTTGGCATAGGCGAGATTTGTTCTGGCCAGTTCAAGTTCATCCTGCTTTTGCCGGTAGCTGGCTTTCAGACCCGCAATGTTATCGCGCACCCGCCTGAGCTCGGCGTCCTGTTCCGCCAGGGCAATGCGGTAAGGGCGGTCATCAATGCGAAACAGAATGTCTCCTTTACTGACCTGTTGGTTTTCCCGTATCGGGACTTCGGTGATGGGGCCGGAGACTTCGGCGGCGATCATCAGCTTGTCGGATTTGACATAGGCATTTTCAGTTTCTACATAACGTCCGCCGTTCAAATAGGCTGCGCCACCGATCACGGCGGCTACTAAAGGACCAATAACAAGGAGGATAAAGCGGATCCTCCCCTTTCGCTTTTTCTCGTGATCGGGTGTGGGCTTGCTTTTAGTCATCTGCGTCGTCTTTCCTATCGTTCGCCTCTTCAAGGGAAGGGCACTCAGCATCCAGAAGATTCTGTTTGATTTGACAAATTTTCTGTAACAGTTCGGATTTCTCCTGCTCTGAAAATCCTGCCATTGCCGCGTCCCTGGTTTGTGCAAGAAGGGGTTCAACTTTTTTGAGAAAGGGCTGAGCTTTATCCGTCAAATAAATTCTGAAGGCCCGGCGGTCATCGGGGTCCCGGCGGCGATCAACGAGGCCGGCTTCCTGAAGGCTGTCAATTAGCCGAGCAAGAGTGATCGGCTGAATTTCCATACTTTCTGCCAGGGTGATCTGTTTCACACCTTCCTGCCGGTAGATCCGAAACAGGGTCATCCACTGGGCTTGCGAAAGTCCAAGTTCCTGGGCGCGACGCATGAAGTTCCGCCTCATCAGGCGGGAAACGTCGGTCATCAGAAAGCCAATGCTTTTATCAGGATCTGTCATAAGTTCGATCTGTACTCCTTCGGACATTAATATAAGCTCTAAGTATAATAAGTAAAGTATATAAAATAGGCTGTTTGTAGCCGCAGCAGATTTGCTGAGGCACTTCCCGTTGGCAAATAGGAGATGTGGTGTTTATGGGGATCAAAAGTGTTTATGCGATGTGGACACCGCTGTGGAGACGCCTGTCGTCTGTCCTCTACTGGGGCGGGAACGCTAAAATTGAGGATATAAAGGACCGGACGGACTCTTTCGGCAACCATTTTGCGCGATTGATACAGACAAGCTGCACGGTTTCATCAAAGTCGGTCTGCAACTTGGAAAACTGCCTTTTCATCGCCTGGGAAGAGGCATAGCCCTGACTGAAAATACCTATGCAGTGTGTTTCGAGAAGAATGTTCTGGATGATTTGGACGTTATCCAGAATGTGGAATACCTTTTCCGGCGTTTTACCGCTCTCCCGGATGACCCGCAGTAGGGAATTCACATACATTTCACCGCCGCGCGGCAGTATGATCGGATATTCCACAAGGTCAGCAACCTTCAGCCCGGATTTTTTGAGGAGAGGGTGCTCCTTGTTTACACAAAAGGAGACATTCAGCTCTGTCAGCGGTTCAACCCGGAAATCAGGGTCTTTCTCAAACCGCTGGTTTGGAGCGACAAGGATATCTATATCACCGCGCCTCAAACGCTCGATACCCTCGTGCAGGGAGACGGCATGACTATGCAGGCGTATCAGGGGGGAGTTTTTTATCAGTCTCAATATGGCCCGGTTCAGAAGCCCCTCAAGGGACGGCGGGCAGACCCCGATTCTCAGGATCTCCGCCTGTTCTTGTGTGGAAAGGCTGCTGTCTTCGATCAGGGCGTCGATATCGGTGAATATGCGTGAGGCCCTGTCAATAAAGTCCCGCCCTTCCTCGGTTTCCACCATGCCGCGGGAATGACGATAGAACAGGGCATATCCGAGGTCCTTTTCAATATCAGCCAGGGCTCGCGTCACAACGGACTGGGTCAGCCCAAGGGATTTCGCGGCTGCTGTCACAGAGCCTTGCCGGGCAACTTCCACCACATACTTCAACTTCTGTAAGTTCATCTCAATTCTCTTGCAGGGTAGCCTCTGACCTATTCCCGCTTCAACTCTTTCATTATTTCTGTTGTATGGGCGCCTTTTTCAGGTATTTCCTGTGGAGTTAATGGCGCATCAGTTGCAAAACGCGGCGCCGTGCGGGCTTCAATATATCCATTGGCCTCGGAAAAAGTACCCCGTTCGACATTATGCGGGTGAACCGTTGCTTCCCGGGGCGTCAGAACCGGCGCAAAGCAGGCATCGGTTCCCTCCAGCAACCGGCACCATTCATCCCGTGTTTTTTGATTGAAAATTTTCGCCAGTTTCTCCGACTGGGCAGGCCACAGGCGGACGTCATACTGACTGGCAAAGTCCGGATCGTCGGCCACGCCCAGAATATCCAGAAGCTGGCGATAGAACCTGCTTTCCAGACTTCCGATGCTGACAAAATTGCCATCGGCACATTCATAAACCGCATACCAGTGCGCGCCATCCAGAACGCCGACACCGCGCTTGTCGGCAGACATCAGGCCGCCGGGAACCACATCAAAAATCAGGTTCATCATATGTGAGGTGCCGTCGACAATGGCGGCATCTATCACATCGCCTTTTCCGGTCGTCCGGGACTTGAGCATGGCGGCCAGCATGCCAATCATCAGGTAGTGGGCGCCACCGGCAATATCCCCGACCAGTGTCGGGGGAGGGACCGGCCGGCCGTCCTCGGCGGCGCCGCTGTACCAGGCCGCCCCCGTCAGACTGGTGTAATTCAGGTCGTGTCCTGCGCTTTGTGCCAGGGGCCCTGACTGGCCCCAGCCGGTCAATCTGCCGTAGACCAGCTTCGGATTTCTTTTCAGACAGTCTTCCGGGCCGAGTCCCAGGCGTTCCATAACACCGGGCCGCATGCCCTCGATCAAGCCGTCGGCTGTGTCAATCAGGTCGTGAGCGGTCTGGAGGTCCTTTTCCGACTTGAGGTCCAGAACTATGGACCGTTTACCCCTGTTCGCAATGCCGCGAACCTTGGTGGTGACAGGGTCGGCCGCTTCGGCGCGTTCAATCAGAATCACGTCGGCGCCGAGATCGGCAAAATGCATGCCGCAGAAAGGGCCGGGGCCAATGCCCTGTATTTCTATGATTCTTATTCCGGCAAGTGGCCCTGTCATAGGTGGAAAGCCCTTTATATCAAACTGCGAGAGATCAGTTCTTTCATAATCTCGCTGGTGCCGCCGTAAATGCGCTGCACCCGGGCATCAGCATACATGCGGGCGACGAGATATTCACGCATATATCCATACCCGCCATGCAATTGTACGCACTGGTCAATAATTTCACCCTGGATTTCAGATCCCGTCAGTTTGGCGATTGACGCTTCATCAGCCGTAAGCTCGTTTCGGATTATTTTGCCAATGCATTTTTCGACATAGGCCTGCAGAAGTTCCAGCTTGGCCTTGCATTCCGCCAGCTTGTAGCGGGAATTCTGGAATTCGATTATCGACTTCCCGAATGCCTTTCGTTCCCTGACATAGGTGACCGTTTCCTCAATGGCCTTATGTGAGACGCCGACACCGACAATAGCCAGCATCAGGCGCTCCCACGCCAGCTGGTTCATAAGCTGGCCGAAACCCTGGCCCTCGATGTCACCCAGCAGATTGGCGGCCGGCACACGCATATCGTCAAAAAAAAGTTCGGAAGTGTCCTGGCCGGTCATGCCGACCTTATCCAGGTTTTTACCGCGCCTGAAACCTTCCAGTCCGTCTGTTTCAACACCAAGCAGGGAAATGCCTTTTGCTCCCTGGGAGGCATCGGTTTTGACCACAAGGATAAAAAAGTTCCCGATCTGGCCGTTGGAGATGAAGATTTTGGAGCCGTTGATCACATAGTCCTCACCGTCCAGCACGGCAGTCGTACGCACCGCCTGAAGGTCCGATCCCGTTCCCGGTTCCGTCATGGCGATGCCGGCAATCAGTTCCCCTGAGGCTAGTTTTGGAAGCCAGCGCTGTTTCTGTTCTTCGGTGCCATAGGCGAGCACATAGTGAATGGCGATATTATGGACAAACAGGCCGAAACTCATATCACCGGTATAGCCGAGTTCGGCAAAGATCACGGATTCATGGCCGAGGTCGCCGCCAGCGCCGCCAAATTCTTCAGGGATCGAGGCGGCCAGAATTCCATACTCGCCTGCCTTCTCCCACAGTGCCCGGTCCACCTGCTTTTCGGCATGATACCGTTCCACATGGGGCACAAGTTCCGCCTGGAAAAATTTCCGGGTTGCATCGCCGAGGATGGATAATTCTTCGGTCATCCAGGGGGCGTCTTTGAAAATCATTTTTTGCTCTCCTGTAGTGTGTGGCAGAACCTGTCCATCAAAAGGACAGACCACCACCACAGATTATCATTTGTCCGGAAATATAATCGGATTCAGGTGTCGTGAGAAGATAAACGGCGCCGGCGGCTTCGTCTGCTGTGCCGGCCCGTCCCATGGGGATCATCGACTTGAAGATGTTGGCTGTCGCTTTGGGGATGCCAACGCCGATCCTGTTGCCCTGGACTTCGATTTCCTTTTTCTCGTCCGTTGCTTCGGTGAGGCGGGTTTCAATATAACCGAAGGCCACGCAGTTGACATTGACATTGAGCCGGCCCCATTCCTTGGCCAGGGTCTTTGTCATGCCGACAATTCCGGACTTGGCGGAAGAATAATTGACCTGGCCGGGATTGCCCCCGGTTCCGGCGACAGAAGAGATGTTGACTACCTTGCGATTGACCGGTTGTCCGTTCTCTGCTTCAGCTTTTGCGGCCGCTTTCCAGTGCGGCTGGACGGCCCGCAGGATCCTGAACGGGGCTTTCAGGTGCACATCCATCATGGCGTCAAACTGTTCGTCGGTCATCTTCTGGATCATGCTGTCCCAGGTATAACCGGCATTATTGACGATGATATCCGGCACGCCGAAGCTTTCCAGCGCCGTGGTGATGAAACGTTCGCCGAAGTCTGCTTCCGTGACTGACCCGTTACAGGCAACAGCCTCGCCACCCATGTCCCTGATTTCGGCAGCGACGGCATCACCGACTTCCGGATCCAGGTCATTGATTACAACCTTTGCCCCTTCGCGGGCGAATTTCAGGGCAACCGCACGGCCAATGCCGCGACCGGATCCTGTGACAAGCGCAATTTTTCCTTCAAGGTTTCCCATGGTTTTTCACTTTCACTTAAAGTTACTATTCAACAGCAAGGGTGGCATGTCCCTGCAATTTCACATCGTTATTCTCATCTGTAACAGTCAGGGAAAGCTTTATCAGCCGCCCATTTTCTGTTTCCTCGATTTCCTCGACCTGTCCGGCGCAGGTAAGACGAGCATGGATTTGCGTAATATTGGCGAACCTTGTGCCAAAGCTTTTAATCTTTTCCAGGGGCGCAATATTGGTCAGCAAGCGGGACATATAGGCCATGCCGAGCATTCCGTGACAGAAGACATCCTCCATGCCCGCTTTTTTGGCAAAATCGAGATCAATATGGATTGGATTGTGATCACCGGAAGCCCCGGCAAAAAGAGCCAGCGTTGCCCTTGAGACAGGCCCCAGATCAAGGGGCGGAATGCTGTCGCCTGCCTTTAATGTGGAAAGGTCCATATAAGCCATTGTCATGCTCCCTTCTTCGGGTTGCGAACAACCACTGTCATGATTTGTCTGGCCAGAAGCTCACCGGCCTTGTTCTCGGCCCGGACCTCTTTGATCACGAATTCAAGGGCGCCGTTTTTCTTATCGTAAATGTCTTTAATGACTGCTTTCAGGATAACGGTGTCCCCGGCAAAGGCGGGCTTGAAATATTCGAAATCCTGGGTGCCGTGAAGCACATGGGCAATATTGATGCCCAGGGTCTCGAAATATTTGAATGGTTCGTCCTGAAGCAGGTCCATTGAAAAATAGTAGGTCGGTGGGACCGGCAGGCCGGGATAACCGGCTTCTGCAGCGGCGGCTTCATTAAAAAAGACCGGATTTTCCTGCCCGATAGCTTTTGCGAAAAACTTCAGCGCGCCTTTCTCTGGCTGCACCTCGTGGGACCCCAGGTCCAGCCCGATAAAGCTTTTGTCGATCATGGCTTAACCCCCGACGGCTTGGTACAGCGTGACAACACAGGCGCCGCCCAGGCCCAGATTGTGCTGCAGGGCATTCCGGGCACCGTCAACCTGTCGTGCTTCGGCAGTCCCGCGAAGCTGGTTGGTCAGTTCATAGCACTGGGCCAGACCGGTCGCGCCGAGAGGGTGCCCTTTAGAGAGCAGCCCGCCGGACGGGTTGGTGACGACTTTCCCACCGTAGGTGTAATCGCCGTCTGCGATAAATTTTGACGCGCCGCCTTCGGGGCACAGGCCAAGACCTTCATAGGTGATCAGCTCGTTGTGGGCAAAACAGTCATGCAGTTCCACCACATCAACATCATCCGGTCCGATCCCGGCCTGCTCATAAACCTGGCGGGAGGCCTCATAAGTCATGTCGTAACCGACAAGCTTCATCATGTCCCGGGAATCAAAGCTGCCTGGCATATCCGTGGTCATGGCCTGGGCCGCAATCGATACATCGCTTCGCAGGTTATGCTTTCTGGCGTATTCCTCTGAGACCAGAACGGCGGCGGCCGCACCGCAGGTCGGCGGGCAGGCCATCAGGCGTGTCATTACCCCGGGCCACATAACGGGGGAGTTAAGGACATCTTCAGGGGACAGCTTCTGTCGGAACAGGGCCAAAGGATTGTTTGTCGCATGAAGGCTGGCTTTGGCGCGGATTCTGGCGAAGTCTTCCAGGGTTGAACCATATTTTTCCATATGCGCCAGTCCGGCTCCGCCGAAATAGCGTAATGCCATGGGGATTTCCGGCTGGTTGATCAACTCGCCGCAGGTTTCATCAAAGGGGTCGAACGGGCTCGGCCGGTCCGTAAACTGGGCACCCAGGGCGCCTGGGTTCATCTGCTCGAACCCCAGGGCAATGACGCAATCGGCCATGCCTGACTCGATCGCCTGACGGGCCAGGAACAGAGCGGAGGAGCCGGTCGAGCAGTTATTGTTGACATTGAAAACCGGAATGCCGGTCATACCCACCTTGTAAAGTGCCTTTTGGCCGGAGGTGGAGTCACCATAAACATACCCCACATAGGCTTGCTGCAATTGATCATAGGAGAGTCCGGCATCGGTTAAAGCCTCTCTGGTCGCCCGGGCCCCCATAATGTCGTAGGTTTCCGAAGCGCCGGGCTTGGTAAAAGGGATCATTCCCACACCGGCAACGATAACGCGGTTTTGAGTTGACTTGGTCATGAATGCTCCTGGGTGGCTGGTTGATATAGTGGATATGATAGAAGAGGAAATGGCATGCGTAAAATGCATATTGTGCATTATATATTCATAACATGAATGCTTCAAAAAGCGTAAGCTAAGGTCCGAAAATCATTGGCTAATTTAACCGGCGAGGGTCCTGAGGAGGCCGGCTCGAGCGAAATTGAATTCTCTTGCATTGCACAAAATAATAACTGTGTGTATAAGTCTCCCTGGATGGTGCCCCGTAAGGGGGTAAAAGGGAACATGGTGCGGAATTATTCAAAACCATGGCTGTACCCGCAACTGTAACCGGCGAGCTTGAGCCCGTTTATTGACCACTGGACAATGTCCGGGAAGGTCGGGCGAGAGTGAAAACCCGGAAGCCAGGAAACCTGCCATCCGGTCGCCCTTCTGACCATCGGGCTAATGGATCAGAGCGGTAATCCGTACAGGCGACACCCGTTGCTTGTGCGGAGTGTCTGGCAAATCTTTCAAATACTCCCACAGCATTAGTGCAAACAGTCCCTTGGGACACTTGGAGTATTTAGAATGTTAGTCAAACAACAACTCAGATCATCCACACTCACCCTGTTGGCCGGTACGGCTCTTGTTAGCCCTGTGCTGGCCGAGGACGTAACCGACATTGCCGAGGAAATCGTTGTCACGGCAACACGTTATGAAAAACCGCTTTCAGAAGTGGGCAGCAGTATCGAGGTGCTGAATGATCTGGATATTCAAAAGCGGCAGGATTACTTTGTGCAGGACATTCTGCAGAATGTGCCGGGCCTGAGCCTGAATGGCAACGGATCTTTCGGAGGATCTTCTTCCATTCGCATTCGCGGGGCCTCCAGCGACCAGACCGTCATCCTGATTGACGGCGTGCAGATTAATGATGTTTCCGGCACCGGCGGCAGCTATAATTTTGCCAATCTGGAAGCGAATGGAATTGAGCGGATCGAGGTGCTTAAAGGCCCGCAATCCATCATGTATGGATCCGATGCCATTGGCGGCGTAATCAATATCATTACCAAAAGCGGCAAGGAAGGTCTGGGCGGAACGGCCACCGTCGAAGCCGGTTCCTATAATACATATCGGGGTAGTGGCCTGCTGCTGGGCGGCAATGACAAGCTGAAATTCAGCCTCGGTATATCCGGCATTGATACAGACGGTATTTCAAAGGCCGATGAAAATAACGGCAATTCCGAAGAAGATGGTTACTGGAACTATACCCTGCACGGTAAGATCAATGCGGAAATTGCCCCTGAATTTAATACGGAAGTTGTGACCCGCTATTCAAAAAGCCGCAATGAATATGACGGCTACGGTCCGGCGGATGGCGATGAAGTCGGCTTTACGGAAGAATTCCTGATCGGCGGCAAATGGTTCTATGATGTGGCCGATGGAAAGTTCCACAATACGGTTTCCGTGAACTATTCTGAAACCGACCGGGAAAATTTTTCTGACGGGGTACAGAGTTATCTGGCCGAGGGAACGCGCTGGAATGTTGACTATTTTGGCGTATATGAAATCGATCCGTCTCTGACCTTGTCCTTTGGGGCCCAGCACGAGGAAACAAAAGCGGAAACAGTCACAGACGAAAAATTCAATATCGACAGTCTGGTGGGCGAGGTTGCCTGGCAGGGGCTGGCGGGGCTGACCCTGACGGCGGGTCTGCGTTATGACGATCATAACCGTTATGGCGACACCACAACCCCGCGTCTGACGGCTTCCTATTATATGGAAGATACCGGCACAAAGCTCTTTGCCAACTGGGGTGAAAGCTTTAAGGCGCCAAGTGTTTATCAGCTGACCTATATCTGTACCTTCTGCGGCCTGACGGTAGCCAATCCCAACCTGAAGCCGGAGGAATCCGAGGGCTGGGAAATCGGTGTTGAGCAGAATCTCTTCGAGGACCGTTTGTTTGTTGCTGTGACTTGGTTCCATCACAACATCGACAATATGATCGATTTTTCCTATACGGCCGGGTATGACAATATCGCCGAGGTCGAAACCCAGGGGCTGGAACTGCGGTTTGACGCCCAGGTTCTGGACAGCATTCGTCTTTCCGCCAATTATACCTATACGGATGCGGAAGACGGTGCGACAGGAGTAAAGCTGGACCGTGTGCCGGAGCATATGGTTTTTGGCCAGATCGAATGGCAGGCGAGCGCCGACCTGTTACTGGCGTTGAGCGCCACTCACAATAGTGAGGAAAGGGATCCCTATTCGCCGTCTGTAGAGGCATGGACCCGGGTGGACCTTCGCACCAGCTACCGGATCAATGATACCTTCGAAATCTTTGGCCGTGTAGACAATCTGTTCGATAAGGAATATCAGCAGATATACGGTTACGGCACACCGGACCGTTCCTTCTATATCGGCGCCCGGGCAGGGTTCTGATCATGAAATGCGCCGCCCTGAAATTTGTGTTGTTTTTCGGGGCGGCACTTCTGTTGCCGTTTTCTGCTCAGGCGGATGAAGCACAAAAACCACGGGCCGTCTCTCTGGATTATTGTTCCGACCAGTATGTGCTGGCACTGGCAGACCGGGAGCAGGTTATCGCCCTTTCACGGGACGCCACCGACGTGCACAGCTTCTATCGGGATCTGGCCGAGGGCTTGCCACAGTTTGGGTCCACGCTTGAGGAAATTCTGGCCTATCAACCTGATGTTATCGCCCGATACTGGGCCGGATCCGGGTATGTGAACTATTTACAGGATCAGGGCTATAAAATCGCTTCGGCAGGATACGGATACCAGAGGGATGTTCTGCTGAACAATATCAGGATTATCGGTCACGCCTTGGGGCAGGAGAAACGTGCCGAGGAAAAAATCAAACAACTTGCCGGCCGTTTCGACAAACTGGAGCATTTGCCAAGGAAACCACAATTGGTTCTCTACCTCACGCCAAGCGGAATTACTGCAGGCAAGGGTACCTATGTGAACGATCTTCTTAATCTGGCGGGCTTCAGAACCATGGCCGATGAATTCGATTATTCCGGCTGGCAGCAAACCCCGCTCGAGCACCTGGTTTCCCGAAAGCCCGACCTGATCATCGCCAGTTTTTTTGACATGGAGTCCAATCACAATTCCAGCTGGAGCATCTCCCGGCATGGCATGGTGGAGCGCATGTTGAAGGATATTCCCACCATCTATGTGCCGGGAAAATACCTTTCCTGTAACGGGATATTCCTGCCGGATGCCGCCGAATATATCCTCGCCGAACTGGCAAAACTGGAAAATGCGGAAGGACAGGTGGCGGGGGCGTCTGAATGAACCCGGCGTTGGCGCTTTTCCTTATTCTAATTCTGGATCTGATCAGCGGGGAACCGAAATGGCTTTATGGCCGGGTCCCGCACCCGGTTGTCATCATGGGGAATATTCTGGACTTTTTCGATCGCCATTTCAATCACTGGCATACTGCAGGCCACAGGGAAAATTTTCTTCGCGGCCTGCTCTCCCTGTCAGTTTATCTGTCGTTCTGGATTTTGGGGGCCTGGGGTGTCGAGCGTCTTCTGTTCCAGATGTTACCCGACTGGGCGGCCTGGGGGATGGTGGTTGTTTTTGGCAGCAGCCTGGTTGCGGCACGAAGCCTTTATGATCATGTGTCTGCCGTTGGTGCTTCTCAGGATATTGACAGCGCCAGAGCCGCGGTTGCTCTGATTGTGGGCAGGAATGTTGAAACACTGGATGAGGCGGGCGTGAATCGGGCAGCCGTGGAAAGCCTGGCGGAAAATTTCTCGGATGGTGTGGTGGCGCCGGCGTTCTGGTTTCTGATTGCCGGACTTCCGGGACTGGTAGGCTACAAGGCCATAAATACGGCGGACAGCATGATTGGACACCGATCAGACAAGTACGAATATTTTGGCAAGGCCGCCGCTCGCCTGGACGATCTGGCTAATTTTCTGCCGGCGCGGATTACAGCAATTATCTTTGCTTTGGCGGGTTGGGTCGGGGGGCGGTGTCAGTTTCTGGAAACAATGAAGCAGACCATGAAACAGGCACAGGGGCATCTTTCGATCAATGCTGGCTGGCCAGAGGCAGCCATCGCCAACGTTCTCTCTTTCCGCCTTGGCGGGCCGCGGAGCTATGGCACCACCGAAGTCAGTGGCGCCTATCTGGGAACAGGGCGCGACCATCTTGAGAAAGGAGATATCCTCCAGGCCCTTGGCGTGGTCAAGACGACCTGTGGCATATTGCTCGGATTGTCGCTGAGTATGGGAGTGCTGCTATGAAAAAGAGAGTCCATGGCGGAGACCTTGCCGAGGCAATGGATCTATACCCGACCGCCCCGGTGCCCTGGATTGACCTGTCCACAGGCATCAATCCCAATCCCTGGCCCTGGACGGAAAAGGTCCCGATGGCGGAGCTGGAAGCGGCGGCAGCGCGGTTGCCGGGGGGGCAGGATATGGAGTTTTGCCGCACGGCCTGTGCCCAATATCTCGGTGTAGAAGACGACCATGTGACCCTGACACCCGGTTCCCAGGCCGCGATCGAAATGTTGCCGCTCTGCGTGGATGCCGGGCGTGATGTCTATATTCCCGGTCCGACCTATTCGGAGCATGGCCTGGCCTGGCATAAAAACGGACATCGGGTCCATCATATCCCTTATGACTGGGACATCATGACCTTTTTACCGGAAGGCTCCGTTTTGGTGCTGACCCATCCCAATAACCCGGATGGCCGGAAATTCGATCCGGAAAAGCTCTATCTGCTTTGCCTCGCGCATATCGAGCGGGGCGGGACAGTCATCATTGATGAGGCCTTTGCAGATATCGAGCCGGGGCTCAGCCTGTTGAATTTTCCTCTGCGGGAAGGATTGGTTGTGCTGCGGTCAGCGGGAAAATTTTCCGGACTTGCGGGATTAAGGCTCGGGGCCGTGGTTGCGACGGGAAGCCTGAAGGAAAACATCACGGCTAAATGCCCTTTGTGGGAGATTTCGACCCTGACCTTAAGGGTGTTCGGGCATTTTTACAGGGACCACGAATGGATCGCGGGAACCCGTGAAGCACTTGCCGGGGAAATGGACAGGCTTGCCGCCCTGCTATCGACATCCGGTTTCAGGGTTGTCGGCTCGACCCTGCTTTATTGTCTTGTGGAGGCAGAGGATGCAGCGGCCCGGGCTGAACATCTGTTACGGGAAGGAATTTATGTGAGGACTTTCCCGGAAAATTCCCGCCATCTCCGTTTTGGACTGCCGGGGAGCGAGGCGGCCTGGAAAAGACTGGAGCAACAGCTGAAAAGGAAAGCAGATGACTGCGCAGGATAAAAACGAACAGCACCGCGAAGAAATGAAAAAGCAGCAGGCGGCCCATCGGCAAAAGATGGCGGAGAAAGCAAAGCAGGAGTGCGGCCTTCTGATGGTCAATACCGGTTCGGGCAAAGGCAAGACAACGGCGGCCTTTGGCACTGTTCTGCGCGCCCTGGGCTGGAATAAAAAAGTCGGTGTGGTGCAGTTTATCAAGGGAAAATGGAAAACCGGTGAGCGGCTGTTTTTCAAGCGTTTCGAGGATTTGGTCGATTTCAGGGTCATGGGCGAGGGGTTTACCTGGGATACCCAGGACCGGGAGCGGGACATTGCCGCGGCGCGTGAAGCCTGGAATGTCGGGCTCGGGATGATGCAGAGCGGAGATTACGCGCTGGTTGTCCTGGATGAGCTGAATATTGTCCTGCGCAATGATTACCTGCCGGTCGAGGAAGTGATTGCAGGACTTCAGTCGCGACAGAAGGATTGCTCCGTCTTTGTTACCGGACGGGATGCCCCAAAGGAATTGATGGAGGTGGCCGATCTGGTCACGGAAATGCAGAATATCAAGCATCCTTTTGATGCTGGCTTCAAGCCGGTCCGCGGTGTTGATTTTTAATCCGGAAGGACGTGATTGAGGCCAACCAGCCGCCAGTGGCCGCCGCGAAACTCCTTGGCACTGAACTGCAGATGGGTAAGGGAAAGGGTATCCAGGGCGAAATTCAGGGCCAGGTCCGGGGCAAGCTCGAAGCAATGACCGAGAATGGCCCGGATGACGCCGGCATGGGTGACAATAACCCGGGGTGCCGTCGAACCATCCCCGACATGACCTTCCAAAAAGCTTGTCGCCCGTGCAGCAACCTGAGTGAAGGATTCCCCGCCGGGAGGGGTGCTGTCTGCCGCCAGCAATGACCAGTTATGGGGTGGCAGGCCCTCTATTTTAGGCCATAGTTTATCAAATTCCAGACCGTACCAGTCGCCGAAATCCTGTTCCGTCAGTTCCGGGGAGGTGATCAGCTCCCCGGTTACCTGCTTGCGTTCCCGCAGGGCCTGCGCGGTTTGCCGGGTACGCTGAAGCGGGCTTGAGAACCACTGGGCCTGATCCGGTAACCTTTGGGCAATCCAGTCAAGAGCTGCATGGTTGGAAAGATCGGCCGGTTCGTCGGCGGATTTATAAAGATTTTCCCTGGCACCGAGAACCGGGGCATGACGGACAAGATACCAGTCGATGATGCTCATGAGGCGAAATTCCAGAAGGAGAGCAAACCGAGCAGGATGGCAATTTCGCTGATCTGCTGGACGGCGCCAAGGACATCTCCGGTGATACCGCCCACCTGCCTCATGGCAAGCCTTCCCATGAGGAAAACCGCAGCAAGTGACAGAAGCAGGCACAGGGTCATTGCGGGCCAACCGAGCAGGAAAAACGCCGGCAGCAGACTTATACCCAGGGCAACGCCGATCAATATCGGTGCGGGTTTTTCCGTCCCTGCCGCAAGACCGTCCTTGCGGGCAGGGGGGAGGGAGGAAATGGCAAAGACAATCGCCAACCGGCTGAAAGCGCCACTGATCAACAGGGCGATGAGGGCGCCGGACGATGTCATAACGCCAAGGGCTGCAGCGCGCAGGGCAATGGATAAAATCAGGGCCAGGGCCCCGTAAGTGCCGACCCGGCTGTCCCGCATGATTTCCAGCTTGCGGTCCCGCGTCAGGCCGCCGCCGAAACCGTCCGCCACATCGGCAAGGCCGTCTTCATGGAAGGCGCCTGTGAGAAAAATCATGGCGGCCAAAGCCAGAAAGGCGGCAATCCAGGACGGTAACAGCAGTGCCTGGGTACCCCAGAATATAAATCCACCACATGCCGCTACCAGCAGACCCACAAGCGGATAGGCCCACAGGCTGCGGGAAATGTCCGGCGCATGATCCGAAAGGCGTTCCCATGGGACAGGTATTCGTGTCAGCACCATCAGGGCAGCGGCAATATCCCGGACCAGTGCGGGGCTGTGATGTTGTTTCTGGGTTTCTGGCAACTCATTCATTGCACTGACCTGGAGACATGGGCTTCTTCGAAACTGGCCATGCCGGAATAGGTGGCAAGCGCCGCCCGCAGGATCATCAGGGCTACGGCGGCGCCGGAGGCTTCGCCGAGCCGCATATCCAACTGCAGGATGGGGGATTTGCCAAGTGCTTCCACCAGATGACGATGACCGGGCTCGACCGACAGGTGCGAAACCTGGCAATGATCAAGACTGTCCGGGGCGCTTCTGATCAGGCTGGCCGCCGCCGCGGTAGAGATAAAACCATCCAGCAGGACCGGTATCCGGTTATGGCGGGCGGCGATTACCGCCCCGGCAATGGCGGCAAGTTCCCGTCCGCCCAGACGCCGCAGCAATTCAAAGGAATCTGCAATCCCGGACTGATGCAGTTTAACGGCCTTTTCCACGACTGCGGTTTTATGGGCCAGCTTTTCATCTTCCAGTCCGGTGCCGCGGCCGACCCACTGTTGCCCGCCGCCGCCGAACAACGCCAACGACAGCGCCGCTGCGGATGTTGTATTGCCGATACCCATTTCCCCCAGCAGCAGGCAATCAGCCTCCGTCGGGACCGCATCGGCACCGGCCTGTAATGCCTTGCACAATTCTTCCTCGCTCATGGCCGGTTCTTCAGTGAAGTCGCCCGTGGGACGGTCAAGGTCGAGGGGGATGACTTTGAGTTCTGCTCCGGAAAGTGTGCAGAGTTGATTTATAGCGGCTCCGCCATTTTTAAAATTCTGAACCATCTGCGCGGTGACTTCCGGCGGATAGGCGGAAATACCTTGCGAGACAACACCGTGATTGCCGGCAAATACAAGGCATGAAACCTTTTCAAGCCGGGGAAATTCACGGGTTTGCCATCCGGCCATGAATATGGAAAGTTCTTCCAGCTTGCCGAGGGAGCCCTGCGGCTTAGTCAGGCTATCCTGCCTGTGGCGGGCAAAATCCGTATAACTTTTATCTGTGGTTGGCAGGTTTGTGAGGACGCTGAGGAAATCTTCTCTGCTGTTAAAGGGCAGGCTCGTCACATATAGTCTCCCCAGATTGGCTCACCGTTTTTTTTGAGGACCATGGGCAAACCCGCGGCCATGAAAATGACGTTGTCGGCCACTTCCGCAACTCTCTGATTAAGGCGCCCGGCCTGATCGCGGAAGGTTCGGGCCAGGGCATTGTCCGGCACGATGCCGAGCCCCGTTTCGTTGGAAATCATAATGACGTTACCCTGGCTTTGGCCGAGGGCGTTGACAAACCTCTCTGTTTCTTTCTTCACATCTCTTTCCCGTTCCATCAGATTGCTGAGCCACAGGGTCAGGCAGTCGATGACCATGGTCCCCTGTCCGGCAATTTTGTCGGCAATCTCCAGCGGTTCCTCAAGGGTGGTCCAGTTATCACTGCGGTCCCTTTTGTGCAGGTCTATTCTCTCTCTCATCTCTTCATCCCGAATCTCTGCTGTGGCGAGATAGACGGGGTTATCGTCCAGTCCAAGGGCCAGGCGTTCGCCAAACCGGCTTTTGCCGGAGCGGGCGCCGCCGAGGATCAGGCTGATACCGGCTAGCCGGGTATGGTCAGGAGTATTGTTCCGGGTGAAGTCATTCATTTTTCAGGACGCTGTGGTTACTTGTTTAATTCAATGGCACTATATCCCCGAAAGGGATGGCGGGTAACAGTTTTATATCATCCGATATCTCTTAATTCAGCACCCGCCTCAACGCCTGCAAGCAGAGCTCTACATTCTCTTCCAGATACCTCGTCCATAAAAGTTCACTGAAATTAATCAATAAAAGGGGTTACCCGAAGGTTGAGCCGCCTAAAGCAGCCCTACCGTTTCGTATATCTTATCTATTTCGGGATTGGACCCGCCAAATAGAAAAGCAATACCTTCTGTTTTTAAGGTTGGGTTTGAAGGTACCCAAGTTAAACATTGGAAAAAGTAGTCTCCGTCAGGGAATGCTAAATTTAGCGCGTTACATTCTATTTGATCTATACGGGGTGTATTCCAGTCAACGTCTTTATGGATACACAGAATAGTAAACCTGAAATGTTGTCCGAAGATATTAATTGGAGTGTATATTATGTTTTTTTTAGATGAATTCACTTTTTCAATAGAGACTTTAGGAAACTTTTCAGCAAAAAGAAATTCTGCGGTTGCCACATGCCGTACCAGCTTTTCAGTGGTCGGCTCTTGAATGATCCTTTTCGAGCCTTCGGTTTCACCCCTTTTTTCATGTATATTGACTATGCCGGAACTATGCATAGTAATTCTGACATCTTGTTGGTTCACGGGATTCTTGAAGAATAGATAGATGCAATTTTCATTCTTGGCGAACTTCATTCTGAATAGTTCAACAATTTGTAGATTTGATTTAATGCCGGTAAAGCGAAGGTATTGCTTTTTATCGGTTGTAAATGTCATATCGAAGAAATGCATTTTACAGTTGCTCCTAATTCAGCACCCGCCTCAACGCCCGCAAGCAGAGCTCTACATTTTCTTCCCGCGCGCTATGGCCCATCAGGCCGATGCGCCAGACCTTGCCGGCAAGCGCCCCTAATCCGGCGCCGATCTCCAGATTGAATTCCTCCAGAAGCCGTTTCCGAAGTGTTGCCTCGTCAGTGACATGATCCGGGACTTTGATAGTGTTGAGCTGCGGCAGGCGATATTCCGGGGCGACAAGGAACTCGATGCCCATTTCCTCCAGCCCGTCGCGCAACCTTTCATGCATGGCGGTGTGCCGGGCCCAGGCGGCTTCCAATCCTTCCTCCTTTAGGATCAGCAGGCTTTCATGCAGGCCATACATGGCGTTAACAGGGGCGGTATGATGATAACTGCGACCGCCTTCGCCGTCCCAGTAATCCATAACCAGGCTCAGGTCCAGGAACCAGCTCTGGACCTTTTCTGTCCGGCTCCTGATCACATCCAGCGCCCGTTCGGAAAAGCTGACCGGGGAGAGGCCCGGCGGGCAGCTGAGGCATTTCTGACTACCGCTATAGACCGCATCAATGCCCCATTTATCCACCTCCAGCGGGCTGCCGCCGAGGGAGGTTACCGCATCCACCACGGTCAGGCAGTCATGGTCCCGGGCCAGACGGCACAAGGTTTCCGCATCGGACATCACCCCGGTGGAGGTTTCAGCCTGGACAAAGGCCAGAAGTTTGGCGTCCGGATGGTCGAGGAGGGCGTCCTCGACCATTTGCAGGTCCACGGGCTCTCCCCAATCATTTTCAACCACTACGGCAATGGCGCCTGCGCGTTCCACATTCTCGACCATGCGTCCGCCAAACACACCGTTGCGGCAGATGATGGCCTTGTCGCCGGGCTCCAGCAGATTGACAAAGGCGCATTCCATTCCGGCCGATCCCGGAGCGGACAACGGAAAGGTCAGGGCGTTTTCCGTCCGGAAGGCATATTTCAGGAGTGTCTTGATCTCCTCCATCAGGCCCTGGAAGGCCGGGTCAAGATGGCCGATGGTGGGGCGGGCCAGGGCCTCGAGCACGCGGGCGGGCACATCAGAGGGGCCGGGCCCCATCAGGGTTCTTTTTGGCGGGATGAATGTGTTCATGAAAAGACCTCAATTTTATTTTATGCGGATTATGCCTTCCGGCTTTCAAAAGCGGAAGGGCGTCGTTAAAATAAAATTTCACGGGTCAAATTCATTGGACCTTGACCCGAAACCTGAATCATCGGATACCTGTCGCATACCATAAGGGCGAAGCATATGACGGCACCGGACCTTCTTGAGCCCGAGCGCAAGAAGAAAAAGAAGAAAAAGAAGCGGAAAAAGAAAAAACTGAAGCAGGAAGTGCTTCAGCACGGTCCCGAGCTTGTCCAGGAAGTTGTCCGCGCCCTCGAGGAAGAAGACCATGACGTCATTGATGAAGTGGTTGAAGCCCTCCATTCGGCCGACCTGGCCGACCTTCTTGAGCAGCTGACCACAGAAGATCGCGCCGCCCTGGTGTCCCACCTGGGGGAGGAGCTTGATCCAGGGGTCCTGACCGAACTGGACGAGGTGGCTCGTGATCATGTGATCACGGAGATGGAAGACCGGCATGTGGTCAAGGCCATTTCCGAACTGGAAACCGATGACGCCATTCACCTTCTGGAAGATCTGGACGAAACGGATCAGCGCAGGATTCTGGAAGCCTTGCCGGAAGACGACAGGATTGCCGTCGAAGAGGGGCTGTCCTATCCGGAAGAGAGCGCCGGGCGACTGCTGCAGAAAAAGCTTATCGCTGTGCCAAGCCTTTGGTCCGTGGGTAAGGTTATTGATTTCCTGCGCGAGGATGCTTCCCTGCCGGAAGATTTTTACGAGATATTTGTGGTTGATCCGTTGCATCACCCTATCGGAACATTAAGGCTCAGCCATCTACTGCGGTCCGGTCGCGACGTATTGGTCAGCGAGATCATGGATGCGGACCCCAAGGTGGTGCCGGTGGATATGGACCAGGAGGAAGTGGCCTTCCTGTTTCGTCAGTATGACCTGACTTCCATGGGGGTAGTCGACGAGAACGGACGACTGATCGGTATGATCACCGTCGATGACGTCGTGGACGTGATGGACGAAGAGGTTCAGGAAGATATCCTGCGTATGGCCGGTGTGCAGGACACGGATATTCTGGAAAGCGTGTGGGAAGCTTCGCGCAACCGCATTTTGTGGCTGGTGGTCAATCTGGGAACGGCTCTGTTGGCGTCCTCGGTGATTGCACAGTTTGACGCTACCATCCAGCAGATGGTGGCCCTGGCTATTCTGATGCCCATTGTGGCCTCGCTGGGCGGCAATGCGGGCAATCAGGCCATGACCGTTGCGGTCCGGGCGCTGGCGACCAAGGAACTGACGCCCTCCAACGCCCTGCGCGTGGTGACCCGTGAATTATCGATTGGATTCCTCAACGGTTGCGCCCTGGCAGTGCTGATCGGTGTGTTGACGTTACTATGGTTTTCAAACACGGCGCTGGGCGGGGTGATTGCCCTGGCCATGGTGGTCAACATGATCGTTGCCGGTCTTGCCGGAATCATGGTGCCGTTGACTCTCGAAAAGATGAAGGTGGACCCGGCCCTGGCCAGTACCGTACTGGTGACGGCTATTACCGATGTGATCGGGTTTCTGGCCTTTCTCGGTTTCGCTGCCCTTTTCCTGCTCTGAGCGATGCCATGACCGTTCATCTTCTGAAACTCTGTGTGGGAATTGACAGCGTTGAGCACCTGATTGAGGTGCGCAAAGGGCGCGAACAGACATTGCCCGATGGTCGTCCCTATAATTACCACATCACCCGCTTTGCCCCGAAACGGGCGGAAGAAGTTCTGGACGGTGGGGCACTCTATTGGGTCATAAAGGGTTTTATCCTGGTGCGGCAACCGATCATCGGCTTTGAAGAAGTGAAAACGGATAACGGCACCAAGTGCAAGATCATCCTGGATACCGGTCTGGTGCGGACGGAAAGCCAGCCGCGGCGCCCGCATCAGGGCTGGCGGTATCTGGAACCGGCCGATGCGCCAAGGGACTTGCCGGAAGGACAGAGGGCGGATGATTTGCCAAAGGCGCTCCGCCGGGATCTGCAGGAACTTGGCCTGATTTAGCGCTTGATTTAACGTCTGATTCAGCCACAAGGCCCGCTGCTTCAGCACCTGCTATGGCTGAGGTTTGTTGTCGCCAGGCTTGCTTGCTGTTTATATCCCGTTTTATCTATAGGCCGGTTCGATCGCCATGTTGTCGATGAGGCGTGTCTTGCCGAGCACAGCAGCGACCAGCACACGGGCCGGGCGCTCGATGCTATCGACCAGTTCCAGGGTTTCCGCATCGCGTACTTCCAGATACTGAACTTCGTTGAACCCGGCCTCCAGCAGATGCTTTTCTCCGGCTGTGATGGCTTCGGAAACAGTCCTTGTTCCTGCCTGGAGGTCGGTGACGATCCGGGAGAGGCTTTTGTGTATTTCCAGCGCTGTTTGGCGTTCCTCAGGCGAGAGGTAGACATTGCGCGAGGATGTGGCAAGGCCGTCTTCATCGCGGATCAGTGTGCCGGACACAACCTCCACCGGAATATCCAGGTCTTTAACCAGTTTTTTCAGGACGGCTAGTTGTTGAAAATCCTTTTCGCCGAAAATGGCCCTGTCGGGCAGGCATTGGAGAAGCAGCTTGGCAACTACGGTGGTGACGCCGTCAAAATGGCCGGGCCGGTTGGCGCCGCAGAGAATTTCGGTCATTCTGGTGATGGAAACGGTGGTCAGGAAACCGTCCGGATACATTTCATCGACTGTCGGCGCATAGAGAAGCTCGACCCCGGCTTCGGTAAGTTTATCTGCATCCTGACGTTCCTGTCTTGGATATTTGTCCAGATCCTCATTGGGGCCGAATTGTTTGGGATTGACGAAGATGCTGACCACGATGCGGTCGCAATCTTCCTGTAACCGTTTGACCAGGGAAATGTGACCATGGTGCAGGGCGCCCATGGTCGGTACCAGTCCCACTTTCAGACCCTGTTGCTTCCATTCACCGACCTGTTGCCGCAGGTCCTTGACAGTTCTGACGATTTTCAGGGGTGCGGAAGGCATTTTTTCCTCTTTTTCTATAATGATATCGGGGAGCTGTGGTGCTAACTTTGCGGAGGCTGCAGACGTGCCCCGTCAAAATCCCGCATCCTGTTGACACGGATAATGTTTTTCAGGGTTTGCACATATTTTTCGCGAAGTTCAGAATAATTGTCCAGTGTTTCCACCAGCTTCTGAACATTAAGTTTGCCGGTTCTGGTCTGTCGGGTACGTTCTTCCCGAAATTTCCGGTAGGCCCGGTGGGTGTTCAGGTTATGGACATATCCGAAAACCGCCTCAATAGTGTTGGGAAAGCTTCTGATTTTATGTTTCTTTCCGTCATCCCGGCGTTCAGGGACCAGCCCGTCTTTTCCCCATGTCCATTGTCCGTAAAGCGCATTGCCTTCCTGGGCAAACCGGGAGGTGCCCCAGCCGCTTTCGATGGCGGCCTGGGTCAGGGCCAGAGACGGCGGAACAACATTGATCCGTTTCCTGAGGGCATAGAGGTCTTCTGTTTTCATTCTGTACTGTTTCTGCTTGCGCTGAAGCCAGTGAAGTTCGGAAGTCGTGGGTACGGTGCCCACCTCGATTTTGCGGATGATTCTTTCCAGCTTTTGCCGGTCCTCCAGAATGATTTCATTTACTTTTAGAATGAGCGGCAACATAGTGGAAATAAATAGTTTTTTTCTTTCCCTTATGTCGGACATTTCGGCCAGCTCGGAAGGGACGCCGGACAGATAAAGCCGGGGTACATCGGTGGCACCCCGACGGACGAGGCCCAGATCATAGCCGTAAGCGGCAAAATATTTTATGGCGCTGGTGTTTTCGGGAAGCTTTAAATTCTTGACCAAAGTGACTGGGGCCAAATGGTTTCTGCTCTGGTCTATCTGATCGACCGCAAGCCACAGCGGGATCAGGACAAAAAACACTATTGCATTGGTCGCAAGAATAGTGTTTCTGATAGAGTTGCTGGAACGTTTCGTATAACTTGCGGGCATTTGTCCGGGCCTGTCACGATTGGTCTAATCATATGCTATCAGATATTATATAGTTTTATGTTAACGGGAATGCCAGACTTTGAATCAAATAACAGAAATACACAGGGTCTTGGGAGGGGTTATGCAAAGTGGTGAGGGTATCGGGAAATTGGTAAGGGGAAAATATGGTACAGGATACATCAGCAGGTAAGTCTTCGGGCACTCATGTTATTGTGGTGGGCAACGAAAAAGGCGGGTCGGGAAAATCCACGACAGCCATGCATGTGGTCATAAGCCTGCTGAAAAGAGACTTCACCGTTGCTGTTCTTGATCTTGATGCTCGTCAGAAATCACTGGCTCGCTATCTGGAAAATCGGGAAAACTACGCCCGACAGCATAACCTGAAGCTGAGTATGCCCGAGGTCCATGTGGTGCCAAAATCCACACTGACAACCAAAGAAGAAATGGACGCCGACGAAATCGAGCGCTTCAATGTGGTCATGGACGGGCTGCGGGGGCAGGTGGATTTTGTCCTTATTGACTGCCCGGGAAGTGATTCCCATCTTTCTCGGCTTGCCCATGCAGTTGCCGATACGCTTATTACACCGATCAATGACAGCTTTGTGGATCTTGATCTTTTGGCCCAGGTCAATCCGGATAACTTCAAGGTGGAAAAGCTGAGCCTGTACAGCGAGATGGTCTGGGATGCCAAAAAGCGCCGGGCCCTGGCGGACCGGGGAAATATCGACTGGATTGTCATGCGAAACCGGACCTCTGCCCTGGATGCCAAAAACAAACGCCGGGTGCACAAGGCGTTGAAGGAACTTGAGAAACGGGTAAATTTCCGTTACGTAGCCGGGCTCGGCGAGCGGGTGATCTACCGTGAAATGTTTCCCAAAGGCCTGACACTCGTTGATTTTCGCGATGCGGACAGCGACAAAATGACCATGTCCCATGTGGCGGCCCGGCAGGAAATCCGCCGGCTGATGGACGACCTGAAGTTGCCCGGCTGGAATGAAAGTGCTGCCGCCGCAGCGGAATAGGACAATAAATGCCCCAGCTTCTCCTGATTGTCGGCCTGATCATTCTGATCTATGTGGCCGTAAGATATTTCAAGCAGGCTGATCCTCGGAAGCTGGCAAACCTTTCCCGGTATCTTGTTGGCGCCATTCTCGCGGGCCTCGGACTTTTTATTCTGCTCCGGGGTAACGTCTATGTGGCGCTGATCCTGGCAACCGGCGCTGTGCTGGCCTGGCAGGGCACCTTGTGGGGCTACCTCGCCAGTCGTGCCGGCGGCAAAGGCAAAGGGGAAAATACCGGCGGGCAATCGGCCGGAAAAAACAGAACGCCGGGGCGGACGGTCATGGACCGGGAAGAAGCCCTGGATGTTCTCGGCCTTAGGGGTAACCCGACTGTAACGGAAATTAAAGATGCGCATCATAAACTGATCCGAAAGATTCATCCGGACCAGGGTGGTTCCGATTATCTGGCCATGAAAATCAATGATGCCAGGGATGTGCTTCTGAACGACAATAAATAACGGGAAAATGACGACCGATGGCGCATGAATTCAATCCGACGGTTTTACGGGAATATGATATCCGGGGCATTGTGGGGAACACAATTACTGCGGCGGATGCCGAAGCTCTTGGCCGGGCGTTTGGTACGCTTGTACGGCGAGCCGGCGGCAAGAAAGTCTGTGTCGGCTATGACGGTCGCCTGAGTTCTCCCGACCTTGAAAAATCGCTGATCAATGGTCTGGTTTCAACAGGACTGGCTGTGATCCGGGTCGGGCGGGGCCCCACGCCCATGCTCTACTATTCTGTTTTTGAGCTGGATACCGACGGCGGCATCATGATTACCGGGTCACACAATCCACCTGAGTACAACGGTTTTAAAATGATGATCGGCAAGGAGTCCTGTTTTGGAGAACGGATTCAGGAGATCGGCCGGCTGAGCGCGACCGGCGATCTTGAAACCGGCGAGGGGGCCGTCTCGGATGAGGATATTTTTGACCGCTATGTGGAACGTATCCTGAAAGATGTGGATACGGAAAGCCTGGCCCGGGCGGACCTGACGGTAGCCTGGGATACGGGCAACGGTGCCGCCGGGGAAGTTGTTGAGGCGGTGATCAACCGTTTGCCGGGCGAGCATATCCTGATTAATGGCGATATTGATGGTACCTTTCCGGCACATCATCCGGACCCGACTGTAGAGGAAAACCTTGTCCAGCTGCAGGAAACTGTAGCCGGGGAGAAGTGTGACCTGGGACTGGCTTTTGACGGCGACGGTGACCGTATTGGCGCTGTAGACAGTGACGGGCGCGTGGTCTGGGGCGATCAGCTGCTGGCGATCCTGTCGCGGGAAGTGCTCGAGGATCATCCCGGCGCCACAATTATTGCCGATGTAAAGGCAAGCCAGGTACTGTTTGATCATATTGCCGCAAGCGGTGGCAAGCCGCTGATGTGGAAAACCGGCCATAGTCTGATCAAGAGCAAGATGCATGAAACAGGTGCGCCGCTTGCCGGGGAGATGAGTGGCCATATTTTCTTCAAGCACAAGTTTTACGGTTTTGATGACGCCATCTATGTGGCCTTGCGGCTACTGAATGAAGTCGCCCTGACAAATGGCGGCCTGAAGGCGCTTAAGGACAAGTTGCCCCAGGTCATCAACACGCCCGAGCTCAGGTTCCCCTGCAGCGAAGAACGCAAGTTCCGGATTGTGCCGGAAGTACACCTGAGGTTGAAAGCGACCGGCGCCGATGTAAATGACACCGATGGTGTGCGGGTCAATACGGAGGACGGCTGGTGGCTTCTGCGTCCCTCAAATACACAGGATGTCCTTGTGGCCAGATGCGAGGGCAGGGATGAAGCTTCCCTCGAGCGCCTGAAAGCCGCCCTGGCAGAACAACTTCGCGCCAGCGGCATTGAACCTCCGGCCATGTAGTGTATAATATGGAAGGCCCCTGGTTCCCGTTTTCCGGATAATAAACCAGGGCTATTTTCCGCGGTATAGCAAATGGTTTATTGCGAATGCGTGAAAAAAATATTGCAATGCACAAAATAACCTTGACATAGTTAAAATTATCCATATATTGAATATTATGTTGCAGCGCACAAAACAGTAAAATGTTGTGACATACCGGACAAGTATGATCTCCGGGTGTGATGCGTGAATAAATTGGGTAAAGACACATTATTGGTTAAGGATACGACACATGACCACTGCAAAGAAAACTACATCTTCCAAGAAAGCTGAAGATGCTGCAACTGAGAGCATCAAAGCCGCACAGGAAACCGTTCAGAAAGCTGTTGAAACCAGCAAGGAAAATATCGAAAAGGCTGTAAAAGCAAGTACCGAGACTGTCCAGAAAAACATTGAAAAAACCGTCGAGCTTTCCAAAAAGCAGATGGAAGACGCCACCAAGTCCTATGACGACGCTGTGGCCTTCAGCAAGGAAAACTTCGATGCTGTTATGGCTGCCGGCAATGCCGCTGTGAAAGCTGCCGAGACTGTCAACAGTGAAGTGATTGCTGCTGCCAAGAAGGCTGTGGAAGGAAATGTTGAAGCCATGAAATCCCTGATGGCCGCTAAATCACCGGCTGATTTCTTTGAAATCCAGGCCAGCCTGATGAAGAGCCGTTACGACGACATGGTTGCTGAGAGCACACGTATCAACGAAGTTGCCACCAAAGCAAGTGGCGAAGTGATCGAGCCTCTGAAAGCACGGTATGAAGCTGTTGCTGAAAAACTGAACCTGCCTCTGGCCGGATAATTTTTCACAACGCCATTCCAGCGTATAATCAAGGCCCGGTTTTTCCGGGCCTTTTTTTATATCCGGACTTTATTATTCAACGAATAGGTGTTTTTATTTACCGAACGTTAATGCTATGAAACTAATATTCAAAGGTAGATAGAAGTTATTTTTTACCTTTGGTATCTTTAAATTCCGTTTCATCGTTCTAACTAGAAATATAGTAACTTCAGTACAAAACGCGATTGACTCATGAGCGACGAAAATAACGACGGATACGAGAATACCGAAACCGGTACTCTCACCAAGACGGAACCAAAGACAAAGAAACCTTCTTTGTATAAGGTTTTGATGCTGAATGACGATTATACGCCCATGGATTTTGTGGTGCATGTTCTGCAGGCCATTTTTGGCAAGAATGAAACTGAGGCAGTGAAAATCATGCTTCAGGTCCACCAGAAAGGCGTAGGAGTCTGCGGCATATACAGTTTCGAGGTAGCAGAAACGAAGGTGAACAGAGTCGTGGAATATGCCCGCAGACATCAACACCCGCTGCAATGCACCCTGGAGAAGGAATAACACCATCCCTGTAAGATTAAGATAGGAATTTATTGTGCCGACATTTTCACCGAACCTGGAACGGACTTTACATCGCGCTATCAGCGAGGCCAACAACCGCAAGCATGAATTTGCAACGTTGGAACACCTGCTGCTCGGCCTTCTTGACGATCAGGACGCGGTGTCGGTGCTCAGGGCCTGCGACGTAAACATTGCCCAGCTGCGCGCCGAAATAAAAGCCTATCTTGATGTGGAACTAAGGAATATCGTCACGGACAGTGACGAGGATGCCTCGCCGACGGCCGGCTTCCAGCGGGTGATCCAGCGCGCGATCCTGCATGTGCAGAGTTCCGGACGCGAGGAAGTGACTGGCGCCAATGTGCTGGTCGGCCTGTTCTCTGAACGGGAAAGCCATGCGGTCTATTTCCTTCAGCAGCATGATATGACCCGCCTGGATGCGGTAAGCTATATTTCCCATGGCCTTGCCAAATCGGCCCAGCATGGTGACCCCCGGCCGCCAACCGGCGCTGATGAAGATGAAGACATGATGGATGAAGCCATGGGTGATACGGCGCTCGACAAATATTGCGTCGACCTGAACCAGAAGGCAAGGGACGGCAAGATCGACCCCCTGATCGGTCGCGATAGCGAGATCAACCGTACCATTCAGGTGCTGTGCCGCCGGTCCAAGAATAATCCGCTTTATGTGGGGGATCCGGGGGTGGGTAAAACCGCCATTGCCGAAGGTCTGGCCCGCCGTATCGTGGAAAAGGAAGTGCCCGACGTTCTTCAGGATGCCGTCATCTATAGCCTTGATATGGGGGCGCTTCTGGCGGGTACCCGTTATCGCGGGGATTTCGAGGAGCGCCTGAAAACCGTGATCCGGGAAGTTGAGGAGCACGACGGCGCGATCCTGTTTATCGATGAAATTCACACTATTATCGGTGCTGGCGCCACCAGCGGCGGGGCCATGGATGCCTCGAACCTGCTGAAGCCGGCCCTGGCCAGCGGCGCTTTGCGCTGCATCGGCTCTACCACCTACAAGGAATTCCGGTCCTATTTTGAAAAAGACCGGGCCCTGCTGCGCCGTTTCCAGAAGATTGATGTGACGGAACCAACCATTCAGGAAACCAAGGACATCCTGAAGGGCCTGAAGAAATATTTCGAAGAACATCATGATGTGAAATATTCCGACGATGTCATTGATACGGCAGTGGAACTGTCTGCCCGTTATATCAACGAACGCAAGATGCCCGACAAGGCCATTGATGTGATTGACGAGGTGGGTGCGTCGCAGAAGCTTCTGCCGTCCGCCAAACGCAAGAAACTCATCACCGTCGAGGATGTGGAAGGTGTGGTTTCCAAAATGGCCCGCATTCCCCCGAAATCTGTTTCCAAGGATGATATGGCCATTCTCAAAAGCCTGGATGTTGACCTGAAGCGTGTGGTCTTTGGCCAGGACAAGGCCATCGAGGTATTATCCGATGCGATCAAGCTGAGCCGTGCCGGCCTGCGCGAAGGCGACAAGCCGATCGGTTGTTACCTGTTCAGCGGTCCCACCGGCGTCGGTAAGACCGAAGTGACCAAACAGCTGGCCAGCCTGCTGGGTGTGGAACTGCACCGTTTTGACATGTCCGAATATATGGAACGTCACAGTGTCTCCCGCCTGATCGGCGCACCACCGGGCTATGTGGGGTACGACCAGGGCGGTCTGTTGACTGACGCCGTCGACCAAACACCTCATTGTGTGCTTCTGCTCGACGAGATCGAGAAAGCCCATCCGGACCTGTTTAATATCCTGCTGCAGGTCATGGACCACGGCCGACTGACCGACAGTAATGGCAAGAAGATCGATTTCCGCAATGTAGTGTTGGTGATGACCACCAATGCCGGGGCTGCGGAAATGAGCAAGGAAGCCATTGGTTTCGGCTCTACTGTGCGCCAGGGCGACGATGAAGAGGCCATCAAAAAGCTGTTTACACCGGAGTTTAGGAACCGGCTGGATGCGGTTGTTCCGTTCGCCAGCCTGCCGCCGGAAGTTATCAACCGGGTGGTCGACAAATTCATTCTCGAACTGGAAATGCAGCTTGAAGACCGCAATGTCCATATCGAGCTTACCCCGGCTGCCCGGAACTGGCTCGCGGATAAAGGCTTTGATCGTCATTATGGCGCCCGGCCTCTGAAACGGGTGATCCAGGAGCACATCAAGAAACCGCTGGCCAACGAACTGCTGTTCGGCAAGCTGGTCGGCGGCGGTGACGTGACCTTCCGGGTCAAGGACGGCGAGCTCAGCTTTGATATTGTGCCCGGCAACCTGCTGCCCAAACCGCAGTCCGGTGGCCAGGACAAGTCGGAAGAGCTGGTGAAGTAAGCTACAGTAATTAAGCAGATAGAGGGATGCGGTTTCGGCTGCATCCCTTTTTTTGTATGAGTTGAAAAGAACATAACAAGAACATTGACAGAAGGAGCCGTTCGGCGCATTCTGTCCATATGAGTATATGTGAATATAAAATTCTCCTTCCCCGGACGGAAAACTGTTGTGCCTTGCCGCTTTACGGCTGCAGGGTCGAGGCGGGCTATCCTTCGCCGGCGGAGGACTATCTGGAGGGGCGGCTGGATCTGAACGAGCATCTGATCCGGCGCCCGGCGGCCACTTTCTTCCTGACTGTTTCAGGAGAGTCCATGACCGGGGCGGGAATTTTCCCAAATGACATTCTGGTGGTAGACCGTTCTCTTGAAGCGAAGCACGGCAGTATCGTCATTGCCGTGCTGGACGGGGAACTGACGGTCAAGCGTCTGTACCGCAAGGGTGGCGTGCTGCGCCTGATGCCGGAAAATTCGCAGTTCCGGCCCCTTGATATCCGGGACGAAATGGAGTTCCAGATCTGGGGGGTTGTACGCCATGCCATCCACTCCTTTGAATAAGGGCCCTTTGAGTAATGGTTATGTGGCGCTGGTGGACGTGAATAATTTTTATGTCTCCTGCGAACGCTTGTTCCGCCCGGACCTGCAGAACCGACCGATGGTGGTGCTCTCTAACAACGACGGCTGTATCATTTCCCGTTCGGAAGAGGCCAGGCAGATGGGGATCGGCATGGGGGCAGCCTTTCATGACGTTCGCCGTCTTCTGGAGGAAAACCGGGTCGTGGTATTTTCCTCCAATTATCCGCTGTATGGGGACATGTCCGGGCGTGTCGTGTCTGTCCTTTATGAGTTTACGCCTTTCCTGGAGGTTTATTCCATCGACGAGAGCTTTCTTGACCTGACGGGATTTGAAGATTTGGCCGCCCATGGCCTCAGGATCAGGGAGCAGGTGCTGCAGTGGACCGGCCTGCCGGTCTGTGTCGGCATCGGTCGAACCAAAACCCTGGCCAAGATTGCTAACCGGCTGGCCAAGCAGCGGGTACGTGAGAACCCGCAAAGCGGCGGAGTTATGATCATTCCGGAGGACAATGATAGCATTCTTGCTGATCTGCCGGTCACGAAAATCTGGGGCATTTCCCGGGGTTTTGGCAGGCAACTTTCGGAACTTGGCATTGCCACGGCTCTGGACCTGAAGCGGGCGAATCCGAAAATGGTCCGCTCCCGCATGAATGTGGTGGCGGAGCGGATTGTCCATGAACTGAACAATATTCCCTGTATGGCGCTGGAAATGGTTCTGCCGGACAGGAAACAGGTGATGGTGTCACGCAGCTTCAGCCGCCGGGTTTATGCCCATGACGAGCTCAAGGAAGCCGTTTCCACTTATATCAGCCGGGCCGGGGAAAAACTGCGCAATCAGCAGCTTGTGGCTTCCGGGCTCAATGTTTTTATCCGGACCAGTCCTTTTGATAAGGATAATTTTTATTCCAACAACTACAGCACCTGCTTTTCCGAGCCCCATTGTGACACAATCCGGATGATCCGGGCGGCCTTTGACTGTCTGGGGCAGATTTACAAGCCGGGATATGTCTATCAGAAGGTAGGTGTGCAGCTGTTCGGCCTGGAGAAGGAAGGGAGGGCCCAGCGGGACCTGTTTCTTTCGGGGCCGGAGGAAGAGAAAAGTCGTGTCAAAAGCCGTGCTCTGATGGCGGCCATGGATAGTCTGAACGGAACCTGGGGTGGGAATACGGTCAGCTTTGCCTCTTCCGGAATTCGCCGGAGCTGGGCCATGAACCAGAAGCTGCTGTCGCCGCGCTATACCACAAGATGGAACGACATCAGGCGGGTCAGCGCCCGGTGATGGAAGCCTAAACTTTTACTCCCGCTGGGCCAATTCACTCTAGGTTCAGTTTGACCCTGCTAGAGATTGCAGATATTCTCTCGGGAAGGGACGTTACAGGAGAAACCTTATGAAGATGAAGTATTTCATTCCGGGACTGTTTGTTGTGTTGGCAGGGGGGCTGGCCGGATTTTCCGCCCATGCGCAAGACGGTTCAAAAAAGGCAGATACCGAAGTTGCCGAGCCCGAAGAGCTCGCCAAATATGAACGGACCGGCGAAATAAAACGCTGCGTATCAGTCAGTTTCATTGACCATACCCAGGTGCTTGATGACTGGCATATTATTTTCCATATGAAGGGCAAGAAGATTTACCTCAACAAGCTGCCGCGGCGCTGCCACAGGCTCGGCTTTGAAAGGTCCTTTGCCTATAAAGTCAGCGTCAACCAGCTCTGTAACGTGGATATGATTACGGTTTTCGATAATAGCGGTATCCCGGGCCCCCGCTGCGGCCTCGGTGATTTTGAAGAATTGAAGAAAAAAGAAACCGGCGAAGACAAAGAACAGGACTGATCCTGTAAACCTTTCCTGCTTCATCCCTTTTTGAAGGGGGTGAAGCTTTCCAGAAAAGTCATTTCTCCTTCGACCTGATTGCGTTCCTGACGCAGGTAACGCTCCACCGCGTCCCGGAAGCTCTCGTTGCCGATCCAGTGGGCGCTGAAGGTTTTTGACGGCACATACCCCCGGGCCAGCTTATGCTCGCCCTGGGCACCGGCTTCCACCCTGGCCAGACCCTTTTCAATGGCATACTCAATGGCCTGGTAATAACAGACCTCGAAATGCAGGAAGCGGTGCTCCTCGACGGCGCCCCAGTAACGGCCGTACAGCGTATCGTCACCGATCAGGTTCAATGCCCCGGCAATATAGCGGCCGTCCCGTTTGCACATTATCAGCAAAATCCGGTCTGAAAGTGCCTCTCCCAGCCGGCTGAAGAACTCCCGGTTGAGGTAGGGCCGTCCCCATTTTCGATTGGCGGTATCCATGTAGAAATTAAAATAATGGTCCCAGTGATCCTCGGTGATTTCCCGGCCGGTGAGCCGTTCTATCCCGATATCGTCTGCAATGGCCTCACGCCGTTCCTTGCGGATGTTCTTGCGCTTGCGGGAGGAAAGGGCGGCGAGAAAGTCGTCAAACGTCTGATAACCATCATTCAGCCAGTGGAACTGCTGGTCCTGCCGTTGCAGCATGCCGCAATCTGCCATCAGCTTCCAGTCCTCTTCAGGGGCAAAGGTGACATGCAGCGAAGACAGTCCCAGATCCTCACACCGCTGAATGGCGCCCTTCACAAGCAGACGGCCAACCGTGTCCCGGTTCGCCCCGGGATGGACCATCAGCCTTGGACCGGTGACCGGGCTGAAAGGAACGGAACTCTGTAGTTTGGGATAATAGTTTCCACCGGCCTGCTCGTAAGCATTGGCCCAGCTGTGATCGAACACATATTCGCCGTAGGAATGACTTTTCAGATAGAGCAGAAGTATGCCGGTGATGCCGCCATCATCTTCTTCCACCAGTAAGTGCTGACCGAGCCAGCCTGTGTCCGCCGTGGCGCAGCCGCTTGCTTCCAGGGCATGAAGAAACTCGTGCGAAACAAAAGGATTATGGCCGCTGGCCGCCTGCAGGGCGCAGGCGTTCCAGCTTTCCGGACTAATTTTGGAAAGACTGTCAATAATGCGGAGGCGGGGCATAAAAGCCGTCTTTCCTTTCCTAAGTTTTCAATTTAAGAAATTTCGATAAGCGCATCAATTTCAACGGGAACATTGAGAGGAAGTGCATTGGTTCCAACGGCAGAGCGGCTGTGTTTGCCTTCCTCTCCGAACACCTCGACCATAAGGTCGGAAGCGCCGTTGACAATGGCGGGCTGGCCGCCAAAACCGTCTGTGCAGTTAACAAAAGCGCCCAGTTTGATGATCCGGCGGACCCGGCTCAGGTTACCGTCACAGGCGGCTTTTGCCTGGGCAATAATGTTGACGGCGCAAAGGCGCGCGGCCTCGACCGCGGTTGCCTCATCGACCTCTTGTCCCACTTTGCCGACATAGGCCAGTTTGCCGTCCGCACCGAGCGGAATCTGGCCCGAAATGGATACCAGGGTGCCACTGGCTACGTATGGTACATAGTTGGCCACCGGCTTGGCGGGTTCGGGCAGGGTAATGCCGAGTTCGGCAAGGCGCTGTTCATAGATATTGGTCATCTTGTCATCCGGTTTGTTATTCTTTCCGGAAGACATTAGCGCCTGCAGGCGACTTTGAAAAGACCCGACCGGTACCGTCCGGGATTTATTCCGCCATACCGGTCACAGCCAGAATACGGCTTTTGTCGCCACGGTTCCGGCATCGGGATTTTTTGTCGAAATACATTTGTTCATCAGCGCGGTGCATGATGTCGGTCCGGCAGCTGTCGTCTATGGCGGTGATGCCGAAGCTGGCTCTCGCTGTCAGGGTGAGGTCCTGGAAATGCAGAGGGGTTTTTTCCAGCTTTTTGCGAATGAAAAGGAGGTGCGTGTTGGCAAATTGTTTGGCATCGCAATGGCTCAACAATAGACCAAATTCATCTCCGCCGAGACGGGCGGCGTAATCTGTCTGGCGGATGGAGCTTTTCAACAGGTCGGCCACATGAGAAATCAGGGCGTCGCCGGCGGCATGGCCGTAGTGGTCGTTGATTTCCTTGAAACCGTCAAGGTCAATATAGACAAAAAGGGACTGTTCCTCATGGCGTTTGTAGCGGGCAATGGCGTGCTCAAGTTCCATCTCCAGTCCGCGGCGGTTGAGAAGTCCGGTAAGCGGGTCCTTGATGGCCTGGGTTTTCAACTCGCCGATGAGCTTTTTTTGCTCTGCAATGGTCTGTTCCGCCTCGACAGCAAAATCAAGAATTTCTGTCAGAAGCGACCAGCTGCCGTTGGACAGGCCTTCGGGCACGACCTTGAATTTTTCGATCAGTTCTCCGGCCATCCGGGTCATGGCATCATTATAATCCACATTGGTTTTTGCTTTCCGGGAGTTCGGTAAAGACAGGGAAATATGGGTCATGATGTTGTCCTCGCTTTGAAAATGCTATTTTTCCACCTCACTACAAAGCAAAGGTCGTGCCAAATATTAGATCATTGAACTTAAAGGAAAAAATGTTGCTCACGAGACAGGACAAGGTCTGGGCCGGAAATAACTGCCGCCCGGATGCGGCAAAAAATGCGAAACTATGGTTAATTTTTCAGAAGTTTCGGCCCTTTTTGATTTTGTCCGTGCCGAACCGGCCGCGGATCTTGTCCATGGCTTTTTCCGCCTCCAGTTTTTTTGTCTTTCCTGTATCCACCAGGTCAGGTTGGTCGGCACCGTCCTCGCTGGCAAGATTGCCCACTCCGATGCCGATCAGGCGGTATTCCAGTCCCTGACATTCAGGTTTCAGAAGATGCATCCCGGTCTCGAAAATAACCTCCGCCATGCGGGTCGGACTGTCCAGCGACAGGGAACGGCTGACCTGGCGGAAATTGGCGGTCTTGAGTTTGAGAGTGATGGTCCAGCCCGCCAGATGCTTCGCCTTGAGCCGGGAGGACACTTTTTCGCATAGAGGCCAGAGCAATTTTCGCAATCTGTCGAAATCGGCAATGTCCGTATCCAGGGTAATTTCATTGGAAATGCTTTTTACCTTGCTGTCCGGGCTAACCGTGCGCACATCCTCGCCGCGGCTGAAATGATAGAGCCGTTCGCCGAGAATGCCATAGCTCTTCATCAGGTCATGTTTGTCCATATGCTGCAACTGACCGATGGTGGTGATGCCGTTGCGTTTCATTTTTGCCTGCGTGACCTTGCCAACGCCCCACATATTGGAGATCGGCTGGCGGGCGAGGAAGCCGGGGGCTTCGGCTCGTCCGACCACCGAGAACCCCCGTGGCTTGTTCATGTCAGAGGCCATTTTGGCGAGAAACTTGTTGTAGCTGAGACCGATAGAAACGGTGATGCCGATGTTCTGCTCGATCTCTTTGGCCGCCCGGGCGAGACTGGCTGCAGCCCGGGCATGGTGCAGTTTTTCTGTGCCGCTCAGATCAAGAAAGGCCTCGTCAATGCTCAGCGGTTCTACCAGGGGGGTCAGATGATCGAAAATTTCGCGGATTTCCTTGCTGGCGGCGGCATATTTTTTCATGTTGGGCGGCATGACAACTGCATCGGGGCAGAGTTTATTGGCCTTGAACATGGGCATGGCGGAATGAACGCCGTAACCCCGGGCCAGATAACAGGCGGTTGAAACCACACCCCGGTGGCCTCCGCCAATGATCAGGGGCTTACTCAGTAAGGCCGGGTTGTCCCGCTTTTCAATACTGGCATAGAACGCGTCACAGTCGATATGAGCCATGGTGAGGTCAAACAGTTCCTCATGCATGACCTGGCGCGGGCTGTCGCAACGGGGACAGGGACCATCGTGTTCCTGTTCATATTCATGGAAACAGTCCCGGCAGACCGTCTGCATGTCAGTTCTCCTGATCAAGCGGCCAGAGCCAGGCTGCGCCGCGCACACCGCTTGAGGTACCGTGTGCAGCTTTCCTGAGCGGCGTATCGCAATAATCGGAAAAGATAAACTCCTGCCACAGCTCGGGGACGCGGCTATAGAAGCTGTCGATTTCCGAGAGGCCGCCTGCCAGGACAATCACCTCAGGGTCCAGGATATTGATAACATGAGCCAGGGCGCGGGCGAGACGACGCTCATATTGTTCCGTCAGTTGCTGACACAGGGAATCCCCGGCCTGCGCCCGGGTGGCAATCTCTTCAGGCGGGACCTGGTCCGGATGCTGCTTTTGCAGGGCGGGACCGGACAGAAAGGTCTCGATACAGCCGGTTCTGCCGCAATAGCATGCCGGTCCGGGCCATTCTTCCTGAGAGAGGTCTGGCCAGGGCAGGGGATTGTGCCCCCATTCTCCGGCAATGGCATTGGCGCCCACCAGTGTACTGCCGTTGACATAGAGACCAGCGCCTACGCCGGTACCGAGTATCACGGCAAGGACGCTGTTGGCGCCGGCCGCGGCACCGTCGATGGATTCGGAGACGGCCAGACAATTGGCGTCGTTCGAGATGCGCACTTCCCGTTTCAGCAGTTTTTGCAGGTCCTGTCTCAGGGGCTGCCCGTTGAGCCAGGTGGAATTGGCGTTTTTGACAAGTCCGGTGCGGGGGGAGAGGGCACCCGGGATACCGATGCCGATCGTGCCCGTCAGACCAAGGATATGTTCCGTCGACTTGACCAGATGGCCTATGGCCTTCAGGGTGGCCTTGTAGTCGTTTTTCGGGGTGGCGATACGTTCCCGGTGCAGAATATCGCCATCGTCTTCAAGGGCGATAATTTCCGTTTTCGTGCCACCAAGGTCAATACCGATACGCATCTATTTTATATCCCCGATATGTCCCATGACCAGTTTGTGGATATGGTTCCAGTCGTCGCAGCGGTGATGGCTGTCTTCCGCCTTTTCAACAGTCTTTCCCAGTGCTTCATGGGCCACGTAATGCAGCCGCAGGGAGTCCGGTACGCACTCCGCCACCGAGCTGATGTGTCTGGAAATATCATCAATAAAAACAAGGGGATGGCTAACCCCGCTGGATATTTCCCGCACTGCCGGACCCTTGGGTCCGCTATTGGTGACCACGGGATGATGGATGTCATGCTGCCTGAACAGCGCTCGCCGCCTTTCGGCAAAATGATGGGGCAGGTTGGTCAGGATCACGATCTGGCAATGTTCCGACAGGGCGTCCAGGTTTTGCTTCGCGCCGGGCACCAGATCCTGCTGATCCACCGAATAGTCGAAGAAGTCCTCCAGCAGCAGGGAGAATTCTTCCTGCGGCACCGGTTTGTCGTTTGCCCGGTTTCGTATGTTGCCGAAAAGGGCGTAGCTCTTATAGGAGATATACATGTCCCGGGAGGACAGGAAACGGTCGAGAATATTGGCAAAATCCAGTACGACTTCGTCCGCGTCGGTCACAAGAAGAGGCCTGGACGGGTCAAGACTGAGACTTTTGATTTGTGAAATGGCCTGTTGCATGGCAATATAATCCAAAAAGATTATTGGTTTTGAAGATATTCGGCACCGGGCAGTGACATTCGGGCGCGGGCTGGATGATCGGGGCTCAGGTTTCGGCTTTCGCAGAAGGCAAGAAGTCTCTTTTCGTCCTGGAGAAGAAAATCCAGAACGCTGCCCAGAACTGCAGGATCGCCGGCATGGCCCGTCAGGGTTTCCCTGTCAAGGCCGGATAGCCTGAGGAACGCCATAAAGGCCTCTGTGTCTTCAGCGATGTAGCGCAAGGCTTCAAGGGCAATAAGTTCTGCCTGTTCCTGCATCATGAGGCTTGTCCCGGTTGGTGAAGGGGAATATAACTAGACTTGTTGAGTGAGTGTATCGTGTTAACAGCTTTTTCATAAGATGTTGTTATACAACAAGATAGAATTTAATACATATTTTGGCAGTGCAAAAAACATAAAACGCCCAACTAAATAATGATCAACGGGACAAATTATGCCTAAAAAGATTTTAGTAGTGGAAGACAACGAACTCAACATGAAACTCTTCTGTGATCTTCTGGAAGCTCATGGCTACGAGACCATTCAGACGCAGGAGGGCATGAAGGCGCTTGAACTTGCACGTACTGAAAGCCCGGACCTTATCCTTATGGATATCCAGCTTCCGGAGGTATCAGGCCTTGAAGTGACCAAATGGATCAAGGAAGATGATGATCTGAGGTCAATTCCGGTGATTGCCGTAACGGCTTTCGCTATGAAGGGGGACGAGGAAAAAATTCGTGATGGAGGCTGCGAAGCTTATATAGCCAAGCCGATTTCCGTCAGTCAGTTTATCGAAACCGTAAAAAAATTTGCAGGATAGCTCCCCCGGATGACCGCTCGAGTACTTGTTGTCGATGACGTTATTCAGAATGTGAAATTGCTGGAAGCAAAATTATCCAGTGAATATTTTGACGTTCTGACGGCAATGAACGGTGAAGAGGCTCTGGAGGTCATTGCCAGGGAACAGCCCGATATCGTGTTGCTGGATGTGATGATGCCGGGGATGGACGGTTTCGAGGTCTGTCGCCGTATTCGTGAGAATCCCAAGTCAGCTCATATTCCTGTAGTCATGGTCACCGCCCTTGATCAGCCGAGGGACCGGGTGGCCGGACTCGAGGCCGGCGCCGACGATTTTCTGACCAAGCCGGTGCAGGATACACCGCTGTTTGCCCGGGTGCGTTCCCTGGTGCGGCTGAAGATGCTCATGGATGAATTGCGCATGCGTGAATCAACCGGTGAGACCTTCGGTGTTAATTTGTCTAATGAAACCGGCCCAGTCAGCATTGCCAATGCCCGCGCTCTCCTGATTGAGGATTACGGCCGGGTGGCCGACCGGATCAGCCGCTATCTCGGCGATCTGGTACAGATGGATGTGGACGATGTGGAGAGCGGCGAGATTTCCACGCCCGGTCTGGAAAAATACGATCTCTTTATCATCAGCCTCAGCCTGAAGAATGTGGAGGGGTTGAGGCTCTGCTCCCAGCTCCGGTCCATGGAGAAAACCCGCCATACGCCGATCCTGGTGCTGGTGGATGAAGGAGACGACAAGCAGATGGTCAGGGCTATGGATATCGGTGTGACCGATTATATCACCCGTCCCATTGACAGCAATGAACTGGTGGCCCGTACCAAATCCCAGTTGCGTCAGAAGCGCTATGCCGCCCGTTTGCGCCGCAATATGAAGAAAAGTATGGAAATGGCCATGACCGATGCGGTTACCGGGCTTTATAACCGTCATTTCCTGTCATCCCACCTTGATAATCTGATGTCGCCGGACAACGACAAGCGCTCCAATGTATCCCTGCTGATGATGGACCTGGATCATTTCAAGGAAGTCAACGACACCTACGGCCATGCCTCCGGCGACGAAGTGCTGCATGAATTTGCCAAAAGGATCAGCAATAATATCCGCGGCATTGATCTTGCGGCCCGCTTCGGCGGTGAGGAGTTCGTCGTGGTGATGTCCGAGACCGATCTGGAATTCGCTTATTTCGTGGCGGAACGTCTGCGTCGTAGCGTGGCCGAGGTGCCGTTCGAGATCACTGCTTCCGAGAAGCCCATTAGTGTGACCGTCAGTATCGGAATCGCCCGGACCGGGGAAATCCGCCAGTCAAGCACGAAGCTTCTGGTGGCTGCCGATGAGGCCCTTTACCAGGCCAAAAATTCCGGCCGCAACAAGGTCTGCATCATAGAGGAATAGAGGGATTAGTCCCCTAGACCATCCCTGACGGTTCCACCCATTTGTCAAACTCCTCCGCTGTCACCAGCCCCAGATCCTGTGCGGCGTCCTTCAGGGTGATATTCTCTGCATGGGCCTTTTTGGCAATTTTTGCCGCGTTGTCGTAACCGATATGGGGATTAAGCGCAGTGACCAGCATCAGTGACTGTTCCAGAAGCTCGGTGATCCGCTCCCGGTTGGCCTCAATGCCGATCAGGCAGTTGTCGGTAAAACTCCGGCAGGCATCGGACAACAGACGGACGGACTGCAGGACATTATAGATGATCACCGGCTTGAAAGCATTGAGTTCGAAATGGCCATTTGAGCCGGCTACGGTCACAGTAACATGATTGCCCATGACCTGGGCCGCCACCTGGGTCAGGGCCTCGCACTGGGTGGGATTGACCTTGCCCGGCATGATGGAGGAGCCGGGTTCGTTGGCGGGCAGGATCAGTTCACCGAGGCCTGATCGTGGTCCACTGCCCAGGAACCGGATGTCATTGGCGATTTTCATGCAACCGGTGGCGATTACATTCAATACGCCGGAGACTTCCACCATGGCGTCATGAGCGGCAATGGCCTCGAATTTATTTTCTGCGCTGGTGAAGGCAAGCCCGGTTTCCCGGTTCATATGTTCGACAAAAAGCCCGGCAAAGTCGGGATGGGCGTTAAGGCCGGTGCCGACGGCTGTGGCGCCCTGGGCGAGCTCCGACAGCCGGGGCAGGGCCTCGCGCAATCGTTCCAGGCCCAGTTTCATCTGCCGGGCGTATCCGGAGAATTCCTGCCCCAGGGTCACAGGCGTGGCGTCCTGGGTATGGGTGCGGCCGATCTTGACGATGTCCCTGAACTCCTCCGATTTGGCCATCAGGCCCTGATGGAAGCGGGCCAGGGCCGGGACCAGGCTTTCCTGAATTTCCACAGCTGCCGCCACGGACATGGCCGTGGGGAAGCTGTCGTTGGAACTCTGGCCTTTATTGACGTCGTCATTGGGGTGGACCGGCTCCTTGCCGCCGCGTGTGCCGGTCATAATCTCGTTGGCGCGTCCGGCAATGACCTCGTTGGCGTTCATATGGCTCTGGGTGCCGGACCCGGTCTGCCAGACCACCAGCGGAAATTCCTCCAGCAGATCGCCGGCGATGATTTCTCCGGCGGCCCTGACGATGGCCTCGCACTTGTCCTTATCCAGCAGCCCGAGCTCTATATTGGCCAGGGCCGCACATTTTTTCTGCAGCCCCAGGGCCCGGATCAGAGGCGCGGGCATTTTCTCTCCGCCAATCCTGAAGTTTTCCAGCGAGCGCTGGGTCTGGGCGCCCCAATAGCGGTCTGCCGGGACCTCAATGGGGCCAATGCTGTCTGTTTCCGTCCGGGTCTCAACCATGGCCTGCTCCTGTTCATGGAACTTTTTTCAATCATAAGCTATTGACGGCTTGTACAAAAGAGCGATTTACATCAAGCTGCAATTGCGTCTATCGAAGTTATATTTGCTTTGGAATTATCAAATGGATTGGATGTTTGATTATCATATCTGGGCCAGTCTTCTGTCCCTGACCGCGCTTGAGATCATCCTCGGCATAGACAATGTGGTTTTCATTGCCCTGCTGGTCAATCACCTGCCGGAACAGCAAAGACAGCGGGCCCGACAGGCCGGGCTTCTGTTGGCCTTGCTGATGCGTATCGGCTTGTTGTTCGGTATCGTCTGGTTGATCGGGCTCAGTGAACCAATGGTTACCCTGTTCGGGCTTGATTTTTCCGGCCGGAGCCTGCTGATGTTGGGCGGGGGACTGTTCCTGCTGGCCAAGGGGACCACCAGCATCCATGACGAAGTTACCGGTGAGCGCGAGGAAAATTATTCCGCCTACAGCGGCGGGTTTCTGATCACGGTGCTGCAGATTGTGGTGATTGATTTTATCTTTTCCTTTGATTCCGTGCTGACTGCTGTGGGCCTGACCAGCAATATCTGGGTCATCGTAGTGGCCATGGTGATCGCCATGCTGGCCATGCTGCTCTCTTCCCGGGTAATATCGGATTTTATCCTGCGTTTCCCGACGCTCAAGATGCTGGCCTTTTCCTTCATCATGATGATCGGCGTGTTCCTGGTGGCCGAAGGGCTCGGCTTCCACGTACCCAAAGGCTATATTTACTTCGGCATGTTGTTCTCGCTGATGGTTGAAAGCCTTAATTTACTGGCGAAAAGGAAAAGAAAAAAGAATGAGCAGTAAGCTTCTGCCGCCGCGTCGGCTTTCGGCTGTTCTTAATGACCTGATGGATAGCCTGCAGGGGGAGGTGCTTTCGCTGAGGCAGATTTCAGACCAGCTAGGCACCCGTGCCTATGGTGCCTTTATTGTGGTGCTGACTTTGCCCAATTTCATTCCCGGCCTGTCGCTGATTAGTGGCGCTTTCATGGTCCTCTTTTCGGTGCAGATGGTGATGGGAGTGGAGCATCCCCGGTTGCCGGCCTTGATTGGCCGTTTCAGCATCCGCCGGGCCACATTGAGAAAAGCTATGACCGTGATTCTGCCGCGGCTGGAATATTTCGAGTACCGGATCCGGCCCCGGTGGGTGATTTTGAATACTCAGATTGCCATTCGCATCATGGGACTGGTGGTGGTATTCCAGTCCCTGGTCATCATGTTGCCGGTCCCGTTCAGCAATTTCATTCCTTCGGTGGCCTTGTTGTTCATGGCTTTCGGTATGATGCAGAAGGACGGATTGGTGGTGGTGCTGAGCGCGCTGCTGGGTGTCCTTTATTCTGTTGTTTATCTCTGGTTTGCCTGGGATCTTTTGACCAGACTTCTGGCCTGATTTATCTCCCTTCCGTCATCCCGGTGAAAACCGGGATCCAGACATGGCTTCCCCAGACAATCTGGTTTATTATTGGACTGGATTCCCGCCTTCAATCACTTTGGCGCGCGAATGACGAATGTAGAGGCAGGAATGACAAATGGGAACAGCCATGCCGAAAAAAATCCTGATCATTGATGGTCACCCGGATCCGGACGAGGCGCGTCTGTGTCATGCCCTGGCCAAGGCCTATTGGGACGGGGCCCGGGAAGGCGGGCACGAGGTGCGGGATATCGAGGTGGCCCGGTTTGACTTTCCGATCCTGCAATCTCTGCAGGATTATTATCACGGTGAACCCTGTCCCTCCATTCACAATGCCCAGAAGGACATCGAGTGGGCCGACCATATCGTCATTATTTTTCCCCTGTGGATGGGCGGCATGCCGGCGCTCCTCAAGGGGTTTCTGGAACAGGTGCTGAGACCCGGTTTCGCCTATGAGGCAAAGGAAGGCGGCTTTCCCGGCAAGCTTTTGCATGACAAATCCGCCCGCATCATTGTGACCATGGGCATGCCGGCCTTTGCCTACCGCTGGTTTTTCATGGCCCACAGCCTGAAGAACCTGAAACGCAATATTCTGAAATTCTGCGGCATCAACCCGGTACGCGATACCTTGTTCGGCATGGTTGAGGCGGTCAGCGACGAAAAGCGCAAGGGATGGATCGAGAAGATGCGGGATATGGGGCGCGGGGGAGAGTGAAACGAAAACCGGCCGGGAGAAACTCACCGGCCGGTTCGACAAACTTTGGCAGAAACCAGAAAATCTTATTTGATTTTATGTTCCTTGAATTCCACATGCTTGCGCACAACGGGGTCATATTTGCGCATGACCATTTTTTCCGTGATGTTGCGCGGATTCTTTTTGGTTACATAGTAGTAGCCAGTGCCAGCAGAGCTGACGAGTTTGATTTTTACACTAGCGGGTTTTGCCATTTTTCTGGTCCCGATCCTTAATCTAAGAAATTGATTGAGCGGAAAATACAGTGATTGCGGGCGAAGTCAAGAGGAGATCAGGGATTTACCTAAAAAAATCCGCTTCGAAGCTCCTCCCGTCCGCGTTAACGACGCCTGCGACTTCTTTCCGGCTGTTTTCCACCTTTTCGCGGTGTTCCGCCCCGCTTTGTGGCAGCGCGCCGTCCCTTTGATTTTGCAGCCGGCCGCCCGGCTTTCAGCAGTTCCTCGTCAATCAGTTCCAGCATCAGGCCGCCGGTCACCGGATTCGCTTCACGCAACCGGACCGTCACCTTGTCGCCGAGCTGATAGACGATGTTGGTATATTCCCCCTCCAGCATATGCAGGTCCGCATCATGGCGGAAATAGTCGCCGACGAGGGAGGAAACCGGCACCAGGCCGTCGCCGCCGCTTTCCTTGAGGGTGACGAACAGGCCCGCCCGGCTGACACCGGAGATGGTGCCGTCAAAAACATCACCCACATGATCCTTCATATAGGCGGCCACATAACGGTCGGTGGATTCTCTTTCGGCCAGCATGGCGCGCCGTTCCATATCGGAAATATGCTGGGCGGTTTCTGCAAACTTCTCCCGGTCCTCCTTGCTCAGGCCGTCATCACCCAGCTTCAGGGCGCTGACCAGGGCCCGGTGCACCATCACATCCGAATAACGCCGGATGGGGGAGGTGAAATGGGCGTACTGTGGCAGGGAAAGGCCGAAATGGCCTGCATTGTCCGGTGAATATATGGCCTGTGACTGGCTGCGCAGGACGACCGTGTTGACCACTTCCTCCTGCGGCGTATCCGCCACCTTGCGCAGGATGTTGTTAAACACCTTCGGTTTCATCACCTGTCCCTTGGCAAAGCTGTAATCAAGGCTCTGGAGGAATTCACCCAGGGCTTCCAGCTTTTCGGGGGTCGGTGGCTCATGCACCCGGTACATGCAGGGCCAGTCCTTGTGCTGCAGCTGCTGGGCGGCGGACACATTGGCCTGGATCATGAATTCTTCCACCAGCTTGTGCGCCGGCAGCACCATGCGGGGCACGATGCTTTCGATATGGCCGTCTTCGCCGATGGTGATCTTGCGCTCGGGCATTTCCAGTTCCAGCGGCTCCCGGTGCCGGCGGCCCTTCATCAGGCACTCATAGGCGCCCCAGAGTGGCTTGACAACCGTGTCCATGAGCGGTTTGGCAGCGGAGCCGGGTTTGCCGTCCACAGCGGCCTGATATTCCTCGTAAGAGAGGCCTGCCGCACAGCGCATCAGACCGCGCACGAATTTATGGCGCAGTTTCTTGCCGTTTTTCGCGAACCACATGTGTACGGCCATGCAATAGCGGTCCTCATTTTCATTGAGGGAGCAGAGCCCGTTGGAGAGCCGTTCCGGCAGCATGGGCACCACCCGGTCGGGGAAATAGACACTATTGCCCCTCTCGCGGCCTTCCTTGTCCAGCGCCGAGCCGGGCCGCACATAACGGGCCACATCGGCAATGGCGACAATCACGTGCCAGCCGCCTTCGTTGTTCGGGTCTGTGTCCGGTTCCGCCCAAATGGCATCGTCATGGTCCCGGGCATCGGCCGGATCGATGGTAATCAGGGGAATATCCCTGAGGTCCACCCGCTTGTCATCCATCGCCGGGGTTTCGGATTTCTCTGCTTCCTTGATGGCTTCGTCACTGAAATCAATGGGGATGCCATGGGCATGCACGGCAATCAGGCTGATGGAACGGGGCTCGTCCATGGCGCCGAGGCATTCACGCACCCGTGCCGGTTTCGGTTCGCCGCGTGCGCTGCGCCGGGCCTTGCGGGCCTCCACAAGGACAAGTTCGCCGTCCTTGGCGCCCTGCCAGTCCTTGCGACCGATCACATAGATATCGCGGTTTTTCTTGTCCGTGGGATAAACGAGGGCGACATTGTCGTCCTGTTGCCGGAAAAAGCCCATGACCAGACCGCCGCTTGATTCCAGCTTGCGGATGATCCGGGCGACGTAACCGGATTTATTATCCCGGTTGCGGCTGAGCCGGGCCAGAACCCGGTCGCCGACACCTGCTTTCCCTTTTGTTTCATGGGAAAACAGGATGATTTGCGGCGGCGGGCCTTCTTCTTCCCAGTTTGTGGGCTGGGCCAGAAGATCGCCCATTTTGTCCAGTCCGGTGATTTCAATCACTGAGACCGCGGGCAGGCCGTCGTCGGGGTGGATAGTCTTTTTGTGACCTTTTTTCAGAAGGCCTTCTTCTTTCAGTTCCAGAAGCATGGCTTTCAGGAGGATGCGGTCTTCGCCGCGTATGTGAAAGGCCCGGGCGACTTCACGTTTTGTCTGTCTGTCCGGATTGTTCCTGAGGAACTCGAGCACCTCTTCCCGGGAGGGGAAGGGGATATGTTTTTTATCTGTCATTTTTTCCTGCGCCTAATCAGGCGCTTTTTTTCTTGCGCGTGCTTTTCTTTTTGCCTTTGGCGGCGCGCGCCTTCAGAAGCTCAACGGCTTCTTCCATTGTTATCGATTGAGGGTCTTTATCCTTCGGAATTGTGGCATTTATACGTTTATGCTTCACATAGGGGCCATATCGGCCGTCCATGACCAATACCGGTTCCTTGTCCTCGGGATGGGGACCCAGTTCTTTCAGCGCTTCCGGCGCTTTCTTTTTCTTCGCACCTTCGGCGATCAGTTCAACAGCCCGGTTGATGCCCAGCGTAAAGACCTCTTCCGGGTCCTTCAGGCTTACAAACACACGGTTATGGGCTACATAGGGTCCATAGCGTCCGATCGCTGTAATAATCGGTTCCTGGTCTTCAGGGTGCTTGCCAACTTCACGGGGCAGGGACAGTAGCTGCAGGGCGCGTTCCAGGTCAACCGAGTCCGCAGACATGCCTTTCGGAATAGTGGCGCGTTTTGGCTTTTCTTTCTTGTCCACCGGCTCGCCAAGCTGGATATAGGGACCGAATCGACCGGTGCGCACAGTCACTTCCATGCCGCTTTCCGGATCAACGCCCAGGACTTTCGGACCGTCATCGGCCGCCCCGTCACCATCTTCACCGCTACCGGTTTTCATATGGCGGGTGTAGTTACATTCCGGATAGTTGGAACACCCGATGAAGGCGCCGAACTTGCCGGTTTTCAGGCTGAGCTGGCCTTCCTTACATTTGGGACAGCTGCGCGGATCTGATCCGTCTTCCCGCTCCGGGAAGATATAGGGCGCAAGAACATTATTCAGGGTTTCCAGAACCTCGGAAACACGAAGATCCTTGGTGCCTTCGACGGCCTTGCTGAACTCCAGCCAGAAGTCAGCCAGAACTTTTTTCCAGGCAATGTCACCGGCGGAAATCTTGTCGAGCAGTTCCTCCATGTCGGCGGTAAAGTCATATTGCACATATTTGCCGAAGAAATTCTCGAGGAAGGCAATCACAACCCGTCCCTTGTCCTCCGGGATAAAGCGGTTCTTGTCCATGACCACATAGGTGCGGTCGCGGAGCACCTGCAGGACGGAGGCATAGGTGGACGGCCGGCCGATGCCCAGTTCTTCCATTTTCTTTACCAGGCTGGCTTCGGAATAGCGGGGTGGCGGCTCGGTGAAATGCTGGTTGGCTTCCACTTTATCCTGATTTACGGACTCTCCGTTTGCCAGTTTGGGCAGACGTTTGCCGTTCTCTTCATCGTCCTCGTCGTCCTTGCCTTCCTGATAGAGGGTCAGGAAGCCGTCAAAAATCTGAACGGTACCGGTGGCGCGCAGGCCCTGTTTTCTGTCTTCGGACTGAAGATCCACTGTGGTGCGCTCCATTTGCGCTTCTGCCATCTGGCAGGCGATGGTCCGTTTCCAGATCAACTCGTAAAGCCGGGCCTGGTCATCATCCAGATATCTGGCCATGTCTTTTGGCAGACGGTTCAGGTCGGTGGGCCGGATCGCTTCGTGGGCTTCCTGGGCGTTTTTGGCCTTGGATTTATACATCCGCGGGCTTTTCGGCAGATATTTGTCGCCAAAGTCCCGGCCGATGACGGACCGGGCGCCCTGAATGGCTTCCTGGGCCAGGGTCACGCCGTCAGTACGCATATAGGTGATCAAGCCCACGGTTTCGCCGCCGAGGTTGGTGCCCTCATAAAGTTTCTGGGCTGTGCGCATGGTGCGGGTGGCATTGAAGCCGAGTTTGCGGGCTGCTTCCTGCTGCAGGGTGGAGGTGGTGAAGGGCGGCGCCGGATAGCGTTTCGCCGGTTTGCTCTCCACGGATTGGACAGTAAATTTAGCCGCTTCGACCTTCGCCTTTGCCGCCATGGCGTCGGCTTCGTTGGTCAGGGTGAATTTCTGAACCTTCTCACCGTCCAGCAGGCTGAGACGCGCTTCAAAGGACTGGTTTTCTTCACTTTTCAGGGTGGCAAGAATGCTCCAGTATTCTTCCGCGGTGAAGCTTTCGATCTCCAGTTCCCGCTCACAGATCAGGCGCAGGGCCACGGACTGTACCCGGCCGGCAGAACGGGAGCCCGGAAGCTTGCGCCACAGGACGGGGGAAAGGGTAAAGCCCACCAGATAGTCCAGCGCCCGGCGGGCGAGGTAAGCCTCAACCAGCGGCGTGTCAATATCGCGTGGTTGTTCCATGGCCTTGAGAATGGCGCTTTTGGTGATTTCATTGAACACCACGCGCTTGATTTTCTGGTCCTTGAGAACGCCGCGTTTGTTTTTAAGCAGTTCCAGGACGTGCCAGCTGATGGCTTCTCCCTCGCGGTCCGGGTCGGTGGCGAGGATCAGTTCGTCCGATTTCTTGGTCGCGTCGGCGATATCCTTGATACGCTTTTTGCTGTCGCTGTCCACTTCCCATTCCATGGCGAAATCTTCGTCAGGTTTGACGGAGCCGTCTTTGGAAGGCAGGTCTCGCACATGGCCGAAACTGGCAAGGACTTCATAGTCTTTGCCCAGATATTTGTTGATGGTCTTGGCCTTGGCCGGGGATTCTACAACTACAGTTTTCATGCGATCAGCTTTGTTCTGGATGTTTCCGGACTGGTTGGGGGGATGGTCTGTTTCCTGCCCCTGTTCCGTCTCCGGATAATTTCGTAATTTGGCAGGGGTTTAGCATATTTTACTTAACAAATGCTACCCTGTTTCCCGGATGTCGGACAATTTCCCCGGCAAGTTCCAGTTCCAGAAGAACCGTTTGTACGTCTGCCGCGTCCACGCCCGACAATCGGATCAAATCGTCTATGGGTACAGCGGTATGACTTAATTTTTCCCGAATTGCAAGCCTTGTGGAGTCAAATGAAGCATGAGGCAAGTCCGCTGGTGGGGGCGGCTGAAGGTGAATTTCCCTCTGGCTGGAACGCAGAGGGAGGTTTTGTTGTATCAGGATATCTAAGACGTCATCGATGCTTTCTGTCAGTTGCGCCCCATCCCGAATCAGGCTGTTTGGCCCCCTGGCCCGGGGATCAAGCGGATGACCGGGGACGGCAAAAACCTCGCGTCCCTGTTCCGCCGCCTGCCGGGCTGTGATCAGGGAACCGGAGCGCAGGGTGGCCTCCATCACCAGGACACCGCAGGAGAGACCCGAGATGATGCGGTTGCGTCTTGGAAAATGCCGGGCCTGAGGCTGTATGCCAAGTGGCATTTCAGAGACGACAAGCCCTTTTTCGACAATTTCCTCATAGAGCGGAATGTTTTCGCTGGGGTAGGGTTCGTCTATGCCGCCGGCCAACACGGCAATTGTGCCGGTCTCCAGCGCCCCCCGGTGAACGGCAGTATCGATGCCCCGGGCCATGCCGGAAACAATGGTCAGATCTTGTGCGCCTAACCCCCGGGCGAATTCACCTGCGAGTTTCATACCGGCGGCCGAGGCATTTCGTGCCCCGACAATGCCGAAACACCTGCTGTGAAGTAATTCCGTCCAGCCAAGCGTCATAAGGATGGGCGGCGCACTGTCTATGGCGGCAAGCGGCTTCGGATATTTTTCGTCCCCGATGACAATCAGTTCTCCACCAAGTTCGGCAAGGCGATCAAGCTCTTGCTGCAGGGCTTCCCGAGGCGGCGGTACAAGCGGCTTCTTTCGTCCACCGCGGCGGGACAGACCGGGAAGGGCCTCAAGCGCTGTTTCAGCATCAGCATATATGTTGAGCAGGTCCCGGAAGGTAACAGGGCCCACTCTTTCCGTCCGGCTCAGGCGCAGCCGATTAAGTTTTTCCTGTTCTGATAGAGAGGTTGTTATTGAGGTCACACAGAGTCCCGGGCGTTACGCTCAGGACTTTTTACCGATCCTCGGCTCTGTGCCCTGGAGCAGGCGTTTGATGTTATCCTTGTGTCTGAGGAAGATCAGCAGACATAATATGCAACTTAAAGTAGCAAGTCCAGTCCCGGATATATAATATGCGTAGAGGGGAGAAAGAAATGCAGCAACCAATGCGGAGAGCGAGGAGATGCGAAAGATCAGGGCTGTGAAAAACCAGGTGAGGCAGCAGGCGAGGCCCACGGGCCAGCTCAGCGCCAGCAGGGTGCCGAGAAAAGTGGCCACACCCTTGCCGCCTTTGAATTTAAGCCACACCGGGTAGATGTGGCCGATGAAGGCTGCACCACCGGCATAAAGGCCGGCACCCGGGGACAGATATTCTGCAATCAGGGCCGCCGCGGCCCCTTTGCCGCCGTCCAGGATCAGGGTAAGAAAGGCGAGAAACTTATTTCCGGTGCGCAAAACATTTGTGGCGCCGATATTGCCGGAACCGATGTTGCGGATATCACCCTGGCCGGCCAGCCGCGTCAGCACCATGCCGAAAGGAATGCTGCCGAGGAGGTAACCCCCTGCCAGTGCCGCGGCCAGTATTTCCACAGATAAAGCCACCCTTTGTTTTATCCCTTATATTCGAAGACGGTTTCGCCGCCGACCACGGTGCGAAGGACGCGACCCTGGACCGGCTTGCCGTCAAAGGGTGTGTTTTTCGTGATGCTGGGCAGTTTTTCCGGATCAATGCGCCAGGGGACATCCAGGTCAAACAGGCACAGGTCCGCCGGAGCGCCTTCCTTGAGGACGCCACTGTCCAGGCCCAGGATACGGGCCGGGTTGACGGTCATTTTTCTCAGAATGTCGAGCAGTTTCATCTGGCCGTTGTGGAACATCTCCAGGGTAACCGGCAGCATGGTTTCCAGTCCGATCACGCCGGCTTCCGCCTGTTCGAAGGGCACTCGCTTGCTTTCGGGATCTTCCGGATCGTGGCTGCTGACGATGACATCAATGATGCCGTTCCTGAGGGCCTCGACCACGGCGACACGGTCTTCTTCTGCGCGGAGCGGCGGTGAAACCTTGGCAAAGGTACGATAGTCCTCGATGGCGAATTCGTTAAGCGCCAGATGAGCCACGGACACACCGGCAGTGACGTTCATGCCGTTATCCTTGGCAGTTTTCATCACTTCGATACTGTCCTGGCAGGTAATCTGGGCCGCATGATAGCGGGTTCCAATTTTGCGCAGAAGACGCAGGTCCCGCTCCAGCATGATGGTTTCTGCCTCGGTAGGAATGCCGGGCAGGCCCAGCCGTGTGGCCAGTTCACCCGCATTCATGCAGCCGCCGGAGGAAAGTGAAGGATCCGCCAGATGCTGGATCAGGAGGGCGTCGAAATGTTTCATATATTTCAGGATACGTGTCATCAACGAGGCGTCGGCGATGCTCACATTGCCGTCGGTGAAGGCTTTCACGCCGGCCTGGCTCATCAGGCCGATCTCGGTCATTTGCTCTCCGCCAAGGTTTCTTGTAGCCGCGGGCAGGGCGATAAAATTGACGGCGGCATCCCGGGCCCGGCTCATGAGATATTCCACACGAGCCATGTCGTCGATAATGGGACTGGTGACCGGCTGCACGCAAACAGTTGTCACACCGCCATAGGCGGCGGCCTCACCGGTATTGTGGATGGTGTCGCGATAATCCGCACCGGGAATACCCACAAATACCCGCATGTCGATCAGACCGGGGGCCAGGCAGTGTCCCTTGCAATCGATAACGGTTGCGTCAGTTCCCTTCAGATCCACTTTTTCGCCAAGGGCGACAATAAGGTTGTCTTTGGTCAGGAGCTGTCCCTTGATATCCAGGTTGCTGGCCGGGTCGAGAAGCCGGGCATTGTCGTAAAGAACACGAGTACTCATTGGCTGTCCTCCTGCTCGACAAGGCGTTTTTTACGGGTCAGAAGGTCGAGGCAGGCCATGCGAACGGCCACGCCCATTTCCACCTGTTCCTGGATTACGCTGCGGGTAAGATCGTCGGCCACGGCAGCGTCAATTTCAACACCCCGGTTCATAGGGCCCGGATGCATGATCAGGGCGTCTTCTTTCGCCACACTCAATTTTTCATAGTCCAGGCCGTAGAAGTTGAAAAACTCGCTGATGGAGGGGAAATATCCGCCTTTCATGCGTTCAGTTTGTACCCTTAGCATCATGACAATATCGCAGTCCTTCAGCCCTTCCTTCATGTCATAAAAGACTTCCACTCCCAGGCGCTCCGCCTTGGCAGGGATCAGGGTCGGCGGTCCGATCAGCCTCACCCGTGCCCCCATGGTGGTCAGCAGGTGAATGTTGGAGCGGGCAACGCGGCTGTGGGCGATATCGCCACAAATGGCGACCGTCAGCCGTGCGATGCGCCCTTTGCGCCGACGAATGGTCATGGCGTCCAGCAGGGCCTGTGTCGGGTGCTCGTGGCGGCCGTCCCCGGCATTAAGCACGGCACAGTCTACTTTCTGGCTGAGCAGGTTCACGGCGCCGGACTGGCCGTGTCGCACCACCAGAAGGTCCGGCTGCATGGCGTTAAGCGTCAGAGCCGTATCCAGCAGAGTTTCCCCCTTTTTGAGAGAAGAGGTGGAGATGGACATGTTGATCACATCCGCGCCCAGCCGTTTACCGGCAAGTTCAAAGGACATCTGGGTTCGGGTGGAAGCCTCGAAGAAGAGGTTGATCTGGGTGAGGCCGCGCAGAATGCTTTTTTTCTTGTTTGTCTGGCGGTTCTGTTCCGCATAGAGATCCGCCACATCAAGTATTTGGGTGATTTCCTTTTCCTTCAGTCCTTCTATCCCCAGAAGGTGCTTGTGCGGGAAAAGTTCGCTCGTCACCGTTGAGGAGAGGGCGGCCTTAGACATGCTTCAGTCCTTGTATGTTCTCGTTATCACTGAAGAGCTATTTTATAGGGGCTTTGCATCTGGCAGGCAAGAAGAGTTTCTCGAGAGGGTCAAGAAGATTTTAAAGCTGTGAAAGAAGATCCAGCGCCCCCTGTAAAATATAGGCGGCAGCCATTTTATCGACCAGTTCACTACGTCGCTTGCGGCTGGCGTCCGCATCCAGAAGTGTGCGGGTCACGGCCATGGTCGACATGCGTTCATCCTGAAAGATGATCGGGATGTCGATTTTCGTCAGCATGTTGGCGGCAAATTGCCGGGTTGACTGGCAGCGGGGTCCCTCTGTTCCGTCCATATTCATGGGCAGGCCGAGCACCAGGGCGCCGACATTCTGTTCTTTGATGATCTGTAGAAGCCGTTCCGAGTCTGTGGTGAATTTTTTGCGTTTGATGGTTTCCATGGGGCTGGCGATACCAAGCAACACATCAGAAAGGGCAAGGCCGATGGTTTTGCTGCCCAGGTCCAGTCCGAGCAGGCGCTGACCGGGCTTAAGATGGCTTTTGAGGTCTTGGATGTCAGTGATCATGGGCCCTAGATAGACTGTTTGCGGATATTTTCAATATTTTCTTGAATTCGGCACCGCTTTCAATATCTAATGGGGCAAGAATTCCTAGGGGGGCCTTTTGAGGCTGAGAGGTGAGACACACCGACCCTTAGAACCTGATCCGGGTGATGCCGGCGGAGGGAAGGAATTGTCGCATTGACATTTTCACATTATACCCTCCAATCGCATCGCTGTCCGGGTTCTACATTTTGACAATTGGAGATCCTGATGAATATCGCAACCAAACCTGAAAAAATGGAAGTCACCACCGGGCCGCTGCCGGCGTCGCGCAAGGTTTATTTGGAAGGCACGGTTGCGGACAATATCCGTGTACCCATGCGGGAAATTGAACTGCATCCTTCCGCTAACGAAAAACCGGTGCCGGTGTATGATACGTCCGGCCCCTATACCGACCCCGAGGTAGAGATCGATATCTACAAGGGCCTGAGCCGTACCCGCCAGGAATGGGTGATCTCCCGCGGTGATGTGGAGGAATATGAAGGCCGGGATATCAAGCCGGAAGATAACGGCAATGCCAGTGGCAAATATCTGGCCCAGGAATTTCCTGTCAAACATAATCCTTTGCGCGCCAAGGACGGCCAGGCGGTAACACAGCTGGCCTACGCCCGTCGCGGTATCATCACTCCGGAAATGGAATATATTGCCATCCGGGAAAATATGGCCCGGGCGGAACTTGCGGAAAATTACACCCCAGATGAATATGCGGAAAGTTTTGGGGCAGAGATTCCTGACCAGATTACGCCTGAATTCGTCCGTGACGAGATCGCCCGCGGCAGAGCCATTATTCCCTGCAATATCAACCATCCGGAACTGGAGCCGATGATCATCGGCCGCAATTTCCTGGTCAAGATCAATGCCAACATCGGCAACAGCGCTGTGGCTTCTTCCGTAGCCGAGGAAGTGGAAAAGATGGTCTGGTCGACCCGTTGGGGTGCCGATACGGTGATGGATCTCTCCACTGGCCGTAACATCCACAACACCCGGGAATGGATCATTCGTAACTCACCGGTGCCAATCGGCACCGTGCCGATTTATCAGGCGCTGGAAAAAGTTGACGGTGTGGCTGAAGACCTGACCTGGGAAGTGTTCCGCGATACGCTGATCGAACAGGCCGAACAGGGGGTGGATTATTTCACCATTCATGCCGGTGTGCTGCTGCGCTATGTGCCGATGACCGCCAAGCGGGTGACCGGCATCGTCAGCCGCGGCGGCTCTATCATGGCGAAATGGTGCCTGGCCCATCATAAAGAGAATTTCCTCTATACCCATTTCGAGGAAATCTGCGAAATTATGAAAGCCTATGACGTGAGCTTCTCCCTTGGGGACGGCCTGCGTCCGGGTTCCATTGCCGACGCCAATGACGAGGCCCAGTTCGGCGAACTGGAAACCCTGGGTGAATTGACAAAAGTAGCCTGGGAACATGACGTGCAGGTGATGATCGAAGGGCCGGGCCATGTGCCCATGCACAAGATCAAGGTCAATATGGACAAGCAGTTGAAAGAGTGCCATGAGGCGCCGTTCTATACCCTCGGCCCGCTTACGACAGATATTGCGCCGGGCTACGATCATATCACCAGCGGCATCGGTGCCGCCATGATCGGCTGGTTCGGCTGTGCCATGCTTTGTTATGTGACGCCGAAGGAACATCTTGGCTTACCAGACCGGGACGATGTGAAGGTGGGGGTCATCACCTACAAGATCGCCGCCCATGCGGCAGACCTTGCCAAGGGTCATCCAGGTGCACAGATCAGGGATGATGCCCTCTCACGCGCCCGTTTCGATTTCCGCTGGGAAGACCAGTTCAATCTGGCTCTGGATCCGGAAAAGGCGCGGGAATATCATGACGCGACCCTGCCGAAGGAAGCCCACAAGGTGGCGCATTTCTGTTCCATGTGTGGGCCGAAATTCTGTTCCATGAAAATTTCCCAGGAAGTGCGGGACTTTGCCGCCCAGAAGAACCAGGAAGGCATGCTGGAAATGTCGAAGAAGTTCCGCGAAAGCGGCTCCGAGATTTATCAGACCGTGGATGCGAACAAGGAAGCTAACAAGGCGCTCTAGAATCGGGAAAAATATTTTTGGAAAAGGCTCCGCCGGAGACGGCGGAGCCTTTTCAAGTTGTCATGGAGGAGACTGGCGTTTACGACGAATTAACACAAATATGAGACAAAGGCTTGTCCGGGGCCTATGAGACTTATATTTGTTATAATATACTGGCATTGTGTAACAGGTTGTGATATCCGTAATTGCAGTGTTTAAACCGAATATTATTTTGCGACAGCCAAGTAAATAACAGTTTTTGCAGGTGTAACGCACCATACGGGGTATTACCACATCAATTTCCTAGATAGCTATTTTCCCACACAGAAATAGCTATCCTCCGTAGGAGAACTGGCTGCAGCTTTTTAAGCTGCAGCCTTTTTTATTCGTGGGGAGTGAGTCGAGGGAAGTATAATCGGCAGAAGATTCACTGTTCCGGGAGTAGACCCGGTTTGCAGCCGGTTCGCCAAACATTCTGTTTCCCTGATATATCCTTTAGATATAAAATTTTGCTGAACCCGTGTATCTGCGACACAAGCCCATAAAAAACAAAGACCCCTGGGAAAGTAAAACCCGCCAGTAGACTTTTATTTTTTTTGTTTTTACGATTTATCGTGGAATTTAAAGGGTTTCAGCCGGTTATGACGGCAGTCTGTCGCAATAATCCGGGCCTTGATCTCATTGATGGTGTGGGGTGCCTTCCGAGGCGCTAAAATCTAAATTCCACAATATGCTTAGCTCGTGCGGAGGAAGCTGGTGACGGGGACGGGTCTAAAGATGGCCGGAATTGTCCGTTCAGAAACGGGTGTCGGTTATGAAAGATAGCCGCAATTCGATTCTGGAGGGCCTTTACAAGGAACATAGTCAAAGTCTGAAAGGCTATGTCTACCGTTTTTTGCGTTCTGAAAACGAGGCGGAAGAACTGGTTCAGGAAACTTTCCTGAGGTACCATAACGCAAAAAACCAGGAGGATATCAAGTCTCCCAAGGCCTTTCTCTACCGGATTGCCCATAACCTCGCGATAAAGGCCCTCAGGCGACGTAAGATCGTACGGTTTGAAAACAGCCTGGACGGTGAACATATGGAGGTGAAGTGTGCCGAGCCTCTTGCCGACCAGAGGCTAAACTCCAAGCAGGAGTTCAAGCTGTTTTGCGATGCGGTCTGGAAATTGCCGCCGAGGTGTCGTCAGGTTTTTATCCTCCGCGTTATCAAGCGACATTCCTATAAAGAAATAGCCCAAAAACTGGAGATTTCCGTCAGTACGGCTGAAAAGCACGTGTTGAAAGGAATGCGCGATTGTCAGCATTATATAAAACTGCACCAGAAGAATCCTGCAAGCGTTCCGACGGAAAAAAGAGACGGCAGGAAAAAAGTAATAGGAATAACGCGGTTAAAATATAAATAAACGGTGAGTATTGTGGAAAACGAGAATATTGAGCAGGGTCTGGAAGACCAGGCAAGACAGTGGTATCTGCGCCTGCAGGAAGATCCCGGGAATGACGAACTTCGGGAGTCGTTTCTGGAATGGTATGAAGCAGACGAGCGTCATCGGGATGTCTATACCGAAGTGGCAGCCTTCTGGCTTGAGATTGATGAGATGGCCGAGGCAGAAGAACTGCCTGAGGAACTGTTGTCCGATGATGAAAGTCAGGCTGCCGTTGACACCGTAAATCCAGTCTTGGATTCCAGGATAGTGAATGTGACCTATTTGGGTTCACGCCAGAGAAAACATGCTGATACCGGGACCAGGCAGTTCCCGGGACGACGTATTGCACGGGTTGCTGCTGCGGTTGTTGTTCTTGTTGCTGTTTCAGTTGCCTATTATGGCTACAGCCGATATTTGCCTGAAGGAACTTACCGGACGGGTGTTGGTGAGCAGGCGCAGTTAGAACTCGCTGACGGCTCAAGAGTTTTCATGAACACAGACACGGTGCTGAGGGAGGAGTATACCGACAACCTCAGGAAAGTTGTATTGGTGAATGGTGAAGCCATTTTTGATGTCAAACAAGACCCAGTCCGTCCGTTTCTGGTTGAGACAGATTTTGGTTCGACCCGGGCTGTAGGCACTTCCTTCAGTGTTTATGACCGCGATGACAAGATCGAGGTGATTGTTATCGAGGGCACTGTTGCCTTGCATAGAAATAGTGATCTTCAGGAGGTGCTCAAGACTTCGGAGGACGAGGAAAGTAAGCCCCTTTACGTAAAGGGCGGACAGAAAATATATGTCTATGACGATCATTTTGGCACTGTGGGACAGGCCAGTGCTCTTGATCTTGATCGGCTGATTTTCTGGAGAGAGGGCAAAGTGGTTTTCAGAGGCCAGCCCCTGTCGGAAATCGTTCGCGAGATGGCCCGCTACACAAACAGGAAAATCATTATAACCGACAGGTCGATCAAGCAGATGAAAATGGGAGGTGCTTTTGATATCGATGACTTTGATGCTTTTATAAATGCAGTTGAGGACGCCTTTCCGGTAAAGGTGATAAGGGTCACGCCTTATGTCACCTTTATCATAGAAGCCTGATCCGGGGGCGAATGTCGATTCAATGTATGCCCGGATATAAAGTTAGATTGGAAGGGTGATTTTGTGTGCTGTAGGTTTCTTACAGGTGCTGGCAGGGTACTGGGAACGCTGGCGTTTCTGTCGGCGGGACCACATTGTGCTGCGTCTGCTGCACAGGCTGAACAGCAGGTGGAGAGCACTGAAAGCCAGCAGATTGATTTTTCCATCAGGGAACGTGACAGTCTCGCTGAATCCCTGCTGGCGTTTGCCCGCATCACAGGTGAGCAGATTATTTTTCCCTATGACGTTGCAAGCACTTTTCCCTCTCGGCCGCTGGAGGGTAAACTGAATGCAAATGATGCCCTGCTGCAGCTTCTGGAACAGACCCCCTTGAAAGCCTACAGGAACGGGGAGGGGGTTATCATCATACGGTATGACGAGGAACAGGCAAAAAGGCTTCGTTTCCAGGCTCAGCACGGGAACGGGAGCCGTCAGGCAGATTTAGGTGCGACAAACGCTCTGACTGTTGATGATACGGCATTCCAGGAGCCAATACTGGAGGAACTGGTGATTACCGGTTCTCAGCTCACACGTCGTGAATTGACGACGGTAAACCCTCTCTCAATTGTTGACTCCGAGATGATCTCGACAACCGGGACGGTGAATTTGGAAAATGCCCTGAACCGTTTTTCCCAGGTTATTCCTGGACTTACGGCTCATTCCAATAATCCCGGAAATGGAACGGTTACTGTCGATTTGCGGGGGTTTGGCCCGAAACGGACCCTGGTTCTTGTCGACGGGCGGCGCTATGCTCCAAGTGATCCGGATGGTATCGTGGACCTGAATGCAATACCCGTCGTCCTGCTGGAGCGGGTTGAAATCGTTACCGGCGGCACCTCGGCTGTTTACGGTTCCGACGCTATATCAGGAGTGGTCAATTTTATTCTCAAGGATGATCTGGAAGGCTTTCTTTTCGACGGTCGTTACCGGACTTCACACCAGGGTGACGCGGACAAGGTCAGTTGGGATATGGTTTATGGCGAAGCCATAGGCGGGGACAGCGGGAATTTCTTTTTTCATGTCGGCTATCTGGAACGAGAGTCTCTGTTGCAGGGAGAGCGGGATTTTTCCAGCAATGCACTGACAGACTATTATATAGTTCCGGGAAGTGTCGATGAGAAATATGGTTTCGGAACTCCACTGTTGCCGGCTGAAGGCGGGGTTCCGGGGTTGATCCGTGCCGGTAGCGCGGCAATTCCCGGGACATTGATATTTGGTGTGCGGGAATCAGGACCCTATCCGGGCCTCGCCACTTTTAACGCAGACGGGGAAAGCATCGAATACAACAGCCTGACGGATTCCTATAACTATGCCCCGGATAACTATCTTCAGGTTCCCCAGAAAAGATGGATGGCAACCTTTGGTGCCAACTACGACATATCCCATAATATGAATATCTACCTGCGGTCCATTTTTGTGCACAACAGGGTTGATACGGAGCTCGCCCCGACGCCGGGTTACCTTGAGGGGGTCGAAGTGTCTGTTGATCATCCTTTTCTTGCTCCGGAAGGCCGGTTGGCGCTGCAGGGGATCGACTGGTATGCGACCGGTGCCCCCATGCAGGCCCGGGACAGTATGGGGAGTCTTTTGTTTGATTCATCAGGGCGTCCTGTGCAGGCACGTCAGGCTATTGAATATGTTTATGACAGTACGGGGGAGATCATCGGGTCAAGCCCGCTCTGGAATCCGGATGGAACACCTGTTCCCGTGACAGGAATACCTGATACCGGTAACTCAGGCAGCCTGCTCTATGAAAGCGACGGCAGAGCACGAATTCCCACACTGGCTCGCAGGTTTGTGGAGATCGGTCCCCGGCGTCAGGAGAACATGCGAAAAACCTTTAATGTCGTTTTCGGTACGGATGTCGACATTTCTGACAATCTGGGTGTGTCGGTGAATTACAATTACAGCAGCTATAGTCACAACCAGCTCCAGGTGAATGACGTTTCAGCTCAGCGGCTTCGTTATGCTCTCGATGTCATCAAGTCGGGTGATCGTAATATATGTGCTGACGAGCAGGCGCGAAGGGAAGGATGTCAGCCGGCGAATATTTTCGGTGCCGGAAATATCTCGGCCGGGGCCGCGGAGTATATCCGCACCGATCTGGAGAGCAGTACCGAATATCAGCGTCATGTCGCCAGCCTTCATTTTGCAGGCGAATTTAGTAATCCGCTGGGAGGGGAAGCCAGGTATCTTATTGGCGCCGACTGGCGGCGTGAAGACTTAAAGCGTATTGCGGACGCGCAACTGGCCAGCGATGAGTCACTGGGATTTAACCATGTGAATAGCCTGGTGGGTGACTATGAAGTTATAAGCCTTTTTGGTGAAATTGATTTTCCGCTCATCCGTAATGAGGCCGGTCTTGATGTACTTAAGCTTTCCAGCGCTTTTCGCCTTTCCGATTTTACCACATCCGGCAGGGCCTCCTCCTATGCGGCGGGGCTTTTCTGGCAACCCTCCGAAGTTATAAATTTCCGGGGACAATATCAGCGCGCCGTCAGAACGCCGAGCATTAACGAGTTATATTCCGGCACTTTCGAGACATTTGAACCGGCGCGGGACCCTTGTGCAGCGGAGCATAATAACGGGTATACGGGGATAGAGGAACTCTGCGAAGCGACAGGTGTTCCGGCCGGTATGATGGGAGACTTTTACCAGACGAGTGACCAGGTCCGCAGTATATATGGCGGAAACCGTGAACTGGTAGAGGAATATTCCGATACTTTTTCTGCAGGTTTCGTGCTGAAACCGGCAAAGCTCGGAAATTTTCAGATTACGATGGACTATTACAATATCCAAATTCACGACATGATCGACATTTTTGCGGGCGGAACGGCCAATATTATCGACCTTTGCTACTCCGGGACAGAATATTCCACCTATTGTTCCGCTATCCATCGTTTTGATTCAGGAAGTATCGACTATGTAGAGGCCCTGTTGACCAATCTGGGCAAGGCATCCACATCAGGCATCGATACCCAGCTTTTCTATTTTGTCGAACTGGGCAGCGGTCTGATGAGTGAGAATGATACGATCGACATATTTTTCCAGGGCTCCTATGTCATGGATTTCACTCTGCTGGCGGCCGGAGGGTTGCAGGAATATAACTGTGCCGGCTATTTCGGCGATCATTGTGGTGATCCCCATCCCAGATTTCGCTTCACCCAGATGACCACCTGGGAAAGCGGTCCGTTCAGCCTGACAGTCAGATGGCGTTATCTTAGTGGTGTCAGGGAAGGGGCCATTCTGAGCGGTACCTTGCCGGAGGAACTGGCTGTGGCTTCTATTCCAGGTGAACATTATTTTGATCTTGGTGTGAAATATCAGATAGAGGAAAATATAACGCTGCGCGGTGGTGTGGACAACATGTTTAACAATAGGCCGGCCCCGCTGGGCAGCAGACAGCAGCAGGCCAATACCTTCCCCAATTTTTACGATGTACTTGGCCCCTATATGTACTTTGGACTGGAAGCGCGTTTTTAGGCTGCTGTTTACGGGACAGAATCTTTGCCGGCTTTTTCCGGTTTTCAGGAAATTTTAAAAGGGAGTAGCGGGTTTTGTCCGCTTAGGAGTCATGGAGTGTGAATGATCGGGCTGTGCATATGGCCCCGAGCACCTGAACCCTATGATAGTTATTATGCCACACACTAATAGCTATCCTCCGTAGAAGGGCTGGCTGCAGCTTGAAAAAGCTGCAGCCTTTTTTCTGCCGTTCTCCCGCGGCTTTTCAGTTGACCTCCCCCAGGCGTCAGAGTATTCACAGGACAGAAATTTGAGTAAAGGATGCCTCCTGATGACTGATAAAATCAACAAAGTGGTGCTGGCCTATTCTGGCGGGCTTGACACCTCCATTATTCTGAAATGGCTGCAGGATACCTACAACTGCGAAGTCGTGACCTTTACGGCCGACCTGGGCCAGGGAGAGGAACTGGAGCCGGCGCGTAAAAAAGCGGAAATGTTTGGCTGCAAGGAAATCTATATCGAGGACTTGCGCGAAGAATTCGTCCGCGATTATGTCTTCCCCATGTTCCGAGCAAATGCTCTCTATGAAGGGGTTTACCTGCTGGGGACCTCCATTGCCCGGCCGCTGATAGCCAAGCGCCAGATTGAAATTGCCAAAGCGGTGGGAGCTGAAGCCGTCTGCCACGGAGCAACCGGCAAGGGCAACGACCAGGTTCGTTTCGAACTGGGCTATTATGCCCTGAACCCGGATATCAAGGTCATTGCACCCTGGCGCGAATGGGACCTCAACAGCCGCACCAAACTGATCGACTATGCGGAAAAGCACCAGATTCCGATCGCCAAGGACAAGCGCGGTGAAGCCCCGTTCTCGGTTGACGCCAACCTGCTGCATACCTCAAGCGAGGGCAAGGCCCTGGAAGATCCGTGGGATGAAGCCCCGGAATATGTCTATAACCGTATTGTTTCCCCTGAAGAAGCGCCGGACAAACCGACCTATATCGAGATCGAGTTTAAAAACGGTGATGCGGTAGCCATTGACGGTGAGAAGATGTCTCCGGCGACCCTGTTGACCAAGCTCAACGAGCTGGGCGGGGCCAACGGCATTGGTCGTCTTGATCTACTGGAAAACCGCTTTGTCGGCATGAAGAGCCGCGGCATTTATGAAACGCCGGGTGGTACCATCCTGCTGACCGCACACCGGGGCATGGAAAGCATTACGCTCGACCGGGGCGCCATGCACCTGAAAGACGAACTGATGCCGAAATATGCAGAGTTGATCTATAACGGCTTCTGGTTCTCGCCAGAGCGCGAAATGCTGCAGGCCCTGATTGACAAGTCTCAGCAGCATGTGGAAGGCACCGTGCGCCTGAAACTTTACAAAGGCAGTGCGACACTGGTCGGCCGCAAGTCACCCAAGTCTCTTTACAGCATGGAGCATGTGACTTTCGAAGAAGACCAGGTTTACGATCAGCGTGATGCAGAAGGCTTTATCAAGCTCAACGCCCTGCGACTGCGCCTGCAGAAAAAGCGCGGGGATGCGGACATTCCGCCGACCTACGAATAAAATCTGATTATCAGATAAAGAAAAGGCCGGGATTTCCCGGCCTTTTTTATATTCGCTTTATCTTCACGGGTACGCCATTCACCGCGGCGGTGCCGGCAATGGGATCGCGCAGGGTGTCATCGGTAAAGTCATTGACACTGACACCGGCATGATCCCTGGCAACGGACAGTCGTGTGCCGTCCCGGTCATGGCCCCAGCCGTGTGGCAGGCTGACGGTGCCGGGCATCATGTCCTCGCAACTTTCCACCAGAATTTTCTGTTCTGTTACCCGGGAGGAAAGCAGGGCATAGCCTCCCTCAGACAGTCCGTATCTGTCGATGTCATCGGGGTGCACCAGCAGGGTGCAGCGGTTCTTGCCTTTCACCAGTCGGTCGTAATTATGCATCCAGCTGTTGTTGGAGCGCAAATGCCGCCGGCCGATCAGTAAAAGGCCGTTCTGTTTGGGGCCTGAGTTCAGTTTCTCGAGGAATTCCTCAAGCCCCTGCCGGATCAGATCGGGGAAGCAATTAATTTTCCGGTTTTTTGTTTTCAGCTTCTGTAACAGGCCGGGGTTCAGGGGGCCCAGATCAATGCCGTGGGAATGATCTTTGAGCTTTTGCAGGGAGAGCCCCGGTTCTGCTCTTCGCCTTTTGCCATAGGGGCCATAGGCCAGTCCCAGGTTGACCAGCCGGTGGGGGGCTCGCTTTTTTGTCGTTATGGGCGCGCCCATTTTTACCGCCATGCGCCGGGTCAGTTCATCATAGATCTGCCAGTCATGCAGTGTGCCTTCCGGTGGGGTGAAAACAGTCTCGCTGTAGCGGGTCACATTGCGGACCGCCAGCATCAGGAAGGTGATGTCATAATGGTCATGTTCCAGCGGCGCCGTTGGCGGCAGAATGATATCGGCATGACGGGTGGTTTCGTTGAGGTAGAAATCAACGCATACCATGAAGTCCAGGCTTTCCAGCGCCCGTTCCAGCTGTTTGCCATTGGGGGTGGAGAGCACCGGGTTTCCGGCCGCAATGATCATCGCATTGATTTGTCCGTCGCCGGGGGTGAGGATTTCCGTCGCCATTTCCGTTGCCGGCAGGTCGCTGCAGGCTTCGGGAAGGTCATTGATCCGGCTTCTCCAGCGGCCATATCCACCCGGGCCCATTAGATGCATGCCGACAAGGTCAATGGCGGGATCGGTGACCAGGGTGCCGCCAATTTTGTCCAGATTGCCGGTGACGATATTGATCATCTGGATCAGCCAGTGATTGAGGGTGCCGTTCTCTGTCACACTGACACCGAGGCGGCCATAACAGGTGGCCTTGTCAGCCGCGGCTAGCTCCTTCGCAATTGTCTCGATATCTTCCCTTGCAATACCGCATTGATCGGCGCAATCCGAAACTTTCACCGGTTTCAGAATGTTCTCAACCTGATCAACATTGTCCAGATGATCCGACAGGTGCGCTCGTTTCTCGGGTGCAGTTGTTTCCACCAGGACTTTCAACAGGGCCAACAGGAAAGCGGTATCGCCGCCCGGACGAATGAAATGGTGCCGCTCAGCCATATGGGCGGTTTCCGTGCGCCGGGGATCAATGACAATGATTTTGCCGCCCCGGTCCTGGATCGCCTTGAGTCGCTTTTTGATATCCGGGCAGGTCATCATGCTGCCGTTGGACACCAGCGGATTGCCGCCGAGGATCAACATATAGTCCGTGTGGTCGATATCCGGCACCGGCAGCAGGAACTGATGGCCGTACATCAGGTGACTGACAAGCTGGTGCGGGAGTTGATCCACCGTTGTGGCGGAATAGCGGTTCTTTGTGCGCAACATTTTATAGAAGATGGGCGCGTGGGTCATGGCGCCCAGGTTATGCACATTGGGGTTGCCGAGATAGATGCCGATGGAATCAGCGCCATGCGTTCTGTTGATTTCGAACAGCCGGTCCGTGACCTCGTCCAGGGCGTCATCCCAGCTGATTTCGCGCCACTGGCCGTCAACTTTCTTCAGCGGCTTTTGCAGCCGGTCAGGATCCTCCTGGATATCCTTCAGCGCCACGGCCTTGGGGCAGATATGTCCCCGGCTGAACGGATCGTCTTTATCCCCGCGAATGGAGATAACTTCCTGACCATCGGTTTTGATTTCCAGCCCGCAGATGGCTTCACACAAAGGGCAGGCGCGATAGATCGTCTGTTCCATTTTAGCGTCCCTGTTATATCTGTTAGATAGAATATTATATCAGACCCCGACCAAAGACAAACCGGATACGCATACTGTAAGGGGAAAGATAAGAGTATCACATCCGACGGGGCATGAATATATTTGCGGTACAAACAATTGCCGTTATAAGGAACTCATGACAGCAGACTGGCAACCCATTTGGAAAAAACTTGAACAATGGCAGGGCGAGGGAAGAACCCTGGCGCTGGCCACCGTTGTCGAGACCTGGGGCTCTTCGCCCCGTCCTGTTGGGAGCCATATGATTGTGGATTCCGACATGCGGATCGAGGGCTCGGTATCTGGCGGCTGCATTGAGAGCAGTGTCATCCAGGCGGTGATGGAGGTTTTCCGGGAAGGGCGACCCCGGTTGCTTGAGTTTACCGTGACAACCGAAATGGCTTGGGAGGCGGGGCTGTCCTGCGGCGGGCATATGAAAGTGCTGGTGGAGCCCTTCGGGGCAAAGGAGCAGTTGTTTCCCCAATTGACCGGCAAGTTAAAGCAGGGGGTGTGCTGGCTGGTAACCGATTGTGAAAGCGGAGACTTCTGGTTTAGTCAGGGGGAAACCTCGGTCGGATCAGATGCGGTCCGTGCGGCAGTTGAAGACAGCTTACCCAATCTCTACAAATCCCGCCTGCAGGAGATCAATGGGCGCTGCTATTTCCTGCAACGTTATGACGATCCCATCCACCTGGTGGTTCTGGGTGCCGTTCATGTGGCGCAAGCGCTGCTGCCCATGGCAGAGCAGCTCAACATCCGCACAACCCTGATTGATCCGCGAACGGCTTTTGCCACAGAGGAACGTTTTCCCGGGGTGGAAATCTGTCACGACTGGCCGGACGAGGCGCTGGATAAGATGGAGGTGGGACCGGGTACGGCTATTGTCACGCTCACCCATGACGCCAAACTGGACGATCCGGCCCTTGATTTCGCCCTGAAATCAAACGCCTTTTATATCGGCGCTCTGGGCAGCAGGAAAACCAATGCCCTTCGCCACAAGCGGTTGTTGGATGTCGGATTCACAGAAGATGATCTGAAACGCATCCATGGTCCTGTCGGGCTGGACATCGGCTCGGTAACCCCGCAGGAAATTGCCCTGTCTATTCTGGCCGAAGTGGTAGCCGTTTATCGCGGTCGGGAAGATTGATGAGCCGGATGGCTGCAATTGTCCTTGCTGCCGGTCAGTCCCGCCGCATGGGCGAACAGAATAAACTTCTTCTCCCCTTCGGCAATAGTGCCATTCTCGGAACTGTCCTTGATAACCTTTTGGCTGTGGGGCTGGGTGAAATTTATCTGGTTACCGGGCATGAGGCCGAAAAAGTCCAAGAGGCTGTTGCAGGGCAGAATATAAGGATCATTCATAACCCGGATTATGCACTGGGACTGTCCTCGAGCCTGAAGGCAGGAATTGCCGCCCTTTCAGAAGCGACAGAGGCCGCCATGATCTGCCTCGGCGATATGCCCGGCGTGACGGCGGAAGATTATAGAAAACTGGTTGAGGCTTGGGCGCCCGGCAAAATCATTGTGCCGGTGCAGGACGGCAGGCAGGGCAATCCGGTAATTTTTGATCGGAAGTATTTTTCGGAGATCATGGAATTTCAAGGAGACCGGGGCGCCAAAACGCTGCTGGTAAAATACCGTGACCAGCTTGTGACTGTTCCCTGCGGTCATGAAGGTATCTTCCGGGATGTGGACACCCCGGAAGATTATCATTCAACTTGATCAGGCGACCTCAAACAGTCCGGCTGCACCCATGCCGCCGCCGACACACATGGTGACAACCACATATTTGGCGCCGCGGCGCTTGCCTTCAATCAGGGCATGGCCGGTCATGCGTGACCCGCTCATACCATAAGGATGGCCAATGGAAATGGCGCCGCCGTTGACATTGAAAAGTTCAGGATCAATGCCAAGATGATCGCGGCAGTAGAGCGCCTGGACAGCGAAAGCTTCATTAAGTTCCCACAGGCCGATGTCATTGATGGTCAGGCCCGCCTTGCTCAGCAGTTTGGGAATTGCATAGATCGGACCGATGCCCATTTCCTCCGGCGGACAACCGGCGACGGCCATGCCGCGATAGATGCCGAGCGGCTGCAATCCCTTTTGTTCCGCGAGTTTACGTTCCATCAGGACACAGGCAGACGCGCCGTCGGAAAGCTGACTGGCATTACCCGCGGTTACCGTACCGCCTTCGATGACCGCATTAAGGTTCTGCAGGCTTTCAAGCGAGGTCTCGGGGCGGTTACCTTCGTCTTTTTCAAGGGTCACGGGCACTTCAGATACTTCGCCTGTTTCCTTGTCCTTAACCAGTTTGACAGAGGGCAGAGGGACGATTTCATCATCGAATTTACCCTCATGCTGCGCCTTGGCGGTGCGCTGCTGGCTGAGCAGGGAATATTCATCCTGGGCATCACGGCTGATGTTGTATTTTTTCGCCACGACTTCGGCCGTCTGCAACATGGGCATATAGGCGTGTTCGCTATATTTGGTTACGTTGGGGTCGGTGCTTTCCATCAGCCATTTAAAGGCCTGGTTCTGTACCATAGAGATATTGTCCAGGCCGCCGCCGACAGCAACATCCATGCCGTCAAACATAATCTGCTTCGCAGCTGTGGCAATGGTCATCAGGCCCGAAGAACACTGCCGGTCCATGGTCATTCCGGAAACAGTATCCGGGAGCCCGGCGGCAAGGGCGCTCATCCGGCCAATGTTCCAGCCGCTAGTACCACAGGGCAGGGAAGATCCCATGATAACATCTTCAACTTCGGCACCGTCAAGGCCGGCCCGTTTTACCGCTTCCCTGACGGCGTGACCGCCAAGGGTGGGTGATTTGGTATTATTAAACGCGCCCTTGTAAGCACGCCCGATCGGGGTGCGGGCAGTTGATACGATAACGGCTTCTCTCATGGTTTTTCTCCCGGCTATTGTGGTTTTCGCCGGGAGTTTAGTTCAGTCTTGATGTCAGGGCAACACAAAAATAAAACGGATGTTTTAACGCGCGAGTGAATGAAAATCTGTGCTTTCTTATAAAGGCTGGATAGCGGGGAAAAACTTTGGAATTTCAGCCCAAATGCCACCCGGATTATTTGGAAAGCTTGAGAGGTAAAATGGTGGTGTTTTTGACCTTTGTCACGGCAAAGCGGGAATGAACTTCGTTGACCATTTCCATTTTCAGAAGCTTCTGGCGCAGGAAATTTTCATAGGCTGTCATATCTGTTGTGATGATCTTTAGCATATAGTCCATTGACCCGCTGATGGTGTAGCACTCAACCACTTCCGGATAGACCTCGATCAGCTTTTCAAACTCTTCCAGTGAATTGTCCTTATGGTGAGCCAGTTTAACATTGGCGAAGGTAATGATGTGGAGCCCCAGTTTTTCCGCATTGAGGATGGCCACGCGGCCATCGATCAGGCCAAGCTCTTCCAGTCGTTTCACCCGCCGCCAGCAGGGAGCCGTGGACAGGCCGACCTTATCGGCAAGTTCCGTATTGGTGAGGCTGGCATCCCGCTGCAAGGCATCAAGAATTTTGCGATCTATATCGTTTAATTTATCAAGCATCAACGTTTCTCTTTTCACTAAAAAACCATAAAAATATAGCCAAAACTATCGTAATAAACCTGAAAAAGAAACTTAATTTCGCGAAAAATATGCAAAAATAATTCATTATAGGGTTGGAATGGAAAATGGAGCAGGGCAGTGAAAAAAGACCTAATTTCCCTTGATGATAAATATATGCTGGAAGAAGGCAGTGCCTTTATGTCCGGGACCCAGGCGCTGGTGCGTATCCCCATCGTGCAACGGTGGCGGGACCAGACCGCCGGTTTGAATACAGCCGGGTTTATTTCCGGTTATCGGGGGTCTCCACTTGGCGGTTACGACCAGGCGGTCATGAAAGCCAAAAAAATACTGGACGGCAACAATATTCATTTCCAGCCTGGCCTGAATGAGGAACTTGCCGCCACGGCGGTCTGGGGCACGCAGCAGGTCAATATGTTCAAGGGCGCCCGCTATGACGGGGTGTTTGGAATCTGGTACGGTAAGGGCCCGGGCGTGGACCGGACCGGTGATACCTTCCGTCACGCCAATGCAGCCGGTACAAGCCCGCACGGTGGTGTCCTGGCCATTGCCGGAGATGACCATTCCGCCAAATCTTCTACCCTGCCACACCAATCCGACCACAGTTTTTATGCCACCATGCTGCCGATGCTTTACCCGGCCGATATCCAGGAGTTTGTGGAATACGGTCTGCTGGGCATCGCCATGTCCCGTTACTCCGGTTGCTGGAGCGCCTTCAAGGTAACCAGCGAGACCGCCGAGACAACCGCAACGGTGGATCTGACCCGTGAACAGAGAGAAATCCTGTTTCCGGATGAAACGGAATTTGAAATGCCGCCGGGCGGGGTTCATATCCGCCCCAACGATGTCTGGAAAGATCAGGACTATCGTCTGCAGCGCTACAAGCTGTTTGCGGCGCTCGCTTTTGTGAAGAAAAACAAGATCGATCAGATCGTCATGAACAGCACGAAGTCGCGTTTCGGCATCATCACCAGCGGCAAGAGCTATGGCGATGTGCGTCAGGCCCTGTTTGAACTTGGAATTGACCAGGAAGTGGCTGAACAGATCGGCCTGAGAATCTACAAAGTAGGTATGCCCTGGCCGCTGGAGCCTGACGGGGTGCGCAATTTCTGTACCGGTCTCGAGGAAATCCTCATCGTTGAGGAGAAACGCGAACTGATCGAAAACCAGCTCAAGCAGCAGCTGTTCAACATGCCGGCGGATATCCGTCCCCGGGTCGTGGGCAAATATGACGAAAAAGGCAATTGGCTTCTGCCGCCGGAAAATGGTCTCAGTGTCGGCCTGATCACCCATGTGATTGCCGACCGGATTTCCCGCTTCTATCATAGTGACCGTATTGATGAACGGCTGGAATTCTTCAAACGCCGTGAGGAAATGCAGAAACATTATGCGACGCCTCTGGCGCGGACACCCTATTTCTGTTCCGGTTGTCCCCACAATACCTCCACCAAAGTGCCGGAAGGAAGCCGCGCCTCTGCCGGGATCGGCTGTCACATTATGGCGCTGTGGATGGACAGAAATACCTCTACTTTTACCCAGATGGGTGGGGAGGGCGTGCCCTGGGTTGGTCATGCGCCTTTCACCGATGAGAAACATATTTTCGCCAACCTGGGTGATGGCACCTACTTCCATTCCGGCATATTGGCCGTAAGGCAGTCCATCGCCGCCGGTGTGAACATCACCTATAAAATTCTTTATAATGATGCGGTCGCCATGACAGGCGGTCAGCCCCATGACGGACAGCTGACAGTTCCCGGTATTGCCACCCAGATGATGGGGGAGGGTGCCAAGAAGATCTGGATCCTGACCGAGGACCTGGACCGTTATAAAGACCGCAGCGGTATTCCTTCCCATATCCCGGTGCTGCATCGGGATGAACTTCCCGCCATTCAGGAAGAAGCCCGCAATACCGAAGGCTGTACGGTTATTATCTACGACCAGACCTGTGCGGCCGAGAAACGCCGCCGCCGGAAGCGCGGTCTTTTTCCCGATCCCGACCGGCGGGTTTTCATCAATGATGCGGTCTGTGAAGGCTGCGGTGACTGTTCCGTCAAATCCAACTGTGTTTCCGTGGAGCCGCTGGAGACTGAATACGGTCGCAAGCGGACCATCAACCAGTCTAGCTGTAACAAGGATTACAGCTGTGTAAATGGTTTCTGTCCGTCCTTTGTCAGCGTTTACGGCGGTAAGCTGCGCAAGACGCAGGCCACCGGCTTTGAGGAACTTCTGGAAAATATTCCCGAACCCGTGGTGCCGGAGCTGGACCATGCCTATAACATCATGGTGTCAGGTGTCGGCGGGACCGGTGTTCTGACCATCGGCGCCCTGCTTGGTATGGCGGCCCATGTGGAAGGCAAGGCGAGCCTGCTTCTGGATATGGCCGGCCTGGCCCAGAAAGGTGGCGCGGTACTGTCCCATGTGCGGCTTGGTCCGGATATGAATGAGCTCAGAACCCCGCATATTCTTACCGGCGGTTCCCATCTTCTTCTGGCCTGCGACATGGTGGTGGCTGCTAGCCCCCAGGCGATCGAAGCCATTCAGAAGACCAAGACAAGAGCGGTGATTAATTCACACCGGATTCCCGTCTCCTCTTTTGTCGGCAACAACAATATCGATTTCCGGGAAGAGGCGCTGAAAAAAGCCATCGCCGAGCATACCCGGGATGACGGACGCTATTTCATCGAGGCGTCGGAAATTGCCACCCTCCTTCTGGGGGACTCCATTGCCACTAATATCTTCATGCTGGGCTACGCCTGGCAGCAGGGATTGATTCCGCTCAGCTTTGCCTCCCTTAAACGGGCCATCGAACTGAACGGTGTGGCTGTGGCGCAGAATCTGAAAACCTTTGCCTGTGGCCGTCTTGCAGCTCACGCGCCGGAGAAGGTGGAAGAAGTTATTCGTCCGCTTCTGGACCCGTCCAGCCACGAACATATCTCCGACACTCAGGAGGAACTGGTTGAAAAACGTCGAAAGTATCTGGCCGAATATCAAAATGCGGCATATGCCAGAAAATATACCGATCTTCTCGCCCGGGTACAGGCCAAAGAGGTGGAATTGTTCGGCGAGGCAGGCGACCTCAGCGAAGCTGTCGCACGCTATTACTTCAAGCTGATGGCCTATAAGGATGAATATGAAGTTGCCCGGCTTTACAGCAATGGCAACTTCCTGAAAAAACTTGCCGCCCAGTTCGAAGGCGATTTCAAGCTGCGTTTCCATCTTGCACCGCCGATCATGGAGAAAAAGGACAAGGCAACGGGTCTTCCCAAAAAACGGGAATTCGGTCCCTGGATGCTTAAAGCCTTTGGATTGCTGGCTAAGGGCAAGGTGCTTCGCGGCACGGCCCTGGATATCTTCGGCTATACCGAAGAGCGTCGTCAGGAGAGGCAGCTGATCCGTGACTATGAGGAGGTCGTCGAGAAAATCCTGAGCCGCCTCAACAAGGAAAACCTCCAGCTGTGTACCGAGATTGCTTCCTTCCCGGATCGTATCCGTGGCTATGGTTATGTGAAGGAACGTAACCTGAAAGAACAGAAAGAGAAGCTTGCCGGCCTGTTGAGTGACCTGGAGGCCGAAAGATACTCCGGCCAGAATGCCGGGAAGACGGACGAGAAAATTCCGGCCTGAATGGCTCGGGATACCCAACAACAGTGACGCTGAAATATTTAGGAAGAAAGTCAGAGTAATGATTGAGACAAATCAGTTCAGGGAACATGAACAACTTGTTTATCTGCACGACAAGGAAACCGGCCTGAAAGCCATTATTGCCATTCACGACACCACCCTTGGACCGGCCGGCGGCGGCTGCCGCATGTGGCCCTATGACAATGAAATGGACGCTATTGCCGATGTGCTTCGGCTGTCCCGTGGCATGAGCTATAAAAATGCGGTTGCCGGTCTTGCCCTCGGCGGCGGAAAATCAGTAATCATCGGGAACCCCCACAAAGACAAGAGCGAGGAATTGTTCCGCGCCTTCGGTCGTATGGTCGAAAGCCTGGGAGGTAAATATATCGCTGCCGAGGACGTGGGCATTTCTGTGGAAGATATGGAAATTGTTGCTCGCGAGACAAAGCATGTTATCGGTCTGAGTGAGGGGGAGCATGCGTCAGGCGATCCATCTCCTTTCACGGCCGACGGTGTGTTCCAGGGCATTCGCGCCGCCGTCAAATACAAGCTTGGCAGGGAAGATCTTTCCGGTCTGACCGTTGCCGTGCAGGGTGTCGGCCATGTGGGATATTATATCTGTCGCCATCTGCATGAAGCCGGAGCGAAGCTGGTTGTCTCCGACATTCACCAGCCGTCACTGGACAGGGTTGTGTCCGAATTTGGCGCAACCGTTGTTGATCCCGGCGAGATTCTTCAGGTGGAGTGCGACGTCCTTTGCCCTTGCGCCTTGGGCGCGGTGTTGAATGATGATACCATTCCCAACCTGAAAACAACCATTGTTGCCGGCGCAGCCAACAATCAGCTGGCCCGGGATGAACATGGTCGCATGCTTAAGGATCGTGGTATACTTTTTGCGCCGGACTATGTAATTAATGCCGGTGGAATTATCAATGTATCCGCAGAGGCACGCGGCAAATATGATGTGGAATGGGTGCGTGAGAAAGTGGCCAACATTTATAATACGCTCATGACCATTTATCGCCGGTCTGACGAGGAAAATCGTCCGACCAACGTGATCGCCGATGAACTGGCCGAGGAAATCATAGCCGCCGGTCGTGAGCGCAACAGCAAAGGCAAAGCGGCCTGAAGTTAAGCATGGGGAGGCCTGATGACAGATAAACATGGACCTGGAGCAGTTGACCTGACCGGTGAAGAGATACACTGGGACCAGGATATCAGCTATGGTCAGTATCTTGGACTCGAAAAATTGCTGGACTGCCAGAATCCGCGCAGTGACCAGCATGACGAAATGCTGTTTATCATTATTCATCAGGCTTCCGAGCTATGGATGAAGCTGTCCATCCACGAGCTTGTCTCGGCCATGGATCATATCAGCCGGGATGATCTGGGACCCGCTTTCAAAATGATCAGCAGGATTGCCCGCATCCAGGAACAGTTGATCCAATCCTGGAATATCCTGGCCACCATGACACCAAGCGATTACCTCAAGTTCCGTGACACTCTGGGCCAGAGCAGTGGTTTCCAGTCCTATCAGTACAGGATTATTGAATTTTCTCTCGGAAACAAAAATCCGGGAATGGTTGAGGTTCACAAGGCCCATCCGGAAATTTACGAACAGGTCAAGGCGGCGCTGGACGCTCCCAGCATCTATGACCTGACCCTGAAACTGCTGTTCGATCGCGGTTTCAATATTCCCGTGGACAAACTGAATCGGGACTGGAGCACTCCCTATGAGGCCAGCGAGCAGGTTGAAGCGGCCTGGAAACAGATCTATGGCATGTCTGACAAATACTGGGATCTCTATGAACTGGCGGAAAAGCTTGTGGATCTGGAGCATCGTTTCCAGAGCTGGCGTTTCAGTCACCTGAAAACGGTGGAGCGGATCATTGGCTATCGCCGCGGTACCGGCGGTACAGGCGGCGTCAGCTATCTGTCAAAGGCGCTGGACTTGCAGTTCTTTCCGGAACTCTGGTCGGTGCGCACTTCACTCTGAGCGGATCAGACGCAGGAGGTCCTGAAACAGCCGACTGTTCGGTTTGCTCAGTTCCATGACAATGTCGAAGTGATTGACTTCCGGGGTTTCGAAACAGTCGCCGGCAAGTCCTCTTTCTTTCCAGGACTGGAAAAATTCCTTACTCTGGCGCTTGAATTCCGAAGTTTCGTTTTCCCCCCAGGTCACAATCAGTGGGCAGCACTGGTCTGGCAGATGAAACAACGGGCTGCAATTTTCCGCTGTTTCTTCATCGAGCCCAAGCGGGTCGTTGATATAGGTATGCACCAGCGGCCGCACATCGAAGACGCCGCTCATGCAAAGCGCCGCCTTCAGCGGGCAGTTTTCAAATCCCCAGGATACCCAGTCGGTGCTCAGCATTTCCATGACCAGATGGCCGCCGGCCGAACTTCCGGACAGGCTGATATTACTGGCATCACCTTTGAATTTATGGGCGGTTTTCAGCAGACTGATAATCCCCCGGCGGGTCTGATCAATGATTTCCGGCAGTGTGGCCTCGGGTGCCAGGGTATAGTCGAGAGCCACATAGATAATACCCTGGTCAAGAAAGTTGGAGGCGGCAAAGCTGCTTTCCTGTTTTGACAGTTGCTGCCAGTACCCGCCATGGATGAAAACATGCACCGGAAAAGGGCCTTCTCCGTCCGGTATAAAAATATCCATCACAGATCGTTCCTCCGGCCCGTATTTCACATCCGGCAAAAGGTTTGCGACCCATTTGTCCCGTGCATCGGTGCTCTGATCTTCATACCTGCGGATAAAGACATTTATGTCGTCAATGCAGGAACTTGGCGAATATTCCCGCTCAAGTTTTTCCCGGTTCCAGGTGCGCCAGATGTTATTCTTCATCCCATTTTCCTTGCTGCAAAATTTTTACCTGTTTTATCCGCCTGTCGGCGCAGTTTTTGCTGTTTATTTGGCTTAGAAAAAAATTACTGACAGAGAAAACAATGCTAACTTTTCTCTTGAGGCATACAAGATAATTGATGCGATGAAATTTGTCATTGCCGGATAGGGCAAACAAGGTTTCTGTTAAGGAGTACACTGCATGCTGAATCGGGAGCATTTCGAGGATCTGGATAAAACTGATCCGCTGACATCCTTCTATGAGGAATTCGATCTGCCCGAAGGCATAGTTTATCTGGATGGAAACAGTCTCGGCCCGCTGCCGAAAAAATCGAAGGAGCGCGCCCGCCAGGTCGTTGAGCAGGAATGGGGACGGGACCTGATCAAAAGCTGGAACAAGGCAGGCTGGTTTCATATGGGGGAACGCATTGGCGACAAGATCGGCGGGCTGATCGGTGCCGACCCCGGCGAAGTGATTGCCTGTGACAATACCAGTATCAATCTGTTCAAGGTGTTGAGCCTGGCGCTTGATATGCGGGCCGACCGGCGCAAGATCCTGATGGAAGGCTCCAACTTTCCTACTGACAATTATGTGGCCCAGGGGCTGACGAAGCATCTGGGATATGGGCATGAGGTGATCTTTGCCGAACGGGATCAACTGATCGATGCCATAACAGAAGATGTGGCCGTGGTTTCCCTGGTGCATGTACATTACAAGACCGGTCGCATCATGGATGTGAAGGCGGTTATGGAGAAGGCGCGCTCAGTCGGTGCACTTGTGGTCTGGGACCTGTGTCATTCGGCGGGGGCTGTGCCTGTGGAGCTGAATGACTGGAAGGCGGATTTCGCCGTCGGCTGCGGTTATAAATATCTGAACGGCGGTCCCGGCGCCCCGTCCTTTGTCTATGTGGCAAAGCGCCACCAGGGCCGGTTCCGCCAGCCACTGGACGGTTGGTGGGGCCACAAGGCGCCGTTCGACTTCACCCGGGATTATGAGCCGGCAGAGGATATCTGGCAGATGATGACCGGCACCCAGCCGATTCTGTCCATGTCTCTGCTGGAAGAGGGGGTGGACCAGATGACCCGGGCCGACATGGGGCTGATCCGGGAAAAATCAAAGCGCATGGGTGATCTTTTCATCCAGCTTGTCGATGAAAAGCTGGAAGGCTACGGTTTCGAAATTGTCAGTCCGCGCGATGCAGAGGAACGGGGCAGCCAGGTTGCCATGACCCATGAGTATGGCTATCCCGTCGTCCAGGCCCTGATCGAGCGGAATATTATTGGTGATTTCCGGGCGCCGGATATCCTCCGCTTCGGCTTTGGGCCGCTTTATACGCGCTATGTCAACATCTGGGACATGGTAGAGACACTTCAGGACGTCATGCAGAAGAATTTGTGGAATTTGCCTGAATATCAGGCAAAGGCTGCTGTGACCTGATCCGTCACGGCATTACTGTCCAACTCAGGCCCCGGTGGTAACGCCGGGGTTTTTTTCGTTTCAATAATATTCTCGTCCAGTGTAAACTATTGAAAAACAAAGGGTGTATATGATGGGAAATTTCTCCGGCCTGGCCATCAATTTTATCGAAATACTGGCTTATATGTTCCTGTTTGTGGTCGGTACGCTGATTATCTGGGTTCTGATCCTTTATGTGGTGGACAAGACCCAGACCGAAAGCACGCTCCGGCGGAATTTTCCGGTCATCGCCCGCTTTCGCTATTTCTTTGAACATCTGGGGGAATTTTTCCGCCAGTATTTCTTTGCCCAGGACCGGGAGGAAATGCCCTTCAACCGGGCGGAACGGTCCTGGTGTTACCGGGCTGCCAAGGATGTGGACAGCACTATTGCTTTCGGCTCGACCCGCGACCTGCGGCCCGTGGGTACAGTTTATTTCGTCAATACGGCCTTTCCTCATCTGGACGAGGAAATTATCGAACCGGGGCCGGTGACCATCGGCCCGTACTGCCGGGAACCTTACGAGACCGACAGCCTGATTAATGTTTCCGGCATGAGTTACGGAGCCTTGTCGATACCTGCAATCCGGGCCCTGTCAAAAGGTGCAAAAATGGCCGGGGTGTGGATGAATACAGGGGAAGGGGGGTTGTCTCCCTACCATCTGGAAGGAGGCTGCGACATCGTTTTCCAGATTGGCACCGCCAAGTTCGGTGTGCGCAGGCCTGAAGGCGGATTTGACGAAGAAAAACTGAAGGCCGTTGCGGCCCGCGAACAGGTCAAAATGTTTGAAATCAAGCTCAGCCAGGGGGCCAAACCCGGCAAGGGCGGAATCCTGCCGGGCATCAAGGTCACGCCGGAAATTGCTGAAATCCGTGGTATCGAGGTCGGCAAGGACGCCATCAGCCCCAACCGTCACCCGGAGGTGAAATCCCCGGCCGACCTTTTGGATATGATCCAGCATGTGCGGGACGTGACCGGCAAGCCGGTGGGTTTCAAAAGCGTGATGGGATCGGAGGATTTCTACCGCGACCTGTGCACAGAGATCAACAAACGTGGTGAGGAAAGTGCGCCGGATTTCATCACCATCGACAGCGCCGATGGCGGCACCGGTGCGGCGCCCATGAGCCTGATTGACAATATGGGCGTGCCGATCCGGGAAAGCCTTCCCGTTGTGGTGGACATCCTCAAGAAGAATGGATTGAGGCAGCGGATCAGGGTCTGCGCCAGCGGCAAGCTGATCACACCCTCCGAGGTGGCCTGGGCCTATTGCGCCGGGGCGGACTTTGTCAATTCGGCCCGGGGCTATATGTTTGCGCTCGGCTGTATCCAGTCGCTCCAGTGCAACAAGAATACCTGTCCTACCGGCATCACCACGCACAATAAAAAACTGCAATATGGCCTCAACCCCGAGGACAAGGCGGTCAGGGTCGCCCATTATGCAGAAAACATGGAAAAGGAAGTGAAAATCATCGCCCATAGCTGCGGGGTGGATTCCCCCCGGCAGCTTACCCGGGCACACGCCCGTATCAGGCTTGGCAATAGCAAATCCGTACTAATGAGCGAGATTTATCCGGACTGAGCTCCTGTATATGGGGGAATCCTGCTGTTTATCTCATCTTCCGGGCCATCTGCCGACTTTTCCTGTACAGGGGAGAGGCTTTTATGCAGAATGGCTCCAATGAAAAAGACAAGATGTTGAGTTTTTTGGCAATTAAGTAACCGGGTGAAATAACCAGACAATGGGGCTTCACAGATTTAAATATTATGACCTGGTGATGGCGGCGTTCGTTACCGTGCTGGTCTGTTCCAACCTGATCGGCCCGGCCAAGGTGGCTTCGCTAGAGGTGTTCGGGTCTCCGTTCGTCTTTGGTGCCGGTGTATTGTTTTTCCCCCTGTCCTATGTGTTCGGCGATATCCTGACCGAGGTTTATGGCTATGCCCGGGCCCGCAAGGTCATATGGGCCGGGTTCGCCGGTCTGGCCTTTGCTTCCTTCATGAGTTTCGTGGTGGTGAAACTTCCGCCGGCGCCGGGCTGGGGGCAGCAGGAAATCTATGCCAGCGTCTTTGGCCAGGTACCGCGCATCGTCTTTGCCTCGCTGACGGCTTTCTTCGTCGGTGAGATCGTCAATGCCTATGTGATGGCGAGGATGAAGGTCTGGACGAAAGGGCGTCATCTCTGGACCCGAACTATAGGTTCGACCATCATCGGCCAGGCGGCAGACAGTCTGATTTTCTATCCGGTAGCTTTTTACGGCATCTGGAGCACGGACCTGGTGATCCAGGTAATGTTCAGCAACTTTCTGCTCAAGGTGGGCTGGGAGGCGGTGCTGACCCCGGTGACCTATCGTATTGTTGGCGCTCTGAAAAAGGCCGAGGGTGTCGATGTTTATGATACCGAGACCGATTTCACACCCTTCAGTCTGGAAACCACTGATGATAGCCTGGAGGCGGAGGACAAGGCATGAGGCTCTTATTGTGCCTGACCATAGTCTCCCTGTCGTTTCTGCCGGGCTTTTCCCGGGCAGAAGAAACCTATGAAAAATTCAAACTGCAGGCGACCTATCATGCCTACTGGGCCGGCTTTGTCGTTTCCACCATTACCTCCGAGGTTTATCTGTCCAGGGACAGCTACAAGGTGGAGGTTTCCTACAAGACGCGGGGTCTGCTCAGCTTTTTCAGCAAGGCGGAAAGCACCACCTATGCCAAGGGAAAGATTGACGATGAAGGTTATTTCCTGCCGTTGATATACAAGAAGCAGGGCTATTGGGGCAGCACCCATTACAAACATGTTCTGGAGCGGGAGCCCGAGAGCGGCGAGGCGCTAACCATCGGCATCTATAACGAAGACAGAAAATGGGTCCGGGAACCGGTACCGGAGAAATTCTGGAACTATGTGGACCCGCTCACCTATATGCTGAACCTGTTTACCGAGAACCGCGCCAATATCCAGACCATGACCCGGGATAAGAAATATGTCAGCGATCCGGTCTTTGACGGTTCGGCTGCCGTTGAATATAGCTATAGCTGCCCGACGATCGAGACTTTGCCGCAAAATCGCAAGTCGCTTTATACAGGTGACGCCATTGTTTGCGGGTTTACCGAGCGGTTGCTGTCAGGGAAAATCAAAGGCAAGAGAGAATATGAAGACAAGAAGGAAAGCACCGAACCCCAGACTTTCAAGCTCTGGGTGGTGCCCTGGAAAGACCTGCCCTTTGTTATTCCGGTGAAAGGTGAATTTCCCACGGGATGGGGGACGGTAACGGTCTATCTGTCACAGCTTGACCTGGAGGTATTCATGGACGAGGAAGATTCCACCGCACCGCAGGCAGGTACTGAAGAAGACGAGGATGAAGCAAGACAGGGCCGGGAAGAATTCCTGGAGGGGAACTTATAAGCCCAGATTTGACCCGTCGCATTTGAGCATTCGGGCATCAAGAACGCTTGCGGTGCGGTGAATGGTCAGGGCAATAAATTCCGGCGAAGACAGAAGATCAAGCAGCATCCGCATGCTCGGATACCAGATCAGGTAAAACCTGTCCCATTTTTCATCCTCAGGTCCTATGAAAATATTCTGGATGGATTCACCTACCAGTATTCTGCCGCCGACTTTTTCGGCTATCTCTGTTCCCATTTCAACATAGGTATCAAAGGCTTTGGCGCCAGAGCAGGGTCCGTGATCACTGTTTTCAGGATACTGGGCATTTTCCCTGAGGCGCACCAGATTAATCATCAGGACCGGCTGGTCCGGATCGCTCTCGGTAAACTCTTCGATCTGTTTGTCTGTTGGAAAGACGTACATAAAACTGTCCTGAATAGACCCCTGCAATCCTCACATATTGCATTTCGCATTTTAGCAGATAGACTATTCAGGGAAATAATCAATTTATTCTATATTTGTAATATTATGGGGGAGGGGAAGCATGACCTCAAACAATAGTGACGATATCAACGGGTCATCCACAGACAATCTGGCCGAAAAATTTGACCTTTATCCGATACCACCTGTCGAATTATTCAAAGGAAGTTTCCTGGCTCCATTTAAGGATAGTGCATTACTTGTCTCATCTTTTATCTTGATAGTGGGGCTCACATTTGCTGCTGTATTGATTATTATGCTCTTGAGTTTAGTGAAAAGCGGGGTGCTCAATCTTGTGGGCATTGTCACCATTGCCATATTGATATCAGCTGGAATTGTCGGTGTCTTTAATGAGTGGGTTCGGCGCGGTTTGGGTCTGCCGGAGAACAAGTGTGCCGGGCGTTTTGGAAGGTTTTACAATGGCATTCTCCGGAATTATGGCTGGTTCATCCTGATTTCGATCATATCCGGGCTTATATCTTTTGCTGGGATTTGGCTATTGTCTCAGGTTTTGCCTTCAATATTAGGTATAGAGCACGCTCTCAATAAATCCAGGGGAGTTGATATTTCTGCCCTGAAAACGAAATTGTTTTTCCTGGGAAATATCTACAATCTGTTTGCCATCATGGTTTTTGCGTATGTCATCTACCGTTATGCAGCAGATTTGGTAACTGGAAGCCTGGGGGATAAACTTGGACCTGAGGTTGAACAACGGATCCCCTTCGGTGCCCGGCTTAAAGGACTATATCTGCCGTTCCTTGGATTGTTTTTTACTTTTTTGCTGTTTTCAAGCCTTATGTCATTTGTTCCGCTGGCAATAATGCCTGCCGGTCTTGCTGAATTTGGCCTGGGGCTGGGGGCGCTCGTAAGTTCGGGACTAATGTTTATAATCGGTATAGCCATTTCTGTACTGGAATTAGCTATGGTGGCCAGTATGTTGGCTTATGCTTTCCGGTATCGCTTCGGGCTTTCCGTACAGGGCTTATTGCAGGAACAGCAGGACTAAATCAGAGTTATTTTATCTCATTCAGGTCACACCAGATCGGGGTGTAATTGATGGTTGCTCCTTGCTGTGCGGTTTATGGCCCGGCGACGAGCCCTGAACCTATTCACGCCATTCCAAAGACCTTGATTCTTCTGTTGAATTAATATTTACTAATACTTCGTAGTTTCACCCAGTATATGATTAAACCCATAAAATCAGGAGGTTTTCGTGCGGGTCCTTACTATATTTATTTCAGCAATTCTGTTTGTTTTTTCCGGCGTTGTAGTTTCAGCCGCGGACTCTACCGCACCCCATTGGAGTTATAGCGGTCATGATGGCCCGGAATATTGGGGCGAGCTTTCACCAAAATTTCATGCCTGTTCTTCTGGTCGTTCACAGTCACCGATCGATATTGCCCGCATTGGTGGCTCCACCGATGGTATCGTCACAAATTACAGGTTGACGGCTCTGGATGTTTTGAACAACGGCCACACCATTCAGCTCAACTATGAGCCGGGAAGCACCCTGATGTCCGAAGGGCGCGAATATGAACTGCTACAGTTTCATTTTCATTCCCCCAGCGAACATACCATTGAGGGCAGGCATTTTCCGCTGGAAGTGCATCTGGTACACAAAGATGACAGCGGCAAACTTGCGGTCGTCGGGGTGATGTTCAGGGAGGGGCAGGAAAATCCTGACCTGGCGGCACTATGGAATCATATGCCTGAGAACGCCAATACCGGCTATGTCTCATCCGATCTGGTGAACGCTTCGAACCTGCTGCCGTCCAATTTGTCTTTTGTGCGCTATAACGGATCCTTGACGACACCGCCCTGTTCTGAGGGTGTCAGGTGGCATGTGGTGGCGGAGCCCCTGGAGGCCTCAGCCGCTCAGATCGACAAATTCCTGTCTGTGGTGCAGGAAAATAATCGCCCCATCCAGGCGCGCAATAAGAGGTTGCTGGAGAAGCATACGGAATAAATACATAAAAGGCCCCCGATGGGGGCCTTTTTCATTTCTGGCAGCAAAAACAATTAGCCGCGGCGTTTGCGTACCAAGACAAGTGCCATAAGGCCGAGACCAAGAAGCGCAAGCGGTGCAGGTTCCGGGACATTGGTGAGGGTTGCCTGAAAGGATACCTCACCGTAAGATGAGAAGCCTAATGCGCCAAGACTGGTCGTCAGGCCGCTGAACGCAAATGCGCAACAAGGGGATGCTTCGCTGTAAATTGCTGTAGAACTTGCCAGGTCATAGGATTTTAATTCAGGGGTGTTCAGAAAATCAATGAGATCCGAGTTCGCGGGTCTGCCCAGTCCAGTTCCAATATGATTGGTGAACATCCTTAGTATTTCACTAAAAAAACCTGATCCCACTCCATCAATGCTGAATGTTGCGCTATCTGCGAGGAGACTCTCTGTAAAGCCATCCGTAGTAATATTATTTGTATCTGCAAACAGCTCAATGGTGAAGTCGGCTGCATTAAAGTCAGTTTGATCCAGGGTGCCGCTTCCAGTTCCCCAGAAGGAGAATTTAATAGGTGCAGCATTTGCCGTCCCTGCAAAGAGGCACATCGTAAATGCCAATAAAAATATTTTCTTCAACATAAATAACCCCACTCTTGGATTGAATAATCTCCAGTAGAAAGCAATTAGTATGCCATTTATATTGGGTGCGTTATTTTCCGGGGGATTAAGTTGAATCAATTGTTCAAAACTGAACCTGACAATTGCAATTGTGTAAAGAATTCTGACACTTCAATACTCAAAAGCAGGGTTATTTTACACTTTTGGTATTCAGGTGAAGAGGCTCCTGGGGCCAGAGAGTTATCCCGCCACATCCAGTTCACACCAGATCGGGGTGTGGTCAGAGGCTTTTTCCCTGCCGCGCGGCTTGCGGTCCACGTCGCAGGCCTTGAGCTTGTCGGCCGCCTGGGGGCTGAGCAGCAAATGGTCAATGCGCAGGCCGTTGTCTTTCTGCCAGGCGCCGGCCTGATAATCCCAATAGGTATAGTTATGACCGCTGGGGTGAAAGGCGCGCAGGGCGTCGGTCAGGCCCAGGTTGACCAGGGTCCAGTACCGATCCCGGCTTTCCGGCATGCACAGGGCGTCACTGGCAAAGCGTTCCGGGGCGTAGCAGTCTTCATCCATGGGGCAGACGTTATAGTCCCCGCCCAGCACAAAGACCTCTTCAGTTTTCAGGAGCTTTTTTGCCCGCTTGATCAGGCGGTCCATCCAGCGGAGTTTATAGTCAAACTTTTCCCCCGGCACAGGGTTGCCGTTGGGCAGGTAAATGGCGGCAACGCGAACGGTATTGACGGTGGCCTCCAGATAGCGGGCCTGTTCATCGCTGGTATCGCCGGGAAGACCGACCATGACGTCCTCTATGGGGTATTTCGACAGGATTGCGACCCCGTTATAGGTTTTCTGGCCGTGGGTGACCACATTGTAGCCCAGGTCCTCTATCTCCATGCGGGGGAAATTTTCGTCAATGCATTTCAGTTCCTGAAGCAGAACCACATCGGGTTGAAATTCGGAAAGCCATTCCACCACCCGTGGCAGCCGTGCCTTGACGGAGTTCACATTCCAGGACGCTATTTTCATGGATTATCCTATAGGGCGTATTAGACAGCGAAAGAGGAACCGCAGCCGCAGGAGGCTGTGGCGTTGGGGTTCTTGACCACAAACATGGATCCGGCGAGTTCCTCCACGAAGTCCACTTCGGAGCCCGTTAGATAGAGCAGAGAGAGGCCGTCCACCAGCATGGTTACCCCATCCCGTTCCACAACCAGATCGTCGTCCTTCTGGTCGTTGACCAGATTGAAGTCATACTGGAACCCGGAGCAGCCGCCGCCGTTGACGGCGATACGGAATTTAAGTCCCGGATTACCTTCACCCTGGATCAAAGTGGAGATCCGTTTTGCGGCACTGGCCGACAATGTCACCGGTGTGTCCATGTTATCCATAATTCTGTCCTGTTGCCCTGATTTTCCAAAAACTTATCACATGCTTTATAGCATTATATGTAGGTCAGCTCAAAGAATTGTCAATATTCCAAAAAATAGCGGGAAATTGTCGTGAAAAGCTTGTAAGGTCGTGCGAAACGGGGAACAGCAAAGCATTACGCCATGACTTCAGAATTCACACTTTTCGAACCGCAACAACATTATGCACCCTATGCCTGCCTTGCGGCAACCAGTCGCGGCCGTCTTTATGAGGAACCAGAAACCGTCACCAGATCGCCGTTCCAGCGGGACCGGGACCGGATCATTCATTCCAGCGCGTTTCGCCGGCTGAAACACAAGACCCAGGTTTTCGTCTATCATGAAGGTGACTATTACCGGACCAGGCTCACCCATTCGATAGAGGTGTCACAGATTGCCCGCTCGATCGCCCGTGTGCTGGGACTGAATGAGGAGATCACCGAGGCCCTGTCCCTGGTTCATGATTTCGGCCATACGCCCTTTGGGCATGCGGGGGAGGATGCGCTGGATGACCTGATGAAGCCCTATAACGGTTTCGATCACAATGCCCAGTCCCTGCGTATCGTTACAAAACTGGAAAGGCGGTACGGCGGGTTTGACGGGCTCAACCTGACCTGGGAAACCCTTGAAGGCCTCGCCAAGCATAACGGGCCCTTGTGCCGTGAAGGGGAGACCGACCACCTGCACGTTAACTTCTTGGAATATAACAGGGAACATGACCTGGAGCTGCATACCTATGCCAGTCTGGAAGCGCAGGTGGCGGCCATTGCCGACGATATCGCCTACAATAACCATGATATTGCGGACGGGCTCAGGGCCGAGCTTTTTACGGTAGAGGAAATCTGCGAGATTCCGCTGGTGGCTGAAATTGTCGCCGAGGTCCGTGACACTCATGGCGAGATGGAAGAGCGGCGTTTTGATCATGAGATCATTCGCCGCCTGATCAACCGGATGGTCAATGACATTCTGGCGGAAAGCCGGGAACGGCTCATGGCCCTCAAGCCGGAAACCGTAGAAGACGTGCGCCGGGCGGAACGGCGCATGATAGCCTTTTCCCCTGAAATGAAGCAGACAGACAGAGAGCTGAAAGTCTTCCTGATGCGCAACATGTACCGCCATTACAAGGTCTGCCGCATGACCAGCAAGGCCAAAAGGGTTGTTCGTGATCTTTTTGCCCTGTATATGGGGGAACCTGAATGTCTGCCGGAAAAATGGCAGGAGCGCTTGACTGACCTCGAGGAACAGGATAGAGCCCGTCATATTGCCGATTTCATTGCCGGGATGACGGACCGCTATGCCCTTCTGGAGTATAGAAGGCTTTTTGATATGACGATGTTTGAATTATGAATATTTATAAAGATTTACAGAAAAAAATTAAACTAATAGTTGAAGATCTCTGCACGGCCGGAGATTTGCCGCAGGGGCTTGATCTGACTCATATGACCCTGGAAAGTCCGCGTGATCCGTCCCACGGCGACATGGCAACCAATGTGGCCATGATTCTGACCAAGCAGGCAAAGATGAATCCCCGCCAGATTGCCGAAATGGTGGTGGCAAAAATGGAGAAGCTTGAGGAGGTAGCCTCGGTTTCCATTGCGGGCCCCGGGTTTATCAATCTGAACCTGAAGCCGGAGGTTGTTCTGGCCCAGGTCGGTGTGATCCTTGGGGCAGGTCATGATTATGGCCGGTCCGAGACCGGTGAAGATGAAAAGATCAATGTGGAATATGTTTCCGCCAACCCGACGGGGCCAATGCATGTGGGCCATTGCCGGGGCGCTATTTTTGGTGATGCCCTGGCGTCATTGCTTGATTTTGCCGGTTTTGACGTCACCAAGGAATATTACATTAATGACGCGGGTGCCCAGATTGATGTTCTGGCCCAGTCCCTTTACCTGCGCTACAAGGAAGCTTTGGGGCATGATATCGGAGAAATCCCGCAAGGGCTCTATCCTGGGGACTATCTGGTCGAACCGGGCCGGGCACTGGCTGAAAGGGATGGGGAAAAGTGGCTGAATGCGGCTGAAGAGGAATGGCTGCCGGCCGTTCGCAAGTTTGCCACCGACAAAATGATGGAAATGATCCGCGAGGACCTGGCTGTGCTGGGCATCCATCACGATGTTTTCTTTTCCGAGAAAACCCTGCATGAAAATGGCGGTATTGAGGAAGCGGTTGAGGAACTGAGGAAAAAGGGCCTGATCTATGAAGGCATTCTCGAGCCGCCGAAAGGCAAGTTGCCCGATGACTGGGAAGAACGCCCCCAGCTTCTGTTCAAGGCGACGCAGTTTGGTGATGATATTGACCGTCCCCTGCAGAAATCCGACGGCACCTGGACCTATTTCGCGGCCGACGTGGCTTACCATCACAACAAAGTGGATCGCGGTTTCTATAACATGATTGATGTCTGGGGCGCTGATCATGGTGGTTATGTCAAACGGGTTCAGGCCGCTATCAAGGCCATTACCGACGGCAAGGGTGAACTGGATGTGCGCCTCTGTCAGCTTGTTAACCTGCTGAAAGATGGCCAGCCCTATAAAATGTCCAAACGGGCCGGTACCTTTGTCACCCTGCGCGATGTGGTTGACGAAGTAGGCAAGGATGTGGTGCGTTTCATCATGCTGACCCGCAAGAATGACGCTGCCCTGGATTTTGACTTTGCAAAAGTGACAGAGCAGTCCAAGGACAATCCCGTCTTTTATGTGCAGTATGCTCACGCCCGGGTGCATTCCGTATTGCGCAAGGCCTGCGAGGCATTTGAAGGACTGGATGTGTCAACAGAGGCTCTTGCCGGGGCTGACCTGTCTGTTCTTTCCGATGAGGCGGAACAGTCCCTGGTGAAGACCATGGCGGGCTGGCCGCGACTTGTAGAAAGCGCTGCCCTGGCTCACGAACCGCACCGGATATCTTTCTACCTCTATGACCTGGCCTCAGAGTTTCATGCCTTGTGGAACAAGGGAAATGACAATCCGGGGCTGAAATTTATCCTGGAAGACAACAAGGAACTTACATTGGCCCGCTTGGCCATGATTTCGGCACTTGCCAATATTGTCGCAACAGGGCTTAATATACTGGGTGTTCAACCGCTTACAGAAATGTAAAATACCTCAGGCGCTAGAAAAGGGGATTAGCAATGGCAGAAGAACGTAAGGACAAATCATCCTGGCTGGAGCCTCTGCCGGATGAATATGCCGGTGAAGAGAATATGACAAGTCGCCGCATGATTATTGCTGCCATTACTGTTGTGGTGCTGGCGATTTTTGCAGGTGTGATCTGGTATAGCTATATGCAGGGCGCCGATAAGGGGCCGGTGCCGGTTGTGCGCGCCGATAAATCCGTTATCAAGGTTAAACCGGAGGATCCGGGCGGAATGAAGGTGCTGCACCAGGACAAGGAAATATTTGAACAGGTGGCCGGAAACGCAGAGCAGAAAGAAGAGGTTCTGGGTTCAAGTTCTGAAATTCCCATGAACCGGCCGTCTGCCGACACCCCGTCACAAAATCCCTCTGAGGAGGTGAATGCGGCCTTGCCGCCGAGCCCGCCCGGGGATGAGGCCGGCAGCACTGCTGCCGCGTCCAGCAAGGTGGAAGACCAGGTGGCGCCGGCCGCCTCGCCGACGCCCAAGCCTGCAGTTGTTGCAGGAAGCGGGGATTTCATGATTCAGCTCGGTGCGTTTAGCCAATTGTCCAGTGCTGAAAGGCTCTGGGCGAATCTTTCTGAAAAGCATGCCAGCCTGCTTGGCGGCCTGTCGCCGGATTATATGGTGGTGGATCGTGGGGACAAGGGTGTCCTCTATCGGGTACGGGGGGGTAACATTAAAGACCGTGCGAGCGCCGATAAAATCTGTGATCAACTTAAAAAAGCAGATCAGGGCTGCCTTGTGGTGAAAAAATAGATGTCTCGCCCGGTTATTACTGATTGTGACGGTACCAGGCTCAGTGAAGAGGAAAAATCACTTTTCAGCGAGCTGCAGCCCTTCGGTTTTATTCTTTTTGCCCGCAATTGTGAAAGTCCGGACCAGGTCCGGGCCCTGACCAACGAGATGCGGGAAGTTGTCGGCCGGGAGGATATTCCGATCATGATTGATCAGGAAGGCGGACGTGTGGTTCGCCTCAATCCCGAAATCTGGCGCAAACCCCCGCCACCCAAAGTATTCGCCGATCTGTATGATATTGATCCCGACCGGGCTGTCGAGGCCTTGTCTATTAATACATTTCTGATTGCCATGGATCTGGCGGAACTGGGTATTACCATTGACTGTTTTCCCCTTCTGGATCTGCTGTTCGATGATACCCACAACATTATCGGCGACCGTTCTTTCGGTACCGATCCCGCGAAGGTGATTGCCCTGGGCATTGCTGCCTGCGAAGGGCTGATATCCGCCGGTGTGCTGCCCATGATCAAACATATTCCGGGGCATGGCCGGGCAAAGGTGGACAGCCACGAGGAACTGCCCGTCGTGGATGTTCCACTGGAAGATCTGAGAAATATGGATTTTGTTCCTTTCCAGGCTTTGTCAGGCATGGGGTGTGCGATGACGGCTCATGTGACTTATACCGCTATTGATCCGGATCATCCGGCGACCCTCTCCTCGAAACTGATCCGCCAGGTTATCCGCAAGGAAATCGGCTTTAGTGGTGTGCTGTTTTCCGATGATATCAGCATGAAGGCTCTTAGCGGAACGGCTGCCGAGAATGCCAAGGCGGCGCTCAGGGCCGGCTGTGATCTTGTGCTTCATTGTAATGCCAGCCTTGAAGAACGGGAAGATGTTCTTAAATCCCTTTATGACTTCAACCCGACCAATGAAGCCTGGATCCGGGATGTTCTCGGTCGTCGCCGTATGCCGCGGGAAATTGATAAAAAGTCCCTGCAACTGTGGCTGAACGAGGCGCTTGGCGATATGCTGGAAAAGAAAGCCGATTAATTGTCACAGTTCTTCACTACTCTAAGTGTCTGGATCCTGCCCCTGTTGCTGGCCATTACACTGCATGAAGCCGCACATGGCTGGGCAGCCTGGAAACTGGGGGATGATACCGCAAAGACGCAGGGGCGGGTCACCTTCAACCCCATGGCGCATATTGATCCCTTCGGCACTGTGTTGCTGCCTTTACTGTTGTTACTGATGCAATCTCCCTTCCTGTTTGGCTATGCCAAGCCGGTGCCGGTAAATTTCAGCCGTCTCAATAATCCGCGCCGGGACATGGTCTGGGTGGCGCTGGCGGGACCCATGGCGAATATTTTTCTGGCTCTGCTTGGCGGGCTGGTTTTCAACTTGATTGTCTTTCTGCCCGAATTTACCTGGGAATGGTTTTCGCTGAATATCCAAAATCTTATTGTTATCAATGCGATACTGGCCATTTTCAATTTGCTGCCGATTCCGCCGCTGGACGGGGGCAGGGTGGCGGTTGGCATTCTGCCGGACGTTCTGGCCCGGCCGCTGGCCCGTGTGGAGCCCTATGGCATGATGATTCTTCTCGGGTTGATTTTCCTGCTGCCCATGATCGGAGCAACCTTGGGATTGAATTTGAACATTTTTTTCGCCATTATTAAACCCTTGGCCGAACTTATCGATAGTCTGGCCCGCGCACTGATATTTATATGAGGGTAAATGGCAACCACCGGTGACATCGGTTTTGAGGAGCAGACGGATACCGCCGCCGCAGTATCCGGTCTGGATGAAGCCGAGCGGCTTGTCCTGGATATCCGGGGTTTTGAAGGCCCGCTGGATGTGTTGCTCGCCCTGTCCCGCACTCAAAAAGTTGACCTGAAACAGATATCGATCCTCGAGCTGGTAGAGCAGTATCTGGCCTTTATCACCGAAGCCCGTAAAATGCGTCTGGAAGTGGCGGCGGATTATCTTGTGATGGCGGCGTGGCTGGCCTATCTGAAATCCCGGCTTTTGCTGCCGGTTGAGGAAAATGATGAGGAAATTTCTGCCGATGAACTGGCCGCCCGGCTGACCTATCAGCTGCAGCGGCTGGAGGCCATGCGGGATGCGGCGGCCAAGCTGATGTCCAGGGACCAGCTCGGCCGCGATGTTTTCGTCCGTGGGGCGCCGGAACCGGTTCAGGTCACGAAAAATGCCAGTTATGAGCTTAGCCTGTATGAAGTGCTGAAGGCTTATTCTGAACATAAAATCCGGAAATCGGTCTCTGATATCCGGATCCACAAGCGGGATGTCTATACGCTTGACCAGGCGCTGGAACGCCTGGGTGACATGATCGGACAGGTGCTGGACTGGACTTCCCTGGAGGCCTTTTTGCCAGCTGACCTGGGAAGTGGTGAGATGATCCGGTCGGCCAAGGCGTCCTTGTTTACCGCTACGTTGGAAATGGCACGGCAGGGCAAGGCGGAGATCATTCAGAAACAGATATTCGGGCCGCTGATGATCCGCGGCCGGAACAGGGAGGACTGATGGAAAAACCGGAGCAGATCAGGATCGTTGAGGCGCTTTTATTTGCCAGCGACAAACCGCTTTCCGCCATTGCCCTGGCAGAATATCTGCCGGAAGGGGCAAATATGGACGACCTGCTGGCGGAACTTGCTGAAGAATATCAAAAACGGGGGGTAAATCTGGTCGAGGTTGCGGGGAAATGGATGTTCCGCACGGCGCCGGACCTGGCTTTCCTGTTGCGCAAGGAAGTGGAGGAGGAGCGGCGTTTGTCCCGTGCGGCTATAGAAACCCTTGCCATTGTTGCCTATCACCAGCCGGTCACACGCGCGGAGATGGAGGAGATCAGGGGCGTTTCCATGAGCAAGGGCACCCTTGATGTACTTATGGAAGCGAACTGGGTGCGTATGATGGGACGGCGTCGGACACCGGGGCGGCCCATGACATACGGGACGTCTGATCATTTTCTGGTTCATTTCGGTTTGGACAGCATCAAGGATCTTCCGGGGCTCGCTGAACTGAAAGCGGCAGGTTTCCTGGATAATGTCAATACGTCCCGGCTTAATCTGCTTGAAGATACGAAACCGACCGAAGAACAACCTGAACTTCCGGGTTCCTGAGATCGTCCGGCGTCCAGACTACATTTTTGTGCATGCGCATTTTTTTGTTGCTTTAAGGCAAGTTTTTATTGATTTTGAGCATCAACTCCCCAGTTATAGAAGGCAGGGGACAGGTGTATTAGGAGAACAGGCATGGGTTTAAGTATTTGGCAGATTTTGCTGGTTGCCGTTCTGGCAATTCTTCTTTTCGGTCGCGGACGCATTTCCGACCTGATGGGGGATGTGGCCAAGGGCATCAAAAGTTTCAAAAAGGGTATGGCCGAGGATGACGATGAAAACGACAAGCCCGATCCGCCCAAGGTGATTGATCAGAAAGCCGACAAAGTCGTCTCTGAGAAAACGTCGGAAAAATCTGAAAATTAACCGGTTCCGGGAATTTCCCAATGTTCGATATCGGCATGTTCGAGATGTTTGTGATTGTCGTCCTGGCAATCATTGTGGTGGGCCCCAGGGACCTGCCGAAAATGTTGCGGACAGCCGGGCAGATGGTGCGCAAGATCAAGGCGCTGGGACAGGAGTTCCAAACCGGGATCAAGCAAATTGCCGATGAGGTAGAACTGGAAGAAGTTACCAGGAAACTGAATGAAGCCGGGAATATTCCCATGGAGAACGTGGAACGCCGGCCGGACATCACTGATGATGACCTGGATGGGCAGGATGCGGAAACTCCGGCTTCTTCACCATCAGATGATGTTTCCGGGGAAGAGGTGGGTCAGTTAGAAAGTGACAAGGCGAAGGGGACAACACCGTGAGCGGTGAACAGGCACCGGAAATGGAGCATAGCGCTGCGCCGTTGATTGACCATCTGATTGAGCTGCGGCAGCGACTGATCTGGTGTGTTGTCTATCTTCTGGTCGGTTTCGGTATCTGCTATGTGTTTGTCGAGCAAATATATACTTTTCTGGCCCAGCCTTTCGTGGACGTGGCCAACAGCAACGGCCAAAATCCGGACATGATTGCTATTGGCATTCATGAACAGTTTTTTGTCTATCTCAAAGTCGCCTTCTTTGCCTCCTTTTGCCTGACATTTCCGCTGATATCGATGCAGGTGTGGAAATTTGTAGCACCCGGGCTTTATCGTAACGAGAAGAAGGCCTTTCTGCCGTTTCTGATTGGTACTCCGGTGTTGTTCGCCATGGGGGCGTCGCTATCCTATTTTGTCGTCATCCCGCTGGCCTGGGATTTCTTCATGTCTTTCCAGATTTCTGCCAACAGCGCCGCCGAAGCTGCCAGCGCGGCTTCGGCTGCTGCGGAACATCCGCTGGCAAAATTGTCGGTAACGGTCATGCCATCGGTCAAGGAATACTGGTCGCTGGTGATGATGATGATCCTGGCTTTCGGATTCAGTTTCGAACTACCCATATTGCTTCTGCTTCTGGCCCGCGTCGGCATTGTCACGGCGAAGGGGCTGGCGGAAAAACGTAAATATATGATCGTGGCTGCGTTTGCCTTTGCGGCCATTATGACCCCGCCCGATTTTGTCAGCCAGATTCTGCTTGGCGTTCCCATACTGCTTCTGTATGAATTGTCCATCATCGCCATCAGGTTAACGATCAAGGAAGAAAAGAATGTTTGATATCAAGGCAATCCGGGAGAACCCGGAGGCATTTGATAACGGTTGGAAAAAACGCGGTATCGATCCTCAATCCGCTGAAATTCTGGCGCTCGATGAAAAGTGGCGCACAAAACAGACGGAATTGCAGGAAGCGCAAAGCCACCGAAATGAAGCTTCCAAAGCCATCGGCATGGCGAAATCCAAAGGCGAAGATGCAGAAGATCTTATCAAAGAAGTGGCGGAACTGAAACAGCGCATGCCTGCGCTTGAGGAAGAAATTCGCGCGCTTGAGGAAGACCTGAACGGCCGCCTGTCCCGCCTTGACAATATTCCTGCTGATGATGTGCCTGAAGGCGAAAGTGAAGAGGATAATGTGGAGGCGCGCCGCTGGGGTGACCTGCCGTCCTTTGATTTCGAACCCAAGCAGCATTTTGAAATCGGTGAAAACCTTGGCCAGATGGATTTCGAGGGCGCCGCCCGCATGTCGGGCGCCCGCTTTGTTACCCTGCGCGGTGATCTGGCCCGCCTTGAACGTGCTTTGGCGGCTTTCATGCTGGATATGCATACGGGTGAATACGGCTACGAGGAGGTTTCTCCCCCCGTGCTGGTTCGCGATCAGGCCCTGTACGGGACAAGTCAGTTGCCCAAGTTCGAAGAGGATATGTTCAAAACAGATACGGGCCATTATCTGATTTCCACCGGCGAAATCCCGCTCACGAATATGGTGATGGAGGATATTCTGGAGGAAGAAAGCCTGCCGCTGCGCTTTACGGCGCTGACCCCCTGTTTCCGTTCCGAGGCAGGTTCAGCGGGCAAGGATACCCGGGGCATGATCCGTCTGCATCAGTTCCAGAAAGTGGAAATGGTCAGCATCACATCTCCCGAACAATCCTGGGATGAACTTGAACGCATGACCGGCATTGCCGAAGAGGTGCTGCAGCGGCTGAAACTGCCATACCGCGTGTTGACACTGTGTACGGGCGACATGGGATTTGCGGCTCGTAAAACCTATGATCTAGAGGTCTGGCTTCCGGGACAGGACACCTACCGGGAGATTTCCAGCTGCTCCAATACAGGCGATTTTCAGGCCAGGCGCATGAACACCCGTTGCCGGCCCAAGGGCGAAAAGAAAACCCGCTTCGTTCATACTCTTAACGGATCCGGGCTTGCGGTTGGACGCACATTGGTGGCGGTTCTGGAAAATTATCAGCAGGCAGACGGTACTGTGAAAGTGCCAAGTGTCCTCAGGCCCTATCTGCGCGGGCAGGAAGTGATCAAGAAATCATGATGCAGCCGGATCCCCGCCGAATTCTGGTCACCAACGATGACGGTATCAATGCGCCAGGGCTCGAAATTCTGGAAAGAATCGCCCATGAGCTGAGCGATGACGTCTGGACTGTGGCGCCGGAAGTGGAACAGAGCGGGAAGGGGCATGCCCTGACCCTGACCGAGCCGCTGCGGTATCGCCAGATTTCCGAGCGACGCTTTGCTGTCACGGGAACACCAACTGATTGTGTGATGCTGGCAACGCACCGAATTATTCCTGACGAAAAGCCGACGTTGCTTTTATCCGGGATCAACCGGGGTGGCAATCTGGCCGAGGATATGACCTATTCGGGAACCATCGCGGCGGCAATGGAAGGCACAATTTGTGGAATTCCCTCGATTGCGCTTAGCCAGGATGTGGACAAACGCAATCGTCGTAACCCGTTTCCCGTGTCAGAGAAATATGCTCTGGATGTGGTCCGAAATGTAATTGCCGAAAGCTGGGAAGACGGCATTCTTATCAATGTGAACTTCCCTACAGATGTATCGGCGGTCAGAGGCATCCGCGCTACCCATCAGGGGTTCCGGGACGAGGCGGAACTGTTCATCGAGGAACGTCAGGACCTGCGTAACAATAATTATTACTGGATCGGCTTCAGGCGCGCTTATGGAACGCCGATGGAATCCACGGACCTGGAGGCTATGACCGAGGACTATATATCCGTTACGCCTCTCCATCTGGACCTGACCCACTATACGACCTACAATAGCCTGAGAAAGAATATTAACCGGGATTTCTGATGTCTGCTTCACTGGAAGAAAAGAAACAGCGGCTTCTGGATATACTCCGTTCGGACGGAATCCATGACGAAAATGTTCTCGCGGCCATCGGCGACGTTGAACGGGAAAAATTCATTCCCGATTATTTGCGTCAGCAGGCTTATGAGAATGCAGCTCTGCCCATTGCCAGCGGTCAAACCATTAGCCAGCCCTATATTGTCGCCTACATGACCCAGGAACTGCAGGTGGATGACAGGATGAAGGTTCTGGAGGTGGGAACCGGATCTGGCTACCAGGGCGCTGTGCTGTCAAAGCTTTGTCGTCGTCTGTTCACCATCGAACGGCATTTACCGCTGATGCAGAAAGCCGACACCTTGTTCAAGGAAATGGGGCTGAGGAATATAACCACCCTTTTCGGCGACGGCATGAAGGGTTGGCCAGAACAGGCGCCTTTTGACCGGATCATGGTTACAGCGGCGTCCGACAGGGTGCCGGAGAAACTTCTGGATCAGTTGAAAGAGGACGGCGGGATTATGGTTATCCCCATCGGTGAACAGGAGCAAACGCAACATATCTATCGCATTACCCGTCAGGGGGATGATTTCGAAACCGAGATATTGCTGCCTGTGAAGTTCGTACCGCTGTTGGGCGGAATTGTTCACGATTCCTGAAGTATATTGATCTTGGGGAGCCGACTTTCTACAATCCGTTTCATGACCGGTGTGCACCCAAGATATTTATTTCTACTGTCCGGACTGCTTGCAGTCTCTGTTCTCCTGAGTGGCTGCCAGGAAGGACATCCCTATCAGATCGGGTATAAAAACAAAGCCCCTGACCAGACAACAAAAAACTCGCCGAAGCCGGTGCCAGAACCGCGCTCCAAACCCGTTGCACCCACCCGTTACGTGGCTCTTCCGCACAATACCCCTTCGGAATCAGTTGTTCTGTCGGGTAAATGGATAAAGGTGAGGAAAGGGGATACGGTATATGCCATATCCCGCAGGTATGGGGTTACTGTTCGCCAGCTCATCAGTCACAATAACCTGAAAGCCCCCTATCTTCTGCGTCCTGATCAGAGACTTTCCCTGCCGTCCAAGGGACATCATGTCGTGCGCAAGGGAGATACAGTCTACAGCATTTCCCGCCGCTACAATGTGGATATGACAGAGCTGTCACGTTTGAACCACCTAAAGAAGCCCTATGTTCTCCGGGTCGGACAGAAGCTGAATGTTCCGGGCGGGCAGAGTGGTAATACGGTTAAGGTGGCGCTGCCGTCACCTCCGCCCAGCAGTGGTAGGGGATTCATGTGGCCGGTCAGTGGCAAGGTGATTTCAAGGTTTGGTCCGAAAGCCGTGGGTCTGCATAATGACGGCATTAATATTGCAGCCCGGCACGGAGACACTGTACGTGCGGCCGAGGCGGGTGTGGTCGTTCATGCGGATTCCAAACTAAAGGGATACGGCGGTCTTGTCCTGATTCAGCATGCCAATGGCTGGATGACGGCTTATGCCCATAACTCCAGGATTCTGGTTAAAAAGGGACAAAAGATAAGCCGGGGTCAGGCCATCGCCCATGTGGGAAAAAGCGGAAGGGTGACATCGCCCCAGCTCCATTTTGAACTACGCAAGGGCAACCGGGCGGTTAACCCGGAAAAATATTTGAGAGTATGATACTCTCGCGCAGGGATATCTATTTGAAGAGGAAAAGAAAATGAAATTTGCGGGGAAACTGCTTTTTATTCTTGTCGCTGTTGCATTGGCTTCCGGTGCAGCTCTTGACCCCGTGCCAGGCAGGATTACCGACCGGTATGACACGGAAAAGGGCAGCATTCAGGTGGAGACGATTGCCACGGGGCTTCAGTTTCCCTGGTCAGTGGCTTTTCTGCCGGACGGAACGGCGCTGGTGACGGAAAAACCGGGACGGCTGCGCCATGTGAGCGGTCACAAACTATCTGCCCCGATCAAGGGTGTGCCGAATGTGCATTATGATCGCCAGGGGGGTCTTCTGGAAGTGGCGGTTGATCCGGATTTCGCGCAAAACAGCATTATATTCCTGACCTATGCTGAACCTGACGAGACGGGAACGATATCCGGGACCGCAGTGGCCCGGGCCCGGCTGGTGCTGGATGACAATCCCCGGCTCGAGGACCTGAAAGTGATCTTTTCCCTGCCGAAAAAGTCGGAGCTTTCTGTGCATTTCGGTTCCCGTATCGTTTTTGCAGATGACGGCACCATGTTCATAACCATTGGCGACAGATATATATCCGAGGAAAAAGGCATCGGAATGCGGGCACAGGATCCTTTCGATCCGGCGGGCTCGGTGATCCGGTTGAACCGGGACGGTTCGATCCCGGTGGACAACCCCTTTGCCGACGGAAAGAAGGCTCATCCAGCGATTTGGTCCATCGGCCATCGCAACCCCCAGGGCGCAGTCTGGAACAAGGCGACCAAGTCACTCTGGACGGTCGCCCACGCAGCCCGGGGCGGGGATGAAATCAATCATCCCGAAGCCGGAAAGAACTACGGCTGGCCGATCATTACCTATGGGATCAACTACAATGGCGAAAAGATCGGTATCGGCACCCATAAGGAAGGGATGGAGCAACCGGTCTACTACTGGGATCCCTCGATCGCCCCATCCGGCATGGTCTGGTATGATGGCGCGGCGTTTCCCGACTGGCAGGGCAATCTGCTTGTCGGCGCCCTCAAGGACGAGATGATTGTCCGTCTGGAGTTAAAGGACGGCAAGGTCGTGCATGAAGAACGGCTGCTGGCGACAAAATACGGGCGTATCCGTGATGTGCGACAGGGACCGGACGGTTATCTTTATTTTGTAACTGATGAACGTAAGGGCAAGCTGTATCGGGTCAGCCCGGCGGCGACAGATTAGTCCAGTGTGATTCCCTTGCGGCCGGCCAGGTCCTGGATATATTGCCAGGCCACACGGCCGGAGCGGGATCCGCGGGTGGTGGCCCATTCCTTGGCCTCTCCGTGGACAGTCTCCAAATCCGCCGGAATCTTATAATGTTCGATATAGGCGTCGATCATGCGCAGGAACACCTCCTGCGGGCAACCGTGGAAGCCGAGCCACAGGCCAAACCTGTCGGAAAGGGAGACTTTTTCCTCAACAGCCTCCGAGGGATTGATGGCCGTAGAGCGTTCGTTTTCCATCATGCTCCTTGCCATCAGGTGCCGCCGGTTGGATGTGGCGTAAAAGACGACATTTTTGGGACGTCCTTCTATACCGCCTTCAAGCACAGCCTTCAGTGATTTATAGCTGCTGTCTTCAGTGTCGAAGGACAGGTCGTCACAATAGAGGATCACCTGGCGGTCTGAGTTTCTGATGACCTCGAGAAGCCGGGGCAATGTGGGAATATCTTCCCTATGAATTTCCACAAGGGCCAGTTTCTTTTCCGCCGTTTTATTGATCTCCGCATGCAGAGCCTTGACCAGGCTGCTTTTTCCCATACCGCGTGCCCCCCAAAGCAGGGCGTTGTTCGCCGGCAGGCCGCTGGCAAATTGTTCCGTATTACGTCTCAGAATGTCGCTGACATGATCAATCCCCTTGAGCAGGGAGAGGTTGATATGATTGACTTCTTCCACTTTCTGCAGCCGGTCGGGGTCTGCCAGCCAGACGAAAGCGTTACCCTTGTCCAGGGAAAGAGAATCTTTGGGAGCAGGGGCCAGCCGGTCCAGGGCTTCGGCAATCCGGGTCAAAAGGGGGGTGATTTCTTTACTGTCCATCATAATCATTATCCTCTTTCCGTTTGCTGTAGCATAGAAAAGCACTCGTTCAAATAATTTCCGCCTTGTTTTTTGACAGGGTGCATCCTATATCGGACTGAAGATTGAAAAAAAAGCCAGAGACGCTATAGTTCCAGCAATCAATAAACAAAAGGGAAATGAAAATGTTTATTTCAACTGCATACGCACAGGACGCAGCAGGCGGCGGCGATCCGATCATGAGTTTCCTCCCCCTGATCCTGATCTTCGTTGTTTTCTATTTCCTGTTGATCCGTCCACAGCAGAAACGGGCCAAAGAACATAAACAGCTTGTGGAAGGCTTGCGTCGCGGTGATATGGTTGTAACTACCGGCGGACTGATTGGCAAAATTTCCAGGGTCGTTGATGACAATGAAGTTGAGGTGGAAATTGCCAATGACGTGAAAGTGAAAATCGTGCGCAGCATGATTGCCACGGTCCAGGGCAAGCCCGAACCTGCCAACGATACCGAGAAAAAATAAAACCGACGGGATAAACCCATGCTGAACTTTCCCCGCTGGAAGGTCATTGTCATAAGTCTTGTATCTTTATTGGGGATACTTGCGGCTGTACCGAACTTTTTTACTGAAGAGCAGTTAAAGGACTATCCGTCCTTCCTGCCGTCGAAGCAGGTAACCCTCGGGCTTGACTTGCAGGGCGGCGCCCATCTCCTTATGGAGGTGCAAATGGAAACTGTTCTCGAGGATCGTCTCCTGGACAAGAGTGATGAAGTCCGGGATGCCCTTGTTTCCGAGAAAATCCGGCATCGGCGCCGTATCCGCGGTGACAAAATCATTGTTACTCTGAACGATCCGTCACAGCAGGAAAGAGCGGTTTCGCTTATCAACAGTGAAGCAACCAGCAGGGTTGGGGCGTCAATGACCTCCATCGGTGCCGATGATATCGAGGTTACCGATATGGGTAACGGACTCATCGAGGTAACCCTGACCCCCGGAGCCATCAAGGAATACAAGCGCCTGACTGTGGCCCAGTCGGTGGAAATTGTCCGGCGTCGTATCGATGAACTGGGGACCAAGGAACCTGCCATTCAGCAGAATGGTGAAGACCGTGTGCTGATCCAGGTGCCGGGAATTGACGATCCGGACGAGCTGAAGGATATTCTTGGCAAAACAGCGAAACTGGAATTTCGTCTTGTCGACCAGTCTGTCAGTCCCGAAGATATCGCCCGCGGGCGGGTGCCACCGGGAACGGGGATTGTGCCCCCCTCAGATGAAGACGTCGCTGCGGGCATGCCGCCTTATGCTGTGCGCAAGCGGGCGATCCTGTCCGGGGAAAATCTGGTGGATGCCAGCCTGGGATATGACCAGAACGGGCAGCCTGCCGTCAACTTCCGCTTTGACAATGTCGGCGGCAAGAAGTTTGCCGATGTCACCCGCAAGAATGTGGGCAAGCCTTTCGCCATTGTACTTGATAACAAGGTGATCAGTGCGCCGCGTATTAACAGCCCGATTCTTGGTGGTTCCGGCATCATTACCGGCAATTTCACCATAGATAGTGCCAATGAACTCGCGTTACTGCTCAGGGCAGGGGCCTTGCCGGCACCTCTCAAGGTTCTTGAGGAAAGGACCGTCGGTCCGGATCTCGGTGCTGATTCCGTGGCTGCTGGTGAAGTCGCGGCTATTATCGGTCTTGCGGCGGTGATGGTCTATATCCTGTTGTCCTATGGCTGGTTCGGCGTGGTGGCCAATGTTTCCCTTGTAGTGAATATTTTCATGATCCTTGGACTGTTATCCACGATCGGGGCGACATTGACCCTGCCGGGTATTGCCGGGATTGTACTGACCATCGGGATGGCGGTTGATGCCAATGTGCTGATTTTCGAACGTATCCGTGAGGAGTTACGTGCAGGGCGAAATGTCTTGTCGGCAATGGATCATGGATATCAGAAGGCATTCAGCACCATTCTGGATGCCAATGTGACAACCCTGATTGCCGCGCTTATCCTGTTCCAGTTCGGATCCGGCCCGGTCAAGGGATTTGCCGTGACGCTTGCCTGCGGTATCTTTACCTCGGTCTTTACGGCAGTCAGTCTGAGCCGCCTGATCCTTTCCACATGGGCCCGCAAGCGGCGCCCTGAAACACTGAAGATATAAGGAGCCCGGATATGTTACTGAAACTGGTTCCTGAAAAAACCGATATTAAATTCGTCAACTATCGGATGGTCGCCTTTGCCATATCGGTAGTGGCCCTGATCGCCTCAGCTACACTGTTCTTCACCCATGGCCTGAGCTATGGGATCGACTTCAAGGGCGGCGTGCTGATGGAGATCAAAACCGAACAAAAAGCAGACCTGAGTGCAATTCGACAGTCTGTCGGTGACCTTGGTATGGGAACACCGGTGGTTCAGGAGTTCGGCGCTGATACCGACGTCTTGATCCGCCTGGAATATCAGGAAGACAAATCGCTCGAACAGATCGTCGACGAAGTCAAGGTGACCCTGGATCAGGCCCTTGAAGGCGAAATAAGTTTCCGTCGGACAGAAACCGTGGGCCCCAAGGTATCCGGCGAACTGATCCAGGATGGGATCCTGTCCGTAACCCTCGCGGTACTGGCTGTTCTGGTCTATATCTGGTTCCGGTTTGAATGGCAGTTCGGCCTTGGCGCTGTCATTGCCCTGGTGCATGATGTCCTGCTTACCATTGGCCTGTTTTCCTTTATCGAGATGGAGTTCAATCTTTCCATTATCGCCGCGATCCTGACCATCGTCGGTTATTCGCTCAATGATACCGTTGTGGTCTATGACAGGGTCAGGGAAAACCTGCGGAAATACCGCAAGATGGAAATGCTTGATCTTCTCAATCTCAGCCTTAACGAGACCCTGTCCCGAACAGTCATGACGTCGCTCACCACGCTTCTGGCGCTGGGGGCACTGTTCTACTTCGGCGGGGAGAATATCCATGGCTTTACAGCTGCCATGATCTGGGGCGTATTCGTCGGAACCTATTCTTCCGTCTTTATCGCCTGTCCGGTGCTCCTGTGGTTCGAAATGCGGCGTGAGCCCGATGCTGAATTGCCGGAAGGCATGGAAGTCTTGCCGCCTGAAAAAGGCTAGGTCTGCTCAATGAAGTTTGAAGAGGCGAAATCCCAGTCCGGAAACAGCATTTCCTCCTATGGAAACGGCGGTTTCCGGGTTGGGGAGAATCAGCGTGTGGAAGGTTCTCTGCTTCTGACGCCGCAGGGTTATTATCCCTGGAATGTTGCGTCCAAAGAAGACTTCAGCCGCGAATGCTTTGCCCAAGTCGTCGAGATAAGTACCGAACTGGAACTTCTCATTATCGGGACCGGCGAGAACATGATCTTTCTTGATCGTGATCTGCGAGCCTACCTTGAAGGCCAGGGGATTGGCGTAGAAGTGATGGCGACCGGTGCGGCGTCCCGGACCTACAATGTTCTGTTGCTGGAAGGGCGGCGGGTTGCGGCAGCCCTGATTGCCGTGTGAACTAAAAAAGGCCGGAATATATCCGGCCTTTTCCTTTGATATGTAATATCTCTTACAGACCTACTGAATTCTGTCCCGAAATCATGCTGAACAGCATGGGGATGGACAGAAGCGTATTGGTCCGGGAGAACAGCATTGCCCGGCGTGCGGACTTCGGTTTTGCCTCGGGCGCGGCTTCGACAATGCCAAGGGCAATTTTCTGGTTAGGCCAGATGATGAACCAGACATTGAAGGCCATGATCAGTCCGAACCACATACCGAAACCGATATCCGGCTGCTGCAACATCAGGGCTTCTACCAGATAGCCGTTCATCCAGGCCAGGAGAAGACCGAAAACAATGGTGCTGAGTGCCGCCCAGCGGAACCAGAACAAGGCCTCGGGAGCAATCACCTTGCTGATGGCAGGTTTTTGCTCATCAGGAATTTTTGGCATGCTGGGAATCTGTACAAAGTTAAAATACCAGAGAATGCCGATCCACATTACACCGCTGAGAACGTGAAGATAACGTATAAGAAAAAGTCCGAATTCATGTGTCATGATATTTGCTCCCTTACATCTTTTCCATAACGTCGGAGGCAGCTTTACCTGCATCCGGCATATCGCGGTTTTCAAGATAGTTTGTTGCAAATACCATGATTATGGTAAGTACAATGCCGGCGACCACAGTCAGCGGCAAGGATTCCAATATTTTGCTCATTTTATCTATAGTCCCTATATCTGTAATTTGCCTGTGTTTTATGTATGGCAAATTTCCCTCTATCCTTTTGTAGGATAAAATGAGGTTACCAGTTTATTGGGGTTTCGTCAAAAAACCTTTTTTTCCGGCAGGTTAGACTTGTTCTGCGGCGTTATTTGCGGCATCAAGGTGATAATCGGAACCATGGCATGACAAACAGTGGAAAAATGACAGGATATTGCGCAGAACAGGTCAGGAAACAGGATCATGACCGGTTTCAGACCGTGTTGTTTGCACCTGCAGACAAACGCGACGATCTGTTTGCCATTTATGCCTTTAATCAGGAACTGGCCAAGATCCGCGAGACTGTTTCAGAGCCCATGCTCGGGGAAATCCGACTCCAGTGGTGGCGGGAAGCCATTGATGAAATTTATGGAGGGACTCCCCGCAAGCACGAGGTTGTCGAGGCGCTTGCCCAGGCTGTCGGGATGCGTGATCTGCCGCGGGAATTGTTTGACCGGATGATAGACGCCCGGACGCAGGATATCTATGACGAGAGCCCCCGCACGATGGAAGAATTGTCCACCTACCTTGAGAATACGTCGGGCAATTTGGCTCGTTTGGCTGCCGTAGTTCTGGGCGGTAAGGACGAGATACTGGCCGAAGCGGCAGGAAAAAGCGGCCTGGCCTGGGGCATGATCGGGATTATCCGGGCGGTGCCCTATCATCTGTCCCTGCGCAAGACTTTTCTGCCGACGGAGTTGCTTGCCCGGCATGGGCTTTCCGGAAATTCTTTGGCCGCACCGGAAAACCGTGAGGCCCTTTCCCGGCTGACCGCCGAGGTATGCGGACAGGCGGAGCGTCTGCTTGGCGAACTCCGAACCTCGCGCAAAGTCATCCCGTCCGGGGTGCATTCCCTGTTCCTGCTGAATTCCCTGTCCAGAAGCTATCTGAAAAGTTTGAGGAAAGCGGGCTATAGCCCCTTCAGTCTGCAGGAAAAATCGGATGCTTTTGCCCGTCAGTGCCGACTGATGGTTGATGCTCTATTCAAGCGAGTCTAGCCAGTCCTGCAGATCACGAAGAGCCCGGGCTGATTTGGCCGGCTTGCGTTCGGCTTTCTTCAGCTTCCGACCATTTGGTCCTTTGTTATTTTCCAGCGGAGGCATGATGCCGAAATTAATGTTCATGGGCTGGAAGGTTTTCTGCTCGGGGAGTCCCGGAATATGACCGCCGGTGATATGGTTGATCAGCGCCCCGAAGGCCGTGGTAACAGGTGGTGTCGTAATTTTCCGGCCCAGTCGCTCGGCAGCGGCATAGCGACCCGCGATAAGGCCCATGGCGGCGCTTTCCACATATCCCTCTACCCCTGTCATCTGACCGGCGAAGCGCAGGCGCGGCATTTGCTTCAAACGTAACTGGTCATCCAGGAGTTCCGGGCTGTTGATGAAGGTATTGCGATGCAGTCCACCAAGACGGGCGAACTCGGCTTTTTCCAGGCCGGGAATTTTACGGAAAACTTCTTTCTGGGCGGTATATTTCAGTTTCGTCTGGAACCCGACGATATTATAGAGGGTGCCCAGTGCGTTATCCTGTCTCAGCTGCACAACGGCATAGGGTTGCTCGTCGCTATGGGGATTATGCAGCCCCACAGGTTTCAGGGGGCCAAAACTCAGGGTCTGGCGTCCCCGTTCAGCCATGACCTCGATGGGCATACAACCCTCAAAATAGGGTGTGTCTTTCTCCCAGTCCTTGAAATCGGCCTTGTCGCCGTCCAGCAGGTCATCGATCAGTTCGTTATATTGCTCTTCGCTCAGGGGGCAGTTGATATAGTCGGCGCCTTCACCCTTGTCATAGCGGGACTGGAACCAGGCCTTGTTGAAATCAATGCTGTCCTTGTAGACGATGGGGGCGATGGCATCAAAGAAGGCCAGCGAATCCTTGCCGGTCAGCTCCAGTATGGCATCGGCGAGGTTCATGGAGGTGAGGGGGCCCGTGGCGATGATCACATTGTCCCACGCGGCCGGGGGAATGGCCGCGACTTCTTCACGAACCAGGGTAAACAGCGGATGGGATGCCAGTTTGTTTTCCACATACTGGCTGAACTGCTCCCGATCAACGGCGAGGGCGCTGCCGGCCGGCACCTTTGTGGCAGCCGCAGCTTCCATGACAAGGCTGCCGAGCCGACGCATCTCCTCGTGCAGCAGGCCCACGGCGTTATTTTCGTGATCGTCCGAACGGAAACTATTGGAACAGACCAGTTCGGCAAGCCCCTCGGTCTGATGGGCATCGGTTTTAACCTGCGGGCGCATTTCGTGCAGAGTAACCGGAACCCCGGACTGCAGAATCTGCCAGGCGGCTTCTGTGCCGGCCATGCCGCCACCGATGATATGTATGGGAGAATGCTCTGATGTCATGACTGTTCCTTTTCTCTCCGGCTACATAACATCCGGTGAAAACAGGTGCAATCGGAAAGAAAAAAGGCGCCTGCTTGGGGGGAAGCAGGCGCTGGTCACAATGGAGATTGTATTGAGTAATAGAGTACTAGGTTTTACAGAATAGGTTGGGTATCTGTAATGAACTTATCATAGTGATTCCATGGTTAACAAATGGTTAACAATAGAAAAAATATTATCAAATCTTTATATAAGAGATTTAAGATATTGGGCGGTATAGCTTATTTCTGACAAAGAAATTTCTTCCGGTGTGCCCTCTGCAATAATTTGTCCGCCGCCGTCACCGCCTTCGGGCCCCAGGTCGAGAATCCAGTCAGCCAGTTTGATCACTTCAAGGTTATGTTCGATGATGATCACCGTATTTCCCTGGTCCACCAGATGCTGCAGCACCTCCATCAGCTTGCGCACATCCTCGAAATGGAGCCCGGTGGTGGGTTCGTCCAGGATATAGAGGGTGCGGCCGGTGGATCGTTTGGCGAGTTCCTTGGAAAGCTTGACCCGTTGGGCCTCGCCGCCGGACAGGGTGGTCGCTGCCTGGCCGATCTGGATGTAACTCAAGCCCACCTTGTCCAGCATCTTGAGTTTGTCGCGGATGGCGGGCACGGCGGCGAAAAATTCGCAGCCGTCTTCGACGGTCATATCCAGGATATCGGAAATGCTCTTGCCCTTGTAGGTGATCTCAAGGGTCTCCCGGTTATAGCGCTTGCCCTTGCAGACGTCGCACTGCACATAAACATCGGGCAGGAAATGCATCTCGATCTTGATCACCCCGTCGCCCTGGCAGGCTTCGCAGCGTCCGCCCTTGACGTTAAAGGAAAACCGTCCCGGCTTGTAGCCTCTCGCCTGGGCCTCGGGCAATCCGGCGAACCAGTCGCGGATCGGGGTGAAGGCGCCGGTATAGGTGGCCGGGTTGGACCTTGGCGTGCGGCCGATGGGGGACTGGTCGATATCGACAATCTTGTCGATGAATTCGAGCCCGGTGATGTCGCCGTGCGGAGACGGAATATTGCGGTTGTTGTTGAGCTTCCTGGCCACGGCCTTGTAGAGCGTATCAATCACCAGCGTGGATTTGCCTGATCCGGATACGCCGGTCACACAGGTCAGGGTGCCGAGCGGGAAGGCGGCCGTCACATTCTGCAGGTTATTGCCCGTGGCGTCCTTGACGGTGATTTGCTTGCGCTTCTTGCCGGCCATATGACCGGGTCGGCGTTCTGTGGGCACTGGAATGGACCGAGTGCCGGACAGATATTGGCCGGTCAGGCTTTTGGGATCGGCCATGATCTCTGCAGGCGTACCCTCGGAAACTACTTCACCGCCATGTACCCCGGCGCCGGGTCCCATGTCGATTACATAGTCGGCGGCGCGGATGGCGTCTTCGTCATGTTCCACCACCAGCACGCTGTTGCCCATGTCGCGCAGGTTCATCAGCGTTTCCAAGAGCCGGTCGTTGTCACGCTGGTGCAAACCGATAGAGGGTTCGTCCAAAACATAAAGCACACCCGTGAGGCCAGAGCCGATCTGGGAAGCAAGGCGGATACGCTGGCTTTCGCCCCCGGACAGGGTGCCGGAGTTGCGGCTGAGGTTCAGGTAATCCAGTCCCACATTATTGAGGAAGCCGAGCCGTTCGGTAATTTCTTTGAGGATACGTCCGGCGATCTCGCCATGTTTTTCGCTCAGATGACCAGGCAGACTATTGAACCAGTCATAGCTGTCCTTGACGGACAGTTCGGTGACCTGGCCGATATGCTTGCCGTCCACCTTGACCGCCAGCGCTTCCTGTTTCAGGCGATATCCCTCACAGGTCTCACAGGTGGCGCTGCTCTGGTATTTGCCCAGTTCGTCGCGGATCATGTTGCTGTCGGTCTCCCGCCAGCGCCGCTGGATATTGCCGATCACTCCTTCAAAGGGCTTTTCCACCACATAGCTCTTGCGACCGTCAATATAGACCATTTCAATCACTTCATCGCCGGAGCCGTAAAGCAGTACATCCTGGTATTTTTCGTCCAGTTTCTCCCAGGGATAATTGGTCTTGAAGCCGTAATGCCGGGCGATGCTGTCGAGGGTCTGGGCGTAATAGGGGGCGTTTGATTTCCCCCAGGGCGCCAGCGCCCCGTCTTTCAGGCTTTTTGTCTTGTCCGGCACCACAAGGTCCGGGTCGAAATAAAGCTTTTGGCCGAGCCCGTCACAGGTCGGACAGGCACCGAAGGGATTGTTAAAGGAAAATAGACGGGGTTCCACTTCCTCGATGGTGAATCCGGATACCGGGCAGGCGAATTTTTCGGAAAACATGATCCGCTCACCTTCCTTGTCACCACCGGCAAGTTCGGCAATGGCGAGGCCGTCTGCAAGCTCCAAAGCGGTTTCCAGGCTGTCGGCGAGGCGGGTTTCGAGGCCCCCCCTGACCACAAGCCGGTCGACCACCACCTCGATATCATGTTTGAGTTTCTTATTCAGCGCCGGCACCGCATCCAGCTCGTAAAACTCACCGTCGACCTTGACCCGCTGGAAGCCCTTTTTCAGAAGCTCGGCGAATTCCTTGCGGTATTCTCCCTTGCGGCCCCGCACAATGGGGGCCAGCAGGTAAAGCCTTGTGCCTTCTTCAAGCGCCATCACCTTGTCGACCATCTGGCTGACGGTCTGGCTTTCGATGGGCAGGCCGGTGGCCGGGGAATAGGGCACGCCGATACGGGCGAACAGCAGGCGCATATAATCATAGATTTCGGTGACCGTACCGACGGTGGAACGCGGGTTGCGGGATGTGGTCTTCTGCTCGATGGAGATCGCCGGGGAGAGCCCCTCGATATGTTCGCAGTCGGGCTTCTGCATCATTTCCAGGAACTGGCGCGCGTAGGCGGACAGGCTTTCCACATAGCGGCGTTGGCCTTCCGCATAGATGGTGTCAAAGGCGAGGGACGATTTGCCGGAGCCACTAAGGCCCGTAATCACCACCAGTTTGTCCCGGGGGATATCCACATCGATATTCTTGAGATTATGCTCTTTCGCCCCGCGAACGGAAATTTTGGTCAGCATGGTCCACCACAGATGATTTTACCTAACTATTTGCCAATTTGGGGGTTTTTGTCCATAAGTCAAGTTCTTATTTTGTTCTCATGGGAAAAGAGGCATAAAATTCCTTTGCAGCCAAGAAAAAATTACTTTGCAGAGTGGGGCGGTGTCGCTATGGTGAGGCATCACATAAATAGGAATAAGAAGGAAATACAGATGGCAGGAAGTGTCAATAAAGTCATTCTGGTGGGGAATCTGGGCCGTGATCCGGAAGTGCGCCATACCCAGGACGGCTCGCCGGTGGTGAACCTGAGCCTCGCAACCTCCGAGACCTGGAAGGACCGGAATACAGGGGAGCGCAAGGAGCGCACCGAATGGCACCGTGTGGTGATCTTTAATGAAAACCTCTGCCGGGTGGCGGAACAGTATCTGAAAAAAGGCTCCACCATTTATATCGAGGGCGCCCTGCAGACCCGCAAATGGACCGACCAGAGTGGCCAGGAAAAATACACCACCGAGATCGTGCTGCAGAAATACCGCGGTGAGCTGACCATGCTCGGCGGCCGCAATGAAGGCGGCTCCGGCGGCGGCTTCTCCAGCGGCGGCGATGACTTTGGTGGCGGTTCATCAGGTGGTTCGGGCGGCGGTTATGGCGGCGGCTCCGGTGGTGGGTCAGCCCCGTCCGGTGGCGGCGGCGATATGGACGACGAAATCCCGTTCTAAGCGCGGATATCAGTTTCAGAATTCAGAAAGCAGGTCTCCGGGCCTGCTTTTTTATGTCGTTACTTTCGAATACTCCAAAGTTTTATTGTCAAACCCGAGCAACAATTATAAGATGTGCGCATATCCACAAGGCACGCAGGAGGAGAATATGGCAGGAAGAAAATTGAATTTTGTCGGCGCCGGGGAACATGACATCTCGGAAGTGACCATCAGCACTGGAACCCACAACGTGAAGGAAACCGATAAAACACGCCGGGTGACCTATACGATTTCCTACAATGAAAAGGATCTGCTCAAAGCCTTTAACCAGGCGGCGGAAGAGATCATCAAGGATGCCAAGAAAAGGGGCGTCGAGCCCGGTCAACCCTAATGTCATTTGTAAGTTTGGGGGAGCTTTTCCCGTCATCAAAGATGCCGGCTGTCGTCAGCGATTCCGCTTTTCTGTTGGATAAGTTCCGGGCGTCGGGGTTTCACACCCTCTCTATCGACGATGTCTGTAACGGCAAGGTTACCGCGCCGCCGGAAGTGCTGCTGATACCAGCGTTGCCCGCCAAACATCCTGTGGATGGATTGAGTGAGGCGCTCGGGGAGGCCGCGGTTTTGCTGGTACCCTTGCTGGCGTTCGCTCATGACAACAAGTCCATAACCTATCTGCATGACCGGCTGCAGGCTCTGGATTTTTCCGCAGCCTGCGTCAAAAACAACAGAATGGTTGAACATATCCAGCATATGGGTGAGGGGATGAGGGTGGATTCGTCCGGCTGCCGTCTGGAGATCGAGCTGGGTGAGAATGTGGATGTGTTTGCGCCAAAGCTGAAACCGAAAATACATTTCGACGAATGGATCAGCATTATCCAGTTTTTCGAAATTGGCCTGGTGCCCGGTGAAGACTATGAGTCTTTCAATGTCACCGGAACGCTACATTGCAACGGTATCTCGGTGGCGCACCATTTGCATAGTCATTTTGACTCCGGCCCGCCGGCCCAAGAAGTCTGGTCCCTGCTGGCGGAAAGATACAGCAACGGGGAATTTCCGCTGGTGCTGGAGGTGGAGGAGTCGAAAATGACCCGCATCCTGACCCGGCAGGGGAAGGACATCCTGCCGGAGATTCTGCCCTATACCGATAAAATGATGCGGGGCAATCTGACCGAAGTGGGGTTCGGCGCGCTGGAACCATCCGATGACGTTGACTGGTTGATCAATTCGCAACTGAACGAGCCTGCCGGCGGCATCCACTTGGCGCTCGGCGCCGGTGAGGAGGCGGCTCATATCGATTTCATCTCGCCCTATGCCCGGATCGCAGGATTCAGTTAAACCCAAATTCCGTTCTAGGATCAGGGTGAAGTTTGAGAATTCAGAGAGCAGGTCTTGGGGCCTGCTTTTTTACTTGTCGCTTCTGCTCTCTAAACCTGTAAAGAAGTCTGACAAAATGTCAGGAAATTTTACACTTTAGTCAGTTGGCACTATTAAAAAGATATATTTTCTGCGGGTTTTCTATAATGGCACGAAAATTGCTTTTATGTTTAGTGTCGCTAATATTCTAAATGAGAATGGGAAAATGAGAAAAATCTTTTTGTCAATTATAGCTGCCATCGGACTGACGTCCCTGACGGCTACCGCAAATGCCGGAATTATTTCCGCTGATATCGAAGTTGTTATGGATCTTGAGTTTTGTTGCGGTGTAGGTCCATCTGTCTCAACAGTCAATGGCGCCATTGTCGGACCGGGTGCCGAACTGACCGTCGCTGACCGAACCATTAATCCTTCGGATTGGGGCGGTCATATTGCCGTAGATATCGACAATGATGGCGCAGGTTTTACGCTGTTCAACGATGATGGCAGCAATGTATTCCAGTCTGCGATCGTGACCATTAGCAATATCACCTCTGACATGGGGGATATTGTCAATGTGGTTATGACCTCAAACTCATTGTTTACAGATTATGATGAAGAAGATGAAGAAGAACTGGACCCCTTCGTTCTGGATCTTTCGTTTACGGCTAATTCTATTGTTCTTTCCGTATTGCTTGAGACCCCGTCGGAAAATGCCGCTTGGGGTATTACTGAGAATGGTCTTGCGTTGTTCGACATTACCTTCGCTGGGGCTTCCCAGGAAATTTCCGAGCCGGCCATGCTAGGCCTGTTAGGTCTAGGCCTTGTTGGCCTTGGACTGGCTCGCCGCCGTGTAAAATAATAAGCTCTGTTTGAGAGCGGGGAAAAGCAGGCCTTAGGGCCTGCTTTTTTTAAAACTCAACCAGTGAAGTGGATTGACTAAGCCATTCTTTGGCGCATCCCATGTCCCGAGCTTGATAGGTGTAAGTTGTTTTACTTACCGAACCATCTTTTGATGGATGGGTGCGTACAGAAATAATTTGGTTTTGTCCTTTCGTTATATATATGCCTGATGATACTTCTTGGCCTAATGTTTTGGAAAAGTTGTCAAAATAATCAAAAACCAGACTTTCTCCTGTAATCACTGTGCCGCCACAAACTTCAGCTTCAAAAGTTATGTATGAAGAATCTATGCCTTCTGAAAATTCTAGATTTTTGACCTTTTCATGAATTGCGATGAAGCTATTTCCAAATTTAATGCCGTTGTTAGCATATACGGGCGGAAAAGTTTTCTCAGTATCCCCATCTTTCTGACAGCCGGAAAGACAAAGTAATAAAAGTAATAATGGGATTATTTTGTTTAAATGCTTAATGGTGCCCCCAATAAGATTTCTAACTGATGATATGTTACTTTAATTTCTGAGGCATATTATTACAAAAAATAGCACTGAAAGTGGGAAAAACTAGTTTACCTTCTGGGGCTTTCACATCAATATTTCCACTCTGTCCGACAACCATCATAAAACTGACATTTAACGGGTAGTTAACCTTGCTTAAGCCCCCCGGAATTGCTATCAATTGACCTTGCGTTTGTCCTGTTTCGCGGGAGGGGGAATTTCTGCATCAAGAAACAGGATGAAGGACAAATACAAGAGTAAAAAATAAGGGACAATTCCTTGAGTGATAATGTCGTTCTAGACCCCACGGATCCGCATATTTCAAGCATCACCATCGAGGAGGAAATGAAAACCTCCTATCTCGATTACGCCATGAGCGTGATCGTGAGCCGCGCCCTGCCGGACGTGCGTGACGGCCTGAAACCGGTGCACCGCCGAATCCTCTACAGCATGTATGAAAACGGCTATGACTGGACCAAGCCCTACCGTAAATCGGCCCGCGTGGTCGGTGACGTCATGGGTAAGTACCACCCGCACGGGGATAGCGCCATTTACGAGGCCATGGTCCGCATGTCGCAGGATTTCTCCCTGCGCCTGCCGCTGATCGACGGCCAGGGCAACTTCGGCTCCATGGACGGCGACAAGGCCGCCGCCATGCGTTACACCGAAGCCCGCATGGACAAGTCGGCCAGCGGCCTGCTGGAAGACATCGACAAGGATACGGTTGATTTCCATCCCAACTATGACGAATCCGAGCATGAGCCCGGTGTCCTTCCGGCCCGCTTCCCGAACCTTCTGGTTAACGGGGCCGGCGGTATCGCCGTGGGTATGGCGACCAACATTCCGCCCCATAACCTGGGCGAGGTGCTGGACGCCTGCTGTACGCTTGTGGATAATCCGGAAACCACCATCGAGGAACTGATCGAAATCGTACCCGGGCCGGACTTCCCGACCGGCGGTTTGATCATGGGCTCTTCCGGCGCGCGCCAGGCGGCCATGACCGGACGCGGCTCCATTGTCATGCGCGGCAAAACCCATGTGGAGGAGATCCGCCAGGGCCGGGAAGCCATTATCATCACCGAAGTGCCCTTCCAGGTGAACAAGGCCCGCATGATCGAGCATATTGCCGATGTGGTGCGCAACAAGCGCATCGAGGGCATCTCCGAAATCCGCGATGAATCAGACCGTGACGGCGTGCGGGTTGTGGTGGAAATCAAACGTGATGCGGTGCCTGAAGTGGTGCTCAACCAGCTGTTCCGCTATACCCCGCTGCAGACCAGTTTTGGCTCCAATACCCTGGCCCTGAACAACGGCCGGCCGGAAGTAATGAACCTTCGGGAAATTCTCGAGGCCTTTATCCGCTTCCGCGAGGAAGTTATTACCCGGCGGACAAAGTTCAAGCTGGGCAAGGCCCGCGACCGGGCCCATATTTTGGTTGGACTGGTGATTGCGGTCAATAACCTGGACAAGATTGTTGCCATGATCCGCAAGGCGCCGAATCCGGCTGCCGCCCGCGAGGCCCTGATGGCCGAGGAATGGGATGCGGTCGATGTGGAAGACTATATCAATCTGATCAACGAACCGGGCCGCGGGGTGGTTGACGGCAAATATATCCTGTCGGAAATCCAGGTCCGGGCGATCCTTGAGCTACGCCTGCATCGCCTGACAGCACTGGGCCGGGATGAAATCGGCGGCGAGCTGAAAACCATTGCCGTTGAAATCGAGGAATATCTGGAAATCCTGCGCAGCCGGGAAAAACTTTACGGTATCATGCGGGACGAATTTGTCGCCTATCGGGAGGCTTTCGCCACCCCGCGCCGTACCGAAATGGTGCCGGCTGAATTTGGTGATATCGATGACGAGGACCTGATCCAGCGCGAAGACATGGTGGTCACGGTAACTCACTCAGGTTACATCAAGCGGGTGCCGCTCAATACCTACCGGGCGCAGCGTCGTGGCGGCAAGGGCCGCAGCGGCATGCAGACCAAGGAAGAGGATTTCCTCCAGAATGTCTTTGTGGCCAACACCCATACGCCGGTGCTGTTCTTCTCCAACCTGGGTCAGGTTTACAAGCTCAAGGTCTGGAAACTGCCTCCGGGTACGCCACAGTCCAAGGGCAAGGCGCTGATTAATATCCTGCCGTTGCAGCAGGACGAGACCATCTCCACCATCCTGCCGCTGCCTGAAGACGAGGACAGCTGGAGCGAGCTGCATGCGGTCTTTGCCACCTCCAAGGGCAATATCCGCCGCAACCTGCTCAGCGATTTCTCCAATGTGCGGGCCAACGGTAAAATCGCCATCCGCCTGTCCGAGGGTGACAGCCTGATCGGGGTTGCCGCCTGTGAAGAAAGCGACGATGTGATGATGGCGGCCCGGGGCGGCAAATGTATCCGCTTTAACGCCACGGCAGTGCGCCTGTTCAAGGGCCGTAACTCCGACGGGGTGCGCGGTATCAGGCTTGCTGACGGCGATGAAGTGGTGTCCATGTCGATCCTGAAGAATACAGATATCGTGATGGAAGAACGGGATGCCTATCTGAAATATGCCAACGCCCAGCGGCGCGGTGAAGAGCCGGAAGTCCCCGAGGGACTGACCGTCGAGCGTATTGTCGAGCTTCAGGCGCAGGAAGAATTTATCATCAGCCTGACTGTCAACGGCTACGGCAAGCGGACTTCGGCCTATGAATACCGGGTGACCAACCGTGGCGGGCAGGGCATTGTCAACATTGAAACCTCCGAACGCAACGGTGAAGTGATCGGGGCTTTCCCGATTGAGGAACAGGATCAGCTGATGATGGTGACCGATCAGGGTCGCTTGATCCGTGTCCCGGTTCATGACGTGCGCATCGCCGGACGCAACACCCAGGGCGTGACCCTGTTCAAAGTGGGTGATGACGAACATATCGTCTCCGTTGAAAGGGTAACTGATACCGGCGATGACGAGGAAGACGACACTGAGGAGGCCGGTGAAGACGGTGTGGAAACTGCCGAAGGCGAAGCATCGGAAAGCGATACCGAAGAAGGCAATGCCGAGGAGTAGGCCATGAGCAAATACCAGGAAGTTGTCGGGCTTTATCCCGGTACATTTGATCCCATCACCCTGGGGCATATGGATATTATCAAGCGGGCCGCCAAACTGGTGGACCGTCTGGTGCTTGGCATTTCCACCAATCCCTCCAAGAATCCTCTGTTTTCGCTGGAGGAACGGGTGGAACTGGTCAAGACGGAAACCGCCTTCATTGAAAAAGTTCATAATACGACCATTGAGGTCAGGCCCTTTAGCAGTCTTCTGATGACTTATGCGGAGGAAATCGATGCGTCCATGATCATCCGGGGCCTCAGGGCCGTGTCTGACTTTGAATATGAGTTTCAGATGACGGCCATGAACTATAAGCTCAATCCGGATGTGGAAACGGTGTTTCTGATGGCGGATCCGTCCTATCAGGCCATCGCCTCGCGGCTGGTCAAGGAAATCGCCTCCTTTGACGGTGATATCTCGGCCTTTGTTACGCCACATGTGCGTGAAAAAATGTTGGCAAAGATGGGCAAAACTGTATAAACAGCCCAAATTCAGGAATCAGTGATGATGAAAAATCTCTTCAGGGCGCTGGTCGCCTATTTCTTATTATCCGCAGGAGCATATGCCATGGATCTCGAAAATACCCTTTATCTTGACCTCAAAGACGGTCGGGTTGTGATTGAACTCTATCCGGATGCAGCTCCAAAACATGTGGCACGGGTCAAGGAACTGACCCGCGAGGGCTTTTATGACGGTTTGAAATTCCACCGGGTGATTCCGGGCTTTATGGCCCAGACCGGCGATCCGAAAGGCGACGGTACCGGCGGCTCTGGCCAGAACCTGCCTGCAGAATTCAATGATATGCCGCATTTGCGCGGCACCGTTTCCATGGCCCGTGCCATGGACCCCAACAGCGCAGACAGCCAGTTTTTCATCTGTTTCGAGCATGCCCCGCACCTGGACGGCCAGTATACTGTCTGGGGCCGGGTGATTGAAGGCATGCAGTTTGTGGACAATATCAAATTCGGCGAGGGCCCGGGCTTCACCGATCCCGACATCATTGTGAAGATGCAGGTCGCTGCCGACGCTAAGGAATAAAAAGGTCCATTGAAAGTCGATCTGTTTGATTTCATGCTCCCCCGGGAGCTGATTGCTCTTCGCCCCGCCGCCAATCGCGCCGGGGCGCGCTTTCTTGTGGTCCAGGAACAAAAACTGGAAGACCGGCAGGTCTCCGATCTGATCGACTATCTGAAGCCCGGCGACGTCATGGTTTTCAATGACACCCGGGTTATTCCGGCACGGCTCACCGGTAAGCGGCGGGATGCGAAGATCGAGGTGACCCTGCATATGAATGCGGGAGAAGGGTGCTGGAAGGCCTTTGCCAAACCGGCCAAGAAACTGAAGCCCAGGGATGTCATCAATTTTCAGGATCAGCTTTCGGCGGAGGTGCTGGAAAAAGGCGAGGCCGGGGAAGTCACCCTTCAGTTCGATCGTCAGGGGACCGCGTTACGGGAAGCACTGGATGAGGTTGGGATGATGCCGCTACCGCCATATATCGCTTCCCAGCGGCCGGTGGATGAGCAGGATCTCAGCGATTACCAAACCGTCTATAGCGAGAAAGACGGCGCCGTGGCGGCGCCGACTGCCGGGTTGCATTTCACCGACGAACTTTTGAGAAAGATTGATGATGTCGGGGTGGAGCGGCTGACCGTGACCCTGCATGTAGGGGCGGGGACCTTCCTGCCGGTCAAGGCCGAGGATACCGAGGATCACAAAATGCATGCTGAATGGGGCGAGGTCACGCCTGAGGTGGCGGACAAGATCAATGAGGCCCACAGGAATGGCAACCGGGTCATTGCGGTCGGCACCACCTCGCTGAGGCTTCTTGAAAGCGCTACAGACGAGCAGGGGATCACCTATCCGTTCTCCGCCGACACGGATATCTTTATTACCCCCGGCTATAAATTCCGCTGTGTGGATGTGCTGATGACCAATTTCCACCTGCCGAAATCCACCCTGTTTATGCTGGTCAGCGCCTTTGCCGGGTTCGAAAATATGAAAGCCGCTTACAGCCATGCCATCGGGGAAGGCTATCGTTTTTATTCCTATGGGGACAGCAGCCTGCTGTTTCGGGAGGATCAGATATGAAAGATAACTTCAGGCTGAAAATCGAAGCCACAGACGGCAATGCCCGCACCGGGGTCCTGAAAACCTGGCGCGGCGATATCCGCACCCCGGCCTTTATGCCGGTGGGCACCGCGGCGACGGTCAAGGCCATGAAGCCTGAAACAGTGCGTGGCACCGGGGCAGATATTCTACTCGGCAATACCTATCATCTGATGCTGCGGCCGACGGCGGAACGTATCCATAATCTGGGCGGCCTGCACAAATTTATGAACTGGGAGCGGCCTATTCTGACTGATTCAGGCGGCTTTCAAGTGATGTCGCTGGCCCAGTTACGCAAGATCACCGAGGAAGGGGTAGCCTTCCAGTCCCATATCGATGGCAGCAAACATATGCTTTCCCCGGAACGCAGTATGGAGATCCAGCGTTTGCTCGGGTCTAACATCGTCATGGCCTTTGATGAATGCACCCCTTACCCCGCGACCAAGAAGGAAACGGCGGACAGCATGCGCCTCAGCATGCGCTGGGCGAAACGGTCCTTTGACGGGTTTCATAATGGCTCGGAACATGCGGAAAAGAACGCCCTGTTCGGCATTGTCCAGGGCGGTGTGTTCGAGGACCTGCGCCATGAATCCATAGAGGCCCTGACGGATATGGGCTTTCAAGGGCTGGCGGTCGGCGGCCTTGCCGTGGGGGAGGGGCAGGAGGTGATGTTCAAGGTGCTGGATTATACCATGCCGAAGATGCCGACCGACATACCCCGCTATCTGATGGGGGTGGGCAAGCCCGATGATATCGTCGGTGCCGTGGAGCGGGGCATTGATATGTTTGACTGTGTATTGCCGACCAGGTCCGGCCGCACCGCCCAGGGCTTTACCCGCCGGGGCACGGTGAATCTGAAGAATGCGCGCCATACGGACGATCCCCGACCGCTGGACGAGGAATGCGGCTGCGACGCCTGCACGAAATACAGCCGGGCCTACCTGAGCCATCTGATCCGAAGCGGGGAGATTCTCGGCGCCATGCTGTTGACCGAACATAACCTGACCTATTTCCAGGACCTGATGCAGGGATTGCGGGAGGCAATCGCGGCCGGCAAACTGTCTGAATTTGTTGCTGGTTTCCACGCCAAACGGGCGCTCGGCGATATAGAAGCCCTGTAAGTATTTTGTCTGGATAAGGGTGATATTTTTTTTTACAAAAAAGTGTCAGAAAATTATTGACCGGGGCGGCGTCAGACTCTATGTTCCGCCTCATCCTTTGAGGGCCCTTAGCTCAGTTGGTAGAGCAACTGACTTTTAATCAGTAGGTCGAAGGTTCGAATCCTTCAGGGCTCACCAAAAACCCGCTTTCCTTTCAATAGGTTAGCGGGTTTTTTGATTCAAAACCGTTTCCAATTTTTGAACCGTTTCCAAAAACCGTTTCCAATTTTCACTGATTTTCTAAATATGAAGTGATTTATTTTCAATAGGTTAGAGAATCACCGCCACTAATCTATGGTTAGTAGTATCAATTTGGGTTAAGCCAAAATAAAAAACCCCGCATTAAGCGGGGTTTTCATTAATTATTTAGCTTGCTTTAGGCTGCAGTCTTATAATGTGTAGGGTCACTACCATCAATTTGAATGACACTGAATTCCGCTCTTGGAATACAGTTTTTCACCAAGTCAGCTATTGGCATATCTACTTGAATACCGAGTACTTCTGCAGCATGAAGCCGAATGATTGTCTCGATATTTGTTTCGATCGGGCATTCACCACGTTCCCAACGTCCTACTGTCTGTTGATCTTTATTGACCAACTCAGCCAGTTGAGCTTGAGTTTCGCCCATCTCGGTGCGTAGGAATCTTAATTCATTTGGTGACATTCCATGCGGTTGCTTGATAATGCTTGCCGCAATTACTTTATGTAATCCTATGATATTGGGAATTTGGAACGTCTCTTCTCCAGCATGATCTGTAACTATATCAATGCCGGAAATGACAACATTATCCAATCCGCATTCTGTATAGTTGAATTCAGCCATACATCTTCTCCTTTTTTTTCCGGAAGACTTTAGTCCTTCCAATAAACGGTCACAACTTTCAGCTTGTAATATCCTCCAGGTATTACAATGGCGGTTACTGTTCTGCCGTTCGAGTTCGGTGTTGTTGATTGTATTTTATATTTGAAGTAGCCTTGCAGAGTAGCAGGCTTTCCTTCTTTAAAAACGAAGCCAAATTTGAGGATGTGCAAGACATCACTCATAATTAGGCCGCGGTCGCTCATTTGCTCTTTAGCATGGTTCGTCCATAGTAATTCTAATGCTTCGTTATAAAACGTCCTTAAAACCTCGGTTGCTGTAGCCGGGTCCATTGGTGCATCGCTTGGAAAATTTGGTTTTGCCATTCCGCCCCCAATTATTTTTCAGTTCCCAGCCACTTATCATGTATCATGATGATACACCATATCGTGGCCAGAAGCTATCATGATGATATATGCTGTCAAATTAAAAATAGGTTAACGAGTGTTTTTTTCAAGTAGAACAACTCAGTTTTTATTTCACATTTCGCGTAATATCATGAAACTAAAGAAGAAAATAGCCGGAGAGAATATTAAGCACGTAAACACAAAAATTTGTGAATATTTTTTAGCTTGAGATGCTTTCCTGAATATCTTGAAAAAATTGATTCTAAGTCATTAAGTAGCATGCAGGTCAATTAAAGGGTAGCTGACTAAATTCAAATAAAGATTCGCCTGGCCTGTAAATTTTACTGAGTTAAAACCGCTTCCAAATTTTCCTGATTTTTCAAATATGAAGTGATTTATTTTCAATAGGTTAGAGAATCGCTGCTACTAATAGTGGGTTAGTCGCTTGAAGTAAGCTATTGTTGCCCCATATTTGCCAAACTGAAGTAGTAGGTTTTAGATAAGTTTTGTAGTTAATTGAATATAGGTTAAGCTCTACTGTAGAGAGGTCTTATGAATTGGGAAGCCCAGTATTCTGCGATTCTCACTTGATTTTGCTTAAATTAACTTTATATTAACAATTGAAACTAGATAATAAAAGACAACTATTGGAAGGAGAATAGACCATGACTTACGTAACGAAAGAGGGTTTCTGGGGCTAAGTTGTTTTTTATGTGGGGGGAAGTCATTCAATGGACTAAAGATTATGGCTCGGCCTTTACAGGCGGAGCCATTGTTATTTCTGCACTAGCCGGATCCGGGTTATGGATTAGTCAAAGGGATATCGCGAAAAAACGTGCGATGATAGATCACATTACTCGATCTCAATCTGATATTGATTTCCAGGAACATAGGGCACGATTCAATAAGCTTCGGAAGGCAAACAGTATCACAAAAGCTGTTCTTGCCGGCGAAGAGGTGGATGAAAGCGCGGAAGATTTTGAAGAAACAGAGCCATTTAAAGACAGGCAAGCGGTTTTGGAGGTTCTGAACGATTACGAATTGATAGCCTGCGGTATTAAAGAAAGAATATATTCCGAACGGCTTTATATGCGATGGTTCAAAACCACTGTAACTCGGGATTGGGATGCATGTAAAACCGCCATTGGATCACTCAGAGACGGGAATGGTGGAGTAAAGTCACATTTCGTTGAATTTGAGAAATTAGCGGAAAAGTGGAAAAATTGCGCTGATCCAAATGTGCCAAAATTAAAGTCCATATATTGGTGGATTTGTGGTGCTTGGTGGCGCAATGTTTTGGCAGTAGTCGCAATAGTGGCTATGTCAATATGGGTGTATGAACACTATATCAGGTGATCTGAGATGATCTACATATTGGTCATTGAAAATCATAAAAAAACCGTTTCCAAATTGATGTAAAATTGCCCGAAAATTAGCATATTATGCTGCATTGTGAAGGAAACGAATTCCTTTAATATCAATGTCTTATAAGGATTTACTTATAACTTTTAATCAGTAGGTCGAAGGTTCGAATCCTTCAGGGCTCACCATTAAACCCCGCTGTCGAGACCAAGTCTCCGGCGGGGTTTTTGTTTGGTGATCAATCGTCCCGGACGGTTTCTGTAACTGGATAAGAAAGATCAAAAGCGGTGATTTCCTCGATCTCTGCATTTAACGGGCCAAGCCAGCTGTACTCCAGCGGATGAAACAGCCAAAGCTGCGAGGCTGTTCTGACCGCGATGGTGCCGTCTACCTGTTCCATGGTGATGATTTCTCCTCCGGTTTCCAGTTTCGCATCCCATTTCAGAGCGGCCGGATTCCATACCCAGACCGTATCTTTGTCCCGGGTAGTAATGAAGCTGCGATTGGAAATGCCTACTTTGAGGCGGGACTTGCTTTGCTCGGAGACAATACCGACCTGGATCAATCCTGGGCTTGGCGATCCGGGGCCTGGAAACCCCGGCGGCGGCGGCCATGGCCAAGGCCAGATCCAGGGTGGGGGAGGTGGCGCTGGATTCATGCGCCCTGGGTTCTGGATGAAACCTCCCAGGTCCTCCATTTCCTCATCCAGATCCTCCATTTTCTTTTCCAGGATCTGCTTTTTAAGGTCATTAAAGGCAGCTTTTGCCTCTTTCATTCTTTCGGGCCAGCCCGGCTCCTGAACATCTGGCGGCAGTTTATTTATCAGGTCGCCGATAATCTGGAATTTTCGATCGATATCTCCCTCATGTTCCTGCAATTGCTGGACGATCTCATTAAAGGGATTGCTGGGTTTATCAGGCATACTACCTCCTGTTTGTTAACGGGATAGGGCGATGCGACAAACTTTACTATTCAAATGACAGGGAATAACTGTTGTGAATGCTCATTATAGCAGGGACCGGGCAAACATGAAAGTTTTCCCGGTTTTGGGGCTGGTTGTCCCTATTTCTAAAGCTCGACCGGTGAAACTCTCCGCAGCCTTTTCATCAGGCCCGGGAACATTTTCCAGGCCAGGGGCAGGCGGCGATAACGGGGATTGATATCCACATCTATGGCCGGATGTGCCAGGTTGAAGGCAAGGGAAACCCGTTCGCCCACACCCTTATAGGGTTTTACATGGTGGCGCAGCCAAGCTGGAAATATAAAGAACTTGCCGGCTTCAGCGGCGAACTCGACCGTACGCATTGGCCGGACAGGAGTGGCCACTTCCTTTTGCGGGCCGAGGAAGTCATCCCTGAAGACAATCTCGCCCTCGGGAGGAATGTCTCCGTCCGGTGCACCGTTATCCACATAGTAGACACCAGCCCAGATGTTGCTGTGATCCTGGTAGTAGCTGCTATGATCATGCCAGGCATTATAGGCATCCCGACCATTTGAATTAATCCAGGATTCCATTCTCCAGTCTTCGGGGCGAATTTCTCCGACGTCGGGGTATATCTCTCGTGTGACTTGTTCTGCCGTGTTCAGTACATGCCCGAACAATTGCTTGAGTGCAGGGTGGTCGTGCTGGTGCAGATTAATGTCTGAATGCCACCCGCCACCCATATTGGTTTTGAACACACCGCTGCTTTTTGCTCTGATCTCTCGCGTAAGTTCAAGCAAATCACGATTTAACTGATCTGAATTCCCTATGGTTCCCTGATAAATCTCAATGGGAAACAGTGGGATTTTTTTTACGTCCCCTAACACTCTTACACTCCTGAAACAAACTTTATCCCGCTGTTATATATCAAAAGTTGTTAAATACATATTGATTATGACTATTAACTGAAAATATTTCGTTAAATTTGACATGCGTCAATTGCATGGCTGAATCAATATAATAACTATGGTTATACGTCAGGCGCATGTCTTATAGTGTTAACAGTCATGAGGAAAGGCTGTGAAATGTACGCTGACGCATTGAAAACAAATGATTTTTGCGGTGAATATTATCGCGAAGGCGAGAATGAGCCGGTAACGGTGACCTTTGCCCGCAAGGTGAAGGCCGGAAGAGAAGCTGCATATGAAGAATGGGCCCGCGGAATTTTTGCCGCGGCGCGTCGTTTCTGCGGTCACCAGAGCCTGAGCATCCTGCGTCCAAGCCCCTCAACGGGAGGCAAATATGTGTTTATGCTGCATTTCGACAACCGCGAACATGAACAGGCATGGGAAAAGTCAGACGTGCGAGCCGAGTTCCTCAAACGGCTTGAAGATGAAGACCTCGTCGAGGGAGAAACCGAGATCAATCTGGCATCGGGTTTTGAATTCTGGTTTCCGCTGGCCGAAGTTCCCAGTGCCGCGCCGCCGCCGCGCTGGAAAATGGTAACCATCATTATCCCTACGGTTATTGCCCTTGTCATGCTGGCCAATGCACTCCTTGCGCCGCTGAATCTGCAATGGCCGCTTGAGCTGAAAATTGCCGCCCAGTGTGTCTTCCAGGTGCTGTTGATGACCTATGTGATCATGCCCCGGATTATGACCCTGTTCCAGCCCTGGCTCTATCCCCGGGAAAAGGTAAAAAGGGCTTAGGGTCGATTGATCTTCTTCGGTCTGTGATTTTCATCGAGGGCGACAAAGATAAAGTCGCCTTCGGTGACCTTGATTTCTTCCTCTACACCCTGACGCATGACGGTAACCTCTATATTGATGGTGATGGAGGTGGTACCCACCCTGGTAACGCTGGTATAGACGCTGAGCCAGTCACCGGGCAGGACGGGCGCATGGAATTTCATGGCTTCCACAGCTACAGTAGCCACCGGTCCCTTGACATAGCGAATGGCTTCGACCCCTGCGGCGGAATCCATCTGCGAAAGGATCCAGCCACCGAAAATATGGCCGTTTGAATTCAGGTTGGAGATGTTGGGGATGGTTCTGATTGTGGGTTGTCTTTTACAGGTGTCGTCAAGCTCGTTCATTTTTTTTCCTATCAGCAATCATCTGCTATATTTTCCGGCCCATCCAGATGATACGGCCCAGAATATCCAGGGCGTCGGGCTCGCAATCGTTCCAGGCTTCATAGAGCGGATTGTCGCTCTTTATCGTACACAGCCTGGTGATCGGGTTGATTGAAATTCTTTTCACCAGTAGCATGTCATCATTTCTGAGCACATAAATCCCGTCATTCCGGATATGCCGTTCGCTCATATCCACCAGAATATGGTCGCCGTCCTGCAGAGTAGGCGACATGCTGTCACCGGAAACTGTGATAACGGCCAGATCTTCTGCTGGTGCATTCGAACTGGTCCTGATCCAGCTCTTGCGGAAGGCGAGCCGGTTGTGGATGTCATTATTGTCGGCAAAGGCGCCGGCGCCGGCCGCGGCATGAATGTCATAAACATTTACCAGAACATAGTCGTCGGGAGAAAAGTCCCCGGGCAGGGCAGCTCCGGATGGGGACGGGGTGGGAAAGTCTGCCGGTGAACCGAAATAATCGCTTTCCAGACTGAAATGATCCATGATTCTGGCAAGATCCCGGTCATTGAGGCATTTGGGGACGCCCCGCTTGATATATTGCTGGATATAGGCGTGGTTCTTGCCGATCAGGGCGGAGACAGAGGCATAATCCTCTGAGGCGCTGGTGCGGATAAGATGATCCAGCTTCTCCCGTATCTGCCTGTAGTAACGGTTGTAGTCCATTTCCTGCCCCGCAAAATATGAATAGGCATTATAGGACTATTACAGGATTTGGGAACTGTTAAATTTGATGTAGCGTGGTTTTGTTCAGAAGCTCTTCGGCTTCATGAGCGGGAAGGGGGCGGGCGAAAAGATAGCCCTGGCCGGCATGGCAGCCCAGGTTTCTGAGAATGGCCAACTGGCTTTCCTCTTCAATGCCTTCCGCCACGAGATCCATACCCAGGGTCATGGCCAGGTTGGTGATGATGTGGACGATTTTCAGGCTGTCCTCACTGTTGTTCATCTGGCTGATGAATGAGCGGTCAATTTTTAAGGTGTCCGCCGGGAATCGATTGAGGTAGCTGAGTGACGAATAGCCGGTGCCGAAATCGTCAATGGCCAGGCTGATGTTCAGGGATTTCAGGTCAAGCAGAATATCCCGGGCAAGATCCGAGTTTTCAACCAGCGTTGATTCGGTGATCTCCAGTTTGAGGTGATCCCCCTGAAGCCCGGATTGATAAAGAGCGTCACGGGTTACCGCGACAATGTCATCTTCGGCAATCTGGATATTGGAGACATTGACATTCATTTTCAACGAGGACGCCGAAGGATATTTCTGAATCCAGTCCGCCAACTGGCGGCAGGCTGTATTCATGCACCAGCGCCCCATAGGCATGATCATCCCGGTATCCTCGGCGATGGGTATGAACTCGACCGGTGAAATCATTCCCCGTTCCGGGTGTTTCCACCTGGTCAGGGCTTCAAAGCCGGTTATGATTCCGGTGCTAAGGTTGATAATCGGCTGATAGTGAAGTTCCAGCTGGTTGTTCTCAATGGCGTGGCTCAATTCGTTTTCCATGCGCAGAAGGGACTGTGCACGGGTTTTCAGCTCGGGACGATACACCAGGGTTCTGTCGGAACTCAGACCGTTAATCCGCTGCATCGCCATATGAGCATCCTGAATCAGATTGATCAGGTCGTGCAGGCTGGAGCTCCCGGAGGAGATCCCGATTGTAGCGGCAACCTGAAGATACTGTCCGCCAAGCCTGATCTTGCGGCCCAGTTCGTGATGGATGCTGTCAGCCAGGGCCCGGGCCTCGCTTTCAGCATTATGCATGTCTTCATCGGCCAGAAGAACGACAAATTTGTCGCCGTCAAATCTGGCCAGAATAGCTTCAGCGGGCAGGCAGTTCTGTATCAGGTGAGCAACTTCGCGCAGCAGGTCGTCGCCCACTTCATATCCATAGCTCTCGTTGATTCGCTGGAGCTTGAAAATATTGACAAACAGAACGGCCGTTTCCCCGAGCGGGATATCGTCTCCAAAACGGTTTTCGATAATCTGGTAAAAATGATGTTTGTTGGGCAGGTTGGTCAGGCTGTCGTAGTAGGTATATCGTTCCAGCTCTCTTTCAAATGCTGTTTCGATACTATTGTCCGCAGTCAGAAGAATGAATTTTTCGATTTGTCCTTCCGATGATTTGAGAGGAATGAGGCGACAGAAGAGAGAAACTTCCTCCATGTCCGGACGGGTGAAATTCCAGCTAAGGTCAATGTTTTCAAAGCTTCTTGCGGCCTCTTCAAGGGCGCTCTGCAATTGATTGCCGTCATCGAGCCAGTCAATTTCGCTGACCAGTTTGCCAATGGGGTTTTGCTGCCCGTAACTGATACAAGAGATAAGTTCATCGCTGGACTGGCTGAATATGAAATCGGTGTCACCAACAACCTCGATTTCTCCCACACCGTCGGCAAGTTGCCTGCTGAATATGCGGTCGTCATTCGGGACGCTGAATCTCGGTTTGTTGTCTCTGAAAAGATATGGCGTCTTCTGTGAAGGAAGCATGCCTGAACTCTCACCCTGGGTTACACGTACGTTTATAGGAGCCGGATTAGTATACGAGCTCATCAGGGTGAGTGAATTGTGTAAATATTTCGTAAACTTTTAGCTTCAGGAACACCCGCTGGTTGCGCCGCAACTGTCACATTTCAGGCATGTTCCGTTTCGGACCATGGTGAAATTTCCGCATTCCTGACAGGCATCGCCTTCATATCCCTTCATTCTGGCCTGAAGGACCTCGCTGTTCAGGGTTTCGCTGGTGACAACTGTGGCATTTACGACAGCCTGCGTTGTGGATGACAGGGAAGACGCCTCCATCGTGATTTCGCTATCCTTCGACTCAGCGGTTGTATTCAGGACATAAAGGTTGCTTTTCCTGACATATCCCGTGCTCGCGAGACCAATTACGCGGTCCAGTGTCTGTTCGGTCGCCGGCTCCGCGGTTCGGGTCTCTTCACCATTGCCGATAGAATCAGGCATCAGATCTTCGGGGTTGACGTGGGCCAGGTCATTGCGCCCCAGATAGGAAACTGCCAGTTCCCGGAAGATATAGTCGAGCACAGAAGTTGCCATCTTGATGGCATCGTTTCCGACAACCTGTCCGGACGGCTCGAAGCGGGTAAAGGTAAAGGCATCCACATATTCTTCCAACGGAACGCCGTATTGAAGGCCAATGGACAGGGCAATGGCGAAATTATTCATCAGACTGCGGAAGGCGGCGCCTTCCTTGTGCATATCGATAAAAATCTCGCCCAGGGTGCCGTCATCATATTCACCGGTTCTGAGATAGACCTTGTGACCGCCGACCATGGCTTTCTGGGTATAGCCCTTGCGCCGTGTCGGCAGTTTGCGCCGTTCGGCAGGCCCAGCCTGCTCGACAATGCGTTCTACAATACGCTCAGCAACAATTCGGGTCTTTTCCGGCAGAGGAATATCCTCATTTACCTCATCCTCCTCCAGCAGGGAAACATTCAGTGGCTGTGAAAGTTTTGAACCATCGCGGTAAATGGCATTGGCTTTCAGGCCAAGATTCCAGGACAGCATATAGGCGCTCTTGCAGTCCTCGACCGTAGCTGAATTGGGCATATTGACGGTTTTGGAAATGGCCCCGGAAATAAAGGGCTGAGCCGCTGCCATCATGCGGATATGGCTTTCGGGGCTGAGGAATCTTTTTCCGATCCTGCCGCAAGGATTGGCACAATCGAATACCGGAAGATGATGGTCCTTTAGGTAGGGGGCGCCTTCCAGGGTCATGGTGCCGCTGCAATAGAGGTTGGCTTCCTCAATCTGTTTCTTGTCGAAGCCCAGTGCCTCGAGCATATTGAACGTGAGATCGTCAAGTTGTTCGTCGGCGAAGCCAAGCACGTCCCGACAGAAATCCCGTCCCAGAATCCAGTGATTAAAGGCAAAGCTGATGTCGAAGGCGCTGGCGATGTTGCTTTCCAGTACATCCAGCTGAGCCTGTGAGAAACCCTTGGCCTTCAGACTTTCATGATTAATGTGGGGTGCGCCCGCGAGGGTGCCGTGCCCGACGGCGTATTTGGCCATTTCATCGATCTGTTTCGGGCTGTAGCCAAGCGTTTTGAGGGCCGTCGGCACCAGCCGGTTGATGATCTTGAAATGACCTCCACCTGCCAGTTTCTTGTATTTGACAAGCGAGAAATCGGGCTCGATGCCGGTGGTATCGCAGTCCATGACCAGACCGATAGTCCCCGTCGGCGCAATCACGCTGACCTGGGCGTTGCGGTATCCGTGCAGGGTGCCGATCTCCAGGGCCTGGTCCCAGACCCTGCCGGCAGCAGTGGCTATTTCGGGGAAGGGACAACTGGCGATATCAAGGGCGACCGGTGTTGTGGAAAGCTCTTCATATCCCTCGTCGTTACCCCAGGCGGCCCGCCGATGATTGCGAATGACCCGCAACATGTCGTCCTTGTTTGCCGCATAGGAGGGAAAGGCGCCCAGTTCCCGCGCCATCTCGGCGGAGGTGCGATAGGCGGTACCCGTCATCAATGCGGAAATGGCGCCGCACAGGGCGCGTCCCTCATCACTGTCATAGCCCATGCCGGAGGCCATGATCAGGCCACCAATATTGGCAAAACCGAGCCCCAGGGTTCGGAAGTCAAAGCTCAGTCTGGCGATTTCCTTAGACGGGAACTGGGCCATCAGAACGGAAACCTCAAGAACAATGGTCCACAGGGTGACCGCATGCTCGAAGCTGTCCACGTCGAATCCATCATCCGCTGTTCTGAACTTCATCAGGTTCAGGGAGGCCAGATTGCAGGCCGTATTGTCCAGGAACATATATTCGGAGCAGGGGTTGGACGCCCGAATCTGTCCGGACTGCGGGCAGGTATGCCAGTCATTGATGGTGGTATGATACTGGATGCCCGGGTCTGCACACTGCCAGGCGGACAGGGCAATGTCTTCCCAAAGGGCGCGCGCCTTGACTGTCTTACTGACCCTGTGATTGCCACGGTTAATCAGATCCCAGTCGCCATCGTCCAGAACTGTCTGAAGGAAGTCATCCGTTACCCGGACCGAGTTGTTCGAATTCTGCCCGGACACGGTCATATAGGCTTCGGAATCCCAGTCGGTATCATAGGTTTCAAACTCTATTTCCGTAAAGCCCTGTTTGGCGAACTGGATGACCCGCTGGATATAGTTTTCGCTGACAAGAGAATTGCGCGCCGCAAGAATGGCTGTTTTCAGGGCGGCGTTCATCTCCGGATTGCAGGCGTCCTCTTCCTCCAGGGATTTATCCTGGCAGGCGGTCATGATTTCCTGCAGATGTTTCTCTACAATTTTTGAACCGGTAACGAGGGCGGCGACCTTCTGCTCTTCCCTGACTTTCCAGTTGATGAAATCCTCAACATCCGGATGATCGATATCCACAATCACCATTTTTGCCGCCCGGCGCGTCGTGCCGCCGGACTTGATCGCCCCGGCAGCCCGGTCGCCAATTTTCAGGAAGCTCATCAGTCCCGATGACTTGCCGCCACCGGACAGGGGCTCACCCGAGCCGCGGATGTTGGAAAAGTTGCTGCCGGTGCCGGAACCGTATTTGAACAGGCGGGCTTCCCGGGTCCAGAGATCCATAATGCCGCCGTCATTGACCAGATCATCGTCCACACCCTGGATAAAACAGGCGTGGGGCTGGGGATGTTCATAGGAGCTTTTGGATTTGGTCAGTTTGTTTGTCTCATAATCCACATAGAAGTGTCCCTGGGCCGGCCCGTCAATGCTGTAGGCCCAGTGCAGGCCGGTATTAAACCATTGTGGCGAATTAGGCGCACACATCTGGTTGGCAAGCATAAACCTGAGCTCGTCATAGAAAGCATGGGCATCGCTTTCGTGACTAAAATAGCCGCCTTTCCAGCCCCAGTAGGTCCAGGTCCCGGCAAGGCGGTTAAAGACCTGCCGGGCACTTTTTTCCGGACCTGTCCTTTTGTCTTCGGGCAGGGCTTCCAGTGCCTCCACATCGGCCTCGTGACGCCACAGCCATTCAGGCACATCGGCTTCGGGGACGGGACGAAGATGCTGGGGAACGCCGGCCTTGCGGAAATATTTCTGCGCAATAATGTCCGCGGCTACCTGGCTCCAGCCTTCCGGCACCTCAATTTCTCTGAGCTCAAAAACAACGGTTCCGTCCGGGTTGCGGATTTCACTGTCCGTGGTTCTGAAGCCAATGTTGTGGTATGGCGACTGGTCTGGCGACGTAAAGCGACGTTTTACCTTCATTTATATTCCCCGGGGGCATATTTGACAAATTTATGATTGACGAAGTGTATCTGACTCTTGGTTAATGCTCCAGATATTTTTCTTATATATTGTGTTTGACACGTCCGCATGAACTACATCTTGTGTCTATCGAGTCGGAAAGGGATGGTTAACCTGATCGGGCTATATTCCTGTGAGAGGCAATCATGAAAATGCCGCTTTCGGGCCGGATAATAATTATCGTCTGCCAATGTTTTAGGTTGTTCTGTGGGGGCGGGCGCGGTATAGAATGATGAACTTTGACAAAAGGTGGGATTGACAGAAATATGTTTTCCTTGCTCAAGAGAATTTTCACATGGTGGCATGACAGTACAATTGGCACCTGGGTATTTACCGGCCTTAATGGTGAAAAGGTGGGTGAAGACGACCAGGGCAACGTCTACTATCGTGAGAAAAAAGGCAAAAAGCGCTGGGTGATGTTCAACGGTGAAATCGAGGCCTCGCGTGTCCCTCCCGAGTGGCATGCCTGGTTACATTACACCATTGATGAGACACCGGTCGAGCGTCCTCCGGTGGTAAAGTCTTGGGAAAAGGAACATCAGCCCAATCTGACCGGGACAGTAGAGGCCTATTATCCCACAGGCAGTTTGAATGCTGCCGGCGATCGTCCCAAAACCACAGGCGACTATAAGGCCTGGACACCGAACAGCTGATCCCGAAAGCAGGAGTTTGTCGTATGCGAAATAATCTGGTTGAAACCCTTGTCGGAGGTGTGGTTCTAGTTATCGCCGCAAGCTTTCTCTATTTCGCATATACCCACGCCAATCTAACGTCCAATGGCGGCGTTCACCTCAAGGCGAAATTTGACAAAATTGACGGTCTGGTTGTGGGCAGCGACGTGCGCGTCAGCGGCATCAAGGTCGGCAGCGTGGTCAAACAGTATATTGATTCGGATACCTTTATGGCCGTGGTTGAATTTACTGTTAACCCGGACATCAATATCCCGGAGGATACCTTTGCAAAAATTACCGCAGAAGGACTTCTGGGCGGAAACTACCTTGCCCTTGATCCCGGTGGGAGTGACGAGTTCCTCCAGGACGGGGATGAAATTCTTGATACCCAGGGATCTGTTGATCTTCTGGGGCTGCTGGACAAATTCGCAGGGTCCGGCGACGAGGAGTAACCTTCGTCATGCGTAATCTTATCTTTATTGCTCTGTTCACCTGCCAGGCTTTCCTGGTGTCCATTGCGGCTGCCGAGGAATTTCCGACACTGGCGGAAGAACGCAAAGTGCCTGTGGTTGTGCTTGGCGCTCTGGACAAGATTACGGCCCGGCTTTCCAGTATCGAGGCGCGACAGAATGAACCGGTACGTTTTGGCACACTGGAGATTGTCATGCGCCATTGCCGCTCAAACCCGCCGGAAGAAACACCGGAAAGTGTTGCCTTTCTCGAGATCACTGATATAGGGCAGGGCAAAAAATCGGAAAAGGTTTTCAGTGGCTGGATGTTTGCTTCTAGCCCGGCCGTATCCCCGCTGGAACATCCGGTTTATGATATCTGGGTCACCAGATGTAAAATGGTCTCCGGCGAGGCATCTCCCCCCAGCGAATAAAAATCCGGTTCAAGCTCCAGGGCGCGGGCCAGCCTGGCCTTATATTCCATTCTCGGGATTTCCACCGCACCGAATTTCTCCAGATGGTCAGTAACGAACTGGGTATCCAGCAGTGTGTAGCCTGCTTTTTTCAGTCGGGCGACCAGATAGACAAGGGCGACTTTGCTGGCGTCGGTTTCCTTGTGAAACATACTTTCCCCGCAAAAGGCTCCCCCTATAGAGACGCCATATAGTCCACCAACCAGTTTATCCTCTCGCCAGCATTCGACGGAATGGGCAAACCCCATTTTGAATAGTTCATAATAGCGATCAAGGATGGTGTCGTTGATCCATGTATTGTCGCGTTCTGTATCAGGAATGGTTTCCGCACAGGCCTTCATCACATCACGGAAAGCGGTATCGAGCCTTATCTCGAAGGGCTGTTTTCGGATTTTACGCGCAAGTCTGGATGGGACATGAAACCGTTCGAAGGGGAAGATCCCGCGGAGCTCGGGATCGACCCAGAATATTTCATCGCTGTCGGCACTTTCTCCCATGGGGAAAATACCCTGGCTATAGGCATGTAGCAGAAGTTCTGCTGTTATCTCCGTCATTTCTCCAGGTTCAGTCGTCCAGGTTGTTCAGGAAGTTCTCCAGCCAGTGGATGTCATAGGCGCCGTTCATGAAGTCGGTTTCCCGGATCAACCGCTGATGCAGCGGGATCGTCGTCTTGATCCCGTCGATCACATATTCTTCGAGGGCGCGACGCAGACGCATCAGACATTCGTTACGGGTTTTGCCATGTACGATCAGTTTGGCAATCATGCTGTCATAGTAAGGCGGAATGGTATAGCCGCTGTAAAGGGCTGAATCCACCCGGACTCCAAGACCGCCCGGCGTATGATAGTCACCGATTTTCCCAGGCGAGGGCATGAAGGTAAAGGGGTCTTCTGCATTGATACGGCATTCGATCGCATGGCCGGAGAACGTGATATCTTCCTGTTTCAGGGACAGAGGCAGCCCTGCGGCAATACGAATCTGTTCCCGCACCAAGTCCACACCGGTAATCATCTCGGTCACCGGATGCTCCACCTGCAGGCGGGTATTCATTTCGATGAAATAGAATTCGCCGTTTTCATACAGGAACTCGATTGTGCCGGCGCCGCGGTAGCCAAGCCCCTGGATGGCCTTCGCGACAACGTCACCGATTTTTTCTCGCTCGTCCGCATTAAGCGCCGGTGAGGGGGCCTCTTCCAGCACCTTCTGGTGCCGTCGCTGCAGTGAACAATCCCGTTCGCCGAGGTGAATACAGTTCCCGTGTTCATCTGCCAAAATCTGAAGTTCAATATGCCGGGGCAGGGTGAGGAACTTTTCCAGATAGACCGCGTCATCGCCGAAGGCCGCCTTGGCTTCTGTTCTGGCAGAACTTACTGCATTCTGGAGCTCGCCTTCGTTATGTACCACTTTCATGCCACGACCGCCGCCGCCTGCGGCAGCTTTGACGATTACGGGATATCCGATTTCTTTGGCCACCTTGGAGGCGGTTTCAAAATCCCTGACTTCGCCTTCGGAGCCCGGAACAACCGGAATACCGAGCTTTTTGACGGTGTCCTTGGCCGAAATCTTGTCGCCCATGACGCGAATATGCTGCGCCGTGGGGCCGATAAAGGCGATGTTATGCTGTTCAACGATTTCGGCAAATTTCTCGTTTTCCGACAGGAAACCGTATCCGGGATGGATTGCATCCGCATTTGTGATTTCAGCCGCGGCAATAATGGCCGGAATATTCAGGTAGCTATCCGCCGAGGGTGCAGGGCCGATACAGACGCTTTCATCAGCGAGACGGACATGCATGGCATTTTCATCGGCTTCCGAATGAACGGCAACCGTATGAATACCCATTTCCCTGCAGGCTCTGTGAATCCGCAGGGCGATCTCGCCCCGGTTGGCTATAAGAACTTTATCAAACATATGTGTCTGGAACCTTATTCAATAATCACCAGAGGCTCGCCATATTCAACTGGCTGGGCATTTTCAACCAGGATCTGCGTGACCGTACCGGACTTGGGGGCATGGATGTGGTTCATGACTTTCATGGCTTCCACAATCAGCAGCGTATCACCGGCACTTACCTTGTCCCCAACCTTGATAAAGTTGTCGGATTCCGGCTCGGGAGCAGAATAGACCGTTCCCACCATGGGGGACAAAACGGCACCCGGATGATCGGCAGCCTGTGCTTCGCCACCCGCTTGTTCTACACCGGCAGCACCAGCGGGTGCGGCCGCTACAGCGGCAGGTGCGGCAACAGCTGCAGCTGCAACCGTAACATTGCGGCAGACCTTGATCTTGCGATCGCCGTCCTCAACCTCGATTTCGGTAAGGTCAGTTTCGTTAAGCAGTGCTGCCAGGTCGCGAATTAGTTCCTGATCGACGTGCATTTTTGACATCTGGTTGTAGTCCCTTGTTTTATAAATTCTCGATTATTTTTTAATTGTCTCGGTGAGGGCGTCAAGTGCCATCAGGTATCCCCGGCTGCCAAAACCGCATATAACGCCAACAGAAGCTGGAGATATATAGGAATGATGACGGAATTCCTCACGTTTGAATATGTTTGACAGATGCACCTCGACCACCGGCAATTCCACGGCGAGAAGAGCATCCATCAGCGCGACAGAGGTGTGTGTATAGGCACCGGCATTGATGATAATAGCCTGTGCATTGTTTCTGGCCTCGTGAATCCAGTCAACGATTTCACCTTCGGAGTTACTCTGGCGAAAAATCACGGACAGATCCAGGCGGGCGGCATGGGCCTTGCACTTTTCCTCGATGTCGGAAAGGGTCTCTTTGCCGTAAATTTCCGGTTCACGTGTGCCCAGCAGATTCAGGTTTGGGCCGTTGATCACCAGAATATTTCCTGGAGTGCTCTCTGTCATAAAAGCCTTCTTGTTCTATTGTGTCCTTCGGATAATATACCGATCCTGCCGGAAAATTATCTGGATGTCCTGTATAATCAGTTAAGAACGGTTTGAAAACCGGAATCGTCACTTGTCGGTTGACGCTCCCTTGACGGAGCTTTTTGTGGTCAAAATATTTGCGAACTATAAAGGATTGCTTTAATCCTGCAAAGTCTTAAGAATTAAAAAGGATCAGATCATTGATCAGCTTGATGATAAACGGCGATGAGCATAGTTTTGAAAATCAGTTGACCCTGCATGAATTGCTGGAAAAGCTGGACATCAATCCGGGTAAGGTCGCCGTGGAGCGAAATCTGGAAATTGTGCCGAAAACAACATATCAGCAGGTTCAGATTCAAGATGGTGACCAGCTGGAAATAGTACATTTTATTGGTGGTGGAAAAATTGACTGACACATTTGAAGTTGCAGGCCGGAAATTCTCTTCGCGCCTGATCGTGGGAACAGGAAAATACAAATCATTTGAGGAAAATGCCGCTGCCCTGGAGGCCTCGGGCGCGGAGATCGTGACTGTGGCGGTACGCCGGGTTAATGTGACCGATCCAAAGCAGCCCATGCTTGTGGACTTCATCGACCCGAAAAAATACACCTATCTGCCGAATACGGCAGGCTGTTTTACGGCCGATGATGCGCTGCGCACTCTCAGGCTTGCCCGGGAAGCCGGTGGCTGGAAGTTGGTGAAACTTGAGGTTCTTGGCGATCAGAAAACCCTGTATCCCAACATGCCGGAAACATTGAAGGCGGCGGAAGTCCTGATCAAAGAGGGTTTCGACGTGATGGTTTATTGCAGCGATGACCCGATCCAGGCCAAAGTGCTTGAAGACATGGGCTGTTGCGCGATTATGCCGCTTGGTGCGCCGATCGGGTCGGGCCTCGGTATTCAGAATCCGGTTCAGATACGCCTGATTGTGGAACAGTCAAATGTCCCCGTGCTTGTCGATGCCGGTGTGGGTACGGCGTCAGATGCAGCAGTAGCCATGGAACTGGGCTGTGACGGGGTGTTGATGAACACGGCCATTGCCGAGGCGAAAGATCCTGTCAGGATGGCGCGGGCCATGAAACTGGCTGTTGAGGCTGGACGGGAAGCATATCTCGCCGGTCGTATGGGCAGAAAACTTTATGCAGATCCGTCCTCGCCGCTGGCGGGCCTGATCTAAGGCCCAGGGAAAAGTCAAAAAAAAGGGAGCCTGTGGCTCCCTTTTTTAATCAGACTTCTATGTCGTCGCCGGGCAGGGGATTGATCCAGCCGCCGTCCGGATAGGTAGCGGATTCAATCATCACTTTGTCCCCGGCTACCCGGGCTCTTCCACTGGCCATCAGGCGCAGGGCTTCCGGATAGATAATATGCTCATACTCAAGAATGCGTGCTGCCAGCTCATCGGCCGTTTCATCGGGATTGACCGCTACGGCAGCCTGCAGAATGATCGGGCCGTCATCCATTTCCGGCCGGACAATGTGAACTGTGCAACCGGTAAAACGCACTCCGGCCTCCAGAGCCCGCTCATGGGTGTGAAGCCCTTTGAAAGAGGGCAGCAGCGAAGGGTGAATGTTCAGGATACGGTCTTTCCAGCGATTCACAAACCGGGGTTCGAGTATACGCATGAAGCCGGCAAGGCAGATCATCTTGGCTTTGCAGGCATTCAACTCCTTATCCAGGGCCTCTTCGAAGGCCTCTTTGCTTTCATAATCCTTGTGACTGATGACCGACGTGGCAATGCCGGCCTCTTTTGCCCGTTTCAGGCCATAGGCTTTGGCATTGTTGGAAATAACCCGGACGATGCGGGCGGGGAATTCCTCGTCAGCACAGGCGTCGATCAGGGCCTGCAAATTACTGCCACGTCCGGAAATTAAGACTGCTACATCAAGCATATGACTCTCTTATTTCTTACCGGCCGAAATGGCCGTCCAGGTCTCGGAATAGCCCCAGTCGCCGGCATTGCCGTTGACAACGGTGGCCGGGGCGCCGTCGGTGCGCTCCACAACACGCCCTATGGTGTAGACGGTCTCACCATTGTCTTCAAAAATATTTCTGGCCCGGTCGGCATTTTCCGCAGCAACAACAACCGCCATGCCGATTCCGCAATTAAACGTCTTGGCCATTTCCGCGGCGGTGATATTACCCTGGGTGCGGAGCCAGTCAAAGACGGGGGGCAGGGTCCAGGTGCCGGCATCAACTTCCACGGCTACATTCTTCGGCAGAACGCGCGGGATATTTTCCACAAATCCACCGCCGGTTATATGGCTCAATCCCTTCAGGGTACCTTCCTTCAGATTGGCAAGGCAGCTTTTCACGTAAATCCGGGTGGGGGTAAGCAGGGCTTCGCCGAATGTCTTGTTTTTGTCAAAGGGGCAGGGATCGGCATAGCCGAGGCCGCTGTCCGCTACCAGCCGGCGGACGAGGGAAAATCCGTTGGAATGAATGCCGCTGGACGCGAGGCCGAGCACAATATCTCCGGGAGCAATTGTCTCTCCGCTCAGAATCTCTTCCCGCTCCACGGCGCCGACGCAAAAACCGGCAAGGTCATAATCTCCATCTGCGTACATGCCGGGCATTTCCGCCGTTTCTCCACCAATCAACGCGGCATTGGCCTGGCGACAACCCTCGGCGATACCGCCGACGATATCCCGTCCGGCATCAACGGACAGGTGCCCGGTGGCAAAATAATCGAGAAAGAACAGGGGCTCTGCCCCCTGGACAATCAAATCGTTTACGCACATGGCAACAAGATCGACGCCAACAGTGTTGTGAATGCCGGAATCTATGGCGATCTTGAGTTTTGTTCCCACACCGTCAGTGCCGGATACCAGGATCGGATCTTTATATCCTGCCGCTTTCAGGTCAAAAAGAGCGCCGAAGCCGCCAAGGTCGTCGGTCACACCAGAGCGTTTTGTTGAGGCGGCTGCCGGCTTGATGGCATCGACCAGGGCATTGCCGGCATCAATATCGACGCCTGCATCCTTGTAGGTATAGGAAGTTTTCTGCTTGTTTTCGCTCAACGTTGTATATCCCGGAAATAAGTCTCGTTCAGATGCCCAGATATAAGGGGCATTTCACGAAAATGCCACAGTCATTTTTGATTATGACTTTTTTCGCTTCGTGCTATATCTGGTCATATGTGGCAGTTCGGGCGATGCATATAATATGAAATGTTGCCCGCCAGAGGTAAACAGTCATCGAACTGGAAGAAGAATATTGTCTATAAATATAGTAAAAATAAAAAGATATATAATTTTCCTAATGTATTGCTTTATGATTACTGCAGTGCAGGCGGATGATGGCGACGGACGGGTGGCGCGCACCTATACGATTTATGATATCAAGATCGACCAGACCAGCGAGACAGTCAATGAGGCCCGCCGTGTCGCATTGCTGAGCGGCCAGAGAGAAGCCCTGCAGAAGCTGTTTAAAAAAATCCTTCGTCCCGGAGACCTGTCCAGGCTGCCGTATTTTGACGACCGGCAGGTACGCGAGTTGATCAGCGGTTTTGAAATTCTGGACGAGCGTAATTCAAGTATTCGCTATATTGCCACATTGACGATTCATTTCAGCCGCAACAAGATCTACGACCTTCTCGCGCTTTTACAAATTCCTTTTGCCGAAAGTCTGGCTTCACCGGTAACCGTGTTGCCTGTGCTGGAACGGGACGGTGCCTATTTCCTGTGGGAAAAGAACAACGACTGGAAACAGGCGTGGGAACAGTTTGGAGGATTGAATAACCTGGTGCAGCCGGTTATCCCGCCTTCAGAACTGTCACAGCAGCTTTTGATTAACAGCTGGCAGGCCTATGACGGGCTAGAGGTCAAGATCCGCGAATTTGCCCGCAGGAACAAACTGGATGATCTCCTGATTGCCATCGCCACCCTCGAAAGAGACCTGGGAAGTGACCGGTACAGACTTGTCCTGACCCTGAGGCGCGGGCTCGAGGGGCGAACTGTTCATCGAGAGGCAATCACTCTGTCTCAGGATGCGGATGATATGGTGGATCTGCAGGAGCAGACAGATGATCTCTACAGTCGCGCCATAGATGCGACAATGACCTGGCTGGACGATCAGTGGCGGGAAAAAGTACTGATCCGGTTTGGGGTTTCATCCGAAATCAAGCTGAAGGTCAGGATTGCAGGCCTGAAAGACTGGGTCAGGATACAGGAACATCTCAGGTCGGTCTCCCTGGTCAGGGATTTTACGGTGAACAGACTGGAACTGGACCATGCCCTTATTACGATCAGCCACTCCGGTGATCTCGATCAGTTGTTCCTGACCATGACCCAGCGGGGATTTGCTTTTGAGGTCTACTGGACCACCCCCGAAGGTGAGGCGCTGGCTGAGGATACCGTCGTCCTTACCCTGGAGCGGGCGCAACCATGACACCGCAGCAGCTTCCACTCAATCTGCCGCACAGGCAGGCGTTCGGGCATGAGGATTTCCTGGTGGCAGAGTCCAACAAGGATGCTGTGGACTGGATTGACCGCTGGCCGGACTGGCTGTCCTATGTGCTGGTCATTTATGGTGATGAGGGGTGTGGCAAAACGCACCTCAGCCATGTCTGGCAGGACAGGAGCCATGCCGTACGCCTTAACGAAGAGGAGTTTTTCGGGCAGCCCCTGGTTGGACGGGAAAAAGCCTATATTTTCGAGGACGTGGACAGCTATCTGTCCGGGGCCGGCAGGGAAGAGCAATTTCTTCATACCTATAACTGGTTGAAAGAAAAAGGAAGTTTCCTTCTTTTGACATCGCGAAGTCATCCGCGTTCATGGGGTATGGGACTTCCCGATCTTGCGTCCAGAATTCTCAGTTGCCCTATTATTGAGCTGGGCCGGGCTGATGACAGCCTGCTCGCTTCCGTTATTATCAAGCAGTTTGCCGATCTTCAGATTACACTTCCGGCTGAAGTCCTGGACTATCTTCTCCCGCGGATAGACCGTTCCTTTGCAGGGGTGCGCCGGACGGTGCGGAGGATTGACCGGCTTGCCCTGACGGAGAAAAGACCCATCACCATTCCTTTGGTCCGGAAAGCGTTGGAAACGCTTGAAGATTGAGATTTGGTAATAGATATGAAATAATCATCCTGTAGAAAATCTGATAACTATATCTTCTGAACTGAGAGCATACATGGCTGAGGAAATCGCTGAAGGTCCTATCAATATCGAGGACTTTGAGGCAAGCGAGAAATATATCAACCGGGAACTGTCCTGGCTGAGGTTCAACATACGGGTGATGGAAGAATCCTTCAACGAGAACCATCCGTTGCTTGAGCGTCTGCGCTTCCTGTCCATTTCCGCAAGCAATCTGGATGAATTCTATATGGTCCGGGTGGCCGGTATCCGTGGCCAGATCAACGCCGGGGTGGAAACAATAACTCCCGAGGGCCTTACACCTGGCCAGCAGCTCAAACAGATCAATGAACTGGCGGAAGAGCTCATCAGTGAACAGCAGCGCCGCTGGCAAAGCATTATCACTGAACTTGCAGCGGAGAAGATTTTTCTTGTCAAGGGAGATGCCCTGTCGGAAGGCGATACCGAATGGCTGGAAGATTATTTCCTGGAAAATATCTTTCCGATCCTCACACCGCTGGCTGTAGATCCGGCACACCCGTTTCCCTTCATTCCGAATCTGGGCTTCTGTCTGGTCCTTGATCTGAAGCGTGAAGATACCGGGGCGCCGCTGATGGCGCTGTTACCGGTGCCACCCCAGGCCCGGCGCTTTATACGTTTGCCGGGGGATGAGATACGCTTTATTTCCCTTGAAGATACAATTCGATTGTTTCTCGATCAGCTTTTCCCCAACTACGGGGTTCTTGGCGAAGGCATTTTCCGTTTGATTCGCGATAGCGAAATGGAAGTGGACGAAGAGGCCGAGGATCTTGTCCGGGTGTTTGAGTCTGCCCTGAAAAGGCGCCGGCGGGGACATGTGATTCGTCTCAAGATGACATCCAGCATACCGGACAAACTGAAGAAAATGGTTATGCAGGAACTTCGCATCAGTGAAGATGAAGTGGTGATGGTGGATGGTATCCTTGGACTGTCCGAGGTAAGTCAGTTAATTGTTGATGAGCGGACAGACCTGAAGTTTACACCTTATAACCCACGCTTCCCGCAGCGCATCCGCGAACATGGCGGTGACTGTTTTGCCGCTATCCGGGAAAAGGATTTTGTGGTTCATCACCCCTTTGAAAGTTTCGACGTGGTGGTCAGCTTCCTGCGTCAGGCAGCTACCGATCCCAATGTGGTGGCCATCAAACAGACCCTTTACCGGACCAGTGAGAATTCACCCATTGTCAGCGCCCTGATTGATGCGGCCGAGGCTGGCAAGTCGGTTACCGCGCTGGTGGAACTCAAAGCCCGCTTTGATGAAGCCCGGAATATCCAGTGGGCCCGCGATATGGAACGGGCCGGGGTCCAGGTGGTTTACGGTTTTCTTGAACTGAAAACCCATGCCAAGGTGTCACTGGTGGTGCGTCGGGAAAACGATAGCCTCAGGACTTATGTTCATTATGGCACTGGAAACTATCACCCGATTACTGCGAAAATCTATACGGACCTTTCCTTTTTCACCGACGACGAGACGCTTGGCCGCGATGCGGTGCATATTTTCAATTATCTGACCGGCTATGCCAAACCGCGCCAGCTTGAAAAGGTGGCCATATCGCCCCAGGGTATTCGCGATCGCCTGATCAAGGAAATCGATCGGGAAATTGCCAACGCTACCGCCGGAATACCTGCCGCCATCTGGGCAAAGATGAATTCGCTGGTTGACCCCAAGATTATCGACAAGCTTTATGAGGCTTCCTGCAGTGGCGTGGAAATCGATCTTGTGATCCGCGGGATTTGTTGTCTTCGTCCCGGTGTCCCCGGCCTGTCCGAGAAAATCCGGGTAAAAAGCATTGTTGGGCGGTTCCTGGAACACTCTCGCATTGTCTGTTTCGGAAATGGGGCTGAGCTTCCTTCCGATCAGGCAAAAGTGTTTATTTCCTCCGCCGACTGGATGCAACGGAACTTTGACCGGCGGGTGGAAGTCATGGTGCCTGTGGAAAATCCCACGGTGCACTCACAAATCGTCGATCAGATCATGGTTGCCAACCTCAAGGACGGGGCCCAGAGCTGGTATTTACAGTCGGATCACACCTATAAAAGACGACCTGCCGGGCCGGATGCCTTTTCCGCGCATCATTATTTCATGACAAACCCAAGTCTTTCCGGTATGGGTGGGGGATTGAAAGGAATCGAAATTCCGCACCTGTTGAAAGAGTAAAGCTACTTGGGCAGATTTGCAGTCATCGATATCGGATCAAACTCGGTTCGCCTTGTTGTCTATGAGAGCAGGGACCGTGTCCCCTATGTTATTTTCAATGAAAAGGTATTATGCGGTCTCGGCCAGGGCGTATCCGAAACCGGCCTTATGATGGAGGAGTCCATTCTGACGGCTCTCTCCACGCTAAGAAGATTCGCAATGCTGGTCGACAAGATGGAGATTAGTGATACTCGTGCTATTGGCACTTCGGCAGTTCGTGATGCGAAGAACGGCCCAGAATTTGTTGAAAGGGTCAAGGAATCCAGTGGCCTGGATGTTGAGGTGATTGACGGTGAGGAAGAGGGACGGCTTGCCGGGCTGGGTGTCATTTGCGCATTTCCCAAGGCAAACGGTATTGCCGGTGACCTGGGCGGCGGCAGCCTCGAACTCATTCATATCAATAACCTGGATGTCTGTGAAAAAATCACCCTCCCCATCGGCCCGCTGCAGTTTCAAACCCGGGAAGGGGAAGTGTTTCATACGCCCAAGAAGGAAATAGACAAGGCCTTGTCGGAAGTGGACTGGCTGGAAAATTATGTCGGCCGACCCTTTTACGCTGTTGGCGGGTCCTGGCGGGCCCTGGCCAAGATCAACATGCTGGAAACGGGATATCGGCTCAATAACATCCACAACTATCGCATCAATATTGAAGACGTCACGAACCTGACCAAAAAGCTTTCCAAAATGACTTTGGAAGAACTACAGGTCTATAGCGGGCATATTTCCAGCCGGCGTTTGCGTGTTCTTTCCCTTTCTGCCCTTATCCTCTGGCGGGTGTTGAAGAAACTGAAACCGTCTGAAATCGTCGTTTCCGGATACGGCATCAGGGAAGGGATATTGTTTGACGGCATGGCTCCTCCGGTCCAGAACGAGGACCCTTTGATACAGGGATGCCATGAGGTAGCGGAAATGACAGGACGCTTTCCTGAACACGGTCTGCGTCTGCTGAACTGGGTCGAGCCGCTCTTCGAAGAGGAAAGCCCGGAAGACAAGCGCCTGCGTCTGGCCATCTGTATGCTGAGCGATGTGGGGTGGCGGGGACATCCGGAGTATCGTGCGGACAAGGTAATTTCGGAAATCATGTATGGACGCCTTATCGGGATCGATCATCGCGGTATCGGCCTGATCGGCCTGGCGCTTTATGTCTGTTACGGAGGCACCATTGGCAACGAGCGCACTGACATCTGCATGTCACTGGTCAGTGAGGAAGATGTCCAGTATGCCCGCCGTGTCGGATTGTCACTTCGGCTGGCCCAGAGGATTTCTGCGGGGACAGCACGGGGACTGAATGCCGCGTCACTGGAGATTGACGGTAACCAGCTGGTGCTGAATGTACAGCCCGGCAAAGAAGAGCTTGTCAATGAGGTCGTTCGACGGCGCTTTGACAAGCTTGCGTCGGAACTGGGTCTCGAACCGTCCGTCCAGATTGATGAAACTAGTTTTCCAGAGGAAACAGAATAATTTCCCCATCTTTCATGGAAAAGCCCAGCTTGCCATGTTTAAGGGCAAGGGCGTGCTTTCCGAAAAGCTCATAACGCCAGCCGTGAAGCGCCGGAATATCGGCGTTATCGTCTGCTGCCAGTTTCTCCAGTTCGTCCATGGTGGCAACCAGTTTGTTCGCCACCCCCTCTTTCTGACATTTATGTTTCAGCAGGACCTTGAGCAACTCCATAACCGGATCAACATTCTGGGCCGGAGGTTTTGGCCGCGCGATAACCGGAAGATCCTCATCAGATATTTCCAGCGCCTGGTTCACATAATCGAGCACCACTGCGCCCGGTTTGCTGGAGCCAAATTGCGGCGGCAGGCCGCGAATGCCGTTGAGGGAATTGCTGTGTTGTGGTCTGATCGCGGCAACTTCCAAAAGCACTTCGTCGCGCATAATCCTGTTGCGGGGTATATTCCTGCGCTGGGCCTCGCTCTCCCGCCATTCTGCAAGCTTGCGCACAATAGCGTGAAAGCGTCGGTTATTGTTTCTGATCTTGATTCTTTTCCAGGCGTCTTCGGGATGGGTGACATAGGTTGCAGGTGTAGTCAGCTCTTTCATCTCCTCATCAAGCCAGGAGGTCCTGCTGTTTTTCTCTAGCTGGTCCCTGAGTTTCTGGTAGATCACCCTGAGATGTGTCACATCGCCCAGGGCATACTCAATCTGCCTCTGGGTGAGGGGCCGTCGGGACCAGTCGGTAAAGCGTGAACTTTTGTCCAGGGTCTTTCCGGCGAGACTTGAAACGAGCTTGTCATAACCGATACTGTCGCCAAAGCCGCAGACCATGGCGGCAACCTGGGTGTCAAACAGGGGCTGTGGTACCTTTCCGGTTTCATTGACGAAGATTTCGATATCCTGGCGGGCGGCATGGAAGACCTTGGTGACCGCCTGGTTTGTCATCAATTCATAAAAGGGAGAAAGGTCAATGCCATCCGCCAGCGGGTCAATCGCATGAAATTCCTCATCGTTGGCAATCTGAATAAGACAGAGCTTTGAATAGTAGGTTTTATCCCTCAGAAATTCCGTATCGACAGTCACATATTCCGATGCCGACAGACGTTCGCAAACTTCTGCCAGATGCTGATTTTTTGTAATAACACTCATTTAGGGAACCGATCCTGCCTTTTCTTTGGTATTGTCACTGGAATGACTTGACAAATATGCAATAAAGCACAAAAACAACGGGAATTGAACACGAAATATAGAAGAAAACACAATGCACGAATACAGAACTCATACCTGTGCCGAGCTGCGCGAAGATCGTGTCGGGGATACAGTACGCCTGTCTGGCTGGGTACATCGCAAGCGTGATCACGGCGGGCTACTTTTCATTGATCTGCGCGATCATTATGGCCTGACCCAATGCGTCATTGATGTGGAGAGCCCGTTTTTCAAGGAAGCAGAGAGTGTGCGTCCGGAAAGTGTGATCTGTGTCGATGGTACCGTGGTGGCCAGAAGCGAAGAGACCATCAATCCCAACCTGCCGACCGGCAAGATAGAAATTCAGGTCAAGGAATTCACTATTCTTTCGCTGGCCGAGGAACTTCCGCTCCCGGTATTCGGAGAACAGGAGTACCCCGAGGATACACGTCTGAAGTATCGCTTTCTTGATTTGCGGAGAGATCGCATTCACAGCAACATAGTGCTGCGATCTGATGTGATTTCCAGCATTCGCCGTCGCATGGTGGATCTGGGCTTTAGGGAATACCAGACGCCGATCCTGACGGCATCATCGCCTGAAGGGGCCCGTGACTTTCTCGTACCGAGCCGGATGCACCCAGGTAAATTCTATGCCCTGCCGCAGGCGCCGCAGCAGTTCAAGCAGCTTCTGATGATTGCCGGTTTCGACCGCTATTTCCAGATAGCGCCTTGTTTCCGCGATGAGGATGCCCGTGCCGACCGTTCCCCGGGCGAGTTCTATCAGCTTGATATGGAAATGTCTTTTGTCACCCAGGAAGATGTTTTTGCCGCCATTGAGCCGGTGATGCAGGGAATTTTCGAGGAGTTTTCCGATAAAAAGGTAACACCTGCGCCGTTCCCGCGGATTCCCTTTAAAGAATCCATGCTGAAATACGGTAATGACAAGCCGGACTTGCGGAACCCCGTTGAAATTACCGACGTAACGGAAGTCTTCCGTGGGTCAGGCTTTGGCATTTTTGCCGGCATGATCGAAAAGGGTTCGGTCGTCCGCGCCATTCCGGCGCCCGGTGCCGGTGCCTCCCAGGCCAGAAGCTTCTTTGACAAGATGAACAGCTGGGCCCAGTCCGAGGGCTATGCCGGTCTCGGTTATGTGATTTTCAAGGACGGAGAGGGCCGCGGCCCGATCGCCAAGAATCTGGGTGAAGAGCGTCTTGCCCAGCTTCGTGAAGTTGCCGGCCTCGGCGAAAATGACGGTGTTTTCTTTGCCTGTGCCAAGGAAAATGATGCTGCCAGACTGGCCGGTGTGGCCAGGACCAAGGTGGGCGAAGACCTGGACCTGATCGAACAGGATGTTTTCAAATTCTGCTGGATCGTGGATTTCCCCATGTATGAATGGGACGAAGTGGAAAAGAAACTGGACTTCAGCCACAATCCCTTCTCTATGCCCCAGGGAGGTATGGAGGCTCTGGAAACTATGGATCCGGAGGATATCCTGGGATATCAGTATGACATCGTCTGTAACGGTATCGAGCTGTCCTCTGGCGCCATCCGGAACCACAAGCCTGAAATCATGTACAAAGCGTTCGAAATTGCGGGCTATGGGCCGGAAGTGATCGAGGAACGCTTTGCCGGCATGCTGAATGCCCTGAAATACGGCGCACCGCCCCATGGTGGTATTGCTCCTGGTATTGACCGGATCGTCATGCTTTTGGCCGATGAGCCCAATATTCGTGAAGTGATTGTCTTCCCCATGAACCAGAAAGCGGAAGACCTGATGATGAAGGCGCCGAGCGAAGCGAGCAATGCCCAGCTTCGTGAGCTTCACTTGCGGACTGTGTTGCCAGAAAGCAAATAGGAAATTTCGGAAGACACTGAAGTTTCACAAGAGGAAAAAACAAAAGGCATGGCCCGTGGGTCATGCCTTTTCAATTCTGTGTAATCGCAAAAAAAATCAGGCGCGAACGTCTACGTTTTTGCCCACATCAGGGCCCGTATCCGCTTCGACTTCCTTACGCTCGAAAGAGGAGTCGTCAGCAATATTCTGAACTGTCTGCTGGACAGCTGCCTTGTTTTCAAGGCTGCTGCTGCGTCCGGCATCAAACTGGACGGCGTTGGAGGCTTTACTTGCTTCTGCAACATCTACCATTTTTTCTCTTCCTTTTTTAATTCCACACAAGGATATAGCATATTCATTACCCAAATATTAACTTCTGATTCACTTTTATCAAAAGAATTCTGGTTATGGTTAATGCTTGCCTGTATGCTTTGGACCGGTGTAAAAGTGTTGAAAAACAAAGGCATATGGAACCATGTTACTGATAAAACGTCATAATGTCTTCCTGTCCGTTATCCTTACGGTAGTTCTGTTCCTGTCCGGTTGCAGTGCATCGGGTCCCAAAAGAGTGAATGGCGAGCTTGTTTTTGACGCTGATTCTCTGGTCAATATGGCGGACAGCTTTATCAAAACGGGCGATTATGGCAATGCCCTGAGGCTTTATCAGCGTGCGGCATCGGAAAACCCAGAACACTTACGTGCCAAGCTTGGACTTGCTAGAACCTATCTCAGTCTCGGCGCGGCTGATGCTGCCATTGCCGTCTACCAGTCCGTTCTGGAACTTGATCCGACCAACGCAGAGGCCAATATCGGCATCAGCCAGATGCTGATTAAAAAGGATAAGCCCGACGAGGCGCTGGAATATCTTGAACAGAGTGCCGCGCAGGGACAGGTTGTGGACAACTATCGCTATTACAACATCCGCGGCCTGGCCTATGATCTCAAAGGGGAGCACGAGGAGGCCCAGTTGACCTATGGTACCGGCCTGAACAGCTATCCTGATAATATTAGCCTTTTGAACAATCTTGGCCTGTCATTTGCCATACAGGGGCAATATGCCCCGGCCATACGCATACTCAGCAAAGCGGCAAATCTGGATGTGAACAATAAAACCGCGTTGCAGAACCTGGTTATGGCCTATGCACTTTCCGGTGAGAAAGAGGCGGCGCAGGAAATGGCCGCAACGATAATGTCCGAGGAGGAAATCCCGGCCAATTTCCAGTTTTACGATTGGCTCAAAAGCCTGACCTCACAGCAGAAGGCCCAGGCCATATTTCTCGGCAAGCGTACTTTTCCCAAATCTGAACCTGATGTTGCTCATGCAGATGTCGTTGAAGAAGGCGCTACTGTCCCGAAACAGGAACCAATCGATCCGAAAAAGAAAAAGCTGATGGAAATCCTGAAGCAGGGCACCCAACCCTCTTTGCAGGCTGACATTGCCGTTCCGGCGGATGCCGGGGCCGTCGAAGCGCCGGTAGCGCCCACTAAGATGAGTGACAAGGTGTATCGTGTCCAGCTGGGCTCTTATCCTCTGGAAAGTCTGGCCATTCAGGGGTGGGAGCGACTGCACAGGAAATCCTCGGAGATTCTGTTATCCTACAGCCCGCTAGCCCGTGAGGTCTCCCTCGAGGACGGTAGCGTGCTCTATCGCCTGTTTGTCTCTGAAATAGAGGACAAGAGGGAGGCCCGGGATATTTGCACAAGATTGCAGGAAGAGGGTGTTGACTGTCTCGTTATCTATACGGATCGCTGACCCGGATCTATTCCATATCATGAGAAAAAATATAATGAATTCTACATCTCTGTCGTTTGACGGAAAAGTGATCACTGTCGGTAGGGCAGAAAACTGTGAGACCATGGCAGCGCTCAGGGAAGAGATAGACAAGCTGGATCGTTTTCTGGTGGAAGTTCTGAAGTTCAGGCTGTCTTTTATGGAGCAGGCCGCCGTGCTGAAAAAAGACCGCACCCTTGTTCGTGACGATGAAAGGATCGAAGCGGTCGTAAAAAATGTCACGGACCACGCAAAAACCATCGGGCTGAATGAAGGGTTCGCGGAAAGGCTCTATAGACATCTTATCGAATTGAGCATTGACCACGAATATGATGCCTTCGACATCGAGGCCGGGGCGATGGAATAGTCTTTCCTGTCAGCTTTTCACATCATTCCGTGACCAGACTGGGCCGAAGAATCCGGTTAGACGCAAAATCAATAAATTGTGATTGCTTGGGAAGGACAGAAGGGGCAGCCCTGAAAATCTCACGCAGGGCGGAACCGATCTGTAGAATCATGAGCGGGATGAAAAGAAGTCCGATAAAATGCAGCAGGTATTCCATGACTATCTCCTTTATGTTCTTTGTTTGTTCTATTGATTATTTGACGGTGAGTCAAGAACAAAAAAGGAACAAACGAGCTAGGCAGTTATACGGTTCTTACCCTGCTGCAGATCGAATTCGGATTTAATGCAGTTGCGCCCGGCCTTTTTGGCCAAATAGAGCGCTTCGTCAGCCCGGCCAATGATTTCCGATTTGTTGTCTCCGGAATGATATTCCGCCACACCGAAGGAAACCGTGATTTTGCCGATACGTTCCCCGGTGCTTTTCCGTTTCATGGAGCGTTGGGAAACAGAATCCCGTATGGCTTCGGCCATTTCCAAAGCATCGCTGATAGCTGTTTCGGGCAACACCACACAGAACTCTTCACCGCCGAAGCGGGCGGGTATGCCCTTGTCACCGACACGCAGTTTCATGATGTGGGCAACCGCTTTCAGAACCTGGTCGCCGACCTGGTGTCCCCAGGTGTCATTGAATAGCTTGAAATAGTCGATATCGCCAATCAGAAGAGACAGTCCCTTGCCGTGTTTCTCGCAGTCACGGAACGCCCGGTCCAGTTCATTCTCGAAACATTTGCGGTTGCCGATGTTGGTCAGCATGTCTGTCATACTTTCCTGGCGTACGGCCTCCAGACTGGACTGGAGTTTCTGGATCTCCTGGGAAGAGGACTTTAGATCGGCTTCCATTTTATGGCTTTTCTCTTGCATGCGCTGTGTATCGGCCAGAATATTCTTGAGAATGGCCGCGATTTCACCACCGGCCTTAATGTTCTCGAGATAATCCATGTGACCTGTGAGGGAGCTGTTGTATTCAGACGTGCTGTCGCCATTCTCCTTGAGGGTCTTGAGAATTTTGACCAGTTCCTTCTGAATCGATTGTCCGGATTCTTCAATTGCCGCCTGGGACATTTCCGCGGAAAAAAACCTCTGATACAGATTTTCACAGATTTCGGTGTTGAAACGTGTAGCCTTGCCAATCAGCCCGTTGATGGCGCCGCTGAGTGCAAGATCGGAGCCCGCCGAATAGGTATACCAAATCTCATAATTCATTGGTGTCGGAACGATATTATACTCCGACATAAAGTCCAGCGCCTTGTCAGACGTTTCCCTTATAAATTCGATATCATCCCTGTCCTGGATAAATGACATGCGTCGTCCCAACCCTAGCTGTTGTACGTGTATCCGCCCGATATCAGCTGTATATGCTACTATTCCTAAAAAATGGCTAAGGAGCAGGGTAAATAAAGGGTAAAAATTAGTACATAAGGCCTTGATGGCAGGGAATTATTTGGCGTCTCGCAACAGAAACGCAGGGACATGGTCGCCCATGCCGACGACGGGTTTACCCCTGTCTGCGGGCTCTTTTTCCCGGGGCGGCCTGTCTTTTCGGGGAGAGGACTCCCGTGAAGGAGCTTTATTCTCTTCACGACCGGCTGGTGCTTTGCTTTGCCTGCCGTCGTCTTTTTGCCGGGGCTTCCGGCTGGATTTGCGATCTCTGGAGGCAGGAGCTTCGAAACCTTCCAGTTTTTCTTCCGGAATGTCCTTACCCAGCATTTTTAGAAGGGCATCGAGATATTTTTTGTCCCGCGGTGTGGTCAGGCTGAAGGACCAGCCTTCCTTGCCGGCACGACCAGTGCGGCCGATGCGGTGAATATAATCTTCCGGGTTGGACGGAATATCATAGTTGAACACATGGGTGATGTCTGAAACATCCAGCCCCCGGGCGGCAACATCGGACGCCACAAGCAACTGAATTTCGCCGGCCTTATATTTGGCCAGGGTCTGGGTACGGGTTTCCTGCGGCAGGTCGCCATGAATTTCAGCCACGCTGAAGCCGTGCACGGCCAGCGATTTTGCGACCACTTTAACATCCGACTTGCGATTGCAGAAAATGATACCGTTTTTCACATCGTTTGTTTGGATCAGGTAACGCAGAGCAGCCCGTTTTGTTTTGTCGTCAGCGGCCACCCGGACAATTTTCTGGGTAATGGTCGTCGCCGTGGACTTGGGCGAGGAAACGGTGATTTCCTTGGGGTCCTTGAGGAACTGGTCCGTCAGACGCTTCACTTCTTTCGGCATGGTGGCCGAGAAGAAAAGGCTCTGCAGACGAGGCGGCATCAGTTTACAGATTTTCTCCACATCGGGGATAAAACCCATGTCAAGCATGCGATCCGCTTCGTCAACCACAAGGATCTCGGTGCCGGTCAGCATGACGCGACCGCGGTCCAGATGGTCAAGCAGACGACCCGGTGTGGCGATCAACACGTCAACGCCGCGGTCCAGAAGCTTTTCCTGTTCGGCAAAGGCCACACCACCGATCAGCAGGGCCATGGTCAGCTTTGAATTTTTGCCGTATTTTTCGAAACTTTCAGCCACCTGGGCAGCCAGTTCGCGGGTTGGCTCGAGAATCAAGGTGCGCGGCATGCGCGCCCGGGCCCGGCCTTCGGAAAGAATATCGATCAGGGGCAGGGTAAATGAGGCGGTTTTACCGGTTCCGGTCTGGGCAATACCCAGAATGTCCCTGCCCTGAAGGACAGCGGGAATGGCTTTGGCCTGGATGGGGGTGGGCTCGGTATAGCCGGCATCTTTGATGGCGGCGAGGAGCTGTTCACTTAAACCTAAATATTCAAAACCCATGTGGTCGAGTAGTCTTTCAAAATTGCAATCATGATCAGAGGCGCAGGATAGGCAATTCTGTCAATAAGTCAATGATACTATGTGCAGGGCAGCATTGAATGTGGTGATTGAACAAAAATTGAGAAGTTCAAGACATAATAGTGAGGGGTTAGCCAATCGCTTTCATCAGCGCCGTACGGGCGAGGAGGCGGGTGGAATCCAGCGTTGGCAGCGGGGAGGTGTCGTCATCGACCAACAGCGGGATTTCCGTGCAGCCGAGTACCACGGCGTCGCAGCCCCTGTCCTTTAGGCCCTGGATAACTTTCTGGAAAGTGCCGAGCGCCTCTGGCTTGCAGATACCATAAGTCAACTCATTCATGATGATGCGGCTGATTTCCTCCAGCTGTTCGGGCTCGGGCTGTACATAATCGAGGCCGCGGGCGTGGATTTTCTCCGGATAGACCTCACTGTCCACCAGCCAGCGGGTGCCGGTGAGGCCAAGCTTGCAGTAGCCCCTTTTTACAGCCTCATCCACCACCACCTCTGCGATATGGAGCCAGGGCAGAGGGGAACGGTCCAGGATAAAGGGCAGGGCCTGATGAATGGTATTGTCGGGGCAGATGACAAAATCCGCCCCGGCGCCGGCCAGTTTTTCAGCGGATCGGAGCATCAGGTCGCCTACGCCCTGCCAATCATCCCGGTCGATGCACTTCATATAGTCGGACAGCGGCGGGGTATGCATGGTGATTTCCGGATGGCCATGCGGGCCGAGATGCTCCGCCCCCTCGGCGCAGATGGTCCGGTAACACAACGCCGCGCCCTCTGACGAGCAGGCCACAATTCCGATATGCTGTGGCATGGGGATCTCCTGAAAATTGGAGGCTAAGAAACAATCCGTCTAAATATCCAGCTCTTTCGCCTTCTCCGCATTTTCCTGGATGAACTGGAAGCGGAGCTCCGGTTTCTTGCCCATCAGCTGATCGACCTTTTCTGACGTTTCCAGACGCCCGCCTTCGGGGATGACAATGCGCAGCAGGGTGCGTTTACCGCGGGTCATGGTGGTCTCACGAAGCTGGGCCGGTGGCATTTCACCAAGGCCTTTAAAGCGGCTCACTTCCACCTTGCCGCGACCGGAAAACTCGCTGGCCATCAGTTCGTCCTTGTGGGCGTCGTCCCGGGCATACAGCACCTTACCGCCCTGGGCGATACGGTAGAGCGGCGGCTGGGCCAGATAGAGGTGACCGTTTTTAATGAGTTCGGGCATTTCCTGATAGAAATAGGTCATCAGCAGCGTGGCGATATGGGCGCCGTCCACGTCCGCATCGGTCATGATGACGATCTTTTCGTATCTTAAGTCGTTTTCGACATACTTGTCGCCATGGCCGCAGCCCAGCGCCTGGTTGATATCGGCGATTTCCTGGTTGCCGCGAATCTTGTCGCGAGTGGCTGAGGCCACATTGAGGATTTTACCACGGATCGGCAGGATCGCCTGGGTCTTGCGGTCCCGGGCCTGCTTGGCGGAGCCACCGGCTGAATCGCCCTCAACGATATAGATTTCCGTGCCTTCGGAACCGTCCTTGGAACAGTCAGCCAGCTTGCCGGGCAGGCGCAGCTTGCGCTTGTTGGTGGCGGTTTTGCGCTGGGTGTCCTTTTCCTGACGGCGGCGCAGGCGTTCCTCGACCCGCTCCAAAGCCCAGGCCAGCAGATCGTTGGCCATATCCGGCGCGCCGGACAGCCAGTGGTCGAAATGGTCACGCACCGCCTGTTCCACCAGTTTGGCGGCTTCCGGGGTGGTCAGCTTGTCCTTGGTCTGCCCCTGGAACTGCGGGTTCTTGATAAAGACGGAAATCAGTGAACAGGCGGCGACAAAAATATCCTCGCCGGTGATCTGGGCGGCTTTCTTGTTGCCGATCAGTTCGCCGTAGGCCTTGATGCCCTTGAGCAATGCCGCCCTCATGCCGGCCTCGTGGGTGCCACCCTGGGGCGTGGGCACTGTGTTACAGTAGGAACGGGTGCTGCCGTCGCCATATTCCGGCCAGGCAATGGACCATTCCACATTGCCCATATTGTCGGCCAGCGGTACCCGGCCATGGAAGTTTTCTGTGGTGACGAGACTGCGCTTTTCCATGGTCGCAGTCAGGTAATCATTCAGCCCGCCCGGGAAATGCAGCGTATCTTTTTCCGGGGTGTCGTCGCCTTCCTTCAGAAGTTCCGGGTCACAGGCCCAGCGTATTTCCACACCGCGGAACAGATAGGCCTTGGATTTGGCAGACTGGTAAAGCCGGGCCGGTTTCAGCTTCGCGTTTTCGCCGAAGATTTCCGGGTCCGGATGAAAAGTCACTTTGGTGCCGCGCCGGTTCGGGGTCGCACCCAGGTTTTCCAGTTTTGTCTGTGCATGACCCCGGGAAAATTCCTGTTTCCAGACCTGTTTATCGCGGGCAACTTCTACGGTCATAACATCCGATAGGGCGTTCACCACGGAAATACCGACCCCGTGCAGGCCGCCGGAGGTCTCGTAGGCCTTGCTGTTGAACTTGCCGCCTGAATGAAGCGTGGTCAGAATCACCTCAAGCGCCGACTTGTCCTTGTATTTGGGGTGCGGGTCCACGGGGATGCCGCGGCCATTGTCGGTAATGGTGACGGACCCGTCTACATTGAGTGTCATTTCGATGCGGCTGGCGTGGCCGGCAACGGCCTCGTCCATGGAGTTGTCGAGAACCTCGGCCACAAGATGGTGCAGGGCACGTTCGTCGGTGCCGCCGATATACATGCCCGGACGCATGCGGACGGGCTCCAGGCCCTCCAGTACCTCGATATCCTTGGCGGAATATTCACCGGCTACGGGGGTCGTCTCAAACAAATCACTCATGATATGATATGGGTCTCAACTTCTTTATTTTGACCGGTCGGCGGGGCCGGACCGCTGTTTCTGATTGCTGTATCGCAACACTATAAGCCAACATCGAAAAGCTGCACAACAAGATATTGATTGGAATTGCAATTAACCATTTGTGTGGGCATACTCGGACCCGTTCATGAGTCATTATAAAGAGCAGATTTTGAAATATTCATCCACCAGCCAGCGGCGTAATATGCTGATCAGGAATACGGACGCAATCCCCTCTGCGCCTGTGGGGCTTCGGGAAAATATTCTCCATCTGTGGCAGCAGCTCTGGCAGCGCCGCCGTTATGCCCTGTTCGGGGGGTATCTGCTGTTGATGGGATTCGCCCTCGGCGTGATTTATCTTTATGCCAGCGGCCGGGCCGGCCATGCGGCAACCGCTCCCGCAAGCAAACAGATTGCCGCAGTCGAGAAGGTGCTTCCGATTCCCTTTGAGGAGGGGCACAGGCAGACGGAAGTGGTGGTAAGGCTTCCTGAAACGCTCGAAGTTGCGCCCGGCTTTCCCCGTATTGAGGAAGAGGTCACAGAAGGCGCACCCTTGTGGCAGGCCAATGCCGTCGCCGTGGGTACCCTTCTGCCCGGGCGGCCGAAAATCTCCATCGTTATTGATGATCTTGGTATCGTCAAAAGCAATACCCGGCGCATGATTGACCTGTCACCGGGCCTGACACTGTCCTTTTTGCCCTATGCCAGTGACCTTAAGGAAATGACCTCCCTGGCGCGGCGCAGGGGGCATGAATTGATGCTGCATTTGCCCATGCAGCCGCAGGGGGATGCCTTTCCCGGCCCCCATGCCCTGAACTCCGGTCTCGGTGAAAAAGAGCTTCATCGCCAGATCCTCTGGAACCTTGACCGTTTTGACGGTTATGTGGGCATCAACAACCATATGGGCAGCGCCTTTACCGAAGACAGCATGGGCATATCCCGCCTGTTGTCGGTGGTGGAGGACAGGGGACTTCTGGTTCTGGACAGCCGGACCACGAACAACTCCGTGCTGGCGGACCTGTCTGAACAGAGGGAAATTCCCTATACGGTGCGGGATATCTTCCTCGATAATACCCAGGATGTGGAATATATTCTGGACCAGCTAGAAAGGCTTGAAAAGATGGCCCGCAGACATGGCAGTGCCGTCGCCATCGGCCATCCCTATGACGAGACTATTCGGGCGCTGGAGATCTGGCTGCCGAAGCTGAAGGAAAAAGGCATCAACCTGGTGCCCTTGAGCCATATCGTCGAAGGCAAATACCGCAAGACACTGATTGCCCATAGCGGCATGGATATGGCGGCGGAATAAACTTCAAATAATCATTTTTTTGAAACGTTACTGACCGCGTTCGGCCTGGCCAGCGAAGTTGATGGCTTCCTCGGCGGCGCGGAACAGGGCCCGGGCCTTATGCTGGCACTCGGCATATTCGCTGTCCGGATCGCTGTCGGCGACAATACCTGCCCCGGCCTGCACATACATCATGCCGTCACGGACAATGGCGGTCCTGAGCACGATGCAGGTGTCCATACTACCATCGACGGAGAAATAGCCGACGCCGCCCGCATAGATGCCGCGTTTTTCCACCTCGAGCTCGTCGATGATTTCCATGGCCCGGACTTTGGGCGCGCCGCTCACGGTGCCGGCCGGGAACCCTGCGGCAAGTGCCTTGAGGGCGTCATATTCCGGGCTGATCTCACCCCGCACGTCAGAGACGATATGCATCACATGGGAATAATATTCGATAATCATCCTTTGGGTGACCTCGACCGAACCCACCTTGCTGACCCGGCCCACATCGTTGCGGCCCAAATCCAGCAGCATCAGGTGTTCGGCCAGTTCCTTGGGATCAGCAAGCAGGCTTTCCGCATTGGCTTTATCCTCCTGCGGGGTCTTGCCGCGCGGTCGGGTACCGGCGATGGGCCGGACGGTCACTTCATTATCGCGCAGGCGCACCAGGATTTCCGGGCTGGAACCAATGACAGAGAAATCACCGAACTTCAGATAATAAAGGAAAGGCGAGGGATTGGTCCGGCGGAGCGCCCGGTAGAGCGCGAAGGGCGGCAGATCAAAGGGGCAGGAAAAACGCTGGGACAGCACCACCTGGAAGATATCGCCGGCCCGGATATAGTCCTTGGCCTTGTCCACCATCTCGAAATAGCGGTCCTTGCCGGTGTTGGAGACGGCGGCCTCCAGCTCCAGGTCTTCCTGCAGGGATTGCCGGGAAATCTGCAAAGGCTGTTCGAGTGCATCCTCGATGGCGGCAAGGCGTTCCTCGGCCCGCATATAAGCTGTTTTGGCATCAATGCCTTCTTCAGGGCGCACGGGAGTGACAATGGTCAGGAGGTCAGTGACCGCATCGAAAACCACCATGATGGTTGGCCGGACAAATATGCTGTCGGGCAGGCCGAGGGCATCCGGGTTTGGTTCCGGCAGCTTTTCCATCAGCCGCACCATGTCATAGCCCATATAGCCAATCAGGCCGGCTGCGGATGGGGGCATACCGTCCGGCAGTTCCATTTTGGATTCTTCAAACAAGTCACGAAGGCTGTCGAGGGAATTCGTGCCCAGCTTTTCAAAAGCTGTCTCGTCATTCCAGCGGGTCAGGGCCTGGTGGTTGATTTCCGGCGCATCACCGTTACAGCGCCAGATGATGTCCGGCTTCAGGCCTATGAAGGTATAGCGGCCGCGAATGGCGCCGCCTTCTACGGATTCCAGCAGGCTTCCGAAAGGCTCGTCTGCGGCCAGTTTGAGGAATGCGGAAACAGGAGTTTCCAGGTCGGCCACATGTGTGGACCAGACAAGCTGGGCTTTTCCGGCGTCATAGGCAGCCTGGAAACTCTCGAAATCCGGTAGAACAGACATTCATGATCCCTGTTGAGGTTTACTGGTCCGAAGCAGTAGACAACTGATCCAGCACCGCTTTCACCACCCGGTCGTTAATCTGGACGGGCAGGGCCTCGGTCAGATAGTTCCGGTAGGCGCTGAGGATTTCGTTCTGATAGACCCGCAGCATGGCGTTTTTCAGTTCCGGCATTTTCTCGGGAACATCTTCCGGCATGGTCTTGGACTTGACCTGGAGAAGCACGAAGCCATTCTGGTCTGCCGCCCGGCTCGAGGTGATTTTCCCGGTATCCGCCTTGAAAATGGCCTCCATTACCTGCGGGGAAACCTTGCCGGTGCGATCATCACGAGAGATCGTCACAGTGTTGATGTTGGCGCCTTTGATATCCTTGGCGAGAACGGCCAGAATCTTGCCGTCTGCGGCTTGCTCGATGATGGAATTCACTATGGCTTCTGCTTTTGCAAGTTTTTCATCATAGGTCCAGGAGGTTTTCACCGCCGAGGAGACTTCCTCAAAGGGACGAAGACGTTGGTCAACGACATCGGCAACAGCCAGTACATAGAAGGCATCTTCTCCGGCTTCTTCAAGCTTCGGATCGTCGCTGGGATCAATTTCAAAAGCACGGGACAGGAAGGACGGCAGCCCCGGCAAGCCCTCTGCGGTTTTTCCAGCGGGCGAAAAGCCGTTACGATCAGTAAGACCGCTGGTCTTGAGCTCAAGCCCCAGATTGTCGGAAATTTCCGGCAGGCGGGCGCCGCCAGCAAGTTCGTCCTCAACCTTGTTGGTCATGTCATAGACATGATCCATGGCCCTCTGGTGTTTCAGTTCCGTTTCCAGCTCGGTGCGGAGTTCCTCGAAACTCTTCGCGCTTCCGGCCTCGATACCGATCACATTGAAAATATACCAGCCGAAATCCGTTTCCTGCGGAGCAGTATACCCTTCACCGGACAGGCCGAAGACGGCATCTGCGGCGGCCTGGCCGTAAACTTCTTCCATATCGGTTGGGGTCTGTTCCCCGATATTGGAATCTTCAATGTCCTGGTCGCTGTATTTTTCCACTACATCGAGGAAGCTCATGCCGCTTTCAAGATCCGCGTAGGCCGCATCTGCGTCTTCCTTGCCATCGAGGATCAGCTGCTGCAGGGTGCGTTTTTCCGCCACCGTATACTCATCCAGCCGGTCCTCATAAAGAGTGCGCACTTCCTGTTCCTCAAGCTCAATGGCGTCGATGAACTGGTCGGCTTCGATCACGATATAATTGAGGGACCGGTATTCAGGCGCCATATAGCGTGAAGAGTGGGCCTCGTAATAGGCTTTAAGGGTGTCCTCTCTGGCTTCCGCAATGTCCGTGATGTCCGAGGCGCGAATGGTAATCACATCGGCAGTCCGGCTTTCGCGCTCGAACTTGTAGATGGTTTCCAGGGCCGCGCGGGGAACCTGAATGTTCGCGACCAGGCTAGCCACAAAATCCTGGCGTACCAGGTCCTCCCGCAATACTTCCTCGAACTGGCTGGAAGTATATCCCTGATTCCGGGCGATGCGTTCAAAGGCAAAGCGGTCGAAAATGCCCAAGTCATTCTGGAACACCTTCTGGGATGTAATGTAGTCGCGCAATCTTTCGTCGGACACCCTGATGCCGGCCTGTTGTGCCGCCTCGAAAAAGGCCTTCTGGTTGACCTGTGTCTGCAGCACCTGGGTGGCCAGTCCCATGCGGATGGCCAGTTCCTGGGTCAGTTCGCCGTTATAGTTCTGCTGCTCCCGATAGAGGCTGCTCTGGAACTGACGGGCAAAGTCCTGCGCCGTGATCTTGTCTTCCCCGATAACGGCAACATTGTTTCCACCCTTGACAAAGGCATCGCGACCAATGCCCCAGAGCGCAAAGCTCGCTATCAGAATACCAAGCAGGGCGAGGGTGAAATAAGAAGATAGTCCGCTACGGAAAAAATTTAACATTAACCTGAACCTGTCATGATTGATTGATTGTATCCCGGTGCGGACCCTTCCCCAGCCCGGAAATTTTGCGCATGATAATAAGCTGCCCTCCCGTTCGCAACAGGAAACAATGCTTTCTGTTGCCTTTTTCATGAAAGTCGGTGGAAATGAATCAACATTTCTGATAGGGAACGGGGGTCTTGAAGAAAAATAACAAAGGAAGATTGTCCATGACCACGCCTAGGGCCCTGGTTGCCGGTAACTGGAAAATGAACGGCGTTGCTGCAAACCTGGCAGAAATCGAAAAACTGAATGGTCTGATTGCGGAGGGTGGCGCCAACTGTGACGTGCTTGTCTGTCCGCCCTTTACCCTGATCCACCAGTCCCTTCAGGTGGCTGATGACCGCGTTGATATCGGTGCCCAGGACTGTCATGCGAACTTTTCCGGTGCCCATACAGGGGATATTGCGGCCGGCATGCTGCAGGACCAGGGCTGCAAGTATGTTATTGTGGGCCATTCCGAGCGTCGCACGGATCATCACGAACATAGCGAACTGGTCAGTGAAAAGGCCAAAGCTGTTCAGGAAACCGGGCTGATCGCCATTATTTGTGTTGGCGAGACAGAAGGTGAAAGGGACGGGGGCAATACACTTCCTGTTGTGACCACTCAGGTGCGCGATTCAATTCCTGCGGACGCCACAGCTGATAATACTGTAATTGCCTACGAACCCGTCTGGGCGATCGGTACGGGGCGCACACCGACGATCGCTGACGTGGCCGAGGTCCATGCCGCCGTCCGTCAGGTGTTGGTCGAAAGGTTCGGGGACAGCGGCAATACCATCCGCATTCTGTATGGCGGATCGGTCAAACCGGAGAATGCCCGGGAGCTGATGTCGGTGGAGAATGTGAACGGGGCACTGGTCGGCGGCGCAAGTCTGAAAGCTGACAGCTTTTACGGCATTATTCAGGCCTATGACTGAAACCGATAGCGGTTTACAAAAAAAAGCTGGTCATCAGGTATGCTTTGGAGTAAAAGCCGACAGGTATTTAATGATCAGCACTAAAGAAAAAGAGTTATAAAATGCAAGAAGTCATTCTTGTTGTACATTTGATGTTGGCGGTAGCCCTGGTTGTTGTGATTCTTCTGCAACAGTCAGAGGGTGGCGCTCTTGGTATCGGTGGGGGACCTACCGGGTTGATTTCCAGCCGCGGTGCAGCTAACCTGTTGACCCGAACAACGGCAATTTTGGCGACTGCCTTTTTCATCACCAGTCTCGTTCTTGCCATCATGGCCAAAAAGGATGTTGATACAGGTTCCGTCCTGGACCGGCCAGTTGAGCAGACTACAGAACAGCCTGAGGATGAAAACAAGATCCCAGAAGTGCCAGTTTCAGAATAAGTGCTCCGTCAGGGGCATTGAGCCAGACACACAACTCAGTTTGTTCGGGAATATATAAGACCCATGACGCGTTATATTTTTATCACCGGAGGTGTTGTTTCTTCTTTAGGGAAGGGCCTCCTGTCCGCCGCTTTGGGCGCACTTCTTCAATCCCGTGGTTATTCTGTGAGATTGCGTAAGCTCGACCCTTATCTGAACGTGGATCCGGGCACCATGAGCCCCTATCAGCACGGTGAGGTATTTGTCACCGATGACGGGGCGGAAACCGATCTGGACCTAGGCCATTACGAGCGCTTCACCGGGGTTCCCTGTCACCAGAGCGACAATGTAACGTCCGGGCGCATCTATCAGCAGATTATTGACCGGGAACGTCGTGGTGACTATCTGGGGGCCACCGTGCAGGTGATCCCTCATGTGACTGACGCGATCAAGGAATTCGCCACCAGCGACGTGCCGGAGGGCACGGATTTTGTGCTGTGTGAAATCGGCGGCACCATTGGCGATATCGAAAGTCTTCCCTTTCTGGAAGCCATTCGCCAGCTGGGCAACGAATTGGGCCGGGAACGGGCCATCTTTGTGCACGTCACCCTTGTCCCATATCTGGGGGCGGCCGGTGAGCTGAAAACAAAGCCCACTCAGCATAGTGTGAAGGAACTGCGCAGTATCGGCATTCAGCCGGAGGTGCTGGTCTGCCGTTCGGAACATGAAATCCCTGATTCCGAGCGCCGCAAGATTGCCCTGTTCTGTAATGTGCGGGAATCTGCTGTAATCCAGGCCCTGGATGCGTCAAGCATCTATGAAGTGCCGCTCAATTATCATGCGGAAGGACTGGACGACGAAGTTCTCTCCGCCTTTGGCCTTAGTCCGACTGATACATCCATCGAACTTTCCCGCTGGCACGAGATTGTCGATCACGTGAATAATCCGGAAGGCGAAGTGACCATCGCAGTTGTCGGCAAATACACCGAACTGAAGGATGCCTATAAATCCCTGATTGAGGCCCTGGTTCATGGTGGTTTTGCCAATAACGTCAAGGTGAATATCGAATGGTTTGACGCCAAGATTTTCACCGAAGAGGATGTGGCGACCCATCTCGAGAATGTGAACGGGATTCTGGTTCCTGGTGGTTTTGGTGAACGCGGAGCGGAAGGAAAGATTGCCGCCGCCCAATATGCCCGCGAACATAAAATTCCCTATTTTGGAATCTGTTTCGGCATGCAGATGGCCTGTATCGAGGCCGCCCGCAACCTGGCCGGCATTGAAGGCGCAAGTTCAAGCGAGTTCGGGGAATGCGAAAACCCTGTGGTCGGCCTGATGACCGAATGGCAGACGGAGAAGGGAACGGAAACCCGTTCTGCAGAGGATGATATGGGCGGGACCATGCGTCTTGGCGCCTACAAGGCAAAAATCCTGCCGGGGACAAAAGTATTTGAAGCCTATGGCACCGAAGCCATTTCGGAACGCCATCGCCATCGTTACGAAGTAAATATCAATTACCGGGAACAGCTCGAAGCTGTCGGCCTCAAATTTTCCGGCCTTTCACCGGATGGTTTGCTTCCGGAAATTGTCGAATTGGAGGGGCACCCCTGGTACATAGGGGTGCAGTTCCACCCGGAACTCAAATCTAAGCCGTTTGACCCCCATCCCCTGTTTGCCTCCTTTATCGAGGCGGCTGTTAAACAATCAAGACTGGTCTAGAGCCACCACCAGAACCTTAGAGGATAAGATGACTGCAATTATCGATATCACCGGCCGCGAAATTCTCGACAGTCGCGGCAATCCGACCGTTGAAGTTGATGTGACACTGGAAACCGGCGCTTTTGGCCGGGCGGCCGTCCCTTCCGGCGCCTCCACCGGCGCCCATGAGGCGGTTGAGCTGCGTGATGGCGGCTCCCGTTATCTCGGCAAGGGTGTGCTTAAGGCTGTGGAAGCGGTGAATGGTGAAATCTATGACGCCCTGACAGGCACGGATGCGGAAGAACAGGTGCTGCTCGACAAGGTGCTGTGTGAACTGGATGGCACTCCCAACAAGGCCCGTCTCGGCGCCAACGCGATCCTCGGTGTTTCCATGGCAGCAGCCAAGGCAGCAGCCGATGAGGCCGCTCTGCCGCTTTACAATTATCTTGGTGGTCCGTCCGCACGTATCCTGCCGGTGCCGATGATGAATATCATCAACGGCGGGGAACATGCCGACAACCCCATCGATATCCAGGAATTCATGATCATGCCTGTGGCAGCAGAGAATATCAAAGATGCTGTCAGGATCGGTGCGGAGATTTTCCATACACTCAAGAAAAAGCTGTCTGATGCCGGTCATAACACCAGTGTAGGTGACGAGGGCGGTTTCGCCCCGAACCTGAACGGTACCGAAGATGCGCTGAGCTTTATCATGCAGGCCGTTGAGGCCGCAGGATACAAGCCGGAGGAAGACATCATGCTGGCGCTTGATGCGGCTTCTACCGAATTCTACAAGGACGGCAAATATGTGTTGAGCGGCGAAGGCAAGAGCCTGGACAGCCAGGGCATGGCCGAATATCTGGCAGACCTCACCAAACGCTTCCCCATCCTGTCCATCGAGGACGGCATGGCAGAAGACGACTGGGACGGCTGGAAGATCCTGACCGATCTGGTTGGCGACAAGGTGCAGCTGGTGGGTGACGATCTATTCGTGACCAATCCGGTGCGACTTGCTGACGGTATCAAAAAGGGTGTCGCCAACAGCATCCTGGTGAAGGTGAACCAGATCGGTTCCCTGACAGAGACATTCGAAGCCGTGGAAATGGCTCATCGGGCCTCCTACACCTCTGTCATGTCCCACCGGTCCGGCGAGACAGAGGATGCGACCATTGCCGACCTGGCCGTGGCCACCAATTGCGGACAGATCAAAACCGGCTCGCTCGCCCGTTCCGACCGGCTGGCGAAATACAATCAATTGATCCGGATCGAGGAAGCCCTGGGCGATGCTGCCAAATATGCCGGCAAATCGATCCTGCGCTAAATCGGTCCTCACAGCTTAAACAATTTTCAAAGCAGCCTTTTCCAAGGCTGCTTTTTCTTTCCAGGGTGAAGCAGAAGTGTGCAAAAGATTAACAACGTCTTATTCTCTAGTGCCCTTATAAGATTGTGCTACCAGATATGGTATGTGATCCTAGAGTCTTGACTCTAAAGGAAAAAAAATCACGAAATATCTTGACCCGGCGAATCGGGTGTGATTCGATGGGCATATGAAAAAGATACAGGACATCATAAATCGCTTTCAGAAAATGGCTGTGCCACTGCTCAGCCTGTTTGTGCTGTCTTATTTTGGCTATCATGCCCTGCATGGGAAAAATGGCTTGCCCGCCCATGTAGAGCTTCAGAAAGATATCGATACCCTGCAGGCGGAATATGATGAAATCCATTCCGTCCGAACTGAACTACAGACTCACATCGATCTTCTGCAGAGCGAAAACATCGATCCCGACTATCTGGATGAGATGAGCCGGCGCTATCTTGGCTACAGCCATAAAGATGAAATAATCATTCCGGATAATTCAACTTCTTCCTCTTTTATGTAATTTTATTATAATATACCGCCCTAAATTCTGAAATTAATACTTTGACAGAATAATGTGCGGTTTTGCTGCACCTGCACAGAATTAATCATTTTAAGGTTAATTCTGTTTTTTTCTTGTTTTTCAATAACTTTTAACAATTATTATTGTAAACAGAAGTTGTAAAAACTTGAAAATATAGGCTTGAAACATGGTGAAAGATGTCTCCCCCCGAAAAAGCGGGGCAAAAACTCCCCCTAAACCAACGCGCAGGGCTCGTAGCAGGTCTTCCTCCAAAAAGGAATATGCTGCCAGTCACGAGGAACTGACGAAATATTACCGCGACATGTTGCTGATGCGCAGGTTCGAGGAAAAGGCGGGCCAAATGTATGGCATGGGCCTGATTGGTGGTTTCTGTCATCTTTATATCGGACAGGAAGCGGTTGTGACCGGCATCCAGGCGTCCTTGAAAGAGGGTGACAGCATCATCACCAGTTATCGCGATCATGCGCATATGATCGCCTGTGGTATAGATCCCAAGGAAATTCTGGCCGAGCTCACCGGCCGGGCCGGCGGCATTTCGAAAGGCAAAGGCGGTTCCATGCATATGTTCAGTGTGGAGCATGGTTTTTATGGCGGTCACGGGATTGTCGCAGCCCAGGTGCCAATCGGCGCCGGACTTGCCTTTGCTCACCAGTATCGCGGCAACGACAATGTGTCCGTGGTCTATTTCGGTGACGGGGCGGTTAACCAGGGACAGGTTTACGAGGCATTCAATATGGCCGAGCTCTGGAGCTTGCCGGTTATTTTTGTAATTGAAAACAACCAGTACGCCATGGGTACCGCTGTGAGACGCGCTTCATCCGAAACCGAGCTGCACAAACGCGGTGAGAGCTTCAAAATTCCGGGCGAGGCTGTGGACGGCATGAATGTGCTTGCGGTCAAGGAAGCCGCCGGCCGGGCTGTCGAATGGTGTCGCAGCGGCAAGGGCCCGATCCTGCTTGAGATGAAGACCTACCGTTATCGCGGGCACTCCATGTCGGATCCGGCTAAATACCGCTCCAAGGAAGAAGTACAGAAAATGCGCGCGGAACATGACCCTATCGACCAGGTCAAGCAACGCCTGCTGGACAGTAAAAAGGTGACCGAAGACGATCTCAAGGCCATCGACAAGGAGATCAAGGCGACTGTGGCCGAGGCAGCAACCTTTGCCCAGGAAAGCCCGGAACCCGATCCGTCCGAACTTTACACCGATGTGCTGGCTGCAGAATAAGAAGGAAGACAGAAATGAGCATTGAAATTTTACTTCCCGCAATGTCGCCGACCATGGAAAACGGGACAATCGCAAAATGGAATGTCAAAGAGGGAGACAAGGTCTCCGCCGGTGACGTGCTTGCTGAAATTGAAACAGACAAAGCGACAATGGAGCTTGAAACCGACGAGGAAGGTGTTGTCGGTAAGATTTTCGTGTCTGAAGGGACCGAAGAAGTGGCTGTAGGGACCCGGATCGCCGTTCTGCTGGAAGAGGGAGAGGATGCCTCCGCGCTCGATCATATGTCTGCTACCCCGACCGCTGCGCCCACTGCCTCGGTTTCAGAATCGGCAGACACATCAGCTGCGCCTGCAACTTCCGCCCCGGTTTCACTGGCGCCTGAAGAAAAGGACCTTCCGGCCGGAACGACCTTTTCCAAAATGACCGTCCGTGAGGCGCTTCGTGACGCCATGGCGGAGGAAATGCGTAAAGATGGTGACGTCTTTGTCATGGGCGAAGAGGTAGCCGAATATCAGGGCGCCTATAAGGTCACCCAGGGTTTGCTCGATGAGTTTGGCCCGAAAAGGGTCATTGATACGCCGATCACGGAACACGGCTTTGCCGGGCTCGGGGTAGGGGCCGCCATGGCGGGCCTCAAGCCTGTGGTCGAGTTCATGACCTTCAACTTCGCCATGCAGGCCATTGACCAGATCATCAACTCTGCCGGCAAGACCAACTATATGTCCGGCGGTCAGATCCGTTGTCCCATGGTGTTCCGCGGCCCGAACGGTGCGGCGGCCCGGGTGGCGGCGCAGCATAGTCAGAACTATGCCTCATGGTATGCCCATGTACCCGGCCTGATTGTGGTCGCGCCCCATGATGCTGCAGACTGCAAAGGGCTTCTGAAGGCGGCTATCCGCAATCCGAACCCGGTGATTTTCCTGGAAAATGAAATTCTTTACGGCGCCAGCTTCGAAGTGCCCGATGTGGAGGACTATGTGGTGCCTATCGGCAAGGCCAAGGTGGCCCGGGAAGGCAGCGACGTGACCATCGTCAGCTATTCCATTGGTGTCCGTGAATCCCTGGCCGCCGCAGATAAACTGGCGGAAGAGGGGATCAGCGCAGAGGTTATCGATCTTCGTACCATCAGGCCACTGGATATGGAAACCGTGATCAAATCGGTGCAGAAAACCAACCGGGTCGTCTGCGTCGAGGAAGGCTGGTCCAACTGTGGTGTCACGGCGGAACTTTCCGCCCGTATCATGGAAGAAGCCTTTGATTATCTGGATGCGCCGGTTGCCCGATGCGCCAACGAAGATGTTCCCATGCCCTATGCGGCCAATCTGGAAAAACTTGCTCTTGTAAATTCGGACAAGGTGGTCAAGGCCGCCAAAGCCGTTTGCTACAAAGACTGAGGGGAGAGAAGACATGCCAATCGAACTACGTATGCCGGCCCTGTCCCCGACCATGGAAAGCGGGACCCTGGCCACATGGTCCGTCAAGGAAGGCGACGCCGTCGAAAGCGGCACCATCCTGGCGGAAATCGAAACAGACAAAGCAACCATGGAATTTGAAAGCATCGATGAAGGTGTGATGGGTAAAATCCTTATCCCCGAAGGCACAGAGGAAGTGAAGGTCGGCGAACTGATCGGTCTTTTGCTAGAGGAAGGCGAAGATGCTTCTGCGCTGGAAGGATATAGTGCCTCTCCAGCCCCAGCCCCTGCGCCTGCTGCCAAGACACCGGAACCAACACCTGCAGCCGCTCCGGCTTCAGTGGCATCTGCGCCGGCATCGCCATCGCCAGCGAAACCTGCTGCACCGCCAACAGGTGGTCGGGTATTTGCCTCACCTTTGGCCCGCAGGCTTGCCGAGCAGCAGGGTATTAATATTGGCGATATCCCAGGCAGCGGGCCGCACGGCCGGATTGTCAAACGGGATGTGGAAGGCTTTACACCGTCCGCCAAGCCTGCTGCGGCGGCTGGTGTCATGGCCGGTGCTGTTATGGAAGGCGATGCCCCTTATCACGAAGTCAAGCTCTCCAGTATGCGCAAGACCATTGCCAAGCGCCTGACTGAATCCAAGCAGAATGTGCCCCATTTCTATCTGGGTATTGATATTGAGCTGGATAACCTCCTGGAAGCCCGTAAGCAGCTTAATGTTGTTGGTGGCGATGACTTCAAGCTGTCGGTGAACGATTTTATCATTCGCGCCTGTGCCCTGGCCCTGAAGAAGGTGCCGGAAGCCAATGTACAATTCGGCGGCGATGTGATGCGTCAATATGAACGCGCCGATGTTTCCGTGGCCGTCGCAATTGACGGCGGGCTGGTGACCCCGGTCATTCGCGGGGCCGAACATAAAGGCCTTCGCCAGATTTCCGAGGAAACCAAGGAACTGGCCAAGAAGGCCCGCGACGGCAAGCTGATGCCGGAAGATTACCAGGGCGGGACATTCTCGGTTTCCAACCTGGGCATGTTCGGCATCAAGCAGTTCCAGGCCGTGATTAATCCGCCACAGGCGGCAATCCTGGCCGTGGGCAGCGGGGAACAGCGGGCCGTGATCAAAGGTGGTCAGGTGGTGCCGGCAACGGTTATGTCCGTGAACTTGGCTTGTGATCACCGGGCCATTGACGGGGCCGTGGGGGCCAGGTTCCTCGAAGCCCTGAAGATGTTCCTTGAAACACCTACCACGATGCTGCTCTAGGAGAGACCGACATGTCTGCACAGAAATTTGATCTTGTTGTCGTGGGCGGCGGTCCCGGCGGTTATGTGGCGGCAATCCGGGCCGCTCAGCTTGGCCTGCAAACGGCACTTGTGGAAGCGGAACACCTTGGCGGCATCTGCCTCAACTGGGGATGTATCCCGACCAAGGCATTGCTTCGGTCTGCCGAGGTCTATCACAATATGAAACATGCGGCTGATTACGGCCTGAAGGCGGACAATGTCGGCTTTGACATGGAGGCAGTGATCAAGCGCAGCCGGGGTGTGGCAAAGCAGCTGAATTCAGGCGTCAAAGGCCTGATGAAAAAGAACAAGGTCACTGTCTTCGATGGCTATGGCAAGCTGGTCAAGCCAGGACATATTTCCGTCGAAAAGGACGGTAAGAAGGTGGCTGACGTCGAAGCCGGCCATATCATTCTTGCCACCGGTGCCCGGGCGCGGGAATTGCCGCACCTGAAAGCCGACGGCGAACAGGTCTGGACCTACAAACACGCCATGACCCCAAAAGAAATGCCGAAATCCATGCTGGTAATCGGTTCCGGCGCCATCGGTATTGAATTCGCCAGTTTCTATAACGAGTTCGGCGCCGACGTGACTGTGGTGGAAATGATGGACCGGGTGTTGCCGGTGGAGGATGAGGAAATCTCCGCCTTTGCCGCCAAGTCTTTCAAGGCGCAGGGCCTGAAACTGATGACCGAAGCCTCGGTGACCAAACTGGACAAGAAGAAAAACTCTGTGGTCTGCACCGTCGAGGATAAATCCGGCAAGGCCCAGACCATCGAGGTGGAGAAAGTCATTCTCGCCATCGGTATTACCGGCAATGTGGAAGGCATCGGGCTCGAGGAAAACGGCATCAGGGTCGACCGCGGCCATGTAGTCACTGACGAGTGGGGCTTTACCGGCGTTAAGGGTATCTATGCCATCGGTGACCTGACCGGCGCGCCCTGGTTGGCCCACAAGGCCAGCCATGAAGGTGTTATCGCCGTGGAGAAAATCGCCAAGGATCTCGGTAACAAGGAGATCAAAGACCTGCATCCCATGGACAAGTCCAATATTCCGGGCTGTACCTATTGCCGTCCGCAGGTGGCCAGTGTCGGCCTCACTGAAAAGGCGGCCAAGGAAAAAGGTCTCAAGATCAAAGTGGGAAGTTTCCCCTTCATTGGTAACGGCAAGGCCATTGCCCTGGGTGAGGCGGAAGGTTTGATCAAGACTATTTTTGACGAAAAGACCGGCGAACTGCTGGGCGCCCATATGGTAGGGGCGGAAGTGACCGAGCTGATCCAGGGCTATGTGGTGGCCCGCACACTGGAGACAACAGAAGCCGAACTGATGCATACCGTCTTCCCGCATCCGACCCTTTCGGAAATGATGCATGAATCAGTGCTTGACGCTTACGGCAAAGCCATACATTTTTAGGGCCGTACAGGAAAGCTGAACAGGATATGTCATTGTGAGCAGTGAAAGCGATAAAGTCACCCCGATCAGGGACAATGAGAGCCGTTTGCGCAAGCCGGACTGGATTCGGGTCAAGGCACCGGTCTCTAAAGGTTATCATGACACCCGTAAAATGATGAAGGACCTGAACCTTCATACGGTCTGTCAGGAAGCCGCCTGTCCCAATATCGGTGAATGCTGGGAAAAAAAACATGCCACGGTGATGATCCTAGGCGATACCTGCACCCGGGCCTGCGCTTTCTGCAACATCAAAACCGGTAAGGGTAATCCGGTGGATCCTTTCGAGCCCGACAATGTCGCCATTGCCGCGGGCAAGATGGGGCTCAATCATATCGTGATCACATCAGTGGACCGGGACGATCTGGATGACGGTGGTGCCGATCAGTTCGTGAAAGTGATTCAAAGACTTCGTGAAGAGGCACCGGATACCACCATTGAAATCCTGACCCCCGACTTCCGCAATAAACCCGGGGCACTGGAAAAGGTCATCGAGGCCCGGCCCGATGTGTTCAATCACAATCTGGAAACGGTGCCGCGCAACTATACCCGTATCCGTCCAGGCGCGCGTTATTATCATTCGCTCAGACTTCTGGACCGGGTGAAAGAGGTGGATCCTACCATTTTCACCAAGTCCGGCATCATGGTTGGACTGGGGGAGACAAAGCAGGAAGTTCACCAGGTGATGGACGACATGCGGTCCGCAAATATTGATTTCATTACGATTGGCCAGTACCTGCAACCGACACCGCGTCACGCCAAGGTCGAGGAATTTATCAAACCTGATGATTTTGCCGGGTACGCCCGGATTGCGAAAACCAAGGGTTTTCTGATGGTTTCTGCTTCTCCGCTGACCCGTTCTTCACATCATGCCGGATCTGACTTTGAAAAGCTGAAAGCGGCGCGGGAGGAGAAGCTTGCCAAAGAAGGGGCCAGGGCCCTGAGGGCAGGCGACGCACCGGTGGACATCGAGGAGATGGCCCGGCTCAACCCCAACCAGTCGGATTCTGCCAAAGACTGATGCCCAGATTTGAGGACAAGCGCGATCTGCCGTATCGGACGGAACAAATGTATGATCTGGTGGCCGATGTGGGCTCCTATCAGGAATTCCTGCCCTGGTGCCAGGGAACGCGTGTGTATAACCAGAAAGATAAAGATTTTCATGCTGACCTGATCATCGGCTTCAAGATGTTCCGGGAACGTTTTACCTCTCACGTGCATCTGGGAGAAAATGTCATTGAGGTGAAGTACGTCAAGGGGCCGCTTAAATATCTGGTCAACCGCTGGGAGTTCACCCAAAAAGAAGATGGCGGCTGCCATATCGATTTCCTGGTGGATTTCGAATTCAAAAACCGGTTGTTCGAGAAAATGGTTGGCGCACTTTTTTCTGAAGCTGTCAGCCATATGATCCAGGCCTTTGAGAAGCGGGCTCACCAGCTTTACCAAGAGTGAATGAAGCGGGGCTTTATTTTCCCGGTTTTTCATGCAACATTTAGCTGACCACAACAAAGGTAATTGAAAGTTTCCGGTTGAACAACGCGGCTGAAGCCACTTCGAGTAACAAAAGGGATATCGCCAAAGGAGCAGGCGCCAACTTCGGCGGCTTTCTGATCCGGCTGGGCGCAAGGGTGCCATTTCTTTTACTTGCCGGGCACCTTTATGGTGCCGGTATTTTCGGCCAGTTTGTTTTCGCCGTCACCTATGTGGAAACCCTGTCGGTGTTGGCTGTTTTTGGTTTCAAGCGCTCCATCTTCAAGTTTCTCAACGGCCATATACAAGACCGGAATATGCCGGAAGCCGGCCGGGCCGTTCTCAACTGCCTGATGATAGTCCTGAGTTTTGCCACCCTGATTGTATTGGCAACCTATCTGGGTAGCCCGTTGCTCCGCGGCTTGTTCGGTGAGGAAATGGCCACTGCCGCCTTGATGCTGGCCCCCGCCATCCTGCTTTACTCCCTGACGGAAATTCTGCTGGCTTCAACCCGGGCTTTCCGGCTGATGCGGTATGAAATTTTCACCAAAAGCATTATGGAGCCCTACAGTTTGTTGATTTTCGGAACCCTACTGTATTTCCTCGGGATGAAGGGGCAGGGGCTTCTGTTTGCTTACCTGTTCATGATTACATTGTCTTTCAGTTCGGCACTATACGGTTTTTCCCGCATATTTACCTTCTCCCACTTCAAGGGTTTCATCCCGGATTTCGGCCTGGTCCGGTCCATGCTGGCCTTTTCCGGGCCGACGGCTGTGTACGATCTTGGTAATTTTTTCCTGCAGCGTATCGATGTATTCCTCCTTTCTTCTCTGACCTCCAGCTCAACAGTGGGAATTTACGGAATGGCCCTGAATGTGGCGACTACAGTCAAGAAGATCCGCCAGAGCTTTGATCCGATCCTGGAGCCTGTCCTGTCCCAGTCGGTAGAGAATGACAATCTGAAGAAAACCGTTAGCGAAATGGCCCAGGTCAGCTACTGGATGGCATCGATCCAGGTGATTATTGTTGTCCTGCTGTTTTTCTTTGGCTCGGCACTCATGTCGCTTTTTGGACCCGACTTTGCAGTGGCCGGCCTGATCCTCTCACTGATTATCCTGGGCGATGCGGTGAACGGATCCCTCGGCATCTCGGAACTTCTTCTGCTGTATAAAAAACCATCTGTAAATGCAGTGATTATTTTTATCATGCTGCCGTTTCACCTGGGGCTCTGCTATCTGTTGATCAAAGCCCATGGCGGAGAAGGTGCGGCACTCAGCATATTTATAACCTACGTGGTCATGAATATCCTGCGCCTTATCACAGTAAGGAGAGTGTTTAAAATATTCCCGCTTGATGTTAGAATGCTCCGGCCAGTTGGTGCGGGTGTGGTAGTAGTTTTAATATTGAGTATGATCACGCAGCTCATTCCCCTGAACTCTCTACAGGGTATACTTGCAGGATTACTCATCGCCATTCCGAGCTATTTTACTTCGATATACCTGCTTTCTTCTGCCGATGAGAAAACCAAAATAAAAGATCTTTTGCCTGTCGGGAGGACGGGAAATGGGTAGTGCTGAAACGGGACCACAATTGGAAATAAAGCAGGTGCAGGTTTGCATCATTTCCACCGGTGATGGTGACAAGCCACTGATTAATATGACGGTCAGGGATCGTCTGCTCAAGCAGCTGTGTGACCTGGAACTGAAAGTGATCTACCAGCTGGGTGGTGACGCTCCCCTCAGGTTTGTGGTCACAGCCAATGAAAAGCAGAGCACGGTCGTTGTTGTGGAAAGTGAAGAGCAGTTGGAGAAACACCTGCTTCCTCATGTTGCCTGCCTCAGAATCCGGGACGATGTTGTTTATTCGGACGCCTTTCTAAAAAAATCAGTGATCCATGCTATCGGTCATTGCAGCCTTTCCCCAGAAGGCGGTTATCCTGTTTCAGAATATAGTCGGAACATCCTCGAGAAAATCATTTTCAGCAGTCTCGCCAAAGAGACAGATGGAATCGTGTCCAGGATCCTGAACCGGCCGCTGTCAGGCATGATCAGTCGGCAACTGGCCCGTGCCGGTTTTTCACCAATGATGTTTACCTGGGTGACCGGGGTGTTGTCATTTCTGATGTTGTGGGTTCTTTTGTCCGACAAGGCTTATGCCATTGTCGGGGGTTGTCTGCTGTTTCATCTTGTCTCGGTTCTTGATGGTGTCGATGGGGAGATCGCCAGATCCACTTATACAAAAACGGCATTTGGGGCGCGCCTCGATACCGGCCTGGATATGATGGCAAATGTTATGTTTATGGGCGGCCTGCAATATGCCCTTTGGAATTTCTATGGAGCGGAATTTCTTGTCTTCGGCGGCTATATCATTACTCTTGTGCTGAGCGGTATTCTGATGATGACGGCATTGCTCTACTTCGGGCCCGGCGGCGGCAGTTTTGATGTTTTGGCCCAGACCATCCGCGAGCGGCTTAAAAACAATCCTTTCTGGCTCGCCACCTTTAACAATCTGAATTATTTTTTCAAGCGGGACTGTTTCGCTTTTATATTTGCCATTGTCGGCCTTCTGGGACTGGAAAGGCTTATCCCTGCCAGTCTGATTTTCGGCCTGATTGTCTGGAATCTTGCTATTGTGTTTAATGCCCGATATATCCTGAGCCAGAAACCGGAAAAGCCGGTTCCCGTCAGGTCAGATCTTAACGAGCTCAATTAACTCCAGATAAAGCTCGAGCGCCGTCCGAACGGTTTCCTTTCGAACTGTGCCGCGTCCAATATCTCCAAAGCGCTTTTCCAGATGACATGTTTCACCACCCCTGAGGCTTGCGGCGAAATGAACGAGCCCTACCGGTTTTTCCGCGGACCCGCCACCCGGTCCAGCAATGCCCGTAACAGCAACGGTAATTGTGGCGGAAGAAGCAGCGAGGGCGCCTTCCGCCATGGCCCGGGCGCAAGCTTCACTTACGGCCCCGTGGTCCCGTATAACTTCAGCAGGCACGCCAAGAACTTCCATTTTGGCGCGGTTGGTATAGGTAATGAAACCCCGATCTACCACATCGGACGATCCGGCAATTTCAGTCAGGCAGCCCATGATCAGGCCGCCGGTGCAGGATTCTGCAGATGCCAGATGGACACCTTTTTCGCGTGCCTTTTCCAGAACCTGGGTTGCGAGAGCTATAAGTTGGTCATCAAACATAGAGCTTGTACCCCCATAATATAACAGCCGCCATAATACCGGCCACCACATCATCCATCATCACGCCAAAGGCGCTGTGCTTGCGATCAAAAATCCGGATCGGCCAGGGCTTCAGGATATCAAACAAGCGGAACAGGGCAAAGGCCATTCCGTAATCTTCGAGTGCGATGGGAGCGGATAAGAGGACAAGAGGCAGACAGGTGATCCAGACACCACAGACCTCGTCGATAACGACTTCACCCGGATCGGCGCGGCCGGAAATCTGCATATAAATGCTACTGGACCAGATACCGACAACAAAGGAAAGTATAATTCCTGCCCCAAGTCCCAATGTTCCACCATTTGAAATCAGCATCCAGGCAAAGGGCATGGCGGCAAGTGATCCCCAGGTGCCGGGGGCCTTGGGCAGAAGTCCGCTGTAAAACCAGGTGGATATCACAAAGGCCGGATGCAGTGGTGAGGCGGGCCAGTTTTTCGTCCAGTTGGCCATGTCTACTTCTCCGCAACCATTACCGTGGCAATGGCCTGTGCGGCAATCCCTTCGCCGCGGCCGGTAAAGCCAAGCTTTTCGGTGGTGGTGGCCTTGACGCTGATAATATCCGTATCAAGGCTGCAAATTTCTGCAATGGTTTCCCGCATATCCTGACGGTGCGGACCTATCTTCGGGGCTTCACATATGATGGTCAGGTCCAGTGAGGTGATTTTTCCGCCTCGTTCCTGGACAAGTCTTACGGCCTCCTTCAGGAAAATATCAGAAGAGGCGCCTTTCCATTTGTCATCAGACGGCGGGAAATGATCGCCGATATCTCCCGCGGCTATGGCGCCGAGCAGAGCGTCGGTCAATGCATGCAGGGCCACATCAGCATCGGAATGACCCTTGAGCTTTTGAGTGTGGGGGATTTTGATCCCCCCAAGGATGACCGCATCGCCATCCTCAAAAGCATGAACATCAAAACCCTGACCGGTACGTACCATATTCCTGCTCCCCATCATGATCCACGCCTTTTCCAGATCTTCCCAGCTGGTAATTTTGAAATTCTGTTCCTCGCCGTTTACTATGGCGATCTGCAGGCCTGCACGTTCCGCTACGGCGACATCGTCGGTCAGTTCCAGGCCCTTTGCGGTTCTGTGCCCTTCGAGAATATCCCCAAACCTGAAGGCCTGCGGTGTCTGGGCGCGCCAGAGGCCGGCACGATCAACAGTTCCGGAAACAAATCCGCCAGCCACATTTTTCAGAGTGTCGGCAACCGGCAGGGCGGGCAGGGCGGCGCCATTCTCCTGCGCACACTTTATGACCCCGCTGATGAGGTCGGCAGAGAGCAGCGGGCGGGCCGCATCATGGATCAGGACAATATCCGGACTTTCCTCAATCAGAGCTTCAAGACCGCAAAGAACGGATTCTTGCCGCGTAGCCCCTCCGTTTACAGGCGGCATCAGGTCCAGGTCGCCAACGGCAGCGTTATATAGCTTGAGGTCGTCGGGATGGATGACCACTAGAACGCGGCTGATTTCAGGGTGGTGGAGAAACCGGCTTGCGGTATGATAAAGCACAGGATGATCGCCCAGACAAAGATACTGTTTCGGTATGTCTCCACCCACTCTTTGGCCACGCCCGGCGGCGACGATAACTGCTGCAACCTTCATCAAATGATCCCTTTTACCAGTCTGCGGCATCAATTTACTGGAAACTATCATCGGGCCCGCAGAAAGTCTGCATTTTTTTGTGATTTCATTCTTTGACCTGCCCAGTCTTTTCCTATATATTCCGCCGCTGGATTTGACTAATATTTAGTCACTGGTTGAACTCACTTTAATTTGTGCATAGATTTTAATCATGAAAATTGGTTCGGTTAACATTGAAGATCCCGTACTGCTGTGCCCTATGGCCGGGGTGACGGATCGTCCCTACAGGCGCCTGGTAAAGCGTTTCGGCGCCGGTCTTGTGACCTCCGAAATGATTGCCAGCGAAGCCATGATCCGCGCCCATGACCGCACTCTCAAGATGTCGGCGCCAGAAAGCGACGAATATATGATGTCGGTGCAGCTTGCCGGCTGTGAGCCCGGCGTTGTCGCCCAGGCCGCAAAAATCAACGAGGACAGGGGGGCGCCGATTATTGATATCAATATGGGATGCCCCGCAAAGAAAGTGGTCAATGGTTATGCGGGCTCCGCGCTGATGAAAGAACCCGCTCTGGCCCGAGAAATCCTTGAGCAGACCGTCAAGGCCGTCAATGTGCCGGTCACCCTGAAAATGCGTACCGGCTGGGACGACAGCAGCCGCAATGCACCGGAACTGGCCCGTATCGCCGAGGATGTTGGGATTCAGATGCTTACGGTACACGGCCGTACCCGCTGTCAGATGTACCGGGGATCCTCTGACTGGACCTTTGTCCGCCAGGTCAAGGATGTTGTGAACATTCCGGTGATTGTCAACGGCGACATCAATGCACCGGAAGATGCCGTGGAAGCCATGCGCCAGTCCGGCGCTGATGGTGTCATGATCGGTCGGGCAAGCTATGGCAAGCCCTGGTTCCTGGCCCAGGTCATTCATTATTTGAAAACCGGCGAGAAGCTTCCCGATCCCGCACTGGAAATCCAGAAAGACATTCTGATGGAGCACTACGAAGCACTCCTGGAGCATTACGGCGAACATTCCGGTAAGAAAATCGCCCGTAAACATATCTCCTGGTACACCAAAGGGCTTCGGGACTCCGCCAGCTTCCGCCAGAAAGTCAATCATCTGACTGATGTGAGTGAAGTTCAGGACGAAATAAACCGCTTTTTCGACCCGCTGATCGAGGAGAGAGCTGCCTGATGGGAACGGTGCTGGACAAAATCAAGCCTTCCTCCTCGGCCTTCAGTCACGATGTGATCCTGAATTCCCTGCCGGACAGCATTCTGGTGATCGACAAGGATAACCGGATACGTTTCGTCAATATGGCCTGCCAGAGCCTGTTCTCCCGCAGTGCCAAGACTCTCCTGAAAAAGGATGTGGCATCTTTGGTGCCCTTCGATAGTCCGCTGATGTCCCTGATCGCACAGGTGCGGCAGAAAAAGCTGATCGTTTCGGAATATGATGTACCGCTGTCCAACATGCGGCATCTGGACCAGCGCGTAGACATTCATGTCTCGCCAATCCTGGATGTGGAAGGCAGCTTGCTGATTCAGCTGCAGGACCGGGGCATTGCCCACAAGATCAATCAGCAGCTCAACCACAGGGGGGCGGCACGGTCTGTTTCCGGCATGGCTGCGGTCCTGGCTCATGAAATCAAGAATCCCCTGTCCGGCATCAGGGGGTCGGCACAGTTGCTGGAACTTGATGCCACAGAGGATGAAAAGGCCCTGACACGGCTGATCTGCGAGGAAACGGACAGGATTTGTGCCCTTGTGGACAGAATGGAAGTCTTTTCGGACCGCAAACCCATTGATCCCGAGGAAGTCAATATCCACAGTGTTCTTGAACATGTGCGGAAGCTGGCGGAGAACGGGTTCGGCAAGCATGTCAAATTCTTCGAGAAATATGACCCGTCCATTCCACCGACCATTGGCGACAAGGGTCAACTGATCCAGGTTTTTCTCAATCTTGTGAAAAATGCTGTGGAGGCCGCTCCGAAAGTGAGCGGCGAGGTTACCCTGACGACGGCCTATCGTCACGGGGTAAGGGTCATCATTCCCGGCGGTCACGAAAGAATTCATCTTCCACTTGAAGTCTGCGTGATCGATAACGGTCCCGGCGTGCCTGAGGACCTGAAACCGCATCTATTTGACCCGTTTGTAACAACAAAAACCAACGGAACCGGCCTCGGGCTGGCTCTGGTGGCCAAAATTATTGGCGAACACGGTGGCATTATCGAGTGTAATTCGGAACCCGGGAAAACTATTTTCAGGGTGATGTTGCCGGTGGCTAACAGCTAGCCGGAGGGGGCGCAGAAACAATGACCGGAAAAACCATATTAATTGCAGATGACGACCGCGCCATCAGAACGGTTCTGTCCCAGGCCCTGGGCCGGGAAGGATATGATGTGCAGGTGACCAGTAATGCCTCAACCCTGTGGCGCTGGGTGTCCAACGGGGAAGGGGACATGGTGATCACCGACGTGGTGATGCCGGACGAAAATGGTCTCGACCTTCTGCCCAGGATCAAGAAAATCCGGCCCGAATTGCCGGTGATTGTCATGAGTGCCCAGAATACCCTGCTGACGGCAGTCAAGGCTACAGAGCGCGGGGCTTATGAATATCTGCCCAAACCTTTTGATCTCAACGAGGTCAAGTCAGTGGTCCAGAAGGGGCTTGCCGCCAGGTCAAAGGTGGAAAAACCCGCACATGTTGAAGATGATTCCGAAGACCTGCCGCTGATTGGACGCTCCGCCGCCATGCAGGAGGTATACCGGATCATGGCGCGTCTGATGAATACAGACTTGACGGTCACCATCGCTGGAGAGTCCGGGACGGGTAAGGAACTGGTTGCCCATGCCCTGCATGATTTCGGTAAGCGCAAGAATGCCCCTTTCGTCGCCCTGAATATGGCCGCCATCCCCCGGGAGCTCATTGAAAGTGAGCTGTTTGGTCATGAAAAAGGGGCCTTCACCGGCGCGGACAGCAAGAATATTGGGCGTTTCGAGCAGGCCCAGGGCGGTACGCTCTTCCTGGATGAAATCGGTGACATGCCCATGGATGCCCAGACCCGGCTTCTCAGGGTTCTCCAGGAAGGAGAATATACCACTGTCGGTGGCCACAAGGCCATCAAGGCGGATGTGCGTATTATCGCGGCCACCCACCGCGATCTGAAGCAGCTCATCAATCAGGGGCTGTTCCGGGAGGATCTGTATTACCGGCTTAATGTGGTGCCCCTGCGCATACCGCCACTGCGCGAGCGCAAGGACGATATTCCGGACCTGGTGCGCCATTTCCTTGTCACCTATGCCCAGGAAAACAATCTTCCGCCAAAACTGATCGACACAGATGCGCTGAACTATCTGAAACAGCACAACTGGCCGGGTAACGTGCGCGAGCTCGAAAATCTGGCCAATCGCCTGGCCGCGCTCTATGTGGAAGATATCATCAATCTGGAAATTGTCCGTTCGGAGCTGACGGCGGTGTCCGGTCAGGATATGGCCGAAGCTTCCGCAGCGCCGGAAGATGAGACAATGCGCGACGCCATTTATCGTCATCTCAAGAAATATTTTGACGCCCATGCCCCTCACGAGCTGCCGCCCACCGGCCTCTACGCACGGGTCCTGAAAGAGCTGGAAATTCCGCTTATTGAACTGAGCCTTGGCGCCACGCGCGGAAACCAGATCAAGGCCGCAGATTTGCTGGGCCTTAACCGGAATACCCTGCGTAAAAAAATACGGGAACTTGATATCAACGTGGTGCGCGGCGGCTGATGTTTTGATATGTTGCAATTATGCAACATTGTGATATCCTGCACGCTGTATTGACAGAGGTATCATGAGTCAGGTCATCGATAAAAAGACACCGCGGTCTTTTTTCCGCTTCATTCTATGGGCCAAACGGATAAAGCTCACCAACAAGGTGGCCTATCTGCTGGCGGTTGGAGTCCTGCTTTCCGGGATACTGACCTATGCCACATTTTCCGAACTGGGGCCTATAGAACCCATCCCTACACCCATTGGCCTGCTGTTATTCAACCTGATACTTTTGCTGGTGCTTGGCACACTGGTTTCGAGACAACTTGTCAAATTGCTGTCAGCCAGAAAAGCGGGGATGGCAGGGGCGCGTCTGCACAGCCGAATTATCACGCTGTTCAGTATTGTCGCGATTACCCCGACAATTATTGTTGCGGTTTTTTCCGCACTGTTTTTCGAGTTCGGTCTCCAGGCCTGGTTCAATGACAAGGTGCAGACCGTGCTCAACAGTTCACAGAGTGTGGCCGAGGCCTATATCGAGGAACACAAGAAAGTCATCAAGGCGGATATTCTGGGCATGTCCAGGGATCTCAATGCCCAGGGACTGGCCATGTCCAACAACCGTGATCTGCTTGAACAGGCGCTGACCGGCATGTCCCAGATTCTTGGTTTGTCAGAGGCGATCATTCTGAGTTCCACCGAGGTCGTTGCCCGTGCCAAGGGGAGCCTTTCCCTAATCAGCGAGCCGTTTCCCCTCCAGGCCCTCAATCTGGCGGCTGAGGGCAAGGTTGTCTTCCTCAGCAGCGAAGACGACGACAGGATCAGGGTGTTGATACAGCTGGACGGCTTTCTGGATCGCTACCTCTATATCAGCCGATTTGTGGACTCCCGGGCGCTGGCGCTGGTGAATGAAGCCTCGGAGGCACAGAAACAGTATAATGACGTGCTGGCCAATCTGTCCGAATACCGGCTTTTGTTCAATCTGACGTTTATCGTTATCGCCCTGTTGATCCTGTTTGCGGCGGTCTGGATGGGCCTTCGCCTGGTGAACAAGCTGATGGAACCCATCGGCAATCTGATCAATGCTTCTGCGCAGGTGGGTAAAGGTGACTTTTCCGCCCGTGCCCCGATTGAAAACACATATGATGACCTTGGCGGGCTCACCAAGGCCTTCAACAACATGACCTGGCAGCTGGAAAACCAGCAAAAAGACCTGTTGAACGCCAACCTTCAGCTTGACGAACGCCGCCGCTTTACAGAAACTGTTCTTTCCGGTGTCAGTGCTGGCATCATGGGGCTTGCCCCGGACGGCATCATTACCCTTCCCAACAGGTCTGCAGCCCACCTTCTGGGCGAGAAAACGGACAAGCTGAAAGGCAAGCTCCTGACAGATGTCCTGCCCGAGGCAGGAGAACTTTTTGATAAAGTTAAAAGCGGCAACAGTAAATCCCTGCAACAGCAGATCACCCTGAAACGGGGCGAGAACACGCTTAATCTTCTGGTGCGTATTACCGCAGAGATGAAAGATGGGGAAGTGGAGGGATTTGTCATCAGTTTTGATGATATTACCGACCAGGTTGCCGCCCAGCGCACAGCAGCCTGGGCAGACGTCGCCCGTCGTGTGGCCCACGAAATCAAGAACCCGCTGACGCCAATCCAGCTATCTGCCGAAAGGCTGAAAAGAAAATACGGGAAAGAAATCAAGACCGACGTTGCCGTATTTGAGCAATGTACCGATACGATCATCAGGCAGGTCGGTGACCTGAGGCAGATGGTGGACGAATTTTCCTCCTTTGCCCGTATGCCGGCGCCGGTCATCAAACCGGAGAATCTGGCTGAAATTATCAAACAGTCAGTATTCCTCATGGAAGTTGCCAATTCGGATATCGGTTTTTCCATCAAAATGTATGACAAGACCCTGCCGGTCATGTGTGATGCGCGTCTGATCGGGCAGGCACTGACTAATCTGATCAAGAATGCCACCGAGGCTATTGCCGCCCTGCAGGAAACGACCCCGGACATCAAAGGAAAAATCCGTATAGATGTGGAACAGAAGGGGGAGGACAAAATACTGGTTTACGTCAGTGACAATGGCGTGGGACTGCCTGAAGAGTTGCTGCACCGGCTGACCGAACCCTATGTGACAACCCGTGCCAAGGGAACCGGGCTCGGACTGGCGATTGTGAAAAAAATCATGAAAGATCACGGCGGAGACCTTGTTCTGGAAAACCAGGAGCAGGGCGGGGCGCGAGCCTGCCTGATTTTTTCCACCGATGAAAGCGTAAGAGAGTCGCTTGAGTATGAAGATGATTTGAGGATAGTACATGGCTCTTGATATATTAATCGTAGATGACGAACAGGATATCCGCGAACTGATCGCCGGAATTCTGGAGGACGAGGGATTTGAGACCCGTGTTGCGGGAGACAGTGATTCCGCCCTTGCGGAAATAGAGGCCAGGCGCCCCTCACTGCTCATCCTTGATATCTGGCTGCAGGGAAGCCGCCTGGACGGCCTTGAAGTTCTGGAGGAGGTCAAGAAGCAACATCCGGACCTGCCGGTCATCATCATCAGCGGCCACGGCAATATTGAGACTGCTGTCACCGCCATCAAGCGTGGGGCCTATGACTTTATTTCCAAACCTTTTGAAACCGACAAGCTGCTGATCCTGGTAGAGCGTGCCACGGAAGTGGGGCGTCTGCGCAGGGAGAACAGCGAACTCAAGGTCAAGGCCGGCTATGACCTGGACCTGACAGGCAATTCGTCCGCCATCAACCTGGTCCGCAATACCATCGAAAAGGTGGCCCCGAGCGGCAGCCGCGTCCTGATTTCCGGCCCTCCCGGTTCCGGCAAGGAAGTGGTGGCAAGGCTGATTCATAAACAGTCCAAGCGGGCCAACGGCACCTTCGTGGTGGTCAATGCCGCAAGCATGTCGCCAGAGAATATGGAAAGCGAACTGTTCGGCACTGAGGAAAACAGTGTGGTGCAGAAAACCGGTGTGTTCGAGCAAGCTCACGGCGGCACCCTTTTTATCGACGAAGTGGCCGACATGCCGCAGACCACACAGGCCAAAATCCTGCGTGTACTTACTGATCAGAGCTTCGAACGGGTCGGCGGCAACACCCGGGTCCACGTGAATGTGCGGGTGATCAGCGCCACAAGTCGCAACCTTCGGGACGAGATCGAGGCACAGCGGTTCCGCGAAGACCTCTATCACCGTCTCAATGTGGTCCCGGTAATGGTGCCGCCGCTGACCCAGCGACGGGACGATATCCCGCAACTGACCTATCAGATTATGTCACAGCTATCGTCTGTGACCGGCCGGGTGCCACGGAATATAAGCCCGGAGGCCATGGCCGCCCTGCAGGCTTTTGACTGGCCGGGAAATGTGCGGCAACTGCGCAATATTATCGAAAGGCTTCTCATTTTATCGTCTGACGGGGAGGAAATAGGCGTTGAAATGCTGCCAGCAGAGCTTGTTGCCGATATGGATGTGGTCAGTCCCGGACGCAATAACGAGATCATGTCACTGACCCTCCGCGATGCCAGGGAGAAGTTCGAAACCGAATATCTGAAAGTCCAAATCAACCGGTTTGACGGAAATATCTCGAAAACGGCTGAATTTGTTGGTATGGAGAGATCGGCACTGCACCGGAAGCTGAAAAGCCTCGGCCTTTCGGGACAGGAACGAAAATAAAAACCAAACAGAGGTAACCGGAAATGAAGGTCATCGTATGCGGAGCCGGACAGGTCGGGTTTAATATTGCCCGTCACCTTGCCAATGAACATAACGACGTTACCGTTATTGACCGTTCTCCCAAACTGATTGCAAAGATCCAGAATTCCCTGGATGTGCAGGCCATCGTCGGCTATGCCTCCCACCCCGATCTTCTGGAGCGGGCCGGGGCGCGGGATGCCGACATGATTATTGCCGTGACCCTTTTTGACGAGGTCAACATGATGGCCTGTCAGGTGGCACATTCCCTGTTTGATGTCCCCACGAAAATAGCCCGGGTAAGGGACCAGAGTTACCTGAAATCCATGTGGCAGGACCTGTTCAGCCGCGATCATATGCCCATTGACGTGATCATTTCACCGGAAATCGAAGTGGCAAGGGCGGCGATCAGGCGTCTCGAAGTTCCCGGCGCTTTCGACATGATTCCCTTTGCCGACGACAAGGTTCAGGTGGTCGGGGTTAAACTGGGAGAGGACTGTCCCGTGGTGGACACGCCTCTGCGCCAGCTGAGTGAACTGTTTCCGGATCTGAATATTGTGGTCAGTGGAATTATGCGTAACGGCAAGTTGATTGTACCTTCCAGTACGGACCAGCTTCTGGTTGGGGACGATATCTATTTTGTTGCCGAAAAAAGCCATGTCCAGCGTGCCCTCAATGTGTTCGGACACGAGGAAGAGGAAGCCCGGCGTATTATTATTGTCGGCGGCGGCAATGTTGGGCTTTTCATCGCCGAACAGCTTTTTGAGGAAGACCCGAAGTTTCAGATCAAGATCATCGAGCTCAAACAGGAACGGGCAACTTACGTCGCTGAGAAGCTTCCCAAGGCCATTGTCCTCAACGGTGACGCCCTGGATCTTGAGTTGCACAAGGAAGCCAATGTGGCGGGCACCGAAACCATCATTGCCGTAACCAATGACGACAAGGTCAATATCCTGGCATCATCCCTGGCCAAACACGGTGGATGCAAACGCGCCATTTCCCTGATCAATAACCACGATTTTGGTCCCTTGACCCATTCCGTGGGGATTGACGCTTTTGTAGATCCGCGGCAGACCACAGTTTCCAGTATTCTACAACACATGCGGCGGGGACGTATCCGGTCACTTCAGACGCTGGCCGGCGGGGCCGCAGAAGTGCTGGAGGCCGTTGCCCTCGAAACATCACCACTGGTGGGCAAGCCGCTCAGGGATGTGAAACTGCCGGCGGGTATTATCATCGGCGCCATTATTCATGAAGATGAGGTTATCGTGCCCCGCGGCGGAAGCGTCATCAAGACCAATGATATCGTGATCGTCTTCACCCGCGCTGATGTGGTGCGTAAGGTGGAGGAGCTCTTCACGGTAAAACTGGAATATTTCTAGGGAATGTTTGCCAGGATAGGAAATCTGGTCGGATATTTGCTGATCATTCTTGGCGCCAGCGAACTATTGCCGGCCCTGATGGCGAGTTTTTTTAACGAACCAAATCTCATCCTGCCTTTCCTGATCAGCGGCCTTGCGACCATGTTTGTCGGAACGGCGCTCTATTTTGCCTTTCAGGACTTCAATGAAAACGCCAGCCGGCACGAAATTATCCTGTTTATGTTTTGCGCCTGGACGGGGCTGCCGCTTTTTGCCGCCATCCCCTTTATGACGACGGGCGTTCTGACGAAGCTTTCCGACAGCTATTTCGAGGCGGCGTCTGCGCTTACCACCAGTGGCTCTACCGTGCTGGCGAATATCGACCTGGTTCCCAGGACAATCATTTTCTGGCGTTCCCTGCTGCAATGGGAGGGCGGCCTGCTGATCCTGTGTATTGCAGTGGCCATTCTTCCGCTGACCAGGATCGGGGGTATCGACCTGTTTCGTTCCGCCCTGCCGCATGGAGAAGGGGTGGGGCTTCTTGCCCGCATGCGTTATGCACTGATCCCGCTGGCCAAGATATACAGTTTTCTGACGGCATTCTGTATGATTTTGCTTCTGCTGTCCGGGTTGGGGGCCTTTAATTCCTTCAATGTGGCCATGGCAACCCTGTCGAGCGGCGGCTTTCTGCCCTTTGAAACCGCGGACAAGAATTTATTTAGTGGAATGGTGGAGCTGATATTGCTGCCGTTCATGATTCTGGCGGCGACCAATTTCACCTATCACTGGGCCTTTTTTTCCGGGAATAACCTGAAAATATACAAGACAGATTCTGAAGTGCGCGGATTTTTCGTAATATTGATGACGGCGATAATTCTGTTCTTCATAGCACTTGTTCTGGCCAATTCCGGTTTTGAGGCCAATATCCTCAGGAAGTTCTGGATTTCCATATTCTCTGTGGTTTCCATTATTACCACGACAGGCTTTCTTCCTGACCAGGCGGCGGACATGCCGGTATCCGTCGTTGTTATCGGTTCAATTCTACTCTTTATCGGCGGCACCACTGGATCCACGGCGGGCGGGTTCAAGATATTGCGCTTCAAGATATTGATGCGGCATGCAGACCGGGAGATCAGCCGTCTGGCTCATCCACACAGTATTGTGCCGCTCAGAATTAATCACTTGAATGTTTCCAGTACTACATTATATGCAGTGTGGATATTATTATTTATCTTTATGTCAGCCGCGGCTTTTGGCGCTATTTTCTATGGTGCGATGGATTTGGGCCTGCAGACCAGCCTTGGTCTCACTATTGTAAATCTGTTCAGCGCCGGTGGACTAACCGGGCTTCTCGCTCCGGATTTTGTGGGATATCACAGTCTTCCCCTGGCCGGAAAGTGGCTGACATCAGCGATAATGATAATCGGCAGGCTGGAAGTGATTGCTTTCCTACTCTGTTTTATGCCGTCGTTCTGGAGAAACTAAAAAATTGAAATGTTCACGTTTAGCCGGTTACATGGCAATGGCGCCTGTGCTATGATTGGACAGACCTTTGAGTTGGATAAAGTCGGGTCCGGTAAACTGTTCAAAGTTATCAAGCCAACCTTGAACCAAAAACTATAAATGGAATAAAAACATGTCAGATAAGAACCATAACCTTCAAGATGCTTTTCTCAACCATATCCGCAAAAACAAAACACCGATCACAGTTTTCCTTGTGAATGGCGTCAAATTGCAGGGAATTATCACCTGGTTTGACAATTTCTGTATCCTGCTGCGCCGGGATTCGAACGTACAGCTTGTTTACAAGCACGCCATTTCCACTGTCATGCCGGGAGCACCGATCCAGCTTTTTGATCCGGAAGCCGAAAATCAGGAGTGAATCTGCCCTAGATGACAGCCAGGATTACAACCGACGAACTGACGTTCAGAAAAAAAAGTTTCAGTTCAGTCTGGGATGATCCCTACAGTGAAGATATCGCGCTCCCGGAACATACCGCGGGAGCGCGAACTTTTATTTTTCATCCCTACTTACGCAACAAACAGGAAAACCTTTCCTGGTCACGAACTCCCCGGGCTCGTCTCGAGGAGGCCATATCTCTGTCCGCTGCTCTTGACCTGGATGTGGCAAAGGCCGTGACCATCGGCATTTCCAACATCCGTCCGGCTACCTATCTGGGGCGCGGAAAAGTTAAGGAGCTGGCCGATTATATTTCCACCAACGAGATTGAATTGGTTGTAGCTGACTGTGAGCTTTCCCCCGGTCAGCAACGCAATCTGGAAAAGGAGATGGGGTGTAAGGTCATTGACCGAACAGGGCTCATTCTGGAAATATTCGGAGAACGCGCCGAGACCCGGGAAGGCGCACTGCAGGTAGAGCTTGCTCATCTTTCCTATCAAAAGAGCCGCCTTGTGCGTTCCTGGACCCACCTTGAACGTCAAAGAGGTGGCTTTGGATTTATGGGCGGCCCCGGTGAAACCCAAATCGAGGCCGACCGGCGCATGATCGATGAACGTATCGGCAAAATTAAACGCCAGCTGGGCACAGTCACTAAAACCCGCGAGCTGCACAGAAAAAGCCGCAGGAAGGTACCTTTCCCGGTCATCGCCCTGGTCGGCTATACCAATGCGGGGAAATCGACCCTGTTCAACCGGCTGACCAGCGCCAGTGTGATGGCCGAAGACCTTTTATTTGCGACGCTGGATCCGACCATGCGCCAGCTCGATTTACCAAATAGCAAGAAAGCCATTTTCTCGGACACTGTGGGATTTATTTCCGACCTGCCGACCCATCTGGTTGCCGCTTTCCGGGCGACGCTCGAGGAAGTGATAGAGGCGGATATTATTGTCCATGTCCGGGATATTTCCCATCCGGAGACCGAAGACCAGCGCCAGGATGTGCTGGATGTTCTGAAATCACTTGGCATTGAAGAAGGTGAGGACAGGACCATTATCGAGCTCTGGAACAAGGTTGACCTGGTCAGCCCAGAAGACCGGCAGACGCTGGAAAATATGGCGGCAAGACAAAATAATGTGGCCTTGCTATCCGCAGTGACCGGCGAAGGCTGCGATGACTTCCTTCAGAAAATATCCGATCACCTGGCACGGGATGAAAGAACATATTCTTTCCGTTTCAGACCCGAGCAGGGGGCCGAAGTGGCTCAGCTATATAGTCAGGGCGAGGTCCTGTCCCGTGACGACAGGGAAGACATGGTCCTCCTGACAGTAAAACTGGGGACAAAGGCGCTTGGGTCTCTTGAAAAACAGGGGATTTTCCCTGTCGGGACGGTATAGATGTCGCTTAATCCTGACCGTATATCTGACTATGTCCGGGAGATATCCCATCAGGAAATTCTACGCCGTTTCGAAAAACTGGAAGATCACGAGATCCGGGACAAAGCGGCCGGGGAGATGGTCACCATCGCCGATATCGAGGCAGAGAAGCAGCTCAGCCGGCTGTTAACCGATCTGCATCCCGGTGCAGTTGTCGCCGGCGAAGAGAGTATTGCAGAACATCCGGAGAGGATCCACGATCTACTGGATGCGGACCTGGCCTTTCTCATTGATCCGGTTGACGGAACCAATAATTTCATACGGGGAAATCACCGTTTTGCCATGATGGTCGTCGCCCTGCGGAAAGGGGAAACGGTTGCCGCCTGGATCTACCTTCCTGCCGATGACGTTCTTGCAGTTGCCGAGCAGGGAAGCGGCGCTGTATTAAGTGATGACAAAGTGGTTCTGCCGAGACCTCCAGCTGACATAGCCCAACAGATTGCAGCAGCCCATATCAAGCGCTTTCCAGATGACTTGAAGGAAATGGCACGGGTGAACCTGAAGAAATTTCTCAAGAACAGTCCTGCTTTCTGTGCCGGATATGATTATGTGAGTCTGCTTGGCGGGCGGAAGCATTTTTCCGTTTATTTTCGCACGTTGCCCTGGGATCATCTGCCGGGAAGCTTTATCCTGAAACAGGCGGGGGGGTGCAGTCGCCGCCTGAATGAAGAGGACTATACCATTCACGAAAGGGGAAGGGGCCTTTTGAGCACATTGACCGAGCCACAATGGTATCAGGTTCGGGACGCCTTATTCCCCGGCCGGTTCTGAGGTCTTTTTCTCCTGTGCCTTTACCTTGTCCCAGTAGCGGTCGAGCTCTTCCAGGGTGCAGTCTTCCGCATTTCTGCCTTCCAGGGCCAGAAGATCCTCAATTTTCCGAAAGCGCCGTTCGAATTTAGCGTTTGCAGATCTTAGGGCTCTTTCCGGGTCTATTTTTAAATGGCGGGCCAGGTTGGCATAAACAAACATCATGTCGCCAAATTCTTCAGCAATCAGCTCAGGGTCCTGATTGTCGCGATTTTTGACTAACTCAGCGGACAATTCCGCCATTTCCTCATTCAGTTTATCCAGGACCTGAGCTGTTTCCGGCCAGTCAAATCCCACGCGCGCAGCACGTTTCTGCAATTTGACAGCGCGGGTGAGGGCGGGCAGCCCCCAGGTCACGCCATCCAGTGCGCTATCCTGTTTATTCTTGTTTTTAGCGGCCCGTTCTTCCGCCTTCATCTGTTCCCAGGCCTTGCCCTGTTCCTCCACGGAGGCATAGGTCATATCGGAAAAGACATGGGGATGGCGCCGAACCATTTTGTCACTGATGGCTTCGACCACATCGTAAAAGGAAAACTGTTCCTCTTCTTCAGCCATACGGGAATGAAACACCACTTGAAACAGCAAATCCCCCAGCTCATCCCTGAGGGAGTCCATGTCGCCGTGCTCGATGGCTTCGGCCACTTCATAGGCTTCCTCAATGGTATAGGGAGCAATGGTTTTATAGGTCTGAACCTTGTCCCAGTCACAGCCGTTATCCGGATCTCTGAGCCGGATCATGATATCGAGCAGTTTTTGTAGTCCGGTATCGGTCATAGAGTGTGTTAACTGATTTGGCAAAAGAAACTCAAGGCGAGATAATTGCTTAACAGGAGGCATATGTGAAGTCCAACAAAAATATGAGTAGATCGTTCCACGGCTCACAGTACAGTCTGTCTGCTGTTATCAGATTGTTAATACTACCTTCTATATATTAGTTTATTCGAATAACAATATTCGGTGTGTTTGATGACCACTTTACTGAAAGACAAGAGCAATCTGTTCTGCTGTAATCCGTTGTCAGCTTCTTTCGGGACATTTCTATAATGCGTTTCCTGTACAGATGGTTGGGTCATAACTATACATTCTTGTCATTGGCCGGTCTGCTTGTTGTAATGGTTGTCGCCTTTATTTCTCTGAGTGTGATCTGGAACCAGAAAACAAGAGTGTCATCGGTACGGCTGGCTTCAATTGAGAACCTGGAAATTAGTTTTTCCCGACTTGATATGCTTTTTGGCTATGGAGGTTTCATCCACAATTTCAAGAATTATGTCTTGCGCGGCGAAAGCCGTTATCTTGAACTTGCACAGGAAAATCTCGAAACAGTCCGGGCTGAATGGACTGTTCTCAAAAATAATGTGGAGGGATTTGAGAAAGAGAAAAGTCATCTGGAAGAGATGTTGAATGCCTATGAGCGCTCCATCAAACTTGCTGGTAGCCTTCCCTACAATGGTGCCGAGAACCTCGATAAACTTGTCAAGGTTGAAGACACCATGGCCTTCACTGCCCTGACGGTTCTGAGAAAGTATGTTTCAACAGAGTTGGAAGAAGCCATACTCCGCCAAATTGAACTGGACGAGAGTTGGTCGAGCACAGAGGTGTATATATTTTCAGCAGGCGGAACCGTCTTCATCCTGATGTTGATGAATTTCCTGATTCAGAATGAAAACCGGACGATCAGAGAAGATGATGAGAAAGCGCAACAGAAAATAGAGGATATGGGCAGGGAAATCAGTGACCTGGAGTATAACAGTCAGGTTCTGAAACTGCAGCATGAGCAGGCAGAGAAGCTGGGCGGCTTCGGTACATGGCTTTTGAACCTTGAAAACAAAACATTCTACTGGTCTGACGGAATCTTTCAAATTCATGGGCGGGATCCGGCCAGAGGTGTGCCCACCGTCGAGGAATCTGCACGTTATTATACCGAGCCGGCACGGAGAACCGCTCTGGCTCAGATCGGGGAGGCCGCCCGGACAAAATCGGGCTACACCATCAAACATGAACTTGTGCGTGACGATGGGGAGAAAAGACGTATCGCCAGCACCGGACAATATATGGAATATGACGATGTGCCCTATATGATCGGTGTTTTCCGGGATATCACCAACGAATATCTTCTGGAAACAACACTGAGGGACGCCGCCAAAACAGCCAGCGATATTGCCAAGTCCAGAAGTGATATTCTTGCCGTAATGAGCCATGAGATCCGAACGCCGATAAATGGTGTTATGGGTGTGCTGCAACTCCTTGAAACCATGGAGTTGCCGGAAAAGGCCCAGGAACTTGTCGACATGGGCATGCAGAGCAATGAACAACTGCTGACCATTATCAATGATCTTCTTGAGATGTCCAGACTGCAGTCTGGCAAGGTTCAGCTTGTTATGGAACCCTTCAATATAGGACAGGCGGTCAAAAGCGCCGTTTATCTCCATTCTGCAACAGCTCACAGCAAAGCACTGGAACTAACGGTCGACATACCCGAGCATTCACCGCCTATACTGATTGGAGATGAGGTCAGGCTCAAACAAATACTGGGGAATCTGGTCAGCAATGCTGTCAAGTTTACCCTTGAGGGCGGGGTATATATTTCCGTTCATTTCCATGATTCCGGTCTGGAGAACACTACCGAAACGGAGATCAGGGTCCGTGATACGGGTATAGGCATACCGGCCGACAGGCTTGGCGATCTTTTTCAGCCCTTTGAACAGATAGAGGATGCCTATCGCCGACAGTTCGGCGGCACAGGGCTCGGCCTTTCCATCTGCCAGAACCTCGCTGATCTTATGGGCGGCTCCATTTCCGTCGATTCAGTCGAGGGAGAAGGTACAACTTTCACCTTCCGCCTGGCCCTGGAACTTGCCAGCGACGAAATAAAGGAAAACCGCCTGCTACTTGACCCCGCGGTGATAGCCGGATTGAAGGTTCTGGTAGTGGAAGATGTCGAGTTGAATGCCCGCCTGATGCAGAAAGTTCTGGTTGACCGATGGAAGATGGATGTCACCTTTGCCCAAAATGGCCAGGAAGCTATTGATATCTGCATCAACAAGAACTTTGATATTATTCTGATGGATATTCAGATGCCTGTTCTGGATGGCATAGAGGCTACCAGGATTATTCGTTCGTCCATGCTTCATCATCGTAATACACCGATTATCGCCGTCACGGCAAATGCCATGAAAGACGAAGTTGCCCAATATTATGAGGCCGGAATGCAACATTGCATTACAAAGCCGGTTGATTGGGGGGAAATGGCCTACATTATGAAAAACCTTCAGAAACTGAAAATCAGTGAAGCGGATGGTTCCATCCATCAGATACCTGACTGGCTGGAGCAGGAAATCGTAAAATTACTCGATCCCGGTGATGAGAGCGAAGATGCTGATCGCTTCAGGCTCAATCTGCGAATGCGAAACGACAAGCTTTATACGATAGTCCGTCAGCTTGATATTGAACGCAATAAACCTGCAATGCTTGTCGCAATTGCCCAGGAACTGCGGCAAATGGATCACCATTTTGAATATGGGTTCCTGAAATCATTCGCAGTCAAACTGGAAAAAAATGTCTATGACCCGATCAGTGTCCAGCACCTTGCCCTGGAACTTGCCAACGTTGTGAACCGCCTTTGCTATCCCGAAAATTTGCCGCAGGTCATATCAAGCTGAGCCTTCCAACTGATGTATGGATCAGTTCTCCTGCACCCAATGATCCAGAGTCATGCCATACTCCAGGGCCGGCTGGTCATGAATAAACATTTCCCCCTGCAAATTAAACCCAAGGCGTTCTGCAACATTTCTGGAAGCGGTATTTTCTTTCATGATAAGTGAACAAAGACTTGTGTAGCGACGATCGCCGAATCCGTGATCACGGACTCTCAGCGCGGCTTCGGTGGCATATCCGTGCCCCCAGGATTCTTTCGTGAAGCTGTATCCGATTTCCAGTTTGGATTTTTTACGTTCGTCCTCGGGACCGTTATAGATGGTTTCCCAATAGAAATAGTCTGCGCCATCTTTTTCATAGCCGTAGAAATGACTGAACCCGCAACGCCCGAGCGGATGGTTATCCGATTTTCGTATAACCATATAGGGACCGGTGCCGTCTTGCTCGTGTAACTGCATTACCAGGTCAAGATAGGCCTTGTTTTCCTCGTGTGTGCGGACGCGGCCAAGCGTGTAACGCATGACATCCATGTCACCATGCAGATAATCCAGAAAGTCCAGATCATTTTGGCAGAAGGGCCTCAGGATCAGTCGATCAGTTTCAAGTGTCTGCATCAGAGCCTCCAGATTATCAAAAATTTACTGGTTATACATAGCAGTAGGCAAGATGATATCAAATACAGCTGGTGCAGGAGGCCTGCGCTACTTCAAAACTTCAAAGCGGGCGCTCCCATACCTGACCCACAAGATCTTTGCCAAAGTTGTGATGAGGATCTTCTTCTATCAGGTTGAAACCGGCGGCTTCATATATCCGTCGGGCGGAGACCAGGATATCATTGGTCCAGAGAACCATTTTTTTATACCCCTTGTTTCCGGCAAAACGGATGCATTCATCAACCAGTCGCGCGCCGAGACCCAACCCCCGCGCACCGGGCTCGACATAAAGAAGACGAAGCCTTGCCGTCTCTTCATTCTCGCGTACAACAAAAACAGATCCGACAATCTCGCCTTCGCTTTCGGCAATCCAGCAACGATCTTTTTCGGGATCATAGTCATGTATAAACCGGCCGATAATTTCAGCAACCAGTCCTTCGAAGGTCCAGTCCCAGCCGTATTCCTTTGTATAAAGGTGCGCCTGCCGGCTGGTGACCCAGCTGAGATCACCCGGTTCGGGATCACGTAGAATGAATGTCTTTTCCCGGGATAGATCGCCCAGAAGTCGGCGGATTCGTGTCATCGCTCCGATCAATTCACGTCGTTCTCTTGCAGAGAGCGGAGACATGAAAGATTCCACTTCCCGGACAGAGGCGTTATTCAACTTCTCATAGGTTTCCTTACCGGTCGGGGTAAGAGTGAGTGCGAGGCGCTTGGCGTTATCCACAGACGGAGTACGGGCAATCAAACCCTGTTCCTCAAGACCTGAGGCCAGACGGCTAAGGTAACCCGGATCCATGTTCAGAGATGTCGCCAGGTCCTGAGCAGAAGGGGCCTGCCCCTTTCGCGCGATGCCGATTTCGTAGAGCACGCGGACCTGGGGCAGGGAAAAGCCGGAAGAAAGCAGGTGTTCGTTCAGGGCGCCGACCAGACGTGTATGGAACCGGTTGAATTCGCGAAATGAAGTGACATCATCAGCAATCATATTGCTTATCCCATAATATATATTGACAAAGTCAATATAATATACCCACAACCGAGATGCAACTGATACGGGGCTGATATCAGTCCTGTAAGGATGAAGATAAAATTGCGACAGGTTAATGGCGGAGAGGGTGGGATTCGAACCCACGATGGGCTTGCACCCATGCCGGTTTTCAAGACCGGTGCATTCAACCGCTCTGCCACCTCTCCGTGATCCGTGTGCTGAATTGAAATGCAATGGGCCAAGGATTTATCCCATAGACTCCATCAGGTCAAGACCGAATTCGTCACAATACGGTAATGTTGTATTGTCTGGCCGGTAATGTCCTATTAATGGGTTGAAAATATACTGCAGATGGTCTTTTATGCCTTGATATGGTCACGATTTTTGACGATGATCAAGCCATAACCAGCGGTAATATCATATAATTCAGCCATCGAGGTCCGTGCAGCGTGAAAATAACCGGAATATTGCTCAGCTTTATCCTTGCTGTTGTCGTTTCTTTGTCTTCACTCAGAGCCGAAGAAAAATCTGTCCCTGACAATCCCCAGCCTTTCGAAGTTTGGCTGGCCGACCTGAAACAAGAGGCGCTGGAACAGGGGATCAGCCCGGGAACCCTCGAGACGGCCTTCACAAATGTGGCGCCGATTCCCAAAATCATCGAGCTGGATCGCCGGCAGCCGGAATTCACCCAGACTTATGCACAATATATCAGCCGCCGGGTCAGCCCGACGCGGATTGCCAAGGGGCGGGAAAAGATCAGCGAATTTTCCGGACTTCTTTCCCCGGTGGCACAGAGCATGGGTGTCCAGGAACGCTTTATCGCCGCAATCTGGGGCATGGAGACCAACTATGGCAGCTATACCGGCGGGTACAGTGTCATTGCCGCCCTGACGACGCTGGCTTATGACATGCGCCGGCCGACCTATTTCCGTAAAGAGCTTTTGCGCGCCCTCAAAATCCTCGACGAAGGTCATATTTCTCCTGAGGATATGAAAGGCAGCTGGGCCGGCGCCATGGGGCAAGGGCAGTTCATGCCTTCAAGCTTCTATTCCTATGCTTATGATTTTGACCAGGACGGCCGCAAGGACATCTGGGTCAATGAATCCGATGTATTCGCCTCTATTGCCAATTACCTGAAAAGACATGGCTGGCGTGAAGACCAGACTTGGGGCAGGGAAGTAACCCTGCCGGAAGATGTGGACGGTCTCTGGGAAAAAGTACAACAAACCGGAAAAATCAAGAGCTGCCGCCGGGCGCTCAAGGATCACAGCAAGCAGTTATCCCTGGATGAATGGAAAGCTCTTGGTGTCAAAAGTAAATTTGGTGGCGATTTGCCCGATGTGGGGGAGCGGCCCTTCAAGGCATCTCTGGTAATGCCCGCGGGTAAAGACGGTCCGGCTTATCTGACCTATGAAAATTTCCGCTCTATTCTGCGATATAACTGTTCAAACTTTTATGCTCTTGGTGTCAGCCTGCTGGCAGATGAACTGAGATGAGAATGCTGCGCCATATATCATTGCTGGCTCTGATGACCGCCCTTGCGGCATGTTCCTCTGTGCCGGGTGGCGCTCCGGTCAGCCAGAGCGGCGGCGAATACAAGGTGGGCAACCCCTATAAAGTTGCCGGCAAGGTTTATGTACCGAAAGAGGACCCGGACTATGTGGCCGAGGGACTGGCTTCCTGGTATGGCCCGAAATTTCACGGACGCAAAACAGCCAACGGGGAAACGTTCAATATGAACGCCCTGACAGCGGCGCATACCACTTTACCGATGCCCAGTTATGTGCGGGTAACCAACAAGGAAAACGGACGCTCGTTGATTCTCAGGGTCAATGACCGGGGTCCGTTTGTCGGCGACCGCCTGATTGATGTTTCCCGCAGGTCTGCCCAGTTGCTTGGTTTTGAAAAACAGGGTGTAACACGGGTTCGGGTGGAAATCGTACCCGGCCCGGATGCCCCGCCCACTGCCGCCTTTGCCCGGAAGCGCCAGCCTGAAAAGCAGGCTCCGGTGACAACAGCATCACGGGAGGCACCGGCGCCGGTTGTCGTTGCCGATGCAGCACCGGTGGCAACAAATGCACCTGGTGCGGCGGCATTGGAAAAAGTGATAGTCGAGACGCTTGAACAGGAGGCGCCTGCTGCAGGAAACAGTGCCGCAGAGGAAGAAAACATGTATGTTCAGGTCGGCGCTTTCTCTGACAAAAACAGGGCAAAGATGGTGGCGGATGACATCCGCCATGTAGGTCAGACCCTTCTGGAGCTTGTGAATGTCAATGGACAGAAACTCTATCGTGTCCGGATCGGACCACTTGCCTCGAGGGAGCGGGCTGATGAAACACTTGGCAGAGCGCTGGCCTGGGGACATAATACCGCACGTATTGTATTGGATTGATAAATAACCGGATAACGGGACGAGGAATGATTAATAAATTTGGAAGACATATGGCATCCACACTAAGGTTGCTGGGGCTGGCACTGTTGCTGTTTGCCGCCGGTTCTGCTGGTGCCTCCGCCCAGTCCATCAGGACCGCTGCGGAAGAAGCCATTCTGATAGAAGGCTCAACCGGCGCCGTCCTGTTCGAAAAAGACGCCGATACCTCCATGCCGCCGTCTTCCATGAGCAAGCTGATGACCGTTTATCTGGCGTTTGAGAAACTGAAAGACGGTGTCATCACTCTGAATGATGTTTTCGAGGTCAGCGAGCCGACTTATCGAAAATGGCGTCTGCAGGGTTCCACCATGTTTCTCAATGCCGGCGACAAGGTAACCGTTCGCGAACTCCTGCTGGGTATTATTGTCCAGAGCGGCAATGATGCCTGCGTGGTGCTGGCCGAGGGCATCGCCGGGTCTCCCGATATCTTTGTGGAGTGGATGAATGCCAAAGCTGCGGAACTTGGCATGAACAACAGCCACTTTACCAATGTGAATGGCTGGCCGGACGAAGAGCACTATATGACAGCACGGGATCTGGCGATCCTGGCCCAGGCCATGATCAAGAATTTCCCTGAATATTATCCCATGTTCGCGGAAAAGAGCTTTACCTACGCCAATATTCCCCAGTCAAACCGCAATCCCATTCTCTACAGCATGAAAGAAGCGGACGGTTTGAAAACCGGCCATACGGAAGCGGGCGGATACGGCCTTACCGCCTCTGCGGTCAAAGACGGCCGGCGGCTGATCCTGGTTCTGAATGGCATGACCAGCGAAAAAATGCGGGCCCGGGAATCCGAACGTCTTCTCAACTATGGTTTCAGGAATTTCGATATATATCCCCTGCTGGAAGCGGGACAGGAACTGCCGAAGACCCATCAGGCCAGTGTCTGGCTGGGTGAATCCAGCCTGGTGCCGCTTGTGATTGAACAGGATGTTATCCTGTCCCTGAGCAAGCACGCCCGACGCAGGATGAAAGTGAAGGTGGTGTATGATGGCCCCATTCGCGCCCCCGTCGTCAAAGGACAGCCCATTGCCACCCTCGAGATCACATCCGCAGACATGAAGCCGATTACCTATCCGCTGGTCGCCGGTCACGATGTCCCGGAACTTAGCGGTTTCAGCAGATTGAAAGCCGCCTTCGACTATTTGCTTCTCGGGCCCAGCGGAAATGGTGATGAGTAGCGACTACCGTGGAAAATTCATAACATTTGAAGGCGGTGAAGGTGTCGGCAAGTCAACCCAGGCCATGGAACTTCGCCGCTTTCTGGAATCCCGGGGTGTGGATGTCGTCCTGACCCGGGAGCCCGGGGGCTCCCCCGGTGCAGAAGAAATCCGCCACCTTCTGGTCACAGGCGGTACAGACAAATGGTGTGCCATGACCGAAACCCTGCTGCATTACGCGGCCAGGGCGCAACATCTTGAGGAAACCATCCTGCCAGCGCTCAAACGTGGCGCCTGGGTGATATGCGACCGTTATGCAGACAGCACGCTGGCCTATCAGGGCTATGGACAAGGGCAGAATATTGACAAGATTCTTGAGATTCACCGTCTGGTGACCGGTGATTTCTGGCCCGACCTGACCATCCTGCTGGATGGCGGTGTAAAGCTGGGCCTGAACAGGGCGCGGCATCGGGAAGACCTGGAAGACCGGCAAACCCGGGAAGACCGCTATGAGCGTATGGGGGAAGAGTTTCATCAAACATTGAGAAATTCTTTTCTGGATATTGCCCGCAAAAACCCGGACCGTATAACTGTCGTTGACGCCGAAGGCGGTATTGACCTGATTGCCGGACATATTGCACAAGTGATCTGTGACAGGTTTTTCGGAAAGTGACAGCAAACGTGGATATCGAGGATGTACCCCCGTCAAGGCAATGCAGAAAAGTCGTCGGCCACAGCCATGCCCAGGATCTTTTCCTTGATGCCTTCACTGCGGGCAAACTGCATCATGCCTGGCTGATCACCGGCCCTCGCGGTGTCGGCAAGGCCTCGCTTGCCTATACCATGGCTCGCTTTCTTCTACACAACCCTCCTGTATCGAACGAAGGTCCCGGCCTGTTTGGCGATGTACTCGAACCGGTGTGTCCCGAAAGCCTGGAAACGGATCCGGAAAGCCCGGTTAATCACCGGATTACGGCGGGAAGTCATCCGGACCTCATCAGTATCGAACGTTCCGTGGATGACAAAACGGGCAAGAAAAGAAATGAAATTCTGGTCAATGACGTGCGCCGGCTGCAGGGATTTTACAATACCACCTCGGGCGAGGGAGGATGGCGTGTTGCCATTGTGGATAGCGCCGACGAACTGAACCGCAATGCCGCAAACGCCCTGTTGAAGATCCTGGAGGAACCGCCCTCCAATTCCATTCTGTTTGTCCTTGCCCATGCACCGGGCCGGCTTCTGCCGACCATCAGGTCGCGCTGCCGTCAGCTCAGGCTCATGCCGCTGGAATTCAACGAGGTCAGCCAGGTTGTCGGCCGTCAGTATCCGTCCCTTCCAGCCGGGGAAGTTCAGGGATGTGCATTGCTCAGTGAGGGAAGCCCGGGATATGCCATTACACTGGCCGAACAAAAGGGGCTGGAACTTTATGGTCAAATTCTCAGCCTGATGTCGCTTCTTCCGGCTATGAATATTCCTGCGCTGCATGCTCTCGCCGATGATCTGGCCGGGGCCAAGAACAAGGATCGCTTCGGGCTCTTTACAGACCTGCTGACCCGCTTTTTTAACAGGCTGGTCCGTGTCAATGCCGGTGAGGGGCATGAAATTGCCGAAATTCTCGATGGAGAGCTGGAACTCATGAAGTCTCTGGGGCAGAGATTACCGCTTGATCAATGGGTCGAGCTATGGGAAAAGGGTTCGCATATACTGGCCCGCACCGACGCGGTCAATCTTGATCGCAAGCAGGTTGTGCTGAACATTTTTGCCATGATCAGCCAGTCGCTTCGGGCCTGACAGAGTTAAAGAGTTTTTACCGGAGAGACGAAGAATATGGCGCCTGCCTTTTACATCACGACGCCCATTTATTATGTCAATGACAAGCCGCACATCGGGCACGCCTATACCACGCTGGCCTGTGATTTTCTGGCCCGCTTCAAACGTCTTGACGGCTATGATGTCATGTTCCTGACCGGTACTGACGAACATGGCCAGAAGGTGGAAAAATCCGCCCAGGCGGCAGGCAAAACGCCAATCGAGTTCTGCAACGAAGTATCGCAAAGGTTCCGTACTCTGGCAGAGTTCATGAATTACTCCCATGACGACTTCATCCGTACCACAGAAGAGCGGCATAAAAAGGCCTGCCAGGCTTTGTGGCGGAAGCTGGAAGAAAGCGGCAACATCTATCTCGATAAATATGCCGGATGGTACAGCGTACGGGACGAGGCTTATTTTGCCGAAGGGGAACTGATTGACGGCGAGGGCGGCGAAAAACTGGCCCCGACCGGCGCCCCTGTAGAATGGGTTGAGGAGGAAAGTTATTTCTTCAAGCTCAGCGCCTGGGGCGAGAAGCTTCTGGACTGGTATGAGCAGATCCCGGAAACGGTTCTGCCCAAAAGCCGCAAAAATGAAGTGAAGAGCTTTGTTGAAAGCGGCCTTCGTGATCTTTCCATCTCCCGCACCAGCTTTTCCTGGGGTATTCCCGTGCCGGGTAATGACAAACATATTATGTATGTCTGGATTGACGCCCTGACCAACTATATGACGGCCGTGGGCTATCCGGATACGGACAGTGAAAGTTTCAGCAAATTCTGGCCGGCTGATGTCCATATGGTGGGCAAGGATATCCTGCGCTTCCATGCGGTCTATTGGCCCGCCTTCCTGATGGCGGCAGATATCGAACCGCCAAAAAGGGTTTTCGCCCATGGCTGGTGGACCAATGAAGGCCAGAAAATTTCCAAATCCGTCGGCAATGTAATTGACCCCTTCGAGATCGTTGAGGAATTCGGTCTTGATCAGGTACGTTATTTCCTGATGCGCGAAGTGCCCTTCGGCAATGACGGGGATTTTTCCCGACAGGCCATGATCAATCGTATCAACAGCGATCTGGCCAATGACCTCGGTAATCTGGCCCAGCGCTCCCTGAGCATGATATTCAAGAACTGCGCGGCGGAAATACCAACTCCTGGCGAGTTTAGCGATGCCGACCTGGAAATCCTTGCAGCCGCCGATGCCCTTCTGGACCGGGTGCGGGAAAAAATGGACCAGCAGTCTTTCAATCAGGCGCTGGAGGTCATCTGGAAGATTGTCGGGGACGCCAACAGCTATTTCACTGCGCAGGAACCCTGGGCCCTGAAGAAGACCGACCCGAAGCGTATGGGTACTGTACTTTATGTTACCGCGGAAGTGATCCGCCAGGTGGGTATTCTGACCCAGGCGATTATGCCGGAGTCTGCATCAAGGCTTCTTGATCAGCTTCAGCTTCCTGCAGACAAACGCGGTTTTGCCGAACTTGGTCAAACCGGCCGCCTGACCAGTGGAACCCCGATGGAAAAGCCGGAAGGTGTGTTCCCGAGATATGTGGAGGCAGAAGCCTGATGATTGTCGACAGCCATTGTCATCTTAACTACGGCAGCATGACCGAAGACATGGAAGGCGTGATTCAGCGGGCCCGCGAGGCCGGCGTCGGCACCATGCTGGCCATCAATGCGCGCCTTAGCGAGTATGACGAAGTGCTGACCATCGCTGAAAATCACGAGAATGTCTGGTGTACCGTAGGCAGTCATCCCCATGAAGCGGAAAAGGAACCGGGTATTACGGCGGAACAGCTGATCGAGATGACCCGGCCGCAAAAGGTTGTCGGCATCGGGGAAACCGGTCTCGACTATTTCTATGAACACGCGCCAAGAGAGCTTCAGAAAGAAAATTTCCACGCTCATATCGCCGCCAGCCGGGAAACCGGGCTGCCGCTGATTGTCCATGCCCGGGATGCCGATGAAGATACGGCAAGCCTGATGAAAGAGGAGATGGGCAAGGGCGCCTATCCGGCAGTGATCCATTGCTTTACAGCCAGCCGTGCCCTGGCGGAAGCCTGCCTGGAAATGGGATTTTATATTTCCATTTCCGGCATTGTCACTTTCAACAGTGCGAAAGACCTGCAGGAAACGGTAAAAATCATCCCTCGCGACCGATTGTTGATCGAAACAGATGCCCCCTATCTTGCGCCGGTACCCAAGCGGGGCAAGCCGAACGAGCCATCCTATGTCAAATATACGGCTGAGTTCCTTGCCGGCCACCTGGGTATGGAGTTCGAAGAGCTCGCCCGGATAACCACCGACAATTTCTTTAGCCTGTTTTCAAAAGCCCGACGGCCCTGAGGACCATCCGCCATGAAAGTCACCATACTCGGATGCGGCACCTCAGGCGGAGTACCCCGGATCGGAGAAGTCTGGGGTGCCTGCGACCGCGACAATCCAAAGAACCGGCGACGGCGCTCCTCGATCCTGGTGGAGGAGGGGGAAACGTCCCTCATGATCGACACCACGCCCGACCTCAGGGAACAGTGCCTGGATAACGGGATCATGCGCCTTGATGGCGTGCTCTATACCCATGACCATGCAGACCACACCCACGGCATTGATGACCTCAGGGGCATCGCGCAATGTATGAAGAAAAAAGTCGAGGTCTATGCGAACCGGGAAACCCGGGAAGTTCTCACCCGAAGGTTTGATTATATTTTCGAAAGCAAAAACAACTATCCGGCTATTGCCAACATGCACGAGATTGATCTGACACCATTCAGGATCGGGGCAATTGACGTCCAGCCGTTCAAGCAGATTCATGGCGATAATGGCTCGTACGGTTTTCGTTTAAATAAAATGGCTTATAGTACAGATTTTAATGTAATACCTGAAGAAAGTTTTGCCCATCTGCAGGGGCTTGACCTCTGGGTTGTGGATGCACTCCGCCCTCAGCCTCATCCTACTCACAGCCATCTGGCGCAGACCCTGGAATATATCGACAGGGTGCAGCCGAAACGAGCTATCCTGACCCATATGACCTGGGACATGGATTATGAGACATTGAAGCGAGAATTGCCGGCACATGTTGAGCCGGCCTGGGACGGGATGGTAATCGAATTATGACGGACCTTTCCGGAGATTATAAAAGAAACGTAACCCTGCTGTGCATCTGCCAGGCGTTTATCATGGCCTCGTCCATGACACTGATCACCTATGCAGTTCTGGTCGGGCAAATGCTGGCACCGGATCCCAAATGGGCAACCGTCCCGATGGCCACCGGAATTGTCGGTGCTGCGCTGATGGCTTTTCCGGCGTCTTATTTCATGAAATATTTCGGCCGCAAGCGGGGGTTTCAGTTTGGTGCCCTCTGTGCGACAATTTCCGGGGCAGTAGCCATATATGCCCTGTGGATACAGAGTTTCCCTCTTTTCTGTTTCGCCACCCTGCTGCATGGCGTCTATCAGGCCTTCGCCGCCTATTACCGCTTTGCCGCCATGGAGGTCAGCCCGCCGGATTTTCAGAAGCAGGGTATTTCACTGGTTCTGGCTGGTGGCATGATCGCAGCACTGGTGACGCCAACCATTACCGGTTTCTACAATGATGCTTTCGGGCCATTCACTTTTGCGGGGCCCTATGCCCTTGTTACCACCCTGAGTATCCTGGCTCACCTGCCAATAGGACTGCTGAAGATTTCACACAGAAGTCCCGCAAAAGAGCCGGAGGAGAAGGCGGACAGTGAGGAAAAAGCGGACAGCAAGGTCAATATAGGAGAGATCATCCGCCGGCCGGCGTTTATATGCGCGGTGCTCAATGCCAGCGGGTCCTACTTCCTGATGTCCTTCATCATGGCCGCAAGCCCTATCGCCGTGGTGTTCTGCGGCTTTGAAAATGCGGATGCCGCCACGGTCATTCAGGTGCATGTTCTTTTCATGTTTTTCCCGGCCTTTTTCACAGGCTCTCTGATCGCCCGTTTCGGTAATATCCCCATTATCCTGATTGGCATGTTGCTCTTTGCGATGGCCGCGGCCATCGCCATCTATGACGTGCAGCTGACGAACTTTTATCTGTCGCTGGGGCTTCTTGGTGTTGCCTGGAACTTCATGTTTACGTCATCCACCAGCCTTCTGGCGGAAGCCTATTCGGAAAAGGAAAAGGCCTTTACCCAGGGGATCAATGATTTTCTTGTTTATGGCATGACAGCGACCGCGTCGCTCACCTCCGGATATATCTTTGCTACCCTTGGCTGGACAAAAATGAACATGATGAGCTATTCCATACTTGCCGTTCTGTTTGTGATTACCCTGTGGTATGTTAGGCGGACAAGACAACAGAACGAGGAGAGGGCTCTTGAGGTTCCGGTCACAGAAGGGGAGCATTATGGTGAGTAGAAAAACAGGTTCATTGATTGGAAGCAGCTTTCTTCTGTGCCTTGCCCTTCTGGTTTCCCTCAGCCTGCCTGTCCGGGCAGAGGAAAAGACCATTGACGTGGTTATTGAAACAGAGCTCGGCAATATCGATGTGCGGCTCTATCCGGAGAGAGCGCCTCAGACCGTTGCCAATTTCCTGAGAAACATGGATGCCGGGCTTTATAACGGGGGCCAGTTTTACCGGGCTGTGCGCATGGACAACCAGCGACCGGCCAGAACAACCATTACCCTGATCCAGGGAGGGCGTAACCTGGCCAAGAAGCCTCTGACGGCAATTCCTCACGAGACCACCAAAATGACTGGAATCTCCCATCAGAACGGTGTTATCTCCATGGCCAGACTGGCGCCGGGTACGGCGGATACGGAATTTTTCATCTGTGTTGGTGACAACAGCGCCCTGGATTACGGCAGCGATCGCAACCCGGACAAGCAGGGATATGCCACTTTCGGTGTCGTCACGACTGGTATGGATGTGGTCATGCAGATACAGAGCCAGCCTACCAATGTGCCCATGGAAGACCCCAGCTCACCGGTCAAGGGCCAGATCATGGAACATCCGATCAGGATCTTTGCGGTCAGTAGAAAATAACCTCTCGAAAGTTCTTCAGTATGCTCGGCGAAAAATTCGGCTGGTACAGGGATATACGACGTCTGTTCAAGGTTTCCGCAGAAATGTGGCGGGGGTTTGCCCTGTTGCGCCAGCTTGGCCCCTGCGTGACCATATTCGGCTCGGCCCGTTTCGGTGAAGACCATGTCTATTATCAACAGGCACGGGAAATTTCGGCAAAGCTGGCCAGGGCCGGTTTTTCGATTATGACCGGGGGAGGGCCAGGCATTATGGAAGCCGCCAACAGGGGCGCCTTCGAAAATGGCGCCCTGTCGGCGGGCTGCAATATTCAGCTGCCTCATGAACAGGTGCCGAACCCTTATCTGCATATCAGTACGACGTTTAAGCATTTTTATGTTCGCAAGCTGATGCTTGTCCGTTACTCCCAGGGGTTCGTCCTGATGCCCGGCGGGTTTGGCACTCTGGACGAGATGTTTGAAACCCTGACCCTGATGCAGACCGATAAGATCACGGATTTCCCGGTTGTGGCTTTCGGTAGTGAGTACTGGGGCGAACTGATCCCGTTCCTGGAAAAAACCATGATCCGTTTTGGCACCATCGATCCCCAGGATCTGGACCTGATCCGGGTGACCGACGATGTGGACGAAGTGGTAGCGATCATGACCGGCGAGGCCAGCGAGGAACATTTCGAGGGCTGATCAGAACAGGAAATATCCTGCGACAGCGGCCAGTCCGATCAGCGCCCATGGCGGTATCTTCCAATAACGCAGCAAAAGATAGGCTGTCACAGCTCCCAGGAACGGCTTGTATCCGGTTATGGTGGCTGTAAAAACAGGATCATAGAAAACCGCAGCCAGAAGACCGACAACCGCGGCATTTATCCCCTTCATGGCGTTTCTGGCGTGCTCTGCGGTGCGAATTCGGTTCCAGAGCGGCAAACCGCCGAGCACAAGCAGGAAAGACGACAGGAATATGCCCACCGTTGCAATAAGCGCTCCGAGGACCGGGGAAGCGGACGGGGCGGCAATCGTTCCCAGATAGCTGGCGAAGGTAAAGAGGGGACCGGGAACAGCCTGGGCGAGGCCGTATCCGGCGAGAAAGTCATCAGTACCCACCAGGCCGCTGTCGACCATTTCCGCCTGCAGCAGCGGAAGAACCACGTGGCCGCCCCCGAAAACCAGCGATCCTGAACGATAGAAGCTGTCCAGAAGTTCAATCTCGGGCGCCCGGGTAGTAGCAGCAAGAAGCGGCAACAGGATGAGAAGAGCCGCAAATACCGCAAGGCATAAGACAGAGGTTGCCATCTTGCCCGTATGGCCCAGTTTTTCGGGTGCGGAAGTTTCGGAACTGTTCGCACCTTTAGTCTGGCGAAGCCAGATCAAACCAATCAGTCCACCAAGAACAATCGCCAGCACCTGACCGACAGCACCGGATATCATAAAAACCACACACATGGACAATACGGCAATGGTTGCGGTTCTAGGGCCGGAAGCAAGGGATGAGGCCATACCGCCCAGGGCATGGGCCACAATGGCCACGGTTGCCGTTTTGAGGCCGGTAATCCAGCCACTGCCGCCCAGGTCGGCAAAGTTCAGCACGCCATAGGCGAACAAAAACATGAGCAGGGCGGAGGGGAGCGTAAAGCCCAGCCAGGCGGCAACCATGCCGCCATACCCCCCCTTGGTCAGGCCGATAGCCATTCCCGCCTGGCTTGATGCCGGTCCGGGCAGAAACTGGCAGAAGACGAGCAGGTCCGCATAAGCCGCATCACTGAGCCACTTCCGTCTGTTGACGAATTCTTCCCTGAAATAACCCAGATGAGCCACAGGACCGCCAAAAGAGGTGCAGCCCAGAATAAAAAACAGCCGGAATATTTCCCAAAAGGAAAGCCTAGTATTGTCGTCTGTTGGATACTTGGGGACAGGCATTTTGATCACTCAATGTTCATGGTTTTCGATAAATATATTATGGTTAATGCAATCTTAATTGAAATAATATTCGTATATTTTAAATCCCGTAAGAATATTATTTCATAAATTATACAAAATAAAGAAAAGACAATATATATAATGTGTTAGGAATTCTTTACACTTTTGCTATTGCTATTATTTGCATAGATAAGTAAGACCTTATTCTCCTTATGATATTAATTTTTGGCGCAGTTCTTGCATTAACTATATTACGGCTTTGTTTTTACCAATAACTGTAAAATTTACTGACAAAGCAGGGGAGAGGGAAGTCATACAACATCTTTCCCGACCAGTATGCCGTCTGTAAACCTGCCTTCAAGGCAGGAATATAAACTATTAATTCTTACGGAAGGGGATTTTCCATGAAAATGGATTTTCATACGACAATTTTCAAAGTTAAAAAAGCGGCACTGATGGGGGCAGTTTCAGCCGCTATCTTCGCTGCACCTGCCTTGGCGACAACGGTTGATCCGGTGCTGAATGTTCAAGATTTTACCAGTTTACTGCACACCCACTCAACATCCTGCACGCACTGGAACAATGCGGCAATATCCCAAAAAGAACAATTACTGCTTGGCGAAAGAACAAAAACTGCTGTTCTGGAAAGGCTGGAAAACCTCAACAGAAGCAATAAGCTCGTAGCCGACGGATTTGCCGAAGGCCAGGTCAGCAAATCTGCCTCGACCGGCGCTAATGCCACAGGGCCTCAGATTGTCTATCTTGATTTCGACAGCGCCACGACAGGAACCTACAGCCGCACATTCAAGGAAAACCCTGATGGAACTGGCGCTGATGTTACCCGTATACTTGACGAACATATTTATACGCAGCAGGAGCGGGATTATATCCAGGCTCGGTTCCAGGCAGACTATGGACAGTTTAATTACCAGATAGTTACGGACAAACCTTCTGATGATACAACCTACAGCACCGTCTTTTTTAACGCCAACATGCCGGGCGAGGGGGCAGATGCCGGGCCTGCCGGGATTCAGTTTGGTAACGGTGGTGCTCCCCAGGGCATTCTTTTCGGTATCGCCGACGCAATCGATTTTCGTAACCTTGACCGGGGTGAAAATGCCAATGTAGACGGCAATGCTTGGGCGATTATCGCCGAACTTGGCATCTTTGAAGATCGCCTGGGAATGCCCCCGACACCTGAGAATATTGCCCTGGCGACGACAATCCAGAGCGCGCAGACCGGCGCCCACGAATTGGGGCATGTGGTCGGACTCAGGCATTATGAAGCCTGGGGGCCGATCGGTAAGGGTTTGCCGGATACAGGAACTCCACCGGATGACGCCTTCCTACCATCTTATACAGGACCGCGCGAAGGTGATGAAACTACCCTTCATTTGATGGGGTCTGGGGCCAGTGCAGGTCTTACCCTGGCCGACTCCGTTGTCACAGACCGGTTCTTCAGTGAACGTTCAGCTATCAAGCTGGCCTTTAATGAGCAGGGCAGGGTTGTCGAGGAAATTGACGGCGTCCATAACGACTTCGCTTCAGCACAGGAAATCAAGCTTGAAAAGCTGGTAGTGCCCAACACCATTGTCGAGGGCGATAATGCCGAAGCAAGGCTGAATGTTTCTGCAATTTCCATCGAGGGTACCATTGATGAAATTAACCAACTGGACTTCTATGCCTTTGAGGGCGAAGAGGGAGATATTTTTAACCTGGAGCTGATTTCCATTGTGGACTGGAATAATGATGACTTCTTTGATCCCATACTGGCGCTCTTCGACGAAGACTTCAATCTCGTTGCGCTCAGTGATGACGAGTTCGAATCTCCGGATTCCTTTATCTTTGATTTCATCATGGAATATACCGGGATCATCTATGCGGCTGTGACAAGCTTTGACTATACTGAGTTCGACAGGCCGGATCTCAGTCTCGGTAATTATCAGTTGTTTGTTACCCGAACGTCCATTCCGGCACCGGCGACCGCCTTGATCTTTGCACTGGGGCTTGGCTATCTGCTAAGGTCGCGTCGCAAGAAATTCGCCAACTAACTATAAAAAGGGAAAAATGGTTATCAGGTCTCCACTTAACCGGGTTCTGTTTTTCCCAATTGCTTTATTACTTGCACTTTCCGGTTTGCTATCGGAAAGTGCCTTTCCTCAATCCTCTCCTGCACATGGCAAAATCATCATCTTCAAAGGCTCCCTTGCAGAAGCAGTCCAGAGTGCACATGCTGTTGTGCTTGCCACGCCGATAACCAGACGCCCTCTATCTTCTGCGATTGACAAACCCGGGCATATCACTTTCGAAATACAGGACATCCTGAAAGGAACTGTAGACAACAAGATTGATATACTGATGCCTGGACAAACCATGGCCTTTCGTCCTGTACCGGGCAAAAGCTACCTTTTGTTTATTGCCGGCCGGGCAGGCAACGTCCATGCTTTGATGAACCATAGTCTGGAAGTCCCCCTGGCCTTTGAAATGAAAGTCGGTGCGCTGACCGACAGCAAACTTCCCCGCGGATGGGAAAATTTTTCGTTAAGTGATGTAAAGATCCTTATTCAAACCGCAGGGCATCAATCGGATTAAGACTGGCGGCCTTGTGAGCCGGATAATAGCCAAAGAATATACCGACCGCCGCAGCGGCACCGATGGCCAACAGGATCACCGATGGTCCGATGACGATGGGCCAGTTCCCGATCTGGCTGATGATCACTGTTGCCGTCACCCCGAACGCTATACCAATCAACCCGCCAATCAGGCATAGCGTGATACCTTCGACCAGGAACTGCTGGAGGATATCGCGCTTTCGGGCGCCGACACTGAGCCTGAGACCAATTTCCCGGGTTCTTTCCGTCACCGAGACAAGCATGATATTCATAATCCCGATTCCTCCGACAATCAGCGAAATAGCGGCGGTTGCAGCCAGCAACAAAGAAAGTGTGGTTTCCGTCGAAGTACGCGCCTTGACCATTTCCGACAGGTTATGAACCCCGAAGTTGTCAGCTTCACCAGCCTTGATCTTGCGGCGTTCCCGCAGAACTTCCTCTACCCGGGCCTTGGCCACATCAAGATTGACCCAGTCCTCCATTTTAATGGTGATGGAGGGTATCTGGTCAGGGACTGTTTCATTGCGTCCGGCAATACGTTTTCGAGCCGTGGAAATGGGAATGACAACAATATCATCCTGGTCCCGGCCAAAGGCATTCTGGCCCTTTTCCCTGAGAACGCCAATCACTGTAAAAGGCACTTTCTTGATTCTGATGCGCTGACCCAGGGGATCTTCTTCGCCAAACAATTCCTCGACAACAGTTTTACCAAGAACAGCTACCTTGGCAGCGGACCTGACTTCCTGTTCGGACATATTGCGGCCGCTATCCAGCTCCCAGTCCATGGTTTTCAGAAAACCGTCGTGCCCACCCTGGATTGAGGTCAGCCAGTTGATATTGCCATTGATCACAGGAGCAGACGTTGTAAGTGAACCGGTCATGGCATAAACACCTTCCACTTCTTTATGCAGGGTTTCAAAGTCCTTTTCGGAGAAGGGGGATTCGGAACCGGCGCCGGAACTCCTCCGTCCCATGAAACCCGCTCCGGGACGCACCATCAGGATATTTGTACCAAGGGAGTTGATTACGGCTTCCACCTGTTTCTGGGCACCGTTGGAGATGGAGACCATAACAATGACCGCGGCCACGCCAATAATAATGCCCAGCATGGTCAGGAAACTGCGCAACGCATTCAGCCGGAGCGCATTAAGCGCAATGATGATACTTGTGGTCAGCCTCATGGTGCCGCTCCTGAATTTGCGCTGTCGGAAATAATCCGCCCATCCCTGAAAACTAGCTGCCGGCGGGCATAATCGGCCACCTCCTGTTCATGGGTCACAATAATAACCGTAATGCCCTGGTTATTGAGTTCAGTAAAAAGATCCATAATGTCCCTGGACGTGCGGCTGTCCAGTGCGCCCGTGGGCTCGTCCGCCAGAATGATTTTGGGCCGGTTGGCAAGCGCGCGAGCAATGGCTACACGTTGTTGCTGTCCGCCGGAGAGCTGTGAAGGCATATGGCCGGCACGCTCTTTCAGGCCAACGAGGCGCAGGCATTCCAGCGCCCTGGCTGCCATATCCGGAGAGGGCATCGGCGAATAGAGCAGGGGCAGTTTGACATTCTCGAGCGCGGTGGCCCGAGGAAGAAGGTTAAACTGTTGAAAAACAAAGCCAATTCTTTCATTTCTGAGCCCTGCCAGTTCATCTGAACTCATGTCGGATACCTTTCGGCCATCGATATACAGTTCGCCGGAAGAGGGAACGTCCAGCATGCCCACCATATTCATAAAGGTCGACTTGCCCGAACCCGACGCCCCCATAATGGCCACATATTCACCTTCGCGGATTGTAGTCGTTACCCCGTCCAGGGCTTTGACAAGGGACTCCCCGAGCTGATAATGGCGATGCAGATCATTACAGGATATCAGCGGTTGGGTCGTGCTGCCGGTTTGCCCGTTCATCAGTTTTTCCTGACTATCTTATCCCGCAGAATGACATTGGCACCGGACGCAATTCCGGAAGGCGCCCGGATAATTTCCGTATAGTCATCATCACTCAGGCCGATCAGTACTCTATGACGCAGGAGGCGGCCGTCAGGTCCAACTGTATGTAATGTGCCGTCCCGTGGCCTTTCCCGACTGTTTCGCGCCTTTTCCATCAGGTCGAATTGTTCAGGCGTCAGAATCTCGCGGAATATATTGTTCATTCGCTGGCGCATGGCGTCCCGTTCTGCCGCACCGGGGGGCGGGCCAAACCCTCTCTCCCGATTGCCGGCAAACAGTTCCTTCATACGGGAAGAAATTTCTGTCTGCTGTTCGGCAGTAAGGTCGATGCCCTCCGGCATACGTGGACCGAACCGGCGCTCGTCGGGCCCTTCGGTACCGGGTTGTCCTGCGTCGGCCTCAGCCACGGTATCTTCGTTTCGAGGGACGTAGCGCAGAGCCTGGTTGCGCACCCGCAACACATCCTTGCGCTGGCCGGTTATGATATTCACATTAGCGGTCATACCGGGCAGGAGCTTCAGTTCCTCGTTCCGGGCGGAAATAATCACGGTATAGGTGACAACGCTCTGGGATTCCTCGGGCGCAAGGCGCACCTGTTTTACCCGTCCGGTGAAATTCATGTCGGGGAAGGCGTCCACGGTGAAAGTTGCCGCATTGCCCTCGCGGATATTGCCGATATCCGCTTCATCCACATCCGCCTCGATTTGCATTTCCCTGAGATCCCCGGCAATGGTGAACAAAACCGGCGTGGACATGCTGGCGGCTACGGTCTGGCCCACATTGACCACACGGTCAATCACCACACCATCAATGGGGGAAAGAATATCCGTGCGTTCCAGATCAAGCTGGCTCTGTTCAAGGTTTTCCCGGCTTTGCAACAGGCCGGCTTCCGCATTGCTGACCTGGGATTTGGCCACCAGCACAGCAGCCTCTGCGGTCCTGTATCCGGCTTCCCCATCATCATATGCGCTTTGGGAGACATTGCCTTTTTTCAACAGCTCCTTTTGCCGCCTGAATGAAAGGGAAGACTGGTGAAGTTTGGCCTGTTCCTGAACCAGGCTCGCCTTCGCCTTTTCGAGATTTGCTTCGGCCAGGGCCACATCGGCCTCGGACTGGCGCACCCGGGCGGCAAAGGAGCGGGGATCGATCTTGGCAATGATTTCTTCCTTGCTGACCTGTGAATTATAGTCCTTGTAGAGCGCAATGATCTGGCCGGACAGCTGCGAGCCCACATCCACCGATACCACCGGCTGGACAGTGCCTGACGTATAGATGCTGCGATTGATAGATCCCTGATCAAGGGGCTCTGTCACATAAGTTATATTTTCCGGGCCGGAAGAGGGGGACCAGACAAGGAAATACAGGCCTGCAAGGATTATCAGGCCTGTAATGACAAGGACGGTTTTATTTCGGATCAACAAGACAGCTTTCCCACCACAGGTTACAGAACATAACCATAATACGATAGCGGGTCGAAATTCCGACGTTAAATGATAACTTACCCCGGCCGGCAGAACGTTAGTTTGCGTTCAGCCTGTTCAGAAGTTTCTCCAGACTTTCAATCTGGTCGAAGGACAGCCGCTGGTCAAAAAAGCTGTCCAGGCGGCGGATAATGGAGGGGTAGTTCTTCTCGAACACCGCTTGCCCGGAAGGCGTCAGGTTGACATAGACCACCCGGCTCGACTTGTCGGAACGCTCGCGCTTGACCAGCGCCTTTTTTTCCAGTGAGGAGACAATATAGGTGGCGTTGGGCGGTGAAAAGAAGCAGGCCCGGGCCAGATCGCTCATGGACTGGGTGCCGCTTCTGCCAAGCGAAATGATCAGCGCCAGCTCGGAACTTTTCAGATTATAGTCCCCAGCCGTTTCACTAACCATTTTATAAAGCCGGTGCCGCAAACTCATGATACTCTGGGTCAGGCACAAAGCCTTTGACTCCTGCAGCGTAAGATCCCCGGTTTTTGTTCTGCTGTCTTTTTTTGTCATGGGTCTACCGGCCTCATTTACTTCAGCCGTTCCCTCGTTCGCCGGTTGATTTACCAGCCATTACAATCCCCAAAAAACCGCGCAAAATATATATGTGCACCTACATAGAGTCAAAGTTTTTATTTAAAATCAATAAGTTAAAATTTTAACTAAATTTTTCACATGCAGAAAAAGATCAACAAAATGGGGATGATAGGTGTTTTATGAAGAGATTGTTGTCGATCATAAAAATGCAACATAAGAGCGCAATTTGACGATTTTAGGGAAAAATGATGAAAAATCGCGCTCTTGTTTGATCTTCCTGTAACTCGTTACAGGGGGCATCATTTACCCGAGGCATAGCCTGGTGGGCAATAAAGTCGAGATCATCAATCAATAGACATCATCAAGACGGGACAGGTGGTTTTCAGGGACCTGGAATTCGGCGGGACAGGGCATCTGTGAGTGGTAGCAGAACAGTCTGGAGCATTTGATCCATTATTCGCATAATTTATATTATGGAAAATAATATATCGCCACTAGAATGCCAATAATGCTCAAACTCACGGCAATCTTTACAGCCAGCGCCTTGACCCACTTACCGGTCACTCGTTTATTATATGCCTCCATCGCTTGGCGTGCTTTGACAATCTTCTTCTCACCATAAACCTCGACACCGGCTTCCAGGATCGCGCGGAGTTCCGCTGCGGAAAGCTCCGTCAGTTCATCATCTTCCATCAATCAGGCTTCTCTCAGCACCTGGGCCGGGCGCGCCGACATGGCGAGCCAGATGCTCATCATGCCGCTGGCCAGTGTGAAGGCAATGCTCACTGAAATGGTCAGCGCTGGTATATCCGGTGCGAAATGCCAGGCCATATTCATGATGCCCGTGACAATGCCCCAGGCCGCGAGACTGCCGAGCCCGATGGCGACAAGGCCCGCAAGCAGCCCAAGAATGACAAATTCAAGCACGTAGGCTTTCAACACATCCTTCCGGGTCGCGCCCAGGATTTTAAGAACCGCCGCGTCATAGACCCGCCGTTTGTGCCCGGCGGCAATGGCGCCGGCCAGCACCAGTATCCCGGCCAGGATGGTGATCCCGGCCATCACATCCACGGCGGCGCCGATCTTGATCAGCATATCCTGCAGGGTGCTCAGCACCTCTTTCATACGGACAATGGAAACCTGCGGGAACTCCCGGGCAATGGCGCGGAAGGTTTCACTCTCCAGATCCGGCGCCACCTTGGCCGTGGCCACATAGGTAAAGGGCGCAGGTTTCAGCGTGTTCGGATCAAACATGACCACATAATTGATGCCATAGGTGCTCCAGTCCACCTCACGCAGGGAAACGATCTCGGCGGTGATGGAACGGCCCAGGACATTGACGGTGATCTTGTCACCGGTCGCCAGGGACATGGTATCGGCCATTTCCTGTGACACACTGACCTGTGGCGGGCCGCTGTAGCCTTCGGGCCACCATTCACCGGCGCTCAGCGGATTGTTTTCCGGCCGCTTGGCGGCAAAGGTCAGGCCCCGGTCACCTCGCAGCATCCAGCGGCCCTCAGGATCAATTTCCACTTCTTCCGCAGGAACGCCTTTCAGATGGGTAATGCGGCCGCGCAGATTGGGCACGCTTTCGACCTCGCTGACACCGTCAAGATTGCCCAGAAAGGACGTAAAGGCATCATGCTGGTTTTTCTGCACATCAATGAAGAAATAGGACGGCGCCTCCAGGCTCGCCCGGCCGTCGATTTCCCGGGTGATGTTATATTCGGTAAGCGCAATGGCGGTGAACAGGATCAAACCAAGCCCGAGCGACAGCACCACTGAAACGGTGGCGTTCCCGGGCCGGTGGATATTGCCGAGCGCAATGCGCAAGGCCGGGCTTTTTGGACGCGGCATACGCCGGGCCAGAATGCGGATCAGCCCCCCTGCTCCGTATAGCACCAGAAAGGCAAACAAAGTGCCGCCCAGGAAATAAACCGTAATCATACGATGTTCCGCCTGCCAGACGACAAGTCCCGCCAGCATAGCCAGAAGGCCGAGGATCAGGACCATGAAGCTTTTGGGATATTTCACCCGCTCCCCTTTATTCACCAGTTGGCGGAACAGGCGCGCTGCCGGGACATTCTGCGCCCGGCTCAATGGCCACAGGGTGAAGATCAGGGTGATCAGCAGGCTGTAAAGCCCGGCCAGAAGAATCGGCTTAAAATAAAAACCTGCTGCCAGCGGCACAGGCAGGAACCGTCCCAAAAGATCGCCAACCAGTACCGGCATGACCGCCCCGAGCAAAAGCCCTGCCGCTGTCGCCATCGCCGCCATCAGCAACACCTGGATCAAATAGATCTGCATGATCATGCCCGAGCGGGCACCGAGAATTTTGAAAGTTGCGATGGTGGCGGTCTTGCCGGACAGATAGGCGGTGACCGCATTGCTGACCCCTACCCCGCCGACCAGAAGCGCGGTCAGCCCGACAAGAGACAAAAACTGGCCGAGGCGGGTGACAAAGCGCCGGATTCCGGCCCCGCCATCACCCCGGTCCCGAAGACGCCAGTCCGCATCGGGGAACGCGGCTTTGAGGTCTTTTTTAAACTGTTTGATGCCGTTATCCTCGTCCAGCCTGAGCCGATAATAGTTGCGGATCAGGCTTCCGGGCCGGATCAGGCCGCTTGCCTCGAGCCCCGCATAGGACATGAGCGCTCCGGGGGCAAGCTGAAGGCCCTGGTTCGAACGATCGGGCTCATAAGTAACGATGGCGGAAACATGATAGACGGTCTCGCCCAGCTTCAATCTATCCCCTTTGCCCAGGTCAAGCCGGTTGGCCAGCGCCTCGGAAATCACAACGGCGGGATGGCCATCTTTCTCTGCGTACAGGTTTTCCGGGCCATCATCGTCAAGAAATTTCAGTGCTCCGACAAGGGGATAGAGCTCATCCACGGCCTTGAGCTCCACCAGCGAGCTGTCCTCTTTCCCCTCCACCAGATGGGCCATGGCCCTGAGGGTTGAAACCCGGGATATTGTCCCGTACGCTTCGAAAAAGGCTTTTTCATCTTGTGTCAGCTCCCGCTGCATCATGCTGACTTCGATATCACCCCCCAGAAACAGCCGCGCCTCCTGGCTCAGCCCTTCGGTAATATTGACGGTCACCGAGCCTACAGAAGCAATGATGGCGGTGCCAAGGAACAGGCAGGCGAGAAAAATACGAAAGCGCCTGATGCCGGATCTCAGCTCCCGGATGGCGAAGCGAAAGGCTGTGGCAAGACTGTCCATCTATTCGGCCGCCTTTCCATTTGCTGTGCCGGCCTCTTCGATCCGCTCGATCAGACCGTCCTGGATATAGAGAACCCGGTCGCATTTTCGGGCCAGTTCAGGATCGTGAGTAATCAGGATCATTGTGGTGCCCAGCTTTTCCCTGAGGGAAAAGATCAGCTCGATGACAGATTGACCTGTCCTGCCGTCAAGATTGCCGGTGGGTTCATCGGCAAACAGGATTTCCGGTCGCGGAGCCACGGCCCGGGCAATGGCGACACGCTGCTGTTCGCCGCCGGACATCTGGGCCGGATAATGATCCAGGCGATGACCAAGCCCCACATCCCTGAGGCTTTGCTCGGCAATTTCAAAAGCATCCCGGCGGCCGGCGAGCTCAAGCGGTACGGCGACATTCTCCAGCGCCGTCATGGTTGGAATGAGATGAAAGGCCTGCAGGACAATGCCGATATGATCCCGGCGGAACAGGGCCATGTCGTCTTCGTTCAGGTTGTCAATGCGCTCCCCGGCTATGGTAATCTGACCGCGGGAGACCTTTTCCAGGCCGGTCATGACAGACATGAGGCTGGACTTACCTGATCCGGATGGCCCCAGAATGGCGATGGCCATACCCGTCTCAATAGTGAGGTCAATACCACGCAGGATGTTGACATCATGGCCCTCGCCCTTAAATTCAAGATGTATGTTTTCGAGTTCAACGATATTTTTGACAGTCATCTCTTTTTTACTTTCGTTGGGCGGCCGTGACCTAAAGGATATAATATAATGTACGCAGGCGCAGTTAAAACCCGGTTACGCAAAATATTCTCCTTCGGCAATGCCCTGGCGGTAACTATTGCTTTTTTTACGATGAGCAGCGCCCCTGCCCTTTCTTTCGCCCAATCCAGTGAGAAAACCATCCTGGCCATTGGCGACAGCCTGACGGCAGGATACGGTCTGCCACCGGGTGAAGGCTATCCGGAACAGCTGGCAAAAGCCCTTGAGAGCAAGGGGGAAAGTATCAACATGGTCAATGCCGGTGTGTCCGGCGATACCTCGTCCGGTGGTCTGGCCCGGCTGGAATGGGTTCTGGACAGTATTGACGGCGGCGGCCCGGATCTGGTGATTCTGGAGTTCGGGGCCAATGACGCCCTGCGCGGCATTGATCCGGCTATCACGCGGGAAAATCTGGACCGGATGCTGGCCATTCTCCGGGCAAGGAAGATTCCCATCCTTTTTGCCGGAATGATTGCGCCACCGAACATGGGGCCGGACTATGCGAACAAATTTAATCTCATTTATCCCCAGTTGGCGGAAAAGTACGACGTCGAGTTTTATCCCTTTTTCCTGAATGGCGTGGCTGGCGAACTGCATCTGAACCAGTCGGACGGCATGCACCCTAACACAAAGGGAGTTCAGGAAATTGTGAAAGGGATTCTTCCGCATATCCAGCCGTTACTCAACTAAATCTTGTCCCGAAAGTACCGTTTGCCGCAGCTCAATACCTCTTTATCGCACGCATTTTCGTTTACCGCAAATGGAGCCGGGTTCATCGCATATGGGTTTCCGGTGAGGTGCTCATTTGGTTAAATGATCCTACCACACAGCATACCGTAGGAGACAACGAATGACACACAAACCTGGAGTTACCACACTCGCCTCCATTATCGCCCTGGGCGGTGCCTTTGCCGTTCCGGTTTACGCAGACAGCATTGAACACAGCAGCAACATCCAATCAGTCGAATATGCCAATGTCGGGAAGGTCGAAGCAAAAAAACTGGTGAAAAAGTTCCTGAAGGAAAAGGGGCATACCTCTCTTCGTCCGGGGGAAGTACAGAAAATCAGCGTCGTCGCCGGATTTGACGATGAAAATAATGAAAAAATCTATCGCGAAAAATGGAAAGTGGATGTCCGCTCCCTGAACAGGGCGCAGGTGGGCACCCTTTACGTAGATACAGAGACAGGTGAAATTACTACTAAACGGTAATACCCCTACTACCCCTCGATCTGTCTCTGTGGAGCAAGCCTGTCCCCTCGGGCTTGCTCCATTTTTTTATCTTTTCATTTAAAAACCGGCGCACCTGGGATAGTCTGAGCTCAATCCAGGGAGCACTATCAAATGAAATTACGTTTTGATCATTACGGGGAGGCCGGTTTCCCTCTGATTATCCTGCATGGCCTGTTCGGTTCCGCCTCCAATTTCCGGAGCCTCGCCAAGCTTTACGGCGAAAAATATTCAGTATACTGCCTCGATCTTCGCAATCACGGGGAAAGCCCCCATGACGACGATACGTCATACGGTGCAATGGCTATGGACGTGATCGAGTTTATGGATGATCATAATTTGCCAGCAGCCTACATTATCGGTCATTCCATGGGGGGTAAAGTGGCCATGCAGATGGCCCTGAACTATCCTGACAGGATCGAAAAGCTGATTGTCGGCGATATTGCCCCGGTGACCTACCCGCCGAACCATGTGACTGTGTTTGATGGCCTGAATGCCATTGATCTGAAGGAAATAACCTCCCGCGGCGATGCGGAAAATGTGCTTAAAGAATATATTTCAGAACCGGGCGTGCGGCTTTTCCTGCTGAGCAACCTTGCCCGTAAAAAGGACCAGGGATTTTACTGGCGCATGAACCTGCCGGTTCTGGACGCACACTATACGGACATAGCGGCCGCCCCCGCTGGCGTCCCCTATGAAAAAGAGACGCTTTTCATCCGGGGTGAACATTCCGAATATATTCCCGAGAGCTTTTATCCTGCGATCCATGAACTCTTTCCCCAGGCCCGGATTGAAACACTTGAGGGTGCGGGACATTGGCTGCATGCGGAAAAACCGCAGGAATTTACAAAACTGGTTATGGATTTTCTGGAGGAGTGAAATATGAGGATCGGCATCATCGGCGCAGGCGGCATGGGAGGATTCCTGGGGGTAAAACTGGCCAGCGCCGGACATGATATCTTTTTTGTTGCTCGGGGTAAGCACCTTGAAGCCATGAAAAAAAAAGGCCTGACCCTGAAAATGGAGGAAGGCGATGAAACCACCCGTGACTTTACGACCGCCGAGAGTCCTGAAAATTTCGGCCAGATGGACCTGATAATTTTTGCCGTCAAACTTTATGATACCCTGGATGCGGCAAAGCTTTGCCTGCCCATGATGGGGCCGGAGACCGTGATCCTGACCCTGCAAAACGGCGTGGAAAGCGTCGATCTGATTTCGGAAGTGGTCGGAGCGGGGCACACCATTGCCGGTTCGATCTATGTTTCTGCCAACATCGAGGAGCCCGGCGTAATCCGTCATAATGGCGGCGCTAACATGATGATGTATGCGGGCCCGAACGGCTTTGACGAAGCCCGCTACGAAAAAGTTGCAGCTATCATCCGGGATACCGGAATGGCGGGAGACCGCCATGCTGACATGATGGTCATGTTGTGGGAGAAATTTGTGCTTCTGGCGGCAAATGCCGGTCTGGGCGCCATGACAGGACTGGATGCGGGCGCCCTCTGCAGTGATCCCGACAGCCGTCCCTTGTTCGAAATGGCCCTGACAGAAGCGGAAGCCGTGGCCAATGCCTCCGGCGTGGCCCTCCAGGAAGGACTTGTATCCATGTTCATGGAGCGCATAGACGCTCTCAAAGATCAGAAACTTCTGGCTTCTCAGGCTTATGCCAAACTGCATGGCAACAAGCTTGAGGTGGAATGGATACAGGGCACCATCCACAGGCTGGGACAGAAATATGGCGTGCCGACACCGGTACATTCGCTGTGCTATGTGTGCCTGAAACCCTTTGCCGATGGCGCTCAATAGGGATTGCGGGCTGTCCGCACGGTTTCCGTAATGATGTCGGCTGAAAAATCCACTTCTGCCTCTGTTGTCATGCGGCCAAAACCGATGCGTACGCTGCAATCGATTTGCTTGCGAGCAAGGCCAAGTGCTGTCAGGACATGGGACGGCTGTGGCTTCGCGGTTGAACAGGCGGATCCGGTGGACAGGGCAATATCCCGTATGCCGGAAACCAGAAGATCGCTTTTCACGCCTTCAAAAGTGAGGTTTAGGTTAGCGGGCAAGCGCTTTTCGGCTGAACCGTTGAGTGTCACTCCCTCAAGCTGAGCCTGAATCTTTTCGAAAAACCGCTTAGACAACATCTCTGTATGTTTACGGTCCTGGTCCATTTCCCGTTGCGCGATGGCACAGGCGGCGCCAAATCCGGCGCAGAGTGCCGGCGCCAGCGTTCCGGACCTGAGTCCCCTCTCCTGACCGCCGCCACTCATCAGTGAAACCGGCCGGGTTTTCAGGCTGTTGCTCACATAAAGAGCGCCAATTCCCTTTGGACCATAAAGCTTGTGGCCGGAAATACTCATCAGGTCGATCGGCATTTCCTTCATACTCAGGGGGATCTTGCCCACTCCCTGTGCCGCGTCGGTATGGAAGAGCACTCCCTTTTCCCGGCACAGGCGGCCAATGGCCGCAATATCCTGAATAACCCCGATCTCGTTGTTTACCGTCATCACTGATACCAGTCCGGTTTTATCGCTAATGCTTTCTGCCAGAAGATCAATATCCAGCAGCCCGTCAGGCTTTACCGGCAGCACGGTAACTTCAAGGCCGCTTTGCTCCAGTGAGCGGCAACTTTCCAGGACGCAACCGTGTTCGGTAGCAACGGTGATAATATGGTTTTTATCCGGATACAGGGCATAGGCCGTGCCCTTTATGGCCAGGTTATTGGACTCTGTTGCGCCGGACGTGAATATGATTTCGTCATCATCTGCCCCGATCAACCCGGCGATTTCGCTCCGCGCCTTTTCGACACCAGCCTCGGCCTCCCAGCCAAAACTGTGATTGATGGAATGGGGATTGCCGAATTTTGTGGTGAGATAAGGCATCATGGCCTCGAGTGCCCTGTCATCCAGCGGTGTTGTCGCCTGGTAATCGAGATATATGGGCAGGTTCGGCCGGGTCATGCGCTGTGTTTCCTGTCATAAAGTTTACACCAGGCTTTTATGAACCGCTCGACATCCTCTTCACAGCTGTTCCAGCCGAGACTGACGCGAATGGTGGAAGTGGCTTCCTGTTTGCTTGCTCCCATGGCTGTGATAACATGGGAGGCCTTGACCTTGCCGGAAGAACAGGCGGAACCAGCGCTCACACAAATACCCTCCAGATCCATAGCCATGACCTGTGTCTCGCTGGAAACTTCAGGCATCAGGATGCTGGTGACATTGGACAGGCGCTGGCTTTTAGCCCCGAAGAAACGCACCGTATTGGTATGCCGGGCAAGTTCCAGTTCAATCCGGTCACGCCATTCTCTGACCTGATCCATAAACTGCAGGGACTTTGGAACCATCCCGGCAGCAATGCCAAATCCGGCGATACCGGGCAGATTTTCCGTTCCGGAACGCCGCCCGAGCTCCTGTCCGCCGCCCCGGATCAGAGGCTCCACATCAATTTTTTCCCAAGCCACGAAGGCTCCAGTCCCTTGTGGACCGCCGATCTTGTGCGCCGACAGACTCATCATGTCCACGCCGAGCGCGCGGAAGTCCAGCGGAATTTTCCCGAAAGCCTGGACCGCATCGGTATGCATCAGGGCATTATATTCATGAGCCAGAGATGACAGCGAAACAATATCCTGGATCACGCCGGTCTCATTGTTGGCCAGCATGACTGAAACTACCGTTTTCAGGTCACTTGCTTTCAGATGTTTTTCCAGTTCGCTCTCATCAACGAGACCGGTTGCCCTGACCGGCAGTATGATGATCTCTCCGGGAAAGTGACGTGCTACATCAAGGATGGAATCATGTTCTGTTGCCGCTACAATCAGGCGCTCGGCCCGGATACATCTGAGCGCAATATTGTTGGCCTCGGTGCCGCCGCTTGTGAAGGTAATCATCTGCGGGCGGCAGTTGATCATGTCGGCAATGGTCGATCGGGATTTTTCCAGAACCGCCTTTGTCTTGCGGCCAAGACTGTGAACGGAAGAGGCATTTCCGCCAGCCGACAACACCCGGCCCATTTCGTCTATGACTTCGGGCCGGACTGGCACTGTGGCGTTATAGTCCAGATAGGCAGCTGGTCTGGTCAATGGAAATACCCTGTTCCCCGTCCGGGCCGTTAATTATTCACTTAACTATTCACTGGCCGGAAGTTTTTTGTCTCTGGATTTTTTTTTGCCCCGGGCCAGCAGACTGTTTTCGGTTTCAAGCTCGGCCACTTCCTTCTCCAGTTCCTCGATCCGCGACCGAAGCCCGCAAACCATGTCGAACATGCCTTCAAGTGAGCGCGCGATGGGGTCAGGAATATCATCCGTCGGCATGCCATAGGCACAGAAGTCCTCGATCTTTCTGCTTTCCGGCGGCTGAACCACCTTGGCCGGGATGCCAACCACGGATGTATTCTCGGGTACCGGCTTGACCACAACAGCATTGGAGCCGACACGACTGCCCCGGCCCAGAATAATCGGGCCAAGCACCTTCGCACCGGCACCTACAATCACACCTTCTTCCAGGGTGGGGTGGCGTTTGCCCTTCTCCAATGATGTCCCGCCGAGCGTAACACCCTGATAAAGGGTACAGTTGTCACCGACTTCGGCGGTTTCCCCGATCACCACACCCATGCCGTGATCGATGAACACGCCTTTACCGATTTTCGCGCCGGGATGAATTTCTATGCCGGTAAATACACGGCCGATATGGGAGAGGATGCGCCCCAGGGTATGGAAGCCCGAATTCCAGCACCAGTGAGCCCAACGGTAAAAAATAAGAGAATGAATGCCCGGATAGGCAAAGAAGGCCTCGAACCGTGACCTGGCGGCTGGATCTCGTTCCATTGCGACGGAGATGTCGTGGCGAATATTGTCAAACATGGTTTTCTGCCAAATCTCAGCTTGCCCTTTTGACCCGCTTTTATGCTATAACAGCACGGAATCGGTGAGACCAGCCTGTTTAAACTGCTAACATATTAATTCATATAGGCGCGGCAATCAATTACGTCAAGGTATTGCCATAGGGGCGGGTCGTCACAATATATTGGGAATTCCATTGCTTTTGCACTTATAGAGGTAAGACAAACTAAAGATGCCTGAAGTTATTTTTAATGGCCCCGAGGGCCGCCTGGAAGGGCGTTATCACCCGGGCAAAGGCGAAAATGCCCCCATTGCCCTGATCCTGCATTCCGATCCGCAATATGGCGGAAACATGAACAATAAAATCTGCTACTATCAGTACCATTCCTTTGCCCGGCGCGGATTTGCCGTACTGCGGTTTAATTTCCGCGGTGTCGGGCGCAGCCAGGGTGAGTTTGACAGTGGCGTAGGTGAACTGAGTGATGCTGCGGCCGCTCTTGACTGGCTACAATCTTTTAACCGGGATGCAGCAAGCTGCTGGATTGCCGGCTTCTCATTCGGTGCCTGGATCGGCATGCAGCTTCTGATGCGCCGTCCGGAAATCGAGGGCTTCCTGTCGGTCTCCCCGCCAGCGAACCTGTATGATTTCAGTTTCCTTGCGCCCTGCCCGTCTTCCGGACTGATTATGCAGGGGACGGCTGACACGGTGGTATCGGAGCCCGCCGTGCAGAAACTTGTGGACAAACTACAGAGCCAGAAAGGCATTACTATCGATTATGAAAAAATCGACAATGCCGATCATTTCTATGAAAGCCATCACGAACCTCTGGTGCGCAGGATAGACGAATATCTGACCAAACGGCTTGGTTACTGATCAGCGATCAGAAGGTAGATGAATAACACCCCCCGGCATGGGCTGGCTGATGCCGGTTGTGCCGGGAAAAGTTATGGGCAGACCCCTTAGCCGACGAACAGCCAGAAAGGCAAAAGCCTCGGCCTCAATAAAATCGCCGTGCCAGCCAATAGATTCCACAGGCGAAATCAGGGCTGGCATTCTTTTTTCCAGTTCTGCCATCAGCACGGGATTGTGACGCCCCCCGCCACAGATAAAGCAGCTTTCCGGCTGTTCGGGAAAAAGTTTCATGGTTTCGGCAATGGTATGGGCGGTAAAAGCCGTCAGGGTTGCCGCTCCGTCCTCCAGTGAAAGCCCGTCCAGGCCCGGCGTTTCAAAACTGTTGCGGTCAAGAGACTTAGGCGGGGACAGTTTGAAATACGCGTCATCCATCCATTTATCAATCAGCTCTTCGTGGACAATGCCCTGACGAGCATGGTTGCCATCCCGGTCGCAATCCTCGCCTGTATGATTCCTGACCCAGTCGTTGATTAGAGCATTGCCGGGACCGGCATCGCAGGACCTCAGGTCTTCGGGGGCTCTGCTTGAGGCCACCCAGGTAACATTGGAAACACCGCCAATATTAATGATGGCAAGGACCGCATTGCCGGCGCGGTTTGCCAGATGAGAAAGGTGATAAACCGGAACAAGCGGTGCGCCCTGCCCGCCGGCAGCCACATCCCGGCTTCTGAACTCATTGACCACGGGAATCTGCAGACTATCCGCGAGCATCTGACCATCACCTATCTGCCAGGTCCACCCCTCTTCCGGCCGGTGCAGCAGAGTCTGGCCATGAAAGCCGACGACCTCGACTTCACGGACCTTTACTCCATTGTTGCTCAGGAGATCCCGAACAGCTGATATATGATGTTCGGTCAGTATCTCTTCCAGCCGGTTGATTTTGGCATCGTCGGAAACCGGCTTTCCATGCAGGCGCGCCAGAGCCAGACCTTCAAGCAAAAGGTTCTGTATTTCCTGGCTGTAGGGGATGTGAACCGGATGTCCCTGTGGTTCTGCAATTATGCCATCTGTCAGCAATAAAGACGCATCGACACCATCAAGCGAGGTACCGCTCATCAGGCCTACGGCAAGTATTTTTTGCTCGGAAAGCTGTTTTTCCATGAAGTTTCCGTTTATATATTTTGTCAACCTATGCTACATGATGCGCCTGAAATCATACAAGAATATAATTGCGACATATTTTTTAAACCGTACAGAACAGAGTAATGACCGAAACAATCGACGACTTTCAACCCAAGGCTCCCTTCCTCTCAATCATGAAGGAACGGGGATATATCCATCAGTGTACAGACCTGGAAGGTCTGGACAAAGCTCTTGGACAAAAAGTTGTACCGGCCTATATCGGTTTTGACTGTACGGCCAAGAGCCTTCATGTGGGCTCCCTTGTGCAGATCATGATGCTGCGCCATTTGCAGAAATCGGGACACAAACCCATTGTTCTGATGGGCGGCGGCACGACCCGGATCGGTGACCCTACCGGCCGGGATGAATCCCGGGCCATGCTCACAGATGAACAAATCAATGAAAACATGAATGGCATCCGCAAGGTGTTTGAGAAGTACCTGACCTTCGGCGACGGCCCGACCGATGCCGTCATGGTCAATAATGCGGACTGGCTGGACGAACTGAAATATATCGAATTCCTGCGTGACATGGGGACCCATTTCACCATTAACCGCATGCTGACTTTCGACAGTGTCAAACTGCGTCTTGAACGTGAACAACCCATGACCTTCCTGGAGTTCAACTATATGATCCTCCAGGCCTATGACTTTCTGGAGCTGAACCGCAAAGTCAACTGTTGTCTGCAGATGGGCGGTTCCGACCAGTGGGGCAACATTATCAACGGTGTCGAACTCAACCGCCGGGTAGACCAGAAGGAAGTTTTCGGTCTGACCACCCCGCTGGTGACGCTGGCCAACGGCCAGAAAATGGGCAAGAGTCTCGGCGGTGCCGTCTGGCTCAATGATGACATGCTGTCTTCCTATGAGTTCTGGCAGTTCTGGCGCAATACGGACGATGCCGATGTGGGACGTTTCCTGCGCCTGTTTACCGAGCTTCCGCTCGAAGAAATTGAGCGACTGGAGGCCCTGGAGGGTGCCGAGATAAACGACGCCAAGAAGGTACTGGCCAACGAGGCCACCAAAATGTGCCACGGCGAGGAAGCCGCCCTTGCGGCAGAGGAAACGGCACGTAAGGCGTTTGAGGAAAAATCCCTCGCTGCGGACCTGCCGAAAATTTCTGTGCCCAAAGGCGAACTGGAAAGCGGCCTTGCCTTCAGCGATCTCTTTACCCGGGCCGGGCTTGCCAAGTCAAAGGGTGAAGCACGGCGCCTTGTCCAGGGTGGCGGTGCGCGCATCAATGATGAAAAAGTTGAAGATAGCGAACAGCCGATCACACTTGATCATTTGAATGAGGAAGGCACCATCAAACTGTCCGCCGGCAAGAAACGGCATATCCTGATCGAACCGTCCTAGTTCTCGTCGTTCTTCTTCTGATGGGCTTCCGGCGGTGTGTCCGGCGATATTTCCTGTAGCTCCTCAGCTTCCTCACGAAGTGATTTCTTGCTGGACCCCCCAAGGGCACTGAAAATATTACGCAGGATCCCCGGGGCGAGTGCTGCCAGTGGGTTCACGCTGATCTCGGTTTCCTGCATCGTTCCTGTCATTTCGAAAGTGGCGGCAAATATACCCTGATCCTTGCCGCCCGTCAGTATTGTCCCCACGATGGGAATATTGCTGAACAGGGAATTCAGTCCGTAGGCCGGCACAATTGTGCCCTCTATGTCCACTTCGTTATAGGACTGGTCCACCGTGCCGGACATGTTGACACCTATGGAACTTCCTTTTGCCGTTCCCTTCTTGATATCAAGAATGCCGTTATACTGATGAAAATCCATCTGGAAACTTTCGAACTTCAGGCCACCCTTTTTCAGCTCTTCCCGGGCCTTGGCGAAATCTTCATCCTCCAGAAGCTTTGAAACACCTGGCGAGTCACTGATAAGAAAATCTTCCGCCGTCATCCTGCCCTCAATGGACAGAAGAGAGTCTTTTCTGCCATAGTCCGCGACAATTTCCATACTGCCTTCAACGCCAACATTGAAAACCCCGGCCCCGCGCAGGGTTTCGCCTGCGTTGTTGCTCTTTACGGTCAGGACCCTGTCCTTTTCGTTTGATCCCAGGGTGACAGAAAACTCTTTTCCGTCTTCGAAAAAGGCCCTGAAATCGATTTGCCGGAAATCACTTTGAGCATAGGCGCCATCAAAGGTGGCATCATAGATAATGACGCCGTTTTCCGCCGTCACCTTGTCAAAACTGGCGACAACATCAAAATCCGGCATACCGTTTTCTTCATCCTCATCACCGGCATTTTTAAGGATAGCAAGCAAGGGTCTGGCGTCGAATTCACGTGCCCTGAGGGTCGTATCGTAATTCTGTTTTTCCGCATTCCAGACCATATCCAGGCTAAAGTCCATCTCCGGCATTTCAAGATACTGAAGGGTAAGGCGTGCTGTACGATCCTCTACAATCAGAACATTGGAAGACGCCCGAAAATCCTTGCTGGCGATATCGATGTCATTGACCTCAATAATATTGCCATCCCTGAAATTCAGGGCGAAGTCCGCCCGGGCGGGAACATCCTTTTCCTTCACCCAGCCGATGGGATCAAAGGTGATGCGGCTTTCGCCAAGATCTACCGTGCCTCTGCCAGAGACCAGTTTTGCGCCCCGGCCTTCGATCGTCAGGTCGACCTCTGCGGGCCCTTCCACGTAAGGCCGGAAGGGAAGATTGAAAGCATCCCAGTCAGCTCCGGCAAGCTTGCCCCTGATATGGTAATTTGTCGGAAACTCACCTTCCGAAGCCTTGAACTTCTCGTGCCATTCCGCCGCAAACCCGACGCCGTTCATATGCACCTGCCCCTCCGCTTTCAGTGCGTCGCCATTGACAAGCAGCCTGATATCCCCATCCGTAATGGCAAGATTGTCCGAAAGGTGGGGGATTTTCAGATCGTCGACAACCGCGTCCACGTTAAATTCAACCTGCTTGAGGGTCAGGTTCTTTATCAGCGGAAAGCTCAGGGAAAGAAGGGCATTCCCGTGCCCGGTTACACTACCCGGTTCGATGCCGTATTTTGAGGGATAACCCAGCGGCTTGTGGTCAATTACGGCCAAAATATCCTCAACCGTGCCTTCCAAAGGAAGTGCAAAGCTTGCCAGCGCTTTTCCTTTTTTGTCGATATCACTAAACACCAACCTGCCATTTCTGACTGTGACGCCCTCAATATCTCCTTTCTCAGCTGTAAGAGTAAAATCCTTCAGATTCAGGTAAGCGGTCCCATTGACGTTTTTCAAAAGCGGCATGGGACGAAGATAGTCGGCCACCACATCGCGTATATCAAAACGAAACTCGAACGCTGTGGGAGGGAGGCTGTCGGCAAGCCACATCTCCGGTTCTATTTTCACATCCATTGTTCCGTTATGAACCGATCCCGCCCTGATATTTTTCGCTATCCATTTTCGGGCCCCACGCGCCCGTTCCGGAGGCCAGTATGTGACGAGATCGGAAAACATAAGACTGTCAATGGAGGCATTTATGGTCATGCCCGGCTGATCCATGCTGCCGTACACCAGCCCGTCGCCCCGAATAATTGACTTGTGCAACTGCAGCTCAAACTGATCCAGAAAGATGATCTGTTTTTCCCCGCTGTAGTGACCGCTGAGAAACATATTGTCCAGGGCAACCGGAGCGGGATAGAGCTGTGCCGGATTAAGGCTTCCCTTCCCGGCCTCCAGTTCAAAAATTACACTGTCGAGATCGAGCGTCTTGTCAATCGCGATATCAATAATGCCGTTCAGAGGTACATTGAGAGAGGTGATTTCCTCCAATTCCCGGATGTCGGCCGCCAGCATGCCGGGAGAAAGGTTTGAAAACCGCAACTGCAAAACAGCATCCTTGCGCTTGTTGTTATGGGCCAGGGAAAGATGAACCGGCGCCTTGACGCTCTCGGAAAGCTGTATTTCTCCCTCTAAAAGCGCAAGCAACCCTTCCTCTGTGCGTTTCATGTTCAGTACAGCTTCGGGAATGGTCCAGCGACTGCCCGACTTCTCGTCGACAATAACGAAGGAGGTGTCCAGGAAGGTCAACTCTTTCAAATAGCCCGCCGCATTCATAGGTGCCGGTTTGGACAGAATCTGACGGGTTATTCGGGGAATTATTTTCTGACTCATCTGGAAATCATCCAGCAAACGCTGTAGTCTCACCTGAAAAGGTTCCGTACTTTCCCCTTCCCAGATTTCCCGTGGCAGCATTACTTCGATCTGGAGGTCCGAGAAGTCGGCCTTTACCGGGGCGAGAAGGCCACGCAAAAACCCCAATGCACTGAACTCCACATCCGCCTCCGGAATTACTATGGTCAGTTCATTGGCACTGTCAGTCAGTGAGATATTGTCAAACCGGATTTCGATGCCGCTGCTTTTCTGCTTTGTTTCCGAAGCAGATCGCCAGGTCAGCACCACAGTGTCAAAATCAATTACAGTATCGGTGAAACTGCGGGCGAAACCTGATTTAAGATATGGTGCTGCCCAGTTCAGAGCAACCGGCCCCATGCTCAGACGCCATATGAAGACCAGCATCGATAAAGCCAGCAACGCAAGCAGGGCGGATAAAATCTTTAATGTTCCCGTAGGTCGTCTCAAATCCAGTTTTCTCTTTTTTGCTGTTTTTTTTACAGCTAATATCTATCGGGCGCTACTTTAAAGAATAAAATCATTCAAAATAAGGCAAGTATTTGTGACACACGCATTTTCTGATCATTTTCCGCTTCCTGTCGACGATACTGCGGCCGAAAAAAAGCTTTCCGATTTTATCAGGCTTTGCCTTGATCGGGGATTGACTAATGGGGAAAAACTACTTGCGGAAGCCCGCCATAAAGAGCTGTTGAAAGCCATACTGGCCAACAGCCCCTATTTATCAACCCTTGCCACGAGAAACCCGGACTTTCTGCTCCGGGTGCTGGAATCTTCTCCCGGAGACTGCCTTACCGATCTTGAAAAAGAGCTGAAAGACCTGACGCCTGATGATATGGACACGGACACACTGAAAAAGATGTTCAGGCAGTTTAAGGCCCGTGTCGCGCTGCTTGCCGCCTGGGCAGACCTGTCCGGACAGTGGCCGCTGTTCAAGGTGACCGAAACCCTGAGCTGGTTTGCTGAATCCACCCTGAAAGTTGCTGTGGAACACCTGCTGGCAAAGGCCGTTGCCGCGGGAGACCTTCAGGCAGGAGGTGACGACAGCTCGACACCGTCCGCCAACAGCGGATATACGATCCTCGGCATGGGCAAACTGGGCGGACGGGAGCTGAATTATTCCAGCGATATCGATCTTATTGTCCTCTATGATCAGGATATAGTCAGATATACGGGGCGTAAGTCGGCCAAGGACCTGTTTATCAAGATCACCCGCAATCTGGTCAACTTCATGCAGGAGAGAACGGCAGACGGATATATATTCCGCACCGACCTGAGACTGAGGCCGGACCCCGGCGCCATGCCGGTGGCCATATCCATGGAAGCCGCAGAAACCTACTACCAGAGCATGGGACTGAACTGGGAACGGGCTGCCATGATCAAGGCTCGTCCGCTGGCCGGCGATATACAGGCCGGGCAGGATTTTCTTGGGCGCATTCGCGGTTTTGTCTGGCGCAAACATCTGGACTATGCCGCGCTGGAAGATATCTACGCCATCAAGAAATTGATCCACAAACATCACAAACACGGCGATATTGCCCTTGCAGGGCAGGATATCAAGCTTGGCCCCGGCGGCATCAGGGAAATCGAATTCTATGCCCAGATTCATCAGCTGATTTCCGGCGGTCGCGAACCGGCACTCAGAATCGCCCCCACCTGCGCGGCGCTTAATGTGCTGGTGGAAGAAGATCATCTGGATCAGGAAGACAACAACGTTCTGCAGGCGGCCTATGTTTATTTCCGAACCCTGGAGCATCGTCTGCAGATGATTAATGACGACCAGACCCATTCCATTCCGGAACGGGCCGAGGATATTTTCAGGATAGCTCGTTTTATGGGCTTTGAAACGGTCGGGGATTTTGAAAAGGAAACCATTTCCCACCTGGAAAAAGTACATGCTCTTTTTGACGAACTCCTCAAGGACAGCAGACAGACCCCTGAAGCTGCCGGAGATCAGGAACTACAGTTTCCTTCCGGAGACAACCGTTCTCCCGAAACCCTGGAAATACTCGCTGAGAACGGTTTTGAAAATCCCGGCGGCGCCTATGATATCATTCAGAACTGGTTGCTTGGCCGCTATCGCGCCTGCCGGACCGAGCGGGCCAGAAAAATACTGAAAGGGCTGGTGCCGCATATCCTGGAAGCGTTCTCCCAAAGTGACAGTCCCGACGCTGTCCTGAGAAGATTTGACGACTTTCTTTCAAAACTGCCCTCCGGGGTACAACTTTTTGCCTTTATCAATGCGCATCCCTGGCTTCTGGAACTGCTGACCGAAATTATGGTCAGCGCCCCTTCCCTGTCCGAACAGCTGGCCCGGCGTCCATTGCTTCTGGATGCTGTCCTTACGCCAGAGTTTTTTGAAGCTTTTCCGGAACGTGAAGAGCTGGAAGAAAGCCTCTCCATCTTGCTGGCGACCGCCCGGGACTACCAGGATGTGCTCGATATTACCCGGAAATGGACCAACGAGCAGAAATTCCAGGTCGGGGTGCAAATCCTGCGCAATGTCATTGATGTGAAGATGTCTGGACTGCTTCTTACCCGAATTGCCGAGGTTGTGGTCGAGCGCATGCTGCAGGAAGTAACAAAGGAATTTTCCCGAAAACACGGTTGTATCGACGGCGGTTCCTTCTGTGTTGTCGCCATGGGCAAACTCGGGGGGTATGAACTGACAACCACGTCAGATCTCGATCTTGTATTTATTTATAACTGTAAAGGGCCGGGCGGTTTTTCGGACGGAAAAAAGTCTCTGAGCGTCAACCATTATTATGCCCGTCTCAGCCAGAATATCATCAATGCGCTGACCGCACTGACAGGAGAAGGGAAGCTTTTTGATGTGGACATGCGCCTGCGTCCTTCGGGAAATGCGGGACCGATTGCCGTCAATCTTGAGACTTTCTGTGAATATCAGGAGGGCAAGGCGTGGACCTGGGAACATATGGCCCTGACCCGGGCTCGCGTGATTGCCTGTGATAGAGAACTTGGGGATAAGGTCAATGCCGCAATCCATAATATCCTGACCCACCGGAACAGGGATCAGGACAATCTCCTGTTTGAAGTGGCCAAAATGCGCAGCCGAATGCGAAAGGAATTTGATACCGACAACGTCTGGGCAGTCAAACACACACAGGGCGGGCTGGTAGATATTGAATTTATCTGCCAGTATCTCCTTCTGTCCCGGGCAACGGAAAAGCCGGAAATTCTGGATACAAATATTCTCAATTTCCTGAAAAAGGCCTCTGGCGCAGGCATCATTGACGATGAAAAGGCGGAAATATTGTCCCGGGCCACTGAAATGATGCAGACCATACAGCTTTTGCTCAGGCTATGCATGGGGAGCGCATCAAAAAGCGAAAACAAACCTGCGGCGCTGGTAAAAATACTTCTCCAGAGAACAGAAACCGGGACGCTCGGGGAACTGGAAGAAAAAATCGCCGCGGCTCAGCATTCCGTATATGAAATCTATCAGGAAATTATTGAAACACCTGCGGCAAACATGTTACCTCCTGCACCGGTAACACCGCTTGGAAACCCCGTGGATCAAAATTAAAAAGGATAAAAGATGCTGGAAACAGGACAGAAGGCACCGGAATTCAAACTTCCCGACGAAAACGGGGAAGAGGTTTCCCTTTCTGACTACAAGGAAAAAAACGTCGTCCTGTATTTCTATCCCAAGGACAGCACACCGGGCTGCACCAACGAAGCCAAGGATTTCAGCCGCCTTATCAACGATTTTGCCGCCTGCGATACCGTGGTGCTCGGCGCCTCCAGGGACAGCGTCAAACGCCATCAGAATTTTATTACCAAGCAGGATCTCAAGGTAAAGCTGCTATCGGATGAAAGCGGCACCCTGTGCGAGGACTACACCGTCTGGGTCCTGAAAAAGCTCTATGGCCGGGAATATATGGGCATAGAACGTGCCACCTTCCTGATTGACGGTGAAGGCGTCATTCGCCAGATCTGGCGCAAGGTCAAGGTCAAGGGCCACGCGGAAGAGGTCCTGGCCGCTGCACAGGCCCTCTGATCCCTCCATGGGTGAACAACTTTCCATCTGTCAGGCCGCTTTGCACGTACTCTCCACATCTGACGCGAGAGAAAAGGCCGCCATTGCCCGTGAAACGGCAAAACTATGGAAGGCCGGTCATTTTACCGGCAGGGAACGTGCCTTTCCAGAAGACCGGCCTGCCCGGCCGGAAAAGCCCGAACTTTTGTTCCCGAAAGACATGCCGAAACGCGGTAGAGGCGGCAGCCTGGAAAACCGCATCGCCCTGATGCACGCTATTGCCCACATCGAACTGAACGCCATTGACCTGGCCTGGGATATTGTTGCCCGTTTCGGTCACGACATGCCCGAGGACTTCATTAATGACTGGGTGGAAGTTGGAGACGACGAAGCTCGGCATTTTATGCTCATCGAGCAGCGTCTCGAGGACCTCGGTACCTTCTACGGCGAGTTGCCGGCCCATGACGGTCTGTGGCAGGCGGCACATGATACCCGGAATGACCTGGCCGCCAGGCTTGCAATAGTGCCATTGGTACTTGAGGCGCGGGGTCTGGACGTTACGCCCGGGATGGTAAAACGCATGGAGAATTTCGGCGATAGCAAGAGTGCATCGGCCCTGAAAGTCATTTATGACGAAGAAATCAGCCATGTTGCCAAGGGACAGAAGTGGTTCTCCTGGCTTTGTGAGCAAAAAGGCTGGAATGGGCAGGAAAAATACCAGGAACTGGTGAAAAAATATTTTAGCGGTAAATTAAAACCACCTTTTAATAAAAAAGCCCGAAAGGCCGCAGGACTGCTGGAATCCTACTACTTACCTCTTTCGGCCATATAATTTTGTTAAAAAGCGTTGCATTCATTTACCTTTTGGTATCAAATGCCGGTTATAAAGGAAAAGCTTTGATTTAAAAGTGGTATTTTGACGTAAGCAGGGGGTAAGAGCGATCCGAAATCTTGCCAAAAAGTTAAAAGAGCTCAGTGCAAAGCTTAGAGAGCTCAGCGCCACGTATTTTCCTGAACGACAAATGTATTTCAGGACCAACGGCGTAGTTCGCTTTGTAACCGTGTCAGAACGGACCCAGCTGGCCTTTGTTGGTCTTTTGCTGGTCCTGCTGCTTTGGGTGATCATTACCTCTGTTTTCTTTGCCTTCGAACAACAGATTTTGGCGGCAAAGGAAGAAAAGGTTCAGGAAGCCAACAGAGAGTACCAGCTTGCCCACGAGCAGTTTCAGACAATGAAAGAAACGCTTGAAGAAACAGCCCGTGCTCTGGAGCAACGTCAGATATACCTCCAGCAGTTGATTGACACGGACCAGTCTCTTTCGCAACAGGCTGATCAGGCGGAACAGGAAAACTCCGCTCCGGCCGGCGGGACGGATACGGCCGTCGGAGACAATGTGGACCTGATCTCCCATGTGTTCAGCACCCAGGAGCGTCAGAAGCAATATAATGACCGCAAGAGAGAGCTGGAATATTATAATTTTGAACTTAAACGGATCGAGAACCGTCAGCGTCAGCTGGCCGAGGGCATGATCCGCGGAATTTCCGGCAAACTCGCCTATATTGACAGTACGCTGGAAAAATCAGGTATCAAGACTGAGAAGCTTATCCAGATTGCACAAAAGCGCGCTTCTTCAGATCTCGTCGGTCAGGGTGGTCCTCTTGTGGTTTTGGGAGAAGCGGTTGACGAAGCAGGTGACCAGTCTGAATCCTTTGTCCGTCTGCAGGCGCATTATAACCGTCTGGTCGGCCTGGAAACAGCTATGCAGAGCATGCCGGTCGCGGTACCTGCGAAAAAATATTATCTTTCCAGCGGATTTGGCCCCCGCCGGGATCCATTTAAGAAGACATGGGCTACACATCATGGTCTCGATATGGCTGGCTGGTGGAAAACACCTATTTATGCCTCCGGCAACGGCATCGTGACGAAGGCTGGGCGCAATGGTGCGTACGGTAATTTTATTGAAATCGACCATGGAAACGGGTTTAAGTCACGATATGGCCATCTTTCGAAGATAAAAGTGAAACGTGGCCAACAGGTCAGTGTTAGCCAGGAGATCGGGCTGATGGGAAGCACAGGACGTAGTACCAGTCCCCATTTGCATTACGAAATCTGGTTTAACGGTAAACCCATTAATCCTTTGAATCTATTCAAGGCAGCAGAAGATGTTCTCAAGATCCAGCGACAAGAATATTCCAGAAGCTAGAGAGTTGAAAGAAATGAAACCTAGTAATAACGCAGCTCCGTCCATTATCGGATCCGATGTGACCGTAAATGGCGATATCACGACACTCGGCGAAATTCAGCTTGATGGTACTGTAGATGGTGATGTCCGCAGTGAATCTCTGACCATTGGCGAACATGGCGCCGTTAACGGCACCATTATGGCCAATAATGTAATCGTCAAGGGTTCTGCCAGCGGGCAGATCAGGGGACGTAACGTCCGCCTCGAGAAAACCGCCAGAGTCAAGGGCGACATCATGCATGAGGCTCTCAGTGTAGAAGCCGGTGCCGTCGTCGAAGGCACATTGATGCATCAGGAAGATGCTCTGCAGGAAAATGGCCCAAAGCCGGTTCAGCCCGTTGAGGTTGCCCCTGCTCCCGAGGAAGAGCACAACGTAAAGACTGCCTGAGTGTCTCTCTGGACTGGAAAATAGAAAAGCCTTCCACTCTGCAGAAGGCTTTTTGGCGCTGGATAATTACTTCTTCTACTCTATATCTTCCACCTCTACCGAGGTGCCGTGCACCCGGGCAGCAAGAGCTGCTGTCAGAAACTGATCTATATCTCCATCAAGCACCTTGTCGGGCTGACCACTCTCCACACCCGTACGCAAATCCTTGACCATCTGATAAGGCTGCAGCACGTAGGATCGCAGCTGATGCCCCCAACCGATCTCTGTCTTGCTGGCGTGTTCCGCGTTGGCCTCTTCTTCCCGCCGCTGCAGTTCCGCTTCATAAAGGCGGGCCTTCAGCATATTCATGGCCGTCGCCCTGTTTTTATGCTGTGAGCGGTCATTCTGACACTGCACAACTATGTTGGTCGGGATATGGGTGATACGGATGGCACTGTCGGTGGTATTCACATGCTGACCGCCCGCACCACTGGCCCGATAGGTATCGACACGCAGATCACTTTCGTTGATTTCCACCTCGAAATTGTCATCCACCACCGGATAAATCCAGACACTGGCGAAACTGGTATGTCGGCGGGCGTTGGAATCGTAAGGAGAAATACGGACCAGGCGATGTACACCGCTTTCCGTCTTGAGCCAGCCATAGGCGTTTTCTCCCTTCACCAGAAGGGTGGCGGACTTGATCCCCGCCTCATCACCTGCGTGATACTCAATCATATCAACCTTATAGCCGTGTTGCTCTGCCCAGCGGGTGTACATGCGCAGCAGCATGTTGGCCCAATCCTGGCTTTCCGTACCGCCCGCACCGGAATGGATTTCCACATAGGTGTCAAAGCTGTCGGCTTCCCCGCTCAGCAGGGTCTGGAATTCCATCTCTCCAGCTTTATCGGTCAGCGCTTCAATAGCTTGCTCGGCCTCTGCAACAACTTCTTCATCACCTTCCATCTCCCCCATTTCAATGAGTTCGATGTTATCGTTCAGGTCCTGTTCGACATTTTTACACAAGGAAATAGCCTGATCCAGTTTTTGGCGTTCCTGCATCAGTTTCTGTGCTTTGGAGGCGTCATTCCAGAGATTGGGGTCTTCGGAAAGGGCGTTCAGCTCTGCCAGTCTGTCAAGGGCGACATCCCAGTCAAAGATGCCTCCTCAGCAGTGCGAGAGACTGCTTGATTTTGTCAACGTGATGTTGGGTTTCTGCTTTCATCGTCGTGTATTCTCGTGAAATTACAGGTTACTAGTATATTCCACCGGTACCGGTGCGAACTTTTGTCCCTGTTTGCACCAGGGAATTAAATCCGTCAAGCACATCTGCTGTTTTTGTCGGAAAAGTTCCCTGACGGAACGCTTCGAGAATGGCATTTTTTTCTCCGGCCTGGGCGATCTGGCCTGTTTTCGGGTTCACCCGGACCAGCCGCACCCCGGGTGGAATACGGAAAGGAATAGACGGTTCATTTTTCAGGGCTTCCTGCATGAAATCCCGGAAAATTGGTACAGCTACACTGGCCCCCTCTTCACCTGCGCCGAGGGAACGGGGTGTATCAAAACCGGCAAACACGCCGACAACCAGGTCCGGAGAAAACCCTACAAACCAGGCATCAAAACTGTCGTTTGAGGTCCCGGTCTTGCCCGCTAGCGGTTTGTTCAGGGCCCTGATACGAATACCGGTTCCCCGCTGTACAACACCTTCCATCATGGAGACAAGCTGATAGGCGGTTACTTCATCCAGAACCCTCCTGCGCTGATCAGGAAGTCTGGGTTCATTCTGATATTGCCATTCCTCAGCAAGACAATTTTCACATTCACGCTGGTCGTGTCGGAAGATGGTCTCGCCATAGCGATCCTGAATACGATCGATCAGCGTCGGGGTAACCTTCTTGCCGCCATTGACAATCATGCCGTATGCCGCAGTCAGCTTCATAAGAGTTGTATCCCCCGCCCCCAGTGACATGGACAGAAGCGACGGCAGGTTATGTGTTATACCCATACGGTCGGCTATATCTACAATCCCGTCCATCTTGATGTACTGGGCCAGACGCACTGTCATCAGGTTTCGCGACTTCTCCAGCCCCAAACGAAGGGTGCTCGGGCCATAAAATTTGTCACTGGAGTTCTTGGGTTTCCATTTCCCGAGCCCGAAGCCCTGCTCCATCACGAACGGGGCGTCCAGGATCAGACTGGAGGGAGTAAAACCCTTTTCCAGGGCAACGGCATAGACAAAGGGCTTGAAGGCACTGCCCGGCTGCCTTTTGGCCTGTGTCGCCCGGTTATATTCGCTCAGATTATAGTCAAATCCGCCGGACATGGCCAGGACCCGCCCGGTATGGGGATCCATGGCGACAATGGCGCCGTTGATTTCTGGTATCTGACGCAGACCAAAGGCCGCAAATTCCGGCTCCACCTGTTTGTGATCCGAACTTGCCAGTTCCTCGACAATAATGACGTCCCCCACAGACAGGACTTCCTTGACGGACTTGATCCGCTGAGCAACATATTCACCCTTGAGGTATTTGCGGGCCCACTTAACCTCATCCAGGGGGACCTGGCCGAGAGTACCATCTTTGGTCAGAACAGAAGCTCTCTGATCCTCTACTTCCCGGACCACAGCCAGCCGCCAGCTATCCATACCAAGCGGGATATCCATCTTCTCCAGTTCCGCCTGCCAGTCCTCGTCCTTTGAAAAGCGTGTCACAGGCCCTTTGTATCCATGACGGCGATCATAGACAATGAGTCCCTGCTTCAGTTCCCGTTCAGCAATAGCCTGGAGACGCGGAGAAAGAGTTGTCCGCACAAACAGGCCGCCACCATAAAGTTCATCATCTCCGTAAAGATCCTTGAGCTCCCGGCGAACTTCCTCTGTGAAATATTCCGCCTTGAATATGGTTGTCCGTTCCGGTTTTTTCGTAACCAACGGGTTTTTCTGGGCTTCGGCAGCTTCCTCCGGTGTAATGTAGCCTACCTGAGCCATGCGCCCCAACACCCAGTTTCGCCGGCCAACGGCAGCATCATATCTCCTGACCGGATGATAGTTGTTGGGCCCTTTCGGAAGGGCGGCAAGATAGGCGATCTCATCGAGGGTCAGTTCGCCCAGAGATTTGTTAAAATAATAAAGGCTTGCTGCCGCCACACCATAGGTGCCGGAGCCCAGATAAATCTCGTTCAGATAGAGCTCAAGGATCTTGTCCTTGGAAAAAGTACGTTCGATACGATAGGCAAGAATGGCTTCCTTGATTTTTCGCTCATAACTAACCACACCGGAAAGCAGAAAGTTTTTGGCCACCTGCTGGGTGATGGTGGAAGCGCCCACCGGCCGCCGTCCGCTGAAACTGTTCTTGATATTCAGCAGAGCTGCCCGGATAACACCCATATAATCGATGCCGCCATGGGTATAGAAAGACTTGTCCTCAGCCGCCAGAAAAGCATGGATCAGCGGCTTGGGAATTGCAGAAATAGGGACAAACAGTCGTTTCTGGCGGGCGTATTCGGACAACAGGTTTCCGTCCCCCGCATATATGCGACTGACAACCGGTGGTTCATAGTCCGCCAGTTGGTGATAGTTGGGCAAATCCTGACCGTAACTGTTCAGAAGATACAGCAGACCGGCAACGGCACAGATAAAGCCGACAAGCGCCGCCACCGTGGTCGCCCCAAGAATATTTATCCAGATGTTTGTCCGTTTCGCCATTATGCCTGACAGTTATATAATAAAACCAGTTTTTCTGTCCGTCAAAATTCGCACAGTAATACGCGCCCAATGTGTCATCTATATGGCCCAATCCTTTATTTTAAACTAAAGAATACCTTTAATTTGAGGCAAAATTCTTCTGGAAATAACGATCAACAGCCTTGACGATGGAACGCCCGATTTTCTGCTGTGTTTCCCTTTGCATCAAAAGTGCCGCATCCTTTCTGTTGGTCAGATAGCCGAGTTCCAGGAGAACCGATGGCACATCAAGACCTTTGAGAACGAGAAGACTGGCGGTTCTGTGAGGGCGCGTTCTAAGCAGGGTTGCATTTTTTAACTGACCGACAAGCTCTGTAGCAAAGCTGCTGGACAGGTTCATGGTTTCCCGCTGGAGAAGTTCAATCAGTATGCCCTGGACCTCATCCGGTTCTGCCTCCAAGTCCATACCGGCGATAATATCCGACTTGTTTTCCCGGGCGGCAAGTGCCGCGGCTTCCCGGTCAGAGGCTTTTTCCGACAGAGTGTAGACCGTGGCGCCCCTCACCCGGCTATCGTCAATCGCATCGCAATGAACCGAAATAAACAGATCAGCCTGGTGGGCATGGGCGACATGGCTGCGTGCCCGGTGTTTGACGTAAATATCCCTGGTGCGGGTCAGGATCACTTCATAGCGTCCGGTTCTTTCCAGTTCTTTCTTTATGGCCCGGGCGGCAGTCAGGGCGACTGTCTTCTCGGGGAATTTTGACGAACCGTTTTTACCCAGATTTCCAGGGTCATGACCACCGTGTCCGGGATCAAGCACAATCAGTTTTTTGGTCCGTCCTATCCGGGCGCTTTCCACAACCGGTTGTGGCGGCCGCGAAGCCAGGGTCATCTGTCTCGGCTTACGGATAGTGCTGGAAAAATCCTTTTGATCTGTTCTTTTTAAATCCACAACAAACCGGTATGGATATTTCTTTTTGGGTGGAAGAAAAAAGGACTTGTCGACTTTCACCGGATATTGAAGATCAAGAACAATGCGGGATGTGCCAGGCTTGAAAAGGCCATATCTATATCGCTCAATAACCCCTTTACCGTCTGCACCGCCCGGACCGATTTTCCAGTCAACCTCGTCTATATCGATCACTATCCGGTTGGGGTCAGCCAGCGTGAAAATGGAGAACTTCACCTTGTCGCTCATCTCCAGCACGAAGCGGGTGCGATTTTTATCAACGCCAATTCGTGCACCGGACACTTCCGGAACGGCAGAAGAAGCATATGAAGTGTCGACAACATATGAAATTATCAGACAAAAGAGCAGTAATGCTTTCGATACGTTTTGCTTAAAAATCATAATTCGTTACTGTTCCCAATCCGGTCTGAACTATATTTCTAATATAAATTGCTCGCCAGCCAAAGTTTTTTTAATCTTTTCAGTCTAATTATCACATTCTCTATTGTAAGAGCCAAACTGTCGGCTTATGTTATAGAAATACTGGAAGGTGAAATTCTATAAGCTGTTTAGTTAATTATGGAAATATCGCCGAAAGTTGAAAAGTTTTAGGACGAGTTGGTCTACGGACGGGAGGAATGCTCTACATTTGCTCCTGGAAGTCGATACAAGCGTCTGAAAGAAAGAAATTTCAGGTGACTGTGTTTCTTTTTTCCCGATAACCGGGGCTTCTTATTTTCTCTGGAAAATAAAAATAATAACCAAAGTAACCGAATATGAAATTCAGAACGCGTCATTTTTCAGGGGTACCTTCGGCAACAGATTGCCGCCCTGCCCCTGCCGGTCAGTGTAATACCACCAGGCCGCGTTATCTGACGGGTTCCCTTTTATCCAAACAACCCAACCTGATAAAACAAAGCTCAGCTCACCCACAGGCGATCAATATCCCTGTGCGTTGGAGCGAACTTTGTCGTGGAGACTATTTAAATGGCAATTCGTATGCTCATCGACGCATCACACGAGGAAGAGACTCGTGTAGCCGTCGTTCGCGGGAATCGTGTGGAGGAATTCGACTATGAGTCCACTTCCAGAAAACCGCTCAAAGGAAATATCTATCTCGCCAAGGTAACCAGGGTCGAACCCTCCCTGCAGGCTGCCTTCGTCGATTATGGCGGAAACCGACACGGTTTTCTGGCCTTCAGCGAGATCCACCCCGACTACTACCAGATCCCTGTTGCTGACCGGGAAGCCCTGATCGCCCAGGAAGCGGCAGCCAATGCCGATATCCTCGAAGAAGAGGCGCCTGCGGAAGAAGCTTCCGACAGCCCGGAGATCGAAGCGCCGGAAACAAAAGAAGAATCCGCAGAGGCTCCGGAAGGCGACAGTGAAGCTCAGCCTGAAGTTGCTGCCGAGAGCGAAAACGGCGAGGAAGAAATCGAATCTCTTCATGCAGATGACGAAGAAGAGGAAGCGAAACTTCGCCTGCGCATGGCCAAACGCCTGCGCCATAAGTATAAAATTCAGGAAGTAATCAAGAAACGCCAGATCATTCTGGTCCAGGTGGTCAAGGAAGAACGCGGCAATAAAGGCGCGGCGCTGACTACATATCTGTCCCTTCCCGGTCGTTACTGCGTACTGATGCCCAATACACTGCACGGTGGTGGCGTCAGCCGTAAAATCGGCAGCAGCCAGGACCGCAAGCGCCTGAAATCCATTCTCGCCGACCTGAATATGCCGGAAGGTATGGCCTGCATCATCCGGACTGCCGGAGCCAGCCGTACTAAGCTGGAGGTCAAACGGGATTATGACTATCTGACCCGCATGTGGGAAAAAATCCGCGAGCTGACTCTCAAGTCAATTGCCCCGACTCTGATCTATGAAGAAGGCAATCTGATCAAGCGCAGTATTCGCGACCTTTATACCCGCGAAATTGACGAAATTTTCGTCGAGGGTGAGGAAGGCTACAAGACAGCCAAAACCTATATGAAACTTCTGATGCCGAGCCATGCCAAAAAGGTTCAGCATTACCAGGACGATATTCCGCTTCTGCAGAGGTTCCAGGTCGAAAGCCATCTGGATTCCATGTATAATCCCTCGGTCCAGCTCAGGTCCGGTGGTTATATCGTAATTAATCCGACCGAAGCCCTGGTTTCCATCGATGTGAACTCCGGCAAGGCCACAAAAGAACACAATATCGAGGAAACCGCCTACAAGACCAACCTTGAAGCGGCAGAAGAAATCGCCCGCCAGCTCAAACTGCGTGACATGGCCGGGCTGATCGTGATCGACTTTATCGATATGGAAGATCGCGGCAATATCCGAACTGTTGAACGCAAGATGAAGGACTGCCTGAAGTCCGATCGAGCCCGTATCCAGGTCGGCAAAATCAGCACCTTCGGCCTGATGGAAATGTCTCGTCAGCGCCTGCGCGCCGGCGTCCTGGAATCAAGCACCAGAACCTGCCCGCATTGTGACGGCACCGGAGTTATCCGTTCTGTAGAATCCCAGTCCCTACACATCATTCGCGTGATCGAGGAAGAAGGCATCCGCAAACGGACCAGCAATATCGTACTCTATCTTCCCGCCAACGTGGCCATCTATATCCTGAACCAGAAACGTTCACAGCTGACGGATCTGGAACAGCGCTATGGCTTCAGCGTCGGTATTTCCATTGACGAGAGCCTGACAGAAAACGGCTACCGGATGGAACGTACCGAAGGCCAGAAGCTGAAAACAGAATCAAAAAACAGTCTGCAGCTTGGTGGTGACGTGTCCACACTGGTGGATGTGACCGAGGACGACGTTACTCCCGACAGTGAGGAACGTGAAAGGCCGAAACGCAAACGTCGGCGCCGTCGGCGCAAGCCCCGCACTGGCGAAGGCGAAAGCCCGGAAGCCGAAAGCAAGTCTGCAGAGTCTGCTGATGAAGCCGCACCGGAAACGGAAGAAGGGGAAAAAGACAGCAGCGAGAAAAAACCTTCGCGCCGCCGTCCCCGTCGCCGCAACCGTCGTGACAAGACTGAACAAACCGAAGCTCCCTCTTCTGAAGGCGAAGTAGCCGCAGAAGCAAAAACAAGCGAGACCGCCCCGGAAGAAAAAGAAACGACCGGAGAGGAAGAAAAGCCGAAAAAACCACGCCGCCGCCGGACCAGGAAACCCGAAACACATGCTGAGGCTGCAGAACAGCCCGCAGAAGCCAAGGGTGAACAGACAGCCCCTGCCGGTGAAGGTGATACAGCGGCGACTGACACTGTGAAGGAAGAAAAGCCCAAACGGCGCAGAACCCGCAAACCGAAGTCCGATGCCGGCGCTGAAGACAAAGGTGAGAAAACGGCAGAAAAACAGGCCGCCAAAGCCCCAGAGGCCGAACCGGCCCCTGAAAAGAAAGCTGATGTGAAGACCGCGCCTGAACCCTCTCGCTTCGTTAATGTGATAGAAGTCGGCAGTGCCGATAAGAAATCGGAAGAGGCTGATAGTGCAGATAACGCGAAGGGCGGCAAAAAAGGCTGGTGGCAGCGCGCCTTCGGTGATTGATTTTTAGATACAGCATAACAATATAAATAAGGTCCAGTCATGATTGGGCCTTATTTTTTTGTCTGTATCATGACAAAGATATGAATGGGGGTGTGGTGAGTTTTTATTTGACGTAGTTCCGGAGGAACCATACCTTAACCATGATGTTTTCTTTACTGGCAAAAAGCGGGTTGGCAAGAGCATTAGCTCTTATACTCCCCCTCAGCATGATCCTCGGTCCTGTCGCCCAGGCCCAGAGAGGCGGCGGGCTTTCAATCCTGAGAGACGCTGAAATAGAGAAGACCATTCGTGATTTCTCAGAACCGCTTTTTATCGCTGCCGACCTGTCGCCGGCCTCAGTCGACACCTATATAGTAAACGACCGAACCCTGAACGCTTTTGTTGCCGGCGGACAGAATATATTTATCCATACCGGTCTTATCCTCGAGTCCAGCGACTATAATCAACTGGTCGGAGTTATTGCCCATGAAACGGGACATATTACCGGCGGGCATATTTCAAGATTTTCCGATGGCCTTAAGGGGGCAACGGCAATGACCATTCTCGGTACTCTGCTCGGTGCTGCCGCCATTGCGGCGGGCTCAGGCGATGCCGGTATGGCCCTGATGATGGGTGGCCAACATCTCGGCACTCGCAGCTTCCTCAAATACAGCCGCACCCAGGAATCAGCTGCCGATCAGGCCGGTCTGACTTTTCTTGAAAAAACCCAGCAGAGTGGTGAAGGTCTGATCACTTTTCTGGATTACCTGGGGGATCAGGAGTTGCTCAGTTCCTATCAGCAGGACCCCTACGCCCGCACCCACCCTGTCAGCATTGAAAGAATTTCGAAACTGCGCGAGCGTGTTACCACCTCCGCATGGTACAAGGCGCCGCCAGACCCTCTTATGGAGTACAAGTTCCTTCGCATGCAGGCCAAGCTGTTCGGCTATCTGAAACCGGGAGAGACGACACTCAACAAATATCCTGAGTCTGACCGAAGCGTCTATGCCCGCTATGCCCGGGCTTTTGCTTACCACAAACTGCATCAGGTTCCCGAGGCCATCGGTGAAGTCAATTCATTGATCAGCGAATATCCGAAGGATCCCTATTTCTATGAAACCAAGGGACAAATCCTTTTTGAGAACGGCTTTGTCCGGGAAGCTTCAGACGCCTACAGGATGGCGGTCAAATACCTGCCGGGTAATCCCCTGATCCGGGTATCCTTTGCCCAGGCATTGCTGGGCACCGAAGATGACAGCCTCGTTGATGAGGCCCTGGATAGCCTCAAGGTCGCACTCGCCCGTGACCCCGCAAATTACTTCGGTTGGTTGCAGGCTTCGACTGCCTGGCACCGAAAGGGGAATGAAGCCATGACACGTTACGCCTCTGCTGAACGCTTCCTCCTTGCCGGTGATGTGCGGGGCGCCATGGTCAATGCCAAATTCGCAATGGACAAGCTGCCCAAAGGATCAAGCGAATGGATCAGGGCGCAGGATATTCTGGTTACAACCCAATCAAACCTGAGTGACAAAGCCAGGGAAAAACTGCCCCCAATACCGGAAGAAAAACCGGATCAGAAAAATGAGCCAGAAGACGGTTTAAAAGCTTCTTCTGACAGTTAAAGGACATTACTCGGGATATATTATGAAATTTGAACTTATAAAATCCGGCCGCCGCGCCGGCAGTATTTTTGTTTTTATCTTTGGTGTATTTTTCTCCGGCCAGGTGCTTGCCGAAGACAACAGCTTTACACCGACCCAGAAAAAAGAGATCAATAGCATGATCCGCCAGTATCTGCTGGACAATCCGGATATTATTCCGGAAGTCATCGGCATCCTGCAACAGCGGCATACGGCGGAAATCCTGAAACAGCTGCATGTGCCGATTTATGAAGACGGCGTCAGTTACGTGGACGGCAACCCGGACGGCGACATCACCATCGTGGAGTTCCTCGATTATAACTGCGGCGTCTGTAAAGCCAGTCTGGCGACAGTGGCACAGCTCAGGAAGCAGGATCCGAACATCCGGATCATCTACAAGGAATATCCGATTCTCAAGGAAAGTTCGGTAACGGCGGCTAAGGCCGTTCTGGCCGCAAAGCGCCAGGGAAAATATATGGAGCTTCATACGGCACTTCTTGAAAATACGCGGCCGCTGAATGAATCCACAATCTTCGAGATCGCTAAAAAAACGGGAATCGATGAACAAAAGCTGGCGATCGACATGCTGGACCCTGTGATCGAGCGCACCCTTCAGGAAAACTCCGCTCTCGGGGAAAGACTGAATATTTCAGGCACACCGAGCTTTATTATCGGGAATAATATCCTGATCGGTGGATACCGCCTGCCGACCCTCAAGCAGGCGGTTGCCGACGCCCGGGCGGAAAAAGATTAAAGCCGCCAAATAAAAAAGGCTCCGCAGTGGCGGAGCCTCTTCATCAACTGAGATATTTCCGTTCAGCCGACGAGTTCATCGTCACTGAAAAAGAATTTGATCTCGATTTCCGCATTCTCAAGGGAATCTGAACCGTGAACGGAGTTTTCGCCGATGGACAGGGCATATTCCTTGCGGATGGTGCCCGGTGCGGCTTCTTCCGGATTGGTGGCACCCATGATCTCGCGATTGCGAGCCACGGCATCTTCACCTTCCAGAACCTGAACCACAACCGGCTCAGACATCATGAACTCAACCAGTTCACCAAAGAATGGACGTTCTTTGTGAACCGCGTAAAAACCCTCAGCCTGTTCCTGTGTCATGCGAATACGTTTGGAAGCGACGACGCGGAGACCGCCCTCTTCGAGAATCTTGGTCACGGCACCGGTCAGGTTCCGTTTTGTAGCGTCGGGTTTAATGATGGAAAAAGTGCGCTGAATAGCCATATGTTTAAATCCTTGTCGTCAAATATAATGAGCCGTTTGCGGCGGTTTATAGTGCCTTCCACAACTTTGTGCAACAGTAGAAATGATCCGTTGCACTTTTGAGAAATCCTGTTAAATCCTTTAGAGAACAGCAAAGCAGGAACAAAAAGTGTTACAGATTCAGAATGTCAGTTATCGCATCGGCGGAAAGTTACTCCTGGACGACGCCTCCGCACGCATTCCTGCAGGACACAAGGTCGGCATTGTGGGGCGGAATGGCGCCGGCAAATCCACCCTGCTCAAACTGATATCTGAGGAACTTGAAGCAGACAGCGGCAGCATCCAGCTCCAGAACCGGGTCCGTCTGGGACAGGTCGCCCAGGAAGCGCCGGGCGGGCCGGAAAGCCTCCTTGAAACGGTTCTGGCCGCAGACAAGGAACTGCAGCAACTGGAACGGCAGGCGGAAACCGAAACCGCCCCCCACAAGATCGCTGAAATACATATCCGGCTGGCAGATATCGATGCCCATACAGCTGTCGCCCGCGCCGCCAGCATTCTGGCCGGGCTGGGATTCAATGATGAAGCGCAGGCACGCCCCTGCTCCTCTTTTTCCGGCGGTTGGCGCATGCGGGTTGCCCTGGCCTGCACCCTGTTTACGCGCCCGGACCTTTTGCTGCTTGACGAACCGACCAACTATCTGGATCTGGAAGGGGTAATGTGGCTTGAAAACTTCATTCGCACCTACCCCTATACAGTGATCATCGTCAGTCATGACCGGGACCTTCTCAACAGTTCTGTATCCGCCATCCTTCATCTGGATCAGTGCAAGCTGAAACTCTATACCGGCGGTTATGACGATTTCGAAAAAATGCGCCGTGAGCAACTTGCCCTGAGGCAGGCGAATATTGTCAAGCAGGAAGCCGCCCGGAAACATCTGCAAAGCTTCATTGATCGTTTCAAAGCCAAGGCGAGCAAGGCAAAGCAAGCCCAGAGCCGCGTCAAGATGCTCGAAAAAATGGAACCTCTGGATGCCATCATCGAGGAAAGAAGCCTCTCCTTCGAGTTTCCGAACCCGGATCAACTGGCCCCGCCGTTACTCACTCTCGAAAACGGCGAAGTTGGATATACCGACGGGGCTCCCATTTTACGTCATTTGAATCTGCGTATGGACATGGATGACCGGATTGCCTTGCTGGGACAAAACGGTAATGGTAAGTCCACATTCGCCAAACTGGTGGCCGGCAGGCTGGAGCTTATGGCCGGCGAAATGAGAAAATCAGGCAAGCTGGAAGTCGGTTATTTCGCCCAGCATCAGCTTGACGAACTGAATCCGAAGGGAACCGCGCTGGGTCATCTCAGAGAGCTGATGCCGAACGTACCCGAGAGTAAAGTCAGGGCAAAACTGGGCAGTTTCAATTTCGGCGCAGATCAGGTGGAAACCGTGGTCGAAAACCTTTCCGGGGGCGAAAAAGCTCGCCTGCTGTTCTGCATCATGAGCCTCAGAGCGCCCCATATCCTTATTCTTGACGAACCGACAAACCATCTTGATATGCAAAGCCGCGAGGCCCTGGTGCATGCTATAAACGCCTATGAAGGCGCTGTAATTATGATCAGCCACGACCGCCACTTGCTGGAAGCCTGCGCCGACCGGCTCTGGCTCGTTCACGACGCAACTGTCACCCCCTATAACGGCGACATGGAGGATTACAAAAACTTCATCCTGAAACAACGTTCCACGGGTAAGGCCACGAAAGACAAGCGGGATAACGTCGTGCCGGAGCTGGATTCTTCAGCACAGAGCAAGGCTGAACTCGAAAACCTTGAAAAGCAAACGGCAAAACTGGAACAAGCCATAGCTACCCTGGAAAAGGAAATCGCGAAGTACGATCGTGCCATGAAAAATCCGAAACTTTATGATCGGGAAGACCCCAAAAGCAGACTGGCACTGGAAAAATTCACACGTGAACGGGAACAACTGACTCAAAAACTGGCAATCAGGGAAGCAGACTGGGTGGAGATCAGCGAGAAAATAGAAAAACACCTCGAGAATGCCTCGGGCTTGTAAATTTTTATCTGCTTGTTAACCCCGGTTTTACCTTCCCTGCCTATAAACGGAACCTGCAAAACTATATAAACCTCTCAGTTTTTTCGGTAACGTATTATTTGGGTGAAAATTATGCAGGACGGTTCGGGATCACTTAAAAGATTTGAAGTCTCTGTTTTCAATCAGGAAGTTCGCGATTGCGAAAAAAAAGGCCGCGTGCACCCCAGTTTCGACGCCTCCTGGGCGGACCTGAACTTCTTCACATACGAATCCGATTCTAAAGAGGATGTCATCCGACAGATCGAAAGAAGATATCCGCCGCGCAAAGGCTTCGTAATCAGCGACATTATCGAAATCAAGGAATTCGAATTCGTCAAACCGAGAGGTGTCAAAGTCTGACCACAGCCCCCAGTGGCTATAACGCTTCTCTTTTCTCCGGAAATAACGACAATCAGGACGCTTTTTGCGCCCAGCCCCCCGTCTCCGTTTGCTGCCAATAGGTCAGCGCATGACCTGACGCTTTGTATGATGACCAGCGCTCTCTCGCTGCCTGCACCATATTCGGATCAGTACCGTCAAACATCTCCAACACTCGCGAATAACTGCTAAAATCGTCTGTACTGCAGCCGTCGACAAGCACCAGAATATCTGCATTATTCGGGTTTTCAGCCTCCGTGGTGATATAGACCGGCTGATCAGACGCCCACTTATATCCTTTGCTGCCGTGCGGCAGAAAACTCGCGGGATCAAAGGTCCAGAGGGCCTGGTCCAGATCTTCCATAGTTTCCTGGCTCCCTGTAAGGACCACGGTGCGATGCCCCCGCTCCAGGACCTTTTCCAGAAGTTTGGGCAGAGCCTGGCTCAGGGATTGTCGTTGCAAATGATAAAAGCTGATTTCGGTCATCAGTCCTCGTAGTTATCTCTGATGAAGCGATCCAGGAGACGAACTCCGTATCCGGTGGCGCCCTTTTCGGCCAGGTCAGAGGCTTTCTGCTTCCAGGCAGTTCCGGCAATATCAATATGTACCCAGGGCACATCATTGGTGAAGCGCTTCAGGAATTGCGCTGCTGTAATGCTTCCCGCATACCGTCCACCAATATTTTTCATATCGGCAATATCGGAATTAATCAGTTCATCATAGGCCGGTCCTATGGGCAGGCGCCATACACCCTCACCTACTTCTTCACCAGCCTTGAACAATTGTTCGGAAAGCTTGTCGTCATCAGAAAAGATACCGGCATATTCCTGGCCCAGAGAAACAAGAATTGCCCCTGTCAGGGTGGCAAGGTCAATCATGAATTTGGGTTTGAACCTGTCCTGGGTGTACCAGAGTGCATCACAAAGCACGAGACGACCCTCGGCATCCGTATTGATAACCTCGATGGTCTGGCCGGACATACTGGTCACAACATCACCTGGCCGCTGAGCCGTACCCGAAGGCATGTTTTCCACCAGTCCGACAACACCGATCACATTGACTTTTGCCTTGCGACCGGCAAGCGCCTTCATCAGGCCAACGACAGAAGCGGAACCGCCCATGTCAAATTTCATATCCTCCATGCCTGCACCAGGTTTGAGGCTAATTCCGCCCGTATCAAAGGTTACCCCCTTGCCGATAAAGGCGAGCGGCGCTTTTTTCTTGTCCGAGCCGTTCCAGCGCATAATAACCATATGTGATTCACTGGCACTGCCCTGGCCTACGCCAAGTAGCGCTCCCATGCCCAGTTCCTCCATTTCATCTTCACCGAGAACCTGCACATCAACACCGAGGTCTGACAATTCGCGAATATGCTCCACATAGCTTTCGGGATAGATCACATTGCCGGGTTCGGTTACCAGGTCACGGGCGAAAATGACGCCGTCAGCAACCTTGTCCATCGGCGCAAACAGATTTTCCGCCTTTGACGGCGCAGAACAGAGCACATTGAAAGCAAGGACAGAAGGTTTTTTGTCCTCCGTCTCCTTTGTCCGGTATTTATCAAATCGATAGCGCCGCAATTTTGCACCGTAAGCGATATTGGCGGCCGCCTCGTCGGCACTGACCTCTGCTTTTCTAATCGCCTCGGCAGCGACGGAAATCTCTTCCTCACCGGACGTCATCAGCCGCGCCATGATCTTTCCACCCGCCTGTTGCAGCTTGAGCTCCTTCAGTTCATCCGGCTTGCCAAGCCCCATAAGAAGCACATTATTGACGTTAAGTCCTGTCGGTGCCGGAATGGAAAGAAACTCTCCGAACTTGCCCTTGAACCTGGAGGCCGTTAGTGCGCGGCCAAGCTGGCCCTTCATTTCCGTATCAACTTTCTTGGCAAAGCTTGAGAGCCTGTTGTTTTCATAGGCAAAAACCACCAGGTCACCTTTTTTAGGCATTGCGTTTTTCAGGAAATTAATTTTCATGTTTGCCTCAATTATGTCCATGTCACATTCGAAATTATCTTATAGTAAAGAGATAGACCCGCATGCGCTGATGTTCAAGAAGAAACTCCTGCGAGGGAAGCCTTCAGGCGAAAAACTTCTTTAACTGACATTTCAATAATTTAAGGTAGGCAAGAAAAACAAAAATCTGTAAAACAGGCCCCCATGAAAAAATCTTTTTTATTGTTATTGCTTTCCTCCTCCCTCTGCACGCTCGTGGTCCCTGTCGGCCAGGGTGCAGAAGCCGATGAAAGCAGCAATAAAAATATATCCTCACCGGAAAAAATAGATTTTGCTGCAGACAGTATTGTTTATGACCCGGACACCGGTAACGTCACAGCCAGCGGTGACGTGACCCTGTATCAGGATGGCCGGGTGCTTCGGGCGGATGTTATTACCTACAATGAAAAAACCGGCATGGTGAAGGCAGATGGTAAAATCACCATCCAGGACCAGAGCGGTAATGTGCTGTATGTGGAAAAGGCAGAGCTGGAAAAAGGGTTCCGGGACGGCTTTATTCGTAACGTCCGGGTTCTCTTTTCAGATGATTCACGACTGATGGCCCGCGAAGGCGAGCGCCGGGGCAAGCAGACCATTGTCCGGAACGCTGCCTATTCCCCCTGTCACATTTGCCTGAAAGAGGGCCCGGAAAAACCCCTGTGGCAGATCCGGGCAAAGAAAGTCACACACGACGAAAACGACCATATCATTCGTTACGAGGATGTGGTTCTTGAAGTGGCCGGCATACCGATTTTCTATACTCCCGTTTTTTCCCATCCTGACCCGACAGTCAAATATATGTCCGGTTTTCTGACTCCCGAAATCGGCAGTTCAGGGGAACTGGGGATCTTCGCCCAGATTCCCTATTACTTCGCCATAGATCCGCACCGGGATTTTACATTCGAACCCATTTTTACCACCGATGAAGGTGTTGTCGCCGGCGGTACCTTCCGTCAGCATACCGGCAATGGCCAGTTCCGGATCAATGGATCGGCTTCGAATGTGAATGAAAGGGACGAGAATTTCCAAAAAACCGGTGATCACGAGATCCGCGGACATTTTCTGAGTGACGGCAAATTCACCCTGGATACCTTTCGGCCCCTTGATGTCGGAGACTGGCAGTGGGACTATACCCTTCACTGGGTGAGTGATGATACCTATCTGCGGCGCTACTATGCTGACAAGTCAGACGTCCTTGAGAGCCATGCCCGGCTCGAATGGTTCAACAACACGGATTATGCCTCTTTCGGTCTTTACGGTTTCCAGGGACTTGATGAAGTGGACGATATCAACAAGACTCCCTTGGCCCTGCCCGCCCTTGATGTCAATCTTGTCAGTCGGCCTTTGTTCTGGAACAGCACCCTGACGACGAAATTCAATACGGCCTCGATCTACCGGGTGGAGGGCATGGATACCCACAGGGCAAGTCTGGGTAGTGAATGGAATCTTCCCGTCCAGGGCCCTATGGGGGATTTCTACAGTTTGTCAGCAAGCGTGCGCGGGGATGTCTATTATAACCAGCAGACCAATGAACCGGACCGGACACAATATGCCGGAGAAGACGGTACATATGGTCGTCTGTTGCCGATGCTTGCCCTTGACTGGCGTATGCCTTTCATACGTCATGGTGACGCCACACAGCAGATTATTGAGCCGCTGATCAGCGTAATCGTCGCCCCCAATGACAAAAATATTCCGGAAATTACCAACGAGGACAGCCGCAACTTCGAATTCGATGAAAACAATCTTTTCACTCACAACCGCTACAACGGTTATGATCTCTGGGAAGGCGGTACCAGGGTCAACTACGGCGTCAGATACAGCCTCTATTCCAACATATTCAACTTGCAGGCTACTCTCGGTCAAAGTTATCGGGTCGATGATTCAGAAGCCTATCCTGTAGGATCAGGATTTGACGGCAATCTTTCCGATTTTGTGGGCCGGCTGGATGTCAGCATCGGCGAATACCTGGACTATGTGCACCGTTTCAGGCTCGATAAAAACAGTTTCGCCCTCAGGCGCAATGAAATGCTGGTGTCAGGCGGCTGGAAATGGTTCCGTGCAAACATCCGCTATCTCGATCTGGACCGGGATACAACCGATCTGACCGGCTCGGAACTTCTCAACAGGCAGGAACTCGGCATGGGTGCCGAAGTCTATGTCAACAGCAAGTGGACTGTTCATGGCAGCTGGGTTCAGGATCTTCTGAACGAGAAAACCATCTCTTACGATGCTGGTGTCATTTATCGCGACGAATGTCTGGAATTCGGCCTCAGGTACGAACAGAGGTTCACATCGGACCGGGATATCGCGCCGTCAAAAACCATTCATTTCCGGCTTGTGCTGAAGAATCTGGGTTAGGCTGGATTTTTGAAATAAAAGGGTTTAGAAGTTAGACAGTATGCCGATTGCGGCAATAGGATTATGAGAGTGTATGGAATGAAAAATTTTTACAGGCTGATATTGTGCAGTCTTCTCGGCTGCCTTGTATTTTCAGCAGGATCTCTTCAGGCACAGCAACAGCAGGAGCTGGATGACGTCCAGGAAATTGTTGCCATTGTCAATGACGAGGTCATTTCACTCTATGATCTCAAACAGCGGATGCTTCTTTTCCTGATTTCCTCCGGACGGCAACAGCTCACCGAGGAAGAAACCAAATATGTGCAGCAACAGTCTCTGCAGAGCCTGATTGATGACAAACTGAAGCTCGGGGAAGCAGAGAAATATAAGGCCGTTATTTCCGAAGAGGAGCAGGAACAGGCCTTTGCCGGATACGCGCAACAGTTCAACTTGACCGCGGAACAGTTCGAACAGCAGCTTAACCGGGCCGGTATCGACAAGAAATCCATGCTCAAGCAGATATCAGCCAGCCTTGCCTGGGAACAGGTCGTCGGCGGTCTCCTGATGCCACAGGTCAGTGTTACCGATGATGAGATCTACAACACCATCGAGCGCTTCGAAAACAACAAGGGTCAGGATGAATTCCGCATCCGGGAGATTTTTCTTCTGGTCACCGACAATGCACGTCGGGACGAGACAAGACAGGCCGCAGAACGTATTCACGAGCAGTTGAAAGGCGATTCTGCTCAATTTCCCATCATGGCACGACAGTTTTCCGCCTCAACCACATCCGCCGTTGGCGGTGATATGGGCTGGGTAATGAAAAGCGAACTGCCGAAGGAATTCACCAGCGCCGTTTCAGGTGCCAAAAAGGGTGACGTCCTTGGCCCCATCGCCCGTGAGGATGGGTTCTATATCCTGCAACTTGTTGAAAAGAGACAGGTTCTGACACCGAGTACGGAAGATACCCAGGTCACCCTGAAGCATATGTTCTTCAAAATCGCCGAGGGGGCAAAGGAAGATGAAATAGCTGCCCTCGAAAAAGCCGCACTGTCAATGGGACGGCAGGTCGAAGGTTGCGATGATGTGGGCTCAAAGGCAGCCGCCTTCGATGCTACCAGCAGCGGCGATCTCGGTACCCTGCGGGTCGGCGAGTTGCCCGAAGCTATGCAGAAGACTGTGCTTGAGGCAGAGGTCGGCAAAGCGACCAGGCCGCTCCGTGAGGACGACGGTTTCCGGTTGATGGTGGTCTGCGACCGGAAGGTCCCGGAAATCAACGTACCGGATTATGATGCTGTCCAGAATAATCTGACAAACCAGCGTGTGGGCCTGATTGCCCGGCGTCATTTGCGGGATCTGCGCCGCGATGCCATCATCGATTACAGGTAACCGGACGGAAAAATCACCTCCCCTGGCGGTCTCCATTGGCGAACCGGCCGGCATAGGACCGGAAATTATCGCCAAGGCCTGGCATCTCCGGCATCAAGAGAGTCTGCCGCCATTTCTGCTTCTGGGATCGCTGGATATTTTCCGGGAACTTCAACCGTCACTTCCCCTTCAACTGATTAACGAGCCAGAGGATTGCGCTGCCATTTTCAACAAGGCCCTTCCGGTGCTGGATATTCCCGCCTCGGGCAAAGTTGTGCCGGGTGAGCCCGCCCCGGAAACCGCTGATATGGTCATCGGCGCACTGGACCGGGCAGTTGATCTTTTCTTTGAAGGGCGCATTTCCGGCCTGGTAACGGCGCCGATTCAAAAGTCAGTACTTTATCAGGCCGGATTTGACTGTCCAGGGCATACAGAGTATCTGGCAAGGCTATGTGCCGACAAAAGCGGCAAGCCGCAAAAGTCTGTCATGATGCTGGCCTGTGAGCAACTCAGGGTCATTCCCCTGACCATTCATGTCCCGCTTTCAGAAGTGCCCGCGCTGATTTCTGAAAACCTTATTATAGAAACCTGCCGGACCGTAGCCGCCGCGCTGACGAAAGATTTCGGTATAGCAGCTCCGCGCATTGTCGTGGCCGGCCTTAACCCCCATGCGGGCGAAAATGGTGGCCTGGGCCGCGAGGAGATCGAAATCATTGCCCCTGCGATTGAAAAGCTGCAAGAGGAAGGGCTGAGTATCTTTGGTCCGCTGTCTGCCGATACCATGTTTCATGAGGCAGCCCGCACCGGTTATGATGTGGCCGTTTGCATGTATCATGACCAGGCGTTGATCCCCATCAAAACCCTTGATTTTGACGGCGGCGTGAATGTCACCCTGGGGCTGCCCCTGATCCGGACCAGTCCTGACCACGGCACAGCATTAAATATTGCCGGACAGAACAAGGCCAACCCGGAAAGCTTCCTCAGGGCCATCAAAACCGCTGACTTCATGGCTCACCAGCGAGGCCTCTTATGACGGAAGATGGACTGCCGCCTCTCAGAGAGGTCATCAACAGCTTTGGCCTCGCCGCCAAAAAGTCCCTGGGGCAGAACTTCCTGACCGATCTTAACCTGACGGGCAGGATCGCGAGGTCAGCAGGCGATCTGGAAAACAGCATCATCTATGAGGTTGGACCGGGCCCTGGAGCCCTTACCCGCGCCCTTCTCATGAACGGGGCTCACCGTGTTGTGGCTGTAGAAATGGATGAACGCTGTATCGAGGCCCAAAAGCAGATCCAGACCGCCTATCCCGGACGGCTGGAGGTCATTCACGGCGACGCCATGAATGTGAACGAACAGGAGCTGATTGGAGATCCCGGGGACAAGGATATCCGCATTGTCGCCAACCTGCCCTATAACGTGGGCACTGCCCTGCTGGTCAAGTGGCTGACCGAAGAGAAATGGCTGCCCTGGTACACATCGCTGACCCTGATGTTCCAGAAGGAAGTGGGTGACCGCATCGTGGCCAAACCAGGCAGCAAAGCCTATGGCCGTCTTTCAGTGCTCGCCCAGTACCGGGCCGAAGCCCGGAAGGTGTTTGACGTCCCTGCCCGCGCCTTTGTGCCGCCGCCAAAGGTCACAAGTTGCATTGTGCACATTGTGCCTCATGAAGAGAAGCCGGGAACCCCGAACCAGAAAGTCCTGGAACGTGTGGTCAGTGCGGCTTTCGGTCAGCGCCGCAAAATGCTGCGCGCCAGCCTGAAAAGTCTTGGTGTGGATCCTCTGCCGAAACTGGAAGCTGCCGGAATCAGGGAAACTGCCCGGGCGGAAGAATTATCCGTAGAGGATTTTTGCCGGCTGGCCGTGGAATATGAACACCAGAAAAACTGAAAGTCAGTTTTCCTCGCCCATCAGGTCTTTGACGAAAGAAACAAGGCCGGTCTGGCGTTCCCGCTTCAGACGCTCGGCCTTGAGGATAGAAAAGAGTTCCTGCTCGGCCTTTTCCAGATCATCATTGACGATGATATAGTCATATTCCGCCCAATGGCTGATTTCCTGATTGGCCTTTGACATGCGTTTGGCAACCACTTCATCACTGTCCTGTGCCCGGCTCTTGAGGCGGTGTTCCAGCTCATCCTTGCTCGGCGGCAAGATAAAGACCCGAACCAGATCACCTTTCGCCTTCTGTGCCAGTTGCTGGGTGCCCTGCCAGTCGATATCGAACAGGATATCCCTGCCCTCCGACAGCGCTTTTTCCACCGGCGCCGCCGGGGTGCCGTAATAATTGTCAAACACCCGGGCATGTTCAAGAAAGCCATCCTTTTCCACCAGTTCCTCGAACTCCGGGATGGTGACAAAGTTATAATCCACGCCGTCCTTCTCTCCAGGACGCGGCGGACGGGTGGTGCTGGAAATACTCATGGTAACCGCACCGTCCTTTTCCAGAAGAAGCCGGCTCAGGGTCGATTTACCGGCCCCGGAGGGAGACGACAGAACCAGCAGCAATCCGCGACGTTTGATATCCATGAATCCAGCCTATTCCACGTTCTGGACCTGTTCCTTAAGCTGATCAATGGCAGCTTTCAGCGACAGGCCGATCTGGGTCAGGGTAATATCCGATGACTTGCTGCACAAGGTATTGGCTTCCCGGTTAAATTCCTGGGACAGGAAGTCCATCTTGCGTCCAACCGGTTCTGTGATGACAAGAAGTTTACGGGCCGCCTCTATATGGGCAACCAGCCGGTCCAGCTCTTCCTTTATATCCGCTTTGGTCGCCAGGATCGTAACTTCCTGAGCGATACGGTCCGGATCAAGCCCCTTGCTGTCATCAAGCAGCGCGGAAACTTTCTCCATAAACTTTTGCCGGATAAGGTCCGGCTGGCCTGCGGCAATTTTCGTGGCTTCTTTTACACCGCCTTCAATATCGGCAATGATTTTTTCCAGCATGGAGGTGGTCGCAGCACCTTCCTGCAGACGATTTTCCTTGAGCGCGGCAATGGCCTCGAGAAAACTTTCCTCGATGGCCTTGTCCCGGGCCTTGCGGAAATCTTCATCTTCCTCACCCTCGATAATCTGCACCAGATCCCGGACACTCATCAGATTAGCGATATCCGGCTGAGGCAGATGATTGTGGGAACTGGTATCCACCACAATCTGGACAAGCTGGTCCAGGGCATTCTGATTGACCTTGACCTGAACTTCCTCACTTTCCCGATGCATCTGAAGATTCACATTCAGGCTGCCACGGGCGATATGTTTTTTCAGATGCCCGCGCACGGTCTGGTCCATGGCCTCGAAACCGGACGGTATTCGGCAGCGGATATCCAGGCCGCGCCCGTTGACGCTCCTGATTTCCCAGACCCAGCTGTAGTTTTCCCACTGGCCCTGGGTGCGGGCGAAACCCGTCATGCTAGATAAAGTCATTTGCAGCAGCCTGTCTGTTCACTATAGTTTGCATTTTGTAATGCTATAGCAGGAACATCCCCTCATGGACAATCCCAAATCCATTCTCATTACAGGCGCCAGCAGTGGCATCGGCGAAGCGCTGGCGCTGGAATATGCCGCGCCAGGCGTGACACTCTTCCTTTCCGGCCGGGATGCAGAAAGGACGACGTCCGTATCCGAAGCCTGCCGACAGAAGGGGGCAACAGTGGCGGGCAAAGTCATTGATGTCAGCAATCGGGAGGCCATGGATGCCTGGATCAGGGAATGTCATACGGAACTTCCGCTTGACCTTGTCATCGCCAATGCCGGGATCGGGCTTGGTTTTCATAAGGATGTGGATCTTGCAAAACATACTGCCGACATATTCGACATCAATGTCAACGGTGTTTTCCACACCGCTCATCCGGCCCTGGAACTGATGCGCCGGCAGGGGCACGGTCAGATTGCCATCATGGCCTCTCTGGCGGCCTACCACGGCATGCCGTCTTCTCCCGCCTATTCCACCAGCAAGGCTTGTGTGAAGGCTTATGGGGAAGCCCTGCGCGGCGCCTACTGGTCAGACGGTATAAAAGTGAATGTGATCTGTCCGGGATTTGTGGCAAGCCGCATCACCCGGCGAAATAAATTCCCCATGCCCTTTTTCATGGATGCGGACAGGGCAGCAAGAATCATTCAAAAGGGGCTGCGCAAAAACAAAGGCCGGATTAGTTTCCCCTGGCAGGTCAGGTTGATGTACGGCGGAGCGATCAGGTTGTTGCCGGAATTTGTGCTGGAACGGTTCCTGAGGGCCCTTCCCGACAAGACCTGATATAATAAAGGGGCCCGAGGGCCCCTTTATGTATTCATCAATCGCACTTATTCGGGCGATTCCGGATCTACAACTTTTTCTTTTGTGGCTTTCTTGTGAACCGCCTTGGTTTCCGGAGCTTTCATGACATCTTTTTTATCATATACCTTCGGTTCAACTTCATCCACAGGCCCGGCAGCCGGATCAACTCCCTGGATTTCCTCGGCAGCTTTCTCCATCTCGGTTTTACTTTTCTCCATTTCCGATTTCATTTTTTCCTGCTTTTCACCGGCCTGGACAGCCGCCGGCAGCATGAAGAAAGCGGAAACCACACAGAGGGTGAGAGCCCGGAACAATGGAAGACTTTTTAGACGTACACACATGGCTATGCTCCTGTTTAAATAATGTAATTGAATTCAAACACACTGAACACTTTGGGTATGCGGTAGGTAAGAGAGAAATAATATACTATTTTGACGGGAATTAGGCAAATGTCACTACAATCCTGTTTTTTTACGGTATTTTTCCGCCTTTTTTGGGTCGGGTTTCACGCCCAGTCCCTTTTCATATATTTCCGCCAACAAGGTCTGGGCGCCGGAGTGACCGGGATGGGCGTCGTGAGTATCAACTCTTTTGGTGGTTCCGTATTTTTGCGATCCGACAGGGGGGATATAGATATAAGTATAGCCGCTATTGGGTTCAGCTGCGATCTTGAGCCATTTCAAGGCCGTCTTATAGTCTTCATCCACAAAGGCTTCACGACCAATATTATACTGGGCTTCCCTGTCACCGTTTTTGGCCCGGCATTCCCGGAACTTTTCAAAATCATCCCTTACCTTGCTGCAATCGGGAAGCAAAAGGCCGGCACAGGAATTCAAAAGAATAACCGATCCCAGAATACCGACAAACCTCGCGAACATTTTCTCCCCCCCCCGATAGTCACTGGCTCAGTAGGTTACGCTGCTTCTCCAGTTTTCGCAATTTCTGTACATTGCGGTTATGCTCTTCGTTTGTCGTGGCGAAGCTGTGTCCGCCATCACCATTGGCAACGAAATAAAGCTCGTCAGTCGGTAGCGGATGCAGAGCCGCGCGAATACTGGCCTTGCCCGGATGGGCGATAGGTGTGGGCGGCAAACCCCGGATCACATAGGTGTTGTAATATGTATGCGTACGCAGATCCTTTCTGGACAGCGGACGGCCCAGGTCTCCGGTCTTGTTGAGACCATAGATCACGGTCGGGTCGGTCTGGAGGCGCATTCTTTTGCGCAAGCGGTTGGTGAAAACACCCGCGATACGGGCCCGTTCTTCTTCCAGAGAGGTTTCTTTTTCAACAATACTGGCAAGGATCAGGGCGTCCTCGGGGCTGTCCAGCGGCAATTCAGGATCACGCAGCGACCATTCATCCAGCAGAAATTCCCGCTGACGATCCTGCATGCGCCGGATCAGATTATTTCTGTCCTCGTTCCGGGTGTACAGATAGGTTTCCGGCATGAGGCTGCCTTCCTTAGGCATCTCAGCAATTTCGCCAGCCAGATTCTCGATGGAGTTGAGATAGTTCACAATCTGGTGACTGGTCCAGCCTTCGACAATGGTCAGCCTGTGATGAACAATATTTCCACTGGCAAAGAGCCGCATAACGTCCCGCATGGTCGAGCCGGCCTTAATTTCATACTCTCCGGCCTGAAAGGCCGTATCCTGTCCAGTAAGCCGAACGCCGAGCCGGAAGATATCGCCATCACTGATAATCCCCTTGTCAGCCAGATCAAAGGCCGTTTGGCCCACCCCCTGCCCCTTGGGCAGGACATAGACCACATTATCTGCCAGCGTTGTTTTCGCCGTAAATTCCCTATAGGCCAGATAGGCAAACAGCGCCGCAAATGCGACGCTGCCCACCAGTAATAAGAATATATATTTCCGCATCCCCCTCATGGGGTGTCAGACCGCTTTGAAAATCAGGGAAGCGTTTGTCCCGCCAAAGCCGAAACTGTTGGACAGGGCCGCATTGACTTTCCTGTCCTGGGCCTCATGGGGTACCAGGTTGATGCCTTCGACCCCTTCGGACGGATTGTCCAGATTCAGGGTTGGCGGCACCACGCCATGGTTCATGGCCAGAATAGTGAAAATCGCTTCGGTACTGCCGGCAGCCCCAAGGAGGTGTCCGATCGCGGATTTCGTGGAAGACATGGCAATCTTGCCTGCTGCATCCCCGAACAGACGCTTGACAGCACCGAATTCCAGTTCGTCGCCGAGCGGCGTGGATGTACCATGGGCATTCACATAGTCAATATCCTCAGGCGTCAGGCCTGACCGTTTGAGTGCCATTTCCATAGCCCGGTAGCCGCCGTTTCCGTCCGGTGCCGGCGCCGTTACGTGATAGGCGTCTCCAGACAGGCCGTAACCGACAATTTCCGCATAAATTTTGGCGCCGCGTGCCTTGGCATGCTCATATTCCTCAAGAACCACCATGCCGGCACCCTCACCAATGACAAATCCATCACGGTCACGGTCCCACGGACGAGAAGCCTTTTCCGGAGTATCATTGAAGTGAGAACTAAGCGCCTTTGCCTGGGCAAAACCTGCGACACCAATGCGGCAGATCGCGGCTTCGGCACCGCCGGCAACCATCACATCTGCATCATCAAGCATGATCAAGCGGGCGGCATCGCCCAGCGCATGAGTGCCTGTTGCACAAGCGGTAACTACTGCGTGGTTCGGACCCTTCAGGCCGTGACGAATAGAAACATTTCCGGAAATCAGATTGATCAGGCAGCGCGGAATAAAGTGAGGACTTACCCGGCGAACCCCACGTTCGTGCATATTGATGGATTCATCCTGAATTCCCGGCAGGCCGCCGATGCCGGAACCGGCAAGAATACCTGTACGACAGCGATCTTCTTCTGTCTCCGGTTTCCAGCCGGAATCTTCCAGCGCCATGTCACAGGCGGCAATGCCGTAAAGAATGAAGTCGTCAATACGGCGGCGGTCCTTGGCGCTCATCCAGTCGTCGGGATTGAAGGTTCCGTTTGTGCCGTCGCCCTGTTTGACTTCGCAAGCGATCCGTGATGACAGATCAGACGGGTCAAACTTGGTGATCGGCCCTGCACCGGATTCCCCAGCGATAAGCTTTTTCCAGGTTGCCTCCACCCCTGTTGCCAGGGGGGTAACCATTCCAAGTCCCGTAACTACCACTCGTCTCATAATATCGACCTCTGTTCTTTATAGTGTTTTTATTCGGTAATATGCGTCAAATATGACAAAGCCGCGTCAATACTGCTACCGAAATCGGCACAAGCAGGATTGCGCGGCATTTGACGATTCAAACTGGCCTACGTTATTAAGCGTTGGCGCTGATGAAATCGATAGCATCCTTAACAGTGAGGATCTTTTCAGCTGCATCGTCAGGAATTTCACAACCGAACTCTTCTTCGAAAGCCATTACCAGTTCAACAGTATCGAGGCTGTCGGCGCCCAGATCATCAATAAAGCTGGCAGAATCCGATACCTTGTCTTCTTCGACACCCAGATGCTCTACCACGATTTTTTTAACGCGCTCAGCTACGTCACTCATATTCTATTTCCTTTAGTTCTGTGGATCAACTTGATCCAGTTAGTAACAAAACTATGTCTGGCGAACCAGTACTAAATACCCCAAGATCAATATTTTCAAAAGACAATCTTGTGATTTTTTGCCATCTAATTGAAACATTTCAAATATTCGAGGGCTACCTAACATAAATTCCGGCGATTTGCCAAGCATTATATGCAGGTACAAAAACCCGCCCGTCAGATCATAGCCATACCACCGTTAACATGAAGTGTCTGACCCGTTACATATCCGGCTTCCTCACTTGCCAGATAGACGACGCCAGAGGCAATTTCCTGTGCCTGGCCAAGACGTCCCATGGGCACACTAGTCAGAATCCGTTCTTTCTGACCCTCATCAAGAACGTCAGTCATCGGGCTTTCAATAAAGCCGGGTGCCAGGCAATTGACCGTAATACCGCGGCTCGCCACTTCCTGTGCCAGTGACTTGCTCATGCCGATGAGGCCTGCTTTTGAGGCAGCATAATTCGTCTGTCCGGGGTTGCCGGTAACGCCAACCACAGATGTAATGTTGATGATCCGACCGAAACGGCGTTTCATCATCCCGCGCAACATGGCCTGGCTCAGCTTGAAAGCGGCTTTTAGGTTGACCTGCTGGACCAGGTCCCAATCTTCGTCCTTAAGGCGCATGGCCAGATTATCCCGTGTGATTCCCGCGTTATTGACCAGGATATCAATCTGTCCCAGAACTTCCTCTGCCGCTTTTGGCAGAGCGGCAACGCTTTCCGGATCACTCAGGTTGGCAGGAACCACGTAAGCTCCCTCACCCAGCTCTGCGGCCAGCGCCTCAAGAGGCTCTACCCGTGTTCCGCTCAGCGCCACTTTTGCGCCCTGTGCATGAAGGGCACGGGCGATTGCTGCGCCCAGTCCGCCGGACGCACCGGTTACCAGCGCGCATTTTCCCTCTAAATTAAACATTGTAATTCTCCCCGTTAAAATCAGTTCTTCAGAGAAGCCGCGAAAGCCTCGATCTCTTCCGCCGTCTGCAGCGAAATACCGCTGATTGACTTGTCGATCCGCCGCACCATGCCGGTCAGTACTTTCCCGGCGCCAGCCTCGACCAGGGTATCAACGCCGAGTTCACCCATTTTCAGGACGCTTTCGCGCCAGCGCACACGTCCTGTTACCTGCTCCACCAGAAGATCACGAATTTTCACAGGATCGCTTTCCGGTGCCGCGGTAACATTGGCAATTACCGGGACCGCAGGCGCATTTATGGTTGTTTCTGCAAGTGCGGCCTTCATTTCTTCTGCTGCCGGCTGCATCAGGGCGCAATGGAACGGAGCACTCACCGGAAGAAGGACACCTTTCATCGCGCCTTTTTCCTTGGCAATGGGAATGGCACGCTCCACAGCCGCTTTGTGACCGCTGATCACAATCTGACCGTTGGCATTATCATTGGCAGCAGTACAGATATCTCCCTGTGCGGCCTCTTTAACCACTTCCTCTACGGCTTCCATCTCAAGCCCCAGGATTGCCGCCATGGCACCTTCGCCAACGGGAACGGCACGCTGCATGGCTTCACCACGAAGACGCAACAGTTTCGCTGCATCGGAAAGGGAAAGCGCGCCGGCTGCAGTCAGTGCTGAATACTCCCCAAGGGAATGACCGGCCACATAAGCCGCCGCATCCTGAAGCTTCACGCCGAAATCTTCTTCCAGCACGCGCATGACGGCGATGCTGACGGCCATCAGGGCCGGCTGAGCATTATGGGTAAGGGTCAGCTCTTCCTGCGGACCATCGAACATGACTGATCTGAGATCCTGCCCCAGCGCGTCATTGACTTCTTCGAAAACCCGGGCGGCGACGGGACGGCTTTCCGCCAGTTCCCTGCCCATGCCGACAACCTGGCTTCCCTGTCCCGGAAACGTAAATGCACGTGTCATAAAGTTATTTCCCTCTTTATCATTGAGTTGTCTTTGCCTTCTCTTAAAGCATGCCGGGAATGTGTCAAGGGAACTTGAAAAAATGCTTAACAGGCCGTGATAAATTGCCGCTTTTATCGTTCTTTGTAAACCCGACAGATTTTTTCAGGGAATTCTGCCGGTTTTTTCCGGGAAAAGGCTTGTATTTGTCAATGGTTCATGTATATATCGCGCCTTCTGCCCCTGCATGTCGGGGACGGAAACCACTTCGGTTGATTTCGTAATGTGACGCATTTGATATTCGTGGTCACCCCGGAATGTTGAAACTCTTAAAGGTTAAAAGGAATACCGATGCCTTGTTATGAATATACATATATCGCTCGGCAGGATATCCAACCTCAACAGGTTGAAGCGATTACCAATGATCTGACATCCGTCATTGAAAACAATGGCGGCAAAGTGACCAAATCAGAATATTGGGGTCTGCGTAATCTTGCCTATCGTATCAAGAAATACAAAAAAGGTCATTATGTTCACCTGAATGTGGACGGACCCGCAGCTGCCGTGGCAGAACTGGAGCGTAACTCCCGCCTGCACGAGGATGTAGTTCGCTATATGACCGTTCGCGTAGACGAATTTGAAGAAGGTGAATCTGTCGTTCTTAAATCCAAAGGTCGTGAAGACCGCGATGGACGCGACAACCGCGGCGGACGTTTTGAGCGTAATGATCGTGGCGACCGTAATGATCGTGGAGATCGTGGTGACCGCGCAGAACGCAGTGATCGTAGCGAAAAATCAGCTTCGTCTGACTCCTAAGAATTTCTGGTAAAGGACAATAATTATGTCAGAGAAAAGAGAAAATACTCGGTCAGGCGGCGGCGCCCGTCGTCCGTTTTTCCGTCGTCGCAAAACCTGCCCGTTCTCCGGTGAAGGTGCGCCGAAAATCGATTACAAGGACGTGCGCATGCTGTCCAAATATATTTCCGAACGCGGAAAGATCGTTCCCAGCCGTATTACTGCCGTTTCTGCAAAGAAACAGCGTGAACTGGCCCGCGCCATAAAACGCGCCCGGAACCTGGCTCTTCTGCCATATGTGATTCAGTAGGGAGATTTGTTATGGAAGTCATTCTGCTAGAACGCGTTGCAAAACTGGGCCAGATCGGTGATGTGGTAAAAGTTAAAAACGGCTTTGCCCGTAACTACCTGCTGCCCCAGAACAAGGCGCTTCGCGCCACCAAGAGCAATCTTGAAGTCTTTGAGGCTCAGCGCAAGGAAATCGAAGCCCGCAACCTGGAAGCCAAAAAAGAAGCTGAAGCCGTTGCCGCCAAGATGGACAATGTTTCCGCTGTTATTATCCGCAGCGCTGGTGAAACCGGTCAGCTTTACGGTTCCGTTTCCACCCGCGACATTGTCGATGTCCTTTCCGAGCAGGGTTACAGCGTTGCCCGCAGCCAGGTGGTCCTGGATCGTGCCATCAAGGCGCTGGGCATCGAGGAAGTTGAAATCCGCCTGCACCCTGAAGTGAGCATCACTGTGAAAATCAACGTGGCCCGCTCTGAAGCCGAAGCCGAGATGCAGGAAAAAGGCGTCGCCGCTGCTGCTGCAGAGGAAGAAGCTGCCGAAATCTCTGTTGAAGATTACTTTGAAACTCAGGAAGCTGCCGAAGCTGCTGAAGCTGCCCTGACTGAGGAAGAAGAAGCTGAAGTTCAGGCTGCTGCCGAGGAAGAAGTTGCTGAAGAAGAAGCTTCAGTTGGCGAAGCCGAAGAAGAAGAAAAATCTGAATAATTTTCTTCTGGAAATAATTTTTCAGGAAGGGCAGCCTCATGGCTGCCCTTTTTTGTTTCCGGTCCAATTTTTGCCACTAGAGCTCCTTGTTTCTAACAGGTTTACAGACTACTATTGTCACTATAAAGAGTCGGAGCAGAATATAAATTATGGAAGATTTTCCAGACATCCCTCTGCAAGAGGAAAATGACAATGTGGTAAGCGGAACTTTCCGCGAAACACCTCATAATCTGGAAGCCGAGCAGGCGTTGCTGGGCGCTATTCTGACAAACAATGAGGCCCTGAGCAAAGTCCAGGACTTTCTTGATGCAGAACATTTCATTAATCCTGCCCATCAGAAAATCTATGAAGCTACCCGCAAACTGATTGAAAAAGGCCTTGTGGCCTCTCCGGTGACCCTGAAACCCTATTTCGAGAAAGAGGAACATCTGGCGGATGTGGGCGGTGCCCGATATCTGGCCTCCCTAGCCTCTTCTGCCATCAGTATCATCAATGCAGCTGAATATGGTCAGATCATTCATCAGATGGCGCTCAAGCGTGAGCTGATCAACGTGGGGACGGAGATCGTTAACGAGGCCTATGACCACGACGTGGACAAAACAGCCCAGGACCAGATCGAACGCGCCGAACGGTCACTCTATTCACTGGCTGAAACCGGCGCCTCGGAGGGTGGCTTCAAAGCCTTTGCCAAGGCGGCTGCTGAAGCCGTCAATATTATCGAGATCTCCCGGAAAAATGCCGGCAAACTTTCCGGTATCACCACAGGCTTTACCTCCATTAACAATCATATTGGTGGCCTGCACAAGTCTGACCTGATGATTCTGGCCGGACGCCCTGCCATGGGGAAAACCGCCCTGGCGACAAATATTGCCTTTAATGCCGCCAAATTCTATATGGAGCAACTGCAGGCCGGGATCCCGCACGAGGAAAACCGGGGCGCTGTGACAGCTTTTTTCTCCCTTGAGATGTCCGCCGACCAGCTGGCGACCCGTATTCTTGCCGAACAGGCCAACCTACCGTCCCAGGACCTGAGGAAAGGCCAGATCAACCAGGATCAGTTTGCTGCCCTCGCCCGTACCAGCATGGAGCTGGAGGAGCTGCCCCTGTTTATTGACGACACGCCGTCACTCAGCATTGGTGGCCTCAGAACCCGGGCCCGGCGTCTCAAGCGCCAACATGGACTAGGATTACTAATTGTTGACTATCTGCAGCTTTTGCGCGGTGGAGATCGCGGACGTGGCCCTGAAAACCGGGTTCAGGAAATTTCAGAAATTACCCGTGGACTCAAAGGGTTGGCGAAAGAACTTCAGATTCCGGTTTTAGCTCTTTCCCAGCTCAGCCGTACCATCGAATCCCGCGATAACAAACGTCCGCTTCTATCGGACCTGAGGGAATCCGGTTCCATCGAACAGGATGCGGATATGGTGACCTTTGTCTACCGCCCGGAATATTACCTGCATCAGCAACAGCCGGACCCCGGCACACCGGAACACGCCATCTGGCTTGAAGAATGTGACAAAATGCACGGCAAGGCGGAATTCATCATTGGTAAACAGCGCCACGGCCCCACCGGCATTATCGAGCTTAACTTCAGCAGTGAAACCACCAAATTCTCCGACCCGCCCGTGGCCGATGATCATCTTCCGGAGCGTTTCACCTGATGCCAGTGGACTTGCAAACGTCTCTGCCTGCAGATTGCCAGGCCACCCTGACCGTTGACCTGCCGGCAATTATTGAAAACTACCACACGGTTCGCGAACTTGCCAATGGTGCCGACGCTGCCGCCATGGTCAAAGCCGATGCTTACGGCATGGGCATTGCAGAGGTCGCGCCGGCCCTGTTTCACGAAGCCGGATGCAGCGACTTCTTTGTGGCCAACCTGGCCGAGGCTGTTGAATTGCGCCAGCATACCGCCGAAGCGGTAATTTATGTGCTCAACGGGCTTTTCCCCGGCCATGAAGACTATTTTGCGGAGTTTAATCTGCGACCGGTCATAAACAGCCCTGAGCAGCTTGCCTTTTGGAAAAACAACGGCCGCGGCCAGCCCTGCGCCCTTCATTTCGATACGGGTATCAACAGACTTGGTTTGTCGCCGGAAGAAACAATCCGGTTGCTGGACCACAAAAACACCCTCAAAGGGGTAAATGTCACCCTCATCATGAGCCACCTGGCCTGCGCCGACGACAGGTCCAGTTCCCTTAATAGCCGCCAGCTCGGCAGCTTCAGGGAAATATGCGCCTCGTTCCCCGGCATACCGGCATCGCTGGCTAATTCCGGCGGCATATTGCTGGGGCGGGACTATCATTTCGATTTGGTGCGCCCCGGTCTCCTCCTGTTCGGAGGCAACCCGTCACAAACGGCTTCCCTGCCCGGCGGTATTCGCCAGACATTCACCATTACAGGTCGTATCCTCCAGGTGCGGGAACTCCGGGAAGGCATGGGCGTCGGATACGGCACCACCTGGACGGCGCCGCAGAGAAGCCGTATCGCCATTGTAAACATCGGTTACGCAGACGGTTACCTGCAGGTGTTCAATAATGTGGGACATCTTTATCTTTCAGGCACAGAAGTACCGGTGGTCGGGCGGGTTTCCATGGATATGCTCGCCATTGATATTTCGGGACAGGCTTTTGCCGCCGTCTCGGAAGGCGATGCCATTGAACTGTTGGGACAGCATATAACACTTGAAAAGGCGTCCGAACTGTCTAACCTAAGCCAGTATGAAATACTGACCGGGGTTCGGGAGCGTTATCAGAGAGTCTATATTCCGGTAAAATAACAAGCAGGTTGCGGATCAAATGAATTTTCTAGCCAGAATCGGACGCGTAGTTTTTAGTTTTCTTCAGGCGGCAGGCCAGCTTGGGATCTTTGCCTATTCTGCAGTAACTCACATGTTCGTGCCCCCCTTCTATCCCCGGGCCATTGTCCGGCAGATGATGGTGATCGGATACTACAGCCTGCCGGTGGTCGGGCTGACGGCACTGTTTACCGGTGCTGCTCTGGCGCTCAACATCTATGAGGGCGGCTCCCGTTTCGATGCCGAAAGCGTTCTGCCTTCCATCGTCGTGATCGGCATTGTGCGTGAACTGGGCCCCGTCCTCTGCGGCCTGATTGTTGCCGGGCGGGTCAGTGCCTCCATGGCCGCCGAAATCGGCACCATGCGGGTGACCGAACAGATTGACGCCCTGGCCACCCTGTCCACCGACCCGTTCAAATATCTTATTGCCCCGCGTATTCTCGCCACCCTGATCATGATGCCCTTCATGCTGGTTATTGTGGCCGATACCGTAGGGGTTATGGGCGGCTTTCTGATCGCCACCGGCAAGCTGGGTTTTAATCCCAGCGTCTATATGACCACCACCATGGAATTTCTGGAAGCCACCGATATTCGCGCCAGCCTGACCAAGGGCGCTGTCTTTGGTTTTGTGATTTCCCTGATGGGTTGTTATCACGGCTTCAACAGCCGCGGTGGTGCGCAAGGCGTGGGCGTAGCCACGACTAACGCTGTGGTCTCCGCCTGCATGCTGATCCTGCTGACAAACTATATTGTAACCGAGATGTTCTTTTCCACATGACCCAGACTCCCGATCAACAGACACCGAAAATCAGCCTGAGAGGCGTACGCAAGGCCTTTGGCAACAAGGTCGTGCTGGACAGCATTGACCTGGACGTGATGCCAGGAGAATCCATGGTTATCATCGGCGGGTCCGGGTCCGGCAAGTCCGTGACCCTTAAATGCATTCTCGGCCTTCTGGAGCCGGACGCCGGCAGCATCAAGATCGACGGTGAGGAAACCGTTGGCTTGCGCGGCAAGGACCGTCAGAAAGTCCTGGCCAAGTTCGGCATGCTGTTTCAGGGTGCGGCCCTCTTTGACAGCCTGCCTGTCTGGGAAAATGTCGCCTTCCGCCTGCTGGCGGAAAAGCAGATGTCCCGCAAGGATGCCAGGGAACTTGCCATCGAAAAATTGCGCCGTGTAGGCCTCGAGCCCGAAGTGGCCATGCTCAGCCCGGCGGAGCTTTCCGGCGGCATGCAGAAACGTGTTGGTTTGGCCCGCGCCATTGCCGACGAACCGGAAATCATTTTCTTTGACGAACCTACGACCGGTCTTGACCCCATCATGGCCGACGTGATCAATGACCTGATCGTGGAATGCGTGAAGGACCTGGGCGCCACGGCCCTTTCCATCACCCATGACATGGCCAGCGTGCGCAAGATCGCCGATAAATGCGCCATGATCTACAAGGGCAACATCATCTGGAGCGGCCCCCGGGACGAGATCGATCAAAGCGGTAACGACTATGTTGAGCAATTCATCCACGGTCGCGCCGTCGGTCCGATCAAGATGGAAATTCTGAAAGCCTGACCCTATGGCCAAAGCCCGCCGCACATATGTCTGTCAGTCCTGCGGCAGCGTCACCTCCAAATGGATGGGACAATGCGAATCCTGCGGTGAATGGAACAGCATCACCGAAGAAGCCGACCAGAGCCTGCCCAGCGGGCTCGGAAAAGGCTCCTCGCCGGCCAAGGGTCAGGTGATCGAGCTTGGCGAACTGCAGGGAGAGGAAAATCCCCCCGCCCGCATGATGTCGGGCATGGCCGAATTTGACCGGGCCTGTGGCGGCGGCCTGGTGCCAGGCTCCGCGACCCTGATCGGCGGTGATCCCGGAATCGGCAAATCCACAATCCTGTTGCAGGCCATGGCAAAGCTTGCCGGTTCCGGACATAACACCATCTATGTCTCGGGTGAGGAATCCACCAGCCAGGTCCGCATGCGCGCCAAACGGCTTGGGCTCGAGAAAAATCCCGTCAAACTGGGTTCCGAAACCAATCTGCGCAATATCATCGCCACCCTCGAACATGGCGACCTGCCGCAGGTGGTGGTGATTGATTCCATTCAGACCATGTTCGCCGACACCATCGAATCCGCACCGGGCACCGTGGCCCAGGTCCGGACCTGCGCCCAGGAACTGATCCGTTTTGCCAAACGGCGCAATGTGGCTGTGGTGCTTGTGGGACATGTGACCAAGGACGGCCAGATCGCCGGTCCCCGGGTTCTTGAACATATGGTCGATACGGTGTTGTATTTCGAGGGCGACCGCGGCCACCAGTTCAGGATCCTGCGCGCCGTCAAAAACCGTTTCGGCGGCACCGACGAAATTGGCGTCTTTGAGATGAGCGACATGGGCCTGCAGGAGGTGCATAATCCCTCGACGCTGTTCCTCGGCAATCATACGGGCGATGTGGCCGGTTCCGCCGTCTTTGCCGGCATGGAAGGCTCGCGCCCCATGCTGGTGGAAATCCAGGCATTGGTGGCGCCTTCCTCTCTCGGCACGCCGCGCCGGGCTGTTGTGGGCTGGGATTCGGGCCGGCTGTCCATGATCATTGCCGTACTCGATGCCCGTTGCGGTCTTGGCCTCGGGGCCTTTGATATTTACCTCAATGTGGCCGGGGGCTTGAGGATTTCTGAACCGGCCGCCGATATGGCCGTGGCTGCCGCCCTCATTTCGTCACTTTCCGGTTATTCAATAGCGAAAAATACGGTATTGTTCGGGGAAATCAGCCTGTCCGGCGAAATCCGCCCGGTAAGCCAGGCGGACGCCCGTCTCAAGGAATCCGCCAAGCTCGGTTTTGAACAGGCCTATATCCCGGCAAAGATAAAACAGAAAGGCAAGGAATTGCGTGTGGTTGAACTGGATGAAATCCGCAAGCTTGTCGACCTGATTGCCGTAGACCTCGAGGGCGCATAATGGAAGGTTTTCTGAACCCGCTGGACGTGATTGTCATCTCCACCCTGCTGATATCAGGCATTATTTCCTGGTCAAAGGGCTTTACAACGGAGGCTCTCAGCCTTGCGGCCTGGGCCGGCGCCATCATTATCACCCTGCAGGGGCATCCCGTGGTCTCCCCCCATACCTACAAGCTGATACAGCCGGAAATCATGGCCGATATCATCACCTACGCCCTGCTGGGAATTGGCAGCCTGGTGATTTTCAAGCTGATCGCCAGCACAGTCGGCAGAAGAATCAAGGAAAGTCATATTGGCGCCCTGGACCGGGGGCTCGGCATCCTGTTCGGCACATTGCGCGGCATGCTGCTGATCTGCTTTGTCTATCTTCTGACCACCCCGTTCATTTCGCCCAAAAACTATCCGGACTGGTTTATCGAAGCCAAATCCCGGCCGCTGGTTGAATATGGCGCCAGCATGCTGAACGCCATGAATCCCTATAAGGACGACATAGACCTGGAAGAAACCCGGAAGGATATCGAGGCGCTGGAACGGCTGAAAAAGATGATGCCGTCCTTCCCCAGCAATTCCCGAAAAGAAGAGGGATACGACAAGAAGTCTACCGAGGAAATGGATGAACTGTTCAAGAAACTCTCAGACGAGTAAAAAAAGGTTCACATAGAAACGGATTCGACATATAACGCCCCTGAGGCCACGACAACCCTGACACTCAACGATTTTGTGACGAGTTGACTATATGACGGATTATACTGCTCCCCGACACGGCTCCCCCGACGACTTTATCGGCACCAACCCCTTTGATGACGACAAACTGCATGAAGAATGCGGTGTTTTCGGCATCTATAACCATGTGGAATCCGCGGCCCATACGGTGCTCGGCCTGCATGCCCTGCAACACCGGGGACAGGAAGCCGCCGGAATCGTCGCCTTCGATGGCAAGCAATTCCATTCCCATAAATCCATGGGCCATGTGGCTGATAATTTCAACAGCCAGAAGGTCATTGAATCCCTGCCCGGCATGTCCGCCATTGGCCATGTGCGCTATTCCACCACCGGCGGTTCGGGCATGCGCAATATTCAGCCGCTTTTTGCCGACCTGTCCTCGGGCGGATTTGCGGTTGCCCATAACGGCAATCTCACCAATGCCTGGACCCTGCGCAAGCTGCTGGTGGAAAAAGGCGCCATCTTTCAGTCCACCTCGGATTCGGAAGTGATCATTCACCTTGTGGCCACCAGCACCTATATGAACCTGGTGGACCGGGTGATTGACGCCCTGCGCCGGATTGAAGGCGCCTATTCCGTTGTCGCGCTGAGCCAGAAAAAATTGATCGGCGCCCGCGACCCGCTGGGTGTGCGCCCGCTGGTGCTGGGTAAACTGTCCGATGATACCTATATCTTCGCCTCGGAAACCTGCGCCCTTGATATTATCGGCGCGGACTATATTCGTGACGTGGAGCCGGGCGAGCTTATCGTTATTGATGCGGACGGCTTTACCAGCCATCATCCGTTCCCGGCCAAAAAACCCCGCCCCTGTATTTTCGAACATGTTTATTTCTCCCGCCCCGACAGCATCACCAACGACAGAAGCGTCTATCAAGTACGCAAGAACATCGGCAAGGAACTGGCCAAGGAAAGCACCGTTGATGCCGACCTGGTGATTCCCGTGCCTGATTCCGGTGTTCCCGCCGCCATCGGTTATGCCCAGCAGTCCGGCATCCCGTTCGAGCTCGGCATCATCCGCAACCATTATGTGGGCCGGACCTTCATTGAGCCGTCCGACCAGATCCGCCATCTGGGCGTGAAGCTGAAACATAATGCCAACAAAGGGGAAATCGAGGGCAAACGCATCGTGCTTATCGACGACAGTATCGTCCGCGGCACCACCTCGGTTAAAATCGTGGAAATGATGCGCGCCGCCGGGGCCAAGGAAGTGCATATGCGCATCGCCAGCCCGCCAACCACCAACAGCTGCTTTTACGGCGTGGATACGCCGGAAAAAGACAAGCTTCTGGCGTCTCGCATGTCTGTTGACGAAATGGCCAAATATATCAAGGCCGACAGCCTTGCCTTTGTCTCCATCGACGGGTTGTACCGGGCCGTGGGCGAAGCCAACAGGGACAGCATCAGTCCCCAGTTTTGCGATGCCTGCTTCAGCGGTGAGTACCCCACCAAGCTTACTGATGAAGAGCTGGGTGAAGACAACAAACAATTCTCCTTCCTTACTGACTGATAACGGCCTGACGGACTGACCATGGGAAAACTTGACGGAAAAATCGCCCTTATTACAGGGGCCTCCCGGGGCATCGGCCGCGCCGTGGCCCTTGAATTCGCCCGTGAAGGCGCCGAAGTGATCCTGGTCGCCCGCACCGTCGGCGCGCTTGAGGAACTGGACGACCAGATCAAGGCGGAGACCGGGCGCGAAGCTCTGCTGGTGCCGCTCGACATCACCGACTATGACGGCATTGACCGTCTTGGCGCGGCGATTTATGAAAAATACGGCAAGCTGGATATCCTGGTCGGAAACGCCGGTTATCTTGGCATCCTGTCCCCGCTCAGCCATATTACGCCCAAGGACTGGGATATGCTGCTGAATGTGAACCTGACCGCCAATTACCGGCTGATCCGGTCCTTCGAAGCGCTGCTCAAGCAATCTGATGCCGGCCGGGCGGTCTTTGTATGCTCAGGTGTGGCCCAGAAGGCACGAGCTTACTGGGGCGGATACGCCATGACCAAGGCGGCCCTTGAAGTGACTGTGAAAACCTGGGCGGAGGAAATGAAAATTACCAATGTTCGCGCTAACCTGATCAACCCGGGCCCCATCCGCACCGGCATGCGCGCCAAGGCCATGCCGGGTGAGGATCCGGAAAGCCTGCCCCATCCCAAAGAGATCGCGCCCATGTTCGTGGAGCTGTGCTCGGAAGAGTTCACCGAGACCGGCCAGGTGTTTGATTTCCGGGAATGGAAGAAGTAACCTTTTTCCGTCACTCCCGCGAAAGCGGGAGTCCATGGCTCCTCCTGATAGAGTCTTTCCGAAATTAACATGGATTCCCGGTCAGGTCGGGAATGACGACAGAGTGCGCGATAACACTCGTCATTCCTGCGAAAGCAGGAATCCATAGCTCATCCTGAAAGTTCACCCAGACGGTCACATGGACCCCGGCTTTCGCCGGGGTGACGCCAGGACAATAGCCCTAGGGAGCTTCTTTCCGGAAGTAGCGGAAATAAATCGATATCGGTACAAACGACATCATGAAAATCATCAATCCGCTAGCCCACACGAACAGAGTAGAATAAAGCAAATACGGGACTTTCATGTATGTTCCATTGCAGTCCACAATTGGCTCATACGCCAAGACCACGCGCGAGATAATCAACACTGCCGCCAAAGTTATGACGGACAAAGAGAACAGAGATACAGCGCCTCGGTCCAAGGTCATGACCCGTCGGGGTATCTCTCGCGATAAGGGAAACAATCTAAATAATAGAAATACCATGCCTACAGCTGTCGATAGAAGACAGTTCCTAAGAATGTTAACCTGCTCAACGGCAATCGTCGGATTGGAACATTTGACAAAGCTATCGATAAAATCTCTTTCGAAACTAAATCCATTTCCGGTCCAGGGAAAAAGATAAATATTGGAAAAGGATAAAACCATACCAATCAGGACAGTTACGACAAACACATAGAACTCGTTGTTCTTCACAGGGCCATATTCGCCTGTCTTTTTACCTGACACAGCCACACCATTGGCATTTTGCCCCAATCGTGTGCCTAAGCGATATCCTGCTTTACCGACCCAAATTGCTATAGTTATGGGAAGTACAACGAAAATAAGTATGAGGATTGCAGCAACAAAAATATTTAACACTATATCCCCCATAACCAGTGTTTTTTACTGTTCCTACTTCTTCTTGTGATACGGGTTATCGCCACGTCTTAGCAGCAGACGGATCGGCACACCGGGCAGTTCAAAGTCCCACCGAAGCTCATTCATCAGATAGCGCTGGTAGCTGTTGGCCACATCGGCCGGGCGGTTGCAGAAGATGGCAAAGGTCGGCGGCCGGGTCTTGACCTGGGTGATATAGCGCATTTTGATGCGGCGGCCACTGACCGACGGCGCCGGATGATAGTCTGTGGTGTCCGAAAGCCAGCGGTTGAGCTTTGAGGTACTGATGCGACGGTTCCACTGCCGATAAGCTTCAAAGACCGCCGGAATCAGCTTGTTAACCCCCTTGCCGGTCAGAGCGCTGATCGGGATCACCGGAATGCCCTTGACCTGCGGCAGGGTATGTTCCAGCTTCTCGGCAATATCCTTCAGGACTTCCTGGCGGTTTTCGATCAGGTCATATTTGTTGAGCGCCAACACCAGGGCGCGGCCTTCCTGCACTACCAGGCTGGCGATGCTCAGGTCCTGCCGCTCGAACGGCATGGTGGCGTCAATCATCAGGACGACGACCTCGGCAAAGTTGAGCGCCCGGATGGTATCGGCGACCGACAGCTTTTCCAGTTTTTCCTGGACCTTGGCTTTCCTGCGCAATCCCGCCGTATCAAACATACGGATTTCCCGGCCCTCATAGTCAAAGCTGACGCCGATGGTATCGCGGGTCAGGCCCGCCTCGGGACCGGTGATCTGCCGCTCCTCGCCCAGGATCTGGTTGACCAGGGTGGATTTTCCCACATTGGGCCGGCCGACAATGGCAAGTTGCAGCGGCAGGCCGCTGTCAATTTCACTGGCGGCTTCCTCTTCCTCGGTCACCTCGCCCTCAATGGCGACGGAGAAGCTTACCACCTGCTCTTCTTCCTCGGAGAGCGGATCAATACGAAGCTCGCGGCATTTTTCGTCAAAGGCCTCGATCAATTCCGCAAGACCCTCGCCATGTTCGGCGGATACCGGAATCGGCGCGCCCAGGCCAAGGCTGAAGGCATCATAGAGCCCTTCTTCACCGGCCCGGCCCTCTGCCTTGTTGGCCAGCAGGATCATCGGGTGATTTCCCCGGCGCAATAGTTCGGCGAAATGTTTGTCCAGCGGGGTAACCCCGGCCCGGGCGTCAATCATGAACAGGGAAAAGTCCGCTTCTTCAATGGCCTTTTCCGTCTGTTCCCACATGCGCGCGGACAGGCTTTGAGCCTTGCCCTCCTCAAGACCGGCGGTATCAATAATCTTGAATTTATACTCCCCGAGGGAGCCCATGGCCTCGCGCCGGTCGCGAGTCACGCCGGGCGTGTCATCGACAATAGCCAGCCGTTTGCCAACCAGACGGTTGAACAGGGTGGATTTGCCCACATTGGGGCGGCCGATAATGGCGATGGTAAGAGCCATGGTTTTGTTACCTGCAAATAAATGTGGCCCGCTTTTACCAAAACGGGCCAAATAATCAATGTAATTATGACAAACCTTAGCGGTAAGCGACCACTTCACCGTCTGTTGTCATGATATAAAGGATCCCGTTGGCAATAATCGGACCATACTCCGCACCGTCCGGCAGCTCAATGCCGCTGAGGACGTCACCGGTATAGGGCGACAGGGAAACCGCATAGCCGTGTGAGGATGTCACCAGAACCCGGTCCCCGGCAAGAAGCGGCCCGGACCAGTGTACTGGCTCGTCACGTCGTTCCGGATTTTTATAGCGTTCGAGCTGGGTAATCCAGCGGATCTTGCCTTCCCGGCGTGTCAGACAGACAACCTGTCCTTCAGGGGTGACCACATAGATGAAATCACCTGCCACCCAGGGCGTGTATTGTGAGCCCACATTCTGTTCCCAGATACGGGTGCCGGAACGCAGGTCAATGGCCACCATACGCCCGGAATGGCTGACGGCATAGACCTTGTTGTCATAAATCACCGGGTGACCGTCCACATCGCGCAGGCTGGCCATGGCGGTGAGCCTGCCCTGCCGGGACAGGGTATCGGTCCAGAGTGTCCGACCGTTTTCCACCCGCATGGCATAAACTTCGCCGGAGCTGTAGGCGGAAATCACTGTATTGCCGATAACGGCCGGGCTTGCGGCCCCTACAAGGCCGGCATTTTCGGATATACCGATTTCGTTCCAGAGAATCTCGCCCGTGTTGGCGTCAAGGGCATAGGTCTGATTGTCATGGCTCAGGGCAAAAAGACGACCGTCTGCGTAAGTCGGTGCGCCGCGCATGGGAATGCCGGTTTTCGCCTGCCATTTAACGTTCCCGTTCGCCGGGTCCATGGCCGCAATATGCCCGTATCCGTTGGTGATAAACAGCGTGCCGTTGCCATATGTCACTCCGCCGCCATAGGCATTCTTGACAGTTTCGCCTTTTTCCCGGAAATCATGATCCCAAAGTTTTTTGCCGGTCTCCGCATTGAAGGCACGAACCCTGGCGCGGGAATCAATCATGAACATACGGCCATTGGCAATCACCGGCATGCCCCCAAGGGCGTGACGGCCATTTGAGCCTTCACCGATATCCGTGGACCAGATTTTCTGAGGATTCTCGGACAGGGCAGGATGTCCTACATAATGAAAGGCATTCTGTCCCGGCTGCGACCAATCGCCACTGGCGGAAGGTGTCGGCAGCGTGATCTGATAACTGGAAACCTGGGGATCGATTTTCAGGCTTTGCTCAAAAGTCAGAACAGGTATTCTTTCCCCGTCGAGCCGGTTTTTATCCTTGTTACCCCCGCCCCCGCAAGCCGCGAGACCGGTTGCCAGAAGGGCAACCAGTGTGATACGGACTGCAGTCCGGCCCGGAAAGTATTCAGTCGCCATAAAATTTCCCATTATCCGCCTTACTCGATTACAGTGATCAGCTGGTCAGCCCTGAATTTCACCTGTTCCGGTGTTTCCAGGTCCTCGCTCAGGTCACGCAGCAGCCCCTTGGCTTTTTCCAGATCGCCGCTTTGAATAGCAGCCATGGCCAGGAGTTCCTTTGCCAGGTAATGCATTTCGTTGCGCCGCTCCAGAAGCGGCTCGAGACGGGCCGTGGTTTCCTCGTAGCTGGACTCGTCCATCAGGATCGTAGCCGCCTGAAGGCTGGCCAGATCGCGATAGAATTCCCCGACCCCGGAATTTTTCGCCAGACCGTCCAGAATACCGACAGCCAGAGCCTGTTCCCCGTTCCCAAGATGCAACTCCGCCCGTTTCATGGCAGAAAGAACGGTGTATCCCTCCACATCCTTGTCGGAAAGCTCTTTGAGCTTGACCAAAGCCTGCTGCTGGTTGCCTGAACCGATATTGTCCAGTGCAGCAGTATATTGCTCCGACACATCCAGATATTTGCCTTCGGTATATTTCTTATACCCCTGGGATCCGGCAACAAAAATGACAATGCCCACAGCCACGGCTATGACATATTTGCCGTAGTTTTTCCAAAATGCTGTAAGCTGCTGGTGACGAAGATCTTCGTCTACCTCGCGAATAAATTCCTCAGACAATCAGGCTCTCCTGTATTACTTTCTCTGGCCCAGATATTTGATCAGCGGACAAGATAGCCCGCCTTTTCCCATAAGGCAACGCGCAATAGAGCCTCCGGGAAAAAACTGGCAATATTGAGGCCTATTTCTCTGTTTTCATGGCATAGGTGTGTTCAGTGCCCGGAAATGCGCGGCTTTTCACTTCCTCCGCATACTGCTGGATGGCTTCATCGATCATTTTGCCCATTTCCGCATAACGTTTGACGAACTTGGGATTGCCGGGAAACAGGCCGAGCATATCTTCGGTGACCAGGATCTGGCCGTCACAATATTTACCGGCCCCGATACCAATAGTCGGAATATCCAGTTCTTCTGTAATTTTCTGCGCAAGGGGTTCTGTGACCCCTTCCAGAACAACGGCGAAGGCGCCAGCCTCCTGTACGGCCCGGGCATCTTCCAGAATCGGTCCCCAGCTGTCTTCCGTCCGTCCCTGGGCCACATAGCCGCCCATCACATTCACGGCCTGGGGTTTCAGCCCGATATGCGCCAGCACCGCCACCTTACGATCCGTCAGATATCTGATGGTCTCTGCCATCTCCACACCGCCTTCAAGCTTGACCGCGGCACAGCCGGAATTCTTGACCGCCTGCGCTGCATTATGAAAAGCCACTTCAGGGCTTTCTTCATAGGTACCGAAGGGCAAGTCAATAATCACCATGGCTTTCTGCGATCCGCGCATGACCGCCTTGGTATGTTCGATCATAATATCCAGGGTCATGCCGGTGGTACTCTCGAAGCCGTAAAGCACCATATCCAGAGAATCACCAACAAGCAAAAAATCCACATGATCATCCAGCCAGTTGGCCATGGGCGCGGTGTAGGCGGTCAGGGAGACGATAGGACGCTCCCCTTTCAGCTTCGCAATGTCTCTTACGGTTTTGCGTCGTGCCTTGTGATCTGCATACATGATCTCGTATCCCTCTGTTATGTTTTTACCCGGAGCGCTTTGGGAATGCTCTTCGAGAAAGGCTAAGACAGGTTAAGCCCGAAATCCAACTGGTTCATCCATTCACCATTATAGAAAAGATGGTTTATCCGTTTACCCTCTAACTGAAAACCGTTCTTTTCCAAAACTTTCCTGCTGCCGGTATTAGGCTCCGCACAGCCAGCATACAGTCTATGAAGTTTATAATGCTGCTTTGCCAGTTTGACAATTTCGGAGATTGCCCAAGCGGCAACACCTTTTCCCCAGTAGTCTTTTGCCCCCACCACATAGGTTATCTCTGCGCGATTATGGGGGCTGTTGAAACCTGAGAGCGTAATATTTCCGATGTGTCGTCCGTTGTCAAAAATTCCATAGAGATCCATGTCAGGATTATCCAGACAGGACTTCACATATTCCTTTTGACCGACCAACGAAAAAGTCCTGTACTGGTTATCGGAATAGCGGACAATATCGACATCGGAAAACCATTTAACATAGTCTTCGGTGACATCATCGACCTGCAGAATTCTGAACTGATAGGGGGTTGCTGTGCTTGCACCGGACATTTCTCTACCCTGCTTGCATACGGAAAATTCCGCCCGGGAAATTCTTCACTTGAAACTCCGAGCAGATTGTTTCTAGCATCCTTTGAGCAAGTGCACAAAAGATTATTCAGGTCCGTCCAGGTCCGGATCTGTTTTAAAAAGAAGCTTCCGGGTGAGAGAAGAAAGCGATTTAATTTGCAGGCCATCCTGGTCAAAGTTTCCTGGATCCAGATAGGTCTGAAAAGCCTTTTCCAGCTCCGGCCATTCCTTGTCGATGGCGGCAAACCAGGCTGTATCCCGGTTCCGCCCCTTGGTTACCAGTGCCTGGCGGAATATGCCTTCATAGGAAAAACCAAGCCGCTGTGCCGCCCGGCGCGACGCCAGGTTAAGGGCGTTGCATTTCCATTCATAACGCCGGTAGCCGGCCTCGAACGCCCATTTCATCATCAGATACATGGCTTCCGTCGCGGCGATATTTTTTTGTAGCTTCGGAGAAAAACACAGATGTCCCACTTCCATGGTACCGGCCTTTGGTGTAATGCGCATGAAGCTTGCCACGCCACAGAACTCGCCGCTATCTTTTCTCTGGATGGCGAGGAAACAGGGATCTGGCTTCCCTTCCATGGATTTCACCCACTCTAAATAGTCATCTAAAGAGGCAAATGGCCCATAGGCCAGGTAATCCCAGATCGCGCCGTCTGCATCCAGCGCATTCGCTTCAAAGAGGTCCTCTCCATGAACTTCGGCTGAAAGTGGCTGAAGAGAGACATATTCTCCCTCCAGTCTCATATCACTGGACGGTTCAGGAGGGGGTGACCAGTTCTCGACAGTCTCCCCCAGCTTCCTGTTCTCACCAATCATTATTCCCACTCAATGGTTCCCGGGGGTTTGGAAGTGATGTCGTAAACGACCCGGTTGATGCCACGCACCTCGTTGATAATCCGGGTCGACACCCGGGACAGGAACTCATGGTCGAAATGATAATAATCCGCCGTCATGCCGTCGGTGGAGGTCACAGCACGCAAGGCACAGACATATTCGTAGGTCCGTTCGTCGCCCATTACGCCCACGGTGCGCACAGGAAGAAGTACCGCAAAGGCCTGCCAGATGGCATCATATAGCCCGGCGTTGCGGATCTCCTGAAGATAAATGCTGTCCGCCTTGCGCAGGATATCGCATTTTTCCTGGGTGATGTCTCCAGGAATGCGAATGGCAAGGCCCGGTCCCGGGAACGGATGACGGCCAATAAAACTGTCCGGCAGGCCGAGTTCACGGCCAAGCGCCCTGACCTCATCCTTAAACAGTTCGCGTAACGGCTCCACCAGCGCCATGTTCATACGTTCCGGCAGACCACCCACATTATGGTGCGATTTGATGGTCACACTGGGACCGCCGGTGAAGGAAACACTCTCGATTACATCGGGATAGAGTGTGCCCTGGGCCAGAAAGTCAGCGCCGCCAACTTTTTTCGCCTCTTCCTCAAACACATCAATGAACAGGCCGCCGATGATCTTGCGTTTCTTTTCCGGGTCATTGACCCCGTCCAGTTTGCCAAGGAACATGTCGCTGGCATCCTTGTGCACCAGATGAATGTTATAGTGATCCCGGAACAGGGTCACCACTTCCTCCGCTTCATTGGCGCGCATAAGGCCATGGTCGACAAAAACACAGGTCAACTGATCGCCAATGGCTTCGTGAAGAAGTACGGCCACAACGGAGCTATCGACCCCGCCTGAAAGACCGCAAATCACCCGGCCTGACCCCACTTGTTCTCGGACTGCCGCAATGGCGGTTTCCTTGAATGACGCCATGGTCCAGTCGCCCGCACAGCCGCAAATATTATGGACAAAATTGGACAGCAGTTTGGCCCCGTCCGGTGTGTGCACCACTTCGGGATGGAACTGCACCGCATAAAAACGTTTTTCTTCGTTGGCAATGGCGGCATAGGGCGCATTGTCACTCACACCGACTACATGGAACCCTTCTGGCAGAGCGACAACCCGGTCACCGTGGCTCATCCAGACCTGGTGTTTTTCACCCTTGTTCCAGATGCCGTCAAACAGTCCACAACTGTCAGTCACATCCAGAAAAGCGCGGCCGAATTCACGCTCGTCCGAGCTTTCCACCTTGCCGCCGAGCTGCTCGCACATGGTTTGCTCGCCGTAACAGATGCCGAGGATCGGCAGGCCCATGGTAAAGACCTTTTCCGGGGCGCGGGGCGTATCGATGCCGGTGACGCTGTTTGGCCCGCCTGACAGGATAATACCGGCCGGATCAAATGTTTCCAGAACCTCGTCCGCCTTGTTAAAGGGAACGATCTCGGAATAAACGCCACTTTCCCTGACCCGGCGCGCAATAAGCTGGGTAACCTGGGAGCCAAAATCAATGATAAGAATACGGTCTGTCATGAACGAAAAATACCCTTTGTACCATGGCTTGTCCAGCCGATTAGACGGCTCTCAAACCTTCTTCTCCAGTAGTGCGACAAAGAAACCGTCGCAGTTATGTTCATGGGGTGAAAGCTGCAGGGCGCCGTCCAGAACGGACAGGCTTTGCGGGCTCTCTCCCCGAATAAAATCCTTATAATTCAATAAGCCGGCTTCCGGTATTGACGCCAGGAAGTCGTCAATTTGCTGCTCGTTTTCCTGTCCAAAGACGGAACAGGTCATATAAACAAGTCTGCCGCCCGGCTTCACATAGTGCCAGGCTTCGGCAAGAAGCTCTTTCTGCAGGTTTACATACTCTTCCAGCTTTTCCGGTGTGAGCCGCCATTTGCTTTCCGGATTGCGCCGCCAGGTGCCGGAACCGCTACAGGGCACATCCAGCAAAAGCCTGTCGATTTTACCGATATGTTGTTCCAGCTGTTTTTCGCGTTTGGCTGCACGATGTCCCAGAAGCAGGGTCTGGATCACATGGGCGCCAGCCCGTTTGGCCCGGGGTTTCAGCTCGTTCAGCCGCGACTTGTTCACATCCAGAGCGTAAATCTGGCCCTTGTTCTGCATGAAAGCCGCCGCCGCCAGAGTTTTGCCCCCTGCCCCGGCACAATAGTCCATGACCTGCTGCCCGGGCTGAATGTCGGCAAGTTCCATGGCAAGCTGCGCCGCCTCGTCCTGGATTTCCACGTGCCCGTCCCTATAAAGCGGCAAATCACGAATCTGTAAGGGATTATCAATAATCACAGCGCTTTCGGCCCAGCGGCCATCACGAACATCAATGTCGAGGTCTATAAAAGCCTTGCGGACTTTTTCCCTGCTTGATTTAAGAGAATTAACCCGAAGCCCCATTGGCGCCCGCTTATTGAACGCCTGCATGGCCTTATTCAGGTTCTCACCAAACCGCGCTTGCAGGCCCGCATCCATCCATTCCGGGTAAAGCACGTCGGAAAAATTCTGGCCTGAAATTTTCTCCAGAAAACCTTCTTCCTCTTCTGAAAGTACTTCCGGGCCGTGTGTCTGACCCGAGAAAAGCTCCCGAATATGATTAGTTTCGGCCTTTTGAATATACAGGAGTCCAGCCAGGGTCATTTTGCGGGATGAAAACCCGCCACAGACTTCGAGCAGACCGCCCCAATGGCGGATAATCTGATAATAGAGACCGGATACGGCCCGCCGGTCCTGCGATCCGGCATATCGGCGGCTCTGGAAATACTGACGCAGAAGTACGTCGGCCGACGCACCGTCTTCGGAAAAACTGTGCGCCAGCCGGTCAAGAAGCTCGATGACCGACTGAATTCTTGCTGCGTCTTTCATATTTTCCCGCGATCTTTACTGTGACGGATAGTTGGGAGATTCCCGCGTGATCGTCACGTCATGCACATGGCTTTCGCGAAGGCCTGCATTGGAAATCTTCACAAACTGTGCCCGCTTGTGCAGCTCCGCGATAGTGGAGCTGCCGGTATAGCCCATGGCTGCCCGAAGACCGCCCACAAGCTGGTGAATCATCGCCCCGACCGGCCCCTTGTAAGGCACCTGTCCCTCAATACCTTCCGGCACCAGTTTCAGGTTGTCCTGTACTTCCTGCTGGAAATATCGGTCGGCGGAGCCCCGCGCCATGGCGCCAAGAGACCCCATGCCGCGATATGATTTGTAAGAGCGTCCTTTATAGAGGAACACCTCGCCCGGAGATTCCTCGGTCCCGGCAAGCAGTGATCCGATCATCACCGTGTTGGCCCCTGCAGCAATGGCTTTGGCAATATCACCGGAAGTCTTCAGTCCGCCATCACCAATGATCGGCACACCTTCCTTACGGGCAACTTCCACAGCATCCATGATGGCGGTCAACTGCGGCACACCAACACCGGCCACCACACGGGTGGTACAGATGGAGCCCGGTCCGATCCCCACCTTGACCGCATCCACACCGGCATCAATCAGGGCCTTTGTCCCGTCCCCGGTGGCCACGTTACCGCCGACAACCTGGATATGGCTATATTCCTTCTTGATCCGTTGTACAGCTTCCAGAACGCCGTTGTTATGGCCATGGGCCGTATCCACTACCACCAGGTCCACACCGGCCTCAATCAAGGCTTCCGTGCGCTCATAGCCCGCATCCCCCACTGATGTGGCGGCACCGACCCTGAGGCGGCCTTCCTCGTCCTTGCAGGCATTGGGATGGGTTTTGGCTTTCTCGATATCCTTTACCGTAATCAGGCCGATACAGCGATAATTGTCATCCACCACCAGAACTTTTTCAATCCTGTTCTTGTGCAACAGGCTCTTGGCCTCATCCATGGTGACACCCGGCTTGACCGTAACCAGGTTTTCCCTGGTCATGATCTCGCTCACCGGCTGCATCATATTGGTGGCAAAGCGTACGTCACGGTTTGTGATGATGCCGACAAGTTTGCCGTCGCCGCGCTCCACCACAGGAACGCCGGAAATCTTGTGATCTGTCATCAGCTGAAGCGTGTCGGCAAGGGTATTGTCCGGATAGATGGTCACGGGATTGACGACCATGCCGGATTCAAATTTCTTGACCATCCGGACCTGCTCAGCCTGTTCTTCGTTGCTGTAATTTTTGTGGATGATGCCGATACCGCCGGCCTGGGCCATGGCGATGGCCATCGGGGCCTCGGTCACTGTATCCATCGCCGCAGCGATCAACGGGATGTTCAGGATGATCTTGCGGGTCATCTGCGTCTGCACATTGACTTGGGCCGGCAGAACATCAGAGGCCTGCGGGACAAGAAGTACATCGTCAAATGTGAGAGCTTCGCGGATTTTCATTCCTATTCCTAACTTGGCTGAGATTTTTGTAAAAAAACCCCCTCTTGGCAGGAATATGTATCATTGCCAATTGGATCGGGTATTGGCCTTGGGTAAATATCAGCAATTTATACAAAGGTCAAAAGGGAAATGCGCCCCCTGACGTTTTATTCTTCGCTGGCGCTACCCCGGAAGCCCATGGCCACCAGATAGGTTTCCGGCGAGCCGGTTCTGCTTGCCGGAGGTTTATAGTGCCGAATACTGTCAAAGCGACCCTTGATACGGTCCAGGAGTTCATTATTTGTACCGCCGGCAAAAACCTTGGCGACAAAGGCGCCGCCCGGCTTCAGAACGTCTTCAGCAAAATAGTAGGCCGCTTCCACAAGAGCCATGGTCCGCAAATGGTCCGTCTCCTTGTGGCCTGTGGTCGGCGCCGCCATGTCACTGAGCACCAGATCAGCCTGACCGTCGATCAGCCGGCTCAGTTCCTGTTCCGCTTTTTCAGACAGAAAATCCATTTCCAGAATGGTGGCCCCCGCTACCGGCGCCATGGGCAGAATATCAATACCGACCACCACGGCGTCCTTCTGGCATTTTTTAACCACAACCTGGGTCCAGCCACCGGGCGCCGCACCAAGGTCGACAATGGTGCGGGCGTTTTTCAGGAAATGAAACTTTTCATCCAGCTCGATCAATTTATAAGCCGCACGGGAGCGATAGCCTTCCCGCTTTGCGGCCGCGACGTAAGGATCGTTCAACTGCCGCTGCAGCCAGCGGGTGGACGACAGCTTGCGTCCCCGGGCCGTATGCACCCGTTGTTTCTTGCCGCTGGTGATACCGTGACCGGAAATCTTTCTCGGCTTGCCCGTTCTGGTCAACTTGGGACGTTTCATTTGTTGCCCTCCGTTCCGGAACCGGTGCGCGCAGGTTTCCTCTTCCGTTTCCGGAAGAACTTCTTGTTCCCGGACCGGTTGTTGCGGGATTTTCCCGAAGGCCTGTTTTTTTCCATCAGGTCAAGCAGTACACCCTCCCGGATTCCCCGGTCTGCAACCCGGATCTGTTCTATGGGCCAGAGATCCATGATGGCCTCCAGAATGGCACAACCCGCTACGACCAGCTCCGCCCGGTCCAGGCCGATGCCGCCCCGGGCAGCGCGCTGTTCATAGCTCATGCGGGAAAGTTCAAGACACAATTCCTGCATATGGGCGCTGGTCACCCAGGTGCCGTCGACCTGGTCGCGGTCATAACGCTCCAGATCAAGATGCATGCTGGTGAGCGTGGTGATGGTGCCGGATGTGCCCAGAAGCTGAACCTTGCCCTGCTCCACATGAGGCCGCATGTCATGCTCGGCCTCGAAAGCCTCCAGTTCCGCCTTCACCATGTTTTTCATTTCGAGATATTGCCCGTCAGTGAGCGCGTGTTTGGTGCCGTATTTTTCCGAGAGATTGACCACACCGAAAGGCACAGACGTCCAGCCGATAATTTCCGGAGCGACTTTTTCACCGATTCTGAGCCAGATCAGCTCGGTGCTGCCGCCGCCGATATCAAAAACAATGGCATTGGAAAACCGCTGGTCCAGAAGCGCCTTGCAGCCCATGACCGCAAGCCGTGCCTCTTCCTGTGGATCAATGATGTCCAGCTTGATGCGGATTTCCTTTTCCACCCGCTCCATGAATTCGGCACAGTTGTTGGCCTCCCTGCAGGCCTGGGTGGCCACATTGCGGCTGAACCGGACCTGCCGGCGTTCCATTTTATCCACGCAGACACGCAGCGCCTCAAGGGTACGCTCTATGGCCTGCTCGGAAAGCTCGCCACTTTGTGAAAGCCCCTCGCCCAGTCTGACAATTCGGGAAAAGGCATCAACAACCTTGAATCCCGTCGCTGTGGGATGCGCCACCAGAAGGCGGCAGTTGTTGGTGCCAAGATCAATGGCGCCAAAAGCAGGAGAAGTATTCTTTTTCCTGAAAAACCTGCTTCTGCTTCCTTTTCTTGCCTGTTTTTTTCCCGGACCCGTGTCAGATTTGGCCGCAGCCTTTTCACTTTTATCAATCTTAACCTGGTTATTCATGTCCGTCGGGGCCGTGCCCCTCCAAAATCTTTGTAAAAACAATCTATACTATTTTATATAGAGTGCCTTCGCCGCCCTTCCTAGTGAAAAAGAGACAATTTTATTAAAGCGGATACACATTTTAGACTGGACCTCGACGGAAAAATCCTTATATAAGGGCTCCATCCGGCGGCAACGCCTGATTATCCATCCCCTGATCCGGGGTAGTTTAATGGTAGAACTATGGACTCTGACTCCATCGGTACTGGTTCGAATCCAGTCCCCGGATCCAATATTTTCCCCAAGAAATTTTCGAGAAGTTTTCGCAAATAAAAAGCCCCGGCTTTTACACCGGGGCTCTATATTTCAATATTGGATCAGGATCAGCTTTCGGCTTCCTCGATCCTGTCGGCAAAAACCTCGACCATGGCGGCCTCTTCGTCACCCATCATATATTTATTCATGACGGCGGCGCCGACCGCATCGCCCCACACATTAACTGTGGTACGGAAACGATCCAGGAACCAGTCGACGGACAGGATCATACCGATGCCTTCCGCCGGAAGCCCCACGGCCGCCAGAACGATTAACATGGTGACTGTGCCCGCCTGCGGGATACCGGCGGCACCGATAGCCGCCAGAGTAGCCGTCACCACGATCAGGATCTGAGCCCCCAGCCCCAGGTCAATGCCATACATCTGGGCGATAAACATCGCGGCAATGGCTTCATAAAGCGCCGTGCCGTTCATGTTCACCGTACTGCCCAGCGGCAGGACGAAACGCACGGACCGTTCGCTAAGACCGTGTTCCTTGGCGCATTCCATGGTTATCGGCAGGGTGGCCGATGATGAAGCCGTACCAAAGGAGGTCAGCAATGCCCGCCCCATGTCGGTGAGAAAGACGGGACCTCGACGGGACATGAAAATCATGATCAGAAACAGGACCACGGAATGAACCGCCAGTGCGATAAGAACCGTGCTCACATATTTGCCGATACCGAGGATCGTGGCCATGAAGGCGTCCCCGCCGCCGGCCTCCCCCAGGGATGACGCCACCAGGGCGAAGACCCCGATTGGCGCAAAATACATGATCCAGCCCACAAGCTTCATCATGGCTTCGTTGAGGCCTTCGAAGAAACGAATAACTGCGGCACCGGATTCTCCGACCGTTGTCACAGCGGCGCCAAAGATCACCGCAAAGACCACCAGAGGCAAAAGCTGCAATTCGGCAGCGGACTGCACCAGGTTGGGTGAAATCAGGCTCATGATGATATCAACGAAGGTTGAGCCGCCCTTTTCCTGGGCCAGAGAGGCCCCGGCAGCTTGCGCCTCGGCGCTCATTTCAACGCCTACACCTGGCTGAATGACATTCACCAGGAACAGACCGATAATAATGGCCAGTACCGTGGTGCAGAGATAATAAAGCATGGTCAGGCCGCCGGGCCGGCCAAGCTTGCGCACATCGCCCAGCGAGGCGACCCCGGAAATCACTGCCGCAAGGATCAAAGGAATAATTGTCATTTTCAATGCGTTGAGGAAAAGAACGCCGAGCCATTTGATGACCAGAACATCTTCCCCGAAATACCAGCCTGCGCCCAGGCCTGCGATCATACCCAATGCAATCAAATATAGTACAATCATCGAATGTTTATGGGACATTTATTATGTCTCCCCTTGTTGTTTTATGGATAGAAAGCCGGAAAATCTGGCCTTCATACGACTTGTACCTGTTTTTTTGTGTGCCGACCGTTATTTAGTATTAGCCCTTTCCGGTCAACTTTTGTAAAAGGGTAGCGAATAATAACAGAAATAACCGGGCAGTAAATGTTTCTACTGATCGATAACTACGATAGCTTTACCTATAACCTTTACCACTATCTGGGCGAACTGGGAGTGGATGTAGAGGTTGTGCGCAATGACGCCATGAGCGCCGATGATGTTCTTGCCCTGCAGGCAAAGGGCACGCTGGAAGGGGTCATTCTGTCTCCGGGTCCCTGCACCCCCACCGAAGCAGGCATCTGCCTCGAACTGCTTGATAAAGCAGCTGGCCGTCTGCCCATATTCGGTGTCTGCCTGGGACATCAGTCCATCGGACAGGTTTATGGCGGCAAGGTCATTCGCGCACCCTACCTGATGCACGGCAAGGTCAGTGATATATACCACAAAGGCCAAAGCGTCTTCAAAGGCCTCGAAAACCCGTTCCGGGCCACCCGCTATCACAGCCTGATCGTGGAAAAGGAAAGTCTGCCCGACTGCCTGGAAATCACAGCGGAAACGGAGGACGGCCTGATCATGGGCCTGGCCCATAAAAGCCATCCGGTGCACGGCGTTCAGTTCCATCCGGAAAGTATCGAAAGCCAGCACGGACATGACATTCTCAGGAATTTCATTGATCTCGCCCGGGCTTTTAACGGAGCAAAAGCGGCATGAGTTTCGAGTTCAAGAAAATTATCGATAAAATTGCCCGCGGTCTGCCCCTGAACCGGCAAGAATCCCGTGACAGTTTCGAGTATATGATGAGCGGTGATGCCACCGGTCCACAGATCGGCGCTTTCCTTATGGGCCTGCGCGTTCGCGGCGAAACCGTCGAGGAAATCACCGGTGCGGCCGAAGTCATGCGCGCCAAGGCAAGTGCCATTCAGGCCCCTGAAGGCGCCATTGACACCTGCGGTACCGGCGGAGACGGGGCCAGTACCTATAATATTTCCACAGCCGCCGCCATCGTCATTGCCGCCTGCGGCGTACCGGTAGCCAAACACGGCAATCGGGCTCTGTCGTCAAAATCCGGTTCTGCCGACGTCCTGGAAACGCTCGGCATTAATATTGATGCTGATATGGACGTGGTGGAGAAATGTATCCGCGAGCTGGGCATCGGTTTCCTGATGGCCACACGGCACCACAGCGCCATGCGCCATGTGGGCCCGGCCCGGGCCTCGCTCGGCACCCGTACCATTTTCAACCTGCTCGGTCCGCTGGCCAATCCGGCCGGCACAAAACGCCAGGTGATCGGTGTATTTGACAAAAAATGGCTTGTTCCCATGGCCGAGGTGCTGGGTCAGCTGGGGTCTGAACATGTCTGGGTGGTGCATGGATCCGACGGTCTCGATGAACTGACCATCTGCGGTCCGTCATATGTGGCGGAATACAAGAACGGACAGGTTTCTGAATTTGAAGTATCACCTGAAGATATTGGTATTAACATTTCTAATATAAAAGAAATTAAAGGCGGTGATGCCAGTTATAATGCCAAAGCTCTCAAGGATATACTGGCCGGAACCAAAAACGCCTATCGGGATATCGTTATCCTCAACAGCGCCGCCGCCCTGATGGTGGCTGACCAGGCAAAATCCCTGAAAGAAGGGGCCAAGATGGCCGCCGCGGCACTGGATAGCGGTGCGGCGGATGAAAAACTGAAACAATGGATCAGGATGTCGAATAGTTAGTATCATGACGACCATACTTGACAAAATTGCCACAGACAAAAGAACCCACGTCAACCAGTGCAAGGCCCGCCGGTCCATTGGCGACCTCGAAACCCTGGCCCGGGAAGTCTCCCCCGTGCGGGGTTTTTACAATGCCCTCGCAACCGCCCGGGCAGAGGATCGCTTCGGCCTGATCTGTGAAGTCAAGAAAGCAAGCCCCAGCAAGGGCCTGATCCGGGCCGATTTCGACCCGCCGAGCCTGGCCCAAGCCTATGAGAGCGGCGGGGCGAGCTGCCTTTCCGTTCTCACCGACGTTCCCTATTTTCAGGGGGCCGATGATTATCTGATCGAGGCCCGCGCCGCCGTTTCCCTGCCTGTTTTGCGCAAGGACTTCATGATTGATCCCTATCAAATCGTCGAAGCGCGCGCCATCGGCGCAGACTGCATCCTGCTGATCATGGCCATGCTGGACGACGCACTTGCTTCAGAACTGGAACTGACCGCCTTTGACATGGGGCTTGACGTGCTGATCGAGGTTCATGATGAGGAAGAGCTGGAACGGGCTCATAAACTCAAAAGCCCCCTGCTCGGCATCAACAACCGGAACCTCAAGACATTCGAGACCACCCTGGATACGACAATCCGGCTGGCCGGACTGGTGGAGCCGGACCGGCTTCTGGTCAGTGAAAGCGGCATTTTCACCCATGACGACCTGGTTATGTTACAGTCACAAGCCGGGATCAGCACCTTTCTGATCGGGGAATCTCTCATGCGTCAGGAAGATGTGACAGAAGCCACCCGGGAACTATTGGGAATAAACGGATGAGCAAACTGAGCCACATCGACAGCAGCGGCAAGGCCCGGATGGTGGATATTTCCGCAAAGAAGGAAACCAACCGGCTGGCGGTGGCCAAGGGCGCAATATATATGGCTGCCGAAACCCTGAAACTGATTGAAGACGGCGGTGTGCCCAAAGGAGACGTTTTGTCTGTGGCCCGCCTCGCCGGGATCATGTCCGCCAAAAAAACCGCAGACCTGATCCCGCTCTGTCACCCCCTGCCCCTGCACGATGTGGATGTGGAGCTTCAAGCGGATAACGATAAAGGATGTGTGGAGATCACCGCATCCGCCAGCCTCTATGGCCGCACAGGTGTGGAAATGGAGGCTCTTACAGCTGTCTCCGTCACCGCACTCACCATCTACGACATGTGCAAGGCCGTGGACAAACACATGAAAATCGGCGACGTCCGTCTAATCTATAAATCCGGCGGCAAGTCCGGAACCTTCGAGGCGGATTGACCATGAGCCTTCTTCCGGTACAGGACGCCCTCGACAGTATTTGCGCTGCCTTTACAGCGCTGGATGCAGAGACTGTACCTATTGCCGAGGCTCTTGGCCGGACAACCGCGGAAGCCATTTCCGCCAGACTGACCCAGCCGCCCTTTGATGCCTCGGCTATGGACGGCTATGCGGTATTTGCCCGGGATGTCGAAGAATGCCCGGTCGAACTGGAAGTCATTGGCGAAGTTGCAGCCGGTCATGATTTCAAAGGTATGCTGGGTACCGGGGAAGCCATAAGAATCTTTACCGGGGGGCCTGTCCCCAAAGGCGCAGACGCCGTCCTGATCCAGGAAAATACCGAAAAACTCCCCGATGGACTCATCAAGGTTCTTGAGCCGGTATCAAAAGGGAAAAACATTCGTTCCATGGGCAATGATTTTGCCGAGGGGGACGTGTTGGTGGAAAAAGGCATTCGCCTCACTTCCCGCCATATCGGACTGCTTGCCGCTGCCAATGTTTCAGAGGTCCAGGTCACACGCCAACCCCGGATCGCCTTCCTGGCCACCGGAGACGAACTTGTTTCCATCGGTGAACCGGTGGGGCCAAACCAGATTGTCAGCAGCAATTCCCTGCTACTGGCCTCCCTGATTGAAGAACAGGGTGGTGAAGCAATCGACCTGGGTATCGCGCGGGATAACGAACAATCCCTGCGCATTATGGCTGACAAGGTCCGGGATGTGGATATGTTCATCACCATTGGCGGCGCCTCCGTGGGCGACCATGACCTGGTGCAGAAAGTCCTGGGTGAGGAAGGGCTGGAAGTGGATTTCTGGAAAGTCGCCATGCGTCCGGGCAAGCCGTTGATTTTTGGAAAATTTCGCGGCATTCCCATGCTTGGCCTGCCCGGCAACCCCGCTTCCGCATATGTATGCGCTCTGGTTTTCCTTTTGCCTGCCCTGCATATCCTGTTGGGAAGGCTGGCGATTGGTGCAGACCGGCAGGTTGCCCGTCTGAAAAACCACCTTCCCGCCAATGGCGACCGGCAGCACTATATGCGCGCCCGGGCGGAATTTGACAACCAGGGCCTGCTGATCGTGGAAACCGCCTCCAGCCAGGACAGCGCCAAACTCAGCACCCTGTCAGGCGCCAATTGCCTTGTAATCCGTCAACCCCATGCGCCCGAAATTGATCTCGGTGACATGGTGCCGGTTCTCATCCTGCCGTCCTGACGCCTTTTTGCCAATCTCCTGGCACCTTGACAAAAGAATAAAAATAGAACATAAAAGAACAAAAGTGAAATTTACCTTTGTCGAGGAGGCAGAAATGCTGACCAAAAAGCAGCGCGATCTTTTGATCTTCATTAACGAGCGTATCAAGGAAAACGGCGTTTCCCCGTCTTTCGATGAAATGAAGGATGCGCTTCAACTGAAATCAAAGTCCGGTATTCACCGACTGATCAGCGCCCTTGAAGAGCGCGGTTTCATCCGTCGCCTGCCCCACCGGGCCCGGGCGCTGGAGGTTTTGCGCCTGCCTGATCAGGAGGGTCCCCGGGAAGATAATTTATTCCGTCCCGATTTCGGTGCCGCCAATGAGGACAATGACCCCAATACAGTGGATATTCCCCTACATGGAAGAATTGCCGCCGGTACCCCCATCGAGGCTCTGGAACAATATGAAAACATCAGTATTCCTGCGACCATGATCGGCGGTGGAAGCCACTATGCCCTTGATGTTGATGGGGATTCCATGGTCGAAGCCGGTATTCTTGATGGTGACAGGGTCGTGATCCAGCGCTGCGAATCTGCAGAAAACGGCGCCATTGTGGTCGCCCTGGTGGATGAACAGGAAGCCACCCTCAAGACCCTGCGTAAAGTTGGCCCCGATGTGGAACTTGTTCCGGCCAACAGAGAGTATCAGACCCAGGTCTATCCGGCTAACCGGGTACGCATTCAGGGCCGCCTTGTGGGGCTTCTCAGACAATATTGATATCTTTTTCTAGCGGGGTGGCAGGGTCCAGGGACGCGCGCCCCGCAAATCGCGCATGTTCCGAACTTGTATCCCCTGATCCGGCCGATCCGGAAGCCAGATAAAATGTCCGCCCTTTTCATAGAAATCCCACCGGTCCAGGATAAGCCGGGGAGCAGAGCATTTTATTTTCACCGGCACCAGACTGATCACAATATCCGCTGATCGGCAATCTTCATCAAGGGCGCGCTCATCCTGGACAAAGGCAATCTGCCAGTTATGTTCACCGCGGACGGGGTGATAAAGGCAACTCAGGGAATCGCAGCCTATCGGCAAAAGACCAGACTGGCCATCTTCGGATGATATCCATTTATCCGCCCTTTCCTGACCATAATATTGCGCCCACTGTTCCCGGACAATCCGGCTGCCCCGCCTGTCGGAAAGCCTGAGGTCCCCATCCGCCCCCTTTACAGCGATTAACCGTCCCCTGTTGTCGATCATGATATCCGGTGTCCTGTAAAAAAGCGCCAGGCCCACTCCCGCCAGAAAAATAAACAGCCCCGCCCGCCGGATCTTACCCTGCCAGAGTATAAACCAGAGTGCCCCGATAACCATGGTGACCAGGGCCCCGGTTCCCATGGACGGTATGAGACTGATGGACCAGGGCAATTTTGCTACATAACCGGCGCAGGCAATGATCACATCAAGACCAAACATCATCGGCTGAAGAGCCAGATTTTCCATTTGCACTGGCAGCAGCAACAGATATATGACAATCCAGGGCATGACCCATAGCGCCATGACCGGCATGGCCACCAGATTGGCCAGAAGACCGAAGTGTACAATACGATTGAAATGAAACAGGGCGATTGGGCCGATGGTCAGTTCCGCGATGATCGTGGTCAGCACGATGGCGAGCTGATATCCCACAACCTTGCGGAACATACTGTTTTCCCGGTTGCTCCAGCGGGTCAGACTAGCCCCATATCTTTCATAAAAATACACCAGTCCTGTCACCGCTGCAAAGGACATCTGGAAGCTGATGGAAAGGAGCACTTCGGGTGTGGCAAGCAGCAACAGGATGGCCGCCAGCGCCACAAGCCGTAGCGAAATGGCCTTTCTGTCAAACATCACCCCGAGAAACACAATAGAGACCATGATAAAGGCCCGAATAGTGGGAATACTTCCGCCGCTCAGCAACAAATAGACGGCGCCCCCGAGCACAGCAAGACCAGCGGCATACTTCTTAATGGGAAGGTTAAGAGCCAGTGAAGGAAATCCTGCTAGCAGCAGACGCACAAAAAAGAAGATAGCGCCCGTGAACAGCCCCATATGTAACCCGGAGATGGCGAGCAGATGAGCAAGGCCGGCGTCCCTCATATTCTCCGTGGTTTGTTCCGATATGCCGTCCCTTACCCCGGTAATCAGCGCCGCCGCCAATCCTCCCCTGTCGCCGGGGTATGCCAGTCGGATGCGCTCCGCCAGGGCCTGGCGATACTGCCCGACCCTGTCCACCCATCCCGGCGGCCGAGCTGTCACCTCCGGTTCCCCAACGGCGTACCCCACACCGCCTATGCCCTGAAACCAGAGCTGGCGCGCATAATCATATCCCCCGGGCAGGCTTGCAGTGGGGGGCGGCATAAGCACAGCCGGCAATCTGACTGTATCCCCTGCCTGTGGCGTCCTGGAAAATTTTCTGACCGTAATGCGAACCGAAAGATCCCGCGCAGGGGAAGACACCAGTCGCTCCGGCAGATGAACCCCGGATATCACCAGCCTCAGAGCTGCGTTCCCGGACTGCTGCACCTTTTCCACCTGCCCGGTGATGCTCATCACCCGGCTTTCACGAAGAACCATCGGGGTATCCAGCACATAGGCCCGGGCGCCGACAATAAAAAGCCCCAGATTAAACCAGAAAAGGGCGCCGAAAATCAGCGGCATATCATGATGGACCCGACCAGATGCATACCCCGCTATCAGCAACGGAACCAGCGGCGCACCAGTCCAGACAAGAGAAGGTTCCATATCAAACAGGAAATAGACACCCACCCCCGTCCCAATAAGCACGGGAATCCAGAGAAAAAACCTGTTTCTCTCCAGAAAGGTGAATTCTTCCAGTTTGCGTATCCGCTCGATTTGCTTCCCCCCCCTTTGGGCTATCTATTTTATGTGCAATGCGGAAAAATACGTCTTTTTTTGCACAACAGTGTTTCTTTTTTTCCCTGAAATGTGCTAGAAACTGGCCAACCTGTTGGCTGTGAAGGTCATTATAGCAAATCTGCTAGCCATTAGCATCTTCACATACCGTTTAATTATTCATCTTCGCAATCGGGGTTATATGGTAACTCAGAACAAAAAAGTTGTGACACGTTTCGCACCGTCTCCCACCGGATTTCTGCACATCGGAGGCGCCAGAACCGCACTGTTTAACTGGCTGTTTGCCAAACACCACGGCGGCGAGTTTTTACTGAGAGTTGAAGACACCGATCGCAAGAGATCAACGGAAGAGGCCGTGGCGGCCATTTTCGACGGCATGAGCTGGCTCGGCCTGGATCATGACGGTGACGTGGTCTATCAATACGCCCGGCGTGACCGGCATGTGGAAGTGGCGCAGAAACTGCTGGACGAAGGCAAGGCCTATTATTGCTATTGCTCACAGGAAGAACTGCAGGAAATGCGTGACAAGGCCCGGGCGGAAGGCCGCCCCCTGAAATATGACGGCCGCTGGCGTGACAGACCGACTTCAGACGCCCCGGAAGGTGTACCCCCGGTCGTGCGTTTCAAGGCCCCGCAGGAAGGCGAACAGATCATAGACGACCATGTGCAGGGCAAGGTTACCGTTGCCAACGCTCAGCTTGACGACATGATCCTGCTCAGGGCAGACGGCTCCCCCACTTACATGCTTTCCGTTGTGGTCGATGACCATGACATGGGCGTAACCCATGTTATCCGGGGTGATGATCACCTGACCAATGCTTTTCGCCAGGCCCAGCTGATCAAGGCCATCGGCTGGGATCTGCCGGAATATGCCCATATCCCGCTTATTCACGGTCCGGACGGTGCAAAATTGTCAAAACGCCACGGCGCACTTGGTGTGGATGCCTATCGCGATATGGGATATCTGACGACGGCCCTGAAAAACTACCTGTTGCGGCTTGGCTGGGCGCACGGCGATGACGAAATTATTTCCGAACAGCAGGCCATTGAATGGTTCGGCCTCGAAGGTATCGGCAAATCCCCTGCCCGGTTTGATTTCGCCAAGCTGGAAAGCCTCAACGGTCATTACATGCGGGAAGTGGAAAGCAACGAAATGCTGGCCGCGCATATCCGTGATAGGATTGAAGGGGCCATCGGCCGCCCACTGGCGGAGGACGAGATGTCCATGCTTGTCTCCAGCATGGACGAGTTCAAGCCAAGGGCGAAAAATTTGATCGAACTTGCTGAAAGCACGCTGTTCCTGTTTGCCAAACGCCCGTTAACCCTGGTACCCAAAGCGGAAAAGCTTCTGGGCGAGGATGCACGGGCCATGCTGGACAAGCTTGTTGCGCAGCTGGAAGCCATAGAAAACTGGGAACTTGAAACCCTGGAAGAGGAAATCCGGTCCTTTGCCGAAGTACAGGAACTCAAGCTTGGCAAGATTGCCCAGCCTCTGCGGGCCGCTCTCACCGGCAGCAATATGTCGCCCGGAATATATGATGTTCTGATATGGCTTGGAAAAGAAGAAAGTCTGGCCCGGATACGGGATCAGGCAGGCTAATCGCAAATGCACGTTAGCGCATATATATTTGCGGTTATTAATAAGTGGTTAGTCATTATTTATATATAACTTTATGTAATATACTGTTCATAGTTGATGACTAATGATTGAAAGCGGAGCGGTCAAACGTGATGGTTCCCGGCACTGATTTGAAGGAAAGGAAGTGGTTATATGTCAAATAAATTCGAAAAAACGGTTTCAGGAGAAACTGCAAAACTGACGGTCGGAGATAAAACCACTGAGCTACCGATTTTCAAGGGCTCTGTCGGACCGGACGTCATTGACATTCGCACCCTTTACAGGGACACCGGAATGTTCACCTACGATCCCGGATTTACCTCCACTGCCAGTTGTGAATCCAGCATCACCTATATTGATGGTGACGAAGGTGTGCTGCTATATCGCGGTTATCCGATCGATGAACTTGCCAATAATGCAGACTTTATGGAAGTGGCCTACCTTCTGCTCAACGGCGAACTGCCAAACAAAGCGGAAAAAGAAAAATTTTCTCATGACATCACGTATCACACGATGATTCATGAGCAGATGGCCAAGTTTTTCAGCGGCTTCCGCCGCGACGCCCATCCCATGGCCATCATGGTCGGCGTGGTCGGCGCCATGTCCGCTTTCTATCATGACAGCACCGACATCAGCGATCCAAAACAGCGCAAGATCGCATCCTATCGCCTGATTGCGAAAATGCCGACCATTGCAGCCATGTCCTATAAATATTCCGTTGGCCAGCCGTTCGTATATCCGCGCAACGACCTCAGCTATGCCGAGAACTTCCTTTATATGACATTCGGTGTTCCCAGCTGCGAGCCCTATGAAGTTAGCCCGGTTCTCGCCAAAGCCATGGACAAAATTTTCACACTGCATGCCGACCACGAGCAGAATGCCTCTACATCAACAGTTCGTCTGGCGGGCTCTTCCGGCGCAAACCCCTTTGCCTGTATTGCGGCCGGCATCGCCTCCCTCTGGGGTCCGGCACATGGTGGCGCCAACGAGGCCTGCCTGAACATGCTCAACGAAATCGGCCATGTGGACAACATCCCCGAATTCATTAACCGGGCCAAGGATAAAAACGATCCTTTCCGTCTCATGGGCTTCGGTCACCGGGTCTATAAAAACTATGACCCGCGCGCCAAGGTCATGCAGGATACCGCTCACCAGGTTCTGCGCGAGCTGGGTATCAACGATGATCCGCTTCTGGATGTGGCCCGCGAACTGGAGCGGATTGCTCTTGAAGACGAATATTTCGGTGAAAAGAAACTCTACCCGAATGTGGACTTCTATTCCGGCATCATTCTGAAAGCCATGGGCTTCCCGACAGAGATGTTCACAGTTCTGTTTGCGCTGGCCCGTACCGTGGGCTGGATTGCACAGTGGGGTGAAATGATCGAGGACCCGACCCAGAGAATCGGTCGTCCGCGTCAGCTGTTTACCGGATCCCCGAAACGCTCTTTCGTTCCGATCGACAAGCGTTAAAATATTCAGACTACAAAAGAAAAGCCCGGTTTTTACCGGGCTTTTTTTGTGTCTGATAAATCAGCGATATTATTTTTCAATCAGTTCGATCATATATCCGTCGGGGTCCTTGATGAAGGCGATAACTGTCGATCCATGCTTCATCGGTCCCGGCTTCCGGGGAACTTCCACTCCCTGCGCTTCCAGCTTGCCACAGACATCATAAATACCTCTGACACCGAGTGCGATATGGCCGAAGCCATTGCCGAGATCATAAGGCTCTTCACGTCCCCAGTTGTGGGTAAGCTCGATGACAGTATTATTCGCCTCATCACCGTACCCTACGAATGCGAGGGTAAACTCCCCTTCGGGATAATCCTTTTTCCGTAGCAGCTTCATACCCAGGTTTCCGCAATAGAAATCAATGGACTTGTCCAGATCTTTCACCCGGATCATGGTATGAAGCATGCGAAATTCGGTCATTGGGTCCCGTCCTGTCAGTCGTCCACGATCATGGCCGTATAGGTTGCCTCTGCAACAAGCTGGCCATCTACCTTGCCCTGGGCGCTAAACTTCCAGACATTGCGCCGGTTTTGTTCCTTTTTCACATGCAGTTCAAGCTGATCGCCGGGAACCACCGGACGGCGGAATTTTGCACTGTCAACGGACATGAAGAATACAATCTTGCCCTCTGCTTCCTGTCCAAGGGTCAGCATAACCATGGCTGCCGACGTCTGGGCCATGGCTTCCACAATCAGCACTCCGGGCATAACCGGCTGTGCCGGGAAATGGCCCTGGAAAAAAGGCTCGTTGATGGTGACATTTTTGATACCGACAGCGGTTTCACCGGGCACGATATCCTTGAGGCTGTCTATCAACAGCATGGGATATCTGTGCGGGATAAGTTCCATGATACGCAGAACGTCAATTTCTGTCGGAATGCCCTTGGTTTCGTCGCTCATAAATTATCCAGTCCTTCTTCCTGAACCATAGTCCTGATGGCGATGTCTTAATGCTTTTATATGCCAAAGGCAAGAAAGACAACCCTGTCGGGGAGAAGCCAATATCTTTTTCCCCGATGGATGCCACTCGGCCTTGAAATAAAAATGCCCCGCCTCTCAGCGGGGCATCATTCGAAACGGAACTTGTTACTGCGCCGCCGGTGCCTTGGCCTCTACCTCGACAGCGGGCAGAACCTGATTAAGCTGCTCGATCACCTCGTCAGTGACATTAAGAGCGGCCGCGTGCTCAATCACCAGACTTTTATCGATAATCATGTTAGCACCGCGCTCCTTAAGGATCTTCTGGTAGATGGGAGTCAGGGCGCTTTGCAGTTTATTCTGCGCGTTCACGAGTGCAACTTCCAGCTCGCGGTTCTTTGCCTGCGCGTCACGCTGCATATCGGCAACCTTGCCCCGGAATTCCACAACTTTCTGCTCGTATACCTCTTTGGGTACGAGAGAACGCTGATTGGACAGGCTTTCCTCTTCTTTTTTCAGCTCGGTTTCCTTGGCAACGATCTCTGCCTGGAATTTCTGCCGGATCAGGTCAAGCTGACGGCGAATATCCTTACCGGCTGCTGAATCCATCGTGATCCTGCGGCTGTCAATAACAGCGATGGATACCTTGGGCAGTGCCTGTGCAGTTGCCTCTTCAACTGAAGAGAGTGAGTTGATGCCCAGCACAATGGCGGCCATCAGGGCAAATTTCGTAATATGTCTCATTAAAACCTTGTTCCGATGTTAAATTGGAAAAATTCCGTTTTGTCGTAATCATCTTTAAGCAATGCCTTGGCAAAGTCAATCCTGAAGGGCCCGAACGGTGACATCCAGGAGAAACCCACCCCGACGGATAGCCTGGGGGATACTGAGTCGCCTACAACAGAATGGATATTTCCTGTCCGGCTGTTCAGGAGTGTCGGCTCTTCATCAATGTCCCAAAGAGCACCCATATCCACAAAGGCACTTGCCTCAATACCCATTTCACGGGCGCCCGCACCAAGCGGCACAAACAACTCCAGAGAACCGGTATAATACATGTTACCTCCCAGAGCGTCGCGGGTCAGGTCGTCACGCGGCCCTATGCCCCCCTGTTCAAAGCCCCTGACTTTGGGGTTCCCCAGGAAAAAGCGATCGGACAGTCTTACGTCCTCGCTTATGCCGAACACATTACCTGCTTCAGTCGAAAGATTAAATATCCATTTCCCGAAAAGAGGATAATAGAAGTCATAGGAAACACGAGACCGCAGGTAGGATACATTGCCCCCGAGACCCGCAAAGTCCTGGTTGAAGACAAGCCTCTGACCCCGGCTGGGATGCTGGCGGTTGTTCAGTGTGTCATAGGAGACCCCATAGCCAACGGATGAGGTTGTGAATTTACCCACGTTGTTATCAAGATAGGGACTGCTGGAGACAAAGGTGGTTTCCACATCGTCAACCCGGATCGTGTAACGTCCGCTCATGACAATATATTCTGTAACAGGGAAAGCTGTCCTCAGGCTGCTGCCATAGGTCTGCTGTCGGAAGTCACTTTCCACAAAGTCCGTATCCCGGAGAAACAGGTCAATACCGGCCACGACAGCCCGGTCCAGAAAATAGGGTTCGGTAAAGCTGACATCCACTTCCTTGCGGTATGAGGAGATACGGGCGCCAAGGCGGAGATTCTGCCCCTTACCCATAAAGTTCCGCTCACCGATGCTAAAATCAAACAGGAAACTTTCCGTGCTTGAGAAACCGGCGCCAACGGATAGTTCACCGGTCGCCTGCTCCTCCACAGTCACATCAAGAACCGTCTGATCTTCAGAGGAACCTTCGAGCTGCTCGATCGTGGCTTCCTTGAAGTAACCCAGGCTTTTGATGCGGACTTCAGACCGCTTCACCTTGGAGGAATTGTAGGCATCCCCCTCAACAATACGCATTTCACGGCGGATTACCTTGTCGTGGGTTCGTACGTTACCATTAATGTTGACGCGCTCCACATAGACACGCGGCGCCTTGTTAACAACATAGGTAATATCAACGGTACGTTCCTCACGGTTACGGCGAATCCTCGGCCGCACATCCACAAATGCATAGCCTTTGAGGCCAGCAACATCGGTCAGGAACTCTACGGTTCTGTCAATCTGCGTGGAATCATAGATATTGCCGCTTCTGGTCAGGACCAGCGGCTTGAGATCCTCGGCTTTGATGTCGGGAATCTTACTTTCCACATCAATCTTGCCAAAGTTATAGATTTCACCTTCCTCAACCGTCACATTGATGAAGAAATGTTCCTTGTCGTGGGCAAGTTCCGCCACAGCAGACGTAATCCGGAAATCTGCATAACCCTGGGAACGATAGTAGTCCCTCAACAACTGCTTGTCATAAGCCAGACGATCCGGATCGTAGGTATCCTCGGAAGTCAGGATTTTCCACCAACGACTTTCCTTGGTCGCCATGACCCCGCGAAGAACATCATTGTCGAACTGTTTGTTCCCCATGAAGTTAATCTTGCCGATCTTGCTTTTCGGGCCCTCGCTGATCTCAAAGACCAGGTTTACCCTGTTCTGGTCAAGCTGGATCACCTTTGGCTCGATAGTGGCGGCAAAGCGGCCGGCGCGGCGATATACTTCAAGAAGTCTCTGCACGTCGGCACGGACTTTGGCACGGGAAAATACGATACGCGGGCGCAGGGTTATTTCTTCATAAAGCTTGTCGTCCTTCTTGGACTTGTTGCCTTCGAACACAATCCTGTTAAGGATCGGATTTTCCACCACATCCACAACCAGTTTTTCGCCTGAGCGGCCGATTTTCACGTCGGAAAAAAGGCCTGTATTGAACAGTCGCTTGAGGGACGCATCCACCTTCTCTTCGGAATAATCATCGCCCTCGTTGACCAGAAGATAGGATTTGATGGTTTCAGCCTCGATACGCTGGTTGCCGACCACGACAATCTCCGAAATCACCAGACCGGTGCCATAGACACCCTGCTGGGCATGAGAGACCGAGCTCAGCACTGCGGGCACAAGGCAGAATAAACAAAATAAAGATGAAACTCTAAAGAAGCGATTTAACACTAGTACATTTTCCTGTTTATTATCTTTTCAGGCTATTCAGCCTGCCAACCCCATCAAGTCGTTCATTGTGGCAAATATCATTAACCCAAGAATGATCACTAATCCAATACGAAATCCAAATTCCTGCGTTCTTTCGCTCAATTTCCGGCCCAGTGCTGCTTCAAACCCGTAAAAAAGCAGATGCCCCCCGTCCAGCATCGGAATGGGCAGAAGATTAATAATGCCCAAATTAATCGAAATCATGGCAATAATATTAATATAGGAAAGAATCCCCTCTTCGACTGATACACTGACTATCTGGGCTATTTTGATGGGCCCCCCCAGTTCTTTCGTGGAGCGGTCGCCGCTGATGATCTGCCAGAGCCCCAGGAACGACCGTTCGATAATATTCCCGGTCTCTATAACAGCTTCCCACAGGGAAGCGAATATACCCATTTCCCTGATCTGCATATCAAAAGCCCGGACGATACCGATAATCGGCGCCGTTCTTTCCTCTCCATTGTCCGTAAAGGTCTGCATCCGCGGTGTAACCTCGAACGTCAACTCCTGGCCGTTACGAACAACACCAATTGTAATCGGCCGACCGTCATGTTCTCTGATTGTATTCTGGAGAAACCGGTAACTGGTGATCGATTGGCCGTTCACGGTTTCGAGCCGGTCACCTGGCTTTAGTCCAGCCTGCTCTGCCGGACTGCCCGAAGAAACAGCACCGATCAGTATATTGTGGCTCAAGCCCATATGAGGCAGCTTCACCGGATCGCCAAACATATCCTTGGCATCGATAAACTCCGGCATCACACGGAGCGTCAGCGGCACCCCGTTGCGCAGGATTTCCACCTCGATCTCGGTCCCCACATTCATGATTTCGTTCAGCAGAACATCCCGGAAACTGTCGACCTTGTCGCCATCCATGGACACGATCTCGTCACCCGGCATAAAGCCTGCCTTCTCTGCCGGGCTGTCGACAACAACCTTATCCACCACCGGCGGTATATAAGGCCGGCCAAGGAAAGCAAAAAACGAAGCCAGGATCAGGACCGCGAACAGAAGATTTACGAATGGGCCGGCAAACACAATCGCCGCCCTCTGGTAAAGTGGCTTATAATGAAAAGCGACCGCCTTTTCCTCGGCTGTCATACCCTGAAGCGAATCTTCATCCGGTGTGCTTGAAGCTCCGGCATCACCAAAAAACTTCACATAGCCGCCAAGCGGAATATAACTGAATTTCCAGCGGGTACCGTTCCTGTCCGTCCGCCCCCAGATTTCGCGTCCAAAGCCGATGGAAAAAACATCCACCCTGACACCACAGAGGCGAGCCACAATATAGTGGCCCCACTCGTGAACAAATACAAGCATCGACAAGGCTATTACAAAGGCAATGCCATAATATAGATAAGAAAACAGAGTTTCCATAATTCGTCTTCTAGTTACCCATGAACCCTGCTGAAACCCTGCGTGCCTCACGATCTATTTCGTGAACTGTTTGCAGACATTTCAGGTCCGTCGAGCCCATGGCGTCAAGCGTTTTCTCTACAATCCTGGAAATTTCCAGGAACCCTATTTTCCCCTCGAGAAAGGCATGTACCGCAATTTCGTTGGCAGCGTTGAGGATAGTAGGCGCACTGCCACCCGTTTGCAATGCTTCTCTTGCAAGTTTCAGCGCCGGAAAACGCACCGGATCCGGCTCGAAGAAGTCAAGTCGTCCAAGCCGGGCAAGATCAAGCTGACGTGCCGGCGTGCCGATACGTTCCGGCCAGGCAAGCGTATAGGATATGGGTGTGCGCATATCCGGCGAGCCAAGCTGGGCCAATACAGAACCATCCACATAGGACACCATACTGTGAACAACCGATTGCGGATGGACAATAATTTCAATTTTGTCTTCGGAAACCGGAAAAAGGTGATAAGCCTCGATCAGCTCAAGTCCCTTGTTCATCATGGTGGCGGAATCAACGGAAATCTTGGCTCCCATGTCCCAGTTGGGGTGAGAAACCGCCTGACAGGGCGTTACCTTTGCCATTTCCTCGAGAGAATTCTGGTAAAATGGTCCGCCGGATGCCGTCAGAGTAACATGGGAGATTTTTTCGGGTTGCTCGAAGTCAAAGACCTGGAAAATGGCGTTATGCTCGGAATCCACAGGCAACAGAGTAGCGTTGTGCTCCAGTACTTCTCTCATGACCAGGTCACCGGCACAGACAAGACATTCCTTGTTGGCCAGGGCAACTATGGCGCCGCGGCGAATGGCACTCAGGGTGGGTTCCAGCCCGGCAGCGCCGACGATGGACGCCATGACCCAATCCGAAGGAAGTGAAGCGGCCTCAACCAGAGCCGCCTGCCCCGCCCCGACGCGGATATTGGTACCGGACAACGCCTCTTTCAGCGCGCCATAGCAGCTTTCGTCAGCCACGACCGCCATTTTTGCGTCAAACTTGATGGCTTGTTCCGCAAGCTCCCGCACACTCCTGTTGGCCGTCAGAGCCACTACTCTGTATTGCTCGGGATATCGCCCAACCAGATCCAGAGTGTTACAGCCAATGGAACCGGTCGACCCCAGCACCGACACTGTTCTAATCTTTCTGTTTTTCGGCAGAAGCGATGCTTCCATTCAAATTCTCCTTAGGCCCCGAAATACAGATACAGGGCCACAACCGGCATCACGAACAGAATACCATCCACCCGGTCCATAATTCCGCCATGACCGGGGATAATAGCACCGGAATCCTTGACATCGAACTTTCTTTTGACCGCGGATTCAGCCAGATCACCAACCTGGCTCCAGAGCGCAAGCACAATTGAGGCAGCCGCATACAGATAAAGCGGCTCGAAGCCGAAAAACCGCGCTGACATCACACCTGTGACAACAGCCAGAAGAGCACCACCCACAAGGCCAGCCCAGGTCTTGTTGGGGCTGATCCGTGGTGACATTTTGGGACCACCGATTTTCTTGCCGGCAAAATAGGCGCCCGTATCCATGGACCAGACGATAATCATGGCCCAGAGGATAACATAGGCGCCGCCCACCACGAATTCGCGAAGCCATATCATGGCAAGGGCCGGCAGCAAGGCATAGAACCCCCCGGCTATCGCCAATTTGAAATCCTTTTTACTCAGCAAAGCCGCCAGAAGAACAGCATTCAGAAAAACGATAACATCAATAATTGTCACGGTTCCCTGAAGTTTCATTCCGCAGCCAAGCGCAATGACAAGTAGGGCCTGAACCAGGAACAGAGGGGTTTTCCATTTGCCGGTCGTAATCATATTCCATTCCAGAAGAATGAGTACAGATAACAACAGGATAACGACGGTATAGGCCCAGCCGCCAAAAAGAATAAGTGCGATGGCAACCGGCAACATGACCAGGGCAGACAGTATTCTCAGAAGAAGATTGTTCATTATATGAATAAGCCCCGGTTTCCGGTCAATTGATCATCAGGGGCGTGCCCCGTAACGCCTTTCGCGCTTGTGGTATTCGCAGATCGCCTGGGACAAGCTGTTCTCGTCAAAATCCGGCCACAGCGTCTCGACAAATATGAATTCGGAATAAGCAGCCTGCCAAAGCAGGAAGTTGCTCAGGCGCTGTTCACCACTGGTGCGAATAATCACATCCGGATCAGGAATGTCCGGCAAGTATAGGTGTTCCGCGAATGTTTTTTCATCAATCTCGTCAGGAGAAAGGCGCCCCTCTGCAACCTCCCGGGCAAGCTCCCGGGCTGCCATCACTATTTCGGCCTGAGACCCATAGTTGAGAGCCAGTACAAGCTGCAGGCCGTTATTATTGAGGGTTTTCTGCTCGGCACTCGTGATCAGCTCATTGATAGAAGGGCTGAGGCGTTCACGCCCGCCCATGAAGCGGAGCCGGACATTCTGCTCGTGCAACTGATCAATTTCGTTGTTAAGATAGTGTTTCAGAAGCCCCATCAGATCCTTGACTTCTTCTTCCGGACGCTTCCAGTTTTCAGAGGAAAAGGCATAAAGGGTGAGATATTTCACCCCGATCCTGGAGCATTCCCGCACACATTTGCGGACGACTTCTGCGCCCTTGCGGTGCCCTGCCACTCTTGGCAGCAGGCGCTTCTTGGCCCAGCGGCCGTTCCCGTCCATGATAATGGCGATATGGGCCGGCGGCGATGCCACATCCGCCAATTCCGCAATCGTTTCTGCCTCTTCAGCCACAAGCATCAAGAAATCCCTAATCAGACCTGCATTATTTCTTTTTCTTTTGCTGCGGTCAGTGTGTCTATTTCAGCAACCCTGCTGTCAGTGAGCTTCTGGATCTGCTCTCCCAGATTCTTCTGCTCATCTTGACTTATTTCACCGTCTTTTTCCAGCTTCTTGATGGTATCCATGCCGTCACGACGTACATTTCTTACGGCAATCTTGGCCTGTTCAGCATATTTACCCGCTACTTTGCTCAATTCCTGACGCCGTTCCTCGTTGAGTTCCGGGATCGGAATGCGCAGATTCTGGCCGTCAACAACCGGATTCAGCCCAAGTCCGGCGTTTCTGATTGCTTTTTCCACAGCGCTGACAAGGGTCTTGTCCCAGACCTGGACGCTGATCAGACGGGCCTCCGGTGTCGCCACCGTGCCGACCTGATTAAGCGGCATGTTCGAGCCGTAAGCATCAACCACCACCGGATCCAGAAGGTTCACAGACGCCCTGCCGGTCCGCAGGCCCGTAAACTCCGTCTTCAGATTTTCAATGGCGCCGTCCATGCGCCGCTTAAGATCATCAATTTTCAGTTCAGATGACATCTTGTCTCACTCCTGACGTATTATTGTAAATTGCCCTTCGCCCTTCAGGACACGGGCAAATTCACCAGGTTCATGAATAGAAAATACAAGTATGGGAATATCATTCTCGCGGGCAAGCGCGATGGCAGACGTATCCATTACCTGCAGGTTGCGCGTCAACACCTCCTGATAGGACAGACTGTCATATTTTTCCGCCTGCGGATCCTGCTTCGGATCCGCCGTATATACACCATTGACCTGGGTACCCTTGAGCAGAGCATTACAGTTCATTTCTGCTGCCCTGAGCGCAGCTGCAGTATCGGTTGTAAAGAACGGGTTCCCTGTGCCTGCTGCAAATACAACCACCCGGCCCTTTTCCATATGCCGAATGGCGCGTCGGCGAATATAGGGTTCACAAACGGTGGAAATGGGAAATGCGGAAAGAACCCTGGTATCGACGCCGATTTTCTCCAGTGCATTCTGTATCGCAAGAGAATTCATCACCGTCGCCAGCATACCCATATGGTCTGCTGAGGTCCGATCAAAGCCACTGGCCACACCGGACATGCCGCGAAAAATATTACCTGCCCCAACGACAAGACAAACCTCTACCCCAAGTTCTCTGACCGTCTTGACTTCCTCGGCGATACGGTTGACCATCTTCGTGTCTATGCCATATTCCAGCTCCCCCATTAGAGCCTCGCCGGACAATTTCAGCAGCACTCTTTTATAACGGGGTTCCTCGGACATATTGCAGACACCTGTAGAAGTTTGTGAATTTTTTATCAATGTAGTTGCAGTTTCGCACATCTTGCATCACGGACAAGGATAAGTCCATGAAGAATATACGAAACGGGCCCATTTACCCAGCCCTGACAATATGGACGGCAAATGAGCCCGAATGATGACTAATGTTAGTTGCCAGCGGCAGCAGCAACCTCAGCAGCAAAATCGTCTTCTTCTTTTTCAATACCTTCACCAAGAGCAAGACGGACAAATCCCGTAACCTTGATGTCTGTACCGGCTGATTTTGCGGCGTTATCAACAACCTTGGAAACCTTTGTTTCACCGTCAATCACGAAAGTCTGTTCCAGAAGAACGACTTCTTCGTAATATTTACGAATACGGCCCTCGATCATTTTCTCGATAATGTTATCGGGCTTGCCAGATTCACGGGCCTGCTCGATCAGTACGTTGCGCTCGCGCTCCAGCAGTTCCGGATCAAGGTCCTCGACAGACAGGGAAGCCGGGTTCGTCGCGGCAACATGCATGGCCAACTGTTTGCCCAGGGCAGAGAGGGTTGCTTCGTCAGCATCTGATTCCAGGGCAACAAGCACAGCGATTTTACCCATACCGTCAACCACAGTACCGTGGATGTATGAGGCAACGACCCCTTTGTCCACGCTCAGGCCAATTGAACGACGGAAGTTCATATTTTCGCCAATGGTGCCAACGGCTTCTTTAACTTCCTCGGCAACATTGCGGGATGTTCCCGGATATGTCGCATTTTGGGTAGCCTCAAAATCGCCATTGTTGTCCAGAGCGATCTGGGCAATGTTCTTCACCATTGCCTGGAATTTTTCGTTACGGGCAACAAAGTCTGTTTCAGAGTTCACCTCGATGGCAACGGCGCGCGCACCGGAAGCCGCCACGGCAACAAGACCCTCGGCAGCAACACGACCCGCTTTTTTCTCAGCCTTGGCGATACCTTTCTGACGCAACCAGTCAACGGATGCTTCCAGGTCACCATCATTTTCAGCCAGAGCTTTCTTACAATCCATCATGCCTGCGCCGGTTTTGTCGCGCAGTTCCTTAACCAATGCAGCAGTAATTTGAGCCATTTTCTTTCCTTGAGCTTTTCGGAATAAAAATCATTGCCGGTTCGCTACAGCATTAGCGGCTTGGAACCGGCAACTCCAATGAAATTTCTAAGAAGCTTTTTCTTCTGCAACAGCCTCTTTTTCGGCTGGGGCTTCTTCAGCGGCCGGTGCTTCTTTAGCGGCCGGGGCTTCTTCAGCAGCGGGAGCTTCCTCGGCGGGCGCCTCAGCAACTTCCACTTCAGCAGCCAGAGCCGGTTCCACCGGATTTTCTTCCTCGCCGATGTCAACACCGTGACCGGAAAGTTCCTGCTGGATACCTTCGAGAACGGAATCGGCCAGCAGATCACAATAGAGCTGGATAGCGCGCGTTGCGTCATCGTTACCAGGGATCGGGAAATCCACACCTTCAGGGTTGCTGTTGGTATCCAGAATACCGACCACAGGAATTCCAAGCTTCCGGGCTTCCTGAATAGCAAGCTCTTCCTTGTTGGTGTCAATCACCACAATAACGTTCGGCAGACCACCCATGTCCTTGATACCACCAAGAGAACGTTCCAGTTTGTCACGCTCGCGGGTCAATTGCAGAATTTCCTTCTTGGTCAGACCGGAATGCTCCTGGCTCAGAAGCTCCTCCAGGGTCTTGAGACGTTTGATTGAGTTGGAAATTGTCTGCCAGTTTGTCAGCATGCCGCCAAGCCAGCGGTGGTTGACATAGTACTGACCACAACGTTTCGCAGCTTCTGCAATCGGGCTGGAAGCCTGACGCTTGGTGCCAACGAACAATACACGACCGCCAGCAGCGGTCACGTCACGAACCTGTTCCATGGCGCGATGCAAAAGAGGAACGGTAATCGACAGATTGATGATATGAATCTTGTTACGTACACCGAAGATATAGTCGCCCATACGGGGATTCCAACGGTGGGCCTGATGGCCAAAATGTACACCAGCTTCCAAAAGCTGACGCATGGTAAAGCTAGGCATTGCCATGTCTTTTCTCCTTTTCCGGTTAATCCTCCGCGGGCATTGGTCTTTATAGACACCGGAAAGTCGACCTCAATATGTAGGAGGCAAACTTCTAAGCCCGCGTGTGAAGTAGGCGCGTATTACGATGTTTTTCAGGGAAAAGCAAGGGGCAAATCGTGAAAAACCACAAAAAACAAAGGAAAATATAAAAACGCTCTCTGCGGGAAACGATGGCATCAAACAAAAATGTGAGCGGCTCGTACAGATATCCGCTCACATTCATTCTTTTCTCAGTCCGGCCAAACTAAAAGGGCGGAGAGTATAACCTCAGTTTCAGGGTTTGCGGCGACGCAGCCCCATGACAACCAGTCCCAGTCCAAGCAGGCCCAGCACAGCGGGCTCGGAAATTTCTTCTGCTGTGATGAACACTGATGTGAAAAGTGTGGTGAAGGCGCCTTCCACTGTCATGAAACCCTGACAACCCGGTGCTGCACCGGCAGTCAGACAGGCATCGTCATCAAGGAATGATGACAGTCCAAGATCAAGGGTCACAGTGTACAACCAGCCATCAACAACAAAGCTGAAGTCCAGGGCGCCCGGATTGGCCAAGACGAAGATGTCATCACATACGCCGACAGAGCCAGGCAGGCAGGTACCAGTGATATTTTCTGTTTCCTTGAAATTAATGAACAGTGGAAATTCAATCGGACCAAGGGCAAATCCCGGCGGCGTCACAGCTGTCAGGGAAATAGCGTCCTGAATCGTCACTTGCCTCAGGGAAGAGTTTACAGAAATAACATTATTCACATGTGTCAATGTTGCGGCGGCCTGAGCAGGCCCATTGGTCATCAGGCCATTGACTTCGGTGTGGCCGGTTGCATTATCATCTGGTGACAGAAGCGGGTCATAACCAGCCTGGTCACCAAGCAGGATCATACTGCGACGACCATCCGTCCCCCCCCAGCTTATCCAGTCAACGTTATTGGTAATGACAGCCCCGGGTTCGCCGATGGAGGAACCCGCCGGGAAAAAAGCATCCGCAGTAAAGTCCCATTCTGTAATCAGGGTACCGGCATTTGCGGTAACGGAAACAAAAACAGTTGCAGCAACGCCGATGGCAAGGGAAGTGAGTTTTTTAATGATCATGACAGTCTCCAATGAATTCACTCTAAACGAACGGTATTCCAAATCGAATAAGCGAGAAGAAGAACTGCGAATGTTCCGTCACGGAACCATCTGGTGCGCCTCTTATCACTATTTAAGAAGCAAATAATGTGCCAATTTTCGAGATCTGTTTCTTTGCAAAGACTTATGGGAAATTGGTCTGGAGACCCGGATTATAAATGTAAAGAAAGCCGACACTCCTGAACAAAGAAATCACCGCCTGTAAAAAACGAAATTAATTTTTCCTATTATTTTCCATGCTGTTAGCATCGGCTGGAATGAAACAGGCGTCGATTTCCATGTGTAAAGTTTTTCGACACAAAAAAAGAGCGGTTATTTATGATAACCGCTCTTTTCTTTATTTTATTTCTGTCCAGTGATTATGACACCGGGCGTAGCTCTTCAAAAGCCTCAGGCTTTACGGCGACGCAGGCCCGCGAAGACAAGACCCAGTCCGAGAAGACCCAGCATTGCCGGCTCGGAAACTTCTTCAGCAGTGATGAACACTGATGTGAAGAGAGTTGTGAAAGTGTCTTCTTCAGTCATGAAGCCCTGACAACCTGATTCAGCACCGGCAGCGGCACAGGCATCGTCATCCAGGAAGGATGTGGCACCCAGGTCCAGAGTTACAGTGTATTTGTAACCGTCTTCAGTGAAGCTGAAGGACAGGTTTTCCGGGTTTACCAGAACGAAGATGTCGTCACAAACGCTGACGGAGTCACCCGCACAATCCTCGGGAGTAGCATCCGGGTTGTTAACCAGGTTCGGTGTTTCCTGAAATTCAATGAACAGCGGGAACACAACCGGGCCAAGGCTAAAGCCTGACGGAGTTACAGCTTCCAGGCTGATGGAGTCAATGATAGTAACGGTTGCCAGTGATGTTGCTGTAGAAATCACGTTATTCACGTGAGTCAGGGTAGCAGCAGCTTCGGCAGGACCGTTGGTCTGGATGCCGTTTACCTGGGTCAGACCATTTGCATTGTCAGATACTGACAGGTTGTTGTCGTAACCGGCCTGGTCACCAATTACCAGATGGCTGCGACGTCCGTCTTCACCACCCCAGGAAATATAGTCACCATTGTTTTCAAGAATAGCCTGCGGATCACCAGTTTCACCAGCGAAAAACGCGTTAGCTGTCAAATCCCATTCTGTAATCAGGGTTCCTGCGTTAGCAGATCCCGCAAACACGACACTCGCGAACACGCCAGCGATGAGGGAAATTACTTTATTGCTTTTCACAATAACCTCCTGTGAAGTTCGTATGAGTGCAGCTTAACGCATCCATACATCGAAAATTAAAAATCTATACAAACACTCAAGTTCAGTTGTGGCCGCAGCCACTTTATCCGATAACGGTATCCTTATAAGCAAATTGCGTGCCAGTTTTATTTTTCTTTTATTTTCAATAGGTTAATATTTTTCATGCTTTGGGGTGCGTCAGATGTGTAAAGAATATCGACACCATATTTGTCAAAATTTCATAAATCAGGCCGAAATACACATATATATTCTTTTATATCAATGGCTTAGAGCTTTTCCTGATATAGGAGCACATTTCAGGTACTGTAAAAAAACCTGACAGTTGCCAAATCTTCGATACTTTAACAGCCCCTTGATTTACGCTGCTAACCCTTTTTGATTCCAGTATGAATCCCGTTCTGGTCGATACTTCCATAGCCAGCTTCTTCAGCAATGATCCTGATATCCCCCTTTTTGTTTTTTTTGATTTCCGGCAGGACAGTGACGATTTTCGATTTGGCGGTTTCTTCGAAAAGTTCGCGGACAGAACCGTAGCCGGAAATCTTATTCAGGTTCATCAGTGTGGGAAACATGAGTGTACCGTCGGCGCGATCGATAATTTCCTGCGGCGACGCCCAGGTTACCTCCAGTATTTCCTGACCGTCTGCCGAAGCGGTCTGCCCCTCCGGGGCCTCGCAGATAAAAAAGCGGGTGTCGTAACGTTTCGGTTGCACAACCGGGGTGATCCAGTGGGCAAAAGGAACAATGGCGTCCAGGTCCGGCTGGATACCGGTCTCCCGGAGAAAATCGAGAAGGCACATGCCTTCATAATGCACGAGGTTCCGGTAGTCGCGGTCGATGCTTTGCCGCAGTTCCTCGTCCAGCGGCTTCCCGTCCTTTTTGCCGATGATCAATCCGGTTTCCTCGAATACTTCCCTTATGGCAGTAAAGCGAAGCCCCTGAAATTGTTCCGGCAGGCCCTCGTCCCGCGATGCCGCCATTTCCAGTTCCGCCTTTTCATCCCGCGGATCCACCTTCCCGCCCGGAAAAACCAGCGCCCCTCCGGCAAATTGAATTTCGCCGTGCCGCTGCCCCATCAGCACTTCCAGGCCCGCATATCCATCCCGCACCAAAATAACAGTGGCAGAATCAATGGGCTCCGCTGTTTCGGATGGTTTCGAAGTCATATCTCGCGCGCCTCCACTATTCCTTTCATGGTGACAATGGCATTGCGAACAGCAGGAGAAATAACGTAGCCCTCCCCAAGCTCCACATCGATATCAAACTTTTCACCATCATCCACCCTGATCTTGAAGGTCACGGTGCCCCGGCCACCCTTGTATTGTTCAAGAATATCCCTTACCGCTGTCAGGGAAGTTTCATTTTCCACAAAAATTTCCATCCCTTTGGCCGTGCGGGCGGCAACCTGGTCAATGGCCTCAATTCCCTGGGCCGTAAGCCGAACCGCTCCATCGTCTGTCTTGCGCACTTCTGCCGTGACAATCACGGAATTGCCGGCCGTAAGGATTTCCCGCTTTGCATTCAGCACCTCCGAGAACAGGGTTACTTCATATGCACCAAAGGCATCCGACAAGCCAAGAAAGGCGTACTTATTGCCCCGTTGAGAGCGCTTTTCCTTGAGCCCCTGAATGGTTCCGGCAAGTTTGACAATCCCGCCCTTACCAGTCGCACGCTGTTCGATCTCCACCGAGGGCACCACCTTCTGCCGTGCCAACACCTTGTCATAGGCATCGAGCGGATGGGCAGACAGATAGAAGCCGATGGCTTCGCGCTCATAGTTCAGCCGGTCTATCAGCGCCCAGTCATTCACATCCGGCAGGGCAAGCTTCGGTTCCTCAACCACATCCCCGAACAAACTGACCTGGTCGCTGTTTCTTTCCTGGGTTGCCGCACTGGCCTGCTTCAACAACATCTCCACTGACTGAAACACCTGAGCCCGGTTCGGGTTGATGCTGTCAAAGGCCCCTGCCCGCGCCATATTTTCCAGGGCCCGCTTGTTGATATGATGAGTATCGATGCGGGCACAGAAGTCCTCGAGGCTTTTGAAGGGACCATTTTTCTCCCGCTCTTCCACCAGCGATTTCATCGCCGAAGAGCCCACATTCTTGAGGCCGGCCAGGGCATAGCGCACACCCCTGAGAACACCATCGCCCAAGGCACCGCCGATATTCTCCTCGTCCTTTTCGCCTTCGATCACCTCAACCGAGAATTCCACCTGGGACCTGTTCACGTCCGGCGGCAGGATCGGAATGTGCAGGCTCTTCAGTTCCTCCTTGAAAATCTGCAGCTTGTCGGTGTTATTCAGATCCAGCGACATAATCGCCGCCATGAACTCCACCGGGAAATTGGCTTTCAGATAGGCCGTATGATAGGCCACCAGCGCATAGGCGGCGGCATGGGATTTATTGAAGCCGTAGCCCGCGAATTTCGCCACCAGGTCAAAAATATGTGCCGCCTGCTTGGGGTCCACACCTTTCCTGTCAGCCCCTTCCTGGAAGCGGGCCCGCTGTTTGTCCATTTCGGCGGCAATCTTTTTGCCCATGGCCCGCCGCAGAAGGTCGGCCTCGCCGAGCGAATAATCGGCCAGAATCTGGGCGATCTGCATCACCTGTTCCTGGTAAATAATCACCCCGTAGGTTTCTTTCAGCACGTCTTCCAGAAGGGGATGTAGATAATCCGGCTTCTCTTCACCGTGCTTGCAGGCGATGTATTTGGGAATATTATCCATGGGACCCGGCCGGTACAGCGCCACCACAGCGATAATATCCTCAAACAGGTCAGGTTTCATCTGCAACAGCACGTTCTGCATGCCGCTACTTTCCAGCTGGAACACGCCGACTGTCTTGCCCCGCCCCATCAGATCAAAGGATGGTTTATCATCCAGCGGCACTCTGGACAGATCGATATCGATGCCGCGGGGCTTGATATTCTCCACGGCCTTGGCCAGAACGGTCAGGGTCTTGAGCCCGAGAAAGTCAAATTTGACCAGCCCCGCCTGCTCGACAAACTTCATGTTGAACTGGGTCACGGGCATGTCTGACTTGGGATCGCGATAAAGCGGGACCAGTTCCTGCAGTGGCCGGTCGCCGATCACAACACCGGCCGCATGGGTCGAGGCATGACGGAACAGTCCTTCGAGCTGCAGGGCCATATCGATCAGCCGGGCTGTGGTCGGGTCGTTGTCCCGTTCTGCCTGCAGCCGCTCCTCCGACTCCAGCGCTTCGGACAGGGTGACAGGATTGGCGGGATTGCTGGGGATCATTTTGGACAGCCGGTCCACCTGACCGTAAGGCATTTGCAGCACCCGGCCCACATCACGCACTACGGCGCGGGCCTGCAGCTTACCGAAAGTGATGATCTGGGCGACCTGGTCATGACCGTATTTATCCTGCACATATCTGATCACCTGGTCGCGTTTGTCCTGGCAGAAATCGATATCGAAGTCGGGCATGGACACACGTTCCGGATTGAGAAAACGTTCGAACAGCAGGCTGAAGCGCAGCGGATCGAGATCGGTGATCAGCAGCGCCCATGCTACAACCGAACCGGCGCCCGATCCACGTCCCGGCCCCACCGGGATATTATGGTCCTTTGACCACTGGATAAAGTCTGACACGATCAGGAAATATCCGGGAAAATCCATGCGGATGATAATATCCAGCTCATATTTCAGGCGATCATAATAAGGCTTTGCTTTTTCTTCCCGCTCCTCCGGGGTTTCTTCCCCGGTAAAGACATGGGCCTCCAGACGGTCCTCAAGCCCCTTTGTGGCAAACTGACGGAGGGTGTCTGCCTCGGACGTATTCTCATCGGCAGTAAATTTCGGAAGAATCGGATCAATTGTCGGCACCCGGAAAGCACATCGCCGGGCAATGACCACCGTATTGGCCGCGGCCTCGGGCAGGTCCTCGAAAAGTGTCGCCATTTCCTCGGACGATTTAAAATAATGCTCGGGCGTGAGCTTGCGCCGGTCGTCCTGCTCCACATAGGCGCCGTCTGCAATACACAACAGAGCATCATGGGCGGCATACATGTCGCGAACGGGAAAATGAACGTCATTTGTCGCCACCAGTGGCACATCATGTGCATAGGCCAGGTCCACCAGACGGTCCTCGCACTGGTCTTCCTCGCTCATTCCATGGCGCATCAGCTCCATATAGAAGCGGTCGGGGAAAAGCTCTTGCAGCTTCAGAGTGACCTCTTCGGCTTTTTCGTCATCGCCGTCCAGAAGATATTTACCGACCGGCCCCTTGTGCCCGCCGCTCAGGCAGATCACCCCTGCCGTCTTGCCGGCAAGACGACTCAGCCCGATCTGGGGCGGCTCGTGAACAGCGGAATCCAGATGGGCCTGACTGACCAGTTCCATAAGATTGCGGTATCCCTCTTCGGTCTGAGCCAGGAGCACCACTGATCCCGGATCCGGGCGACGCACAGTCCCCTGAAGCTCCTCGGGCCCATGGGTAATGGACAGACAACAGCCGACAATGGGCTGGACCCCGTTATCAGGCAATGCCAGGGAGGCCTCCAGCATACCAAACATATTATTGGTATCGGTGATCGCCACAGCAGGCATGTTATATTTACTGCAGAGTTTCGGCAACGCCTTGACGTGTATGGCCCCTTCTGACAGGGAATAGGCAGAATGAAGTCTGAGATGAATAAAGCTGTGCTGGTTCATTCCTGCCCGATAGATAAGGAGTTACTGAAAATATCCAATGATGCCGGCCATGAGCACGGCCTCACAAAGATACTGGCCGGCATATATCATGTAAAGCCTGAATGACCGTCCTTCGAAAGCAAACTGAAGGGAAAGATTAGCGGCGCTCACACCAATGCCGATAACAAGCCCCAGAATAAGGCATCCCAGCAGCGGCAGGCCTGCGATGTCTATAATAACGGCCATTGCCAGTGCAGCGATGATGCTGACAATAGCCGCCACGATCAAAGCGAAACGCGGATTATCCAGATCGGTTTCTCTCAGCCGCAACTCGTTCATCCAGGTCCTGCCAAACAGGAGCGATGAATACCATAGCCCCCCTAGAGCAAACTTGGCAACGGCGGCGGCAAGCACCGCCAACATGCTGATGTTTTCAAACCCCATACCAGCCCCGTCAGCTATCGTGAAGTGTTCCGTCCTTCAGGATAACACAACGGCCGGTTTTTTTGGCAAATTCATTGTTGTGAGTGGCAAGAAGGGCCGCCGTTCCCTCCTCCCGGGCCAGATCAAGCAGGATTCTCAATACTTCCGTACCGGTTGCTTCATCCAGATTTCCGGTCGGCTCGTCAGCCAGCAGTAGCCTCGGCCGGTTGGCCAGGGCCCGGGCAATGGCGACACGCTGCTGTTCCCCGCCGGAAAGCTGCGATGGCCGGTGGGTCAATCTTTCAGACAGTCCCATTTTACCAAGAAGCTCCTCTGCTCTCTCCCGGGATTTTTTACGCCCGACACCGGCGATCATTTGCGGCATGACCACATTCTCTAGGGCCGTGAATTCCGGCAGCAGATGATGAAACTGATAAACAAAGCCGATGTCGTTCCGGCGAATTCGGGTGCGGCGGATATCGGACAGTCCGTTGCAGGATACCCCGTCAATAATCACATCACCCTTGTCCGCTTTTTCCAGCAGGCCGGTAATATGCAGCAAGGTTGATTTCCCTGCCCCGGACGCCCCGACAAGGGAAACGGTTTCACTTGCACGGACTTCCAGATTGACGCCTTTCAGGATATGCAGGTCTTCCCCGCCCTGAAAGAAATGACGATGTATATCCTTGAGCTGAAGAATGGAATTACTCATAGCGCAGCGCCTCCACCGGATCGGTCTTGGCAGCTCGCCAGGCCGGATAAAGCGTCGCCAGGAAAGTAAGTGTCAGGGACACAACCGTCACCGCAATCACTTCAGACGGCTCGATAATGGCAGGAATTTCCGAAATAAACCTGATTTCCGCATTCCAGACCTCGGCCCCGGTGGTTGCCTCGATAAAATCGGAAATGCCCTGAAGATTTTTGGCCACAAAAATTCCGGCAACAACCCCCAGAAATGTTCCCAGTACACCGATGATCGAGCCGGCAATAAAGAACACCTTGAGAATAGACGACCGCGCCGCGCCCATGGTCCTGAGTATGGCAATATCCTTGTTCTTGCTGCGCACCAGCATGATCATGGTGGAAATGACATTAAACACCGCCACCAGAATGATCAGGGACAGGATGATGAACATCACATTGCGTTCAATCTGCAATGCATTAAAGAAACTGCGGTTCAGAACCCGCCAGTCAATCAGCCGCCCTAAATGTCCAGTCGCCTTGAGGCGCTGATCGATATAGGGATAGGTTTCCGAAATCATGTCAGGATGGCTGAGGGTGACTTCCAGATATTGGGCCGTATCGCCATATTTAAAATACTTCTGCGCCTGATCAAGCGGCATGAAAAAATAGCTGGAATCATAATTATATTCACCAACTTCAAAAATCGCCTTGATCTCGTAGCTGGAAAGCCGCGGCACCGTTCCAAAAGGCGTCACCCGCCCTTTGGGTGTAATAAGGGTAACCAGACTTCCGATTTTCAGGCCATAATTTTCCGCAAGCCGAATACCAACAGCAAGATCATGCTCGCCGGTCCCGAAATCATCGAGACTCCCGTCAACGATGTTATTCGCCACCAGCGGGCGCTCCCTCAGGTCTTCGGGGCGAATGCCCCGGACCAATGCGCCGGTGGCATGGTCACCGAAGGAGGCCATAACCTGCCCTTCGATGATCGGGTCCACATGCACCACATTCTCTACTGATGAGAGCAGTTTGACAGACTCATCGTAATCCGCCAGCTTGCCGCTGACCGGCTGGAAAAGAAGATGCCCCTTGAAACCGATGACCTTGCCCAATAGTTCCTCGCGGAAACCTCCCATTACCGACATGGTGATAATGAGGGCGGCAACGCCAAGAAATATGCCTAGCAGGGAAAAAACGGCAATGACGGATATGAATCCCTCATGCCCCTTTAGCCTGAGATATCTGAAGGCCAACGCCCACTCAAAGGACTGAAACATTTTTTCCCCTTATGCCGTCAGCTGGTTCAGAAGCTCTTCTTCGCTCAGCTCTTCCCGTTCACCGGTTCTGCGGTTTTTCAACTCGACCACGCCTTTTTCAAGTCCCTTGGGCCCGATCACCGCCTGCCACGGCAGGCCAATCAGGTCCATATTGGCGAATTTGACCCCGCCCCCAACTTCGCGATCATCATACAGCACCTCGACACCGACGTTCTGCAGCTTCTGATACAGTGCTTCGCTGGCGGCTGTACAGGCCTCGTCCTTGCCGCGCAGGTTGATCAGGCCGACTTTATATGGCGCCACGGCCTCGGGCCAGATAATACCGTTCTCGTCGTGGTTAGCCTCGATCAGGGCGCCCACCAGGCGGGACACGCCAATACCGTAAGAGCCCATCTCCACATTGACCAGTTTTCCGTCCGGGCCGGTAACCTGGGCGTTCATGGCTTCTGAATATTTATCCCCGAAATAGAAAATATGCCCAACTTCAATACCCTTGGCGGTGCGCAGGTCCTCCGCGGCAACCGGGCAGTTTGCCGGATCATGCTTTTCTTCTTCCATGGCATATATACCCTGCAGGCTGGAAATGGTCTCTGCATCGATATCACCAGTCAGCTTTTGCAGTTCGAAACTTTCGATCGCCTTGTCGTAATAAAGCGTACTTTCCCCGGTTTCCGCCAGAATCTGGAACTCATGGCTGAGATCACCGCCGATGGCGCCGGTATCCGCCTTCACCGGAATAGCCACAAGACCAAGCCGGGCAAACGTCCGCAGATAGGCCACATACATCTTGTTATAAGACACCCGCGCGGATTCCTCGTCCAGATCAAAGCTGTAGGTATCCTTCATGAGAAATTCACGGCCGCGCATGACACCGAACCGGGGACGGATTTCATCCCGGAACTTCCACTGGATGTGATACAGCAGCTTCGGCACGTCCTTGTAGCTCTTCAGGTTGTTACGGAACAGATCCGTGATCATTTCCTCGTTGGTCGGACCATAGAGCATTTCCCGGTCATGGCGGTCGGTGATACGCAGCATTTCCTTGCCGTAAGCATCATAGCGCCCGCTCTCCTGCCACAGTTCCGCTGACTGTATGGTCGGCATCAGCAATTCCTGGGCTCCTGCCCTGTTCTGTTCTTCCCTTACGACCTGTTCGATATTGCGCAGTACTTTCAGCCCAAGCGGCAACCAGATATAGATGCCGGCACTGGTCTGCCGGATCATACCTGACCGCAGCATCAGGCGATGGGACACCACCTGTGCTTCACTTGGGTTTTCTTTCAGCGTGGGAAGAAAATATGTGGAAAGGCGCATATCACTACCTTGTAATCGTTGAACCTGTTTTTTGACTTCATACCAGTTCTTAACAGGCTTTCAAACTAGTGCAATTATCTTTTCTGTTCGGCGGCAGCTTTTTCCGACTTTATTTTCCCGCAGATATAAACAATTTCACTGTTTTGCGCCGGTGAAAGCGGTTTGCCGTTAAGCCATGCTGTGCCGTCCCGCACCTCGACAAACCCCAAAATCAAATCCTGGCTAAGCCCCGGATATTCGTCCGCCGTATTGCTGCCGGACAGTTCCGAAAGGTCCTGAACTAGATAAAAGGAAATATCGGACGTTCCGATATCAAGCGTGGGACCCGGAACGTCCGCCGGTACGACTTTCTTGCCGCGTACATCCTCGCCCGCTTTATAGGCTACATCCGGGTCAGATATATGGGGGACAAGCTGTCGGCAAATATTGTGATCCACGACCACAATCTGGTTATCTGCATATGCAATATTAACCATAAACAGGCTGGAAAGCAGCGTGGCGAAAACAACACATTTCATATAATCACCTCTCTATCTCCCTATATTTTATACCATTTCTGCAGATTAGCCACATGTTGCTTTTTTGCAACAAAATCAGAAAAACTTTCCGATTATTAAAGTTTTATGATGACACGAACTGGAGACTGAACTAACGTCTTTTCAAACGGGAGGCCCAAGTTTGGGGAGGAAAAAAACCTACACCAAATAATAAAAATACGGGCATATAAAAAAGAAGAATAAAACGTATAAAAAAAAACAACGCAAGGCCTTAAAGGCCTTGCATTTTTTTTGCCTTAAACCGGGTGTTCTAGCCCAGTGAAATCAGTTCAAATTCCATAACCGCCCAGAAACAGGCCCAGACCACAATGGTGATGGCCGTGGTAATCAGCATCTTTTTACCGATATTCGGCTTGACCGGCGCCGCCATTTCGACGCCATCTTCCCCGTCCTCGCCAGCTTCATGATGGCTCTGAACGCCAAACGGCAGCACCATAAACAGGATCAGCCACCAGGCAACGGCAAAAACTACAATATGACCGGCAATATTCATGCGCTTGTCCTAGACCTCTTCAAGTTCCACCAGGGTACCACAAAAATCCTTGGGATGTAGAAACAGCACCGGCTTACCGTGTGCGCCGATTTTTGGATTACCATCACCAATAATGCGCAACCCGTCCTGCTTCAGTTTTTCTGCTGCCGCCTGGATATCTTCCACCTCATAGCAGACATGGTGCATACCACCGGCCGGGTTTTTGGCCAGAAAACCGGCGATCGGGGAATTGTCCCCCAGCGGGTGCAGGAGCTCGATCTTGGTATTTGGCAACTCGATAAATACGGTAGTCACCCCGTGATCGGGCTGGTCAACCGCCTCGGAGACCTTTGCGCCAAGGGAGTTCCTATACAATTCCGCCGCAGCTTCCATATCCGGTACGGCAATAGCCACATGGTTCAGTTTTCCAATCATTCTTTTCCTCCAGCTTACCCGTTCGGGCGTAGTATATTAACAATGGTGACAGGCCCGGTCTCCCGGTTGCCAAAAGCCTTGCTCGACCGCCGGGCCACGATGCGAATTTCCTCCTTCAGGGCGTTGTCATCCCTGAGAATACGGTTCGGCAGCCGGTCATAACGGTCCAGGATATGTTGTTTTATATAGGGTATGACACCGCCTTCGTCATCGTCCACAATGCCCAGAAGCGTAATTTCCGGGGAACAGGCAAGATCAAAGTCCGGTTTCAGGACCAGGGTCACAACAAGCCCGCCGTTATACATGATGCGACGACGGGTGACGATGGCTTCATCCTCGGCAGATACCAGAAACTGTCCGTCAAGAGCCAGATAGCCGTGTTCCTCTTCCCTGATCAGTTCCGGCCCGTCCGGCGCCAGCCTGATCCTGTGGCCGTTCCGGGGCACAATGCCCTTCCTGATCCCGTGTTCCCTGCCCAGCTCCGCCTGACGGGTCATATGGCGTAACTCACCGTGCACCGGCACAAGAATTTCCGGCCTGATCCAGCGGTACATCTGACACAGTTCCTTTTGCCCCGGATGACCGGAGACATGCACAAAGGCATCCTTTTCCGTGATGACCTCCGCTCCCTTGTCCACAAGATGGTTGTGCAGGCGGCCGAGGGGCAGTTCATTGCCCGGAATAATCTTGGAGGAAAAGACCACCGTATCGCCCCTGGAAATGGAAATGTTGCGGTTGTTATCCTGGGCAATACGCATCATGGCGGCGCGGGCTTCGCCCTGGCATCCGGTACAGACGAATAATACTTTGTCCGGCGGCAGGTGTCCTGCCTCCTCTTCATCCACCACCGGTGGGAAATCCTTCAGGTAGCCTGCCGCACGGGCCGCAGACACGTTGCGTTTCAGCGAAGCCCCTACCATACACAGGTGCCGGCCGCTGGATTGTGCGACCCTGGCCAGGGTTTCCACCCGGACCACATTGCTGGCAAAGGTGGTACAGAAGACCTTGCCTTTTTTATCCGAAAGAAGCTGGATCATATTATCCCGCACCGTCTTTTCCGAGCCGGTGGATTGCACGTTGAACACATTGGTTGAATCACAGATCAGGGCAAGCACACCCTCATCGCCAATGTTGCCCATCTCAGTTGCATCCACGGCATCACCGATCAGGGGGTCGGGATCAAGTTTCCAGTCACCGGTATGGAACAGGTTGCCCAGCGGGGTTTTGATCTTAAGCGCATTGGGTTCCAGTATGGAGTGGGTCAGGCTCACATAGTCCACCTCGAACGGACCGAGCTCAAAGCTGCCGCCCAGCGGTATTTCCCTGATCTCCACCTGGTCCAGAAGGCCCTTTTCCTCCAGCTTGCTGCGCAGCAGAATGGCCGTAAAGGGGGTGACATAAACCGGACAGCGGAGATAAGGCCAGAGGTGAGCCACGGCCCCCACATGATCCTCATGGGCATGTGTGATGATCATGCCCAGAAGCTGATCCTTCCGGTCCTCAATAAAGCCAATATCCGGCATCAGAAGATCAATGCCCGGGTAATAGATATCGGCGAAAGAAATCCCGCAATCCACCATGATCCACTGCTGGCGATCATTCGGGCCATAACCGAACAGATTGAGGTTCATGCCGATTTCGCCGGACCCGCCAAGGGGCAGGAAATGGAGTTCGTCCCTGTCCTCAGTCATCCCGGTTCCGGTCATAAATCTCGAACAGGCCACGAGTGGTCAGCTCCTGGTTGACGATCTCTATAATATCTGTCGAATCATTAAACAGCGGCGCCAACCCGCCGGTGGCCAAAACCTTCATAGGTTTACCATATTCCTTGCGAATTCTTTCGACGATCCCCTCGATCAAACCGATATAGCCCCAGAAAATACCCGACTGCATGGCGGAAACCGTTCCGGTTCCAATCACCTTGGCAGGTTTTTCCACGGCCACGCGGGGCAGCTTGGCGGCCGCCATGTGCAGGGCCTCCATAGACAGGTTCACTCCCGGCGAAATGACCCCGCCGTGGTAATTCCCCTGATCATCAATGACATCGAAGGTGGTGGCGGTGCCGAAATCGATAATGATCATGGGACCACCATAGAGCTTGTGCGCCGCGACCGCATTGACCAGACGGTCTGCACCCACTTCGCGGGGATTATCCAGTTTCACCTCGATCCCCAGATCAACATTCTCTTCACCGACAACCATGGCATCGCAGTTGAAATAACGCCGACACAAAAGCTGCAGCGGGAACAGGGCCTGAGGCACAACGGTGGCGATTATGGCCCCGGTGACGATCGAGGTCTCCAGATTTTCCAGCTTCATCAACTGGGTCAGCCAGACCATGTATTCGTCAGCCGTGCGGCTTGAGGAGCTGGAAATACGCCACTTATGCAGAAGTTCTTCACCGTCATGCAGAGCAAAAACAATATTGGTATTTCCGGCATCTATCGCTAACAGCATCTCAGATCCCTCGAATGTTGGCGCCGGTTATTGGCCCGGTGCAAAGAATACATCACCCGCGGCAATCACCCGGATGCCGCTTTCTGTTTCAACTTTTAACCCGCCGGTAACATCCAGGTCAATAAATCTTCCGTTTATTTCCTCATCCGGCAGGCGCACGATAATCTCTTCCCCCTGCCCTTTTGCATGATCCATCCAGCACTGACGGATATGGCCAAACCCTTTATTGCGCCATTCCGACATCCAATGGTCCTGCGACGCGGCAAGGCTTTGCAAAACCCCCAACGGCGCCAGGTCCTGGCATCCCAGTTCTGTCAGGCTTGCAGCGGGGTAAAGGGTTTCAGGCGGGCTGCTGGCCAGGTTAATGCCGATTCCGATGATAACATACTCTGGCTGCTCTGCACCTTGTCCCGCTGTTTCCAGCAAAATGCCGCTCACTTTCCGTCCGTCCGCCAACACGTCATTGGGCCATTTACAGGCAACCCGCCGGTCGGCTTGCAACAGATCAGCAATCACGTCCCGCACGGCAAGCGAAGTCACAAAGGAAAGCTGCGAAGCGGTTTTCAGATCGCAATCCGCTTTCCACAGCAGTGAACAAAACAGGTTGCCGGCTTCGGATACCCATTCGCGGCCCCGGCGCCCGCGCCCGGCAGACTGACGCGCAGCCTGTATCCAGACATGCCGCTGCGGTCTGGCCGCAGCCAGCCTTTTGGCTTCCTCGTTGGTACTGTCCAGAACGTCAAAAGCCTGAAGGTCGTAACCCTCAGGCAATTGAATATTGTCGGATATGGTCATAAATCAGGCCATGCCTCAGGACAACAGGGCCCGCGCGGCCTCCTGAGCGCTTTCCAGCACAGGCATGGAAACCTGCGGCAGGATAAAGGCCACAATCAGCACCGCAGACACAACCATAATCAACTTCATTTCCCGTGACTTCTGTGGCAGGAACTCTTCCGCCGGTTTGTCAAAATACATGACCTTGATAATCCGCAGGTAATAGAAGGCCCCGATGACACTGGCCAGCACACCGATCACCGCAAGCAGATAGAGGTCGGCCTTGATGGCGGCGGCAAAGACATAGAATTTACCGAAGAAACCGGCCAGCGGCGGAATACCGGCAAGGGAGAACATGAAAATCGCCAGAATGGCGGCCATGGCCGGACGGGTACGGGCCAGTCCGGACAGATCCACGATCTCTTCCACCATACCGTCCTTGCGACGCATGGAAAGAATAATGCCGAATGTGCCGACGTTCATCACCAGATAGATGGTCATATAGATGATCAGGCCGGTAATCCCTTCTTCAGTACCGGCCGCCAGGCCGACAAGGGCAAAACCAATATGACCGATGGAGCTGTAGGCCATCAGACGCTTGATATTTGTCTGGGCAATGGCCGCCGCAGACCCGAGAACCATGGAAGCGATGGCCATGAACACCAGGATCTGATGCCAGGCGCCGCTCATTTCCGCGAAGGGAACAAACAGGACGCGGCTCAGCAGGGCCAGGGCCGCTACCTTGGGTGCCACGGCAAAGAAAGAGGTGATCGGTGTCGGCGCGCCTTCATAAACATCCGGCGTCCACATATGAAAGGGAACGGCGGAAATTTTGAACGCCAGTCCGGACAGAACAAACACCAGACCGATAATGGCGCCGATAGAGGCTCCATGCTCGCCACTGTGAGACAGGGCCTCGGCGATAGCGGTGAAGTTGGTGCTGCCCACGAAACCATAAACCATGGAGGAACCATAGAGCAGGATGCCGGAAGACAGCGCACCGAGAACGAAATATTTCAGGCCGGATTCTGTGGCCCGTTCCGAGTCACGGCGGACGGAAGCGAGAACATAAAGGCTCAGGGACTGAAGTTCCAGCCCCATATAGAGGGAAATCAGGTCATTGGCCGAAACCATGACCATCATGCCGAGGGTCGCCAGCACCATCAATACCGGCACTTCAAACCGTTCTTCATCCAGTTCTTTGAAATACTGAAGCGACATCACCACAGCCAGGGCGGAGGCAATCAGCACCAGGGCTTTCATGAATGTGGTGAAGCCGTCGGTCACGAACATGTCAGCAAAAGCATAAACCCTGTCACCGGCCTCTCCCACCGTAACGGCAAGGGCCACAAACATCAGCAGAACAGCCAGCCAGGAGACCAGCGGTGTGGACTGGTTACCGCGAAACACGCCCAGCATCAGAAGCGCCATGGCGCCAAGAGCCAGAATGATTTCAGGCAGTGCAATTGTCAGATCAGGAAGCATTGTAGTTGTCATTTCCTTATCCCTCCCTATTGACCGTTTGCGGCGATGGTGAAGGCATTGATAGCGGCTTCATGGTTCTGGATCAGGTTATCCACGGAAGCATGGATGAAATCCAGGAATGTAATTGGATAAACACCCATCCAGATGGTGAAAATCACCAGCGGTGTGAATATCCAGATTTCCCGCTTGTTCATGTCGAGAAGAGCTTTCAGCTCCTCCTTGACCAGTTCCCCGAAAACCACCCGGCGGTAGAGCCACAGCATATAGGCGGCGCCCAGGACCAGGCCCGTAGCTGCAAAGAATGTCGCCCAGGTATTGAATTTGAACAGGCCGGCCAGGACCAGGATTTCACCGACAAAGTTTGCGGTACCCGGAAGTCCTACGGACGCCATGGTAAAGAACATGAAGACCAGAGCGTATTTGGGCATGTTGTTGGCAAGTCCGCCATAACGGGAGATCTCGCGAGTATGCATCCGGTCATAGATCACCCCGACGCACAGGAACAGGGCGCTGGAGACAAAGCCGTGCGCCAGCATCACAATAATCGCGCCTTCGATACCCTGGGTGTTAAAGGTGAAGATGCCCAGTGTCACATAGGCCATATGGGCCACAGAGGAATAGGCGATCAGCTTTTTCATATCCTCCTGCATCAGGGCCACCAGCGAGGTATAGACCACAGCCACACAGGACAGGGTCATGACCAGCCAGGCCAGCTCCTGCGAGGCGACCGGGAACATGGGCAGACTGAACCGCAAAAAGCCATAGCCACCCATCTTCAGCAGGATGCCCGCCAGGATTACCGAACCAGCCGTCGGGGCCTGTACGTGAGCATCCGGCAGCCAGGTATGAACCGGCCACATGGGAACCTTGACCGCAAAGGAGGCAAAGAACGCCAGGAACAGCCAGGTCTGTGCATTAACGGCAAAGTCATACTGCATCAATTCCGGGATACTTGTGGTGCCGGCCTGCATATACATATACAGCAGCGCCACCAGCATCAGAACGGAACCCGCCAGCGTATAGAGGAACAGCTTGTAAGCCGCATAGACCCTGTTCTGCCCGCCCCAGATACCGATAATCAGGAACATGGGGATCAGGCCGCCTTCGAAGAACAGATAGAACAGCACAATGTCGAGCGCAGAGAAAACGCCAAGCATCAGGGTTTCCAGGATCAGGAAGCAGATCATATATTCCCGCACCCGGGTCGTAATCGCCTCCCAGCTTGCCAGGATACACAGCGGCATGATGAGAGTGGTCAGCAGCACAAAGAGCACGGAAATACCATCCACACCCATGTAATAACTGATCCCGCCACCGAACCATTCGGCCTGTTCCACAAACTGGAAGCCGGCCGTTGTCTTGTCAAAGCCGAACCACAGGACCAAAGAGAAGATCAGGGTCGCAATGGTAGTCAGCAGCGCCACATAGCGTGAATTGCGGGCCACCAGTTCCTCATCCCCCCGCACCAGAAGCAGGAACAGCACACCAATCAGCGGCATGAAGGTGATAAAGGACAGGAAAGGGAAATGTTCAAAAATACTCATGACTTAGTTCCCTCCCACGATAAACCAGGTGGTGATGGCCGCCACGCCGATCAGCATGACGAAAGCATAATGATACAAATAACCGGTCTGCATTTCCCTGAATTTCCTCGCCAGTGCGGCCACGGAACCTGAAACGCCGTCCGGACCGTAACGGTCGATGGTCTGTTCGTCGCCCCGTTTCCACAGGAAAACGCCAAGGCGCTTTGCCGGACGTACGAACAGGAAATCGTAAATTTCATCCACATACCATTTGTTGAGAAACAGGTTGTAGAGGTATTTGAAGGTACGAGCCGCTGCCGCAGGTGTCTCGGGCGCATAGATATAGCTGAACCAGGCAACGGCAAAACCGGTGACCATGGCCACGAACGGTGACCAGATCACCCAGGCCGGTACATGATGAGCTTCAACCATCACATTGTCACCGAGGATCTTGAGAGCGCTGCCCCAGAACTCGTCATAATGATGGCCGATAAAGTTCCCGCTGAAGAGCATGCCGGCAAAGACGGCACCAACAGCCAGAACATACAGCGGGATCAGCATGACCTGCGGGCTTTCATGTACATGATCCTGAACCTTCTTGCTGGCCCGGCTTTCACCAAAGAAGGTCATGAAGACCAGGCGCCAGCTGTAAAAGCTCGTAAACAGGGCGGCAACTACACCCATAGCGAAGGCATACTGGCTAACCGGGCTGTGGGAAGCAAAAGCCGCCTCGATGATCATATCCTTGGAATAGTAACCGGCGAAGAAGGGGAAACCGGTCAGCGCCAGGGTGCCGATCGTCATCATCCCGAAAGTCACAGGAATTTTCTTCCACAGACCGCCCATCTTGCGCATGTCCTGCTCATCGCTCATGGCGTGGATTACAGAACCGGACCCCAGGAACAGAAGCGCCTTGAAGAAAGCGTGCGTAAAGAGATGGAAAACCGCTGCTCCGTAAGCAGAGACCCCGAGGGCAAAGAACATATATCCAAGCTGTGAACATGTGGAATAGGCAATCACCCGCTTGATGTCATTCTGGGCTACGCCAATAGTGGCGGCAAAGATAGCCGTCGACGCACCGACCACACAGACCACCATCAGGGCATCCGGGCTATATTCGAAAATCGGGGAGCAACGGGCCACCATGAACACACCTGCGGTCACCATGGTCGCGGCATGGATCAGCGCGGACACCGGGGTCGGGCCCTCCATGGCATCCGGCAGCCAGGTATGCAGGCCGAGCTGGGCGGATTTACCCATGGCGCCGATGAACAGCAGGATACAGATCGTGGTGATCAGGTCAAATTCCCAGCTGAGGAAGTGGATTGTCTGGCCGGCTGCACCCGGGACGGCGGCAAATACCGCATCGAAATCCAGAGTGCCAAAGGTCATGAAGATCGCAAAGATACCAAGTGCGAAACCGAAATCGCCTACCCGGTTGACCACAAAGGCCTTGATGGCGGCGGCACAGGCCGAAGGTTTCTTGTACCAGAAACCGATCAACAGATAGGAAGCCAGTCCCACGCCTTCCCAGCCGAAGAACATCTGCAGGAAGTTGTCGGCGGTCACCAGCATCAGCATGGCGAAGGTAAAGAGTGACAGATAGGACATGAACCGCGGAATATCCGGATCATGGCTCATGTAGCCCACGGAATAGATATGCACCAGGCAGGACACGGTGGTGACCACCACCAGCATCACAGCGGTCAGCGTATCCACCTTGAACGCCCAGCTTAAGGAAAAGTCGCCGGAGACAATCCAGGACAGGACCTCCACATAGGCCACATTATGGCCGAGGGCAATGTCGAAAAAAGCCACCCAGGACAGGATCGCGGAAATGATCAGGCCGCCACAGGTTATGATCTGGGCACCGCGGTCACCTATATTCTTGCCGAATATGCCGGCAATGAACGAGGTGATCAAAGGCAGGAAGACAATTGTCTGATACATATTCTTGTTACCCTTTCATCAGATGGATGTCTTCAACGGCAATGGAGCCGCGGTTACGGAAATAAATCACCAGAATGGCAAGACCGATGGCCGCTTCGCCAGCCGCCACAGTCAGAATGAACATGGCGAACACCTGGCCCATCATATCCCCCATATAGGAGGAAAAGGCCACCAGGTTGATATTCACCGCCAGCAGCATAAGTTCCACCGACATCAGAATGATGATTACGTTTTTCCGGTTCAGGAAAATACCGAAGATGCCGAGCGTGAAAAGTATCGCGGCAACGGTCAGGTAATGAGCTAGTCCGATTTCCATTTAATCCTCTTCCCTCTTTATGCACCCTGACCGGGTTTTACTTTGACGATTTCATAGGCATCACCGCGACGGCGGCGGACCTGGTCACCGATATTCTGTTTCTTGACACCCGGCCGCTGACGATGGGTCAGGACGATGGCGCCGATCATAGCCACAAGCAACACCATACCCGCCATCTGGAACAGGAAGGCATAGTCAGTGTAAATCAGCTGCCCCAGCGCCTGGGTATTGGTCACTTCAGTGATTTCAGGCGTCTTGGCCGCGGCAACCGTGGACATTTCACCGGTCAGATGCCAGCTGCCGGCCACCAGGGCCAGTTCCACCAGAAGAATAAGACCAATCAATGCGCCAATGGGGAAATAGGCCTGGGCTCCCTTGCGCAGTTCGACGAAATCGATATCAAGCATCATGACTACGAACAGGAACAGTACGGCGACCGCGCCCACATAGACAATCACCAGGATCATGGCCAGGAATTCAGCCCCCAGCAGCAGGAACAGGGCGGCTGAGTTGAAAAATGCCAGGATCAGGAACAGTACCGAATGCACCGGGTTACGGCTTGAGACGACCATCAGGCCGGAAATCACCGTGACCGAGGCAAAGATGTAAAAGCAGATTGTTGCGATCATGTTTTTTCCTTACCTGTAGGGGGCATCCAGCTCCAGGTTCATGGCAATTTCCCGCTCCCAGCGGTCGCCATTCTCCAGAAGCTTGTCTTTGTTGTACATCAGTTCCTCACGGGTTTCCGTGGCAAACTCGAAGTTCGGGCCCTCAACGATGGCATCCACCGGGCAGGCTTCCTGACAATAACCGCAATAAATGCATTTGGTCATGTCGATATCATAGCGGGTTGTCCTGCGGCTGCCGTCTTCCCGGGGTTCGGCCTCAATGGTGATGGCCTGGGCCGGACAGATCGCCTCGCACAGTTTACAGGCAATGCAGCGCTCTTCCCCGTTGGGATAGCGACGCAAGGCGTGCTCGCCGCGGAAGCGCGGGCTCAGCGGTCCCTTTTCGTAGGGATAGTTGATGGTCGCCTTCGGCTTGAACATATATTTCAGGGTCAGCCACATGGCCGAGACAAACTCGCTCAGCAGGAAGGTGCGTGCTGTATGATCCAGAAAAGCCATAGTTATCACCCAATCTTGTCAGTAAAGGCTATGAGCCACAGCCCGGTCAGGAACACCCATAGCAGGGACAGGGGAAGGAAAACCTTCCATCCCAGCCGCATCAGCTGGTCGTACCGGTAACGCGGTACGGTCGCCTTGACCCAGGCAAAGACGAAGAAGAAGAAACAGATCTTCGCAAACAGCCAGATGGGTCCGGGAATCCAGTACAGGGCCTCGATTTCAAACGGCGGCAGATATCCGCCAAAGAACAGAATGCTTGTCATGCAGCACATCAAAAGGATGTTTGCATATTCGCCGAGGAAGAACAGGGCAAAAGCCATGGAGGAATATTCCACCTGATAACCGGCCACAAGTTCAGCCTCTGCTTCCGGCAGATCAAACGGCGGGCGGTTGGTTTCGGCCAGTGCCGATATCAGGAAGACGACGAACATGGGGAACAGCGGTGTGAACCAGAAGCCGTTAACCCCCAGGAAAACCGCTTTCTGGGCCTCGACGATGTCAATCAGGTTCAAACTACCCACCACCATCAGCACAGTTACCAGCACAAAACCGATGGACACTTCGTAGGAAACCATCTGGGCGGCGGAACGCAGAGCCCCGAGGAACGCGTAACGGGAATTACTGGCCCAGCCTGACATCACGATGCCGTAGACCCCGAGGGAGGAAATGGCAAACAGGTACAGGATACCCACATTAATATCCGCCAGAACCAGTTCCGGGCTCCAGGGAATAACGGCCCAGCCGACCAGCGCCAGAATGAAGGTCAGACATGGTGCGAGAAGGAAGATTCCCTTGTTGGCACCGGCCGGTACAATGGTTTCTTTAAGGAATAGTTTAAGTCCGTCAGCAAAGGACTGCAGCAATCCCCAGGGGCCCACAACGTTGGGTCCACGGCGCAGCTGCATGGCTGCCCAGACCTTGCGGTCCACATAAACGCTCATGGCCACGGTAATCAGCAGCGGCAGGACAATAATCAGGATCCAGCCGATGGTATTCAGGGAATAAGTCAGCCAGGGGTGCATAACACCCGCATCCATGGAGGAAAGAAGATAGTTGATTAAATCACCCATTGGTTCCTGTTGCCTCCTCGCTTGCACCAGTTCCATTGAAAACGGCTGAACATTCCGCCATGATCGCGGAAGCCCGGGCAATGGGGTTGGTCAGATAGAAATCCCCGACAACACTCTTCACCGGCTCGGCAGAAAGATCGCCAGCCGCACCGAAGTCGGCCCACTTGGCGGTCGGTTTCACATCGATCTCCGCAAACTGCGGATGGTCGGCCACAAGTTTGCTGCGCAATTCGTTGATGTTATTGAATGGCAGGGTCTTGCCCAGCACTTCGGACAGGGCCCGAAGGATCGTCCAGTCCTCGCGGGCATCGCCCGGACCAAAGATCGCCCGTTGAGCCATCTGCACCCGGCCTTCCGTATTCACGTAAAGCCCCGGTTTTTCCGTATAGGCCACCCCCGGCAGAATCACGTCAGCGCTTCTCACGCCGTTGTCACCATGGCTGCCCTGGTAAATCACAAACGCTTTGTCCAGCCGGCTCGTATCAATTTCGTCGGCCCCAAGGTTAAACACAACCTCGATGTCGCCCTTCTCGGCGCCGGAAAGAATGCCTTCCACACCATCGTCGGTCACCAGTCCCAGATCAAGGGCACCAACACGGGCGGCTGCGCCGTGCAGCACGTTGAAACCGTTCCAGTCCCCTTTCACCAGGCCGAATTTGTCGGCAATGTCACGGGCCAGTTTCAGGATGGCAGCACCGTCTTCGCGGCCCAGCGCCCCTGCCCCGATGATCAGCATCGGCTTTTCGGCGGCTTCAAGGATCTTGGCGAAATCATTCTTGCCATCAAGGATATCCTTCAGGACAGAAGCTTCTGTTCCCAGGCTTTCCACCTTGTAGGTAAGATCGTCATGCTCGCCAACAGACGCGATGTGATAACCACGTTCGAGGCTTTTGCGACGCAGGCGGCTGTTGAGAACCGCTGATTCCCGACGCGGGTCGGTACCGATCAGCAGACAGGCGTCACTTTCATCAATACCGGCGATGCCGGAATTGAAGAGATACCCCGCCCGCTGGCCAGCCGACAGCTTTTCGCCGGCCTGACGGCCTTCAACATTTTCAGACCCAAGTGCCTTAAGCAGCAATTTCAGCGCATACATGCTTTCCGCATCCTGCAGGTCACCTGCAAGACCGGCAATCTTCTTGCCGTTTACGCCTTTCAGCTTCGCGGCAATGGCCTCAAAGGCCTCGTTCCAGGTTGCTTCCACCATCTTGCCGCCCTTTTTCACATAGGGGCGATCAAGCCTGCCGACTTTCAGGCCGTCAAGAGCATGGCGGGTCTTGTCGGAAATCCATTCCTCATTCACCTCGTCATGCAGACGGGGCAGGACGCGCAGTACTTCTCGACCGCGAGTATCCACCCGGATATTGCTGCCGAGCGCATCATGAACATCGATGGTTTCCGTATGTTTCAGTTCCCAGGGACGGGCTGCAAACGCATAGGGCTTGCTGGTCAGCGCCCCCACCGGACAGAGATCAACCACATTGCCGGAAAGTTCGGAGGCAAAGGCGGTTTCCTGGTAGGTGGTGATTTCGGTATTTTCCCCGCGCCCAACAGCGCCGAGAGCCGGTACACCGGCAATTTCATCGGCAAAGCGCACACAGCGGGTACAGTGAATACAGCGGGTCATCACTGTCTTCACCAGCGGCCCCATGTATTTCTCTTTCACTGCACGCTTGTTCTCGTGAAAGCGGTTGTGATCCATGCCATAAGCCATGGACTGGTCCTGCAGATCGCATTCCCCGCCCTGGTCACAGATCGGACAGTCCAGCGGATGGTTGATCAGCAGAAACTCCATCACCCCTTCCCGGGCCTTTTTCACCAGCGGTGTATTGGTATGGATCACCATGCCATCGCCGGCGGGCATGGCGCAGGAGGCAACCGGTTTCGGTGCTTTCTCCATTTCCACCAGACACATACGGCAATTTCCGGCAATTGAAAGCCGTTCATGGTAGCAGAAACGAGGTATTTCCACCCCGGCCTGCTCACAAGCCTGCAGAATGGTCATTCCATTCTCGACTGTTACTTCAGTTCCATCGATCGTCAGCGTTGGCATTTTCTACTCCTACGCAGCCTGACTTTTATATTCTTCAATACGACGCTCCACCTCAGGGCGGAAATGGCGCATCAGACCCTGAATGGGCCAGGCTGCCGCATCGCCGAGAGCACAAATTGTATGGCCCTCGATCTGTTTGGTCACATCCAGCAGCATGTCAATCTCGCTCACATCCGCTTCACCGGTCACCAGGCGCTCCATGACCCGCCACATCCAGCCGGTGCCTTCGCGACAAGGCGTACACTGGCCGCAGCTTTCATGTTTGTAGAAAGCTGACAGGCGGGCGATCGCCTTGACGATGTCGGTGGATTTGTCCATCACAATCACCGCCGCCGTACCAAGGCCACTTTGCACTTCGCGCAGACTGTCGAAATCCATCAACACGTCATCACAAATGTTTTTAGGCAGAACCGGAACTGAAGATCCGCCGGGGATCACAGCCAGAAGATTATCCCAGCCGCCGCGTACGCCGCCGCAATGGCGCTCGATCAGTTCTTTGAGCGGAATGCCCATTTCCTCTTCTACGGTACAGGGGCGTTCCACATGGCCGGAGATGCAGAAAAGCTTGGTACCGGTATTGTTTTCACGGCCGAGACCGGCAAACCAGGCACCGCCGCGACGCAGGATTTCCGGCACCACAGCAATAGATTCCACATTGTTCACAGTCGTCGGGCAACCGAACACACCCACATTGGCCGGGAACGGCGGTTTCAGGCGCGGCTGGCCTTTCTTGCCTTCCAGGCTTTCGATCAGGGCAGTTTCTTCACCACAGATATAGGCGCCAGCGCCGCGATGCACATAAACATCAAAGTCGTAACCGGTGCCGCTGGCGTTCTTACCGATCAGGCCGTCGTCATAGGCTTCCTGTATGGCGGCTTCAAGCACATTGGCTTCATGCACGAATTCGCCGCGGATATAGATATAGGCGGCAATAGCGCGCATGGCGTAACCCGCGATCAGGCAGCCTTCGATCAGCTTGTGCGGATCATGGCGCATGATTTCCCGGTCTTTACAGGTGCCGGGCTCGCCCTCATCGGCGTTCACCACCAGATAGTTGGGGCGACCGTCTGATTCCTTGGGCATGAAGGACCATTTCAGACCGGTCGGGAAACCCGCCCCGCCGCGACCGCGCAGACCGGAACTTTTCATTTCCTGGATCAACCAATCATGTCCTTTGTCGATCATGGCTTTGGTTTGGTCCCAGTCACCGCGCTTCTTGGCAGCCGGCAGATTCCAGTCCTGAAAACCATAGAGGTTGGTAAAAATGCGATCTCTATCTGCTAGCATTATTTGTCCCCTCCTCCGGTCAGATTTTCGGGTGCATACTCGGTCAGGCTGGTCGGGCCGCCCATGGGACAGGCTTTGAAACGGTTGATCTGAGGCCCTGCTGCGGGGACCTTGCCGGCCTTGATACCGCGAATGAAGGCGCGGGTGCTGCTCTCATCCAGGTCTTCGTAATATTCTTCCTTATAGGCGATCACCGGGGCATTGACACAGGCCCCAGCGCATTCCACTTCAAGGAGAGTAAACTCGCCGTCCTCGGTGGTTTCGCCGAAACCAATGCCCAGCTCTTCCTTGCAGGTCCGAACTATGTCATCAGATCCGCGCAGCCAGCAGGGTGTCGTGGTGCAAACCTCGATCACATGCTTCCCTACCGGCTTCAGATTGTACATGGAATAGAAACTGGCCACCTCATGCACGCGGATATAAGGCATATCCAGCATGTCGGCGATATATTCCATAATCGGCACGGTGATCCAGCCACCATTCTGATCCTGGGCCTTGTGCAGAAGCGGCATTACGGCGCTCTGCTGGCGACCTTCCGGATATTTGGCGATCTGGCCCTTGGCCCATTCCAGGTTTTCCGGCGTAAACTCGAAGGTTTCGCTGTTCTTGACACTCACGCTCATCGGTCGATTTCTCCGAACACAATATCAAAGGACCCGATCAAGGCCGGTATATCAGCCAGCATGTGACCCTTTGCCATATAATCCATGGACTGCAGATGGGCATATCCCGGCGCCCGGATCTTGCAACGGTAAGGCATATTGGAGCCATCAGATACCAGATAGACGCCGAATTCACCCTTGGGGGCTTCGACAGCCGCATAAACCTCACCCTCGGGCACTTTGAAGCCCTCGGTATAAAGTTTGAAATGATGAATCAAAGCTTCCATGGAATTCTTCATGTCGGCGCGGCGCGGCGGCGTCACCTTGTTATTCACTGACATCACCGGACCTTCAGGCATTTTCTCGATGCACTGGCGCATGATCTTCAGGCTCTGGTGCATTTCCTCCAGACGCAGGATATAGCGGTCATAACAGTCGCTGTGCTTGCCGACCACCACATCAAAATCCAGCCTGTCATAGCAGTCATAGGGTTCCGCCTTGCGAATATCCCAGGCAATGCCGGTACCGCGCAGCATGGGACCGGTATAGCCCCAGGCCAGAGCATCTTCCTTGCTGATCACACCGATATCCACGTTGCGCTGCTTGAAAATGCGGTTTTCAACGATAAGGCCCTCGGTATCCGAGAGAACCTGAACAAAATCATCGCAGAACTGCAGAATTTTCTCTGCCATACCGGCTGGCATATCCTGATGCACCCCGCCGGGGCGGAAATAGTTGGCATGAAGACGGGCCCCGCAGACCCCTTCATAGAATTCCATCAGCTTTTCGCGTTCCTCGAACAGCCACAGAATCGGCGTCAACGCGCCTACGTCCATGGCGTGAGTGGTGACATTCAGAATGTGGTTGAGGATCCGGCCGATTTCGGAAAACAGCACCCGGATATACTGGCCGCGTTCCGGCACCTCGATATCCATCAGTTTTTCAATCGCCAGGACAAAAGCATGTTCCTGGTTCATGGGCGCCACATAGTCGAGCCGGTCAAAATAGGGAATAGCCTGCAGGTAGGTCTTGTTTTCGATCAGTTTTTCCGTTCCCCGGTGCAAAAGACCGATGTGCGGATCGCTGCGCTCTACAATTTCGCCGTCCAGCTCCAAAATCAGGCGCAGCACACCGTGTGCAGCGGGGTGCTGGGGACCGAAGTTGAGGTTGAAGTTCTTGATATCCACTTCAGACATTTATTTACCCTCCTGCCCGTTTTCGGCCTTTTCATCGCCGGGCAGAATATATTTCGCACCTTCCCAGGGGCTCATAAAATCAAATTTCCGGAATTCCTGGGTCAGCTGAACAGGTTCGTAAACCACACGTTTTTCTTCCTCGCTGTAACGCAGCTCCACATAGCCGGTCAGCGGGAAATCCTTGCGCAGGGGGAAGCCCTGAAAACCATAATCGGTAAGAAGCCGGCGCAAGTCCGGGTTACCGTCAAACATGACGCCATACATGTCCCAGGCTTCACGCTCGTACCAGCCGGCAGCCGGATATACATCAACCACGGAGGGCACTGGCGTTTCCTCGTCGGTTTCGATCTTCACGCGCAGACGTTGATTCTGGGTTATGCTGAGCAGCTGATAGACCACATCAAACCGTTTCGCGCGTTCCGGATAATCGACGCCGCACAGATCGGTAAGCTGGGTGAATTTACAGCTTGAGTCACTTTTAAGAAAAGTCAGAACCTCGACAATCCGCTCGGCACGGGCCAGAACGGTGATTTCATCAAAGGCAATGACAATGTCATTCACTTCATTGGGCAGCGCGGCAGAAATATGCTCGCGCAGGTCCTCAAGTGCTTCCTGATTGATCATCAACAGTCTCCTGCTTACCGGTCAATGGACGCCGTACGGCGAATCTTTTTCTGCAGCTGCAAAATACCATACAGCAACGCTTCCGCCGTGGGAGGACAGCCCGGCACGTAAACGTCGACCGGTACGATCCGGTCACAGCCACGCACCACAGAATAGGAATAATGGTAATAGCCGCCGCCATTGGCGCAGCTTCCCATCGAAATCACATAGCGCGGTTCGGACATCTGGTCGTAAACCTTGCGCAGGGCCGGCGCCATTTTATTGGTAAGCGTTCCGGCCACAATCATCACATCGGACTGACGCGGGGAAGCACGCGGCGCAAAACCAAATCTTTCCACGTCGTAACGGGGCATGCTTGAATGCATCATTTCCACAGCGCAGCAGGCCAGGCCAAAGGTCATCCACCATAGGGAACCGGTCCGGGCCCAGGCGATGACATCGTCCAGCTGGGTGACCACAAAGCCCTTATCGGCAAGTTCGTCAGAAATGGATTTGAAATAGGCGTCCTGCTCAAGGCCCGCCATTTCGGCTTTCATTTCAGGTGAGGTCATTTCCTGAGACATATTTACTCCCATTCCAGTGCGCCCTTTTTCCATTCATAAATAAAGCCGATGGTCAGCACACCGAGGAAAATCATCATGGATACAAATCCGAAGATTCCGATGTCGCCCAACGCCACAGCCCAGGGAAAAAGAAAAGCCACTTCCAGGTCAAAAATAATAAAGAGAATTGCCACCAGATAGAAACGCACGTCAAACTGCTTCCTGGCGTCACCGAAGGCTTCGAAGCCGCATTCGTAAGCGGAAAGTTTTTCCGCATCGGGCGCCTGCTTGGCGATCAGCATAGGCAGGGTTACAAAAACCCCGGACAAAACAATGGCAATTACAAAGAAAATCAGGATCGGAAGATATTCGAGCAGCATATCGTTCATCTATGCCCTACCCCTTCTAATAGCGGTCAACTCACAGGCAGGTTCACCCATCCGCCGAAATCACTGCCTGGAGATTCCGGCCCGTCTTGAAGTCCTATACTACATAACGCAGCCCGGCACGATTGGAAACAATTAACTGCTTTTCAGTTTGCCAAATCCCGTCCAACCGGCAACATGGAACTTCAAGAACTTCCATGGCCTGTTAATAGACCCTCATAAGGCGTGTTGCCAAGGACTTTTTTGAGAAATTCCATAGAAAATAGGTAAATGCCATCCACTTGGGGATCATTAGGTATTTGTTAATATTTTCGGAGAGAAATGGCGGGAGTGACGGGGCTCGAACCCGCGACCTCTGGCGTGACAGGCCAGCGCTCTAACCAACTGAGCTACACCCCCGCGGGTGTGGTGCGACTGATTTAGGGGATGACCCCGATCAAGTCAAGCAGCTTTTTCAAGTTTTTATCCATTTGGATCAAGACCTAAGTCACTGCTTTAATTTATAAAATGGTGGGCGATGAGAGACTCGAACTCCCGACATCTTCGGTGTAAACGAAGCGCTCTACCAACTGAGCTAATCGCCCGTTTTTGACCATCTTATTGCAACGTTTCCGTTGCGTGGGTGCATGTCTAACGTTTGTTCATGCTGTTGTAAAGAATAAAAAAGGCGGTTGGCTTTTTTTTTGCCAACCGCCTCTGAAAACAGTAAATAATTACTTGTTTACAGCATCTTTAAGGGCCTTGCCTGCCTTGAATTTAGGCTGCTTGGACGCAGGGATCTGAATCTTTTCACCTGTGCGAGGGTTGCGGCCTTCGCTGGCAGCACGGGCTGCGACGCTGAAAGTACCGAAGCCGACCAGGCGAACTTCGTCACCAGAAGAAAGCGCTGAAGTAATTGCGTTAAATACACCGTCAACAGCTTGAGCGGCGTCTGCTTTTGAGATATCAGCGGCGGTTGCGACGCTGGCGATAAGATCATTCTTATTCACTATCTTCCCCTTTGTGTAAGTCTCTACTGAAATAGTTATGAAGCCGGTGCAGTGTAGACAGCATTTAGCTTTCCGTCAAAGGTAAAACCTCACAAAACTGCCGTTTTTTACAATAAAGTTCGCTTGACATTGATTGAAAAAAACTTTTCCGGAGCAAAAAACGCCCATCCCTGAAGGATGAGCGTCTCTTGATTAAATATTTAGGTGTTTCCGGCTGAAATTCTAGTGCCTCAACTGACCCTCGAATTCAGATTCGCCGCCCCCTTCAGCCAGCGGTGTCACAGTCTCCACATCGCTGGGATCGAGAGGAATCAGGGGTGACGCGAGCGCATGCTCCAACACTTCCTGGGCGGTAGAGACCGGAACGATCTCCAGGCCTTTTTTCACATTGTCAGGAATCTCGGCCAGATCCTTTTCATTATCCACAGGGATAAGAACCTTCTTGATTCCGCTACGATGAGCCGCGAGAAGTTTCTCTTTCAGGCCGCCGATGGGAAGTACCCTGCCGCGGAGTGAGATTTCACCAGTCATGGCCACATCCCGGCGCACCGGAATTTCCGTCAGAACGGAGACAATCGACGTGATCATCCCGACACCGGCAGACGGCCCGTCCTTGGGGGTGGCCCCTTCAGGCACGTGAATATGGATATCCGTCTTGTCAAAAGCGTTGGGCTGAATGCCGAACTCCACAGCCTTGGAGCGGACAAAGCTCATGGCGGCCTTGATGGATTCCTGCATCACATCGCCCAGCTTACCGGTGATGGTGAACTTTCCCTTACCCGGAGAGGTAATGGCTTCGATAGCCAGAATTTCCCCGCCAACCTCGGTCCAGGCCAGACCGGTGGTCACGCCGATCATGTCCTTTTCCTCGAGTTCGCCGTAACGGAACTTGCGAACACCGGCATATTTCTCCAGATTCCGGCAGGTTACATGAACCGCTTTCTTCTTGCCGAGCACAATTTCCTTTGTTGCCTTACGAACCAGGTTCGCGATTTCCCGCTCCAGATTACGTACACCGGCTTCGCGGGTGTAATAGCGGATCAGGTCCCTGAGGGCGCTGTCGGAAATGGACCATTCATCTTCCTTAAGGCCATGATCTTCAACCTTTTTGCTGACCAGGTGACGTTTGGCAATTTCCACCTTTTCGTCCTCAGTATAACCGGACAGGCGGATAATCTCCATACGGTCGAGCAGCGGCTGCGGCATGTTCAGCGTATTGGCTGTGGTAATGAACATCACATTGGACAGATCATAATCCACTTCCAGATAATGGTCGTTGAACTTGTTATTCTGTTCAGGGTCAAGAACCTCGAGCAGTGCAGATGCCGGATCACCGCGGTAATCGGCCCCCATCTTGTCAATTTCGTCAAGCAGGAACAGCGGGTTGTTGCTGCCGGCCTTTTTCAGATTCTGGACGACCTTGCCCGGCATGGAGCCGATATAGGTCCGCCGGTGACCCCGAATTTCAGCTTCATCACGAACACCGCCGACAGAAAAGCGGACAAATTCGCGCCCGGTCGCCCGGGCAATTGATTTACCCAGAGAAGTCTTACCCACACCCGGCGGGCCAACAAGACACAGGATCGGGCCCTTGATTTTCTTGGTTCTCTGCTGCACGGCCAGATATTCGACGATGCGTTCCTTGACCTTGTCCAGGCCATAGTGATCCGCATCCAGAATCTCTTCCGCCTTGGACAGGTCTGATTTGACCTTGGACTTCTTGCCCCAGGGCAATGACAAAATCCAGTCAAGGTAGTTCCTGACCACGGTGGCTTCCGCAGACATTGGGCTCATGGATTTGAGTTTTTTCAACTCAGCCGAGGCTTTCTCGCGAGCTTCCTTGGAAAGCTTGGTCTTGGCTATTTTTTCCTCGATTTCGGAAAGCTCGTCACGACCTTCATCGCCTTCGCCCAGCTCTTTCTGAATGGCTTTCATCTGCTCGTTCAGATAATATTCGCGCTGGGTTTTCTCCATCTGGCTTTTCACGCGCCGGCGGATTTTCTTTTCCACCTGCATAACGCCGATTTCGCTTTCCATCACGCTGAAAACTTTTTCCAGGCGTTTTTCCACATCAGTGTTTTCCAGAAGATCCTGCTTGTCGGAAATCTTCAGGGACAGATGTGAGGCGACGACATCGGCAAGCTTTTCCACATCCTCAACCTGCTTGACGGAAGCAAGAACCTCGGGCGGAATTTTCTTGTTCAGTTTGACATATTGTTCGAACTGACCAACCACGGACCGGGCAAGCCCTTCCACTTCCGGACTGTCGGTACCGGTAGAGGCAAGAACCTCAGCCTCCGCTTCGAAAAATTCTTCATTTTCCAGATATCGTGTGACCGTTGCACGCTCACTGCCTTCCACCAGCACCTTGACGGTGCCGTCGGGAAGCTTCAGGAGCTGCAGAACAGTCGCCAGGGTACCGATCTCGTAAATGTCATCAACACCCGGATCGTCCTGGTTCGCATCTTTCTGGGAAATAAGGAGAATTTTCTTGTCATCTCCCATGACGTCCTCAAGCGCCTTTACCGACTTTTCCCGTCCCACAAACAGGGGCACAATCATGTGCGGGAATACAACGATATCGCGAAGAGGTAATACTGGATATACTGAGTTCATTGGCGTTACCAATTTTCTACCTTTGTCTAAATACTTGAGTGTTACTGTGTTACACTTCAGGTAAGAACAAAAGGGATATATTCAAGACGGGACAATAAAAATCTACCGGGCGTCGTCCGCCCGATGGGATCAGGCTCCGGCACCGCCGGCTTCTTCCTTCTTCTTGTCCGTATAAATATAAAGGGGCTGGCCCTTACCCTCGACAACCTCGGCGTTGATCACAACCTCTTCCACTCCCTCAAGTCCGGGGAGTTCGAACATGGTGTCCAGAAGAATGTCTTCCATGATAGAGCGCAGGCCGCGAGCACCGGTCTTGCGGGCGATAGCCCGGCGGGCAATGGCCAGAAGCGCATCTTCCGTGAAGGTCAGTTCGACCTCTTCCATGGCAAACAGACGCTGATACTGTTTTACCAGCGCGTTTTTCGGCTTGGAGAGAATTTCCACAAGTGCGCCCTCATCCAGATCCGTCAGTGTCGCCAGAACAGGCAGACGACCGATAAACTCGGGGATAAGGCCGAATTTCAGAAGATCTTCGGGCTCCAGATCCATCAGTAGATCACCGACACGGCGATCTTCATCGCTGGTCACATTGGCGCCAAAACCGATGGACTTGCCTTCCCGGCGATGGCCGATGATCTTGTCAAGGCCGGCAAAGGCCCCACCGCAGATGAACAGGATATTGGTAGTGTCCACCTGAAGGAATTCCTGCTGCGGATGCTTGCGGCCGCCCTGGGGCGGTACGCTGGCCACTGTGCCTTCCATGATTTTCAGCAGAGCCTGCTGAACCCCCTCGCCCGATACATCGCGGGTGATGGAGGGATTGTCGGATTTACGGCTGATCTTGTCCACCTCGTCGATATAAACGATACCGCGCTGGGCCCGTTCCACATTATAATCGGCAGACTGCAGAAGCTTGAGAATGATGTTTTCCACATCTTCACCCACATAACCGGCTTCGGTCAGGGTGGTCGCATCCGCCATGGTGAAGGGGACATCCAGAATACGGGCCAGGGTCTGGGCGAGAAGCGTTTTACCGCAACCTGTGGGCCCTACCAGCATGATGTTGGACTTGGCAAGCTCAACGTCATTGCTCTGGCCGGCGTGCTGCAGCCGCTTGTAATGGTTGTGAACAGCAACGGACAGGACTTTCTTGGCCTGGCTCTGACCGATCACATAATCATCAAGAACGGAAAGGATTTCCAAGGGTGAAGGAACACCGTCGCTGGACTTGGTCAGGGAGGTCTTGTTCTCTTCCCGGATAATGTCCATGCAAAGCTCAACGCATTCATCACAGATAAAAACTGTGGGTCCGGCTATCAGCTTTTTCACTTCATGCTGGCTCTTGCCGCAAAAAGAACAGTAGAGAGTACTTTTAGAATCGCCAGATGTTGATTTGGTCATATGTTCCTGTTCCTAGTAACTTCTCAAACATGCTACTCCGACTGGCTGCAAAATCTCAACGGATTTTTTTGCCGGAGGCCGCTTTTTTGCAGTAGCGGGAAAATTCCCCCCCATCAAAATCAGCCGTCGCATGCTTTCCTATATAGTAGTAAGGGATTTTCAGCACAATACAACGGATAATTTCAATTGATATTAGAAGAAAGTGTAAAACAATTAATTAACGGGAATGGTAAACCTGTCGTTACCATTCCCGTCTATTTTAATTACACTATTTTCAGTCGTCCTGTGAATCGCCCTGGCGTTTCTCGTAGACTTCATCGATGAGACCGAATTCCTTGGCCTGCTCCGGAGACATGAACTTGTCGCGCTCCATATTTTCCTCGATTACATCCAGAGGCTGACCAGTGTGTTTGACATACATATTGTTGAGGCGCTTGCGCAGTTCCAGGATTTCCCTGGCATGGATTTCGATATCGGTTGCCTGCCCCTGGGCGCCACCGGACGGCTGGTGAATCATGATCCGGGAATTCGGCAGAGCAAAACGCTGCCCGGGCTCACCCGCAGCAAGCAACAACGACCCCATGGAACAAGCCTGACCAATGCAGATGGTTGTTACCTTGGGACGAATATACTGCATAGTGTCATAGATGCCGAGACCGGACGTCACGACGCCACCCGGTGAATTGATATAAAAGGAAATGTCCTTCTTCGGATTTTCCGCTTCCAGGAACAGAAGCTGAGCCGTAATCAGGCTGGCGACCCCGTCATGCACCTGCCCGGTCAGGAAAATAATCCGTTCCTTGAGAAGGCGGGAATAGATGTCATATGAACGCTCACCGCGACTGGTCTGCTCCACCACCATGGGAACCAGAGTATTCATATAGGTATCGATAGGGTCGCTCATTTCAGCTTATCCTCTTCTTCAAGTGATAAAGCGGGCATCTTAATCGATACCCGCTCAATTTTCTCTAATTATATTTTATATGCGTGCTGAAAATTCAATAGCTAAATTCTCAGGCATCGTCTTTTTTGGCAGCAGCCTTTTTAGCCGGAGCTTTCTTTGCAGGAGCTTTTTTGGCCGGAGCCTTCTTCGCCGCTGCAGTTTTCGGTTCCGCTTTTTTGGCCGGGGCTTTCTTCGCTGCAGCTGTTTTCGGCTCCGCCTTCTTGGCAGGAGCTTTCTTTGCTGCGGCTTTTTTGGCCGGGGCCTTTTTTCCCTTGGCCGGTGTCGGTGCCGCTTCGTCTTCTTCAATCTTCGCGATCAGTTCGTCACGGCTGACTGCTTTTTCAGCAACCGTTGCCTGCTCGAGGATGAAATCAACTACTTTTTCTTCGAACAAAGGCGCGCGAACCTGGGCCATGGCCTGGGGGTTGTTCTGGTAGAATTCGAAAACCTGCTTTTCCTGACCCGGGAAACGGCGCGCTTCCTGGGCAATCTGGCGGGTCACTTCTTCCTGACCAACAGTCACCTTGTTCTGCTGACCGATTTCAGAGAGCAACAGGCCGAGGCGCACACGACGCTCTGCAATGGCCTGATATTCGCCCTTCACGTCATCACCGGGTTCTTCAATGTCTTCCGGTTTGAGATCGGCATCAGTTTCTGCAGCCTCACGGTACATATCCATTTTCAGCTGGTTCCAGATCTGGTCGAATTCCATCTGCACCATGCCTGACGGCACATCAAAATCGACCATTTCGGCCAACGCATCCAGAAGCGAGCGCTTCAGGCAGGTCCGTGACAGGGAATCTGTTTCCTGTGACAGCTGTCCCTTGACGGCCTCTTCCAGGGCAGCAAGATCGGCAAGACCGAGCTTCGTGGCCAGTTCGTCATCAACCTTGGCGTCTTCGGGTTTCTGCACTTCCTTGACAGTCACCTCGAATACGGTCGGTTTGCCGGCAAGGTCTTCAGACTGATAGTTTTCCGGAAACGTCACATTGACGTCTTTTTTGTCGCCGGCTTTCACACCAGTCAACTGCTCTTCGAAACCGGGAATAAACGTATTGGAGCCCAGCACCAGCTGGAAGTCTTCGGCAGCACCACCGTCAAAAGGTTCACCGTCAAGTTTGCCGAGGAAATCGATGACCACAGCATCACCTTCAGTGGCCTTGTAAGTCTTTGCAGCAGCTTTGTAGTTCTTCTGCTGACCGGCAATATTCTCAAGCGCTTCCTTGACCTGCTCCCTGGCAGGTTCGGCGACCAGTTTCTCCAGCTTCAGCTTGGAAAGGTCCGGAACTGTGAACTCGGGAACAATTTCCAGGTCCATTGTATATTCCAGGTCTTTACCTTCTTCATAGCCTTCATCGATGGCGATATCAGGCTGGGTTGCCGGGCGAACCTTCTTTTCCTCAAGAACATCCTGGGATGTTGAATTGATGGTTTCCTCCAGAACCTGCCCCATCAGGTTTTTGCCGTGGAGTTTTTTCAGAAGGGAGATCGGCGCCTTGCCCGGACGGAAGCCGGGCATTTTGATCTGGGTGCGAACCTTTTCCAGTTCACTGTTGAGTTTTGCCTCGATGTCACCGGCCGGAATAACGACCTTGTATCCACGTTTGAGACCTTCAGAATTTGTTTCAGTTACCTGCATTGCTCGCTCTGTTCTTCTGCTCGGCCGCGACTACGGCCTGTTAAAATTACATCCCTCACCTTGATGATGGGCAAACCCTTTGAATTACGCGGTCATTTGGTGCGGGTGGAGGGACTTGAACCCCCACGTCCGAAGACACTAGAACCTAAATCTAGCGCGTCTACCAATTTCGCCACACCCGCAAATGTCCGTCATGGCATTCAGACCCGCCTTTATAGTCAATTGCGTATAAATTTCCACAAAAAAAGATGACCGTAGTTTTTCGGCGGACGAATTACCGGACGGATCACAATTTACGGAAGGAAATAAGAGATACCGGCAGGCGCTTCCCTGACCGCCCAGATCACATTAATGCAGGCTTTTCCGCAACTTTTCAAGCACCGGGGGCAAGCAGGGCGCGATATCTTCCGCAATCAATCCCGCCCCGAAGGCGCGGGCTACCTGTACATGCAGCCAGACTGCCGCAGAAGCTGCTTCAAATGCCGGCATACCCTGGGCCAGAAGACCGGTCACCAGCCCTGACAAAACATCCCCGGACCCGGCCGTTGCCAGATCCGCCGGCGCGTTTTCCATGATTGTCGCCCTCCCTCCGGGACCGACTACAACAGTATCGGGCCCCTTCAGAAGCACCACCGCCCCGGATCGCTTTGCCGCTTCACGGGCCGCGGCCAATCGGTCATAATGTCCCTCCCGTCCTGCCAGGTCGGGAAAAATACGGGCGAACTCACCTTCGTGAGGCGTAAGCACCGTACCACAGCCAGCATCCTGTCGGCCGAAGGACTTGATTGCCGCAAACAGCTCCTCCGGCTCAGACTTGAAAATGCTGAGTGCATCTGCATCAATCACCACATGCTTTCCGGCAAGCAGAATGGAAAGCACATTTTCCCTGGTTTCTTCCGTCACACCATTTGCCGGTCCGATACACCAGGCATTAAGGCGGACATCATGCAGAAGCTCCTTAAAGGCCTCCGGGCTCTCACAACATTTGATCATGACGGCGGTTAGGTGGGCTGCATGAGCAGCCACCGCCTCCCCATCACATATCACGCTAACCAGGCCCGCCCCCACTCTCAGGGCCGCCCCTGCAGCAAGCCTGCAGGCACCGGTATGGGCAATATCGCCACTGACAATGGCGGCATGCCCCCGGGAATATTTGTGACCTGTCACCGCGAGGCGGGGATATCTCTCCCCCCATACCGCAGGGGTATTCACCCAGGTGTGCGGATGTATGTCCTCCAGCACCCTGTCGGATATACCTATGTCGGTGACAAAAAGTTCTCCGCAGAATGCCTTTCCCGGATACAGGACGTGGCCAGGCTTCCGCCTTAAGAAGGTTACGGTGATATCCGCCTCGATACAGGCGCCCAGCGCAAGGCCGCTGTCACCGCTAAGACCGCTGGGCACATCTATGGCCACTTTGCGAGCGGTACTTTTATTGGCCGCCATTACCAGATCAAGAACCTCTCCGTCCAGAGGACGATCAAGACCCGCACCGAAGAGGCCATCAACAATCAGTTCATAGTCGTCCAGCCCCTCCCTCGACAACGGCAGGATTTCGCCGTCCCAGAGATCGGCCATGATGCCGGCATCCCCGCCGAGCTTTTCCCGAGCTCCCATGAGCATGAGTACAACCGGCCAGCCTTTTTCTTTCAGGACCCGGGCAACCACAAAACCGTCGCCACCGTTGTTGCCCGGACCGCACAGAACAAGTGTGCGACCCGGATTGAATTTATCGAGTATGATCCGGGCAATTGACTGTCCAGCCGCTTCCATCAGTTGCCGTCCCGGGAGTCCGGCATCAATAGTCAGGCGATCCGCCTGCCCCATTTCCGCTGTAGACAGCAAGACTTCTGCAGTTTCATCCATTACCCGGTATACTCCTCAAGAGGGTCTAGCTCTCTTTCTTGCTGGCGATCCAGGCATCAACCTGCTCTTCCAGAATGGCAAGTGGCAGGGCGCCGTCTTTCAGAACAACTTCGTGATACTCCCGGATATCAAACCTGTCACCCAGTTCAGCCTTGGCTTTTTCCCTAAGTTGCTGGATCTTGATCATGCCGATCTTGTAGGCCGTCGCCTGGCCGGGCAGCACGATGTAGCGCTCGATCGCCTTGACCACATCACCATGCGGGTTTGGTGTGTTGGTAGCCAGATAGTCGATGGCCTGCTCACGGGTCCACTTCTTGGCATGAATACCGGTATCCACCACAAGGCGGCAGGCGCGCCAGAGTTCCATGGCCAGACGGCCGAAATCTGAATAGGGATCCTCATAGAATCCCATTTCCTTGGGCAGAAATTCAGAATAAAGGCCCCAGCCTTCCGTATAGGCGGTATATCCGCCGAACTTGCGGAATTTGGGCACATTTTCCAGTTCCTGCATGATGGCAAGCTGCATATGGTGACCCGGGATACCTTCGTGATAGGCCAGCGCCTCCATCTGATAGATGGGCATGCTCGACATTTTGTAGAGGTTGGCATAGTAAATGCCCGGCCGACTGCCGTCTGGCGCCGGTCGACTGTAAAACGCCTTGCCTGCGGATTTTTCCCGGAACGGCTCCACCGCCTTGACGATCAGGTCGGCCTTGGGTTTGGTGATAAAGACCTCGTCCAGATGTTCCTTCATGGTGTCGATGAGTTTCGTCGCCTCGGCCAGATAGGCCGCCTTCCCTTCCTCCGTCTCGTCATAATAGAACTGCTTGTCGGTGCGGGTGAATTCAAAGAAGTCCTGCATGGATCCCTTGAAACCTACCTTTTTCATGATCTCCCGCATCTCGCCGTGGATACGCTCCACCTCACTCAGGCCAAGATCATGTATTTCATCAGCAGTCATGTCGGTTGTGGTAATCTTGCGCAGGCGGAAATTATAGTAATCAGCCCCGTCAGGCAACTTCCAGACACCGTCGTCGGTGTTGGTCATTTCCTTCTCGGCCCGGGCAATGTCGGCAAGCTTTGCAAAGGCAGGTTTGACGGAATTTATAATGGCCGCTTCGGCCCGTTTGACAAGTTCCTGTTTCTTGTCCCCGTCAATTTCGATTTTATCCAGTTTGCCTTTCAGGTCGGCAAGCAGGGTGTGATCTTCCCCGCTATCATCCAGCGGTGCCCCTTTAAGCATATTTTCCGCATCCCGGATCACATGCTCATAGACAAATTTCGGCGGCAGGATGCCTTTTTTCTCGCGAATTTTCAGCTGTTCAAAGCGCTGTTCCGCCATCGCCTGCATGTTTTCCATGCGGGAAACATAACCTTCTGCATCGCTGACCGACGTAATCCGGTGAAAGTTGATCATGAAGGCAGGCGTTCCCGACTGCCAGCCATGCATCTGATTAAGTGGGTAGCTGTAGTGACGCCATTTATAGGCCTCAATTTCCTCATTCAGGGTGCGCTCGAAGAGCCGGTAGCTCAACCGGGACGCCTCATCCAGTTTGTCAAAGTCAAAATCGGCCTTGAGGGTTGCCAGATCTCTTTTCGCCTTTTCCAGGTCGCGGACCGCTTTTTCTTCCGTATATTCGTCCCACTGACCCGAATTTTCCATCATGCCCAGATAGGTCTGGAATTCCGGACTATCCATGACGGCTTCCATAAAGCTTTCTTCGAAAAAAGCGTTAAGCCGTTCTGACTCGGTCTGCACCTGGGCAGAAGCACTTTGTGCTGCTTGGTTTTCCCGAGTTGTATTTTCAGCTGATTGATCCCCTTCGGAACAGGCAACCAGACTAAGAGCCGCCAACAGGGCAACTGATGCAAGAAGCTTGGACTTCATTTTTGGATATCCCCTTGAATTATGGTTTTAATGACGTTTTTTTCTGTGTCTACAGGGTAGCAAATAGAAATAATTTGTACAGCCCCGAGGAACCATTAAAACCGGTGTTCAAAAGGATCGCGAATAGATGATCTTGGAAAAGCCTGTGGCGGAGGAATGGGGCGAGTGACCGGATTTGAACCGGCGACATCCAGGATCACAACCTGGCGCTCTAACCAACTGAGCTACACCCGCCCTAAAAGAGTAAAGTCCTTTTACGGACAGAAATTCTTATCGTCAAGAGGAGTTTTTACTTTTCAAAAGGGTTTTTTTGCGGGATCTTTTCCCCTGGTTTCTGCACATAGGGTGAGTAATGTTTATTTTTAAGGCACGATTTGCACATATTTTAATCACCACCATCCTGGAACACTTAAAAAAGTCTTATTTTTCCGTATCTCACGAATTTGGCACGATTAATGCTTATCAAGCACCGAGTAATTTAATAACGTCAATTTCAACGCTGTCACTGAATGGTAAGTTCTCATGAAAAAAATTGAAGCGATCATCAAACCTTTCAAACTGGACGAAGTGAAAGAAGCACTTCATGAAGTCGGTCTGACCGGCATCACTGTAACCGAAGCCAAGGGGTTCGGGCGCCAGAAAGGGCATACTGAGCTCTACAGAGGGGCGGAATATGTTGTAGATTTCCTTCCCAAGGTTAAAATTGAAATCGTGCTGAGTGACGATCTTCTTGAACCAGCCCTGGAAGCTATCCAGCAGGCCGCCAAAACCGGACGTATCGGAGACGGCAAGATTTTTGTCAGCTCGATCGAAGAAGCCATCCGGATTCGCACCGGCGAAACCGGTGACGATGCCGTTTAAATAAAGCGGCGACAAAGCCACAACACTAACTTTAATTAACAATCAGACAGGAAATAAAGAGAATGTCCGACGTAAAAACTATCCTTGCTACTATGAAGGAAAAAGATATCGCCTTTGTGGATCTCCGGTTTACCGATCCCAAAGGTAAATGGCAGCACCTGACCATGGACTCCAGTGTCGTTGACGAAGATATGTTCGAGGAAGGCGTCATGTTCGACGGTTCCTCCATCGCCGGCTGGAAAGCGATCAATGAATCCGACATGATCCTGAAGCTTGACCCAAGGTCAGTTACAATGGATCCCTTTGCCGCACAGCCGACAATGGTAATTTTCTGTTCGATTGTCGAGCCCTCCACGGGCGAAGGCTATAACCGTGACCCGCGTTCCACAGCCGAACGTGCCGAAGCCTACCTGAAATACACCGGCATTGGCGATACAGCCTATTTCGGTCCGGAGCCTGAATTCTTTATGTTCGATGAAGTAACCTTTGACAACCAGTACAACAAAGCCTCTTACGAACTGGACGATATCGAAGGCCCCTACAAGTCAGGTACTTCCATGGAATCCGGCAACTATGCTCACCGGCCCGCAGTAAAAGGCGGATATTTCCCGGTTGCTCCGGTGGATTCCTGTGGCGATATTCGCGGCGAAATGGTTACCATCATGAAAGAACTGGGCCTGCCGATGGACAAGCACCACCACGAAGTGGCTGCTTCCCAGCACGAACTGGGCATGATGTTCGGTACCCTGCTGCAGACAGCTGACCGGGTCCAGATTTATAAATATGTGACACACCAGGTTGCTCACAGCTACGGCAAAACTGCAACTTTCATGCCGAAGCCTGTCGCGGCTGACAACGGTTCCGGTATGCATACCCACCAGTCCATCTGGAAAGACGGAGAGCCTCTGTTCGCCGGTAGCGGCTATGCAGACCTGTCCGACACCTGTCTGTACTACATTGGCGGCATCATCAAGCATGCGAAAGCGCTTAACGCCTTCACCAATGCGTCCACAAACAGCTACAAGCGTTTGACACCCGGATTTGAAGCACCGGTTCTGCTGGCTTACTCCGCCCGCAACCGCTCAGCTTCCTGCCGTATCCCCTACGCCACAAGCGCCAAGGGCAAGCGCGTTGAAATCCGCTTCCCGGATCCGACCGCCAACCCGTATCTGGCTTTCTCCGCCATGCTGATGGCCGGCCTTGACGGAATTGAAAACAAAATTCATCCGGGCGATGCCATGGACAAAGACCTGTACGCCCTGCCGCCGGAAGAGCTGAAGGAAGTACCGACTGTTGCCGGCTCCCTGCTTGAGGCTCTCACCTGTCTGGATGCAGATCGCGAATTCCTGAAAAAAGGCGACGTCTTCTCCGACGATCAGATCGATGCCTATATCGACCTGAAAATGGAAGAAGTACACGCTGTTGGACTGGCTCCGCACCCGATGGAGTTCCAGCTCTACTATTCCGTATAAAACCGGAACAGTATCATCTAACGGAAAAGGCCTCCCTAAACGGGGGGCCTTTTTTGTTGCATCTACATATTAGCTAATTATTAATAATTATCCGGCAGTATATCCATGCTATTTTGCCGATAACAGTTTAAAAAAAGATTATATAAATGAATGCGATAGCGTCGAAAGTGTCAGAAAACGACAGGTATCTCGAGTATCAGAAGAAAGTTGCGGGGGAAAACATCAATCCCCAAACACTGCTGGCGACGGACTATCTGAACCATTTCAATGAAGTGCATATGCTTCTTGATATGCTCTCTGACATGCCCGACTGTATCGAAGACGTGCAGGAATGGCATCCCAAATCCTATCAGGACCATTTTCGCGACAGCGCCTTTAATGCCAAGGACCTGGCCGTCGAGGCCTATGACCATTCCCCGGGTGAGTATCGTATCCCGTTCGAAGAAATGGTGCAGCAGATGGACGATCTCGTTCTCGATACCATTAGCAAAGTTTCAAAGGCCATTGAAAACTCCGATACGGTGTCCCTGCCCAGGCTTGTCGATGACTACCGGCCGCGTATGGAAAAGATGATTGAGGACTGCGGTGCGATCATTAACGGCACCAAGGGGAGTGCCCATCAGGAGGACATCGACAGTTACTTCTCCGAAGAGATTGACGAATCCGGTCTGGACCAGGGCGCTATTGACGACCTGTTCGGCTAATCCCGGACCGGTTTAAAAACCTTCCACACAAAACTGAACAATGCGATCCCTGGTATCCTCCCAAGTGGTAGCCCGGCAGTTATTGTGTGACAGGATGCCAATCCTATCCAGGTGGTTGATGGTGTGATGCATGACCCCCATCATGAAATGAATGCGCCAGAATATATCCTCGTCCGACAGCTGCGGGTGAATATCCCGAATGAAGGGAATGAACTTGTCGAAAACAGCCACTTCCTCTTCCAGAACGTTAGCCATATCGCTGGCTTCTTCCAGATAAGCCCGGGCAATGAATTTGATATATACGGAAAGACCGCTGTCCTCGTCATATAGCCATTTGACGGGAGGAGAAATCAGTGCATTCACCAGGTCACGCATTTCCAGTTTTCGACCGGCTTTTCTCGCCTGATCTGCTGCTGAATACAGCAAATCAAGCCGCAGGCGGTTCATTTCCGTACAGCGTCTGACATAGACCGCCTGGAAAAGCCCCTTTTTAGAGCCAAAATAGTAATTGACCGCAGATAAGTTCACACCGGCCTCGGCCGTCACAGTTCTTACCGATACACTGGCAAAGCTGCTTGTTGAAAAAAGTCTTTCCGCCACATCGAGAATTTTCTCGCGGGAATCTTGTCTGGCCGTGTTTTTCTTGTCCATACTCAAAATACTACACCTGTCCCTGTCGCCCCAATTGGCATTTGTTTAAAACATACGTTTTAAAATCATTAGTAACTAACTACCATTATTTTTACCGGTCGGAAACAATGTTTTTGTACGTATAAGACAAATTGCCCAAAATAGTGATACACACGTCTTGTTATTTACACTATTAAGTACATGTATTTGTTAGCTATGCAGAATTTACAAAATTGATTGAGTCGATTATGAACAAATCATATATTACCGCTGCTGCCATTTTCATACTTGTTATTCTGTGGATTGCATCGGGTATGTTGTTTTCCGAGGATACTTCGGAAGACAAGGCATTCACAACAGTAGACACAAGTGCTTCCGGTCAAGAAGAGATCGCAGTAACGGTGGCTCACCTGTCTCCCCGCCCCTATCGCCGGGAAGTCTCCGTACGGGGATATACCGCCGCTCTGCGCCAGGTTGAAATCGCCAGTCAGACAAAGGGGCGTGTTTCCGAACTTCCGATTGAGGAAGGAATGCGGGTCAAGGCCGGTGATATGATCTGCCGCCTGTCAGTCGACGACCGGGAAGCCAACTATCAGGAGGCTCTGGCCCTGAAAACCCAGCGGGAACTGGAATATAAGGCATCACAGGAACTTGCCGCCAAAGGGTACCGTTCGGAAACAAAATCCCTGGAAGCCAAGGCCCTGCTGGACGCTGCTATAGCCCAGGTTAAAAAAATGGAAATTGAGCTCGAGCATACCTATCTGCGCGCGCCCTTCGACGGAATCGTGAACGAGAGATATGTGGAAAAAGGCGCCTATCTGAAAGAAGGCGAGAGTTGTGCCCTGCTCATGGAGGAAACACCCTTTCTGATCGTCGGGGATGTGTCGGAAAAGGATGTTGTTCTGCTTCACGTGGGGCAAAAAGGCGCCGCGCGTCTGTCGGATGGAAGACGCGCCGAAGGTGAAATACGGTATATTTCCTCTATCGCCAATGCTGACACCCGCACTTTCCGCGTAGAGCTGAAAGTGGATAATGCGGATAGATCTCTCCGTGATGGCATGACCGCAGAACTATTGCTGCCTGCCGATCAAATACAGGCGTATTATCTTTCTCCGGCCTATTTTGTCCTCAACAGCAAAGGTGTTGTCGGCGTACGTGTCGTTGACGACCGGAATATTGTCCGGTTTGTCCCGATTGATATCCACGGATCAGATTCAACGGGGGTCTGGGTGACAGGTCCTGAAGAAAACAGTCGGTTGATTATTACAGGACAGGATTTCGTAAAAGAAGGCCAGAAAGCCAAACCCGTATTGGCGGACCAGAAAGCACAGGTTCCGGGAGCCACCGGAAATGAATAGTATCATCAATGCTGCCATAGAACATTTCAGGGTCGTTCTTCTATTTCTCTCACTGATTTTTATTGGTGGCACGGCGTCCTATGTCACCATGCCAAAAGAGGATATGCCTGACATCACAATCCCGATGGTCTATGTGCATATGAACCATGATGGCATTTCACCGGAAGATTCCGCGCGCCTGCTGATCAAGCCTATGGAAGTTACCCTCAGAACCATTGAGGGTGTAAAGGAACTTCGGGGCATAGCCCAGGAGAATGGAGCCAGCATCATCATCGAGTTCAACGCAGGTGTTGACCCGGATCTGGCTATATTGGATGTGCGCGAACAGGTGGACAAGGCGCGTTCTGAACTGCCGGAAGAAACTGATGAACCCAGTGTAATGGAAATCAGCACCAGCGAATTCCCGATCCTCAATATCGTCCTGTATGGGAACGTTCCGGAAAGAGTGCTTTATGCCCTGTCCCGCAAACTCCGGGATGATTTGGAAACCATTCCAAGTGTTCTGGATGCAGAGATCGCCGGGGACCGTGAAGACCTGCTGGAAATCATCATTGACCCGCTCAAACTTGAAAGCTATCAGTTATCGCCCGCCGATATCCTTACTGTGGTTAATAACAACAACAAGCTTGTGGCAGCCGGTTCCCTTGATAGTGGTGCGGGGCGTTTTTCTGTTAAAATACCCGGCGTTTTTGAGTCAGCCCTTGATATTTATAACCTGCCGGTGAAAGTATCCGGTAATAGTGTTGTCACACTTGCTGATGTTGCCGATGTCCGGCGCGCGTTCAAGGAACCATTGAGCTATTCGCGGTTCAATGGCCTGCAGGCCGTTTCTATCTCTCTCAAAAAAAGAGCCGGAGAAAATACCTTTGAAGCGATTGATCGCACCAAAGAGATTGTTGAAAGAAGCGCCAAACTATGGCCGCAGGAAATGAAGTACGCCTATCTCGGGGATCAATCCATCGAGGTCCAGAATTCTGTCAGTAGCCTTCAAAACAGTATCATCTCAGCTATTCTTCTGGTAGCGATCGCCATTATCATTGCGCTCGGCAACCGTGCCGCCTTTCTGGTGGCGGTAACTATTCCCGGTTCATTCCTGTTATCCATTTACCTGCTGGACACTTTTGGTTTTACCATCAATCAGATGGTCATGTTCGGTTTAATTCTTTCGGTTGGCCTGCTTGTGGATGGCTCCATCGTGGTCAGCGAATATGCGGACCGAAAACTGCATGAAGGCCTTGATAAAAAAGAAGCTTACAAACTTGCCGCCCAGCGTATGGCATGGCCTATTTTGGCTTCTACCGCAACGACACTGGCAGCCTTCTTTCCACTTCTGTTCTGGCCTGGTACCACAGGCGAGTTCATGCGGTACTTACCGCTAACCCTGATTTTTACGCTCAGCGCCTCATTTCTTATGGCCCTTATCTTCATGCCCACACTTGGCAGCAAGATCGGCAAAAAGGAAGGCATGTCATTTGATGCCGCCAGCAAGCTGGCAGCAAGTGAGCATTTCAGCTCGAAAGACATCCCGGGGTTTACTGGGGCTTATGTGCGCCTTGTTGACCGGTTAATCCGGCATCCCTTCCGTGTAATTCTTGGCATTTTTGTTGCCATCATTTGCATTTTCATCCTTTACGGAAGTTCTCAGACCCCCGTGGAATTTTTTCCCCAGGGAGAACCGGATAAAATCATTCTGAATGTACATGCCCGCGGCAACCTTTCCATTGACGAGAAGGATGTCCTTGTAAGGTCAGTTGAGAACCTCGTGCAAAATACCAATGGCGTCGAAAGCATCCAGGTGCAGACCATTGCCAGTGTTTCTGCCAGTTCGGAAGCTACAGAAGATGTCATAGGCCAGATCACCCTGAATTTCCTGAACTGGAAAGAAAGGCGTAATTCATTCGAGATCATAGACGAGCTGCGGGAGAAAACAGCAAATATTCCCGGTCTTGTTGTCGAAGTTGTGACGCCTGCCTTTGGCCCTTCAGCTGGCAAGGATATCCAGATTGAAGTCAAGGCCGAAGATGTCCTCAAAGCGGCTATTGTCGCCTCGCAGGTATATCAGAAGCTGGAAGAAGTGCCTGGACTGTCAGACCTTGACAGCACACTGCCCCTGCCCGGCATCCAATGGGAATTGGAGGTGGACAGAGCAATGGCCGGTCTTTACGAGACCGATCTTCTAAGTGTAGGCAATATGGTGCAGCTGGTCACCAACGGCATAAAGGTCGGAGAATACCGTCCTGATGATACGGATGACGAAGTGGACATCAGGGTTCGGTTCCCCGAGAAATACCGCAATCTGGAACAGCTTGACGATGTCAGGGTCTGGACGCAAAAAGGCCTGGTACCCATCAGTAATTTTGTCACGCGTGAGGCCAAACAGAAAATCAGCACAATCGAGCGCATAGACACCCTTCCAACTTTTATGGTCCGCGCCAATGTGGTCGACATCAGAACGCGCAGCACTATTGTAGGCAAAATGCAAGAATGGCTGGAACAACAGGAACTGGACCCTTCAGTGAACGTTGCCTTTGCCGGACAAGATGAAGACCAGCAGGAATCCTTTGAATTCCTCCTGCAGGCCTTTGTGATGGCCCTTTTCCTCATGTGCCTGATCCTTGTGACCCAGTTTAACAGCTTCTATAACGCCTTCCTGATTCTTCTGGCCGTACTGTTGTCAACAGCAGGGGTTCTTGTAGGAATTATCCTGTTTGATAGAAGCTTCCAGGTGATTATGACCGGTGTGGGCATCATATCCCTGGCGGGTATTGTGGTAAACAACAACATTGTGCTGATCGATACCTTTGATCGGCTGCACAAATCCGGAATCGACGCCTATGACGCCATTGTCCAGACGGTCGCCCAACGCCTGCGCCCGGTCATGCTGACCACCATTACAACGGTCATCGGGCTGATGCCCATGGTCTTTCAGATTAATATCGATTTTTCCGCCCGGCTGCTGGAGGTCGGTTCCCCCTACTCGAAAATCTGGGTGGACCTGGCACTGGCTGTATCTGTGGGACTTATCTTCGCGACCATATTGACTCTGCTTCTCACCCCCTGTCTGCTGGCAGCCAAAGTCAAGGTTTCCCTGATAAGGGCGCGAAAAAGGGAAAAAAAGATCGCCAAGCTGAAGCAGGCGGCCTGAACAGGCATCACCGGGCAGGGAAATCCGGGCAGGGAAATCCGGGCAGGGAAATCCGGGCCTAGAGTTTCCCTGCTTTTTCCTGACGATATTTCCTGACCGCCAAGGGAATGCTGGACAAATAGAGAAATCCGATCACCGACATGGTAACCCAAAGGTGGGTCACAAGAAGCGAGAACAGAATCGCCACCCCCAGGAAGTAAAACATCACATAGTCGCGATTAATCGCCAGCCGCTTGAAACTGAATGTGGGGATATGGCTCACGGCCAGCAGGGCAATGACACCTACATAGGCAGAACAGACGATCGGGTTGCGCATAATCTCTAAATCAGTCTCAAAGGACAGGATCATGGGCCATACAGCGAGTGCCGCTGCCGCAGGTGACGGAATGCCGGTAAAATAGTTTTTCACTTTCTTGCCGCTTGTGGTTTCCTCGGTCAGTTCGGTGTTGAAGCGGGCCAGCCTGAGCACCATGCAGATAACAAAGGCAAGAGAGACAGCCCACCCCAGCCCCTTTACATCGTTAAGCACCCACATGTACATGATCAGGGCCGGAGCGACACCGAAGGAAACAATATCCGACAGGGAATCCAGTTCCGCCCCAAACTTGCTGGTCCCTTTGAGCATTCTGGCAACCCGGCCGTCCAGGCCGTCAAAGACGCCGGCCACAAGAATACAGACGACCGCTGCTTCCCACTTGCCAAGAATGGCAAAACGAATGGCAAACATGCCCGAGCAGAGCGCAAGGATGGTTATCATGTTCGGCGCCAGACTCCTGACCGGTAAAATCGGAATTCTGGAAGTGCCTTTTTGGGGATCCTGAATGCCGCTCACCGGATTTCGCCTTCCCGGTCTTTTTCACGGATCTTCTCGTTACCGATGACCGTTTCCCCGGCAATAGCCCGCTGTCCGACGCAGACCTGGGAATGCACGCCTTCCGGCAGATAGACATCCACCCGGCTGCCAAACCGAATCAAGCCAAAACGCTCACCGGCCTTCATCTCGTCACCATCCACAGCCCAGCACAGGATACGCCGTGCCACCAGGCCAGCAATTTGCACAAAGGCAATCTCTTTACCGCTTTCAGTCTCCATCAGAATGGCGTGACGCTCGTTCTCTTCGCTCGCTTTATCCAGGGAAGCATTGAGATATTTTCCCGGTGTATAGGCCTGACGGACAATCTTCCCGTCTGCGGGGATCCGGTTCACATGCACATCGAAGACGTTCATGAAAATACTGACCCGCATACGGGGTTTGTCCCCCATTTCCAGCTCGGCAGGGGGAACGGCTTCGCCAACAGACTGGACAACGCCGTCAGCCGGACTGATGATAAGCCCTTCCTTGACCGGCGTGACACGATCCGGGTCCCGGAAGAAATAGGCACACCAGACGGTCAGGATAATTGCCAGATTGACAAAAAATGACGGCATTTCCATCAGATACAGAAGAAGTGTGGCGACAAGAAAGGCGCCAACAAATTTATACCCTTCACGATGTATAGGCACAAAAACCGATAGGATACTGTCCATGGTCAAGACTTTCTGTTGATTCAACATTCTGTTTATTCTTAATCCACTAGGCGAAAATCATCAAATGCTTTCGGTCTCGGGGACTGCGCTTTCCTCCAATGCCGCAAGTTTTTCGCGAGCTTCGGAAGCTTCCTGCTGTTTCTGCCACATGCTGTAGTAAACTCCCTTTTTCGCAAGTAGGTCACTATGACGCCCGCGTTCCACAATGTGGCCGGCCTCCATGACCAGAATTTCGTCAGCATCTATAATAGTGGACAAACGATGGGCAATAACAATTGTGGTCCGGTCTTTCGCTACCAGTTTCAGCGCCGCCTGAATATCCCGTTCCGTATGACTGTCCAGGGCAGATGTCGCCTCATCAAGGAGCAGAATGGAGGGATTCTTCAGGATCGTACGGGCAATGGCCACCCGCTGCTTTTCCCCACCGGACAGTTTTAGTCCCCGTTCACCCACTTCCGTATCATACCCCTCGGGAAGGCTTTCGATAAATTTATCTATCCGCGCCAGGCGGGCCGCTTCCTCCACCTGTTCATCGGTCGCCTCCGGGTTGCCGTATCGGATGTTATAGCGAATGGTGTCATTGAACAGTACCGTATCCTGCGGCACCACACCAATATGACGACGTACAGACGACTGGGTCACATCACGAATATCCTGTCCGTCGATTTTCACATGTCCGGCAGCGATATCATAGAAACGGAACAATATCCTGGAAATGGTCGATTTGCCGGCTCCGCTCGATCCGACAATAGCCGTCATCGTGCCGGCCGGTACTTTGAAAGAAACATCCCTGAGGATCTGCCGGTTTTCCGCATAGTAGAAGGAGACATTCTCAAAAGAAACTTCACCACCATTTATAGTCAGGTCAGTTGCACCAGGCTCGTCCTGTATCTCGGCGTTCTCGGATATGATTAAGAACATTTTCTCCATGTCTACAAGAGACTGCTTGATCTCCCGGTAGACAAATCCCAGGAAGTTAAGCGGCTGGTATATCTGGATCAGCAAAGTATTGACGAGAACAAAATCCCCGATGGTCAGAACGCCGTCAACTACCCCCTTTCCAGCCAGGATAAGGACAACCACCAGGCCAAAGGAAATAATGACACCCTGCCCCACGTTAAGAAGTGTCAGGGACAGTTGGCTTCTTACAGAGGCATCCTCATATCTTTCCAGCGCAACGTCGTAGCGCCGGGCCTCGTGCTCTTCGTTGTTGAAATATTTTACAGTTTCGTAGTTCAGCAGACTGTCGATGGCCTTGGTGTTGGCCCGGGTATCGTGCTTGTTCATCTCCCGGCGGTATTTCAGACGCCATTCCGTAATCGCGATTGTGAAATAGATGTATCCGCCCAGACTTACGAAGGTTACGGCGGCATAAAGAAAACCGAAATTGATCCAGAAAATAGCCGAGATCAGCACAAGCTCCAGCAACGTCGGCAAAATATTGAACAGCATAAACCGGAGAAGAAAATCAATCCCCTTGACCCCGCGCTCGATAATTCGGCTGAGCCCGCCTGTCTTTCGGTCCAGATGAAAGCGTAGCGAAAGTATATGCAGGTGCCGGAAAGTTGTCAGCGCCACTGTTCTAAGGGCATGCTGTCCCACTCTCACAAATATGGCGTCCCGGAACTCGCCGAAAACAAGGCTGAGCACCCGGGCTAACCCGTAGGCCAGGATCAGACCCAATGGAAGGGCAACAGCGAGTCTCTCTCCGGGCATGCCACCTTCCCCGGAAAGCATGTTGATGGCGTCCTTGAGCAGGAACGGCACATAGACACCGATCAGTTTCGCTGACACCAGGAAAAACAGTGCCAGAATGACTCTGGTTTTAAGATCGGTACGCCCCTCAGGCCATAGGTAAGGCAGAAGAGTCTTTACCGTCTGCCAGTGATTTTCCTCTTTTTCCGGGTCTTTTTTTTCCGGATTCTCCGCCATTGATCTCATCGAATGCCCTGTTTTTAATAAATAATTTATAAGTATTTCATAATATTCGTTTAAATGGTTATTCTGTTTACACTATTTTAAGGGGGCCAAATTAGTCTGTCATGACCATAAGCAACCAGCTTTAAGTGGAGTACGCAGGTGTCAGAAGCTATCATAAAAAACACCTCGTTTGATATGGGTACAAACGTGAATAAAAACAAGAAATCAGACGCAAGTATATACGAGTTAGATCGCCTTCTCGAAAAGCTAGCCTCTCAAGTCACAGATGAAAAGCTCGAATTGCCCGCAAGTTTCTCCTTCCGCTGGCACAATATCCCCTTTGCCGGCCAGATCCTGTCATACGAAGGCAGTAACAAGCTGGGACTAAACCTGGTCGCCAATCTGGGACATGTTTCCTACAGTGCCGAAGACCGCTCCCGCAGGCTGGAACTGCTGGCCCTGTTTATGCCGCTGGTTCGGAAAGGCGAATTTGTTATTAACCGGCACAGCCAGATTCAAATGATCACACAGACCAGCTTCTCGGGCGGCCTCAACGCCATAAATATCATGTCCGCAATGACCTTCACGCTGCTGGATATTCGCGACAAGATAACCGACATCGCCGCCAGGATTGACACCTGAGGTTAATGCAGGTTTTTCATAACCGCTCTTTTAGTTTTGCTGCTGTTCCTGTTTAGGCAGAGTGAATTTCTGCCCTGGATAAATCAGGTCAGGATCCCGGATAACTTCCCGGTTGGCGCTGAAAATCATGGTATAATGGAAACCCGAACCATATAGCTTGCGGGCGATATGCCACAGACTATTTCCCGGATGAACAATCACCTCCCCCTTTGCCCGGCCCGGATCTATCTCCAGCAACGGATCAAAAGGCTGTTCGATACGAACCTCCACGTCGTCACCGTCAAGCAACTGGTCAAGGCGAAGAAGATGTTCACCGTCAGCAAGCTTATTCTCAAAGGAAATTGTCCAGCCTCCGTCTTCGGAACCGTTAACCTCCCCCACGTAATCATTGTCCAGGTAAATCCGAACAGTCGAAAGGGGCGCCGCAGTGCCTGAAATCATAACCCGGCCCTGGTCATCATAATCGAGAGAATCCAGTGACAGCCCCTTGGTCAGTTCACCAAGGTTCAGCTTTCTCGGTTTCTGCAGGACGCGGCTTGGTCCGTGCCCGGCGCGCGGGGACAGGATGGCCACCACGCCTTCTGTTTCATCATCAATGAACCGCTGTTCATCCCGGTCCGGCACGGCCACGATCACCACGTCGCTTGAATAGACGTCAAAGGAACCGGGCATCTGGGATTTCAGGGAAAGCTCGGTAGGCCCGCCCGGCAGCGGCGTATCAAAAATCAGCACCCATTCGCCGTTCCTGTCGGCAACGGCGGCACCGATTTCATCTTCCCAGGCGTATATATAAACATCGCTGTTGGGTTCTGCCCGACCGGCAATCACACCTGTCCCGTTACGGCTGATACGTACAATATCGAAAGTGGGAATGATGGTGCGGACGACTTCTTCACTGGCGGTTTCTACGGACTGGGTTTTCAGTTCCTCGTCCTTGAGAAGGTCGGAACTGAAGATATCCATGCCGCGCTCGTCGGCAAAGAACATGATCCAGATAACCGCACAAACGGCAACTACACCCAACAACGTCAAGCTTGCCTTCAGTGCCCAGTCGGAACTGCTGCTATCCCTTTTCCGGGGTGGTTTTCCGAGATCGTCTGCCAAGAAACTACCAAATCACCTAAGTTTGTTTCTTCTGATATATAACGGCTGGCGCACAGATGCCAGAACCAATTTTATTTTACATCAGGAAATGAAATCATATTCTGCATGATGTTATGAAAATTTGTCCAAACTGTGACTACAGCTTCACATTTTTATGAAACAGAAGAGCAAAACCTTTTATAGTGATAATCACACAAAAAGAAACGGACAACCTGATGGCCAATATCAAATCCATTTGCGTCTATTGCGGCTCTAAAAACGGAAACAACGGTAACTTTACCGCCCTCGCCCGGGACCTGGGCCATATGATGGCCGACAACGGCATACGCCTTGTCTATGGCGGGGGAAGTATCGGGCTCATGGGCGTAATCGCCCGGGCCGTCATGGAGAAAAACGGCGAAGTTACTGGCGTCATTCCCGGACATCTCGAAGACCTGGAGGTGGGAGAGAAAAATCTTACCGACAAATTTGTCGTCGGCAACATGCACGAGCGCAAACGCATGATGTTTGACCATTCCGATGCCTTTGTCATTCTGCCGGGCAGTATCGGCACCCTGGACGAGACCATTGAAATGGTCACCTGGAAACAACTGCAACTGCATGACAAGCCGATTGTGATTGTCAATGCCGACAACTACTGGAACCCGTTCCTTGACATGCTGAAACATATTGTCAGTGAAGGGTTCATGACGGACTACACACTGGAGCTCTTCGAGGTGATTTCCGGCCTGGATGAGCTGTTGCCACTGCTGGAACGGTTGCCCGAACCACAAATCGATCCGAAAAATACCCTTTTTTAGCAAGATTCTTTGCTTTCGGGACTTCCAAACAGCGATATCCGGTGGTATGTTGCGCCCCATCAAACAGGCAATCTTCCCTGCCTGATTTACGGAATTCTGCTAACCCCGGCAATCATGCGGATTGCCGCCGAACTGAATAAGGGTCCAATATGGCAAAAATCAAAGTTGCAAATCCGATCGTCGAACTCGACGGCGATGAAATGACACGCATTATCTGGGCGTGGATCAAGGAAAAACTGATCCATCCCTATCTGGATGTCGATCTTAAATATTATGACCTGGGCATCGAGGCCCGGGACGAAACCGACGACCAGATTACCGTTGATGCGGCCAATGCCATCAAGGAAATCGGTGTCGGCGTAAAATGCGCCACCATTACTCCCGACGAACAACGCGTTGAAGAATTCGGCCTGAAAAGAATGTATCGGTCCCCCAACGGCACCATCCGTAACATCCTGGGCGGTACCGTATTCCGCGAGCCGATCATCTGTTCCAATGTGCCCCGGCTGGTGCCCGGCTGGACAGACCCCATTGTCATCGGCCGTCATGCTTTCGGCGACCAGTACCGCGCCACTGACTTCCTGGTTCCCGGTGCTGGCAAGCTGACCATCAAGTTCGAACCTGAAGGCGGCGGCGATCCCATCGAGCACGAAGTCTTCAACTTCCCGAGCGCCGGTGTCGCCATGTCCATGTATAACCTGGATGACAGCATTCGCGATTTTGCTCGCGCCAGCATGAACTACGGCCTGGTCCGCGGCTGGCCCGTATATCTGTCCACCAAAAACACGATCCTGAAAGCCTATGATGGCCGCTTCAAGGACCTGTTCCAGGAAGTTTTTGACAGCGAATTTGCCGAAAAATTTGCCAAAGCCGGCATCACCTATGAGCATCGCCTTATTGACGACATGGTGGCCTGTGCCATGAAATGGAACGGCAAGTTTGTCTGGGCCTGTAAGAACTACGACGGCGACGTACAGTCCGACACCGTTGCCCAGGGTTTCGGTTCCCTCGGCCTGATGACATCCGTTCTGATGACCCCAGACGGGAAAGTGGTAGAATCCGAAGCGGCGCACGGTACCGTGACACGTCACTATCGCATGCACCAGGAAGGCAAGGAAACCTCCACCAACCCGATCGCGTCCATCTATGCCTGGACAGGTGGCCTTAAACACCGTGCCAAACTGGACAGCAACGACGAGCTGATGAAGTTTGCGACCACACTGGAAAAAGTCTGCGTGGAAACCGTGGAAAGCGGCTCCATGACCAAAGACCTGGCCCTGCTGGTTGGTCCGGAACAGGGATGGCTCACCTCACGCCAGTTCTTCGACAAAATCGACGAGAACCTGCAGAAAGCCATGGCATAAGCTTTTTTACATCCGGAAAGAAAAAGGCCCGCACAACATGCGGGCCTTTTTTGTTGCACTGTTTTTGCTCAGGCCAGATCCGTATCACATTCGGGCTGACCGTAGTCTTCGGTCTCATAGCTCCTGTACTGGGCCTTTAGACGTTCTTCAATCTCCGGATAATTTGCCATCAGATTCTGATAGTCGTTAACCTCAAGCACCAGAAGCTGACAGCGCGACATGGCAACATAATTGGCATTGAAGTTTGCGTTTTCTACCAGCGACTTAACACCGAAAAAAGCCCCCTCCCGCAACCTGACAATATCGCGACCACTTCGCCGGGCCACCTCTCCATTAACAATCAGATACATCTTGTCGGCCTTGTCCCCGGCCCGGGCGATCAGACGTCCTTCCGAGACCACTCGTGATCTCAGATATTTGGCAATGGAGGTAATCATGGCCGCATCAAGGTCGCTGAACAGCGGCACCCGAGCCACGAGCCCCCAGCGGACAACGAACTCCTGCCGGTGAATCTCGTCAGAAAAACCGGAAACCAGAATCCCGATAGGAAGGGCATACATGGCCAGACCGAAAATCATTACGATGCCGCCAAAGGATTTACCCAACACCGTAACCGGGATCACATCGCCATAGCCAACCGTTGTCAGGGTCGCCAGCGACCACCAGACCGCCTTGGGAATATTGCCGAAGGCCTCCGGCTGGATTTGACCTTCGATATAATACATGATGGTCGCAGAGAAGAGCACCAGACCCGCCATAATGATCAGGGTTGCCAGAAGAGCGCGACGCTCCTCATAGATTACCCGCCCCATGGAACTAAGCGCCGGAGAGTAACGCATCAGCTTGAAAATACGCAAAAGCCGGAAGATAAGCAGGAAACGCAGGTCCAGACCAAAAAAGAAAAACACAATCATCGGCGCGATGGCAATAAAATCGATCACCATCAGGGGACTGAGCGCGAATTTCAGACGGAACCCGACACTGCCCACCTTATCTGCTTCCGAGAGATATTCCTCGCTGGCCCAAAGACGCAGCAGATACTCCACCAAAAAAACTGCCAGGGAAAATATCTCGAAATACAGAAGGGGTACATAATAGGCATCGTGAATGGTGTCCACTGTGGCCAATGCCATGGCAACAATATTCACCAGGATCAGGGAGATCATGAAAATGTCGAAGACCTGACCGGTTATGGTACCGGTCCCCCCCACCTCCATAATTTCAAAAATTTTGCGCCTGATTGGTTTATTAGTCGCCGCCATATATTCCCTCAATAAAAAAGGCCGCTTTTTACAGCGGCCTTCATCTTACAAACCTGCGATCAAATTTTCTATGGCTTTTATGGCGTCTTCCGCCTTGCCCCCGTCCGGCCCGCCTGCCTGGGCCATATCCGGCCGGCCTCCGCCGCCTTTGCCGCCGACCGCTGCCGCACCCGCCCGCACCAGGTCAACGGCGCTCACCTTGTCAGTCAGATCGTCAGTGACAGCCGTCAATACCGCTGCCTTGCCGTCATTGACAGCCACAAAGGCAATAATACCGGAACCGATCCTGCCCTTGGCCTCATCGGCCAGACCGCGCAGGTCCCTGGCCGCAACGCCGTCAAGCACCTGGCCAAGGAAGGTGAAATCGCCGACAGTCCGGGCCTCCTGGCCGGCCGAGGCTCCCCCGCCCCCCATAGCGAGTTGCTTTTTCAGCTCGCTAATTTCCTTTTCCATAACCTTGCGGTCGTCGAGAAGTTTTTTCAACCGTTCCGGCAACTGTTCCGGCGTCACCTTGAGCGCCGCCGTAGCTTCCGTAAGGTAAGACTCCTCCTCCTCCACATAGTCCAGGGCGGCCTGACCTGTAACAGCCTCGATCCGGCGAACACCGGAAGAAACAGCACCTTCGGATATGATCTTGAACAGCCCGATATCGCCGGTCCGGCTCACATGGGTACCGCCACACAGTTCTACCGAAAATTTGTCTTCAGGCCCCTGCTTCAGCCCCATGGAAACAACCCGGACCTCATCGCCGTATTTTTCTCCGAAAAGAGCCATGGCCCCGGCCTCAATGGCATCTTCGGGTGTCATCAGACGGGTTACAACTTCGCTGTTCTGACGAATGATGCGGTTCACCGATTGTTCAACGGCTCTGATTTCATCATGTGACAGGGCCTTCGAGTGGCTGATGTCAAAGCGCAGCTTGTCAGGCGCGACGAGAGACCCCTTCTGGGTAACATGATCACCAAGGGCGTCCCTCAGAGCTGCGTGAAGAATATGGGTGGCGGAATGATTGCCGCGAAGACGACTGCGGTTTTCTCCATCCACCTGCATGTCGACAATATCGCCAAGCCTTATTTCCCCGTCCAGAACCTTGCAGTGATGAACATGCAGGGCATTCAGCTGTTTTGAAGTGTCCGTCACCTGTATTTTCAGACCGGCTTCACTGCTGATGGCGCCCATGTCCCCCATCTGACCGCCGGATTCACCGTAAAAGGGCGTCTGGTTGGTCAGTATGGCAACCGACTGTCCCTTGGAGGCGCTGTCCACCTTCTTGCCGTCGACAACAAGCCCCACGACCTTGCCTTCCGCACGCTCGGCCGTATAACCGACAAATTCTGTCGCTCCCTGCGCGTCATAAAGCTCGAACCACAATTCGTCCGTGGCTGCCTCACCCGACCCTTTCCAGGCGGCGCGGGCATCAGCCTTCTGCTTGGCCATGGCTTTCGCGAAGCCCTCCTCGTCGACACCATAACCTTTGGAACGCAAGGCATCCTGGGTCAGGTCGAGGGGAAAACCATAGGTGTCATAGAGCTTGAAGGCCACATCCCCGGCCAGAGTTCCGCCCTGGGAAAGCTCTTCCACTTCTTCATCCAAAAGTTTAAGACCACGTTCCAACGTCTTCTGAAATCGGGTTTCTTCCAGTAAAAGTGTTTCCGTAATCAGGGCTTCTGCACGGCCCAGTTCAGGGAATGCCTGACCCATCTGGGCGATCAGGGCCGGCACCAGACGATACATCAACGGATCCTGGCAACCGATCATGTGAGCATGGCGCATGGCCCGGCGCATGATCCGACGCAACACATATCCCCGTCCCTCGTTCGAAGGCAGGACGCCATCCGCAATCAGGAAACAGCTGGACCGCAGATGATCGGCAATCACCCGGTGCGAAATATTGTGCGCCCCATAGGGATCCACACCGGTGAAATCGGCCGAAGCCTCTATCAAATGCCAGAACAGGTCTATTTCATAATTGTCATGAGTTCCCTGCAGAACGGCGGCAATTCGTTCCAGCCCCATGCCGGTATCGATGGACGGCTTGGGCAGGTCGATCCTGCTGCCATCCGCTTGTTGGTCGAACTGCATGAACACCAGGTTCCAGATTTCCACGAAACGATCGCCGTCCTCATCCGGGGAGCCCGGAGGACCGCCGGCGATATGTTCCCCATGATCGTAAAATATTTCCGAGCAAGGGCCGCAGGGACCGGTATCCCCCATGGACCAGAAGTTATCAGAAGTGGCGATACGGATAATCCGCTCTTCCGGCAGTCCGGAAATTTTACGCCAGAGGTCAAAGGCCTCATCGTCTTCATGGTAGACGGTAGCTGTCAGCTTGTCCGCAGACAGACCATATTCCTTTGTAATCAGTTCCCAGGCATAGGAAATGGCCTCTTCCTTGAAATAGTCACCAAAGGAGAAATTGCCCAGCATCTCGAAAAAAGTATGATGGCGGGCCGTATAGCCCACATTGTCAAGATCGTTATGCTTGCCGCCGGCGCGCACGCATTTCTGGCTTGAAGCAGCACGTACATAATCCCGGTGCTCGACGCCGGTGAATACATTCTTGAATGGCACCATACCGGCATTGGTAAACATCAGGGTCGGGTCGTTGTGCGGCACAAGAGGACTGCTGGCAACAATCTCGTGATCGTTTTTCCGAAAATAGTCCAGGAAAGCACTCCGGATTTCATTGGTGCCTTTCATATTATACTCAACCCTTTCCCTGGCAGAGGCTCTGCAGTCTCCAGCCTGTATTAAATCTCCTTGCCCGTCAATATATCGAGCATCTTCTTAGGGATAGTCTTTTACCGCCTCAATATGGCCCTGTCCAGCGTTGTATACGTCTTTGAAACACAGGCCCTGCAATAAAAAAGGCGCCCCGGGGGCGCCCTTTTCGAAATCAAACAGATGACCTATTCATCCTCTTCCCGAATGGTGGCGCCTTCCTTGAGCATGACCTTGTCAAGGATGCCCGCATTATGACGGATCGCCTGCTCTATGGTTCCGGCAATTTCCGGGTTTTCCTTGAGGAAACGCTTGGCGTTTTCACGCCCCTGGCCAATACGCTGGCTGTCATAGGAGTACCAGGATCCGGACTTTTCCACGATTCCGGCTTTGACGCCCAAATCAACAAGTTCGCCCATCTTGGAAATACCTTCCCCATACATGATGTCAAATTCGATCACCTTGAACGGCGGCGCAACCTTGTTCTTGACCACCTTGACCTTGGTCTGGTTGCCGACAATTTCCTCTTTTTCCTTGATGGCGCCGGTGCGGCGGATATCAAGGCGGACGGACGCATAGAATTTCAGAGCATTACCACCGGTAGTGGTTTCCGGGCTGCCGTACATCACACCGATCTTCATCCTGATCTGGTTAATGAAAATCACCATGCATTTGGACTTGGAAATGGAGCCGGTCAGCTTGCGCAGAGCCTGGCTCATCAGGCGGGCCTGAAGACCCACATGGGAATCTCCCATTTCACCTTCCAGCTCGGCCCGCGGTGTCAACGCGGCCACACTGTCGATCACCAAAAGATCAACCGCGCCGGAGCGCACCAGGGTATCGGCAATTTCAAGGGCCTGTTCCCCGGTATCAGGCTGGGAAATCAACAGTTCGTCAATATCGACACCCAGCTTGGAGGCATAAACCGGATCAAGGGCATGTTCCGCATCCACGAAGGCCGCCACACCACCGGTACGCTGAATTTCAGCGGCGGCATGCAGGGCCAGGGTCGTCTTGCCTGAACTCTCCGGGCCATAAATTTCGATGATCCGGCCTTTTGGCAGACCGCCAATACCAAGGGCGATATCCAGACCGAGTGAACCGGTCGATACAGCCTCAATATCCACAGCTGTGTTGTTCTGCCCCAGCTTCATCACAGAACCCTTGCCAAATGCACGTTCTATCTGTCCAAGGGCTGCCTCAAGAGCTTTCTGTTTATCCATATTATCCTGTCCGACCAGCTTCAGCTGCGATGTTGCCATAATCCTTCTCCTCTTATTCCATAGCCCGTTCAAGGTTGCAATGAAGGATAATGTACATGTTTTGTTCTTTTTTGCAAGAACATTTTTAACCCATTGTATTAATGGAGAAAAAATTATAGTTGTCTATAAATGTTCCTGTAAAAAGAACAAAAAAAAGACCGGTAGCACTGACGTCAACCGGCCCGTCTCCCAGAATCAGCTGTCATTCAGTTTTCCAGAACATCCTTCACCTGTTCCGCAAGCTGTTTAAGACTGAAGGGCTTTGGCAGGAAATTGAAGTCCTCTTCCCCCAGATTCTTGTCAAAGGCGTCTTCCGCATAGCCGGAAATAAAAATCACCTTAAGAGTGGGATATTTCTCTTTCACTTTTTTGACCATGGTCGGTCCATCCATCTGCGGCATCACTACATCACTGATGATCAGATCCAGGTCCCCTTCCAGCTCATTCACAATCTTGAGCGCCTTGTCACCGCTGTTTGCCTCATAGATCTTGTAGCCCTTGTTTTTGAGCGCGCGGGAGGCAAACATCCTTACCGCATCCTCATCTTCAACCAGCAGGATGTTGCCCTTGCCCGTCAGGTCCTTGGCCGCTTTCTTTTCACCCTCTTCGGCAACCTGGTCCTCTTCCACATCCCGTTTGCTTTCCTTGTGCATGGGAATATAGATGCTGAATGTGGTCCCTTTCCCAAGTTCACTGGTCGGGAAGATAAAACCGTCAGTCTGCTTGATAATACCGTAAACGGTCGACAGGCCGAGACCGGTCCCCTTGCCAACTTCCTTGGTGCTGAAGAAAGGTTCGAAAATCTTGCCCAGGTGTTCCTTGGCAATACCGGTACCGGTATCTTCCACTTCCAGAAGCACGTAATCGTTGGGCGGCATCACCTTATAGCGCTCGCTGATCTTGGTTGACTCCTGATAGGGAATATTGCGGGTCCGGATCATGATCCTGCCGCCCTCCGGCATGGCATCCCTGGCGTTCACACAGAGGTTGATAATCACCTGTTCCAGCTGCCCCTGGTCGACCTTGACCGGACCAAGGCCGCGGCCGTGCTTCATTTCCAGCTCGATGGTCTCACCGATCAGGCGCCGAAGCAGGTTGGACAATTCTGCAAGAACATCGGTAATGATCAACACCTTGGGACGCAGGGTCTGCTGACGGGAAAAGGCCAGAAGCTGACGAACGAGGTTGGCCGCCCGGTTGGCATTCTGCTTGATCTGAATAATGTCGGAGAAAGACTGGTCACCGGGACCATGGCGGACCAGCAACAGGTCGCAAAACCCGGTGATCGCCGTCAGCAGGTTGTTGAAGTCGTGGGCAATGCCGCCGGCAAGCTGGCCAACGGCCTGCATTTTCTGTGACTGGGCGAACTGCAACTCCAGGCTTTTCTGTTCGGTTGTATCAATCAGATAAAGAATGGACACGCCATCGTGCTCTGCAAAATGTTCGAGCCGGGTGATATAGAGCTGCCCCCGCTTTTCCTCCCTGCCCTTAAAGGCCACATCGGCAACCGTGCTGGCCTCACCGCTTTCAATGGTATGTTCTATTTTCCCGATGATCTCTTCATAGTCCTCGGTTTCGAGAAAATCCTTGAGCCGTTTAGTCTTTACAAGCCCGAGAGCCGCAAGAAAATTCCGGAAAATGGTGTTCCGTTCCAGAACCTCCCCCTTTGCCGTCACAACCGCAATACCGATGGGAGAATCCATAAAGAAATGCTCGATATTCACATCAGACGGCATGGCATGGGCAACTGCTTCCCTGCCGGGCCGCAGCAGGACATACAGGGAAAGGTCGCTTTCCCCATACGCCGCTTCCATGTCTTCAACGGCATGCACTTCCAGCATTACCTTTTCGCCGTCGCCGCTCCTGAATGACACCTTTCCATCAAGAGTGGTTTTTTCCTGTTCCGTCAATTCCTGAAGCGGCAGCGGCAACTGCAATTCACCGCTTTCGCTTTCCCCGTCAATAACCCATTCCCGGAACAGGTCGTTGACATAGACCACTTCACCATCGCCATTGACAGCCATGAAACCTGCATCCCCAAGCTCCATGAGGCGCCCGATCCCGGACAAATCGATTCTCCGGCCAAGTTCCGGCACCGGATTTTGCGCAGCGTCGCCCGCCACGATATGCCAGCGAATATAGCCTTGCCGCTCTCCCTCGTGATACAGATCCACGGTGAGCAAAAGCGGATGACGTTTCGTATCCTGCACGGTAATATTCAGGCTCTTCTTTTCTCCGGGTTTCAGTTTCCGGACAATCGCCTCAAGCTCAACCTTCTCGCTATCATTGACAAAAGAAAGGGCAAAAGGCGAGACCTTCTGTTCTCCGCCGATGCTCTCGACCAGTTGGCGAAATCTGGAGTTGGCGTAGATCACCTCCCCCGCACGACTGGTCAGCAGATAGGCCTGCTCATTACCGTTTTCTGCAAAAACATGGGCAGACGCTTCCGCAGCCGCGAAAGACCGCTCCCGGTACAGGAAATAGGCGATGATAACGGCTGTCACCAATATAACGCCGGCACCAAGGATTACGCCTGCGCTGACAAACCCCGTCCCGAAACCGAAGATAAACAAGGCAAGTGCAAAAAGGACGCCAATTCCCGCCAGCGTCAGCAAAAAAGCATAGTCGACGGCCTCACGACCTACCTCGGCATCTGAAACATAGGCGCTGTCTTTGGTGATCGGGCTGAATTTGTTCATTTTATTGTTCTTCAGTTTTCGTGTCCGGGATTATTATTGTTCTGACTTTATTATTTTGGCCGATTTAAGCAGGTTTCTCTCCCGGTTTCAATGTCGGTCGATAGCTTGCTCTTTGTCCGGCTTTCAGCTTGAGAATATAGCCGATTACTTCAGCAACCGCCCGGTAATGTTCCGGATGAATTTCATCATCTATTTCAACAGCCGCATGAAGGGTCCTGGCCAGCGGCGGATTTTCAAGAATAGGAATATTGTTTTCCTCGGCAATTTCCCTGATTTTCAGGGCAATATTGTCCACACCTTTGGCAACCACGACCGGAACTTCCATGGCACCCTGCTGATATTTCAGGGCAACCGCAAAGTGGGTCGGGTTGGTGACAACCACATCAGCCTCGGGCACCGCAGCCATCATTCGTTTGCGTGAACGTTCCATCCTGATCTGGCGCAACCGCGCCTTAACCATGGGATCGCCATCGGTTTGCTTCATCTCGTCCTTGATTTCCTGCTTCGTCATGCGCATCTGTTTCATGAACTGAAAACGCTGAAACAGATAGTCGAGGCCGGCGATGATGGCCATGACGAAAATAACGCCTCCAAGCATCCTGAGCACCATCTGATAGACGATCTGTACCACATCGGATATCGCATGCGTCATCATCTGCTCAAGCAAGTTTCTATCGGGCCAGATCAGAATAAAGACCACTGCTGCCACGATGCAGATCTTGAGGATGGATTTGCTGATCTCCGCAACATTCTGCATGGAAAAAAGCCGCTTGAGACCGCTTAAAGGAGAGATTTTATTGAGCTTGGGCTTGATTTTCTCAACAGACAGCATCGGCTTGTGCTGGATGACAGTCCCGACCAGCGCCCCGGCAAGGAGCAGTATGACGGGCAGAATAAGGACAAACCCAATCTGACCAAAGAGCCGGGCCAGGAATGACTGGAGACCTTGAGGGTCAGTAGGAATTTCATAAGAAAACTCGAGAATACGTGCCAGGGAATCGCTGACCCCCCCCATGGTGGAAGCGCCGCTGATCAACACCATGAGAGTTGCGGCCAGCAGGATAAAGAAATGCTTGACCTCCTGACTCTTGGCGACCTCGCCCTTCTCCATGGCATCCTGGAGTTTCTTGGCCGTGGGCTCTTCGGTCTTTTGTGACTGATCCTGATCTTCCGCCACAGGAACTCCTCAATCCTATATTTACACAAGAAACAGCGACAGGCTGTTTTCCATATATTGCGTGAACCACGCCATTGCCGCCGCGAGAACAATTATCAAAATGAGAAAACCCATCATGATGTTCAGGGGCATGGCGATAAAAAACACCTGTAACTGCGGCATCAACCGGGCAAGTATACCAAGACCAATATTAAAAATCAGTCCATAAACAATAAAAGGTGTCCCGATCTGCAGCCCCAGCCGGAATGAATTTTCCACTGTATCCAGGACCCGCTGGGCAAAATCATTCAACATCAGCTCCGAACCTATGGGAAACAGCTTGTAACTGTCATGCATGGCACCAATCATCATATGGTGAAGATCCGTCACCAGAATCAGGGTCGTCCCCATCAGTGTCAGGAAGCTACCCATCTGGGCACTTTGCGCCCCTTGCACCGGGTCGAATGCCTGGGCGGTCGCCAGGCCGCTATTCATGGCAATAATGGTCCCTGCCACATGCAAAGCACTCATCAGAAGACGGATTGACATTCCGATCATCAGGCCGATGGCAACTTCCTTAAGCACCAGAATAAACAGCAGGAGGGGCTGGTCCGGCATAACCGGTATGTCCGACCTGACAACAATATAAACCAGGAGACTGACACCCAGGGCCATGCTCAGCCTGATCCTGGGGGCAACCGCGGTCTCCCCGAGAGCGGGCAGCACGGTGAACATGGCGCCAAGGCGAGTAAAAATCAGCAGAAATCCGAATACTTCCTGCGGCAGATACTGACTAAACAAGACCTATGATCCGTTCGGCGATATGTTGCATAAAGGTGCCCAGGGTCTCACCCATGAAAGGCAGAAAAAAGAACAGGGACAGGAAAATAGCGATAATCTTGGGTACAAATGTGAGGGTCATTTCCTGAATTTGCGTCAAGGCCTGGAAGAGTGAAATAAAAAGGCCGACAATCAGGGCGATCATCATCACCGGGCCCGCCACCTTGATCAGTACCCAGATGGATTCCTGTGCCAAATCAATGACGTCTGCCCCATTCATGTAAAATAACCTTTGTGTCTGAAACCCCAGCCGCCGTCAGATGGGCATTCTGATAATGTCCTGATAAGCGGAAATCACCTTGTCGCGAATTGCCACAACTGTATCCAGGACCATTTCCGCATTCTGAACATTGGTCACCACATCGACCAGGTCCGCCTGTTTGTTGAGCGCCTGAATACCGGTGGCCTCGTTTGTGGCCACGGCTTCAGCTGTCGCCCCCAGGCTTTCTTTCAGGACCGCGGAAAAGGAACCTGCGCCATTTCCTTCCACGGAACCGATTGGCGAGATTTTCTCGATTTTATTGTCAATGCCGGATATCCCCTGATTTTTCAGGGCGCTTGCATAGGCATTTGCGGCATCCATGGCTTTGATGTTCATTGTAAAAACTCCCTGATCCCGCTTATCTCAGAAGATCAATGGTGCGCATGATCATGTTCTTGGACACGTCAATGGCGTTGAGGTTCGCATCGTATGACCGCTGCGCCTGTTTCATGTCGATGGCTTCCACCAGGGAATTCACATTGGGTGTCCGGATATAGCCGTTTTCATCGGCAGACGGATGTCCCGGTTCGTATTCCATACCAAAGTCGGACTTATCAAATTTGACATCACTGACCTTGACTTCATGAATTCCTATCTCGCGGTTAAGCTCGTTAACGAAAGTGATCACTTTGCGCCGGTAGGGATCCTCGCCGGGCGTATTGGAGACGGAGTTGGCGTTAGCCAGGTTTTCCGAAATCACCCTCATACGAACGGTCTGCGCCTTCATTCCGGCGGCGGATATTATCATGGATTTTGACAGATCCATCTTAGTCTCCTAAATCAGCTTTTCTTGCCAAGAGCCGTTTTCAGCAACCCGACCTGCTTTTTATACAGGTTGACGGCCATTGTGTAGTCCATCTGGGTTTCCGTCATTTTAATCAGCTCGTCTTCCAGGTTCACGGCGTTTCCATCGGGACTGGTCTCGGAAAAACTGGCTTCTATTTCCTTGATCTCAAATGCAGTACCGTTGGAACCACCTCCGGACAAATGCTCACGTTCGTCAGTTTGCAACTGCAAACTGCCGTCACCTGCATGCTGGTCCACATGTGCCTTGAAGCTGACTTTCTTCAGATCCCTGGGGATATACCCCGGTGTATTGGCGTTGGCAATATTCTGTGCCAGGACCTTTTGCCGTTCATTCAGCCATTCCATTTTTTTGCTGATTGAACTGAATATGGAAATCTTATTCAGGTCCATTCACTTTACCTTGTTCAATGTACCGTTGCCGGACATTCAATCGCATCGATAAAATAGATTCAATGATTAACGATACAACACTACGAGCCTATTGTGGAGAGATAAAATTAACAATCTGTTAATCTCCTGCCCCGAGAATGCTTTCCGAGCAAAAAAACATCCAAACTTGCGGCACGAACAGCATATATTATGGTTAATAATAAGTACTGTAATTTTTTTCTGCCTGTGCTTATTATCCATGATAATAACGAGGAATAATCAAAACTGGAAAAACCCATTGATGACAAAGGACAACTTCCCCCGAGAGAAACGCCAGACCGCGGTCGCCCTTAGCCAGGAAGGCGAAAGGGAAAACGTGCCGCGCATTACGGCGACCGGTAAGGGAGAGAATGCGGAAAAAATTCTGGAAATTGCCTTTGCCAGTGGCGTAAAGGTCCGGCAGGATGAAGACCTCGTCACTCTACTGGGCATGTTTGACGAAGGGGAGCTTATTCCTGTTGAAGCATTGGAAACAGTCACGGAAATCCTGAGTTACCTTTACAATGGCGAGGTCAACCTCAACAAAGAGAGCTATGACAGGCCGGCCGCGAACCCGGAAAGGGGCAATAACTGATGGATATTGTGAGTTACGGTCAGTACCTTATTGCCCTCCTGTTTGTTATCGCTCTGCTTTTTGGCTTGGCCTATGCCGCAAAGAGAATGGGGTTGTCGGCACGGGTAACCATCCATTCTCCAAAAGCCCGACACCGGCGCCTCAATATTGTGGAGATTTTACCTATCGACGCCAAGCGCAGGCTTGTCCTGGTCCGACGTGACCAGACAGAGCATCTTCTTATGCTGGGCACGGAAAGGGATCTGGTTGTCGAGCAAGATATTTCCGTACCGCAAACAGACGAGCGGGACACAGGGGACGAGAAAGTATGATGAAAAAATTCACAAACAGGTCGGCCCTGTTTTCCCTGGTCCTGACTGGCTTGCTCGGGCTTTTCCTGTTTTCCCTGCCGGCAGAAGCACAGCAATTCAGCCTTGATCTCGGGGAAGAAGGAAGCCTCTCGGGACGCGTTGTCCAGCTCATCCTTCTGATGACCGTGCTCAGTCTTGCTCCGGCAATTCTCGTGGTCATCACTTCTTTTACCAGAATCATCATTGTCTTCTCGCTTCTGAGGAGCGCCCTTGGCACCCAACAGACACCGCCGAACGTTGTGTTGATCAGTCTGGCCCTGTTCATGACGGGATTTATCATGGCCCCCACCATCCAGGATGCCTATGAGCAGGGAATAAGTCCACTCATCGAGGAACAAATAACCGAGGCAGAGGCCTTTGACCTTACCGTTCAGCCGTTCCATAATTTCATGATGCGTCATGTCCGGGAAAAGGACCTCGTCCTGTTTCTGGACCTGTCGGGCACAGAACAGCCGGCGAATCCGGCGGCCACCCCGCTTCAGATCGTTGTCCCCGCCTTTATGATCAGCGAACTGCGCCGGGCATTCGAGATCGGCTTTCTGATTTTCGTTCCGTTTATCATCATTGATCTCATTGTGGCCTCGATCCTTATGTCCATGGGCATGATGATGCTGCCGCCGGTCATGATTTCCCTGCCCTTCAAACTGATTTTCTTTGTGCTGGTGGATGGATGGCATCTGATCGCCGGCAGTCTTATCCAGAGCTTCAATACCGGAATACCGGCAGGATAGATAGCCTGGAGATCAGTTGGTCCTGCTGACCTGATCGGTATTGCTGGCGAATTCGTTGCGATAGGCGTCCATAAAGGTCTCCAGGCGATCAACGCTCGCAATGCTTTGGGTCAGACGCCTGACGTCATCCCCGCTTCTCTGCTGCTGAGCGGTGATGACCTCAAAGGCATCGGCATATTTTCCATTCTGCATATGGTCCATGTAACGTTCCCGCACAGTACCCAGACCATTGTTCTCCTCCGCCAGCGACAGGGCAACAGCAAGCCTCAACACCGTCAATCGCTCATCGGAAGTCAACGGCTGATCCGACTGCCAGCGATTTCCGAGCAGTTTGTTGCTGTGTGAAATCACACGGCTCCAGTTTTCCGATTTCCAGTAGATATCAGACCTGAGCTGTTCGATTTCCTCTCCGTTGTAATCGGATAACAGAACTTCGGCTTCTTCATAGCTGCCAAGCTCGATCAGGGCCCGAGCCTCAATCATCCGGCGCCGGCGTTCGATATCATCCGGTGTTTGGGCCTGGCGGGTGAAACGGAGAATTTTCAGGGCTTCGTCGGACCTGCTGTCCAGTATGTAGATCATGGCCAAGCGGCTGGCGACATCGGCCTGGGCAATCCCTTTCAGCCGGTGTTTTATCTGATGGTCCAGGATTTCCGCAGCCTTGTCCAGAAGGTCCACTGAAACCAGCCTGTCGGCCAGGCGGCGGGTCATCAGGTCGCCATCAGGACCGAGCGGTGTCAGTTCCCGATAGTCGTTATAAAGGGCTACAGCCTTGATCGGCGCAAGCCGGTCGGCTCCTCCTTCCAGGAAAAGGCCCCTGTATATGGACGACATGGTCTTGGTCAGTTCCCGGGTCTTCTTGCTGTCCCTGAAATAGGTCGCCGCCTGCCTCAGAGTCTCAAGCCCTGTCCGGTAATCACTCTGCTGGACATACAATTCGCCAAGCCGGGAGAGAAGTTCCAGCTCAAAATCATCACCGCGCCAGGAAAACCGAAGTTTTTCAAGTCTGTCAATGGCTTCGGCCGGCGCTATCTTTCCACTTTCCAGTTCCGAATTAACCAGCGCCAGGCTGGCCCAGGCGCTTGTCTTTCGCACCCCGGCCTTGATCACCCTGTCATATTCGCCTTCGGCTTTTTCCCGGCTTCCGGACAATTCAGTGAGTTTCGCCTGCCAATAGTCAACTTCCGTCAGCTGCTCGGCAGATAACGGATATTTGCGGAGAATTTTCATCTGGTCAGACATAAATTCCAGATCGCCCTTCCGATAAGCCGCCCGAATTGCAGACAGAAGGAATCTGGCTCTGTCTCTGGGTTCATGCAGAGACAGAATGTCCGATCCCTTTTTATAATCCTGGAGCACCCTCTCATCGTTGCCCAGAGCCCCGTTGGCAACGGAACGCCAGAGATAGGCGTCAAGCTCTGTCATCAAGCCCTTATGAGTCAGAAGCCGTACTGCCTCATCATAGCGCCGCAACAGAATATTCGTCACCCCGAGAACCGCCCTGTATTCCGGACTTTCCAGAAGCTCTGGCTCCTGCTCGCGCATTAGCTCAAGAATTCCGTAGGCGTCAGCGGCAAAGCCATTCCCGAGATAAAACCTGGCCAGATCCCAGCGCGCCTGATTTCTTTCATCATCTGTGGTCTGGGACAGAGAATACAGAAGCTCACGCCGGTTAGCATCGAATTCGCTATTCCGGTCCGGCCCCTCTCTCCACCTGCGCAGATCTATGAGTCTGACATCTTCCGCCGTCTGCTCAGACTTTTTCGTCTCGTCCTTTTCCATCACAAACTTGCTGGAAAGGCGGCTTCTCGACATGGACAACCCGTCATCGGAAGAAATTCCCACACCGTTTCTGTAGCGCACGACCTCGAGCCTGTCCGAATAAAGCTCCACGGCAATTCCCTGGGCGGTTTCCAGCACGCGGAACTCTGGATATTCCCGCCTCTTGATCACACCCTGGGAAGATTCCTGCGCCGGTGCCATGAAAATCCTGTCACCAATCACCGGGTCCTTGACCGTAATCAGAGAGCCGACACCTTCATAGGAGAAGAAAAAGTTTTCCCCTTTGCCGCTCCCCCTTTGCTGGCCAATGTCGATGGGCAACATGGCAACCGAATAGTTCGACCTCAAAGCAACTGACCAGGCATGCCCGTCTTTGGTTGCCTTCGCAAAATACCCGGGGGCCATTTCATAGATAAATATGGTGGCTTTATCATGTGGAATCTTGCGGAAACCGTTGATAGTACTGTTTTTGCCAATCCAGCCGGCAAGAGCAGACTGATCAATCTCAGCTTTGCCCTCGAACGCCACCCACAAAATGTTGTGTCGGATGAATACTGCCGCTTTTACATCCTTATCCCAGGGAAATGTCAATATCGGCAGGTCCTTTGAACCGGATACCCTTAGGGCTAAACCAGTCTTCCCTGCAACAGCCGTTTCTTGGATTTGCTCCGTATGAACTTTAGTTGTGGCCGCAGCCGCTACTACGTTGGACTCCGCTTTATCCGCTTTCGGCGGCGTGACGGGTTTTACTCCCGTTGCTGCGGTGGAGGCATCCTCGTTAGCCATCTCAATCAGATCAACGACGACCTTGTTTTCAGTGACAAAATGCTCGAGACGTCCAGTCTCACGCAGCTCCATCGTCACAACAAGTCGGCCATTCTCAATTGAATAACTGGGATTCTGGAGGAAACGGACAGGCTCCAGCGGCAACAGCCCGAAATCAGGTTCGGCTGTCCGGCCAAAGGTGATACGGAGCCTGTTATCGACAATGGCGGCCGTATAGTCCACAGGCTCGGTCCAGTCAAACACAATGCGGCTAAAGGTCAAATGATCCCCATTTCTGACTTGCAGACGCTCCTGGGCAAAGAGCTGTTGCTGCCAAAAAACCACAAAGGCCATCACTGCCATGACACAGAGATGGCTGAGGACCGTCATGACCTGACGCGTGCTTACGCTATATATTCCAATGGTTCGCATCTGCCCTGTTGTCTCTATTGCTTTTCCTGCTTGTGAATCATCACATCCACCCGTCGCGCCAGCACAAATCGCTCATCAAGATCAATCTGTTCATCCAGCTCCCTGAAGCGGGACGAGCCGTTGCCATAGGCTTCGATCGTATTGGCGTATCCGGCCTCTTCAATCATTTTTGCAACCGTCAGCGCCCGAACCAGTGAAAGTTCCCAGTTGCTGGGATATCTTGCTCCACTGGTAGGTTCCAGATCCGTATGCCCGACAACCACAATCTTGTTGGGAATATCCCTGAGCGCATCGCCCAGCTCGACCATCGCCTTATAGGCTTCCTTGCCAAGTTCAGAACTGCCCTGTTCGAAAATCATGTCCGACGGCAGTGATATGGCCAGACGGTCATCAAGCACTGTTATTCTGCTTCGCTGTAAAATGGGATCATATTGCAGCTTGTCTTCAAAGATTCGTTTCAGATAGAGCAAACTGAGAGCGGGCTCCTTGTGAACAAGTGCGGTCTCGACCTTTTCCCAATCCTCATCGATCACCTTGGCGCGTTCCGGATTAAGCTGTTCACTGAGTGCCTCCACAACCGCCTTCCATTTGGAAACCTGAACGGAATTCATGGAAAACATGAGCACGAAAAATGTCAAAAGCAGAGCCAGGAGGTCTGCAAAAATAATCATCCAGCTGTCCGCAACTGTCTTGCGGCTTTTTTGCAGGGCAGGCTCGCTCATGGCCTCCCCTCCTCGCTGGCGTCGGGACCACTGACCGGCATATCATCGAAACCGGACAGGCTCTGCCGGGAATTAATCTTTTCCCGGTTGAAAAAGGTCACCGTAATCCTGTTTTTCTTCCCGGTAACGACACCGATTGATATCTGATCTCCGGCAACACCGAGATCCTCCAGTTTTGCAACAATGGCCCCGGCACGAAGGATATTCAGGTCCTTCCAATATTGGGGCCCCTGCGGCAGGTCTTTACCTGTGCTGACCAGAAATTCTATTTCCCTTTTGTCACTTTGCCGCCCTGTCTTGAGAAATACAGCAAGCTGATTGAGAAATTCCCGTTGATCTATGCGAAACTGGGCAGTCCCCCGTTCGAAAAGATCATTCACGGAAAAATTCACCGAAATAATATGTCCCCCCTGGCTCGGAAATTTACCTTCGAACCCGACGAGTGAGGCGAAAACACCCTGGATTTGGTCGTAAAACTCGTCGTTCGGTGTAACCGAGTCCGCGCTGGAGGTAACGTCAATGAAATCCGCGTCCGGCTCAAAAGGATTCTTGAAAGCCCGGGTCACACTTTCGGTCGCTGCCGCAACCCGGTTCTCCTCCTGGTTGGAAATAGAGTTCATCACCATGAAAAAAGCCAGCACGATCAGATACAGGGATACGAAAATCCCTGTCGTCTGGTCGTTCGCCGACTGTTTTTCCCCGTCTTCCTCGAGGTCGAGATGTTTCATTTCCATACTGTTGAGTGCCAAACCTTTGTTCAGGCTACATTATCTGGTCTGTTAACCATAATTTGCGCTAGCCTAAACAAATTTTCCGCCACAATCAATCAAAGCTGGCCAGAAGGGCGTCGATAGAATCCTGATCGTTGGCTGTTTCCTCCAGCTGCGGGCCGTGCAGAAGTTCATGGGCCTCCATGTCTTCCGGTGCCTTGGCATTGGCGCCTTCTTCATAAACTTCGTTGTCACCAATTGCCTTGGCCAGTTCTGAAAGTTTTTCTTCCAGATGGCGCAGGGTATTGACCACTTTCGTCACCCTTTGTCCGGTGATATCCTGGAAGCTGGAAGCCTCAAAAATTTTCGTGGAAAGAGTCTCCAGTTTCTCAGCCATTTCACCCTCGGCGGAAGCAGCAAGGTCACCAAGCTCCTCGGCAGCATCCATAATACTGGAAGCGGCTTCCTCGGTAGCGCTGACAACCGCATCGAGCTGGTCTGATGCCTCCGGGAGCTGCCGCTCACTCAGGTCTTTGGGCCGGATCTGGCTGATATCGCTCTTCGCTTTGTCGATAAACTGCAGCAGGTCGCGCAGTTCGTCCTGAAAGTGGATCTCCACAAGGGCCAAGTCACCATCAATGGTACCCATCACTTCACCCACAATCATGGACACGTCTTCCACGGGAACCTCATTCCCGAATTTTTCACGGATATGGACAATTCTGTCCTCGAGCGCAACGATATTCGAACCCATAACTTTTTCCTTGAACTATTATCTGAAATTTCAAGATTTAACGTAATGGGCAAGCATAAGGAACAACTGTTAATGGCGGGTTAACCCCCGCCCTTAATCTATCTTAAGCCGTTGTTATCCCTCGATATCGGGCATCTGGCGCCTTGTAGCAAGCTCGACTGTCAACTCCTTAGCCGTTTGCGATGACATCTTGGCCAGAATTGGCGCCACTTTCTTTTCGTTCATATTTTCAATGATATTGATCAGGATATCCATATCCAGACTATCGAAAATCCGCGCCGCGTCTTTCGGTTTCATCGCCGTATAGGTTTTCACAAGGCTCTCGAGTTGTGCCTGTTCGCGCTCGTCATGGGCCTTGAGAAGCCCCTGGATCTGGGCCTCGATTTTCTTCAGAGAGGCGATTTTCTGGTCAATTCGGTTTTCCGTCGCTTCCAGGAGTTTCTCACGGATGTCCATCTCCTTGGCTCTCCCCTCAAGGACTTCCCGACGTTCAGAAAGTTCCTGAAGCAATTGAACCTCTGAGCGGCTCCAGCCGGCAACAAAGCCCTCATCATCATCCATGTGTGTATCTGTGGCCTCCCCGGCAGGATCGGCTTGTCCTTCAGCCTTGTCTCCGGCAGCTGAGACAACATCGGAAAGGTCGCGCGCTGTGGGATTCTCCATCTCGGGAACAGGTTCCCCGGCATTCGCGGCAAAGACCTGCTCCACGCCGACAGCAAAGTCATAAGCCCTGAAGCCGAAAAAGAGAACCATCACCAGAATCAGTACCGGTAAAAATCTGATTTTGCCCATATTGTTATCCTAAGCCTTTCCTTCGAAGTCGATCACGCCGTCAGCGTACATTTCTGAGGTTTTCCAGAAGCTCGTCTTCTTCATCTTCCGGTTCCTCAATCTTCGCGCTGCTAACAGGCGTTTCGCCTTTATCAGTATCCGGCAAAAGCCCCCTTTCGAGCCTGTTTGCCAGATTTGAACCCACGTCGGTAATGACAGAGAGTTCGTCAGCCATCTTGCGGGCCTTATCCAAAAGTTCCGCCAACTTGATTTCTTCGTCTCCAACAGACTGCTTCAGGGTGCCGATGCTTTGTTGTGCCCTTGTCGTCGCCTCATTCAGCTGCATGACCATCTGCGCCATTTCATCCTGGGCATTGCGAAATTTTTTCAGTCTGCCGTTCAGTACAATGCAGTATACGATAAGCACCGCCATGAACAGAGTGATCACACCGTCAAGTATAAACTCCATACTCATGACCCTGCCTCCTCGTACAGTTTGCGATAAAGCTGATCTACCTTGATGGCGACATAGCGGCCCATGCGACCGATCTTACCCCGCATCATGGGCACGCCAGAGCATTTGATTTCGATGTCGCCATCCGGCACTGCGTTAAGCATCAATGTCTGCCCTATTTCCAGTCCCAGTACCTCGCCAAGCGTCATCGTCTGTTCGTCAAGAACGGCTTCCAGGGAAACATCCGTCATCATCAGCTCTGTGGCCAGGTGGGTTTCCCAAATGGAGTCACGACCGAATTTCTCCCCCATATAGCGCTGCAGGAGCAGCTCACGCACCGGTTCAACCGTGGCATAGGGCAGAACCAGTTCCATACGCCCGCCCCGATCTTCCATATCGGCGCGCATCTTGATCAGCAACGCCGCGTTGCTGGGCTGGGCGATACTGGCAAAACGCGGGTTTGTTTCCAGCCTGTCGAGCTTGAAAGTGACCGGGCTCAACGGTTCAAAGGCTGCACACAGGTCCTTGAGTATAACACCGAGCATCTGTTCCACCAGCGTATGCTCGATGGTGGTATAGGGCCGGCCCTCAATACGCATGGGCGCCGTACCGCGACGGCCGCCAAGCAGTGCATCAACAACCGAATAGATCAGGTTACTGTCAATGGTAATCAGACCGTAGTTATCCCATTCCTTGGCCTTGAAGACCGCCAGCATGGCCGGCAGCGGAATACTGTTCAGATAGTCCCCGAAACGGATCGACGTCATGTTGTCGATCGAAACCTCGAAGTTGTCGGACGTAAAGTTACGAAGAGACGTGGACATCATCCGGACATAACGGTCAAAGATAATATCCAGCATGGGAAGGCGTTCGTAGGCTACCAGCCCACTGTTGATCAGTGCCTGGATACCGGATTTAGTGCCTTCGCCACCTTCATCGCCGTCAAAACCCAGAAGACTGTCGATCTCGTCCTGATCCAGGACGCGATCGGTTCCCATGGCCGCGGCCATGTCTTCTTCGCCGTCCTCCATACCTTCTTCGCCGTCACCATCATCGGCGGCGGCCATGGCTTCCCATTCAGCAGCTACGGCATCATCATCAATTTCTTCGTCTTCTTCTGACATCCATGTTATCCGTTAATAAGTATTTCCTTGAATAACACATCATGAACCCGGGTCGGGTATACAGCCTCGTTCACCCGGATCAACAATTCTTCCTTGAGCCTGAACATGCCGGCAGAACCGTTCAGATCTTCCACCCGCAGTTCCCTCAGATAAATCTGAAAGTTATCGATCACCCGTGGCAGCTTGGCCTGCAGATCATCGAGAGAACTCTGTCTGTCTACTTCCAGTGCAATCGTCAGCTTGAGATAGCTTGGCTTACCGCCGGCCGTGCTCAGATTCACAAGCAGCGGCTCCAGGTCCAGGAAAAGAAGCTCTGTGGGCTCATCGGGGTTTTCCTCATGCAGCTCGGCCTGTTCGGCACCATGCTCGCCTTCGGCAACCTCCGGATCGTCGCCACCAAGAAACATCAAGGCCACACCACCACCAATTAGCAACAGCAGCAATGGCAAAACGACAAACAGTACGAGCTTCTTGCCACTGAATTTTTTCTGCTCGAGACCTTCAGCCAGGTCATCAATATTTTCTTCGCCGTTTTCTTCGCTCATAAGTTCAAACTATCCCACTCAATCCTGCCGGGTTGCATCTACATAAAGGTCGAAACTAAAACCTGTTGGTTAATAACTCGTTAGGAATGTCTCCTGTCTCTGCAGTCGGTCGGCCGATTATGGTTAACATAACAGGCTCCATTGTTAAATGGAATATGGAAACCATCGGCATTTTCCCTCCCCGTCGGGAAAAGATTGCCCGGCAATCCCTACCGGTCGCCATGAGAAGTCTCACATGATACTTAATTAACCCATTGTTTTTTATAGATATTAAATTCTGGCACGGTAAATGCATATAGAGCAGCGGGAACATTTGACTGGCCAGAAGGACCATAAAGATGGATACAAATATTTACGTAGCACTTTCACATCAGGTCGCCATGCGGCGACAGATGGATATTATAGCCAATAACATTGCGAACATGAACACCACTGCTTTCAAGCGGGAATCGGTCATGTTCAAGGAATATATTGACGAAATCGACGGCGATATGCCGAAATCACTGAAACAGGTTGCCTTCGTTCAGGATTACGGGATCTCCCGCAAGATGACCGATGGAAACTATGACACTACGGGCAACCCATTCGATATTGGCCTGAGCGGTGACGGCCTGTTCAAGGTCAGACGCGAAAATGGCGAGATTGCCTATACCCGGAATGGACACCTGGCGCTCGCAGATGATGGCACACTGGTTGTCTCAACCGGCCAGCCCATTCTGGATGCCGATGACAATCCGATCCAGTTTCCCATTCCGACCAACTTTACCGGAGTGGAGATTGCAACCGACGGCACGATCTGGTCGAAGGACCGGGGCACGCTGGGCAAACTTGGCGTCGTTACCTTTGCCGACACTTCCCAGCTTAACAAAATCGGGGACAATCTCTTCAATACCGAGCAGCAACCCATCGCTGCAGAAAACTATTCAATCATCCAGGGCGTGGCCGAGAGTTCCAATGTGGAACCGATAGTCGAAATCACCAAGATGATTGAAATCAGCCGAGCCTATACGTCCATGGCCAAGATGATGGAAGACACTCATAAGATCGAGGATCAGGCCATCAACAGACTGGCCCGACTGAGCTAGGCGGCAAGGATTAGGATAGAACCATGAAAGCACTTAGTATTGCAGCAACCGGCATGTTGGCCCAGCAGTTGAATGTGGAAGTTATTTCCAACAACATTGCCAATATGAATACCACCGGGTTCAAACGGCAGCGCGCCGAATTCCAGGATCTGCTGTATCAGAATATCGAACGCGTGGGCGCCGCCTCTTCGGATACCGGCACGATCGTTCCGTCCGGTATTCAGATCGGTGTCGGCGTGAAGGCCGGCGGCGTTTACAGGATCACGGAACAGGGCGAACTGGTGAACACCAATACCCCCCTTGATCTGGCCATTAACGGGGCCGGTTATTTCCGGATTGTTCTGCCGAATGGGCAGGACGCCTTTACCCGCGCAGGATCGTTCCAGTTGAGCCCAACTGGCGAAATGGTAACGCCGGAGGGCTACACGGTCGCCCCAGGAATCAATATTCCACAGGAAGCGACGGACATTTCCGTCAATGAGCAGGGCGAGGTCTCCGTCAAGCTTGACGGCCAGATTGACCCTCAGGTGGTTGGGCAGTTCGAATTGGTTATATTCCCCAACCCTGCCGGCCTGGAAGCTATTGGCCAGAACCTGTTTCTGGAAACACCGGCCTCCGGCGCACAGACTGTGGGTAGTCCAAACACGGACGGTTATGGCTCCATTGTTCAGGGTTTTCTTGAAACTGCCAACGTGAACTCGGTTGCAGAAATCACCTCTTTGATTACGGCTCAGCGGGCCTATGAAATGAATTCAAAGGTGATCAGCACTGCCGACGAAATGATGAGCGTCACTTCTAACCTGAGATAAGGAACGAAACATGTTTAGAATGAAATATGTTATCGCCATAATGGCTAGTTTCCTGATCTGGCTTTCCGGTGGACAATTTTCTTCAGCGGCAATTGCCGACCTGAAAAAGGAAGCCCGGGTGGAAAATGAAGTGGTCACACTTGGCGATCTTTTTGACGATCTTGAAGACAATCATGACCTGCAGGTAATGGATGCTCCGGCCCCCGGCAAAAGAACATACATCTCGGCCTCCTATCTAGCACAGCTCACCCGCCAGCATGGTATTTACTGGCGCAACAGCCGGGCGGTAAAACAGGTTGCGATCTATCGTGTGGGTAAGGAAATCAGTCGCCGGGACCTGGTCACCCTGCTCAATGAAGAGGCGAAGCTTCACGTCAACGATGGCCGGGAGCGTACCATCAGCCTTTACGGCGCCAACCAGCAGATTGTCGTCCCGATTGATTCCGGTATAGAGGAGATTGAGGTCGCCATGTTTGACCTGGACAAGCGAAGCGGCAAGTTTGCAGCAACAGTCAACTACCCCACAGGTGCGGGAAAAAGACTGTCTGCGTCCATAACCGGAAAACTTACGGAAGTAGCCTATGTCCCTGCCCTGAGCAAATCTATCACCCCCGGTACAATCATTGGCAAAAGAGATATCAAATGGATTGCAGTTCCGGTCTACAGCGTCAGCAAAAATATTGGCAGGAGCCAGGAACAGCTTCTTGGTATGACTGTCAGACGTCCTCTGAAAGCAGAAGCCCCGGTTCGGCTTGCCGACCTGAAACGACCCGAAATCATTCATCGCGGAAAACCCGTCAGTATAACCTATGAAACGTCAAGAATGACATTAACTGTTGTCGGCAAGGCAATGGAAAACGGTGGTGTCGGCGACGTGATCCGGGTGATGAACGCAGCCTCACTCAAAACAATGGAAGCCCTGGTGACAGGCCCCGGCGAAGTAACCGTTATGTCCGCCGGCATGAACCTGGCCGCGAACTAGGAAAGGATTACCCATCATGATCTATGCAAGAAATATATTATTTGCTGTTTGCGCCTTGTCCGTTTCTGGCTGCAGCACCTTTGACCGGATATCCAATATCGGCAAAGCGCCCGATTTGGCCCCTATCGATGCTGACTCGGTCATCCCCCAGAACCGGGCTCCGGACAGACAGGCCGTCGTCTATGCCACCAGCCCGGCATCGCAGGACGTAAGACACAACAGCAATTCGCTCTGGAAAACCGGCAATAAAATGTTCTTCAAAGACCAGAGAGCCAGCATGGTGGGAGACATCCTGACGGTCAACATCACCATCAACGACGAAGCAAGCATCGACAACAAGACAACCCGGAGCAGGTCGAGTTCAGAAGATGCCGGCTTGTCGAATTTCCTGGGCCTTGAGTCACATCTGGACGCCATTTTACCCTCGGAGGTCAATCCGTCGAGCCTGGTTGACATGGGCAGCACTACTTCCAACAGCGGATCGGGTTCCGTGGACCGCAAAGAGGCAATCAGCCTGACTGTTGCAGCCGTTGTCACGCAGGTTCTCCCGAACGGCAACCTGATCATCCAGGGACGTCAGGAAGTTCGTGTGAACTATGAGGTGCGCGAGTTGACAATCATGGGCGCTATCCGGCCGGAAGATATCAGTTCAACCAATACCATTGAGCACACTCAAATCGCCGAAGCGAGAATTTCCTATGGCGGTCGCGGCCAGATCACCGATGTCCAACAGCCACGCTACGGCAGTCAGCTTTTTGACATTCTGTTCCCCTTCTAGAGGAACCCGGTAAAACCATATTTGTATCTGCTGTGTCTTCTACAGTATGATTCCCAAAAAAGGGCCGCCCCAGAATGGAGCGGCCCTTTTACATTCCAACAGTATATCGGTGTTCTCAATCGTCCCGATGTACCTTCTCATATTTCTCGTGCATTTCCTGGGCTTCCAGGGTCATGGTCGCAATCGGGCGCGCATCGAGCCGCTGCAGACTAATGGGCTCGCCGGTAACCTCGCAATATCCGTATTCGCCCTGCTCAATTCTGTTCAGAGCAGCATCAATTTTGGAAATCAGTTTGCGCTGACGATCCCTGGTGCGGAGTTCGACTGACCAATCTGTTTCAGACGACGCCCGGTCCGCAATATCAGGTTCCTTGAGACTGTCTTCCTGCAGATGAGTCAGCGTCTCTCTGGAATCACGGAGAATATCTTCTTTCCAGTCGATCAGCTTCTTGCGGAAATACTCCAACTGCGTCGGGTTCATGAATTCCTCGTCAGGAGATGGAACATAACCTTTAGGCAACTCTACGCTCATTGATCACCTCAGATATGGGTTTACTTTAAATCGACCACAACCTACTCAACTCAATGTCACTTTTCAAGCGGCTTTTGAGCGATTCCGGATAATTATCTGATGGTGTAAGAAATAATCGTTACAGCAATATTACCAGGGGACAGACATTAGCTTTTCAGCAAGTACTATTTCCCAAGTTTGGCAAGCTCTACTTTGACCCTTAATTCAATATCATCAAGAAGATCATTCAGGGCGGGATCATCAACCTGATCCCTCTTCTGTGCGACAATGGACGATACTTCCCGCAGCTTCTGCATCGGAACATACCCAAGAAGCAGGCCGTTCTGTATTGCTTCAAGGTGTTTGACGAGATCTTCCGCCCGCATCAGCCCCCTTGACCTGCCATCTGTTGCGGTTTCCGCTTCCTGCAGGGCAAGGAGGGAAGTTACTGCCGTCAGTGGCGCTGTACCACTTACGCTGCTTGCCGATGTCGTTTCATCGGTTTCCAGCGCCTTGTTAAAGGCGCCCTTTTCCACGCCCTTTTTACGCTTTTTAGAAGATACGCCGGAGGTGGAGATTTTGCCGGGACCTTTGATTTCCATGAAAGCTCCTCATCTATTTGCTTACCTTCTTATGAATACCAGATGGCGGAACCGGGTAAAAGCAGAAGATAATAAATAATTGCCCGGCAAGCCTTTCCCTTTGCCCGGTATTTTTTGCGCCCCTTCTTCCCACTCATACACTACATAATTTTTTATTATTTAATTTCAGTAGGTTACACATATCGATTTACAGAATATTTCTGGCATGACTTTTGCTTATAACAACCTGAACAATTTTGTAGATCAGGTAAAAGATGAAAACAGAACAGATTTTCAAGGCGTTTTGCCAAACCGGTAGAAAAGGACAGTCCAGCAGGATCACATGGCTTGCAGGACTGATGTCGGTTGTCATGATCCTGCAGGCGGCTCTGCCGGCCCACTCTGCTTCCAGGATCAAGGATCTTGTGTCTGTGGAAGGCGTTCGGGAAAACCAACTGGTCGGATACGGCCTGGTTGTTGGCCTGAACGGCACAGGAGATTCTCTCCGCAACGCCCCCTTCACCCAACAGAGCCTGACTGCCATGCTGGAACGGCTCGGGGTCAATACTCGCGACGCCAATATGAAAACCGACAACACGGCGGCCGTCATGGTGACAGCGAGCCTGCCGCCCTTCGCCCGCAAGGGATCACGCATTGATGTGTCCATTAGTTCGCTCGGCGACGCCGACGACCTGCGCGGCGGAACCCTGATCGTAACGCCGTTGCTGGGTGCCGATGGCGAAGTATATGCCGTTGCCCAGGGGTCACTTCAGATTGCCGGTTTTTCGGCAGGCGGTGATGCGGAATCCATCACTACAGGTGTGCCCACCTCAGGCCGTATTCCCAACGGCGCGTTGATTGAACGGGAACTGAATTTCAGCATGGGGCATATGAATTCCCTGGCACTTTCCCTTCGCACTCCGGACTTCACGACGGCACGTCGCATCGCTGCCGTGATCAACGAGGAAATGGGCATGAATATTGCCAACCCTCTTGATCCAGCAACTGTCCAGGTACAGAAGCCTCTGGGTTACCAGAAAGACATGGTTTCCCTGATGACGGATATTGAACAGCTGTATGTCACACCGGACCAGAAAGCCCGGGTCGTGATCGACGAGAAATCGGGCATTATTGTCATCGGGCATGAAGTCCGCGTCAGCGAAGTCGCAATCGCCCAGGGCAACCTGACCATTCGGGTAACCGAAACACCCCAGGTTTCTCAGCCGGGCCCGCTGGCCCAGGTCGGGCAGACCGCAGTTGTACCAAGAACAGAGGTTGAAGTGGATACCGGCGAAGGCAAAAAGCTTGCCCTGCTCAATCCGGGCGTAAACCTCCAGGATCTTGTCGATGGACTGAATGCATTGGGGATCGGCCCGCGTGACATGATCGCCATCCTCCAGGCCCTCAAGGTATCCGGCGCCCTGCATGCCGAGATCGAGGTGATGTAATGGAACCGAATATCTACACCCTTCCCGGCTCCAGAAGTGTCGTCAGACCGGATGTTGAAGCCCCGAAAACCGCGCAACAAAGAGCAGCCCGGGCCGTAGCCGATGATTTCGAAGCCATCTTCCTCGCCGACATTCTGAAAAACCTTTCCGTTGGGCTGGAAACCGACGGTCCCTTTGGCGGCGGACATGCGGAGGAAATGTACAAGGGTATTCTGAACGAGCAGATTGCCAACAGTATTTCAAGAAATGGCGGCATTGGCCTGTCCGATGCCGTTTACCGGGAAATTCTCAAGACACAGGAAGCCGGGCAGGAATAACCGACTGGAACCAACAATGACCGAGACACAATTGACAAACCAGAGCATCATATCCTCCCTGATTGAAACCACCAGGGAACTCACAAGCGTCATCCGTCAGGAAATAGCGCTGTTGAAAGACAAGCGGCCGGCCGAGATTCAGCCCCTCAACGAAGTCAAGAACAGGTTGATGGACAGTTATCGGCAACACATGGAGGCACTGAACAGAAATGGTGGTTTCAAGGCCGCCGGCAATGGCGAAATCGTCAGGCAGTTCAAGAAGGAAAACGAGACTTTCAGAGATGTACTCAAACAGCATAAGTCCACGTTGTACGCCCTGAAAACCATATCGGAAAGCATGATCAAGGCCATCGGTGAAGAAGTCGCCCGCCAGGCTTCGCAGAGTAGTGGCTACGGCGCCAATGCGCAGATGCAATCTGCAAAAGGCAGCAAGACACCGACCACACTGACATTAAATAAAACCATATAAAAAGTTCTCTTACTTTGGGTCTTCCAACAGGGCTTCGGCCCTTTTTTTTTGCTCGTTTCAAAACAACAAACACCCTTATTGCGGGTAATTTCCCGCTAGGCAAAAAATGTCCGGGAACCGGACACACACAGCTTGTCCTAGCAAGCTTTTCCGCCCTTCCGGGCACAATTTACCTACCCCGTATCTACTTCTGATTTTCATCATTTTTTATTGTTTATATTCAATAACTTATGATGTTTTTATAAATTGGCACGGTTATTGCAAATAGCTTATTCAGCAACAAGTATTGCGATAAGAAATACAGCCAGAATACCTGTAGAATAAGGAGAGCAATAATGGCCTTTTCAGTAAATACAAATGCAAGCGCCCTATCGGCGCTTTTCAACCTGAACTCGACGACCAGAGATCTGGAACAAACACAAAATAAAATTAATACGGGTCTGCGAATTTCCTCAGCCAAAGATAATGCTGCGATCTATTCCATCGCCCAGGGCCTGCGCGCCGACCTCAAGGGGTACAATGCGGTTAAACAAAGCCTTGACCGCTCCATCAGTACAATCGACATCGCCCTGGCCGCTGCCGGTTCGATTTCCGATCTTCTGATTGAAATGAAAGAAAAGGCCGTGGCAGCAGCCGATGCCGGCCTTGGCACACAAAGTCGTAATGCCCTTTCCGAGGACTTCGAAGCGCTGCGCGACCAGATCACCACAATCGTTAATAACGCAGAATTTAACGGCACCAATATTCTTGATAATGGTGCCGACACCATTGTCGCCATTACGAACCCGGATGCCACCCAGACCATCAGCATTGCACATCAGGATCTGACCCTTGGCGGTCCCAACATAGGTGTTACTGCTTTAGCGACCATTTTGACACAGGCCGACGCTGCAACCATGGTCACCACTGTCGATAACTCCCTGGACCAGGTGAACTCCGTGTTGACCTCCCTTGGCGCCGGCGGTAAATCCCTTGAGGCCCAGCGTATTTTCTCTGATAAGATCGCAGACACCATCCAGGTTGGTATTGGTAACCTTGTCGACGCCGACATGGCCAAAGAAAGCGCCAACCTGCAAGCACTGCAAGTGAAGCAGCAACTGGGCGTCCAGGCGCTCTCCATCGCCAACCAGGCTCCGCAGTCTATTCTCAATCTATTCGGCGGCTAACACGTCCCTGCAAGTATTCTGGCGCAAAAAGACCGGCAAAACTGCCGGTCTTTTTCTTTTTACAGAAATAAGAATTCAGAGTTTGCCGAGCAGATCCTTGAATGTTCTGTCATCCATCCACTCAGAATTATTGTCACTGGAATAATGAAACCCTTCACTCACAGGCTTTGCTCCCTGCTTGCTATAGTAGTTTTGATCCCAGAATGTGAATTGGGGCGTAATGATATAGCGATCATCCAGTTCAATAGTTTCCCGCCCGTCATCTTTAGTTATCATCTGTTCGTGCAGTTTTTCACCCGGACGAATGCCGATCTCCCTGTGGGGTAGGTCTGGCGCCATGCAGCGGGCCATATCAGTCACCTTCATGCTGGGAAGTTTCGGCACATAAATTTCTCCCCCCTGCATCATCTCAAGACAGCTGAGCACAAAATCCACCCCCTGGGGAAGAGTGATCCAGAAACGGGTCATTCTCTTGTCAGTTATCGGTAGTTCCTCAGCACCATTTTCTAGCAAATTCCTGAAAAATGGAATGACAGACCCCCTCGATCCCATCACGTTGCCGTATCTCACAACAGAGCAGGAAAATTCCTGTTCCCCGCCAAGAGCGTTGGCGGCAACAAAAATCTTGTCAGACGCCAATTTGGAGGCGCCATAGAGGTTGATCGGACTAGCTGCCTTATCTGTGGACAGAGCGACAATTTTGGTCACGCCTGCCGACAGGGCCGCTTCGGCCACATTCTGAGCCCCCATGATATTGGTTTTAATACATTCAAACGGGTTATATTCGGCAATGGGGACATGTTTCAGCGCCGCTGCGTGGATCACATAATCGATCCCGCGGAACGCCAGATTCATACGCTTCGGGTCCCTCACATCCCCGATAAAGAAACGCAGCTTCTTATAATGGGGATGAGAGGAAAACTCCTTGTCCATTTCATATTGCTTCAGTTCATCACGGGAAAAAATAGCCAGTCGGCGAATTTCCGAATGGTCCAGTATTGTTCTGGCAAAGCTCTTCCCAAAAGACCCGGTACCACCGGTCACCAAAATGCTCTTGCCTTTCAGAAAATCGAGATTGGTACGAAAACTCCGCATTGCTGAAGAAGCCATTTCATTTCTTTCCCTTAGTATAAAACTCTGCAAAGTATACGAAAAAATCCTGTAAAGACAAAACCTTAAATATCCCGTTGACCTGTTTAAGAGCAAAGACAATCACTTGGTCGATCAATCCTGCTGAACCAGAGGAATTAAAGGAACAACAGGCACCCCCAGAACTTCTGCTTCCCTGAAGAGTGAAGAATTCATACCCACAACAATATCCGCGGCACCAACAGCTTCCAGCGATGAACCCTGGTCTGTGACAATAATTGCCAGACCGTTCTGGGATTGCTCTGGATAATTGTCGTATTTTCCAGGGGTATCCTTAGGATGGGGACGGATAACAAGACGAAAAGGTGCTTTCAGTCCCTCAAAACTATTTCCACCCCTCAGAGCCTCCAGCAGATACTCCAGGCAATCAAACTCGCTAACTTTGTGTGGGAACTTATCAAGGCCGATTTCCGAAATATAATCGGAAGCAAAAAGAATAACACTTTCACCTTCCTCGACCTGCCAATGCGCTCTAGTCTCTCCCGCCTGTCCGGCAAGATTTTCCACTGTCCCAAGATGCGTCCTGTATAAATCGCCGCCAACTGTAATATGGGCCTTCTTTACGCCCGCATCTGTCAGCTCTTGTTTTGAGCGAGCGTCGACCACAAAAATCCTGTCAGGTGTAACAATGACATTTCTGTTGTCGGTAAATCTCAACAGTATGCTGTTCTGAGAATCCACAAGTGCCGCTGTAGGGATGCCCATCTGGCTCGCCACTCGCCAGACTTCCTGTTCAGTCCGGTCATCAATATGGCTGGTACCGGTATAGATAAAATCCGGCTGGATCCGGTTCAGCAGCTCCCTGATCCGATCTTCACCCAGGTCCTGCTCCAGAGCGATGATATCCTGACCTGCATTGCGCCATATAGCCTGGGCAAATTCTTTTGCAGCAATAAAAAGTTCCGGCACATCATCTGAGTCTGGAATTCCGAACTTGCCGCCCTGTCCGGAAAGAAGCAGTTGACGCAGAGCAACCAGTTGATTGGTTCCTCCCGGGTCCCGGCTTATCAGAAGAATTCTGGCAGATTTACTGCTGGTCAACGGCCTTCAACTCCCCGAGGCTTTCAGAAACCTTATGAAAAGCGGCTACCACATCATCCAAATCTTTTTTGCTCAATGAAGGTCTGACAAGTTCGTGGGTTATGACCGTTGCATGGGCGTCTTCCACATTAGGACACATGCCAGCTTTATAGTCCTGCTTTCCCTTGTAATGAGGGCATTTAAAGGGACATTGCACCGAGCCATAGGCTATCTGTTCCCGGAACATGGGATAAAGATAGATGGGCTTCACATAGCCCTGGCCGATCAGGGCACCTTCCCCTTCCCGCAGTTTCATTTCCGGCAACTCGGCGCGGACCGCCCTGACGAATGTATCCCGTCGTATCCCTGTTTCACTCTCCATATAGCGCAGCACATGCATATAATAGGAATGCTCGACATAGTCCGGAACCTCGGGCAGGCGAATCCCCGGAAGCCCCTTCAATTGTTCTGACAGATAGGCCACATTGTGGCGGCGCTTTTCCACCAACTCCCGGCTCTTTTCGTTCTGGACCGAGGCTATCGCAGCCTCAATCTCGCCGAGCCGGAAATTAAAACCAACCATATTGACCAGACTGTCCACTTCCCGGCCCTGAAGTACTGCTTCGGCATGGTTGCGGATCAGCTGAAGACGGTCGCAATAACTGTCATCATTGGTGGTGATGATCCCACCCTCACCGGAATGGATGTGCTTGTGATAATTCAGCGAGAAAACCCCCATATGCCCAAGAGTACCAACAGGCCGTCCCTTATAGCTGGCGCACGGTGCCTGAGCACAATCTTCAATCACAACCAGATTATGCTCCCGGGCAATCTCCATGATTCCATCCATTTCCGCCGGCTGACCGAAAATATGAACTACAATAATGGCTTTGGTCCGGGGAGTCAGGACCTTACGAATTGTTTCCGGCGAAATACAGTAACTTTTCGGATCAATATCAGCAAATACAGGGACTGCATTAAAAGCGATTGCAGCTGTCACCGAAGCTGCCATGGTATAGGGCGAGACGATAACCTCGTCACCCGGCCCCACCCCGGCGGCCCCAACGGCAGCATAGAGGCCGCTGGTACAACTGTTGACCGAGATGGCATGCTTTGCCTTGTAATCCACGGCCCATTGCTTTTCAAAGGCCTGGACTTCCGCCCCACCGAAGAAATCCTTGTGCCAGACCCCCAGGAATTTGGACAGCACACCGCTGTCCAGAACTTCCATTACCTTTTTCTTTTCAGCATCTCCGATAAAGTTATGGGCCGGAAAAAACTCTGACCTGACAGGCTGACCGCCCAATAATGCCAGTTTTGACATTTCTTGATCCTTTAATTTATCTCAGGCAGGCACTCCGGCCTTTTGCCGGATTGCCGCACAAACCTCCAATGTTCTCAGTGCTTCCCCTGCCGTTATTTTAAGGGGTGCTCCTTCTATGAAAAACTCAGCGATATTATCCGCCAGCTTCAGGAATGTTTTCTCGCGGCCTGTATCGATTGTTTCCGCCTTGCGAACAGGCATCCCCTCATCTCCCAGTTTTCGGATGATCAGTCTGTCCCCGAAATCAGCCATGTCGATAACTGCCTTTTCCATGATCAGACGGCACTCGAAAAATTGAAAGTGCCTGACATCGGTACCCGCCAAATGAAGGGGAAGACCATTAGCCGTCCTCAACCCCGCATTCAGTGTCGGGTCACCGTCCCAGAAATCATGCATTACATTTCCCGCATGGTTCACCGAAAGCTCACCAAAAAACATTCTGAACAGATCAACCATATGGGATCCATTGTTATAGAGGCCTTTGTTGTACCATCCTGCGCCTCTCTGCAGGCCGCCGAATTCACCCGCAGCTATGCGCCGGGCTAAATCCTGAAAGGCACTGTTCCAGCGGCGGGTATAGTTTACTGTAAGAACAGTACTACCCTTACTGTAAGCCTCTGCTACCTCCCTGCTACTCTCGATGCTGTCCGTCAGGGGTTTTTCACAGAGCACCAGCCTTATGCCTCTGTCCTGCAATAGCTCCAGTTGCCTGGCGTGGTATTTTGTCGGACTGCACAGGCAAACGACATCCGGCTTCAACTGAGTGAGTGCCATCTCAATTTCATCTGCGACGTGTTCGATCTTCCAAGTCCGGGCAAATCGCCGGGCCCGGTCTTTATCGGCATCATAGCTGCCGATAATCCGGAATCTCCGATCAAGAGAAAAAGCCTTGGCATGGGTTTGAATCACATCTGGACCTTCGGGATCATGTTCATCATAGCCGCCGGCGATGGCCCCGCAGCCAATAATAAAGACTTTAATGGCGTCCCGAGAGCTATTCACACTTTTACCCTGCCTATCTTCTGATTCAGGGCAGCAATTTCCGGATTTTCCTGTAAAAACTCAAGGATATCCCCCAGGATAAATTCGGGATTGACTGGATAAAGATGGTCAAAAACCGCCTTGATTAACTGATAATCCTCGGGCGTATCGAGAGTAATGGAAATATCCGGAGCACGAAGATGTTCCGGTGCACCGATGAATTTCACACTGTAGAGATCCAGATGCTGATAGATAAACCGGCTGACATGTTCCAGGTCCAGCGGGTCATCGGTCCTCTTGAAGGCATCATCCAAGACCTCAGTCCCAAAGACCTGCACTGAACAGCCGATGGGATAGGTTTCCGCCGTGTCAAAGCTCAGATAATTAAAGTTGGACAGATAGTCCACACCGCACTCCAGATACTTTTTCACGGCCTCATCAATCAAAGCCGGGTCCATTAGCGGGCAGTCGCCGGTAAGCTCGACAATAACGTCTGCCCTGTGCGCCTTAGAAGCCTCCAGAACCCGTGACATAACGTTATCTTCGCTGCCACGAAAACACTCCACACCAAGTTTTTCTGCCTCACTGACGATTACGTCATCTGTTGCATTGACGGTTGTGGCGACAACAATGCCATCAATATGTTCGGCCCGCCGGACACGTTCCACCATCAGCGCCAGCATGGATTTTCCCTGACACTCCCTCAACACCTTGCCCGGCAGACGGGTTGACGTCATGCGTGCCTCAATAGTGGCGATTATATGATCTTTGCCCGGCATGGAAATTGTGTCCTACTTTTTCTCGAACACCCACCAGGTGAAATTGTCCAGCCCGCTAACCCGTTTCCATTCAAAGCCGTAATCCAGCAGCTTCAAGTCGGGGAAGTTATCCAGCCAGAAACCACCAAAATCGCATTTAAACAGTTTGTTGCTATGGCCCCGATACTCTCTCATTTCCTGCTTGTCGGAAAAATATTCGATGCAGACAACATATTTGCTGGTTGCCCGGTGAATCCTTTTGCAGGCTGCCAGAAGATCATCCGGATGTATATGAATCATCACCGTACAGGTAAAGGCCATGTCCACGTCCCCATCCGCCAGATCAAATTCTGACGCGACGCCGTCAATTACATTTTCCGGTGCAGCCACCTTATCCCGGATCAGTATTTCCCTTGCCTTGCCGTTGGGTTCCACAGCAACCATTTCCGCGTCGGTCAACAGGTTCAGCGCCCTGAGATTAAGGCCAACGTTGGAACCGATTTCCAGTATCCTCTTCGGCATATCGCCCCGCATCGGCGCAATGATGCGGCTCCACATGGCCAGCCGGTTGCTAAGATGCTCCGCATCAGCCGCATTGCGGTCAATATATTCGTCACCGAATTCTCCACGCCAGAAGGAGGTTTGTTCCGTATTTGATGCATTCATCTTTTCTTCCTCGCTACCGGACTAACCGGTTTATTTTACATAAGGATTTTGCGCCACAGTGGCGTTAATTTCAAGTAATTCCGGCTTTGCTTCAAAGAGGCTTTTCAAATCCTCAAGCCCAAAGCACGGCCTGGCCGGATAGAGTTCATCAAACACACGACAGGCAAACTCATAATCTGCGGTCTCATCTACAACAAGCCGCCAATGGCGCAGGTCCGGTAGATGATCAAGCATAAGACACCCGTATTGTTCATGACGGCGCCAGATATAAGGGGTCACATGTTCTTTTTCATATTCGTCTGTATCAGCTTCATAGACTTCGCGCAGGAGGTCCATTGACAGCACCTCCGTATCAAACCCCAAGGGGAAGCCTCTGTCCATGGGCAGACGGGCATAGCGGGCGCCGGCCTGATGGTAAGCGGCCAGCAAGGCCCCAGATACATCAGGATCGATAAATGGGCAGTCTGAGGTAACTCGCAGCACTGTCCGGGCGCCAACGGATTGTGCTGCCAGAAAGGTTCTTTCCAGAACATTGCTCTCTGAGCCTTGGAAAAATGACACTCCCTCAAGCTCCTGCACGAATTCCACCAACGGCGTCTGGGCTTGATCATCTGGCATGGCGATACAGATCTCGTTCACCCCCGTTATCCGGCGACAGCGCTCAATGACATGCTCGATAATTGTTTTTCCTGCCAATGTTTTCAGCACCTTGCCAGGCAGGCGGGTAGATGTCATTCGGGCCTGGACAATCACCACTGTCTTATCCATCGCGGGCATAGACCCCTCCTGAAAAAATATCACCAAGCATAGCCTTGAAGATAATCCAGTTGGCGCGAAGGACCCGCCCAATCCTCGGCGTATCCTCCCTTTCACGCACCGGCATATCAAGCTGGTAGATAGCTTCACCTTTCCGGGCGGCGGCCAGGGTCACTCCGGTCCCGATGGTAGGATGTCGAAAAATATGGATATAGTTTTTCAGAGCTTCCGTATCATAGGCCTTCATTCCGCAAAGAATGTCCCGTATCCCCCAGCGAGCGCGGGTATAGAGGCGGAACAACGCTTCCGAAAGCCGCGCCGGCTTGGGCCGCACCCCAATAGAGACGATAGCTTGTCCCTCTTGAAGGGGTCGCACAAGTTCGGGAATACAATCGGGACAATGCTGATTATCTGCATCAATGGACAGGCAGATTTGATATCCTTGCTCAATGGCGTGGGAAAAACCGCTAAACAGGGCCATGTCATAGCCTTGATTTAGGGGATGAGACACTACCTGAGCTCCTGCCTCTCTGGCAGTCTTCGCCGTCTGATCCATAGAGCCGTCATCCACCACTATCACGTCACCATAGGACATTACCGCCTTTACCACTATCGCGATAGTATTCTCTTCATCGAGTGCCGGAATTATAATTGCGATATGTTTTTCTTCTTTATTCATAAAGTGTTACACCAGATGTTCCAAGGTGATATGTTCCCCCTCTTCAATATCTTTCGCAAGTTTCCGACTAACACATTTCACAAATTCATAGGGGGGCAGAGCATCAGTAGGACAGGGCCGCAGGGGAAACAGATCCTCTTTCCCAATTGCTTCTCCCGCCTTCATATCCCGGGTTGCCCGCAGCCCCCGGCGTTGTAGCACAACCGTATCCTTTTCATTGACCTCAACCCTCTTTATCCCGTCCCCTATGGCAAGGGCCAGTCCTTCCGGATCATCACAAAGAGATTCTACAATCTGATACTTCTCTTTCCAGGACATGTCGCCGGACAGTTCTTCATCAAGCTCGGCCGTCCTGTCGACCATTAACTTCCAGCTTTCCGGGTTCATGGAAAATGGATGATCCGGGCCGACAAGATTGTTATCCAGGGTATAGTGTTTTTCGATTGAGCGGGCACCGAACAATCCGACTGCCCCCAAGACCGTGCTGTGCCCGTGGGTATGGTCCGACAGCCCAAGGGAAAGACCGGGAAATGCTCCGGCAAAAGTTTCCAGAACCTTCAGATTTATATTCCTGAATCGTTCTAGTGTAACCCCCCTGGGCTCATCAGGCCTGGCGGTATAATTGGTATTGCACTGCATGAGGATCATCTGGTCCGTATGTGTCCGCGCCACATTCACTGCGGCACTCACCTCTTCCATGGTGGAAGCCCCGGTTGCCATGATAAACGGCAGGCCTGACTTTGCCATGGCCTCGATTTCCTCGTGCCAGGTGATATCTCCGGATCCCATTTTCCAGGCTGAGACATGGGGTTGCAAAAGTGCAACGAGTTCCAGCGAATACGGGGCGGTAAAATAATCGATGCCGGCGTCAGCACATGTTTCCTTCAGGGTTTCGGTCCAGGTCACCGGCAGGGAAGCATCTTCATAAATCTCGAAAATACTTTTATCCCAGGCTTCCTGATGGGAAAACTTGCCTCCCATCTGACGAAAGCCCTTGTCAGAGACGATTGATTTGGCGAAAAAATTCTGGAATTTGGCGGCGCGGGCCCCGTTTTCAGCGCAGGAATAAATCAGATCCTTGGCCTTTTCCAGGTCTCCATCGTGATTGGCTGCAACATCTGCTATAAAATAGACCGGGTCCGAGGGCCCCACATAATGATTTCCGATTTTGATCCGGTTAGTCATATCTTTTCAATCTCTTCCTGCAAACCAGGCAATTTTATCCCGCTTTTCCCTTCAAACCAGGCAACATCCATCCTCAAATCCCGGGGCCTTGCAGCACGACCGGGTAAGTCACTGCTGTCAGCAATTGTCACATTTGAGGCATCCAACCCCTTATATTCCGCTAGTTTCAGGGCAAAATCCTTTTTACTCATCCCATCATGGGACCCTATATTAAAAGTTCCTGTTAATTTCTGGCTGTAACATTGTAGCAAAACTTGTGCCAAAGTCTTCATATGTAACGGAGAAAACAGAACATCCTGAAAAAGTCTGATATGCCGTTTTCCAGAAAAGGACTGAATAAAAAAGTCACTGAGGCTGGATCTTCCCTCTGTCCGGGAAGGACCGACAATATTGATCCGTGCGATCAAGCTGTCCGGATAATCGCGAACCGCCTGTTCTCCCTGCAATTTTGTAGCTCCGTAAACATTAACCGGCGCCACCTGGTCTTCCCTGAACGGCCCACTTCCGTCCGGGTAGACCTGATCGGTAGAAATATAGATCAGATAGCTGCCCGAGCCCTCAAGAGCCGCAACCAGATTGCTCGTCGAGACAAAATTGACTTCCCGGGCTTCGCCAGGGTGTTTCTCGCAATAATCCACATCAGTCAGGGCAGCCAAATGAACAACTACAGAAGGCCTAATCTCCTGAATCAATGAGTTCACCTGATCTTTTGAGGTCAGATCGCAGGGATGATTCCGATTACTGCGGGAAGTCAGTATGACCTCCCCCACCTGCTCGAATACCTCCCGAATATAGGGCGCCAGCAAACCTGATCCGCCCGTCACCAATATTTTCATCAGAAAATTTAACCCAATAAAAAACCCACCTGATTATGTCAGGCGGGTTCTTATTTTAAAATCTTTTTCTGCCAGTCAGGTTTCAACATCAACGACAATACCTTCCGCACCTTCCTGTTCCCTGTGATGAGCCAAGAATTTCAAAACTTCGTCAGCTGGCCACTGATGCACCACTTCACCGGAATCCTTGTCTATACCCTGATAAATGAAAACACCTGTGGCATCATCCTTGTCAATTCGAAGCCGGGTATCAGGTGGATCCTGCGGCAGCGAAGCATTGATGATCTCTTCCGCGGCCTTGAGAAAGTCCTTCGTGCTATCAGCATTTAGGGCACGCGTTTTCTCTCCAGCAGCCCGAGTAATTGCTGCAGAGAGTTTGCTTTCCTTTTCCGCTCCGGACCCTGGAGTCCTGAATATATTTTCAGTTTTGTATAAAGCCGTTTTTTGTTTTATTTTGTTCGGACCGCCATAGCTTTCTGCGTCTTTGGCACTCCCGGCTCCAGGGACCGACGGATTTATTTTAAGTCCGTCAACCATCGCTTTTCTCTTACTTTGTTGTAATCTCCGTTAACACTGCTAGTTTTCTGTTTTCCACTTTTAAAAATTTCTTATGCAACAAATTTTATTCTAAAAAAATAGCAAAAACAATAAAGTTCTTTTTGGAGATCGGCGGGGCGAATATATCGCCCCGCCGCTTGTTATATTGGGAAATATTACCCGAAGAGTGACAGCACTGTACCCGGCTGCTGGTTGGCAATCGCCAAAGCCTGCAAGCCTAGCTGCTGTTTCACCTGCAGTGACTGCAAGTTCGCACTCTCTCGAGCCAGGTCGGCGTCGACAAGGTTACCAATACCCACCTCGATCGTATCCGACAGTTTATTCACGAATGACTGCACAGATTCGATACGTTTAGAACCGGCACCAAGAACCGCCAAAGCAGCGTTCGTGCTGTCCAGAGCGTTGTCAACGGCGGTAACTGCGTTACCTGCGTCGGTAACTGCACCAATCGTTGAAGCGTTCAGAGACAGACCAGTCAGTGTCAGTGTCTGAGCGGCAATAGTGATCGAAGAAGACGCGTCCTGGTTCACAATGCCCACAATGTTGTCAGAACCGTTAATCGCGTTAACACCGTTAAATTCAGCATTGCTCACGATGGTGTTGATCTGATCACGCAGCTGCACAAATTCGTTATTCAGTTTTGTACGCTGAGCATCATCCTGGCCAGGGTCTTTCGCGGCCACAGCCTTTTCCTTCATTTCAATGAGAAGGTCAGACACAGCTTCGGCGCCGGCCAGTGCCGTATCGATAGCACCGGTAGCGAAGTTCAGGCTGTCTTTAACAGCCTTCAAACCGGAAAGCTCACCACGCTGGGACTGGGCAATAGAATAAACCGCAGCATTATCCTTAGCAGTCGCCACTTTAAAACCAGTGTTAACACGGTTCTGGGTGATGTTAAGGGATTTATTGGTTTTATTGAGAGTCTGCAGGGCAATAAGCGCACCCGCATTGGTGTTTACTGAAAAAGCCATCTATATATCTCCATTCTGAGAGTAACAATCAACAGGACCTTTTGTCCCGCCGGGCATTTTTACCCGATTTTGTGAACCACCAAGACATCATTCTGATACCACAGCTCACAAAACCAGATTATTCTATAAACTGTAAACAAAAGGTTAACAAGAGTATTAATAATTAGATTTCGATAATTTCATATCTTTTACAAATAGTTACAGCGCAAACACCTTATTGGAGTTTGCGCTGCTGCCAAATAAAATTAATAATTCAGACTACACCGTTGTGGAGGTTCCGGAGTAATTCATGTCGGGCTCTTTTACTGCGGATGAATCGGATTTCATTAATGAGGCCTGGGCCGCAAGACCGTCCATAATATTACGATTCACATTGATCAAAGCATCAATATTCTCTTCTCCCCGCGCCACCTGAGAACTATATTTACCAACCCATATAGATAGAGAGATAATTTGAGCACGCACTACGTCAGGTAATTTATTGCCCTCCACTGCACAATCTGTAGCAAGGGTAGACCAAAGCCGTCTGTTCCAATGAAGTGCCTCATGGAGCCGTTTATCTGTTTTTTGCAGATCCTTAGCTTCCATCAGCGCTCGCGTAACTTCCGTAAATATTCTGTACTCAGTCTGAGAATGTGTCTCAGTTGCTGTCTGTGTCTTCTGGTAGGCTTCCAGGGACATAATTCAATCTCTCTTTTTCATAATCAAACAGTTTTTTGCACTTATTAAGAGCTTTGTAATATTCCTGATTCATTACATCATGACTGATGGCGACACACAATGTACGGGCAGCGGGATTTTCGATAACCCCCAGCAATTCAGTCATTCTTAACACGAATTGCTCGTAATAATCCTTGTATCCTGCCTCATCCATATACATTAGCATTATAGGAAAATATACATGCTTGACCGGTGTATTCACCTCTTCCGCCTGCATAATATCCTTCTCACGCAGCAGTGAGGCCTTATTCTGAAGAACCAGTGTCGCTCGCCGGTCCCCATTGACCATCACAGCCCCATTGACGACAAATTTTTCTCCCGGTTTCAAAGACAGCTTTAACGCCATTTCTTTAACTTTCTTTATAGTTGATCCAGTTTGATATTAACCATATGATCCGGATCATACCTGTTATTTTGTATTTTCACAAACAGGTGGTTAACATATTATAAACGAATTCAATTTTATTTTGAGTTTCGTTAAAAATTTTCCTCAGGAATGCCTCTGCATTATGCCAAGAAATAAAACAGCAAACGACAAACCTGTCGCCCCTCCCCAAACCAAAGGGCAATTTGGTAAATACATAAAAAAAGGTAACCTGCTGTATAAAAATGGTGAATACAGTCAGGCTCTGCAAATCATGAATGCCGCCTGGCAATTTGATCCGGAGAATACTGAGATTGCGGTAATTGTCGCAGACTGCCTGTTTCATTTAGGTATAAAAAACAAAGCTCTTGAATTGCTGACACATATACTGGAGAAATCCCCCGGCAATCCGGACATATGCTCTGTTCTTGGCCAAGCGGCCATGAAAATGAACTTTTTCGAACTATCCTATAAATGCTACGAACTCTACACGCGGTTAAAACCCGATAATTATCGGGGGTATGTAAATCTTACTTCCGCCTTGAGAGAGATGGGAAGACTTGATGATGCGATCGGTCTGTTACAAGAAATCCTCCCACTTTTCCCGGAAACAGCAGATCTCTGGAACAGCCTTGCCGCTGCAGTTCAAGCACGGGATGGTCTCGAGGCCAGCCTGGTGTTTTATGAAGAAGCATTACGTCTTGACCCGAATAACCGACAGGTTCTGAATAACCTTCCCGACATTTATTACGGCATGGGAAGAATAGAGGATGCAAAAAAAACATTGGAACATTGCCTGGAGGTAAGTTCAGAATATGCATCCCCTCACCTGCGATATTCACAAATCCTTTTGTGTGAAGGTAATTTTGAGGAGGGCTGGAAACACTATGAATGGCGAAAACATAAATCAAATACAAACCATTTGCCGGCCATCTATTCCATACCCGAGTGGCGCCCTGGACAAAGCCTGAAAGGCAAGACCCTCCTCATCTCCGCCGAACAGGGGGTTGGCGACGAACTATTGGCAACGCCTTTGTTCGAACGGATCATTTCCGAAGCAAAAAAAGTGCATATCGGCTGCGACCGGAGACTTGTCGACCTTTTGCAGCATAGCTTTCCTTCGGCAACTATTCACGCCTGTTATTTTCAAACCAATCCAACAACAGGTAACGATTTAAGGGTTTATCCGGATCTTGATGTCAAGGAAGTTGACCTTATGTGCTACAGCCTTGATACACTGAGAAACCAGTGGCGGCACCTAAATGACATAGAGGCCAAAAGCAAAATTCTTTTTCCCCCTGAAGAGTTGGTCCAAAAATGGCAAGAAAGAATAGCTGCATTACCGGGACGTCTAAAAGTAGGGATTTGCTGGAGAAGTGGCGTGCTTCATGTCCAGCGCAAAAGACACTATGCAGAGCTCGAAGAATGGCTTCCCATACTGCAAAATAAAAAAGTTGATTTTATCAATATTCAGTATGGTGAGTGTTCTGAAGAACTTAAAAGCATATCTGAGAAATTTGATATAGAAATTCACAATTTCCAGGATCTTGATCTTAAAGACGATTTTGAAGGGACGGCAGCAATGATGAGTTGCCTGGATCTTGCTATGGGCCCGACGACAACTCCTGTGCTTCAGGCAGGCACAACAGGTGTAGAAACATGGTGGCTCACTGATAACATGCCATGGTGGACATTCGGTGAGGAAAAACCCCGCTGGCTGGAAAAGGGTTATATCCACGCGAAAAAACCCACAGAAAAATGGTCTGAATTCATGAAAGAAATGGGCAAAACATTTGATGAATGGGTTGAGAAAAAACTTTCCTAATCACCATCAAGGCACTTTACGTTGAACAAATAGATCATGACATCACAGAAACAAAACACACATGAAACAGGACTGGTTGTCAGGAATAGAGGACAGTTCAACAGGGTTCTTCTGAAAGGGAACCAGCTTTTTAAAAAAGGGCAATATACTCAAGCCGCTCACTTTCTGGAGGCGGCCTGGAAATTTGATAATTCCAACTCGCAGATTGCCGTGCAGATCGCCAATTGCCTGTTTCATATAGGTGAAAAAGCCAGGGCGATTGAAACACTTATAGAGTGTCTTGAACAAGATCCCGGCAATGCGGATATATGTACTGTCATTGGCGGGGCAGCGCTCAAGTTCAATTTTCACGACATCGCTTTCAAGGCATATGAACATTACACCAGATTGAAGCCCAGTGATCCCAAAGGATATGTCAATCTTGCCGCAGCACTAAAGGAAATCGGCCAGTTCGATAAAGCCATAGATTTGTTACAGGAGATTATTCCGATTTATCCTGAATATGTCGGTCTCTGGACGTCCCTCGCCAGCGTTGTACAGCTTCGTGATGGACCCGAGGCAAGCCTGGTATTTTATGAGGAAGCCCACAGGCTCGATTCTGATGATCGACTCGCTCTTTATAACCTTTCGAAGATCCATGATGATCTGGGTAACAGGGATCGGGCAAAGGAGTTGGCACAAGCCTGTGTCAAGAAATTCAATGAATTCCCTCAGGCCCACATGCTTTATTCCAAAATCCTGCTGAATGAGGGCATCTTGTCCGATGGATGGAAAGAATACGGCTGGCGCCATCATCCAGGAAGCAACAGTTCCTGTTATCTGCCTTATAAGATTTCCAGATGGGAAAACAATGCCGATATTAGTGGAAAAACACTGCTGATTTCTGCGGAACAGGGCGTTGGTGATGAGCTTCTCGCCACGCCAGTCTATGATCAGATTATTGACAGGGCAGCGCATGTCTATATTGGCTGCGATCCAAGACTGGTTTCCCTGTTCGAGAATTCATTTCCAAAGGCAACCATCCTTGCCTGCACAATTATCCAGACCCCGGACGGACGCGAAGGACGCCATTACGCTGCACTAGAGGAAAATATCGCCGAAAGAATCGATTATATGTGCACCAGCCTGGATTGCCTTGCCAACCTATGGCAGTCCGTGGATAATATAAAATCCCGGAATAAAATACTGACCCCTGCCCCTGAGCTCGTTACAACGTGGCAGAACAGGCTGGACAGTCTGCCCTCAAAACCGAATATTGGTATCTGTTGGCGTAGCGGTGTTCTGCATGTGCAGCGTAAAATTCATTATGCGGATCTTGATGACTGGTTGCCGGTTCTCAAGAACAAGAATGTTAATTTCGTCAACATCCAGTATGGCGACTGTAAGGATGAACTGAAACAACTGGAAAAAAAACACGGAATCATAATTCACAACTTTGAAGATCTTGATCTCAAAGATGATTTTGAAGGAACCTCCGCCATGATGTCCTGCCTCGATTTGGCCATGGGACCGACCACAACTCCCGTCATCCAGGCCGGACTTACCGGAACCGAGATCTGGTGGATGAGCGAGGAACACCCCTGGTGGACTTTCGGCGAGGAAAACCCACGCTGGCTGGAAAAAGGCTATATCCATGCTAAAAAAGCCACGGACAAATGGCCAGTCTTTATGAAAGAAATGGCCAACACATTCAACGAATGGGTCGATAAAAAACTCGCCGGGAAATAAAATCTTTGACCCTGTTTCGACCTTTCGGTAACTTTCCACAAACAATCTAAAACAGGTGTTTGAAAAATGAAGTTTAAGGGTACCGATACTTATGTGGCAACCGAAGACCTGATGGTCGCCGTCAATGCCGCCATGACGCTGCAGCGTCCCCTCCTTATCAAGGGAGAACCGGGCACCGGAAAAACCGTACTGGCCCATGAAGTCGCCAAAGCCACCGGTAAAAACCTGCTGGAATGGCACATCAAATCCACCACCAAGGCCCAGCAGGGCCTGTACGAGTACGACGCCGTTTCCCGCCTGCGTGATTCCCAGCTTGGCGACGAAAAGGTCAAGGATATCAAAAACTACATTAAAAAAGGTAAGCTGTGGGAGGCCTTCGAGGCGGATGATTCCCCGATCCTTCTGATTGATGAAATCGACAAGGCGGATATCGAATTTCCCAACGACCTGCTGCAGGAACTGGACCGCATGGAATTCAATGTCTATGAGACCGGTGAAACCGTCAAGGCCGAGCAGCGCCCGCTGGTGATCATCACCAGTAACAATGAAAAAGAACTGCCGGACGCCTTCCTGCGGCGCTGTTTCTTCCATTATATCCAGTTCCCGGACCGGGACACCATGCACCAGATTGTCAATGTCCATTACCCGGACATCCAGCAAATGCTGGTGCGGGAGGCGCTAAACCTGTTCTATGACATCCGCGACGTTCCCGGCCTGAAAAAACGCCCGTCCACGTCCGAACTTCTCGACTGGCTCAAGCTTCTGATGATTGAGGATATGCCTGTCGACGTGCTCAAAAGCCGCGATCCGAAAAAGCTTATCCCCCCGCTGCACGGTGCCCTGCTGAAAAACGAGCAGGACGTGCATCTGTTCGAGCGCCTGGCCTTCATGAACAAAAGAGAAAACCGGTAAGAAGGCAGGAATGCAATGCCTCAGTCAAGCAAGCTATCCAGACAAACCGGGGCACAGTCCAGAAAACTGTTTCAGAATGCACAGTCTTTTTATCAGAAAAAGAACTATGTAAAGGCCATAGAGCTGATGGAAGGCGCCAAGGCGCTCGGCATGGACTCTACTGACCTTCTTTTGTTGTTGTCGGACAGCTACCTCAGACTGGGGCAGATCAATAAGGGGACCGATATGCTTATGCAGGCTGCCGCCAGGGACGAAAATAATCCGGAAATACTTTCGACGGCAGGAAATACATGCCTGCGACTGGGCCTGAATGATCTTGCGGTCAAATTCCTCGCCAGGAATCTTCAACTGAGTTCCGGAGATCCCAAAGCTTACTACCACTATGCCAATGCCTTGAAAAATGATGGACAGATAGACGAAGCCATATCCCTCCTGCAGGAAATAATCCCCATCTTTCCCGACCAGGAATATCTCTGGGATAGCCTCGGCAATGTGGTGAGCCTGAGAGACGGGCCAGACAAAGCCCTGGTATTTTTTGAAGAGGCCCTCAAGCTCAACCCTGAAAACGGCACAGTCTATAACAACATTACACTTTCATATGAAAGTGTGGGCAATTATGAGCAGGCAGTAAAGCACGCCAGAAAAGCTGTGGAGTTTCTTCCCGATTCTCCCGATGCCCATCTGAATCTTGCCACCACCCTGCTGATCTCCGGCCAGTTGGAAGAAGGGTGGAAAGAGTATGAATGGCGCAAGAGCCTACTGAACCCCAATTCCCGGAAAATGCCGTCACACATCCCTTCCTGGACTGGAGAAGACCTGAAGGACAAGACGCTGCTGATCGGCGCCGAACAGGGTGTCGGTGATGAAATTTTCCTCTCCGGCCTCTACGCTGAATTGATATCGCAGGCAAAAAAACTATACATCGGTTGCGATGAGAGACTTGTCCCTTTGTACGAATCCTGTTTCCCGGACGCCGAAGTTATCCCCTATGAAGAGAAAAAAGACCGCAAGACCGAGAAACTGGCCCGGATATATCCCGCCCTTAAAAATATTGATATCGACTATTTCTGTCTGAATTTCGATCTGTTTAAAATTTTCTGGCCGACACCGGACGATTTGAAAAAATACACTGCTTCTCCGCTGAACATCCCGGCTGAACTTAAGTCAGTCTGGCAGGAAAGGCTCGGTAAACTTCCGCATAAGAAGAATATCGGCATCAGCTGGCGTAGCGGAAAATTGTCTGTCCTCAGATCTCTTCAGTATGCGCCCCTCACTGAATGGGCCGAACTGATCAAAAGCAACCCCGAGGCAAATTTCATAAACCTTCAATATGGAGAGTGCGGCGAGGAACTGGCAGAACTGGAAAAAATGTCCGGGCAAAAAATTTACAGTTTCGAGGAACTGGATCTCAAAAATGATTTCCTGAACAGCGCAGCTCTTATGTCTTGTCTTGACCTGGCGATCGGTCCTGCGACTACGTGCAATGCCCTTGCAGTCAATACAGGAGTAGAAACCTGGTGGTTGAATTCCGGAGACACATGGTGGACATTTGGAACCGACAATCCGCCCTGGCTGAACAACGGCCGGGTTTTCAAAAAGAACCTCAATGAGAAATGGCCTGGCTTTATGGGAAAGGTTTCTGAGCATCTGGAGAAGCACATTTGACTTGCCTGAATAAACAGACCACTTTCTCATACAGGCTTCAATAAAAAGAGACTTGAATGTTTATAGATTTCTTTTTGGCGTTACGTGAAAATAATGTTCCCGCATCCCTGCGGGAGTACCTTACCCTCATGGAGGCCATGAAAAAAGGGCTGGCGGATTATTCCATAGATGACTTTTATTATCTGAGCCGGGCGACCCTGGTGAAGGACGAACGCAATCTGGACAAGTTCGACCAGGTTTTCGGCCATCACTTCAAGGGACTGGAAGCCCCGGCGATCGAAGATCTGACAACGGAAATTCCTGAAGAATGGTTGCGCAAGCTGGCGGAAAAATTTCTCACGCCTGAGGAAATGGCGGAAATCGAGGGCATGGGCGACTGGGACAAGCTCATGGAAACCCTGCAGAAACGCCTTGAGGAGCAGAAGGAACGCCACCAGGGCGGCAACAAATGGATCGGCACGGCCGGCACCTCCCCCTTCGGCGCCTATGGCTATAATCCGGAAGGTGTGCGTATCGGCCAGAAGGAAGGACGGCACGGCAAGGCCGTCAAGGTCTGGGACAAACGCCAGTTCAAGAACCTGGACGACAATGTGGAGCTCGGCACCCGCAACATCAAGGTGGCCCTTAAACGCCTGCGCCGCTTTGCCCGGGAGGGCGCGGCCAGCGAACTCGATCTGCATGACACCATCCATAGCACTGCCAAACAGGGCTGGCTTGACATCAAGATGGTCCCGGAACGCCATAATGCGGTAAAAGTCCTATTGTTTTTTGATGTTGGGGGCTCCATGGACCCCTTTATCAAAATCTGCGAGGAACTTTTTTCCGCCGCCCGCACCGAATTTAAGAATATGGAATATTTCTATTTTCATAACTGTCTTTATGAAGGCGTCTGGCAGGACAACCGCCGCCGCAATGTGAACCGGATCAATACCTGGGACATCCTGCATAAATATCCCCATGACTATAAGGTGATCTTTGTCGGTGATGCTTCCATGAGCCCCTACGAAATTGTCTATCCTGGCGGCAGCGTAGAGCATTGGAACGAGGAAAGCGGCGAAATCTGGATGCGTCGGATTCTCAAGGTTTATGAAAGTGCGGTCTGGCTTAATCCGGTAAAGGAAAAATACTGGGACTACACCCATTCTGTCACCCTGATAAAGGAACTGATGGAAAACCGCATGTATCCCCTCACTTTGGCCGGCCTTGAAGGCGCCATGAAAGAACTGAGCCGGAAAAAATAATTTACCCGAATGACCTGCTTCAATTGAAAAGCCAACCTCCCCACCTTATGATAATAGTACCAAGAGAAAAACCAGAAGGTCAAAGTCATGAAAAAAATTCTTGTCATCGCCGAACAACTTCCCGCGGCCCCGTCCCTCGCCCTGGACAAAGCCATGTTTTTTGCAGAAAAGGGAGATGCGGAAGTTCACATTTTCTCGCTTGTCTATGACGAGGTCTTTGATCATCCCGAACTGATCACCGCCGAAGAGGCTGAGCAGCTGCAAAAGAAATTGATGGATAAGACAAAAGCCAGGCTGGACAAGCTGATTGCGGGCAAAAAAAATGTTACCGGCGAGGTGAACTGGGGCAAAAACCTGGCGGAGGCTGTTGATCTAAGTTGTCAGAAAACCCCCCGCGACCTGATCATCAAAACCGGCCATCGTTCCGAGTCTATTTTGCATCACCCTTCCGATTTCCGGCTTCTGAACCTGCCTGCAACCCCTGTCATGATCCTGAGTGCAGAAAGCTGGCGCACCAAACCGGTGGTTCTGGCCACCATTGACTTTTCCAGCGATGATGCGGAACAAAAGGCCTTGAATGATAAGGTCCTTGGCCAGGCCAGGGAATTTGCGGATTTGATGGGTGCTGAACTCCATTGCTGTTACGTGGTCACCTATAACTCAGCTCTCGCCGACCTGGATATCATCCACAAGGATGAAATATTTGAACGTTTCAAGGCAAAACAGCTGAAGAAACTCCAGGATTATGTAGCTACTTTTGGCATTCCCGCCAAGAACCTTCATTATAAAGCGGGACTGGTCGAGAAAGTCATTCCGTCGATTGCCAACCGCCTAAAAGCTGAACTGGTTGTACTTGGAACCCACCGCAGAAAAGGACTTTCCAGAATTGTGATCGGTAACAGCAGCGAAAAAATTCTGAAGATCTTACGCACGGATATCCTCGCCATCAAACCCGATTGAGGCGAAGAAAAAAAATCCTCCTGCGGCAATGCTGCAGGAGGACAGTACTGTTCAGAATGAAAATTACTAGCGCCGATATTTTGAAATCGCCGCTTCAAGAGATTTTTTAATCTCTGTACCGATTTGGCCACCGTCACCCTCAATGCGATCCTTGATTACCACACGCATGGCATCGATATGGGCCTTGATAATCTCCACGTGACTGTCCCCCATCCCCGCACTGGGACCGGTGAAGTTGTACAGCCCTTCGGCAAAATCGGTTATCAGCTGATAGCCGAATGTACCACCCTGGCCCTTCATATCGTGGGCAATAGCGTTGATCTTCTCATAGTGAGCCTTGCGATATTCAGGAGTATCCACACAACGGCGATGTTCCTCCGCAAGATTGTCAATCAGCGTGGATACCCAGTCCGGATAATCCTCGGCCATTTCCTGTAGTGCTTCATGGGCCTTGAGCATCATGCCTTCATCAAATGACACGTCTTCCGGATTGACATTGCCCAGCCCGACAGCTTTTTCTCTCAATTTGTTTTTCAGGCGATAAAAACGCACCTTCACCGGCTTACCCATTGATTACTTCCACTTCTTCACTTTCATAAGTCAGCTTGCGACGATCTTCTCCTTCGAAAGGAACATTCTGGCGTCGCCTGTCCGGGCCAAAGTACGACGCAGTGTGGACAAACTGACGCGGCTTCATGATGACAGAAAAAATCTTGTCGGCCAGCGCGTTGATGGAAAACGGCTTGGACATGAATTCATTGACACCCATCTCGCGCGCTTCCTGCACGCGGGCAGGTTCGGAATAGCCGGTAATCATGACGAAGGGAACGAAACGATCCGGGGATTCTTTGTGCCGGCGCACCCAGCGCAGCAGCATCATGCCGTTCACAGGCGACATTTCCCAGTCGGAAATGATCAGGTCAACGGACATCATTCCGGCTTTCATCGGGTTTTCCACGACCAGTTTGAGAAATTCAATAGCTTCTCCTCCGTCCCCGACGGATTTGATCGTCCCGACGCCCAGCACGCGCAGACTATTGACAATTAATGAACGGATAAATTGGCTGTCTTCAACGACCAGGACACTGATCCTGCTCAAGTCCAGATTACTCATATCTATTATCTACCTTAATCTTCAAATGCTTTGAGGCAATCTTGTGGGATTAGGGTAAATAAAGTATGAAACTTTGCTCAAATTTTTCAGTTTTTATCTGCAGTTAGCTTGCCTGCACAGTATACTCAGCGGTGTGACTGCCGATCTCTGCCCTGAGCTTCTTGTGCAGACCAAGATGAAAAAGGGCCTCCGCGATCAGAAAACCCGGTGCCATGAAAATCTGGAAAAGATTATCCAAAAGGGCTGGTTTTCTGCCCTCGAATACATGCCCCACAAGCTGGAATATCCACCCGCCCACGAACAGCACTGCAAACCATATCCAGCCGTTGCTGTCGGCAACCGGCGCCAGACTAGCGGACATTTTCAAGAGTGGGATAAAGACTATGGCGGCAACAACGCCGATCACCAGATCTGACAGTAGATAAAACAGCAAAATCACTGCCAGAAAAACCATGGCAAAGGTAACCTGTATACCGTTCAATGTGAAAAGACCGATCCAGGAAAAAAGCATAAACAGGGAGATCACGATGGATGGAACGCCAATATAGTGAGTTATCTGGTTACGTGTATCCATATGATAAGCAGAATACATGGCCATCTGCTGTATAAAGAAGTTCTTCATCTGTCTTTCCCGTTACGAAGCATCCAGTTTTATGTTCTTTTTGAAGGCCTGATTGTATCATAGTTCACAGATACACCCAATTTATCTTTTATTGTCACCGGGGCAGTTGCTACACCCTTGGTAGCCTGTTAGAATGCACGGCAAATTCAACCCCCAAATAACTATGATCGCAGCATGAGTGAACAGAGCACAAGCCAGGCCGACACAGAAACCAAGCAGGCCGAGGCATCGAACAATGACCAGGTGGTTACCCCTCACCCATCGTCCCTGAAGCACCACAAGGTCAATATCACGCGAGAGGCAGGGACCAAAGCCTGGCTGAAAACCTACTGGCCCATGCTGACCTCAACGGTCCTGAGCATTTTGTGGGTTGGTGCCTGTATCAGCCTTTTCCTGACCTCGGACCGTCAGCTTGATAGAATGCCGCTTTATGAGATGGCGGGACTTCTTGCCGGCGCCATGTTGCCGCTCATGGTGATCTGGTTGATGACACTTGCCTTTTTGCGTGTCACCCCCCTGCGGGAGGAACGGCTTGCCCTGTCCAGTGGACTGGAAAACCTGCTTTCCCCCCTGGATATCGCCCAGAAGCGGGTAGAAACAATTGTCGCCAACCTGCACAAGGAAATCAAACATATCGAGGCGGCAGGGGATATCGCCCAGTCAAGAATTGAAAATCTGGAGAACCGCTTTCAGGAACAGATCACATCGCTGTTCGAGGTCACAACAAACGCAGAAAACCGCACCCAGGACTTCCAGGAGCTTCTCGGCCGGGAGCGGGAAGCTCTGCATGGCGTGAGCGAGGATATCACAGGCCGCCTGAAGGAACTGGAGACAGTTTTCAGCCAGCTCAGGTTCGATAGCGAAACCATCACCAATATCACCCGCAAGAATTCTGAAAAAGTCAGCAACGAGATCGTTTTCCAGAAAAAAACGCTCGATGAGCGGGCTCATCAGATTGAGGAGCGACTGGATACGCTTGGCGAGAAACTTCGCAAGTTGACGACCGATATTGAACAGACTGTAGATACTTCCGGCGAAAAACTTGCTGCGATCACCAGCGACGTAGAAACCAAGAGGGAAGGTCTGGCCGCAACGATAGGACTATTGTCCGAGCAAACCACCGAAATCTGCACGAAACTTGAAGAGCAGGCGGGCAATATTGGGAAAATCACGGAAGGGACGGCTTCGGACAGCGAACGCCTTACGGCAATGATCAGGGAGCAGGCAAACGACCTCTCTACGGTTGCGGCAGGCGCCCTTGCCCAGACTGCGGAAGCCGGCGAGAGTTTCCAGACCCACGCGACTAACCTTGGCCGACTATTTACGGAAGTAACTGAAAAGGGCAACCTCCTGATCGAGGAAGCTGGCGGCAGGTTCGCCGAGAACACGGATATGATCCAGCGGATTATCAACGACTTTTCCACCAATTTGGCGGAACAGATCGAAGAGACGACCCGGCGAATCAATACCCAGAACGAAAGCCTGGAACATTCGCTAGCCGCGCGCATTTCAAATGCCGAGGAAATTCTCGAAACCCAGGCGGAAGTCATTCGCGAAGGACTCAGGCTCCAGGCCGAGGAAATCCAGTCTATTCTGTCCGGCAATACGGAACAGATCGGCCAGTCCATCCAGGGCTCCCTGATGGACATTCAGAAGCATTCCGAAAGTATCAACCATGTGGTCGATGCCAATGTCGCCAAGCTGAACGAAAACGTCAGCCTGATGGATACCCAGAGCAGCCGCTTTGAGGAAATTTCCGAAACCTATCGGGCACAGCTTGACCAGTCCGGGGAAAAACTGAAACAGCAGCATGAAAGCCTCACAGACAGCATCGGTACCGTCACTGAACATATCTCACTTGCCATCGACAGGCTCAAGGACCAGTCCTCTGACCTTGGCATCCACGGCCAGACAGTCATTGACAATATCCTCGGCCAGACTGAACAACTGACGGTCCACATAGAGGAAATTCGCCAGCGGGCTGAAAGCAGCCTTCGCGACATGCAGGACATTGAAAACAATATCAATGCCCAGATGAACGCCACTGAAGAGAAAACCGGTCATATCACGGAAGACTGGCGCAAGACATCTGATTATATCAGTTCAAAATGCAATGAAACCATCGAGCACCTGGGCAGTCTGATCGAACGAATCCAGTCTCTGGAAATTGACAACAACAAGACCGCAGAGACGGCAGAGGCCAATATCAAACGTATTTCAGACGAGCTTCAGCATGCCTCGGAGAGCATCTATCTTGCCTCTGCCAGTGCTGTCGAGGCAGCCGATGAAACCAATAAGGTGATCGAGCGGCATAATGAGAAGTTCCAGCAGTTGATCAAATCCATCCAGCTGTCCAGCAACAGTGTCATTGCCGATGCCGAATCCTTTGAAAAACGCATCACGCAGAAAACAGGAACCGGCTTCCCCGCCCTCGCCTCCCGGGTTATGGAACAGCTTCAGTCCTCGGCAATTGATATCGGCAGATATGTTGATGAAGATGTCTCAGACGATCTGTGGCAACTCTATGTCAAAGGCGATAAGGGCGCTTTCCTGCGTCGTCTGAAGAAAGTCAGCAACAAGAAAATTCAGGCCAAGGTTGCTGAAAAGTGCCAGAACGATGCTGACTTCCGCCGGTATGTCCAGGAATATATGCAGAACTTTGAAGACCTGATGGGCAAAGCCATGGGCAGCACCTCAAATTCTGCTTTTGCCGTGGCATTGATCTCTTCCGATGCGGGCAAAGTATACCTGGCTCTGGCGCAGGCCGTTGGAAAACTTTCATAAACCAGCTCCCTGCCCCTGCAAAGCATCAGACAAAATAAAAGCCGCCTGTGATTAGGCGGCTTTTCAATTGCTGAAACAACTGGCGCTATGCGGCAACCGTTTTCCCGGAAGATCCCATCTTGGTAATAAAGTAATCCAGGTTTTCCGGATCAACATCATTCTCACAGTAGGTCAGAACACGTTCCAGCATCCTGCTGCGGAACCGTTCACGATCTTCCCCGGCGCTAACTGACATGTCATCGGCCACATCAAGGGCAGCCTTGGCCAGCGGAAGCAGCTCTCCTGGCAGACTTGCCTGGCTGAAAACAGCCGTAATACCAAGATCACCACGATCATGAAGCAGTTTGTAGGCATTGCTGACTGGAATATTGCAGAGTTTCGCCACTGCGGCTTCAAAGAAGACCAGGTCGCCCATGCACAGTGCCCGCATAATCAGTGTCGGCGTCAGACGGCCGTTACTATACAGCTGGTCCACAAGCTGGCGTACATCCATCACATCGGCACCGGAATCCAGCAGGCTGACCGTCGCCCGCTCCCGGGCGCTCAAGAACAGGTCCATTACGATATCCGGTGACATTTCATGATGTGTCACAAGATGATCCCTGACTTTTTCGGATACCAGACTGACCAGCCGTTCAGCCACCTTGATTGGCAGCTGGCCACGTTTGGCCATGGGGGCATTTATCTTCTCGCTTTCACCAAACTTGTCCAGGACTTTGTCCATGGTGCCTTCGGAAAGATCGGCGCTTTCGTTGGACACCAGAGTAGCAACCACATCTTCATCTGCACTAGTTTCAACGATGGCTTCGGCGACATCGGATGACAGATTTTCACGACGGGCAACCGCTTTCTGGCCTTCAGCACTGCTATTAGCAATAATTTCCTTGAGATCCTCGTCGGTCAGCACTTCCGAGAATTCCAGAATTGGCAGAGAAACCTCGGTAACATCATTTGCCAGGGAAAGGGCAACCTCACGCGGGATTTCCGGGTTATCCATCAGGCTGGCTGAAAGCGCCACGCGCACGCGGACCTCCGCATCTTTTACCATTGCCTTGAAGATATCTTCAGCTATCTTTTTTTCTTCCGGTGACAGGTTACCTTCCGAAAAATGCTTGCTGACTTTTTCCGCCGCTTCAGCGCGATGATCGGGAGACGGATCCTGAAGGAGTTTTAAGACGTCAGTCTGGCTGAGAGTATTCGTCATTGAATCCTATGCCTTTGTTTCTTGAATGTAATCATTCCCGTATATTCGTCCACGGCCATTTTCCACAGTATCGACATTCCGGGGTGCAATAATCCCTTTATTTCTGAACTACACGCTGTCATTTTCAACAAAAGTAGTTAAACTGACGTTAATATTCGACATAAGTTCGAAAAATCAGAACGACAACAGTTTTCAGGGGATGAAAATGAAGAGAAAAACCAGCCGAGACATCTTATCTGCACTCATTTTACTTTCGTCAGTGATAGTTACATCTTCAGCCCAGGCTCTTTCCCTGGATACAGATAAGATCGATAAGGCTATCAACGGGGCTATTGCACCGTTCACGGACACATTTTCCAACTTCATCTTTTATCCCATCACCATCGCCGGCCAGGAACTGCCCTGGATTGTGGTCTGGCTGGCCACGGCGGCCATCGGTTTCACACTCTATTTCCGATTTATCAACTTCAGGGGATTTGGCCTGGCCATCCGCATTGTACGTGGTGATTATACAAAGAAATCCGATGCGGGCGAAGTAAGCCATTTCCAGGCCCTGACCGCCGCTCTTTCGGGCACTGTTGGGCTCGGCAATATTGCTGGGGTCGGCGTTGCCATCAGCCTGGGCGGCCCGGGCGCCACTTTCTGGATGATCCTTGTCGGGCTTTTCAGCATGACGTCCAAGTTCGCCGAGTGCACCCTTGGGGTAAAATATCGGGAAATCGACGAACATGGTGTGGTTTCGGGCGGCCCCATGTATTACCTGAAAAAAGGGCTGGCAGAAAAGGGCTTGCCCCGGCTGGGCGCCATCCTGGCCACTATTTTTGCCATCTGCTGTATTCTTGGGGCCTTTGGTGCCGGAAATATTTTCCAGGTCAGCCAGTCCCTCTCGCAGATCAAGCTGGTGACCGGCGGCCAGGAAAGTTTCCTACACAATAACGGCTGGATATACGGCGTTGCCGTTTCCATTTTCGTGGGCGTTGTCATTATTGGCGGCATTCGGTCAATTGCGTCGGTAACTTCAAAACTTGTTCCGTTCATGTGCGGTATATATATGCTGGCGGCCTTTGGTGTGCTGTTCGCCGATTTCAGCCAGATTCCGGCAGCTTTCAACGCCATTATCAAGGGTGCCTTCGCGCCTGAAGCCAGCATTGGCGGGGTCATCGCCGTGATGATCCAGGGGATGAGACGAGCCACCTTCTCCAACGAAGCCGGTATCGGATCAGCAGCTATTGCCCATTCCGCGGTTAAAACAGAAGAACCGGTTACCGAAGGCCTTGTGGCGCTCCTCGAACCCTTTATCGACACTGTGGTCGTCTGTACGACCACAGCGCTGGTTATCATTATCACAGGTGCGTATCTTTCAGGCGATGCTTCCGGCATCGTCCTGACCTCCAATGCCTTTACTTCTGTCTATCCCAGTTTTGACAAGGCCCTGGCTGTTATCGCCTTCCTCTTTGCCATTTCCACGACCATTACCTGGGCCTATTATGGACAGAAGTCATGGAACTTTTTATTCGGCGATAACAAAATCATCGACATAACCTACAAGCTTATTTTCTGTGCCGTGGCCATCATCGGATCAACAATGCCCCTGGGCAAGATCGTTGACTTCGGTGACGCTGCGCTCTTTTCCATGGCCATTCCCAATATTATTGGTGTCGTTATTCTGGCGCCTGTTGTAAAACAGGAAATCAATTCCTATCTTGAGCGTATAAAAAGCGGAGAGATAGCCCCCGTGACAGCGGAGGATAAAGGCTGAATTTATAGCAAAAAAAGAGATTTTTAATACCCAAAAGGACCATACTATGAAATCACTTTTGAAACTTATACTCGCATCTTCAATTGGCATGGCTGTTGCTAGTGTAGCCAATGCTGAAGGCGATGCCGCCCTCGGACAGAAAACATTTAAGAAGAAATGTTCCGCTTGTCACACGGTGGACAAAGGCGGAAAGAAAAAAGTCGGCCCCAACCTCTATGACATTGTTGGACGCGCCGCCGGTACCTCCGAAGGTTTCAAATATTCAAAAGACATGGCGGCCTCCGGCCTGACCTGGGATGAAGAAACCCTGGACAAATATCTGACCAAACCCAAGGCTGTCGTGCCCAAAACCAAAATGATTTTTGCCGGCCTGAAGAAGGAAGACGACAGAAAAGACCTGATCGCCTATCTGAAAACATTGGCCGACTGAGCCGCATAACGATCTTTAAAATGGGTGCTTTTTCAGAGAAGCGCCCATTTTTTGACATTTTGACACAAGAGAATGCTTGATTGATTGAGCAATGGGCATAACATTGGTGATCAGTCAGAAAACAAAACGACTTTAGGGCCGCTTGACATGTATACCGCTTCAAAAGCAATCACGGAAAAACCATTCCTGTCTTTCAGGAAGATGATCCTCGCATTTTCCCTTCTCCTTTTCATCGGCGCCCTCTTCGCCATGCAGCCTCTCATGGCTGCAGAGGAAGCAACGCCGAACCAGAGCGAAGAGGAACAGGCAAAGGGTAGGCATTTTATCGATGTTACCTCCCGCAGGGCCCTTGATGTACTGAATAAAAAAGATGTTCTGACCCAGGAAGAACTGGAATCTGAATTCAGGGTTATCCTGACCGATTCCTTCGCTATCGACTATATTGGCAAACTGGTCCTGGGCCGGCACCGGAAAACGGCGACAAAGGAAGAACTGGAAACCTATTACGATCTGTTTCCCGATTTCCTGATAAAGGTCTATGCCTCCCGCCTGACAAAACTGGACACCACCGAGATCAATATCGAGCGGATAATTCCCCACGGCAAAAAAGACATGTTCGTCCGTACAAAAGTATTGGGTGAAAACAACGAAGTCTATGACGTCGACTGGCGCATCCGTCCGTTCAAAGACGTCGATTACCAGATCATTGACGTGAAAATCGAAGGCATCAGCATGGCCCGGACCCAGCGGGATGATTTTACTTCCCGCGTCTCTGAAAGCAAAGTATCCGGCCTAATCCAATACATGAGGAATATCATTGAAGGTGTTGAAGAAGCAGAGCCTTTAGAGATCGAAAAAGACGGAAAATCCGACAAAAAGAACGATATCGACAATTAGTCACACATAGTGATCATACCTGACGAGCACGGCAGGTCAGCTGAAGCTGGCCTGCCGTATTGTTTATGGCGGCTATACAGGCTTCGGCCCGGTCCGGATCGACAGATATGGCAAAGGTGGTGTGATAGGCCATGGTTCCATCCTTACCGATACGCCGGGTGGAATGCATGCGCACCACATTGGCGTCATAGTCGATGAAGGCTTCTGCCAGCCGGGCTATCAGGCCGGGCTGGTCCCCTCCACCGACTTCAATGAGATGTGTGACTTCAGATGAATTGTCCTGATCGAGCGGGAAACGGAAATCGGTAACAAGACAGTCGGCATGTTCCAGACAATCAAGCGACTGCAGTTCGCTCTGCAGAAACCGGCTCGAAATGCCCCTCGGCAATTCGGCGACACAGGAAAATTCACAGCCCTTGCCCAAAACCGCAAAGGATGTATCCGCCAGATTAACCCCAAGATCAAACAGACGACCGGCAACGGCCGCCACAAGACCAACCTGGTCAGGACTGACAATGGAGATGAGCACCGTGTGATTTGCAGTATTTGACATGTTGCGCTTTGTCCAGAATAGCTATATTACAATGTTTCGTTATTCACAAAAAAATAACCGATTAGTTGCTATTCTGCCAACAATGATTTCAGGATCATCGATTGCAGACAAGACACACCCCAATTGCAGCAGGTAATAACATGTCAGAACAGCTCTTACATCTCGTCTTCGGTGGCAAAGTCAAAGACCCCACCGGACTGGAATTTGAAAATACCGACGAACTGGATATTGTCGGCATTTATCCCAACTACAAAGAAGCAAAGAATGCCTGGAAAGGCGCCAGCCAGGCAAAAGTTGACGACGCCCTCACCAAATATGTTGTTGTGCATCTCCACAGACTTCTGGAACCCGAAACCAAATAGATTATATGCGCCGGATTAGTTGAAGTAACTATCTATCTCCTGATCCAGGCTTTCTTTTCGGGTAACATATACTCCCAGACGTCCTTCCAGAATCTCCCGCGCCTCGTCCCTGTTTCTCGGGCGAATGTGTTTTAGTAACACTCTTGCGATGCGGCGGGCGGTCTCCGGGTCATGAATGAGTTCCGGAACAATTGATTCCATCAGTGATAACCTCCATATGAAATTTGTCGAGGTTTGTTGTATACTCCCCTACTGTGACCATGAGATTGAGCTAATATGACGTTAGGGTGACAGATACCGGTATAGATATCCGGAAGGGACAAGACAGAGGCAGCCAGATGGGCAAAAGCAGAAAAAGCCGAACAATATATGCCATACTGGGGTTTCTTTGCAGCAAACCCCGATCCGGTTACGACATCAAAAAAGCCATAGAAAAAAGCGTCGGCTTTTTCTGGAGTGAAAGTTACGGCCAGATCTATCCCATGCTGAAAAAGCTCGAGGAAGATGAGCTGGCGGTAAAGTTTGAAGACGATACACCGTCAAGCCGCAGACGCCAGCGTTACGCCATCACCGACAAGGGACGCAGGGAACTCGCCCGGTGGATAGAAGAGGATGCCGACTATCGCGGGTTTCGCAACGAGCTTCTGCTGAAACTTTTTTTCGGCAGCACTGTTGATACGGCAATCAGTATCCATCATCTGCAGGATTTTATCGCCCACGAACAAAACCGGCTGGAAATGTTTGAGGGCTTTCATGCCACCCTGCCCCGGGACCCCGGCGAGATGACCCCCTCGGTCGCCTTTCTTGCCGCTACCTTGAACTATGGCCTCTCGGGCACACAACATAACATCCAGTGGGCAGAAGAAACTATTGAACTGCTGAAAAATGTAATCGAACAGTAACTGCTTTTGCACTTGAGTCCGGCAGGTCATTGCTGTATTTTCCCAATAATGTATCTGTAAGATATATTAAAGGAGAATTTTCATGTCCCTGCCCAAACTTCTTGAGAACAATCTGACACTGCCTGTCGTCTGTTCCCCCATGTTTATCATTTCAAATCCGGATCTTGTGATTGAACAATGCAAGGCTGGTCTGGTCGGCTCATTTCCGGCACTCAATGCCCGTCCGGCCCATGTCCTGGATGAATGGCTGACCCGGATCAAATCTGAACTGGCAGAACATCAGGCTGCAAATCCCGACAAAAGAGTGGCCCCCTTTGCCGTCAACCAGATTGTACATCAGTCGAATGATCGCCTCGAACATGACCTGAAGCTGTGTATCAAACACGAGGTGCCCATCATCATCACCAGCCTCAGGGCCCCCAATGACCTCGTCGAACCCGTACATGATTACGGCGGACTGGTGTTTCATGACGTGATTAATCTTCGACATGCCCGCAAAGCGGCAGAAGCCGGGGTGGACGGACTTATTCTTGTCTGCTCAGGTGCAGGTGGCCATGCCGGCGGGCTCAGCCCCTTTGCGCTGGTGCAGGAAGTTCGGGAATTCTTCGACGGTACAATTCTTCTGGCCGGCTCAATCAGTACCGGGCGTTCCGTTCTGGCCGCCCAGGCCATCGGGGCAGATCTGGCCTATATGGGCACCCGTTTTATCGCCACAAAAGAAGCGAATGCAGACCCCGCCTATAAACAGATGCTGGTTGATCACGCGGCAAGCGATATCGTCTATTCCTCGCTTTTCACCGGTGTACACGGCAACTATCTTAAGCCCAGCATCACCCGTGCCGGCCTTGACCCCGACAACCTGCCGGAAGCGGACAAGTCGAAAATGGATTTCGGCAACGCCGACGCGAAGGCCTGGCGGGATATCTGGGGTGCCGGACAGGGCCTGGGTAGCATCAAGGATGCGCCAGGCACTGCCGAACTTGTTTCGAGACTGAGAAAAGAATATCAGGAGGCCAAAGCCGACCTCCTGAAGGTCTCAGATTACCTGTAACATGGCCGCCACCAGCGGGTGGCGGACAATGTCCTTGTCCGCCAGCCTGATTACGGCCACGTCATCAAGAGAGGAAAGCCTGTCAGAAATGTCGGCAAGACCGGACAGCCCGTCAAGCAAGTCAGTCTGGGCCGGGTCTCCGGTCATAACCATGGTGGACTGCCATCCCAGACGGGTCAGCAGCATCTTGATCTGCCCGTAAGTACAGTTCTGCGCTTCGTCCACGACGATGAAGGCGTTGTTGAGGGTTCGTCCGCGCATATAGGCTACAGGGGCGATTTCAATGGTACCGTCATGCAGGTATTTTTTAAGGTTTTTCAATCCCATCCTGTCAGCCAGGGCATCATAGAGAGGCCGCAGATAGGGCGCCAGTTTCTCGTCGACCGCACCGGGCAGATAGCCAAGGTTTTCTCCCGCCTCGACCGCTGGACGACATAACAGGATTTTTGAAACTTCTCCGGCCTCCAGGGCCTCCACAGCCTTGGCAACGGCGATATAGGTTTTACCGGTTCCGGCAGGCCCCACTGAAAGAACTACATTGTGTTCCTCAATCGCCTTTATCAATTGTGCCTGATTGTCGCTCTGTGGTTTTATTTTCCTGACGTATTTCCTGTCTCTTTTGCCTTCCTCGGCCGATAGCGGATCCCAGCCTCCATCGCGATATAAGGGACGAATATTCGAGGAATGAATATTCTGGTTTTCTGCAGAATTGTAGGTGCGTCTGGATTTTTTACCCATTACAGTCTCCATAAGTAAGATGGACAGGAAATACGCTCTTCACAACAACAAAAAACGCCTTCCCGGCAGGGAAGGCGTTTGATTTGCATTTTCTGGCAACAGAAAGGTATTCAGATTTTCGATCTGGGTCGGTTGTTCCCGCTCGCGGTAACTTCACTCTGAACCATCCTTTCTCAAAGATTCGTTACATAGATAGTAATCTTTCAGAACAGGAATGTAAAATCTTTCTGCAGCGCGTCATAAATATTTCTTTTATGACACCCGGTTATCAGAACAGGTAACCGAAGCCGACACCGACGATCCAGGGATTGATGTCCACCCCGTCAGCCGTCACAGCGCCACCGGCAATGCTGACGTCTGTATCAAGCCACAGTTTTTTCACATCAATGTTGAGATACCAGCTATCCTTGATTTTGTAATCAAGACCGGCCTGCAGCGCCCAGCCGAAACCATCGGAATAGTCGATTGTGGTAAATCCCAGTCCATCAAGAGCGGCGGAAGTATTCTCGCTGTAGAAGAAGGTGTAGTTCACACCTGCCCCGACGTAGGGGCTGAAATCTTCCTGGGGCGCGAAGTGATACTGCACAGTCAGGGTCGGAGGCAGAAGCCAGACACTGCCAAGTTCTACATCACCTGCAGCACTTCCATTAACAACTGGATGGTGCTTGGTTGTAGCCGCAATGAGCTCCAGACCGATATTGTCGGTAACAAAATAGGTAAAGTCCAGTTCAGGCACGACGGAATTGTCGATATCAACTTCACCACCGATGGAAGTCGTACCGCCAGCGTCAGGTGCAATGAGAATACCGCGCGCGCGGACCATCCAGTCACCTTTTTCCTTCGCATCGGCGACACCGGTCATCAGGGTGGCGCCAGCCAGCCCTGCAAGACAGTAAGTTGCAAGAAGTTTTGTTTTCATGGTGTTTCCTCTTTAGTCAATATTGGGAAATAAATACCCTCAGTTACTGACGCAATTTTAATGAATAAACACCCGTTTGAAATTGATATAGATCAGATTTTAAAAAGAAAATTCAAACACTTGCATGAGCGTAAAACCATTCGGTCACCTTGTCGGCTTCCATCGGGCGACTGATATAATACCCCTGTGCCTGATCGCAACTCAGCTTTGCCAGCAGTTCAAGCTGTTCTATATCCTCGACCCCTTCGGCAATCACCTTGAGATCGAAACTATGTCCCATTCTGATGATCGCTTCAATCAGGGACTGGGATTCCCGTTCCTCCATCATCCCCTGGACAAAAGCCCTGTCTATTTTGAGTTTATCAACCGGGAGACGCGGCAGATAGGACAGGGAAGAATAGCCGGTTCCAAAATCATCAATGGAAAGCATGATCCCGAGATCGGCGAGCCCGTTGAGGGTGCCCAAAACTTCCTCGGTCTTGCTCATGACAATACCTTCCGTAATCTCAAGTTCCAGAAACTCCGGTGCAAGGGAAGCTTCCTCCAGGCACTCGCGGACAAAATCAACAATCCGATTGTCGTGGAAATGGAGTGGAGAAATATTCACGGATACCGGAAAGGGCGGCAAGCCCCTCGCCTGCCATAGTTTGGCCTGTACACAGGCTTCCGGCAACAACTGCTCGGTCAGGGGAATAATCTGTTTCGACCATTCGGCAAGAGGAATGAATTCACCGGGCGAAACGGATCCACGTTCCGGGTGATTCCAGCGCATCAGAGCCTCCATACCGCAAATCTGACGGGTTGCAAGATCAATCTGCGGCTGATAATGCAGCAGGAACTGGCTGGATTCCATATTCTCGCGAATATCGGACAGCAATGTATTCCGGTCCACCAGTTGTGCCTGCATCTCGCTGTCGAAGACCATGACCTGGCTGCCACCTTCTTCCTTGGCTTTATGCAGCGCAATGCCCGCATTGCGCACCATATGTTCGGCAGACCCCGTGTCCAGCGGATGATAGGTTATGCCAATGGACAGCTCTACCGGGATCTGGGCCCCTTCGATATTGACAGCTTTTCTGGCATTGTCCCGGATATTGCGGGCTTCGGCTACAATTTCGTCAATGCTGCCGTAGCAGTCGCCGGTAATAGCAAACTCGTCACCCCCAAGACGGGCCAGAAACTCGTCCGGGCGCATATAGGACCTGAGAACCTCGCCAAGCCGGACGATGACGTTATCTCCCACGGCATGACCGAAGACATCATTGATGTTTTTAAAATTGTCGATATTCACCAGAATGACACTGACAATACTTTCACTGTCCTTCGACTGCAGAAGTTTCTTTTTCAGTTCCCTCCTGAACATCATCCGGTTTGGCAGATTGGTCAATGAATCAAGCTGGGCCATTTTCACAAGCGCATCCGTACTGGCCTGGGCTCGATGCGTCATATCCGAGAAACTCAGTATTGTTTCCCCGTCAGCCAGGAAATCAGCTCGCATGTCATAGACGCGACCATCGCTAAAATCGACCTGCTTATGGAAACTTCCGTCTATTCTTTTCTCCTCCAGCTCCTGGAGCTTGTCCTCCACCACGTTTTTTATCTCGTTGGCCGGCAGGCCTTCCCTTTTCATGGGCCAGCCGGATAACTCTCGGAGATTTACCCCCATTTTCAGAACATGATCCGGGAAGTCGAAAATTTTCTGATAGGCTTTATTCCAGATAATCAGATCAAAATTCCTGTCGAACATGGCAAGGCCCGCCCCCATACGGTCGACAAGATGATGAAGGCTCTCTATGGACTTGTAATGGTTCCCATAGACTTCGGAAATTTCATTCACCAATTCCTTGTTCTTGCGCTGGAGGGTGACAGACTTGACAAATACTTTGTTGAGCTGATCTCCCGTATATCCCAGAATAAGCACGAAAATGATGCAGGCCAGGGCAAATGTATAGTGATAGGTCTCTCCCGAACTGATGAAATAAATCAACACCGGGATACTGCATGGCACCATAAAGGCCCAGACTGCCGCCCGGTGCGTCACACCGACCAGAACTGTTGCCGCGGAAACCCCCGCCAGCATTCCCATGATCAGAAACGGGTTAACAATATCCGGATTCAGCTTCGTAAAGAAAATAGCTGAGCCCCAGACAAACCCAGCCATGGAAATTGACAAGATGTAAAGTCCCAGCAACAGAGTACTGTTTTTTTCATAGTCCAGTCGTTTCGCGAGGAAAAACATGATCAGGCGAGGCACCATGCTGACAGCAAGAGCACCATACCAGGCAACTGCAAAATTTAGCGGTACCCGGCCCCATAACATCCAGAGAAAAACAAGGCCCAGCGAAAGCGCAGCAACCACATTGGGAATCGCAACGTTGTGAAAAGTTCTCACCTGTTCGGTACACAGCCTGGATCGGCTGTCGGAAGACATATGAATCATACTGTCCTCCGTCCCATCTTCCAACACGTCAGGGGTTATACCAACAAGTGGTTTCATAAATTTGGTTCGTCTGTTTTTCTAGATTAAGATTGTATATAAAACTGAATTCGTAAATAAATTAAAAAGATACACCGAAATAGTACATCAATTGTTCGCAGGCTTCAACTGACTGACCACACAGGATTTTTCCCTGGAATTGTTACCGTTTGTTTTTTTACGACCCGCGTGTAAAATGACCCCGGAGGATAGACCCAATATGTTGACACAAGATCAGCTCACCCTGACAAATATACGCGCAGAACTGGACAGGATCAGCAAGGAAATGATTGAGCTGATCCAGAAATACAGCCTTGATGCCAGTTCCTCCCTTGAAATCATCATGGTGGCCAGAGAAAGAATCTCGGAACAGCAAGACTATATCCGCTTTCTTGAGCTGTCGTTAGAGGGCAGAATATATGGCGAGGCTGCCGAGATGCTGGAAAAAGCGATCGTATCTGACGAAGATTACAAGACAACTCACTAAGCCCTGCTACCGAGCTGAACGGTTTTCAACAACGTATAGACTGCTCCCGTTTCCAGGGTAATGCTTTCATAAAGCCCCATTGTTCTCACTTGCTGCCTGAGAGAAAAGTTCACACTGGAAAGTTGATCCGGTGAAATTCTCTCCTGCTTTAGACGGGCCAGGGTGACATGGGGCATGTATTCTCTTTGATCCAATCCCTCTATATCCAACGAGGCCAGACTCCGGGCGAGGTCCAGCTGCAAATTCCGAAGGGAGTCATTTTCGCGAACCATCGCCATCAGAACCCCTTTTTGCCAGTTATTGCGAGTGGTCTGAAGGCCTTCGATCACAATATCAAAGGACTGGTGTCGTGGGGCAACTTCTGTCATGGTCGCGGCAATCCGGCTTGCATCTTCCGCGCTTTGCCTACCCAAAAAAACAAGGGTCACATGCAGATTCTCGGGACGCATCCAGCGGACACCTTCAAAGGCCTTATCCCTCTTCAGTTCGATACAGGCACCGCCCAGCGCTTTGACGACTGCTTCATCTGGACGAAGAGCCATGAAAAGACGCTGATAAGCCTTGCCATTCTCCCTGCCATTCATCTTCGTTTTTTCCCGGACATATCATGCAAAATCAAAAAACTCCCCGGATAATAACCGCAAATATCCGGCCCGGCATATTTATTTATATGGCCGCCATCGCTGGTGAAGGACATGAAGAAAAAATCATCACAGAAAACCTTACTCCCGCTTTCTTTATTTGCATTTTAATTTATTCGCTATATCTTAATCTCGTAAAGGTTGTTTGCTTCCCTGATCGTAAGATACTGTGGGAGTCGTACGGGAGGTTATTTTTGGCGTTCAGGATTTTTTCTATTATCAGCCTGTTTTTTATGCCTTTTTCTCTAACCATGGTAAAAGCAGAAGAATTATCGGTTGTTACAATTCAATTGGGTCCGGGACTGCAGGAACCCGGCGAAATCGGATTATATGATACCATTTTCAATGCTGTAACCGAAAAAGCCCAAGTACACGGTAATTTACAGATACATCCATTATCTCGTGCACTTCGCATCTTTGAAGAGAAAAAAGCCTCCTGTTTCTGGACCGCAGATGAAAAACTCGCCAAGCAATTGACCAATGTTGGTGATGATCTTCTCGAAGGGCTCCCTTTTCTCAAGGCAAGACAAAGGATTGTTACACTTGAAGGGCAACCGGTCATCATTTCAGTTTCACAGCTGTCGGGAAAAAATGTTGCGGTGACAAGAGGGTCAAATATCCGGGACTTGCTGGAAAATGCCGATGTTAATGTGATTGCTGTACCCGAGCAGGAGCATAAAGTCAGAATGCTGCTAAGGGGGCGCCTGGATGCCATCCTGACCTGGACACCAGATATCTATGTCATTCTGGAGAAACTGGCTCCCGGAACGAAGATCAATGTTTCTCCGTTAGTTTTTACAACCACTCAAGTCCGGCTCGTATGCCATAAATCTCCGGAAACGGTATCCGCCATGAAGAAAATAGACCAGGCGATTGCCTCATACAGGGGATCACAAAACTTTCTGGATATATTCAGAAAATTTGGCGTCCCGGAGGGTGGTCTGGATGATATCACTCTTCTGAATAGCCAGGAAGAAATCCTACGTCCCTACGCAACCAGGTCGACACAAGAACATATCGTCGTTCCTGCGTCGAATGATCTTCAGCTCCGGTAACTACCAGATACAAAAGCAAAGATTTATTAAGTTACCTCAACCTTGATAGACTTTTCCTGTTCCAGTTAATCACTGTGCAATCCCGGCATAAAGGACGGTTTACAGAGAAATGAGAAAGACACAAAAAATTCCATACGGCTCTCTGAGACAAGTAATATTCTGTGGTATTTTTATAGCTTCGGGAATCACAGCTGCCGCAGCAAATGACGTCACAACGGAAATGGACGAGATTTTCGTCTCCGGGACACTGCGGGAAGAACTTCTCAGTGAGACAGAACTCTCTGTAACAGCCCTGGACGGAAATACAGTCGAGGCCGCTTCACTGGAAAATATCATTGATATGGCCTATTTTTCCCCCGGGCTGGTGATCACATCCTATAATCCCACCTCTCCGCAGGTCTATATCCGTGGTGTCGGCACCAATGCCAGTTCTGTCGGTGACGAAAGTTCCGTCAGCCTGTATCAGGATGGGGTGTTTTCCGGCCGGGCCGGCGCTTTCAGCACTGATTTCTTTGACATTGAGCGCATTGAGGTTCTAAAAGGCCCACAGGGTACCTTTCATGGCCGCAATTCAGTCGGCGGCGTTATCCAGATCCTGACAAAGGATCCGACGATGGAGAAAACTGCTTCGGTTCTAGCGGGTTACGGCGAACATAACCTTTGGGAACTCAAGGGGCATCTCAATGCTCCCTTGTCCAATAAAGTTGCCGCCCGCATGGCCTTTTCCTATCGCAACGCAGACGGCTATACACCCAACCTTCAGACAGGCAACATACTGAAAGACAAGGATAACCTGGGCACCCGCTTGAAAGTTGCCGTCGATCTATCGGACGATACCCGGCTGTTGATCAGTGCCGACTATGCCCGCGATGACCTCCTTGGGCCGGCAGCCCGTACCGTGGCAGGATTTGAAGACTTCTTCGGTTTTCCGCCAGTGGTGGAAGCAGACGAACACAATGTGTCACTTTTTACCGATGGATATTCCCGGCGGGACATCTGGGGCACCAACATTACCCTCAGCAAAGACCTCCCTTCTGCCCTCTTCACTTCCCAGAGCGCCTACAGGGGCTATGACTTTTCCTTCGCCGATGATCTTCTCGGCACACATATTGCCGATACACTGGGCCTTGGTCTGGTTAACGAGGTTGAGGAAAATTCCTGGCACGTTTCCCAGAAATTTCAGTTGCAGTCAGAGACAGATACCCGGCTGGACTGGCTTGTCGGTGCCTATTATTTCCATGAGCAAACCGAGAGGACGGAAATCTTTGATTCCTCCCGGGTCTATGACCTGAGCGGATTCCCTGGCCTGCTTTCCAGACCTGTCTGGGATGCCAGGAATAAAACTGACAGCATTTCCGTTTACGGGGATGTTTCCTACAGGCTGAAACCCCGGCTAAAGTTGTCCCTGGGCGCCAGGTATACATGGGATAAAAAGTCCTTTTCTGTTGATGCCACAGCCCCCGATCTTCTGGGGTTTCTGGCCGAGGAATACCAAGTCTCCGGCAATAAAAGCTGGTCCAATTTCTCTCCGAGGATTGCCCTGTCCTACCACTTTACAAAAGAACTGATGCTCTATGGCTCCATCGCCCAGGGATACAAGGCCGGCGGTTTTAACGGTATCGCCCCCAATGCTGATCAGGCCTCCATTCCTTTCAACCCGGAAACGGCAACCAATTACGAAATTGGCCTGAAATGGCGGCACCCTGAAGGTATTTTACATTTCAATGCCGCCGCGTTCTATCTGGATTACAAAGACCTGCAGACATTTTTCGGCAGTGGAAGCGGTTTCCTGACCGTCACGTCCAACGCCAGAAGTTATGGCATTGAAGTCGATGGCGCCTGGTCACCGGCAGAAAATATGGAAATCAGTTTCAGTTACGGCTGGCTTGACGGCCGTTTCAAAACATTCGCCCCACAACCGGATTTTGCCAATAACCGCCTGCCACGGGCCCCGGTTCATTCAGTTCAGCTCTCCCTGCTCTACTCAGTGGAAATCGGATCCGACTGGACCGCCGGATTTCGCCTGGACGGCACCTACCAGAGCAGCTATTTCTTCTCCACCGCCAACAATCCCTTCAGCGGGGATGACGGGCATGTGCTGCTTAATGGCCGGATTGATCTGTCCAACACACAGGATTGGACCATATCGCTATGGGGTAAAAACCTGACCAATGCCATCTATCCCCTGCATGCCTTCAACTTTGCCAGCCTCGGCCAGGTAAGTTTTCCGGTTCTGGCAGAAGACCGTACCTTTGGCATTCAGGTCTCCAAAAGCTTTTGAGATCACCCGATCCGGAGAACCTTGGCGCCCTTGATATGTTTTTCTTTCATTTCCACAAGGGCGATATTGGCCTCTTCGAGAGCATATTCCCGGACTTCCGGTTTCAGAGGAACTTCGGCGGCAAGCTTCAGGAAATCACTCACATCCTCACGGGTGATATTGGCAACCGACTTGATTTCCTTTTCCATCCACAGGTGTTCGGGATATTCCAGCCGTAATAGCGCTTCCTTGTCCCCGGATTCCTTGCGAATGGCGTTGATGACGAGACGCCCTCCCGGTTCCAGATTCTGCAGGGCCCCCACGATCGGCAACCAGGCCGGTGTGGTGTCGATGATGGCATGGAGCGGCTCCGGCGCCATATCCATCGTATCCCCTGCCCAGTGGGCGCCAAGTTGCAGGGCAAACTTCCTTTCCGCCTCCTGACGGGCAAACACAAAGACTTTCACCTGCGGGTAGTGATGGCGAACCAGCTGCAACACAAGATGCGCAGAAGCGCCAAAACCGGTCAATCCCAGGTTCTGGCCGTCAAGCAAGCCTGTCAGCCGCAGGGAACGATAGCCAATGGCGCCGGCACATAGAAGCGGCGCGGCCTCGGCATCAGTAAATACCTCGGGTATGGGATAAGCAAAGCTTGCGGGCACACTCATCAATTCAGCATAGCCGCCATTGGCATCCCGTCCGGTCGCCTGGAAGTCGGGGCAGAGATTTTCCTCGCCCCGTTCACAAAAACGGCAATGGCCGCAGGAGGAATATATCCAGGCCACGCCAACCCGTTCCCCGATTTCCAAACCGGAGATGCCTTCCCCTAAGGCTTCAATGTGGCCAACCACCTGATGCCCCGGAATCACCGGCAGGTTGGGCGGCGGTGTGCGGCCTTCTATTTCATCCAGTTCGGTATGACAAACGCCACAGGTACTGACCCGGATCAGGACTTCCCCGTGACCGGCTACAGGATCAGGGAGTTCCACAAGGTCCAGTGGGGTTTTGTTGTCCTCAAGTGAGGTTAAAGAGTTCAATATCATGGCCCGCATAGAGAGCATTGTAACCGAATTCAACGATCAATAAATCGATTAATAGCGGCTTTAAAATTTCTAGTGACTGTAAAATTTCTGGTAACTGTCAGACCGTCACCTCCAGAACGGCGCGGGAAGCTCGTTATTGAGGGTTTGATCCACAATATCTTTCAAATGGATGATAGCCTGCTCCACAATCTTGGGCTTGATCTGGTCCCGCCAGGCCACATGCACCGGAAAGGGGAACTCGGGCATATCCGGAACAAAGAAAAGCAGCCCATCATCGGCAAAAGGATCTACCAGCCGTTTAGGCAGAAAAGCGCTTCCACCAATATTCAGAAGATAATTCAAGGTGATAGGCCCAAGATTGAAGGTCATCCTCGGATGATGATAATCCGGGAACTGTGTGGCATGAAATGCTGTAAATTCCTCCCCCCAGTCCACAAAAACATACTTATCATCTATTTCCGTGGTTAAAGGGTCAGTGGTCACGAACACCATGGTATCTTCGAACAAGGTTTCCACATTTATTCCCGGACGCACCTGGGGCGTGTACATGACAGCCATGTCAACGATTCCCTCAATCATTTGACGGGTGATCCGGTCTGGGCGGGCGACTTCTGCCCGAAAGGCAATATCAGGCATATGATCTGCCATAAGGGGGAGCCAGCGAATAAGTAGCCTGTTCCACAGACTATATTCACCGGCAATCACCAAAACATCCCGATATCCTTCGGGAACCGCAACTTGTTGCTTTGCTTCTTCCCAGACCTGTAGGATACTTTGCGCATATCGTTGGAATTGATGGCCTGCAGGTGTTAACTTAATACCTGTTTTACTGCGAACAAATACTTTTCGTCCCAGTTGTTCTTCCAGGGACTTAACTCGCAAACTCACGGCAGACTGGGAAACGTATAATTTATCAGCAGCTGCCGCAAAGCTGTCCGACGCCACGACTTCAAGAAAAGTTTTCACAAGTGTTATGTCCATAATCTGGTTTTATATCAAATAAATCCAAAATGCATAAGTAAAACTCACTTTATCCTTGAAAATAACGCGTTTGACTAATGGATGTATTTTAATTGAATATAACCCCTGAACATTCTTACGAGACCAAAGGAAAGAAGATGAAAATCGGTATTTTGTCCCGGAATCCCAACCTCTACTCCACGAAGCGCCTGATCGAGGCTGCCAAGGAACGGGGCCACGAAGTCAAGGTTGTGGATATTCTGAACTGCTACATGAATATCACGGCAAACGATCCCACCGTATATTACAAGCGGGGTGGCACCAAACAGAGACTTGACTTCAATGCGGTGATTCCACGTATCGGCGCATCCGTTACAGCCTATGGTACGGCTGTATTGCGTCAGTTCGAGGTTGGCGGAGTTTATTCTGTCAATGAATCCATCGCCATCGCCCGCTCCCGGGACAAGCTTCGCGCTCACCAGCTCCTGGCCCGGAGAGGTGTTGGCATGCCGAAAACAAGTTATGCACACTCTGCCAACGCCACAGAAGATCTTATCGAGTTTGTCGGCGGGGCGCCTTTGATCGTCAAGGTCATTGAAAGTACCCATGGTGCTGGTGTCATCATGGCCGAAACCGCGAAAGCAGCCGAAGGCGTGATCAATGCCTTCCGCGGGCTGGATGCGAACTTCCTGGTTCAGGAATTTATCGCAGAAGCCGGCGGGGCGGATATTCGCTGTTTTGTCATTGGTGACAAAGTTGTCGCCGCCATGAAACGGCAGGCTGCAGAGGGTGAATTCCGATCCAACCTTCATATGGGTGGGTCTGCAACGCTGGTGAAACTGAAACCGGAAGAGCGGGCGATCGCTGTAAAAGCCGCCAGGGTTATTGGCCTGGACGTGGCGGGTGTGGACATCATTCGTTCCGCACATGGCCCACTCGTTCTGGAAGTCAACTCCTCCCCAGGCCTGAAAGGTATCGAACAGGCAACCAACAAGGATGTTGCCGGCGCGATCATTGACTATATCGTCAAGGATTCCCAAAAGGGACCCAATAAAATGAAGGGCAAGGGATAATTCATGAATAAAACCCCTGACGAGCCATTTGAAATTTGTGGCACTCCTGTCCCCCGGGGGACACGGAAACGGATTGAAATACCGGTAACAAAGCTATTTGACTACACTGGCATTTCAGTCCCCGTAATGGTGGTGCGCGGCAAACAGGACGGTCCGGTTCTTTTTGTCTCTGCAGCGATCCATGGTGACGAAATCAATGGTGTGGAGGTCGTCAAGCGTCTTCTGGCGAGTAGACGCATCGGTAAAAACATGAAAGGAACCCTTATTGCGGTTCCTATCGTCAATGTTATCGGGTTTAACAACAATTCCCGGTACCTGCCCGATCGTCGCGACCTGAACCGGTGTTTCCCGGGACTGAGCAAAGGTTCACTGGGAGGCCAAATCGCCAATACCTTTATGAAAGAGATCGTGGCTAAATCCACCCATGGGATTGACTTGCATACTGGGGCCATCCACAGGACAAACCTGCCCCAGATCCGGGCCTGTCTGGATGATGAGGAAACCAATCGTCTGGCACATTCCTTTGGCGTGCCGGTGATTATCAACTCAACAATCCGCGACGGCTCACTCCGCCAGGCCGCAGCGGAAAGAGGCATTCCCATGCTTCTTTTCGAAGGTGGTGAAGCACTACGTTATGAAGAAAAAGTCATTCAGACGGGTTTGATGGGAATTCTTGCCGTCATGGAATCCATTGGCATGATCAAGGGACGGGAAAGAAGACGAAAGTCCTCTCAGAAAGAAACCTTTGTCGCCCGCTCAAGCTATTGGGTACGGGCACCGCACAGCGGCAGCCTGCGCATTCGCAAGAAAGTCGGCACGCTGGTCAAAAAAGGTGAAATACTGGGTGAATTGTCTGACCCTTATGGAGGGGACAAGATCCTGGTCAAGGCACAAAGGACCGGGATCATCATCGGCAAGACCATGATCCCCCTGGTCAATAATGGCGATGCATTGTTCCATATCGCGACTTTCGAGGATTCCGGCGCGGTGGAAGAGCAGTTGGAAGTATTTGAGGAAAATCTAGAACAGGAATACGAGGAATAATCATGGAAGACTCCTCTTCATTTACCCTGCCCTTTCTGTCCGTTCTTGGGCTGATCATTGTTTCGGCTTTTTTTTCCGGCTCGGAAACAGGCCTGACAGGAGTAACACGGGCAAAAATTCATAAGCTGAAAATGGAAGGAAACCGCCGTGCGATCCTGGTTAGTAAACTCCGGGAAAACAAGGAGCGCCTGATTGGCGCCATCCTTCTGGGCAACAATGTAGTCAATATTGCTGCTTCGGCAATCGCCACTGCTCTGGCTATTCGCTATGTTGGCGAAGAAGGTGTGATTTATGCCACCGGGATCATGACAGTACTTGTTCTGGTCTTTGCAGAAGTTCTGCCCAAAACCTATGCAGTCCGTCATGCGGAACAGGTAGCCCTGGCCGTGGCGCCGCTGTTTGTCATAATTACAAAAATCCTTTCCCCCTTCACGATCGCCGTGCAGGTCATTGTTGACAAGGTTCTTGCCTTGTTCTCCATGGCGCCGCCGGAGGAAATGTCCGGCGTCGAGGTCCTGCGCGGGGCCGTCGACTTATACCATGAGGAAGGGAATGTCCTGACAGATGACAAGGACATGCTCAGTGGTGTTTTTGACCTTGGCGAGACGGAGGTGAGAGAAATTATGATTCATCGTAGCGACATGGTTGCCGTGAATATCGACGAACCGGCGGAGAGAATTATTGATTTTATGGCCAATTGCTCCCATTCCAGGTTGCCTGTCTGGCATCATTCCCCGACCAATATCATCGGGCTCCTGCACAGCAAGGATGTTTTCAAAGCGGTCCAGAATAGAAAAGACGGCGATGAGACAATCGATATAAAATCACTGGTCCGGGATCCATGGTTTGTGCCTGAAACCATTACTTTAAAAAATCAGCTCAAGGCATTCCAGGAAAAGCAAAAACATATTGCTATGATAGTTGACGAATTCGGCAGTGTATCTGGCCTGATCAGCCTTGAGGACATTATCGAGGAAGTGGTTGGCGAGATTGAGGATGAACATGATCTGCCTGTTGAAAAGAAAATTCAGCGTTTCAAGAACGGCTCCTACAATGTCGATGGTGACATATCCATTCGCGACCTTAATCGCGAACTGGGCTGGAACCTGTCCGATGAGGATGCCAACACAGTTGCCGGATATATCATGGCTGCCGCACAAAGAATTCCAGAAGTTGACGACGTCTTCGAGATTGGTGAGTTCATGTTTAAAGTTCTTGCCAAAGACAAGACCCAGATCACCCGCGTCAAAATCCGGAAACTGACTGAACCCACAGAGGTGGAAAAGGTCCTGCCTGAGGGCGAAAGCGAAGAAGTCGATAAAAGCAAGGAAGCAACCTGATGGGAACCGGATAACAGGGTTTACCGGATCACGAAAGCAGAACAGAGACGGAAAGGATAGGCCATGTCAGAGAATACGATGAAAGCATTCAGCTGGAGTACAGCAATCGATGAAACCTTCCAGGAGATATCACAACAGGCCGTCAACTATGCCCCGCAACTGGCTGGTGCCCTGGCGCTTTTACTGGCAGGCGTACTTATCGCGCATTTTCTAAAGCTCGCGACCAAGAAGCTGGTTCAGGGTCTCGACTTCCTTTTCAAAAGGACCGATAAAGTCGATGGCTACAAACGCGAAAGATTAAAAAGGTCCTATTCCGTTATCACCAGCCAGATCGTTTTCTGGGCCGTTCTGATGTTCTTTATCGCCGCCAGCGCAAATCTCCTGGGTTGGAAAATGTTTACCGGCTGGATGGATAGCCTGATTGTATTTCTGCCCAGCCTGATCACCGGACTGCTTATCATCCTGGCCGGCTTCCTGCTAGGCAATGCGGCCCGGTCCGGTATCCTTAGCACTGCCGCCAGTGCAGATATCACACAGGGACCGTTGCTCGCGAAAATCGCCCAGATATTTATCCTGTGCAGTTCCATTATCATCGGCGTGGAGCAGGTCGGCCTGAACGTGCATTTCCTGACAACCATTATCGTCGTCACGATCGGGCTCCTTCTGGCCGGTGCCACCTTGGCCTTTGGGCTTGGCGCCCGCACCTTTGTCGAAAATATTCTGGGCGCCCAGAATATCCGCAAACATGCCCGGATCGGTGAGCATATGTATATTGGCGACCATGATGGAGAAATCCTGGAAGTTACCCAGACATCAATCATTCTGGACACAGCAACAGGGCGGGTGGTGGTACCCGCCAAGATGTTCCAGGAACAGGTGAGCCGCCTGAGCAACGATTTCATCACAGCTCCCCCGGAGCAACAGACTGAATCACAGGAGGTTGAAGATGAGTGAGCGTAAAATTTCCCTTGCCCTTGCCATGCTGCAGGACCATCCGGAACTAGCCGCCTCCACATTGGAGCAACATAACGCCGGCGAAGTTGCGGAATTGCTGAGTCAGATTCCGTCGACATATGCTGCGCCGGTACTCCAGAGGATGTTGCCGCAGTTCACCGCCAGGGTCTGCAGATTTCTGGCCCCCGACACATCTGCGGCCCTGATATCCCCCCTGGACAACAGTATGATTGCCTCCATCTTGCGACAGATGGACAAAAAACTCAGAAATAAGATTCTTGAGGAACTGCCCTTCAAGGCCAGAACAGGCTGTGAACTTTTATTACGTTTTTCCGAGGATACAGTCGGGGCATGGATGACACCACATGTCATCACCGTGACTGAAAACAGTATGGCCAAGGAGGCCCTGAACAGCATGAAAGATGCCGAGAAGGTTATTCAGTGCGATTTTATTTTTGTTGTGGACCGGAACCGCTCGCTCGTCGGTCGGATACATTTTGCCGATTTGCTTCGCACCCAACCGGAAACAAACGTAAACCGCCTGATCCAAAGACGATGCCAAACACTTTTCGGGCGTTCCTACCTGCAAAATATAGCCCGGCACAAGGACTGGGAAAGATATGACTCAATGCCGGTCGTCAACCGCCGGCAACAGTTTATCGGCGTCCTGCGCCATTCCGACCTGCACAGGGGCCTGACCCAGTTAACCACCCAGATCACTTCTCTCCCCGGCCAGGATCCCGCTTCAGGCATTTTTGAAGTCTACGGACAAACACTTCTCGCCCTGTTTCAAAGTGTTGGCGACATCATCGAAACCAGGTCTGCAAACAAAGGAGCGGTAAAAGATGTCTGAAGCCATTATAGATAATGATCCGGTTTACAGCCTTAATAAAGCTTTCCTGCTGAATTTTCCGGGAGATGCCGCACGACGCCTCGAAACCCTTCAGGTTCCCGATGCGGTCGGAGTCCTGCTTGATCAACCTGTTCATCTGGTTGCCAATGTTATCGAGAGGCTTTCACCCGGTATAGCCGAGACCTTTCTTGACAATATGCCGGATGAATTTTCCGTCAAACTTCTCAGCACCATGGACACCGGTCTGTGCACCACACTGTTGAGCCGACTTAATGAAAGTCGTCGCAGGCATTACCTGGATCTCATGAATGAAAGTGTCGCCCAGGAACTTGAAAGCCTGTTGGAGTATCCCGACAATACTGCGGGACGGCTGATGCAGACCCATATTATCGCCTTTAATGAAAACTTCACGGTTGAGCGCGCCCTGGACCAGATCAAGCATAAGGAAATGGATTCCCTGCACCATCTGTTTTTGCTGGACGATAACATGCGTCTTCACGGGCAGGTGGACATCCAGCGGATCGCCCTTGCCGAAGGGTCGGAAAAGCTGGCGGCCCTTGCCCTGCCGGTAACCGTTTACGTCAATGCCATGGATCACAAGGATGATGTGGTCGAGAAACTTGAAAAATACAGGGTCGACGTTATTCCGGTTGTCGATGGGGATCACCGGCTTGTCGGGGTGATTGAGGGACAGGGCCTTATCGACGTTCTTCGCGAGGATTTTGCTGCAGACATGCAGACGATGGTGGGTGCGAGCAAGGACGAAAGAGCCCTTTCAAGCAGTCTCTTTGCGGTCAGGAAACGCCTTCCCTGGCTGCAGATAAACCTGCTGACTGCTTTTCTCGCAGCCGCTGTCGTGGGGCTATTCGAAGATACAATCGCCAAATTTACCGCCCTGGCCATCCTGCTTCCCGTTGCTGCGGGACAGTCCGGGAATGCGGGAGCCCAGGCACTGGCGGTCACCATGCGTGGCCTGACCTTAAGGGAAATCACGATGCGGCACTGGCTGAAAGTGATGATAAAGGAATTCGGGACCGGCCTGATGAATGGCCTGGGCATTGCCCTGACCTGTTCCGCCGGTGTTTATGTCTGGAGTCAGAACATCGGGCTTTCCCTGGTTATGGCCCTGGCCATGATCATTTCAATGACCATTGCCAGTGTCGCTGGCGCCGTTGTCCCGATCCTTCTGAAACGGTTTGGCCTTGATCCGGCTCAGTCGTCCTCCATTGTGCTGACAACCATAACGGATATTGCAGGGTTTCTGTCATTCCTTGGTATTGCAACAGCACTGGCGAGCCTTCTGGAAAGCTGATCCCGCCCCTCACCGTCGCTGGCCTCTGACCGGCAATGAGATTGGTGTCTCACCAGATCAGCGCAAAGCTTGCCGGTGGCCTTTGGTATTCAGCCTTTTTCCGGTAACCAAATCGAAAGGATATGAAGTTAATCTCTGCGCCTGATCGACAGTTTCCGTTATGGGAGGGGCTGTCTTCCGCCGGTAAAAAAGTATCGTTCCGGCAAGGCAAAAAACGGAGTTAACTATATGATTAATAAAGCAAAGTATATTACTGCACTTATTGTCCTGACGTCATTTGGCGCAGGATTTTCCCAGGCTCACGCTGATACTTCTGCCGCTCTGAAGGCAAGCACCCAGGGGGTCGGGGTTGAACTGGCCACAGCTCTCAACGATCACATGGCTTTCCGTCTCGGTTTCAACTATTTTGAGCTCAACAAATCCATGGAAGAGAGCGATATCGAATATGACCTCGACCTGGAACTCAAAAGCCTGAACTTCCTCGTAGACGTTCACCCCTTTGACAATGGCTTCAGGCTTACAGCCGGCGGCGTATGGGACAAGAACAACCTGAATGGCCTGGCCGTGGATGCCGCCACCTATAACATTGGCGGAAACACTTACACACGGGAGCAGGTCGGCGCCCTCGCCGGCAAGATTGATTTCCGCGACGTCTCCCCCTATCTGGGTATCGGGTTCGGACATAATGTGAAGAAAGAGGGCGGCTGGAATTTCACCGCCGACATCGGCGTTATCTTTACAGGCTCTCCGCGAGTATCCCTGACCTCCACCGGCGGGACACTGTCAGACAATGAAATATTCCTGGAAAATATCCAGCAGGAACAGCAGGATGTGGCCGACGAGATCGACTTCTTCCGTTATTACCCGGTGATTTCCCTGGGGCTGACCTATACTTTCTGATACATCGTCAGAAAAGACCACATACAGGGGACCGCATCACAGGCTGCGGTCCTTTCTTTTTTGTCAGTCGTATTTACCCGCCCGAAAGCCAGACACTGAGGGTCACGCCAACGAAGTTGGCCACGGCATAACCAAATACGCCAAGTAACACGGCAGGCGCCACCAGATCGACCCGCCCCTTGCCCGCGGCCAGAGCGGCCGCACTGGCCGGGCCGGACGCACAAGCATTTGAGGCGATCACCACCTCCATCAACGGCAATCTGAAATAGTGACTGCCGGCAAAAATCACTGCCGCATGACAGACGACAATGATAGCGGCATAAAGTACAATGGAAAAGGCCTTGTCCAGCAGGGCCGCAATGTCGGCACTGATGCCGATGGCGGCGAAAAAGATATACATGAACAGGAGCCCGATCTCGTAGTCGCCCTTAAGATGCTTGAGATGCCGGGGAAAAAGATTGGCCACCAGCAGGGTAATCGCGGTCACAAACATGATGCTGTAGCCGGGCAAGCCAGCGAACACGGCGAGGAATTCACCCAGCGCACAAATCACCAGAGACAAGCCAAGGGCAAATGCCATATGTTTGAGGTCAAGGCCTGAAGCTGCCGCATCTGATTGCTCAGTCGCCTGCTCCGGCGCGTTCGCCTCTTCGATTTCCGCCGCCGGCAACAACCTGCGGAAAAACCAAAGGGACGGCACAATCGCCAGAAAGGACAGATATAACACACCAACCACGTTATCCGCCGCGATACTTGCCGCGGCCAGGGACGGCGTCAAATCAACGGACTGGATCACCGCTGCCATATTCATGGACCCCCCAATGTAGGTGGCGCTGAACACCCCGGCCAGTTTGGCAGCTTCTTCTCCCAATGGCAAAATTGAAAATCCGATCAGGGCACCCAGTGTCGTCCCCGTGGCCCCCAGGAAAAAAGCCACAATCATGCCTTTGGTTTCGGCGATAACCCGGCGCAAGTCCGCTTTCAACAGCAACAGGGGAATGGAGAGCGGCACAAGATAGCCCCAGACCACACCATAGACATCAGCCGATTTCGGCAACACGCCGAAATTGGACAGCGCCATGGAAACGGCAAGGATACCGGCCGCCCCGGAAATATTCCGCCCGATGCGGGTCTTGTCCAGCCAGAACCCAAAGGCTGCCATCAGGCATAGAATACCCAGCAACAGCAATGTGGAGTCGGGAGAAATCAGCGAAGTATCAGGCATAAAACTTCCAAAAAAAGCGGGGATCGGCATGAAGACACCGACCCCCGGGAGGGTCCTAACTAAAATAATTGAAGCCGAAAATGTTCCAGTAAAAATAGAACCAGGCCATGAGCAGCGCACAGACCGTCACCACCGTGTACCGGGTTCTGGCCCACCAGCCGCTGAACAGGCCTTCCCGCCACACCAGCACCGCCCTCAAGAGATGATAGAATGCGGCCAGTGTCGCCATCGTCCCAACGAAGACCGACAGCTTGATACTGAAGGGCAGTTCATACATCACTGGACCCAAACCATTCCTGAAGGCCCATACCGCCAGGATCAGGGTCAGAAGATTAAGGCCGGCCACCAAAAACGAAGCCTCCATCGCCCGGCGTGCCGGAACCGGCATCGCCCTGTAAACCGACCATTGATACGCCAATCGCAGGAAAACCCCGGCAAAGACAATCATAGAAACCCCGAGGATCAGAAAGTTGAAACCGCCCGTTTCGTAGAAAGGCGCACGGTAGAACCGCATGACACCGAACCCGTCCAGCACAAACCCGGTGATGACACCGTCCTTGTCTTCCTGGAAAGCAATCCGCCCTGTATCGTCCACTTCCCTGAACAGGTTTTTATCCACCTCAACATACCGTTTATCGCCGATCATCAGGCTGTTGTCGGGAAGCACGGCCACTTTCATTTCACTGAGCGGCCGCATCAGGGCTTCGATCTTGCTGTAGCTGTTGCGGCTGTTGTGATAGGTCCCGGCATATTTCAGGGCCCGGGTGGCAAAATCCTCTTCCGGGGCCACCACTGGAAGCTCTTGCGGGAAAAACTCATCATAAAATGATTTCACCAGCGCGTTATGCGCTGCCCTGCCCCCAGGTCCGCTGAAGGAGGTGAAGAGCATGAAATTTTCTTTTTTCGACAGGCCGAAGTGGGACAGGAAAAGCGTCGTCGCCCCGTCATGGCCGAAATTATCAAATCCGTCCGGACCCAAATCACGTTTCAGAAAACCAAGGCCCGTGCCCCGCACCCTGGGATCATGACTGAAGCCTTCGTCAATCATCTGCTGCAAGGTCTCAGGTTTCAGAATCCTGTTCCCCTCACAGGCACCATCGTTCAACAGGGCGCAGGCCAGACGCGTCATGTCATATGCCGTTACCGCAGCCGCGCCAGCTGGTCCGAAATTGGCAATAATTTCATAGTCCTGTTCAACATATTTGCCACCCTGCCAGATATAGCCTTTGGCCATCAGCGGCTCCAGGTGATCAGGCAGGGGCTCGACAAAGGTTGAGCGTGACATGCCAAGAACATCAAAAATATATTTCTGGATATAGGCATTAAACTCCAGCCCGGAAACATTCTCCACAATCAACCCGGCAAGCGCCGTTCCCCAGTTTGAATAGGCCACAATTTCGCCCGGGGCTTTTACGCGTTCCGGCTGGTACATGGCCAGAGAGTCTGCCAGAGGCATGATTTTAGCCGGATCATCTACAATCAAATAACCAAGGGATCCATCCTCAAAACCGGCCGTATGGGTCATGATATGACGCAGGGTGACCGGCTGACCGGGCCAGCTGTCCTTTACCTTGAACGTCTTGAGATAGACATTCACATCCGTATCGATATCCAGCTTGCCCTGTTCCGCCATCTGCATGACGGCGATCCAGGTGAAAAGCTTGGAAATGGAACCGGGCCGGAACATGGTTGTTTTCGGATCAACGGGAATATGCTGTTCCACATTCTGGTAACCATATCCCTTGGCAAATATCATTTTGCCGTCCTTCATCACGGCCACTACACCGGAGGGACTGTGATCCTTCTTCATGACGGGTTTGACGGCCCCGTCAACAAAGGCTTCAACCACTTTGGGATCAGTGACAACCAAACCCTCTGCCTGAACAAAGGGAGTACCAAATATCCAAGCCGCGACCAGGGCCATACCCAGGCTGGCTATCTTTTTTAGTTGTAACTCCAGCTGCATTTTTCTACCCCTTTTTGCTTTTAATAGCAGTTTGTTCTTTAAGCTTTCCAGATATCCCCAAGGACCCGTTCGAAATTGCGCCCCAGTATCAGGCTGATATCCACGTCGGAATAGCCCCTTTTGATGAGTCCCTCTGTCAGATCAAATATCCGCTTTGGATGATCAAAACCGTCAGTATCCAGTTTGTCCCGGAAGGCGTAGGATGATTTATAGCCCCCCTTGAGGGCGCTGTAGGCCGGCTCCGGAATATCATCATAACCATCCATATCCATATCGGAGCCGATCCCCACGTGCTCCACACCGACCAGTTTCGCAATATAATCAATATGATCGATCACATTTTCCAGCGTGGTCGGTTCCTTGGCACTAACGAACTGACGAACGCCGGTGATCCCCATCACACTGCCGGCGTTCGCCATCGCTTTAATCGCCTCATCGGATTTACAGCGAATATGTCCACCGGCCAGCTTGCGCACATTTGAATGCGTAATCAGCACCGGCTTCTTTGATATCTCGAATGCATCAAGGGTTGTCTGGTCACCGCAATGGGACACATCCACTGCCATGCCCACTTCGTTCATGCGTTCGACAATGCTGACGCCGAAATCACTGAGCCCGCCGTCACTTCGGTCGGTGGAACCGGTGCCAATCAGATTGCGGCTGTTATAGGTGAGCTGGCTGACCCGCTGGCCCAGGTTATAGTAAAGATTGACATCATCCGGTTCCCGGAAATGATCCGCATTCTGGATGCCGATGATAAAGCCAACCCGTTTGCCCTTTTTCAGGTCGGCAAAATCGGCAACGGAATCAATGCGGCGCAAATATTCCGGATAGTCGCCAACCAGCGCATTCATACGGCCGACGAAGGTGGCTGCTTCATCAGCCCCGACGCCGACCGCTGGATGAAACACATCGACCCCGGACGAAAGAAGAGTCTGGATATGTTCCTTCGGAATTGCATAAGCATCCTTCTGCTTGGGGCGATCGCCAAAAGCGGCTGTCATCATTGACCCCAGAGGCGCAAGGATAGACAGCATGTCAAACACCCTGGTCCGGGCGACAAGATCGACCGCCCGGCCGCTGTATTTCTTCTCACTGGCTGCAAAGACCTGGTAGGCCCCCATGTTGATCATGGGAAACGCCAGGGCTGCCGATGTGCCGGCGCGCAGGAAAACGCGCCGGTTCAGTGTTGGGTTATTCGACATGAGCTATCCTTTCACGTCCGTTTCCGGTTAATAGTACTGGAAACCGAGCATATTCCAGTACCAGCAGAAGATAACCATATAGACCGCCCCAAGTGTCACAAGCGTGTAATGGATCCTCCTGCCCAGGCGCCAGAACTTGTCCTTCCAGACGCGTACAGCAAAATAAACCATACCGGCCGTCAACAGGATGCCCACAAGCGGCAAAATGAGAGTCAGGGTCAGGGTTACCGGGATATCGACAAAGAGCTCATCAAACTGGGCCACCATGATAATTCCCAATGACACCACAAACAGCAGGAACGCGGCGCTTGTACCAAGTGAAAGGGCAATCGCCTGACGCTCCGCTTTTTGCATTGTTTTGAATTCCTTGCGGCGATAGAGCCAACCGACCCATACTGTCAGGAATAAAGCGAGAGAAGCCAGAGGAAGGATCATTTTGAAAAGTGAGCCTTCGAAAGCCGGCGCACGACGAGCAGCCATAAAAGGATATTGATCAATAAAAAGATCCTTCACGACACCGTTCTCATCCTCGCCAAAGGCAATGATGTTCGTACCGTCTACCTGTCGAAACAGGTTTTCGCCGATTTCGACGTATTGACGGGGCTCAAACAGCCCGGCAATCAGCAGCGTGCCTTCACCAGTCGGTGCAACGGACAGGCCGTTACTGAGCAGGCCAAGGGACTTCTCAAAACCGCTTTCATTGCGACGCCAGAAAATATAGCTGCCGGCATATTTGTCCGCCCGTGCATCAAAATCGGCCGACGGTGTAATAGACTTCAGCTCTTCCGGATAATAATAGTTATAAAATGCGGGAATGAATTCGTTCCTGCCCTTGCTGCCTTCCGGAGTCATGTAGGAAACGAATATCCCCAGATCCTCGGCATCATCGAGAAGCATGTTGGTATGGAAGAACATGGTGTCTCCGCCGTGACCGATCAGGCGATGTCCGTTGAGACGCTCTTCATAGAATCCATGAGCCATCCCGCCGAGCCGCTCATCCGGCCGGAAAATTGTCGAGTGCATCTGTTTAGCCGTTTCAGTTTTAAGAATACGGGCCTCACCGAGACGGCCTTCATTCAGGTGCGCCAGCATAAACTTTGACATATCCACCGCCGAGGCAGATACGGCGCCAGCCGGCGCAAAGGAGGAGATAAACTCGAACGGCTGGGGTGTCTGCACCCCGTTTTCCCGCTTGTAGGCGGTAGTCATATCCTTTTGCAGGTGTTCCGGCAACGGCTCGTCAAAGGTAGCATGTTCCATGCCCAACGGATCGAAAATGTTCTGTTTCACATAATCATTGAACGGCACACCGGTGACATTCTGTACGATCAGACCGGCAAGAGCCGTGGCATAGTTGGAATAGGAAGAATATTTTCCAGGCGGGTTAATGCGCGCAGGAACATATTTTGCCATAGCTTCCGCAAGAGGCAGGGTACCTTCCTTGGTGTACTGAATCAGATAACCAAGCGCACCTTCCTCAAATCCTGCTGTGTGTGTCAGGATATGCCGAAGTGTGATCGGCTCATCGAAAGTATCGGGAATCTGGAAGGTCTTGAGATATTTGTTTACATCCGTATCCAGGTCAAGATTTCCGCGCTCTACCTGCTGCATCACAGAGGTCCAGGTAAAGAGCTTCGAGGTGGAACCAATACGGAAGAGCGAGGTTTCCGCGTCAACGGGCCGCTTCTCCTCAAAGTCAGCGGTACCATAGCCCTTGGCAAAGATCAGCTTGCCGTCCTTGACGATAGACACCGTGACAGCCGGAATATCCAGCAGTTTCATCTGGCTGTCCACCAGGCCATCAATAAACGGTTCAAGTCCCGGATACGGTTCCAGTTTGTCCGTACCCTGCCCGACTGCGATTGAGGTCATGGAACACAGCCCCATCACCACCAACAGGCTTGTCAGCCTTTTTATCATTTTCGTCATTTCTATGCTCTTCCCTTTTGTTTTTCCTGTGTGGTAATCCCTCTAACCCCAGAGTTTGGCTGCGGGAATGCTTACGACCCCTCCATTCCCATACTCCAGCCCATGCTCAATATCCTGTTTCAGAAAATAAGGACCGTCAATGTCAACAAAGCGGCAGAATTGCCCGACCACATAGGCCGGGGCCATGGAAAGGGACGTCCCCACCATATTGCCGACCATCAGACCTTTGCCATCCTCTTGCGCCCGTTTTACAATCTTCAGACCTTCGGTCAGTCCACCGCATTTATCCAGCTTGATGTTGATCACATCATAGCGCTTTCTGGCGGTTTCATACTCCTCGAGACTAAGACAGGATTCATCGGCGCCAAGGGGAACTTCAGACACGAACCCCTCAAGTTCCTCATCCTCACCCCTTTTCAGCGGCTGCTCGATCATATCAATGCCGAGCCTTCCCGTGTGGGGAATATATTCTTTCAGTTCTTCAAAGCTCCAGCCCTGGTTCACATCAATGATCAGGGTCGCATCCGGCCTGGCTTTGCGGATGGCCTCAAGCCTGACAATCGGATCATCGCCACTCAGCTTGATTTTCAGATTGGGATAGGCGGACAGATTTTTCGCCTGCTCCCCCATCTGTTCAGGCGTATCAATGCCGACTGTACAGACAGACGTAAGTTTACGCGGCTCCATACCGAGAAGCTGCCAGATAGTTTTGCCGGCCTTTTTTGCCTCCAGGTCCCACAGAGCACAATCAAGGGCATTGCGGGCTCCCCCCGGCGGCAGCAGATCCTGCACCTCGGCACGAATTACACCTGCCTCTATATGCCCTGCCACTTCTTCGAGCTGCGCCATAATACCATCGGCAAAATCATTGGTATAATAAACACCAACGCCTTCGCCGCGGCCGATAACCCCCTTGTCTTCGAGGGTTACCCGCACGGTATCAATGCCGTCAAAAACATGCCCTGTAATTTCAAAGGGCATTTTCATGGGGAAGGAAATTTTTTCGATACTCAGTTTCATACTGCTTTACTCACCTGGCTCTGGTCCGGGACCGGAGGAAATTCTGAATTCATCTGTTCGATAATTCTGCCGACACCATCTATCAGCGGGTCAATGCAGGGCAGACCGGTACGCCGGGTGATATCCTCCTGCGCTTCCCTGCGCTGCGCCGCGGAGAGATTGGCGGTATAGAGGCTCACGCCCACGCAACGGATGTTCGGGTTCGTCAGCGAGCCAATAGCTGTGGTCCGTTCGATAACCTGTTCCACCGTCGGCAGCCTGTATCCCTCCCAGCCGGAAATAAACTCCCTGCCAGGTTCATGACACACTACAAAAGCGTCAGGCTGGGACCCGACAAGAAGACCGTAGCTGACCGCCCCGAACCCGGGATGAAAAATACCGCCCTGCCCTTCAATGATATCCCAGTGATCCGGGGCATTGTCGGGGGACAAAAGTTCCGCCGCACCGGACAGGAAATCAGCGACAACCGCATCAATGGGAATTCCCTGCCCGGCAATCATGATGCCGGTCTGGCCACTGGCCCGGAAATCAACATTCATGCCATTTTTTTTCATTTCACGTTCAAGAACAAGCGCCGTGTATTTTTTGCCGATCGCGCAATCGGTTCCCACGGTCAGAAGGCGCCGACCACTCCTCTTCCTGCCGCTACCGACAGGTATGGAAGACGGGGGCACCCTGATATCCACAAGACGGACACCGGAATTTTCTGCAGCCTCACGCAGGAAAGGCGTATCGCAAAGTCTGGTATGGACGCCGGCAACAATATCCAGTCCCAGACGAATGGCCTTGAGAAGCACCTCATACCATTCCTCGGGAATGGCGCCACCGACACTCGCGGTGCCGATCACCAGAGATTTGATTCCGATATCCCTGGCCAGCTCAAGGGTCAGATCCGGCAGCCCCAGATCAACCGCGTCGTTACTCAACCGCAGCTGTCCCTTGCAAAGCTCAGGCCGCCATTCGACAAGACCTCGGCCGGTCTTTGCCATGTCCGGCCTGCTCTCCGCCCCCACAAAAATGAGGTAGGGTGCGCGTATTTCAATATTATCCTGCTTGTTCCGCATTCCATTTATCCAAATTGCACTACTGCGTGCATCGTTAGAACCGCTTCCTCAAGCGGCAAAGAACAGGCTCTCCGGAACACTGGCCAAAAGCATCCCGGAGAGCAAATTGAAAGGGATTAGAAATCCACTTTCATACTCACACCAACTGTCCGTGGACGTTCAAAATAGCCTATGGAAACAGCCGTATCCCTGCGTCCAACGAGTGAGCGCGTGTTAAACAGATTGTTTGCATAGAGGCTAACAGACATATTTTCGTTTGAAAGCGACAGGTTCAGGTCAGCAACCAGCCTGCTGTCGTTTTGCGTATCCTTGGGAAATGCAGCGTTTTCATCAGGATTGGAAAAGGCTGTCTGGAATTTCCCCACATACCGCAGACCACCGCCGAGATTTGCCATCCATCCGGAAACCAGATCAAAGCCGTAATCCGCTTTGATAGACCATGTCCATTCCGGAACCTGGGGAACATCATCTCCATCTGCGCCGCCAATCTGCGCCTCGTAAGAGTTAAGCGTGCTCTTGGCATAGGCGAAATTCGCATTGACGGTCAGATTTTCGACAGGCCGGAAAATAAAGGCGCCTTCAAAACCATGACCTTTCACCCCGTCAAAGGCATTGCCGCTTGTCGAGATATTGTTCACGATGATCGAAGTCTGGAAATTCGACCAGTCAATCATCCAGAAGGCGACATCATAACTGAACATATTGTCCGCCAGCGCCCCCTTGGCGCCGATCTCATAACTCCAGACATGATCTGATTCCATCACCTCACTCAGTTCTGAACCACTGACCGGAAGAACGCTTGTAGCGGGTCGGTATCCGCTCGCGATACGGGCATAGAGCGAAAGCTCATCCATTGGACGATAACGGGCCGCTATCAGATAGGTATCAACCGTATCTTCCAGTGTCGGATATTCCTCGTCCGTTGTTTCAAACAGGAGTCCTGATGACGCAAACGCCAGATCCACATTGGATTTGCTCAGGCGCATCCCCGCAGTCACATCAAATTCGTCAGAGAAATAATAGGTTACATCTGCAAAGGCGGCATATTCCTCATATTCGGATGGGAAATTCGCATCAGCCGCGTTCACCACAGGTGTGACATCAAGAAACTGCAGATTGAAAGTTTCTTCGCTTGTGTAATAAAGGCCAGCCAGCCACTCCACATTGCCCATGCGATCCGCTGTCAGGCGTAGTTCCTGAACATATTTTTCGGATCCAGCTGAATTGAGAAACTTTACAGATGTCGTCGTTCCCGGCGCCTGACCGGAAAGAAAATCAATAAACCCTCCATAAACTGCCGTAACATCACTGACGCCGCCAACTTCATATTGCACATAACTGGTTGTCGATGAAATCTCCCCCCAGCCCAGGTCATAACTAACGGTACCTGAGGCAATTTCATAATCAATGGCATTGTCTCCAAGCTCATCAACGGTAACGTAATCGCCGAATGCTCCTTCATCTGTTTCCAGATCGGCCAGGTAAACAGCACCACCAATGGGATAACTTGTTTTCTGTTTAAGGTACTTCAGGCGGAAACGCAGTTTTTCCGTCGGCTCGAAAAGAACGTCCGCCGCATAACCATAAACATCCGCACTGTTAACATTCTCAGTCACTTCCCCCGAACCAAGATCCATATAATCAACATATCCGCCAATTTCGCGGTCAAATCCGGACAAAGTCACACCAAGCTTGTCCTGAACCAGCGGAATACTGACACGACCGCTGATATCCCGGCTCCAGTCACCGCCGTCAGTCGTGGACACATCCACCCCGGCCGTCGCGCGGAATTCCTCCAGCGCCGGATCGCGGGAAATATAACGCATCATGCCGCCAACGGATGTGGCGCCGTACAATGTGCCCTGCGGCCCCTTGATCACCTCGACCCGCTCAATATCCATGAGCATGGCATCAAAGAGAACGCTCCCCCCGCGTGCAAAGGCGGTATTTGTGGAAACCGGTGTATCATCAAGATAAACGCCAAAAACCGGCGTGTCTTCTGTCTGAGAGACACCGCGTGCGGCGATGCTGCCACGGCCGATTACCCCGGAATCACTATAGGATACACCTGCAGTATAATCGAGAATACCGCCAACCCCCTTGATGCCCTTCTCAAGAAACTCACTCGGGTCCACCGCAGTAACCGCCGCCGGCACGTCCTGAAGGTTCTGCTCGCGCCGTCCGGCCGTCACCACAATCTCTTCAAACTGAATCGCCTCTTCCGCTGATTCCTCAGCCTGCGCCTGACCCATAAGGGGCAGCACCAGAGTTGATGCTGCAGCCAGTAACGCTGCTTTTCCTTTAATAATCTGCATTCCTGTTTCCTCCATTTTTAACACTTGGTCACAATTTAAACTGCCTAATTAGTATTTATACCCTTTTTATAACTGTCTTAATATTATTTTTTTCGATTTTTGTAAATGTTATTTTTACATTTAGCTGTATTATATGGAGGATCCTTCAAGATTGCCGACTTGATTAAAATCGGCTAACCGGCTAATAATCCGAAGAAAAACACAGAAACCGGGGGTTAATAACCAATGACCAAGGAAATCAACAGAAACGGGGATGCCCGGGATGAGTTCCATGACGTCTACATTCAGATCATGGATGCTATCGTTACCCAGAAGCTGGCGCCCGGTCAGAAAGTGTCGGAAAATATCTTTGCCGATATGTTCGGCATCAGCCGCTCTATCGCCCGCAACCTGATGGAACGATTGACTGCCAAACATTTTCTTGTCTCCATTTCGCCGCGGGTAACCCTTGTCGCCCCGTTGACCCTGATGGAAATCAAGCAAAATTTCGTGCTGCGGAAAATCCTGTTGCCAGAGGTCTTTGCCCTGGCAGCCCCCAATGCGGACTATCCGGCCCTTATGGAACTGGTGGACAAAATCGAGAACATGCTGCCCATCGAAAACGACCAGGTCGCCCTCGACGTCTTGAAAGCCAACAAGAAACTGAATCTGGAAATTGTGAAAAAAGCCGGTTACCCCCTGGTTCTGGACTGGGTGGAACAACTGGAAGATACAGCCATGCGGATCTATTGGCTCTATACCAAAATCAACAACAGCTTCTTCTATTCACGGGAACAGATGGAAATGGCCATAAGTGTCATGAAAAATGATGAACCGGGCCGGACACGCAAGGTCATGCAGGACCTGCTGATGCAGACCGAAGACCGGATTCTGAATACCCTGTTCTCACAGGAACAATTCTATACCCAGAACCTCAAGGTCTGAGACGGCAACAAGTTGCCGCCTCATCCCCTTCTCCCTGTTTTAGTCACAGGTGGCACAAACAGGCTTTCCGGGCAGAACTGAAGTATCAAGCACTCCCTTCTCCACAAGAACGACCCCGTTCACAATAACATAGTCAAATCCGGTCGACGGCCGTGCGGGATTCTCGAAGGTGGCGTTGTCCGTCACCGTGGCAGGATCAAAAATCACAATGTCCGCATCGGCACCGGCCTGCAAACGTCCCTTGTTTTTCATCTGGGGCACTTCGTCTTCAAGAATCCTGGCCGGTCCATAGCTCACTCGCTCAATGGCCTCCAGCAACGTTGCGGCTTTTTTCTCCCGCATATACTGACGCAGGAACCGTGAGAAAGTACCCGCACTACGGGGATGGCTCCAGGCGGTTTTCGGCAGGGGCCATGTATCTTGCGGAACTTCCTTGCCGTTCAGCAGCCAGCCCCCGCCATCAGAAGCAATGACGCCGCCTGGAAACATGACGGATTTATCCAGCATTGCCTGGTCGCCAGGGTCTCCAGCTTCCAGAAAATGAATGACCGTTGCTGTCCCCGGCTGTTCTTTCTGCAGATGGGCCAGTTCCTCTTCCGAGAGCCTTTTGCCGTTAACATCAAAGTTCTGCGCCGACAGGCCACCGGCCCGTTCCCGCCAGTTTTCCCCCCGGAACATGGCCGCACCAATATTTGTGGCCCCTGCCCCGTACGGGTAGGCCTCGGTCGTGACACGAAGGCCCTGTTTTTGAGCTCCCAGTATCATGTCCCCGATTATATCAATGTCACGAAGGCTGATGGAGTTCAGATGAACAATATGCGTATGCGCGCCGGTACCGGCCGCAGCAGAAATGATCTCCGCCATCCCTTCAAAGGAACTTTCCGGCTCAAGCATGGAAAGATAGCGTGCGTGGGTAAAGGTCGGCAGATTATTGTCTGCCGCCAATTTGGTTATGGCATAATATTCCTTATGGCCACTCGCAGGCGCATATCCGGACAAAAACCCGACACCGATCCCGCCTTCATTTAACCCCTGCTGGATGATGCGGGAAATGTCTTCGAGCTGCTCCGGACTGGCGATCTCGTCCTGCCATTGCCTGTCAGCGAAAAGTTCCTCTGCCCAGCGCTGATCAGCTTCAGGCGTCACATCCATGAATACGGCCATACGTGCCGCTGCCCAGTTAACAGAAGCGCCGTAATTGATCGGACGGCCTTCCCTGGCCACCATGTCATAAAACGCCCCGACGGGAAGAACGCCAACCTCCAGCTCGAGCGCCGTCGTCACCCCGTCCAATGCCTGGACACGGGAGGCCAGAATGTTCTGACCATGGGCATGCAGATCAATAAAACCGGGACTGACCACCCGGCCCTCGGCATTAATCACTTTCCGCGCAGTGATCGTTTCCTTTGTGACCAGGACAATACGATCACCCTTAACGGCTATATTCCTGACAGCATCCAGACCGGAAGCCGGATCAACCACCCTGCCGCCGACAATTGCCATATCGAAATCAGTCTCGTCCGCCCGGACAGGCATCACACAACATGCGAGCATCAACATGATCTGCACAATACAAAGATAAAAACGCGTCATAATTCCAGGCCCTTTCTTGGTTTATCTTGCGGTCAGTACCGGCAATCCGCAGCTGTCCGATCTGGAGGCCGCCAGCCGAACGATTGTCCCCACAAGTTATAGCTGCCTTGTTTTATTATCAATCACTTTTTGGCTGCTTAAATAATATTTTTTATAATACATGACGCCCTTCATGACCATAATATGGTCTTAGAGCGGCAAAAGAATATGTTTCTCACCGTTGTCATGGAGTGAATGAAAAATCACAAAGTAAATGCGTTGCTTTTTCCAGGAAAAAATAAGAGGATCGGAACCTTCAGACATTCTACAGAAAGACGATCAAAATGACCCACGTTCACCACACATTGTTGGAAGAATTCCCCGAACACAAAGAGAAGCTTCACGAGCTAAAACTCAATGACGCTCATTTTGTCAGCCTGCATGACAAATACGACCAAGTGAACGAAGCCATTAACAAGGCCGAAGCCCAGATCGAAAACCTGTCCGATGAGCATCTTGAAGACCTGAAAAAAGAACGTCTTGCGCTCAAAGATGAAATCAATGCGATCCTGAGCAAATAAAAATTATATACCCGCCCCGGCAAAGACGGAGAACAACCGCCGGAATTTTTCCGGCGGGCTACTTCCCAACACGACAAGTCCCTCCAGGTTGGTTGATGCCACATCCCCTGTCAGCTGTCCGGATCGCCACTTCCTGACCTGCCGGCGGCAACAAGATGGAAAACTTGCGGCGGTTCTGCACCACCATGGAACCGCAGCACAGCCTCCTGCACAGCCTTGTCTGCAAGTGTCATGCGGTCATGATGCCGGAGATGTTCAACCCAGTTTTTTTCCATAAACTGCTCTATGAACCTGCCCTTGTGCTGTCCATCTTCAAAGACTCCCCAACCAGAGGCGCCATTCCGTTTGCGCGCCTTGCCTAACTTGTAAATTTCCCGGAGAAATCCCGGACGATCCCTATCCTCAATCTGATAGCAAATTTGCACAAGAACCGGACCAGCGTCATGGGATATATGGGACTGGTGGACAGGGGCGGGCCAATGATGCGATGGTGAATGATCAATATGGGCGGCCGACTGCAAATTGTGACGATAGGAAACACCGGCAAACAGAATACCGCCTATGGCCGCCGCCAGCATCGATATTTCAAAGGTCGCCTGTCCGGCCAGCCAGCCCCAGAATGCTGCGCCAATACTCATGCTGCCGAACAAGGCCATCATATAGATGGCAAGCCCCCTGCCCCGCACCCAGTCCGGTAAGGCCTGCTGGGCCGAAACATTGACCGTTGTCAGAATCAAGATCCAGCTAAAGCCAAAGACAAAACCTGCCACGATCGCCAGGAGCTGGCTCCCGGCAAATGCAAAATAGCCCGTGACAATACTGGTCCCGATTGATCCTGCAGCAACAAGCTGGTTTGCAGTCCAGCGTAAGGTCAGCCGGGGCAACAAAAGCGCCCCCACCACGGCAGCAACACCCACAGCGCCGATCAGCAGGCCATAAAAACCCGCATCACCCCCGAGCCTGTTTTTTGCAATGAACGGCAACAATCCCCAAAAGGCATTGCCAAAGAACATATAGCCAAGCACATGCCAGATGGTAATCCTGAGCGGTTGGCTATGGATCGCATAGCGAATACCGGTTTTCATCGCGGTCGTCACCTTTTCCATAGGGAGAACCGTTTGCCTGGCCGCTGATTTGTTTTTCCAGTACAGCAGCGCCAAAACAATAATGATAAAGAGGAGGGTATTGGCGACAAATGGCGAGACGATGCCATAGATACTGATCAACACGCCCGCCACAGCCGGACCGATCGCCCGGCTGATGTTGATACTTATGCCCCCAAGGGCCACAGCTTGCGGCATGACTTCTCTGGGAACCGTTTTCGGAATGACCGCCTGCCAGGCCGGCGCCATAAAAGCCGCTCCGGTCCCGAGCAGGAATGTGATAAGCAACAAGGATTCCGCCGTCACCAGATCCATCCAGACCATCACCGCAAACACACCCGCCGTCACCAGCATCAAACCGTTTGTGATCAACAATAATATCCGCCGGTCAAATATATCCGCCAACGCCCCCGCCGGCAGACCGAATAAAAATATCGGCAAGGTAGTCACGGTTTGCACCAGGGATATGATGAACGGCGAAGGAGACAGGCTCGTCATCAACCAGCCTGCCCCGACGGAGTGGATCCAGGCACCGAGATTGGAAACCATCAATGCTGTCCACATAACTGCAAAGGAACTATGCTGAAACGGACTGAGTGCCGATCTGTATTGTTGGTCATCCATGGCAAGCCCCCCGTCCATCGCTAAAAAGGAAACATTCAGGACGTCCTGAGTTTCGGCAGGAATCCAATCAGGCCATAAAGAATGGTCAAAACCATCAATCCCCAGGCCGCTGCCCGGAAGACACTGAAAGGATCCTGCATATCAACAAAAGGCTGGAAGACAATTGGCGAGAGAAACTGACCAAGGAACATGGCCGTTGTCACCAGTCCCACACCGAAACCACGTTTCTCCGGTGGCACCACATCAATGATCCAGGCACTCTGGGCCGGGACAATCAAACCAAACCCCAATCCGCTGACAATCATGGCGACGACCACGATAGTATAGCTTGGGGCATTGATCAGAATGAAGTAGCCCACCGCCATCGCCAGAAAAATAAACGCAAAAACATGAACGTAATTCAGCCGCGCCCTGAAGGTTGAAAACTTTAGCGCAATCAGGGCGCTGACCGTATTGGCAATGGCAATGGTGAGACCGGTGTAAAAATTGGGCATGTCAAAAGCATCACGCAGAAAGAAGCTCATCTGCACGACGGTCAGGTAAAAGAAAACCGACCCCAGGAACGCGCCCAGGAACGGATAGCTGGCCTGCAGGTAATTAATTTCAAGGTCTTTGGGATCAGTGGGTTCCTCATGACCGATTTTCAAATCCTTGCTTTCCGGCAGAAAGAAAAGGATATTCGGGACCACCACCAGGGCCAGCATGTAGGCCCAGAAAGGTGCCGACCAGTGGATGCTTGCCAGATACCCCCCGAGCAACATAAAGACAACGCCGCCCACCTTCATGGCTGATCCCTGGGCGCCGATAAATTTGGCACGTTCCGCCCCCCGGAAAAAATCCCCGGCCATTGTTATGGTTGAAGTTTTTATCCCTGCCACTGACAACCCCAGCAAAGCCCTGCCGACAAATAGTTCCGTAAAGGTACTTGCGAAAAAACCTGATGTGCCGGCAAAAGCGAACAGAAAGAGAGAGGCTACAAGCAGGTTCTTGCGGCCCAGCGTATCCACAATCCAGCCTGTTATCGGCGCGCCGATCATAATAAACAGGGCCGGAATGGACAGCAGGATAAATTTAACCAGAAAGATAACCGTGACCTCGCCCGGCAGAAAGCCGATCAGCCATAAAATCCCCCGCGCCAGAGCTTCCTGCTCCGCCTGATCTGCATAAATCACCGACAGATCTTTCATGATTGGCGCCACCAGGGGAGAGGCCAGCAGCGCCAGCGCCGTCGCCATCAGGATGCCAAGTTTCCCGGCGGTGGTAATAACAGGTTTTGAAGCCTGAGACGTTTCACTGGTATCCATTTTCAATCCCTGACTTATTTCGTTTTGCCCTCTGCCCATATGGCCGGGATCCGGTTACAGGTAACCGGCGAAGACCTGTTCGGGCAGGAAGGTGGAGATCACCGGCACATAGGTAATCAGCACCAGATAGGCCAATAACAGCAGCAACCAGGGGGCCACTGCCCTGATCACACTTGCCAGCGGCATCTGCATGACCTCGGAGGTGACAAACAGGTTCAATCCCACTGGCGGCGTCACAAGCCCGATCTCCATATTGATCACCATCATGATGCCCAGGTGAATAGGATCTATGCCCAGCTGCATGGCGATGGGGAACACGATGGGTACCACGATCAGGATTACCGCCGTGGGGTCCATGAAATTCCCGGCAATCAGCAACAGGACGTTGAGGATCAACAGGAACATCCAGGGCGACATGTCAGCATCCAGTATCAGGGATGCGGCCGACTGCGGAATCTGTTCCGTAGTCAGGACAAAAGCCAGCACATAGGCATTGGCGATCACAAACATCAGCATGACACTGGTTTTCGATGCCTTTATCAAAACATCAGGCACCTCTTTCAACCCGATATCCCGATAGACAAACAACGCCACGGCAAAGGCATAGAGCGCACTTACCGCAGCTGCTTCGGTGGGCGTAAAGATACCGCCGTAAATGCCGCCCAGGACGATCACGCCCAGAAGCAAACCCCAGAAAGCTTCCCGGCCCGCCCGGAACATTTCCCGCACACTGGCCCGGGGCAGCCGGGGCATGCCCTGACGGCGCGCCATGATATAAATGACAATCATCATGAGAAGAGTAAGCAGAAGACCTGGAATAATCCCGGCCATAAACAACTTGCCGACAGAGGTCTCGGTTACCGCCGCATAGACCACCATCACAATGGACGGCGGCAACAGAATTCCAAGTGTTCCCGCATTACAGATCACACCGGCCGCGAATTTTTTGGTATAGCCGGCCTGCACCATGCCGCCAATTACGATGGATCCCACAGCAGCCACGGTCGCGGGAGAAGACCCGGATACGGCAGCAAAAAGCATGCACCCCAGCACCGAGGCCATAGCCAGACCACCCCGGAACTGCCCAACCAGGGATATGGCAAAATCAATAAGTCTCTTTGCCACACCGCCGGTTGTCATGAAAGCACCAGCGAGTATGAAGAAAGGCACCGCCAGCAGCGAATGCACCTTCATGGCATGGGCGAATTTAATGGCCAGGGACATCAGGGACTGGTCCGCAAAAGTCAGCAACACAAAAATGCTCGACAGGCCCATGGCAATGGCCACCGGCAATCCCATGGCAATAAGCAACAGCAACAATCCGATCAAGATGAAAGCTGACATATCCTTACTCCGCCCCTGTTTCTTTATTTGTTATTTCAGCCTTATCATCACTTTGTCCCTCGTGTTCACCACCGAGGGTTTCGCGGCGCCCCTGATAGATATCCTTCAGGGCGTCGAGCAACCGCAGGATCAAAAATGCAAACCCGATGGGAAGAGCAGCGGAAAGAAGCCATTTCGGCACCGGGATATCCTGGGCGTCAACACCGAGAAAAAGAAGGCGATCCACATAAACATAGGATCCCTGCAGCATCAGAACCGCATAGACGATACATAATAGTCCCGCAAACAAGGTCAGAGTCCGCCTTGGCGCCGGGGAAAGTTTACGAACAAACAAATCCACCGCAATATGACTATTGGTCCGTATGCCATAGGAAACCCCCAGCAACACCATCCACAAAAAGGCGTAACTGGTCGCTTCCATACCCCACAGTATCCCGCTGTTAAACACATAGCGCAACACGACCTGCAGGCAGGTGGTCAAAGCCATAAAGGCAAGCAGACCGGCAATCAGCAATTCTTCAAGTCTGTTGATCACAGACATTCACGTCCTCCCAACATTAATTCTCACGGCGGTTAGACTACCCCGTTGTTTTATTCATTCCCCTTCCCGGGGATTCTCCGGCGGGGCTTTATCTTCACCATTTGCACGAAGTGCGGCCGCTATCAGGTCTTCCCCGATCACCGGCGCAAACTGGTCCCATACCGGTGTCATGACCTTTTTCCAGGCTTTTGTTTCGAGAGGGGTAAGTTGCAGAATTTTACTGCTCCCCTGTTCGAGAATTTTTTCCCGAGCGCCCTGATTAAGATCATAGGCCATTTTGTTGACCTGTTCGTTCACGTCCTCGACGATTGTCTCGAGAACTGCCCTCACGTCGGGTGGCAGGCTATCCCAGAATTCCGTATTGACCATCCAGGCATATCCGATAAACCCATGATTGCTTTCCGTAATATACGGCTGGACTTCAAAAAACTTCCGGGACCATATATTGGACCAGGTATTTTCCTGCCCATCAATGGTTCCGGTCTGCAGGCCCTGATAGACTTCCCGAAAAGCCATCTTCTGCGGATTGGCCTTTAGCGCCAAAAACTGTTCCTCAAGAACATCGGATTCCATGATCCGGAATTTCAATCCGGCAGCATCTGTCGGCAATTTCAACGGCCGGGGTGCGCCCAGCTGCTTCATACCATTGGGCCAGAAGCCAAGACCTTTAAACCCCTTATCCGCGAGAACATTCAGGAGTGACTGTCCTTCGGGTGATTTGAAAAACCGTTTCACCGCAGCCTGATCATCAAACAGAAATGGCAGGTCAAAAATCTGAAACTTTGTCGTGAACCGGTTATATTTGGACAGGGACACTGCCGTCATCTGAACATCGTTAAAGGCAAGAGCCTCCAGGGATTCATCATCCCCCATTAACTGGGAGGAAGGATAAACCTCCACCACAACCCGACCGGGCAGGCGTTTTTCCACAAGCTCTTTGAAAAGTGACGCCCCCCTGCCTTTGGGTGTGTTGGGCGCCACCACATGGGAAAACTTGATGACAATGGTTTTGTCACTTTCCACGTCCCTGCAACTGCCGACAAGCAGCATGCAAAGAAACAGAACAACATATTTTACCACCGGTTTAGTCATCATTACCATCATGTCCGAAGTATCAATCTGTTTCGAGGCCGGAGAGAACCTCGACATCTTCAGACACCAGGTCAAGTCCCGAACACTCAGCCATATACTTGAAGACAATGCCAAAATCGATGTCGCCTTTGTTGCCATGCCCCATGGATGACTGAATGACATCACGGGTAATGGATGTCACAGGCATCGGCACCTCCAGCTCTTTACCCATGGCAAGACCAAGGTCCACATCCTTTCGCATCAACTCAGGCGTGAATGTTGTCGTAAAGTCCAGGTTCACCCAGCTCGGAGTTTTATAGCGGGTAAACACCGACCCCATCACACTGTTATTGATAAAGTCAAGAAACGCGTGACGGGGCACACCGGCCTTCTCCGCAAGGATGGTAATTTCTGCAAGGTTTTGAGTAACAACCGCCAGAAGAACGTTGTGACAGATCTTCACACTGCGGGCCAGTTCGCCCTCACCCACATAGGTCACTCCAACCCCCACGGCCTGAAGGAACGGCTCCACCAGCTTGAAGGCTGCTTCCGGCCCGGAGGCCACGATCGTCAGTTTACCGGCCTTGACGACCTTGCCGTTGCCGCTCACCGGCGCGGCAATGAAATCCGAACCGATTTTCTTTGCGGCTTCCCTCATTTCAGCGGAGGCTTCCACAGAAACACTGCTGCAATCGACAAAACATTTTGGCGCATTACCGGAGATGCCGGAAAATACACCGTTTTCTCCCGCCAATACCTGGGCCAGGTCTTTCGATGTGGAAACCATCGTGAATATCACATCGCAATCGGCCAGTTCCGCCGGCGTATCAACAATGCTGGCGCCATATTCCGTCAACGGTTCGGCCTTCGCCCGTGTTCTGTTATAAACTGCCACGTTGTTTCCAGCCTTGGCCAAACGGGCCGCCATGGGAAATCCCATTCGCCCAGCTCCAATCCAGCCAATTTTAAGACCGCTTTCTACCGATGACATATTTTTCTCCAAATTTGATTTACTTGACTTATTATAATCTTATTTCCCAATTCAGTTGCCGGAAGGGCATCTGACCCAGGTAAACTCTACATTGACCTCTGCATCTTTAAGCAGATTATACACGGGGCAGCGCGCCCCGACTTCCTCAATCACTTCCCGAAGCCGGTCCTCGGGTTCGTCGGTCTTTACGTTGGCCTGCACCCTGATTGTCTGAAAATGAGGAACAACTCCCCTGACCCCCTTGCGACCGCGCACATCAATCGTAAAACTGGAATCGAAATCGATACCTTGATAACTGAAGCCGAATTCCTTCGCCGTGCGATTAAAGGTGACTGCCTTGCACCCGCTCAGCGCACCCAGGACAGCCTGCAAAGGAGATGGGCCCTCTCCGCTACCACCATGTGGAACAGGCTCATCTGTGACAAAAGAGCCGAACTCCCCGCAATCAACAACAGCCTTCATTGAACCATCGTTGTGAACGGATACTGACTTCCGCCGGATGATTGGCTTGTCTAGCTCTTCTGCTGAAATAACCGTTACCATGATCTGCTCCTGTTCCTTGAGATATGACTGTCGAAGAATCACTTTCAAAATAATATGCATACGTTTGCATTGATTTGCAACAAGTAATTCTGAAATCTCTTTTCGTCCTGAAATCATACTGTGGACTGAATGGATTCCAGATTTTTTTCTGCTGTGAAAGGCAATGACCTCAGCCGGACTCCGGTCGCCCAGAACAAGGCGTTGGCAATGGCTGCAGACATTGGGCCCTGTGCCACTTCACCCGCCCCGAGCGGAGGATTATCTTTTGCCTCAATCAGGTGCACGTGTACTTCCGGCACAGAATCAAACGTCATAATCGGGTAGCTGACCCAGTCTTCAGACAGTATCTGTTTGCGATCGAAGCTGACCTGCTCATAAAGAGTCCAGCTAGCGCTCTGGAGCAGCCCCCCTTCAACCTGGTTCCGTACCCCGTCCGGATTGATCACCTCGCCGCAATCCACTGCCGCATTGATTTTCCGAAGCTTAATCGTCCCGTTTGTTGGGTCATAATCCAGATCCACACAAACTGCCAGATAGCCGCCCAGGTTCTTGTATCTGGCAAAAGCAAGACCCCGGCCGGCCGAACGGCCCCCGAAATTCTTCGCTGCATCCTGCCAACCGGCCATATCCGCTGCCTCAGTGATCACCGCTCGGCCCCTTGGGTCGGTCAGATGCTTCAGCCTGAAGCGAACCGGATCTGCGCCAACCCTATGCGCCAGTTCGTCCATAAAGGATTCAATGGCGAATATATTACCGTAAGCTCCCAACCCCCGTAATGCCGAGGTTCGAAGTGGACTATTGGGGATATAGTTTTTGGTGATCTTCTGGTCCGGAAGATCATAATAAGGAACTGCGTTCCGATCCAGACCACCTGCCGGTTGGGGTATCGGTCGCGGTGCCGAAAATTTCCGGTCCGGTTCAAGCAACCGGGCCGCCAGCAGATTTTCCCCGCCACCGTTGGGCCGTGTGGAATGGGGAAAGCCCCGGACATCATACTGCCAACTCGAGATAGTACCCTCTGTTGTCAATTCTGCCGCCGCTTCCATAATCATGGCCGGACCGTAAGGCTCCCATCTGAACTCCTCCTGGCGCATCCATTGCAGGCGCACAGGCACGCCCGGCATCTTCATGGCAATCCAGGCAGCCTCTAGCGCAGCATCATCTGCGCCGTTATGTCCATAACAACCGGCACCGTCCCGGTGAATGACTTTTATGGCCGCTTCCGGCAATTTCAAAAGGGCCGAAATTTCCCGCCTGAGCGGATAGATCCCCTGACTATGCGTCCAGACCGTAAGGATATTTTCTGACCAAAGGGCCAGCCCGATGGACGGCCCCAGGCTGGCATGCGCCTGGTAAGGTCGATAATAACGTGCCGTGTGGGTGAATGATTTGCGTTCAGAGACCGGCTTTCTGATGACTTCTGTCCTGGTGTCAGGGTGATCGCTGATAAAGGCCTCAAGACCATTCATATCCGGGAGTTGCCCAACTTCCTGCCAGTGCAATGTTTCAGCCAGTTTCTCTGCGGCCCCTATTGCTTGCTCTTCCCTTTCTGCGACTACAGCAACAAAATTATTTTCCCGGACTATTTTCGCAGAACCCGGAAGATCCGACGACACAATCCCTTCCATACTTCCCAGCCGTGCCGTGTAAGAAGGCGGCCGGACCATACGGGCATGACGCATTCCAGGAAGCCGGATGTCATGGATATATGACTCTTCAGCAAAGACCTTGGCCGGTATGTCAGTTCTGTTTACTGACGTTCCTGCCACCTTCCTGTCAACCGCCTTCCGGGGCTTCACACGACCACTGGCCTTTTCCTCAATATTTCCGGTTTCCTTGATCAGGGCGCCATAGGATATTGACCTGGACCCAACCGACAAATAGCCGTCATGAGTCTTGATTTGTCCTTCAGGGACAGCCCATTTTGTGGCGGCCCGTTCCACCAGCAGCCACCTTAATTCAGCCGCCGCCTGCCGCACCGCCATGCCGCTTTGCTGAATGGACATACTGCCGTAGGTATACCCCTCGTCCGGTGAGACATCGGTTTCTGCCGACCATACAGTAATTTGAGCCAGAGCAAGATCCAGTTCATCCGCCACTATCTGGGCAATCGCTGTCCTGATCCCCTGCCCCAGTTCCACCTTCCCGGTATAAACGACAGCCATGTTGTGTTCGTCAATGTTGATCCAGCTTGCCAATGCAGGTGTTGTCTGCAGGCTTTTCGCCAGCTTCCCCTGCGCCGCTGCGGCCAGATTTTCAGGGAGGCCAAAATAAACGGTGAAGGCCGCTGCTGCACCCGCCTTTAAAAGATGCCGCCTGGTCAAGACCGGGCAAAATTCAGTTGTCATCAGAACTCTCCCCGGCACATTGTGCGACCGCATCAATGATACGCTGATGAGCACCGCAACGACAAAGGTTGGCCGCCAATGCGTCTTTGATTTCCTCCTTTGTCGGGCTCTTATTGTCCTGAAGAAAGCCGGCCGCCGTCATGATCATCCCGTTGCTGCAATATCCACACTGCATGGCCTGCTGATCAATGAAGGCCTGCTGAAGGGGGTGTGGCGACTGCCTGTTACCCAGGCCTTCCAGAGTAGTCACTTCTGTCCCGTCGACATCCCCTGCATCGAGAATACATGACCTCATGGAGACACCATCCACCAGCACCGTACAGGCCCCGCACTGGCCAAGACCACAACCGAATTTCGGTCCGTTAAGCCTCAAATCGTTGCGTAATAGGTAAAGCAGTTTTGTCTCTGCCGGCACACTGAATGAAACAGCCTCACCGTTAATGACAAAGCTGATATCAAAATCTCCCATGAGCTGACCTCCTTCGAAAAGAGGAAGAAATGAAGACCGGGTAGTTCAATGTCCCCTATTCTACCTGACTGCACATGTGACATAAACAGCAGCCTCCATTCTTCCTCGGGAAGAATTGTGCAATCGTTTGCCTTTGTCAAGTTCTATCCTCTTATTCAACCTGATATCCTGACGCCAGCTCAATCGACATGGATCAAGCCAGCAGGATATCGGCAAATACAGAATGTTTGACTGTTTCAGAATTTCTCTGATGACTTCAGGGTATTAAATTTCAGAAATTTTGTCTTATTTTTCAGCTTGTTAATGTCTATTTCTAAAATCTATAAAATTTCATATTGAGCATTAAGGAAAAACATCTATACTGTCAGAGCAAACGTTTGCATTTGGTGTTAGTATGTGTAAGAGTAGCACAATGGGGGAAACCCGCTTAGTCGGCCACCTGCCAAAAACATACATAATCAGGCAAGTTTCCGACGCCAAAAGTACAATACAAGAAACAATGACTTTCAGAGCTTGGTCAGAATTTATTTAACCTTAAAAGCAAACGTTTGCATATCAAGTTCTGAGAGATTGATAGGGAATGACTAACTTTACTCTGATCCCGTTCCCGATGCTGCTGCGCAGCTCGTTCCAGCAACAGGTATCAGGGCTAAAGAACCATAAGGGAAGAACAGCTTCCCACCGGAAATAAAAATATTTCTGTCCGGGATGAAGCTGTTTGTGAGAAGATCATCTGTTTCGTGGGAGAAACCGGTGAAAACTTAAAAAAAAGGGAGGTTCATATACCCATGACCCATAAACAAAAACTTCTGCGATTCAATCTGGCCGGAGCGACAGCGATCGCCAGTGGAATGATTGCGTTGACGGGACCGGCAGTACCCGCCTTCGCCCAGGAAGAACAAATGATGACCCTGGAAGAAATTGTTGTGACATCCAGGCGCTATGAAGAAAGTCTGCAGGATGTGGCGGTTTCTGTTAACGCCATGACCGACGACTATCTCCGCGATCAGGGCATCAGCACAGTGAACGATGTTCTTGATTTTTCACCGGGCGGTGCCTTTGTCCGGTTCAACAAGATGCAGCATGAATACAGCATGCGCGGGATCAGTTCCCAGAGTGAGGGTGCTTCCGGTGATTCCTCTGTACAGACCGTCATCGACAACGTCGTGATCACTAAGGATTTCCTGAAAAACCCCGCCATGTTTGATATCGAGCGTGTCGAGGTCCTGCGTGGTCCTCAGGGAACATCTTTTGGACGAAACGCCTCTGCCGGCCTGATGCATATCATCAGCAAACGCCCAACCGAAGAGTTTGAAGCCGGTGTAACCTTGAATGCAGACACCTTCAATAGTGTTGGCATTGACGGCTTTGTCAGCGGCCCTCTTGGAGAGAATATCTTTGGTCGCCTGGCGGCCAATTACGACTATTCCGATGGTTATATGGAAAGCGCATCCACCGGTGAACGGCTGAGTGGCGAGAAAAATTACGCCATTCGGGGATCTTTGCTCTTTAACCCGTCAGATGATCTGCAGATCTACCTCAAGGCGGAATATAACAAGGACGACGACGAAACTTCTGTTCGCCGGTCTGCCGATTGCACCCAGCCCATGCTGGACGGCACCGGTGAAAGTGCGCTCGCCATGGAAGTTGGCCCCGGCCATCCGGCATGGGTTGACGACAATGGCAATCCCTTGGTTTATTTCGACTCCTGTGACTTCTGGAAGACGGAAATTTCCGATGGTGATTTTTTCATCAAGCGTGAGATGTTCAATATCACATCCGAGATCGTTTACAACATCAACGATGATGTGGCTTTGACCTCCGTGACAAGTTACATCGACGGCACCAATGACTATCTGATCGAGGCCAACGGTACGCCCCGCAATGTGATGTTCCAGGAAAACCATAACGATGCCTGGATCTTCAGTGAGGAAATCCGCTTGGACAACCATGGTTCCGGAGATGCATTGCGCTGGTTGTTCGGTGTCTATTATATGCAGGACCATCAGGAGCGTTTCGATGAAAACCAGTTCTATCTGGGCGAAAATGAGTACGGCCTGAACCGCATCGATACCAAGGATACCCGTATCAACAGCGGCGATACAGAATCCATCGGCATTTTTGGTGAACTGAGCTATGATATCACCGACGACCTGTCCGCAACCGGTGGCATTCGCTGGAGCAAAGACACCAAGGATTATACCTCCCAGCACTTTGGTTTCGGACGTGGAGCCATTCTTGAAGGCTTTGCGGACTGTACCTTTGATCCCGGTGCGGACCTGTTCAACTGCGGCACCAATGCCGACGAAGCCGTTGGCCTGATCACTCCGGTTTCCGCAAGCGACAGCTGGGACAAGATCAGCTACAAGGCTTCTCTGGAATATAAAGTTTCAGACGACAAGCTGGTTTACGCCCTTATCTCCTCCGGTTATAAAACAGGCGGTTTCCAGAACGAGCCTTTCCTGCTGGAAGACCAGACCACACCTTATGATGAAGAAACCTCAACCAACTATGAGATCGGCTTCAAGGGTGATTTTGGTAACCGCTTCCGCCTGAATGCCTCTGCTTTCTACATTTCCTACGAAGACATGCAGATCCTGCAGTTCGTGGGCCAGGGCGAAGGCTTCTCCCAGATCGTACGGAACGTTAAAGGTACGAATGTCTACGGCCTTGAACTGGAAGGCGTCCTCCAGGTTACGGACAATTTCCGCCTCAGCGGAAGCCTGGCGATCATCGATTCCAAGTTCAAGGACGGCACGCTTATCGCAACAGGCCCGGGTGAGCTCACTGACTTCGGCGGCACCCATCCGGATAACGCCCCCGACTGGACTGGTACGGTCGTTGCCGAATATGACATTGACCTTGGCAATGGCGATTCCCTCACCCTGCGCGGTGACTGGCGCGGACGCAGTGATGTCTATGATGATATCGGCGAGGTGCCGGAACGCCTTCGCCCCAGTGTCCATAAATTTGGCGCGCGCGTCTCCTACACGCCGGAAAGCGATGCCTGGACATTGTCCGTCTGGGGTAAAAACCTGACACAGGAAGCCGATATCATCGGTGTCGGCCCACCGCAGCCCAACAACCTGCAGCGCCCTGTGGCATTTGCTCCACCACGCTCCTTCGGGATTGAGTTCAGCGCGAACTTCTAAGCAACAGTATATACACATCAAAAAGGGCGGCACCTGGTGCCGCCCTTTTCTTTTTCCCAATCTGGTCAATCAGATTTTGTTGGACCATCCAAATCCTGCGGTTATTTTTGACCCCCGCGTACCGCATCAAGATAGCTGGTATCTATAAAATCAGACGGGCGGCCAAGAGGCCCCTCACCTGCTCCATACTGCTGACGCAGGGCCAGAACCGTCTCAATTCCGGCCAGATTAAAATCAGGAGAGAGCCCCCCAACCAGCCTCTTGACCGTATTCAGCGCCGCCTCTTTGGACATGCCATCTGTATAATGACGCAGGATATCGGCGGCTTCTACATGACTGTCGGGTTTAGCCAGCCAGCTTTCCGTGGCCAGAACCGCCCGGATGAAAGAGTTAAGCTTCTCAGGGTGTTCCGCTGACCAGCGTCGGCTGGAAATAAAGCAGGTCCCCTGGTAGTTGTCGGTAAAATCTGCGCTGGATCCGATCTGACGAAGACCGGCTGCCATCGCCATACGATTGAAAGAAGGCGTCAAAATAGCCCCTGCATGCTCCCCTGCTTTCAGGCTTGCCAGCCGGTCGCGCGCATTGCCGACGGACACCAGCTCATAATCCCCCATGCCAAGACCATGTGTTTCCAGGATTTTCCTTAGTACAAAGGAAAATCCTGTTGATACAGCGTCTACAGCAAGGGTTTTTCCCTTGAGGTCTGCAAAGTTCTTAATATCTCCCTGGACGATGAGAGGCAGGGTCATATTTCTGGAAATATTCATAAAACCGAAAAAGTCGGCAGGGCGAGACAACGGCACCTGTCCCTGTCCGCTATTATAGGCAATCACATTATCAATGGAAGATGTGGCGATATCATACTGCCCCTCAACAAGCTTTGTCGCCAGTTCCATGGACGTACGGGTAAATTCATGGGTCATTTCAAGCCCTTCACTGGCAAAGAACCCCTTCTCCCGCCCTGCCCAGATCAGCAAATTGAGCGACCCTGGAAAACTGAACAGTCGTATGGGTGTCAATGGCCCCGCACGGCCGGTTCCCGCTATCGCCATCCCCTTTACACTCAATCCCCCCACGGCACCTGCCGCCAAGGAGGTCGCCAGCGCCCGACGGCGCGTTATCATAGTCTTCACCATTAATCCTTCCCTTTTTGTTAGCTGAAAGCACAGTATAATGCAATCGTTTGCAAATAACAAAAAGAGAACGACAGGCCGGCTGAAAAATACGACAAAAGGGAATAACGGCCTATCAGGTGATTTTTCGGGTGGAGTCCCGGACGATCAGCTTTGGTTTCAACCGGGCAAGAACAATCTCGCCACCGCTTTCCTGAAGCTGGTTGAGAAGTATTTCAGCCGCCCGCTGACCGATCTGGTACTGCGGTATGGCGATTGTGGTCAGGGCCGGCGCGACACGATCCATCATCGGGATATCATTATAGCCAATCACGGAAATATCGTCGGGGCATTTCATGCCGGCTTCCTGAAGGGCATCAAGACAGCCCAGTGCAAGCAGGTCGTTACCGGCCAGAACTGCTGTAAAGTCAGATTTCTTGGCGAGCATTTTCTTCATGGCGTCATAGCCGGCTTTTTCCGTAAATCCGTTGGCAACAACCACCAGATCGGAGGGCAGTTTCTTCCCCTTGAGATGGGATTTAAACTTTCTGAGCCGCACAAAACCCGTGGATGTATCCTGCGGGCCGGCAATATGCATTATCCTTTTGTGTCCCAATTCGATCAAATGATTGAGAGCATCTTCAATTCCCGCTTCATCATCATTGATAACCGCGTTCACATCCTGACGATCCGTTGTCCTGTTCACCAGAACAAGCGGCAGTTTCTGCTTCAGGCAGTCATCAACCACCTGGTCCTGACGGTGAGCCGACGCCATAACGCAACCGTCAATGGCCCGCTCGCGCAAGCGGCGGAATGCCGTTTTTTCATATTCCTCGATATTGTCGCTGTTGACGGTGATCAGGGTATAGCCGGCCTTTTCAAGGCCATCTTCCAGTCCGCGTATAATCGGGGGGAAAACCGGGTTAGTAACATCTGGCACCAGCATACCTATTGTAAAGGATCTCCTTTGCACCAGCGCAGCGGCCATCCGGTTGGGAAAATAGCCCATTTCCTCTGCAGCCTTGGAGATTTTCTCAACAACCTCCGCCGTGATAAGATGCTTGGTGGATGGATTCAGCGCCCGTGATACAGTCGACGGATTGACCCCTACGGCTTTCGCCAAATCCCTGATTGTTACTCTTTTATCTGACATATCTTGTACTTCAAGTGTCGACCCATTTTGTAACGGGTCATAAATTTCATAAAACCTTATACTCCTTAATTACTTAACTAATGTACAAGTGTAAAGGTTGACGGACACTATATTATACGAGAGTATCGCGCCAACCCTAGCATTAAATGCAATTCATCTATATTTCCCGCTCCCAGTCATGCTGCTCCAGAAGCTGCTTGACCCGTCGCAAATAAGCGGCCGAATAAGCGCCGTCAATGGCCCTGTGATCAAATGACTGGGCAACGACCCCCACCGGCTGAATGGCAATGCTGTCTCCCTGGGGGCCCTCAATAACCACAGGCTTCTTCTGCACCCCGTCCGTCGACAGTATGGCCACCTGCGGAAGATTGATAATTGGCGCGGTAAATAACGTCCCAAACGAGCCTGAATTGGAAATTGTATAGGTTCCGCCCGAAAGCTCGTCCGGCTTCAGGCTGTTTGATCGCGCCCGTTGCGCCAAATCCCGAATGGCCAGAGCAAGACCGGCCACAGTCATCCGTTCGGCATTTTTGATCACCGGCACAATCAACCCTTCAAATTCCATGTCTACAGCGATGCCCAGATTAACCCCGCTGAAAAGCTTCATCCGATCACTCTCCAGATGAGCATTCAGGCGGTCAAATTCACGAAGCGCCATGCAGGTCGCCCTGGCGATAAACGGCAGATAGGTCAGGGAAAAGCCGTGTTGTTTCTTCCAGGCCGCGCCTTTAGCCTGGCGCACCCTGTCCACATTGCCGAACATAACTTCGGTGCCCTGGAACACATGAGGGGCCGTGGTTTTTGCCGCCACCATTTTTTCGGCCGTTTTGACCCTGACCCGGTTGAAGGGAACAATGGCAACACCGTCCCGGTTTTCCGCAAGCGGTGCCTGAACCGGTACAGCCGAGGCGCTTCCGGCAGCTTCCAGATATGTTTCGACATCCTTGCGGGTTATACGGCCGGCAGCACCGGTTCCCGTGATTTTATCCAGATCGAGATCATTTTCCGCCATCAGGCGACGCACTGCGGGAGATAACCGGGCGCGGCCGGCTCCTGATTGCGGTGCCATTTTAACTGTAACTTTGGCTGATGGCTCGGCATCCCCACCCACATTTTCAGTACTGGTTTTTGCATCGTTCTCCGTTTCATCGGCGCTGTGCTCTTCTCCCTCTCCCAAAAGAGTGGCCAGCCTGACACCAACGGCGACGGTTTCACCTTCCTGCACAAAAATCTCCGCCAATACACCACCCACTGGTGCAGGGATTTCCGTGGTCACCTTGTCGGTTTCCACCTCGAACAAAAGATCACCTTTGCTGACGGTGTCCCCTGCTGCTTTCAACCAAACCGCAATGGTTCCCTCTTCCACGGTTTCGCCCAACTGAGGCATGATAATATCCATGATTCACTCCTTACAGGAACTGCCCCCGGCAGCCCTTACCATTCCACTGCGATATACTGGCTTTCAAGAAATTCAAGCAGGCCCTCGTGGGCACCTTCGCGGCCAATCCCGCTCTGCTTCACTCCGCCGAAGGGCGCCGCCGGATCAGATATGAACCCGCGATTTACCCCCATGACACCTGCTTCTATCTGCTGTGCCACGCCGATGGCCCGGCCCACGTTACTGCCGAACACATAAGCCGCCAGGCCAAATTCCGTATCGTTGGCCATCCGGATCACATCCTCGTCATTCTCGAAGGTCACAATCGGCGCCACCGGGCCAAAGATTTCCTCATGCAGGATTTTGCTATCCGGTTTCACATTCACCAGGACGGTCGGCTCGTAAAAGAAACCCGGGCGCTGAGGCGCTTTACCACCGGTCAACACCTGAGCCCCGGCCGCAATGGCTTCATCCACCAGCTCTATGACCTTGTCACGGGTATCTGCGTTGACCAAAGGTCCTACATCCACCCCCTCTTCAAGCCCCGGCCCTACCTTGAGCTCAGCCATGCGGGCAGAAAATTTGGCGCAGAATGTGTCGTGAAGGGAAGAATGCACATATATGCGGTTCGCCCCGATACAGGACTCCCCTGCATTACGCATTTTCGCGACCATGGCGCCTTCAACCGCCTGATCGATATCCGCATCATCCAGAACAATTAACGGGGCATTGCCACCAAGCTCCATGGAACAATTGATTACTTTGTTCGCCGCCTGGGCAAGCAGTATCCGCCCGACCTCTGTCGAGCCGGTAAAGGAAATCTTGCGCACCCGGTCATCAGCCAGCATGGCGGAAACCACTTTTCCTGACTGCCGCGAGGGCACCACATTGACCACGCCAGCCGGCACACCGGCCTCTTCCAGAAGACTGGCGAGAGCCAGTGCTGTCAGCGGTGTTTCCGAGGCCGGCTTGAGTATGGTGGTGCATCCTGCTGCCAACGCCGGGCCGATTTTCCGGGTCGCCATGGCGGCCGGAAAGTTCCAGGGGGTGACAAGAACACAAACACCCACCGGCTTATGAGAGACCAGAATATTGTTATTCCCCGCAGGCGATCGGGAGAACTGTCCCAGACTGCGCGGCGCCTCTTCCGCATACCAGCGGAAGAATTCAGAAGCATAGGCGACTTCACCGAGCCCCTCGGCATAGGTTTTACCTTCTTCCAATGAAATCAGCCGGGCAAAATAGTCCTTGCGCTCGACCATCAGCTCAAAGGCCTTGCGCAAAATTTCCGCCCGCTCCCGTGGAGAGGTTTTAGCCCAGTTCTTTCCCGCTTCATGGGCAGCGTCAACCGCCCTGAGACAATCCTCAGGTGTGGCGCTCGACACATGGGTCAGGACTTCTTCTGTAGCCGGATCGTATACCGGAAACTCGGCACCGTCGCCGGCCTTTTGCCAACCGCCGTCAATATAAAGTTCCGTCGGGACGGTTGAGAGTATATTTTTCATCACATCACCCCATGTTTCTTTCGATGGTTTCCACAATGCGTTCCACAGACGGAACCGTGGCATCCTCCAGGTTATCCGAAGACGGCAGGGGAACGTGCGGTGTTGTAATTCTGGTCACCGGCGCATCAAGATCGTAAAAACATTCCTCCATGACAATGGAGGATATTTCCGCACCCCAGCCGCACAGGCGGGGGTTTTCCTCGACCGTAAACAGGCGTCCTGTTTTTGAAGTTTCAGCAAGGATCGTTTGCGTGTCCAGCGGCACCAGAGACCGTACATCAATCACGGTCAGGTTAATACCTTTGCCTTTCAGGATTTCTGCCGCTTTCACTGCCCTTGGCACCATCGCTGCCAGGGCGACAACGGTAGCATCATCACCACGGGTCAAAATTTTCGCCTTGCCCAGTTCATCCACCAGTTCACCGTCCGGCACTTCGCCCTTCATGGCATAAAGGGATTTATGTTCAAAAAAGAGTACCGGGTCCGGGTCGCGAACCGCAGCGGCCAGAAGCCCCTTCACATCCGCCGGACTGGAGGGCGCCACCACCTTAATGCCGGGAATAGCCATAGCCCAGTTTTCCACACTCTGGGAATGTTGGGCGCCGAACCGTGAACCGCCGCCGTTGGCCGTACGGATCACCAGCGGCACCTTGACCTGACCATTGGTCATATACCGGGCCTTGGCGATCTCGTTGGCGACCATATCCCAACATACCGCCAGAAAGTCGGAAAACATAATCTCGGCAATGGGCTTCAATCCCGTCATGGCCGCACCCATGGCAGCCCCGAGAATGGCATTTTCAGAGATGGGAGTATCAATCACCCTCTTCTCGCCGAACTGCTCCAGCAATCCAACAGTGGCTTTGAACACGCCACCTGCTGCCGCTACATCCTCGCCCAGGAACACCACATTTTCATCCCGCGCCATTTCCTGCGCAATTCCTGCTGCAACAGCATCCCTGTAGGTTAATTGCGCCATGCTGCACCTCCATCTGCCCATACATCTTTATCAATCAAATCAAGCGGCGGCGGCGGGGAAGCCTTGGCCTCTTCTGTCGCGTCATCAATGACTTTCTGGATTTCTTTCTCCAGCGCCGTCAGGTCTTTGTCAGCAAATCCACCCTCAATGAGACGCTGGCGGTACATGGGGATGGGATCCTTGGCCAGCCAGGCTTTTACTTCCTCATCGGGCCTGTATTTACCCGGATCTGCACGGGAATGCCCCTGGTGACGGTAGGTTTTCGCCTCGATCAGAGAGGGGCCCTTCCCCGCCCGGGCCTTTGCATAGGCATCCTGGGCCGCTTTATAGACCTCGTCCGCATCGTTGCCGTCGACAATGATTGGATCAAGACCGTAGGCAGAGGCCCGGTCAGCGCCCGGATGCTCCACTGCGGTCACCTTGCCGATGGACGTATATTCCATGTAAAGATTGTTTTCACAGACGAAAACCACCGGCAGCTTCCAGACGGCCGCCATATTCAGGGCCTCGTGAAAAGTTCCGATATTTGTCGTACCGTCACCGAAAAATACCGTGGTCACCTGCCCGGTATCCTTATATTGCGCGGTCCAGGCGGACCCCAGCGCAATACAAAGCTGGGCGCCGATAATTGCGTAAGAGCCCATGGCGCCATGCTCCACACTTGTCAGGTGCATGGAGCCGCCCTTGCCGCCCAGAATACCGCATTCACGACCCATCAGCTCCCCGAACATGGCAGCAACCGGAGCGCCGCGCACCAGGGTATGGGTATGCCCCCGATAGGTGCAGAAGGTATAGTCTTCCTTCTTCATCGCCACACCGAAACCAGCCGCAACAGCTTCCTGCCCCAGAGCCAAGTGGTTGGTCCCCTTGACCAGATTTTCGAGAAACAGATCCGACGCACGTTGCTCGAAATAGCGCGCCAGAAGCTGGGTCCGGTAAAGCTCCAGCCCTACCTCGTTACCTTTACTTTTTGACATTTTTCACATCATCCTGTTAGTCAGAACAGCCGTTCGGCAGATCAGTATTTATTGGCAATGAAAAGTTCCTGGGCCGGGAAATGGGTGATTACCCGGCACCCGTCTGCTGTCACCACGACCTCTTCCTCAATACGGGCGGCACCATTGCCATCGGCTGCGGGACAATAGGTTTCCAGCGCAAAGACCATGCCTTCCTTCAATTCAAAGGGATTATCCAGGGACACCAGCCGGCTGATAATCGGCCGTTCATGAAGGGCAAGACCGAGACCATGACCAAACTGCAGGCCAAAGGCCTCCATTTCATTTTCAAAACCAAATTCCTCGGCCTTCGGCCAGACAGAGGCAATCCGGTCCGTGGTCATACCCGGACGAACCAGATGAATTGCCGCATCGATCCATTCCCTGGCCTGATGATAGGCATCATGTTGAGCCTGGGTCGCCAGCCCCACATTCAGGGTGCGGTAGTAACAGGTGCGATATCCCATATAGGACTGAATGACATCAAAGAAAGCCTGGTCACCCGGCCGGTACATTCTGTCGGTAAAGTTATGGGGATGGGGGCTGCAACGCTCGCCGGAAACGGCATTGATGGCCTCAACATCATCAGAGCCCTGTTCGTACAGGAACTGATTGGCCATGGCGACGATCTCGTTTTCCCGAACACCCGGCTTCAGCATATCTGAAATTTTCTGATAGACGCCATCCACCATGGAGGCTGCCATGTTCAGCAAGATGATTTCATCCATGCTCTTGATTTCGCGGGCATCCAGAAAGACCTGCTGGGCATCCACGACCTTCAGACCTTCTGCCTGCAGGGCGAAAAGCATCGGCGGTTCACAGACATCGACGCCGAGCGGCATATCTGCAAGCCCTTCCTGTTCCAGCAAATATTTTATTTCCTGGGCCGCCTGCTTGAACAGCCCCGCATCTTCCGCCACTGATCCGCGCAACCCGAGCATCCCTGCCCGGCAGTGATCCTGTTCCAACCAGGGCGCATATAGCCTGTGATGAGCGGCAGCAGAGCCGAAATCCCAAAGGTAGGGTTTGGCAGACACCGTGAAGAGCGCATAGCGACAAATTTTATCCCGGGACCATTCCCCGATCACACTGCTTGTCAGATAGCGGATGTTGTTATTGTCAAAACAGAGAAGCGCGCCGATATCGGATTTTTCCAATGCCGCCTTTGCCCGGGCCGTGCGATAGTTATGAAGACGGCGAAAATTCACTCGCTCTTCAAAATCCACTGCCGTCCGGCCAGGCGCCGGAATTGGCCGGTCCCAATTCCATCCCGGATTGATATCTTCTGGCGTAATGATAGCCGGTTCCACCACGTTCTTACTGTTCATGTCTCACCTGTTGTTGAAATCCTTAATTGCTCCCGCTCAAGTAACCATCGCGAAAGCTTGATGTGCAAACGTTTGCATTTAAGCTATATAATTCCATGAGTGTGGTCAAGTGTTATTTTCATCACAACGACCTCCCCTGCCGCCATCACCACCACAAATAAGCCCATTGCAATCGTTTGCATTTTTTACCAAGATATCCTATATATGGAAATGTAATTCTACAGTTGCCTGCCAGGAGAAAATATATGCCAACCTACACCTATGAGACAATTCCCCAAAATGAAGACGAACAGGCAGAGCGCTTTGAAGTATTTCAGAAAATGTCTGATGCCCCCCTCGCCACCCACCCCGAAACCGGTGTTGCGGTGCGCAAGGTTATTGCCAGCAGTTTTGCCATGAAACGTAAAATCGTCAACGGTGGCGTTAACATCAGTCGGGCAAGTGCGGGGGCCGGCGCCTGCGGGTGCGCCACAGGAAAGGCACCGGGACTGGAACATAATCCCTTCCGGCGCGCCCAGCGCGGCAGTGGCGTCAATAGTAATACCCATAGTTTCGGCCACAAAAAACACAATCACCAACACTAGACTGAAAATATCGATTACGGACGGACAGGAACTGCCTCCCCACGGCCGTTTTCGATTCAGATTGCGGCCCGGGCAGACAGGGTTTCCAGATACATTTCCCTGTTTTCAATCGGCTTACGTGCAACATTGCTGGCTGCCGCTGCTTCTGCCACAGCAAGCGACACCCTGCCTAACAACCTGTCATCAAATGGTGACGGAATGACGCAATCAGGACCAAATGCCCAATCCGCAGCAGCCTCCCGTGCAATCCCGGCTATCGCCTCTACGGCCGCCAGCTTCATTTCCATGGTGACCGCAGTGGCACGCACATCCAGGGCGCCCCGGAAAATATACGGAAAGGCCAGAACATTATTCACCTGGTTGGGATAATCAGAACGTCCGGTACCAATGATGGCTTCCGGGGCAACTTCCCTGATCAGCTCGGGTGCAATTTCCGGGTCCGGATTGGCCAGAGCGAAAATTATCGGCTTCTCCGCCATGGACTGCACCATTTCCGTATCCACTGCGCCGGCCACTGACAAACCGATAAAAACATCAGCACCGCACATAGCGTCCTTCAAACTGCGACAATTGGTTTCAACCGCATGGGGTTCTTTCCAGACATTCATCCCGTCCTTGCGTCCTTTATAGACAACCCCGCGACTATCACACATCAGGATATTTTCGCCGGGAAAGCCCAGGTGCTTCAGCATTTCGATGCAGGACAGCGCCGCAGAACCGGCTCCATTGACCACAACCCGGCTCTGCCTTCTGTCCCTGCCCACCAGTTCCAGGGCATTGAGAATGCCAGCCGCAACCACAATAGCCGTGCCATGCTGGTCATCATGAAAAACCGGCCGGTCCAGTTTGGCCTGCACTTCCTTTTCGATAGTAAAACAGTCGGGCGCCTTGATATCTTCCAGGTTTATACCGCCAAAGCTGCGCCCGATCACCCGGACACAGTTGATCACCTCATCAACATCCTTGCTGTCCAGCTCAATATCGAAGGCATCTATGTCGGCAAATCTTTTGAGCAATACAGCCTTGCCTTCCATGACCGGTTTGGCCGCAAGCGGATCGAGATCCCCGAGCCCCAACACTGCCGAGCCGTTGGTGACTACCGCCACCAGGTTACCCAGCGAGGTATAGTCGTAAGCCCGGTCAGCATCCTTTTCAATCTGGATGCAGGGCCAGGCGACCCCCGGCGAATAGAGAATTGACAGATCACGGGCAGAAGCCAGGGGTTTGGTGCTGAGCATACCCAGTTTTCCCGGCCGGCCGGAAGCATGTAGGTCAAGAACCTCCTGCTCTGATACTTTTTCAAAGTCTTTACGCATCTGGCGGTTCCCTAGATATGAATAGCACGATCATCTGCATCCAGCACCGCCTCATGCATCACTTCCGAGAGGCTTGGATGAGGGAATATCACATGCGCCAGATCGTCAAGTTCCGCGCCGACAGTCAAAGCAATGACATACCCCTGTATCAACTCGGTCACTTCTGCACCGACCATATGGGCGCCGAGGAGTTCGTTATTGTCCGCATCAAATATAACTTTGACAAACCCTTCGGTTTCCCCGATGGCTATAGCCTTGCCATTCACAGAGAGAGGGAAGCGCCCTACCTTGATGTGACGGCCTGCCGACAAAGCGGCCGGTTCGGTGTAGCCGACGCTGGCGACCTGCGGATGGCTATAGACACACCCAGGAATATAAAGTTTTTCCATGGGCCGGACATGGCTGTCACCGGCAATTTTTCTGACACATATCAAGGCTTCGTGGCTGGCTTTATGGGCAAGTCTTGGTGCCTCCACCAGATCGCCGATGGCATAGAGGCCGGGCTCATCCGTCTCCAGCCATTCACTGGTTCTTATAAAACTACCCGTCAGTTTGGCAGCGGTGTTTTCAAGACCGATATTTTCTGTATTGCCCACAACGCCAATAGCCACCAAAACCCGCTCTGCTTCAATCTCTTCCGTCGCATCACCGGCGACAAGACGCCCCTTGACCTTGTCTCCGGAAACCTTATCGAGCTCGAAAGACGTTCCGGTTTTTACCGACACCCCTTGCCTGGCGAACTGTTTTTCCACAAAGGTGGAAATTTCAGGATCTTCTGTCGGTAAAATTCTTTCTGCCATTTCCACCAGGGTCACTTTCGTCCCCAGACTTTGATAAAAACTGGCAAATTCAGCCCCGATTGCCCCTGCCCCGATCACCAACAATGATTTTGGAAGTGCCTTTGCACTCAACGCTTCCCGATAAGACCAGATATGTTTGCCATCGACTTCCAGACCCTCGGGAAAACGCGCCCGGGCACCCGTTGCCAGAATGATGTGGGGCGCTGTGAGGTGTCTGCTTGCCCCGTCATTCATGACAACGGATATCTGTTTATTTCCTTCCAGCCTGGCAAACCCGCTAACCAGGTCCACCTTTGCTTTTTTCATCAGAAACTGAACACCCTTTGAAAGCTGGTCGGCCACCTTTCTTGAGCGCGCGATCATCTGCTTAAAGTCGAGCTTTGGCTCACCGATCTTGAAGCCGAATTCAGCTGCATTTTCCAGGATATGGCCAACCTCTGCCGACCTGAGCAGCGCCTTGGTGGGTATACAGCCCCAGTTCAGGCAGGTCCCGCCAAGACTTTCCGCCTCCACCAATGCCGTCCTGAAACCCTTGCGCGAGGCCTCGATAGCCGCCACATAGCCTGCCGGACCGCCACCAATGACAATCACATCATATGTTTCCATCTCTGCCGTCATTTCCCGTTTTCCTCAAGGACCTTGTTAAGGGCCCATTAAAAATAATGCAATCGTTTGCATTTGGATATCAGAATAGTTTTCGGAATGCAATCACCCTTTCACTTTTTCATGCTTATTGGAAGTCCGTCAGGGGGTTGGGGCACGGCCGCCACCCGGCAGCCAGTCTGTTACCGCCCGATTGAAGGCACGACGCTCTTCCAAATGCGCCACCCAGCGACGAATATTTGGATAGGGCGTGAAGTCATAGCCCTTGCCGGTCAGCAAAACATATTGCACGACCCAGGTAATATCAGCGAGGCTATAGCTGTCCCCGACCAGATAGGTGCGCCCTTCGAGTTGAGCTTCGACACGCTCAAAACTATCCTGGAGGATGGCAACCGCGGCTTCAATATCTTCCGCCGGAAAGCCTTCTATGCTTTTCCAGTGGAACTCCACCAGTTCCCGCCCCGGGGCCAGCTTTTCATACCGGTCCATTTCTGAACGGTCCTTGGTCACCAGTCCGGCCTTGCCATAGACAAAGGTCTTTACGCCTTTGACATGGATTTCCCCTGCCAGATCAATCCACCTACGGATTTCTTCACGGCTGTTGCTATCCTGTGGCAAAAAAGCAGGCTGGGGATATTTTTCCTCCAGATAATAAAGAATATCGATGGAATCAGTTACCGGCACACCATCATCAACAAGGGCCGGCACCAGGCCATTTGGATGGATACGGAAATAGGATTCCGTCAGATTTTCCCTTTTCACCAGGTTGAGATGATGACTGGTCCAGGAAAGTCCCTTCTCCTCCAGCAACAAACGCACCCGCGTTGAACAGTTGGACACATTGGTATGGAAAAGATGCAGCCCTTTCAGGTTTAAAACTTCGGCATCATTACATTCACGTATCGGCACGGCTTGACTTCCCAGGATAATGACTTGAATATTTAATGCATACGTTTGCATACACCTTAGGAGCAATTTTCCCGCCTGTCAACTGGTGGAGTGAAACGGGGCATGTAAATTATCGGATATCATGGCTAAAAGAATGCCCCAAAACCCTGGCTTATATTTGTGCCTTAAGGGGCGTTAATCCTTGTAACCGACTGGATGGCCACAGGTTTCACCAACATCTGTCCACTGGTATATTCAAGTTCATCGCCCATGGGCTGAATGGTTGGCATCTTCTGAACCCGACGCACGATATCCATGCCGGTGATGACTTTGCCAAAAGCGGCAAACCCCTGGCCATCGGGGTTACGCATCCCCCCGTAATCGAGACTTGGCTGGTCGCCGATGCAAATAAAAAATTCAGATGTCGCACTGCCCGGCTTAAAGCGTCCCATTGAAATCACGCCATCCTTGTGAAGAAGACCACTGCTTTTAGTCGTTTCATGAACCACAGGCGGAAAGACTTCTGTTTCGACATCCATTCCCCTGCCCCCCTGGATTACCTCGATCCTGATGTTATTTTGGGCCTGGTTGTCCTGACGCACCACACGATAAAATTCACCGCCGCTATAATACCCCCCGTCCACATAACGGAGGAAATTTTCGACAGTCGCGGGTGCCCGTTCAGGATATAGTTCCAATAGGATATCCCCTGCATCTGTTGCCATCAGAACCCTGACAACCTCGGAAGCCATAGCACCGGTTATCGTTACCAGAGAGAGGGTTAATGAGACGAAAAGAGAGAGTATGATGTTCCGCATAGCTGTATCCTGACTACGATCTGATTGAATTCACGAAATAATTTCGCCGTTTTTCATCACCATTGACAGGTTGTGACTATCCCCTGCCAACAGAGATATATCCTCAAGAGGATTGCCATTCACCAAAAGAAGGTCGGCTAATGCCCCTTCGGCTACAACACCCAGCTCCCCGGTTTTATTGAGGATCTCCGCATTTACCGAAGTCGCGGATCTGAGAATCTCAAAAGAGGACTGCACTTCTTTTCGAATGAGAAATTCTTCTGTCTGATGCACATGCATTTCACCGATCAAGTCAGTACCAAACCCGGTTTTAATCCCGGCGGCAACCGCATTTTCAAGGCTTTGCAGACCTGCCCCACTCACCTCATCCAGTTTGCGGAATTGCTCATCCGTAAAGCCGAATCTCCGGCCTTTGTCGCGCAAAGCTTTGTAAGTGACCAAAGTCGGTACAAGAAACACATCTTTGTCGGTCATATAATGTGCCGTATCCAGGGTGAGGAAATTTCCATGCTCAATTGTTCTTATGCCAAGATCAACCGCCTTGCGGATCTGCCGGTCCTGATAGACATGGGCCATGACATATGAACGGCGACGATTTGCCTCATCGACAGCAGCTCTGATTTCAGCATCCGTGAACTGACACAACCACACAGGGTCAGTTTCCGATGAGATGCCACCGTTGAGCATAATTTTAATCTGATGGGCGCCTTTGCGGAATTCCTCCCTGACGGCCTTGCGTATCTCATCCTCACCATCGACAACTGCAACCATATGGCCCTGGTGGGATGCGCAAAGACACGGTTCAGTGTGAGATCTGGACCGCATATCCCCATGACCGCCGGTCTGGGTCAATGGCCTGCCTGAACAGAATATACGAGGCCCGTTGATGATCCCCGTACGGGTTGCTTCCGCCAAACCAAAATCGGCGCCACCCGCATCACGAACCGATGTAAAACCGCGGCGCAGGGAAGCCTCTAATAAATTGGTTGCGGCGGGATATAATAATGAAGGAGGGATTGTCGCCAAATCATACCCGCTGACCTGCACCAGGCAGGCGTGGTAATGAGCGTCAATCAATCCCGGCATCAGGGTTTTTCCCTGACCGGAAATAACAGACGCACCGGGAAGACGAACTTCCCGGTGCGAAATTTCTTTTATGCGCCCCTGCTCGATAACCACATGATGATTTTCCATGATCTCCGGCGAAAGGCCGTCAAAAATATCAACATTTTCGATCACTATCATCGTCATGACGGGTCAGTATTCCTGATGAACAGACGAACAGTTGCGCCTTACACCAAAAATCAGAATTCAGTCTTGGCAGTGAGACCAATGGTACGCGGCTGAACGCGAATTGCCCCATCCGGATCAAACGGTGCCCGACGCAGTGACCGTACAACGCCACGACTGTCAAACAGGTTGTCGGCAAACAGGGAAACTTCCATATTGTCCCATGTTACGCCAACCCGGATGTTAGCCAGATTATAGGCGTCCATATCCCGATAATCGGCATAGGCCCGGTTGAACTCAGTCTGACGATGTCCGACATGCTGGTAGTTGAGCCAGACAAATCCGTCCATCTCATCAGACAGCTGATGAACATATTCCAGTGTGGCATTGAGGCTGAATTCCGGAACATAAGGCGCACGGTCACCGGAAACAGCGTTCAGGCTCGGAATGTCCGTATCCAGGTTGGAATTCATGTAAGTACCGCCAGCGCTGAAAGTCAGGCCTTCAACAAGGTTGGCGCTTACTTCGAACTCAACCCCTTTACTGGTCAGGTCCGTCACATTCTCACGGTAACCGAAACCGCATTCAAAGCGGCGGCTGGTCTGCACGTCATCCCATTTAATCAGGAACACAGCTGCATTGACCATCAACTTGCCGTCCATCATACGGCCCTTGACACCGGCTTCGTAGTTCCAGGTTTTATCAGGTGCAAAGGTCTTGAGGGTATCAACGTCGATACCCAAGGCATCAACTTCAGCACCACAAACATCCAGCGGAATGGAGGCATTGATACCACCATAGCGGAAACCACGGGCCACCTGGCCATAAACCAGCATATCGTCGGTCAGGTCATAGGAAACGTTAAGCTTGGGATTAAAGCCGTCAGCTTTACCCTGGGCCGGATTATCCGTTTCCGCGCCACCGGCAATGATACCGGATACATATGTGGCAATATCCTGTTTCCAGTTGAAATAACGCAGTCCGGCCGTAACAGTCAGCTTGTCAAAGCTATAGTAAGCCTCACCAAACAAGGCAAACGACTTAACTGTCAGATCATCCGTACCGTAATAGATGTAATCGGTCGGCGCGCCAAAGTCGGAAGCAGGAACGCCCAGCACGTCATCGGAACCCGGAACAGGCCAAGTATTTTCATAGGCCACGTCTTTCTGGTCAAAATAGGTGCCGACCGTCCACTGAAGCGGGCTATCCGTAGTGGAAGCAACGCGTAGTTCCTGAACAAAAGTATCTGTCTTGGTGAAATCAACAAGTTCGTGCGGTGTCAGATCGCCAAATCCATCTACCAAAACATAAAACTGGTCCAGTGACCGGGGGTTGATCACATCACGTTTGAAGTATGATGTTGAAGAGACCAATTCAGCTGCGCCCATATCATAAGTCATGGTCAGGTTGTAAATCTGCATCTCGTCATCATAGCCGTCAAATGACGGATAGTTCCGGGCCAGTTCCCCGGCGGAGTCCACATCTTCAGGACGACCGTTGTCGGAATAATCATGATGCATGAATGTGAAATCAAGCGTGAGGGCATCATTGACCTGGAAGCGCGCGGCAACTTTCACACCTTTAGACGTGCCGTTGTTCACGTCTTCTGCTTCGTGGCCTGCCAGTACATTGTCAATATAACCGCCGTTGCTCAGGAAGTAACCGCTGGTACGCAGGGCAATCTTGTCTTCAATGATCGGCACATTGACCAGACCTTTGAGGGAATAGTTCTCTCCGCCTTTGTTGATGGTGGACAGACCGACTTCCGCCTTGCCTTCCACTTCATTCAGGTTCGGCTTCTTGGAAACCAGGCGAATGGTTCCGGACATGGAACCGGCACCGTACAAGGTTCCTTGCGGTCCGCGCAGAACTTCGACCCGCTCAAGGTCAAACAGGCTCAGCTCAGGATTAAGTGCACCCATGGAAATCGGAATTTCATCCAGATAAACACCCACTGTTTCCTGGTTCTGGGTATCATTGTCGTTACCGCCACCGTTGGAAACGCCACGGATTGCAATACGGGTCCGGCCCGGACCGTTTTGATAGGCCGTCAGGCTGGGTACTGTACCAAGAATATCGGTAAAGTCATTGGCGCCCATTTTCTCGATCCTGGCTTCCGATACCACATTAATGCTCATCGGCACATCCAGAAGTGTCTCGGAGCGTTTCCGGGCAGTCACAACAATTTCATCAAAGTTGGTCATATTTGCCGCTTCTTCGGCAGACGCCAGGGTCGATACAGCGAATCCGCCCGACAGCAAAATGCTTGCAAGAGCCGTTGTCTCTGTCAGTCTCTGGGACAATCGCTTCCGATTGTTGAAATCAGGTGTAGTTTTCATTCCTCATCCTTTCGAAAGGTTCAGTGCAGCACATACCGCAGGGCTTTTTGTTTATTAAGGAATGCCACTAGTAGCAGAAACAACTTGCCAAGAATGATGAAGTCGTACGAATGAATGATGCAATGATCAGAATATATGAAATATATCTTACAACAGCCTGATAACCTTTGGTAAAAAACCATACTGTTTTTTAAAAGCAGCCGTGAAATTCGTCGGATGTTCATAACCGACAGCCTCGGCAACTTGGGAAATACTCAGATTGCGGTCCTGGAGAAGCTCGCGCGCCTTGTTCATCCTGTAACTCTGCGCAAATTCGGCGATTGTCACGCCGAACATTTCCCTGAATTCCATACACAGCCGGGTACGGTTAAGCCCGACCTTTCGCGCCAAAACCGCTATCGTCGGCGGAGAACGGTAATTGGCAACCAAAATACGCTGCGCTTCATAGAGTTTCATTTTCAAGGTATGCGCCGGGGTAGCCAACACCGGTGTTGCCTTGAAGTCATCCTCGATTTCCTGGAACAGCCGGCAAATCAGCTCCGCTGTTTTGGCTTCGGTGAAAATCCGCCGCCGCGCACCCTGATACGGCATACGCAACAAATCAAGAATATTGTTCATCATGCCAGGGCTCAGGGGAAAGTTATACAGGTTTTTATCCCCTGCATCTCCGAAAACCACATCCTGGAGATGCGACGGCAAACTGGCGCGATCAACGCCAAACCCCTTGTATAAGAACTCTGGTTTCATATGAAGCGTAACCGAACTGAGATGACTGTCGTTGGCAATAGACAAATCAAATTTCCGGTCTTCTTCCGTATAGATAATGGACGCTGACGCCGGAGGGATTGTCACGTTATCCAGATTGTCAAACATCAGGCCGTAATCACCTGACAGCACGAAACGCAGGGTTACCAAATCCCTTGTCGGGACGATCTCCTGACTATAGGGAGCGTGATAATGTCCTTCAGCAAGACATATCAATAATTCATTATTCGGCCTGTAAAGTTCCCAATAGCCCTGTGCGACATCATCATTCAGTTGAAGTCTCAGGCCGTTATCCGTATCTCCGAACCGGCTTATATCCAGAAACTCAAACCGTTCCGGTTCAGCATGATAAGCTTCGTTAAAGCCCTCATAAATTCTGTTGATGTCACTTTGAGTAGGTACTTGCATACGCGGCACATCACATTTGGAAACGTGGTTTTCCAGCCCTCGCACTATTCAACTGGAAGAATGCCGGGAATATATCAGAATATTCGCAAAATAAAAGGAGCATGTCTGGGTTCGACCATACTATTGGATGATCGAAAACCCCTGAAACCTGGCAAACATTTTGTAGAAAGTTGGAAACATTGAGCCATCCTTTTGTTAAGTTATTGAAACTTAGGGATGGTGACCCCTACGGGACTCGAACCCGTGTTTCCGCCGTGAAAGGGCGGCGTCCTAGACCACTAGACGAAGGGGCCAACTTGGCTTGGTGAGGTGGTTTCTAACCGTTTCACCGGGTCCGGTCAATAGCTATTTCCCAAAAAAATGACTTTTTTGTAAAATCGCCCGACCAGCCTTTGTTATCAGCGGACAGGCGCTGCATCGTCGATAAAGATTTCCGCCGATGTCCGGCCATTCCAGCTGTTGTTTTTCAGGGTTCCCGCCACATGAATATACTGTCCCCGGGATCCCAGAATAAGTTGTCCCAGGGGCTGCTCGGCAGAGCGGAAAGCCATGCCCTTGATGGTGGTGCCGTCCCTGCCCTGCAAAGAGCACTTTACATGGTCCTGGCCGACCACATCCGCATAAGTCACCTTCATATGCGAAAGTGCAAAACGCGGCTGGGCATTGCCCTGACCGTAGGGGCCGACCCGGTTGAGCGCGTCCACCAGTTCCGGGCGCACCGCCGAGGCGGCAAGCGCCCCGTCCAGTTTCAGGCTCAACCCCTCGAGCGCTTCGCCCACCTGGCGACCAAGACGGTCTGCGAGAAAACCCTCGAACTCCTCCAGGAGCTCCCCGGACAGGGTAAGGCCTGCCGCCATGGCGTGGCCGCCGCCATTGATCAACAGCTCCTCCTGCCGGGCTGCCGTCACTGCCGCCCCCAGATCAACACCGGGAATGGAACGGCCAGAGCCCTTGCCAATTCCGTTCTCGTCAATACCGATGACAAAGGTGGGACGCTGGTAAAATTCCTTGAGCCGGCCCGCGACAATACCAATCACACCCGGATGCCAGCCATCGCCATGGGCGATTATCACTGTCGGCACCTCGCCTGCCGGGCCTATTTTCGCGGCCACCTGTTGCTTTGCCTGCTCCAGCACCATCATTTCGATGGCCTGGCGTTCCGCATTATACTGATGCAGTTCCCGGGCCAGGGTTTCGGCCTGCAGGCGATCATCCGTAGAAAGAATTTCAAAACCGGTCTCGCAGCGTCCGACCCTGCCGCCGGCATTAACCCGGGGGCCGATCAGGAAACCGGCATGATAGGTGCCCGGGGCTTCAGTGGTGCCACAGACGTCCAACAGAGCATTGATGCCCGCATTGCCGCGACGGGCCATGATTTTCAGCCCCTGGGCCACCAGCGCCCGGTTTACACCCTTTAGCGGCACCACATCACAAATGGTTCCCAGCGCCACCAGATCAAGCCACTGCAACAGGTCAGGTTCCCCGATGCCCTGTTCCTCGTACCAGCCACGCTTTCGCAATTCACGGCTCAGGCCCACGATCACCAGGAAGGACACGCCAATAGCGGCGAGCTGGCCATAGCCCTCCTGCTCGTCCAGCCGGTTCGGATTAACCACAGCCACGGCCCTGGGCAGGGCGGGTTCAGCCTGATGATGATCGACAACAATGACCTCAAGCCCGGCCTCGGCCGCGGCCTCCAGCGGTGCGAAGGAGACAATGCCGCAGTCGACGGTAACGACCAGTTTTGCGCCCCGCTCTTTCAGTTTCAGAAAGGCGTCCACATTGGGGCCGTAGCCCTCTTTCATGCGATCGGGAATATAGGCGATAAGGTCCCGGCCAAGAGCCGAAAAAAAGCGCCTGAACAGGGCGGAAGAGGTGGCACCGTCCACATCATAGTCGCCAAAGACGGCAACCTGCTCGTTGTTCATGACGGCGTCGGCAAGACGGGCACAGGCTGCGTCCATGTCCCGGAAGGAAGAGGGATCCGGCAGACTTTCCCTGAGGGTGGGATTCAGAAAGGCCGGGGCATCCTCGATGGAAACGCCCCTGCCCGCCACCACCCGGGCGATAATTTCGGATACATTATTCTGTTGGGCAATAGCCTGGATTTCACGGTATTCAGCGGGCCTGACTTTCCAGGCCCGCCCGGTAACGGATTTTTCCACACCGAGCAGAAACTCACTCTGTTCCGTGTCAGAAAAAACTTCCGTCATCAGTTTGTCTTGCGTTGATGTTCACCCTTGATCCAGCGCACGGTCTTGGTCTTGGAGCGCATCACGACGGAATCTGTGGTGTATTTCTTACCGTCAGCAGAACTGTGAACACCGCGCAGCATGGTGCCGTCGGTCACACCGCTGGCCGCAAAGATCACTTCGCCGCTGGCCAGATCCATGGTGTTATATTTACGATCCAGGTCCTCAATACCCCATTTGCGGGCGCGGCCACGTTCATCATCATTCCTGAACAACAGACGTCCCTGCATCTGGCCGCCGATACAGCGCAGGGCTGCAGCCGCCAGAACACCTTCCGGTGCGCCGCCCGACCCCATATAGATGTCAACGCTGGTTTCCGGGTTTGTCGTGGCGATCACACCGGCCACATCGCCATCACCGATCAGTTTAATACGGGCGCCAGCTTCGCGGACAGCCTTGATCAGGTCGGCATGACGAGGACGATCCAGGATACAGACCAGCATATCGCTTACGCTCTGGCCCTTGGCGTCAGCCACCGCCTTGATATTTTCTGCCGGCGTTTTGTCCAGGTCGACAATTCCCTCTGGAAGACCAGGTCCGACAGCAATTTTATCCATATAGACATCGGGAGCATTGAGCATGTGACCTTCTTCTGACAGAGCGATCACCGCCAGTGAATTCTGATCAGCCTTGGCAGCAATAGTCGTCCCCTCCAGCGGGTCGAGAGCAATATCTACTTTCGGTCCGTTACCGGTACCTACTTCCTCACCGATATACAGCATAGGTGCTTCGTCACGTTCCCCTTCACCAATCACCACACGGCCCTGGATATCCATCTGATTGAGGGCATCACGCATGGCGTCCACAGCGGCGGCATCTGCTGCCTTCTCGTCACCTTTACCCACCAGCTTGGCCGCAGCTACAGCTGCTGCTTCGGTTACCCGTACAAGTTCGAGGACAAACAGACGGTCCATATTTGATTCAAATGACATTAGCTCACAATTCCTCTTCTGGTGATTTCCCGATATATTTCATTCTCTCCCGAGACGAGAGTATTCCTTTACGAGTGTTTTTTCAAACAGTCTCACAAATTTTCAATCCGGATGGCCAGCGGTTCCTCCTGCACGGAAGACAATTCACCGATCCTGTTCAGCGCCTCGGACAATATTTTTTCCTGTATTTTATGGGTCACCAGGACCACATATACAGAACCGTCCTGTTCATGCCCCTTCTGCAACATAACATCAAGAGAAACGTCATGTTCCTTCAGGATAGATGTAATATCAGCAATCACACCCGGTTTTTCCTGGACATGCAGACGAATATAGCAAGCGCCTTCATGTTCACTTATCGGCACCGGTGCGGCCTTTTTCAATTCACCTGACGGTACGAAGAAAGCAGGCCCGGTATGACCGCGGGCGATATCAATGATGTCTGCGACAACGGCGGAAGCGGTCGGCCCCTGACCGGCACCGCGTCCCTGATAAAAGGTCCTGTCGATGAAGTCGCCTTCCGCAACAACGGCATTAAAAGCATCCTCCACCTGGGCAATGGGTTCATTCTTTTTCACCAGTGCCGGGTGCACACGCTGCTCCAGCCCCTTTTCGGTCAGCCGTGTAATTCCCAGAAGCTTGATCCGGTAGCCGATTTCCCTTGCATACTCGATATCCACAGCTTCGATCCGGCGAATACCTTCAGTATAGACATGTTCGAAATCGGTCTCGGTGGCAAAGGCCACACTGGAAAGGATCGCCAGCTTGTGCGCGGTATCAATACCATCCACATCGAAGGTGGGGTCAGCTTCCGCATAGCCCAGCCGCTGGGCCTCGGTCAGCACTTCTTCAAAGCTCTGTCCTGTCGCTTCCATTGTGGTCAGGATGTAGTTGCAGGTCCCGTTGAGAATACCGTAAACCAGATTAAGCTCGTTCGCCGCCAACCCCTCACCAATAGACTTGATGATCGGGATACCGCCGGCAACCGCTGCCTCATAGCGAAGAGCAACGCCTGCCTCCTGGGCGGTATTGGCAAGATCCGCCCCGTGATGGGCCACCAGTGCCTTGTTGGCGGTGACAAAGGACTTGCCCGCCGCCAGCGACTTCTGCGCCAGCTCCTTGGCAATACCGTCAGAGCCGCCGATCAGTTCGACAACCACATCGATGTCATCCTGGCCGGCAAAATCCAGGGCATTGTCAGACCACTGATAACCTGAGATATCAACCCCGCGGTCGCGCGCCCGGTTGTTGGCGGATACTCCCACGACTTCAATGGAGCGACCGCAACGGGACCGGATCAGGTCCTTATGGGTTTCCAGAATTTTGACCACACCGACACCGACTGTTCCCAGCCCCGCGATAGCTACTTTCAACGGTTTACTCACTTGTTCTCTTCCCTGTTTTTCAGGTGCTGTCTGGATTCCTCCAGATATTCATCGCTTTTCGACATAAAGCGTTTGATGTTTCGTACGGCCTGACGGATACGTTGCTCATTTTCCACGATGGCAATGCGCACGTACCCTTCACCATATTCGCCAAAACCGATCCCCGGCGAGACTGCCACCTGGGCATAGGTCAAAAGCTGCTTGGCAAACTCCATACAGCCCACTTCCTTCCATTCCTCGGGGATTGGCGCCCAGGCAAACATAGTCGCCCGGGGCGAAGGAATGGACCAGCCCGCGGCTTCCAGCCCCTGCACCAGCACATCCCGCCGCGCCTTGTAAATAGCGCGAACCTCGTCGATATAATCCTGCGGACCATTCAGGGCCGCCGTGGCCGCCACCTGGATCGGTGTAAAGGCGCCGTAATCCAGATAGGATTTAACCCGTGTCAAAGCACTGATCAGTTTCTCGTTGCCGGCAGCAAATCCGATCCGCCAGCCCGCCATAGAATAGGTCTTGCTGAGCGAGGTAAACTCTACAGCAATATCCTTCGCCCCTTCCACTTCCAGAATGGATGGCGGCGGTGTGTCGTCAAAATAAATCTCCGAATAGGCAAGATCGGAAAGAACCCAGATACCGTGCTTGCGGGCAAAAGCCACCACTTTTTCATAAAATTCCAGGTCAACCACCTCGGCCGTAGGGTTGGACGGATAGTTCAGCACCAGCGCCAGCGGCTTTGGCACACTGTGGCGCACGGCCTGCTCCAGGCTTTCCATGAAATTTTCCTGGGTGCCCGGCGGCAGATGACGGATGGTTGCCCCGGCGATGATAAAACCGAAATGATGAATCGGATAGGTCGGGTTCGGCACCAGGATCACGTCACCGGGTGCGGTAATGGCCTGAGCCAGATTGGCAAGACCTTCCTTGGACCCCAGCGTTACAATGGCTTCATTGTCAGGATCGATATCCACGTTGAAACGCCGCTTGTAATAGGCGCACAACGCCTTGCGCAGCCCGGGTATGCCCTTGGAGGCGGAATAGCGATGGACCTTGGGGTCCGGCAGGGTGGCCACCAGCTTGTCCATGACATGCTGTGGCGGCACCAGGTCCGGGTTTCCCATCCCTAAGTCAATGATGTCTTCACCGGCCGCTCGCGCTTTTGCTTTCATCGCATTGACTTCGGCAAAAACGTAAGGCGGTAATCTTTTGATCCGGTAGAATTCTGACTCCATTGGAAACTCGCTTAAATTGTCGATAAAAATGCCGGTTCTTCCAGCAGAAAGTCTCTTTAGCAGTTATTTGCCGGAACGAAAACATTCATTCACCGAAAATATGAAAAAAATAAGGAAAAAGTGCTGTCATATGAATGACAAGCCCCATAAAATAGTATTTGCGAAAGTATATAGTCTTTCATTTGGGTCTGACACTAAGGAGAAGGTCTATGGACAAAGACATGCCGGACATGGAACAGTTTACTGATAACATGAAGGCATATGCGGAAAAGTTCCAGAAACTTGCCAGCGACTTTCTGGAGAAGCAAAAAGAGCATCCATCCTCCGCAGATCCCGATCCCCTGAATCTTTCCGGCGCCATGATGGAGATGACCAAATATTTCGCCGAAAACCCCGAGCAGATTGTCGAAAAACAAGTCAATCTGTGGAAAGACTATATGAAACTGTGGCAATCCACCGCCCAAAAAATGGTCGGGGAACAAAATGTCGAACCGGTTGTCCGCCCTGACAAGGAAGATCGAAGGTTCAAGGACAAGGATTGGGAAGAAAACCAGGTTTTTGATTATATCAAGCAATCCTACCTGTTGACTTCCAAATGGATCGAGGACCTGGTAAACGAAAACCCGATTGCCGACAGCCATGAGGGCCGGAAACTCAAGTTCTTTGCCCGACAGTTCATCGATGCCATTTCGCCGACCAACTTTGCCATGACAAACCCGGAAGTGATCCGCGAGACCATCGAAAAGAATGGCAAGAACCTGCTTGCCGGCCTGGAAAATATTGCCAAGGACATTAATCCCGAAACCGGCGAATTCCGAATCCGCATGACCGATGAGACCGCCTTTGAGCCGGGCAGAAATGTGGCCAGCACCCCGGGCAAAGTGGTTTACCAGAACGAACTGATCCAGTTGATCCAATATGAGCCAACAACCGAAAAGGTCTACAAGACACCCATCCTGGTCACACCGCCCTGGATCAACAAATTCTATATCCTGGACCTGAGACCGGAAAACTCCCTGATCCGCTGGCTTGTTGAAAAGGGCTATACGGTCTTTGTCATTTCCTGGAAAAACCCAGACAAAAGCATGGCCGAGCTTGACTTTGATGACTATATGACGCTTGGGCCGCTATCCGCCCTGGGCGCCATTGAGGATGCCACAGGAGAAAAATCCGTCAACGCTATCGGTTATTGTATCGGCGGCACCCTGCTGGCCTGCACCCTTGCCTTCCTGGGCGCAAAGAACTCCATTGATCGGGTAAAGAGCGCCACTTTCCTCGTGACCCAGGTTGATTTCAGTGAATCAGGTGAGCTGCAGCTGTTTGTTGATCAAAGACAGCTTGCGGCAATGGAAAAAATGATGATGGAGAAAGGCTATCTGGACGGCAGCACCATGGCCCAGACCTTCAACATGCTGCGCTCGAATGACCTGATATGGTCCTTTGTCATCAACAACTATCTTTTGGGACGGGATCCCTTCCCCTTCGACCTGTTGTACTGGAACAGCGATTCAACCCGTCTGACCCGGGCCTGCCATACCCAGTACCTCAAGGAAATGTACCTGGAAAACAATCTGGTCAAACCAGGCAAGCTTGTGCTTCACGATACCCCGATCGATCTTTCGAATATCACCATCCCCACCTATATCCAGGCCGCCCAGACGGATCATATCTGTCCCTGGAAGTCGGTCTATAAGGCGACCCAGCAGTTCAGCGGCAAAAGACGTTTCATGCTGGCAGGGTCCGGCCATATTGCCGGCGTGGTCAATCCCCCCTCCGCAAAGAAATACAATCACTGGGTAAACAAGGAAACTCCGGAAAGCCCTGATGTCTGGCTTGAACAGTCGGAGGAACACCCCGGCTCATGGTGGTCGGACTGGCACAAATGGCTGAAAGGGAAATCCGGCAAAAAAGTTCCCGCCAGAATTCCCGGAGACGGCAAGCTTGATGTTATCGAGGATGCCCCCGGCAGCTATGTGAAAATCCGGTATTAGTCCATTTGTCTTAACATAAGAAACAATGAATTTTCACTTACATTTATCACTTTATATCCTATAAAGCGAAATAACAGGGGGAGTTATAATGGTTGGGCCCGAGACAAAAAATAACCATATTCTCATTTCAGATGTCACTCTGAGAAAACTGGAGGATGGTCAGGAACTTTCCGCCAACATTAATGGCGAGAAAGTCTGGTATAATTTTCCAACTGAATTTCCCGTCCGGGCCCGGCCGGAGCCGTTCCTACCTCTCGCCCTTTTTGAAGCGATGCTAGACAATGTACCGGTCGTAATTGACCCTGAATTCCCTCTTTCAAGAGAAAATCTGAAGAACCTCGAAACCTTCCAGGACATCATGACGTGCTGGAATACAGACCTTAACAAAGTGGACATCAAGGCAACAACAGGTGAACTTGAACCAGCAGGGGAAAATGTCTATTGCTGCTTCTCCGGCGGTGTGGACAGTACATACAGCTATGCAAGGCACCAGGATGAAATCACCCACCTGCTGACCATTCAGGGTTTTGATTCATCCGGCTTCAATGACCAGGTCTGGCAGGATACTATCGGAATCCGCAAAAAATTTGCGGACCAGGAAGCCGTCAGGCTGGTTCATGTCAGCAGCAACGTCAGAAACTATTGTGAGGGACGCAGGTTGCCCTGGAGTCCGGTCCATGGCAGCATACTCGCCTGTCTCGGCCTGACACTAAACGCCAGAAAGCTCTATATCCCTTCCACATTCACATATAACACGCTGTTTCCCTGGGGCTCACACCCCTTGCTTGATATCCAGTGGTCGAATGAAAATACCGAAATTATCCACGACGGACTGGAGGCGGCCCGAAGCCAGAAAACAGCCTATTTAACCAAATATCAAAACCTGCTGGATCATATTCAGGTCTGTTGGGGATCTTCACACAGCAACTGCGGTCACTGCCCGAAATGTGTCCGCACCAGCCTCGTCCTGAATATACTGGGGAAATCTTCTGCAAATCTGCCTGATTATAAAACCCACGGGGATATCAAGGTCCTCAAACCGGCAGGCTATACCACACTGGCCTATTTTGACGACCTCATATTCTTTGCTTACGAGCACGACCGGCACGATATCGTCAGGCAACTTAAATCCATGCGGAAAAAATTTGTCATCAAACATGCGCTCCAGACCATCGGAAAAACACTTGTCGGCAACTTCGGAAAAAGAATTTATCGCAGGCTCTTTCCTGCCCGGTGGACCTTGACCCGAACAGGCATTATAGCACGGAATTCGATCCTTGATGACTGAGGGTAGTTAGGGAATGAACAAACAGGAAAATGGCACCGAAATCAGGATATCCGGCATAAAGCTCGAAAAAAATGCCGGCTACCAGATTTTGTCAGCCATTGTTGACGGGGAAAGGGTCTGGTTCCGTTTCCCGGCACATATTCCTCTCAGAGCACGCCCTGAAATCTTCGTCCCCTTCTGCCTTTATGATGCCATGTTGCGCAACATCCCTATCGAAATAGATCCAGCTTATCCCGTGTCTCCCCTGTTCCTGAAAGGCTTTGAAGAAGCCCAAAATATCTACAGCTGCTGGAACAGCGACCTCACAAGGGTCAAACTCATCGCAACTCCAGGTGAACATGATGAAAAAAGCAATGATGTCTACTGCTGCTATTCAGGCGGCATCGACAGCGCTTACAGCTATGCGCGGCACAGGGATCATATCACACATCTGCTGCTGATTCAGGGGTTCGACAAGACCCATGATCCGGATGAATGGGCCAAGTCCGTCGCCCAACGGAAAGCCTTTGCAAATTCCGAAGGCAAGAGCCTGGTCGAGGTGACAAATAACGCCTGGAAGTTCCTTGAAGATCGTAAGCTGAACTGGGTTCCCGTGCATGGCAGCATACTGGCCTGTCTTGGAGTCACCCTGGGAGCAGAGACCCTGTACATTCCGTCTTCCAATACCTACAACGGCCTGTTTCCCTGCGGATCCCACCCCTTGCTGGATGTTCAGTGGGGTACAGAGAATACGCGGATCATTCACGACGGACTTGAGGCAAGCCGAAGCCGGAAAACCGAATATATCGCGCAATATCAGGAACTTCTGGATCAGTTACAGGTTTGTTGGTACTCCCCCGGTTCAAATTGCGGCAAATGCTCCAAATGTATCAGAACCTCCCTCATCCTGCATATCCTGAATAAAAAATCTGCCAGTTTGCCGGATTTTGCAACCCACGGAAGCATTGAAGCCATGAAGCCAACCAGCAAGGCTTCGCTGACCTATATTGACGATTTTGCCCACTTTACCCATGTGCATGGCCAGATGCAGTTTAAAAAGAAACTGCTGAAAATGAGAAAAAAGTATATCATTTCTGACAGCAGCTCAACTATCCTGAAAGCAGTAGTTGGCGGTTGGGGCCGAAAAATACAACGCCGTTTTTTCCCGAAACCGTGGGAGGAATATCGTGCGGGGCTGACAAGTCGCCATTCCATTCTGGATAAATAACCCGATAATTTACGGGTCGTTTTATTTTTTTGACACCATATTCTGATATTTGTTTGTTTTCATTGATAAAGAATAAACTTTTTTAGCCTACCTTGTTGCAACATATAAGAGACTACGGCAAGCAAAGCTGCGAGCCCAGGAGGGGATACAGATATGTCGGATAAATCGGAACGGGAAAAAAAGACAGAAATCAGAATTTCTGATATCAGGCTTGAGCGGAAAGATGCTCACCAGCTTCTATCCGCCACTGTGGACGGAGAAACTATCTGGTTCAGATTCCCGCTGGATGTTCCCGTGAGACCGCGGGCAGAACCCTTCCTTCCCTTTTGTTTTTTTGATGCCATGGATCATGGGTGTCCCATCGTGGTAGAGCCCGGCTTCCCCATATCCCGGCATATTCTGCAAAATTTTTCCACGCTGATGGATATATATCACAGCTGGAACTATAACCTGAAAAAAGTGGAACTGGTCGCGGAAAGCGGTGACCTGGAGGAGCCGGGAGAGGAAGTCTTCTGCTGCTATTCCGGGGGAATCGACAGCACTTACAGCTTTGCCAAACACAGGGGCGAGATAACCTCTCTTCTCAGTCTTCAGGGCTGGGACCACGGACATACGGAACAGACCTGGAACGACGGCATACGGATCAGGACGGCTTTCGCCGAGAGCCACGGCAAAAAACTTATCGCAGTCGCCACCAACGGCCGACAGTTTCTCGAAGACCGCAAGCTTTCCTGGAGCCCTCTTCAGGGCAGTATTCTCGGCACGATGGCCATAACCCTGAATGCAAAGAAGCTTTTTATCCCGTCTTCCTTTACCTATGACAATCTGTTCCCCTGGGGAACGCATCCATTGATTGACGTTCTGTGGAGCACGGAAAATACCCAGATCGTCCATGACGGGCTGGAAGCACGGCGGACGGAAAAAACCGAATATATCGCCCGCGACCAGGACCTGGTCGACCAGTTACAGGTCTGCTGGCAGTCCCCCAACAGCAATTGCGGCAAATGCTCCAAATGCGTCCGGACCTCAATTGTTCTGGATGCCCTGAATATTGAGTCAAAAAGCCTGCCGTCTTTCAAGTCTACCGGGGACATCAAAACGCTCAAGTTCAGAACCCGCAGCATGATGCCCTTCATTGAAGACCTGATTTTGTTCATGCATCGCATCGGTCATAAAGAGCATGAGAAAACCCTTAAAAAATACCGCCATTCCTTCATTATTGCGGACAGTACCCATGCCATTGGCAAGGCCATTCTGGGCAACCGGGCCAGAAACCTCTATAACAAGCTGTTCCCCAATCCATATTTCGAGAAACGGGAAGGGCTTATACCCCACAGTTCAATTCTCGACGACTGACAATAACAATAAAGAAACAGGCAATGTCGTTTATAAACAAAATCAGATATGTCTACGGCCTCAGCAGGGACAGGGCCGCCGAGGGTCATGCCTCGGTACCCCGTCAGATCTTCGAAATGATCTGGCTCAGGATAACTACCGGCATAAATTACAATGTCTACCACTACGCCCGAATGTGGCGCAAAGACCTGACCTGGCACTATAAAACCGGATTCACTTCCGCTGCCGAATACAGAAAGCTGGTGGCCCAACTGAACCGCGGAAAATATCACGGCGTCTCCCAGTACAAGCCCTTTGAAAAAGCCTATTTCCGACAGTTTAACCTGCCGACTCCGAAATATCTGGGAACCTTCCACAGCAAGCACGGCCAGACGGCCGATGGAGCGCCCCTGTGCTCCCTCAAGCAACTTGAACGTTTCACTCTGCCTTTTGCAGGAGAAAAAATATGCTTCAAGAAAGTGGTCGGTTATGGCGGAAGCGGCTTCAAGGCGTATGAAATCTCTCTTCAGGAAGACCAAGTGGTTTTCAAGTCACTTTCTGACAACCGGATAGTCCCGCTGGAAGAAATCTTTCAAACCCTGCTTGCGGAAAACCCGGAAGGCTGGCTGATCGAGGAATATATGACCCAGCATCCGGTCATGGCCGGCCTCAACGCCTCAAGCGTTAATACCATCCGCATGTATATCTATGAGAACAAGGCCGGTGAAGCGGTTATTCTGGGCACCAGGATCCGGATCGGCCGCAGCGGTTCACTGATTGATAATGTGGAAGCAGGAGGAATTGGTGGCAATGTAAACCCCGAAACGGGCATAGTTGAATTTGCGCACGAGCCCTCTACGTCCATGAAGGAAATCACTCATCATCCGGATAGCGGTGTTGAATTGCGCGGCTTCCAGGTTCCCCTGTGGCAGGAAATCAGGGAACTTGGCATTAAATCCCTGTCCTATATGCCGGAAACCCGCTTCCTTGGGCTCGATATTGCCCTTACAGACAAGGGACCGACGATGATCGAGATGAATGTCGAGCCCAGCATGGGCGGACTTCCCAGATGCGGAGTTCCCTTCCGGCATATTTTTGAGGTATAGGCCTAGAGCTCTTCCAGATATTCAGCAGCCAGTTCGTGATAATGCGTGGTTCCGGCTTTCAGGCCTTCCTTCATGTCATCGGACAGGTCCTTTACATGTCTGGCCGGCTGACCAATCCACAGTTCTCCCGGCCCGATCTTTTTACCCGGACTAAGCAAGGCACCCGCGCCCAGCATACCCCCCGAACCGATATGGCAGTCGTCCATGGTGACAGCCTTCATACCGACAAAGCCGCCGTCCTCGATCGTCGTACCGTGCACAAGGGCAAGATGGCCGATAAGAACCTCATCGCCGATAATAGTGGCTGCACCGCCACCCTCCACATGGACAACAGAGCCGTCCTGGATGTTTGTCTTGCAACCGATACGGATCTCGTTGACATCCCCGCGCAGAACACAGTTGAACCAGATGCTGCTGCCGGCACCGATATGGACATCACCGATAATCCTGGCACCGGGGGCGATGAACGCAGTTTCATGGATTGTCGGCCAGACTCCGCGATAGGGATAAATCCTGCCCCCGCCATTGACCAGACGGCCTTTTTCTTCGGACATGTTGCTCTCCTTGATAGACGGGCAGCTTAAGGGAACAAGGGCAACTGTTCCAGAGACAATGTTTCCTCAAATCCGAACATCAGATTCATATTCTGGATCGCCTGTCCGGAGGATCCTTTGACCAGATTGTCTATGGCCACCACCAGGATGGCCCGGCCCGGCACTCGGTCTTCAAAAACATTGATCACACAGTGGTTGGAGCCGCGTACCTGGCGTGTCGCCGGCACGACGCCTTCCGGCGCAACAGTCACAAAGGGATCGTCCATATACTGCTGTTCCAGCACCTTCCGAAGATCAGCAACTGTCTTGCCCCCGGCATACTGGACATAGATGGTTTCCAGTTCCCCCCGGTTCATGGGCACCAGATGCGGGGTAAAGGTGACATAGACCTGCTCTCCCAGCGCCTTTGTCAGTTCCTGCTCGATTTCAGGGGAATGACGGTGAGAGGCAATACCGTAAGGGTGCATGGCCTCGGCAACTTCAGTAAACAGATTGGTTTCCTTCAATGACCGCCCTGCCCCGCTCACACCGGATTTGGCATCAATAATGATATTGTCCCTTGAGACAACCTTTTCGCGCAGAAGCGGAACAAGCGTCAGCAGGGCCGCAGTCGGATAGCAGCCGGGACAGGCCACAAGCCGCGCCCGGGCAATATCCTCCCGGTTGAGCTCTGTCAGGCCGTAAATCGCTTCCTTCTGCAGTTCCGGAGCCCGATGCTCATCCCCGTACCATTTTTCATATACGGACAGGTCCCGAAGACGGAAATCCGCAGACAAGTCGATCACCTTGACCGATCCTTGAATGGCATTGGCGTAATCCGACGGGGATTCGATAACCATCTCGTCGATAAATCCGTGCCCGGTGGCATGCAAAATGCCCTTGATGATCTCCTGGGAAGTGGCGTGCGGTAAAGCGCAGAAAACCACGTCAAGCTCCAGGCCCGGCCATTCCACGTCATCAACCGCCATGAGATCCGGCAGATCTGCCGTGGCCAGATGCGGAAATACTTCCGCAACCGGCTGGCCGGCCTTGCGGTCGGCGGTCATGAGAACAATTTCCACATGGGGGTGCGGGACCAGCAGGCGAACAAGCTCCGCCCCCGTATACCCGCTTGCTCCAAGAATTGCGGCCCTGATTTTCTTCCCTGGCTTGCTCATTTCACGTTGATCCTGATGCTTCGCAGATTGATTTGATGTCATTCGAAGCCATGTCTAAACCGAAATATTATAATTTTCAACAGATATAATGAAAAATATAATTCTTTTTATAATGTTTATTCAGAATATTATTTCGATTAGATGTCGGCGCTATTGACGAGTTCCTGCCATTTGATCTTCTGCATATGTTCAGGAATCTCGCAATAGTCACCTATTATATCACCGCTCAGGAAATTTACACCTATCTCCCGCGCAATCAGGAACTGTTCAACAGCATTTACTTCAGCAAGGACGCTCAGCAGTTTGTGTTTTTTACAGGACAGGGCGAATTCAGCTATTTTTACCCAGAAATCCTTGTCAGTGGATTTCTTTACAGGAAGCCGATACTTCAGATATTTAAGCCCCGGCATCACAAATCCGGAACAGTCACGCGGCGGGCTCGCGCATTCAAGCTGTATAGAATTACAATACGGACTGAGAGACGAGACAATCATCTGCAATTTTGGAACGGGTATCCCTGCAGGAACTGACGCCAGGCTGAAGATCACATATTTCCGCAGCTCCTCAGGTATGGTTCGACAGCGGGCCAGATATCCTTTGATCCGCTCCTGGCTGAAGACTGTCTCGTAATGAACGGGAATAGTGTACACAGTTCTGAAATTATTGAAATACAATCCCTGCATGGTCTCAATGGCATCTGCGAGAAGCAACCAGTCGAGGCCGATCAGGCATTCCAGGGAAGTCTTGTCCTTCAAAACATTATAGTCATAACGAAAATTGCCCTTGGCATCGCTTGCGCTGGCATGGACGGAATAGGTCGTTATTGTTTCGTGCCTGACACTCCAGTTCGGACGGTATAAAAGATCAAACCTCTCGTTGCTGACAAACAGCTGGTCAATGGAAGACTTGCTGTCATCGACCTCCTTGCCTTTTTTCTTATCCCCCTTTTCGGCCGCCTCCTCCCGCTTCTCTGGATCAAAGATGAGTTCGCCATCTTTCATTCCATAGATGGTCCGGGCCAGATCAGGGTCCGGCTTCATTTCACCAAGAAACTTCCGGGCCACAGCCGTCATCAGATCCCGGCACAAATTACTTAGATCGTCCGGGCTTTTGTCTTCTGCTGTCTGGGATGAAAAGACCGCGATATATTCCTCATCGGACCTTTTAAAGAGATTGTCATTAGGCCCGCAGGAATTTTCCATGGAATTTTCAAAGGCCGCTCCCAGACGTCCCTTGATGCCGTCCCAACTGTCCCCCAGGCGCTCCTGAAAGGAGATGAGGCTGATAAGCTGTGCCCGGCCACTCAGCGCCAGGTCATCGTTTTCCAGAAGGCTTTGAAGTGTGCTGTTCGTAATAGGCTTGACGGAGGACGCCTGGTCGTCATCAGATGCCAGCGAACGCAAAGGCCGGTTTTGGGGTGGAGACAGCTTCTGCCCACCCTTTCCAGACTTGAACACGTCAAATACAGAACGTTTATTCTGCGCCATATAAGAACACACTAACCCTCTGATAAATATATAAAAATAAAAACAGGAAGGCGACCCCGAACTACCAAAAACTATTATCGCAGAATTAACAAAAACCTAACAAAGAAGGTAAACAGAAGGGGAAGAATGCTTCTTGGAATATGTGCAATTTAGATAAATTTTTACGCACATCCAAAAATCAAGCAGTGTCAGAATGTTGGCATATTAATCTATTACCGGTGGTCGTATGAAGCCGCGAAAATATTTTTCAGAAGTGCCGGCAAATCGTCGTTCCCGATCTGCCCTTCGAGACTGGTTATGGTAAATTTTTCACCGGATTCGAGTTTTCGGACAATAGGCGCATTTTCGGGAGAGATGCGATAACAACGGCCACGATATCCCACCAATTGCCATCCGCTGGTGGTCGCGACGATCACCATCTTGTCTTCTTCCGGTCTGGCCAGGCTGATTTCCGCCCCGGAACGGTCCATTGCCGCCTGGGGGTCTGCCTCTGAATATTCGCTGACAATCCCCGGTTCGGAAAAATAGGCCGTCAACCACTCGGAAAAATGATCCCCCTTAAGCCCCGCCTGCATCAGGTCCCTGATACCCTCGACAACATTTTTTCCGATGGAAAATCCGCTATCCTCAAGACTTGCACCGCCAGCCAGGAAACGTTCCCCGTCCGCCCCCTGTTCCGCAAGATACTGACCGTAGGCCATGAACAGTTCAGGCACGGAAGGGCCGAGAAATCCGACGGAAAAAGTCAGTGCGCTTTCAAGGGTTATCCCCTCATGGGGAATTCGGGGTGGAATATAGATGACGTCTCCCGCCTCCACTTCAACGGAGGTACCTTCGAATTCATCCTGCAAAACCCTTAGATCAATCTCCGGAATATAGTGTTCATTCATTAGGGGCTGCGAACCAATCTTCCAGCGCCGCTTTCCCTGCCCCTGAACAAGGAACACATGATAACTGTCAATATGCGGTCCGACCGACCCGCCAGGCACGGAATAGCTAACCATAATATCGTCAAGCAACCATCGCGGAGAAAAGGCAAACAAAGGAAGCAGGTTTGCCACAGGCGGATGAAACTGTTCCACATTGTGCACCAGGAGATTCCACTGCCGGTCCACCGGCATGTCAAAATCTTCTTCTTCAAAGGGGCCGTGGCGACAAGTCCATCCTCCCTCAGGCCCGCTGACCAGCCGTGACCTCACATCCTCTTCCAGGGAAAGTCCCGCCAGTTCCTCGGGCGTAAGCAGTGATCGGACAAGTTGGTCATCAACCCCTGCCTTGACGACAAAGGGTCTCCGGTTCCAGTAGTCCCGATAAAAGATACCGGGTTCCGGAAATGAGTGCAGGATGTCGAGTTCGAATGTCATGGCGCCACAGTAAAACAGCAAAACCCGCCGATCAAGCGGCGGGTTTCTTATTTACTTGATTTCTGCACTGTTCCCTGACCTGCCGCCTAGCGGGTCAACATGGCCTGCAGAAAAGTTTCCGCCTGTTCGCGCAGCAGAACGGCCTGGTTTTCCATCAGGCTGGAGGCTTCAGCCAGCTTATTAGCACTCTCCATGGTTTTAATGGCGGTGCTACTGACCTGGGTTATATGAGCAGAGACATCCTGGGTGCCCTTTGAGGCTTCCTGAATATTCTTGCTGATTTCGAGAGTGGCGGCGGACTGCTCGTCAGTTGCCGATGCAATATTGGCGGCAATTGCACTGAGCTGTTCGATACTGGCAGCGATTCCGTCCACAACCTCTACTGTGGACCCTGCATTTTCCTGGATGGTTCCCACCTGATCGGCAATATTTCCGGTGGCTTCGGAGGTCTGGGTGGCCAGCGATTTCACCTCGTTGGCGACCACCGCAAACCCCTTACCGGCTTCACCAGCCCGGGCCGCCTCGATTGTCGCGTTCAGAGCCAGCAAATTGGTCTGACCGGCGATATCGTTAATCATCTTGACCACTTCGCCAATGGAGCTGGAAGAGACCTGCAGGGCATCGATAGTCTCTTTGGCGGCCGTGGCTTCCTGTGCCGCGGAACTTGATTTTTCGGAAGACGTGGAGACCTGCCGGGCAATCTCTTCCACTGATTTGGTCAGCTCTTCCGCAGCAGAGGCCACCGTCTGAACGTTCACCGTAGCCTGCTCGGATGCAGCTGCCACACTTGCTGCCATGCTCTGGGTCTCGGATGCATTGCTGTTAAGCAGGTCCGACATTTTTTTCAGATCACTAATTTCGCCGGCAATCGTTGTCAGCGACTGCATCACCTTTTCCTTGAACTCACCGGCAAGGCGCTCACGGTCCGTAAAGGCCTTTTCTTCCATATTCTTCATATTTGCGGCGGCCTGGTTAATCACTTCGGCCCCGAGACCAAAGCTGCCACGCATTCCCCGTGTCATGAACTGCCTGTAATATTCGCCGTTCTGCGCCGCCTCAAGCGAAGCGCCAGCCTCACGAACATAGGCATCGGAAAGATCCAGCAAATAGTTGATGTCCGCCAGGGTTCCTGAAAGTTCGCCATGGTCCTGCCATCCAACGATCCGCGCCTCCAGATTTCCCTTGCGAAGTTCCGGGCCCAGCTCCTGCAAAGCCGCAAACGCCTTCTCGTAAAGGGCGAGTTTTTCCTTTGTCGTTTCAAGCTCTTGTGCAAGAGCGCTATTATTGTTGCCAGATGCGGCTTGTGCTGAAGAATTTCCAAAACGAAACATGATACTAGGCTCCTACGGACCAGATAAATTCATCATAAGAGGTGGCATTTTTTACGGCCTTTTCGACCAGAAATTTTGAACCGGCAAGCATGCCTTCCTTGCGGTTTTCGTGCTGGCGTTCCACCGCAGCGATTTCCTTGTACAGGCTGTCAACTTTTTTAACTTCATTAGCTGAAACGCTGCGCCGATTTGAATGATAGCCAATGACATTTCCATCCTTGCCCAGCGTCGGCGTGACATGGGCAAGCACCCAGTAGTATTTTCCCGATCTGGAGATATTCTTCACATAGGCAAAAATTTCTTTTTTGTGCTGAATTGTTTCCCACAACAGCTGAAAGACGGAGCGCGGCATGTCAGGATGCCTGATGATGCTATGCGGTTCTCCGAGAACGTCTCTTTCGTCAAGTTCCGCAACCTTGCAGAAAGTATCATTCACATAGGTGATACGTCCCTTAAGGTCGGTTTTCGATACAATAATCTCGTCTTGTCCGAATGTGTTTTCTTCATTCACAGGTTCAATATTGAATTTAACCATTACAGTTCCTTAAATATATGCTCCGGGCACTGTTTATACCGTCGTTGATCTGTCAGTGTTTCCGATCCGTAACTTCTGGCTTCTTTATTCATCTACTTCAACCATCAAGTCCGAACCGCAGTTTTATATTACATTTTTCTTATATAAATACACGGTTAATAAGCATTTAATTATACTAAATGCTTGTAAATATTCCCTTTTGTTAGATGCAAAACATGAACAGGCTCCGCCATTTGAAATTCACATTGCGAAGTCCTGTATGAATGGAAATAGGTAAAATTTTTATTTATTTTAGGTGGGATTCTGCATGTTTTGATAGAAATAGTGTTCTTTAGTGATATTTTTTAAATTTATAATATTCGACTATTTATTGATGATTGACAGGTCAAAAGCTTGGACGCTTTCCCGCCAGCAATTCCTTCCAGTTTATTTTCACCATGTGGCCCGGGATTTCCGTATGTTTGCTGATGGAATCTCCGGCGATAAAATCAAAACCGGCCTCGCGGGCCAGAAACAGTTCATTCGGGGTGTGAACATTAATCACAGTCGTCTTTATTGAATTCTGATCACACTTGTCAGCCATCAGGATCAGTTTGTTCCAGTAGAGTTGGTCATTGCGCTTGCCTTCGGGAATACTCATACTGATTCCCCTGACACCGCATTCTTTGTAAAGTGTCAGATCCTGCGGAATGTAGTCAGGACAATAAAGAACAATCATCTGACTGAACTTACTGAGACAGGACGTAATGTAGCGAAACTTGGATTCTGGTATTCCTGCGGGAAACTCCATCAGGGTTATGATCATATAGCGTCTCAGATCCGGGGGTATCTGTTGCAGCACGGATACATAGGCAGACATGAGTTCAGGATTAAACACTGTCTCATAGCAGACCGGTACGCTGAAAAGCGCCCTGAATTTATTGGCACTGAATTCCCTTAGCATCTCCTCGCAGTCTTCGGCGAGAACATGGTCAAAAACAACCTTGTCGCGGCTCTTCAGTTTTCCGATCAGATTGACATAGGAACCGGCAGACGGCTTGTTTTTCAGGTTAAAGTCGACGGCATAGGTCGAGAGTACATCGTGCCGGGCGTCCCAGATCGGAAGGTAGGTTACATTGATAAGATCACGAACTCTGCCCTTTTGCCGGTTGATGTAACTGGACAGTCCGTTTACAGATCTTTTCTCGGACGGGTCCCGGCCTGTAACTTTGTCGGGTACCTCGACCGGCTTGAGATCCTGCACAGAGTTCAGAATTTCTTCCAGAGTGGCCTCTTTAAAGGCAAGCACGCCGTCCAGATGACCTGTTGCCGTCCGCACGATGATATCTTTGGTCTCAACATTCCCCAGTAGTTTGAGGGTGAGCTCCTGAAGAATCCTGGCGCAGACAAGACGTGCCTCATTTTCCTTCAGCTTGGCAAACACAATAAGGTGTTCATCATCACTCCTGGAAAAGAAGACATCTTCACGGCTGATATTTTTTTCAACAATCTGCTGAAGGAGGAATAGAACACTCTTGCGTGCGGAGAGCCATTTCTTGTCTCCGACCATATTCTTGATCTGGCCCAGGCCGAGCAATTGCACCTGCCCTGTCCTGACAGCCGAGCTTTCGGTCAGGATTCTGCGGAGCTTCTTTTCCAGAAAGGCTCTTTTCTCGTCAAATTCGCCTTCTTTGGCAGTTTCTTTCTTGCTGTCGTCAACCGTTGAAGCAGACCCATCAACGTCATACAGAAGATTGGTAATCAGACTATCCATCATTACTTAAAACTCACTTTAGCAAGCCCTTGGTAACTCCGGCCCCGAAAACCTAACTCAATCCTTGCTTTACTTATATTAAGATTTTTCTTATTAATAATTTACTAATATTATTTCTCCTCTGACAATAAGTTCACAAAAAAACTCGCCCGAAGGCGACTTCCCTATTTACTGGACAGGTCATAAAGTAGAGGGGGTGGTCGTGAGCCCTTGCGATGGGCGGGAATTTGAGAGATCTGTTTATTTGGTGAGAAGTTCCTGACAACTGATCCTGAGCATATGTGCCGGTTTTGTTGTACTTCGTTTTACCGCATCTCCGGAGAGGAAATCAAAGCCGCATTCATTGGCGAGAAGCATCTCCTCTGGCGCTGACACCTTTGTCAGCATTGTTCTGAGATGTATCTTGTGAAACTGGCTCACCGCCGTCGAAAGCGAGGTCCAGTAGTTCTCGTCCTGCGTTTTTTCTGAATTCAGTTGCAGAATGACACCTTGCAAGCCGCATTCTCCATAAGACTCGGGATGCGGGGGTGGATTGCCAGAAAATTCCAGCATCACGGTCGGGCTGTACTGTCGCAGCAACGACGAAATATAAAATATCTTGGCGCTGGGAGTCCCGGCGGGAAATTCCTTCAGGGTAATCGACGTGTAACGGGACAGCTCCTTGGGAATATGCATTAATTTCTGAACATAGGCTGCCAGGAGATGGGAATTAAATACTGTTTCATAACTGACCGGAAGACTGAATACGGCCCTGTACTTTTTACCATAGAATTCCAGAAGCTTGCTTCCGGCTTCCTCAGCAAGCATATGGTCCAGACAGACCTTGTCCCGGCTCTTGAGCCGTCCGATAAGGCTGGAGTAATCGCCGGTGGCAACCTCGCCTCTCATATGACAATCGACTGCATATGTGGACAAAACTTCGTGTTTCCTGTCCCAGACCGGGATGTAGGTGGCCTTGAACTTTTTCCTGATGCGTTCTTTTTCTCCCGACAGAAAACTCAGTATATTACCGGCGTTCCGTGAACTGCTCCCGTCATTGTCCTGCCCATTACCTGAGGCTATGTCCTTATTCTGCACGCTGGCGCTCGACAATACGCTATGAAGGGTATCTTCCTGAAAGGTGAGATTTCCATCGAACTGGCCAACCGCTGTACGAACGACTATTTCCCTGGTTTCGACCTGTCCCAGAAACTTGATTGACAATTCCTGAAGGATTTTCGCGCATACCAGTCTTGCTTCATCTTCTCCAAGATGAGCAAACACAACAAGATGCTCCTCTTCACTTCTGGAAAAGAAAACATCCTCGTCGCTTATTCTCTTGCGGACGATCTGCTCAAGTCCGATCAGAACTGACTCCCGGACACCCGGCCAGTGGTCGCCAAGTTTTTCCTTCAGTTCCTGCAGCCCCAATAGCTGAATACGCCCCGTATTCACCATGGGACTCTCGGAAAGCAATTTGATCAGCTTTTGCTCAGTTGATGGGGTCGGCCGGCTTCTGAGACCGAAAGTACGCTCTTCCGGCTTGGCCTCACCGGCCTCATCAACATCATACAGAAGCTTTTGAATAAGTTTTTCCAGCATGATCCGTCGACACCCCCTGGGAATCGAAGCTCGATTGAATTACCTAAAGCCTAGCAGACCCAAAATATGATGCCGGTGATTAACAATTCCCTAACTGCCCAAATACAAAAAGCCGCCCGAAGGCGGCTTTAAAACATCTGCTGTCGTCTGAAACAGTATTAACGTTTGGAGAACTGGAAGCTCCGGCGGGCTTTTGCCTTACCGTATTTCTTACGTTCTACGACACGGGCATCACGGGTCAGGAAGCCGTTGGCTTTCAGGACCGGACGCAGACCCGGCTCGTAATATGTCAGAGCCTTGCTGATACCGTGACGTACGGCACCGGCCTGACCGGACAGACCGCCACCTTTTACGGTGCAGTCCACATCGAACTGATCCTTGCGGCCAGCTACTTCAAACGGCTGGTTCACGATCAGGCGCTGTGTCGGGCGGGCAAAATAAACCAGCTGGTCACGGCCATTGACAGTGATTTTACCTGAACCCGGCTTGATCCAGACACGGGCTACCGCGTCTTTACGTTTACCGGTTGCATAGGCGCGACCCTGGGCATCCAGTTTCGGCTCGACTGCAACTTCCTCGGCAGCAACCGCAACGGTGGCTTCAGAGGTGATCTCTTTCAGGTCTTCAAGAGTTTTCTTTTCTTCAGCCATGATTAGCGGCTCCTTGTGTTCTTGTCATTCATACCGGCAACATCCAGAACTTCCGGGTTCTGGGCGGTATGGGGATGTTCGGTACCGGCATAAACGCGCAGGTTGCGCATCTGCTGACGGCCAAGCGGGCCGCTCGGGATCATGCGCTGTACAGCCTTGGTGATCAGACGCTCGGGATGCTCGCCTTCCAGGATCTGCTTGGCGTTGCGGCTTTTGATGCCACCCGGGTAACCGGTGTGCCAGTAATGAATTTTGTCATCCATTTTCTTACCGGTCAGTTTAACTTTCTCGGCATTGATAATAATGATGTTGTCACCGTCATCCATATGCGGTGTGAAGGACGGCTTGTGTTTACCGCGCAGACGATTGGCGACAATGGAGGCCAGACGGCCCAGGACAACGCCCTCGGCGTCAATCACATACCATTTCTTTTCAATGTCTGCCGGTGTAGCAGAAAAGGTTTTCATCTTCGTTTTCCTTGACTTAAGCCAACCAGCCTCTGAAATATTCAGAAAGCTGGCCGGCTTTTTGGTGTTCCGGTGTTATTTTCCGGGCCTCCGGATCAGACCGGGACTCGATAAATAGCAATGGCGCGCAATATGCCATTTACAAAATAAATGTCAATGATATATTTCCTTTAAAATTCAAGGACTTGAAATTATGGTATTATAATACCTCATAGATAACCCCCTTGATTTTACAAACAAAAAACAAATCAAAAAGCCACATATTTGAATTGAGGAACAAAACCATGTCAGACTCGCACAAGTTTTCGACACTTGCCATCCATGCCGGCGCCCAGTCAGACCCGACCACAGGCGCTGCTGTCACCCCCATTTACCAGACGGCCTCCTTTGAATTTGAAAGCCCTGAACAGGCTGCCGCCCTGTTCAACCTGCAGGAATTCGGCAATATCTACAGCCGCCTGACCAACCCGACCGTAGGCGTTCTTGAAGGCCGCATGGCCGCCCTGGAAGGTGCACCTGCCGCTCTCGCCGTTGCCTCCGGCCATGCCGCACAGCTGATCACTTTCCATACCCTGATGGAACCGGGCGACGAAATCCTTGCTTCGACAAAACTTTATGGCGGCTCCATGACCCAGCTGGGCCAGAGTTTCAAGAAATTCGGCTGGGGCGCAAACTTCGTTGATCCCGATCCGGCGAAAATGAAAGCGGCCATTACGCCCAATACCAAAGCCATCTTTATCGAAAGCCTGGCCAACCCGGGCGGTGTCGTTACCGACATCGCCGCTATCGCCGATGTGGCCCATGAGGCCGGCATTGTGCTGGTGGTGGATAATACATTGGCCACCCCCTACCTCTGCCGCCCGATCGAGCACGGCGCCGACATTGTGGTGCACAGCCTGACCAAGTTCCTGGGCGGTCAGGGCAACAGCATCGGCGGGGTGATCGTCGACTCCGGGAAATTCGACTGGATGAAAAGCGGTAAATATTCCACTCTGTCCGAACCCAACGCCTCCTATCACGGCATGGTCTTCGGCGACGCATTCGGGGAAGCCATGGGCAACATCGCCTTTGCCATCGCCTGCCGGGCCGTGGGGCTGCGCGATCTGGGCCCGGCTCTGTCCCCCATGAACGCCTTTTTGATCATGAACGGAATCGAGACCCTGCCACTGCGTATGCAGCGGCATGCGGACAACGCCCTCGAAGTGGCCAAATTCCTGAAAGCCCATGACAAGGTGGAATGGGTGTCCTATGCGGGACTGGAAGACAGCCCCTATTATGACCTGAAGCAAAAATATATGCCGAAGGGCGCAGGCGCTGTCATGACCTTCGGCGTCAAGGGCGGCTATGAAGCCGGTGTCAGTGTGGTGCGTAATGTGAAGCTGTTCAAACACCTGGCCAACATCGGCGACACCCGGAGCCTGATCATCCATCCCTCTTCCACCACCCATCGGCAGCTTGAGGAAGCGGAACAGGTCAAGGCCGGCGCCGGACCGGATGTTGTGCGCCTGTCCATCGGCATCGAGGACGTGGAGGACATCAAGGCCGATCTGGATCAGGCCCTGAACAGCTAAACAGGATATAATCAGAATTGCAGGAACCGGTGAAGAAATTCGCCGGTTCTTTTTTATGCGCTGCCCAGGCTGTCCGTCACCCATTTCAAATAGGCCGGGTTGCCTCCTTCAATAGGCCAGACGGTGACGCAGGGCACGTCATAGGAATGAAGCTCAATGATGCGGGCAATGGCCCGCTCCCGCTTATCATCCAGGGTCTTGAGCAACACCACTACCTCTGCATCTTCGCAGGTTTTTCCTTCCCAGACATAGACCGATGTCATGCCGTCAAAGATATTGGCGCAGGCTGCGAGCTTCTCCTCAACAAGGGCCCGGGAAAGCTCAAGAGCCTCTTCCCGGTCTTTGCAAGTAACATACAGCGTACAGTAGTCAGAAATTTCAATTCTCCTGTTTCAGCCGGTGCAGGAAATAAAGACTTGCAGAGAGTAGCACAACAGCCCCTGCCTGGTGAAGGGCCGCCAGCGGGATCGGCACTACATGAACCAGCGTCAGGATACCAAGCGTTACCTGCGCCAGCACCGCCGCGAGAAGCAGCCTGCCCGCCACAGGCCGGTATTCCCGGCTTTTCCAGAACAACCAGACAGCCAGCACCGTAATGATATAGGCGCCGATCCGGTGGTCAAACTGCACCGTCATCAGGTTCTCAAAGAAATTCATATACCAGGGACTCTCATAAAACAGCCCCTCGGGGATGATCTGCCCGTCCATCAATGGCCAATCGGTATAGATGAATCCGGCATTGAGCCCGGCCACCAGCCCGCCGAGCAGGATCTGGCCAAAGACAAGCCAAACAAGAACCGCTCCCGGCCGCGTGAACTTGGTTTCGCCATTTCGCGGAGAGACCAGATCAAGCGCGACCCAGAATATGTAAAGATAGATCAATACCGCCAGACCCAGATGGGCGGTCAGGCGATAATGGCTGACATCCGGTTGATCCACCAGACCGCTTTTCACCATCCACCAGCCGAGAAGCCCCTGCAAGCCGCCGAGAATGAACATGACCCACAATTTGGGTTTAAGCGCCGTCTCCACCCGCCCCCGCAACAGGAAGACCATGAAGGGGATGAAAAAGGCGAGCCCGATCAGGCGGCCAAGAATGCGATGTGAATATTCCCAGAAGAAAATGCCCTTGAATTCGTCAAGCGTCATCCCGCTGTTGACCTTCAGGTATTCGGGATACTGTTTATAGGCCTCGAACTCTTCCTGCCATTGCATCTCGTTCAGCGGCGGCACCACCCCGTGAATGGGATGCCAGTTCACCATACTGAGACCGCTTTCGGTGAGGCGCGTGATTCCCCCCACAACAATCATCAGGAAGATCAGGGCACAAACAGAAAACAGCCAGACTGCGATCTGCCGGTTATTTTTTTTATGGTCTTCATTAATCATGGCCATCCCTTTCTGCAACGTTCCTATCTTATCGCCTTTCTGTTTTCAAGGTGTTAGAAAAAACCTGAAACGACAGAGGACCGGCCTGGTTAACTTTAGCTAAAGTTTTAGCAAAAAATCATAAATCCTTAACTGACGACACCTAGACTTTTTGACATGGAAAGAAGCGCCGTTTGCAATGGAGGCATCATTCATCTCAGCAGTCTTTTTCTGCTGACCGGCCTCATTGTGGTGATCTTCCTGTTTCCCCGAACAGCACATTCCCAGGATCTGAAACTGTACCTGCGTGCGCCTGCCAAAGAGGCCCAGTCCTTTCAGGTGAGCAGCAGTTACAAGGATAGTTTGACCATATCCAGCGACCTTGAATTAAATAATAACAATTATTTTTCAAATAGTTATGTTATTAAATTAAGGTATCAGATTAATAAAGGCATTTATTTTCTCGTGGGACGGGGAATCAAACATACGGTTGACCCCCAGCTCTATGCGCCGCCGGGAAGCCATGAATTCAACCCTGCCCTGACACTGAACCGCGCCCCGGCTCTCGGACAGTTTGGTTTCATCATTCAATATTGACAGTGTGCGCCCTGATGCTTACCTAGAGCCGGGAAACGGTTTGCGGAGCATCCATGGATATCGTCACAACTTACAGCCTTCTGGCCCTCAGCCTGGTCCTCACAGGACTTGCCAATATTATGGCCCGCAGACCGAAGGAAATCGGCCGCGCCTGGACCATTCCGTGGAACGGCCTGCAGTTCGTCTTTATCCTGATTGCCATTCTGATGATCCGCCATCTGATCACCCTGTATGGCGGCAGCGGGTCAGTCTGACCCGCCCGGCTTCACATCTTCCCGAGACGCGTTATTCTTGGCATCCACGGCAGCAATGGCCGTCATATTAAAGATGCCGCGCGCACTGGTAGCCGGTGTGACGATATGTGCTGACTGGGCCGCGCCAAGAAGGATCGGCCCGACGAGCAGACCGTTGTCGATATTCTTGACCATATCCAGGCAGATATTCGCCGCATCGAGATCCGGGAAGATCAGCAGGTTGGCCGCCCCCTTGAGGCGGCTGTCGGTAATCAGTTCATTGCGCAGGGCTTCATCCAGCGCCGCTGCCGCATGCATTTCCCCGTCAACTTCCATGTCGGGGAATTTATCTCTCAGGATACGGGACGCCTGCCGCATCTTGCGGGCGGACGGCGCCCGGGAGGAACCGAAATTGGAATGGGACAGCAAAGCAATCTTGGGCTTGAGGCCGAACTGCTCCACCTTGCGGGCAGCGGCGATGGTGGTTTCCACTATCTGGTCCGCCGTCGGGTCCAACCCCATGAAGGCATCGGCCAGGAACAAAGTCTGACGCGGCAGGATCAGGGTGCTGAGAGTGGAAATATCCTGCGATCCACAGCGCTTGCCGATCACCTCGATGATATAGCGAATATGAAAATCGAAACGGCCATAGCTGCCGCAGATCATGGCATCCGCCTCGCCCCTGAGCACCGCCAGGGCGGCAATCACCGTGGTGTTGGTACGGACAATTGTCCTGGCGGCCTCGATGGAAACCCCCTTGCGCCCGACCAGGGAATGATAAAGCTGCCAGTATTCCCGGTAGCGCTCGTCCTGTTGCGGGTTGACCAGTTCGAAGTCCTCGCCCTGTTTCAGGCGCAGGCCCATCTTGTCAATCCTCTGGGCCACAACTTCCGGGCGGCCGATTAGAATAGGATGGGCCATTTGCTCATCCACAACCGCCTGCACGGCACGAAGCACGGACTCGCTTTCCCCCTCCGCATAGATCACCCGTTTTTTCAGGCTCTTGGCTTCCTCAAGCAGCGGCTGCAGCAGCATATTCGATCGGAACACAAAGTTGCCGAGCTTCTCCCGGTATTCATCGATATCCGCCAGCGGCCGGGTCGCCACGCCGGACTCCATGGCCGCCTTGGCCACAGCCGGGGCGACCTCCAGGATCAGGCGGGGATCAAAAGGTTTGGGAATAATATAGTCCGGCCCGAATTTCAGCTCTTCACCCCGATAGGCATCGGCGACCTGTTCAGACGTTTCCCGATAGGCCAGATCGGCAATGGCCTTCACGCAGGCTACCTTCATTTCCTCGTTGATGGTGGTGGCACCAACATCCAGCGCCCCGCGGAACAGGAACGGGAAACACAGCACGTTGTTGACCTGGTTGGGATAATCGGAACGACCGGTGGCGATCACCGCATCGGGCCTCACCTCCATCGCATCCGCAGGCAGGATTTCCGGTGTCGGATTGGCCAGGGCCAGAATAAACGGCCGATCGGCCATTTTAGCGACCATTTCCTTCTTGAGAATTCCCGGCGCACTCAGCCCCAGAAACACATCCGCCCCGCCGATGGCATCGTCCAGGGTCCGCATGTCCGTCTCGACGGCATAGCGGTCTTTATAGGGGTTCATGTCTTTTTTCCGCCCCTTGTAGACCACCCCTTCGATATCCACCAAGATGATATTCTCCTTCGGCAGCCCCATGCTGACCAGCACATCGAGACAGGCCAGCGAAGCGGCACCGCCGCCGGTGGAGACCAGCTTCACGTCCTTGAGTTCCTTGCCGACCACACGAAGGCCGTTATAGATGGCGGCACCGGCGACAATGGCGGTACCGTGCTGATCGTCATGGAAAACCGGGATATTCATCCGCTCTTTCAGGGCTTTCTCGACAATGAAACACTCAGGCGCCTTGATGTCTTCGAGATTGATACCGCCGAAGGTGGGTTCCAGCGAGGCGACAATATCGATCAATTTTTCCGGGTCCCGTTCATCGATTTCGATATCAAAGACATTGATACCGGCGAACTTCTTGAACAGGACCGCCTTACCTTCCATTACCGGCTTGGCCGCCAGAGGCCCGATGGCGCCGAGCCCCAGAACCGCCGTGCCGTTGGTCACCACACCAACCAGATTGCTGCGGATGGTCAGGTTCGCCGCCTCGGCCGGGTCCTCGACAATAGCCTCACAGGCATAGGCCACCCCCGGAGAATAGGCCCGGGCCAGGTCGCGCTGGTTAGCCAACGGCTTGGTCGGCACGATGGCCAGTTTGCCGGGCACCGGCTCATAGTGATATCTGAGGGAAGTTTCTTTGAGCTTGTCGTCTGCCATTCTCGTCTGTCCGTATGATGCTGCCCTGGCGGGCAGTCTGTTTTTACCTTGCCCCTATAAAACACAAATGAGGGACAATTGGTACTGTTTCAGATGAAAATAACAAAAAAAGGGAGGCAATGCCTCCCTTTTGTTTCAAACAGTTATCCTGTCCGGTCTAGATCGGATGATATTCCTTGCCCAGATCGCGGGCCACGGCTTCGTAAGTCACATGGCCTGCGGAGATATTGACTCCGTTTTTAAGGTGCGGGTCATCGGCCACCGCCTGCTTCCAGCCCTTGTTGGCCAGCGCAAGCCCGAACGGCAGGGTGGCGTTATTAAGGGCAAAGGTGGAAGTCCGGGCCACCGCGCCGGGCATATTGGCCACACAATAATGTACCACACCGTCAACGATGAAGGTGGGGTCTGCATGGGTCGTGGCGTGGGAGGTCTCGAAACAGCCGCCCTGGTCGATGGAAATATCCACCAGCACCGCGCCTTCTTTCATCTTTTTCACCATTTCAGCCGACACCAGCTTCGGTGCCGCAGCACCGGCCACCAGAACCGCACCGATGACCAGGTCGGCAGCGAGCACGGCCTCTTCCAGGTCGTGACCGGTGGAAAAGCGGGTTTTCACAGCGCTCTGGAAACGGTTATCCAGCTTGCGCAGCACATCGATATTACGATCGAAAATACTCACATCCGCACCCATGCCGACAGCGATTTCCGCTGCATTCATGCCGGATACGCCACCACCGATAATCACCACTTTCGCCGGCGCCACACCGGGAACACCGCCGAGCAGAAGACCACGGCCGCCTTTTTCCTTCTCAAGGGCATGGGCCCCGGCCTGGATGGACATACGCCCGGCCACTTCACTCATGGGCGCCAGAAGCGGCAGGCCGCCGGCTTTGTCCGTCACCGTCTCATAGGCAATGGCGGTACAGCCAGACGCCATCAGCGCCTCGGTCTGTTTAGGATCGGGGGCGAGATGCAGGTAGGTGAACAGCAGGTGCTTTTCGGTCAGCATAGCGCATTCGTTAAGCTGCGGCTCCTTGACCTTGACGATCATTTCCGCCTTGGCAAAAACCTCTTCAGCAGTGGAGAGGATTTCCGCACCAACAGCCCGGTAGGCGTCATCGGTAAAGCCGATACCTTCGCCAGCTGCAGTCTGGACAAATACCTGGTGGCCATTGCGGATAAATTCCGAGGCGCTTCCCGGCGTCAGGCCGACGCGATACTCATGAACCTTGATCTCTTTTGGCACACCGATAATCATGTGATCTCTCCCTGTCCTGTGCGAAGACGCAAGAATAATGCAAAAGCCACCGCATGTCCTTGCAAAGAAGGCCATGATAAACTTGTTTATTCGCAGATTATTGCGTATATATCTAATTATGAGACAGAAGTTTGACCACATACAGCTAGACAAGATCGATCTTGCCATCCTGCAAATTCTACAGGAAGACGGGCGCATCAGCAATGCCGACCTGGCGGAAAAGGTCGGCCTGTCCCAGAGCGCCTGCCTCAGGCGCGTCAAGGCACTGGAGGAAGAAGGCATCATTACCGGCCATTCCGCCGTTGTGGACCAGACAGCCGCCGGTTATCCGGACAATGTCTTTGTCCAGATCACAGTGGAAAAACAGACCAAGGAAAAGCTGGCTGAATTCGAAGTCAAAGTAAAGGAATGCCCCCAGATCATGGAATGCTACCTGATGTCGGGGGATGCAGACTATCTTCTTAGGGTGATTGTCTCTGACGCCTCCGACTATGAGCGGCTGCACATGGACGTGCTGACCGCCCTGCCTGGCGTCAGCCAGATCAAGAGCAACTTCTCCCTGCGCACCGTGACCAAGACCACCGTGGTGCCATTTCGGACCTGATCAGGAGGCTGTAAGGCCACCATCCAGTACCACGGTCTGCCCCGTCAAGAAACTGTTGTCCGGCGCACAGGCCCATAGGATGCCGTTAACAATCTCATCAACTGTGGCAAATCGCCGCATGGGCACCGCCCCGACAACCTTGTCAACTGTTGCCCTGTCCTGTTCCTCATTCCGGAAGCGGGTCACCATGGGCGTGTGGGTCATACCCGGGCAGATAGCATTGATCCGGATGTTGAAGCGTGCATTCTCTACAGCTGCCGTTTTGGTCAGCCCGACAACCCCGTGCTTGCTGGCCGCATAGGGCCCCATCAGCGGCGCACCGGAAATCCCCGCCACAGAAGCCACATTAAGAATAACGCCCCCCTTATTGCGCTCAATCATATGCAGCAATTCATATTTCAGGCAGTAAAAGACCCCCTTGAGATTGACATCGATAATCCGGTGCCACTGCTCATCATCACACTGGGAGATCGGAAGCAGTTCATGCTCCACCCCGGCGTTGTTGACAGCCACATCAATACGGCCGAGAACACTGATGGAACCTTCGATCATATTCTGCACCTGCACCTTGTCCCTGACGTCGCACAGGCAGTGAGCCACGGTGGCGCCCAGCGCCTCAGCCTCGCGCACGGTTTCGGTCAATGGATCACGGTCCACATCGGACAGGGCCAGTTCTGCACCGGCTTTGGCAAAAGCCAGCGCCGCCGCCCGGCCGATACCAGACCCGGCACCGGTAATCAGGACGGTTTTTCCCTTGTAATCATAAGCGCTCATTTGATTTCTTCTCCCCTGTTGATCACGTCAATGGCATATTGGGCAATTACAGGTACTAGCGCCCCTAACATATGTGCTTTCTGGCTGGAGGCATTGCCGTCCAGCGCTCGTTTGTAAACTCCCTGGACAATGGCGGCGAGCCGGAAGAAGTTGAACGCCAGATAGAAGGGCCAGCCCTCAATCTTCTCGATCCCGCGGCGTTCGCAATATTGCCGGACATATTCCGCCTCGGTGGGCAGGCCGATCTCGGCCCGCTTGAGCTCGCCCAGTCCGCGAATACCAGGGGATTCCCGGGGCAATCGCCACTGCATGCACTGATAGGACAGGTCTGCCAGCGGATGGCCGAGTGTCGACAGCTCCCAGTCGACCACGGCAATGATTTCCGGCTTGTCCTTGTGGAAAATCAGATTATCGAGCCGGTAATCGCCATGGATCAGGCTGATGCTGCCGTCGTCCGTGGGTATATTTTCCGGAAGCCAAGTCATCAGATGCTCCATGGCCTCGAACTTGTCAGTCCGACTCGCCTCATATTGCTTTGACCAGCGCCCGGTCTGACGCTCGAAATAATTGCCCGGCGCGCCATAGTCTGTGAGCCCGGTCTTTTCCAGGTCCACCTCGTGGATCGCCACCATAACCCGGTTCATTTCATCGAAATAGTCCCAACGATCCTCTTGTTTGATCTCCGGCAGGCTCGGGTCCCAGAAGATACGCCCGTCTTCAAAGCTCATGATATAGAACCAGCTGCCGATCACCTCATCATCCTGACACAGGTGATAGGGGGTCGCCACCGGCACATCGGTGCCCTGGAGGGCGGAAATGACCCGGAATTCCCGGTCCACCGCATGGGCCGATTTCAGCAACACGCCCGGCGGCTTGCGGCGCAGCACATATGTGCCGCTTTCAGCCTCGATTTTAAACGTGGGGTTGGACTGGCCATCGGAAAATTTGGAAGCCTTCAGCGGCCCCATGAAGCCGGGCATCTGCTGCTCCAGGTATCCAGCAAGCTTTTCCTCGTCCAGTTCACTGACCCCTCGGGACATCAGCCTTCTCCCCCGCGGTATTTACGCAACAACTGTTTGGACAGCGACATCATATGCACCTGGTCCGGCCCGTCAGCCAGACGCAAGGTGCGGGCATAGGCAAAAGCACGGGCGAGGAAGAAATCCTGGCTGACCCCGCCGCCGCCGTGAATCTGGATGGCCCGGTCAATCACCGTCTGGGCCATCTGCGGCGCCACCACCTTGATCATGGCGATCAGGTCGCGGGCTTCCTTGTTGCCGTAGCGGTCCATGCGGTCGGCAGCTTTCAGAGTCAGGAGCCTCGCCTGTTCGATCTCGCATTCGCTGCGGGCAATGTCCTCGCGCACAGACCCTTGCGCGCTCAGCGGCTTACCGAAGGCCACCCGGCTATCGGCCCGGTTGCACATCATTTCCAGCGCCCGCTGAGCCACACCGATCAGGCGCATGCAATGATGAATGCGGCCCGGGCCGAGCCTGCCCTGCGCGATTTCAAAGCCCCGTCCCTCACCCAGCAGCAGATTGCTGGCCGGCACCCGGACATTTTCAAACAGCATTTCCGCATGGCCGTGCGGCGCATCGTCATCGCCAAAGACTCTCAACGGGCGCACCCGGGTTACCCCCGGGGTATCCATCGGCACCAGGATCATGGACTGCTGATGATGAATATCCGCATTGGGATCGGTCTTGCCCATGACAATCAGGATCTTGCAGCGGGGATCCATGGCGCCGCTGGTCCACCATTTGCGGCCATTGATCACATAGTCGTCGCCATCGCGCTCAATCCGGCACTGAATATTGGTGGCGTCACTTGAGGCCACCTCCGGCTCGGTCATGGCAAAACCGGAACGGATGGTGCCGTCCAGCAAGGGCTCAAGCCATTGTTTCTGATGATCAGCGTTACCATAACGCACGATCACTTCCATATTGCCGGTATCGGGCGCCTGGCAGTTGAAGGCCTCGGGCCCGATCAGGCTCCGGCCCATAATTTCCGCCAGCGGCGCATATTCCAGGTTTGTAAGCCCGGCGCCGTAATCGCTCTCGGGCAGGAACAGATTCCACAGCCCTTCGGCTTTGGCCTTGTCCTTCAACTCCTCCATAATGGGTGGAATGGTCCAGCGGGTAGCCTCGGGCTCGATATGGGAAAAATAGGCCGCCTCCGCCGGATAGACATGGGCCTCCATGAAGGCAGTCAGTCTCTCGCGAAGTTCCTGCACCCTGGCGGAATATTCAAAATCCATGTCGGTTCCCTTTTCCCTATATAAGCTGCATAAAGAATATCACTCCGGCGGATTATTTTCAAACGATCGTTCGAAGTAATAATATCTATCAGATATATTGATCCTGCAAGAGAGAACGAATCAAAAAGGCGGGAACCTCCCGCCTTTTATCCACCGCCTCGATCTGCTGTTGTCGGTCAGTTACCAAACAGCGGTTTGCTTTGTTTGGCCTGCAGCGCCGCCATATAATCCTTCAGCGCGGCGACAAGCGGCATGCCCGCCGGTTTATTATAGCGCTCGATATTCCGGGCGCATCTCTGCAATTTCTGAATAAAACTCTGCCAGTTTGACTTAACCAGCCCGTTTTCAATATCCGTGCGCAGATTGTCCGTCTGGGTGGCCACACAAATTTCCCGGTTATAATTTATGCCGCTGTAACTTTCTTCAAGACCGGCCATCAATATCAGCGACTGCTGTGTCGCCTTGACCATATATTTTTTATAGGCCTCAATCTCGTCAGGTACAAACTGATAGGGCTGGCCCGGCAAAGCAGGCAGTTCATTCACATTGGCGGCCTGTACCTTTGCCTCATGTTCCATTAGTTTTTTGTAATAGTTCCGGGCGAGTTCGTTGATATCAGCATCATATTTGCGACCGGATACCTGCAAAAGTCCGTTTGCACATTGCCCAAGCCAGAGTGTAATCATCCTATAGAGCATGGAAGCGCTTCTCTCCGTCTGGACAATCTTCCGGCATTCTTCAAGCTTGTCGCTCTGGCGAGCCATCGGGTCATATTTCTGCATCATGCCTTTCACATGCGCTCGAATCTGCTCTATTTCGCTCCAGTTGAAGGACCAGGGTTCTTTTGGCAGAGGATAGGCCTGTTCGTCCAGCGATATCCTGACCGGTTTTTTCTCGCCAGTGTCCGCCGTTTTTGCCTTGCCATTTGTCAGATCGGCATACCGCTCATCAATACTGGCGTCTAGGGCCTCTTGCACAGTCTTCCGTTCTTCGCGGTCCGTGCCTGCGGGATACCGCAGAAGCGGCGTCATCCTCTGCTGCCAGAGCGACATGGTCGGATAGTCGGCATTGAAATAGGGGGCTATTTTGCCCGCCGCCATCCGGCAGTTCCGGCCGGCGATATTATAGGTCAGGACAGCAAGGGGCGTGTAAGTGGCCGCGTTGGTTGCCTCGGCAAAGGCTTTCATCTGGTCCTGGCAGGCGATCAGCGCCTTGACAGTCATCGCATTGCCCATTTTGAATTTGGTATAGGGGGTAATCTCCGGAAGAGCCTGCGCCTCCACGCGCGTTTCTTCCAGGCGTTCATCAATATAATCCGCGAGTCCGGCAACAAAACCGCGGATCCGTTCAAATTCTTCCGGGTTTTCGGTGATATATTTGCCCAGCGGCGACGCGCTAAAATCTTCCGCTGCCTGAGCGGGAAGAACGGATGACAAGACCAACGCCGAAGAGAGAACTAAAAAAAATGCAGAAATAAATCGTTGTAAATACATAAAATTTTCCCCTGAATTATTCGTATGACAATACATTTAAATTTAGAAATATGTCAAAATAAAGTACACAGTTCTGCGAAGGATAATCTTTAGCCCGGGACTTGAAACTTGTCCTGAACAGGGTAAAAGGAAGAGAACAACGCAAGGAACCATCCCCCATGTTCGGCCTGACCAAATCCCAGATGACCGTGATCGGTTTTATACTCTTCTTCCTCGCCGTCACTTTCGGCGGGGAGCTGTATAACAACTGGCTTTATGACAAGGAGCAGCATCTGCCCCGCCTGGTGATGCGGCTGGAGCAGGCCGACGGCGAGGAATATATCCTCAGTATTTCCCAGAAGGACTATAAGGCCGGCATGACCGAACTCACGGCGCTGGTCGAGGAGTTGTACCCGGACCGCGAGGGGCTGGTGATGTCGGAAACCATCGACTGCCTGGAATTCCGCACTCGCCTCAAGGAAACCATGTCGGTCGCTGGAAAAGAAGAGTTGCGGACAAGCTGGGAATATGAGGCCTGCTATCCGGAGCGGAAGTGAGGGGATAACTCTAATAATCTCACTAAACTCATGCTATCCTGTGCGCAATCATAAACCCGCAACCCAACCGGGAGGATAAACATGGCGCAGGGATATCGCCGCAGACCGCTTCGCACATTCTTTATTTTCATTACCGTCCTCACCCTCGCCGCCTGTGGCAAGGAAGAACCCGCGGCCCCGGACTATGACATCCTGATCACGGGCGGCATGATCTATGACGGCACCGGCGGCAAACCTTACGCCGGGGAAGTGGCGATCACAGGCGACCGCATCGCCTATGTGGGGCCGGATGCCCCCGGTACCGCCGTGGACGTGGTGAATGCGAAAGGCAAGGCGGTCTCCCCCGGCTTTATCAATATGCTGAGCTGGGCTGTGGACAGTCTTCTGATTGACGGGCGGGGATTAAGCGACCTCAAGCAGGGCGTGACCCTGGAGCTGTTTGGCGAGGGCCGCAGCATGGGCCCCCTCACCCCTGAGATGAAAGAAGCCATGATTCGCCGCCAGGGCGATCTCAAATTTCCGGTGGAATGGACCACGCTGGATGAGTATCTGTCCCATATGACCGGGCGCGGCGTGTCCCCCAATGTGGCCTCGCTGATCGGGGCGGCCAGCGTACGGGTGCATGAGCTCGGCGAAAATAATGTGGCGCCCACCCCGGAACAGCTCAAAAGAATGAAACAGGTTGTTGTCCGGGCCATGGAGGACGGCGCCATGGGCGTGGGCTCTTCCCTGATCTATGCGCCGGGCAATTTCGCCTCTACCCAGGAACTGATTGCCCTGGTCGGGGAAGCGGGCCGCTGCGGCGGCATCTATACCACCCATATGCGCAACGAGGGAGACCGGATTTTCGACGCGCTGGAGGAAACCTTCGACATTGCCCAGGCTACCGGCACCCCGACGGAAATCTACCACCTGAAACTTTCCGGCCGGCAGAACTGGCACAAAGTGGATGAGCTCATCAAGCGGATCGAGGACGCCCGGGCCGGCGGCCTTGAGATCAGCGCCGACATGTATACTTATCCGGCGAGCTCCACCGGTCTTGACGCCTATATGCCGCTCTGGGTGCAGGAAGGCGGTATCGAGAAATGGATCGCCCGCCTGAAAGCCCCCAAAACCCGCAAGAAACTGCTCAACGACATGCAGAACCCCAACGCCAGGGGGGAAAATATGGGACGGCGCACCCCGGCGGACAAGGTTCTGCTGGTCGGTTTTAAAAATGACGACATGAAACAATATACCGGCAAGACCCTGGCCGATATGGCAAAGCTGTGGAAGCTCACACCTGAGGAAGCGGCCATGGAGCTGGTGATCCGGGATGGCAGCCGGGTGCAGGTGATCTATTTCGTCATGTCGGAAGACAATGTGAAAAAACAGCTCGCCCAGCCCTGGGTCAGCCTCGGCTCGGACGGGGACGCCGAACCGGCGGAGGGTATCTTCCTCAAATCCATGACCCATCCCCGGAGCTACGGCAACTTTGCCCGGCTGTTCGCCAAATATGTGCGCGAGGATAAAATCATGTCCGTCGAGGAAGCGGTCCGGCGGGTGACCGGCCAGCCAGCGGCGCTATTGCAGCTTAAGGACAGGGGCCTGCTGCTGGAGGGCTACCATGCCGATGTGGTGATCTTTGATCCCGCCACCATCCGGGATAACGCCACCTTTGAAAAACCGCACCAATATGCCAGCGGTGTGGACCATGTCTTTGTCAACGGCGTGCACACGATCCGGGACGGCGAACATACCGGCGCGCTGGCGGGGCAAGTGGTCCGGGGGCGCGGCTGGAAAGGCTGGCCTGACGGCGGCTGCCGCAAAAAAAGCAGCGACTGGAAGGATTTACCCTGATCAATACAGGCTGAAAACAAAAAAAGACCCGGAATATTCCGGGTCTTTTCTTTTGGTCGGAATGGCCGGCATCAATTCAAGAGTCCCCTATCCCGTTGTTCCCAAAACTGTAAAGAACATCATAATATGTCAGCTTTCTTTACAGTATTAATTGCCACTCAATATTATTCATTGCTTACATTCAATGGTTTCCCACTATTTTTGCGATTTGGCGCGAATTTTGCTTATTCATTGATTTTAGGTCAAAGGGGATTCCCATGAGAAAACTGTTATTTTCAATATTCTTATTTATTGTTGGCTTTTCATTTCCAGCCTCAGCTTCGGTTATTATCCTTCAACCCAATTCAGTAGATGGAAAAGATGCCAATATTTCCAATGGAGATGCGGCCAATTTAAATCTTGGTGACAACGATAGCGTAGTTATTAACTGGGGATATGACACTCGGTCAATTGGGTTAATCGAGTTTGATCTTAGCGCCATCCCAGAAGGAGCCAATATCAATTCTGCAACATTAGAAATGTATCACGGAGCCAATTCTTGTTATGGCTGTGAGTATGAATTATATAGAGTTACTTCAGCTTGGTCTGAACAATCTGTTACATTTAATACTGCCCCCAGTTACGACCCTCTTGTCGAGGCAACACTATTAATTGAAGACACCATGTTTGGTGGTATATATCGTTCATGGGATATTACTTCATTGGTAACTGGATGGCACTCTAACAGTTATGATAATTATGGTATGTGGGTTGAAGGAAATTTTGATCTTCAAAATGCAGTTGCATATTTCAGGTCTTCTGATTCATCAGCTAGTTTCCGTCCAAAACTCACTATAAATTTCAGTACTAATAGTATACCTGAACCCGCTCCACTAGCGCTCGTCGGTCTTGGACTTATTGGCCTTGGTATTGTAAGAAAACGTCGCGGTTAAAAGTTTTAGCTGTTCTAGTAAATTGAATATTATAAAGACGGCTTCCAGTTTTGGAGGCCGTTTTTTACTTTAGTAATGCTTTAGACTCTCATTAACGATGAACTGATTAACTTCCCTTTCCTACAATGTCCTGAATGATTAAATTCCACCAAATAATTTTGCAGGTGCAGGCAGTGACAAACTTACCCAGCCTGTCCTGCACTGTATTACCCCCCAATCAGCACAAAAAAACCCGCCGTCCTTTCGGTCAGCGGGTTTCTTTTGGTCGGAATGGCCGGATTTGAACCGACGACCCCTTCACCCCCAGTGAAGTGCGCTACCAGGCTGCGCTACATTCCGATATAAAAATCTCTGGTAGAAATCCGGAAAATTCGAGGTGAATCACCCGGAAGTGGGCGCACTATAGCGCCGGTTTTTCAGGAGAGCAACTGGCCTTTGAGCTTTTTTCGTACATTTTCCAGACGTCCGCGGATTTCCGTCAGTCCCTCCAGCCGGGATGCCGTCTCTCCTGTCGGTTCGGTCTCAGCCTGCGCACTGACGACGGACGCCACCACCGGAGCACTGTCCGGCTCGTCACTGTCATTGGCATATTGCTGGACGATGGTTTTGACCCCCTGCTCGCGCAGGAGCTTCTGGGCGCCCTTGATGGTATAGCCGTCTTCATGAAGAAGCGCACGGATGGCCTGGATGATTTCCACATCCTCGGGCCGGTAGTAGCGGCGGCCGCCACCCCTTTTCATGGGCTTGATCTGGCTGAATTTTCCTTCCCAGAAGCGCAGTACATGCTGGGGAACATCCATGGCATCGGCGACCTCACTGATGGTCCGGTATGCGTTGGGTGATTTGGCCTGACGTTTCGCCATCGGCAAAAGTACCTTTCATTTCGGGAGGCGAAGGCTCCACCTGCCGGATAAGACTACCCGGCAGCCACTGTCCCCCCTGTCATCCGGGATTAACTTTTATTAAGTCCGCTCACGCGATCCTTGAGAACCTGGGACGGACGGAAAACCAGAACGCGCCGCGGTTCGATGGGAACCTCCTCGCCGGTTTTCGGATTGCGTCCAATCCGGCCGCCTTTGTCGCGCACTACAAAACTTCCGAATGAGGAAATTTTCACATTGTCGCCGGTGATAAGATTTTCAGCGATTTCGTCCAGTACAGTTTCTACCAGTTCTGCGGATTCGTTCCGTGAAAGGCCTACTTCCTGGTATACAGCCTCGCTCAGATCAGCTCGTGTAATTGTTTTACTGCTCATGTGTTTTAACCCTTGTTTTCAGCCCATAGCGTACTTTAGCCAAAATAGTCCGTCAATATCAAAGGGATGTCAGGCTTTCCTAAAGGACTGCATAATTTGATTTAACAGAGAGAATCTAGGGCAAAGCGGTTAAAAAAATGGTAATTACCACCGTAGAAGACAGGCTCCCCAAGTGAAACCACCCCCCATGGCCTCGAGAATCACGATATCACCCTTATCGATTCGCCCTGATTTCACTGCCTCGTCCAGCGCCAGCGGGATGGATGCCGCGGAGGTATTTGCATGTTTATGCACGGTCACGACAATCTTGTCCGGGTCAATACCCAGCTTTTTGGCCGTACCATCCAGAATGCGCTTATTGGCCTGATGCGGCACCACAAGATCCACATCCTCCGACTTGAGGCCCGTCGCCTCCAGGGACTCACCCACCACGTCGGCAAGGTTCTTGACGGCATGGCGGAAGACTTCCCGCCCCTTCATGCGCAGATAGCCTGTGGAACGGGTGGAGGACGGACCGCCGTCCACATAAAGAAGCTTGTTATAGCGACCGTCCGAATGCAGATGACTGGTCAATATTCCCCGGTCCGTATTCTCTCCTGTACCTTCTATGGCGGACAGAACCACGGCCCCGGCACCATCGCCAAACAGAACACAGGTCGTGCGGTCCTCCCAATCCAGAATGCGGGAGAAGGTCTCGGCCCCGATCACCAGAACATTTTTGGCCTGACCGGTGCGGATAAAATTGTCAGCTGTGGTCAGGGCATAAATAAAGCCGGAACAAACCGCCTGCACATCGAAGGCCGCGCCGTGGGTCATGCCCAGGGCCGCCTGAACCTTTGTGGCCGTGGCCGGAAAGGTCTGGTCCGGTGTTGCCGTGGCCAGAACAATCAGGTCAATATCCGCCGCCGTCATGCCGGCATCTTCCAGCGCCCGTTCGGCCGCTTTCAACGCCAGGTCAGAGGTCATCTCCCCTTCCGCCGCGATATGACGCTGGCGAATCCCGGTGCGCTCGATAATCCATTCATCGCTGGTATCGACTTTTTCCTGGAGTTCAAGGTTTGTGACAACCTTTTCGGGAAGATAGGAACCGCAGCCGGCGACTGCAGAACGGATAACACTCATGAAACTTTTTCCTCGGCGACGACGGCTTCTTCGACCTTGTTGTGCCCTTCGAAATTCTTAAGATCTTCAGTAATCTTGCCGGCCAGGTCGTTGGCCGCCATGTCCACAGCGACACCAATAGCGCTGGCAAAACCTGACGCTGATGCACTGCCGTGACTTTTGATCACCAAACCATTCAACCCCATAAATACGGCGCCATTGTGGTTGTTGGGATCAAGATGGTCCTTCAGCCCCTGAAGGGCGGAACGGGCAAACAGATAACCGATTTTTGAAAAGATGGAGTTTTTCAGGGCTGCAGACAGCAGGCCGGAGATCATCTTGGCGGTTCCCTCGGCCATTTTCAGAGCTACGTTCCCGGTAAAGCCGTCCGTGACGATCACGTCCACCTCCCCGTTGGCCAGCCCGTGACCCTCGGAAAAGCCGACATAGTTGATGGGCAGATCCGCTTCCCTGAGAATCTTGTCCGCATTCTTGATTACTTCGTTGCCCTTGAGCTCCTCCACACCCACATTAAGCAGGGCGACGGAAGGACGGTTCAATCCCAGCACCGTGCGGGCAAAGGCGGCCCCCATGATGGCGAACTGAACAAGGTTGTTCTCATCACATTCCACGTTGGCGCCGAGATCCAGCATGATGCTTTCCCCCCTGGACGTGGGCAACAGAGAGCCAAGCGCCGGCCGGTCGATCCCCGGCATGGTGCGCAGCATAAATTTGGCCATGGCCATAAGGGCGCCGGTGTTGCCGGCGGAAACCGCCGCACAGGACTCTCCCTGGCGGACGGATTCAATGGCAAGTCCCATGGTTGAATCACGGCCGCGGCGCAGGGCCTGGCTCGGTTTTTCCTCAGCGGAAACAACCTTTTCCGTATGACGGATTTCACAGTTATCCTTGAGCAAGGGGAATTTGGTCACCAGCGGCACGACTTCCGTCTCGTCACCAAAAAGGATAAATTTCACATTGGGATAACGTTCCCGGGCTATTGCAGCCCCTTCCACCACGATTTCCGGCGCATCGTCGCCGCCCATCGCGTCAAGAGATATGATCAGTTCCCGTTCCAATATAAACCTGTTTCCTGATTCTGCTTGCCGCCGGCATTGGTCATCCGGCAAAGTCCCATCGAATCAATTATGTCGCACATATGTTTTTTTATTACTAACGGCACGACAATAATGAAATATCCCTGATCTTCAAGACTTATGTTTAAGTGTTTTCAGTACTTCGAAAGGATTTTTCTTTTCTGCAACAAGAGTTTCGTCATCCTCCTGCAGAATTTCATACCCCAGTTCGTCACCCTTCGCTCCCTGCTTGCGGGGATAGGGGTTCATGGAAAGGGAAAGATGTTGGGCCAACTGCTCCCCCAAATCGATCACCTGGCCGATCAGGGGCTCGATATCCTCTTCATCATAGGCAAATTCAATTTCCTGCCGTTCCACCAGCTCATCAAAATCCTCGTCAACGAAATAAACAGTGAAGCTGCCGGCCACATCTTCCGGTACCGGCTCCAGGGTCACAGAACAGGCTTGCACAACACGGGCGCTGAAGGAAGCGTCCAGCTGGAAGCGAACCGCCTTCTGGCCGCGCACCGGCTTCAGGACACATTCCGACTTTAAGTTCTCGACGGCAATGACACCGAAGCGTTCAGCCAGGGCTGCTTCTTCCTCCGGCGTGGCTTCTATTTTAAATCCCCGGCCGCTTTGCGGCAGAGTAGCGATATCTATCGGTCTCGAGAATTCCGACTGAAGGGGCGATGTGGTTTCTTCGTTCATGAGCGTCTTTTCAAAGAGGATACCGGTTGAAAACCTGCTGTCCCGAATAAATATGGCTGATATCGTGCTTTTCAAGGGCAGAGACCTGATCGGTTACATACTGTACAATGGTTTTCAGCCGCTCTTCCTCTACCTCCTGGCCCCGGTAGATATTCCGGACCAGCGCTTCGCCAAACTCTCCCGGCTCTTCCAGAAATTGTTCATAGGCCTGCTGACGGCCATAATAGGCCTCGGCCATGGCCTTGACCTTTTTGCCGACGCTCAAGTCCCCTACCCCCATTTCCCTGAGCGACAGATCCATATTCTCAAACATGACTTCCTTCAGATAGCGTCGCAGCTGTCCGCTTTCATCCGTTTCCTCCTGCTGCAGCCTGTGCAGCAGAATGAACATATGCAGGCAGATCATGTCAAAGCGGCCATCCAGGCTGTCCTCTACGCCCAGCTTTTCATAAAAGACGGGCAGACGGGCCTGTTCCACCACCTGGCCAAACAGCGCATAGGCGGTATCTTTCAATTTCTTCTTTCGGGAAAAAAAGCCAAACATTATATGCTTTCCGACGACAACATTATTCAGCCACAGTCTTTGTCAATGATACATCTGCAAAACAATTGACTAGCAGGGCGACAAATGCCATTTTGATGCAAATTTGCGCATGAGGTATCATGCCGACAGAAAATGTGCAATTAAAACTGTAAATAGATTTGGACCGGGTCTGGCTGCTTATTATGAAGAATTCACTGAAAACTCTGATTGCCCTTGTTGCGACTGTCATTCTTGTCAGTGCCTGCTCTCCCAGAAAAGAAGTGCGGGGCTACATGGCGGATGAAAAGCTCATTTCGGCAATCCGTCCCAATGTGGATACCCGGAATTCGGTGAAGTCCATGCTAGGCAGTCCGACAACCGTCGCCACCTTCGATAACCTGAACTGGTATTATTACAGCAAGAAATCAGACCAGATCGCCTTTTTCAAGGAAGATATCACCGAGCTGGATATTCTCGCCATACGTTTCAATGAAGACGGTTACGTTACCGCTGTAGACAGATATAATCTTGCTGATTTCAAAGAAGTCAACCCTGTGGGCGACAAGACCAAGACCTATGGCCGGGAGCTAAGCTTCTTCCAGGAGCTGTTTGCCAACATCGGTCGCTTCGGCACCTCCGGCCCGCAGACACCGCAGGCCGGAAACTAGAGAAGCGAGGCCTGGATCAATAGCCCCGGGCCTCAATCACAAGCGTCTTTAGAATAAGCCTCTCCCCCATGATCTCGTTACCGATTTTGGTCACTCGCTTGGTGAAGCCTTCAAAATCAATCACATTGGGGTTGTTCGGGTTGGCTATGGTATGTTCTGAAACCTCTCGCAACAGGGCGTCACGAATGATTGGCAAGGCCTGCACCACCAAAAGCTTCTGGTCATTGCCCTCGACCTGCAGGTTCAAGTCCATAATCACATAACGAAGCACCCGCCCCTTGTACATCAGGGGAACCGTAAACTTTTCCATTCTGGCGAAAACAAGTTCCTTCTGCTTCGACAGCTCAGGTTCTTCCTCGACGACTTCCTCTTCCACAGGTTCTTCAGGTGCGGAGCCGAACATAAAAAACGCCCCGGCGCCGGCACCACCGCCGACAATAATTCCGGCTAAAAGACCAATGATCAGAAGTTTCTTGCCGCCACCTCCGGAACCGGACTCTTCCTGGGCGCCGTCTTCCTGCTTCTCTTCATCCGCCATAGTTCACTCCCTGTTATCCGACAAACTAGAAGTGGCGAAATCCTGTTTTCTCCCCAGCACCTGCGACTGCATGCCAGTTCTGATCCAGCAACCTGATATGACGGTCCTCATTAATCTGACCGATTTCAGTCAACGCAAGGCCACCTTCTTCCGACAGGCGGTTTACAGCGCCTACATGTTTTGCAGGCACGGTAAAGAGCAGTTCATAGTCATCGCCACCACTCCATATCCTGTTTTTATACGCGGGTAACCTTTCCAAAACCTTACCTGCAGCGCCCGAGACCGGCAGGTTGAAATCAAATACCTGCGCCCCGACGCCGGATGCCTCGCATAAATGAGCCAGGTCCGCCATCAGTCCGTCGGAAATATCAATGGCCGCACTGGCCAGGCCGATCAGTGCCCTTCCCAGTTTAAGGCGGGGCCGTGGCAGGTGATACCTGTCTGAAAGAAAACTCCTGACAGCCGCATTCTCCTCCTGCAGGGTGCCCTGCAGAATGGCAAGTCCCAGGGCCGCATCACCAAGGGAACCGGAAACAAAAATGTGGTCATCTGCCTTTGCGCCGAAACGATGAAGGGCCCTGCCCTTTTCCACCGCACCGATCGCCGTCAGGGAGACAGTAAGCGGGCCCGGTGTGGAGACCGTGTCCCCGCCGAAAAGGGAAATTGAAAATTCCTTCTGGTCCTCTTCCAGCCCGCGGGCGAAATTCCTGACCCAGCTTTCCCGATGTTCCGCATCAAAATGGGCGGGCAGAGCCAGCGCCAGAAGATATCCCACCGGCTCCGCGCCCATGGATGCCAGATCGGACAGATTGACCCTGAGGGCCTTTTTCGCCACCTGTTCCGGGGAATCACTTTCCAGAAAATGCACCGTGGCAACCAGTGCATCCTTGGTGAATACCAGATCCTGCCCGGAAGGCGGGTGCAGCACAGCCGCATCGTCCTGCAACCCGAAGGCGGGAGGCCCCTTGGACGCAAGGGGCGCAAAATACTTTTCAATCAGATCAAATTCGCCGACACTCAACTCTGCCTCCATTTTTTGGGGCAAGTGTATCAGGTGATCGGAAAATCAGCCACGGAATTCTATAAGATCAGCTACGCACCCTGCCGGCGAGCTTGTCGAGTATGCCATTGACAAAACCGGGTTTTGTATCTTCGAAAAAGGCCTTTGCCAGATCCACATATTCGTTGATGATCACCTTTGTCGGCACATCGGGACGCCCCAGAAGTTCATAAGTACCTGCCCTGAGGATCGCCCGGATCACGGATTCGATCCGGTCCAGGGTCCAGTCTTCGCTGAGCGCAGAGGACAACAGGGGATCAATCTCTTCCTGACGCTGCTCGACACCGCGCACAATATCCTGGAAAAAGTCATTGTCCGCTTCATTATACTGCTCGTCCTCAACGATGGAGCCGAGACGGTATTTCAGAAATTCGGGAATCACTTCCCCGGCAGTCTCGCCGTTCATTTCCATCTGATAGAGCGCCTGAATTGCCCCGAGACGAGAGGCGCTTCGCGCCCCGCCCTGTCTGGGTTTATCATCCTGCATTAGCGACCCAATCCAAATTTGTGTTTCAGTTCAACCATTCTGAGCGCCGCTTCAACGGCAGCAGCCCCCTTGTTACCGCGATCCCTGGCCGCACGCGCCCAGGCCTGATCACCATTTTCCACGGTCAGAATACCATTGCCCAGCGCCAGCCGGTCCTTGATCGCCAGTTCCTGGAGACCCCGGGCGCTTTCCCCGCAAACATAGTCGTAATGCGAGGTTTCCCCCCGGATCACCACACCAAGCCCGACATAACCATCATAATGGCCGCTGTCTGCAGCAAAACGAATTGCCGCAGGGATTTCAAGGGCGCCGGGAACACTGATCCGTTCATACTCAGCACCGGCCTTCTCGAGGGCCTCTATGGCACCTGTAGCCATTTCATCGGCCAGATCTTCATAGAAGCGGGCCTCGACAATCAGGATATTTACTTTTTCAGACATAGTTTGTTTCCCGGCAAGGCCTATTTACGGCCAACTTTGATGTCATCACTGAACTTGCGATGTTCAACAATATTCAATTCATATCCCTCAATACCGACCACATGCTGGTTGGAATTGCTCAGAAGGATGATGTCCCTCACGCCCAGATCAACCAGTATCTGTGCACCAATCCCGTAATATTTGAGACTCTGCTCCGGCGGCATTTCGCTACCCTTCTTGTACCGTATTGATTTCTGGGCAAAGGACTTGTCCGCTTCGGCCAGGGATACAATCACACCAGCGCCCTCTTCGGCAATCTCCAGCATCGCGCGCTGTAACTGACTCTGACGACTGCCGGTTTCACCGAACACATCCTCGAAAATATTGAAAGGATGCATCCGCACCAGCACCGGCTTGTCGGGGTGAATTTCCCCCTTGGTCAGAACAAGATGCTGAACATAGCTGTCCTTGACCAGATAGGAATGGACCGTGAATTTACCGCCGAAAGCAGAATCAATCTCCACACTTTCGGTACGTTCAACAAGATTATCATTGCGCCGGCGATAGGCGATCAGGTCGGCAATCGTCGCCACTTTCAGTTTATGCTTCTTGGCAAATTCCACCAGATCCGGCAGACGGGCCATGGTGCCATCGTCATTCATGATCTCGCAGATCACACCAGCCGGGATCAACCCCGCGAGACGGGCCACATCAACCGCAGCCTCTGTGTGGCCTGCGCGAACAAGTACACCACCCTCCCGGGCGACAATGGGAAAAACATGACCCGGCGAGACGATATCCTCGGATGTCTTGTTGGCATTAATGGCAACAGCAATTGTATGGGCGCGATCAGCGGCAGAAATACCGGTGGTGATGCCTTCCTTTGCCTCGATGGACACAGTAAAGGCGGTATTGTTCCGGGCCTGGTTATCCAGAGCCATCGGCGGCAGGCCAAGCTCATCGGCCCGTTCCCGGGTCAGGGTCAGACAAATCAGGCCACGGCCGTATTTGGCCATAAAGTTTACGGCTTCAGGTGTCGCCATCTGGGCCGGTATGACAAGGTCCCCCTCATTTTCGCGATCCTCGTCATCCACAAGAATAAACATGCGGCCGTTTTTGGCATCTTCGAGGACATCTTCAATGGGAGACAGGAAATTATGGGGCATAACCGGCGTGGACTTTCTTTATCTTCTGGCTCTAAATCAGGCTTTATTTCTGGAATTCATTCATTCTGGCTACATAACGCGCCAGAATATCAATTTCAAGGTTGACCCTGTCCCCAACGGTGATTTCACCAAATATTGTCTTTTCCTGCGTATGCGGAATGATGTTGACCCCGAAAAAATGCACACCATTGTCCTGTCCCACTTCATTGACCGTGAGAGACGTTCCATTGACGGTGACAGACCCCTTGGAGGCAACATAACGGGCAATAGATTCAGGCATGGAAAAACGAAGCCGGCGGCTGTCGCCTTCCTGTTCGCTGGCCAGCAATTCGCCGAGACCGTCCACATGGCCGGTCACAATATGCCCGCCCAGTTCTTCCCCCACTTTCAGAGCGCGTTCCAGATTGATCCGGGTCCCTTCCTTCCAGTCGCCGAGCGAGGTGCAGGACAGGGTTTCGCCAGAGACATCCACACTGAACCAGTCTTCCCCCTTGTCCACCACGGTCAGGCAAACCCCTGAACAGGCGATGGATGCCCCGATATCAATGGTCCCGGTATCATAAGCGGTTTCAATCTCCATCCGCGTGTCCCCGCGAACGTCAACCTTCCTGACCTTGCCTATATCGGTGATAATTCCAGTAAACATATCAGTGAGTTATCCTGTATTCTTCCCAGATGTCCTGACCTGCGCGACCGGCGAGAACCGGTGTCATTGCGGGCATCTGTTCAAGCTCTTCCAGTCCGAGAGCGCCAACGGAAGGAATACCTTCCTCGCCAATCACAAACGGGGCCCTGAACCACAAGAGACGGTCTACCAGACTTGACCTGAACAGGGAAGCATTAAGTTTTGCGCCGCCTTCACAGAGCAGCCGGGTAACGCCACGATCCCCGAGCACGGACATAACCTCGTCCAGTGACAACCTGCCGCCTTCATCAAGACCGATCCGGATAACCTCCACCCCGGCCTCTGTAAGGGCATTCATTTTCGTCGTTTCCGGCTCATGACAGAAAACCCGGACACTGGTTTCCATAGCCGTGCGTACCAGGATACTGTCGGACGGAATCTTCAGATCCCTGTCCAGAATGATACGGTCCGCAGATCGGTCATTCAACCCCGGCAGCCTGCAGGTCAGGGACGGATCGTCTGCCAAAACAGTTCCGATGCCGGTCAGGATCGCATCATGTGTCGCCCGGTAGACATGCCCGCGCGCCCGGGACAAGGGTCCTGTAATCCACTGGCTTTTACCGTTCCCAAGCGCAATTTTTCCGTCCAGCGTCGAGGCCGTCTTGACCGTTACCATCGGCCGTCCCCTGTGCACGCGGCTGAAAAATCCGGCATTCAGTTCATCGGCCTCGGCCTGACAGACCCCCACATCTACTGCAATCCCCGCATTGCGTAATATTTCCAGTCCCTTGCCGTTGACGCGGTTGTCCGGATCTGTGGTCGCCACCACAACACGCCTGACCCCCGCCGCAACAAGACTTTCGGCACAGGGCGGTGTCTGTCCATGATGGGCGCAGGGCTCCAGTGTGACATAGGCAGTGGCACCCCTGGCCGCTTTACCGGCCTGGTCAAGCGCAACCGTTTCAGCATGGGGACGTCCGCCCCGGCCGGTCCAGCCGCGGCCCACAACATGCCCGGCCTCATTGACAAGAACACAGCCAACAGCAGGATTTGGCGCCACATTGCCAAGCCCTCTCCCCGCAAGAGCGAGAGCCGCCTGCATCATGTGACGATCAAATATTTCCTGTTCGTGCAAATTTCATCCCTGCGCGATTACTACTTTTCGGGAAGTTCAGCCAGTGTGCCGACAAATTCCTCGAAGTCCTTGGCTTCCCGGAAGTTTTTATAGACGGAGGCAAAGCGAACATAAGCCACTTTATCCAGGTTCTGGAGCCCTTCCATAATCAGCTTGCCGATCTGGTCGGTCTGAACCTCGCTTTCACCCATGCTTTCAAGCTGGCGGACGATACCGTTGATCATCCGCTCAACCTTTTCCTCGTCCACCTGGCGCTTGCGCAGGGCAAGATTAACGGACCTCTCCAGCTTTTCCCGCTCGAAAGGCACCTTCTTGCCGTTTTTCTTCATGACCATCAGTTCACGAAGCTGCACCCGCTCAAACGTGGTGAAACGCGCCCCGCAGGCATTGCAGGAGCGGCGGCGGCGGATGGCAGAGTTATCCTCTGTCGGCCGGGAGTCTTTTACCTGGGTATCATCGTTACTGCAAAATGGGCAGCGCATACTCCACTCCTTCTGTCAAACGGCCTGTCCTCCAATCCGGTCAGTAGATCGGAAACTCCTCACACAGGGCAACTACTTTTTCCCGGACAGCAGCTTCAACAGCGCTGTTGTCATCGCGATTGGCCACCAGCCCGTCCAGTACCTCTACGATATAATCGCCGACCTTTTCGAATTCAGCCGCGCCGAACCCCCGGGTTGTTCCTGCCGGTGTTCCCAGCCTGATCCCGGACGTAACTGTCGGTGATTCAGGGTCAAAGGGTACACCATTTTTGTTGCAGGTCATATTGGACCGTCCGAGTGACGCATCCGCATCGCGTCCGGTCAGTCCTTTTGGCCTCAGGTCCACCAGCATCAGGTGAGTGTCGGTTCCGCCGGAGACGATGTCACAGCCCGCATCCTTCAGCTTGCCGGCCAGGACCTTGGCATTGGCCACCACATCAGCGGCATATTGTTTGAATTCAGGACGCAGCGCCTCGCCAAAGGCCACCGCCTTTGCCGCGATCACATGCATCAGCGGACCACCCTGAAGACCCGGGAATACAGCACTGTTAATTTTCTTGGCGATATCCGCATTATTGGTCAACACCATGCCACCGCGCGGTCCGCGCAGGGTCTTGTGAGTGGTGGTGGTCACTACATCGGCAATTCCCACAGGGTTCGGATGGGCGCCACCGGCCACCAGGCCGGCAAAATGAGCCATATCGACCATCAGATAGGCGCCGACTTCATCAGCGATAGCGCGGAAGCGCTCGAAATCCAGGGTCCGGGGATAGGCCGAACCACCAGCAATAATCAGGCGTGGCTTGTGTTCTTTCGCCAGACGCTCCACTTCTTCGAAGTCCACCTGATGATCGTCCCGGCGCACCCCGTATTGTACTGCATTGAACCATTTCCCGCTCTGGGCCGGCGGTGCGCCATGAGTCAGGTGTCCACCGGCAGCCAGTGACATACCGAGGATCGTATCGCCCGGCTTGACCAGCGCCATCATCACCGCGCCGTTGGCCTGGGCCCCTGAATGGGGCTGAACGTTCACAAAACCGGCATTGAACAGTTTTTTCGCCCGCTCGATCGCAAGATTTTCTGCAACATCCACCCATTCACAGCCGCCGTAATAGCGACGTCCCGGATAACCTTCCGCATATTTATTGGTCAGGACAGAGCCCTGGGCCTCGAGGACTGCCTGGCTGACAATATTCTCGGAAGCGATCAATTCAATATGGTGCTGCTGACGACCCATCTCGCCGTTAATGGCGTCCAGCAGGTCCTTGTCAGTTTCGGAAAGGGAGGCGTTGAAAAACTTGTTCAGATCTGTAGATGACATAAAAACTGTTTCCTCAGGGTTTGTTAATCGCCGACCCCGGAAGGTCAGGACATTTTGCCGATTCTCCGCTCATGGCGCCCGCCCTCAAAAGGCGTGTTCAAAAAAATCTTCAGGCAATCCTTTGCCACATCAACACCAGTTGTCCGTCCCCCCAGCACCATAACATTGGCATTATTATGCTGTCTGCACAGACGTGCTGTCAGACCGTCATGGACGAGTGCCGCACGGATATGGGAGTGTCTGTTGGCTGCCATGCTGATTCCGATCCCGGAACCACAGACAAGTACGCCACGCCTTGCCCGCGCGCCGGCGAGAACATCGGCCATGGCATCGGCATAATCCGGATAATCCACAGATTCCAGTCCGTGACATCCGAGGTCCAGGGCCTCATAACCCAGCCCGGACAGCATATCCTTGAGAGTTTCTTTTAGCTCGAAGCCGCCATGATCGCTGGCGAGAACGATTGTTTCCTTACTCATAATAGCGTCGAATCCCGTATCTTTCCGACCTCTGATTACCAAGTGTAGAATCACCCGGTCATCTTTCAGCCGCTTCATATCACAAGGAAAGGCTGTTGCCTACCACATCTATGGTGTTTTTCGGTTGTTTTCGGGTTTTTTGTACAGATATACCGGGACGCTTTGAGAAAAACGCTCCAAGCCGTTTGCATGACTGACTTAATCGCGGGACATGACGTACTTCAGCTTGTTTACTGCCACCCGGGTAAGCTCTTCCCGGGAAGCGCGGGGCGACCCGACAATGGAAACTTCCCGCCCGGTTTTGGCATCAATGGCAGAAACCTTGACCGCATTACCGACCTGAACGAATTCCACTATAACGTCGCCATTGTCTCCACCGCTCATTCCTGCCCCCTCAGGCTGCCTTGGAATATTTATCAATTTCCAGACGGTCCCAAACTGCACGCAAAGAGTTGACCAGATGCTCCATCATGCTGTCGTCATGCAGCGGGCTGGGGGTAAACCTGAGCCGTTCGGTGCCGCGCGGAACCGTCGGATAGTTAATCGGCTGCACATAGATGCCAAATTCTTCCAGAAGAATATCGGACGCCTGCTTGCAAACCACCGGGTCTCCCACCAGCACAGGAACAATGTGGCTTGTAGACGGCATGACAGGCAGCTTGGCCTCCCGCATCATCCTTTTCAGGGCTTCAGCCCTCTCCTGATGACTTTCCCGTTCGGCAGTGCTGTTTTTCAGATGACGGACACTGGCCAGGGCCCCTGCTGCCAGAACAGGTGACAAGGATGTCGTGAAAATGAAGCCAGGCGCAAAACTGCGTACCGCATCCACAACCGCCTTGCTGCCGGTAATATAACCGCCCATCAGACCGAAGGCCTTGCCGAGCGTGCCTTCAATGACCGTGACCCGGTCCATAAGGCCAAGCTTTTCCGCCACGCCACCGCCACGGGGACCATACATACCCACTGCATGCACTTCGTCCAGATAGGTCAGGGCGTCATATTTTTCCGCCAGGTCGCAGATTTCCGCAATAGGGCCGAAATCCCCGTCCATGGAATAGACGGATTCAAAAGCGATCAGCTTGGGCCGGGACGGATCAGCCTGCTTGAGAAGGCTTTCCAGATGCTCCACATCATTATGCCGGAAAACATGTTTTTCGCAGCGGCTGTTGATAATGCCGTTGATCATGGAGGCATGATTCAGTTCGTCGGAATAGATAATGCAGCCGGGCAGAAGCTTGCCCATGGTGCTCAGCGTGGCCTCATTGGATATATAGCCGGAGGTAAAAATCAGCCCGGCTTCCTTGCCATGCAGATCGGCAAGTTCCTGTTCCAGCAGGACATGATAATGATTGGTGCCGGAAATATTGCGGGTTCCCCCCGCGCCGGCGCCGACCCGGCCCAGTGCCTCCTCCATCGCGGAGATGACATCGGGGTTCTGCCCCATTCCCAGATAGTCGTTGCCGCACCAGACAACAATGTCCTTTGTGCCGCTGTCAGTGTGCCAGACCGCTCTCGGAAAATCGCCTTTCTGACGTTCAATATCCATAAAGACCCTGTAGCGGCCCTCGTCCTGAATATCTTTTAGCGCGTCTGAAAAAATACGATCGTAATCCATTTCCCATCCCTGAAATACCGATTCCACGCCCTTGGTAACCCATTGCGCGAAACAAGAAAAGCAAAAAACCCGAAACTTCCATCCAAACGGACTTCAGTCTACAAAATATGAAAGGCCCCTGATAGTATAATCTTTATCAGGGGCCCGTAATATTTTTATAGGATCGTTCACAATGGTGATCCATGATTTAGATCAATGGATCAGGACTGAAACCTCAGAATATCACTCCAGAAGCCTTCAAGATTCCTGAGGGCGTTTCGCAGTTCCGTGACATCATCGTCCTCAAAAATGTTGCGATCCTTGATCATATCCAGATTTTCATCAAACAGCTCCCCGACCAGGGTACAGACAGCCTTGCCCTTGTCGCTCAGCCAGATACGCAGGGCGCGGCGGTCATGCTCGGAACGTTCCTGCATGATATAACCGGTCTCGACCAGTTTTTTCAGGTTATAGGAGACGTTTGAACCCAGATAGTAACCCCGGTTTCTCAGATCCCCGGCAGTCATCTCGTGATCACCGATGTTGTAAATGAGGAGGGCCTGGACGCTATTGATATCATTCATGCCCACCGCATCAAGACGATGCTTGACGATATCTAGCATCCGCCGGTGCAGCCGTTCAATCAAACGGAGGCATTCCAGAAAATTGAGTTTCGTACGCGCTTCCGGGGTTTCGTGACCTCCGATTAAGCTGCTGCTCTGATATGCAATCGACATTCCGTAAAGTCCCTGTTTTTGCAGTCTTCGGATATATTTTTCTAAAAGTTACCTTAATTTATATATCCGGAACCCCTAACAAGCTGTTAACTGTTGATAAAATCGTTGGATAGCACCCCCTTTTTTAAGGCTCGTTCCCACTAACTGTTTGAATATCACCTCTTTTGAGGTATGTTTCCAGATCAATTCAGAATGAGGAAAAGCATGAGTCCCCAACCGCTTACCGGAAAATATCCTTTCAACAGACCGCGACGCACCCGTGCCAGCGGATGGTCCAGGGACCTGCATGGAGAGACCCGGTTGTCAGAGAAAGACCTGATCTGGCCTCTTTTCGTCAGGGAGGGAAGCGGAATCTCCGAAGCGATCCCCTCCATGCCCGGGGTAAGGCGCCATTCGCTGGACAAACTCCTCAAAGAAGCGGAAAAGGCCTGCAGCCTGGGAATTCCCGCCATTGCCCTGTTCCCGCAAGTCGAGAGCGACCTGAAGGATGACGAAGGAAGTGAGGGATACAATGAAGGCAATCTGGTCTGCCGCAGCGTCAGGCAGCTTAAAAAGGAATTTCCCGATCTTGGCGTCATCTGTGATGTTGCCCTTGATCCTTACACCAGCCACGGACAGGACGGCATCCTGATTGATGACTACGTCCATAACGACCAGACCGTTGAGGCCCTTGTCCGCCAGGCTGCTGTCCAGGTAGATGCCGGATGCGATATTCTGGCCCCATCAGACATGATGGACGGACGTATCGGACAGATCCGCAGCATGCTGGAAAACCTTGGCCATCACAACACGCAGATCATGGCCTATTCCGCCAAATATGCATCTGCCTTCTATGGTCCTTTCCGGGATGCTGTAGGGTCCGGCGGCAATCTGAAGGGCGGCAACAAGAAAACATATCAGATGGACCCGGCCAACAGTCTGGAAGCCCTGCGTGAGGTCGCCATGGACATCGAGGAAGGTGCAGATTCCGTTATTGTGAAGCCCGGCATGCCCTGCCTGGACATCATTCGCATGATCTCATCGGAGTTTTCCCATCCTGTCTTCGCCTATCAGGTCAGCGGTGAATACGCAATGCTGATGGCTGCCGCGGACAAGGGCTGGCTGGACAGGGATGCCGTCATGATGGAAAGCCTGCTTGCCTTCAAACGGGCGGGCGCGACGGGCATATGGACCTATTTCGCCCCTGCCGCCGCAAAAATTCTGAAAGATACCCTTTAAAATCAGGCAAAAAGGTCGTTGGGGAGTTCCTGAACAGCTTCGTCCAGCTCATAGAATGTCGGCACCATGTTTGTTGGCACGCTCTTACGCCCGATTTCAATTGAAATCTGTGGCGCATTGCCATGCAGATGGGCGATAATCACATCTTTGATCACATTAAAGAAATGTCCCTCCTCGTCTACAATCTGCTGCAGGCGTGTCGCAATGGGGCTGGCGATGGTATAGGACAACAAAATCCCCAGGAAGGTTCCCACCAGCGCCCCGCCGATCATGGCGCCGAGAACCTCAATGGGCTGGTCAATACTGGCCATGGTCTTGATCACACCCAGCACCGCCGCCACAATACCCAGCGCCGGAAAACTCTCCCCGAGGATTCCCAGGGCGTGTGCCCCTTCGCTTTCCTCGTGATGATGCTTTTCCAGATCCTTCATCAGAACGTCTTCGACCTGGTGGGGATCATCAAAGTTCATGGTCGTCATACGCAGGTAGTCACAGATAAAATCCACGACATGATGGTCAGCAGCAACTTTCGGGAAGTTGTTAAAGATCTTGCTGTCATGGGGGTTTTCCACATGAGGCTCAAGGGCGATCACCCCCTTGGTCTTGATCAGCTTGGTCAGGGCAAACATCAGGCATAACAAGTCCCTGTAGTCCTCCGCTTTCCATTTCGGTCCCTTGACGACCTTACCAAGGCCACTCATGGATTTCTTGATCACGGAGCCGCTGTTGGTCACCATAAAAGCACCAGCACCCGATCCGCCGATGATCATGAATTCGAGAGGAAGAGCCTTGAGAATAGGCGCCATTTTACCACCGGCCAGCACATAGCCGCCGAACGCCATCACCATGACTACAACGATACCTATAATAACAAACATTTATACTCGTCCCTAAATGTACCGGATTCGTCTTCCGGCCCGAAAGCTGTCTTTATTTGGGACATTTATAGTAAAAGGTCGTTAAGCAAGGTTTAATAAGCAAAATAAAAGATACGATTTATTGATAAAAGCTGTTCAGTAACAACCCGATAATCGTTTCCTGGGCGAGAAGATGCTGGTGAACGGCCTTTTCCTGCTCCTCCCCCTGCCAGGAAGAAAGCACCATTACCGCCCCCCTGCCCGGTCCGGTCAAAAAGTCTGGCAGACCATTCCGTCTAAATATCTTTTTGACCAATTGTTCGTCTCCCGAGCCAACAAAATAGCCGTGGTCCCTGACCCTGGACTGGGCGAACATGGCTTCGTCCGCCAGATTGCCTTTCTGGGCAATGACAAAACCGACCTGGTCCGGATCCACCCGATGAACTATCACCAGATCATATTTGCGCCGCTCCAGGACCCTGTGCAGCATCCTATTCCGGGCCCTGTCGGGAACAGAACGGTTGATCCCTCTTCCGGGAGCGACAAGCGGGAGAAGATCGACATGCGCGTCACCAAATACGGACTTGCCCGCCAGAAGCTGCCGGGCGCTTTCCAGGACCATTTCAGTGGCCCTGAAAGGCTTCGTACCCGGTGCGGCGAGAATGAGGATGCTTTTCCGTCCTTCGGAAACCGCTTGTCGGGACAGCAGATGGACAGGATAATTATTCCCGTCCTCAGACATTGTCCCCAAAATACTGACAGCCAGTTCCCCGGCCCCTTCGTCCGTAATTTTTTCAATGTTTGCGTAATAGTCTGCGAATCTGTCCGTGGTAACCGGAGAAAGTGGCCGACTACAGGACACCAAAACCAACGCGATCAGCATTACCGGAAAATACCGGCAACTGGCGCCCCGGAATTTTATTCTTTTTGCCTGAAAGCTCATGATTAAAGATATGTACCCGGCAAAGAGACCACTTCACCGCCAAGACCCAGCTTGAAGCGGGCCAGTTCAGGACTGTCAACCGTATTCAGTCCACCAAGGTCCAGTTGCCGGCATCCCTTGCCTTTGAGGTGTGTCATAGCTTTCCACAAGAGCAAATTCATGGCGTTCAGGGCGCGTCCCTCACTGCCGTTCCAGCCCATATGATAGGTTACCCCGGTGCCGTGTCGCAGAAATAATGCTGCCGCCAGCGGCTCTTCCTGATTGTTGTGATTCGCATTTTTATATACGAAGGCTGTCATTACAACGCCCTTGCCCAAGCTGTGCCGATGGTAAGCTTCAATCAATTGGACAGGAAGCGACCTGTAATTTTTGTCTTTCTGCTGCTTTTTCTCTTTTGTAAAAAGCCAGTCGGTTCGTTCATGGGTATGGTCACCAAATTCCACTGTCAGCTGTTCTTTTTCCGCCCGGCGCACCTGATTGCGCCACTTGCCGTACAAACTGGCCCACAGCTCCTCTTCGCTCTTGCCCATATCCACCAGGACAGTTGTATATCCGGTAATCACCTGCTTCAGTCCTGCCGCTTCCAGAAGCTCCCCTTCATCAGGGTCTCCGACCTCGGGACTCAAAAACAGAAATCTCATTTTCCTGCGGGGATAAAGACGACGCAGCTGCCTGTAGATTTCCTGCCTGGTTTCGGCAGAGACCTCTTCAAGCCAGACAGGGCCGCGCATGATATGGGCAAGTTTCACAATGCCGAACCAGGACCGCACAATGACCTGGGCCAAAGCCAGCGGTCGGTTTCCATCATAGGCCACAATGCGGCGCACCCGGACACCGCGTTCCTTGAGGGCTGCACCATAGCCCCACGACTGCTGCAGGGCGTTGCCTGTCACATTTTCCAGCATGCCATCCCAAGTCACCTGGTCCAGATTATTCCAGTCCAGAAGAATGTGACGGCCATTATTTACTTGCTCTGATACTGCCATTGCCTTGTATATTTTTTCGTTGCTGCCATACTAAGCTAATCACCGAAAAAACAAAGGAAAAATCAGCAGGGCAAACCATGATCGGCAAAAAAAGAAGTATACATAATGTGATGGGACATGAGATCGACCGTCCCCGGCTGACAAAATGGGGCTACCAGAGCCTGATTTACTACGTGGGTATCCCGTCTGTTCTGCTGCTTATGCTGCTTGATGTCGTCCTTTATTTCCTGTTTCGATACGCTTTTGACAGCTGCTACGGTATATTCTGCTACCTTTAGAATTAGATCGGCAGAATGGATACCCGCCTGCAAATCGGCTGAAAACCCCGACATTTGTAATTTTATTTTGGACTTTTCCCCCGTCTGGACATATATGAACAGACAGATTGCCACTTGATGTAAACATAACCAAAAGTATTTGTGATGAGCCAGACTGAGAAGACCGCCACACTTCCCATATCCTTTGAGGATGTGAAAAATGCGGAACAGGCCCTTAATGGGGCAGTGATCCGGACGCCAACCACCCGTTCACTGACCCTGTCTTCCATTACCGGCGCAAATATTTTCATCAAGTTTGAAAACCTTCAGTTTACCGCTTCCTTCAAGGAACGTGGGGCGCTCAACAAGCTGATGTCTCTGACAGACGAACAGAAGAAAGCAGGCGTCATTGCCGCATCCGCCGGCAACCATGCCCAGGGTGTGGCCTATCACGGGGCGCGCCTGGGCATTCCCACTACAATTGTGATGCCGGTCAACACGCCCTTTGTCAAAGTCAGCCAAACTCAGGAACACGGCGCCAACGTGGTACTTCACGGGGAACGTTTCGACGATACCGCCGTGCACGCCCGGGAACTTGCCAGGGAAAATGGCTATACTCTTGTGCACCCGTTCGACGATCCGGCGGTAATGGCCGGACAGGGCACTATCGGCCTGGAAATGCTGGCGGAAGTGCCCAATCTGGATGTGATTGTGGTGCCCGTAGGCGGTGGCGGCCTGATTTCAGGTGTCGCCACAGCAGCCAAGGCCATCAATCCAAAAATCGAGATCATCGGTGTTCAGGCCGAACGGTTCCCGTCACTCTACAGGGCCCTGCACCAGCAGGAGTACGAGCCGAAGGGCTCCACCCTCGCGGAAGGTATCGCCGTGAAAACCATTGGCGAACTGACCCTGAAAGTCTGCGAGGAGCTTGTGGACAAGACCTTGCTGGTCACGGAAGATTGCCTGGAGCGCGCGGTCAGCATGCTTATGACCATTGAGAAAACCGTCCCGGAAGGCGCCGGCGCTGCGCCGCTGGCCGCAGTTCTGTCCCACCCGGAATTTTTCAAGGGCAAGAACACGGGATTGATCCTCAGCGGCGGCAATATCGACCCGAGACTTCTGGCCTCCCTGCTGATGCGGGGACTGGTCAGGGAAGGCCGCATCACGCGCCTTCGCATCGAGCTTCTGGACGTGCCCGGCGCGCTGGCCCAGATTGCAGGAATCATCGGCAGCCTCGGCGGCAACATTATCGACGTTTCCCATCACCGCCTGTTTACGGAACTTCCGGCCAAGGAAACCTATTCAAATGTCACCCTGGAAACCCGGGACCGGCAGCACCTTCAGGATATTCTTGAAGCCCTGCGCGCCAAGGGGTTCGTGGTGCATATGAACAGGTCCCAGGATCTATAGCTTTATCCTAACTGTCGAAACCATAAAAGTTTCCGGGTTTGACTAACGTTATATTAACCAACCCTATCCATTATTGGCGGAAGTTAATGCAACAAGTCTGGCAGTGGTGAAAGAATGGCGGACGAAGAACGCCCGATAATAATCAAGCGAATTAAAAAGGTTTCCGGCGGGGCCCATGGTGGCGCCTGGAAGGTGGCCTATGCCGATTTTGTGACAGCCATGATGGCCTTCTTTCTTCTGTTGTGGCTGATGAATGCGACAACCGAGGAACAGCGATCTGGCCTTGCCGATTATTTCTCGCCCACTTCGGCCAGTACAAGCAGCTCTTCCGGTTCGGGAGACATCCTGGGTGGTGTGTCCCTTAATACGGATGGTGCCCAGTCAAGCGCAGTGACCGTTTCAATTCCCGACCAGTCCCAGACCCTGAACAAGAAGCAGGATGGTGAAGGCGGCGAAAGCGTGGCCCGGAACGAGGAGGAAAAAACCCTCGAGGAAATTATGGCCGAACGCGAACAGGAATTCTTCGAGCAAATGTCCGAAGATCTGCGCCAGAGCATGCAGGAAAGTCCGGAGCTTGCCGAACTTCAGGACCAGCTGCTGATCGACATCACCGAGGACGGTATGCGCATCCAGATTGTCGACAAGGACAATCGGGCCATGTTCAAACCCGGCACTCCTATTCTTTACGGCTATGCGGAAAAAATGATTGCCAAGGTTGCCGGTGTTATAGAGAAAATGCCCAACCGGATTTCCATTTCCGGCCACACGGATTCAGCCGGTTTTTCAAAAGGCTCCAATTACACCAACTGGGAGCTTAGCGCAGACCGGGCGAATGCCAGCCGCCGCGTTCTCCTGAGACGGGGTGTCCCTTCCGACCGCTTTGCCGAAGTCCAGGGCAAAGCAGACACCGAACCACTGCTTCCCGACCGTCCGCTGCGTTCGGAAAACCGCAGGATCACCATACTTTTGCTTCGTGAAGCCCCCACTCTTCCCCGCGGCTTCCTCTAGGCGAGAAACCACCCCTGAAATATTCGGCAGTTTTTCAGCGACAGCTAGAAACTGCCCTGTTATGATGTTGTTATTGCACGGATAACAGGATGCAAAATGAAGTTTCCAGGTAGAGAAAAGCACACTGCCGGCACCTGTCACCGTATTCATATTTTTTTGGCGCCAAAGGTTTTTGCGCTTTTTCCAGGTGGGACAAGCGGTACCATACATGACAGAACTAATCGATCCTTCACTGCAAATGTGGCTGACCTTCGCCATTATCGGCGGCGCCATTATATTCTATACCATGGACCATATTCCGCTTGAGATTACGTCTCTCGGGGTTATTTCCGTCCTGCTTTTGACGTTTCATTTCCTGCCCCTGCATGACAGTAGCGGGGCGCTTCTCCTGAATATGCGGACGCTTCTTTCAGGATTTGCCGATCCAGCTCTTGTTTCCATCCTGGGGCTCCTCGTTATCGGCCAGGGCATGGTCCAGACCGGCGCGCTTGAAGGCCCGGCCACAATTCTGATCAAACACGGCATCAATTATCCGCGCCGGGTGGTGCTGTTCTGCCTTCTCGTCGTAATGATTATCAGCGCTTTCCTGAACAATACGCCGGTGGTGGTGATTTTTATCCCCATCCTGATCATGTTGATGGACAAAATCGAAAAACCGGCGAGTCAGGTTCTTATACCCCTCAGCTTTGTGGCCATTCTTGGCGGGATGAGCACACTGATCGGCTCCAGCACCAACCTTCTGGCTGCAGGAGCCTACAAGGCTCAAACTGGCCTGGACATTGGTTTCTTTGATTTTTTTGTTCCTGGCCTTTTCCTGATGGGGATCGGCCTGGTTTATGTTCTGACAATCGCTCCCAGGCTTCTTCCCAAAACCCAGGCCGAAAACGGCACAGCCAAACAGATGAGCGGAAAACAGTTCATCGTCCAGATTGACCTGGTGGAAGGCAACAGCCTGATCGGCAAGAGTTCCATCGCCGGCATGTTCCCCGATCTCGCCGGCATGACAACCCGGTTGATTCAGCGGGACAGCACGGTCTTCCTGCCGCCGTTTGACGACATCACCCTGAGAGAAGGTGATTCCATCATCCTTGCCACGACCCGGCGCACACTGACGGAAAAGATCGCCAAAACCCCCAGTTTGATGAAGGGAGCAATGACCTCGCTCGGCGGCGACGAACCCGTCGACGACACCGCCCCCGAGGCCTCTAAACGACAGCATATTGCCGAAGTCATTGTGGCGCCGGCCTCACGTCTGGACGGACGCACACTGGAACAGGTCGGGTTCCATCTGCAGGGCGGCTGCAAGGTGATCGGCATTCAGCGGCGCTCCCGTATGATCCGAACTTCCATAGACGATATCAGGCTTGAAGCCGGAGACGTGCTGATGGTTGTGGGTACCGCAACCCAGGTAAGATCCCTGAGGACCAACCGCGATGTATTGTTGATGGAGTGGTCCACCAGCGAAGTACCGGTCAAGGCAGACAGCTGGAAGGCCCTGACCATTTTTGCCGGAGTTGTTACGGTCGCTTCAACCGGCCTGGTCCCTATTCCCATTACAGCCACGGCTGGGGCATTCCTCATGATTCTGACGGGTTGCCTGAACGTTCGCCAGGCAAGCCGTGCCGTGGACCGCCGCATCTTCCTGCTGATTGGTGCCGCGCTGGCCATGGGGGCCTCTCTTCAGGCCACCGGCGGAGCCTCCTTTCTGGCTCACCATATGATCGAGATACTTTCCGGAGCCAGCATTGCTGTAATCCTTTCCGCCTTTTTCCTGATGGTGGCGATCCTGACCAACGTACTCAGCAATAACGCCACTGCCGTGCTGTTTACGCCTATTGCCGTCAATCTTGCTACCGAACTTAACGTTGAACCCATGGTTTTTGTGACAGCGGTCATTTTTGCAGCCAACTGTTCCTTTGCCACCCCGATGGGGTACCAGACGAACCTGCTCGTCATGGGGCCGGGGAACTATAAATTCAGTGATTTTCTGAAAGTCGGCGTTCCCCTGATCATCGTCCTGTGGATCGGATATACGCTGTTTGCCCCCTGGTACTATGACTTGTATTGACTTTAGGTATTATTTACAGGTTTGAGCTATACTGTCAGAACTGATTCAAGAAATGCCGAAAGACCCCACATGACCGACCAGTCATCACAGTTTCCAAGGTTTTATGTAACTGCCGCTTCGCCTTGCCCGTACCTGCCGGACCTGATGGAGCGGAAGGTCTTCACTGAACTGAACGGTCAGAACCCTGACGGCCTGCATGATTCCCTGACCCAGGTGGGCTTCCGGCGCAGCCAGGATATTGTTTACCGTCCAACCTGCGAGACATGCAACCGCTGCATATCCGTCCGCATTCCGGTACAGAAGTTCACGGCCAACAGGACCCAGAAACGAATTCTGAAATACAACAATGACGTCAAGGTTTCGGTCATTCCGAACCGGGTAACAGACGAACAATATGATCTTTTACGCCTGTACCTGAAGGAACGGCATCCGGAAGGCGGGATGGCTGAAATGTCCCCCGACGAATACCGTGAAATGGTGGAAAGCAGCCCCGTCCACACTCATTTGGTGGAATATCGCCTGCCTGCCGAAGGTTCCGGGGAAAAGGGACGCCTGATCGGTGTCGCCCTTACCGACGAGCTCAAGGACGGACTGAGTATGGTCTACAGCTTCTTCGATACTGATGAGAGCATGTTGAAAAGAAGTCTCGGCACCTTCGCCATCATGAGCCACATTGCTCTGGCCCGGGAACATTTCCTTGGCTACATCTATCTGGGATACTGGGTGAAAAACAGCCCCAAGATGGCCTACAAACAGAATTTCAAGCCCCTTGAACTTCTCGGCCCCGGCGGCTGGACCCTGAAACGCTGAAATGAACAGTTTTCTGCCGCTGGCAACCTGCACTATTGTCTTTGCAGTCAGGGCATTTATACTGCAATGAAATGGCAAAACCAATAAAGGGGCAACTTCATGCAACGGCGCAAATTTCTCAAATCCTCAGCCATAGGGTCACTTGGTGTAGCCGCATCGGGCCTTGCCGCTCCGGCCTATGCCGCCGGCAGACGAAACCTGAAAATGGTCACAACCTGGCCCAAGAATTTCCCGGGCATTGGTACCCGCGCCGTACAGTTCGCCAGGGACGTGGAAGCGGCCACAGATGGCGACATCAGAATCAAGGTCTATGCTGCCGGCGAACTGGTTCCGGCCCTCGGCGCCTTTGATGCGGTCTCCGGCGGCAAGGCAGATGTCTATCACGGTGTGGATTATTACTGGCAGGGCAAGCACAAGGCCTTTTCCTTTTTCGGTGCCGTGCCCTTCGGCCTGACCCCGCAGGAAGTGGTTCAATGGCTGAACTATGGCGGCGGACAGGAGCTGTGGGACGAATTATCCGGCCAGTTCAATGTCAAACCCCTGCTCTGCGGCAATACCAGCATGCAGATGGGCGGCTGGTTCAAAAAGGAAATCAACAGCCTCGAGGATTTCAAGGGCCTGCGCATGCGCATTCCGGGCATGGGCGGGGAAATCCTGAAAAGGCTTGGCGCGACACCGGTGACCAAATCCGGCGGCGAGATTTTCCTCGCTCTCAGCCAGGGCAACATTGATGCCTCAGAATGGGTTGGCCCCTGGAATGACCTGGCCTTTGGCTTTTACAAGATTGCCCCCTATTACTATACATCCGTCTTTCATGAACCCGCCGCCGCCGTCGCCGCCGGTTTCAACAAGGAAGTCTGGGAAAGCCTGAACAAAAGCCAGCAGGCCATTATCACGGCTGTTGCCGGCGATAATCACCAGAAATCAGTGGCCGAATTTAACGCCCAGAACATTGTGGCGCTCAGAACTCTTGTGGATGAGCACGGCGTCAAACTCAGAACATTCTCCCCGGAAATCATGAAAAAACTTGCCGAAGTAGCGAGCGATGTGGTCCAGGAAGTCGGAGAAACGGACGAGCTGTCCCGGCGGATTTACAACAGCTATATGGAAACCCGGAAAAACTGCATGGACTGGGCCGAAATCGCCGACGAGCCCTATTCCGCCGCCCGGCGTCTGCCGGAAAATTACGGCACTAAAATTTAATCCCACTGCAGTGTTCCAAAATAATGTTGAAAATTACCGGGCTTATTGACCAGATTAACGAGAAGTTGGGGCGCTTTATTTCCTGGGCCACTCTGCTGCTGGTGCTGCTGCAGTTCGGCATTGTGATCAGCCATTACATCTTCCGGGACGGCAGTATCTTTCTGCAGGAAAGCCTTCTTTATCTTCACAGCCTGATTTTCCTGGGCGCCGCCGGATATACGCTGAAACACAACGGCCATGTGCGGGTGGATGTCTTTTACGGCAGCTTTTCCGAAAAGAAAAAAGCCTGGGTGAACCTTGTTGGGTCCCTCCTCTTCCTGTTTCCGGTCTCCCTCGTGATCGGCTGGTACAGCTGGCCTTTTGTCCTGGATAGCTGGGCCGCCATGGAAGGCAGCATCGAGGCCAGTGGCATCCAGGCCGTCTATCTTCTTAAAAGCCTGATACTTGTTTTTGTGGTCTTCATCCTGCTCCAGGGGCTCAGCCTTATTCTGCACAGCCTGCGTATCATTCTGGGCCAAGAACATCTGATGGAAGAAAAGCAGGAGGGTATGTGATGGAAGCTTCCGCCCTTCTCTGCCTGCTGATGTTCGTCACCGCCTGCGGTTTTCTGCTGGCCGGCTTTCCGGTAGCCTTTACCCTGGGCGGCACGGCACTTCTGTTTGCCGCCATCGGTATCGTCACCGGGGAGTTTGATCCGGACTTTATCGGCCTGATCCCGGAACGTATTTTCGGCACCATGAGCAACGATACCCTGCTGGCGGTGCCGCTGTTTGTTTTTATGGGCGTCATGCTGGAACGCAGCAAGATCGCCGAGGAACTTCTTGAAAGCATGGGTCAGATTATGGGACGGGTGCGCGGCGGCCTTGGCATTTCCGTGACCATCGTCGGGGCCCTGCTGGCCGCCAGCACCGGCATTGTCGGCGCCACGGTTGTGACCATGGGCCTGCTGAGCCTGCCGACCATGCTGAAAAAAGGATACAGTCCGTCTCTCGCCAGCGGCTCCATTGCCGCAGCCGGGACCCTGGGCCAGATCATCCCGCCCAGCATTGTGCTGGTGCTTCTGGGCGATCAGCTGTCTTCCGCCTGGCAGGCGGCCCAGCTGGAAATGGGCAACTGGTCACCGGAGCCCCTGTCCGTCGGCGACCTGTTCGCCGGAGCCCTGATCCCGGGACTGGGGCTGGTGCTGCTCTATATCGTCTATCAGTTCATCCTGTCCATTCTTCATCCGAATGCCGCACCGCCTGTCGAAGATATTTCAGACAGCCATAACAGGCTTTCCTTTGGCAGGCTGATGGCCGCTTTCCTGCCGCCGATCCTGCTGATCGTCGCCGTGCTGGGGTCCATCCTGGCGGGCATCGCCACTCCGACCGAGGCCGCCGCAGTGGGTGCCGTGGGCGCCATACTGATGGCGGGATACCGGGCCGACATTCAAAACGCCCGCCCCATTTATGCCGCCACCCTGGCCCTTGCGGCCCTGCTGGTGATCGCCCAGCTCTTCGACCTGCGTATGGGACGGGTAGAGACCTCTGCCGCGGACAGGATCGCCGTCATGCTGTCGGGGCTCCTGTGCGGGTTTGTGGTCTGGGGCATCATGGTCAGCCTGATGAGGGCCCACGGCCAAAAGATCCTGCAGGAAGTGATGCAGTCCACCACCCGTATCAGTTCCATGGTCTTTGTGATCCTGATCGGCGCCGCTCTCTTCTCCCTTGTCTTCAAAGGCTTTTACGGGGATGACTATATTCACGACTTCCTCACCGATCTGCCGGGAGGCAAGCTCGGGGCGTTGATCCTGGTCATGCTGGTGATGTTTGTGCTGGGTTTCTTTCTCGATTTTATCGAGATCACCTTTGTGGTGGTCCCCATCGTCGCGCCGGTGCTGCTGATGATGGATATCAACCCCATCTGGCTTGGCATCATGATGGCCATGAACCTGCAGACCAGTTTCCTGACCCCGCCGTTCGGTTTTGCGCTCTTTTACCTGCGCGGCGTTACCCCGCCGGAAGTGAAGACAACCGATATCTACAGGGGCGTGATCCCCTATGTGATGATCCAGATCCTGGCACTGGTAATCCTCTGGAACTGGCCGGAGCTCACCACCTGGTTGCCCGGGATCATTTTCGGCTAGTATCGGACAGAAATATGCCAACAATTGCAGATGATCATGAAATGAAGGCTATATTTTTCTACGGTCTATTTATGGACATTTCATTATTGCGGGAAAAAGGTTTTTCTCCCTCAGAACCCGTTATGGCCTATGTTGATGGTTTCGGCTTAAGAATCGGTGAGAGGGCAACGCTGGTGAAATCTAAAAATGAGCGTGCCTATGGCCTGGTTATGACATTGTCTGATGAGGATGTGACATCCCTTTACAATGAAACCAGTGTTGCCGATTACGTGCCGGAAAAGGTACACGCATTCGATACGAACAATAACGCAATGGAAGCAATCGTTTACAACTTACCAAAGGAATTGTTATCGGGTCGAAATATATCTTATGCACATTCACTCGCCGTTGTAGCGAAGAAAGCTGGCTTGCCGACGGCATATATCAACGAAATAGAAGGCTGGGCAAGTTAAAGAGCCCGGATTTCATGATCCAGGATCGCCCAGCGCTCATGATCGCGCCATTCACCGCCAATCTGCAGATATTCCGGTGAAAAGCCTTCTTTCCGAAACCCCAGCTTGCGCACCAGCCGCAGGGACGCCTCATTGCCGGGCTGGACATTGGCCTCGATGCGGTGCAGGCCGACTTTTTCGACCGCGAAATCCAGCACCAGCCTCAGCCCCTCTGACATATATCCCTTTCCGGCCCCTTCCCGGGAGCCGTAATATCCAAGAGAGGCGCTTCTCACCCCGCCCATAAGAATGTTATTGAGATTGACGACCCCGACCAGCTTCTCGTCTTCGTTACGGACAATAAAGAACCCCAGCACGCGCCCCTGTGCAATTCGCTTGAGATAATCGTCATAGGAGCGCGGATCATTGGCATGATAAATCCACGGCTGGTGATAGTCCCTGTTTTCCTCGATAAACTGCTGATAGGCCGGCCTGAGGTGCGGACCCGGCGGATAGAGATGCACCAGATCGCCTTTTTTAAGCGGACGGGGTGGAATAATCCTGATCATGACGCCACCCCAGCCCGTCTTATTTGAAGCGGTTGTTCTGCGGGAAACCGTGTGGCGGCATCCGCCCGACCTGCCCGCGCTTGCCGATCCAGGGGGTGAGGTCCGTTTCGGTCCGGGTTTTACCGCCCTTCATGGCCCAGCTCAGGCCGTCCTCAAGCCGGAAACAGATGATATCGCTAAGGGTTGCATCCTTGTATTTCTGGATAATCGCCCCCCGGCCCCGGTTCATTTCCGCCATGTCGGATAGCGGGAAAATCAGCAGTTTGCGGTTGCGGCCGATGACAGCCACCGTATCCTGGCCCTCTTCCAGTTGAACAACGCTATAGGGCTTGTTCTTGCCGTCCTCAACGTTAAGTATCTGCTTGCCGTTTTTGGTGCTGGCCACCACATTGTCTGCCTCGGTCATAAAACCGCGCCCGGCATGGGTGGCAAGAATAAGTTTGGTTCCCGACCTGTAAGGTAACAGGGAGACGATTTCCTGATCATTGCCGAGATCAATCATCAGCCGCACCGGTTCCCCGTGACCGCGCCCCCCGGGAAGCTTGTCCCCGCCCAGGGTATAGAAACGGCCATTGCTGGCGAACAGCAGGATTTTGTCGGTGGTATAGGCGTGGAAGCCGAATTTGGCTTTGTCGCCTTCCTTGTATTTGATCGTATCGTCCACCGCCACATGGCCCTTCATGGCCCGGATCCAGCCCTTTTCGGAACAAATCACGGTGATGGGTTCTTTCTCGATCATGGCCTCAATGGGAATGATCTCGGCCGTCGGCGCATCCGCGAAGACGCTGCGGCGCTGTCCCAGCTCGGTCTTGTTACCGAAACGGGCTTTGATGCCCTTCACGCCGTCGGAAATCACATTCCACTGTTTTTCCTCGCTGGCGAGAAGTTCTTCCAGCTCGTTCTTTTCCGCTTCCAGCTCCGCATATTCGCGGCGGATTTCCATTTCCTCAAGCTTGCGCAGGCTGCGCAGCCGCATATTGAGGATGGCTTCCGCCTGTACATCCGTGAGCTCGAAGGTTTTCATCAGTTCCTTCTTGGGCTCGTCTTCCTCGCGGATGATGCGGATCACTTCATCAAGGTTCAGATAGGCGACAAGATAGCCGCCAAGGATTTCCAGCCGGTGCTCGATCTTGCCGAGTCTGTGGCGGGAGCCACGCAACAAAACCTCGAGGCGATGATCCAGGAAGCACTGCAATACTTCACGCAGGTTCATCACCCGGGGTGATGTGCCCTTGTCGAGCACATTCATATTCAGCGGGAACCGGGTCTCCAGCTCGGTCAGCCGGAACAGGCTTTCCATCAGGACTTCCGCTTCCACCGTACGGCTTTTCGGTTCCAGCACAATGCGGATGTCATCGGAGCTTTCATCCCGCACATCGGCCAGGATCGGCAGTTTCTTTTCGTAAATCAGGTCAGCGATCTTTTCAATCAGTTTGGATTTCTGCACCTGATAGGGAATTTCCGTGACCACGATCTGATAGGCGCCGCGGCTGCCTTCTTCCACGTCCCATTTTGCCCGGAGACGAAAACCGCCGCGTCCCGTTTCATAGGCCTGGATGATATTTTCCACCGGCTCCACAATCACACCGCCGGTCGGGAAATCGGGCCCCGGGATATAGTCCACCAGTTTACGGATGGAAGCATTGGGAAACTTGATCAGATGCAGCAGCGCATCACAGACTTCAGAGACATTATGAGGCGGGATGCTGGTCGCCATACCCACGGCAATACCTGCCGCGCCATTGGCAAGTAGATTGGGAAAATTGGCCGGCATAACCACCGGTTCATTCTCTTCCCCGTCATAGGTTTCGCGAAAATCAACCGTGTCTTCGTCCAGTCCCTCCATCAGGGCCACGGCCACTTCGGTCAGGCGCGCTTCCGTATATCGCATGGCAGCCGCATTATCGCCGTCGATATTACCGAAGTTACCCTGTCCGTCGACCATGGGATAGCGCACGGCGAATTCCTGGGCCAGACGCACCATGGCGTCATAAACCGACTGGTCGCCGTGGGGATGGTATTTACCGATCACGTCGCCAACCACGCGGGCGCATTTCTTAAAGCCGGTTTCCGGGTTCAGTTTCAACAGCCGCATGGCATACAGAAGGCGGCGGTGAACCGGCTTCAGACCGTCCCGCACGTCCGGCAAAGACCGGGCCATAATGGTTGACAGGGCATAGGATAAATAACGGTCACCCAGGGTATCACCGAGCGGCGCGTCAAGAATTGTATCTTCGGGCAATATACTCATGAGACGACTATATCAATTATTTTTTCCGGTGCCACAAGATGTTGCAGGCGAGGATTATTTTTCCGGAAATTTACAGGATATGATCCATCAGCATGAGCCGGGCCTGGGGGATTTTGCGGCTGTGCGGGGTGAGCGTATGACGTTCGAGAAAGAACTCGGTCAGATGCAGGCCGTCGCGCACATCGTCCGCCGTCACTTCCCCGCCGTTACCGAGAAGAAACTGCGGCAGCGGCAGCATTTTGTCACTGTATGGCCGGCCGGCGACCCCGGAGACCGCTCTGCCCGACCTGGGGGACACATAGATCAGGTCCTCTGTCACGCCGGTGGCCGCACAATGACTGAGGTTAAGGCCGAATCCCAGTTCGCCCAGAAGTCCCAGTTCCCAGCGCACCAGCAACGGCCCCCATTCAGTAACATCGGCGCTTGATTCTTCCAGTACATCCAACAGGGCGATCAGGCCATCCAGCAAAGGCGCATGATCTTCCCGCTCCGGCAGACAGGCGCAAAGCACGGCCGTCACAGCGTTGAGAACGGCCAGTTTCTGCGGCAGATGCAGGAAAGCGGCGGAACGGGAACGGATCAGTTCCACCTGATAGGTACCGAGGTGGCTTTCCAGCCGGCCGCGCCAGTGCAGGTCCACTTCGTTGCCGGGCTGAAGATTACCCCGCTGACGGCGGCCCATGCCGCCCTTGACAAGCCCGCCGTGACGGCCATGCCCGCGGGTCAATACCTCTATGATGGCGTCAAATTCGCCATGCTTCCTGAGGGAGAGGATAATGCCTTCGTCGCGCCAGTCCATTTAGGGTCCCTGAATAGTTTCCTTATGCTTATCCTGTTGTCTTTCGCTTGCCAAGTCTCCCTTTCTCTGTGATATGATCCGGCAAATATAACCGGAGGCCTTATTCATGTCCCAGTATCCCAGAAACGACCACTATCCCATCGTCCCGCCGACCAGCAATTTCAAGCTGATGGAGGAAAACGGCCCCATGATCATGGCTCGGGGCAAGGGCATCTATCAGTGGGACGACAAGGGAAAGAAATATCTGGAGGGCATGGCCGGGCTATGGTGCGCCTCCCTCGGTTACGGCAGTGAAGAGATTGCCGACGTGGCGGCGGAAGCGATCCGCAATATGGGATTCGCGCATATGTTTTCCGGGCGCAGCCACGAAGCGGGAATCCAGCTTGCGGAAAAACTTCGGGACATGATTCCCATGGAAGACAGCCGCATCTTTTTCGGCTCCTCAGGCTCCGATGCCAATGACAGTCAGGTCAAGCTGATGCGTTATTATTTCAATGCCATCGGCAAACCGGAAAAAAAGAAGATTATCAGCCGCCAGCTTGCCTATCACGGGGTGACGCTCGCCAGCGGCAGCCTGACCGGCATTCCCGTCAACCATGCCCTTTTCGACCTGCCCCTGACCGGCTTCCTGCATACGGACTGCCCCTTCTATTACCGGGACGGCAGGGACGGTGAAAGCGAGGTGGAGTTTACCGACCGACTGCTCGGCAGTCTGGAAGAAATGATCCAGAGGGAAGGCCCCGACACCATCGCCGCCATGATTGCCGAACCGGTCATGGGCGCCGGTGGGGTGATCATGCCGCCGGAAGGGTATTTCCCGAAACTGCGCGCCATTCTGGACAAATATGACATCTTCCTGATCGATGACGAGGTGATCTGCGGCTTCGGGCGCACCGGCAAGGCCTTTGGCTGTGAAACCTTTAGCTTCCGCCCCGACACCATGAGCATGGCCAAGGCGCTGACCAGCGCCTATATGCCGCTCAGTGCCGTGGCAATTCCGGAACATATGTACCAGGCCATGATTGAGGCCAGCAACAAAAACGGCGCCTTCGGCCACGGCTTTACCTATAGCGGCCATCCGGTGAGTTCGGCCGTCGGACTGAAAGTTCTGGAGATTTATGAACGCGACAACGTCTTTGCACACGCCGCAAAGACTGCAGCATACCTGCAGCAAAAACTGCAGCATTTTTCCGATCACCCCCTGGTCGGTGATGTGCGCGGCACCGGCCTGATCTGGGCCCTGCATTTGGTCAAGGACAAGGAAACAAAGAGGTTTTTTGATCCCGTTGGCGCCGCAGGGGCAAAGGTCATTGCGGCCTGCCTGAACAACGGGCTGATCCTGCGCAACCTGGGCGATGTCATTGCCATCTGCCCGCCACTGATCATCACCGAGGCGGAAATCGACGAACTGATCGACAAACTTGGCAAGAGCCTGGACAGCGCTCAAACTCAGTTGGCCGCTCGGGAATAACTTTATTCAGATGCAACCGGCCCCTGCTCTCCCACACTGATCTCGTGCAGATAGAGCCGGGCCTTGCCGATGGACATCCTGAATTCGGAATAGACCGGGACCATCAGCGGAATCCCCTCAATCCGGCCGAACCACAGCTTCAGGGGATCAGGGTTTTTCTTTTTTTCCGCCCGGCGCTTTTCCCTTTTTTCGAGAAATGTTTTGCGTTTTTTCTCATCCACCGGCAACGAGTCTCCGGCCAGAAGCCTGGTGCGGAATTCACAATAAACCGCCTCACCAGCAAAGACTGACCGGGAAGATTTCTTTCTTTCTTCGGTCCCGGGACAATGATGCAGGTAATTCATCAGAAAAATACCGCCGAAAACGGCTTGCTGCCGCCAATCTTCATCTGCTTCTTCCGGCTTCAGCATGCTCTCGCTGTTGACCATAAGCCCGGCCAGATAGCTCAGAGGATCGGGGCTTGTCTTCTGCTCATCCGGCACAGGGAAATATTCAAAGTCATCGTCACCGCTCATTTCCTGGTGGTGGTGGGCGACAAGGCCGCTTTCCCCGTCATAGGTCATGCGGTTGAGATAAATCTCCTCATCCCAGTGTCCCCGGCTTTCATAGAGCCGGGGCGTGAGTCGCCCCTCGCCGTCGATGCGTCCGATGGTCAGGGACGTGTTCTCGGCACTGCTGAACAGTTTGGCGATACCTTTGGTATGGTAATAGCTTTTCACCCCGTAGGAGCCGTCTCCAATGCGAAGCTGGGTATCTATATCCATTAACACAAACCCGGCGTAATAGAGTTTGTATTTGCCCTTGATGATCACAGGACTGTCGGCGGCAGCCGGAAGACTGCCGCACAATAAACATAGAAAAAAGATCAGGAGTAGCCGCATTGTCACCTCGTCCAAGAGACGACAATATTAGTCCATGGAAGCGAGACGATCCAGTGCCGCCTGCATTTTCTCCGCCTGGACTTCACCATCGGCAAGCTGCTGCTTGGCCTCGGCAACCACATGCTCCGGCGCCTTGGCCAGGAAACCCTGATTGTTGAGACGTCCGCGAATACCGCCAAGTTCCTTGGTGAGCTTGTCCAGGTTCTTTTGCAGGCGCGCCTTCTCCGCAGCAATGTCGATGACAGCGGCCAGCGGCAGGAAGATGGTGGCTTCCCCGACCACAACCTGTACGGCGCCCTTGGGAGCAGCACCGTCATGTTCGGAAATATTCGCCAGACGGGCAAGACGGGCGATGACATCCCCATGCGCCGCAAGCGCCTTCAGGGAAGCTTCATTGGCGCCGCTGATCAGCATGTCGATCTTCGCACCGGCCGGGACATTCATCTCCGCCCGCGCCGTCCGAATATCGGAGATCAACCGGATCGCCCAATTCATTTCCTGACTTGCGGCCTCGTCAATCAGGCCCGCATCCAGTTCCGGCCACTCAGCCAGGATCAGCGATGTTTCCCGCTTGTCGCTCAGGGCCTGCCACAGCTCTTCAGTGATGAAGGGCTTGAAGGGATGCAGCAGCTTCAGGATCTGATCGATGATCCAGGCAGCACAGCGACGGCATTCGTCGGCTGCCTCCTGATCGTCACCCTGGAAGATCGGCTTAACCAGTTCGATGTACCAGTCGCAGAAGGTACCCCAGGTGAAATGATAGATCGCCGCTGTCGCATCGTTATAGCGGAAGGCTTCCAGAGATTTTGTGACCTGGTCCGCCGCCTTGACAGCTTCACCGACAATCCATTTATTGACGGTCTGTTTTGCAGAGGCCGGATCAAAATCACCTTTGCCGAAACACTCATTCATTTCACAGAAACGGGCCGCATTCCACAGCTTGGTGCCGAAATTACGATAGCCCTCGACGCGTTTGTCGGACAGCTTGATATCCCGGCCCTGGGCTTCCATGGCCGCCAGGGTAAAGCGCAGGGCATCGGCGCCATACTGGTCCACAATTTCAAGCGGATCGATGATGTTGCCCTTGGATTTGGACATTTTCGCACCATGCTCGTCCCGAACCAGGGCATGTACATAAACCGTATTGAACGGGACTTTCGGTTTGCCGTTCTCGTCCTTCATGAAATGCAGGCCGTCCATCATCATCCGGGCCACCCAGAAGAAAATAATATCAAAAGCCGTGATCAGAACGTCGGTCGTATAATGACGTTTCAGGAACGGATCTTCCTCGTCCGGCCAGCCAAGCGTGCCGAACGGCCAGAGTGCAGAGGAAAACCAGGTATCCAGAACATCCGAATCCCGTTTCAGCTCAACCTTCTTACCGTAATGCGCCTCAGCGGCGGCCTGGGCCTCTTCCTCGTCATGGGCGACAAAGATTTCATCGTCGGGACCGTACCATGCCGGGATCTGATGTCCCCACCAAAGCTGACGGGAAATACACCAGGGCTCGATATTGCGCATCCACTCGAAATAGGTTTTTTCCCAGTTTTTGGGCACAAATTTGGTGCGGCCGTCCTCAACCGCAGCAATGGGCTCCTTGGCCATTTCAGCCGCATTCACATACCACTGGTCGGTAAGCCAGGGTTCGATGACAACACCGCTGCGATCACCGTAAGGCACCATATGGACGGTATCCTCAACCTTATCCAGCAGGCCAAGCGCATCCATGTCTGCAACAATCATCTTGCGGGCTTCGAAACGGTCCAGGCCGCGGTATTTTTCCGGCGCATTGTCGTTGATCCGGGCGACATCGTCAAAGATGTTGATTTCTTCCAGATCATGGCGCTTGCCGACCGCATTATCGTCAAAGTCATGGGCCGGGGTGATCTTCACCGCGCCGGAACCCTTTTCCGGATCCGCATGCTCGTCGGCGACAACAATCAGCTTGCGGCCGACCAGCGGCAGGGTCAGTGTCTTGCCGATCAGATCCTGATAGCGTTCGTCTTCCGGATGAACGGCAACCGCCACGTCACCCAGCATGGTTTCCGGACGGGTGGTGGCAACCGTCAGGTAGCGCCCCTCTTCCCCGTCGACGGGATATTTGAAGTGCCAGTAGTGACCGTTGACTTCCTTCTGCTCCACTTCCAGATCGGAAATGGCCGTGCGAAGTTTCGGATCCCAGTTCACAAGGCGCTTGTCCTTGTAAATCAGGCCCGCTTTATAAAGTTCGACAAAAACCTTGAGGACCGCGTCATGGAAGCCTTCATCCATGGTGAAACGCTGGCGGCTCCAGTCGCAGGACTGACCGAGACGACGCATCTGGTTAAAGATAATGCCGCCTGACTCTTCCTTCCATTTCCAGACACGCTCGACAAATTTCTCACGCCCGAGATCATGACGGGAGATGCCTTCCGCATCCAGCTGGCGCTCGACAACCATCTGTGTGGCGATACCGGCATGGTCCATACCCGGCTGCCACAGGGCATCCTTGCCGCGCATACGTTCAAACCGGATCAGAATGTCCTGAAGCGTATGGTTCAGGGCATGACCGATATGCAGACTGCCGGTCACGTTCGGCGGCGGCAGCACAATGGTATAGGGCTTGGCATTTTTCCGCTCTGGCCGCCCGCCCTTGAAGGCGCCGCTCTCTTCCCAGGCGTCGTAAATTCTCTGTTCCGCTGTTGAAAAATCGAAGGTTTTTTCCAGCATATCGGTCTTCCGTAATCTCTGCAGTTTTTTGTATCTTGGTGCGGCGAAAAAAAAGAGAAGAGCCTCCCGGGCCCTTCTGCCTTTTCTGACCGCGGCTAAAATAGTCGGCCTTATTCTAAAAATCCACCCCAATCATGGGATCATTGCCTCAAGGTTTTTTGGTTCTGGCCAGTCGCGCGATTTCCTTGGCCACCATACGTTCGACAATCGGCGGGAGATTATCGTCAAGCCAGCTTCTCAGCATAGGTTTCAGCAGTTCCCTGACAAGGTCCTCAAGGGTATTGCCTGATCCCTGATATCCAGTGGTTAGAAGTGCGGACAACTGACTGAACTGTTCCATGGAAGCCATGGAGGGCTCTTCGGACATCAGGACTTCGTCACCGGCGGCCGGGTCCACATCATCAATATCCAGTCCCCCGGAAACCGGTTCAGGCTCGGGTTCGGGTTCTGGTTCTGGTTCAGGTTCAGGTTCCGGCTCATCCTCAATCTCAAGTTCAATATCCTCACCTTCCTCTTCCACAAGTTCGGTAAGTTCCAGAACCTCTTCCTCTTCCTCTACCTCGGGCTCAGCTTCAGGCTCGAATTCCGCTTCTGGTTCTGATTCCGGTTCCGGCTCGGGTTCAGGCTCCGGTTCAGATTCCTGCTCCGGTTCGGGAGCAGCAGCCTCTTCTGCCGGTTTTTCCTCCTCCTCGTCCTCCGAAATAATCCGGCGAATCGAAGCGAGGATCTCCTCCATACTTGGTTCTTCTTGGCCGTCCGTTTCGCTCATTTTATTATAGTCTCACTCGATTTCGGAGCTGTCCGATGCTCCCCGTTTTCCCGCATCAGGATGTTTATTTCCCTTGTAACTGTACACCTTTATTGAATTATGGCCAATTATCAAGGTTTTTTCACCCTTCTTTATACAAAAACTGCCGACAGGCGTGATGAACCTGCCGGCAGTCATCCGGTGATTTCCGGTCAGGCTGACAACCTAGTCGCTGTCAGCACCAAAACCGTAAAACTTGTCATCCACCCGATCAGTATTTTTACGGGAGTCATAATAGCTGGCTTCCAGTTGAAGATCACGCGCCGTCAATTTACCCATGGCCTGCAATAATCTGAAAGCGGTAATAATCTGGTCGCGACGGGAACGAACATGTTCCACCCTGGACGTCAGAAGTTCCTGTTCTGCATCCAGAACGTCAAGCGTAGTCCTGGACCCGACCTCCGCTTCCTGACGAACACCGTCGAGGGCGATTTCATTGGCTTCCACCTGGGACCGGGTTGATTCGATCCGGGCCGTCGCCTCGCGATAACCTTCCCAGGCGTTCTGCACATTTTCCCGAACCTGGCGCTCCGCTGCTATGACTTCGAGACGACGCTGGCTTTCCTGTTGCTTGGCCTGGCGTATCCGGGACGACTGCGCACCACTCTGATAAAGCGGCACCCTCACGCGGGCAACCACTTCCTTGGAGGTTACTTCGGAAGAAACCGTGCTGGCGTCCCATGATTTGCTGTAGCTGGCTTCGACAGAGACTGTAGGGCTCAATCCGCCATACTGGCTTTTCACATTATATCGCGCGGCCTCTTCCACATATTTGGCGGAGTTGAGGGTTGGCGAATAGCGGAGGGCCATCTCCAGTGCGGCTTCTTCTGATGCCGGAAGAGGCGGCAAATTCTCGATGTCTTCAAGTGTCGCAGGCGCATCGCCGACAATCCGCATAAATGCAGCACGGCTAGCGGCCAGATTGGCTTCCGCCTGAATACGTTCAGTTGTCGCGCCGGACAGGCGAGCCTTGGACTGGGCCACATCGGTGCGGGTGATCTCCCCGACCCGGAACCGGTCTTCACTGGCCTCGAGCTGACGCTGCAGCACCATGACATTATTCTTTGTCAGCGCCAGTACTGCTTCATCCCGCTTTACGTCGACATAGGCGGCTACCGCTTCCAGCAATACCGACTGCTCTGTATCAAGCAGAGTCTGGCGGGCAGCTTCGACCTCGTTGCGCGCCCGCTTCGTATTATTGACGGTCTGGAAACCAGTAAAGATATTCTGTTGCAGGGTAACGTTGGCAGCCTTCGGATAGATGGACCCACTGCGGCCAAAAAGACTGTCGGTCTGGGTATCCTGGTAACTGACACTGCCATTCGCCGTAATGCTCGGCAACCAGCCGGATCTGGCCTGGTTTATATTTTCGTCAGTCGCCCGTAGCGATGCTCTCTGGGCCTCAAGCACCGGATTGCCCATATAGGCCTGGGCCAGCACTTCCTCAAGAGTTTCCGCATTGACTGAAACAGACATACTCAGGCATGTCAGGGCAGATAAAGCAACTCCGCATAACGTTCGTTTCATTTTTTCTTTCCCTGGTGTGTGGGGATTTTTCCCCTGTCCCCATCAAGTAATGTTTGCCCCTCACTACCCGACAAATCTTGACAAATTATTGTGTCCCCTAAAAAAAACCTGGACACAAAACGTTAAAAGCTGAATGCGGCCTTTGAAGTAAAAGCCGCCAGCGGTGGGATCGCGGCATCAAACAGCGTGCGCACCCCCCGTACCTTGTCCTTATACGTAATCAGTGAAGCTTTTCCGACGCCGCCCACGTTAAGAACGCAAACAAGGCGCCCCTCCTCCGAAAGTTGTTCCAGAAGGGCTTCCGGCACCTCATCAACCATGCCGTTAATAAAAATAAGGTCATAAGGGCCCTGTTTTGCAAGTCCGGCAGTTATATCACCCTTTACCACGGCCACATTATCGCAGGCTTCCTCAGCAAGAGTGGCTGTCGCGGCACTTACAAGTTCTTCGTTTTCCTCAAGTGCTACAACGGCCTCCGCGAGGCGTCCCAGAACCGCAGAGGAATAACCGGTTCCACAAGCAATATCGAGAACCAGGTCTGTTGGCCGCACATGGGCTTCACTAAGCAGTCTGGCGAAAACCATCGGCTCCATCAGATAGCGACCATCCGCCACACGGATATCCTCGTCCACGTAGGCGACACCGGCAAAGGCCTTGGGTACAAATTTTTCCCGATTCACGGAAGAAATGGCCTCGATCACTCTCTCATCGTTAATATTGTTGGGGCGAAGCTGGCCCTCGATCATGCTGCTTCTGGCCTGGGCTGAATTGGTCATGTGAAACGTTCCTAATTATTCCGACCTGATGTTCTCTGGATAGATTTGATGTCTATATATAGTCTTGTGGCGCGATTGACAATATTCTCTCGACAAGAGAACTGATCTTGTCGACGAGTTTCATTATTTCACCGATGGTCCGTGAAAAACAGGAAAAAATCGGGCCGTCGGCAAAAAGGCGGGTATGTAAAAAGCTCTTGCTTTTGCAGATCAATGGAAATAAAAGTCGACACACCTTTGGTGCGGTGGCGGAGTGGCTACGCAGCGGATTGCAAATCCGTGTACACCGGTTCGATTCCGGTCCGCACCTCCATTCCCAATTTTACGGTTTTGTATGGTCAGCCAAGGACTTCAGGCTACAGAGAGCATAACCTGTTCGGCACCGGTGTATTCTTTCTGGCAATCTTGATCGGCCGCCATGTCATAGAATTTCTTGATCATCTTACAGCCGTCGACTCCGTTTTCCCGAATTTTGAGAAAAACATCATACCCAACTGACGGCCGCTCCCAGCGCAGTATATCCCAGTCGGTGTTTTCCCGGGCGAAACGGATGATTTGTTTCAGGGCTTTCATGGGAAACTCGAGGGCCCCTTTCAGCAAGGCATCTCCCTCTTCGGTGATTTGAACAACTGTGAAAAAGATGTATGGAATTCCTCCGGCGATCTGGGTTGCGGTTACCGGTGCATCATAAACCCGCATAATACCGATTTTCTGGTCGAGCCACTCAATCTGTACATACTCAGCGTCCTGTACATACTCAGCGTCCAATGACATTAAATCCATTCTCAAAAACCCTCACAATTGTTCCCTTACACCCGAGAACCCTCACTGGTATGTGATAAAAATGACCGAAATATGTTCGAAAATACTAATCCTCAAAAACTCCGGCGAGACTATTTAAGCCCAGGCATTTCAGTACACTACAGTCAACGTCTGCAAGCCATAAAACAGCAGGTTTTCGATATGCCCTTTAAATACAAAAGGTTATGGTTAACCTGCGTTAATCAATATATTAGAGATCAATAAACAATTAGTTAAAAAAAGCGGCAAATTCTTCGACTTTCCGGCATTCTGCCAGACGATTAGTGTCAGCGATTCTGATTGCATTTTTTTGAATTTTTCTGTTGGCAGAGCTTTTTTCTATATGTATAAGGTGCGCGTCGGCTCAATTGACCGACACTTTCGATGATCCCCGATAGCTCAGTTGGTAGAGCAGTAGACTGTTAATCTATTTGTCGCAGGTTCGAGTCCTGCTCGGGGAGCCAATATCAAAAGGGTCCGCCTGTTAAAGGCCGGGCCCTTTTTATTGTCCAAAGACATCTCTGGACCCTGCCCTTCATTATGATATAGTGCGCTCCTAAAAAAGGGGTCCTCCGATGGATAATGTGATCAGCTTCAGCAAGGCAAAGAAAAAACTCGCCCGGGCTATAAAAGAAAAACAGGCGGAAGAAAATCGCGCCAAATTCGGCCGCACAAAGGCGGAAAAGGATACTTCCCACAAGACCTCTGAGCTTGAAAACAAGCGACTGGATCAGAACCGGATTGGCGACGAAGAGGAATAACCGCTAGTCCTCCCCCTCGTAAAACTCCGGCAGAAACTCCTTCACCGCCGGTGAGGTCGTCGCCCAGGCATGGCAGGTGTTCAGAATAGGCGGACGGCGTTTTGGACGGCTCAGGTCCTCGCCCGCCTCTTCCGCCTTTTTCATCAACCCCGGTGTCATGGTCTGCATGGCGGCCGTGCCGAGGGGGTAAAGAAGTTCGGTAATATGGGTGCAGCCCTCCACACCTCCGACCCGCTCCCTGATCTGCTTGCGCCAGCCGGCCCCGATCCTGATCCCCACCAGTTTTTTATAGGATGAGACAATGGCAGGGCACATTTCAAACGGGCTGTTGTCAGTCACGGCTTCGATATCCTGAATGACAAAGTGATCATCAAGGGTCAGGCGCACCCACATTTCATGCACCGGCTCACCTGCCTTGATTTCCCCGCGCCATTTGTTGTCAAAGCCATAGGTTTTGCAGTCGGTCATATGTCCCTCAATATCCCAAAGGCCATCCTCCCGCTCGAAGCCGGTGTAGGTGATGGTTCTGGTATGCAGGTGTTTGCGCGGAGCTGGGCTGGAAAGTGGCATTGGTGGTCCTCTATACTGCTCTTTTTTATATTATCTCAGGTGTCATCCGGGTGGTCAAACAAAGGATTACCCTGAACCAGCATAGCCGTCATGCGGAATCTTTCTGGCCCTGAAGCGCGTTTTGGGTTATGTGAAGCCGGTTACAAGGAGAAACAAGCAGATGTCCGAGCCCAATTCAGAGTCAAAAAAAGCTGTCGTCCTGCTCAGCGGCGGGCTCGATTCCTCCACCTGTGTGGCCGTCGCCAAACAGGAAGGTTTCGATGTTTACGGCCTTAGCTTCAGCTATGGCCAACGGCATACCATCGAACTGGAGGCAGCCAAGCGGATTGCAGACAGGATGGGAATCAAAAACCATGTGATCGCCAATATAGATATCGGCGCCTTTGGCGGATCCGCCCTGACCGATAATATCCCGGTACCCAAGGACCGCAGTCATGAAGACATGAGTACGGATATTCCGGTAACCTATGTCCCGGCACGCAACACAATCTTCCTCTCCTATGCACTGGGCTGGGCCGAAGTGCTGGGCGCCAACGATATTTTCATCGGCGTCAACGCCCTGGATTACAGCGGCTACCCCGACTGTCGGCCTGAATTTATCAAGGCCTACGAGACCATGGCCAACCTGGCCACCAAAGCGGGTACGCAAGACCACAAGCATATGACCATCCATACACCGCTTATTGACCTGACCAAGGCACAGATCATCGAAACCGGCCAGTCGCTCGGGGTGGATTACAGCCTGACCATAAGCTGTTATGATCCGGACAGCGAGGGACGGTCGTGCGGACATTGTGATGCCTGCCAGCTGCGCCTCAAGGGTTTTGCCGAAGCCGGCGGGGTTGACCCCGTGGCTTATCAAGACTGAAACGCAACATGACTTATACCGTCAAGGAACTGTTTTATACCCTTCAGGGAGAAGGCGCCCAGGCCGGGCGAGCTGCCGTCTTTTGCCGCTTTGCGGGCTGCAATCTGTGGAGCGGGCGGGAACAGGACCGCGCCTCGGCGGAATGCACTTTCTGTGACACCGATTTTGTCGGCACCGGCGGTCCCGGCGGCGGAAAATTTTCCACACCGGAAAAACTGGCGCTTGCGGCCCGTACCGTATGGGACAATGAAAGCGACGGCTCGGGTATTCCATATATTGTCTGTACCGGCGGAGAACCGCTTCTGCAGCTGGACCAATCACTGATCGAGGCATTCCATAAGCAAGGCTTTGAAGTGGCGGTGGAAACCAACGGCACCCTGCCCGCCCCGGCTGAACTGGACTGGATCTGCGTCAGCCCGAAACGGCTGGACAAACTGGTGCAGACAAGCGGACATGAACTGAAACTGGTCTATCCCCAGCCTGACCTACCGCCCGGGGATGTATCCCATCTCGATTTCGAGTATTTCTTCCTGCAGCCCATGGACGGCATCGGTCCGGACGCGGAAAAAATCCGGCAGGAAAATACGAAAAAGGTTGTGGGCTACTGCAGACGCCACCCGAAATGGCGTATCAGCCTGCAAACTCACAAGATACTTGGGATTGCCTGAAACCTGTCAGGACTTGTCGGACATGGTCCGTGCGACACTCAGGAGGGCCTCACGGATATCTTTCCAGTTCTTGTCTCCAAGGGCTTGCATAAATTCCTCCTGCGCCTCCATCCAGTAAGGCACCACATTACGGATCGCCTCGAGACCTTCCGCCTCAAGCGTATAGGAAGCATATCTCTTTCCACCGGAATACTGGATGGAAATATAGCCTCTGTCGGCCATGGCTTTCACCATTCTGGACATGGACGACTTTTCCATAAACAGGGAATCTGCAAGCTGGCTCAAGGTCATGGTACCCTTGTCCGCCAGTTCAAGGAGGATAACAACCTGTGTCGATCGGAGAGAGCTTGGGTCAAGAATTGTGTCAAAACGCCTTGTAACCGCGCGGGATGCTTTTCGCAATCCAAGGCAGGCACAAGTTTCAAGGGCTTCTTTGATCAAAGCCTTTTCTTCGGTACTCGGATTCATACTACCAACCATCCTGTTGTCGACAGTGTTGTTAAAATTTTATTATTTATGACACTATCGGAAACCGGACCTTACCTTAACGTTAAGGAAACTTCAATCAATACCTGCATTTACGCCTATTTTAACCCCTTCCGCGATAGGTCGGCACGCCCTGGTCCGGAACCCACACACCTTTCGGTGGCTCACCAGTCTGAAAAAACACATCAATGGGGATGCCGCCGCGGGGATACCAGTATCCGCCAATGCGCAACCATACCGGTTTCAGTTCCTCCACAAGCCGTTCCGCAATTCCCACCGTACAGTCCTCGTGAAAGCCCGCATGATTGCGAAAGGAATGGAGAAACAGCTTGAGTGATTTGCTTTCCACCAGATATTCCGCCGGCACATAATCAATAACCAGATGCGCAAAATCGGGCTGGCCTGTCACCGGACAGAGGGAGGTAAACTCGGGGCAGGTAAACCTGACAAAATAGGCAGATCCCGGCCGCGGATTCTTCACCTTTTCCAGAACGGCATCCTCGGGGTTTTCCGGAAGTTTAGCGCTTCCACCAAGCTGGGACAGGCCCTGATAGACTTCTTTTGACATTTCAACCGTCCTTTATTCACAGGATCTTCGGGCGTTGGGCCCTTGCAAAGATTTATTGACTTAATACCCTCTTTTCCCTAAAGATCAAAGCCATGAAACATTTTTGCCTGAAACGAATGTGTATTTCACGAATTATGAGCCCGGTTTTCGCGTAAAACCGGGAAGAGCCCGTTCGGGCGCATCATTTTCAGAAACTCACTCGTTACAGGAGAACGCAACATGACGTCGCGTGTAAATTATTTATATCCCACTGTCCATTTTTCCCTGACTGCAGACAATCACCCCGGGACCCTTCCCCGGATCCTTGCCGTTTTTGAGCGGGCGGGGCTCTGTCCCAGCCTTCTGAAAGCCAGCCAGTTTGTCGACGGCCAGACTGCCGTGGACATCTATACCGAGGATCTTGACGACTGGCTCCAGGAACGCCTGTACGGCAAACTTTCCGCACTGGTGGGGATTTCACACCTTCGAACCGAGGTGATCCTGCGGGCAGAGCCGAGAAAACTTGCATCTTAACTCTTGCGGCAAGCGAAGCCGGGGCTTATCTATAGGACAATAAGATAAAGAATTAAGGTTCGACAATGGATATCCGAGACGGCTTCGTCGGGGTAATCGGCAATACCCCTATTATCAAACTGAAGAAGGCTTCCGAAGAAACCGGCTGCACCATTCTGGGCAAGGCTGAGTTTCTCAATCCGGGTGGCTCGATCAAGGACCGAGCTGCCCTTTACATCATCCGGGATGCAGAAAAAAAGGGCCTTCTGAAACCAGGCGGCACTATTGTTGAAGGAACAGCAGGCAATACAGGTATCGGCCTTGCCCTCGTCGGAAATGCTTTGGGTTATAAAACCGTCATCGTCATGCCGGAAACCCAGTCCCAGGAAAAAAAGGACATGCTGAAACTGTGCGGGTGCGATCTCAGGCTTGTACCGGCTGTTCCCTACAAGGACCCCAACAACTATGTAAAATATTCAGGCCGGCTGGCAGAGGAAATTGCCGCAGACTCCCCCAATGGCGCCATCTGGGCCAACCAGTTTGACAACACCGCCAACCGGGACGCCCATCTTTACGGCACCGGCCCGGAAATCTGGGACCAGACTGACGGCACCGTGGATGCCTTCACCTGTGCGGTCGGTAGCGGCGGTACACTCGGCGGTGTGTCCATGGCACTGAAAGAGCGTAACAAGGATGTGAAAATCGTCCTTGCCGACCCCATGGGCGCAGCGCTCTTCAACTATTACAAACATGGCGAACTGAAAGCGGAAGGCTCTTCCATTACCGAAGGAATCGGCCAGGGACGCATTACCGCCAATCTGGAGGGCGTCGATGTGGATGATGCCTATCAAATTCCCGATGCAGAGGCTCTGAAGGTCATCTTTGATCTTCTCAAGCACGAGGGCCTGTGCCTCGGCTCATCAAGCGGCGTCAATGTCGCTGCGGCAATCAGGCTGGCAAAGGAATTGGGGCCGGGGCATACCATTGCCACGGTACTGTGTGACAATGGCACACGCTATCAAAGCAAGCTGTTTAATCCCGCTTTTCTGAAGGAAAAAGGACTGCCCTGTCCCGACTGGCTCTGATCGCAGACGGAAGAGGCAACCAGACAAGGATAGATAAATGATCGACGAAAAAAACGCCCTGGTAAGTACCGACTGGCTTCTGCAGCATCTGGAAGCGCCGGATGTGCGGGTGGTGGACGCTTCGTGGCATCTGCCGTGGGCAAAGCGGAACGGCAAAACAGAGTATGAAGAAGCCCATATTCCAGGCGCGGTCTTTTTCGATCAGGAAGAAATCTGTGATACGGACAGCCCGCTGCCGCATATGCTGCCGAGCCCTGAAAAAATGTCGAGCCGCATGCGTGGCCTTGGCCTCGGCGACGGCATGCGGATTGTGGTCTATGACAACAGCGATATCCGCTCTGCTGCCAGGGTCTGGTTCATGCTGAAGGCCTTCGGTCACCGGGATGTTGCCGTATTGGACGGCGGTTTTCAGAAATGGCGCGCCGAGGGAAAACCTATTGAGGATATTCCCCCCGTGCCCGGTCCGCGTCACTTCACCGCCCGCTTTAACGCCACACTTGTGCGAGAACTGGACCAGATGATGAAAAACATCGACAGCAAACGGGAACAGGTGGTGGATGCCCGCAGTGCCGCACGCTTTAATGCGGAATCCGAAGAGCCGCGGCCCGGCATGAAATCGGGGCATATCCCCGGCAGTCTCAACCTGCCCTATGAGAAACTATTTAACGAGGATGGCACTTACCGCACCTCCGAGGAAATGGCGAAAGCTTTCAAAGACGCAGGTGTGGACCTGCAGAAGCCGATCGTGACCACCTGTGGGTCGGGCGGGACAGCCGCCGTACTGTGCCTGGCCCTGTCCATGATCGGCAATCATCAATATGCCCTGTATGACGGATCATGGAGCGAATGGGGCTCCCATCCAGACACCCCTGTGCATCCGGCCTGAACCAGAAAGCCAGAGACCATGAAAAAGGAAACCAGACTGGTTGAAGCGGGCCGCCGCAGGGAATGGACAGGCGGTGTCGTCAATCCGCCCGTCTATCATGCCTCCACCGTTATTTTCGATACCGTCGCCGACATGCAGAATGCCATCCGCAACCGGGCAAAGGGCAGCCTGTATTACGGTCGACGCGGCACGCCAACTCATTTTGCCCTGCAGGACGCCATGTGCGAACTGGAAGGCGGTGCCGGTTGTGCGCTTTATCCCAGTGGCCTGGCCGCTGTGACGGGAGCGATGCTGTCCTTTCTTGAAAGCGGCGATCATGTGCTGATGGTAGACGGCGCTTATGAACCGACCCGCACCTTCTGCGATACGATCCTGAAACGGATGGGGGTGGAAACCACCTATTACGATCCGTTGGTCGGGGCCGGCATCAGTGACCTGATCCGGGACACTACCAAAATTGTCTTTGTGGAAAGCCCCTGTTCCCTGACCATGGAGGTCCAGGACATCCCCGCCATTGCCAAAGCGGCCCACGCACGGGATGCCATTGTCATGCTGGACAATACCTGGGGCACACCGCTCTTTTTCAAACCTTTTGAGCACGGCGTAGACGTCTCAATCCAGGCCGCAACAAAATATATTGTCGGCCATTCCGACGCCATGCTGGGTACGGCGACAGCCAACGAAAAATGCTGGGTCCAGCTTCGGGAAATGAGCCTGCAGCTTGGCTATTGCGCCGGACCGGATGATGTCTATCTCGGCCTGCGCGGCCTTCGGACCATGGGGCTGCGCCTGAAACAGCACCAGGAGAATGCCCTTGAAGTTGCCAACTGGCTGAAGGACAGACCGGAAGTGGATCATGTGCGCCACCCGGCCCTGGAAAGCTGCCCCGGCCATGAATTCTGGAAAAGGGATTTCCTCGGCAGTTGCGGCCTGTTTTCCTTTGTCATGAAAGACGGTTACCGGGAAAGCGCCCTCACCCCCATGCTGGACAATATGGAGTTGTTCAAAATGGGCTTTAGCTGGGGCGGTTACGAGAGCCTGATCCTTCCCGCCCACGGCCTCGACAAGAACCGTACCGCGGTGAGCTGGCAGGCGCCGGGACCGCTCGTCCGGCTTCATGTGGGACTTGAAAACCCGAAGGACCTGATCACCGATCTTGAAAAAGGCTTTGCCCGGATCGGCAAATAGTCCCGAAGCGGCCTCAGGCCCGTTTCAGGTAGAGAATTCTGGTCAGAACAAATACCAGCGTCGCCGACAACACAATTGCCGGGCCTGTCGGCACATCCCAGTTGGAGGAAATGACCACACCGCTGGTCACTGACAGAACGCCGATCGCAACCGCCAGCGCCACCATAATTCCCGGTGTACGGGCCAGATTGCGCGCCCCGGCAGCCGGGATAATCATCAGCGCGGTCACCAGCAGCACCCCTGTCACTTTCAGGGACAGCGCAACCAGCGACGCGATCAGAAGCATGTAGATGACTTTGGTCCGCATCACAGGCACACCTTCCACCCGGGCAAGATCTTCATGCACCGTTGATGAAAGCAGGTCTCTCCAGATCAGGGCCATGATGACAAGAACCGCCAGACACATAGCCGAAAGCCGATAGATATCAACCGCATCAATAGCAAGAATGTCGCCGATCAGATAAAACATCATGTTCTGACGCACACTTTCCTGCAGGGCGATCATGATCAGTCCAATGGACAGCGCACTATGGGCCAGAATACCCAGAAGTGTATCCGAAGACAGGCTGCGGTCCCGCTGTAATACCAGCAGAAACAGGGCGACTGCCGCACAGACTATGATCATGACAACCGGGCTCGTGGTCCCGAAAGCAAATCCCAGCGCCACCCCCATCAGGGCGGAATGGGCCACCGTATCGCCAAAATAGGCCATGCGTCGCCAGACCAGAAAACAGCCCAGCGGCCCGGCAGCCACCGCCACCAATATTCCCGCCGCCAGAGCATAAAGGATAAAGCTGTCAATCATGATCGCAGCCCTCGTCGTGGGAGCCGGGGATGATATTGCCCTGAGCATCATGATGATGATCATGCTGGTGGGTATACATGGCGATATTTTCAGCGCCACCGGTAAACAGAGCATGATAGTCGGGATTGTCGCGCACAGACTCCGGCGCCCCCTGGCAGCAAATATGCTGATTGAGGCAGACCACCCGATCGGTGGACGACATGACCATATGAAGATCATGGGAAATCATCAGCACGCTGCAGCCCCTTTCCTCCCGGGTCTGCTTGATCAGGCGGTAAATTTCCTCCTGCCCGGTGATATCGATCCCCTGCACCGGCTCATCCAGCACCAGGAGTTTCGGGCTGCCGAGCAGCGCCCGGCCCATGAGCAGCCGCTGCATTTCGCCGCCAGACAGCATCTGCACCGGGCTTTTGCGGAAATGTGTAAGCCGCACCACCTCGAGAATTTCATCCACCTCGCGCGTACTCACCCCCGGGCGCAGCATCAGAAAATCCTCCACCTGCAACGGCAGGGTATCGTCGATGGAAAGTTTCTGAGGCATATAGCCGACAACCAGCCCCTTTTTGCGCAGCACGAGCCCCGCATCGGGTGCCGTCAGTCCCAGGGCGATCTTCATCAGGGTACTTTTGCCCGCCCCGTTCGGACCGATCAGGGTGACAATTTCCCGCTCCCCGACGCTGAGACTCACATTCTGCAGAACCAGCCGGTTGCCGAAGCTTTTGGTAATGTCTTTCAGTTCAAGAAGGACGTTCATAGGGGTTCCCGGTCAGCTGCAGCGGTCGCAGAGCCCCATGATTTCAAGCATGCTGTGTTCGCAGCTGTAGCCATTGTCGTCCGCCACTCTGGAAATCTTGGTATGGAGGCTTTTGTCGTTGACTTCCCGGACCGTACGGCATTCCCGGCAGATCAGGAAATGCCCCTGGTGCCGGTGGCTCGGGTCCGGGCAGCCGATAAAGGCATTGAGGGATTCAAGACGGTGCACAAGGCCTTCCTCAATCAGGAAATCGAGCGCCCGGTAGACGGTCGGCGGCGCCACCCTTTTCTTGCCTTCATTGCTCAACAGATCCAGAAGCTCATAAGCGGTCACCGGTTTATGGCCGCGCCAGACCAGTTCCAGCACATTGCGGCGCAGCGGCGTAAAGCGCGTTTCCCGCTGATCACAGATATCCCGCGCCGTCTGCAGGGCCTGCTCTATACATTTATCGTGGTCGTGCTTATGTGCTGCTTGAGTCATTTGTGGCCGTTCTTGTATTGTTATGGCATAACATTTAGGTAATAGTGGCCTGATACGCAACCAAATTCAAGCCCCGCAGCCTAATTGAACCTGGCAGAATTGAAATTTATTGACTTTAGAAACCGGTAACCGCCCATGACCTTTCCCCTCTCCGTCAACATTATCGAGAAGACCCTTACAGCCATCACCTTCAATGACGCCGGCCTTGTGCCCGCCATTGCCCAGCAGCATGACACGGGTGAAGTGCTGATGATGGCCTGGATGAACCGGGAGGCGGTCAGCGAGACCCTGAGCACAGGCCGGGTCTGCTATTATTCCCGTTCCCGGAAAGGATTGTGGCGTAAGGGGGAAAGCTCGGGCCAGGTGCAGACGCTCAAGAATTTCCGCATCGACTGTGATGGCGATACGCTGTTGCTGCTGGTCGACCAAAAGGGTGTGGCCTGCCATACCGGGCGACGGACCTGTTTCTATACAGAAGTCACTGAAGAGGGCCTTGAAGAAATTGCCGTGGTGGAAAAATCACCGGAGGAGCTCTACGGCTCCTCCGATTAATGCAATTTAGCTTTCCAGCTGCTCACCCAGCGGCAGCTTGCGGATGCGCTTGCCGGTGGCGGCGAAGATGGCGTTGCAGAGCGCGGCAGTTACCGGCGGCACACCAGGCTCACCCACCCCGCGCGGCTTGTCCTTGCTATCCACCAGATGCACAGTGACCTCCGGCGCCATATCCATGCGGGTAAGATGATAATCATGGAAGTTGCTCTGCTGTACTTCCCCGCCTTCCGTGGTGATTTCCGAATAAAGTGCATGGGACAGGGCAAAGATCACGGCCCCTTCCATTTGCGATTTCACCCGGTCCGGGTTGATATAGCGACCACAGTCGATGGCAATATCCACTTTGGGAACAGACAGTTTGCCGTCCTTGACCGAGGCTTCCACCACCACACCGATATGGGTCAGGAAGCTGTAATGGCAGGCAAGGCCCAAACCATGACCCTTGGGCATCTTGCGTCCCCAGCCGGCACCGTCAGCGGCGAGCTTGAGTACATTTTTCAGCCGGGCAGTTTCGAACGGATAATCCTTGCCGCTTTCCCCGTAATTGAATTTGGCGATGAAATCATCCACCGGAATGGTCCGGTCCGGGGACAGATAGTCCAGCAGAAATTCTTTCGGGTCCCGGCCAGCCGCATGAGCCACTTCATCAAGGAAGGAGGCAACAGCAAATCCGTGATGGATATTGGCCACGGAGCGGACCCAACCGATACGCAGATTGGTTTTTGCCTTGCCGCAGGTCATCCGGATATTCGGGAAATTATAGGGCAGGTCCACTTGCCCCATGCCCATTTCAAACGGTGACGGCTGGTCTGCCGCCGGATTGAAAATGGACAGGATCGACGGGAACACGGTGTTATGGTTCCAGGCCGTAACTTTTCCATCCTTGTCCAGACCCGCCTTCATATGTTGGGCACTGATGGCATGATAATAGTCATGGCGAATGTCATCTTCCCGGCTCCAGACCACTTTCACCGGTTTGCCGGTCTGACGCGACAGCCAGGCAGCCTCCGCACAGAAATCACCTTTTGATTTCCGGCCGAAGGCACCGCCGAGCAAAGTCACATGAACCGTGACTTTTGATTTATCCGGTGTTGGCTTTCCGTCCTTGTCGGTGGTCATGAAACCGAGTGTACCGGCGACAACCTGCTGAACGGACTGGGGATCCTGCACACAGGCCCAGACTTCCGCGCTCTTCTCGGAAACATTGGCCAGCGCCGCAGGGGGCTCCATGGGCGCATGGGCGTAATAAGGCATCTGGTAGTCGGCTTCAATGACCCGGTCTGCCGCCGCAAGCGCCTTGTCCACATCGCCGTCGTGACGGCCTGTGAAGCTGCCAGGCTGTTTCGCGGTTTCCAGCATTTCCTTCTGCAGGTCGGCACTGCTTATATGAGAAGCCCCGCCATTATCCCACTCGATTTCCAGCGCCTCGCGCCCCTTCATGGCCGCCCAGGTGCTGTTGGCCAGCACGGCGACACCACCGACCGGGTTGAACATGGTCGGCACCTGCACGCCAGGCATCTCGATCACTTTAACCACGCCCTTAACCTTGAGGGCGGCGGCGGCATTAAAGGACTTCACCTTTCCGCCCTGCACCGGCGGACGGGAAATCTGGGCATAAAGCATGCCGTCAATTTTCATATCCTGACCGTACATGGCCTTGCCGGTCACCATATCTTCCAGGTCGACAATCTTCACCGGCTTGCCGATATAGGTAAAATCCTTCTCCGACTTGAAGGTCAGCTCTTCCGCCGCGGGCACCGGATCATTGGCCGCAAGGCTTGCCGCTTCACCGAAATCCATCTTCTTCTTGCCATGGGTAAGGCTGTGCTTCGCCACCTTGACGGCGCTTGCCTCGACACCCCATTCCCGGGCCGCTGCGCGCTGCATCATCAGGCGGCCCATGGCGCCCATTTCCCGCATGCGGGTATAGTTCCAGCGTACGGAGCGGGAGCCGTCCGTATTCTGGTCGCCCAGCCTTTCGTCCCCGTCGGCCTGTATGATTTTCACCCGGGACCAGTCTGCGCCCAGTTCGTCGGCGACAATCTGCGGCAGGCCGGTTTTACTGCCCTGCCCCATTTCGGAGCGATGGGCGGTAATCAGCACTGTGCCGTCGGGTTCGATGACCACAAACAGATTGGGGGAAAGGTTTTTATCTTCCCCGGCGAAAACCTTCGTCATGCTGAAACCGCCAGTGGTGGCGGTCAGGACAAGGCTGCCGGCGGCAGCGCCCTTGAGGATGGAACGTCGCGTGATCTGGTTCATTTTGATGCTCCCCCCGCTACTGATTTGATGGCTTTGCGAATCCGCTGATAGGTGCCGCAACGGCAGAGGTTGCCGTTCATGCCTTCGATGATCTCGTCATCGCTGGGATTCGGATTTTCCCTGAGCAGGGCCGCAGCCTGCATGATCTGGCCGGACTGGCAGTAACCGCACTGGGGCACATTATGCTCATCCCAGGCTTTCTGGAGCGGATGATCGCCTTTTTCGGACAGGCCCTCAATGGTGGTGACGTTCTCGCCTTCCAGGTCTCCCATGAAAGTCAGACAGCTGCGCACGGCCTCGCCGCCGATATGCACCGTGCAGGCGCCGCACTGGCCCACACCACAGCTGAATTTTGTGCCGGTCAGCCCGGCTTCGTCCCTGAGATACCACAGAAGCGGCATTTCCCCGTCACCATCAAAGGTGCGGGATTCCCCGTTCAGTTTAAATTTTGTCATTTTGCCCATCCAGTTGAAATTATTCGTAACACATACGTTTTAGCATAGCCCCCGGTTTATTTGAACAGGAGAAAATATGAATTTTTCGGTTGATGAAAGCGGTTAGATGCAAAAAGCCCTCCCGGCGACAGGAGGGCTTTGATAAAGATGGCGACTCCGGCAGGATTCGAACCTGCGACCTACTGATTAGAAGTCAGTTGCTCTATCCAGCTGAGCTACGGAGCCTGTGTCTTTGCAGATCATCCCTTGTAGGCGAAAGCATCCGCATAGGACTTGATGCGCGGCTTGCGCACGTGGGGCTCGATCACCTGATAGTCAAGACCGTGCTTTTCAGCATAGGCCACCGCATGCTCGCGGCTGTCGAATTTCAGCCTGACCTGGCCGTGCATGTCACCGGAACCGGTCCAGCCCATCAGCGGGTCAAGGTGTTTGTGCTGCTCGGGGCTGAATTCCAGCACCCAATTACCGGTTCTTCTCATCCCGGACTGCATGGCGTTTTTAGCCGGTTTATAGATACGTACTGTCATCTGATCACCTGTCACCATTCGCTAAATCATTCACAGTTGTTTATCGCAAAGCCCCCGGAAGGAAAAGAAGAAAATCATCCGTAGCGGCTTTGGAGAGACTTCTCCCGCGATTTTGCAAAGATTTTGAGAAAAAGATGGTCGGGGAGACAGGATTCGAACCTGCGACCCTCTGGTCCCAAACCAGATGCGCTACCAGACTGCGCCACTCCCCGGGTCAAATGCAGCCCCGCGACCTGAAAAGCCCGGAAACTGCCTTGCGGGTTCATACTTGATCACCCCGGCAAGGGCAAGCTTTTTTCAGTAGTTTCCCGATTTTTAGATGAATGCACCCGGGTCGCCAGGGGCTTTACGGCATATTCGGCCCGGTAAAGGCGGCATGAACCAGCCTGTTGCCGGCCTCAATTCCCAGCTTTTCGGAGAGACCTCCCCTGATTTCAAGAACAGCCTTGACCGGGTAACGGGAGGAAATACGTGACAGCGACATTGGCGTGGTCGATTTCGCGATATGGACGATTTTGCCATTTTCATCCACAAACAACATATCCAGCGAGATGAAGGTATTCTTCATCCACATGGCCACCGGCTCCACCCGGTCAAACAGGAAAAGCATGCCGTGGGTTTCCGGGATTGATTCCCGATACATTAGCCCCTGGGCCCTGTGCGACGGTGTCGCCGCCACTTCCACCGTGAACTCGATGGCTTTCCCGGCGTCAGAAACCACAACCAGAGATTGTGCTTCCCGTATATTTCCAAAATCATATGCGGAAGCCGAAAAAGGCGGGCAGACCAGCAGAAAAAGCAAACACAACAGGTGCCAAGCCCGCCAGTTGCATGCAACTGGCGGCCAACGGCCTTTTTGTCTCTGTATGACAGGAAAAAATTTCTCACTCATCCGGCATCCCTTCTATTGTCAGGATGTCAGAAAATTCCGGCAATTAAAAGGCAAGACCAAGGAACCTCATGATGACTTTATCGCCTTGACCATGAGACCACGGTCGCCCTCGTCTATGGCAACCTGTACCGTCTGGCCCGGAACCAGGTGATCCATGCCAAAATGACGCAGAATCTCCATATGGATGAAGATATCCTGACCGCCATCACCACGGTTGACGAAGCCGTAGCCCCGCACACGGTTAAACCATTTGACCGTCACGTCAACAAACTCAAGCTTGCTGATGTCAATATTCTCGTCAATGCGGGAGGCCGGATTATCAGCCTTCTCCACGGCTGTGGACAGGTCGTATTCAAGGATTTTCACTGCCTGACGGCCTTTTGGCCGGTCTGCGGACAGACACTTGACCGTACAGCCCTCTGGCAGGGATCTACGCCCCAGCTCTTTCAAAATTGAAAAATGAATCAGAATATCGCCTTTGGTATCAGCCGCATCCAGGAAACCATAGCCCTTAACGGCATCAAACCATTTGACAGCCCCGTTCACCTCTTCAAAAGGTTCCGAATTATTCTGAATTTTCTGCGCTTTTTGTTCCTCGGATTGTTCCTCGGATTTTTCCCCGGCATAACCGTTGCTTTCTTCCAGTCCTACCTGCGCACCAACTGCAGCACTTGACTCCATCGCACCTACTTCCCGTGTATGCTTTCCCCAAATGGTAATTTGGACATTACTCTCAATTCAATAATTGTAATAATAGCACGTATTAATAGAAAGGCCAACCATAGGTTTAAAAATATTATAAACACCTAAAGAAAAGGCAGGATTACGGAAACCCTGCCTTTTACTTGTATTTTCAATTGTTTTTTGGACTTTTTACCGGCCCATTCGGGATCAGTGATCCTCCCCCTGTCCATTGATCTCTGCAACGCTATGATGTGTTATCATATGATTATCATACATATGGTTGGTTGCAGGCGTCAGGAGATACATAACCGCAAGCAACCCAACAATGGACATCACGATTGTATAGGGCAGCGCCATGATCACCATCCGCACGTAGGAGAGGCGGATCAGAGGCGCCAGCGCGGAGGTGAGCAGGAACAGGAATGCTGCCTGACCGTTAGGTGTAGCCACACTGGGAATATTGGTCCCGGTGTTGATAGCCACAGCCATCAGGTCAAAGGTATCCCGTTCAATCAGGCCGTTGACCAGGGCATCGCGCACTTCACCAATATAGACGGTTGCCACGAAGACGTTGTCACTGATGGCGGACAAAACCCCGTTGGCTATATAAAAGCCTGCTATCTGTTTCGTATCTTCAAGATGAAGCACAAAGTTGATAACCGGCTTAAACAGTCCCTGATCGTTAATCACAGACACAATGGCAAAGAAAACCACCAGAAGAGCAGTAAAGGGCAGTCCCTCTTCAAAGGATTTGCCGATCTGATGTTCCTCTGTCACACCATTCAGGGCCGTCAGCAGAACAATAACGGAAAGACCGATCAGGCCCACTGCAGCAAGATGCAACATCAGGCCAATGACCAGCCAGAGGGCAACTATGGCCTGGGCAATCAGTGCTGCCTTTTCGCTGTTGGTACGCTTTGCAGTCTGTTCGGCATCAAAATCCTGAAGAATATGAAGCACTTTTTCCGGCAGTTTGACACCGTATCCGAAAATACCCGTTTTCTCCAGCAGGACGCAGGTAATCAGTCCGCTGAAGAGTACGGGCACGGTTACCGGTGCCATGCGAATGGCGAATTCAATAAAGTCCCAGCCAGCTACACCGCCGATGATCAGATTTTGAGGTTCACCCACGATGGTACAAACCCCACCCAGTGCCGTACCCACGGCCGCGTGCATCATCAGGCTGCGCAGGAAGGCCCGGAACTGTTCCAGGTCAGACCGGTGCAACTCCTCCACCGTGTCGTCAGTGGAGTGGTCATGTTCATGATGGAAATGCTTTCCAGACGCCACCTTATGATAGATGGAATAGAAACCAACGGCCACAGTGATGATCACCGCCGTCACGGTCAGCGCATCCAGGAATGCCGAAAGAAATGCCGCAACAAAAGAGAACAGAAGGGACAGAACCACTTTGGAACGGACCTTCAGAAGTATCTTTGTAAAGGTGAAAAGCAGCAGGCTTTGCATGAAGTAGATGCCGGCCACCATGAAGACCAGAAGCAAAATCACCTCAAGGCCATGCTTCAGTTCGTAATACACCCCGCCCGGCGTGGTGAGCCCCATGAACAGGGCCTCCAGGGCCAGCAGCCCCCCCGGCAGAAGCGGATAGCATTTCAATGCCATCGCCAGCGTAAAAATAAACTCCAGCACCAGAATCCAGCCGACCGCATAGGGACCGATCTGATCACCGAGAACAAAATATAACAATGGATTAAGTATCAAAAAACCGATAATGGTCAGCTTGTACCATTCCGGGGAATGGCCGAGAAAATTCTTGACCATGCCTTGCGCGAGGGTTCTTACCATTTGACTTACTACACTTCCCATAGATTTATCCCAATTTTCCCTGATCAGGAAAGGCTCCGCTCTTACATACTTTTACAAGCCCCCCGAGATCAAGAGAAACCGGAAAAAATCGGTATTCATTTGTGAATTTCTGCGGTTTTAAAAATGCTGGACATCGGAATTGCGATCATTTAGGCAGACAGGATGATCGATCAGCTCTACCAGAAAGCTATCCTGCAACAGGCCGCCCGGGCATCCGGGCACGGCAGACCCGCTGAGTCGGAATCCAGTTACACCCTTCATAATCCCCTGTGCGGCGATAGAATCACTGTACATCTGAAAATGGAAGGTGAGAGACTGGCCTTGTTCGGTCATGAAACCAGGGCTTGCGTGCTGTGCCAGGCCAATGCCTCCCTGCTGGCGGAAAAAGCCCCGGGCGAGACGGCGGAAAGCCTGACGCATATCCAGGACCTTCTGGTACAGGGACTGGAAAGCGGGGCGCTGAAAGAGACGGACTGGCCTGTGGAAAAATGGCAGGAACTGTCGATTTTTGCCCCGGTGACCGAACATAAAAGCCGCCACAAGTGCGTCACCCTGCCTTTCGAGGCCCTGATCAGCGCCATGCGGGGCGAAACAGAGGGCAACTAGCGTCTCAGCATCCCGCCAACCAGGCGATCCAGCGACCAGGCCCCACCCCCCCGCGCCACCAGCAGTAAAAGCACTGCCGCCCACAAACTGTGGTCAGGCCAGAGATGGGGATAGACAAACAGCTGAATGACAAGGGTCATTCCCAGTATGGCCAGTGCGGAAAAGCGGGTCAAAACACCCAGAACAAGCAGAATCGGAAGAGTAAGCTCCGCCAATATGGCCAAATGGGCCGCAAGTTCAGGTGACAGAAACGGCAGGGCATAGTCATTTTCAAACAGAATATAAGTGAAGTCGGAAACCGACCAGTCCAGACTGATGACCGCGCCGAGTTGGGCGAAGGAGAAATGGGCCACATCACTTTCAAAAGTGATTTTGGTCATGCCCGAACGCCAGAAAATGCCGGCCATCCCCAGTCTGCCGAGCAGTAGATACAGGCTTTCAGGAATGTTCTGAAACATCCCGGCGGTCCGGTCATGGATGGTCCGCAATTGTTGCAGCTGCCCGGTTTTCATCACTTTTTCCTTTCCTTGAAAATATCTGTCACCAGCCGGTTGCTGAAAATCACTGCCAGCGCCTCCGGCAACTGGAAATTACCGAAAAGCGCTACTGTCGAGGATACCGCCCGCCCCAGGCTTTCCCCCTCCCTCAGCAAGCGAACCAGTTCAAACACCCAAGGCTCGACACTGAGGGCATGTACGCGCCATTCAGGCCGGCTCAGAATGATATGGTCCGGTCCCTCATCCAGACTGATTTCGTCGGCCTCGGCAACTGGATCCCGGTTCGCATTCCAGATGCGCAACAGGGGAAAGCGGCTGGTCACAAGCTCCAGAGAAGGCAGGAACCGGAAAAGCAGCTGATCCGGCTCGGCAAGGTCAACTTTCTCAAGATCCGCCGGTTCCTGTGGTTTTTCATCCCGGCCGTGCAAGGTCCGGTTCCAGGCGACCTCCAGTCGCGCCATATCCTGCAGATAGGCATGGCTTGCCAGTTCGCGGCGGCCGGCGATAAAGTCGGGAAGATATTGTCCATATTCCGCAAGAACCGGTGTTTGCGGTGGATGTTCCCGTATATAGCTCCGGGCCAGTTGCCGGAAAAAAGGGCGCCCGACAAGCCGGCATAACACCGGAAAGTTAGCCGCCAGGACCTCCTCCAGCGTGATCAGGCAGTTGTTGTGATGAATCATCAAACGTTCCTCCGCATGATGATCCCGGTTCCGGATGTGGCGTGTCAGCGGCGCGGCATCCCCTTCAAGCAGAAAACCCCTGAATTTGAGCTGGAGGCGAGCCAGTTTCATACCAGCGCCTCCTGTCCTGGTGAAAGGGCCTTGTCCGCCCGGCCCGCCTCCTGCAGCAGGGTCATCAGCGAGGGAATATTGCAGTCCCACTCAATGAGCGTCGGCCGGGCGCCGATCTGGTGAAGAGCAAAATCATAAAGCCGCCATACCTCGTCACATATATTGCTGCCGTGATCATCGATGCGAATGACCCGGTCACGCCATTTTTTTTCCGCATGGCCGGCAAGATGATATTCGCCCACATGGCCCGGAACAATCTGACGGATATAGTGTTCCGGATCGCCGCCATTGTTCCAGCAACTGACAAAAATATTGTTGACGTCCAGCAGAAGACCGCAACCGGTCCGCTGGCAGATTTCATTGAGAAATTCAGGCTCCGCTATTCTGCTGAGATTATATTCGAGATAAATGGACGGGTTTTCCACCAGCACAGGCCGGCCAAGCACATCCTGCAGATGCCCTATATTGCGGCAAATTACCTCCAGCGCCTCTTCGGTATAGGGAAGCGGCAAAAGATCATTGAGAAAACACCCCTCCACGGTGCTGAAAGACACATGTTCCGACACCAGGCCGGGTCTGTACCTCTCGACAGCCCGTCTGACACGCTCAAGATGATCCGGATCCAGCCCTTCTGAACTGCCAAGCGACAATCCAACACCATGCATGGACAGGGGGTATTGCTCCCTGACCCTGCCAAGGAAATGGTGCGGAAGTCCCCCTTCCCCCATGTAATTTTCCGTATGGACCTCGAACCAGCCGATATCCGGTCTGGTTTCCAGGATTTCCTCATAGTGACAGGCCTTGAGACCAATCCCGGTCGAATCCGGGACCGGCATCTCCACAATGTGAGGGGAAGCTATGGACATGGTGTTTTTCATCTCATCCACCGCCGGTTTTCTTACTGAAAAGACTATTTTTTGGGACTGACACTGCCACCGACAAGCTTGTCGCAGGTCCCTTTGGGCACATAGATCCAGGCATCACCCTGGCCATCTGCTTTCGAGGTGCCGGCGCAGGAACTTGTTGCCGTCTGACAGTCGTTTTTGCCAGCCTTGACGACGCCATAGCATTTTTCAACTTTCCCCTCTGCAGCCTGTGCTGGGGAAGTTGAAGCCGTCATGGCGATCGCCGCTGTCATGGCCGAAGCCAGGAGTGAAGATGTAGTTTTCACGGTGCGCTTGCTCATCATGTTTCCTTTGTTCATCGGATTTCATCTTGGTTGCCGGCAAAGACCCATCAGGCAATGACCCATCTGATCCCGTTGCCGGCACCTTCTGTTTCCCATGCCCCGATCAAAAAGGAAAATCACAGCTCATCACATTCGCGGTGAAATTTCGTGAGGTTACGTGATGTCAGGCAAAATTGGCGTGATCGAAACCACAGATGAGTCCTTCTGAGACCCAGGTCTTCAGATACTCCGCCGCTTTCAATGGCGCATTATCGCCATGATAATAATCAAGAATTTCACAAAGAACGGGGAAATCCGCCCCGTGCCGCGCCCGTTCCAGTGTTTCCGCCTCATCACGTTCCAGTGAGCGAAAGTAACTGACCATGTCATGCCGCCACTGCATCACCGGCACGGTTTCAGTGTTTTTTTGCGGCATGATCTGTTCTATATCCCCCCCGTCTTCCCGTTGTGTGACCGCCGACCAGACTGCGGGAACATTCCAGGCAAACTCGCCCAGCCGCAGAGAGGGATGAAAATCAAACCGGAGGGTGGTCCAGTGTTGCGGCGCCAGGGCGGCAACGTCCTCAACAGTGACGGGAAACCTGTCCGCAGAATCGAACACCTCCAGAAAAGCCCATTCAAATTGAGCCATTTCCCCCAGAAATGGCTGATCGCAAAAAGCATCCCCCCGCAAAAATTCCGCCATATGGCGGCCAAAAAAACGAAGCGATGGATGGTCCGACGGGAAGGCGGATATATAGGCGTCGCAGACCGCCCGGAACTGGTCATCGCCCAACATGGCATGGAGGGCGGGAAAATCCTTTTCAAGAGTCTCCCTGAGACGGGCGCCATAGGCATGGGCGTAAATTGCCAGTCGGCGCTCGGGGGTAATCCGCCCGCCTTCCGCGATATCAGGCAATATCCCGTCCGTACCCGCCAAGACGGAGGCTTGAAACAGCTGTTGCAGGTCTTTCAGGCTGCTCACGACAAGACCTCCTGCCCTATTCTGCGCGCGGTTTCCAGCTCTTCAAGCAATTCACCAAAGGGCGGAATATTGTCATCCCGCTCGATCATGGTGGCAACAGGGCCGAACATCTGCAAGGCCTGACGGTACAGCTGCCAGACATCACCGGGCACATCCTGGTCATGGGTATCGATAATATAGTCGCCGTTGTGCTGATGCCCGGCCAGATGGAACTGCCGAACCCGCTCCGCCGGCATGGCCTCCAGGTAATCAGACGGGTCGAAATTATGATTGAAAGCGCTAACGAATATATTGTTGATATCCAGCAGGATCAGACAGTCGGCGCGATTGGCCATCTCGGCGATGAAATCCCATTCCGTCATGTCGGATTTTTTATAGGTCAGGTAACTGGATACATTTTCCAGCAGGATCTGCCGCCCGAGATAATCCTGCACCCGGCAAACCCGCTCGACCACATGATCCAGCGCATCCGCGCTGTAGGGTAATGGCATCAGGTCATGAAGATTATGCCCACCCTGCCCGGTCCAGCATAAATGATCGGAAATCCAGCGGGGCTCAATCCGTTCGGCCAACGCCTTTAGCGCCGCCATATAGTCCATATCGAGGGGATCGGTAGAACCAATGGAAAGGGAAACACCGTGCATGACCAACGGATAACGTTCCGCAATCCTGTCCAGATAATGGAGAGGCTTGCCACCGGGAACCATGTAGTTTTCCGAAATAATTTCGAACCAGTCCACACCATGGGCGGCATTGCTGTCCATCGACAGAATGTCTTCATAGTGGTCCGGTCTCAGTCCCAGACCATATCCCAGAGAATGTTCTTTAGTCATTGTGTCCACGAAAATAGCGGCCTTTTGCAGCCGCTATTTTAACCGGTTTCGAAGAATGAAGCAGAATTATTTCTTTTCGGCCTTGCCGCCGATATTCTTGCAGGCTTCCTCGGACATCACAACAAAACCCTGCCCCTTGCAAGCGGCGTGTCCCTTGCAGGCATTACTTGCCGTTTTACAGTCATTGTGTCCCTTGCAGGCATTCACACCGTGACATTTAACCTTCGCTCCCTCGCCCGCCGTGGCAGTGGCAGGCGCGGCGGCAAAAAGCCCGGCCGCAGCAACGGCCATAGCAAGACCAGCTGTTTTCATTGATGTGCTCATATTTTATTCCTTTTTGAATGTTGATGCGCGTTATCGAATGGATAGCATTCAAGTCATAACAAATGCACCGAACGCCATACAGTCACAGCCGTTCACATGTTCGTGTGCACCTGGTCCTGAATAAAAATCGTTTTTAATAATAATTCTTATTTACATTATTAAAAAGGCCTGTATATTGAGACTCACCAACAGGAAATGGTGATACTTAATGGGGAGCAACATTGGTATTGCCAAAGCGGAAGGTCCTTTTTGGTCTTTTTAGGATCTTCCGCTTTTTCCTGTCTGGTATATATACCCTATAAATACCCTGACCTGGCATATGACCAATCCACCCATCCAAACCCAACATATGCCAGGTCCCTCCCCCCTTACAAAATCACAAAAATATAGTATATTTGCCCTAATCCATCCTTTTCTCTATTAGCTGTTGCTTTTGTTAGTATTTTTCTAATAATCATGTTCACACTTTCTTAACTATAAATCGGGAACACCCGAAAGGACTTATCATGGACGAAAATGTACAGGAAAAAGCCATGGAACATATGGATACCATCATGTTCTATGTTCAAACCTACGGAATGAATGTACTGTTTGCCTTGCTTACTCTGATCATCGGTTGGATGATCGCCAACTGGGCCAAGAATGCCACCAAGCGGATGCTCGGAAAAAGCGAAAAAGTGGATACAACACTGACGTCCTTTTTTGCCAGCCTGGTACGCTATATCATTTTGATTTTTACTGTAATCGCGGTACTGGGCCGATTTGGCGTTGAAACCGCAAGTCTGATCGCCATTGTCGGTGCTGCTTCCCTCGCAATCGGCCTGGCCCTGCAGGGCACACTCAGCAATGTTGCTTCCGGCGTCATGCTGCTGATTTTCCGTCCCTTCAAGGTAGGCGACTTCATTGAAGGCGCTGGACATGCCGGCGTGATCAAAAATCTGGGCCTGTTTGTCACGGAAATGGCAACTGGCGACAACGTACAGATCATTGTGCCAAACAGTGCTATCTGGGGATCCTCCATCAAGAACTACAGCCATCATGCGACACGTCGCGTCGACTTGCTGATTGGCATTGGTTACGGCGACAATATCGATGACGCCCTTAAAGCCATCGGAGAAGTCCTGGATGCGGACGACCGGGTATTGAAAGACCCTGAACCCGCCATGTTCGTGGGTGAACTGGCTGACAGTTCTGTGAACCTCGTCGTCAGGGCCTGGACTGCCAACAGCAATTACTGGCCGCTGAAAGCCGCCCTGACCAAAAACATCAAGCACAAACTGGATGACAAGGGTATCAACATTCCCTATCCGCAAATGGATATGCATGTGATTTCCATGCCGGAAAAGAGCGAAAAAACCGCCTGATTCCTGCCTTAGAGCCGTTCGACAGAGCCGTTCGTCGCCAATTTCGAACGGCTCATCGCAAAGCAGTTCTTATTGTATAAAATCCCCTGTACCCCTAATGGTGACGCTATCTAAAAGACACCTTTAAAGGGACAGGGGATTGCTATGAACTGGACAGAAAAAAGCCTGAAAAATCCGGCAGTCGTTGCCGTGGTAGTGGCTATTATCTTTCTTTTCGGGGCCTTCAGTATCAGCAAGCTGCCGATCCAGCTTTTCCCCAATATCGAATACCCGGAAGTATCCATCTTCACACCCTGGCGCGCCGCTTCGCCAATTGAGGTTGAATCTGAAATCACCGAACCCCTGGAGGATGTTCTCCAGGGTATCCCCGGTCTGGAAGAAATGAACATCTATTCCAACCAGGGTGGTGCCTGGACCAACCTCAGGTTTGGTATCTCCACCAATATGGACCGCACCCTTCTGGATGTCATCAGCCGGCTTAACAGGCTTCCTCCCCTGCCCGCAGATGCAGACCAGCCCATGCTGCACATGGGGGGCGGTGGTGCGGGAGGCGAGCGTCTGATCTTTTATTTCGTCCAGAAACTGCCCGACAACCCCAACAGTGTCGAAGACTATATGCAATTCGTCAATGACACGCTTATTCCCCGTATCGAGGCACTGGAAGGCGTTTCGCGTGTCGATAATGAAACCAACATGCCCGAAGAAGAGGTTCAGATTATTTTCGACCCCTTCAAGGCCGCCCAGTTGAATGTCCAGATCCCCCGCGTTGCCCAGCTTGCCGGTCAGTCCCGGGACGTATCGGGTGGCACCATCGAGGACGGCCGCCGTCGCTACACCCTGCGCTTCCAGGGGCGTTATACACCGGAATATCTGAGCAACATGATTCTGGAATGGCGGAACGGCACCCCGATCCGCCTTGGCGACATCGCCGAAATCAAGGTGCAGAGAGGGCTCCTGACCGATGTGGGCATTCAGAACGGCAATCCCGCCCTGTCCCTGAATATTTTCAAGGAAAATGGCGCGAATACACTTGCGACAATTGAACGGGTCAACGCCCTCGCGGACGAGCTGAATGCCACCATCCTCAAGGAAAAAGGACTGATCATGCAGAAGTCCTTTGACCCCTCGGTCTTTATCAAACGGGCGATTGGCCTGCTGAGCTCCAACCTGCTGATCGGGATCGCCTTCGCCGTGGGTATTCTCTGGTGGTTCCTGCGTCAGACCCGGGCAACATTTATTATCGCCACAACCATCCCGGTTTGCCTTCTTGCCACCTTCGTCGTCCTGCAGCTGACCGGCCGCAGCCTGAATGTGATTTCCCTGGCCGGGCTCGCTTTCGCTACCGGCATGGTACTTGATGCCGCCATCGTGGTGATGGAGAACATCTGCCGGCTCAGGGAAAAGGGGCTCAAGGATACCGACGCCTGCCAGGTCGGCGCCGGGCAGGTCTGGGGAGCGCTTCTGGCCTCTACCGCCACAACGGTGGCGATCTTTATCCCCGTCCTGTTCCTCGAGGATGTGGAAGGGCAGCTATTTGCAGACCTGGCGCTGACCATCGCCATCGCCGTAAGCTTTTCTCTCGTGGTGGCGGTGACAGTTCTTCCTGTGGCCAACAAACACTTCATGCGCGGGAAGATGCCCGAAGACCGCAACCTGGTCACCTGGAAACGCATGTCTGCCGGTATCATGAAAATCACCAACACGCCGAAAAAGCGTTACGGCTGGATTTTCGGCCTGATCGGTGTGTCACTACTCAGCAGCTATCTCATGTTCCCGAAAATGGACTATCTGCCGCCGGTGAAACGTGACGCTGTGGATATGTTCCTGCAGATCCCGCCCGGGACTTCATCCGACGTGTTGCGCAACGAAATTGCGGCAACCATTGTTGAGCGCCTTGATCCCTATATGAAAGGCGAAAAGCAACCTGCGCTCAGGAACTATTACCTTCTCACCTGGAACGGTGGTCAGGGCGCCACCATCGGCATCCGCGCCAAGGACCAGGGCATGATCAAGGAACTGGAACGGGTTGTGAAGGAAGAAATCACCGTTGGCCTGCCTGATGTCCAGGCCTTTGGCGGCCAAGGGAATCTGTTCGGCGGTTTTGGCGGCAACGGCAGCATTGAAATCAATCTCCAGTCCTCTGATGATATGGTGCTTGCAGAAGCCACAGAAAAAACCACACAGCTTCTTCGGGAGGTTATGCCCGAAGCCATGGTGCAGTCCCGGCAATCAGGAGAACAGACCCAGCCACAGCTCAATATCATCCCCAATGACAGGCGTATCCAGGAAGCCGGCTGGCATCGCAATGATGTCGCCCGGGTGGTACAAACCCTGGGTACCGGCCTCTATGTAGGCGAGTATTTCGACGGGGAAAAACGGATGAACATCATCCTGAAAACCTCTCCCAACAGTAACGGTGAAGCCCTGGCCGCCATTCCGCTGGCCACCACAAGCGGTGGCGTCATGCAGCTTGGAGAACTGGCGGATATTCAGGCCACCGTTGGTCCCCAGTTTATAAAAAGAACCAATGGCCGGCGCACCAGCTCCATCGAGGTGGTGCCGCCGAAAGGCATGGCACTCCAGGAAGCACTGGAGATTATCCAGGCAAAAGTTGAACCGGTTGCCCGGGAAGTGCTTGGTGACGAAGGCAGCGTCATTTACGGCGGCAGCGCCAACCAGTTGAAAAAAGCCATCGGCAGCCTGGGCACCAACTTCCTGCTCGCCTTTGGCTTGCTGTTCCTGATCCTGGCGGCCCTGTTTAAATCGCCACGGGATGCCGCGCTGGTGATTATCTCCATACCGCTGGCCACTGTCGGCGGAGTTGCCGCCATACGGCTCCTGAACCTGATCACTTTCCAGCCGCTGGACCTGTTGACAATGATCGGATTTATCATCCTGCTTGGCCTTGTGGTCAATAACGCCATCCTGCTAGTGGTCCAGACCCGCAAGGCCGAAAGTGAAGGCAGCGAGCGCAGTGAAGCTGTGCAAGCGGCTCTGGAGCTGCGCATGCGGCCGATCCTGATGAGCACCCTGACCAGCATCGTCGGCATGTTGCCGCTGCTGCTGTTTCCCGGGGAAGGTAGTGCCATTTACCGCGGCCTCGCCGCCAGTATTGTCGGCGGCATGACGGTAAGCACCATCTTTACCCTCTTGTTGATGCCCAGCCTTCTCCAGCTTGGCAGTACAACCCTGCGTCCGCGCGTTGTATTCAGCAAACAAAATGAAAAAGAAGAAGATAAAAAAATGATAGGAGTGGGAGAATGACCCTTTCAACTGCAATCACCAACCGGATGAGTGGACGCCTCTGCCTGATACTGGCGCTGTTTCTGGCGCTAATTCTGTCGCTGGCATTCATTGTCCCCGCCCAGGCGCAGGACCAGCCCAAGCCCCGGGTGGTGGTCGGCAACGTGGTCAATACGGAAATGTCCCCTACCCTGACGGTACCGGGCAGCGTCATCAGCATGCATGATTCCCGCCTTGCCGCAGAAACCTCCGCCACCGTCGACTGGGTGGCCGAAGTAGGCACCCAGGTAAAAAAAGGTGACCCCGTCGCCCGCCTGAACAGGCGCCTGCTGACCCTGGACCTGGCCAACCGGGAAGCGGAAATAAAAAGCACGGAAGCCCAGATCACCTATCGCCGGAAAGATGTTGTCCGGCTGGAAAAACTTCTGCAAAAGAACACGATTTCAGAAGCCCGCTATGACGAGGCTGTTTCCAACCTGGCCGTTCTCCAGCAGCAGCTGGAACAGGCAAGGGCGGAACGGGACCGTACGGCCTATCTGCTGGACCAGAGTGTAATCCGCGCCCCTGTCCCCGGCTGGGTCGTTGAGCGTTTCATTTCCGTCGGGGAATATGTGAGTGCCGGCAGTGAAGTGGTTCGGCTGGTGGATACCAAAGAGACGGAAATCACCGCTCAGGCCCCCCTCTCCCTCGTCAGCGGATTGAAAGCGGGCATGGAAATCGCCGTCTCCAACGGCAACGAAACCATTACCACCCCGATCCGGGCCATCATCCCGGTGGGTGACAATGTTAGCCGCATGGTGGAAATCCGGCTGGAAATACCTGAAAACTTGTGGATAATAGGGTCTGCCGTAAGGGTAAACCTGCCCAAGGACCTGCCGCGCAGAGTGACAGCCATCCCCAAGGATGCCCTGATCATTCGAACCGGTCGTCAGTTTGTCTTCAGGGTCAATAATGAGGGCAAATCGGAAACGATCGCCGTCAGAACCGGGGCAATCGCCGATGACCTGATCGAGGTGCAGAGCGGGCTGAAGGCAGGTGACAGGGTGATCATCCGCGGTGGAGAGACCCTGAAGGCAGGCCAGGACGTGGAGATCGTCGTAGCGAACGATCTGTCCTGACGCAACCAGTAACAGGGATACCAGATCGTTTGAAAGACAAACTCAGAAATATCATCCAGTATAAGGAAAGCATTTTCTGGCTGCTGCAGATCAGCGGCTGGATTGCTTTTTGCGCCATCCGCACACTCAATGGCTATGCCCATGGCCGCGACCCGGAATATTTCTATGCCACCCTGTTCGGCACCCTGGGCGGATTCATCATCACCCTGGGCCTGCGCTACATTTACCAGAAACTCAGGTCAGTATCCCCGCCCCCTGTCACCATGCTGCTGTCGGTGACCACCGCCGTGGTGATCGGTTCACTGATCTTTTCGACGGTGGAGGTCTGGACCTATGTGCAGACTTACGAACCGGACTGGAACCCCCGGGGCTGGGAGTTTCTCTCCAACGCGCTCTACGACGTGTTTGTATTGCTGACCTGGACCGGCCTCTATTTCATCATCAACAACCAGATCGAACTGCAGGAGCAACGGGAAAAATACCTGCATGCCATGGCCGAGGCCCATCAGGCCCAGCTTAAAATGCTGCGTTACCAGCTGAACCCCCATTTCCTGTTCAATACGCTGAACGCCATTTCCACACTGGTGCTGGACAAGCAGACCAAAGAAGCCAACAACATGCTGTCCAAGCTCTCGGCCTTCCTGCGCTTCAGCCTGGTCAGTCAGCCCATGCAGAAAATGACCGTGGATGAGGAACTTTACGCCCTGTGGCTCTATCTGGATATCGAAAGGGTGCGTTTCCAGGACCGGCTCGAGCTTGATTTCGAGGTCGAGGACGAGGCCCGTCAGGCGCTGCTCCCCAGCCTTTTGTTGCAGCCGCTTGTGGAGAACGCCATCAAATACGCCATCGCCCCGCTGGAAAACGGCGGCAGCATCATGCTCCGCGCGAAAGTTGAGGACAACCAGCTGGTGATCGTGCTTTCCGACAAAGGCCCCGGCCTGCAGGAACACCGGGACGACGGTTTTTCCTCCAGCGGTGTGGGCATCGCCAACACACGCAACCGGCTGGAACAGCTTTATCCCGAGGAACATGAATTTGACATCGGCCCCAATTCACCCACAGGGCTGAAAATCACCATCAAGATTCCCTACGAAGTCAAAGAAACAAATGAAGACAAACTGTCCGAGGTCGCAGAATGACAAAAAAAATAAGAACCCTGCTGGTAGATGACGAACCCCTGGCCCTGCGCGGCCTGCAGATCCGGCTCGAGGAATTCGACGATATCGAACTCACCGCTACCTGCGCCAACGGCCGGGAGGCCATCAAGGCAATCCGGACGGAAAAACCGGACCTGGTGTTCCTTGATATCCAGATGCCGGGCTTTGACGGCTTTGCCGTTGTCAAAAGCCTGATCCGGGAGGAACTGCCGCTGATCATCTTTGTCACCGCCTATGACAATTACGCCATTCAGGCCTTTGAGTCCCACGCGCTCGATTATCTTCTGAAGCCTGTGGAGGAAGAACGGCTCGCCCAGAGCATCCAGCGGGTGCGCGAACAGTTGTCCGACCGGATTGCCATCGAGCAGAACGCAAGACTTGTGGATCTGATGCGCTCCATGGTCGAACCGCCCGAAGAACTTTCGGAAATCATCAACAATTCGGAACTCTCCCCCCATTCGCCTTACGAGAGCCATCTCAGCATCAAGGATCGGGGCCAGATCACCCGGGTCGATGTCAGCACCATCGACTGGATCGACGCGGCCGGCGACTATATGTGCCTGCATGCGGAGGGTAAAACCCATATCCTGCGCGAAACCATGAAAAATATGGTGAAAAGGCTGAATCCGGAGATTTTCCAGCGCATCCACCGCTCCACCATCATCAACCTTACCAAAGTCAGGGAACTACGCCCGACCTCAGGCGGGAAATATGAAATCCTGCTCGACGGCGGCGCCGAGCTGCAGGTCAGCCGCAACTACCGGGATGTGATTGCACGGTTCTTGTGAGGGAGTTATTGCGGGGTTTTAAGAAGCCTGTTCATCCAGCCGTAGGTTAGGCCGCCAATCAATCCCACGATCGGGGCGAGATACAGAAACGTATTTGCAGTCACTGTTCCATTAAAAATATACAGTGCTGTTCCAACCGCCACAAACACGGCTAAAATTGGCTCCGTAAACTTCCGTTTTATTCCCCTACGCCATAATAACAATTCAAATACAGTGACAAAAGGCGCTGTTATGCAGGTCAATAACACAGTCCACTCCACTGAAGCTGAGAAATAGCCTAGCGGATTAAAGTTTGGTAATTCACCCTCAATAAGTATCCCCCCGTTAAGAACAGCAAGCCCCGCAACGAACGATGCTATGACCAAAGCCACACCAGACTTAAGCAGTATTTGCATAAATCTTATTCTCAAACTATCTGTAGCCATTCTTCCCCCACTATTCAGATCAATACTCCAGCACTATAGTCGATTTGGCGGCTTTTTTCACTTCCTTCTCGCTGAAGGGCAACGCCTTGTAACGGAAGCTTTCATAAAGCCCCATCTGGTCGTTGAAATGTTTGTGCTCCGTGCCATCGGGAGCGATAAAGCCGCTTTGGCCCGGGGCGACCACATCCTTTGACGTAATACCCTTGTCACTCATCACCACGACATTATTCTCCGAGCCGCGGTTCATGTTGATATAGGCGGCCTTGGCATGCTCCGGCGTGGTCTGGGGAATGCCATAAAAGTTATAGGCGCGGAAGATCTGCTTCGCCACCGGCAGCAACCAGCCAGCCATATCCCCGCCGAAGCGGTTGCTGAGCGCGATTCCGCTTTCCCGGAGCGCCTTGCGGATCAGGGCATTTTTGTCTTTGCCGTTGAAGAAATCATAAGTCTGGGGCACCCCGGCCTCTTCCCCTTGCAGGGCATTGAACAGTACCCGGGCGCCGGGCGAGACATTGACCGAGGCGGTCATCGGCTCGGTCGCATAGCCCGGTGAAGCATAGAAATAGAAAAATTTCTCCCCCACATCATCCTTCAGGGTCTTGGCCAGCATCAGGGTCAGCCATTGATGCATGATGGCGTTGGCCGGACTGTCGTAATAGCCATCCCGCTCCCGGTCGGTCCAGGCCTTATCCCAGTCGGCAATCAGCTTCACCATGCGTTTTTCCGGGGCCTCGTCGGGGAGTGATGCCACCGCCCGCTCAAGATGCGGCAGGAAGAAACGCACATTGACATCAGCGAAGGAGCCGGTCTCGTTGACCTTCTCGATCTCCTTCACGGTCAGGCGGTCTTTCGCCTCCAACTCCCTGACCAGAACATTGACCCGGTCGGCTTTGGTCCAGATGAAATACCAGGGATCCGCATTATCCCATTTGTCGGAGGGTTTGTTGTTCCAGTTGACGATATAGCCCGTGTCCGGGTTATAGACTTGGGCATTGCTGGAGAATGGCTTCAGACCCTCCCATTCCATTTCCCCGGTGCCATCCGCTGGCAGGCGCGGGTCCTGGTCTTCGGGACGGCGGGGATATTTACCGCTGATCGCATAGCCGATGTTGCCGGCCTGATCCAGGTAATACCAATTGACCGACACGGCTGAACGGGAGGCAGCCTCTTTGAAGCTGTCCCAATCAGTGGCAGTATTTTCATCGACAAAGGCCATCAGGGTTTCAAGCTCCCGTCCCTCCCAGGTGCGCTTACGGCTGTAGGCAACTCCTTTTGCCTCATCCACCTGCTCCACGCCACCATGCACGGTACTATAGACCTCGATGGTGACAGGTTCCGCGCCCTTGACCCTGATGGTCTCAATGCGCTTATCCATCGCCCGGTATTCGCCCTGATAGAGATATTCGTGCGGATTGTCGGGATTGAGCTTTTCTGCATAGATATCCACCGTGTCGCCCATACCGGCGGTGCTGCCCCAGCTGATTTTGTCATTGCGGCCAAAAAAGACCGCGGGCGAGGCAAAATAGGCGTTACCGACCAGATCATAACCTGCGCCATGCAGACCCACATTATAAACGTAAGACGGGGTGATCGATCCGAACTGCGGCCCGTTCAGGAGTACGCCATTGACCCCTTTGGCCTTGTTTTTACCGACAATCCAGATGTTGGATGCAGAGGGATATCCGGCAGGACCGCTGAGACCGGTAGCGGCCAGTTCCCGGGCCCGGTAGGTTTTAGCCTGCTCCTCGGTGCCGTGGAAATAGCTCCCGTCCCGATCAAGGATCAGTTTCTGTTGCGTGGAACCAGCAAGGCCCGCCAAATAGGTCGGCATCTCACGCACCGCTGCATATTTCCCGGCATTTTTACCCGGCACTGTGGTCGGTGCTGTAGGATCGTTGATCCAGTTGGTCTGGTTGAAGATCTGCCAGCCGGTCTCCTTGCCATGGCGTGCAACAAGGTCATTGAGATAGGCCAGGTTCTCCAGCTCCGTATTGAAATCGGAAAAGCGGTGGGCGATGGCGCCGACAAAGACCATGGCCACATCCACGGCGGTCCATTTTGAAGGTGTAAAATCAAAGTCACTATATTCCCGGGGCAGCCATTTCTCCGGGGCTTTTTCCACCTCTTTGATCCAGGCATTCATGCCCGCCGCATAGCCATCAAGGATATCCCGACGCTCTTTCGGCAGCGCTGCAACCTGAGCCTTGATGGAGCGCAGATCAAAGGAGGCGCGAATTTTCTTGTCAAAGGGGAGATAGTCCGGGCCCAGCACTTCCGCCACCGTGCCCATGGCGGAGCGGCGGATCATCTCGATCTGGAAAAGCCGGTCCTGGGCCACCGCATAACCGTAACCATAAAACAGCCCGAAAGTCTCGTCCGCATAGATATGCGGCACACCGTAACTATCCCGAACAATCTTCACCGTGCCGGCCTCCACGGCATTGGTCTGTTGCCCGGCAAATGTCACCAGTAAAAGGAATGCACCCGCCCGTATGACATTTTTCATCGCTTACTCCCTAAACCCTTCTCTTTAAAATGCGCCGGCTTCCCCATTTTCCGGCCCTGTTTCTTCCATTTTATTATTGCTTTTTTTCAGGTCAATCATGTGGTCCGCCTTGGCCAGTTGTTCCACCAGGCGACGTGTACGGCTGAGCTGATCCAGCAGTTCATCCACCTCATCAATGGTGAGTTGCCGTTCAGCCGCCGCCCTGAGCAGACTTGATTTGGTTTCCTGATAGCTGGACTGAAACGTCCCTACAGCCTCCAGCCTCACATCCTGGGGCCGTATTCCGTCCTCTTCACGGCTGAAGTCCACAACGAATTTTTCCGTTACAGCCAGAAACTTCTGCAACTGTTCCCTGACCGCCCCCTGTGCCAAAGCATGGACGGAAAGCACCAATGTGCACAGGTTTGGTGCCATCCGCGCCACTTCTTCCAGATACCGGGTGGTCCGGATGGAGGATGGCAGATCCTCTGCCTGTTCCCGCGCCATACTCTCCATCCGCAGATGCAGGACAAAGTCGCTGATGGTCTTGCCGAGGCTATAAATGGCTTCGGCTTGTTTTTCGACAAGTCTCTCGCTACCGTTCCTGCTCTTTATGGCCAGAAGAGCCAGATTGCAGGACAGGTCATAGAGCCGGTCCAGTTCCTTCCAGATGGCGGACATCGCCAAAACCGGTGTTGCAGCCACAGTCTGGTCGAGAAACTGCGGGCGGCTGAGGGTTTCTTCCTGGGTCCTGAACATTTTTTCCAACACCGTGGTCAGTCGCCCCACAAACGGCGTTAACAACAAAACACCGAGAATATTGAAGGCGGTATGGAAAAAGGCCAGAAACGGCACCGGCTGGTCGGAAATGCCGATCAGGTGACCGGCCTTGGCGACAAACCAGATCACCAGCGGCAGCATGACCAGTGCCAGCAAACCTGTCAGGACGTTGAAGGCCACATGTCCGGCCGCAACTCTTTTCGCGTTTGGTGTAGCGTTGAGGGCCGCCAGGACCGCGGTTGAGGTGGTCCCTACATTAGCACCGATGATGGCAGCGGCAGCAACGTTTACGCCAACCACCCCTTCGCTGGCGGCCGTAAGGATTATGGCAATAGCCGCACTGGACGACTGGGTTAACACTGTAATGACAAAGCCGATAAGGACAAATATCCAGGCCCCGCCCACATCCTGGGTGGTAAAAATATCATTGCCGAAAGAATCCGCCACCCCGGAAAAGGCCGCTTTCAGTATCGACAAACCAAGGAAAAACAGGGCAAGGCCAATCATTGATTGGCCCAGCCCCTGAATACGCTTTCCCCCGGCCACATAGCGTATGATAACCCCCAGCGCCAGCATGGGCATGGACAGGGCCTCGATCTTGAAGCCGAACCCGATGATACTGACCAGCCAGCCGGTGATGGTGGTGCCCACATTGGAGCCGAAAATAACGCCGATTGCCTGTCTTAGGGTAAGTATCCCCGCATTGACAAAACCGATGGTCGCCACTGTTACCGCACTTGAAGACTGGACAAACCCGGTAATCAGGGCCCCGGTCAAAACCGCCCGGGTGACACTCGACGTCCAGTTCTGGAGAATGTTTTTAAGCGCGCTTCCGGCAAAAACCTTGAGCCCGTCCGTCATCATGGCCATGGCCATCATGAACAGGGCCAATCCCCCGGCGGCATTGAAAAGAATTTCCAGTGTCATGACTTACTTCTTGTTGGAATCATTCAGGATTCCCCCTTTGGGTGGATAGTCGAGTGTATCATCCAGACGGCCAATCTCATCCTCCGGAATATCCGGCATGAAAAGCTGCCCCTCGTTTCGCCAGCCTTCGACTTTTTCTTCAGCCCGTTTGGTTTTCTCGGCACTCACCCCGCTGCCCCGTTCCATATAGAGCGTCTGGGACGGGAAGGCGAAACCGGTGCCGCTGTTATTCACAATCTCCAGAATGCGCAGATAGATATCCTCGCGCACCGCCACATATTCCGCCCAGTGCTGTGTCAGGGCATAGGCCATGATTTCTATATTCAGGCTGTAGGCGGCAAATTCACTGAAGCGTACCCGCAAAGGTTCCCTGTCCAGTTTTGGATGGGCATGCAGCATTTTTCTCAGCTCCACCAGCAGATAACGCATCTGATCCGGGGTGGTTTCATATCTGACGCCAATGGTCGTATAAAGCCTGATACGGTCTCGTTTACCGTAGTTCTCGATCTTCATCTGGGAGAAATCGGCATTAGGCATCGTGATGACTGTCCGGTCGAGTGTGCGGATGCGTGTCGAGCGCAGGCCGATATCCTCTACTGTTCCCACCAGATCAGTTCCCACCCGGCAGTAATCACCAACCTGGATCGGTTGATCAAGGACCAGTACGACGCCGCCAAAAAGATTTTCGATGGTCTTCTGGCCAGCCAGGGCGATCACCAGGCCGCCAATACCCAGACCAGCAAGCAGGGCGCCGATATCAATGCCGAAATTCTGCATAAAAAACAGCAGGATAATTGCAAAAAGAACAACTTTAACCGTACGCCTGAGCAGTGGAAGAACACTTGCTGCACTGCTTTTCCCCCCTTCACTCAATTGCCTGACCTTGCGTTCACTGACAACATCTATAATGCGGAAGATAAGCCACAGAAAAGCCAGGATATAGAGCGTTTTCTCCACCTGATAGAGAAATGACCTGACATCCTCATCCAATGGCAGATAGGGCATGGCAATGGTAATAAAAGAGATGGCCGCAATCAGTTCCAGGGGACGCAATATTCTGTCGATAACATCGTTATCAAATGTGGTGCTGGTACGGGCTGCAATGGATAGAAGAACGGGATGGAGAAACAACATGAAAATCCGGGAAAGCACCACAACCGCCAGCACCGCCAGGGGTATGACAACCCAGGCGGACTGGGGGATGCCGTTGAACCAGTCTTCCAGAGCTATCATTGTATTCGCCGTTTCCTGAGCCATGAGCTTTCAAACACACTTTTATCTAATCAAAATATATCTTTTTCTGGCCCGCACCAAACGGAACCATTAACATTCAAATTATAGTCACCGGCCAGCAGTTACCAGCACTATTTCAAGGGGGTAGCATGAGAATCGAAGCAAAGCAGGATTGGCATCACCTTGCAGGCGATAGTGCTATTGCCTTATTGGAAAGTAATCTCGAAAAAGGCCTGACCACAGAAGAGGCCCATATCCGCGTTGCCAAATATGGCCCGAACGCACTCGCCGCTAAAAAAGGGAAGTCTGCGCTGGTTCGCTTTCTCCTGCAGTTTCATCAGCCCCTGATTTATATTCTTCTGGTGGCTGTAGCTGTCACCGGATGGCTGGGGGAATGGGTTGATTCCGGTGTGATTTTTGCCGTTGTGTTTATTAATGCCGTTGTCGGATTTCTACAGGAATCACGGGCGTTGAAGGCGCTTGAAGCCCTGGCCCGGGCGATGCGGGCCGAAGCCCGGGTTATCCGGGGCGGCAAGACACGGGAAATGCCGGCCGGTGATCTTGTACCCGGCGATATTGTCCTTTTGCAGTCCGGTGAGAAAGTCCCGGCTGACCTGCTGATCCTCCGCTCACACGAACTCAGGATCGATGAATCCACCCTGACCGGCGAATCCGTTCCAGTTCATAAAAAAGAGAGCGTCCTGGCCCGTGAAATACCATTGGCTGATCGAACCAACATGGCGTTTGCTTCGACACTTGTTACCTATGGTCAATGCAAAGGACTGGTGGTGGAGACCGGAGAGCAAACGGAAATCGGCCATATTTCCAAACTTGTCTCGGAAGCCGCAGACCTTGAAACACCTCTGACCAGAAAAATCGGCCACTTCAGCCACATCCTGCTTTACATCATCCTGGTGCTTGCCGCCCTGACATTTGCGGTTGGCATCTATCAGGGTAATCCGGCAAGCGAAACATTCATGGCGGCTGTCGCTCTTGCCGTTGCCGCAATTCCGGAAGGTCTTCCCGCCGCCTTTACGATCATCCTGGCCATAGGTGTTTCCAGAATGGCCCGTAAGAACGCCATTATCCGAAAACTCCCGGCGGTGGAAACACTGGGCAGCACGACTGTTATCTGTTCGGATAAAACCGGCACCCTGACCGTCAACAAAATGACGGTACAGGAAATCGTCACGGGGAACAGGCATTATAGCATCACAGGAACAGGATATCAGCCCAAAGGGGATATACTGGACGCCGATACACAGGAAAAAATCGAACCGGGTGTGGCATTGAAGGAATGCCTCCTTGCCGGCCTGTTGTGCAATGATTCCCTTCTTGTCGAGGAAGAAGGAGAATGGACCATTGAGGGGGATCCGACAGAAGGCGCCCTGCTTGTCGCCGCACGTAAAATCGGCCTTACAGAAGAACATTATTGTGAGGCCCTGCCACGGATCAGCGCCATTCCCTTTGAGTCCGAATATCAATATATGGCGACCATGCATAATCAGGGAAATGACCTGCCTCGCCGGGTATATGTAAAAGGCGCCGTGGAAACCCTGCTGGCCAAATGCAAAGACAGGGTCACCTTTGAGGGTGACACCGCGCCGCTGGACCACAATCAGGTTTTTCAGGAAGTCGCCGAAATGGCAAAAAACGGCCTGCGAGTGCTGGCATTTGCAAAAAAGGAACTGCCTGCCGGAACGACTGAATTCGGTCACAAGGAAGTTGAAAACGGCCTGACCTTTCTTGGCATTCAGGGCATGATTGATCCGCCCAGGCAGGAAGCCATTGACGCCATAGCCGCCTGCCATACCGCAGGCATACGGGTTAAAATGATCACCGGCGACCATGCTGTGACCGCCTCGGCAATCGCCCGACAAATGAACCTGGACGGCAGCAACAGCCCGCAGCCCCCTGCCGTACTGACCGGGCGGGAAATGGCTTCCCTATCTGATGATGCACTGGCCCGGGCTGTATCTGAAATCCCGGTTTTTGCACGGGTCAGCCCGGATCAGAAACTCAGGCTTGTCTGTGCCCAGCAGGCCCAGGGACATGTCATTGCCATGACCGGTGACGGTGTCAACGACGCCCCGGCCCTGAAACAGGCCGATATCGGCATCGCTATGGGTCTTGGTGGCACAGAAGTGGCCAAAGAAGCCGCCGATATGGTCCTGACCGATGATAATTTTGCCACCATAAAGACCGCTATTGAGGAAGGCAGATGTGTCTTCGACAATCTGACAAAATTCATCGTCTGGACCCTGCCCACCAACCTTGGAGAAGCCCTTGTTGTGCTGAGCGCCATATTTGCCGGGCTCACCTTGCCGGTCCTGCCGATCCATATCCTCTGGATCAATATGGCGACAGCATTGTTTCTTGGCCTCATGCTGGCTTTCGAACGCAAGGAGACGGACATTATGGATCGCCCGCCACGTGATCCGGCGGCACCGATCCTGACTCTGACACTCGGTGCCAGGATCATTGTGGTATCCCTGCTCATGACGGCCGCCACCTTTACGCTCTTTCAATGGGAACAGGATCAGGGCAATAATATCGACGCCGCCCGCACAGTCGCCGTCAATGTCATTGTCTTTGTGGAAATATTTTACCTGCTGAATTGCCGATCCCTGAAAAGGTCGGTCTTTTCCATCGGCTTATTCAGCAACCGCTGGCTCATATACGGCATCGTCGGGATGATCCTGCTGCAACTTCTTTTCACCTATCTGCCTCTGGCCAACCGGATTTTCCATACAACGCCCATTTCCTGGGATGCCTGGTTGAGGATTATTGGCGCCGGGATCGTTGTCTTTTCAGTGGTTGGGCTGGAGAAATGGATACGTCAGAAAGTTCACAGGTAACAACGCGAAAAAGGCCAATCACAATGAATATAGTTGTGAATGAATCTTTTTGACTGAAATCATATAATAGATGGCACAATCGTCCTATAATCTGGCCATAATCCGGTGCATATGGATCCGGACGCGGGATAAATCCACGGAGAAAGCAAATGAAATCCAAACTGATCACAGGCCTCAGCCTTCTGGGACTGCTTTTTATTTTTATTCTGCAAAATGCCACCATAGTGGATATCAAATTCCTGTTTTGGACCTTTTCCATGTCCCGGGCATTGATGATCTTTCTGGTTCTGGCGGTCGGCGTTTTACTCGGAATGTTTCTTGCCTCCATGATTATTGATGCTGGAGACAAGGCGGCAGATGAGGACGACGACTTGGAAGAATGACGCGGCATGTCCTATAAAACGATCCAGCTTTACTGCCCGGAGGAAAAAACAAAAGAGTTGTTCTCCATTGAGGAACTCCCCGAAGTGCTGGAATTCCATGCAGAACCGCAACAGGACGGGACTACTTTTTTCTCTTTTCTGGTTCCGGCAAACCACGTGCAGCACGTCACAGACCGGCTTCAGCAGTCCCTGGGAAGCAATCCTGCCTACAGAACCATTGTCATGACCGTGGACGCGGTAATTCCGCAGCCAGAAATCACCCAAGAACTGGAAGAGGCAGAAGCCAGGGAAAAGGGAGAACATAAATTCCTGGGGGTCAGCCGCGAGGAACTTCTGGAAATTGTCTCCAAGGGTGTCGAACTGGACAGCCATTTCTTTTATCTGGTTATCTTCTCCACCATCGTGGCCGCTATCGGCCTTCTGGAAGATAATGTGGCTGTTGTCATCGGCGCCATGGTCATTGCGCCCCTGCTCGGCCCGAACCTGGCTCTGGCTTTTGCCTCGTCTCTTGGTGATCGGAAGATGATCCGCCAGGCCTTCACCACAAATATTGCCGGTTTTTCCACCTGCCTTGCCATATCGGTCCTGATCGGCCTTATATGGCCCTATTCGCTGGACAGCCGCGAACTCATGATGCGGACGGATGTGAATTTCGAGGGGGTCGTCCTGGCAATTGTTTCCGGTGCCGCCGCCGTCCTGTCACTGACGAGAGGAATATCCAGCGTCATGGTCGGCGTCATGGTGGCCGTTGCACTTTTGCCACCGGCAACCACATTCGGCATCATGCTGGGGGCACAACAGTTTTCCCTGGCCGCAGGGGCTCTTTTACTGTTGATGGTCAATATCGTCTGCGTAAATCTTGCGGCCAAAACCACCCTGCTCTGGAAAGGGGTTCGCCCCCGCACCTGGTATCAGCAAAAATCCGCCAAGGGAACCCAGCGCTGGTATTTGGCCTTCTGGATCATTGCCCTGCTGATCCTGCTTGCCATCATTTACCTTAAACGGGAAGAGTTCAGGTTTTCCGCTTTACCGTGGTGAAGTTGACAATTTCTGTCAAAGTTACTTGCGGCAACTTACCAGCCCGCCGACGGCCATCACATGTTCCCAACCGTCAGGCTTTTTCAGACGCAGGCTGCCCCGCGGGATGACCACGGAATCCGCCATGCCGTCACGAATTTCAGGTTCCAGCAGCAGCTGGACCTCATAGCCCTCACCTGCGAATATCTGACGGGTAAACTGACCGTAGAAACCCTCGCCTTCGGCTAAGGTCCGCTTCAGGAAACGCGCGGTCCCGTCTATGATCATGTCTCCGGCCATATCACTGCTTCTGGAAAAGAACACCAGTTCCCGCTGTGGCATCTTGGACCAGAGAAACAGGCCGCACTGACCCGCTTCCATGGTGCGGGGCGGCAGGGTGGCAATACCGGATTCAAAAACATAACTCTGAACCTCAACCGCTTCGTCGCGCCTGTCTTTGCCGGTCCCGGACGTGGAACAGGCGGCAAGCGCGGACAGGGCCAGCAAAGCCACAACGATGCCCTTCATTCCTGTGCCTGTAGTTCTCATGACCCAACCCTTTCCTGATGATGCCAGACCCAGCTGTTATTTCGTTTGCGAAAGCCCGCCCGGGTCAATGTCTCGCGCACGTCCTGCCGTCCGGTCCTGATTGAAATATCAGTATCCAGACGCATTTGCAACGGATCAAGGGCAAAGCTGACCTGGCGCTGCTCCTCCCCCTGCCCGTCGCTTATGGTCACAATTAGACGCCCTTTGTCGCAGGTCAGGTTGCCGGTATTTTCCGGATCGCCCCAGAGGCCCATACTGACAAGCGGCTTCATCAGGTCGGTGCGAAACCGCCCCTCGATCACATCGCAACCCTTGTCGGTGAGATCAAGCCTGTCGACGCTGAAGTAAATATTGCCCCGGAACCGAAGAAATCCCGCCTGCCTGTCGAGGTCGATATCAATCCCGCTATCGCTCAGTTGAACATGCCCACCCGGGGACAGGGTCAGTGTACCGGTACCGGAAACATCTTCTCCCGTCAGCCGAAAGTCGGTCACCGCCTTGCCGGTCAATAATCCCCCGGGCGAAAGCGAAACAGCAAGGGAACGGGCTTCCTGCCTGCCAATCCTCGGATAATGAAACATGCCATTCCATACCGTGCCTTCAACCCGCTGATAACCAAAAGCAGCAGGCTTTCCCATGACCATGGCCATACGCAGGGGAAACAGGCTGACAAGTGCCACAAGGAAAACAAGCAGCGCCGGCAGGACAAATTTCAGATAGTGGCTCATTTGCCGCTCCCGCCGGTCAGAGTAACCTGAGCCCGCACCGTACCCTGGCCTTCATTTTTGGTGACGGAGATATTCTTTACCCGGAAGCCATGACGCTGCCCAACCCGCGCAAGCCACTGGAACAGCAAGCCACCATCGGCATTGTCAAGCCACAGGGTCTGGCTATCGCCGTCGCCGGGCTGAAGGCGGGTGATCACAAGCCCCATACTGCGGGCCGCCTGCCCGGCGGCTGTCTGCAGGGAGACTTCCTTGCCTCCGGCCTGTTTTTCAGGCTGCAGGGTCTGTGCCGGCATATGTGCCAAAGTCTGGCGCACAAAATCAAAATCCCCGGCAGCACGGACATAATTCCGCTTTTCATCGGCATGGTAATCCGCCACCGGCCGCCAGATCAAAAGCCAGCCCAGCACCAGAAGACCGAGAACTCCCGCCGCAACCACAAGAAGCCGTTCCCGGCTGGATAAATGCATGAACCACATCATGGCGTCACCTCCAGGGCAAAATCGCCACTAACCCTGTTACCGTCCTGCCGCGCTCCCTGATCCGAAACCTTTAGCGATCCACCGGCAGAAAGCTGCCGCTTGAACATTTCCAGGCCATCAAAACTTCCCGCCGAAAGTGTCACATAAAGTCGGCTGTCCGTACTGCCGAAGCGCATCTTGTCCAGCTGTATCTCCGGGCTGCCCTCCAGCACTTCAAACAGACGGCTGCTGGCCTGCATGAAACCATCTTCGCCGCTTCCTTCGTTGAGGGAAAATCTGGATTTGAGCTGGGCGCGGATATTGACGATCCGGGACACGTCAGGGAAAGCGCCTTTAAACAGGACTTCCGCCTGTTGATCCAGAACATCCGCTGCCTGCCGCCAGGCATGGGCCTCAAGCCAGAGGTGACCAAGGTATAAACCAAAAACCACGAGCGCCAGAACCCCGATCCTGGCCAGCGGCTTGAAATATTCCATCAGCGAGGCCTGGCTGCCGTATGGCCCCTGCAGCAGGTTGAGAATGATATCCGTCCGGGCGAACCGGTCAAAAAGTCCGGCCATGTCGGTTAGGGACGGTATCGACAGCCCTTCGGTTTCAGCAAGACCGTTCTGTTCCAGCATCGCGACCGTTTGCCTGTCCAGAACAAAGCCATCCCCTTCCGCCTTCCGGCAATAGCGCCAGTCACCGGCCTCCAGACTAACAACCTCTCCCATAGGTGCCAGAAGCTGAACGTCCACCGCCACCTCGTCAGGCCGGATATCCATTTCTTTCAATTGCTCCAGCCAGGCTTCCATATCAACATGAGCCACTGCAAGAGCCAGCCGCTTGCCGTCTTCCAGCTTCTTGCTGACCAGATGGGTCCCGGCCACCGGCACCGCCAGATGGTCTTCCATCAGGAAGGTGACAGCGGCCCGGGCATTTTCCTCACTGGTATCCGGCATTTCCAGAATCCGGGCCGTCACCTTGTTGCCGGGCAAGACAAGTCTGACCGGCAAGCCGCGATCCTCATCAATGGCGGCACGGCAGGCCGCGCCATCAGCCAGCAATGCGGGCGTTCGCCCGGCCTCTCCGGCCCGTCGCCAGGTAATCTCCCCTGTCGGGGTGATATAGAGGATTACTCCGATACTCACAATTTTTCTCCGAATTGGCGGGAGACCAGACGCACATCGCCCGAGGATTTCAGCTCAAGCAGCGACGTCAGGGTCAGATAGCGTTCATGCCAGGACACCTCTGCTTCCAGTTCAAAGTAACGGGTGGTCAGCGCCACCTGCTCCTGTACATCAAGATTGGGGGGTGTCGTGGCCAGCAACCGATCCGCCCAGAAGGCTTGAAGCGTGTCATAGCCACCGTCCGGACGGTTCTCGATGATTTGTTCCGCCTTGTTAAGCAATAACCCGTCTCCCAGCATCATCACCAGAAGCGGGGCCTGTGCCTTTGTCAGGGTATTTACATTGACCGGGCTCAGTTCCGCCGTCGGCAGGGCACAGACATAATCCCGGATCAGATAGAGGATTTCCGGCGTATAGCCTTCGATCTGACGCAGCTCGCTGATATTGGCGAGCAATGTATTGGCAGTGCGGTAAGGATGTTCTTGCCCCATATAATGATAGTCTTCAGCCCCCCAGGTCATGGGTGCGCTGTCACTGTCAACCCAATCCACCAGCCGGTTGGCAAGGATCATGGCGTCCCCCCCGGCAATGCCAAGCGTCTTCAACAGAGTGACATATTGTTCCCGCCCGCTGTCGCGCAGGATCAGGCGATTGCCATCGCGATGCTCCACCACACTGTTCAGATTGAAGCAGTTGCCGCCGTCCCGCACTTGCCCGTGAATGAGGCCGCCATCGGTCGGCACATTGAATGCCGCCACTTTATCCAGTTCTCTGCGGGTGGTTTTGTTGGCGGAAAGTTTGTGCAGACTTTTCATCATGCCTGCGGCATATTCCTCCAGCCCGAGGGCGTACCATTCCGCCTGCTGTTGCTTTTCCATGGTTCCCGCATGACGCACATTAAAGCGCAACTGATCCAGCATGCCCACCACCAATGCCGAGATGATCGCCACCAGCAGAAGCACAGTCAGCAGGGCCGCCCCCCTGTCCCGGTCATATGTCAGTGCCTGCCGCCCGGTCATGAGCTTCGCCCCTGGGAAGTCATGAATATCTGCTTCAGGTGACGCCCGTCCCGGAATTCCACATCCAATGCGACAAGCTGGGGCAGGACCACTTTTTCACCTGCCCGGCTTTCCCAGACCTCGAACCACTGGTCATTGGTATAATATGAAGCTTCCAGCGACTTGATCCCGCTGAGCAGGACCCGTTCGGACACTTCACCATCGTCCTTCGCCGGGTCCACATAAGATGTGAACCGGCGGACGAGATCACCGTCCCGGAGAATATAGCTTACCCGTTGAAGTTCTCCCCGGCGCTGCATCTGTCCCGGATTGATCCAGCCGAGGCGGACAAAGCTCAGGAACACCTCCGGACCTTCGGGCTGATAGCCTGCAAAAACATTCTGCAGGGCGCCCCCGTAGGCATCCCGCGCCCGGCGACGTGAAAGCTGCATGAAGTCTGACTTTATCAGCGACCGGCTGACCTGTATCTGCCGCAGGCGGTCGGAGCCTTCCTCGACCACTTCCTGACCGGAAACAGCTGATGACAGAATGGCAATACCCATCACCGACAACAGCGCAAAAACGGTCAGAGAGACCATGACCTCAACCAGGGTGAAACCGCGATCGTTCGTCATTCGCGCCCCCTGTATCCGATAAGCCGGGCAAGCTCCTGACTATTTTCCCGGTCCAGCACGCGGACCCGGATTTCATATATTTTCGGATCGGGCGCAGGCCGGATCTGAAGCTGCCAGTCAAAGTCGATACCGTCCTGTTGCTCTGTCCCCTTGATCACCCCGGGCCGGATTTCGCCCTTGCGGGAAACAGCCAGGGCAAGCTGGTTCTCCGCCACAATACCGGCCAGGGTCCGCTGTTCTGTCAGGGCAAGATTGCGTATATTTTCACCGCCCATTTTGATGAGCGCGAGCGCGGCAATGCTGAAGACAAAAAGTGCCACCATGACTTCTGCGAGGGAAAAACCGGACTCCCTGTGCGTATCAGGGCATGTGGGTAACAGTGATACTGCCATCAACCTCTCCTGATACTTTAATTATTTCCTGTATTGCCTTGTATTCAATGTAAAATATTTCCTGATTTCCAACCGGATCAAACCACAGGGACGGCAGATCTTCTGGCTGGTCCTGTGTCAGGTCCACGGGCAGAACATCACGAACCAGCCGGACTGTTACACCATCCGGCCACTCCCCGCCCGGCAGGTCCAGCGGCACCCAGCGGCCGCGATGATAGGTCAGGAATTCATAGCCCCGGGACGTGATACGCACGCCCGTCACCTGTCCGGTCAAAATGCTTTCCTCGGCAGCAAGTCTCAGGCGGGCGGCAAGCCTCTCGCTCTCTTCCTCGAGCTCGGAAACCGGCGACGGCATGTTAAGCACCACAACAGCCGAGATCAGCCCGATGATGACAATGACCACCATCAGCTCGACCAGAGTGAAACCTGCCTGCCGGTCCGCTTTCATGTTATTTCCAGTTCCCGATATCCTTGTCGAGATCTTCCCCGCCAAGACGGCCGTCGGCACCAAGAGAATAAATATCATAGTCACCGTGTTCGCCGGGCATCAGATACTGATAGGGTGTGCCCCAGGGGTCCTCGGGCAGTTCACGAATATATCCGCCTTTCTGGTAGCGCTCCGGCTGGCGCAGGCCTGCCGGCTCATTGACCAGCGCCTCAAGCCCCTGTTCCGTAGTCGGGAAGCCGAGGTTATCCTTCTTGAACATTTCCAAAGCCATCTGCATGCGGCTGATATCGGTCCTGGCCTTTTCCACCATAGCCTTGTCCTGGCTTGGCAGAACGTTGATCACCACCACCGTGGCAAGAAGGCCGATGATGACAATCACCACCATCAATTCCACGAGGGTAAAGCCGGACTCGTTGCTCACTTCCGGCTGCGGTGCCTGTTGTTTGGGTTTTGCAGACATTTTCTCTCTCCCGTTTCTATCCAAGAGCCATCGTGTTCAGCTGCAGGATCGGCAGCAGGATGGACAATACAATCAGGGCTACAACAGCCCCCATAATGATAATGATGCCGGGCTCAAGCAGGCTGAGCGCTGTGGCAATGAAGGTTTCGAAATCCCCCTCCAGATAGTCGGCCGCCTTTTCCAGCATGTCCGGCAGCTGGCCGCTCTTCTCCCCCGCCCCGGCCATATAGATCACAATACCTGGAAATACGCCGGAATTCCTGAGCGCCCGGGACAGGCTGGTGCCCTCGCTGATCTGGGTGACCATTTTCTCCACCGCATCCCGCATCACCAGATTCTGCATGGTCTGTCCGGCGGACCGCAGTCCTTCCATGACAGGCGATCCGCTGGCGATCAGAGTGGACAGGGTCCGGGCCAGACGGGCGGCATATAATCCCCGGATTAATTTGCCCAGCAGTGGAAGCCTCAGGAGCCAGCCGTCGAAGCGACGGCGAAATTTTTCATTCTTCAACCTGTGCAGGAAAAGAAAGACGCCAAGTGCCAGAGCCAGCAGAATGAAAATTCCGTAGTCCCGCATCACGTCCGACAGAAAAATCATCGTTCTGGTGAGAAGCGGCAGGGTCTGACCCATGCTTTCAAACTGTCCCGCTACCTTGGGCACAATGAAGGTCATCAGGATGATCACCACCGTCACGGCGACAATCGCCAGCATGGCGGGATACAACGTCGCAGTCAGAATTTTGTTGCGCAGCTGCTGGGACTTTTCAAGATGGTCTGCCAGTCTTTCCAGCACCTGCCCCATGGCGCCGGAAACTTCACCTGCCGCCACAAGAGATCTATAGAACTGGCTGAAATCATTGGGATAAAGAGCCAATGCCTCGGAAAATCGACGCCCCTCCATGACCCGGGCCCGCACGGCCATCAGCTTTGTGGATACCGACGGGTTGTCCATCTGTTCCGCCGTCATAGACAGGGCTTCCTCAACAGGCGCTGCAGCATTGATCATTGTTGCAAGCTGGCGGGTCAGCATGGCAAGCTCCTTGTTGCCAATCCTGTCCCGGCCGAGCCATTTTGCAAATGGCGCGCCTTCCGTTTTCCGGTCCACCTTCTCCAGGCTGACCGGCATCAGCTGCCGGTCCTGCAGGTCCTTCCTCGCCTGACGGCTGCTGTCGGCGGACACCACGCCTTTCTTTTTCCGGCCCTTGTGATCGAGGGCTACATACTCATAGACCGCCATCACCATCCTCCTGATGACGACAGACCCGGAGTACCTCCTCCAGCGACGTCTGGCCTTCCCCGACGGCTTTCAGGCCGTTGACAAACAGGCTGCCGGCTGTCCTGAAAGCCTCCGCTTCCATTTCCTGCTCGCTGGCGGATTCATAAATCATGCGGCGCAGCGTTTCGTTTATGACCACGAGTTCATAAAGCCCGATCCGGCCCGCATAGCCGGTATGGTGACAGGTCTCGCAACCCGCCGCTTCATAGATCTTCGCTCCTTCCGCCAGTTGACCGGAGGAAAGCTGCCGCTCCGCACCGGTAACAGTCTTCTCCCTCTTGCAGGCAGGACAGAGGCGGCGCACCAGCCGCTGGGCCAAAATCCCCTTGATGGTGGAAGACAGCAGGAAGGGCTCCACCCCCATATCCCTGAGACGGGTGATGGCGCCGATGGCGCTGTTGGTATGTACTGTGGACAATACAAGGTGGCCGGTGAGTGAGGCCTGGACTGCTACTTCCACAGTTTCCGGATCACGGATTTCCCCGACCATCACCACATCAGGGTCCTGGCGCAAAATGGCGCGCAGCCCGGTGGCAAAGGTCATGCCCACCTTGGCATTGACCTGGGTCTGGCCAATGCCGTCCAGAGCATATTCCACCGGATCCTCCACCGTCAGAATGTTGCGGGTGGCGTTATTGAGGCGAGAGAGCGATGCATACAGCGTAGTGGTTTTCCCGGAACCGGTCGGGCCGGTCACCAGAACAATGCCGTTGGGTTGCTCCAGAAGGGCTTCCATTCTGGTCCGGGTGTCCGGTTCCATTCCCAGATCGCCAAGCCCAATCAGGGCCTGGGACTTGTCCAGGAGACGCATGACCACCCGCTCCCCGTGCTGGGACGGCAGGGTGGAGACACGAACGTCAAGGGTCCGCTCCCCCAGAGACAGGGAAATTCGGCCATCCTGGGGAACGCGCTTTTCCGCAATATCCAGCCGCGCCATCACCTTGATACGGGACACCAGAAGCGACGACAGGCGGGCATTGAGGCTGAGGATCTCCTGCATCACCCCGTCCACCCTTGTGCGCACCGACAGGCGGCTTTCAAAGGGCTCCAGATGAATGTCCGAAGCCTTGAGGCGCACTGCCTGGGCAATCAGACCATTGATCAGCCGGATGATGGGCGCATCGTCAGTGGTATCCAGAAGGTCCGCGGTTTTGGGCATGCCCTCGATAAAACTGTCGAGGCTGCTTTCCTCTTCCAGGCTGTCAGACAGATCCGAGGACGCCAGGTCACCCATGGCATAAATGTCCGACAGATATTTTTCGAATTCTGTCCGCTCCAGCTTCCGCAGGGACAGTGCCCCCGGCAACACCCTGCGGACTTCCAGAATGTCCTCCAGCGTCACATCATTGCGCAGGCCGAGAACAAGCCCCTCTTCTTCGGATAGAACCAGCACTCCTTTCTCCCGGGCGAAGCTGTAGGAGATCGGGACTTGGCTCTGATGTCCTTCCGTCCCGGCCATGCTATTCACCTTCCGGCTTTTCCGGTGTGGCGCCGATGACCCGGTTCATCACGCCGTCCAGCCCGATCCCGCCGTAGGCATCCTGCATCAGCGGATCATCCCTGAAAAAGTTGTATTTCTGATTGGTCACCCGACGCATCTGGTTTTTATCCCGGATAATGGTCATGCGCAGGAAAATCATCAAATTACGCTGTTCCCGGGACTTTCCTTCACTCTTGAAGGCATTGCCCAACAGTGGAATATCCATGAGCAACGGTATACCGCTGATGGAGATGGATTCATCCTGCTGGATCAGCCCACCCAGCACCATGATCTCTCCATCCTCCAGCATCACCGTGGTTTCCACTTCCCGCTTGTTGGTGATCAGGTCAGTGGATTCACTGCTGATGGTGCCGGCCACGCTGGAAACTTCCTGATGGATATGGGCGAGAATTCCGTTCTCTCCGTTGATCTGGGGCCGGACAGTGAGTTTCACGCCGATATCTTCCCGGTTTACGGTACGGAAGGGATTGGAGTTGTTGCTGCTGAGGGTTTCCCCCGTGGTAATGGGAATTTCCTGACCGCCCAATATACGGGCTTCCTCGTTATCAATGGTAATGACCGAGGGGGTGGACAGAATGTTGGAGGTTACATCTTCATCCAGCGCATTGAGGATAAAGCCGAAGGTGGTGCCATTGGATTTTCCGGCGAGACCACCGGCGAATCCGTTGATCCCCAGGATGGAGTCAATGGCCGTGCTCTGCAATGCCGCCAGTGCATCACTGTCCTCACCCAGTTCGTCGGCTGCCAGAAGCGCCCCGGCGGACGCCAGGATATTGGGGGTGCTGTTGGAATAATTGGTGGTGACAAAGGGCACGCCGGAAGTCTTGCTGCCGGACATGAAATACTGCAGCCCCAATTCCTTGGCCGTGGTGTCGGACACCTCGACGATAATACCCTCAACCATGACCTGGTCCCGGGGCACATCCAGCTGGCGGATCACATCGCCCAGTGCCTTCTGCATTTCCGGGTCTGCATTTATGACAAGAGAATTGGTGGAGGGATGCAGGGAAATACTTGTCTTCCCGTCACGCCCTCCGCCGGCACTTTCCCCCTTGTTCTTCGCCAGAGACTGGCTGACTTCCTGCAATACCGGAAGCAGTGTCTCGCCATCCGCATGGCTGAGCTTGACCACCCTGAGAGCGCCCTTGGACTTGCGCCTCTCGTCCAGTTGCTTGATCACCGGCAGAAGTTCAGTGATGACGGCCTCATCCCCCTTGATCATCAGGGTATCGCTGGCGTCCACCGGAATGGTTACAAACCCGCTGTAAAGAGCCGTATCATTACCAGCAGCCCCCTTAAGCTGATTGAGGATTTCCGCCATTTCACTGGGCGAGGTATTGGTAAGCGAAAGCATGCGCACCACGTCCCGGGACTTATCCACTTCGGCAAGAACGGTTTTCAGACGCACGATATTGGAGGCAAAATCCACCAGAATAAGTACGTTTCCCGGCCTGTAGGGCAGCACCCTTCCCGACTTCCCGACCATAGTCTTCAGCATGTTCGACGCAGACGTCACATCCAGATGGCGCAGCTTGATCACTTCCGTAATCATTTGGTCGCTGACTTTGTCCGACGCAGACATCATCTGCCCTTCGACAGCAGCCTGATCCTCGGGCACGATTTTATAAGCCCCGCCAGGTGTCGGCAAAACCGCAAGACCATGCACTTTCAGCGTGGACAGAAAGGTTTCCAGAACGGCTGAACGCTGGACCGGCTCATTTGAAATGATCGTCACCTTGCCGGAGACACGCGGATCGATAATGAAAGAGCGGCCGGTCAACAAGGAAATATCCTCGGTCACCGCCTTGATATCGGCCTGACGATAGTTCAGAAGCGCCGGTTCATCCGACTGTGCCACAGCCTGCAGCGGTGCCAATATCGCCAGAATAAACAAAAGTCTGCACAGATATTTACTCATTTCCCTGCCCGTTTTTCTTGTTTTGTTTTCATTGATTGTCATTCGGGCTCCCCTTGTCCGGGACCTGGGCATGAAACTGCCCGGTCCCCCGCTGGCCGGGGAACGTCAGGACCTCCATTTCACCAGAGCGGTCAATCACCACCCTGTCCCGCAAAATCCTGTTCAGGGTCACGCCATTGAAAAGTTCGTCCCCCTCGCGAAAGGCATCCTGCCGCTTGTCAGGAGTACGAATGATGGCTACCCCGTCACCATCCGGGCTGTAACGGATCCCGAAAAGCTCAAGATCAAGGTTGGTTTCCCGGGCCTCCGCGAGAACCGTGTCCTGAACCACTTCTGTTTTGTGGTCCCGATAAAAAGGATTAAAGGAGGCGAAAACTGTCCAGTCCACGACATCGGCTTGACGTGATCCGTTCGCAGAGACTGCGGGGTGAGTCTCCACCACCGGAAGCTTCGGGGAGACAATATCCCAGAACAGGAGGGCCAGCATGAAAACAAGAAGCAAGGCAAAGAAGACTTCTGCCGCCAGAATTAAGGCGTGCAGAGGCAGGGCTACGCGGAAACCGTGAAGTTTCCCGAAACCTGTTCCCTTGACACGGAACCTTCCCGGAAAGTTCTGCCTGTTGTTAAATACCCGTTTAAATATCGTCACACCACAAAGTTTTTTATCTGTAAAATTATCTTGTGGAACTTAAATGTTACAGGAATGTGTAAGTTTTACTACATAAAAATAAAGGGCACCCGCCACAGCGGATGCCCCTCAGATTATCTGATTGAAACAGCCGTCAGAAACGCTGTTTCACACCAACTGTGAAGGTTGTGCCAATGTCATAACGCTCCGCGATCTGGTCACCCTGATAAACCACATATTCGTCGTTCAGGATATTCTCGACCTTGAAGCTCAGCTCCATTTCACCGCCAGCCACCGCGATGTCATGCTTGTAAACAAAGTCAAGCAACAGCGGCGGTTCCTCGATACGGTTCGGAAGCTGGAAAAGTCCTACCTCGGAGATACGATCACCTGTGTAGTTGAGAAGAATAGTCATGCGATCATCCTCCCCATCCCAGCCGAGAATCAGGTTGCCAAGCCATTCAGACTGCCCCTGCATGGCACGGACAGAATCGGTCTGCTGCCCCTGCTGCTCTTCATTAAGTGATACTTCAGATTTGATGTAGGCGCCGTTGGCCTTCACATAGAAAAGACGGTTGGCAAAGAATTCACCTTCAAAAACCTCTTCCATGGGAATGTTGAGTTGAGCCTCTACTTCCACACCATAGGCTTCACCGGCTTCTGCATTTTCCCAAGACCGGACGATGCCTTCACCAAGAACCGTGAAGTTGGTCTCGATAGGCATTGAGAAGTCCTTATAGAAACCACCGATGGTGATATACTCATCCTCGCCGAAATACCATTCCCACCGAAGATCAATGTTATCAATCTTGGCGATCTGCAGGTTCTCGTTACCAGTTGACCGGCGACCATCTTCATCCAGGAAAGTCACAGGCGCCAATTCACGCAGATCCGGACGGGACAAAGTCTTGGAGTACCCAAGGCGAAGCTGCATGTTTTCCACAAATGTCCAGGTCAAAGTTGCGGCCGGAAGAAAATCGCTTTCATCCAGGTCAACATCAATTGGCTCTCCGGTAAAGCGCGTGAAGGCATTCACAATTTGCTGACTGTCTTCATACCTGAAACCGGCTGCCAGACGGAACTGTTCGGAAAGCTGCGCATCAATCGCAGCATAACCGGCAAAGAGTTCCTCGCTACCATCGTAGCTGTCAGACGGGTCAACGAAAGACGTCAGGACAAATCCATCTGGAGCAATATTGAACGACCCAATGGCAATTTCGGGAACCAGGCTGCGCAGTTCGGCGTTAAAGCCGGACGGGAAATCAAAACCATAGCGCAGGAAGTCTGATTCACGTTCCTTCTTGAAATACATGCCGCCCACCCGGATATCGGCAGCAATATCACCAAGTTCTACCGGTTGCTTGACATCAAAACCGAGTTCCGAGGTTTTATCGTTCAATTCGCCCCAGGAAATGCGATTACCGTCAGCACGGGTTGAAAGAAGGTATGATTCGAAACCAAGATCAAAGTCGTGGTAATATTCCTTCCGCATGGGAACATCACGGTCAGCCTTGGAACGAACGGCCCGCCATTTCACTTCGGTCTCACCGGTGTCCATCACATCGAAATAATGTTCACCGGACAACTGGTTTGTCCAGACCTGGCGTTCAATCCAGTCAATACGGGAATAAGACCTCAATTCACCTGGATCGGAAGCAAATTCACCTTGCTGGATACGGGCTTCACGGGTCGAAGTCCTGAGGATCATGGAAGTGAACTTCACATTGTTGTTGCCACCAAACTCATATCCAATACTGAGGATACCATTCAGATCGGCTTCAAACTTGGTGCTGCGAACCCCGCAGGTCTGGGGAGCTTCGGGATAAGCTTCACAAACTTCAGGGGATTGATTGTCGCGAGCTTCCAGGCCGCTGGAGGTATTGGTGAAGGATCGGCGTTCACCAAACTCATTACGGTATTCATTGTCATAGGAAACGGCCAGCAGAATACCCAGACTGCTGTCATCCATTTCAATCCGCTTGCCCAAATTTACATCGAAACCGAAATCAGGGAGGTTTTCCTGCAAATCTATAGACCAGATATTGGGAATGGCTTCCCCTGCTGCTTCCAGTTCCGCATCAGTCATACCTTCAAGGGTAGGATTGGCTGCAATGGCGTCAGGAAGGTCGCGGAGACCATCGTCAAAACCAAGCCAGTCAGTGTCCGAAAAATCGTAACTGAGGCCATCCTCAAATGTAGATTCCGTATTGTAAGAACCGGAAATCCCGATTTCAAAAAAATCCTCTTCCGGAACCGCCTTTGATCGCAGTTCAATCAAACCGCCCCCGAACTGACCGGGGTACTGCGGCGAATAGGTTTTCTGAACCAGAACACCTTCCAGGAAACTGGTCGGGAAAAGGTCCAGCGGGGTTACCCGGCGCAGCGGCATGGGACTTGGCAGGTGCGCACCATCCAGCAATGCACTGGAATAACGATCAGCCAGACCACGAACAATAACTACCCCGGTCGTATCGAGACTTAGGCCGGTCAGGCGTTTAAGTGAGGAAGCAATATCGCTGTCACCCAAACGAGAGAAATCAGCCCCATCAAGAATGTTGGAAATTTCAGAGGTAGCTCGTTTCTCGTCAGGAATATACTGACCCATGACGGTCACTTCTTCAATATCCTGACCAGGATCAGCCTGCTCTGCCTGCTGGGCGTAAACCACTGCCGGCATCAGCATTACTGTGCTGGCAAGCAGGGCTCCCTTTAAATTTTTGGAATTTGTTTTCATATCAAGCACCATGTGTGATTTTTTGAAAGAGAAAGGGCTGTGGCAGGATTTAATACATCCCGCCACAGCCAATCACTCAAGCCTAGTTGTGCAGCCAGACGGTCCAGCCTGCAGTCCAGTCAGAAGCCGCATTCTGAACGGCACCGACATAGCTTGTGGTGTCGAAGAATGCATCAACCGCATTTGCATCTGTCGGAGTGACCGCCGTTTCATTGGCGCCATTGATATAGGTGTATGTACCATCGGCAGGGAAAGCCAGGCTTGAAGCGCCGGTGCTATTGTTAGCCTGACCTTCGAACCAGGCCTGCAGGGTGGCATCATCACCGTCAGAGGCGTAGGTAGTTGTACAATCCAGCAGAGTGGATTCCATGTGCGTGTCACCAGCACCAAGGACGGTGTAGGTTTCAGCACCATCAACATCCAGGCAATTGTCGCCAAAGCCAGTTACAACAGTGTTGTAGATGCTTGCTGCTGTACCTTCACGGAGGAGGATACCAATGTCGGCAGAGGCAACGCCAACCAGGGTTACGTTGGACCATGTCGGGTTGGAACGCGGCAACAGCGTATTGTCAAGACCATTGTTATCCGCTTCAAATCCCTGGTCGGAAGCAGCCTGGTTCACATTCTGGACAGCGATTGCATACTGAACATCACCGCGCCAGCCGTAGGTCCAGTCAAAGCTGTCATCGTCGGAACCGGTCACAACAAGATGTTTGGCATCAACAGTACCGCCAAAGAACTCGATACCGTCATCCGCATTGTTGTGGACCTGGACATAATCGACTTCAGTGCCATCACCGACACCCTGGAAGGCGATCCCATTCAGCTCACTTGTCGGAGTAAACTGATAACCGGCAAATTTAATCACCAGGTAGCGCAGGCGGCCGCTGTCGTCATTGTCATCATTTCCGCCATAGAACTCATTGGTATATTCGTCCTGGGCTTCACAGAAGGCCGCGCAACCTGCGTTGATTGTGGCCCGTCCATTGAGGATCAATCCGCCCCACAAACCCGATGCGGTATCAATGTCATGGGACCCATCATTCAGTGCGGTCATTGTGACAGGCGCGTCTTCAGTGCCGTTCACAAAGATCTGGGATCCCCGGGAGATTGACAGTGCTGAAGTCTCGTCTTCACCATAAATGGTGACACCGGCATCAACGATCAACGTTCCCGGACTAGCAGCACCAATCGGGGCACCAACATCCGGGCCAAGGTCTTCACCGATCAGGACTGAACCGCGAAGGAAGTAATCAAGACCAGCCACAAGACGCATGGTGCCGGTATATGTACCTTCCAGCACACAACTGCCATTGCCTGTGTCGCTGGTGCCGGACGGACAAACAGCGGCATCATTCAGACCATAGGACCAGCCCAGTGTCCAGTTTTCAGGATCGTTCGGACCGTTGACAGCACCGATGTAGCTTGTTGTTTCAAAGAATGTATCAACAGCGTTTGCATCTGTGGCAGTCACACCCTGCTCTGTCAGACCGTTGACAAAAACGGACAGAGAGTTGGTTGCAACAGTGTTATTGGCCTGACCTTCGAACCAGGCCTGCAGGGTAGCATCGTCACCGTCAGAGGCGTAGGTAGTTGCACAATCCAGCAGAGTGGATTCGATGTGCGTGTCACCAGCACCGAGAACGGTGTAGGTTTCCGCACCATCCACATCCAGACATTTATCACCGAAACCGGTGACAACAGCATTATAGATGCTGGCAGCAGTACCTTCACGCAGGAGGATACCGATATCCGCAGTATCCGTACCCACCAGGGTCACGTTTGACCAGGTAGGGTTTGCCCGCGGCAGGGCGGTGTTGTCGTCGCCATTGTTGTCGGCTTCGAAACCCTGGTCTGAACCAGCCTGGTTCGGGTTCTGGATGGCAACGGCATATTGAACATCACCGCGCCAGCCATAGGTCCAGTCGAAACTGTCGTCATCTGAACCGGTAACAATCAGGTGTTTGGCATCAACAGTACCGCCAAAGAATTCGATACCATCGTCATCATTGTTATGTACCTGGACATAATCAACTTCTGTCCCGCTACCCACACCCTGGAAGGCGATGCCGTTCAGTTCGCTATCCGGTGTAAACTGGTAACCGGCATATTTTACCTGCACATATTTCAGGATACCGCTGTTGTCCGCATCGTTGGTGCCGCCATAGAGGTCATTGGTATATTCATCCTGACCTTCACACTGGCCGCCGCCACAGTTAACGTTCACAGTCGCAAGGCCGTTCAGGATCAGGCCACCCCATTCACCGCTCCATGTTTCCTCAAGCTGGGAACCGTTGAAGGCTGAACGAGCCGGCAGACCAAGTTCGTCATCAAAGCCGAGGTCATGTGCAGATGTGAAAATAATCGGGTTTGTGTTTGTCCCTTCCGCGATGATTTCTGAACCACGGGAAACTGACAGGACTGATGTCTCATCCTTACCGTATATACGGGTGCCGGCTTCAACTGAAAGGGTTACAGAAGCACCGCCACCGCCATTAAAGCCGGCATCCTCACCAACCCGGACAACACCGTTAAGGACATAGATATTTTCTGCAGTAAGATTGATATCCGCGATCAGGGTACCTGAAATTTCACAATGGGTTTCAGCACCTACAGTCAGAGCAGAAGTTCCAGCAGGACAGTTGCCGGCGCTGCCGCCACCGCCGCCGCCGCCGGTACCACCACCGCTACCACCGGTACCCGGGTTCGGCCCTGTGGTCCCCGGTGACGCAAGCTCGATTGAATCGTCGCCCTGGCAGCCTGCTAGCGCCATTGTGGCACAGGCCGCAAGCAATATACTTCTTAATTTTATGGATTTGATCATTTTCCGCCCCTAAACGAGAAAAAAATTTACAGTTGGAGTTCAATAGACAATCCGGGCGTCTCTCGCCCCGAACTAATCAGTTGGCGGTTTTAGGAGGGAAATATGACAGTTATGCTTCAGCTAATGTTACGGTTGGCTTAATGTTTTGTTACAGAAATAATTGTCTTCTAAAGAGTTTTATTTTCAGCGTGTTATGAGTTTTCTTCTTCTTCTTCCAGGGAAGAATTTCCACAAAAAAACCACCCGGCGACAGGCTCGTGACCTGCAAGAGATGTCACAAAACCTCAACACATGCGGGACGTTTTGCGAGTCCCTATTAATTAAGAAAATCTAATATTTTAGCCTGCCAGAACAAGCAGGGACGAAACCGCCGAAATCCAGGTCAACCAGATCCCCGCAGCCAGAAAAGGGCCAAATGGAATTGCGGTCTGCAGGCGGGCAGAGCCCCTGAATGTGACAAACACAACCAGCAGTCCTGCCACAGAGGCCAGCAACAGAATAAAGGGCAAAAACAGTATCCCCACCCAGGCCCCGCCTGCAGCAAGAAGTTTTGCATCGCCCATGCCGATACCTTCCCTCCCCCGCAGGCGCCGGTAGGCGGTGGCGACCAGAAAAATAAAAAGGTAACCGGACACAGCTCCGGCAAGGCTGTGCAGGATTGGGGGGAAACCGGCCAGTTCCAGATAGCTGGGCACAACTCCGGCAAGGATGAGCGGCAGGGTGAGATAATCCGGGAGACGATAGGTTTTCAGGTCGATGAGGCCGAGAAAGACCAGAGGAATAAATAAAACACCGCCCCATATATAAAGGGTGGGGGGTAGAAGCACGATACCCAAAAGCGCCATCAAAAGGACGCAACCCCAGAACACTAATGACTTTATTTCCATCCGGTCCCCGCCGTTTTCAGATAAATCGGACAAGACTAAGCAGGAAAACCGCCTTCCAGGCAAGATCTTTGGCGGAAAAATAGCATAATTCCGCAGGAAACCGTCCCTGCAACAAAAAGTTCACAAAGATTAATGGAGGAATGATGTAATATTTTTCTAATAATACAGCAGGATTGTTACATTAATTTTACAGCCTGCGACAAAAATATGGGAAGAGGTGCATATCACAGAACAGGAGACAGAATGACACGGGAACAGTGTGCCAGAATCTATGGTTTTATCGGCAGAATTCTGCTTGCCCTTCCCTTGTATCTTCTCCTGACGGGTTGCGTTACGACATCTTCTCCCAAAACCGATTATTCGGAAGTCTTTATCGGGCGGGGTGCACTGCTCAGCGGCTATGCCCTGTGGGGACCGGAAGCCGACAGGTTGCCCGAGCCGGAAGACAGCGTCCTTGATATGACGTCGAATATGCTGGCATTTACCAAAGAAAATATTCCGCGAAAAAATGCAGAAGCTGTAAAAGTCAAAGCTCTCGTCAAGGCTCTCATCTCTCCAGACGGCCTGAATATGACCTACACCCGCACAGCAACCTTCACCGCCGAGGAAGCCTTTCTCAAGGCGGAGGGAAACTGTCTGGGCTTCAGCTATCTGACTGTACTCATGGCTCGGCAACAGGGGCTGAATGCGGTCTTCCAGGAAGTCGACGTCCCTCCCCTGTGGTCGTCCTCAAGGGAGAAGCTCATCTATGCCACCCGCCACGTCAATGTCAGAATTCAGTCCCGGGCGGGAAGAGATTTTGTCCTGGATATCGATCAGGTCAATGTGGACCCCGCCTACCCAACACGAATCATGACCGACGCAGAGGCCGAAGCTCATTACTATAGCAACAGAGGAGCCGTTTTCCTGAATCAGGGAGATATGAAGAATGCCTTCCGCTATCTGGTCAAGGCCATCCGCCTATCCCCGGAAACTTCCTACTTCTGGTCAAATCTGGGGGTATTCTATCGCCAGAATAACCTGCTGGATCATGCGGAGATGGCCTATCACGCGGCACTGAAGTATGACCAGTCCAATCATTCGGCCTTGTCCAATCTCGCCATTCTCTATGACATCAAGGGCGACGAGGAAGAAGCGGAGTATTTTGCCGAAAAGGCCCGGGACTACCAGAAAAAGAATCCCTATTTTCACTTCTTCCGGGCCCAGGACGCCTATAACAACGGCGATTATGAAAGCGCTGTTGCCTCGCTGGAGAAAATCACCCGCGACAAGGTGCAGGTGCGCGACAAGCGCTTTTACAGCTTACTGGCGGAAAGCTATGAAATGATGGGAGAAAATGACAAGGCCAGCGCGATACTCGCCCACCTGCCATAACAGCGGGATTGAAAACCTGCTCGGTATGACGGTTCGTTATTGGAACTGCTGTCATTTGGGGAAAAAGTAAAATGGCAGAGAGGAAGGGATTCGAACCCTCGATACCCGTGAAGGTATACTCCCTTAGCAGGGGAGCGCTTTCGACCACTCAGCCACCTCTCTGTCACGCCGTATTTACCCAAGTCTAAATAGGGTGTCAACGCCTTTGTCCCGGTTTTTCATCCGGCAATCGACAGAGAGATTTTGGAAAGGGGTATAAAAAACCCTCTCGCCCGGCAGGAGGAGAAGGTTTTTAATCAAAACTGTGCATATGACACTTTCTCTTAATGAGTAGACAACCACTCCCGGGCCATTTTCTGCGCCATGGCAATTTCAGCCACAGACATATATTCAGCTACTTCCGCACGGTCAATCTGGGCGCTTTTCATGCCACGGATTGCGGCGAGATTGAAATATTTATGAGCTTCCACGTTATCCTGCTCGACACCCTGGCCGATGGAATAAATAAGCCCGAGATCATAAAGTGCTTCCGGTGTTCCCTCGTCAGCGGCGGAAATTCTTTCTTTAACATAGTCCTTATGGTTCAGTTGCCCCATTCTTCTTCTCCTGTAAACCCTATCCTGGTTATCGATGTATGCGTTGCAAATCAGCCGTTGTTCCCGGCCCGTGAGAAAAGAATGCCCGTGAAAGCTTAAACAATTGGTTAACCCTAAGAAAAACTTTACAACATATTGTTTTTAAATGATTTATATAACAAAAAAACGGACCCCAGAGTGGGGTCCGCTGTGTTTGTTAACTGTTTTTCGAACGGCTCATTAACCATTCGGCTGCCAGTCGGTTTATTGCGGCATGGCTTCTTTGGCTTTTTTCATGGCGTCTTCAGCAGCCTTTTCTGCATCTTCTGCAGCATCTTCCATGGCCTCGCCCGCGTCTTCCATGGCTTCACCAGCTGCTTCAGCAGCATCGTCGGCCATATCACCGGCTTCGTCCATGGCATCGCCAGCAGCATCCTTGGCATCATCCATCATGGATGAGCTTTCTTCAGCTGCTTTTTCTGCTTTTTCAGGTGCAGAAGATTTATCATCACCACAGGCAGTGAGCCCGAATGCCGCTACCGCAGCAATCGCAGAAGAAAGAAGTAATTTCTTGATATCCAACATGTTGTTCGTCCCCTACTAACTATATTCAAATAAAGATATGAATGTCATATCTGCTAGAACAGTACAGTATTATAGCTAATAAGGCAATTTTATGATGGGAAAGGCCGGAAATATAAAATTTCCGGCTTTTAATTCCCTTTCCGCTGAAATAATCAGCCGTTCAGCTTCTTCCGGAGCAATTCATTGACAACCTGCGGATTGGCCTTGCCCTGGGTTTTTTTCATCACCTGACCGACAAAGAAACCAAGCAGCTTATCCTTGCCGCCGCGATATTCCTCGACTTTGTCCGTGTTGGCCGCCATCACTTCGTCAATAAAGCCGTCGATGGCGCCGGTATCCGAAACCTGCTTCAGGCCTTTCTCTTCGACAATCTCTGACGGGCTCTGGTCACTGTCCAGCATAATTTCAAACACATCCTTGGCAATACGGCCGGATATGGTCCCGTCCATCTGCAGGCCGATCAGTTCAGCCCCATGCTCGGGCGGTATCGGGCTCTGGGTAATGGCACAGCCAAGTTTATTCAGGGCACCGAAAAGATCGCCGGTCACCCAATTGGACGCCAGGGTGGCGAATTCATGTTTGGCCTTGCCTGTCATTTTCTCAAGGTGGGAAAGCACCTCTTCAAAATAGTCGGCATTTTCCTTTTCCGCCACCAGGACGCCTGCATTATAGGCGCTGATCTTCAGGTCATCGACAAAGCGCTTCTTTTTGATATCCGGCAGTTCCGGAAGACTTTTCGCAATTTCGTCCACATATTCCTGTGTGAATTCCAGCGGCAGCAGATCCGGATCCGGGAAATAGCGATAGTCATGGGCTTCCTCCTTGGACCGCATGGACCGGGTGGTACCGGTCCCCGGATCAAACAGCCGCGTTTCCTGATCGATGCTTCCACCGTCTTCAAGAATGGCAATCTGGCGGTTGGCTTCATGCTCCACCACCTGCATGACGAAACGGATGGAGTTCACATTCTTGGTTTCTGTCCGGGTGCCGAAAGGCTCCCCCGGCCGACGAACGGACACATTGACGTCGGCGCGCATGCTGCCCTGCTCCATATTGCCGTCACAGGTGCCTGCATAACGGACAATGGAACGCAGCTTGCGGAAATAGGCGCCGGCCTCCTCTGCCGAACGCATATCCGGTTTGGAGACGATTTCCATCAGCGCCACACCGGACCGGTTCAGGTCTACATAAGTCATGCTGGGGTGCTGGTCGTGCATGCTCTTGCCTGCGTCCTGTTCCAGATGCAGACGCTCCACGCCGACTTCCTTGGTTGACCCGTCCTCCAGTTCAATAACGATTTCCCCCTCCCCCACAATGGGGTCCTTGAACTGGCTGATCTGATAGCCCTGCGGCAGGTCCGCATAAAAATAGTTTTTACGGTCAAAGATGGAGCGCAGATTAATCTTCGCCCCCATGGCAAGCCCGGTACGGATGGCCTGGCGGATACATTCCTCGTTGATCACCGGCAGCATGCCGGGCATGGCGCTATCCACAAAGCTTACCTGAGTATTGGGCTCGGACCCGAAGGCTGTCGAAGAACCGGAGAACAGTTTGGATTCTGAGATAACCTGGGCATGAACTTCCAGACCAATCACAACTTCCCAGTCACCGGTCGCCCCCTGAATTAACTTGCTCATGACTTGCCTCCCCACCATTTAACAGGTTTCGCCGTCATATTAGCCGCGCCTTCCAGAACATCTGCCGCTCTGAGCAGGGTTTCCTCGTCAAAGGGCCGTCCCAGAAGCTGCAGCCCTAAGGGCAGCCCCTCGCGATTAAGGCCCGCCGGTACGGAAATACCCGGCAGACCGGCCAGACTTGCCGGCACGGTGAAAACGTCATTGAGATACATGGACAGCGGATCGGATGTTTTCTCTCCCAATGCAAAGGCGGCACTGGGGGCCGTCGGTGTCAGGATCACATCCACTTTCTCATACGCCTCGCGGAAATCACGAGCAATAAGGCTGCGTACCTTTTGGGCTTTCAGATAGTAGGCATCGTAATAACCGGCTGACAGCACATAGGTGCCGATCAGGATACGTCGCTTGACCTCGTCGCCAAACCCTTCGGCCCGGGTATTGCTATACATATCTGCCAGATTTTCACCGTCAACACGCAGACCGTATTTCACCCCGTCATAGCGGGCCAGATTGGAGGATGCCTCCGCCGGCGCCACAATGTAATAAGTGGGCAGGGCATATTTGGTGTGCGGCAGGGAAATATCGACAACTTCCGCCCCCGCGCCCTTGAGCCAATCAATACCCTGCAGCCAGAGTTTTTCAATCTCTTCAGGCATACCGTCGACACGATATTCTTTTGGAATACCCACCTTCAGGCCGCGAATATCACCGGTCAGAGCAGCCTCGAAGTTCGGCACGTCGGTCGGAACCGACGTACTGTCCTTGGGGTCGTGACCGGCCATACTTTCCAGCATGATGGCCGCATCCCGCACAGTCTTGGTGATGGGACCCGCCTGGTCCAGGGAGGACGCAAAGGCAATAATACCCCAGCGGGAACAGCGACCGTATGTGGGCTTGAGACCCACGAGATTTGTGAAACTTGCCGGCTGGCGAATTGACCCGCCAGTGTCAGTACCGGTTGCAGCAATAGCGATATCAGCCGCCACGGCAGCAACAGAGCCGCCGGAGGAGCCGCCCGGCACCAGGTCATGCCCGTAACCTTCAGCCCGCCAGGGATTTTTCACCGGCCCGTAATAGCTGGTCTCATTGGAGGAGCCCATGGCGAACTCATCCATATTGAGTTTGCCCAGCATCACGGCCCCGTCGTCCCACATCTGTTGGGTCACGGTGCTTTCATAGCGGGGCTCAAATCCGTCCAGGATGTGGCTTGCGGAACAGCTGTGCACACCTTTGGTGCAGAACAGGTCCTTCACGCCGACCGGAATGCCGGTCATGCCTTTCTGGTCACCGGCTTTAATTCTGGTATCTGCCTTGTCCGCCATATCCAGCGCCTGTTCGGGCGTCTCGGCAATATAGGCATTCAGCTCACGCGCGGCTTCCATGGCAGCAAGATGAGCTTCAGTCACCTCGCGGGCTGTAAAATCACCTTTTTTGAAACCGTCTCTGGCTTCGGTAATGGTAAGTTCTGTCAGTTTGCTCATCATACCCTCCCCTATTCAATCACTTTGGGGACGGCAAAAAAGCCGTGTTCGGCTACCGGCGCATTGGCCAGGATATCCTCCCGATAGCCACCATCGGTGATTTTATCTTCCCGCATGGGAAGAGTAACATCGGCCACACTGGTCAGGGGGTCCACTCCGTCCGTATCCACCTCGGACAGCATTTCCACCCAATCCAGAATATTGTTCAGTTCTCCCACCAGCGGCTCGAGTTTTTCCTCGGGCACCTTGATGCGGGCGAGATGGGCTATTTTCGCCACAGTATCCTTATCAACAGACATAATATTCCTGACAGGTTGAGTTAGTTCCGAAAGGCGGAAACTAACACCGGGCTGTCTGTTCTGCAAGAGGGCGATTGGGGAATTTTGCAGCCTTTCCTCTCCCCGGGAACATCCATCGGTGATCCGGGCAAAAACATTCTACTCCACAAGCCTTTCCAGCGCATAGCCGCGGAAGGGTTTGGTATGGGCAAGCGCCACCTGGCTGGAGATATTGGCGACCCCTTCCATTTTACCGATCAGGTCGTCATTGAGCTTGAGATAACTGTTCATGTCAGGGCAGACCACCCGCAGGAAATAATCAAAATTGCCGCTCACCGTATAGCATTCCACAATCTCCGGGAACTGGGCCATGGCTTCTTCAAAGGCCTTGAAATTGGCATTGGTATGGTCATGCAGGCTGACGGTAACCAGTACCGTCACCGTACGACAGATTTTGTCCAGGTTGATATTGGCCATATAACTGTCGATATAGCCTTCATCTTCCAGCTTACGCACCCGCTGCAGGCAACTGCTTGGGGACAGATTCACCTTGTCGGACAAGAGGTGATTGGTGATGCGTGCATTTTCCTGAAGAATCGAAAGAATCTTCAGATCGATGCGATCCATAGACTTTTTCCGGGCCAATTGTTCTCTCCGTAGAATATATTTATCGTTATGACATAATTTTTTTCTTACATCTCAGAACAATGTAGCACATTCCACCAAAAACCCGAAGAATATTCGGCATTCTTATTAAAATAGATATTTCATTTTCGGATTTTCATGCAAAGCTAGCCATAATCAAGGGCATGAGATTTATTCTGATATTATAATTATGACAAAGAAAATTTCACTGATTGGCGTACCCAGCGACATTTCAGCTGGCGACCGCGGCGCTACCATGGGGCCGGAGGCCCTTCGTGTGGCCGGCATTTCCAACACACTCGAAAAACTGGGATATGACGTCGTTGATACGGGTAACCTGTATGGACCGAAAACTCCCAACCATCCGCCCGAAGATGGCCTGCGTCATCTCAAAGAGACCATGATCTGGTGTCAGAATGTGCAGGATGCGGTCTATACGGAGCTGATGGAAGGGCACCTCCCCATCATGATGGGCGGTGACCACGGAATGAGCATCGGGTCAATTGCCGCTGTCTCCCGCTATTGCACTCAGAAAAACATCCCCCTCTGCGTCCTCTGGATCGACGCCCATGCCGACTTCAACACACCGGAGACCAGTCCCTCAGGCAACATTCACGGCATGCCGGTAGCTGTCATGTCCGGGATCGGCCCGGCGGAACTGACCGGTCTGTCCTCGGTAACCCCCATGGTCAAACCCGGCAATATCTATCAGGTGGGCATCCGTTCCGTTGACCGGGCCGAAAAGAAACTGGTCACCGACAGCGGAATCAATGTGTTTGACATGCGCCGAATTGACGAGATCGGCATGCGTATGACCATGCACAGCATTATTGAACAGGTGCGTGACAAGAACGCCCATCTGCATGTGAGCTTTGACGTGGACAGCCTTGATCCAACCATTGCCCCCGGTGTTGGCACCACGATTCCTGGCGGGCTGACCTACCGCGAGGCTCAGCTCTGCATGGAAATGGTTTACGACAGCGGCCTGATGGGATCGCTCGACATCGCCGAAATCAACCCGGCGCTGGATGATAAAAACAAGACCGCGGAACTGGCCGTTGATCTGGCAGCCAGCCTGTTCGGCAACCACATATTGCCGCCCACCAAAGGAAAGACCATATGACCCTGCAACAGGACATAATCAATAAAACAGACCTGCACAGTGCCCAGAACTATCATCCCCTCCCCCTTGTATTGTCCCGGGGAAAGGGAATCTGGGTCTGGGATGTTGACGGCAACAAATACCTGGATTGCCTCAGCGCCTACAGCGCGGTCAACCAGGGCCATTGCCATCCGAAAATCATTAATGCCCTGACCGAGCAGGCTAACCAGCTGACCCTGACGTCACGTGCCTTTCACAATGACAAGATGGGCGATTTCCTGGAAAAACTCTGCGCCATGGCGGAAATGGACATGGCACTGCCCATGAACACCGGCGCCGAAGCCGTGGAAACAGCCATCAAGGCGGTGCGAAAATGGGGTTATGAAGTCAAGGGTGTGCCGGACAACCAGGCGGAAATCATCTTTTTCGAAGGCAACTTCCACGGCCGGACCGTGACCACGGTCAGTGCCTCTTCCGAAGAAGCCTACAAACATCATTTCGGGCCGTTTACACCCGGCTTCAAAATCGTACCCTACGGTGATGCAGATGCCCTCGAGGCAGCAATCACTGACAATACTGTAGCCCTTATCATGGAGCCGATCCAGGGCGAAGCCGGCATCAATGTGCCGCCGGAAGGGTACCTTGCCGCCACGCGCCGCATATGCCGGGATAATAATGTCCTTATGGTCATGGATGAAATCCAGACAGGCCTGGGCCGTACCGGTCAGATGTTCTGTTACCAGCATGAAGAGCACGCCAAACCGGATATGCTGATTGTCGGCAAGGCCCTCTCCGGCGGCGCCTATCCGGTCTCGGCAGTGATCTCTTCCCGCGATATTCTTGGTGTTTTCACCCCTGGCATTCATGGCAGCACCTATGGCGGAAACCCGCTGGGGGCCGCTGTGGGACTTGCCGCCCTGGAAGTGATAGACGAAGAAAATCTCGTTGACCGCTCCCGCCTGCTCGGGGACTATCTGATGCGCAAGCTGGAAGAAATCCCCACAAACAAAGTGGCGGAAATCCGCGGCAAAGGGCTTTTCATCGGCATTGAGCTGCACAAGGAAGTGGGCCTTGCCCGTCCTTATTGCGAGGCATTGATGAAGCGCGGGATCCTGTGCAAGGAGACCCACGACTATGTGATACGCCTGGCCCCCCCGCTGGTGATCGAAAAGGAACAGATTGACTGGCTGGCGGAACAGATTTCTGAAGTTCTTCAGGAAAGCTGAAACCAGACATCTTGTCAAACGGACCAAGACTCCCTAACCTGTCTTAAAAACGCAGGGGGAGTATTTTGGCCCGAAAAAAAAGCAAATTTATCCAGGCCCTGAAATATGCCATGGCGGCCCTTGCTGGCCTGGTTGCCGGGGTATGGATTTTTCTGGAATTGCAGACACCGGACATGGCGGGCCCCTGGCAACCCCAGCTTTCCCGCACCGCCTTTGCGGAAAGCGGCAAAGACTATATCCATCTACACAATGTCCGGGACTTCACCTATCATGCGGATCGCACGCCGGACCGGATACAGTATTTCGATCGCACCTATTATCTCGATGATCTGAAACGGATCTGGTACGGCATTTCCCATTTCGGCCCCATGGGGCTGGCCCATAATTTTCTGAGTTTTGAATTCGAAGGCGGGGAATATCTTTCCCTGTCAGTGGAAACCAGATTGCATCCCGGACAACATTATGGCGCCTTCCGCGGCATGATGCGCCAGTTCAACAAGATCTATGTCTGGGGAACGGAACAGGACATCATCGGCCAGCGCACCCATGTTCGCGGCGAAAATGTGATGCTTTATCCGGTCACACTGACTGATCCCGGTGAAATGAGAGAATATTTCCTCAAGGTCATTGCCGAAACAAATGACCTGCATAACAAACCGGCCTTCTACAACACCCTATTTGACAGCTGTCTGACCAACCTGATCAAAAACACAGCCATCCGGAATTACACTCATGCCATCGACTTCCGGGTGCTGCTGCCGGGTCGCGCCGACCGGCTCGCCTATACCATCGGCCTGATCCCCAACGACATGTCGCTGCAGGACGGTCGCAAGCGCGCCGGCATCAAGCCTGAAGGCCTTCTTCTGGATGACAGTTATTCTGTTAAAATACGGTGCGGATGGTCAGGTTATGGCGGGCTTGATCTCCCACCCTGCACGGAGTCACATTAGGCCTATTTCACCCAGTCGAGGCCCATGTTCCGATAACGCTCGCGGTCCTCGGACCAGTCCTTGCGCACCTTGACAAAAATGAATAGATGGACACGTCGGCCGAGGATTTCCTCGAGCTCCTCGCGCGCCAGTTTGCCAATTTCCTTGAGGCTGCTGCCCCCCTTGCCGATGACAATCTTTTTCTGACTTTCCCGCTCCACATAGATCACCTGTTCGATCCGCACTGAACCGTCTCTCAGGTCTTTCCACTGTTCCGTCTCGATGGTGGTCGCATAGGGCAGTTCCTCATGCAGGCGCAGGAAGAATTTTTCGCGGGTGATTTCGGCAGCCAGCATCCGCTCCGTAATATCCGTCAGCTGATCCTCTGGATACAGCCAGATCCCTTCCGGCAGATAATCGGCGATTTTCTGCTTCAGCTCATCAAGCCCCTGCCCCTTCAGGGCGGAAATCAGTAACGTATCGGTAAATTCACCGATCTCGTTCATTTCCTGGATCAGGGGAAGAAGTTTTTCGCGCTTGAAACCATCCACCTTGTTGATGGCCAGGATCACGTTGCGTTTTTTGTCCTTGAGGCTTTCGGCAATACGGCGGGTGTCCGCGTCAATCCCCCGGGTGGCATCCACCAGCAGAACGATAATATCCGCATCATGAGCCCCCTCCCAGGCGGCCGCCACCATGGCCCGCTCCATGCGCTTCCTGGGCTCGAAGATCCCCGGCGTATCAAGAAAGATCATCTGGTTCAGACCGTCAACAGCCACCCCCAGAATGCGTGTCCTGGTGGTCTGCACCTTGTGGGTGACAATGGCGATTTTGCTGCCAACCAGAGCGTTGAGAAGTGTAGATTTCCCGGCATTGGGTGCGCCGATCAGGGCCACATAGCCGCAATGTGTATTTTGCTTACCTGTCATCGGATCACCTGTTTTCAATCTTCTTCTTCGATGGCTTCGAGCATCCTGGCTGCAGCCGCCTGCTCGGCCTCCCGCTTGGAGCCGCCCTGCCCGACCTGTTCCCCCATGCCATTCAAACGTACCGCAATGGTAAACAGGGGCTCGTGAGCCGGGCCTTCACGCCCCAATGTAACATAATTGGGTGTGGAGATTTTGCGGCTCTGGGCCCATTCCTGCAACCTGGTTTTCGCATCCCTCACAGCAAGTCCGTCCTGGTCGATAAAATCCTTCCAATGGGTCCGGATCAGCTTTCGACACACATCGAGCCCGCCTTCCAGATACATGGCGCCCAGCAGTGCCTCGCAGACGTCCCCCAGGATTGTCGCCCGGCGGCGTCCACCCGTATCCTCGGTACTTTTTGCCATCAGGATATACTCCGCCAGGCCCATTTTTTCCGCAGCCTCGGCGCAGGTCTCCCGGCGTACCAGATTGGTATGACGGCTGGCCATGCCCCCTTCATCAACATGGGGATAACGTTCGTAAATCCATTCAGCAATCAACAGGCCAAGTACCCGGTCACCGACAAATTCCAGACGCTGGTAACTGACCGGCCCTTCGAGACTGGGATGAGTTAGCGCCTGGCGCAGAAGGTCCTCATCCCTGAATTCATACTTCAGTGTCTTGTAGAGGCTGCTGTATTGTCCTTTTGATGAAGTCACTATTCTCACAATCTTATTGTCTTGCCGGCTTGCCCCGGTGTGACATCCCGCTCGCCGGCTGCTGTCGGAATTCTATCTGATTTTGGTGAAAAACCGTTCGCGTCGTTCCTTGGGGAACCATTTCCAGAATTCCCAGAGCTTCGCCTGGTCATCAAAGGAAAGGGTGAGAACTTCGGCGCGGCCGATGATATTTTCACTCGGTATATAGCCAACACCCTCCGATTTGGGAAGCCGGCTGTCCTTGGAATTGTCCCGGTTGTCGCCAATTCCGAAATAATGCCCCTCAGGGATCTTGTAGACAGGCGTGTCATCCGCCCGGCTGCCCGGGAAATACCCCATATCCAGGGTGGTATAGCTTTTTCCATTGGGCAGAGTCTCCCGGTACTGCCCAAAGCGTTCCTCTCGGCCGTTACGAATCCTCACATAATCCTCGAGCCGCTCCCGCTTGACCGGTTTGTCGTTGATGTAGAGGACGCTTTTTTTCATCTGGATACGATCACCGGGAAGCCCGAGAATGCGCTTGATGTAATAAACGCCCGGGTCACGGGGCAGCCTGAAAACAACCACATCTCCGCGCTCAACCGGACTTTCCAAAAAGCGTCCGGAAAACAACGGGGGGCTGAACGGCAAAGAATGATGGCTATAACCATAGGAAAATTTCGATACCAGCAGATAATCCCCGACCATCAGGTTTTTGAGCATCGATTCAGATGGAATGGTGAAAGGCTGATAGACAAAACTGCGAAAAACAATCGCAATCAGAACGGCAAGTGCCACTGTCGATGCAAATTCCAGCCAGCCTTCTTCCTTTTTTATCTCGACAGGCTTTTCGACCCCGACAGGAGACTGCGGCTGGTCCTTTGTATTTTCAGTCATAGATCAAAACATCTCTCTTTGTCAGCAAAACACTGCTGGAATCAAATACCCAATATGCCCTAGGCTTAGCCCATGCCGTCCAAAATCACAAATATTAAAAGCCAAAAGACGGCAGGATTTTATAAAATTCCCGGATATGCAAAATCATCTATGCGCAGAATTAGCCGTAATCAGGACAATGGCCTGGGCCCAGGGATAGTCGTCAGTGATGGTCAGGTCAATTTGTGCCGTCATGCCGTCAGGGACAAGGTCATCAAGGATTTCCCGCGCCCGGCCGGCAAGACGAATATGGGGGCGTCCCCTGTCGTCATTTTCAACCCAGACATCCTGCCAGCTTACCCCGTCCTGAAGGAACCCCGTCCCCAGCGCCTTGGAAAAGGCTTCTTTGGCGGCAAACCGCTTGCCATAAACCGATGCCCGGGTCTGCGGCCTTGCTTCTGCGCGGGCCTTCTCCACCTCGTTAAAGGTGCGCCGGATAAAGCGATCACCATATTTTTCCAGCGATTTTTCGATGCGCCGGATATCCACAAGATCGTTGCCAAGCCCCAGAACACGCATCATGCTTCCCTGTTCCGACTGCCCCGGTCCATAAGAACCCGCATGCGCCTCAGGCTTTCCGGCAGTCCCACAAAAATAGCCTCGCCCACCAGAAAATGGCCGATATTGAATTCGGTAAACTGGGGAATGCGCGCCACGGCCTCCACCGTATCATAGTTCAGGCCGTGACCGGCATGAACCTCCAGATCAAGTTCTTCACACAGGCGCGCCCCCTGACGCAGACGGTCGAGTTCCCGTGCATGATCCGCCCCCTCGGCTTCCACATAAGTTCCGGTATGCAGCTCTACCTTGTCAGCGCCAAGCCGCCGGGACGCCCGGATCTGGTCTTCATCGGGATCAATAAAGAGACTGACGCTGATCCCTGCCGCTTTCAGTTTTTCCACATATGAGCCGAGGTAGTCTTCCGCTCCGGCCACGTCCAGCCCGCCTTCCGTGGTCAATTCCTGGCGCTTTTCAGGTACAATGCAGCTTGACGCCGGCTTGTGACGCAAGGCAATGGCCAGCATTTCCTCTGTCGCCGCCATTTCCAGATTGAGCGGCAAGCTGAGTTCCGCCATCAACCGTTCAATATCATTGTCGGAAATATGACGGCGATCTTCACGCAGATGGGCAGTAATACCGTCAGCTCCCGCCTTGGCAGCCAGAACTGCCGCCCGCACCGGATCCGGGTGCTGACCACCGCGGGCATTGCGGATGGTGGCCACATGATCAATATTGACGCCAAGCCTGATGCGATCCCGATCTACCATATGGATGTTCCTTCCTCTCCAATATCCTCATGGCCGCTGCTGGAAAGTTTCTTCTCCAGCGCCTGCATGCGTTTTTCAAATCTTTTGCGTTTATATTCCGACACAAGCTTGTAAATTGGCCAGTAAAATGTACCCCAGGCAATTGCTCCCAGTACCATTCCGCCAAGCAGCATTGGCAAAAAGACAGAATGGAAATAGGGCGCGACGGGCGCGAGCGCCTTCAGGGGATCCACAAAAAAACCTCCGAATGTGACCTGGTTGGCAGCTTCCATCATGCCGCCCCACATGTTTTCCTGTGCCTCCCAGCCCAGAAGCCAGCTTCCGGTTTCATAGGTTGCCACCCAGATAAAGGGAAAGGTCCAGGGATTGCCGACAATGGTTCCCATGGCGGAGGTCAGGATATTGCCGCGGATAATCCAGGCGAAGGTCGCCGCAAGAATAAAATGAAATCCGACAAAAGGTGTAAAGGACATTGCTGCACCGCTGGCAAACCCGGCAGCAAGAGCATAAGACGTTCCGGGAATGCGCGCCACCCGGTGATGCATATAGCTAAAGGCCCGCCGCCAGCCGAGAGCGGGCCAGAGAAAATCCTGGACCCTGGTCAGAACGCTTTTCTTCTTGCGGCGCAGAAACAGTGCTTTCCCTTTCCTGTATCTTCGGGCCTTTGGCCTTTTGCTATTTCAGACCCCGGCTCCCCGGTTTGACCGCTTCGGTTCCCTGCAGCTCAGGCGGCAATTTATCGGCCTCATAGGCGGGAATATCAAGTCCTGCCAGAGAAACAAGCGGCACACCTACATCCGCCTGGCCGTTACTTCTGTCGATCAGGCAACTGGCAACGACGACGTTACCACCGTATTTGCGGATCACATCTATACATTCGCGAGAGGACAGACCGGTGGTGACGATATCTTCCGCCATCAGAATTCTGGCCCCTTCGGGGATTTCGAACCCCCGGCGCAGGACAAATTCCCCGTCAACCCGCTCGGTAAAGACAGCGGGAACACCAAGCTGGCGGCCCATTTCATAGCCGACAATCACGCCCCCCATAGCCGGTGAGACCACCATATCGATTTCTCCGATGGTGGCGCGGACTTTGGCTGCAAGCGCAGCGCAAAGTTTATCCGCCCGTCTGGCATCCATGAGAACCCGCGCACACTGCAGGTACATGGGGCTGTGCAGTCCGGATGACAGCAGGAAATGCCCTTCCAGCAGGGCGCCGGCTTCCCTGAATGTTTCCAGTACTTCCTCACGATTCATAGATTTTTTCCTCTTGTCTGAAAGACCTTCTAGCTGAACGCACGTTCCACAGTATTGACCCGCTCGCTGGCGCGCAGGGCGGTGATAATGCTGGTCAGATGTTTAACATCTCTGACCTCAATATCAAGCTCAATCCTGAACATGTCCGGCGAACGCTCTGCAAACTTGATGTTGCTCAGGTTGCCGCGCTCCCGGGCAACCACATTCAGCACATTGGCCAAGGCGCCCGGCTCGTGATCCAGCAGCACCTCTATACGGCCCACAAAAAAGCCGGCTTCTTCTCCCGGCGCGGACCAGGACAGGTCCAGCCAGACTTCCGGCATTTCCGAATAGACGTCCAGGGCGTCACAATCGATGGTATGCACCGTGATACCCTTGCCGGTAGTTGAAATACCGACAATCCTGTCGCCAGGCAGCGGGTGGCAGCATTCGGACAGATGTACGGCCAAACCGGGCGTCAGGCCCTTGATGGGAATGGCACCAGTGCTTTTAGCTGCCATATCTGTATTCTCTGCACGCACAAAGGCTGCCGCGCTTTCCCGGCCGTTGAGTTTGATACCCGGGAAGACAGTCTCGAGCACTTTCCTGTCCAGAATCTCCCCCTTGCCGACCTGCTCGAACAGGTCATCCTTGTCGGACAGATTCAGGTTCTTGGCAGCCAGTTCCATGGATTTGTTGTTAAAATCACGGTTTTCATGCTGAAAAGCCCGCTCGAGAATACTCTTGCCCAGCTTGATATATTCATCCCTTTTCTGGTGACGTATAAACCGGCGGATTGCCGACCTGGCCTTGCCGGTCACGACAAATCCGAGCCAGTTGGGAGACGGCTGCTGAGCGTTGGAACGCAGGATCTGCACCTGATCGCCATTGGACAGCCGCGCCCTAAGCTGAACCGGCTTGCCATTGATCTTTGCCCCCACACAGTTATCCCCGAGCCGGGTGTGAACCGCATAGGCAAAATCCACGACCGTCGCCCCCATGGGCAGACTGATCAGTTCACCCTTGGGTGTAAAACAGAACACCTGGTTCTGATACATGGCCAGTTTGGTATGTTCCAGAAACTCTTCCGGATCGGTGGAATGCTCCAGAATTTCGAGAAGGTCCTGCAGCCAGCGGTACTGGGCGCCCTCTTTTTCCGAAGCATGCTGCTTGTATGACCAGTGAGCCGCAACACCCTTTTCCGCCACCGCATCCATGGCCGTCGAACGGATTTGGATTTCGATTTTTTTCTTTTGCGGGCCGATCACCGCCGTATGGATGGACTGGTAGCCGTTGGGTTTCGGCATGGATATATAATCCTTAAGCAGGCCTGGCACCGCATGCCACTTCTGGTGCACAACACCTAGCGCCCGATAACAGGTTTCCGTATCATCCACAATGATCCGGAACGCCAGGATATCGGCCTGATCCTCAAGGCTCACATTGCGGTATGTCATCTTGCGCCAGATAGAAAAGGGTTTCTTTTCACGCCCCTTGACTTCTGCCTCAATGCCTGCCTCCGTCAGCAACCATTCGAGCTCCACAATCACCTGATCGCGGATATCCGCTGTGTTGGCGTGCAGGAAATCCAGCCTGCGGATGATAGACTCATGAGCTTCGGGATAGACATTGGGAAAGGCCAGCGCTTCCAGTTCTTCCTTGATTTCCTGCATGCCGATACGTTCCGCAAGCGGGGCATAAATATCAAGTGTTTCCTTTGAAATCCTGGCGCGCTTTTCAGGTTTACTGATAAAATGCAGCGTCCGCATGTTGTGCAACCGGTCGGCAAGTTTCACCAACAGGACGCGAATGTCATTGGACATGGCCAGCAGAAATTTCCTGAAATTTTCTGCCTGCTTGGAACTTTCCGACATATATTCCAGCTTGGAAAGCTTGGTCACACCGTCCACCATGCGGGCGATTTCCTCCCCGAACAGTTCATCAATCTGTTCGTAGGTGGCCACCGTATCCTCAATGGTATCATGCAGAAGAGCCGTGACAATGGTGTCACAGTCCAGCTGCATGTTGGTCAGAATCCCGGCGACTTCCAGCGGATGGGAAAAATAGGGGTCACCGCTGGCCCGCATCTGCTTGCCGTGGGCCTTCATGGAAAAAACATAGGCGCGGTTCAGGAGATTTTCATCAAGCTCCTTCTCGTAACTTCTCACCCGCTCTACCAGTTCATATTGTCTGATCACTGCCTTTTCCGTCCGTTTTTTCGCTCTTTTTTCAGATATATGACGACATGCACAATCTTGAAAGGTCAAATGTCAAAAAAAGAGGCCCGCCATAATCTACGGCAGGCCCTCTTTATTTTGGTTTAATTCTGCGGAAGACTATTCTTCTTCTTCCCCTGAACCGTCCTTGGCAGCCGCCGTCTCTTCCATGACCTCTTCTGCAATCTTCGAAAGATTTTCAGGGGTCACGTCCTGATTGGCTTCTTCCAGTTTCTTGCCGGCCAAAAGCAGGGAAATATCATCCTCTTCAGGCTCGTCCACTTCAACATGTTTCTGCATGCCGTGAATAATAGCTTCTTCCAGATCATCCGGCTTAACGGTTTCTTCAGCGATTTCCCGCAGGGCGACAACTGGGTTTTTGTCGTTGTCCCGGTCCACAGTCAGGGGAGCACCGGAAGAGATCTGACGGGCGCGCTGGGCCGCCACAAGAACCAGCTCGAACCGGTTCGGTACTTTATCTACGCAATCTTCAACAGTAACGCGTGCCATGCCGCAATTCTCTCCAATAGAATTTTCCTGAAACGAGGCTTATACAACCGACAACTTCCCCTGTAAAGTCCGGAATCCTTTAAATACTGTATATTTCGCACTTATTTTCACCGCTCAAGCTTTCTTATCCTGCCGGTCTCTTTCAGGTCCGCCAGAAGCTGCCTTGCCGTTCTGTCCAGAACCGGATGGCGCCAGTCTGGTGCGATATCCACCAGCGGGACCAACACGAAGGAGCGTTCCTGCAGGCGCGGATGCGGCACCACTGGCCGGTCCGGCGGGTTAATGCGACCGGCTTCCGCCCATTTTTCCATAGACGGCAGGACCTGATCATCATAGGCCAGAAGGTCAAGGTCAATCAAACGGGCTTCCCACCGCCTGTTGCGCACCCGGCCCATTTCAATTTCGATATCGTGTAATAGCGCCAGAAGCTGCTCTGCCCCGAGCGAGGTTTTCACTGAGGCAACCGCATTGACATACCAGGGCTGGTCAGAAACCGGCACCGGCTCGGTTTCATAAAATTCAGACAGCCGGTCCAATTTGACACCGCGACCGGCCAGCATTTCCAGAGCCACCCGAATGTTGTTTTCGGGCGCGCCGTAGTCGGGGGACTCCAGGTTTCCACCAAAACCGATCAGGATCATCACAAAGCCTTTTTATAAACATAATCGGCGCGTACAATAGCCTAACAATCGGTAAGAAAAAACATGAAATATTGGCATGCCAAACTGCTAACCGATTGTGAAGAAATGAACTTCATGCTATACTAATAAACAATTTATATATTTTAGGAATTTACATTATGTATTTCTATCCGAACGAGAAGCTGGCCTTGTTCATTGACGGATCGAATCTATTTGCCACAGCCAAGGCTCTTTCCTTCGATATTGATTACAGACGACTGCGGGAATATTTCGCCACCCGGGGTGTTCTGCTGCGTGCCAATTATTATACGGCGCTGATTGAAGAAGCGGAATATTCTCCATTGCGTCCCCTTGTGGACTGGCTGGACTATAACGGCTATACCCTTGTGACAAAACCCACCAAGGAATTTATCGACAACAGGGGCGAGAAGAAAATCAAGGGCAATATGGACATGGAACTGGCCATCGACATGATGGGCATGGCTGAGCATGTGGACCATATGGTCCTGTTTTCCGGCGATGGCGATTTCCGGCGACTGGTCGAAGCCGTGCAGCGGCGCGGCGTCCGGGTCACCGTGATCAGCAGCACCAAAACCAATCCGCCAATGATCGCCGACGAACTGAGGCGCCAGGCAGACAGTTTTATCGAATTGTCAGAAATGCACGAAGCCTTTGGTCGGCAGGGAAGCGGAAACCATCCATGACAGCACAGGAAATGCCGGCAGGCGAAGCGCCGCGGGACTGTACCCTGTGCCCGCGGCTGGTGGAATTCAGGCAGGAAAACCAGCAGAAATTTCAGGATTACTTTAACGGTGCCGTTCCTTCTTTCGGTGACCGGAACTGCGAACTTCTTGTTGTGGGCCTGGCACCCGGCCTGCACGGAGCCAATCAGACCGGCCGCCCTTTCACTGGTGATTATGCCGGTGACCTGCTCTATCCTACATTGATCAAATTCGGGTTTGCCGAAGGTTCGTACGGCGCCCGTCCCGATGACGGCCTGGTTCTCAAACGGGCCATGATCACCAATGCAGTTCGCTGTGTGCCACCGCAAAATAAACCGACCCCGGCCGAGGAAAAAACCTGCAGGCCGTTTCTGGTGGAACAGATCGACTCCCTGCCCAGGGTAAAGGTGCTGCTGGCGCTTGGCCTTGTGGCCCATAATGCGGTCCTGACAACTTTCGGTGTTAAAAAATCGGCTCACAAATTCGCCCATGGTGCCATTCACCGGCTAAGGGACGACCTCTGCCTGATCGACAGCTATCACTGTTCCCGCTACAACACCAACACCCGGCGGCTGACCACGGAAATGTTCGAAGACGTTTTCCGGCTGATTGCAGCGGAACTGTCCTGAGGCTCGCGGGTTTGTAAATTCCCGTTGCTTTCCCCCTGTGATACACTGACAAAGACAGCCAAATGAGAATTGCCTGAATGCCACGTTCAGGACATATTCAGACTGCATTATTTATCTTGTGTGCAGGTGTAGGGTGAACCTTCGGAAAAGAAAGGCCGACCATGAGTAAGATTGCACGGTTATTGAAAGCATCCACTGTTGTCCTCGGCGTCGCGGCATTCGGACTAGTTCCGACCGCACAGGCCTGGGCCGACGGGCGGCACAGGGACGGGCATCACAAGGAATACAGGCACGACCGTCATAACAGGTATGAAAAACATCACAATCCCCGCTATTATAAGCCCAGGCACTATGGCTATGTGAGCTATCATAGCCGGCGTTATCATCACCCGCGCGCTCATTACAGTGTTCACGGCCATGGCAGTGATGTTGCCATTGGCCTGCTGGCCGGCGGTCTTCTGGTTTACGGCCTGACACAGGCCGCCCAGCAAAATAACCAGAAAGAAGTGATCTATGTCCCCGCAAACCAGCCGCCCCCTGCAGGCGGAAGGGGCTGGGCCGCCTCACCGCCGCCTCAGCAGGTCGCCTACAGTCACGGCAGCTGCCTGCAGGAGCGCGAATATCAGACCACCATCACGGTCGGAAATGAAGCCGTTCCCGCCTACGGCACGGCTTGTCTGCAACCTGACGGCAGCTGGAAATTCGGTCCTGCAAAAGAGGTTCCCGCTTACGCGCGCTAATTTATTCTGAAAAAACAAAAGGCCTAGCCATGCTCCTTGAGCATGCGGGCCTTTTCCCTGCTCCAATCCCGCTCTTTTGAGGCCTGACGCTTGTCATGGGCCTTTTTACCCTTGGCCAGGCCAAGTTTGATCTTGGCCCTGTTGTGATCATCAAAATAGATGGACAGGGGAACCAGGGTCATGCCCTTCCTCTGGATGGCGGCGAAGATTTTATTGATCTGCCGTCTGTGCATAAGCAGTTTTCGCGGGCGACGCGGATCATGATTAAACCGGTTGCCCATGCTGTATTCCTTGATATGGGCATTAACCAGCCAGACTTCGTTGTTTCTCACTTCCGCATAGGATTCCGCGATATTGCACTCCCCCTGGCGGAGGGACTTGACTTCAGTGCCTTTCAGGACGATGCCCGCCTCGAAGTCCTCCTCGATAAAGAAGTTGTGACGGGCCTTTCGGTTTTCAGCGATCACCTGCCGTCCGTCGTTTTCCTTCTTCTTGGACATTGCTAATCCAACAGACCGGCTTTAACCAGTGCCTCGCGCACGGTTTTGCGGGTCGTCTCGCTTACAGGTACCATGGGCAGGCGCATCTCGGCAGAACAGAGCCCCAGCAGTTCGGCCGCATATTTGACCGGACCGGGATTGGCTTCCACAAACATGGCATCATGAAGTACGGTCAGCCTGTCCTGGATTTCCAGGGCTTTTTTATACTCTCCGGCCATGCAGGCATCCTGAAATCTGGCGAGAAGCGCCGGGGCGATGTTGGCCGTTACGGAAATACAGCCGTGTCCGCCATGCGCCATCAGGCCAAGCGCCGTCTGGTCCTCGCCGGAAAGCTGAATGAAATCCGGTCCCATGGCAACCCGCTGCAGCGCCACCCGGGCGATATCGCCGGTTGCGTCCTTGACGCCAACCACCTTGTCCAGCACGTTGAAACAACGAGTCATGGTTTCCACGCTCATGTCGATGACGGATCGGGGGGGAATATTATAGATAATGATCGGAATGTCGCTGGCGTCATTCAGCACTTTGAAATGCTGGAACAGGCCTTCCTGGGTTGGTTTGTTGTAATAGGGCGTAACGACCAGCGCCGCATCGGCGCCGGCTTCACCGGCGAATTTGATCAGTCCGACCGCCTCCGCCGTGCTGTTGGAACCACACCCGGCGATAACCGGCACACGGCCCGCAGCCTCCTCAATACATATTTCGGTAACCCGCCGGTGTTCCTCATGGCTGAGTGTGGGCGATTCACCGGTTGTGCCGCAGGGCACGAGACCGTGGGATCCCTGCTCTATCTGCCAGTTCACAAGCTTTCGAAAAGCAGCCTCATCCACTTTACCGTCACGGAATGGGGTAATCAAAGCGGGGATAGATCCTCGGATCAATTTGCTGGTCATCGAACGTCCTGAAATAGCTGTTAATTTTGAGGCAAAATAGTCTTCCTGCGAAAGAAGCGCAAGAAAGATATTATAGCAGCAGTAAATAGACAAAAAAATGGCGGGACAAGCCCGCCACTTCAGTTCATTGCAAGGGGACGTGCAATCCGTTCAATAATTACTTCATTTTCTTTTTATGCCCGCGGTCATCCGGACCGATCATGCCGTCGTCATTCCGGTCCATACGGTTGAACATGACGGCATGGTGAGCAGTCAGTTCCTCGGCTGTCACCTTGCCGTCTCCGTTGGCATCCATCCGTTCAAATTTCTTGCGCTCGTGAATCTTGCGCATTTCCGCCTTGATGTTTTCCTGCATCACGGTAAATTCCGCAGAAGACAGCGCTCCGTCCCGGTTCTTGTCCGCCTGTTTCAACCGGTCTTCATGAAATTTGGCCACCTCCTGCTTTGTGACATTGCCGTCACCGTCGGCATCCAACAGTTCCCGCATCGCCCCCCGGGGTGCATGCATTCCACTACCCATGCCCGTCCAGCCTGAATGCGGCCCTTTGGGCATGGCCATTACGGCCCCTGCTGCGGTTACAACCAGAATACCGGACATAATTGCCACTGAAACTTTCTTCATCGCTTTTCTCCTTAATCACTCCCGAAATCCACATTACAGTCATGATACGGCAACAAATCGGAAAAACCGTCACGGCAGTGCGATAGAACGCATTCTTTTTGCGACAAGCACCGCAAGGGCGCATAGGAGAGCCATAATCCAGTAAGCCTTTCCCTGCCACAGGTCATAAAAGAAACCGGCAGAGATGGTGGTCATCCCCTGGGCGATGCCGATGGGAAAGGCAGAATAGAGGCCCTGAGCCGTGGAAGAAGCGGAACGGGGAACCCGGTTGGCAATATAATAAATGGCTGCAAGATGGGCCGCACCGTAGGTCAGTCCGTGAATGGTTTGCACCAGGAACAGAAGCGGCAGGGAAAAAGTGCCCCCCATCACCAGCCAGCGCAGGGCGCCGAGAACGGCAATTATGGTAAAAACATACGTCGGGCGATTTCTGGCGATAAGCCCGCTGGCAAAAATAAACACCATAACTTCCGCCAGAACCCCGGTGCCCCAAAGCACGCCGATCATATCGGCGGAAATGCCGTTGTTGCGCCAGTGAATACTGCCCAGGGTATAATAGATCCCGTGACTCATCTGGATCAACGCCACCACAATCATGAACAGGACAAACCTCTGATCCTTCAACAAACGCCTCAGGGGTTTGCGACGATCGACATCCGTTTCCTCCTCATCCTGCACCTGATCCCTGTCGTCGGCCGGAAGCCAGAACGAGGTCAAAAGAGTGCCTGCCAGACAGGCCACTGCCGCCGGAACAACCCAGCCCGGATCATTGCCCTTGATCACAAGTCCGATCAGGAAGGCGCTGAGGATGAAGGTCACTGACCCGGCCGAACGTACCCGGCCGTAATGCATCGCGCATTTTCTGGTCTGGGCGACCGACATGGTCTCCAGAAGCGGCATCAGGGACTGAAAGAAAAGGTTTAGAATGACCGTCACCACCAGGATCTCGCCGAAACCATCCACATAGAGATAGGGTGTGAACAACAGCAACGTCAGCACAAGATTGATCAGAAAGATCAGCTTGACCCGGCCAACGCGGTCGGCAAGCTGGGTGGAAATCAGCGGGATCACCGGTTTCATCAGATAAGGGATGGTCATAACGATACCAATTTCCACTGGCGTTAGTCCCTTGTACTGCAGCCATAACCCCCAGAAAGGCAGCATGACCCCTACATAGAGGAACAAAGAGCCATATACGCTGCCAAGCCGCAGAGACGCTGAACGTCTTTCTTCTTTGCGTTCCAATGGCGAGAGTTGAGACTTATCGGTCACCGTCATCATAAAGCCCTGACACTAAAAAGGAGGTCCTCCAGATCTTCACGATCCATTTCCAGGACCTGTCGGGACAAGTCGAAGGAAAAACCGGCACGAGCCATGGACGCCATTTCCTTTCGCCTTTTATCCTCGTCGGCAGCATTTGCGGAAAACGGACCGAACCTTCGCCGGCGAACATATCCTGCCGCCGCAAATATCTCTGAATCACCCATTTCTTCTGCGATTTCCGAAAGCACCCGCTCCGCCAGGTCACGGGAAACTCCCTTGGCCTGCAGCTTCTGGATGATTTTTGCGCGTGAATTGCCACTACGCAGGAAAGACCGAGCCTTTGAGAGAGCGTAAAGTTCGTCATTAATCAGGGTATGCTTGCGGCAATATTGTATCGTGTCTTCAATCCAGCCGTCATGCTCTGCCGTCAGCGTTCCGTCCTCTCCTCCCGCTGACAGACGTCGTTTTACTTTCTGCCGCAATATGCGGCGCAGGTTCTCTTCCGAACTTGCGTAACGCTCAAGGTATCTGTAGGTTGCATTGCGCAGATACGTCGGTGTTACTTTTTTTGCTTTTCTGCTTGTCCTGGTCATTTCCTGAAGAACCTGTCCATGAACCATAACAATACCCCGAAACAGTATGCCTATCTTCTTTTCCTGGCCCTCGCCTGGGGTACTGCCTTCATGTTCAATAAAATTGCCGTTCAGTCTATTCCGCCAATCACCATTGCCGCAAGCCGAATTTCCCTCGGGGCTCTGATCGTCTGGCTTATTTTGCGTCACCAGAAACTTTCCCTGCCCACCGACCTTAAAAGCTGGTGGAATATCGGTAGCGTTGGCATATTGGGAACCGCCCTGCCCTTTATGCTGGTCAGTTGGGGAGTCAAATATCAGAATGCGGGCACCGCAGCCATCTGTATGTCCCTGGTTCCCCTGAACACATTCATTCTCGCCCATTTCCTGACCCATGATGAAAAGATGACCTGGCCCGGGTTGATCGGCATTTTGTGTGGTTTCACCGGAATTGTGATCCTGTTTATTGATTCAGTAATGTTTAAGTCTGCTGAATTCATCCAGATACTGGGCTTTCTCGCATTCCTGGCAACTGGTTTCTTCTATTCCCTGAGCGGGGTAATGATCCGGAATTTTCACAACAAAAACCCGTTGGTCGCTGCCGCAGTCATGCTGATCTGCTCTTCACTGGCCATCTGGCCGGCAGCTTTGGCCATAGATCAGCCCTGGACGAGCACGCCACAACCGGCCGCACTGGGCTCTGTGGCTTTCCTGGGCGTATTTGCCACCGGCCTGGCAACGATCATCCTTGTCCATCTGACCCATCTTGCTGGTGCCACATTTGTCGCATACAACAATTATATTGTGCCACTGGTCGGCGTTTTTGCCGGGTATTTTTGGCTGGATGAACCACTTCGGGAGACCACTTTCCTTTCGGTATTGTTTGTCCTTGCCGGTATATATCTAACAAAACGCTGGAATACGCACATAAAAAAATATAATTGACAGATAATTCAATATGTTAGTAAACTTTTTTGCAGAAATCACTTGATGTACAAAGTTAAAAATAAGTGGCAAAAAATAAATAAATTTCTTGCGATACCGGACAAGTGAAGGTATCGAGGGTGAAATCAAGTTAACAAAAACATGGCGATGTGCCGTGTTCTTGTTTGAGGAAAAGCTAACCAAGGCTTAGGTAAGTGACAAAAAACGTATATGCTTGAACCTATTCCTACACTAGATCCGACATTGCCAAGGCGCATTGCGGATTTTGACACCCTCCCGGACGCCCTGGATTATGCGGCCAAGGGAGTGAGGGGTCTCAATTTCTATTCTCCAAGAGGCGAACTGGAAAGCAGCATTACCTTTGCTCTGATCCGGGAACGCGCGATGGAGATTGCACGTCGGCTTATTCATTTCGGTATGAAGAAGGGGGATCGTGTCGCCCTGATCGCCGAAACCAGCGAAGATTTTGTCTGCTATTTCATGGGCTGCCAGTATGCCGGAATGCTACCGGTTCCCCTGCCCCTGCCGACCTCGTTCGGCGGTCGTGACGGCTACACAAGCCAGCTTCACCAACAGATGAAAAGCTGCGGCGCCAGGATGGCATTCTCCGCCTCCTATATGCTGCCTCTTCTGGACGAAGCCACTGAAGGACTGAAACTTCGTTTTGTTGGCACGGCAGACACTTTCGAAGCCCAGATTGACAGCAAGAACATCGAGGCAGTCGAACTGCCCAACCCGCAGCCGGATGACCTGGCCTATCTTCAGTATTCTTCCGGAAGCACCCGCTTTCCTCACGGTGTGGCTGTAACTCATCGCTCTCTTATGTCCAACTGTTACGGAATTGGCGCCGAAGGCGTTCAGGTGAATGATGAGGACCGGGTAGTTTCCTGGCTGCCGTTTTATCATGATATGGGTCTTGTCGGCACCCTGCTGTCCCCCATCGCCTGTCAAATGACAACCGATTATCTGGCAACCGAAGCCTTTGCGCGCCGTCCCATGCAGTGGCTCAAACTTATTTCCCGCAACAAGGGCACCATCACCTACAGCCCCACATTCGGTTATGAAATCTGCAGCCGTCGCGCAAACGGCAAGGATACAGAGGGCATGGATCTGTCAAGCTGGCGCGTGGCCGGCATCGGCGGCGATATGATCCGCGCCGATGTGCTGAGAAATTTCCATGAAACGTTCAGTTCACACGGGTTCCGGGAAACCACTTTCCTGCCGAGTTATGGACTTGCGGAATGTACACTTGCGGTCAGCTTCATGACTCTGGATACCGGTGTCGAAATTGATCTGGTCAATGAGAAAGTCCTGACCGGAGAAATCAAGACCCTGGAAAAATACGAAAAAGCCAACGGAAACGGTGCAAATTACCGGGAAGTCGTCAATTGCGGCAAGGCTCTTTCCCAGTATGAACTGGAAGTCCGTGACGAAGACAATAATGCCCTGGGCGAACGCGAAATCGGACGCATCTGTGTTCGCGGCCCGAGCGTCATGGTCGGCTATTTCGATGATGAGGAAGCCACCGAAGCCTGCCTGTCGGAAGATGGCTGGCTGGATACTGGTGATATGGGATATGTGGTGGACGGCTCCGTCTATATTATCGGTCGGATCAAGGACCTGATTATTATCAACGGTAAAAACCACTGGCCCCAGGATATCGAATGGGCCGTGGAGCAGATTGCTGATCTGAGGTCCGGCGACAGCGCCGCCATTTCCATCCCCGGTGACAACAACGAGGAAATCCCCGCTGTTCTTGTACAGTGCCGCACCCGGGACGAAGCAGACCGGTTGGATCTGGAAGACCGGATCAAGAGCAAGGTCAAGGAAATGGTCGGAGCAAGTGCACGGGTCGTGCTTTTGCCGCCGCGTTCCCTGCCCCGGACCTCTTCCGGAAAACTGAGCCGCAGCAAAGCCAGACAGCAGTATCTGGCCGGAAAGCTGGCTTCCTGATCCTGACCGGGAAATCAATATATTCAGCCCCCCGTTGACCCGGATTAAGTTGACCCGGATTGACAGGGGGTTATATTTTATCCGGTACAACATGTAACCACACTCGGAATTTCATGAGCAAAACAGCCGCAGTCACCGGAGCAACCGGATTCGTCGGAAAACATATGGTCCATCAGCTGACCGCCCGGGGCTACCGGGTCAAGGCCCTGGTCCGGCGTCCCCAGCAGCCGATGGAAAATGTGGAATGGATCGAAGGTGATTTCCATAACGAAGCGGCCGTTTCGCAATTTGTCAGCGGTACGGATGTGCTGTTTCACATTGCCGGCGCGATCAAGGCCCGTAATTTTCAGGAATTTGCCACCATCAATCGCGACAGCGTGACAGTCCTGTTGAATGCCCTTCCTCCTGAAGGGCCCGCCCCGCACTTTGTCCTGCTCTCCTCCCTTGCCGCCCGGGAAAGATATCTTTCCCATTATGCGGAAAGCAAGCGCCAGGGAGAAGAAGTTCTGCTGGATCACGCCCCGGCCCATCTGAACTGGACCATCATTCGGGCACCAGCTATTTACGGACCGGGGGACTATGAGATCCTCAAACTGTTCAAATCCCTGAAATGGGGGTTTTCCCTGGTCCCCGGCAGCCGGCACAATCGGACTTCTGTGATTTTTGTGGAGGACCTGGTATCGGCCATGGCCGAATGCACCCGTTGCGAAACGGCTTACTCTAAAATTCTGGACGTTGATGACAGTGCCGAGAACGGCTACTCATTGCAGGAAATATTCAATACGGCCTCGCAGATCATGAACAGGCGGGCGCTGAAACTGACTGCGGGAAGAAAATCGCTGAAGCTTTTTGCCCACACCAATAAGTTTATTTCCAGAATTTTCGGTTATGTACCAATGGTTTCACCGGAAAAGGTAAATGAGCTTTGCCATCCGGACTGGAGATGCCGGGACGAGCATATAAAGAATTTCGTAGCCTGGGAGCCGAAAATCAGGCTTAATAAAGGACTTGAAATATGTTTCCGCTGGTACAGGGAGGAAAATTTATTGTAAACGACCTGATTTTAGATGGATTTACCAATATTTATTATGTAACTTAGCGGGCCTTATTTAAGGCGAAAAACATGACAGACACAAATAGTACGCTAGATCAAATCTGCACCCTGGTTGCCCCCTTCAACAAGAAGGGAATTCCTCTCACCGCCGACACCACATTCAGTACCGACCTGGAACTGGATTCGCTGGCGGTTATGGACCTTTTGGCCGAAATCGAGGACCACTTTGATATTACTGTGCCCCTGAACATCCTGCCGGACCTGGAAAAGGTTGGCCAGGTTGCCGATGCCGTTGATAAAATACTAAGTGAACAATGACAGTTGATCTTTTTGAAAAATTTGATGTAACCCTGAACAATTTCCGGCAGCTGCCGGAAGGGGAAAGTAATCCGTTTACGGTCAGCATGGAGAAAATTCTCTCTCCGACCGAAGCCATCATTAACGGGCGCAAGACGATCCTTGCCGGAACCAACAATTACATGGGCATGACCTTCAATGAGGACGCCGTGGCTGCCGCCAAGGAAGCGCTTCTCAACGAAGGAACAGGCACCACCGGTTCCAGGGTTCTGAACGGCACCTACAACAGCCATACGGCGCTGGAAAAAGAGCTGAAGAAATTCTACGGCACGGAACACGCCATGGTCTTTTCAACCGGCTACCAGGCCAACCTGGGAATCATTGCCACACTGGCCGGACCCAAGGACTATATCCTGATTGATGCGGACAGCCATGCCAGCATCTATGACGGCTGTGCCATGGGCAACGCCACAGTGATACGTTTCGCCCATAATGATCCGGAAAATCTCGACAAGCGGCTAACCCGCCTGCGCAAAACAGATCCGGAAGCGGGCGTTCTGGTCGTGGTTGAAGGTGTCTACAGCATGCTTGGCGACCAGGCACCTCTCAAGGAACTGGCTGCCGTTTCCAAAAAACACGACGCCTATATTCTTGTTGACGAAGCGCATTCCATTGGTGTCTTCGGCGCCACTGGCCGCGGCGTTGCCCAGGCCCAGGGTGTTGAGGACCAGATCGACTTTATCGTCGGCACCTTTTCCAAAAGCGTCGGCACAATCGGCGGATACTGCGTTTCCAACCATCCGAAGTTCGAGGTCCTGCGCCTTGTCTGCCGTCCCTATATGTTCACTGCATCCCTGCCGCCATCAGTGGTCGCCTCGGCCACCAAGGCCCTGCAGATCATCGCTGATACCAACCTTCGGGAAAAGCTGCTGGCCAACAGTATGCGCCTGAACAAAGGACTGGCCAAAATCGGCTTCAACATGGGCACCTCCGGGGAAAGCCCCATTGCCGCAATTATTGTGGACGACCTGCACCAGGCAATCGCTTTCTGGGGTGAAATGATCAAGGAAGGCGTTTATGTCAACCTGGCTCTGCCGCCGGCGACACCGAACAACTACAACCTGATGCGTTGTAGCCTGTCTGCCGCCCACACGGACGAGCAGATTGACTTTATGCTTGAAAAATTCGAGATGGTTGGCCACAAACTGGGTGTCCTGGCCGACAAGGCGCTGGAAACGGCCTGAAACCGTTCGCCGCAGCCCGCTGGAGGTTAAGAGCGAACTACAATTTAAGAAAAGACAGGCGAGCTGTTGAGGAAATCATCAGCTCGCCATCTTTTTCCGCCTCGAAAAAGCTGCCATCCACAACAAAAGGGCCGTTCTGGACGATACGGGCGTGGCCAATTTCCCGCAGCACCTGCCCCGGAAGATCCTTACCCTTGAACCTGCCCCTCAAGAGCTGTTTTCCAACCGAAAATAGCGCATCGGATGTATTCTCAATGCTCAGATAATGAATTTTGCCCTCATGCTCCAGTCGTGGCAGTCGGGCCCCCATCATGATCATGCTCAGGGTAGTGATACAGATCATGTAATATCGCCCGACAACGGCACCGCGCTCGCTCAGAACAACCCGAACAGTTTTCTGCATATCCTTGTCCTTGAGGGCCTTTACCGACGCCTGCCGGATAAAACCGATGGAGAACAGACGCCTGGCGAGGCTCTTGAAAAGGCTGTTGCCGGCAATGGGACAATTGAAGGCCCGTTTATCGCCGGTTACCCCTCCGCAACAGAAATACAGGCCGTAAACCATACCGACGCCATGGGCCCCCTCCACCTTGATGAGTGGCAGGGAGAGTGTATTGTTCAACATTTTTCCCGCCTTGCGACGCTTCAGCAGGCGGGCAAGTTCCCGGTGCGGGCTCTCGGTAAGTGCCCCCATATTTTCGGCAATGATGTTGTTGTCCCCCCCCGGCAGAACGGCAAGCGGCGGTAATTTCCCCTCGAAAGGATTTTTCTCGATCAGATACTCGAAGGCCGCTGAAGCCAGCGCCTGACCGCCAATAATGACGATTGCCTCGGCGTTGGTTTTCCTGAACATCTCCAGGGCCTCGCCGACATGGCTGTGATTTTCCACCTCATAGTGCACAACCCCGGACCCGGAAGATGCCACCTGCCTCAGTTTGTCCATTTCGCCGTTCTCCCCGAATGACGAAGGACTTGATAATATGGCAATTACGCTCAATGAACTGTCCCGCTTTTTTTACTACCCCAACATTATTATTCACATTATGGTCTTTTATTGGCGGTTGTCTCAAGAAAAATACACTAAAGAGCGGTTGTTGAAAATTCTTAAATGGAAAAATTCATTTCCTTGTATATATTTCTAGCATAGACGGCTCGAAGCAGGATAAACAATATCATCCACACCATAATACAGGCTCATGCTTAAAAAGATCGATTACTATATTCTGCGGGAGACAATTGTACCCTTGGTCATGACCTTGGGCATTGCCGCCCTGCTTCTGTTGCTGGAGAAAATGCTCAGCCTTTTTGACTTTGTCATTAACGAGGGCGGCCCCATCGATATCGTCTGGCGCATGCTGGGCAATCTTATGCCCCAATATCTTACTCTTGTCATTCCCCTGGCCATGTTCCTCGGCGTGCTGCTGGCAATCCGCAAACTGGCCCTGAACAGCGAACTGGACGCCCTTCTGGCCAGCGGGCTAAGCCTTAACCGGCTGATTATCCCCTGTATCGGCATTGCCGCCTTTCTGCTGATAGTCAATGTCATTGTCGTGGGTTTTGTCCAGCCCTACAGCCGCTATGCCTATAACGGGCTGTATTTTGACGTCCGCAGCGGCGCACTAGGCGCCTCCATCAAGGCCGGCGAGTTCACGGACCTGGGAGACGGCCTGACCCTGCGGATCGAAGAGAGCCGCAATTCAGGCCGGGAGCTGCTGGATATTTTCGCGCAAAAGGAAAACGAGGACGGACGAGTTCTCGCCATTACTGCCAAGAAAGGCGGATTTTTCATTACTCCCGATGAAAGATACCTGATCCTCAAGCTGTTCAACGGTACAATTATCGAGCTGGATTCCAGCCAGGCCCGCCCGAGGGTTCTGAATTTCGACGAACATGACCTGCCGCTGAATGTTCCCATGTTCGAACAGTTCCGGGAACGCGGAGAAGACGCCCGGGAAATGACCTTTCTGGAGCTCTGGGAACAAAGATACAGCAACAACGATTCATATCTTGCTGCACTTCATGCCCGGACGGCCCGCGCCCTGTCGATCCTGATCGTCCCGTTTCTGGCCTTCCCGCTGGGCCTGGTGGCTAAACGGTCTGGACGAGCGCTGGGCATTACAGTGGGGATTGTGATCCTGCTTGTCTATCACAAGGTTCTGGAATTCGGCCAGGCCTTTGCCGCCGACGGCCTGGTCTCTTCCTGGGTATCCATCTGGCTGCCGACCCTGCTGTTTGTCCTGCTGACGGGCCGGCTTTACTATGTCGGCGCCTACAAGGTGGGCGGCATGCCGCTCAGACGGCTTGAGATCATCTACGAAGTGGTCATGGAAGCTATCGCAAAAATTATCAGCAGAATGAGAACGGCGGACTGAGATGCAGAGAGTACTCAGATATTCAAGCATTATCGGCAGACTGTTCAATCCGGGCAGCCTTGACCTTTACCTGGCCAAAGTATTTATCCTCCGCTACCTGGTCATTCTGGTGGGCCTGATCGCCACCCTGCAAGCCCTTGACCTGCTGGCGAAATCAGATGATATTCTTGCCGGAGACGGCGCCACAATGTCCGACCTCTGGACCTATGTAACTCTGCGTACACCACAGCTGGTTACCCTTTTCTCTCCTTTTGTAGCACTGCTTTCCGCCATTCTTTCCTTTGCCGGACTGAATGTGCACAGTGAAATTATCATTATGAAGACTGCGGGCTGGAATGCGTTCCGGATCGTCCTGCCGCTGACCATGATGTCCATCCTTATCGCCGCGCTTCATTTCGTTTTTAACGAGACTGTCTCGGTCAAGGCCCGGGCAGAGCTGAGAAACTGGGAAGAGCATGAATTTGCCGCCGACTTGCCGCCTGCGCCCGACGTGGTGTATGACAGCTGGGTTGCCGATGGCAATAACCTGATCAAGGCGGAAAGCGCAAGCCGCAACGGCAGCATCCTGCTTCTGGACAAGGTTACGCAGTATGTCCGCAACAAAAATCAGGAGGTCACCGCCCTCATCAAGGCGGACTTTGCCGTCTACAGGGACGGCTCATGGACCCTGTTCGAGGTTAAAAAATTCGACCTAAAAACCCTCGAAGTCACCCCGCTTGAGAATCTGGACTGGAAAACCAGGGTGCCGCCGGAACGCTATATCGCCCTGGCCCTGAAACCAGACCAGGTCAACCTTCAACAATTGCGCCAGGCCATCAAACAACTGAAAAACGAGGGTCATTCCACCAATGACTACGAGACCCAGTTGCATCAAAAATTTGTCCTGCCGCTCAGCACCCTTCTGATGCCTTTGCTGGCGGGCCTGGCCGCATTCGGCCTGCATCGCGGCGGCAATCTTTTCGGTCGTATCCTGATCACCATGGCCATGGGGTTCGGCTATTTCGTCATCAACAATCTTTTTGTTGCCCTGGGCCAGTATGGTGCCGTCCCGCCAATTGTGGCGGCCTGGCTTCCCCTGTTGCTGTTTGGCCTAATCGGCATCAGCTTTATCCTCCTTACCGAAGAATAACCCGCCCAACAGAGACTGAATCATGACTACAGCCGAGAACCCGACCGATCTGGAAATCAAGGAAGTAACCGACGGCAAATTGCTGAAGGATTTCATAAGGGTTCCCTACATGATTTTCAGGGATGATTCTGCCTATATTCCACCCCTTGAAATGGAACGGATGGATATTCTTTCCCGGGATAAAAACCCCTATTTCGAACATGCAGAAGCCGGCTACTGGGTTGCCCGTCGTAATGGCGAAACCGTCGGCCGCATCTCGGCCCAGATGGACCAGCTTGTGCAGAAATACCACGGTGAAAAATCCGGTCATTTCGGTTTCTTTGACTGCATTGACGACCAGAGCGTTGCCGATGCTCTCCTGGATACGGCTGAAAACTGGTTGCGGGAAAAGGGCGCCGTGAAAGTTATCGGCCCCTTCAGCCTGTCCATCAATGAGGAAACCGGCATGCTGGTGAACGGTTTTGACAAGCCGCCCAGCCTGATGATGGCACACAGCCGTCCCTATTATGAAAGCCTGGTACGCAATCACGGTTACGAGAAGGTGAAGGATGTCTGGGCCTACTGGCTGGACATCAGCCAGGAAATCCTGCCCCCGGCCGTTGACAAACTGGTGAAAAGAACCTTTGAAGGCGACAAGATCACCATCCGGCCCATCGACATGAAAAACTATGACCGGGACCTTGCCACCATTCTGGATATTTTCAATGACGCCTGGTCGGACAACTGGGGTTTCATCCCTTTCACCGACAATGAACTCAAACAGGTCGCCAAGGACATGAAACTGCTGATCCGTCCCGATTTCACATATATTGCCGAAATGGAGGGTGAACCCCAGGCCATGATGGTCACCCTGCCGAACCTGAATGAAGTAATCAGGGACCTGAACGGCAAACTTTTCCCCTTCGGTATTTTCAAGCTTCTCTGGCGGCTGAAAATTCACCCCAGCTACAAAACCGTCCGCGTTCCCCTGATGGGAGTCCGCCAAAAATACCAGAACGGCATGATTGGCGGAGCCATGGCCTTTTCCCTTATCGAAACCTGTCGTATTCACGCGGCGGCCGCCGGCTGCACTCATGCAGAACTTGGTTGGGTTCTGGAAGAAAACACCCGGCTGCAGAAAATGCTGGAAACCATCGGCTGCGCCCATTACAAAACATATCGGTTGTTTGGCAGAGAACTGTAGAAACAGACATATAATTGCCATGATCAGCAACTAAAGAGGCTATATTGTCAGGGTCAAAAAATGCTACTCTGAAGGCGCAAAACAGGGCAGAAAAATGTCGGAAAATACCCCCGAAGAACAGGCAGACGAAAACGGCAACTCGCTGGTGCCGAAAAACGGCTTAATGTCTAAAATCAGATATTATTTCCTGACCGGGCTCGTCGTCGCGGCACCGATCGGTATAACCGCCTATCTGGCGTGGGCATTTATTGACACCATTGACCGCAATGTCACGCCTCTGATCCCCAAGGCCTACAATCCGGAAACCTACCTGCCCTTTGGCATTCCGGGTCTCGGGCTCATTGTTGTTATTCTGTTTCTCACCATTCTGGGCGCCCTGACCGCAAATCTGTTTGGCCGCGCCCTGTTGCGGTTTGGTGAAAAGCTCCTGAATCGCATGCCCATCGTGCGGAGTATCTACCATACGCTGAAACAAATTTTCGAGACGGTTGTCGCCCAGAATGCTGAATCCTTCAAGGATGTGGTTTTGGTCGAGTACCCGCGCCGTGGCATCTGGGCTATTGCCTTTGTCACAAGCGAAAACAAAGGCGAAATCCAGCACAAACTGGAAAATGAAATCATCAATGTTTTCCTGCCGACTACGCCCAATCCCACCTCCGGTTTTCTCCTGTTTGTCCCCAAGCGGGATCTGATGTATCTGGATATGAGTCCCGATGAAGGTGTAAAATATGTGATCTCTGCCGGGCTTGTGGACCCCAACAACGGCAAGAACCAGGATCTGCAGAGACGAACACGGCCGGAAAAAGGATCGCGCATCTCCGACTGGAACAATGGAAAGCCGGAAAGCGACGAGGAATTACCCTGACCGCAGGTATCTGATTCCTTCGTCCTGCTCCATCAGGTAAAGCAGCACCCTGAGGGCCTCTCCCCTTTCTGTTTTCAGGTCGGGATCTTTTTCCAGGATCAATCGCGCATCATCCCGGGCAACGGGAATGAGGTCACTGTGGAACTCAAGTGACGCCACTCTGAAGTCGGGCATACCGGACTGACGGGTTCCCAGAAGTTCCCCGGCCCCGCGCAGGCGCAAATCCTCCTCGGCAATGAGAAAACCGTCCTCCGTTTCCCGCATGATCTTCATGCGCGCCCGCGCCGCCTCACTCGCCAGATTGCCGTAAAGCAGCAGACAGACCGACTTTCCACTGCCGCGCCCGACCCGGCCGCGCAGCTGATGCAATTGCGCCAGACCGAAACGTTCCGCATGCTCGATCACCATGACGGTCGCTTCCGGCACATTCACGCCCACCTCGATCACCGTGGTCGCGACCAGCACATCCAGATCACCGGCGGCAAAGGCAGCCATCACCTTGTCTTTCTCCGGTCCCTTCATCTTGCCGTGAACCAGCCCGACACGTCCCGGAAAAATCTGATCCAGCTGTCTGAAACGATCTTCTGCCGCCGCCAGGTCCGACTTTTCGGATTCCTCCACCAACGGACAAATCCAGTAAATGCGCGCACCACCTTCCAATGCCCGGTGCAGGGAACGGACCACCTCGTCCAGGCGGTTATGCGAGATGGTGCGGGTATCCACCGGCTGCCGTCCCGGCGGTTTTTCCGTCAGGCGCGAAACATCCATATCCCCATAGGCGGTCAGTGTCAGGGTGCGCGGAATCGGCGTCGCCGTCATGGCCAGGATATCCATGCCCTGCCCCGGTTTGCCCTTGGCCGCCAGGGCCATGCGCTGTTCCACCCCGAACCGATGCTGTTCATCGATCACCGCCAGAGCCAGATCATGATAGATTACATCTTTCTGAAACAGGGCATGGGTACCCACCAGAATATCGATCTCCCCCGCCGCCAGATCGGCAAGCAATGCTGTCCGGGCCTTGCCCTTGTCCCTGCCGGTCAGCACCTCGATGCGTATATCCAGTGCGACCGCCATTTCCCGCAGACTGTCATAATGCTGCCGGGCCAGGATTTCCGTCGGCGCCAGCAGGGCCGCCTGGGCGCCGCTCTGTACCGCCGCCAGCATGGAGGCCAGCGCCACCACAGTCTTGCCGCTGCCCACATCCCCCTGCAGCAGCCGCATCATTGCGCTGGGGCTTGCCAGATCACCATTGATCTCGGCGATACATTCCTTTTGCGAACCGGTGAGCTCATAAGGCAGGGTTTCGATCAGTTTCCCGACCAGGGGGCCCTCGGTAGTCAGCGCCCGGCCCTTTTTCTTTTTTGCCTCCCTGCGGATCAGGGCAAGCGCCAGCTGGTTGGCCAGAAATTCATCATAGGCCAGCCGGCGGTGGGCTTTGCGGGACGGGTCGAGGTCGGCTGCTGTCTCCGGATAATGCAGGGCGCGCAACGCCTCATGCCAGCCGGGCCAGCCTTCCCGCTGCTTCAATGCCGCATCCATCCACTCGGGAAGCTCTACCGCGCGCTCCAGCGCTGCCCGCACAATGCGCCCCATAACGCGGCCGCTGATCCCGGCAGTAAGCGGATAGACCGGTTCAATGACGGGAATTTCGTCCCGCTTGTCCGGGGCCACTATATAGTCGGGGTGGCTCATCTGCAGCTGACCGTTGAAAATTTCCACCTTGCCACTGATGAGGCGCTTTTCCCCTTCCGGCAATTGTCGGCGGAGATAATCCCCTTTGGCATGGAAGAAGATAAGCTGCATCTGGGCGGTGCCATCATGACACCAGATCCGGTAGGGTCGCCTGGTTCGGGGCGGCGGCGCGTCATGGGCGCCGATCTCCACCTCGACGGTAACCATTTGCTCGTGTCGGACTTCGGAAAGTTGCGGCGAATTGCGCCGGTCAATCACATCAACCGGAAAATGCCAGAACAGGTCCAGCACCCTGTTGCCCACCACCTTGTCCAGCAGTTGGGCGATACGTCCTCCCACACCCGGAAGGCTCACTGTTTCAGCAAAAAAGGGGTAAAGAATCTCCGGGCGCATGGTTTTGTTATTTTATTTTCCTGTCGATATCCTGTAGACAATGATAAACATAGCGGAACCCGACCGGATAGCAAAAGCAGAATCCTGAAACAGACAGAAAAGATCATGAGCCGATTTGACGCTCCGGGCTTTATCGAACCGGAAATTGACAAGAACGAAAGCATTGAAATTCGCAGGAAGCGCCTGAAATTCAGAAGCTGGCATCGCGGCATCAAGGAAGCGGACCTTCTGCTGGGAAACTTTGCCGATGCTCATCTGGATTCCCTCTCCGAAGCTCAACTTGATTTCTATGAAAACCTGCTGCGTGAAGCCGACAGCGACCTTGTAGCCTGGATCACCTCCGACCGGGAGCCGCCGGAGCATCTCAACCATGAAATCATGCAGCTTCTCCGAAGCATCGATTACCTCAAGATTGTAAAGTGAACATTCGAGACCAGTTCATCGACGCCGAAGTCCCCCTTCTGATCGCCAATACGCCGGAAGGCATGGATGCCCTGTTTCTGGCCCAGACCATCCGGGAAACGGACCGCAATCTGTTTCTGCATATTGCCCGGGATGATGGCCGCCTCGCCAATATGGCGGAGTTGATCGCCTGGTTCGCGCCGGAGCTGGAAATCCTGACCTTTCCGGCCTGGGACTGCCTGCCTTATGACCGGGTATCTCCAAACCATGAAATTGTCGCCGAACGGATGATTGCGCTCAGTCGTCTCGCCCGTCTGGAAAATGAACCGACAGGGCGTAAAATACTGGTGCTGACCTCGGTCAATGCGGCAGGACAACGCCTGCCGGAACGACGGATCATGCGGGACAGTTCCTTTCTGATTACTCCGGGCAGCCTTCTGGATATCGACAAGCTTTCCGCTTTCCTGAGCCTGAACGGCTATAGCCGCGCGAGTTCGGTCATGGAACATGGAGATTTTGCCGTACGTGGCGGTCTGGTGGATATTTATCCGCCCGGGTTTGAAGATCCGGTTCGTATCGATCTCTTTGGAGATGAGGTCGACGTGATCCGGGAATTTGACGCACTGAGCCAGCGCTCCGGCGACAAGGTGGACAAGGTAGCCCTTGTTCCCATGAGTGAGGTCTTCCTTGATGAAACCTCAATCCGTCATTTCCGCGCCCGCTACGTCGCTGAATTCGGCACCGTGCTGGATGACGATCCGCTTTATGAGGCGGTTACCGAAGGCCGCAAGCACCAGGGCATGGAGCATTGGCTGCCCCTTTTCCATGAAAAACTGGAAACGCTGTTTGACTATCTGCCCGACTGTCCCGTCACTCTGGATCATCTGGGCGGGGAAGCCCTGGACGATCGCAACAAGGCGATCGAGGACTATTATCAGGCGCGGCAGAATGACTGGAAAAGCCGTCCGGCAGGCAGTCAGACGGCAAGCGTGTATAAACCCCTGCCCCCGGCTCTGCTCTATCTGGATGAGGAAGAGTGGCAAACCTTGAGCGAGGAGCGCTGTATCCATCGCTTTTCCCCCTATGCCTCGCCGCCGGACGTGGACCATATGGACCTGAAGGGAAAGATCGGCCGGGACTTCGCACCGGAACGCAACAACCGGGACATCAATGTCTATGATGCGCTCCGCAAACATGTGGTCTCTCTGGTCAGGGACAACAGAAAAGTCCTGATCGCCAGCTATAGCCTGGGTGCCCGGGACCGCCTGTCCGGGGTACTCAAAGACCATGGCATGGGATGTCACCGGCTTCTGGATGACTGGGCGGAGGTGGAAAAGCTGCCCGAGGACGCCCTGGGGCTGATTATACTGCCGCTGGAACACGGCTTCGAGACGGACAGCCTGGCCATTGTGGCCGAGCAGGACATATTGGGCGACCGGCTGATCCGCAAGGCGCGCCGGTCCCGCAAGGCGGAAAACTTCCTCACCGAGGCCTCGGCATTGACCCCGGGGGATCTGGTTATTCACATGGATCACGGCGTCGGCCGCTACGAAGGCCTCAAGACGCTGGACGTGGGTGGTGCGGCCCATGATTGCGTCATGCTGACTTACCAAGGTGGTGACAAGCTATATGTGCCGGTGGAAAATATCGAGGTCCTGAGCCGCTATTCCTCGGAAGGCTCCGATGCCCAGCTCGACAAGCTCGGCGGCACCGCCTGGCAGGGCAAGAAGGCCCGGCTCAAGAAAAAGCTTCTGGAAATGGCCGACGAACTGATCAAGCTGGCGGCCGAACGCGAACTGCGCAAGGGGTCAGTAATTACCCCGCCGGAGGGGTTGTACGAGGAATTTTGCGCCCGCTTCCCCTATAACGAGACCGATGACCAGTTACGGGCCATCCAGGACGTGATCGATGACCTTGGCTCCGGCCGCCCGATGGACCGGCTGGTCTGTGGCGATGTGGGTTTCGGCAAGACGGAAGTGGCCCTCCGCGCCGCCTTTCTTGCCGCCATGAACGGGTTTCAGGTGGCCATTGTGGCGCCCACAACCCTGCTGGCCCGTCAGCACTACAAAAATTTCACCGACCGCTTCCGCGGCCTGCCTGTCAGGATCGGTCATCTCTCGCGGCTGGTTCCCTCCAAAGACCAGAAACTCACCCGTGAGGAACTTCAGAAGGGTACCTGCGAGATTGTCATCGGCACCCACGCCCTGCTCGGCAAAAATATTCATTTCCGCAACCTAGGCCTGCTTGTCATCGACGAGGAACAGCATTTCGGCGTCTCCCACAAGGAACGTCTCAAGAAACTGCGCCATGATGTGCATGTGCTGACCCTGACCGCCACCCCGATCCCCCGCACCCTGCAGCTGGCCATGAGCGGCATGCGCGGCCTGAGCCTGATTGCCACCCCGCCGGTAGACCGGTTGGCGGTGCGTACCTTTATCCTGCCCATGGACAGCCTGGTGGTACGTGAAGCATTGCTGAGGGAACATTACCGGGGCGGCCAGAGTTTCTATGTCTGCCCGCGCATTGCGGACCTTAAAGAAATTGCCGACTTCCTGAAAGAACATGTACCGGAAGTCAAATTTGTGGTTGCTCACGGCCAGATGCCGCCGGCAGAGATTGAGGATATCATGCATGCCTTTTACGAAGGCAAATATGATGTTCTACTCAGCACCACTATCGTAGAATCCGGGCTCGACATCCCCACCGCCAATACCATGGTGATCCACCGGGCGGACATGTTCGGCCTGTCACAGCTTTATCAGCTGCGTGGCCGGGTAGGTCGGTCCAAGATCAGGGCTTACGCCTATCTCACCCTGCCGCCCCGGCGCATCCCGACCGCCAATGCGGAAAAACGCCTGCAGGTGCTGCAGGCGCTGGATACCCTGGGAGCTGGTTTCACCATTGCCAGCCACGACATGGATATCCGCGGCGCCGGCAATCTTCTGGGCGAAGAACAGTCCGGCCATATCAAGGAAGTGGGACTTGAGCTTTACCAGCAGATGCTGGAAGAAGCCGTGGCCCAGGCCAAAGGCGGCAACGGAGAAGCAGAAGACCTTAGCTGGTCGCCGCAGATCAATGTGGGTGCCGCTGTGCTGATCCCTGAACAATATGTCCCGGACCTGAATCTCCGCATGTCCCTTTACCGGCGTCTTGCGGACTTGACCGACAAGCAGGACATTGATGCTTTCGGTGCGGAACTGATTGACCGTTTCGGCCCCCTGCCCGAAGAAGTTGAACACCTGCTCAAGGTCATTCTGATCAAACATTATTGTCGCGAGGCGGGCATCGAAAAAATCGAAACCGGGCCAAAAGGGGCAATCCTGTCCTTCCGGAACGACAAATTCGCCAATCCGGCAGGTCTTATCGACTTTATTTCCAACCAGACCGCCGTAGCCAAGCTGCGCCCGGATCACCGACTGGTTTATGTCCGTAAATGGGAAAAGATTGAAAGCCGCCTCAAAGGCAGTCTCAATCTGGCCCGGGCGCTGGCCAAAATCGCCACCGAATGATTTCAAAACCCCGCTATGGTTTCCTGAAATTAACCTTATTCTTTAAAAGATTTTTAAATCCCTTGTGAGAATCTGGGTTCAGGAAACGGTTTTTCCGGACAAAGGCAAACCGGCGGCAACGCCGGGACGCAAAACCACCGGTCCCCCAGGAAAATTAAAGGGGACAGCGGAGTTACCGAGGGCACCAGTGATGATAAACGCAATAAATACAAGCCTGTCAGGGCTTCTCGCGTCCACATCGAAACTCAGTGTTGCGGCAAGCAACATTGTCAATTCCCGTACGACATCTACTCCAAAAGGTACGTTTGCTGCGGATTTAACCGCAGCTGCACTTGGCAGCAAGGCCTACACACCCCTTAAACATGGGCAGAGCAGCAACAAACACGGCGGGGTGATGAGCTATAACATCCCGGTCAACCCGGCGAGCCTCACCGCCTATTCCCCTGACGACCCCATGGCCAACGAAGAAGGCTATGTGGCCATTCCCAATGTGAACGATTTCGTTGAAGTGGGTGAAATGATCAAAGCCAGCAACGCCTACAAGGCCAACGCCAAGGTGCTGTCTACCCTTGATGAGACCATGGACGATTTCATGGACCAGTTCGGGAAATAACTATAGTCTCCCCTACGTTACAAGCGCCCTCCCCACTACTGGCCGGAAGCAAATCGGAGATATCCGTTTTTTCCTGACAACAGGAAAAAGCAGTATAAATTCTCAACCCACCCAATTGTTGTATATGCCGAAAGTTCAGGAACTTCTTGCTTATGCAAGGATTTATTTACTATTGTGACCTATGTTAACTATAAATTCCGGGGACGATTATCGGGCATCCGGGAAAATATTAATAAACTGTATTGAGTAAATACATGGCAAGTATAAACGGAAACCTGGACGGGGAGGTTTCGGGCCTGATTCAACTGGCCCATGAAAAGTCCGCTGCCGGGAGAACAGAACTTTTTCAGTCAATTGCCGACCTGCTGGAACGACGTCACCATGACCTTTCCAGTAAAGAGTTGTCGCTTATGTCTGATATTCTGGGCACCCTTTTCCATCATGTGGAAATGGAGGTTCGCAAAAAGCTTGCAGAACGTCTTGCCAATCGCACGGATACATCAGTCGAGCTCATCATTCTGCTGGCCAATGACGAAATCGAGGTGGCGCGGCCTGTCCTGATGCTCAGCAAGCTGCTTGACGACGAAAACCTGATCAAAATCATTCGCCACAAAACCATCCAGCACCAGCTCAGCATCACAGCGCGAAAACATCTGTCTGCTGATGTTTGCCGTGAGCTTGTAACCACCGGCAATGACAAGGTCGTGGTCTCCCTGCTCGCCAACCGTGATGCAAAGATCGACAATGAAACACTGGCCGGGCTTGCGGAACAGGCACGCATTCGCGAAGAAATCCAGGCACCTCTGGTCAAGCGGGAGGACCTGCCGCGCGAGGTTTGCGCCCGCATGTATCAGTGGGTGTCCGACTCCCTGAAGGAAATCATCCTGCAAACCCACTCCATATCCGAAGAGGACATCAACGAGATTTTCAGCGATGCCCTGAACGACATCCAGGATGAAGACAACCAGCGTGCCGGCAGCCTGAGTGCCGAGCAAAATCTGATCGAAAAACTGGAAAAGGCCGGCAAGCTGAGTCCCTCATTCCTGATGAAATCCCTTGGCCAGGGGCAGGTTTCCCTTTTTGAGCTGGGTTTTGCCAGACTGGCTAATATTCCCGTGGATTTCATGGCTTCCATTCTTTACGACCGCGGTGCGGAATCGCTGGCCATTGCCTGCCATGCCATTAACATTGACCGTAGCGTATTTCTCACCATTTATCGCATGACCCGGGAGGCCCGGAACATGGATACCAGGCTTGATCAGGAAGATATCGACCGGGCCTATGACAGGTTCAACAATATGGATCCGCGACGGGCCCAGCTAACCCTGCACAGCTGGGTTGAGGACGCCCGCAAATCCCCACTGTTCTGAAGTTCACCCATTCTTGAATGGATAAATCTGTTTTATGTGTTTATAAATGCATCCATAGATACAAAAAACAGCGTAATGGACTACGGATGATCGATCCTTTTGGACGGCATATTACCTATCTGCGCCTGTCGGTAACCGACCGGTGCGATTTCAGGTGCCAGTATTGCATGGCGGAAAACATGCAGTTCCTGCCCAAGTCCGATGTGCTCAGCCTCGAGGAACTGGAAATCCTCTGCACCGCCTTTATAGCCAGGGGGGTTAAGAAAATCAGGCTCACCGGCGGTGAACCGCTTGTGCGCAAGAATATCATGTCCCTTGTGAACAACCTTGGCCGCTATTTGCAGGACGGTATTCTGGACGAGCTGACACTGACGACCAATGGCAGTCAGCTGGAAAAATATGCCGATGATCTATACCGGGCCGGGATACGCAGAATCAATGTTTCACTGGATACCCTGGACGAGGCAAAATTCCGCCATATCACCCGCTGGGGTCAAATTGATAAAGTCCTCCGCGGCATCCAGGCCGCACAGGAAGTGGGCCTGTCCATCAAAATAAACATGGTCGCGCTCAAGGGGCTCAATGACGACGAAATTGATAGCATGCTGGGCTGGTGTGTCCGCAACGGCATGGATCTGACCCTGATCGAGACAATGCCGCTTGGCGAAATCGATGTGAACCGGCACGACCAATATCTTTCCCTGCAGGACGTCCGGGACGAGCTTTCGGCGAATTGGCAACTGACGGAAAGCGAATACAGGACGGGCGGACCGGCCAGATACCTTGCTGTAGGGGAAACAGGACGCAAGCTCGGCCTGATCACCCCCATGAGTCACAACTTTTGTGACAGCTGTAACCGGCTTCGCGTAACCTGCACCGGTGAACTTTACATGTGCCTGGGCCATGACGACAATATCGATCTGCGCAAGGTGTTGCGAAACCATCAGGGTGACCGGCAGGCTGTCGAGAAAGCCATTCTCGAGGCCCTAACCAGGAAGCCGGAAAGACATTATTTTACTATTGATCCGGAAAATAACCGGCCCACACTGGAACGTCACATGAGCATGACCGGGGGGTAACATGGCGGAAAACAATCTGAAACTTGCGCTGGTCAACAGCGATACGGAACATGCCGTGGAGTCTGCAAAAAAGCTCGGGGAATTCTACAATTTTGTCCCGATAGAGGAAGCAGATGTGATAGTCGCCCTGGGCGGGGACGGCTATATGCTGCATCTGATGCATGACCTTCTGCACAACGATACTCCGATTTTCGGCATGAATTGCGGCACTGTCGGCTTTCTGATGAACAGTTTCGATGTGGGAAATCTGGTGAAACGGATCAGACAGGCGGAATCCTATTGTTTTCATCCCCTCAGGATGTCAGCCGTGACCACTTCAGGCGATACCCACACAGCCCTGGCCATCAACGAGGTGTCCCTGCTCCGGGAGACCCGCCAGACTGCAAAAATCAGGATTTTCGTCGACGACAAGGAACGACTGGATGAGTTGGTCTGTGACGGCGTACTTGTCTCGACACCGGCCGGCAGCACCGCTTACAATCTGTCGGCCCACGGACCGATCATTCCGCTGGGCTCGGACGTGGTGGCCCTCACCCCTATCAGCGCCTTCCGGCCCAGAAGGTGGCGTGGCGCCCTGCTGCCCCAGAAGGCCAAAATACGTTTCCAGATCATTCATCCGGAAAAACGGCCTGTCAGCGCCGTCGCCGATATCCAGGAAGTCCGCGATGTGGCCGAGGTGACCATTGAACAGGACAAATCCATAGAAATCACATTGCTGTTCGACAAGGAACATACGCTGGAAGAACGCATTCTCGCCGAACAGTTTATCAACTGAGGGGAAGGAAGAATAAAGTGACACTGACGGGGAAGGAAAAAATCATCACACCACCCAATATTCTCTTGCAAAAAATGGGGGGAAAAATAACCGGCATAGACTGGGAGGTCATCGAACGGGCCAACCGCTCGGTGGATGGTGTCAAAAAAAACATTGCCGGGAATTTGGTTGCGGACCTGAAAAGACTGGATAAATCCCTTCAGGAATACGTGGAAAACTGTCCCGTTGAAGCCCCGGATGAAACCGGGTTGTATGATGCCGCTTTTGAAACCAAAGGCCTTGCCGGATCAGTCGGCTATGATCTTGTCGGAAAAATCTGCGCCTCCCTTTGCGACATGATGGACAAGTGCCGTCAGGATCATGAGGATTTTGTCCCCGGCCTCAACGCCCATGTGAATGCGATTCAGTTTGTCCTGTCCACCGGCAATACGAGCGAAAGCTCCCCCATTAATCGGGAGCTTCTGGCCGGACTGCAAAAAATAATTGAAAAAACGGCGGCCTAGCGGATCCCGGAAAGATCAGTCATTTTCCGCAATGGGCAGGACCACGGTAAATTCCGACCCTTCATTGACTACGCTGTAGAGTTTGATGTCACCACCCATCTGCTGGGCAAGGTGCCGGGAAATGTGCAGGCCAAGACCGGTCCCCTCTTCCTTGCGGGAATAGATGTTATCCGTTGCCTGATGGAATTTCTCGAACACAAGTTCCTGCTGATTTTCTGGAATACCGATACCTGTATCCCAGACAGTTACCGCCACATGCCCCTGATCCACTTTCTTGACCCGTACGCCGATCTCACCGTACTCTGGGGTGAATTTCACCGCGTTGCTCAGCAGATTCACAAAAATCTGGGTGGCCCGGCGTTCGTCGACATTGACGATATAGTCGCGGCTGATTTTTACATTCCCGGTGTCCAGATATTTGCTGTTGGCCCGGAGAATGGTCAGGTTAAGGGCTTTTTCAATGATCTCGGCCAACGAAGTGGGCATGATGTCCAGGGACAGTTTGCCGCTTTCCAGCACCGCCACGTCAAGAACATCATTGATCAGTTCCAGAAGATGCTTGCCCGCGTTCATGATATCGGTGCTATAGGAGACATATTGCGGATTAAGATCACCGAAAACTTCCATATTCATGGCTTCGGCAAAACCGATAATGGCGTTAAGCGGGGTACGCAGCTCGTGGCTCATGGCTGCGAGGAACTCGCTTTTTGCATTGAGGGAGGCTTCCGCCTGGGCTGACGCCATATCAAGCTGGATATTCTTGTTGGTCAGTTCTTCAAGGGTATTTTCCAGGGATTTTTGAACAGCCACGGTTTCCATACGCGCCTTGTAATTGACGGTCACATCCATACCGGCTCCGCGATACCCCATGAATGTTCCGTTCTCACTATCAAAGAGCGGTACACCGCTGAGATGAATATAGACCTGCTCATCATCCTGGTCCTGCATGACCAGCAGGTAATCCCGGAAGGGTTTGTATTTGTCCATGAAATCGTCACAGATGATTTCATCCCCGTCCAGGTCCTTCTTCAGGATACCAACCTGTTCAAATCTCTTGCCTTTCATCATAAAGGCCGGAAGACCGGTAAGCGAGGTCAGCTGTTCGGACACAAAGGTAATCCTGTAGTCCCTGTCCACTTCCCAGTACCAGTCCGAGGTTGCCCGGGCGAAATCCCGGAACCTCTGCTGCATCAAGAGTTCGTTGCGTTCCTGTTTTTTCTGATCCGTATAGTCCACATAGGTACCGCCGACCGCAATGACCTGTCCCTGATCGTCACAAATGGGGAAATGCCTTGACCTGTAGTAATGCACTTCCTTGTTCACCAGGATCTGTTCCTCGGAAACCATTGTCTGTCGGGTCAGTTGCACCTCGTTGAGGATCGCGATCAGGCTGGAAGGCAAATGCGCCTCTCCTGTTTCCTCGTCATTTGCAGAACAGTTGCTGACAAGTTCGCGGTAACCGTCATTGACGTAAATAAGATCACCATCTACGGAAGCCACATACAATGGGACAGAATCATCGATATTCATTCTGTCTACCAGGGCTCTGACCTGGGCAGGCAGCCGGGAGGACACAGACTTGATTCCAGCCCGCTTGCCCCGGCGCATCCTGTCCAGAGTCTCAAGCGGCACAATAGTCTGACTTAGTGTATTCCCCTTCAAGCCGTTATCCCTTGCCTTTACATAATATTCCGGTTTCCCGTGCATCCACTGTTATCCGTGGTTGGATTATATTGCTTCTTTCATATCCGTCAAAGCATCCTGATACCCCAGATCACGTTGCCAGTGCCGGACCGCAGCCTTTGCATTGGAGATTTTTATATCGCCATACATGCTCAGAATTGATTTCAGCAGACTAGTCGCCCGGGCCTTGCCACCGGAACGGGTCTGCATCACCAACAAAAACAACGAGGTAAATTCTTCCTTGCTCATACCGATGGACTTGGCTATCACGGCCAGGCTTTCGCCTGTCCGCTCGCGGAAAGCCCGCCAGATAATTTTTACATTCAACCCGGCAATCCTCGACAATCCCGCCACCGCCAGGTTTATTTTCTCCTGCCGCATCGCCTGCAAAATGAAAGTGGATGTCAGTTCCCCTTCTTCATCCAGTTTGCGCACCAGCTTCTGCGCCTTGTCCATTACGCCGTCTTCTTCAACGGTCTCCTGCAGGGAATGTTTGGTTGCCATCTCGATAGCGTCATCCAGCAGGGTTTCATCAATCTCGAATTCCCTGATAACACGACGGCGCAGGGCGGCGGATACCCACCAGTACATCCTGTAGGCCAGTGTCGCAGGAAGATCCTGACGGTTGAGAAGCGGTTCCTGGAAACGGTCCAGGTTTTTCGACTCCGCAACGAGATATTCGAGAGAGGCTTCGGAAATTTCGGAATTGTCGTTGTTGATCAGGGCCTCGACCACGTCCTCGTTACCATGCTCAATCAGTGCGTCGGTGACATCCGAGCTGACAAATTCCCTCACCGCAATGGCCAACCGGTGCGCATCTGTACGGTTCCGGATGACTTCGATCAGTTGCTCGTCTTTGAGAAGCTTGTTTTTCTCCAGAATGGGCCGGGCAATTTCGATCTTGTCGTTCGCAAGCATGCCCACCAGGTCGTGGGACAGGTCCATAGACTCCGCCAGCCTTCTGGCGAGTTCCTGACGTACATGCTGTTCAACGTTGAGAATAAGCTTGGAGAGAATGTCATTCATGAGCGCACGTTCGTGCTCATTCAGACGGCCGCCGGGGCTCAAGAACAAGTCAGCGATATTTTCCACAAGCTCACTGCGTGCAGATACCGACTTGTTTGCTGCGAGCCTGATCAGCTCTTCCGCTTTATACCCCTTATCAAGTGCGCCCATAATGGTTCAGCTGCCTACACTTCCTGTGTTTCATTTATCCGACTTTACCTGATCTTTTCGACCGGAATTCTTGTATCTTTTTATTTTATCGTTCAGATCGTTAATAAAGCCTAAAAATCACTGTAAAGAAAACCTAATAAATACCTGTAATTCATTGTTTTCTCACTACACTCAAGTAAAATAAAATATAAGAAATATCTGGCGTTTTAAAGTCACCAGAAAGCTTTTTCACCAGATTTACGGAATATTCCCACGATTTATGTCCGAAAATGGCGAGTTTTTTGCCTGACTTGTGCTAGTTTTTGCACATGAACCAAACATATACCCATAGCTCTCTTGACCAGAACCAGTGCTACCAGGCTTTGCTGAGTCGGGATAAAGGTTACGACGGCAAGTTCTTCACAGCCGTCATGACCACCGGCATTTTCTGTCGACCGGTTTGCCCGGCTAGAACACCAAGGAGGGAAAACTGTTTCTTCATGCCCAGTGCTGCGGCGGCACTTGCCGCCGGCTTCCGGCCCTGCCTCAGGTGTCGCCCGGAAGTATCGCCAAACCTGCCTGCCTGGCAGGGTACGGCAAGCACGGTCAGCAAGGCGCTGCGTCTGATCAACGAGGGTGCCCTGAATGACAGCTCCGTAGAAGATCTGGCTGAACGGGTCGGACTGGGCGGACGGCATCTGCGCCGGCTGTTTGAAAAGCACCTGGGCGCTTCGCCAAAAGAAATCGCCGCCACTCGCCGACTGCTGTTTGCCAAACAGCTGATCACGGAGACCTCTCTACCGCTAACGGAAGTGGCGCTGGCCGCCGGATATCAGAGCCTGCGCAGGTTCAATGATGCCTTTCTGAAATGTTACAAGCGCCCTCCCCGCGATATACGCCGGGCCAGCAAACCCGACAGCGTCCGCGAAGAGGGGCTTCAACTTATCCTGAAATATACACCGCCTTACAACTGGTCGTGGGTTCGAAACTATTTCAAAGGCAGGGCGTTGAAGAATATCGAGCGGATCTCGGATAACGGCTATGAGAGAAGTTTCGAATTCAACGGACGCGGCGGCTATTTCATCATAGAGCATCTGCCCGACCAATCTGCTTTCAAAACAAAAATAGTCTATCCGGATATAACAGCACTGGGCACCATCGTCAGCCGGATCAGACAGATGCTTGATCTGGACTGCAACATCCAGAGCATCAATGACTGCTTGGGAAAAGATGAAAGATTATCCGGCCCGGTCAACAACACTCCCGGCATCAGGATACCGGGTTGCTGGGACCCCTTTGAACTGGCTATCAGGGCAATTCTCGGCCAGCAGGTCAGCGTGGAAGGCGGAACCACCCTGACCTCCAGGCTGGCCCGGAAACTGGGGCGGCCGCTGGCGGGCGGGCCTGCCGGATTACCCCTGCTGTTTCCGCGCGCTGAAGATATTGCCGGGGCGGACCTTTCGGATATCGGCATTCCCGGAAGCCGTCAGGAAGCCCTCAGAAATTTTGCCGCCATGATTGTGGAAAATCCGGATTTTCTGCACAGGCCCAGCCCACTTGACGACCTGATCCAGGGCCTGTGCGCCCTGAAAGGGATCGGCCCCTGGACCGCCAACTATATTGCCATGCGCGGCCTCAGGGAACCGGACGCCTTTCCCGTTACGGATCTGGGTCTGATCAAGGCTCTAGGCCTGCAACAAAATAGCAAAGCCCACCCGGAAATGCTCAGGATTGCCGAAAACTGGCGTCCCTTCCGGGCCTACGCCACCATGTATCTCTGGTCTTCACTTTCGCAGGATTAATAAAATGACGACACTGACCATCGACCATATCGACAGCCCCGTGGGTCTTATCCTTGCTGTCTCCCATGGGAATAAACTCTGCGCCCTCGACTATGAGGGATATGAGGAACGGATGCACCGGCTGCTGAACAAGAGGTTTGGCCCCTGTACGCTGGATCAAAAGACAAACGCACAGCTCAGGGAAAAACTGGACGACTATTTTGCCGGTCGTTTTAGTAGTCTTGACGACATCGAGGTTGAGCTGGGCGGCACACCGTTCCAGCAGAAAACCTGGCAGGCTCTGCGCACCATTCCCGCCGGCGAGACCTGGTCTTACGGACAACTGGCCCGGGTTCTAGGCAATGAGAAAGCGATGCGGGCCGTGGGTACGGCCAACGGACAAAATCCCGTCGCCATTGTGGTGCCCTGTCACCGGGTCATCGGCAGCAACGGCACCCTCACCGGCTATGCCGGCGGCCTTGAAAGAAAGAAAAACCTGCTGGAGCTGGAAGGGGTCAGTCTGACCGGGAAATAACGCGGCGCACATGATCCGAGATTTCCATGAGCAGTTTTTTCCGTACCGAACTCTTTCTGAAATAGAGCGCGATAGTCCGGCTTGGCGCATCACTGGCAAAGGGACGATAGACCACCCCTTCCTGTTCACGTACGGCGAACTCGGGCATCAAAGTCATACCCACATTCGCCGCCACCATCTGACGCAGGGTCTCCAGACTGGTGGCCCGAAACTCGGTATTCTCCCGCGCCCCCACAAGGGTACAAACCTCCAGCGCCTGTGTCCTGAGACAATGCCCCTCTTCCAGGAGGAGCAGGCTTTCATGACGGATGTCATCAAACGAGACTGTTTTTCGGCGGGCGAGATCGTGCCCGGCCGGCAGCGCGAGCAGAAACTTTTCAGTAAACAACACTTCATGGTCCAACTGGTCTTCCTCCACCGGTACCGCCAGCATTGCCGCCTCGATGTCTCCAGCCTTGATTTTTTCGACAAGGACTTCGGTCTTTTCTTCCACCAGATAGAAAGCCAGCTGCGGATAATGATGATGCAGGGCCGGTATAATTTTTGGCAACAGATAGGGGGCCAGGGTAGGAAAAGCGCCGAGCAGGATTTTTCCCGCATAGGGGTCCCGGTAGCCATCGGCGATCTCGCGGATATTTTCCGCCTCCTGTAAGATCATTCGGGCCCGGGCGACAATCTCCCGACCGGCATCGGTAATCATGACCGTCTTGTTGGTGCGTTCGAAAAGAGCCACCCCCAGAAATTCCTCAAGCTTCCTGATCTGCATGCTGAGCGCCGGCTGACTGACGAAACTCGCCTCTGCCGCCCGGCCAAAATGACCGTGATCTGCCACCGCCACAAGATATTCCATATCCCGTAAATTCATGTCATTTTTCCATAAATTTTTCTTATCATTACAGTAAAAACAATCGATTGTACATATGATAATGAAAATCATATCTTCAGTTCATCAGCAGCAAACAAGGAGAACGCAGATGCCGGACAACAGACTTGAAGATATCGACGGTTACCGGCTGTTTTGCTTCCTCCTGTCCCTGGATGCAAATGCCGACAACCGGAAAAGAGCCCGGTGCCTTTGTGAAAATATTTGAATTATATCAGTTACCTAACAAGGAGAATTTAAATGATCAGTGTAGGTCAAAAACTTCCCGAATTTAAAGTGCAGGCCACTGTTTCCAATGACGTGAACAGCGCCTTTACGGAAATTACAGACAAGACATATGCCGGTAAATGGCAGGTGCTCTTCTTCTGGCCGAAAGACTTCACCTTTGTCTGCCCGACGGAAATTGCAGCTTTCGGTGAAATGGATGAAGACTTCCAGGATCGCGACGCCCAGATCCTCGGTGCAAGTATCGACAGTGAATTTGTGCACCTGGCCTGGCGTCAGAACAAGGAGGAACTGAATGACCTCCCCTTCCCGATGCTGGCGGACGTGAAACGTGAGTTGTCAGAAGCTCTTGGCATTATCGACCCGGAAGCAGGTGTCGCCCAGCGCGCCGTATTCATCATCGACCCGGACGGGATCATCCGTTTCGTCATGGTCACCGACATGAATGTAGGCCGCAACCCGAAGGAAGTACTCCGGGTACTGGATGCCCTGCAGACGGACGAACTGTGTCCCTGTAACTGGCAGCAGGGTGAAGAAACCATCACTGTGGAATAATACCCCCTCCCACAGTGGGCGGAGACCTCCTCCCCCGGTCTCCGCCGCTTCTTCTCCCGGACATCAGGGATCAAGATTTTGAAAGGAAGTAATTATGTCAGTACAAAATATCAAATCCCGCATGCCTGACTATGCCAAGGACACCAAACTCAATCTGTCCAGTGTCCTGTCAGAAGAAGGCGCGGAAGGCCTGAACCAGAACCAGATCTACGGCATTGCCCTGGCCAGCGCCTATGCTACAAAAAACCAGGCCGTGATCGAGGCCCTGACCATAGAAGTGGAAGGCAAAATCACGCCCGAAGAAATCAATGCCGCCAAGGCTGCTGCGACCATCATGGGTATGAATAATATCTACTACCGCTTTACCCATATGATCCGCGACAAGGATTATCTGGGCATGCCCGCCAAGCTGCGCATGAATGTAATCGGTCGTCCGGGGATCGAAAAAGTTGATTTCGAGCTTTACTCCCTGGCGGTGAGCGCCGTTAACGGCTGTGGCATGTGTATCGAAGCCCATGTGAACGAAGTCACCAAGGCCGGTATTTCCAAGGTGGGTGTCCAGTCCACAGTCCGGATTGCCGCCGTGATCAATGCGGCCGCCCAGGCCGTGGTCATAGAAGATTACAGCTAACCTTCACCAATTCTCCCTTGAAGCGATAAGCAGACTACCCTGCCGGAAATCCGGCAGGGTTTTTTTATGCTTTGCATGAAACGGTTAAAAACATAGACTGGGAAAGTTGTGAAATCCACCCGGGGGCATCCACGTGACAGACGATCTAAAGGAACCGGAGCAGGCTGAAACGCTTTCTCATCTTCAGCGTAAAAGATTTATCATTGCCCTGATGATCCTGTTCACCGGTGTTTTTCTCTGGGTCATCCAAGGCTATATCATCACCATCATCATGGCGACAATTTTCGCCGCCCTGCTGCAACCCGCCTATGACACACTATTGGAAAAACTTGGACCGGAACGCCGCGGGCTTACTGCTGGCCTCATTCTCTTCCTGGTGATGATCGGGGTCGGCATTCCGGTGATCGGGCTTTTGTCGCTCGCTGCGGCGGAGGGACTGAAAATCTCGCAGGCGGCTGTCGGCTGGATTAATATGCAGGTCAGCCAGAATGGCTCGGTACATGGCCTTCTGCCGGACTGGTTCCCCTTTGCCGAAGAACTTTCCGCCTATAAGTCCACGATCTTTTCGAAATTGGCGGAATGGGCCGGCACCGCCAGCGGGTTCGTCATCAGAATCCTTTCCGCGGCGACACAAGGCACAGCCCAGATGCTGGTCGACCTGTTCATCCTGATCTACGCCATGTTCTTTTTCCTGATCTGGGGGCATGGCACCATGGAGGCAATTTACAAATATCTGCCGCTTGGCGCAAAAGACCGCCAGTTGATCCGCCAGAAGGGCCTGTTCATGTCCCGCGCCATGATTAAAAGTATTCTGATCATAGGTTCCATACAGGGCGTTCTGCTGGGTCTCGCCTTCTGGGTTTGCGGCATCGACGCCCCGGTATTCTGGGGGCTGATCGTGGTTTTGATTTCCGCCATTCCCGGCATCGGCGCCGGTATCATCTGGATTCCCGCGGCTGTCTTTCTTGTGGCCAACGGACAGTATGGTCTGGCGGCCGGACTCACATTCTGGGGCATCCTTATTGTCGGCATGGTGGACAATATCCTCAGGCCCAGGCTGGTGGAACGGGACACAAAAATGCCTGATCTCCTGGTACTGGTAAGTACATTGGGCGGCCTGACCGCTTTCGGTGCGGCCGGGATCATTCTGGGACCGGTTCTGGCCGCGGTGATGATCACCGTCCTGGAAATTTACAGGGACGCCTTCAAGGATATTCTTCCCGATCCCCAGGAAGACCGCTGACCCCTCCGCCCACCCGGGCCGGCAATCTGATGCCATGAATTTTCTTTTGATGAGCGTCATGCAATCGTCATAAAATTGTAAAATATTCCATGCTAATAAATGCCGTTCATACCCATGATATCTAGCCGGGATCCGAAGATGCGTAACATTTCATTTGTCCTCAGTCTGATTTCTCTTTCAGCGTTGGCCGTTTTCGCCCAGGCAGAAGAAGACGCCACACTGAAAACACGTGCGGAAGAATTTCTGAAAGCCTGTGAGGCGGCAAGCCCGGAACACCGGAATTTCATCAACTGCAGTTGCGGCAGGGATTATGTGCTCGACTATCCGAGCCGGCTTGTTGCCGCACGGGAAAAGAAATCCGGCGAATTCCGGGACAGGGCGGAAAGATATAAAGTCAAAATGATCAAGGAAAACGGCGAAGAGATCATGGAGGATGTTGCCCCCTATTGTCCGCTTCTTTCCCGGGTCAAGGCGAAAGAAGACCTGTCAGAAGAAGAAAAGCAACAGTTTATTACCCTGCATGGTTCCCTGAAAAAAAGCACCGGCGCTGCAGCCAGCGCCTACTGCGGCAGCATGGCCCGGGCAGAGAGGGAACTGAAGCTTCCGGACCCGCCGCTGCCCAAACTGCAGTTTTTCTGGCGCAACGCCACCCTGCATAAACCCTGCAAGAATATTGGCGAATATGAAGCGCACCTGCTGAAGGATATCCCGCCGAAGCCAGAAAACACTTCGCTGGAACAAACTGAAATTCCCATAAAGTTCACCAGGGTCATGAGAAGCTATAACGGACATCAGACCCTGAACCTGACCTATGTGGCCACCACGGACCTGGATGCCGCCGCCATCGAGAAACACAGGGATAAGGTATTTCTGAGAAGTCCCGGCAGAGCAATCCGCGGTAATTTCCGTTATGACTGGGAAAACAAAACCGTTATTCGATCAATGGAAATTGAAATGCAGCAGCACATCGAAAAAGCCCTGCAGCAACATGCCCCCGGCCATCATATATATGATCTGAAGCTGAAAGACGTGGTCTGGAGCGACTAGGCCTTCATTTTCTGCGACCAACCGGTTGTTTTTTGCGACAAGCCCTCCTGATCCCCTGACTGACAAGTGATATCATTTGAATCTGATATATCTGTCGGCGGGAGGACAGAAAATGCTCAAGCTTACCATCAATGGCAAGACTGTAACGTTTGACGGCGACGGCGATATGCCGTTGCTCTGGTTTCTCAGGGAACATTTTGGCGCATTGGGCGTGAAGTTCGGCTGCGGCATCGGGGAATGCGGGGCCTGTACGGTTCATGTGAAGGGAAAGGCGCTCCGTTCCTGCAGCCTGCCCATGAGTTCTCTCAGTGACGGCAGCCACATCACCACCATTGAAGGCCTTGCAGAAAAGAACGGTCTTCACCCCGTTCAACAGGCCTGGATCGAACTGGATGTACCCCAGTGCGGCTATTGCCAGGCAGGCCAGATCATGGCGGTCAGCAGTTTTCTGGAAGACCACCCCAATCCTTCGGATCGGGAAATCGATGAAAATATCACAAACATTTGCCGTTGTGGTGCCTACACCCGCATTCGCAAGGCCATTCACCGGGCCGCCGAACTGATGAGGGAGAAAGCCGATGCCTGATTCTCTCACCGTCACCCGGCGCCAGATGCTCGGCTATACTGCGGCCGCCGGATCACTGGTGGTCATGGTTCCTTTTGTCCGCCCTGCCAGGGCCGAGGCCGCAGACCGGCATAATGAGCTTCTGCAGGCCATCATCCATATCAGGCCGGACAATTCGATCCTGATTGAACATCCCGCGCCGGAAATGGGCCAGGGTACAGGCACCGCCGAACCCATGTTGATTGCCGAAGACCTTGATGCCGATTGGAGCAAGGTCGAGGTCAAAATCATGGATCTCATGCTTAAAAAAGATAGCGAAGGCCAGATGGCCTGGAAGTTTTTCCCCCAGGGCGCGGGTGGATCTACCAGCATTTCCCGGGGTTTCGAACCTCTGCGCAAAGCCGGCGCCACCGCCCGGGAGCTTCTGTTGCGGGCCGCAGCGCGGCGCTGGAATGTAAAGCAGGACAGCCTGCGGACAGAAAAGTCATATGTCATCGCCGCCGACAACCGCCGCCTGAGTTACGGGGACCTGGCCGAAGACGCCGCCTCGGTGCTGCTTCCGGAAGATTTCGAGCCTGTACTGAAAAAGTCCGGGGACTGGAAAATTGTCGGCCACGCCAAGCCCCACAAATCGGCATACGACATTGTCACCGGCAAACCGCTCTATTCCATCGATGTCACCTATCCCGGTGTCAAGATTGCCTGCATGGCCCGTTGCCCTTATCTGGACGGCGAAGTCATTTCCTATGACGACAGCGAAACCCTGAAAGTTCCCGGTGTAATCAAGGTTGTGCACCTGCCCCGCCCGGATACGGATAAATATTATACCTATCTTGCCGCCGGTATGGCGGTAATTGCCGAGACTTTCTGGGCGGCAAAAAAAGGCTGCGATCTCCTTGATATAAAGTGGGATAAAGGCCCCTACTCCACCGAATCCACTGAAAGCCTGGATAGGCATTGTGCCGACCTGCTGGAAACGACCGGTCAGATTGTCCGTCATGACGGTAATTTCCCCGAGGCCCTGAAAAAAGCGGACAAGGTGATCAAAAAGCGCTACCGCCTGCCCTATGTCTCTCACGCCCAGCTGGAACCGCAAAATGCCATCGCCCATGTAGAGGAGGATCGTTGCACCCTGATCGGACCGTTTCAGTTCCCCTCCGGCGCCTCCCGCATGGCCAACAGCCTGACCGGTATCGACCGCATGAATATCGAGGTAAAAGTGCCGCGTCTCGGCGGCGGGTTCGGCCGTCGTCTGACCGCAGACCATGCTGCAGAAGCGGTCGCCATCTCCAGGGCAGCCGGCCTACCGGTCAAGATCATATGGACCAGGGAGGACGACCTTTCTCATGATTTTTACCGTCCCGGCGGGCACCATGAAATGATTGCCGGTTTTGACAAAACGGGAAAGCTGATCGCCTGGGCGCATCGGCTGGCAAGTCCGTCCAAATATTATCGCCGTCCGGTGCCCGAAGACAAATGGTGGGAATCCGATCTCTATGTCGATGATTTCCCGGCAGGCCTTGTCGACAATCTGCAGCTTGAATTTTTCTCTGCCAAATCAGGCATGCCGCGAGGCAGTTGGCGGGCCCCTGCCCATACTGCCAATGCCTTTGTGGTCAACAGTTTCCTGGACGAGGTTGCGGAAGAACTCAACGAGGACCCCCTGGACCTGCATCTGAGGCTCCTGGGGCCCGCGCAAGAACTTCCTTACGGCCAGCACGGCGGTCCTGTCTTTGATACGGGACGACTGGCGAATGTGTTGCGCACCGTTGCCGACAAGGCGGGCTGGGGTCGCAAGATGCCGAAAGGCCGGGCGCTGGGTCTGGCCGGCCATTTCACTTTCGGTGGTTATGTGGCACAGATTGCCGATGTGGAGCTTCTGCCGAAAGGTGAATTCAAGGTCCATAAGGTCTGGGCCGCCGTGGATATCGGCATAGTGATCAATCCAAACGGCGTGATCGCCCAGGCGGAAGGCGGTATCAATGACGGCCTGTCCATGGTCCGTCAGCAGGAAATCAGGGTTGAGGACGGCCAGGTGGTAACCGATAATTTCGACAGCTATCACATGATGAGAATCGCCGACAGCGTGCCGGAGACAGACATCACCGTCATCAAAAGCGACAAGCCTCCATCAGGCATGGGTGAAATGGCCCTGCCGCCCCTGTCCGCAGCCGTGGGCAACGCCATACGGGCTGCCGGCGGACCGCGGCTGAGGCATCATCCTTTTATCGGCTCAAGTTATTCAGTCTAGCTTGTCCCGTGCAGAAAGAGCGGTATCGGAAAAGTCGCTGAACAGGCCATCGATGCCCATGCGGAAATAGTGCTCATATTCCTCTTCGGGGCTTTTGAACTGATCCGGCAACTGATCGTTACGAAAAGTATAGGGATGGACCATCAGGCCCAGTCCATGGGCCTTTTTCACCAGTCCGTTGTCCCTGCCTCCCTCATCCAGAAGCATGAATTTCAGCGGCCCTATACCGTCAGCGAAAGTGGCTACATAATCCAGGTCATAGTTAGGGACCATGACCTTCATTTCATCGGGCCAGAGCAACATGATCAGTTTCATGTCCGTTTTTCGGTTCAGCCTTTCGAGGATTTCCGGCTCAAAACTCTGGATGAAGATTTTGTCTTCCCGGCTGTCATAGCCATATTGGTTGAGCATGGCGAGCAGCGGTTCTTCAAAATCAAGACCGATGGATTTGAAATATCCGGGCGCCTTGGTTTCCGGATAGATGCCCACCGTTTTTCCCGTCTCCTGCTTCACTTTTTTCACTAGGCTCAGGATTTCCTCGAAAGTGGGGATTTCAAACTTGCCGTCATACTCATTCGGCCGGCTGTCCCAGACCTGCCGGGCCCGGAGAGTTTTGATCTCCGCCAGGGTAAAGTCCTCCACAAACCATTCCTCACCTTCATGCCGGTCAGGGCCGGTGCGACTGTCTTCACGTTTCCGGTTGGCAAATTCGGGATGGTCGGCAACATCAGTGGTGGTGCCCAGATAACGGTCATGGCGCGCCACCATGACCCCGTCCTTTGTCATCACAAGATCAGGTTCAATATAGTCAGCCCCCATCTCTATGGCGAGGCTGTAGGACGCCAGGGTATGTTCCGGCCGATACCCGCTTGCCCCCCGATGGGCAATGATGACAGGCTTTTCACCGGTCAGGGTCGGTTCGATGTCAGCGGCATGTGACATAACAGGGACACTCCAGAAAACAGACAGAAAGAAACCTACATATTTTAGCACAGTACTGATCCTCCTTGATGCATATTTCCATCTTATGGAGACGGAAAATGACACCTCTGTGAAGGATCAGCCCCATTCAATATGGAAATGCCAGGGGAACGGTCCGTGGCCGGTCTGGATATGGCCTGCCTGCCCGGGAGCGCGGCGCAGGTTTTCCTGTTTCAGCAGGGGCTTGAGAAAGGCGGGCATAGCCGCGTGAGAAATATATTCCCCGAAGCAGCGATGAAGCCCCAGTCCCCAGAGAATATAGTCCTCCGGCGATCGGCTAACGTCAAACTGCTGGGGGGCGTGCACCGCCCAGGGATCGAACATGGCCGACAGGTTGGCCGCAAAAACAAAGGTCCCCCGGGGGATTTTCCGCTGCCTGAGCGTGCCTTCCGCCAGTACATAATCCCGCGCGGCAATGCGAAAGATCACCGGGTTCATGGGATTGAAACGGAAGGCTTCGATCACATATTTCAGCAGCAGGTCGTCATCATCCGCCAGAGCCGCCACCTGCGCCCCGGCCAAGGCCTCTGGCTTGTCCAGAAACACCTCCAGGACCTTTGCCGTGGCATTGGGAATAGTCGGCACCATAGCCGTCAGCATGCCGAGAAAATTATCCCGGATGTTGTGATCGCTCATGGCCGGCATGCCTGCCTCCTGCAGTTTCAGGCATCTGCCGAGTACGTCGTCTTTTGCGGGTGCGGATTTGCGCGCGGCAATCAGCTGATCAAGATAATCCCGCATTTCTGACGCTGCCTGCACGGCAGGCTGCTTGACTTCGGAGGCCTCGGAAAAATCAAAGAAGATATAACGGAACATGGCATGGGTCCAATCAATCATCTTTTCCGGTGAAGGGCCCGGCGCGCCGAAATATTCCCCCACCAGAGACGCCATAACCGGCAGGGTCAATTGCTGCGGCAGGTCCATATGCCCTCCCGCCCCGGCCACGATCCGGTCGGCTTCTCCGGCAATAAAGGGCGTGATGATCCGCGGGATATCATCCCGATTGGCCACCAGGCGAAGGTCGCTAACATTATTGGTGTATTGCGGCGTATCCTGCATGCCGAGGAAAAAATTCCCACCATCGGTCAAAACCGCCATCTTGGGCGCATAGGCAGTTTGAAACACCCCGTCTTCATTGACCACTTCCCGCACATCCTCTGCCGCCGTGACCACCGCCGTACCGGTGTTTTCATAGGCCGTGATCAGCCTTTTCCGGATCACAATTGTCGGGAAAAAGGCCCTGAGCACCATCATGCCGGCATGCTGAACACCGACGGAAGAGACCTTTTCCCCGAAAGTCCCCTTGCCAAATATGAGTTCCTTGATCAACCAGAGCAGGTTCCACAGGCCGTAGAACCAGACATAGATCGCCTTTAAGATATTCCTGACCACGTTATACAGGCAGGACAAAACAGATATTACGGGAGCGATGACAAATTCCATAAATTCCTCCTGCCTTTTATTGTTTATATCGTGGAAATGGCGTTGTTACTGATCATCCTCAGCGCTGTCAGGCTGGGGATGAAGAAATAATCCCCGCCGCGGACTTCCACAAAGCGCGGAATATCGGCACAGATAAAGGGCGGGCGGTCACCATCGGGATCATTCTGAATAACCGCCTGTGTGGTACCGTCGTTGTCCCCCACCAGAATATCCTTGTCATTGCCCTGGATAAAATCATTGCCGTAATTCATCCATTGTTGCTGGACGAACTCGAACTGGCGTTCAATGCTGGCGTTGAGCGACATGAAAATAATACCGTGTTCCCCGTCATCATTCCCCAGTTTGTCAAAGGGCGTAGATTTGCCATAGGGCAAGCCACGGCGCAGAATACGTCGCCGGTTGGTCAACTGCCCCTGGAAACCGAGTGCATCACGGGGATTGGCCCGCCGGACATGGCCGCCGACCGGGCAACGAGCGCCTTCTGTGTCGTTCTTATAATCGAAATCGTTGTTTTTCATGGGATCGTTGAGGATTTCCGGATTCTCGCCAAAAGGCGAGAGCTCTATGGGAGTTCCATCCAGCCAGCGTCCCGCCATCTTGGCCGCGAGCACTTCCCAGCCCTTCACTTCACGGCCATCCGCGTGGCGGTATTTCGACATATCCAGGGTTTTCTCGTATTTTTTTCCCTGGTCTACCAGATACTTGCGGAAAGTCGCCACATTCTGATGCAATTTCCGATAAGCCATAAAAGTGCCATTGCGGCTCAGAAGATGCGGCACCGGCGCCAGCGGCAATTCCTGGGCCTCGTCAGGATATCCCAGAACAAATTCCCCCGCAGCAAGAGGTACCCAGCGGCCATCAGGTAGCTGTTTCCCCCGGCCCGGTATCTGCATCGGTTTCAGATCCATGCCGGAAAAAGCCGGATTGCCGATACCGTCCGTAAAGCCGAAATGCTCCTTGGCGCAGGGATGTCCGTCATAAAACAGGACGTTTCCATCCTGTTCGCCAAGCCACTCCACACCGCCGCTGGCCTCCCACAGGTGTTTCAGGGCTTCATAATGATCATGCAGATATTTCTTTTCCGCCTCGGTAATTTCCGAAAGCTCCTTCAGGGGGGTCACGGTGCGGGCATTGATCGACAGCAGTATATGAACATCGCCTTTCCAGCAGTCATCCCATTTATCCGGCGCACTTGATCCGGTATCCCCCAGAATGTCGGCCCGGGCCTTCATGCCTTCCTGGTAAGCCACCGGGAATGTGCGAATACTGCTCTGGGGCACCCCCAGCGCCTCCAATCCCTTGCAGGTAAAGGAAATATTCGTTGTTGCCTCCGGCTTTTCCCCGTCTTCCCATAGCTCACCAGAGGTGATATGCGGCAAAACCCTTTGCAGAAAATCCCGCCCTCCGGCGGCATCCGTCACCCGAAGCAGAATATATCTGGACAGGGGGAACTTGTAGGCAAGGACCACGTTTCCCTGAATGTCGGTCAGTTCAAGAATATGAGACATTCACTCCCCCTGTCTGGAAAATCTATAGTCTATGGTACCCGCATCAGGTGTAGGCGCCTGACGATAAGCCGCCATAAACTCCTGAAATTTTTTCTGCAGTTCAGCGGCGGGCACCCCCTGGTTCCGGGCGGCAAAACTGCTGAACTCCCGTTGCAACATGAGAGCCCGCAAAACCTCTTCCACTGACATATCGTTGACGGCGGCAAAAAAGAATGTGGTCTTGAGCTGACACCTGATCATATAGCGCTTCCATTCATCGCGCCCCTTTTCCAGTCCGGGAAAGGCCACACAATACTGCCATATCTGCTCTATCTCCGAAGACATATGAAGGAACATGTCATCAAGATAGCATTCAAGATCACCGTCAAAATTGCTGTTAAACCACAGATACTGGGACTTCAGGTGATCTTCCTTCGCCGTTGCCCCCTGGAAATACACATTGTCAATAACCGACAGTCGCGCGAAATGCGTTGAACGCACCCGTGTAAACGGTGACGCCGTACCCCTTGGCATGCTGCCGATATATTCGCGCAGCAACTGTTCCGGCGCCGGGTTATGAAGCTGCCAGCTCTTGATAGGACACAGGATCGTCAAACCGTAAGTATTTCCGCTTATGTTCGGCATCGCCCTCTCCTAATCAGATGCCGGAACCGGCGCGGGGCCGGTCTGGCCCAGATTTTTCTGAACCTTCAAAAGCATACGGTTGTAGTGGCGCTCGAACTCTTCCGGGGTGCAGCTATCCGCTTTCGTGGCGAGAGTTTCCAGCTCTGCCGAAACAGCCCCGGCGGATTTGACATCATTGATGGTCGCACCGGGATAAGCCACATAATAATATTCAGTATCGACCTGGTTGTGCCGGATATATTTCTTGAAACTTGTGCCGGGACGCGAGCCGGGAAACTTGACACTCCAGTTCCAGATCAAATTGAGTCCTGATGGCAGAACATCCGAAAAAGCATCAATATACTGTGACCAGGTGCCGTTAAAATTGCTGTTGAACAGAAGATAGTCATACTGCAGTTCTTCCCGCGGCTGCCCCTCACCCAGCCAGGGAAACTGGTTCTTTTCCACAATCACCCAGCGGGCAAAATGAATAAAGGACAGTTTAACCAGCCGGCTTGCCGTTGCCGGGCGCACACCCACGAACCAGAATACCAGCTTCTGGAGCAACGTCGTCCACGGCTTTATTGGTGTTACCACATTAATGGCATAAGCCTTGCCATTAACATTACTGCTGTTTTCCGCCATCTGTCCCCCTTGTTTTCCGGAGCTTAAACCCCGACCTGATCCACTGCCTCAGGTCAGACAAAAATAACCACTGGCCAACAGCAGAACCAGAGAAGCCACATAAGTCCTGATAAAATAGCCGTTGGTGTCAGAGAAAGAACACTGCACTGTGAAAATAAACAGATACCCCAGAGTGAAAAAAAGGATGACAGCCACAGCAATGGCATAATATAGGAATGCCCATTCACCCATCGAATGCGTGCCCCTGCTAATGAAGTTGGTCTTTATCCTCTAGAAATACAGTATACTTGTACGGACTGGTGCTGAAAATATTACAAATGGACTATCCATGAGTCAGGAGATAGGAAAGCGCACTTCTCAATTTTGCCGGCTGTACCGGCTTGTGCAACAAGGAAAAACCGCTTGATTTCGCTTCCCTGATCCTGTCCTTGTCCGTATCCCCGGTCACAATAAGAGCAGGCACGTCATGGCCTATTTTGGACTGAAGACGGTGAATAACCTTATCACCTGTCACACCATTTCTCAACCGGTAGTCCGAAATGATAAGATCCGGGACAATTCCTTCCATGTCAAGGAACAGCTCCGCCTCATCAGGATTTTCAAAAGCAAATACGCCATGCCCCCACTGACTGATCAACTCTCTCATGCCGGCGCGGGAATATTCCTCATCGTCAATCACCAGAATATTTGCGCTCCGCATGTCCGTCCATGCGGCGATTTCCTGGCCCGGCAGCTCGACTTCTTCCGCCCGCCCCCGCGGCACCAGGACAGAGAATGTAGATCCCCGTCCTTCCTGGGAAACCAGGTTGATTCTGTGTTTCAGAATACGGCATAATCCGTCCACAATTGACAACCCCAGGCCAAGTCCCTTGGCCCGGTCCCTTTCAGGATTGCCAATCTGGAAGAACTCCTTGAAAATATCCTCCCGCTTGTCCTCCGGGATACCTTCCCCGCTGTCGGAAACATGGATGATATAATGACCGTCGGCAGGTTCGCAATAAAGCCGGACAAAGCCTTCATGGGTATAGCGAAGCGCATTTGAAACAAGATTTCTCAGAATACGGTTCAACATCTGCCGATCGGACTTGATCACCACATCCGGACATTCCTCGATCTCCATGTTCACATGTTTGATTTTCTCATGCGTGGCGAAATCGTTTCTTATTTCCTCGAGGACATCGCACAATCTGAAAGAAGTGAAATTGGGCGCCAGAACGCCTGATTCAATTTTTGACAGGTCAAGCAAACTGGTGAAAAGGTCCCTTAGGGATTCCAGAGACTGGTCAATCTTTATTGTCAGTTCCCGCACCTTCTGGGTATTGGCCTCGTTCATCAGAGCCGCCACAAAAAAGCCCATGGCGTTAAGCGGCTGCCTGAGATCATGACTCGCCGCTGCCAGAAAACGGGACTTGGCTTCGCTGTTCCGGTCAGCCTGCTCCCGCGCGGCAATGGCGTTATTCTTCTCGAACTGCAACCGCTGGATCAGATTCTGGTTTTCGAGGGCAAGGTTTATAGAGTGGATAATTGACTTCTGCGCCAGATGGCTGTGGAACATATTGACGAAAAGAAATGTCAGGGACAATACCCCGACCATATTCAATACCTGATCCTGGGACATCAGGCAGCGCACCGCAAGCGGAAGAATAGCTGGAATGGCGTAGGCAAAATAAGCGTATTTATAAACGGACAGGGCCGCCAGCGACCCGGCAACCATCCCGACAAGCAGCATCACCGTCAGAACCATCACCAGGACATTGTCCGTCACCGGAAGTATGATCCCCAGAGACCCCCATAACCCGCCGGAAAGTGCCGAAAAAAACACCAGAAGCACCAGAAGGTTCATATGGCTGTCAACAGTAATCCGTAAATCTCTGAGTGAACGATAATGCCAGTAGCGCATTGCCGAAACACCGCAAATTAACAGACACCAGATGGCAGCCACTTCTGTCGATACCCATTGCGTTATAAAAAAGGCGATCACCAGAGCGACAAGAACTGCAAGAAGAGCCAGGGACGGCACCTGTTTCAGCAAAAGCTTGGTTTGTTCAACCTGAGTATATCTGTCCTGAGCCGATGCGATCATGACAGGTCAATCCGACGTCTCGATGAGCCCCTCCTGCATGGCGGCATAAGCCGCCTCGGTCCGGTTGTTGACATTCAGAACCTGGAATATGGCCGAAATATGAACCCGGACCGTATTGTCGGCGATGCCCAGAGAGCGGGCGATCTCCTTATTGGATTTCCCCATCGTAATATGCTTGAGGATCTCCAGCTGACGAGCGGTCAGGGACTGAAAACTACGTTTGTTGTCATCGGTGGAGCTCAGAAGGATATTGTCGGGCACATATCTGCCCCCCTTCATGATCAGTTGCAATGCCTGCAGCATAATGTCGCTGGTGTGCGACTTGGGAATATACCCCATAACGCCCATTTCAAGGCCACGACGGACCAGACTGCCATCCTCGGAACCGGAAAGTATTACCACGGGGACAATCGGCGCAATTACCCTGATTTTCTTGAGCCCCTCCAGCCCGGACATGCCGGGAAGATCAAGGTCAAGAAGAATCAGATCAAAATCATCATCATTTTCCAGGACGACAAAGGCATCGTGACAATTTCCCGCCTCCAGGATTTCCACTTCCGGATCCAGCTGATTCAAAACAAACTTGAGACCATCCCTGAACAGGGCGTGATCATCAACAAGAAGCATGCGCATTCTTTTCCTCTCCTCGGACTCTTTTTTTTCTCTTGTCATGCTCTTGCTTCACATTTTTAGAGGCCCCTTGGGAAAAGGCGTTTGTTTAGTCGGACTTTGGCTCAGGAACTTTAGCACAGCTTAAAATATGATCCCAGATGTTTTACGAGACCTTTAACACTTATTCCGCGATTAAAATAGCACATATGGATTAGTTTAATAAGCCATTTATCGTATTTACGCCCCCCTACGCGGCACCTATTATAGAACCGGCAAGGATTGCTCTTGCGTCGGAATTTTTGCTGCAGGCAGTTTTGGGGGCACGATAGAAGGGACGTTTCACCTTTTTCCGCTTGGGGGATCGGATAGGTGAAACGTCCCTTTGCTCCAGAGGTAATTGACCATACCTCACTCTACATTAGACTTCAATAATATTTCACCGCCTGGACCGGATTTATTTTTCCTCCCTCCAGGCGCATTTCAATGATGCGCTTTTCCCATGCCAGAGTATCTATCCGTATATTCACATTAAATGTATTTGGGTGGTGCCCCCGGTCGGACTCGAACCGACACGGCCGTGAAGCCACTGGATTTTGAATCCAGCGTGTCTACCAATTCCACCACAGGGGCCTTCGACAAAGCGAAATCTGGAGTGTGGGCTGAATATTACTCATGCCCCCGAGCGGGTCAACCGGGAAATACATCCACGGCTAAAAAATTACTGAATGTTAAAACAGGATGAGCTATCAATAAGGCACCTTACAGACAGGCGGATAACGGATGTTAGAGACTCTTTACAACAAAACGCTCGAGCTGGCGGACAAACCCCATGCTCTCACCACACTGGCGATCATATCCTTTATTGAAAGCTCGTTTTTCCCCATTCCGCCGGATATCCTTCTGATCCCGATGGTACTGGCCGCACCAACCAGAGCCTGGAAAATTGCTTTTGTCTGCACCCTCAGCTCGGTACTGGGTGGATTGTTTGGTTATTATATCGGTTTTGCACTGTTTGATGTAGTGGGTCAGCCTCTGGTCGAATTCTACGGCTATGAGGAAAAATTTGCCAGCTTTACAGCGCAATATAATGAATGGGGCGCCTGGATCGTAGCCTTTTTCGGCCTCACTCCCTTCCCCTACAAGGTGATCACCATTGCCAGCGGGGTAACGCAACTCAGTCTGCCGACCTTCATACTGGCCAGTCTGGTCTCCCGGTCCGTGCGCTTCTTTCTGGTGGCTGCGCTCTTGTGGAAGTTTGGCGACCCCATCAAGAATTTTATCGAAAAGCGCCTGGGACTGCTGACAATTTTGTTTTTCATCATCCTGTTCGGCGGCTTTCTGGCCCTGAAGTATCTATGACCCGGCCCCGGTCACGGATTATTCATTTGCAGTTCAGACTGAAGCTTATATTCTGTGCCAAAGAACAAAGAGGGATATAAGCATGTCAGTCATTACCCGGCTCGGTTGCCTGGTTATCAGAACAATTCGCACCTGCCCGTCGCGGGCGGCGATCCTGTTTTCAGCCGCCATGTTGGCCGGGGCCTATAGTTTCGAGCATTTCGGCAACATGGTACCCTGTGATCTGTGCTGGACCCAGCGTTACGCCCATATGGGGATTATCAGCCTGGGCCTGTTTCTGATCATCCTGCATCAGCTTGTGAATGTTCCGGCTAAGATCCTTGATTTTCTTCTGGTGCCGGCCCTTTTTGCCGCAGCCGGCGTCGGCGCTTATCACGCCGGAGTGGAATATAAATGGTGGCAGGGCCCGGCCGACTGCACGGCACAGTCGATCGGTGGCAACTTCGATCCTGACCAGTTCCTGCAGTCGCTGCAAAGCGCCCCCATTGTCAGCTGCGACGAAGTTGTCTGGGAACTGTTCGGCATTTCCATGGCCGGCTACAATTTCCTTTTCACCCTTGCCATGGGCCTGCTAGTATTGTTTGCCCTTACAAGGAAAGAAAATGCCTGAGACGCAAACACCGAAACAAACCGCTGAGGCACGCCTGCCAGGTGATCCGGACAAGCAACAGCTGCTGGACCGTTTCCTGCGCGTTGACCACGCGGGGGAATATGGTGCCGTGCGCATCTATCAGGGCCAGCTTGCCGTCCTCGGCGATCGTCATCCCAAAAGCGCTATGATCCAGCACATGAAAGAACAGGAAGACGTTCATCTCGACCGCTTCAACAAACTCCTGATTGAGCGGAATGTGCGCCCGACCGCCCTGACCCCGCTGTGGCATATTGCCGGATTTGCGCTGGGTGCGGGTACAGCCCTGCTGGGTGAAAAAGCCGCCATGGCCTGCACCGAGGCTGTGGAAGAGGTGATTGACCGGCACTATGCCGCCCAGATTGAAGAACTTGGCGAGGATGAAAAGGAACTGGCCGCAGATCTTGAAAAATTCCGCCAGGAAGAGGCGGAACATCACGATATCGCCGTGGAACACGGTGCGCGGGAAACCCCCGGTTACACCCTTCTTTCAAACACCATCAAACTGGGGTGCCGCACTGCCATAAAAATTGCAGAACGGCTCTGACCCCTCAGCTTTCCAGTTCGGAATCCCAATATAAAAAATCCCGCCAGCTCTCGTGGAGATAATTTGGCGGGAAGGATCGTCCGTGGTTCTGCAGTTTATGAACTGTTGGCCTCATGGGTTTGGTCAACAGCCGCATACGAGCTTCCTGCGGCGTTCGCCCGCCCTTTCGCATATTGCAGGTCGGACAGGCCGTGGTAATATTCTCCCAGGTCGTCTTTCCGCCCGCCCGACGCGGAATGACATGATCAAAGGTCAGTTCCTTGCCGTTCGGGGCCCTGTGCCCGCAATACTGACAGGTGAACCTGTCCCTGAGGAACAGATTGAACCTTGTGAAGGCCGGGTGTTGACCCGGGTTCACATATTCCTTCAGGCTGATCACGCTGGGAATGCGAATTTCACATGACGGACTGTGAATCACGCGGTCATATTCCTCAATCACCTGAACACGATCCAGAAAAACCGCTTTCACTGCGGTCTGCCAGGGCCAGATAGAAAGAGGGAAATAGCTTAACGGCTGGAAGTCAGCATTAAGTACAAGTGCCGGACAATGTTCCGGCTTTACTGGCGATGGGCCATGGCCTGTTACGGGCACAGTCAATCTCCTTTTTGAGCCTAGCTCCGGTTAAGCGACCCAAATTGTCGCACTGCCATATTAGCGGGCTTTCTGTGACAGCCATATGACATGTTAACCATAATAGCGCTTTTGCGGCAAAGACCCAAGAGAAGTTTGCACAGACCGCTTCATTCCTACATTTTCTGCAGGAATTCCAATGCCTTCTGAAGACCGTCCGCACCGATGCTATGGGTAATTCCCGGGGAAACATGCGTCGTTACCTCGACACCGGCAGACTGCAGGGCCTCTTTCGCATCATGCATCATCTGGAGAGGCAGGACATCGTCCTGGTCACCGTGAATCAGCATGACCGGCGGTCGTGATGTCACTTCCTGCTGCCAGTTGTCCGGCAGGGTCATGGCGCCGGAAAAACCCAGAATACCGGCTATCGGGTTTTTACGCCTGAGACCGACATGGAGGGACATCATGGTGCCCTGGGAGAATCCGCTAAGCACAAGGTCCTTCTCTTCCAGGCCGTAACGATCCAGTTCCTGATCAATAAAGTTATGCAGCACCGGTGCTGCTTTCAGGGTTCCTTCAAGACGCTCCTCGCGGCTCAAGCTGGACAGGCTGAACCACTGGTAGCCCATGGGCGCCCCCGGACAGGCTTCCGGCGCATTGGGAGAGATGAAAACTGTATTGGGCATGACCCGCTGAAGGTGCGGAACCAGGCCGATCAGATCATAACCATTGGAGCCGTACCCATGGGACAGAATGACAAGCTTTTCTATTTTTTCGCCGGCTGGCGGCTCGACCCGCGGGCCGGAAAGTGTTGTGACCGTTGACATGGAAACTCCAATACATATGATTTGCAGGTTATAACCATAACATATAGTCAAATTTATCCATGGATCAATCTCCGGATCAGAAGAAGGCAGATATAGTTACCCGTTTCGCGCCAAGCCCGACGGGCCTTCTTCATCTTGGCCATGCCTACTCCGCCAGGCTGGCCCATAACTTCGCCCGTCAGCACGGGGGACAGTTCCTGCTGCGCATGGAAGACATCGATCAGACCAGATGCAAGCCGGACTTCATTGACCAGATTGTCGAAGACCTGCACTGGCTCGGCCTGACCTGGGATGGGGAAATCCGCCTTCAGTCGGAACATTTCGATGACTATCGGAAGGTTCTGGACTCTCTCGAGGAAGAAGGCCTGCTTTATCCCTGCTTCTGCAGCCGCAAGGAAATCCAGGAAGAAATTGCCAGAAGCGCCCACGCGCCACACGGCCCGGAAGGCCATCTCTATCCCGGCACCTGCAGGAAAATGAGCCTGGAAGAACGTAATCGCCGGATCACGGCCGGAGAAAGTTACGCCCTGCGCCTGGATATGAACCTGGCCCTGCAATCTCTTACAGCCCCCCTCACCTGGCATGACCGGGAAAAAGGCCTGCAGACTGCGACACCTGAAATCCTTGGCGACGTTGTGCTGGCGCGCAAGGATACTCCCGCCAGTTACCACCTCTCGGTCGTCCTGGATGATGCAGACCAGAGCATCAGCCACGTCATCAGGGGGGAGGATCTTTTTTATGCTACTCATTTGCACCGTTTGCTACAGCATATCCTGAAACTGCCGGTGCCGGAATATTTTCACCATCCGCTGATCCTGGACCACAAGGGCAAACGGTTTTCCAAAAGGGAGGAGAGCGTGACCCTGAAACATCTGCGCGAAACGGGCCACCGGCCGGACGAAATTTTTGCGCTCTGCTCCATTCCACCGACGCCAAGCTCCTAATTTATCTGACTTTTCAGGTTTTCTTCATAAACAGCTGTTACATATTTTGACCATATTTTTATTCCCTATTAGAATAGAAGCAGAAGAAACGCAAAAAGGTTGGAAAATGGTCCGGAAAATTCAATGTCTTGTTATCCTTGTCCTGGCACTTGCCCTGCCAGCTGTTTCCCATGCCCAGGTGGGGATTGAAAAGAAACATAAGTCCTATAAGGACAACTACATGGTGACAGGCTCGGTCAAGGGCCCCTTCTATGATCCGCATAGCAAGAGCTACTTCGAGCTGAGATGGCGAAAGAAAGGGCGCAAGTGGCGCCAGGCATATCTGGAAGCCCAGACCCTGGAGTATAAAGGTACAAAAGGCAGGCTTGCCCTGGTCAAGGACCTGGAAATCCATAGCTTCATCCAGACCCATTTCAATATATCCGCCGCCACCTGGATCGGCCTTCAGTATTATTGCGATGAACAACGCCTGAACTGGGCCGACAACAGCACCCTTCAGAAAGGGGACTTCAGTGCCTGGCATTATCAGTGGGCCCGGCGCGACGATATCCGATGCGGTTTTATGAGCAGAAAATTCACCCCCGGGCTGAACATGAAGTCCCACATGGGGGTTTCCTATATTCCGCTTTCGAAAGGCATGCCCGCCATGTGGCAGGCATCAGGTCCCGAAAAGGAATATGATTTCTTTATCGTAGAATATCCGACCGGCAAGGAATAAGCCCGCGGCTCTACAGTGACGGAAGTTCCCCGATCTGGCTTTCACGCTGCTTTTTCAGTTTTTCGAGCGCTTCGAGAAGTTCATCTTTCTGGGAAGCGCTAGCCGCACCTGAGGTGGTACTCCTGGCCTCCCTGATCAGGGTGTCGAGCTCCTTTGAAAGTTTTGTAAATCGATCCACCAGCTTTCCTGAGGCTTCGGAAATAGTGCCCATATCCTGGCTCGTTTTCTTAAGTCCCTGTACCAGAGAGTCCTTGTCTGCCATCGCGCCGTTGAGCACGGCCTGTGTTTCCTCTATCCGCGCCATATGTTCGCCGATAAATTCACCGTACTTCTTGTAGTTCTGGTCGATTTCCTCTTTCAGGCTTTCGAGTATTTTTTCGGTCTGCCTGGTCAGCTTCTGTTCGGAAGCCTTTTCGTCCTTATGAACAGCGTCCTTCATCTGCTCGAGCTGCTTGGCGAAACTATTGGCCGTGGATGAAAAATTCTTTTCCATCTTTTCGGCGGTCTTCTGCGCCTTGTCCAGGGAAATGGTCAGGGCAGACAATTGTTTGCCCGCATTCTTTTCCATTTCCTGCTCGAAAGCAGAAAGCGCCCCGGACAGAAATGCCTCAAGCCTGGCACCCTGGTCATCCGCCAGCGCCTTGGTTGCCTTGCCAATCACGTTCAGAGGGCGCTGCAATGCTTTTTCAACTTCGCCGGACAAAGAGTCCTCCTGCATCCTCTCGGACATATCCCGCAAATACATATGCAAGCCGTTATGATGGAATAGATAATCGATCAGAACGGGGATCTCCCCGGCATTCTGCCGCAGCACACCGATGCTGAACGTCACAAGCGCATAAATCAACAGAGCAGTAAATGTCGTATAGGCCAGTGCAACCAGACCCGGCTGCAATTGAGCGACAAAATCCCCGAGTGTGGTCATATTCACCTTGAGGGCCGGATCAAAGACACCAAGTACGAGAATATTGATAACCAGAATAAGCCCCCCCACGGCCAGAAGCAGCCTGGGCAGGGCCACCATAAACCACAGGAATAATCGCTGATCCACCAGTTGCGCCTGACTGAAAACGCTTTCCGCACCGGCTGCTGCAAGCACCGGTTCAACTGTCACCTTCTCTTCTTTGTCCTTCCTTGCAATGGCCCGGCTCGTCTTTGTCTTTTTCAGAACTTCTTCGGGCACTTCACGTGCAGGTAATTGTTCAAGGTTCCCACCGTAGATCACGGCAAGCTCATGAACAAAATCAAGACCCTCCAGACTGGAAAGAAACTTCTTCACCGTGGTCTGGCGAATCTTGTCACAAGCCAGCGGCAACTGTGCCAGACGTTTTTTGGCCCGCACCAGATAGACCCAGATATGCAGGGACGGTAAAAGATGCGCAAATATCACCATGGACATGAAAAACACGCAGACATATCCCGCAACAGCAACAAGGTCACTGGTCATAAGCATCTGGAGAAAATCGCGAGGCATTTTTTCAGTTGCCAGAAAAACCGTCAGACTCATTATGATCGGCACGGCAAAGTAGGCAACAACCGCCGAAACCAGAAGAGTAAGCAGAAAAAACAATATCCTAGGCACGATAGATCGATCCCCTCTTGCGATCCGGGCCGTCATTTGTTCCTGACGGACCAGAACTTTCCAGTGCATTTTGAGTGCAAGCTATTATAATCATTATCAAGTCAGTAGTTTTACCCTATTTTGGACGAAACTTAAATTGTTAATTCAGGCGAATATTATATAGAAACCCCATGGCTGAGGCTCCAACCGGCAATAAAAGACCGCATCTATTTCACGTGATCCCCAGCTTTGCACACGGGGGGGTCCCTATCCGGATTTCCTATCTGATCAACCATTTCGGCCCCAAGGCACGGCACAGCCTGATCGCGACAAACGGTGAATATGACTGCCGGTCCCGGATCGATGGCAGCATTGATTTCTCAATCCCCGACATCCCGCCCGCAGACGGTCTTCTTGGAAAAATATGCAGTTATCGCAAGGTGTTGAAAGATATCCGCCCGGACCTTTTGCTGACCTATAACTGGGGGTCCATGGACTGGGCCCTGGCCAACAGTTTTGCCCCGCTCTGTCGGCATATTCATCTGGAAAGCGGATTCGGGCCGGAAGAAGCAGAAGGAACCCTGTTCAAACGGGATATGTATCGCCGCCTGGCCCTCAGGAACATTGAATCGATCGTTGTTCCGTCCCATACCCTGGTTCAGATATGTCGAAAGAACTGGAAACTGCCGGAACGTAAAATCCGGCATATTCCCAACGGCGTGGACTGTGAAAAATATGGCACCGCCCCCCGCCCCGGCATCCTGCCGGGCTTTGACAAACGCGAGGGCGAGATTGTGATCGGCACCATGACTCCGCTACGCCCGGAAAAGAACCTGCCCCGCCTGATCCGCGCCTTTCACAGGGTAACAACAGACAACCCGGATATCGCCCTTCGCCTGGTGATCATGGGAGAAGGAAATGAACGGGGCAGCCTGGAAAATATGATTGCCGCCCTTAAGCATGAGGGCAAGGTCCTGCTTGCCGGTCATGTCGAGGAACCGGCGCAGGCGCTTGGCTGGCTTGATCTTTACGCCATTTCATCCGATACCGAACAAATGCCAAATTCGGTCAACCAGGCTATGGCTGCCTCGCTTCCGATCGTGGGGCTTGCCGTCGGCGACGTGCTGCCCATGGTTTCGGCGGAAAACCGGGCCTACATTGCCCCGGCGGGTGACGATGATGCCTTTGCCGGCGCCATGGAGGCCCTCGTCCGTGATCCGGGACTGGCGAAAAAAGTCGGCGAAATCAACAAGAACCATGTCAAGAATACCTATGACAAGGCGATCATGTACCGGGAATATGCAAAAATCTGGGGCGTGTCTGAATAGACAGACCTATTTCCTGATATTCGCCAGACGCTCGAACACGGCGGAATAGTTGGCAACGGAGTTCTTCCAGTTACGGACTTCCTCCACATAGCGACGACCGGCCGCAATCATCTCCGGCCATTTGTCACGGTTATCCAGCATGGCAAAGATAGTGCGGGCCAGATCAGCCGGATCATCCGGGCTGAACAGGGTACCGGTCACACCGTCTGTAATCAGTTCGTTATGCCCGCCAATATCGGAAGCCGCCACCAGCTTGTGCTGGGCCATGGCTTCCAGCGGTTTGAGCGGAGTAACCAGATCGGTCAAGCGCATCTTTTTGCGGGGATATATAAAAATATCAACCAGATTGTAATAGTTCTGGACCTGGTCGTGGGGCACCCGACCGGTAAAGATCACACTGTCCGAAAGCCCGAGGCGCTCCACCTGCTTCTTTAGATTGTTTTCTTCCTGGCCACCGCCCACAAGAAGAAGACGGGCCTCCGGCTTTTGCTCAAGAATCTGTGGAAAGCTTTCCACCAGGATATCGAGCCCTTCGTAATCATAGAACGAACCAATGAAACCCAGAATGATCTTGCCTTTCAGGCCCAGTTGTTCCTGAAGCTGCGGATCCGGCTCGCTGGGGCCGGAGAACTTGCTGATATCGACTGCATTGGGAATGATAGTGATCTTTTCCTCCGGCACACCGCGTGAAACCAGGTCCTGCTTCAGGCCATTACAGATGGTGGTCACCGCGTCCGCCCGCTGGACCACATAGGTTTCAAGCTTTTTGGTCAGATTGTAGCGCAGATCCCCTTCCCGGCAGGTGCCGTGACTGACCGCCGCATCTTCCCAGAAAGCGCGAATTTCATAGAGTACGGGAATACCCAGTTTTTTCCCCACATCCACGGCAGCAAGGCCGTTCAACGCCGGTGAATGGGCATGTATCAGGTCGACCGGGTTCTCCCTCAGGATCTCAAACATGCGCTTTTTTAGACTTCGCACCACTTCATACTGGTTCAGGATCGGCAAACTGGCGAAAAGCCTGTTGTATTGATTGGTACGAAAGAACCCCAGGTCTTCCACCAGTTCATAATCAGCCATGCTCGCGCCCTGCTTGATCCCGGTCACATGCAGGGTTTCATGACCAAGCGCCTGCTGCCCCTTGATCAGCTGATAGCTGCGGAAAGTATATCCGCTATGCAACGGAATTGAGTGGTCCAATACATGTAAGATACGCATTTTTATTTATCCCCGATCAATCCCCGATAGCCCGACGGATCATGCAGCCGTCAATAATATCGTCAAACAGACCCATGGCTCGGGTCCAGTTGTGATGACTGAGCACCCTTTCCCGCCCGGCCCTGGCGAATTTCTCCCGCTCTTCGGCGCTGTCGAAAATACGCGAGACACAGGCGGCATATTCCTCGGGCGTCGAGGCGGCAAGTATATGTTCGCCCACAACGGCATCAACACCCCGGGCGGCAAGCCGGCTGCTGACGACCGGTACGCCGAGAGCCATGCCTTCCAGAATTTTGTTCTGGGTGCCACGGGCAATTTCCAGCGGCGCGACAACCACTTCGCTATTGCGGACATAAGTGCGCACATCATCCACGGTGCCGGTTACTGTTACACCCGGCAGTTCCCCCATGGCCTGCACCGATGCCGGCGGTTCGGCACCGACGACCGTAAAGGTAACATCGGGGTATTTTTCCCGCAGGGTCGGCAGCACCTTTTGACAGAATGAAATCACACAGGCTTCGTTAGGATAATAATCCATGCGGCCGACAAAGCTGATATTATGCTTCTGAAAACTGCCATCCGTTGGTTTGAAAAAATCACTATCCACCCCGTTGGGAAAGAATGCGGACGTGATCCCGGCATTGTAACTGTCCAGGGTTTCCACTTCAAAATCAGTAGCGCAAACCCCGACATCAAATTTTCGGGCCAGCCTTTTTTCCTCGGCCTCCAGCTTGGTGCCTTCCAGCCAGTAGCCCCAGTTAAACGGCCATTTCTTAAACCCCGCATAGGCAAGCCATTTCTGGCTGTCCATATCGCAGTAATCAAGAATTTTCGGTATATCCTTCACCTGCTCCACATACTGGGCGGCAGACGAACTGAAGACCACGATCAGGTCGAATTTTTTCTCCGCCAACTTGCGATTGATTTTCGCCTGCAGGTCACGGGAATAAAAATAGCCCATGGACGACGGGGTCCTGGTGAGCAGGCAGCCCACCATGCGGATTTTCTGCCATACTTCGTTGATCCGGCTATAGATAAACTCGTGGCAATGATCCTTGATCCCCTGTATTTCCCGCTCTTCCTCTTCCGATCTGACGAGTGAGGCCACCGTTACCTTGTGACCGCTTTCATGAAGATGGCGGACCATATTAAAGGAACGGATCTTATCTCCCCGCGTCGGCGGAAAGGGAAATCTGTGACTGACAAATAGTATATTCACTCAGCTTCTCTTGCTCTACTGTTACGGTCTGTTTTCCGGGTACGGGGCCACATGGAAAGTGCGGCCCCGGATGCTCTATTTTCTCAGTTTTTGCAGAAGGGTCTTGGCGTCTTCAAGCCCCGTAAAGGAGACACCGGAAGTCACAACCTGTTCCAGTTCCTGACGTGCGGCGCCATTGCGACCAGCCTTGTGCAGCGCCACTGCCAGATGGTAGCGGATCTCCATATTGGTCGGGGCCTTGCTGATGGCCTTTTGAAGCAGGTCCAGCCCTTCTTCATGCCGCCCGGCGGCAACAAGTATCCAGGCATAGGTATCAATGATGGAGGCATTTTCCGGTGCCGCTTCATAGGCCCTCTTGCCGAGATCACTGGCTTTTTCCAGACTGCCCTGCTGGGAATAGAGCCAGGCCAGATTGTTCAGATTGACAAAATTGTCATCCTTCCGGGACAACAGCGCTTCATACTGCGCCACCGCATTGTCATGATCGGATGCCATCAGATAGCTGTTGGCCAGATTGCGACGGACGACAAGATTTTCAGGGTCCTCTTGCAGGTAATCCACCATGGTGGCATGTGAATTCTCCATATCCCCCATGTCCTTGTAGGCCTGGGCGATACTGACGATGAGACCACTTCCTTCTGCGCCCTTCGCCTTTGCGTCAAGATAAGCGTCAAGAGCCTTCTTGGGTTTACCCTCCGCAAGAAAGACACGCCCTTCCAGAACACTGGCCGCGGAATCATCCGCATTCAGATCCCGGATCGTACGAATATGTTCATGAGCCGAAGCAAAATTCTTCTGGTTCATTTCCAGACGTACAAGCTCCGTGAGGATGGCCTTCTTGTTTTCAGAGAATTCGAGGGCTTCCTTATAGGTATTCCGGGCACCGGAGTAATCTTCATTTTCCATCTGGGCGCGCCCCAGCAGAAGATAGCCCTTCTCGTTCTTGCCAATAATACCCAGAAGCTTCTGGAAGTTGGCGACGGCGGACGCCCGGTTCCCCATGATACGATCAAGCTTGCCTGACGCTTCATATCCAGCGCCGTTTTCCGGAAAATCCTGGACCATCTGGTTCGCAACGGCCTTGGCCTTGTCGAGACGACGTTCTTTCAGATATAGCTCGGACAACTGGACGCGAACGGATATATTTTCGGGCGCTGCCGACACAGCTTCCTGCAGATACTCTTCCTGTTTTCTAGTATCTTTCTGCCGTGCCGCTACATCACTGAGACCAAGCCAGGCGGCCAGATAGTTTTTGTCTTCAGCCAGAATGTCACGATAAATTTTCACCGCCTTGTCAGGTTCGCCATCGTGAATGTGAAGTTTGGCAAGATTGATCTTTGCCGTATTATAGCTGGGCTGGATTTCCAGCGCTTTCTTGAAAAACTCCCTCGCCTCGTCAATCCGCTTCAGACCAACCAGGGCTGTACCTTTCAGGTTATAACCCACCGGATTGTCCGGCATCTGCTGAATGGTGCGTTCTGCATCAATAAGCCCTTTACCGTATTCCCCCTGCCTCAGGGAAATCAGGGTCAGAAACACAGCCGCCTGGGAAGCTTCCGGATCCTTTTCCAGAATTTCCGTGAGCTGTTCTTCCGCAGATTGGGAATCACCAGCAGCAAGACGGCTCAGCGCCAGCTGCGTGCGAAGACGGCTCTCCTCCGGACGGGTTTCCACCGCCTTTTCGAAAAATGCCGTTCCTTTTTCATGATTTCCCAGCTTGAGGTGCGCACTGCCGAGCAGGGCATAAACCACTGAACCGGCTTTTCCGGATTCCGCAAGCGGCATCAGCGTTTCAATGGCCTGCTCCGGGTCCCCCTGGCGGATCAGTGAGGCGCCGAGAAGGCGACGGCCAACAACATGATCCGGGTTCAGGTCCACCAGTCTGTTCAGATAATAAATCGCCTGGGCATAGTTGTTCTGGGCATAATTGATCACGCCGCGCAGCATCAGGGCGGGTTCGAACTTATCCAGCGGCACACCGCCGCGGTCCAGATATTCGGTAGCCTTTTCACTTTCGTTCTTACGGGCATATATAACGGCCGCAAGATAGTTAGCCGTAGGATGCCTGGGAATAAGTTTAAATACGCCTTCCAGATTTTCCAGAGACTCGTCATCCCGTTTCAGGTCAAACAAAACACCAGCTTTCTTGATCATGGCATTGATGTTTTTCGGGGAATATTGCAGCGCATTGGAAAAATAATCGAGCGAGGCTGCAGGTCCCTCACGGCGGTGGACAAGTTCACCCTTCAGCATTAGCGCGTTAACATTCTTTGGATTGAGCGCCAGAGCCTTGTCGGCCATCTCTTCGGACTTTTCGAAATCCTCCTTGAAATTATAAATCTGGGCAATGCCGACAATGATATTGTCGTCATTTTTCTTCAGTTCCGCCCCCTTCTGAAGATACTCAAGGGCCTTGTCCGCGTCCGCCAGTCCCTGATGTGCCATACCGAGTACAAGATAGGCACGCGCCTTCTCTTCCCCTTCGACAGCGTCCACCTTGACGGTTTCAAGAACCTCGTCAAATTTTCTCAGGATCAGATAGGCTTGTCCCAGATCCAGAGAAACCTCTGATTCCGGTTTTCCCAGTTCGACCGCCCGCAGCAATTCCTTTTCCGCAGACAGCCCGTCCCCTTTTTTCAGATAGGCTTTTCCAAGCTGGAGCCTGACTTCCGCATTTTTCGGATCAACCCTGGCGGCATTCTTGTACTGAATAATAGCCGCTTCCAGATTGCCTTTTTTCAGATACTCCCGGGCTTCCTGGATATATTCGGCACTTTCACTGTTGTCCACCGCGGCCATTACCGGCGTTGCAACTCCGATCGTCAGAGCCAGGCAAGGTATCAAAAAACTTTTCATCATAAGTCCCCTTGGGTCATTCCAGTCTTGTGTAGCGGCACGCCGGTTTCCGGCACGCCTGTCCTACAGATTGATATTGTACTGTTTTATAAGTCCATAAAATGTCGGCCGGCTCACCCCGAGAAGTTTTGCCGCATGGCTGACATTGCCATTTGCATTGGCCAACGCCTTCCTGATGGCCTTGATATCTGCCAATTCCCTGATCTGCTTCAGGTTCAGGAGTTCCTCTTCCATTTCATCAACGGCCAGTTCCAGGTCCGTGGCATCGATCTTGGTACCCTCACACATGATCACAGCCCGCTTGATGCGATTTTCCAGCTCCCTGACGTTCCCGGGCCAGTGATAACCGGAAATGACCGCAATGGCTTCCTTGCTGAACCCTTTAACCGACCGCTTCAGTTCCTTGTTGAACTTGTTGAGAAAATTGTGGGCCAGCAAAACAGCATCCCCGTCGCGATCCGCAAGCGGGGGGATGTTGATGACAATTTCACTAAGACGGTAAAAAAGATCTTCCCTGAACAGGTTTTCCGTAATGTGTGTTTCCAGATCCTGGTGAGTGGCGCAAACGACGCGCACGTCCACCGGGATTTCCTTGCGCCCGCCGATCCGTTCAATCACTCTCTCCTGCAGGAATCTCAGCAGTTTGACCTGAAGGGGAAACGGCAGGTCGCCGATCTCATCCAGAAACAGTGTACCGCCGTGAGCCACTTCAATCTTTCCAACTGTCTGTTTGACTGCACCGGTAAAGGCCCCTTTTTCATAGCCGAAGAGTTCGCTTTCCAGAAGGTTTTCCGGAATTGCCGCACAGTTAATGGCGACAAATGCCTTGTCCTTGCGATCGCTGAGCTCATGCAGGGCCCGGGCCAGGAGTTCCTTACCGGTGCCGCTGGCCCCCAGAAGCATCACCGACACATTGGTCGGCGCCACACGCTCAACGATGTTGCAGACCTTGTTCATGCTTTCACTTGCAGTAATAACCCGGTTCAGACGGGAACTCTGCTGTCCGGTGGCAAGTTTGCGGTTTTCCTCTTCCAGGTCATACACATGGTAGGCCCGCTGCACGATCAGACCCAGTTGATCAGGATCCACAGGTTTTTGATAGAAGTCATAGGCCCCGAGCGAGATACTCTGGAGGGCGCTTTCCCGCGCACCGTGACCTGATGCAATAATCACCTTCGTATGTGGCGCCTTGGCCAAAATCTGCTCGAGACAAGCCAGGCCCTCGGAAGTTCCATCCTCATCCGGTGGCAACCCGAGATCAAGCGTGACCACCGCCGGCTGGTCGCGATCAACAATTTCCAGGGCCTCTTCGCGCGCCCCGGCAATCTGGACATCATAGTCCTCGAAATTCCACTTGTACTGCCTTTGCAAGCCAGGATCATCCTCGACGACCAGTAGTTTTCTTTTTATTGTATCTGACATTTACTTCGCCTTTATTGCGCTGCTTGATCGAGTATTTTTTCTTCCTGGCTGGCCAGTTTCAAATAAACAGTCATTGTCGTCCCTTCTTCCGGAATGCTTTTCACGCTCAACCGGCCGCCCATGCGTTTGATGATCTCACGGCTTTCGTATGCGCCAATGCCATATCCCTTTTCCTTTGTGGAGCGAAACGGCCGGAACAGCTCGTCCCGGATGAATTCCTTGCTCATTCCACATCCATTATCTATCAGCTTGACAATGGCATAGTCTTCTTCCGATGACAACCTGAGGCCGACCCGCACATCGTCGGGATCACAGGCGTCAATGGCGTTCTGGATCAAGTGCATAAATACTGTTTCAAGGCTCTCCAGATCCCCCTTCACCATCAGGGGCCCTGTGTTTTTCTGAAAACCGACTTCGGTACCGCTTTTTACCGTTCGGTCGATGATTTTTTCCAGAAGCCCCGACAGTTCGCTTGTCTCTTCTTCCTTCTCCTTCGAGGGTTCCCGTACTACAGTAATCCGGGACAGGAGGTTATTCATCTTATCCGCAGAATCCTTGACCGTCAGCAGCATATCCTGCTGGAATTCCGGGTTTCCCGCATGTTTATCGGCGTTACGCACAATCAGAGACAGCTGGCTGGCAAGGTTCTTGATATCATGAACCACGAACGCGAACTTGCGGTTGAAGGCTTCAAACTCGCGGGCCTCCGCAAGAGCCTGTTCGGCAATTTGCTCTGCCAGGTAACTTCCCACCTGCCGGCCAACAATTTTCAGAAGGTCCAGGCTTTCCCAGTTCAGGTCCTTGCTCCCCCTTGGCCTCAGCAGGAGAATGAAACCCACCGTGCGGTCATGGTGCAATAGTGGAACCACAAGCCATAATTCGGGAGATTCAAGAAGCCAGTTGGGGATGGGACAATCCGCTCCCTTAATTTTACCGTCCTCCACCTCGTCCAGATTAACCACCCATTCCTGTTGTTCGATAAAGCGGATAAACTCGTCATGGATATCCAGTTCGCCTTCCATTTTCGGATGGTAATTCCATTTGGCCGCCATAACATAGGCGTCGGGTTTTTCCCTGAGCCACAGGCCACCGCCAGGACTGTCCATAATATCGGCCATCGCCTGGATTGAGCGCTCCCTGAGACCATAGTGATGCTGAGTATCGGAGATGGTACCGATAAATCGCAGCCATTCATCCCGGTAATCATATTTGTAACGGAACAGATGCTTGCTTAGGAACACCCTGCCCCGGGCCCTGAACCGTCCGGAAGACAGCGCCGCAACAAGCAACAGAATGGCAACAACAACGAAGGTGGCCTGCAAAAGGTTACCCCATTTCCCACCGTGATTCTGTAGATAGTAGCCGGCGGCCGACATCCCGATCAGATAGGCGCCACTGCCGATCAAAGTGATGGTGTGAAAGGCCGCCTTGCGGGAAATCTGTACCTTCAGCGACCAGTCCGGATTGCGCGAGGCGGAAATGCCGATCAGGGGAACGACAAGAAAATTGATCAGTCCGCGGGCGTCATACAGTTTGGGGCCAATGGAGGTGAAAAGAATATTGTCCGCGTAAAGCAGAAAGTCGAAAACATATAGAGTACCGAGGGCAAGACACAAATATCGGATGCCCCAGCGGTTTTCCTCTGCCGTACTGCGATAAACATTCTCCACCAGCAACAGGACAAGAATGGCGACGAAAAGATTTTCATAAAGATTGACCTTGGCCGGAATGACAATATCGCTCCAGCCGGCTTTCCCGCCGACAGTCAGCAATTCAATGGTCAGCAGAATACCGAAACCAATACCGTAGATGCGGCCGATCTTGCGGGCAAGCTTTTCATTACCCTGCGCACACCAGATGTTGAACATCAGGTGTACAAGCAGGAATATCCAGGAACTATTGCGCAAAAAATCCACAAGAGTGAGGAACAGGCCCGAGCTGTTGCCCGGCAGATAATTCAGGGTATGAACCACCGCCCAGATAACGTTGATTATAAGGACAAAAACAAGCCACTTTTGGGTCGCGGAGATTTTCTTACGGCTGGTGGTCAGCAGAATTGCGGCCAGCAACAGAAAGCCGCCTGCTGCCAAGGCATATGTATAGAATCCTATTTCGCTGAAAACACCTTCCATCAGATTCTCACCTTACCCCGTCCGGCCACAATACTACACGCACGGTCTGAATCAGAATAAGGAAATCAAGAAATACAGAATAGTTTTTGATATAATAGAGATCATATTCCAGCTTTTTACGGGAATCTTCCTCCGATGCCCCATATGGATAGTTCAGCTGAGCCCAGCCGGTAATTCCCGGCTTCACCCGATGCCTCTCGTGATAATAAGGGATAGTCTGCCCCAGCTTCTCAACGAAGAAAGGACGCTCGGGGCGCGGCCCGACGAAACTCATATCCCCTTTGAGAACATTGAAAATTTGTGGAATTTCGTCAATTCGCGTGGTCCGGATTACCTTGCCGACGGCAGTCACGCGGACATCGTCCTTTTTAGCCCACTGAGGAACACCGTCCGCCTCCGCATCCACGGTCATGCTACGGAACTTCATCACATCAAAGGTCTTGCCTCCCAGTCCAACCCGCTCCTGACGATAAAACACCGGCCCATGACTAGAGGTTTTGACCAGCAGCGCAGTGATCATCAGAATCGGCATAGACAGAAAAAGAAGAAGCAGGCTGGCAGTAATATCAAACAGGCGCTTGATTAAAAGATCTGCGCTTTTTGCCCCCCCGAAGCCATCGGAAAAAATCATCCAGCTGGGATTTACGCTGTCCAGGTTCACCGTGCCGGTCTGCTGTTCGATAAAGGAAGTGGAATCCGTGACGGAACAGCCGTTCATTCTGCAGTCAAGCAGATCATCCATCGGCAACGTCCCGCGTCGCTCCTGAATGGCGACAACAATCTCCTGAATATGCTTTTTTGCCACATAGTCCCTCAGCAGGCCGACAGACTCATACGGTACGGCACCTTCAACATCCGTCTCCAGGTTGGTCATTCTCAAAAAGTCGGAAAATCGAACATGGGACCCCTGCCCGATCCCGCTGGCGCGAACCCGGCTTGCCCGCTCTCCGGCCCCCAGGACAAGCACATTCTTCTTGAACTGCCGTATGTCGACCACATGCAGGAAAATGTAGCGAATGATCAGCAACCCGAATGCGGAAAAGGACAAGGCATAGAAAACGACACTACGCCAAAGGCCGATATCGGGGAACATGTACAGAATGACGGATATGGTCAGCAGGGCGATAAACATGCTGACAACCAGACGCAGGATGGAAATACGAAAATCCCGACAGGCCTCCAGCTGATACATTCCCGTTGCCAGCATCACCACATAAACGGTCACAACGAAAGCGCTGATCTCCGGGATGTAGTCAATAAAACTCACCTCCCGAATACCAATCTGGGAAAAGCGTATGGTCATTCCTGCCCAGACCGCAGCCAGCAACAGCAAGCATTCAATTATCCCCAGAAACAGAAGCGGCTTTGGAATATAGTGCCTGAAAATCCTTATCATATGTTTTTACTTTTTCTTTCCGGTCCGGCATTTCATCCGATAAGTTTATATTCGTATAAACCGGGCTTTATTTTTATCCGCAAGTCGTTCAAATTGCTCCAACAATAATCGGCATATATGAAAAAATGATTTCCAAATCCTTATTCAAACCTTTACGGATTAAGGAATTAACCGATTTTTCTACATTTTTCGTTCAACAACATCATCCGGTTTCCTGCTTCCCCTTCATAAGGTCTTCCAGATCCCGGCGAACGGAACGGTCGGCAGGTTTGGACTGCCCCGAATATCCCAGACGACCCGCAAATACCACGCGCGCAGCCTTTTCGCCGGCGATTTCCTTCAGTGCCGCCACCAGTCCGGAAGTCTTGTCCGCAAAAGGTTTCTGAGCCTCGGAAAGTTCCTTGTCGTGCAACAGGCTGTTGGCAAAACACAGCGGCGCCAGGGAAGGTTGCAGCGAGAGGCCCATCTCGGCCGCCCGCAACCAGAACCGCTGAAGTTTTTCACCGGCCTTTAGAAAATCCTCAATGGTCCGCTCTTTGTCGTCTGGCCAGCTTAGAATAAAATGGGCGCTGCAGAACCATCCGGGGATCAGGTCCATCTGAACCCGCGCCAGAACAGTCCCCCCCATATATTTGTTCATAAAATCCATGCGGGGCCATTTTCCCATGGCCCATTTCATCATATTCAGCGACATGCTGTCGATTCCGAGAGCCGTGGCGGGGATACCTGTCTTGCTGTCCCCCTTGCTCCAGTCGATGATCTTTGTATGCACGCGATAGCATGCCTCCATACGAAGGCGAATATCGGTCGCGATGGCATTCAGTTTCGAAAATTGCCGACGCTCCCCGTTGCTTTCCAGCCATCTGATGTCAAAAAGCCCCTCCAGCTCCCTTGCCAGATCGGCCTTCTGGTGATCCGTCAGACGCAGGTTGCGATAAGGTCGCCGGTCAACGGACCGCAAAGGCACAAAGGGTGCCAGATCATCGGTGCTGTTTTCCTTGCTGTTGAGCGTCACGGCAATCTTCAGGGCCGATCCATCCCATTGGCCGCCCTCTTCAATCGTCCAGGAAACAGCCTGTTTTTCGCGATCGGCGGCAATCCTGATGGTCTCCAGAAGCATTCCCACGGAAAGATAGGTGGGCTGCCCGTTGTTATATTCATATGGGTTATCGCTTTCGATAGCGGGAATATGAACGATCAGCCGATTTTCATCCACCACTTCAAAACGCCAGGGCTGGGTATTGTCACCGCTGGGCGCCCAGCGCGCCTGGTCCAGTATCCTGTCCATCATGTTCTTCGGGGCCTCAGCGCTCTCTTCCAGAGATGAAGAAGGGGACTGCTTCGCCATTTTTGCGTACATGCGACGACCAATGGCAAACTTGAGCCGTTGTATCGGGTTGGCATTCCCCATCGGCATATAGCCCTTGATAAACCGGCAGCGATAGGCGTCAAAGAGCTGATATCGGGGCGCCGCGCGCACTTCTCCCCGGCCAAGCATGATCTTGACCGCTTCGGTCACAAGGAACCCCGCTGCAAGTTGCACTCCCGTAGGCGTCGAGGGCACCTTCTGTTCCTTCATATTAACGCGTGAGGGGTCAACCAGATAGGAGGGATGAAGAGGACGCGGTGTAAGGCCAATGAGAAACTTCACATAACGGTCTTCCCGAACTTTTTCTTCATCCAGCCGGAAATAATCGGCAGCGCTCATGCCGCCTGGCAGGAAGCTGAGCATGGCCACGCCCATGCCCACCGGTGCGGCTGTCACTGCAGGAATGGAGAGTTCATGACAGCGCTTGAAAACAGCCATCCTGGTATCCAGAACAAAAAAGTCGAATCCGTCAATGAAAATATCAGCCCCGTCCAGAAAGGCGTCTATATTCCCCGGCCGGCCCTCAAGGTCATCACGAATGCCGTCCCCGAAAACGGTGATTTCGGCCTCCGGGTTGATATCCCTGATCATGTCGGCCATGACATCGACCTTGGTTTTGCCGATGGTGGACATCATTGCCCCGACCTGACGATTGAAGTTGGCCTGTTCAAACACGTCCATATCTGAAATATGAAACCTGCGAACTCCAAACCTGGCCAGCAGTAACGCATGGGCGCCACCAACACCGCCCATGCCGGCAATGGCCACTTTCTTGTGCCGGAGTATTTCCATCTCCCGGTCAGTAATCCAGCCGAGATTACGGGAAAAGGCTTCTTTGTGATTAAACACTGGTGGCATTTGTCGCCTCACATTTCATTTATTTGTATGTCAGATTACTTCTCGATATTTTCCAACAACTCCATCGCCTCGATCTGGCCGTTGAAAATTCTGCCGTCGGCCTTGATATTCCTAAGAATTTCGAGAGCACGGTCGCGATCCCCTGACTGATGATAGGCCTGTGCCAAATGATACTTTATCTCCAGATTCTGCGGAGCCAGATCTGCAGCTTTCTGCAATTGCCTGACCGCCTCTTCGAACTTCCTCGCCTGAATGAGAATCTGTCCGTCCGTATCCAGAATATCCGGATTAAGCGGCGCCAGTTCCCGGGCCCGAGAAATAACCTTCCGGGCCTCATCCACCTGTCCCTGCTTCATACGGGACCAGGCGAGGTTGTTGAGAAGTGTCAGGTTGTCGGAATTCTGTTCGAGTAACTGGGTGTAATATCCCGCGGCGTCAGCATATTTCTCATCCAAAAGGTAAACATCTGCCAATAACCACCTGACCAAACTATCATTTTTATTCTCCTTCAGCCAGCTATTCATCAGTTTTTCTGCTTCGCCATATCGCGAAACAGCCATATAGGCATGGGACAGGTCGCGGACCAGATTGGAATTCTGGTTCTGTTCATAGGCCGCTTCAAAATATAGAATCGCTCTGCCAAAATCACGGCGCGCCATATTGATACGTCCGCGCAGTTCCAGAATTTCATAATCGCGGGACACCTCATCAACAAACTCGGCAAGTATGGCATCCGCCCCCGCCCAGTCCCCGGTTGCTGCCTTGACCTTGGCCTTATAGACCAGTGCCTTGCGGCCGTTAGGCAGCATGGCCAGCATCTCGTCGGCAACCCCATCAAGAGCTTCCCAATTCTGGGCCTGGTCATAGGCATTCGCAAGAAACGCCAGCGGTGCCAGATTGTCAGGTACTTCCTCCCTGAGCCTTTCGAATGTCATGATGGCCGCCACCGTCTGGTTCAGCGACAGCTCGGCAAGCCCCTTGACTTCAAGCAGAAGCGCATTGGACGGGTGAAGGGAAATTACTTTCCTGGCCACCTCAAGTGCCTTGTCCGGCTCGTTGCGCAGCAAATGATAACGAGCCATTTCCACCGCAACATTCGCTGAATTGGGGTTTTTATCATAAGCCTGGAAGAGATAATCATCGGCCTTGACCATGTTGCCGTTTTCCTTTTCCAGGTCATAGAGCGACAACAGCCCGTATTCATTTCCGGGGTTGAGTTTGACAAATTTCCTCAACACTTCTCCGGCCTTGTCCTTGTTATCGTCCTGGAAATATTTGTTGGCCATAACAATTGCAGCAGCAGTATGTCCGGGGTGTGTTTCAAGAATTTTTCCGAAAACCTCATAGGCTTTTGCCATGTCACCCGTGTTCATTTTCACATACCCGATACATGTGGCAGCATTGACATCATCGGGCTTTTGGGCGTGAAGCTTCTCACAGATATCCAGTGCCTCATCATATCTTTTCAGCGCAAGCATATTTCTGGCAAGGCGCATCTGGGCGATATAGGCATCGGACACCCCTCCCAGGGATATCTGCATATCCTTGATACCACTCTCCACATCACCGGAAAGGACCTTGAGCATACCCAGTTGGGCCTGGCTTGTCGGCTGATCCTTGTTTTTCTCGAGGGATTTTTCCAGATAGAGCCTCGCCTCTTCAATCCTGCCCCGCTTGAGCTCGATACTGGCAAGCAGATTCAGCAGATTGGTATCATCCACATTCTCGGCAAGGGCGTCTTTCAGAGCCTCACTGGCCTCATCTGTCTTGTTCAGCTTGATCAGAACCTGGGCAAGCAGTTTTCGGGATTGCAGGTCATTGGGAACCCGGTCCGTATATTTCATGATATGAGTATAGGCCTGTTCATAATCCTCCAGGGCATAACTGGACAGAGCGCTAATAAACAGAGCACGTGGTTCACTCGGATTGACTTCCAGCACCTTGCTGGAATATGTCCGGGCAGCTTCATAATCTTTGGCCGACATGGCCCGCAGCGCAGATACATAGTTTACCAGCGGATGATGAGGATATCTCTGCCTGAACTGCTTGAGGCGGACATCCGCCTGGTCCATTTTGCCCAGAAGCACCTGTGTCCAGGCAAGATAAAACTGGTTAGCCACGATATAGGGATATTTATCGGACAATTTCGAATATATTTTTTCGGCTTCTTCCACCTTGTTTGTTACCCAAAGGTGGTTTGCCTTAAGCTGCAACAAGAGCCTGTCGTCAGGTACAACCGCCTGGGCCTTGGCAAGATATTCCTCAACCTTGTCATAGTCGCGCAGGATGGAATAGATCTCCGCCCTTTTGACAAGCGCCATAATATTTTCGGGCGCCAGTTCCAGAACCTTGTCATATTGCGCGGCGGCTTCCGTCAGACGAAATTTCCCAAACAGAGCCTGGCCGATCAGGTTCCGTTTGGTAATCTGCTCCAGAAGGCTATCGTCCTGTTCGAGTGTGATCTTCTCCAGTACTTCGTCAAAATTACGCTGCAACAGCCATGACCGGGCAAGATGCGGAAGAACCAAATCTTCCGGCTTGCCGGCATTCATCGCTTTTTTCAGTTCGATTTCCGCCGCCGAGCCATTTTCCATTTCCAGCAGGACCTGCCCCAGCTGAAATCTCGCTTCCGCGTTGTCCGGATAGTCGCGGAGCGCATTTTTCAGTTCAATCACCGCAGCATTCATATTGCCGCTGTATTGCTGCTCGACTGCCCGCTGCATTCTTTCCTCGAGCGTCAGGTCGTCAGTTGCATCGCAAGCGGACAATAGCAACCCCACGGAAAGCACGGCCGCAATGGCCATTTTTCCGACTCCGGAATGGTTTCTCTTTGACTTGAATGGGAGTGGACTCGACATATTACCCCTTCTCCTGATCGCATAGTTTTACCCGAATGCACCCGTTTACCGGCACATTCATGGTTTGTGACTGGTCAGTTTGAATAGTAATATGACCGGGAGGTCTTGCAAAGGCGTTAATTTACCCGCCCGAAGTATGGATTATTTGTCACCGGTATAGGGATAGAGGGTGCCACACTCAGTAACCACGTTCCAGATTTCCGGGCGTTCCTCATAAATGCCGTTCAGCAGGCTATCCACGTCACTGTAATGTGTCCGGCGACGACCATGATACTCGATGATCGGCCCTATGGGTTTAAAATGAATACCCAGCTTGCGCAGCAGGCGCTGCAATGCGGGTTCCATTACCACCGCCCAGTGGGTGATATTGTTTTCAATGCTCATTTTGACAATGGCCTTCATAAGACCCAGGGTGATATGCGGAATAACACGCTGTGATTCTGCCTTGCCGGCATCTTCCTCTATGCCGGGAATGTGGGTATCATAATGACGCTGGCGAAATTTCTTGGAGACAGAAAAGCGTGAAATCTCAGCCGTCCGCCCTCGCGGAAGGCCATCCTCACCAAGCTCGCGAAGCTCTTCAGAGATCGTCAGTGCGGGAATTTCACGACCACCGCTCAGTTCCTCAGGAAGAATGATACGTACGGTGCCCGCAATACTTCCGGAACCCTTGTGCATCAAAAGGCTGGCGACGGACTGGCTGTCGTATATGTCCGTTTCCATCCCGTTTTCGAAATCATCCTTATTTTCGAAACCGGTTTCCAGACAATAAACCTGATAACGGAGACGATATGTCTCCTCCAGAATTTCCGGACTGTCAGCCGGCAGCACATCGAAAAGTTCCTTATAGACTTTTACCAGATGTGCATCATCCTTCTGAAGCTGCGAAGGCATGGCGGAGGCAATTGTATTTTGCGACTGCATATCGTCAATCAACCTGTTGTAGCATTGTGAATCGGGGAAACCCGGTTCCTCAACTCGATTCTGCCTCCAAATAGTTTAGAGGATGTTAAAGAACTTGAGTTTCACAGAATTTTACGAAAAATTTAATGAAATGGGTATATTGAACTCTATGAAACCAGATGAATTATTGTAGAATAAATGCAATTTTTCGTTGTAGAGAAAATAACGCCCAAAAAAACAAATGAACAGAGCAAAGACGATAAATATAGTCCGTTTTGCGATCTCGCTGTTGGCGGCATGCCTGTGGCCGGGACTTCTTTTTGCTGTTGTTCTGGACGAATCCAGCAGGCCCACGGCCCCGTCAACCGGGGATTCCCTGCTGGCTGGTTCATATCAGATGCAGAGCGAGAATCTGGAAAACGGTCATTTCTTCCAGTTGTCCGTGAACGGCAAAAACATGGTCAGGAGTACACAGCAGTTTAACCTGGCAGGGGACACAACTGCTTCCCGCGGCATCAACAACTTGCCGTCCCGGCAGGAAATATCCCTCTCCGACAGCAGCCTGTTCGAACAGAATATCGGCGCTTTTCTGGAAAACCTGAATGACTCACCTGCCCTGAAAACCATATATTTCAATTCACAGCAGCTCAAATTCACCGTCCAGAGCACGATTGCCAACGAGTTCGGCGACTTTCTCAATGACGACATGCCACTCGACAAACGCCTGTTCATGGACAACTCGGACAGGCTTGTCGGCACTTCAGCCATCTCAAGAGAAGTGAATTATTCCGGCAGCAGGCCCCTGTTCGACCAGGTTATGGAAAGCCTGCAGTCTCTCGGCGCGATTATCATTCTGTTTTTCGCCCTGATCTACCTTGCCTTCAGATATGTACTGAACAAATATGTTTGATATGCTCCGGTGACTTTGATTAAGTCCGGCTTCCCTGGGGGCGTATTCCGGAAACATCAGCAGACAATTTCTTCCCGGCCAAAGCGCCAAGCCAGTCCAGTCCCTTACGCAATTTCACCACTTCACCCACAACGATCATTGCAGGAGCCTCTATATTTTCCCGCCGGACATCGTCTGCACATCGATCGAGCGTGGTGACGACCACTTTCTGTTCGGCCGTTGTCGCCCGGCTGATAATGGCCACAGGTTCATCGGCAGGCCTTCCTGATTCCAGGAATTTCTCCGCAATCAGCCCAATTCGGCTTAGAGCCATATAGATAACGACTACCGGTGACGACTTTGCAAGGGCTTCCCAGTCAATATCCTTGGCCAGTCCGCCATCGGCGCCATGTCCGGTCAGAAAAGTCACAGCCGAATTGGTGTGTCTGTCGGTCAATGGAATACCGGCATAGGCCAGCCCGCCGACACCGGCGGTAATTCCCGGAATGATACGAAAGAAGATATCGTTTTCCACCAGGTGGCGCGCTTCCTCGCCTCCGCGTCCGAATACCAGCGGATCCCCGCCCTTCAGACGCAGTATCTTTTTGCCTTCACGGGCGAGACTGACCAGATGTTCTGAAATATCCTGTTGCCGGGAAGACGGCTGACCGCCTCTTTTACCGGCAAAATCCAGCCTCGCATGCTCCCCGGCCATGGCAAGGATTTCGGGACTGACAAGGGCATCATATACAATAACGTCCGCCTGCTGCAGGCCCTTCAGGGTTAATAGCGACATCAGACCAGGGTCACCGGGACCAGCACCGGCCAGCCAGACCTGCCCTGGCTCCATATCCGGCAACTTGCTCAACAGGGCATTTATATCCATACCAACCTCATGTTTTAAACAACAATGTCATATAGATTCACTTAAAAAAAGAAAAGTATGGATTTGTTCACCATATTTTCACTCATTTGGTAGTATAAGCTGTCAAATCAACTGATTAAGGCCAAAAACAACAGTGATTGAGGCCGAAAGTAAACGGAGGACAATATGCCGTCTCGTAAGATCAGCCCTGTTATTCTGTCCGGTGGGTCAGGAACCAGACTCTGGCCGCTGTCCAGGGCATTATACCCGAAACAGCTGCTGCCCCTGGTCGGTGAAAGTACAATGATTCAGGATACCGTGAAACGCGTATCCGATAAGAGTATATTTAATGAACCGTTGATTATTGCCAATGAAGAGCACCGGTTCATCGTTGCCGAGCAACTGCGCCAGATCGGAATGGATAACCCGAGGATCATTCTCGAGCCGGAAGGCCGGAATACAGCACCTGCCGCCGCGCTGGCTGCGCTCTTTCTGGAAAAGGAAGATCCTACCGGATTGATGCTGATCATGCCCTCTGATCATGTGATTGCTGACAGACCCGCATTCATCAGGGCCATCGAACGCGCCTTGCCGGCAGTGACTGAAAGTCACGCCCTCAGCACTTTCGGCATTATCCCGACTGCTCCTGAAACAGGATACGGCTATATCAGAAAAGGCAAGGAATACGAGACCTGCCCGGGTTGTCATCAGGTAGCCGAATTCAAGGAAAAACCTGATGTTTCCACGGCACGTTCTTATCTAAAAAGCGAGGAATACCTCTGGAACAGCGGTATTTTCCTGTTCCCGGTACGGACATTCCTGGAAATTCTGGGCAATGTCGAACCTGAAATGCTCGAAGCCTGCCGTGCTGCGTTTGCCGGACTTGAAAAAGATCTGTGCTTCCTGCGCCCGGACAAGGAAAGCTTCCTCAGCAGCCCCTCGGATTCCATTGACTATGCTGTTATGGAGAAGGCTGAAAATGTTGCCGTCGTGCCGGTGGAAATGGGCTGGAACGACATTGGATGCTGGGCCGCCCTCTGGGATGTACAGCACAAGGACAGGGACGGCAATGTCTGTCAGGGAGATGTTATCGCCCAGGGCAGTCGCAACTGTCTTCTCAAATCCGAAGGTCCGGCCATTGCGGCCATCGGCCTCGAGGATATTGTGGCGGTCGCTACTGACGACGCCATCCTGATCAGCCACAAAGACAGGACGCAGGAAGTCAAGGACGTGGTTTCCCACCTGGCCCGGGAAGGTCGGGAGGAGCATATTTCCCATACTGTGGTCTATCGTCCCTGGGGTTCCTACCAGACTTCCGATTTCGGAGACCGTTTCCAGGTCAAGAGATTGACTGTAAACCCCGGTCAGACACTGTCCCTGCAGAAGCACCACCACCGTGCGGAACACTGGATTGTTGTGCAGGGTCGTGCCGAAGTAACCGTAGAGAACGAAGTCAGGATGTTGAATGAAAATGAATCCTGCTACATTCCCGTTGGTTCTGTTCATCGGCTTTCGAATCCGGGTAAAATTCCCCTGCATATTATCGAAGTACAGTCAGGCTCCTATCTTGGCGAGGATGATATCGTCAGATTTGAGGATACATACGGCCGCGGCTAGGCTCATTTTATCTCAAAGGTAACCTGTTATTGCCTTTGACTTATTGAGTTCCGCGTCAAAGCAGACGATAGAGAAGATATAACGGGGTAGATTACGCCTGAGTCGTATCCTGTCGGTTTTACTGGCAAAAACGGCCTTAAGCGTTTATTTACCCTGTTTTTTATTGTTCCGTTAACAATGTTGGTAGTACAACATATTAGATTTTTATTATATTTTTATTTATAGAGTACCATGTCTCTTGCGGATTGAAGTGGATGGAATTTAAACTTAAGATATTGGCGGCCGTAGGGACAGTTGCGCTGGGCACCTGGATCTATACCGATTTTATCGACAGCGATTCCACTCGCAAGGTGGTACAGGAACAGGCTGAGCCTTTCCTTATTGTCGAGGATGGTGCCTTTGACAAGACCATCGACAACCTGCTGAAGGCACCGGGAGAAAAAGACAGCGACCCCATCGCCCAAATCGGTGAGGACGGCACTGTCAAAGAAATCCGCAAATCTTCCCTGACCCCCCAGGGCCCGGCCTTCAACAAACCGGTGCCCTCACCGGTTATTCCGGACAAACGGCCAGAGACACTCCAGCCCATAACAGCAGATGACGCCCTGGCAGCAGCCATTGATGGCTCCGAGGAGTCCCTGCGCCTGCTCCAGGATTATTTTGATGAAACAGCTGGCATTCCTGGTGAGATCAGCGAACGGACTTCCAGCCTGCTGGAGGCCCTCGGCAAGATGCCGCTGGAGAACGAGCCCTTGCAGGAAGCCGCCAGGCGCATCATTGACGCCGCGGCAAGGTCTGCCTCGTCAGCCTATACAATGCCGTTTAGCTCGGGTTCGGATTTCGGACTTGCAGCAGGCGACTACGGATGGGACTTTGGTCCGGACGGCAAGACGCCTCACCGGGGTTTCCTCAGGATCGGACCGAAAAGCGACCTTGTTGGCGGAAAGGGCCTTATTGCCCTTGAAGCGAGCAGCGAAAATGATTTTATCAAGGACGGCATTCTCAATGTGAGCGAGTTCGGCACCACAGATGTGGAGGCCGGCACCTATCGCCTCCATGTGGTGACAACCTCCCTGCCCTCCGGCGGCAGGCTCGCCTGGCCTTTCGGACGCAAATTCGGTTTCAATGGCAATGAGCTCAGGATGGTGGATGCCAGCACCGGTGGGAGTGATCGACACGCCAGACTGACTTCCGGCGGCATTGCCCTGGAGGGTGACACCGATGATACGGCAGGCGACGCACCACTTGTGCCGGTCCAGGCAACCGAGGGAGGTGAACCACAGGGCTGGCTCATGACGTCCCTGATCCGGACCAAAGGGGAAGCCCTGAACCTCTCCTTCGAAAAGCTTGGCAACGAGGAAACCTACATTGTTGGTATCGTTATCAGTCCGACCGATCTGACGGATCTTGAGGAAAAGCTCAACGAGCAGCTTCTTGCATTTCTCAATGATATCGCGCCGGCCGCCGGGGCGCGAGGGCCCACCGGACCGTTCGGCAATGATTTTACGGCCAGAACCCTCAGCCAGTTCTTCACCAATCCCAATACCCGTTCCGGCCTTGGCCCCAACGCCGGACCGGTTGATGCTTTCGGCGGCGGAGGCGGTGGTTTAGTCGTAGCGGATACAGACTCGGATAACGATACCGATACGGATACGGACACAGACACGGATACCGACACGGACACGGATACCGACACAGATACAGACACGGATACCGACACGGATACCGATACGGACACGGATGCCGACACGGATACGGACACAGACACAGACACAGACACAGACACAGACACAGACACAGACACAGACACAGACACGGATACCGACACGGATACGGATACGGATACCGATACGGACACAGACACAGATACCGATACCGATACAGATACCGATACGGATACAGACACAGATACGGACACCGATACCGATACAGACACAGACACAGACACAGACACAGACACAGACACAGACACGGACACGGACACGGACACGGACACGGACACAGATACGGATACGGACACGGACACAGACACAGACACGGACACAGACACGGACACAGACACGGACACGGATACCGACACGGATACGGATACGGATACCGATACGGACACAGACACAGATACCGATACCGATACCGATACCGATACAGATACAGATACCGATACGGACACAGACACAGATACCGATACCGATACCGATACCGATACAGATACAGATACCGATACGGATACAGACACAGATACGGACACCGATACCGATACAGACACAGACACAGACACAGACACAGACACAGACACAGACACAGATACCGATACGGATACAGACACGGATACCGACACAGATACGGATACGGATACGGATACGGATACCGACACCGATACGGACACAGATACCGATACGGACACAGACACGGATACGGACACGGACACGGATACGGATACGGATACGGATACGGACACAGACACGGATACCGACACAGATACCGATACGGACACGGATACGGATACGGACACCGATACCGATACCGATACCGATACGGATACAGACACGGATACCGATACGGACACAGACACGGATACCGACACGGATACCGATGATGATGAACTGGTGGCAGATGCCGGGGAAGATCAGACCATTGGTCTGGGCGAGGACTTTGACCTGGACGGCTGCGGATCGACATTCAATGATGTATCCATCTGCGAACTCATTGATTTAGACTCATTGTTTGATATTCGCTGGATTTTGAATGGCGATGAGCTCAACATTGGTGACAGCAATAACCCGTTGATCTTGTCTGATGTCATTGCGGACAACCCATCTCTGTTTATGGGCACTGGAACTTTTGAAATCATTCTCAACATCATCTATGATGGATTGCTGACCGAAACCGATGAGATGATCCTCCGTATTATCGGGATTTCTTTGCCACCTGTGCTGCCGCTGGCTATTATCGGGCTGATGCTGATTATCCGACGTAAATACCGGCCAAGATAAGCAAAAGAGAATTCACTTCTCCGGGGGAGTCATGAGAAAAACCCTTTCTGCCGTTACAATTCTTGTTGCTGGTCTTGTCATTTTTCTGCTGTTTTCCGGTAAGGAAACAACACCGGAAGAACCCTTCCCCGGCGCGAACCTGTTGTTTAAAGAAATCAGGCTCGCTCTACAGACTGGAAAAGAGAAAGAGCACTTCAACAAGCTTCCACCGCTGGAGCGATATGATCCCGGGGTTTCCCATCTTTACATCACGCTATTTCAGGCTGGCCAGAAGCCGCTGCGCTGGGGAACCCGGCGGGACAATCTGGCTGCCAGCCTGAGACGGATCACGGAGAAAATCCGCGCCCATCCCCGCTTTCGTGATTTTGACATGGCAGATCCGTCCCGGACCCGGATCATGCTGGAATATCTGACCCATCGGCAGCCGATTGAGGACACCTCCCTGCTTGGCACACGCCGTAAAGATCAATACAGGTTCGAACCCGGCATCACCGGTGTGCATTTCAGTTATCAGAATCGGGACTATTATTACCTGCCGACGGAAGCCTATACCCGGAGCCATATGTCTCTCAACCAGGTCTATGACTATCTGAGCCGGCGCCTCGGTTTTGACGACAGATCACGGCGCAAGCGGATCAATCGCGTAAAAGAAAGCATTTCCGGTGTAGAACTGATCGAAAGCCGGGCCTTTGTCAGCTATGAAGACAAGGTCCTGGCCCTCTATCGCGGATATCCCGATCCTTATCCTGTGGGTAAGGATCGTATCCAAAGTACTTTTCTTGCCGGCGTGGACTGGATGCTCGGCAACATGAAACCCGATGGCCGGTTTCTCTATTTTTATGACGGCCAGGCCGACAGTTCCGACGATTTCCAACACCCACGTAATCCGGACTATTATAATATCCTGCGCCACAGCGGCGGCACCATTACGCTGCTATGGGCCTATAAAAGAACAGGGGAACAGAAATATCTGGACGCAGCCCGGCGCTCCATCGAATTCCTTTTGCACCAGACCCGCACCCGCAATATGGATGGCGAAACAGGTCGATATGTCTTCTTCAACAGGAAAAGCAAGCTCGGCGGCGAAGGCATCGGCCTCACTGCTTTAATGCGCTATTATGAGTTGAGCGGCGACGGCCGCTTCCTTGAAGCTGCTCACCAGATGGCCCGGCATCTAGTGTCCCGGATTGAAGTGTCCGGAGAGTTCATGACCTATTATATCCATTTCAGATTTAATGACGGCAAGCCTCTTCTGACTATCCCGGAGAAAGACCGGAAAGAACTTTTCTCTTTTTACTACCCCGGAGAAGCCCTGATGGGCCTCGCGCTGTATGAAAAATACGCCCCCCTGTCGGACGAACGACGCGCAGAGATACGGGCGCAATCCCGAAAGGCCCTGGATTTTCTGATATACGAGCGGCCCAAAAAATACCCGGATCAGTTCCTGCCTCTTCCCGCAGATGGCTGGCTGATGCAGGCGATCGAGGAATGGTGGGCTCGTCCAGACATGCGTAACCAGGACTATGCGGATTATGTCTATGCAGATGCCCGCAAGATGATCGACCATATGTATCTGGAGAAAAACGCCCTTTACAAAGATTATGTAGGTCATTTCTTCTATACCCACGGCGATCACGCTTATCCGGATGGCGCCCGGGCCGAGGGACTTTTGTCCGCCTATTTCCTGGCAAAGATGCAGGGTCGCAGCGACGATATCGCCTATTTTCGGCATTATAACAGAAAAGTGGCCAGAGCCCTTCTGCAGACCTATAACAGCCCTGAATCCGTTTATTTCGCCCCGAACCCGGACCGGCTTGCGGGCTCCTTCCGTTTCAAACTGACCCGACAGTGGGTGCGGGTGGATTCCGTCCAGCATACCGCCTGCTTTTTTGCAAGACTCTATCCAGAGTTGTAATATTCTAGTTTAGATTGTATATTGCCTTCATGAGTGAGGGGGAACTTGTCTTTTTTGCGATCAGCTTTTTGCTTGTCCTGAAGCTGTTTATCTATCCGGTGGCCGGACTTGTCCTGGTCAGCGGGCTGGATGACCTGTTTATCGACCTGCTTTATATAAGCCGCTATCTGTGGCGCAAATTCTATACCTATCAGCGTCATCCGGCTATGCGTGATACGGAGCTGTCGGTCCGGCCGGAGCGACATTTTGCCATACTTGTTCCCTGCTGGCAGGAAGCCGCCGTCATCAGCGCAATGCTGGAAAATACCATCAGGAGCTATGAGTATGAAAAATACCATATCTTCATCGGCCTCTACCTCAACGATCCGGAGAGCCGCACGGAAGTACAGCAGGTTTCCCGGCAACACGAACATGTGCATGCCTGCCTGCTGCCCCATGACGGGCCAACCAACAAGGCAGACTGCCTGAACGTGATCCTCGCCCGGATCTGGCAGTTCGAGAAGCAAGCCGGTTTCCAGTTCACCGGGTTCGTCCTGCATGATGCGGAAGACATTGTACATCCTCTTGAACTGAAACTTTTCAATCATCTGATTGACCGCAAGGATATGATCCAGCTGCCGGTTATCCCTCTGGAAAGACCGCTATGGAACCTGACCGGCGGCCACTATCAGGACGAGTTCGCCGAAAACCATGCCAAGGAACTGGTCATGCGCGAGACCCTGACCGGCCTCGTTCCCTGCGCCGGTGTCGGATGTGCCTTCAGCCGCCGGGCCTTCCTGAAACTTCTGAGGCAGGGAGAGGTCTTCCGGCCGGGCAGCCTGACCGAAGACTATGATCTGGCACTCCGGCTCGCAAGCCTGGGATGTCGCGAAATATTTGTCCGCTTTCCCCTTTCCGCAAATAGTCCATATTCCGATATCATTGCCACCCGGGAATATTTCCCGGACAGAATTCCGGATGTGATCCGGCAAAAATCCCGCTGGCTGATCGGCATCGTCTTTCAGGCCTGGCGTCGACAGAAATGGCCGGGATCACCGGCCTTCCAGTATGGTCTACTGCGGGACAGGAAAGGCTTTTTTACTGCCTGGCTTGGCATGGCGGCCTATATCCTGCTGTTTGGACTGGTGTTCTATTGGGCGCTTACCGTGACACTTTTCAGGGATTATGACATGCCCCCCCTGGTCAGACCGGGCGAGCCACTGGAACATATGCTGTGGATCAATATGTGCCTGCTTCTCAACCGCACCCTGCACCGTATGCATTTCTGTTTTTCACTCTATGGGCCGGCCTCTGCTCTATTGTCGCTGCCCCGTCAGGTTTGGGGCAACGTCCTCAACTTTCTGGCCGGTTTCAGGGCCTTTCGGCTCTACAGCTTTCATCTGCTGACCGGTCGACCCCTTGCCTGGGACAAGACCGTACATGAATTTCCCGGGCCGGAGGATCTTGAGCCAAATACCGGGGAAGTTCCCCATGTCCACCAGGCTTAAATACCTTGCTCTTCTGACGGCGGCCGGGTCGGCCTGTATCCTTGTGTTCTCCTTTGTCTGGTCTTCCGGCTTCTTCCGCCGGGAGCGGGACTGGTATTATGCCTATCCCTATCGTATTGAAAACAGACAAAGTGCGCAGAACACAGTCTTTATCCCCCCTGTGCCTGTCGCCATCCAGCAAAATATCTCCTTTTCTCCCGGGCAGGATATCAAGAGGGCCGACCTTCTACCGCAACATGGAAAGTCCATAGAGCCAATGCATACCGCCCCTTTACCCGTCCCGCCGGATAAGAAACCCCTGCCTTCCCGGCCCGACATGCCTGAGGCGTTCACAAATCATATCGATCCAACCTCGCCACCGGTCCTGGACTGGTACGTCCATGCGGAAAAAGGATACCGTTTTCTCGCCGGCGGGGATCACGTCCGGGCGAGCGAACAATTTGAAAAAGCCATAATGCTCAACCCTGGCCACACGGACCTGAAACTGCAGCTCGCCTACAGTTACCTTCACCTCCATCAGAATAAGCGGGCGGCAAACTGGCTTGCCGCGACCATCAGGGATCAGGCGCCGGATCCTTCTTTTTCCCTGAGACGACAACTTGAGGAACTGAATAACCGATGGTCTGCCGACAGCTATCTGGTCTATCGGGACCAGAAAGAAGACTATGGTCCGCTGACGGGCCCGAACCTGGTCCAGTCCCAGGCTGGTGCCGAACTCGCCTGGCAACCACCGGATATTGGATACAACAATGGCCGTAAGCTCGCCATATACGGCAGACTGCTGTGGGCGCTGGAGGACAAAAGCCTCAAATTCCGTGATACAAGCTATCAGGGCGGGATCGGCATTCGCTATAAGCCGCTCTCCCGGCATAACCTTGTCCTGTCCGTCGAGAGATTGCTTGAAGTGGGTAGCTTCGCCCGCAATGACTGGATGCTGCGGGCCGGCTACTCCCTGGACCACCGGACCGACTGGCAGCCGGAAAAGGCATGGTGGAGCGGCAGCCTCTATCTGGATACAGCCCTGATCCGCCCTGATGACCCGGATATTTTCCTGACCTTTCAGGCCCGGGGCGGCCATGCCATTGGACTGTCTGAAAATCTTGTGCTTCGCCCGGACAGTGTAATCCATGCAACCTGGCAAAAAGACCGCTTCCGGGAAGCCCATCTTGTGGAAGGCGGCCCGGGTCTGACGCTCAGATATTATTTCAATGATACCCCGACCGAAGCCTGGCGCAGCCACCTTGAGCTTTCGCTGGACTATAGATTTCGGCTTGCCGGCAACAGTCTGGGCAAAAGCGGGCCCGTGGTCAGTCTGCTATTTCACTTTTAAATGGCACAGACTACGCTACAATGCAGAACGAAAACACCTTCAACTCAGACAATTCGGGAGCTTCCCATGCGTATTCTCACCGCCCTGTCTTTCATTCTGTTTGCTTTTCCGGCTCTTGCAGACGAGACCACTGAAAAGCAGAAACTGGTTGTCGAGATCATGAAAGAATCTCGAATGACGGAAACCATGAACAAAAGCCTGTTTGCCGTCGGTGAGCAACTGAAGACCAACCTGCAAAATCTCCAGGGCAAACTTTCTGATGAGAAAGTCGCCATTTTTCAGGAAGTCTTCGAAGAGGAAATGAACAAAGTCACCAACCGGACCGCTGCCTTTAGCGCCGGTTTCATAGTTGAAAACTACACCCTTGAGGACCTCAAGGTTATGCTGGAATTCTACAAGTCCCCAACCGGCAAAAAAAGCATGGCCCTGATGCCTAAAATGATGATGCAAACCCAACAGTTCATGCAATCGATCCTGCCCGGCACCATGACCAATATTCAGCAGAAACTGCAGACCCGCTTTGATGAGGCGGATGCGAAGAATCCGAGCTGACAGCTACTGCAAACTTTTTGACACGATCTCATAGACATCCGGGGACAGGCCCTTGAAGGACAGGATCCGCATCAGGGCCTTTTTCATCAATTGCTGACGATCCGCATCATACATTTTCCAGCGTGTCAGCGGCCGCACCAGCCCGGCTGATATCTGCGGATTTATAGGGTCCAGTTCCTCCAGAATATCGCCCAGGAATATATAGCCCTGTCCGGATTTATCATGGAAATTCACTGGATTAAGCGCGCAGAAGGCACTGACCAGCGAGCGTACCCGATTTGGCGTGCGGATATCGAAGTCGGGATGGCGGCGCAATCTTTTCACCGCTTCCAGAGTATCGGCGCGACGGCTTGTTGCCTGGACCGAGAACCATTTATCCAGAACCAGCGGCTCATCCTTCCATTTGTCATGGAAAGTCGCCAGTGACCCTTCCCTCGCCGGGCTGTCACTGTTGACCAGCACCGCCAGGGCGGCAATCTCGTTGGTCATGTTGTCCGCATTCATAAACTGCTTGATGGCAAGCTTGCCAATGTCGTCCTCGCCCAGTTCCATCAGATACCCCAGCGCCATATTGCGCAGGCGCCGTTTCCCAACTGCTTCCGGACTGAATTCATAGCCGCCCTGATCATCACACAGGGTGTAGATACCGCGAAACTCGCCTTCCAGCGCGTGAGCCAGCTGGCCGCGGACAAATTCCCGGGCTGCATGAATGCCATCCACATCCACCGGTGTGCGCATCTGGCCGAGCACGGCCTCAGACGGCAGGGACAGAATTTCCGCCTTGAAGGCATTGTCCAACGTTTCTTCGTCCAGCACCTTGCCTATGGCATTAATGAACTTCTGGTCAAGCGCCATGGGTTTGTGGGCGGCCAGGTCATCCACCAGCCCCAGAATGATGTTGGCAGACAAAGTCTGGGCCGCTTCCCAGCGGTTGAAACTGTCACTGTCATGGGCCAGGAGAAACAGGAACTGATCCTCATCCAGCCCGGCGTTCAGCTTCACAGGTGCGGAAAATCCGCGCAGGATCGAAGGAACCGGTTTTTCCGGTACATTGACAAAGCGAAAGGTCTGGCTGGCTTCTTTGAGGTCCAGAACCCGTGTACCATTCACATCCAGGGGGGCATTTTCGCCTTCCAGCTGCAATGGCAGGTCAGTACCATCAAGGCCTACGAGCCCAACCGCCACCGGAATATGCATGGGCTTTTTCCCGGTCTGCCCCGGTGTATCCGGCACAGTCTGGCTCAGGGTCAGTTCAAAAATATTATCAGCCTCACTGTAACGGCTTTCCACCGTCACTTCCGGTGTACCCGCCTGGCTGTACCAAAGGCTGAATTGTTCAAGATCCGCACCGGAGGCATCCTGCATTGCCGCCAGAAAATCATCGCAGGTCACTGCCTGGCCGTCATGACGCTCAAAATAGAGATCAATACCCTTGCGATAGTTCTCCGGTCCCAGCAGGGTATGGTACATGCGGATCACTTCCGCCCCCTTTTCATAAACCGTGACCGTATAAAAGTTATTGATTTCAATATAGTTATCAGGACGAACCGGGTGCGCCATGGGGCCACTGTCCTCGGCAAACTGATACTGGCGCAGCATGCGGACGTCCTCAATCCTTTTCACCGCGCGGGACCCCATATCAGCGGAAAATTCCTGATCCCTGAAGACTGTCAGGCCCTCTTTGAGGCTGAGCTGGAACCAGTCCCGGCAGGTGACCCGGTTACCGGTCCAGTTATGGAAATATTCATGAGCCACCACGGCCTCAACTGCAGCAAAATCTGCATCGGTCGCCGTCCTGGGATTGGCCAGAACACATTTTGTATTAAAGATGTTGAGGCTCTTGTTTTCCATGGCCCCCATATTGAAATGACTGACCGCGACAATATTGAAAATGTCCAGGTCATATTCCAGGCCATAGACTTCCTCATCCCATTTCATGGACTTTTTCAGGCTGTCCATGGCATGCCGGCATTTGTCCAGATCCCGGGGAGCGACAAAAAGCCTTAACGTGACCTTCTGTCCGGACTTGGTAGTGAAGTGATCCTCCAGAAAATCCAGGTCGCCCGCCACCAGGGCAAAGAGATAACAGGGTTTTGGAAATGGATCATCCCAAACTACAAAATGCCGTCCCTCGCCCAAAAGGCCCTGGTCCACTTCGTTGCCGTTGGACAACAACACCGGATATTTTTCCCGGTCCGCTTCGATCCTGACCCTGTAAGTGGCCATCACGTCGGAACGGTCGAGGAAATAAGTTATACGGCGAAACCCCTCCGCTTCACACTGGGTACAGTACATCCCTTTGGAAATATAAAGTCCCTCGAGTGCCGTATTGGTGGACGGATCGATATCATTGCGAATGACCAATTCAAATTCTTCCGGAAGGCCGTTGATGGTCAGGGATTCCTCGCCGACTTCATAGCCCCCCTCCGGCAATTGCTCCCCATCCAGCTCCACGGAAACCAGCTTCATGTGGCTGCCATCCAGAACCAGCGGTGTGTCGAGGCCGCCTGCACGGCGTCGCACCTGCAGACGCGAGGTAACATGCGTCACCCCCTCTTCAAGCTGAAACAGGAGATCGACCTTGTCGATATCATAGTCTGTTTGCCGATAATCGCTGAGATATTTGGTCTGGGGACGGGCTGCAGCCCGGGATGCGTCTGCCATGAGTACTTCCTTACATGAGGTCACGGGACTTGCACCCGGTTTTCGAATAGGATCCGGCTATTTTAAAGCCAACCGGGGGGCATTGTAAATGATTGGCTGGGTCGGCAAGGCGACGAATAATTGAAAACTATTTCAGCTGAGAAGCGGACCTTTCCAGCCCTTCATCTTGCGGTAAATGGTAGACGGATTAATTTCCAGATATCCTGCCGCCCTGGTGATATTGCCGTCACACAGACGGATCGCCTCCTCGATAATTTCCCGTTCCTGATCCTGTAACGGACGAATGGCCTTGGGGGACATTTTCGGCAGGACCACAACATTGTCACCGGCGCGGGCCACCTGTTCAATTGCCGTTATGGACGGTGTACCTACCGTATAGTTGTTAAACGGTGCCGGCAACATATCCATGCTGACTTCCTCGCCGTTATTCAGTACCACGACGTTACGGATGATATTCTGCATCTGGCGCACATTGCCCGGCCAGGGGTGATGCAGGAAAACTTTCTCCACTTCAGGAGAAAAACGAACAAAATGCTTACCCTCTTCCCGGGTAAAATTATCAAGCAGGGCATAGGCTATTTCCAGCTTATCCCGTCCTCTTTCCCTGAGCGGCGGCATGTGAACCGGCACCACATTCAGGCGATAATAGAGATCTTCCCGGAACAGCCCCTGTTCCACCATTTTCAGAGGGTCCCGGTTGGTGGCGCAAACAAAACGGATATCCACCTTCTGGGTATCGGTACTGCCCACCTTCTGGAAAGTACCGGATTGAATGAAACGCAGCAGCTTGGCCTGCAGGTCGATATCCATCTCCCCTATTTCATCAAGGAACAGGGTGCCCCCGTCGGCCCTGAGCGCCGCTCCCTCACGATTGTCGATGGCGCCTGTGAAGGCTCCCTTCACATGGCCGAAAATCTCGCTTTCCATCAGGTCCTTGGGAATGGCCCCGCAGTTGAGCACCACAAATTCCCTGTCCCGGCGCGGGCTCAGCTCGTGAATGGCCTCGGCCGCCAGCTCCTTGCCGGTGCCGCTCTCACCGGTAATAAATACGGTCGCCTTGCTGCCGGCCACATTTTCGATGATTTTATAAACCGACTGCATGGGCAGGGAGCTGCCCAGCATGCTGCAGAATTCCCGTCGCTCCTCGAACTGGCTCTGATAGGTATGAACGACCTTTTTCAGCCGCACCCTCTCCAGCGCATTTCTCACGGTATAGACCAGCCGGCTCTTGTCGAAGGGTTTGAGCAAAAATTCAAAGGCGCCAAGACGCATGGCGTCCACAGCCCGGGAAATGGAACCGTGGGCCGTTATGACAACCACACTGGTCTCTATTTTCTTTTCGGAAATATGCTCGAGGATCTGCATCCCGTCCATATCGGGAAGCTGCATGTCCAGAAGAACAACCTCGGGACGCCCCTGTTCGAGATAGTCGAAGGCCTCTCCGCCAGTGGCCACATGAATGACCTGAACATTTTCTTCGCTCAGGTATTCCTTATAAATGGACGCAAGTGGAAGTGTATCTTCAACAAGCAAAATGGTCGGATTAACCAAGGTTCACCCTGTCGTGCTGTGATGACCTCCGGAAGGCCACTTTAGTATCTAAATATTTCTCTAAAATACTTGTCTGACAGCAAGATATCAAGCGACAAATAGGCGATCCACCTCGTCTACCAGATCCTTGAGATGGAATGGCTTCTGCAAAACCTTGGAGTTGGTCGGCCTGTCTCTTGTCTTATCCATGGCCACTGCAGCAAAACCTGTAATAAACATGACCTGCAAATCCGGCTGCATTTTGGTTGCACGACGGGCCAGCTCGATGCCGTCCATGCCGGGCATAACGATATCGGTCAGCAACAAATCAAATCCGCCGCCGGCGAGCAGCGGAAGGGCATCCGTTCCAGTTCCTACGGAAATCACCTTGTATCCGGCCTTTTCAAGAGAACGCGCCAGAAAACTGCGCATGGTTTCATCATCTTCGGCCAACAAAATTCGCGCCACTGAGTGTACCCTTAAATTTTAGTCTGGAAATCCCACACGGGCTCCCGACCATTAGAAAATATCAAATATATTCATAAACTATATTTGAAATCTTAATTTTTCCACAAAATATTTGGACCATTGTTTCGCTTTTGTTTATCTTTGATCTCCCTGAAATAGATATTTTGAGGGCCGGAACCCAGGACCCCCATGGAAACATATTCGATTATTTCCCCCGACACCTCTTCGAACGGTATCGTCTATAACAGTCCGCACAGCGGCCGTTACCTGCCCGAAGAGTTTCTGCGTATTTATGAAGGAGACGAGGTAAAGCTGCACCAGTCTGGAGACAGCCGCATGGACGAGGTCGTCAGCGGCATCACCAGTGCCGGCTCCTGCCTTTTTAAAAATCTTTACGGCAGAATTTACGTCGACACCAACCGCGATGTACGTGAACTGGATCCTCATAGTCTGAATAACTGTCCGCGCAATATCAGATGCATAAGAAGTGAGAAAGTGGCCCGCGGTTTTGGCGTCATTCCCATAAAAACCTATGATGGCGCAGATATTTACACGGAAAACCAGCTTACATACGACTGCGCACAGGCCAGGCTCGACAAAGTGTATCGTCCGGTGCACAAGGCCCTTAACGAGCTCCTGGACATGACACGTGAGCAGCATGGCTATTACCTTCTTGTGGACTGCCACTCCATGCCTTCCTACCGCTTCATGAATTCCCGTCTGCCATCAGACAGACAGGCCGATGTGGTCATCGGCAACAACTTTGACAAAAGCTGCAACAGGAAAATCTCCCGTTTTGTGGCAGAACATTTTGAATCCGCAGGACTGGCCATAAGGTTTAATGCCCCCTATGCGGGCGGCTACAATACCGTTCACTATGGCCAACCGGCACAAGGCAGGCATGCCATCCAGATCGAGCTCAACCGCAGACTCTATCTGAATGAGGAAGATTTATCGCTTAATCAGGGGTTTGAGAAACTGCAGGAGTGTATTACCGATCTCTCCCTGAAACTGGACAGGGAAATCCTTAACCTGATGTCCTGATCGGGCTGGAAAAAAGAGAAATAAAAAAGGGCCACATCAAAGGACATGGCCCAAGTTTAGGGAGGAAACGCCCACGTAGGGCTCAAGCGTGTATTCCTACACCAAGAACAACGCTCACCTCTTTATGTAGTGACTTGCCAGGTAAAATCAAGAAGAAAAAAGTTATTATTTTACAACGACTTAGCATTAACATAAATGTCACACTGTGCTAAATATGCAACATGTTATATTTTATTGGAAAATCCTTGATTTTCAAAAGGATACATTCGGATCAGGAAAAATTCCGGCCAAAATATCACAGTAGCTTCCTGCAGAAATATCACAGCCCTGATGTATGTCCGACGCGGCAATAATCGGTTTTATATTTTTCTTGCAGGGTGATTCGTTTTGCGACATTGTTTGGTTGCCGGCACCCCGGCGACTTCAGAAACAATATATACACGGGCAGGACGACCACGGGACAGCATGATCGATTTTAACGACCCCTATATACTTTTAGGCCTGCTGCCATTTCTCCTGACAGTCGCCATGATGGCCCTTTTACGATTTTACATGGGTGAAGGACTTGGCAACACGCTGGCCAGTTCCTCTCTCGTTGTCGCTTTCCTCGTCACTTTGACCATTTATGCCGGTTTACCTGGCTGGCCCGCCTCCGGACAAGAAGAAGTCCTGACCTATCTCTGTCTGTTCTCGCTTTTATACGGGTTCCTGCTGGACCGTTTTCCCGGTCTCGACGCTGCCAATATTTTCTTCAAATCGGTTATTCCTGTGGCAGGTGTATTCTGGACATTTTCACCGTCGGACGCCCTGAGTTTCAGCGGCGCCGAGTTCAGGGGACTTGCCCTGGTCACCATTCTGGCGTTGGGATATTTTCTGAAAATGGAACAGGACTGGCAGGACGGGCTTGATCTTGCCCTGCCGCTTTGCGCTGTTGGCCTCGGTGGTATGATCATCGCCTGGTCAGATGGTCAGGGCGTCACCGGTGATATCCTGCTGGCCTATGTCTCGGCTCTGGCGGGCTATACCATTCTTAATTTGCCCAAGCGGCGTTTCCCACTGGGAGCAGCCGGCTTCTTCCCGTCATTTCTGGTAATCCTGACCTGCCTGCTGGCGATTGTCATGGAAAAGCCCTCGCTATCACCGGCCATTATCCTGCTTTCACTGATCATGATGGCCGACAATATCGGCAGGCACCTGCCAATCCAGTTGCCATACCAGGGCAAACGGGCAGTCGTCATCGCCGGCCTGCTGATCCTGTCAGTGGCCGCCGCAAATATTTGATCAAACCGGATTACAGACCGTTGTTGCGAAGCGCCTGCTTCAGATGAAGCTGTATGGCGGCATTCCCGCCATCCTGTTCAAGAACTTCCAGACCGCTACGCCATTCCTGCCGGGCCCTGACTTTGTCATTCAGGCGCAGATACACAGTCCCGAGCTTGTAGTGAACATAACTCTTTTCACTGGCGCTGGATGCATGTGACTTTGCATCATTATAGAGACTTTCAGCTCTGGAGAAATTTTCCAGCAGGAATTGCTGATCCGCCTCCTGGATGTCTTCCATATATTCAGAATTATTCTGTGCCTGCCCCGTGGAAAAACTTGCCAAAAACAGAGAACCTGCCAGCAAAAAAGAATGAATTTTCATGTCTTGCCCCGCTTAAAACTATAACACACACCCCAACTCATGAGACATTTCGATATCTATAGTTAATTTAAAATCCGACGGATAACAACTCTATTGTTACGTTTTTGTTACCAAAAAATACCAATAACAACAGTTAGTTAAATATTGCAAAACCTGCTCCGCACAGCATCCTCTAATGATCAGGTAATCCCGAAACGCTGCAACACTTCCGCCAGGTCGTTGCCGAAATGTTCGCCGCGCCGGATAATTCCCACACTCATGGGAAGAGCTTTCAGATCCGGATGATCAAGCTCCATACTGGTCAATATCGCCACGGCAACATTCTTTGTTGTCGGCATGGATTTCAACGCACAGGCCAGATCGATTCCGGACAGGCGCGGCATAACTGCAGTGGTGATCACCAGGTCCGGTTTAGTCTCCAGAATAATTTCAAAGGCATCCAGGGAATCCAGCACAGTAGACACCCGGTAACCGCATTCCACAAGCTCTCTCTCGACCACCCGGGCCGCCGCTTTTTGCGGAAGAACCAATGTCACATCCTTATCGGTTTTCTTGACCTCGCCAACCTCAAAGGTTGAGTGATGGGGCAGCGCCTGGATATCGGCGGCTACATCTTCAACCGGTGCCGACGTCCCATCCAGAAGGCTCATAATCTTGTCACTGAACTGCTGCAGATCCTTGATGTTCCCATCCTTGATCTCGTCCATATGCCAGAGATAGTCATCAAGACGTTGACAGATGGCGGACAGACCCGGCAATTTTACGGCTTTGACCTTGAGACGCAGATTGGAGGCGTCCTGGGCCAGCGTGGCCTTGGCTTTTTCCCCCTTGATTTCACCGCTCAGCACCTGCTGCAGACGCACCTCTAGATTTCCTGCCACATCACGGGCTTCGTCAAGTGCCTCAGATTCATAAAGATTTTCGAGTTCCTGTTCGGAGAGAATGCTCATCACTACCCTAACTTCGTTGCATATCAGAATGACGAAGAATGATACGGAGAAGAACTTAATAGATGGCTAATGAATCAGAAAAATCAGGAATCCTTCCTGACCTTTGGCGAAATTTTCCAACTGCCAACCCGATGGCAGATTTCCAACCTCCGATCAACTTCACCGGGCGGCGCAATATGCCAATCCCATTCAAGCTGCGGACTGCCAAGCCTTTGCCGGATACTGTCCGGCAAAGCCTTCTCCTGCTCGAGAAGGCTTTTATTTTCAAGGTAGTTCCGAGTCATATCTGACAAGAGCACTACCGGACATCCAAAGTGCTCCAGCCAGTCAAGATGCTGAAGCATGATCGTGTCAGTGAACTTACTCTCCACCAGCACCCCGGCTTTCTCAAGACACTTGGCCGGCACAAGAGCCAATTGTGACAATATATTCAGCGAAACAACCAGATCCGGCGGAGAATCAAGCGCCAAGTCCGGCGGAGAACCCGCAACCAGATCCTGTCGATAATAGACCTCATCCACCCGGCCAGTGACATCCACTTCGATAAAATGAACATCCTCATCCTGTCGGTAACGCCTGCGGGTGGCCGGAAGATGGACAATATCCACCAGACTGAGCCGCAAGCCGCGCTCCCGCAATTCCTCCAGGGGCACATCATAAAGTCCCCCGGATCCGACAATAACGATATGACTTCCCGGGGTCAGGCTGCCCGCGGCCAGGAGTATTTCCCGACGGCAGGCCTCCAGATGGCTCTGCCAAGCGTTGCGACACCGTTTATAACGGCTTTCAATGGCTATTGATTCCCGCACGTAGCCCAGGGACTTCACCGCGGGATCTGCAGATATCAGAAGATGCTGGAGAAATTCCCTAAGCATCGGCCCCCATCATGACCACCACCTTCCCGGATGACTTTCTGTCCCGAAGAGAGCGAATTGCCTCCACAGTCTCTTCAAGAGGGAATTTTTTACTGATATGCGGTTTGATCTTGCCGTCTTCATACCATTGCAAGAGCCGTTTTGCACTGTCCACCAGCACCTGATTTTTGAATTCCTTGTAGGCCCCCCAGTAAAATCCGATCAGTTCAATATTTTTGACCAGAAGATGATTGGCCGGCACCTGGGGAATATCACCGCTGGCAAAACCGATCACCAGGATCCGGCCTTCCGGCGCCATGGCCCGGAAGCAGGCCCGGAAAATATCGCCGCCGACCGCATCATAGACCACATTGACACCCTTGCCTTCTGTGATTTCCTTGAGCCGTTCGCGCACGTCCTCGTCCTTGTAGTTGACGGTAAATTCGGCGCCTTTGCTGCGGGCCACCTCAAGCTTGTCGTCGTCCCCGGCCAGGGCAATCACCCGCGCCCCCATCAGGTGGCCGATTTCCACCGCCGTCAGTCCGACACCGCCGCCGGCACCGGTGACCACGAGCCATTCACCTGCCTGCAATCGTGCCCGGTAATCAAGAGCCACGTGGCTCGTGCCATAGGCCACCACAAAACTTGCAACATCTTCATGGGGCATGCCGGCGGGTACCTTGAGAAGGGCATCGACGGGCACAGCTACCTTTTCAGCAAAACCGCCCCAGTTGGTCAATGCCTGAACCTGATCTCCGACGGCGAAGCCTGTCACCCCCTCACCCAGTTCGGCCACATATCCGGAAACTTCGAGACCGGGGCTGAAGGGTTTCGGCGGCCTGACCTGATAGGTACCTTCCACCATCAAACTGTCAGCAAAATTGACACTACAGGCCCTGACACCAACAACCACCTGTCCCGGACCGGCGACCGGATCAGCAACTTCCTCAAGCTGCAAATTGGACAAGGGACCGTTTTCCCTGACGATCATGGCTTTCATCAATTCCTCCCGTCATAATAGATTCACATGGACAAAGGCCGCAGGATGGCTATACTGCGCCGAATTTTTGCCCTATATTGCACCGCACAGTGATAGGCGTTCGCGGGTGGCAGATCAACAGTTTTAATTGATACGAGTTTAAATACATGACGTTACGTAATATTGCCATCATTGCCCACGTTGACCACGGCAAAACAACCCTGGTGGATACCATGTTCCGCCAGAGCGGCCTTTTCCGTGATAACCAGCGCGTTGAAGAGCGGGCCATGGACAGTAATGACCTGGAAAAGGAACGCGGCATCACCATTCTTGCCAAATGTACGGCTGTGGAATGGCACGGTACCCGCATCAATATTGTGGACACTCCCGGCCACGCCGATTTCGGCGGTGAGGTTGAGCGCATTCTCAGCATGGTGGACGGTGTGATCCTGCTGGTGGATGCTGCCGAAGGCCCCATGCCGCAGACAAAGTTTGTACTTTCCAAAGCCCTGGCCCTCGGCCTGAAACCCATTGTGGTGGTCAACAAGGTGGATAAACCTGACCGCCGTCCCGATGAGGTGCATGATGAGGTCTTTGACCTGTTTGTCGCCCTGGATGCCAATGATGAACAGCTTGACTTCCCGACCCTGTTCGCCTCCGGCCGTGATGGTTGGGCCGATACGGAACTGGAAGGAGAGCGCAAGGACCTTGCCCCTCTGTTTGAAACTATCATCAGCCATTTCAAGGCCCCGGAAGTCGCGACAGAAGACAATATTGCCAAACCTTTTACCATGCTGGCGACTCTTCTGGACCGCGACAACTTCATGGGCCGTGTTCTGACCGGACGTGTGCAGAGCGGAAAAATCAAGGTCAACGACCCGATCAAAGTTCTGAATGCCAAAGGCGAAGTTGTGGAACAGGGCCGCGCCAGCAAGCTGATGTCCTTCCACGGCCTGGAGCGCGTACCTGTGAATGAAGCCCAGGCAGGCGATATTATTGCCATTGCCGGTTTGTCCGTCGGAACCGTCGCTGATACCTTCTGTGCCCCTGAAGTAACGGAAGCTCTGCAGGCTCAGCCTATCGACCCGCCAACCCTGAGCATGAAATTCAGCGTCAATGACAGCCCGCTTGCCGGACGCGAAGGCAAGAAGGTTACCAGCCGTCTGATCCGGGATCGCCTGGAACGGGAATCCGAAGGCAATGTGGCCATCCGCATTACCGAAAGTGAAGACAAGGACAGCTTCGAGGTTGCCGGACGCGGGGAACTGCAGCTTGGCGTTCTGATTGAAACCATGCGTCGGGAAGGTTTCGAACTTTCCATCTCCCGTCCCCAGGTTCTGCTTAAAAAGGACCCGGAAACCGGTGAACAGCAGGAGCCATATGAAGAAGTTGTTGTTGATGTGGATGAAGAATATTCCGGCGGTGTAGTTGAGAAAATGAGCCTGCGCAAGGCCGAAATGACTGATATGCGCTCCAGTGGCGCCGGCAAAACCCGGATTACTTTCCTTGCCCCGTCACGTGGCCTGATCGGTTACCATGGCGAGTTCCTGACCGATACCCGGGGCACCGGTGTTATGAACCGGGTCTTTCACAGCTATGGTCCCTACAAGGGCGCCATCGCAGGGCGTCGCCAGGGTGTACTGATTTCAAACAGTAACGGCAAGGCCGTCGCCTACGCTCTGTGGAACCTGGAAGAACGCGGTATCATCATGGTCAACCCGCAGGAAGATCTTTATGAAGGCATGATCATCGGGGAACATTCACGGGACAATGACCTCGATGTAAATCCGATCAAAGGCAAGCAACTGACCAACGTCCGGGCCTCCGGCAAGGACGATGCCGTCAAGCTGACCCCGCCCAAGAAAATGGGTCTGGAAGAAGCCATCGCCTACATCAATGATGACGAACTGGTGGAAGTCACGCCAGAGAACATTCGCCTGCGCAAGAGGTATCTTGACCCTAATGACCGAAAAAGAGCCTTGCGCACCGCCAAGGCCAGCTAACCAGGAATACAGGAAAAGCCGGGTTCGCCCGGCTTTTTTTCACGTTAGGCTGCAAAAACCTGTGTTAAAAACACCTGCATGACCAATCCCGAAAACATAGAAAGCCCCTGCATCGGTACCTGTCAGCTTGATGAAACAGGCGAATGGTGCATCGGTTGTGGCCGGTTGCGGAGCGAATTATTCAACTGGCAAGACAAGTCCTTGAAAGAACGATCAGAAATTATTTCCGGCGCTCGTCAGAGACTGAAAAACAATCGCAACAGATAATCTTTTGTTTACCTAACCTTAATGGCTTTTTTGTAAGATCTGCAGGTTAACGGACAAAAAGGTTTCAAAAATGACACATTTTCTGGTGACTGACGAAAATCCGGACGGTTTCAAGCTGGAAGATATTCTGAGTATTATCCGTAAGGATATTATCAAACGGGCGACATTGATCATGGACGATGAACGGCCGGAAGCCCAGCACGTCCTCAACAATAATGTAGAAATTCTGGGGCTCCTCACTGAAGCTATTGATTTAGCCAAAGACAGCAGCTTGACCCTGCAGAAAAGCTTTGGCCCTTCTTCAGGCGATCATCCGCGCATCGGCAAATAATCACCTCCTGAAACGAACAGGTGAAATTTCAGCGACCGGGAGGTCCATGCTGTCCTCTTTACCTGTAATCAGACCGCACACAAGCCGGCCAATGGCCGGTGATGTCTGAATACCGAATCCTCCCTGCCCCACGCACCAGAAAAAACCCTCACAGGACGGATCAAAACCGACCACCGGTGAACGATCCTCTGCAAATGTTCTGAGACCAGACCATTTGCGCCTGACATGACGTACTTTCAAGTCGGTGGCCGCCTCAAACCTGTCAATGGCCCGGGCCACGTCAATTTCCTCCGGCTGCACATCACAGGGCGGCATCGGCGTTTCATCACAAGGGCTGAGCAGTACACCGCCCCCCTCGGGCTTGAAATAAAAGCGATCTTCTGTGTCCAGGACCAGCGGCATCTCCGGGGAAAGGTTGCCGGAATTGTCCACGTCAAGGCAGATAACGGTACGCCTGCGGGGTTCAAGATTTATCCCCTGCAGGCCGGCCAGTCGGGCAACCTCATCCCCCCATGCGCCAGCAGCATTAATCAGGATGCGGCCCTCGAAGGCGCCTCCATCTGTCTCGACACGCCAGCCACCGGCCTGTTTTTCCAGCCGACGTACAGGCCGGTTGCAGAGGATGTGGCCATCCCTCGCCCTGATCCCCCTGAGATAGCCCTGATGCAGGGCGTGTACATCAATATCCCTGCACCCCGGCTCCAGGTAGCCGGCTACGGCATAATCCCGGCGCAGGCAGGGAACCCTGTCCGCGATTTCCACGGCGGTCAGCATACTGATTTCCGGACTGATTGCTTTCTTGACCTCAAAGGATTGCTTCAGAACATCCTGCTGCTCCGGGGTGGCGACATATACGGCCCCTCGTCCGGTCACCAGCGCTGTATCCGAAAAGTCCTCTGGCGGTGATAGCAGGAAAGCACCCGATGCACGGGTCAGCTTCTGGACAACCGAATTGCCATAAGTTTCCGCAAAAAAAGCCGCCGACCGGCCCGTGGTATGATATCCTGGAAAATCTTCCCGTTCCAGAATCAGGGTACGGCCATGCGAACTGAGGAACCAGGCCGCTGAAGCGCCGGCAATTCCGCCGCCAATGACAATGAAATCATATGTTTCGATCATACTCTTTCAGACTTCACTTCTTGACAATCCTGCGAAAATCCCTGACACAGAATGAAACAGGCCCGCTTTCCCGGCGTCAAGCTTTGGAATGATACATACATATGTCAGATAACCTAAATCCCGATGAAATCAAGGAATATGTCGATTTTCTGCATATCCTCGGTGATGCCGCAGCAGAGGTTACCCTTAATCTTTTCCGCGCCCCGCTGAATGTTACCAACAAGGGCAGCAAGCTGCAGTCCGACTTTGACCCGGTGACAAAAGCCGACCAGGATGCCGAAGAGGTCATTCGCCGGATCATCCATGAAAAGTATCCCGATCACAATCTTATCGGTGAGGAACACGGCAGCGAAAACTTTTCCGGAGCCGGTGCGGAAATGAACTGGATTATCGACCCTATTGACGGCACGCGTTCCTTTATCGCCGGCATCCCACTCTGGGGAACCCTGATTGCGCTGAATAACGGCAGCGGACCGGTGGTCGGCATGATGGACCAGCCCTATCTGAAGGAAAGATATATCGGGTCCCCGCTGGGCAGCACTTTGAACGGCAATGCCATCAGCTGTCGCTCCTGTCCCGATATTTCCCGGGCCACCCTGTCCACAACTGATCCGGTACAGCTGTTCGCCACTGATGATGACCGTGCGGCCTTCGAGAAAGTGGCGGCAAAGGCCAATATGGTTCGCAACGGATATGACTGTTACGCCTATATGATGGTGGCGTCAGGCCATATGGATGTGGTGATCGAAAGCGGCCTCGAAAGCTATGATATCCAGCCCCTGATCCCCATTATCGAAAATGCCGGCGGATTTGTTACCTGTTGGGACGGCGGTTCTCCGGACCAGGGTGGTCAAATTGTCGCCTGCGGTGACAGGACCCTGCATACCCAGGTTCTGGATATCCTAAACAGCTAGAAATTCATCCATGATCCGCCACATTTCACGGCGGACTTCGTCTGTTTCCCGGTAGATTTCGTGGAACGCTCCCTTGATGATTTCTATCCTGCCCTCAGGCAAACGTCCGAGGATATCCTGAGCCTCCTTATTGACAACAAGCTTCTCCTTTTCCGCCAGAAGAGCCAGAACAGGCAACGGGATGGCTTCCGCATAGCCGCGTTGCTTTATAACAAAAATGCTGTCCAGTGCCGCTTTCAGCCAGCGGAAGGTGGCGCCACCCGAATAAAGGTCCGGATTGGCCGCAATGACGCGGTTTTCCGTTTCATATCTGGACAGGTCATGGGTCAGTAGCTCACGGACCAGAGGTTCAAACCCCTCTCCCAGTCCGGGGCCCTGTCCCGGCGCATATTCCTTGTCAAAGCCGAACAGGCAGGAAAATTCTATCCACCAGCGGGACATCATGGCTTTGACCGGCGGGCCTAGGTTGATCCCCATCATGGGCGACAGAAGCACTGCCCTGTCAAAAACATCCGGATGATCATGCAGAAAGCGAAAGGCAATATGCCCCCCCATGGAGTGCCCCATTAGAAAAAGCGGGAGATGCCGGTCCTGCCGGTCAAGCAACCCGTAGTGGGACATCATTTGGGCAAGATCGGAAAGATAGAGATCGAAACTGTCGATATAGCTTCTGTGCCGATCCTCCAGAAGCCGGCCGGACAGGCCCTGCCCCCTCAGGTCCATGCTGAAAACCTGGAAGCCCCGGTCGAGGAACTCCTGGAAGAATTCCCGGTATTTCTCCATATATTCCCGGTGACCGTTAATCACAACAACCTGCCCCCGAACTTCACAGGCAGGCATGATCGCGGCAGTGCGAAGCCTCATGCCGTCAGGCAGGTCAAGCCAATCGATATTGGTGCCTTCGGGAAAATACGCGCTGGACATCAACTATTCCGCCCCTTCGTTATAGGTTTTCCGACAAGATAGCAAAAAAGGCACCCGCTTGAGCGCCTTTTTTGATGATATGTTGAAGAATATCCCGCAGAGGATTACTTGGACAGCCTCAGGCTGGACAGCTCATTGGCGATCTCCTCGAAGATGGAGTTCAGCGTATCCGCATCCGGTGCGAAATAATAGTGATCCGCATCGGTCGCCACAGCAGTCAGCAGGGTTGCCAGATCCCCGCTACTTTCGGCAAACTGGATCGTATAGATCTTAATGTCGTTGTTCGGATCGTTCTTGATGGCATTGGCCACGTCCAGAAGCCTCTGGTCACGGTCGGACAGCATCCGGTTATAGGTATCGCCGGAACGCCTGGTGTTTTCGCCGTCAGTGAGTAGAATAATGGCCCGGTTAATGGTGTTGGTGTTATTGGCCAGAACGGATGCCTCGTTAAACGGCAGCCCCGGCGTCAACACACGCCATGCCCAGACAAGTCCCTGGGGAATATTTGTATACCCGCCGTCAGTGGCTTCGAGATCATCCACAGCATCCCAGACAACCTGCTTGTCGTGCTGCAGCTTGGTGATGCCATACTCGGGACAGGGCGTACAATTATGTGTCTGATTGCTCAGACGGCCCAGGTCGCAACGATAACCGTCAAAGAACCTTTCTCCGTATTCGATTTCACCGTCATTATCCAGGTCGAATTCAATGTAGTTACGGTATTCGATTTCCGATCCGATCGGATACCAGCCGATCCAGGATTTTCCGTTCACAATGTCTACCGGACCATCATAGATATCCGCCGCCTCATCCAGAGACGTATCATTGTCGGAATCCGGTGTATTTTTATACTCCCAGGCCTCCTCGCGGGCATAGCGGGCATAGACACAACCTGTCCAGCCTGACTCCGGCTCTGCCAACAGCGGAACAGATGGTGCGTTGTGGGCATAATAAATATTGTTTACCGTGGCCTGATAATTTTTCAGCACCTCGTAGCCGTTACCGGGCAGCTCGGCCGTACAGTCCGGGTTCCAACCAGGACCGGTACATAACTTATTAAAGGAGTAGTTCTGAATTTCATAGGGGTTGGCCACGGCTGGAGTCACTGCAACTGTCGTAAAGAGATCCGCCGAACCCACCGGCGTGACGCCATCGGATTCGAAACCGTATTTTGTGCCATTGCCAGTGATATTGACAGACCCGGACCAGGGCACAATGCCGATCTGCAGAAGGTTGTTCTGCAGATTGTCGCCGAACAGGACATTAATCATGGTCTTGGCGGCTTCCTTGGCGGCATAAATCCTGGTGTTGCCGTCCATATCGTCTGTATTCATTGACCCGGAAAGGTCGATGGCAACCACCACATCCAGCAGGGAAATTTCCTTCGTTACCTCGGTTTCAGTGCTTACATTCATGGCATCATGACCAAAAATCTTCATAAATACCGTACTGACATTTGCCCTGGCCTCCAGGCGAAGTACTTTCTCGCTGGCGGAATATTCATAATTTTCGGGCAATACATTACCGTCCGCGTCCATCTCGAATGGGCCTTCCACGGTCGCGCCCATGAATCCGTTGGGAAGGTTGGCGGAAAAATACTGTTGAATCTGGGTCCGGCGCACTGCCGCTTCCTCGTTCAGCACACGGCCGCCGGCCAGAGCCGCGGCGTCTAGAGCTGTCCCCAGACGCTGCTTGACAATATAAGCGCGGCTGACATCTGTCGCCACGCCAACGATCGCGATGATTGGAATAATAGTGGCAACCATCACAACACCGGACATCCCCCGATTGTCCTGCCATAACCTGCGATACAGAGCTTTAATGCCCTGTGACAATAAGGCATTTTCCCGCCCGGTCGCCAAAGCCTTCACAGACTTTCTGAAATTCTCCGGTATTATTTTCATTTCATGTGACCTCTTGATAGTTCACGCATATGACCTACATGTTCTGTGAAATACATTAAGAAACATTTATGAAACCAAAGACTTGTATTAATATTTTGGTAAAATTAAGCGGCGCTTCCCAGGGGAAAATTTTCAGACTATATTGCTTCCGAAGAAGCGCTTTTCGCTGCCAAAATACATCTTGACTTAAAGGCTGATTCTTCTATTTATTAGAACAATTCTAAAATTCAGAACCCACAGAAAACTCACAAACGGAGAACTGAAATGTCACATCTTATCGGTCAGAAAGCCCCCGACTTCACAGCCCAGGCTGTCATGGAAAATGATGAAATGAAGGAACTTACGCTGTCAGAATATCTGAAAGGCAGCTATGGCCTCATCTTTTTCTATCCGCTGGACTTCACCTTTGTATGTCCGTCAGAAATCATTGCCTTCAGCAACCGCATGGACAAGTTCTCTGCCCTGAACACCAAAGTTGTCGGTGTAAGCGTTGATTCCCAGTTCTCTCACTATGCATGGCGCAACACCCCGACCAACAAAGGCGGTCTGGGACAGATCAAATTTCCCCTTGTTGCCGACCTGACCAAACAGATTGCCACCGACTACGGCGTTCTGATTGAAGACGCCGGCGTTGCCCTGCGCGGCAGCTTCCTGATCGACAAGGAAGGCAATATCCGCCACTATGTCATCAACGACCTGCCGCTGGGCCGTAACGTGGACGAAAGCATCCGCATGGTCGAAGCCTTGCAGTTCCATGAAGAGCATGGCGAAGTCTGCCCTGCCGGCTGGCAGAAAGGCGAAGAAGGCATGAAAGACACCGCGGAAGGTGTGGCAAGCTACCTCGCCTCACATGCGGAAGAGCTTTAGGCTCTTAGCCAAATTCTTCCAGAAAGGCGGGAATATTCCCGCCTTTTTTATTGGTGCAGCGCAAAGTTAACCTTTACACTATAAATAGTTTCTATATGGCAGCATTCGAGTGAACGATTGACATGATGGATTGGGATAAACTCAGAATATTTCACACTGTGGCTTCTTCAGGCAGCTTCACCCATGCGGGCGAAAAACTGAACCTCAGCCAGTCGGCGGTCAGCCGACAGATCAGATCTCTCGAAGAAAGTCTGAATGTCTCCCTTTTCAATCGCCATGCCCGTGGCTTGAGCCTCACGGACGAGGGGGAAACGCTGTTCAAAACGGCCGAGGACGTGGTCTCGAAAATCCATTTCACTGAACAGCAACTTCTTGAAGGCAGCGACGTGCCCATGGGAGAGCTGAAGGTCACCACGACCCTCAGCTTCGGCTCAACATGGATGATGCATCATATTCGCGGTTTTATCGAAAAGTACCCGGAAGTGGATGTCCAGCTGATCGTATCCGACCAGGATCTGGACCTGACCACAAGGGAAGCCGATGTGGCCATCCGTTTCCGCCCGTCGGAACATCTGGAAATGATCCAGAAGCGGCTGGGCACGTTTCACCACCATCTATACGCCTCACCGGAATATCTGAGCCGCAAGGGGCGTCCGAGAACCGTGGATGACCTGGACGATCACAATCTGATTTCTTATGGCGAAGTGCCTACCATCCCCGTGCAGGGCATGAACTGGGCCCTGACAGAAGGCACTTTGGAACCGCGCAAACCAATCCTTCGGGTCAATAGCATTTACGGTGTACTTCAGGCGGTCAAGGCAGGTATCGGCATCGCCGCCCTGCCTGATTACCTGGTCCAGGGCTCCATGAATGTGGTGAGGGTGCTGGAAGAAACAGAAGGGCCTGAATTTGACGCCTATATTACTTATCCACAGGAACTTCGCACCTCGAAGCGTATCGCAGCCTTCAGAGACTATATCATCCAGCAGTTCAAGGGCACCCGCTTCTGATTTCAAGCCATGCGTCTGGCGCATATCTGTGTTGTGATTTCAATGGTGGTCACATCAGAGCGATGTGGCTATGTTTAATTCAGATGTTGCGTTGCATCATCTCCTGAAAGAACCTCCCAAGTAATTTCAGGCGCTATGATCGGATGTCCTCCCAGATGAAGATTATAGCTTGTTTCATTGTCTCCCAGACATGAAGCCTCCCTATATTTTTGACTATGCCGGGCTTTGTCCCGGCATTTTTTTTGGCTTTGCGCCATATCATAAAGTACATATATTTTTGCACCGCATTATATTGCGAAGAATGTATACAGAAGCTCGTTTTTTCTTTCTTTATAACATTTTTTTCACAAAAATACCCTTTACAACATCCTTTTTCGCACCTATATTGATAAAAGATGTTGCATTGCAATATCTTCAAAGTGACATCATGTTGCTTTGTGCTGTGGCTTATATGCCTCCCATATATAAGTTACAGTTTGTTTCATTGTCTCCCAGACATGAAGCCTCCCTATATTTTTGACTATGCCGGGCTCGTCCCGGCATTTTTTTTGCCTCTTTCAGATGATTTGGCACCGCAAAATTATCCGGACGAGACGAAATTTAACGCTCAAATCTGAGGCACAAGGTCTGCATTTTTTGCAATGCTCGTCGCCAAATATGGAGAATTTGCCATTATTCTCAATATGTTATCAAACGATTGTTTAATCCCTAATGTGCACAATAAATAGTCACATGGCATTGGTGGCTAATTATTGTTCACAGATCAGGACAGATGATCCAGAACCTCGGTCATTCGGCGAATGACGAGACCTCCGGCTTTCAGGAGCCCGTCGCATTCCCCACGCACACTGTAGGCCAGCACATCCATACCGGCCGCTACGGCCCCCCGCACACCCGGCAGGCTGTCTTCCACAACCAGGCAAAGGGCCGGGTCTACCCCCATCTGATTCGCCGCAAACAGGTATAAATCCGGCCACGGCTTGCCGCGACTCACCTGGCTTGAGCTGAAAATCCGGCCATCGAAGTCCTCTTTCAGGCCTGTAAGCCCCAGAGTCACTTCCATTTTGGAAAAATCGCCGCTGGACGCCACACAGCTCTTGATTCCCTGTTCCTGGAGATAAGCCACAACATCATGAATACCTTCCACCGCTACCAGTTCCCGGTGGAAAACCTCGAACGTTTCCGCCTGTACGCGGTCGAGAAAATCCTCTGGCAGGCTGTGCCCCAAAAGCTCCTCCGACCGTTTCACCACAGAGGTCATGCTCAGTCCGACAAATTCCGCGATAACGTCCGACAGGGACATTTCCAGCCCCTCATCCGCCAGGGCATCCCGGAGGACCCGGTTGGCAATGGGCTCACTGTCCACCAGCACGCCGTCGCAATCAAAAATAACAAGTTCGTATTTCATCAAAATCCTGACTAAAAAAGGCAGCTCCAGAAAACTGGAGCTACCTTTACACGGTTTAAATCTATTTTGCCATATCGGGCAGGAAGCCCGGCTTTAAAAACTCTAATTCAGCAGCGAACGCAGCATCCAGGCGTTCTTTTCCGCCACTTCCATACGGTCACCCAGGATCCCAACAGTGGGCTCATCCCCGGCATCCGCAGCCAGCGGCACGATAGAACGGGCTGTGCGGCTTACCGTCTCGTTTCCTTCGACCAGGTTACGGATCATGTCTTCCGCAGCCGGGATGCCGTCATCCTCGGGAATGGATGTCAATTTGGCGAACTCCTTGTAAGTCCCCGGCGCATTTTCACCGAGAGAGCGAATCCGCTCTGCAATCACGTCAATGGCCGCCCACAGTTCCGTATAATGGACTTCAAACTGGGCATGCAGGGTCTGAAACATGGGACCCGTCACATTCCAGTGATAATTGTGAGTTTTCAGATAAAGTGTATAAGTATCAGCCAGCAGGCGGCTCAGGCCGCTGGCAATTTCCTGCCGTGTTGCATCATCCATACCAATATTAATCTGCATATTCATCTCCTCTCGTAAATCCGTTACTTAATATATAGTTTAGAACGACTATAAAACAAGCAACCGGCTGAATATATTGACATTCCCATTATAGCGAACCGCTGAACAATAACAACTATCCACCAACCGTCACTGATCCTGGTCAATCGCCATCGACGCCGTCCCACGTTTATAAACAGGGGAGTGAAACGCAGCAAAAAATAACTGCCGGAAATCAGGCCCGGTTTTCCAGGTTATACCGTTGCAGGGCAGCCTCGAGGATACGCCGCAGCATATCCCCATAGGTCATTCCTGCATAACCTGCCATGAAATTAAGCTTGCCGTCCCAGCACCAGCCCGGATTGGGGTTTACCTCCAGAAGCTTGATCACGCCTTCGCCATCGGCCCGGAAATCAAAGCGGGCGTAGTCACGGCAGTTCAGCCTTTCGAACAGGATACAGGACCATCCGATCAGGTTGCGGGCGTCCTGCTCGGACAGTTCAGCCTGGTGATATTTAATGTCCGTCCAGTAAGGAGACTGCGGATCCCACTTGGATTCATAATTGAGAATTCGTGGCAGTTCGGGGGCAAGCCCGCTGTAATCCACTTCCAGTACCGGCAGGGCATTTAGCCCCGTCCCCGGATTACCGATCAGACCGACACTGAACTCCCGTCCGGACAGAAACTCCTGAACCAGATAGGGCTGATCCGGCAGCACCGAGCGCAGGTAAGACAGATAATCAATGGCCTCGTCGACCGTATAAACTATGGCGTCACGGGTAATACCGACGCTGCTGTCGCCGAGGCAGGGCTTGATCAGCGCCGGGAAAACCGCCGGAACGGTGGCGGCAAAATCATCCTGGTCAAAGTAGGTTTCCAGCGGTACCGGAATATCATACATGGCCGCAATGGCCCGGACCTGAGACTTGTTGTAACACAAAGACAAGGCATTCGCAGCAGCCCCGGAATAGGGCACACCGAAAATATCCAGAAGCGCCGGCACATGCAGCTCTTTCAGAGGATCGTTGGCATACCCTTCATCACACAGGTTAAAGACAAACTCCGGTCCCTTTCCTGCCAACTGACCGATCAAGGCGCCATGATCATCAAGATAATTGAATTCGAATTCCGCGAGTCCGGACAGGGCATCCTTCAGCCTGCCAACGGTTGCCAGGTCTTCATCACTGAAAACACCGCTTTTCTTGACCGCATCAGGCTGACGGGGATCGCCCAGCAGGACGGTGATCTTTTTGATTTTTTCCTCAGGCGGCGCGTCGGCAACGTTTACGTTGGAAATCGCGGTCAGGAAATAGCGCCGCTCCATCATGCCCAGGTCTTCTCCGCGGTCTGAATCGGCAAAAATCTGCTGGTGGAAGACAATATCCCTGAAACCTGCCCGCTTCAGCAGGTCCTCGATCCGGTCACGGGAATAAAGACGTTCCGCATAAATCTGGTCGGCAATCACGCCTTTTTCAGCATGAACAATCACCTCGCGGGAGATCAGCCGGTCGCCGTCAGCGGACAAAGACCGCTCCCGACAGACGAACTGATTTTCATCAATCCATTCCCAGGACCTCGGTTCGTAATGGGATTTGATCCAGGCACCATCGGTGATATCCAGGGCAACCTTCCCACCGGGACGCAGGCATCTGAGAATGGTCTGCAAAACCGTGAGATCGTCCTCTTCCTGCGCAAAATAACCGAAGCTGTTCCCCATAACGACAACCGCATCATAGTTTCGCTCGGATGTGGGAATTTTACGGGCGTCCCCTTCCCTGAATTTTACCTGCAGATTCCGGTCCCTTGCACGCTTGCGGGCTAGCCGGATCAAATAGCGGGACCGATCGATACCGGACACATTCTGGAGCCCGCGGGAGGCAAGCTCCAGGGAGTGCCGTCCCTGTCCGCAGCACAGATCAAGAATTCTGTCTGCCGGCTCAAGAGCCAGTTTTTCCGCAAGAAGATCAACTTCCCGCGCTGTATTGACATGGTTTTCCACCACATCGCCATCTGTCTTGAGGTAAAGAGAATTAAAAAGTGACTGCCACCAGTTGTTGGGCAGATGCCGTTCAAGGTCGGGAACCGGACCTAACGTTCGTCGTTCGGGTTGATTTTTTTTTGTCATTCTGTGCAGCGCCCACAAGGGGGTCCCCGCCTGCCGACGCCGCCCCCGGTTGAAATAAAATACGGCATTTACTGCATTTTTTTATTATCAATAAAGCGAATTTATTCTATATTTCATATGCGATTATTGAATATATAGAGCGACGCTGTCATGGATATTGCCCAAGTCAGAACCTTCATTGCAGTATATGAAACCGGTAGCTTCCTGGCTGCCGCCGAACGGGTCAATGTGACCCAGTCCACGGTCAGTATCCGCATCCGCAATCTTGAGGACCAGATCGGCACCAGCCTGTTTGACCGCAACAAGCAGGGGGCAACCCCGACACCCGCCGGCAAACAGTTTCTGAAACACGCCATGGGGCTGACAAGAATCTGGGACCAGGCGCGGCTTGATGTGGGGATTGGCGAAGAGCAGGAAAGCATCCTCAGAATCGGCGCCCAGGTCAGCCTGTGGGACGGCTTCCTGCTTAATCTGCTGCCCTGGATGCGCGCCCATGCGCCGGAAGTTGCAATCAGAACGGAAAGCGGCAATGCCCCGGACCTGATCCGCAACCTGATCGACAATTCCCTGGATATCGCCGTCATGTACCGGCCGGAAAACCGCCCGGGGTTCCGGGTCCGGCAGATCCTGGACGAGGAAATTATCCTGGTCACCTCGCTTGATCCCGGACTTGATATTTTCGACCATGATTATGTCTATGTGAACTGGGGGCCGGAATTTCAGGGCGACCATGCCCTCAATTTTCCCGATCTTGATGTCCCGGGCGTTTCACTGGATGTGGGCACCCTGGGGATCAACTATCTTCTGGGCATCCCCTCAAGCGGATATTTCCCGAAACGGACAGCAGCACCGCTAATTGCAGGCGGGCGGCTGAGAATCGTCGAGAACGCGCCCCATTTCACCTACCCCGCCTATGTGATGTATAACGAGGAAAATGACAGCGAACTGATGGAGCTTATCCTGTCAGGAATCGAAAAAATCAGGTCGGCACTTCCCGGCCTGCCTGATCGCTGACCCTCAAATCAGACTTTAGTCCTTGTCGCGATATTTGTCCTGGCGGGACTGGCGGCGGGACAGGTCCAGCCTTTTCTTCCGGTTTTCCCGGTAGTCCTCTTCATCCTCGTGATAATCGACTCTGTAACCGTTGTCTTTTTTGGCGGTTCCGTATTTGCCGTTTGCGCTTTGATGCTTCATTGAATGCGTTCCTGTTTGAAAAAATAATTCTTTTTCATCATCACTATTCCGCACGGCACGCTATTCGAAAAGCGAATTTATTTTATTGATATTATTTAATTTTCAAATAGATAAACCGGGTCTTTGTTGAGGAACATCCCCCGGGTCCGTTTCCTATTGGTTTTCCGCATAATAGTTATCGAATAAATTCTCTTTATTTCATCTCCTGTCGGCGCATTAATTCCACCTATCTTTTATGGAATTAAACGGAACAAGACACATGACCAAAATCGCCTTTGCCTTCAGTGCAGTCCTGGCCCTTCTGGCCGCCACTCCGGCTGTCAGCGCGGATCTGAAAAACAATGATGACATGGCTCACGAAATTTATGTGGAAGCCGGAGAAATAGACAAAACCATTACGATCGGCGCCCATGAGACAATCCGGGACCTGTGCCATGACTGCTATGTGGAAGTAACAGAGACCGGCAGCGCCTTTTCGGTCGAGGGCGAGGAAAATCTTGTCATCACCGACGGTCAGCTGTCCGCCGAATAAATAACAGTTCCCCCAAGGTTGCCGTCAATAGCAACCAAAAACAAACCCCCTGCGGCCCTATGACTGCAGGGGGTTTTCTTTATAAGTTTCCGGTCCGCTTATTTCAGGACGACAGGGACTCAACAGGTTTAAGAGAGGACGCCTGCATAACCTTACCCATCACTGTAAAGGTGTGGTTCTGAAAGTTGACTTTGATCGTGTCGCCGGCTTCGCCGGACGCAAGCTGTTTTTCAGCCTGCTGGTCCCTGAGCGCCAGTTTTGCGTATATATAATCCGAGGCGCCCAGATGCGCGGTCAGTTGCGTAAGCCATTGTGAATCGGTCAGACCTTCCGGCCGGGAAGACGAGTTCATTTCCTGGAATGCCAACAGCACCGCGTTGCTTGCCCCGCTGAGCGCAGAAGACATGGGTATATTCTGCCCGGCAGAATTGGCAAGGTCAGTCGCCGCTTCACGGGCGGCTGGTGAGGCCGAAGAAGCACTTCTCTTACCGGAAAAAGTTGCTGTGCCCGGCTGTTTCAGGTCGTTTTTTACAGAATTTGTCACCCAGTAAGCATTTGAAGAAATAGCGCTGATCGTCATTAACCCCTCCCTGTGAAACATTAAATACCATTCTACAAGCAAGAAGTGCACCAACTTTAGCCGATCCCCCCGGTGATACAAAAAAAACCCCACCGGGTGATCCGGCAGGGGTTTGAAAAATCTGCTATGTAATCCCGCTTATTTCAGTGCGGCACAGGCTCGCTGGATACGGGTGCAGGCTTCGGTCAGCGCCTCTTCACTGGTCGCGTAGGACACCCGGAAGTGGGGACTCAGGCCAAAGGCCTCGCCATGCACCGCGGCAACGCCCTCTGCTTCCAGAAGATAAGAGACCACATCCTCGTCATTGTTCAGCACCTTGCCGTCCGGTGTGGTCTTGCCGATCATGCCGGCGCAGCTCGGGTAAACATAGAAGGCCCCTTCCGGTGTCGCGCATTCGATACCCTCGGCATCATTCAGCATACGCACCACCAGGTCGCGGCGTGTCTTGAAGGCCTCGCCACGGGTTTTCAGGAAATCCTGGGGACCGTTCAGCGCCTCGACCGCCGCAGCCATGGAAATGCTGCAGGGGTTGGAGGTGGTCTGGGACTGGATCTTGCCGATCGCCTTGATCAGCTCCACCGGACCGGCTGCATAACCAATACGCCAGCCTGTCATGGCATAGGCCTTGGACACGCCGTTGACGGTCAGGGTGCGGTGATAAAGTTTGGGCTCGACCTGGGCCGGGGTGGTGAACTCGAAACCGTCATAGACGAGATGCTCATACATATCGTCGCTCATCACCCAGACATGGGGATGTTTCAGCAAAACATCGGTCAGCGCCTTGAGCTCGTCCCGGCTGTAGGCCGCGCCTGTGGGGTTGGACGGGCTGTTCAGGATCACCCATTTGGTTTTCGGCGTGATGACCGCTTCCAGGTCCGCCGGCTGCAGCTTGAAATTATTTTCCTGGGTGCACTCAACGATCACCGGCTTGCCGCCGACCAGCAGGGTCATATCCGGATAGGATACCCAGTAAGGGGCCGGGATGATCACTTCATCGCCCGGGTTGATGGTTGCCATCAGGGCGTTGAACAAAGTGTGCTTGCCGCCGTTGTTGATGGTCACCTGGTTCGGTGCATAGTCAAGGCCGTTTTCCCGTTTGAACTTGGCGGCCACCGCCTGTTTCAGTTCGGGCGTGCCGTCAGGCGCGGTATATTTGGTCTTGCCCTCGTTAATGGCCTTGATGGCGGCTGCCTTGATGTTATCGGGAGTATCAAAGTCAGGTTCCCCTGCGCCCAGGCCAATCACGTCGCGGCCGGCAGCTTTTAATTCGGCTGCCTTGGTCGTCACAGCAATGGTCGGGGAAGGTTTCACACGGCTTAAGGAGTCTGCGATAAAGGCCATTTCTTTCCCTTTCTGTGGTGGTCTTCTGTTGTTGTGGTAACAGTCAATTTCGTGCGCGAACGTACGAAAACTCGAAACTTTCTGCAAGGGAAGTTTCACAAAAAGAGGAAAGAAATATCACAGGATCAGACTATTATGGTTTGAGGAAAATTCCTCTTTGTTTATCATATATTTATATTACCGCGCTAAGAAACGGTGAGAAACACAAAAGGGGCGGATAACGTGCTTTTCAATTCCTATGAATTTATTTTTGCCTTTTTACCGGCAACGGTGGCGCTGTTTTTCCTGGTTTCGCGCTTCGATCACGAGAAAGCCATCGGCGTTCTGGTGCTGGCCTCGCTGTTCTTTTACGGCTGGTGGAATCCGAAATATCTGTTCCTGATTATCCTCTCCATGGCGGTCAACTTCGCTGTCGGCCGGTTGCTGGGCAACGGTGTTGCGGGCCGCCTGCAAAAAAAGAGCATCCTGACGCTGGGCATTGTCTTTAACCTGGGGCTGCTCGGCTATTACAAATATGCCGGATTTTTCGTGGAAAATGTGGCGGCCCTGACCGGCCTTGACTGGCAGATCGGCACCATCATCCTGCCGCTGGCCATTTCCTTCTTCACCTTCCAGCAGATCGCCTATCTGGTCGATGCCTATGAGGGCATCACTAAGGAATATAAATTCCTCCATTACGCCCTGTTTGTGACCTTTTTCCCGCAGCTGATCGCCGGGCCCATCGTCCATCACAAGGAAATGCTGCCCCAGTTCATGCGGGACGAGAAGATGCGCCTCAGGCTCGACAATATCACCATCGGCCTGATGATCTTCTCCATGGGCCTGTTCAAGAAAGCGGTGCTGGCGGACGGGGTTGCCGCCTATGCCACGCCGGTGTTCAATGCAGCCGACAGCGGGGCAGAGATCGGTTTTTTCGAGGCCTGGGGCGGGGCACTGGCCTATACCCTGCAGCTCTATTTCGACTTTTCCGGCTATTCGGATATGGCCATCGGTGCAGCGCGGCTATTTGGCATCAAGCTACCGCTCAACTTCCATTCGCCCTATAAATCGCTCAGCATCACCGAATTCTGGCGGCGCTGGCACATGACCCTTTCCCGCTTCCTGCGCGACTATGTCTATATCCCGCTCGGCGGCAACCGCAAGGGCAAGGCCCGGCGCTATGTCAATCTCAGCGCCACCATGCTGCTCGGCGGCCTGTGGCACGGGGCCGGCTGGACCTTCGTTATCTGGGGCGCCCTGCATGGTTTTTATCTGGTCGTCAACCACGGCTGGCATTATGTGGTCCGTATGCTGGGCTGGGAGGGACTGAATAACTCCTGCCTGTGGCGCGGCTGCGCCTGGGCCATCACTTTTATCGCCGTGGTAGTGGGCTGGGTGTTCTTCCGGGCGGAAAATTACGATACCGCCGCTGTGATCCTGAAAGGCATGAGCGGCATGAGCCATATCAGCATCCCCAACGGCATCGCCGTGCACCTGGGCCCGCTGAAAGAGGCGCTCACCGGGCTCGGGGTCCACTTCTCCCTTGGCGGCGGCAGCGACTTCGTCTGGACCTGGATCTGGATCATCGCCCTGCTGCCGGCGGCGCTTCTGCTGCCCAATACCCAGCAGATCATGGAAAAATTCGAGCCCGCCTATAACCAGGTGCCTTCAGAGCAAGATGCCCGATACAGCCTGATGAGCGACAGTCTTCTGATGCGGCGGATCAAATTCCGCCCCTCTCCCGGCTGGGCCGCCGTCTGTGCCTTCCTGACCGTTACCGGAATACTGGCCCTGAGCCAGATTTCCGAATTCCTTTATTTCCAGTTCTAGGGCGGGAGGCGATATCATGAGCATGAAAAAATTCTTCCTTTTCTGGCTGGCCTTTGTCCTTCTGTTTCTGGCCGCTGCGGCGACCCTGACATATGTGACCGACCCCTACCTGATGTATGGCCATGCGCCGAAAGAAGGCTTTAATGCCGTCAAGCCCGAGGCCGGCCCCCATTCCCGCCAGGCCCGGCTGCATGTGGCCCACCGCACCGACATGGACGTTTTGATTGTCGGCAACAGCCGGGTGGAAATGGGCATAGATCCGGATCATGAACTGTTCAGGGCCCGCGGTCAGAAGGCCTTTAACCTGGGTCTGCCCGGCAGTTCGATCGGCATGCAGTACGGCTATGCCCTGGATATCGTGCGGGACAAAAAAATCCAAACCGTGCTGATCGGCGTCGATTTCCTGGATTTTCTGGTGGCGCCGGACGACCGTCCCCGGGACTGGCCCCCTGCCCCTGAAGATTATGACAAGCGGAAAAAATATCACTGGGACGGCACGAAAAACCCGGACTATGGCCTTCAGAAAGTCAGGGACCTGGCCATGCCGCTCATCTCCCTCAGCGGGGTTCTGGACAGCGTCAGTACACTTATGGGCCAAAAAACCCACGGCAGCACCCTCACACCCGACGGCTTCAACCCGGGCAACGATATGGCCTGGAACACCCGCAAGGAAGGGGTGATGACCCTTTATAAGCAGAAAAACCCGCAGCTTGTGAAAAGTTTCACCCGGAAAAAATGGCAGGCCTTTTACAAGGCCGGGCACTGGTCCAACGAACTGGCCCTGCTTGATCGTTTTGTGACGGAGCTGCGCGCCCGGGACATAGAGGTGCATATTTTCATCAATCCCTATCATATCCAGTATCTACAGGTGATCGAACGCGCCGGACTGTGGGGGGAGTTCGAGAAATGGAAAATGGCGCTCACCACTTTCGAGGATTATGGCGACGGGGTGAACATTGTCGATTTCAGCCGCATCACCCCCTATCACACCGAGCCGGTTTTGAACGCCGGGAAGACACCGTTGAACTGGTTCTGGGAACCGGCCCATTACCGCCGGGAACTTGGCGATTTGATGGTCCGGCGGCTGCTGGGCGACTGTTCAGTGGCCTTTGGCCAGACGCTCACCCTGGACAGCCTGAAGGAGAATCTGGAGGCCGACCGGCGGGTGCTGGAGGACTGGCAGAACGCCACCCCGGACGAAGTGGATTTTATCGACGGCTTCTTTGATCAATAAGTTTAAAAACCCCGCCGGGTCACTCCCCCGGCGTCGGTCGCAAATTATTGCCCCCTTATCGCAGAAGACTTTTTCTTTGGCGCTGCTTCTTGTTCAATGGCAGGCTGAAACGAAAATTGCCTACTGGAACATGGGGACGAAACATGGCCGGGAACTTATTGAAAAGCTGCATCAGCCTGCTTTGTACCGCCCTGTTTGTGACGGGCATAATTTCCCCCGCCCTCGCCGACAATACAAAAGCCGGGACCACACCCCGGGTCTGCACCCATCACCTGGTTACCATTGCCCAGGACGGCCGGGTCCTTCGAGGCAGTAAAGAAAACCTTGTCACAGCCGTTGAACAGGGAAAAACAATCCGGGTCGGATTTGGCCTCGGCACGGGCAAAACCGGAGGATTTTTCCTCACCCACTGGTTTGAAGCCAAATTCCTCACTGTCCTCGGCACAGATGTCTTTACACAGACACCGATCATCCATCGCCAGCATCCGCTCCGGGAGGGAAATGACATCCAGTTGCCGGAAAAAATGCAGCGGTGGGTCGCCACCATGGGCACAAACGGCCTGCTCTATTCCCGTTTCCTGGACGAAGAAAAGGTCGGCACCCACCATGTTGAAAGCTGGTGGTGCCTGCCCGACTGATCCGCGCCAACCGGAAACAAAATAAATTCAAAAACCGTACTGGAAAAAGCCGCCGCGAAGCCCCATTATGGGGATATGAGCCCAAAATCAGACAATAACAGCAACATCCTGTCAGAACGCCCGCAGATGGCATTCGACGGGCCAACGTCAAATATGGCAAAAGGCAAATTCGAACGCCCCGACAAGACCGAGGGCGGGATTCCGTTCCGCCTGGAGAGCGAGTTTCAACCCTCCGGCGATCAGCCGGCGGCCATCGATTCACTGGTGGAAGGGCTGAACGACGGGCTCAGTGACCAGGTGCTGCTGGGCGTGACCGGCTCGGGCAAGACCTATACCATGGCCCAGATTATCCAGCGGACCCAGCGCCCGGCCATCATCATGGCCCATAACAAGACCCTGGCCGCTCAGCTGTACGGCGAGATGAAGTCTTTCTTCCCGGACAATGCGGTTGAATATTTCGTCTCCTACTATGATTATTATCAGCCGGAGGCTTACGTCCCCCGCTCCGACACCTATATCGAAAAAGACGCCAGCATCAACGAACAGATCGACCGTATGCGCCATGCCGCGACCCGGGCCCTGTTTGAGCGCGACGATGTGATCATCGTTGCCTCGGTGAGCTGCATCTACGGCATGGGCTCGCCCGAGGCCTATCTGGAAATGACCATCCCCTTTGAGGTCGGCATGCAGTTCGACCGGCGGGAGCTTCTGCAACAGATGGTCAAGCTGCAGTACCGGCGCAACGACCAGGCCTTCCAGCGCGGCACGTTCCGGGTCCGCGGCGATGTCATCGAGGTTTTCCCCAGCCATTACGAGGACCGGGCCTGGCGGCTTGATTTCTTTGGCGACGAGCTCGAGAAAATCACCCTGTTCGATCCGCTGACCGGCGAGAAAGTGGCGGACCTGGAGCAGGTCAAACTGTATGCCAACAGCCATTATGTCACCGCCGGGCCGAGCCTGGAACAGGCCATGAAAACCATCAAGGTCGAGCTGAATGACCGGCTGAAGGAATTGCAGGCCAACGGCAAGATCCTGGAGGAAGCGCGGCTTCGCGAACGGGTGACCCTGGATCTGGAAATGATGGCCGCCACCGGCCATTGCTCAGGGATCGAGAATTATAGCCGCCACCTCACCGGCCGCCACCCGGGCGAGCCGCCGCCGACCCTGTTTGAGTATCTGCCCGGCAACATGCTGCTGTTTGTCGATGAAAGCCATGTCAGCGTGCCGCAGGTGGGCGGCATGAGCCGGGGCGACTTTGCCCGCAAAAAGACCCTCGCCGACTTTGGCTTCCGGCTGCCGAGCTGTGTGGACAACCGGCCGCTGAAATTCGACGAATGGGACCGCATGCGGCCGCAGTCGGTCTATGTCTCCGCCACCCCGGGGAACTGGGAGCTGGAACAGACCGGCGGCGAATTCGTCGAGCAGGTGATCCGGCCCACCGGCCTGATCGATCCGCCCTGCGACATCCGCCCGGTGGAAACGCAAGTGGACGACCTGCTGCATGAGGCCCGGGCCAGCATCGAGGCCGGCTACCGCGTCCTCGTCACCACGCTGACCAAGCGCATGGCCGAGGATTTGACCGAATATCTCGATGAAAACGGCCTCAAGGTCCGTTATCTGCACAGCGACATAGATACCCTGGAACGCATTGAAATCATTCGGGATTTACGCATCGGCGCCTTTGATATCCTGGTCGGCATCAACCTGCTTCGCGAAGGCCTCGACATTCCCGAATGCGGGCTGGTGGCGATTTTGGATGCGGACAAGGAAGGCTTTTTGCGCTCAGAAACCTCCCTCATCCAGACCATCGGCCGGGCGGCCCGTAATGTGGACGGCCGGGTGATCCTGTATGCCGATAAAATCACGAGGAGCATGCAGGCGGCGCTGGACGAGACCGACCGCCGCCGGGAAAAACAGCTCGCCTATAATGAAGAACACGGCATCACCCCGGAAAGCATCAAGAAGAATATCGGCGATATCCTCGACGGTGTGGCCGAGGGCGACCATGTACTGGTCGAAACCGGCACCGAGGACAATAACCTGGTCGGCCATAACCTGCGCGCCTATATCGACGGGCTCGAGAAGGACATGCGCGAAGCCGCCGGCAACCTGGAATTCGAGGAAGCGGCACGATTGCGGGACGAGATCAAACGGCTCGAGGATGCGGAACTAGGCATTGCCCCGGCGCATAAACCGCAAAAGCGCGGGTCAGGCCGGTCCACGGCGGGAAGACCGGGCACAAGGCAGTATCGGAAAAAGAGCAATACGCCCACGCCGCGGAAGTTTTAGTCTACAAGAAAATAAAAACCTGATGACAATTAGTAGTTGTATAAGTATATTTCGTCAGAGGGGGAGGAAATGAGCAGCAATAGTTCCACACAGGATGATCGTCCGATTATTATTCCATTTCTGAAATGGGCTGGTGGTAAACGCTGGCTGATAGAAAGACATCATGATTTACTTGATGTTGAATTCAATCGTTTTATTGAACCCTTCTTGGGAAGTGGTGCTGTTTTCTTCCATCTAAAACCTCATACTGCTATCTTGAATGACTCAAATGCTGAGCTCATCAATACCTATCAAGTCATTAAAGACAATTGGCAGGCACTTGAGTGTGCGTTGGACGTTCACCACCGAGAGCACTCTAAGAATTACTATTATCAAATCCGCTGTTCGACGCCAATTGATCCAATAGAGCAAGCTGCAAAGTTCATCTATTTAAACCGCACTTGCTGGAATGGTCTCTATCGCGTCAACCTCAAGGGACAATTCAATGTACCCATTGGAACGAAGAAAAATGTAGTGCTGGACACTGATGATTTCGAGACTATATCATCACTCCTTCAATCAACAGACCTAATCAGTGGCGACTTCGAAGTGGCAATTGATCAAGCAGGATCTGGTGACTTTTTATTCGTTGATCCACCGTATACGGTGAAGCACAACCTGAATGGCTTTATCAAATACAACGAAACCCTCTTTTCCTGGGATGACCAAATAAGACTTAGAGATGCAGTTGCCGGAGCGGTCGAGCGAGGTGCAAAAGTATTGCTTACAAACGCGTACCATGAAAGCGTCATGGAGTTGTATCGAGATATTGGTGACTTGATCAAACTTTCACGGGCCAGCGTGATATCCGGCAAAGCAGAAGGAAGAGGCTCTTACGAGGAGTTAATTGTTAAATGTTTTTAGCCAAACATGCCCCCTCTTCCTAGGGCTTACTATAAACGACTTATCTGGGCCAAAAATCATGCAATACTACTTTTAATTCGTTTTTAAGTCCTTCAATAAACTCAACTTCTTTCTTTGTTAACAAGCCTTTCTCAGGGTGGCTGATTTTCTTGCGAATTTCGTTTAACTCAACCAGCCATTTTGTTTGCTTTTCTTTATTTCCTTTTTGATCGCTTATCGAAAAATACTCATGAAAACAATCAGCCCAGTTGTCCAATGCAATTGACCGATAATCAATTAGATCCAAATAACGTACTTCGTCATATTTTCGTCCCTCTCTTTCTCTGCGGTTAACGCATTTTAGTCTTGTTGTTTCTGGTATTCCATCCACCCACCAGCTTTCATCACCATATTTTTTCTTAATAGAAGACAATGTAAAGTTAAATAAAGCCAACTGGATCTCATCTAATGAAATCTTGGCTGTTTTTGTACCTTCCTTATCAAAAGATGCCATCCACTCCTTCAAACCGGTCGGTAGAAAATTCGAGTTTCGTTCAAAAATTTCCTGTTGCATTTCCCAACCTACAGCAATTTGACCTTTGGAACCTACTTTTGAGCGAAGAGATACAAACTTGTCCTCTGGTTGTCCCCTTAACCATTCTAAAAGAGAATCTAGGTACTTCTTAACCTTCAGATATAAGTTATCTACCGACAACTTATGCAAATCTTCCTTTTCTTCTTTTTTCAATACATCAAATATTGCTCGCAACACTTTTAATTGAGCCACTATTGCATTGTTTGTGCAAATGTATCCGCCTTTGGCATCACCTAGCTCCCACTGTTCAGAAAGAGCCTTCTTAAATGAAGCGAAATAGAGAGAAAGAAATGTAGTCGATCTTTTTAAAGCGTTCTCGAGATTTTCATCGCCTATAATGCCAGGTTTAATCCTATCGCCTGTAGCATTTACTGAACCCAACAGCTGCTCCTTTATTAGGGCATCTGCGATTGTAGTAATGGTTAAACATCGGTGATTTGTTTTCTTTTGCTCCCCTATAATCACCCTTTCATACATGGGAGAGGATTGTGTACCTCCGAGTACCTTGACAACTTTTGAGCTTAAAGACAGAAGTGATTGTCTCGGATCCATTGAACCCCAGTGCAACTCTGAATAAATATCCAATAACAAGCTTCTCGGAACTTTCACCTGCTTGTTATTGATATCGACAAATAATTCCTTTTGCTCTTCCGGTGACAAATTTAAAAAGGCAAGAACTGGAACTACAGAATCTGAGGCTCTTTCACTGAAGGCATAACCATACAGTCGGTGCTGACCATCTATTACCCATGCACTTGCATATGAGTTAGGCAAGCTAAGTTCTCCAAAAGCAAGACCTCCGATTTCGTCTTTTTTATTAAACTGCAACTTCCTTTTAGTTTCCAAGTTCACAACAATATTTGTTGGGAACTTGCCACCCTCATTGATATATTTTGCAATATCTTTCAAACGCCGTGATTTCAACATTCTTTGATAAGTATCCAATGATTCAACTGGACTACTGCTTTTATGGCCAATATACGCAACCTTCATCAAATGTTCTGGCGAAATTAAAAATGTAAAAAAGGGAATACCCCCCATTTTTCCTTTTGTTGCAGGTACTTTTAACGAGAGCTCGTCGATAGTTTTTCCTTGAAAAACACTCGCCAAGAATTGAAATCTCGCTGCAGTTCTTATATGTTTTTCTAGCTCAATAAAGTAATCTAGATCGGTGTCTGTGATTGGGCAAATATCCGCCTCATGAGCCGCAGCTAAATCTTTCTCGGACCATGTGATATCCCTCGTAACCAAAAGCCAGCCAAATTTTGGCTTAAATTCCCTGCCATATTTCTCGTGGATCGCTTTAACAACGTCTTCACGATACCCTTTAATCTTCTTGATCGCGGGACCTAGTTTCCTTTTCTCACTTACAATACATTCCGCAACAACTACCGTTTCATCATCTTTCGCCAACACGTTTAACTTGTGTGTGAAATTTTTCGCGTTTATTGTGCAGGTACGCCCGGAATTCAGTTCATTAAAACCTAGTTTTGTCAATAAGACCCAGAACTCATCTTCTAGTTTTTCTTGACTATCCTTATCCAAGCGAACTCTGAATGTATTCTTGTTTTCACGAACAATATACCATCCGTTCTGGGCATGAAGAGGGTATTCTTTCTTCGCAATAGAAGCTTCAAAATATTGCTTCGACCTATTTCTAAGTTCTGACTTCAATTCCTCCTGAGACAGCAATGATTCAAGTACATATCCTGACATTTGTTCCCCCTCGTTAGTCATTTCCCATACATAGTCTTAATCTTTTATGTCACAGATACTCCAGTATTTCACTACTTTTACGATAATTTCTCCGAAGATCATCATAATTTTATTGCCTTGTAATGAAATCCCGCCTACGCAGAAATGATGGGTGACTCCCCCCAAAGAACGCTGTTCCCGCCCGGGCAACGTCCGGGGCTTGGGGGAACGCCCGGACCTTGGGGCCGGACGGGAACAACGACAGGCACAGGAATTCATTTTCCTGTATTTCTGATACCAATCTCACTGGTGACGGCGGCGCGCAGTGTTTCCAGCAACACCCGGCCCTCAATCGCCATATCCTTCATATTATCCCGCACCATCAGGGCCATGCTGTCACGGATGATCGCCATGGTCGGGCTTGTGGCGCGGCCCTCCTCCATCAGGTCCCGCATCAGGCCGGCGGCGCCGGTGACCAGCGGCCAGCCAAAGGTCCCGGCCCGGCTTTCAATATTATAGGCGACAACCGCCACCCGCTCATAATCCCGGTCGGACAGCACCACAGCAAGCTCCACCAGGTCCGCCTGCAGCATGCGGGTATAATTCTCCGCCTCGGCGGCCAGCATCTCGTTGGCTTTTTCCAGCTTGGCCTTCAGGGCCGGGGAATAGTTCATTTCACCCATTGGCCGCCTCCTTTTTGTTCCCGGCGGGGATCGCCCCCTGGGCGGCGCCGCCCGGATTGCGCCGGTCTTCCCGGCCTTCCCAGTCGATCTGCCGGCGGCGCCGGCAGGGACCGACATAGCCCGGCGCCTGGACGAATTCACGCTGTCTATAGAGAGCGCAATTGAGCTTGAGCAGAATCTGGTCGGGCGACACCGGCTTGGCGAGGATTTCATTCACCCCCATGTCGCGGGCGCGGTAGATATTCTGCTGTTCGGTGAAGGCGGTGCAAAGGATGACAGGCGTGCGGATTTTGGCGTCGTCGGAACCGCCGCGGACGGCCTGGATGAGCTCGAAGCCCTTGCCGCCGTTTTTCAGGCAGTCGACAATGACGCAGTCGTAATATTTGGAGTCAAAGAGTTCAATACCCGCTTTGACGGATTTAACATGTGTGACTGAACCCACTTCCAGTATGTCGAGAACAGATTTGATGATCTTACTGAGGTACACGTCGTCATCAACAAGCAATACTTTTTTGTTATCGAACTTGGGATCCCTCCGGAACATGGGCCAGTCACCACTTGTTTGCAAATAACTCAAATACTTTGGTTAGAATATTCGCATGTGGTAAACCATAGATTAACCGGCCAAACTTTTTTTCAGGCTTTTTTGTTTTTTTTGAAAGTTTTTCTATTTTGGCGTGTCGTCAGGCCCCGGGGCGGCTGACCACATATATGGCGACGCAGACCATGCAGGTGATGGCGGCGGCGATGGCCCAGACCGGCGCCTCGGACAGAAAGACAAGATAAAGGGCGCTCAGGCTCATCACCGCCACGGCGGTGACTTTTCCTTTCAGCGGAATAACCCCCCTCTCCTCCCAGTCCTGAAGCGGCGGACCGAAACGGGGATGATTATAAAGCCACTGGTGAAATCTTTCGGAACCGTTGGAAAAGGCCCACAAGGCCAGGATCATAAAGACGGTGGTGGGCAGGACCGGCAGGAAAATGCCGATAAAACCGGTGATAAAGAACAGCGCACCGAGCAGGTTATAGATCCAGCGTTTGGTCTGTGTAAGCACCGTGTTTTTTTCCAGATGTCGGGACCGGACATGTCCGGCAGGGTTTTTAAGAACGATTATCATATTTCATTTTCAGGCAATCGTCCACGCCTTTGTCGGCTGACAGGCTACGGGGAAGTTCCCTCCCCGCGGATGCGTCTGTCCGGCCCCGCTCCGGTATCGTCTCCATTATACATTCTGCTGCTGGACAGCCTGGGCATAACGAACCAGTTCAATCTTGTGCTGGGTCACTGACCCGGCGGCGATGGTGCCGATCACCAGGGCGGACAGGACGGCGAAACTTGCCAGCATGGATGCTGCTTCCACCCGTTTGAATGCTTTCGGTTTGGCGACCTTCACACCGTTTGTCACAAGACCCAGAAAGCTGTTGCGGTCAATGTTGTCAGTAAAAATAGTCATCTTGGTTCTCCTTTGTTTTCCGTAGCTGATATAGTGTTATATCGAGTTGCTGTTGTAGTTATGTATAACACCTAAACAACAAAGGTCAATAATTTTTGAAATATTTTTTATAATTTATGTATTTTCAATGACTTACGGAACGATCAAGAGGGAAGACAGGTGTGTTACGGCTGTGTTATCTGCACCGAAATCAGGTGATTCTGCTGTTATATCCCCCCTGAGTCATCAAGATATAACACACCCCCCTATACAGGGAGACCGGTTGTTCCCGCCCGGCGGGGCTGCTACACTGCATCATATATCTTCGGGAGACAAAACATGGCATCAGACCCGCGTCTGGACGACTGGCACAAAGCCGTATTCACGAAAAACCTTGCCCTGCTTGCCGGGCTCCTGCATGAGGACGTTCAGTTCAATTCGCCCTTTGTCTGGACCCCTTATGAGGGACGGGAGACGGCGCTCGGCATCCTCGGCACCGTGGTGGAGGTGTTCGAGAATTTCACCTACCACCGGGAATTTGTCGAAGGTAACGAAATGGTGCTGGAGTTTTCCGCCAACATCGGCAAGATCAACCTCAAGGGTGTTGACCTGATCAGTTGGGACCATCAGCGCCGGATCGTTAATTTCGAAGTCATGGTCCGGCCCGGCAACGGCCTGATGACCCTGGCCCAGACCATGCAGCAAAGGCTTGGTGAAAAGGGGCTGATGTAGCCTCTTATTCTTCCATCGCCCGGTCCATGGCCGCCCGGGCATGCAGGATGGTGGTGTCAAACACGGGGATGGCCAGGTCTTCCTGATCGATCAGCAGGCCTATTTCCGTGCAGCCCAAAATCACACCGTCGGCGCCCTCGCCGGCCATGCGGCCGATGATGTCCAGATAGGCCTGCTTCGAAGACGGCAGGATTTTTCCCTGGCACAGCTCGTCATAAATGATCCGGTGCACTTCGTCCCGGTCTTGCTTTGCCGGTATCACGGCCTTAACCCCGTTGCGGGCCAGCCGCTCCTTATAGAAGTCCTGCTCCATGGTATATCGGGTGCCCAGCAGGATCGGGGCGCTGCAACCCTGGCGCCGGATTTCCCGCGCCGTCACATCACAGATATGCAGGACCGGCACATAGAGGGCTTCCTCCATCAGGTCCACACATTTATGCATGGTATTGGTACAGATGATCAGCAGATCGGCGCCGCCGTCCTGCAGGGTTCTTCCGGCCTGGATCATCAGATCATGCAGCCGGTCCCAATCGCCGGCCGCCTGCAGCTCCGCCACTTCGGCAAAATCGAAGGACCACATCAGAAGCCTGGCGGAATGAATGCCGCCGAGACGCTCTGCCGCAATCCGGTTCATGAGTTTATAATAGGTGGCGGTGCTTTCCCAGCTCAGGCCGCCAATCAGGCCCACAGTTTTCATTGATATCCCCTCATTTATTTTATCAGAGTTTATTTTGCATTTTTATACTGTGGTTTTATATGATCCAGCGGCTTTCATCCAGCAGAAATCACACGCCCTGCCAGATCATATGGTGATCCGCCCGGGCAAAGGGTGTGCTGTCCCTCGGCGGGGCCTCCCGGAAGCCGTATTTTTCATAAAGCCGAATGGCCGGAATGAGAACCTTGTTGGTTTCCAGATAAAGATGGCGACCGCCGCGGGCCTGGAACCGGTCGATGACATGGCAAAGCAGTTTCTCACCGAGACGAAGTCCCCGGGCCTTTTCCAGTACCCCCATCTTGCTGACCTCGAACTCGCCGTCACCGTGATGTTTCAAGGCCACCACACCCGTCGGCTCTCCGTCCAGCAGCGCAATATATATCTCGCCGCCCTTCGCCAGCACCTGACCTTCCGGATCCCGCAGGTTGATCAGATCCTCGTCCTCCATTTCGAACCAGGTCTCCAGCCACTCCCGGTTGATCTCGAACCAGGCATCTGCATATTTCACATGAAAGGGCACAATCTCTGTCGTGCCGGCCTTTTTACCGGACCGTAACGCCTCGATTCTGCGATAAAGAGGTTTGCGGTCCAGGGCCGCCTCAAACTCCTCCATCGCCTGCAGGATATCCGCTTCACATTCGGACCGCAGGATACCGACAGCCTTTTCCAGGTCACCCCACAGCGGCGTCAAACGGGCAACCAGTTCCCGGCCGCCGTTGCTCAGCCGGATAATGCGACTGCGGGCATCCTCGCCGGTTTCCATTTCCACAAAACTAAGGGAAAGCAGCTGTTTGACAATCTGGCTGACCGCAGAATGACTGAGGCCCGATTTCTGGGCAAGTTCGGCAATGGTCTGGCCGTCCGTCAGGGAAAGTGGATAGATTACAGGAAAATAACGGACCCGGAAGTCCAGGCCGCTTTCGTTATACATGCGCTCCGCATCGGCAGCCAGCCGCTCATACAATCTCTTCAGCCGGGTACCGATCCCGAGATCCAGAAAAACTTCCTCGCTCATAATTTGCCTCTTTATATTAATATTTATATAAATATTAATATAAATATTCGTCGCCAGATCAAGTCAAAAAACGCCTGAACAGCCTGAAAAAAATTGTATTCGTGATTTTCGTTGGTTACTAAGGGGACAGGACAGGTTTTTCCCGAGGGTTTTATGACCGCGCATGCTCCAATACAGTCCGACTCGCGTCGCCGCATCGCGGTTATTTTCAATCCCGGCTCGGGCCGGCGCAATCTTCGCAAGCTCAACAGGGTCATCGGCAATCTCCGCCAGGCCGGTTGCGAACTGACCCTGCTGGAAACCACTCATCCCGGGCATGCGGTGGAACTGGCGCGGGATACGATCAAGGATCACCCGGATGTCATTGTCGCCGCAGGCGGAGACGGCACCCTGAACGAAGTGCTGAACGGCCTGTACGGCAGTTCTATCCCGCTGGCCTTCCTGCCGCTGGGTACGGTCAATGTCTTTGCCCGGGAAATCGGCCTGGGCACCTCGCCCGAAGCCATAAGCCGCACCATTCTCGAAGGCCGGAAACAGGAAATCGTCCCCGGCTGCTGTAACGGCCGCCATTTCCTGCTGATGGTCAGTTGCGGCCTGGACAGCTATGTGGTGCACCGGGTAAACGTAAAACTGAAACGGCTGATCGGCGGCGCCGCCTATGGCGTGCGGTTCCTGCAATATATGTTCAGCTATCCGGATATGGAGTGCACCGTTACCGTGGACGGCCGGGAGTATCAGGCCACCTCGGTCATTGTCAGTCGGGGCAAGCTCTATGGCGGAAGCCTTGTGCTTGTGCCCCATGCGGATCTGTTCGAGCCCTATTTCCAGGTCGTCATGCTGCATAAAAAGGGGCTCAGGGCGTTACTTTCCTATAGCTGGTCATTCCTCAACCGCAAGCTCTGGCTCAGACGCGACGTGACCACACTGGAAGCCCGGGAAATCACCATCAGATCCAACCACGACCATCCCCTGCAGATGGACGGAGACCCGGCCGGACGGCTGCCCGCCAATATCCATCTTGCGGACCATACGATTACATGTATTATTCCCGAAAAAACACCGACTTAACCACATTTTAAAAGTTACGCGGCATGTTTATCATATTATGATCATAAAAAACCGGCATATCACTGTTGGAACCGGTTTCAGCAAGGGGAAGAAATAAATCATGTGCGGCATCGTTGGCATTGTCACCCGACCGGACAGACGCCCTGACCAGGCGCTTCTGAAAAACATGATGGACGCCATTTATCACCGCGGTCCCGACGAGGAAGGTCAGTTCATTGACCGGGGTGTCGCCCTGGGCCACCGCCGGCTTTCCATCATCGACCTGAGCAGCGGCCAGCAGCCCATGTATACCGAGGATAACCAGGTCTGCATTGTCTATAACGGCGAAATCTATAACTTCCCGGAAATCCGTAAGGAACTCGAAGCCATGGGCTATAACTTCCGCACCCATTGCGATACGGAAGTGATTATGAACGCCTATCATGCCTGGGGCGAGGAAAGCGTCAAACGCATCCGCGGCATGTTTGCCTATGCCATCCATGACAAGCGAAACAACAAGGTTTTCCTGGCCCGGGACCGGCTGGGCATCAAGCCGCTGTTCTACGCCAATGTGGATGACGAAACCCTGATTTTCGGATCAGAGCACAAGGCCCTGACCATCTACCCCGGCCTCGACAAAAAAATCCGCCCCCAGAGCGTGGAGGACTATTTCTCGCTCGGCTATGTGGCGGAGCCCCACACCATTTATGAGAATATTTTCCGGCTTGAACCGGGACATACCCTGACAGTGGATATGTCCACCGGCAGCAAGAAAATCACCCAATACTGGAATTTGCATTTCGACGTCACCTATCGGGGCGGCTTTGACGATGCCAGGGACGAGCTTTCCGCCCGCATTCGCGAAGCCGTCAAAATCCGAATGGTCGCGGATGTACCGCTGGGCGCCTTCCTGTCCGGCGGCGTGGATTCCAGCGCCGTTGTGGCCGACATGGCCACCATCGACGACAAACCGGTCAATACCTGCTCCATCGCCTTTTCCGATCCCAAGTTCAACGAGATCGATTACGCCAACGAGGTTGCGAAACAATATAAAACCAACCACTGGACACGGGAAGTGGATCCCAACGACTACTCCCTTGTGGACAAGCTGATGGATATTTATGACGAACCCTATGCGGACAGTTCGGCACTTCCAACCTACCGGGTTTGCGAACTGGCACGCGAACGGGTCACCGTGGCCCTGTCCGGCGATGGCGGGGACGAAAACCTCGCCGGTTACCGCCGCTACTGGCTGCACATGCTGGAAGAAAAGCCGCGGCAACTTCTGCCTTACGGCCTGCGCAAACCGCTGTTCGGCGCTCTCGGTGCGCTTTACCCGAAAATGGACTGGGCCCCCCGGTTCCTGCGCGCTAAAACCACTTTCCAGGGTTTGGCCCGCAATTCGGTGGAGGCCTATTTCTACGGCGTCTCCATCTTCAAAAAAGACATGAAAGAGAAACTGTTCAGCAACGGCTTTAAAAGCGACCTCCAGGACTACGAAGCCCTGCAGGTCTTTGAACGTCACGCGCGGGATGCACAGACCGATGACCCCCTGTCCCTGATTCAGTACCTGGACATCAAAACCTATCTGGTCGGCGATATTCTGACCAAGGTGGACCGGGCCTCCATGGCACATTCCCTCGAAGTGCGTGTACCGCTCCTGGATCACCAGCTGGTGGAATGGATCGCTACCCTGCCCTCCGGCATGAAACTGAAAGGCAGCGAAGGCAAATATATCTTCAAGAAATCCCTTGAAGGCCGCCTCTCCGACGACATCCTGTACCGCAAGAAAATGGGTTTTGCCGTTCCCCTGGGCCGCTGGTTCCGGGAAGAACTGCAAGACAAAATCCGCAGCTCTGTTCTCAGTGAGCGGATGAAAGACAGCGGCTATTTCGATGCCGACTATCTGCAGCAGCTTGTGGATCAGCATCAGTCCGGTGTGCGTGATTTCAGCGCGCCCCTATGGACCCTCATGATGTTTGACCAGTTCCTCGCCCGCTGTTAATCTGTTCTTCTCACCAGAGGCCAGAGGACCGGGGAACATCGGATATGCATGTCCTGACCATCACATCACTTTATCCAAACTGCCTGCAACCCCGGCATGGCATTTTCGTTAAAATCCGTTTCGACCACATGGAACAGCTCCCGGATTTTTCTCACAAGGTCATCGCACCCGTGGCCTGGGCCCCGGTTCTGTCCTGGTTACCCGGAAGCCGTTTCCGCCTTTATGCAGATATCCCGCACCGGGAAGTGCAGAATGGTATCGAAGTCTTTCATCCCCGCTATCTGACCCTGCCCGGCACCGGTGTGATCAACGTGGCCAGGGCCATGGAAAAAGCCGCAACCAGGGTCATCACCGGCGTCTATAACCACGCGGAAGAATTTGACCTGATTGACGGACAGTACCTGTACCCCGACGGTGTGGCCGCCGCCCATGTTGCCCGTAAATACAACAAGCCGCTGGTGCTGACCGCCCGGGGCAGCGATGTCAACTACTGGATGGACCGTGAAGAAACGCGCCCGAAAATTCTGGAGGCCATTGATTATGCCAGTGCCGTGATCTGTGTCAGCCAGGCCCTGAAAAGAGCCCTTATGGGTCACGGCGTCGCAGAAGCCAAGCTGATCGTCCTGCCCAACGGGGTGGATAAAAATGTCTTCCACCGGGAACACAAGCCCACCACCCACCATGACTATCTGCTCTCTGTCGGCAACCTTGTGCCACTGAAAGGTCATGACATTGCCCTCAGGGGCCTGGCGTCCCTGCCAGACAAGGAACTGATCATCATCGGCCAGGGTCCGGAAGAGAAAAACCTCAAACAGCTTGCGCGAGAGTTGCAGATTTCCGACCGGGTCACCTTCCTCGGCCATGTGCCGCAGAAAGACCTCGCCCGTTACTACGCCTATGCAGACGCGGTCCTTCTCATGTCCAGCATGGAGGGCATGCCCAACGTGATCCTTGAAAGCCTGTCCTGCGGCACCCCTGTCATCGCGACCAGCGTGGGCGGCATTCCGGAGATCGTCAACGACAGCAACGGCATTCTCCTGAAGGATCGCGCGACAGCGGCCCTGTCGGAAGCACTGGCCTCTTTTTACGGCAAGTCCTGGGATCATGATGCCATCTCCAACGCCATGAAGCACCTGGACTGGATGGCTGTCGCCCGCGACCAGTTTGAGCTTTACAGCAGGGTTCTTGCCGAACATGCCAGGCTCGTCTGATTTTTTCCCGAATTTTAACCTGACCCCCTAGGCATCGGAGATGAAGGCCTATATAAGATGCCAGACACACTCAATTACCGGTACAGAGAGTTATGGAATATATTCAGGTAGTCGGCGGTCTTGTTCTTCTGGTAATCGCAGGTGATATGCTGGTCGGCGGTGCCGTGTCCCTGGCCTACAGACTGGGAATCAGCAAGGTTGTTATTGGCCTGACCGTGGTCGCCTTCGGTACTTCCGCTCCGGAACTTGTGGTTGGTGTGGACGCCGCGCTGGCCGGGGCACCGACACTGGCGCTTGGCAATGTGGTCGGAAGCAACACCGCCAATATCCTGCTGGTTATGGGCTTGCCCGCCATCATTTTTCCCTTCTCCTGCTATAACCTGGAAGTCCGCAACAACTATTTCATCATGCTGCTCTGCAGCGTCATCTTCATCCTGCTTTGCTTCACGGCCCCGCTTCACTGGTGGCAGGGCAGTCTGCTGCTGACCCTTCTGTTCGGCTATCTGTTCCATTCCTACCGGGAAACCCGGAAAACCCGCAAGCTGGCCCGGGAAGCACTGGAAGATGTGGAAGGTGTCCCGGAAAAGCCGCTCGCCCTGTGGAAATCAGTCGTCTATCTGGTCGGCGGGTTGGCCGGCCTTGTTTTTGGCGCGCATATCCTGGTTGAAGGAGCCGTGGTCATTGCCGTTGACTTCGGCGTACCAAAAGCAGTGATCGGACTGACCATTATTGCCATCGGCACTTCCCTGCCCGAACTGATGACAGTGATCATGGCCGCCAAACACAAACACGGTGACGTGGCTTTCGGCAATGTCATCGGCAGCAACATCTTCAATCTGTTCGCCATCATGGGCACCACGGCAGTCGTGGCACCAGTACCGGTTCCGAAAGATTTCATCACTCTCGATCTCTGGGTTATGCTGGCGGCATCATTGGTTGTCTTTCCCTTTGCCCTTCGCGACAAGGTGCTATCCCGCACAACCGGGGCCCTGCTGGCAATGGGATATATCGGCTATCTTGCCTATCTGGGGCGTCACATCTCTTTCTGAGAAAAATGAAAAAGAAAATTGCACTCCCGGCAAATTGCTATTAAACATTGCTTTTTGTTGCCAACACAAACTATTTATTTTCGGGCCCGGTAAATATGCAGAAAAGCAACCTCACTCCCCTGAAGCTCTCCAGCGCATCCAAGTCGCTCCGGCATGTCTTTGTCAACGACCTGGTCATCGATAGCTTTATCGGCATTTATGACCATGAAAAGGAAAGCGCACAGAAAATAAAGATCAGCGTCGATCTGGCTGTGGAGGAATGCGACCATCCCCTCAAGGACGATATCAACAATGTCCTCTGCTACGAGAACATTGTGAAAAACATCGAAACCATGGTCAGCGCCGGACATGTTCACCTGGTGGAAACCCTGGCCGAAAATATTGCCCAGATGAACCTCCAGGATTCCCGGGTCACGACCGTAAGGGTTCGGGTGGAAAAGCTCCAGGCCTTCGCCAACACGGCCAGCGTCGGGGTGGAAATCGAGCGTCATCGCCTGTAATGAAATGACGTAACAAAAACAACCTTAAGGGCTTGAATATCCAGCATATAATGATCTAAACCCTCACAAGTTGTGCACAGCAAAATACTAACATCGACACATCACAAGATTACCCTTCTCTTCTTAAGGAAAAACAAAAACACTCCCCCCTTGACTTTGTTTTTATTATTTAAATTCAATAAGTTATCCGTTGTGCCTATTTTTTAGTCAATCTGATGAAACCCCAATGTTCCTGCCGCATTGGCTATCCTGTCAAAAAGTTATGCACCGAGTTATCCACAGGTTGCGTGGATAAGATTTTTCCGACTCTGTTACAGATTTGTTACCTCTTGATTCACAAGGCTTTTTACGACTTGTTAACTTGTCACTTTCCCCAGTCATAATTTCCCGATAGGGGAAAACCCGGTTACGAAAAATCTCCATAGCGCCCATTGCGCAACGCCGGAAAATAATCATATAAATAGGCCATGAACGAAGGCATCGAGGTCATAAAATCCTATCTCAAAACCCTGCCGGGCAAGCCGGGGGTTTACCGCATGCTCGACGAGAAGGACAATGTGCTCTATGTGGGCAAAGCCAAGAGTCTGAAGAACCGGGTCTCCAACTACACAAATATCCGCGGCCTGGGCTACCGCATCGCCCGGATGGTCAGCCTGACCCGCAGCATGGAATTTGTCACCACCAATACGGAGGTAGAGGCGCTGCTGCTTGAGGCCAGCCTCATCAAGCGTTTCAAGCCCACCTATAATGTGCTGCTGCGGGACGACAAGTCGTTCCCCTATATAAAAATCGACATGTCACATCCCTCCCCCAGGGTGATGAAGCACCGCGGTGCGAAAAAGGACGGCAGCATCTATTTCGGCCCCTTTGCCTCTACCAGTGCCGTAAACCACAGCCTGCATATCCTGCAGAAGGCCTTTCTGCTCAGGACCTGTTCCGACAATGTCTTCAGCCATCGGACACGCCCCTGCCTGCTCTATCAAATCAAGCGCTGTGCCGCACCCTGTGTGGACAAAATATCACAAGAAGAATACGGCGCCCTGGTCCAGTCGGCCCACGACTTCCTGAGCGGCAAAAGCCAGGCCATCAAAAAAGTGCTGACCGACAAGATGATGGACGCCAGCGACCGGATGGATTTCGAACAGGCGGCCATTTACCGGGACCGCCTCAAAGCCCTGGCGGCGGTACAGTCACGCCAGGATATCAACCAGGGCCATCTGGAAGAGGCGGATATTATCGCCGCCTTCCAGGAGGGCGGCCAGACCTGCGTCCAGGTGTTTTTCTACCGGGCCGGACAGAACTGGGGCAACAAGGCCTATTTCCCGCGCCACGACAAGGACCAGGCCATTGACGAGGTCCTGCCGGCCTTCATCTCCCAGTTCTATGACAACAAACAGCCGCCGAAGCTTATTCTGGTCAATGCCCACATGACCCAGAAGAACCTGCTTCAGGAAGCGCTGGCCATGAAGGCCGCCCATGCAGTTAAAATCACCTTCCCCCAGCGGGGAGAGAAATTCAATATGGTGGCGCTTGTGGAGAAAAACGCCCGGGAGGCGCTGGGCCGCAAGCTCACCGAAAGCGCCAGCCAGAAAAAACTTCTTGAAGGTGTGGCCCGGCTGTTTGACCTTGAAGCACCGCCGAACCGCATCGAGGTATATGACAACAGCCATATTTCCGGCACCAATGCGCTGGGCGCCATGATTGTCGCCGGACCGGAGGGGTTTGAAAAAAACGCCTATCGCAAATTCAATATCAAGTCGGACAAGCTCACCCCCGGTGATGACTTCGCCATGATGCGGGAAGTGATGACCCGGCGCTTCAGCCGCCAGCTCAGGGAAAACCCGGACCGGGATGATGCGAGCTGGCCGGATCTTCTGGTCATCGACGGCGGCAAGGGACAGCTGAGCGCAGTTACGGAAATCCTGGCTGATCTGGGGCTCGAGGATATCGCCGTCGTCTCCATCGCCAAGGGTCCTGACCGCAATGCCGGGCGGGAGGATTTCTATCTGCCGGGACGCGAGCCCTTCAAGCTCTCCCCCAATGATCCGGTACTTTATTTCCTGCAGCGGCTGCGGGATGAATCTCATCGCTTCGCCATCGGCAGCCACCGGCAGCAGCGCGGCAAGAACATGCAGAAATCCCTGCTGGACGGCCTGCCGGGAGTGGGGCCCCGGCGCAAGAAGGCGCTGCTGATGCATTTCGGGTCCGCCAAGGCCGTGGCCGGCGCAGCGCTGGAAGACCTGGGCAAGGTGGAAGGCATCAGCAGTACCCTGGCCCAGTCCATCTATGACTATTTCCATGACAACGACTGAATATAACTTTTCGCATCAGCCTATTGGCAGGTGACCGCGTGTGCCCTATATAAAGCGGGATAGAATAACATAAAGCTGAGTCCCCATGTTCAACCTGCCCAATATATTAACCTTGTCCCGCATTCTGATGATCCCGCTTCTGGTGGGCTCTTTCTATATTCAAGGTCATGCAGGAAACTGGATCGGATTTGCCATATTCTCGCTGGCGGGGATCACCGATTTCTTCGATGGTTATCTGGCCCGCAAACTTGGACAATCTTCCAAACTTGGCGCCTTTATGGATCCCATCGCCGACAAGCTGCTGATTGCGGCCGCCCTGATGATGATGGTGGCCGTGGAGCGTATCTCAGGACTGTCCGTACTGGCTGCCGTGGTGATCCTGTGCCGGGAGTTTCTGGTCTCGGGCCTGCGCGAATTTCTCGCCGAACTGAAAGTCAGCGTGCCGGTCACCAAACTGGCCAAATGGAAAACCACCATCCAGATCTTTGCCCTGGGTTTCCTGCTGGTTGGCGAAGCCTCCCCCCAGGCCATCCCCTCCATTGAAATCGGAGATGCCTGCCTGTGGGCTGCCGCCATCCTGACCCTTTATACCGGCTATGACTATCTCAGGGCCGGCCTCAGGTATATGGACTAGGGCCATGAAGCTCGTCTATTTCGCCAGGGTCCGGGAAGATATCGGCACATCGGAAGAAGAACTGTCCCTTCCCGCCTCGATCACCACTACAGGCGAGCTTCTGGAGCATCTGCGCACGCTCGGCAACAATTATACCAGGGCGCTGGAGGATGAAAGCCGCATCCGTGTGGCCGTCAATGAAGTCTATGTAGACATGGACCATGCCGTCGCGGACGCGGACGAAGTGGCCATTTTTCCACCCATGACCGGAGGCTGAGCCATGATGAGGATTTCCGTCCAGAAAGAGGATTTCTCCCTGGAGCAGGAAAGCCTGGCCCTGCGCGGCAACCGCACGGACATTGGCGCCATTGTCAGTTTCAGCGGTCTTGTGCGGGATTTCCCCGAGGGCAGCCTCAAATGCATGACACTTGAACATTTCCCCGGCATGGCTGAAAAGCAACTTGCCGCCATTGCTGAAGAAGCCCGGAAGCGCTGGCCGCTGCAGGAAGTCACCGTTATTCACCGCTATGGTGAGCTTAGGCCCGGCGAGCAGATCGTGCTGGTGCTGACCGCGTCTCTCCACCGCCAGGCGGCCTTTGAAGCGGCACAGTTCCTGATGGACTGGCTCAAAACCGACGCCCCTTTCTGGAAAAAGGAAAAAACCGGGGATGACGAGACATGGGTCGAGGCCAAAAAAGAAGACGATGACGCCCGGGACAAATGGCTGAAAAAGTCCTGAATGTGTCGGATTTCTTTACAGTTTCCCTTATCCCGTTTTTCTTTAAATCTTCTATCTCTTTGATTTTTCTGAGTTTCCCTTGAATGGTACGCTTCTTGCTTTTATGAGAGGCATATTCTCCCGGCCCCCAAGGGAAAGGGAAGCCACTTCCGCTTTGTCAGAAATTTTCTTCTGAGTGACACGGAAGTGGTTTTTTTATGGCTTTATCTCCGCCCGGCAATCTGTAAGACTGTGCTCAAACAAATGACCGACAAACGGGGATATCATGACCTCCAAGTATAAATTTCTTCTGGCGACCGCCTTTTCCATCCTTGCCCTGATCTCCTGTGGCCAGAGCGAACAAGAAACCGGCGCTGATACGACAACACAGGCCTGGGTGTCCGAACAGGCGGAAAAGCGCGCCGACATCTATGCACCCTATAGCCTGACTGCTGACCTCTCCTCCTTCAGCAGCAACCAGAAAGAAATGCTGAAACTGCTGATCGACGCCTCTCGCACCATGGATGAATTGTTCTGGCGCCAGGCTTACGGTGATAAAAACACCCTGCTGGATACGGACCTGCCGGAGGACGCCAAAAGGTTTGTTCGCCTCAATTACGGCCCCTGGGACCGGCTCGACGGTGATAAGCCCTTCCTGACCGGTGTTGGGAAAAAACCGCTGGGCGCCCGCTTCTATCCGGAAGACATGACCAAGGAAGAGTTCGAGGCCTGGGATAACCCGGATAAAGCCGGGCTCTACAGCTTAGTACGCCGGGATCAACAGGGCAACCTGACATTGGTCCCCTATCACCAGGAATATGCAGCTGACCTCGGCAAAGTGGCGGATGAGCTTCGTGCTGCCGCAGATCTTGCACAGAATGCGGAATTCGCCAATTACCTGCGCATGCGGGCCGATGCGCTCCTCAGCGATGATTTCCAGCCCAGCGACATGGCCTGGATGGATATGAAATCGAACCCGGTCGAACTGGTAATCGGCCCCATTGAAACCTATGAGGACATGCTGTTCGGCTACCGCGCCGCCTATGAATCCTATGTGCTGATCAAGGACATGGCCTGGAGCGACCGCTTAAGCAAATATACCGCCTTCCTGCCGGAACTGCAGCGGGGCCTGCCGGTGGCGGAGGCCTATAAGGCGGAAACCCCGGGCACCGATTCCGACCTCAATGCCTATGACGTGATCTATTATGCGGGCCACAGCAATGCGGGCTCCAAAACCATCGCCATTAACCTGCCCAATGACGAGGAAGTGCAATTGGCCAAGGGCACCCGGCGCCTGCAGCTCAAAAACGCCATGAAGGCCAAGTTCGACAAGATCATGTTGCCCATTGCCGATGTGCTGATCACGCCCGAACAGCGCAAACATGTGACCTTTAACGCCTTTTTCGCCAACACCATGTTCCATGAAGTGGCGCACGGCCTCGGCATTAAAAACACCCTCAACGGCAAAGGCACCGTGCGCACCGCACTCAAGGAAACCGCAAGCCCGCTTGAGGAAGGCAAGGCGGATATCCTCGGCCTTTACATGGTCAGCCGCCTGCATGAGAAGGGCGAATTGCCTGAAGGCCAGCTGATGGATTATTACACCACCTTCCTTGCCGGCATCTTCCGTTCGGTCCGCTTCGGCGCCTCCAGCGCCCACGGCCGGGCCAACATGGTGCGCTTCAACTATTTCAAGGAAGCGGGCGCCTTCAGCCGGGATGAAGCCGGCCATTACCGCATCAACTTCGAGGCCTTTGAAAAAGCGGTCGCGGGTCTCAGTGAATTGATCCTGACCCTCCAGGGCGATGGCAATTATGAGGGTGCGAAAAAGCTATTGGCCGAAAAAGGCGTGGTGCCAGACGATCTCGCCGGTGATCTCGCCCGTCTCGGCAAGGCGGAAATCCCGGTGGATGTCTGGTTCAACCAGGGCGAAGACGTGCTCGGCCTGAAATAAGCAGGCAACATGACCGACATCAATTTATGAACCGGCTGTTCAAGCTATATTCAGGCTGAATATTCTATATTGCGGGAAATTGAGAACCAGCCCGTCCAAAGGAGGTCCTGTTATGAAAAAGCTGATACTGATGTTCGCCGCCCTGTCTCTGCTGCTGACCCCTGCCCTCGCGGCAGAGGATAGTGGCAGCAAAATACCCGAGGATCAGGCCAAGGAAGCCCCGGCACCCCTGACCGAGGCGCAATATAACGCCATGCTCAAGCGCCTTGGCAAGGAGAATGACTGTATTTTCCTGCGCACCATCGACAGCTGGACGGCGCTGGACCGCACCCACCTGATCCTTTATGCGCCGAGCCGCAACCGCCCCTATCTTCTGGAGATCGGGCCGTCGGTCAACAACATCATGTTTGAGGACACCCTGGCCCTTTATACAAAGACCGGCGAGAACCTCTGTCCCTACGGGCGCAGCGGGCTTCTGCTCAGAGATGAGCGCCTGTTCATCCGCGGCATCGCCAAGATCACCAGGGAAGAAGCCCAACAGCTGAAAGCTTATAAAAAAGCGAAAAAAGACAAGAAATAAGACTGTCGGAGATTATGGATACACAAGGCCGGAGAGTACCCTCTCCGGCTTTTTTATTCTGTTCCGTCCCGCTCGGGGGCATTGAGACAATTCCTCCCCTCAATCTTCAAGACCCAGAACCCGCCTGCAATTGTCACTTTCCGGACTATTGTGCGGGACTGTGGTTGTATATGTCCAAGGCAAGGGCCATGTTAAGGACTGCCGAGTACGCATCCCCTTCCCCCCACCCCCTGCGTACTCCCCCAAAAGGAAATATCATGACCAAACTGACCCTGGGGGTCATCGGGACTTCCAAGAAGGAAGACGAACAGCGTGTGCCAATCCATCCCGCCCATTTACCGCGTCTCCCGGAAGATTGTCGTCGACAATTAATTTTTGAAGAAGGCTATGGCGACCCCTTCGGCGTCCCGGACTCTGAAATCGCCGCTCTGACCGGCGGCATGGCCCCGCGCCGGGAGCTTCTCGCCGATCTGGGTAATGTAATTGCCTGCAAGCCGGTGCTGGAGGATTTACAGGATCTTCGCGAAGGCGGGCTTCTCTGGGGGTATCCCCATTGCGCCCAACAACGGGCCATTACCCAGACGGCCATAGACCGCCGACTTACCCTGATTGCCTTTGAGGATATGTTTGTCTGGAGTCCAAGCGGACAGATCGGCCGCCATACCTTCTACAAGAACAACGAAATGGCTGGCTATTGTGCGGTCATTCATGCCCTGCGCCTGAAAGGCATCGACGGGCACTATGGCAATCAGCGCAAAACCGTCATTTTCAGTTTCGGCGCGGTCAGTCGCGGCGCTATTTATGCCCTCAAAGCCCACGGGTTCCGGGATATCACCATCTGCATCCAGCGTCCCGATCATGAGGTCCGCGAAGAAATTCTGGATTGTCACTATGTCCGCGTGCGGGACGGCAGAGAGGGCGAAGAGCGCATGATTGTCGTGGAACATGACGGCAGTGAGCGCCCCCTGTCAGACCTGATCCGCGAAACGGATATCATCGTCAACGGCACCCTGCAGGACCCCGATCACCCCACCGACTTTGTCACCCGGGATGAAAAATCATGCCTGAAACCGGGCGGCCTGATCATTGATGTGAGTTGTGATGAAGGCATGGGCTTTTATTTTGCCAAACCGACGACTTTCAAGGAGCCGATGTTTAAAGTCGGCAGTGTGGATTATTACGCCGTGGATCATACCCCAAGCTATCTCTGGGAAAGTGCCTCGCGGTCCATTTCCGCTGCCCTGATTGTCCATCTGCCGACAGTAATCGAGGGACGGAACAGTTGGCAACAGAATGAAACCATTCGCCGGGCGGTAAATATTGACAGGGGCGAGATTCAAAAACCCGGCATCCTGTCTTTCCAGCAGCGTCAGCCGGATTATCCCCACGTCAGCCTGCTTCATTAAAAAGCTGTCTTCTCCGGACATCCTGTATAAAATACCAAAAAAGGCGGCCCGTAAGCCGCCTTTGATCTTATTATCCAGCTCAAGCTCAGGCCCATCCAGAGACAATAACCAGAGACCAACCAGAAGGATAAGCAGCATGAATATCTGCAGGCCAACCAATTGTATTTTGTCGGCATAATATCTTAGGTTTCATTCCCCCACCTTATCAGACTTTATTACAGCCACCTTAATCTAGACAATAGGTATCCCCCAATACAGCACAAAAAACCCTGTTAAACAAATGGCCGGAATGCAATGCAATTTTTCCCGCGGGCAACACCGTCGGCACTGCAATGCTGTATAATGCCCCATCACCAGAAGCAGCCTTAATAACCGGTTTTCGAAGAGAAAGAAAAAGACCAATCGGTTGCATGTTTGCCAGGCGGATTGACATCGGGGCTTCACCGGAGTTGCTCCCGGTCCGGTTTTGATCCGTTTCATGCCACCCTTTCCCGGCGAAAATCATAATAATGAAAGGGTATATGTTGCCTCCATGTACAGTATTGCCCGACGTCCGTTTGCTCCCGGCCGCCGGATATTTTGCCGCTTTCCAGCTTCCGGAAAGGGGGGATTTTTTGTGCGCCGCCTTGCGGCCGCCAGGACGGCGATTCTCCCTGTTCCTGGCGGGAATGGCCCTCAAACTGGCTGGTTTCTTTCATCCCGCCCTGGCCCAGGATAATGACAGGGCTATCGACTTTTCGGTCCTGAATACCATGGATATCGCCGCCAATGTCAGCGGCGGTGTGGAACGGGATATCGTGGCGCTTTATAATCTGGATATCACGGCCGAACTTGATGCCGCCGCAGCCGGGATCGAGGGGGGCACCCTGTTCGTTTATGGCCTGATAAATAATGTCCGGGAACTGGCGCCACTGGTTGGCGACCTGCAGGTGACCTCCAATATTGATAATTCTGAGGTCATCCGGCTTTATGAATTCTGGTACCAGCAGGAGTTCGGGGCGGGCTTTTCACTCCGGGTGGGCCTTTATGACCTGAACAGTGAATTTGACGCCATCGATACAGCGGGCCTGTTCCTCAACAGCTCCCACGGTATCGGGCCGGATTTCTCCCAGAGTGGCGAGAATGGCCCCTCCATCTTTCCCACCACCTCCCTTGCCCTCAGGCTTGATTATGCAGCCTCCGAAACTCTGACCCTGCGGGCCGCGGTGCTGGACGCAATCCCTAATGACCCGGATCATCCAAAATCCCATAAAATCGCACTGGATGAAGGCGCGCTGCTGGTGGGCGAAGCGGATATAAGGATGTTTGACGGCAACTGGCGGCTGGTGGCCGGCGGCTGGCATTACACCAGCCGCTTCGACCCCATTGACGAACGGGTCACCGGCCGGATCGGCGGGAATTCAGGCATCTATGCCTTTATCGAGGGCCAGCTTGCAGACAATCTGTCCGGCTGGGTCCGGGGCGGTCTCGCCGATCAGGACATCAACCAGCTCGGCCATTATATAGGCGGCGGCCTTGTGCTTACCGGCCCGTTCCACGGGCGGCCGGAAGACCAGCTTGGCCTGGCGGTGGCCATCGCCGGGAACGGTTCTGTCTATCGGGATTGGGTGGCCAGGGATACCGGCGACACGGATCATCATGAAATCGCCTGGGAGCTGACCTACCGGGCGGAAGTCACTGACTGGCTTACCCTGCAACCCGACATTCAATATGTGCAGAACCCGGGCACCAACCCGGACCTGGATGATGCCCTTGTGATCGGCATCCGGCTCGAAATAGGCGGCAGCTTCTGAACAAAAAAAGCCGGAGAAATCTCCGGCCTTTTACATTCCATTCCTCGGATAATTACAAGCGACCGTTCACCAGGTCGTCATAATCCTGCATCAGGGTCTTGCAGACATCACCCACGGTATATTTATAGGGGCCGATCTCGCTTAAGGGGGTCACTTCCGCGGCAGTACCGGTAAGGAAGGCCTGCTCGAAGCTTGCCATTTCCTCGGGCCAGATGTCGCGGACAATCACCTCATAGCCGCGCTTTTCAGCCAATTCGATCACCGTTTGACGGGTAATACCGTCAAGCACACATTCAACCGTCGGGGTATGCAACTTGCCCTCCTTGTAAAAGAAGATGTTGGCGCCAGTGGCTTCAGCCACCCGGCCCTTGTAATCCATCATCAGGGCGTCGTCATAGCCCTTGGCGCTGGCCGCATCCTTGTTCATGGAGGCAATCATATAAAGCCCCGCCGCCTTGGCATCGTTGGGGGCGGTATGAGGAGCCGGACGGCGCCAATGGGCGAGATCCAGCCGCAGACCCTTCAGCCGGGCTTCCGGACCAAAATAGGAGGGCCATTCCCAGACTGCAATGGCGAGGTGAATTTTGCTGCCCTTGGTGGCCACACCCATCATTTCCGAGCCACGCCAGGCGACCGGGCGGATATAGGCATCGGTCAGATTGTTGGCTTTCAGGGTGTCTTCTACTGCCTGGTCGATCTGATCCGGCGTCCAGGGATTTTCAAAACCAAGGATTTTTCCCGACTTGATCAACCGCTCGCTATGTTCACGGGGTTTGAATACTTTGCCGCCATAGGCGCGCTGGCCCTCAAAGACGCTGCTGGCGTAATGCAGCCCGTGGGTCAGCACATGGAACTTGGCATCGCGCCAGGGAATCAGTTCTCCATTGTACCAGATGAGACCATCGCGGTCGTCGAACGGTAATACAGACATTATGTCACCTCAAAAGAATATATTCTTCAACTAGTTAGTATCACGAGTGTCTCTTGTTACGGGACACACCGGCCTTTTTACGAACAATTATTTCACAAAAGACTTGATATGGGTAACATTATAATTAAAATATGTCAACATGACTGACATATTATTTGATCAGAAAAACACACCTGTCACCATGGACGAGGATGATGTTTTTCTTAAAGGCATGGAGCTTTTGTATTTCGCCTATCGGGATTTCATTAGCTGGCCCGATGACGTGTTGCAGCAACATGGCATGGGCCGGGCCCACCACCGCATTCTGCATTTCATCAACCGCAACCCGGGACTGATGGTGGCCGACCTTCTGAAACTTCTGAATATTACCAAGCAGTCCCTGTCCAGGGTCCTCAGCATGCTGGTGGACGAAGATTATGTACGCCAGGAAATCGGCCCTGTGGACCGGCGCCAGAGGCTCTTGTACCTGACGGACAAAGGGGAAAGGCTGCTCACAGAGATTGCCGAACACCAGAAAGAGCATCTTCTGAAGGCCTGCCGCAAGGCGGGACCGGAGGCCGTGGAAGGCTTCTGGACGGTACTGACCGAACTTCTCAACGATGAAAACCGGGCCGATGTGCTGGAGCATGTGAACCGGACCTGATTCCCGCCCCTCCTGCCGGCAAGCAGCAACCTTCTGACTGTCTTTTACAAGCGGTTAATCTGTTTCCGCTATGGTGATTGCGCGAGATGTCTGGTCACTGGAAAGATCTTATGACGGTCAGTTTGAATTATAGCCACCTGCGTACCCGATTGACTGAATTTCGGGATGAAAACAACATTCCTGTAACACTCCTGTTGCTGTCTCTGTTGCTCATGCCCGTCTTCAGGCTGATTATCCATCCCAATTCCGGCCTCCTCACCGACTCCAGGTTTTATCACAACTATCCCCTATATATTGAACTTGTGATTATCATCCTGACCATGGCCATAGGCTTCAAACAACAATCGACAATATTCAGGCAATCTCGGGTCTTGTGGACTTTTTTTTTCATCTGGCTGGTGGCCGCAGCAGTCGGACTGGAGCAGTCAATAAATGTCGGAAAGGCCGTAATCAAAAATGCAGAATTTCTAATTCATTTCTTTTTTGCACTTTCATTAATTGATATATTCAGGAAAACATCCCCGACGGACCGAAGTTATATATCGGCAACGGCGATTATCGGAATACTCCTGTTTCTGCCCTTCTTCTTTGTCGCGACATTTCTTATTTCAGCAAACAGCGAGGCTTTCAACTGGAGCACCGACCTTCCTGCATTCAGCAATGTGCGGCATCTCAGTTTTACAATGGCGATCGTGATTATGCTGCTGGCTTTCGCTCGCCCCTGCATGGAGATCAAAGACGGCAGGTATTTATACATATTCCCTGTCCTGCTCTCGGCATGTTGGACAATCCTGTTCTGGAGCGGAGGCAGGGGATCCATTCTTGCTACCTTTTCAACTCTGGCAATTTGCACAGCCATATTTACCTGGAGGTCAAAAAAAAGCTGGATCAGGCTTAATCTGTTCGCCATATTTACAGGGGCCTTTTTGTCGATTTTACTTCCGGCCCCAAACGATTCATACGGCATTTTCCGGTTATATGACGATACTATCGACAGCCAGTCCATAAACCAGCTAAGCGCAAGCCGTCTGACAATCTGGAAAGAGACAACAGAGCACATCATAGAGGCGCCATGGACCGGTTTCGGCCCCAATCAGACAGTATATCTGGTGGAATTTGGCGATGGTTTCGTTATTCACCCCCATAATATCGTTTTGCAAGCCCTTCTTGCCTGGGGGGTTATTGGTGGGATCGTCTTTCTGGGCTTTATTGTGACACCGCTGCTGAGTTCAGCACTCAGCTTGAGAAAAGTCAAAGATATGCCGCCAGTGTCACTGGCCGGATTCGCTCTCGCATTGATGTTGTTTGTGCATGCCTTTGTTGACAGCACACTCTATCACCCGTTTACGATTTTTTACTTTGTCGTTGGATTGTCACTGGCTATGACACACAGACAAGCCTAGTCCGCAAGCTCCCGGGATCTTTCATAGGCGGCCCGGATTGCCTTTGTCATCAGCTTGCCAAGCCCGTCCTCCGTCATCAGCACGTCCAAGGCCGCCTGGGTCGTCCCATTAGGGCTTGTGACATTGATACGAAGCTGGCTCGCACTTTCGCCGGATCGCTCCAACAATGCGCTGGCGCCGATCACTGTCCGCAGAGCAAGTTTCATAGCCAGATCAGCATCAAGACCCACTTTCTCTCCGGCCGAAGCCATACTTTCCACCAGATGGAACACGTAAGCCGGACCACTGCCGGATACTGCCGTCACGGCGTCGATCAGCCCTTCCTTTTCCACCCAGTCCACATCGCCTACCGCTGACAGGAGGGCCTGGCAGGTCTCCTTCTGGTCACTGGCAACACGGGAATTGGCGCATCCCACCGTAATGCCCATACCGATCGCCGCCGGTGTGTTGGGCATGGCCCGCACGAAGGCCTTGTCAGCGCCCAGCCTTGTTTCGAACCAGGACAGGGTTTTTCCCGCTGCGATAGACAGAATTAAGGACGATGAAAGATCAACGTCCAACAACTGGCTCACAGCGTCTTCCATCATCTGGGGCTTTACTGCCAGCACAACAAAAGAAGGTCTAATCCCTTCTGGAAGGTCTGCCACAGTTTCAAGAAATGCGCAGGAATCAAGCTCCGGCACCATGTTCCGGGCGGGTTCGATATGGGGATCAATGACCCAGACGGCGTCTCCGGCAAGCCCTTGCCCAAGCCAGCCCTGCAACATGGCACCGCCCATTTTACCGCACCCCACAAGCACAAGAGGTTGGTCAGAAGAAATTTGAGATAAACCGGTCATTGGAAACTCCGTCGCGGGTCAGGCCTGGCCAACGGTATCAAGCAGGGCGGCTTCCAGCGCTTCTTTTGGCGTTTTGCCCGCCCAGAGTACAAACTGGAATACCGGATAATATCGGTTGCATTCTCCGAGGATCACCTGGGTGATCTGCTCGCAAATATGGACTGTATCCTGCAGGCTGTCGGACAGCATTTGCGTGGTGCGGAACATCACCGTGTTGTCTTCGGTCCAGATGCTGAAATGACCAAGCACCAGCCGCTCATTGACCAGGTTCATCACCTCAAGCATGGCAGCGCGTTTACCGTCCGGCACACGCATGTCCAGCATGCCGGCAGACTGCAGCATATTTTCCTCTTTCAGCCAGAAAAAGCGGATATGAAAATCACACCATTCCCCGGTCACGGCCACGGTGATTTCCTCGTCACCGGCACGCTCGTAGGGCCATTCATTCTGACTGATGATCATCTCAAGGATATCAAGTGGATTTCCACCGCTCTCCCCGAGCTCGTCAAATACAAGGGTCGTCATTTCTTTTTCTCAAGCTTGGCGATTTTCGCTTCGAGTTCGCCGACTTTCCCGGCAAGCTCTTCATTCTGGCGGCGGGCCTCCGCAGCAAGCTCCCTGACCACTTCAAATTCCTCCCGGGTCACAAGCTCCATATCCATCAGGACGGTTTCAAGCCGCTGCCTGACCAGATTCTCTACTTCCTGCTTCATGCCGTGCAGGGTTCCTGCGGCACTCTGCCCAAGCCTTGCCAGATCATCAAAAAATTTATTGTCAGTCTGCACCGGATCGGTTTCCTGTCTGTTCAAATTCGTTCTCTTCAATATGAACAATCCCCGGTGTCTTGCCAAGAAGATTCCAGATCGGATTGCTTGACTTCCCCCCAAAGAGCGTCATGATAATTGGCAAATGACTGTAAAACAGCGATGTCCGGCATATTTTTATGATTGAATTTCTCTTTTCTTCCGCGCTTGCCTATCCCGATATTGATCCCGTTCTGCTGGAAATCGGTCCCCTGACGATTCGCTGGTACAGCCTCGCCTATCTGGCCGGATGGATTTTGGGATGGGGCTATATGCTGAAGCTGATCAAGGTAAAAGGCGCCCCCTGCAACAGGCAACATGTGGCGGATTTCGCCTTTTGGGCCATGCTCGGCACCATCCTCGGCGGGCGGCTTGGCTATGTCCTGTTCTATAACCTGAACTATTACCTGGCCAATCCGGACAAAATACTCGCCCTGTGGGATGGCGGCATGTCCTTTCACGGGGGGTTCATAGGCGTGGCGCTGGGCACCTGGTATTTCTGTTACAAGTCAAAGGTTCCCTTTCTCAGGTTTGCAGATCTTGTCGCCTGTGTCGCCCCCATCGGCCTGTTTCTGGGCCGGATCGCCAATTTTATCAACGGGGAACTTTTCGGCCGGGTGACTGATGCCCCCATCGGCATGGTCTTTCCAAACGGTGGCCCCCTGCCCCGCCACCCGAGCCAGCTCTATGAAGCTGCGCTGGAAGGCGTTGTCCTGTTTCTGCTTTTATCCCTCCTTTATTATTTCACCAAAGCACGACAAAAACCGGGCCTGATTGCAGGCGCCTTCCTGATCGGGTATGCTGCTAGCAGAACCATCGTTGAAAACTTCAGGCAACCGGACAGCCATCTGAACTTTTTGTGGGGCACTGATTTCCTGACTATGGGGCAACTGTTGTCCATACCGATGGTGCTTGTGGGGCTTTACCTGATATTGCGGCCAAAGAAAAAGCTGATCCCCTAGAGTTCAGGGACCTGTATTATGAATGAACTGAAACAGCATCTGATCAAACTGATCGACCTGCAGGGTCCGATTCCGCTTTCGCTTTACATGGCTGAAGCACTCGGAAATCCGGAACATGGTTATTACATGAAACAGGATCCCTTCGGTGCATCCGGAGATTTTATTACCGCGCCGGAAGTCAGCCAGATGTTCGGGGAAATGATCGGGTTGTGGATGGCGCAGAACTGGCTAAACATGGGTTCACCCTCCCGGGTGCATCTGGCAGAACTCGGCCCCGGGCGCGGTACACTGATGGCGGACATATTGCGGGCCATGAAAATTGTTCCCGGCCTTCAGGATGCCCTTACCGTGCATCTTGTGGAAACCTCCCCCACCCTGCGCGGGGTCCAGACTGAAAAGCTTGCTCCTTTCACCGAACCGCTATGGCATGATCGTCTCAGCGAAATTCTGGAAACCGACCGGGACGGCCCCCTTTTTCTGGTGGCCAATGAATTTTTTGACGCCCTGCCGATCCGGCAGTTTCAAAAAGGGGACAAAGGCTGGCACGAACGGCTGGTGGGGCTGGATACTTCCGGAACCGACCTCCGGTTTGTGCTTAGTCCGGAACCGGTCATGACACCGGACCTTGTTCCCGATGCGCTGATAAGGGCGGAACCAGGCGCGATTTCGGAGATCTGCAGCGCGGCGGAAAATATCGTTCGGGACCTTGCAGAACATCTGAAAGATCACGGCGGAGTCGCCCTGTTCATCGACTATGGCCACGATCACCATAGCACCGGCGATACATTCCAGGCTCTGGAGAAACATGAATATGTAAATGTATTCGAAAAACCGGGCGATGCCGACCTGACGGCCCATGTGAATTTCCAGCGGCTCAAGGAATGTGCGGAATCCATCGGCAGCCGGGTCCTGGGGCCCGTCACCCAGGGCGATTTCCTGACCGCCGTTGGCATAGAACAACGTGCCCGGTCCCTGCTTCTGAAGGCGGACGAGAAACAAAAAGCGGACGTCATGTCTGCGCTGAAACGACTTATTTCCCCGGAAGAAATGGGCAGCCTGTTCAAGGTAATGGCCCTGATCGATCCCGGCATCCCTCAACCCACAGGATTTTAAGATGAGTGCTGAATTTCTTACCAGTCCCCTGCTCAACGATGTCAAAGGCATCCGGCATGGTTTTTTTACCCGTAACGGCGGTAGTTCCAGCGGCATATACGAGAGCCTGAATTGCGGCATCGGTTCCCGGGATTATCAGGAAGATGTACTGGCCAACCGGCAGGCCTGCCTCGAGGCCATTGGTGCGGCAGACGCCACCCTCTGCGGAGTTTATCAGGTCCACAGCACGGAGGTACTCCGGCTGGAACGCCCCTGGGAGCTTCTGCCCAATAAAAAGAAGGCAGACGCCATTGTCACAAAACAAAAAAACGTCGCCATTTCCATACTGACGGCGGATTGCGCCCCGGTGCTGCTGGCCGACCAGTCTGCCGGTGTAATTGCCGCCGCACACGCCGGCTGGCAGGGGGCTTTCAACGGTGTACTGGAAAACACACTCAGGGAAATGGAGTTCCAGGGTGCGAAAGCAGACAATATCTCAGCCGCTATCGGCCCCTGCATCACGCAGAAAACCTATGAAGTAGGCCCGGAATTCCGGGATCGTTTTATCGAGCAGAGCCCCGATAATGACAATTTGTTTGCGGCCGCAGAAAAGCAGGGCCATTTCATGTTCGACCTTCAGGGATACATCCGGGACCGACTGGTCAAAGCCGGCATCGGAAAAGTCGACAGCCTGGACCATGACACCTATGCCGAAGAAGACAAGTTCTTCAGCTACCGGCGCAGCACGCACAGGAAAGAGACCGACTACGGCCGTCAGATTTCGATGATCATGCTGAGCTGAAAAAGGGCGGCCGTTTCCGGCCGCCCCTCTCTGCAACTCCGTTTTCCGGCCAGTTGACATCTCAAGCCAGCTGGCGCCTTCTGCGGGACAGGCCCAGAAGGCCTGCCACACCAAGTCCCATCAGGGACAACATGGCAGGTTCAGGCACCTGGGATATGGTAATTCTTGCGACGGCGAACCTCTCGCTGAAATCACCCACATAATCGCCAAGTATGGTTCCGGCTGCCGTTTCGGTTCCCGCCAGGGTGGCCAGACCGCTATGTAGCTGAATGGTACCACCCTCATCAGTTGAAACGCCACCAAGCACGGAGAAAGGCGCTCCAAGACCGTCATTCACCTCGGTTCCCGCATCCCAGATCATATCCGAAAAGATGGTCAGTTCGACACCGACAAAGTTTCCCTCTGAATCAAACAGGGAAATGGCGTCCATATTGCCAAAGAAACCATCGTTGGAAGGTATGATCATGGAGGCAAACGTCAGATAGCCGCTGGTCAGCGCATCCAGGTCAAACATGGTGGAAACTGTTTCCATGGGGTCAAATACCGGCAGTGGGGCAAATCCGCCGGGCGAGGTAATGGTGGTCTCCACAGCCCCGATATTGGCTGATGCGCCAAAATCGCTGCTTACCCCCGAAGTATCCCCTCCTTCTGCAAGGGCCTCCAGTGAGGCCGACGCTGTTTCCCCGCTATTAAACAGATCGAAATTTCCGTCATGAAAGCCGACCCAGACCGGCGTAAAATAGAGCCCGTCGGATTGAGATAAATTTGTGATCTCGAGATTTACCTTCGTGGCACTGGCCGGGGACGCCCAAGCCAGTAGCCCTGCAGCCATCATCATTCCGATCAGTTTATTCCTGTACAAAGTCATTGCCAAATCCTCCATTGCATTACAAAGAAACAAAAACAATACGAGCAGAAGAATGTTATTCTCCCACCCCTTAAAGGGTTGCCGAAACAGCTGGCCAGCGACACTCAAATAACTGTGAGAAATTGGCGAAATTCTCGGCACATGATCCTGTACATTCAAAACTCCCTTCTATGTCGCTGATAATTAACACTTTATTTACCATAAATAGCGCCAGATCGAGGGACTGGGCTTTTTCCGATTTTTTTCACTTTTACGTGAGAGACCTCCGCAGAGCCGGGAATACACAAAAAATATATCTCTCCTTTACAGCCGGGTTACACCCTGATAGCGTCCGCCCGTTTTCAACACCGGAGTCGCTTTTTCGGCAAACTGCCGCTATAAGGGATTCACCGGCAAACAGTGTCACGCGTCATATTCCAGAATGAGGTATTTCAAAAAATGAAGCTCTTGTCAGGAAACAGTAACCTCCAGCTTTCCGAAGCCATTGCCGCCTGTCTTGATATGGAACTTGTAAAGGCGGATATCAAAAGATTTTCCGATGAGGAAATCTGGGTCGAAATACAGGAAAATGTGAGGGGTGAGGATGTATTCCTGATCCAGCCGACAAATTTCCCGGCCAACGATAACCTGATGGAGCTCCTGATCTGTATCGATGCCCTGCGCCGGGCTTCTGCACGGCGCATCACCGCGGTGGTCCCTTATTTCGGTTATGCCCGCCAGGATCGCAAACCGGGGCCGCGTACGCCAATCTCCGCCAAGCTGGTGGCAAACCTGATTACCACAGCAGGTGCCGACCGGGTCCTGACCATGGACCTGCATGCCGGGCAGATCCAGGGCTTTTTTGACATTCCCACGGACAACCTGTTTGCCTCTCCCGTCCTGATCCAGGACATCAAGGAAAAATATGATACTGAAAAACTGATGATTGTCTCCCCGGACGTGGGCGGCGTGGTTCGTGCCCGGGCCTATGCCAATCGCCTGGATGCCCCGCTGGCCATCATCGACAAACGGCGGGAACGGGCCGGAGTTTCCGAAGTGATGAACGTAATCGGCGATGTGGAAGGCTATAACTGCATTCTGGTTGACGATATTGTGGATTCCGCCGGCACCCTGTGCAATGCCGCCGGTGCCCTGAAAGCGCACGGCGCTACCGCAGTCAGCGCCTATGTGGCGCATGGCGTACTTTCCGGCAAGGCTGTGGAGCGCGTGACCAACAGTGATATGGACAGTCTGGTCACTACTGACAGCATTATGGCGACTGAAAGCGTCCGCAATGCCCATAACATCCGCCAGATCACCATTGCACCGCTGTTTGCCGAAGCCATCAAGCGCATTCACGAAGAGCTTTCCGTCTCGGTTCTGTTCAACTAACAAGCAGAAATGTTATCCGGGCCGATATAGTCCGGCCCGCCGACTGCCGCTGAACCGGTCAAATAATGACATTTTGTCCCAATTAGTGCCAATTAGTGATTGTCTTTTGACCTTTTACGGGGTAAAAGCGGCGACTTACGGACCGTGGCACCCCTGGAGGCCACCGGCCGCGTTTTATTTTTAAGGAGAATTCAATATGGCAAACCCAGTTATTAAAGCTGAGTTGCGCGAAAAAGCGGGTAAGGGGTCCTCTCGCGCTCTGCGGAGAGAAGACAAAATTCCCGCCGTTATTTACGGCAACAAAAAAGATCCGGTGACAGTTACCGTCAACCGCATTGAACTTGTAAAGCAGCTGAACACAGGCGGCTTCCTGAACACCAGTTACGATATTGAAGTAGGTGGAAAAAAAGAAATGGTTCTGCCCCGTGACGTGCAGTTCCACCCGGTAACTGACTGGCCGATGCATGTGGATTTTCTGCGTCTGGCACAGGGCTCTTCCATCAACATCAATATTCCGGTTCACTTCCTCAATGAAGAAGAGTGCCCGGGCCTGAAAGCCGGTGGCGTTCTGAACGTGGTGCGTCACGAGATCGAATTCAGCTGCCCTGCGAATGCCATCCCCGAAGCTATCGAGATCGATATCTCCGAGCTTGAATTGGGTGAAAGCGTTCACATCAGCGCCGTGAAACTTCCCAAGGGCGTGGTGCCGGTCATTGAAGACCGCGACTTTACCATCGCCACGATCGCTGCTCCGAGCGCACTGAAAAGCGCCGAAGAAGAGGAAGCAGAAGCCGCAGCCGCTGAAGAAGGCGAAGAGGCCGCAGCAGCCGCAGAAGAAGGCGAAAGCGAGGATTAATCCTCTCATTTCAGACAGGATCCTGCCATGTTGTTACTGGTCGGGCTCGGCAATCCGGGCGACAAATACGACAACAACCGGCATAACATCGGGTTCATGGCGGCGGACAGTATTGCCCGCCGCCAAAATTTTTCCATCCCCCGGGAACGCTTCCAGTCCGAAATCTGCGAAGGACGCCTGGGCACAGAAAAATGTCTGATTCTGAAACCCCTGACATTTATGAATCTTTCCGGACAGGCCGTCGGCGAAGCCATGCGCTATTTCAAGCTGTCGCCTGAGGATGTCATCGTTTTTCATGACGAACTGGATATTCCGGCAGGAAAGATCAAGTTCAAGACCGGCGGCGGTCATGCCGGCCATAACGGCCTGAGAAGTATCGATCAGCATATCGGCAAGGATTACCACCGGATCCGCATGGGTATTGGTCATCCCGGCGACAAGGACCAGGTCACCGGGCATGTGCTTGGCGATTTTTCAAAAAAGGACAGGGACTGGCTGGAACCGCTTCTCGATGCGGTGGCGGACGCCGCCCCTAAACTGGCCGAGGGCGGAGCGGCATTTCTGAATGCCGTCGGGCTGATCCTCAAGCCCCCTGCCCCGAAAAAAGCGCCGAAAAAAGATACACCAGACGATCAAACAACAAACCAGTAACAGGATACGAACATGGGTTTTAAATGCGGTATTGTGGGTCTTCCCAATGTGGGCAAGTCAACATTGTTCAATGCGCTGACCAATACGGCGGCCGCTGCGGCAGCCAACTATCCCTTCTGCACCATCGAACCCAATGTGGGCCAGGTTCCGGTCCCCGACCCGCGGCTTGCCAAACTGGCCGAAATCGCCGGATCAAAGGAAATCATCCCCACCCAGCTCAGCTTTGTGGATATCGCCGGGCTGGTGCGCGGCGCCTCAAAGGGAGAAGGCCTGGGCAACCAGTTCCTGGCCAATATTCGCGAAGTCGACGCCATCATCCATGTGCTGCGTTGTTTTGAAGATGACGACATTACCCATGTGGACGGCAAGGTTGACCCCATCGCCGACAAGGAAACCATCGAGACCGAACTGATGCTGGCCGACATGGAAAGCCTCGAGAAACGGAAAGATGGCCTTGTACGACGGCTTCGCGGACAGGATAAAGAAGCCAAAGCGATCATGGTTATACTGGAACGCGCCCTCGCCGTTCTTCAGGAAGGCCTGCCGGCCCGCAAAACTGAAGTAAAAGACGAAGACGAGGAAAAAATTCTCACCGAACTTCAGTTATTGACAACGAAGCCTGTCCTTTATGTCTGTAATGTCAACGAAGAAGATGCGGCCGATGGCAATGAGCTGACCCGTCAGGTGGAAGAAATGGCCGCCGCTGAAGGCGCTGGAACAGTGAATATCTGCGCCGCCATCGAGGAAGAAATCGCACAGCTGGAAGATCAGGAAGAACAGAAAGCCTTCCTTGAAGAACTCGGCCTCGGCGAGACCGGTCTTGGCCGGGTGATCCGCGCCGGCTATGATCTTCTAAAGCTCATCACTTATTTTACCGTCGGACCAAAAGAGGCCCGGGCCTGGACCGTCACCCGGAATACAAAAGCGCCGCAAGCCGCCGGGGTTATTCATACGGATTTTGAACATGGCTTCATCCGGGCGGAAACCATAGCCTATGACGACTATATCGCCTGCAATGGTGAAAACGGCGCCAAGGAAGCCGGTAAAATGCGTCTGGAGGGCAAGGAATATATTGTTCAGGACGGCGATGTGATGCATTTCCGGTTCAACACCTGAACCGGAACTGTCTCCAGCCTGTTATCCTTGCTCCCCGCTACGGCGAATGACCGGCGGTTCATGGAACGGTCCCCCGGCCAAAACCAGATAGGAAACAACGGAAACCACTGCCCCCGTGGCCATGACCAGGGACATGGGCAGAAGTGTGCCGTCATTGACCAGGCCTCCCAGAGACCCGAGGGCGCCGCCAACAAAATACTGCATGGTGCCAAGTACACCGCTGGCGGTGCCACTTTTTTCCGGGAAAAAGGCCATGAAACAGCTCATCCCGTTGGGGCCGACCAGTCCCATCGTCCCGATTCCGACTATCATCAGCGGAAACACAAGTTCAAGGCGCGCATTGCCGGTTAGGTTGAAAATCACGAACAGGACCATCATGGTGCTGGCAATGCCGAGCCCGATGCCCATGATCTGGTGTGGCGTCAGGAAATTGAGAAGAAGCGGATTGAGCCGGTTGAACACCATTGCCATGACCATGTTGGCCCCGAAGTATACAGGGAACATGGACTCGGACACCTCAAAATAGGTGATATACATGAAAGAGGAGCCGGTCAGGAATGTGAACATGACCGCCACACAGAAAGCCTGGGCCAGAATATAGCCCAGCGCCCGGCGGTGACGGAAAATATGGATATAATCCCTGATTACGCCGCCAACAGTCAGTTTCTCTTCCGGTTTATGCCGGCGTTCCGGAAGCCTGGGCATGATCACCAGCAGCAACATCAAGGCGTAAACGGCAATAAAAACGAAAATCCATTGCCAGCCCAGAAAAGCAAGGATGACGGAACCGAGAGACGGCGCCACCAGCGGCGCGATCCCCATGATCAGCCCTACAAGTGCAAAAACCCTGGCCGCCTCCTTGCCATCGAAACGGTCCCTGACAATGGCGGGGCCGATAACCGTGACAAAACCGCCGCCAATCGCCTGGAAGAACCTCAGTCCCAGAATGGCCGGAACGGAAGGCGCAAAAATGATGCCGATGCAGCAGATAAGAAAGACAAAAATACCAATCCGGCTCAGGCGGCGGCGCCCGAAATGGTCGGAAAGCGGACCGCCAAGCAGCAGGCCAACACCCAGCCCCAGTATATATATACTGATTGAGGTCTCCATGTAGCTGACCTTCACGCCGAAAAATTCTGCCATTGTGGGAATAGCCGGAAGGTAGGCGTCCGTGGCCATCGGTGAAAGCGCCACCAGAACTGCCAGCAAAAGCGACAATTTTCGAGCATCCCTGGTATTTGTCATCTGAAGTCCTGCCCCTGAGTTTATTCTGCGGTCACTTTATTATTATAAGAACAATATACAAGTTAATTGTTTTCACATACTAGTTTGTGTTACTGACAATTTACAAGTCAATTATGTAACCTGCCAATATTGATTCCTTTATAAACACCTGCTAGTTTCCCGGAGCCACAGCCCGAGGGAAGGATTGACAGTTATGAGCCTGTTCACACTAGAGGATTTCAAAGTCGGCCAGACTGACGAATTCGGTGATTATCTGATTACAAAAGAAGAGATCATTGATTTCGCCACCAAATACGACCCGCAGCTTTTCCACACAGATGAGGAATATGCGAAGAAGATGCACTTCGGGGCCCTCATCGCCAGCGGCTGGATGACCTGTTCGGTCATGATGCGCATGTTCTGCGACCATTTTCTCAATAATTCCGCCGGTGCAGGCGCCCCCGGCGTTGACGAATTGCGCTGGAAAAAACCGGTGTTTGCCGGCGACAGGCTTCGCTGCAAGACCGAAGTCCTGGAGGTCATTCCGTCGAAAAGCCGCCCCTATCTGGGCACTGTCAGAACCCGGGTCGAAGTAATGAACCAAAAGGATGAAGTGGTTCTAAGCCTGATCACCATAGCTATGTTTTTGAACCGGGAAGCCGCTGAAAAAATGCAGAAGGAAGGCCTGAATTAAGCCTCACCGACCCGCCCTCCCCTGATTTTCAATGGCCAGGAAACCTTGCGGCCCTGCTCCGGGTTTCCCCATGCTGACAACAGACGATCCCTGACCAGTGGCAGTGGATCATGACCCCTGGCATCCTTGTATCTGGCCACTGCCGACCAGGAACTGAAATAGCCCATAAGCTGGTTAAAGGTCCAGTTCACCGACATGGCGAGTGGCGGCACCTCCACCGGCTCGAAAGGAAAACCAAGCCCGCTGTAGCCCTGCTCCACATGAGCCCGTTCAGTTGGCCAGTAAGGACCGATAATGCCATTGTATAATTCTTCGATCGCCTCATCGATTTCCGGCGCAACTGAAGTCACGGCATAACTCCAGACCACAATATGCCCGCCGGGTTTCACCACCCGCCGGACCTCCCGGTAAAAGGCCTCCAGATCAAACCAGTGCAAGGCTTGGGCAACCGTCACCAGATCGGCACTATGATCCTCAAGTGGACATTGATCCGCAAGGGATGCTTTAAAGGTTACATTACCCGGCCCTTCGGCATTGGCGATCTGTTGCGCACTGCCGTCAGTGGCCATCACCCGGTCAAAATAACGCGCTAGTCCCCGGCTCGCCTGTCCGGTTCCGCAAGCACAGTCCCAGGCAAGGTCATGTGCGGGACCAAGAGAAGACAGCCATTTAAAAAGCTCCTCAGGATATTCCGGACGGTATTTTCCATAGCTGCCGGACTGGGTGGAAAAATGATCTTTGAACTGGCCTGACATTCATCACTCTCCTTCATATGATACAAGGCAATGTGCGGGGCAGCCCTCCGCCCGCAACCTGTCCGCACCGCCAAGACCGGGAAGATCAATAACAAACAGACTGCCGACAACTTCGGCTTTCACATCCCGTAGCAGTTCCAGTGCCGCCACAGCCGTACCGCCCGTGGCAATCAGATCATCCACAATCATTACCCGGTCCCCGGCTTCCACAGCGTCTATATGGACCTCAAGGGTGTCGGTGCCATATTCCAGGTTATAATCCCGGCTAATGGTCTTCCAGGGCAGTTTTCCGGCCTTGCGTACCGGCACAAAGCCCACCCCCAGTTGATGAGCCAGGGCCCCGCCGAGAATAAAGCCCCTCGCCTCGATACCGGCGATACGGGTAATTCCCTTGTCCCGGCAATGGTCTGCCATTTCATGGATCACCCGCTGCAGGGCTTCTCCGTTCTGAAACAGGGTCGTGACATCCCGGAACTGAATGCCGGGAATGGGGTGGTCGGGGATGGTGCGGATATGGTCCCTGATCCAGCTCATTTCGCCTCCTCCTGAAACAGCCGGGCCGTAACGGCCGACAGTTTCGCCAGAAGCATCGGATCACGCTGTTCAGGCGACGTCATCACCGCCATGTCCAGGGCATGGTCACAGCCCCTGGCACAGGGATGTCGATCGGCCATGCCCGCCAAAAGCGGCGCCACCGCCTTCACCAGCTGCTTGCCTTTGTCCACATTGGCCCTGAGGACCGAGAGGATTTCCTTGATATCCACTGTGCCGTGGGCCGGATGCCAGCTGTCATAATCGGTGACCATGACCACCGGGCAGTAACACATCTCCGCCTCCCGGGCCAGTTTGGCCTCCGGCATGTTGCTCATGCCGATCACATCACAGCCCCAGGCACGATACATATGAGATTCGGCAATGGTGGAAAACTGCGGTCCTTCCATGGCCAGATAGGTGCCGCACCGGTGATAATCCACCCCTGCATTTTTCAGGGCCTGCTCTACGATATCGGACAGGGTCTCGCAGGTGGGATGGGCCAGCGAAACATGGGCGACAAATCCCTCACCGAAGAAGCTCTTTTGTCGGGCAAAGGTACGGTCGATATATTGGTCGACAATTACCAGGTCACCGGGTTTCAGATCCTCCCGGAAGGAGCCCACGGCGCTGATAGACAGGATGTCCGTCACCCCTGCCCTTTTGAGGACGTCTATATTGGCCCGGTAATTGATGTCTGTCGGACTATATTTATGTCCGCGCCCGTGCCGGGGCAGAAAGACCAGCTCCTGGCCTTCCAGGGTCCCGAACAGCAGTTCGTCCGATGCCTCGCCGAAGGGGCTTTCCACCCTGATCCAGCGCATATCCTCAAGTCCTTCCAGATCATAAAGACCGCTGCCGCCAATAATACCGAGCCTTGTTTTTTTCATTCTTGTGTCCTCAGGATAGTTTCTTTCGACAGCATACAAAAAGGGCCGCCCGAGGGCAGCCCTTTTCTTGCAAATATCTATGCGGAAGCGTTAGCTCCGGCCGTCTTCATCGTCCAGTTTGGCCCAGACAGACTTGTTGGCGAAATAAAGCAGGATGGTCAGCACAATCATGAAGCCCATCACCCTCAAGCCGAGAGACTTGCGCTCTTCCATTTTGGGCTCGGACGCCCAGTACATGAAAGTCGCCACATCCATGGACATCTGTTCTACCGTCGCCGGAGTGCCGTCGGCATATTCCACCTGCTCGTCAGACAGCGGCGGCGCCATGGCAATCTGGTTGCCGTCAAATACGGTGTTATAGTTCAGGCCGTCCATGACTGTGAAGCCTTCCGGCGCCTCTTTATACCCCATAAGCAGAGCGACGATATAATCCTCGCCATAGATGCTGTTCCAGGGCGTAAACAGGGACAGATGCTCACGGCTTTTGGCCAGTACGGAAAAGTCCGGCGGATAAGCGCCGCCATTTGCCGCACGGGCTTCCTTGTCATTGGCGAACGGAGACGGGAAATAATCGGAAGGACGCCCCGGACGAGTGAACATCTCACCGTCATCGTTTGGACCGTCAACGACATCATATTCCTTGGCAAAGGCCTTGATCTCGTCTTCGTTATACCCAAGAGCATCCAGTTCGCGGAAAGCCACCATTTCCAGGGAATGGCAGGCAGAACAAACTTCCCGGTAGACCTGGAAGCCGCGCTGCAGGGCTGCCTTGTCATATTTGCCGAACGGACCGGCATGGGGCCATTCGTGCTTTTCGATATGAACTTCACCACCACCGGCGGCATTGGCAACACCCGCGCCAAGCGTCATGGCAGAGACCGCAACAACAGCAAGGCTGATAGTTTTAATAGACTTCAACATATCCCTTAGCCTTTCTTTTTGTCGAGTACAGCCTGCGCAATGCTTGTCGGCAGGGGCTTGGTTGTTTCCGTACGGCTGACAAACGGGATCAGCACCAGGAAATAAGCGAAGTAATAGGCCGTTGAAACCTGTGCGAAGATCAGGGCGGTAACACCACTGTCCCCTACGTGCAGCAGCACGTCGTCGGGGTTCTTGGCGCCCAGATAACCCAGGAACAGACCGTTTACCACAAAGAGCCAGAACAGGAACTTCGTTACCGGACGGAATGTCGCGGACCGAACCTTTGACCCGTCAAGCCACGGCAGGGCAAACAGGATCAGGATGGAGGCAAACATGGCCACAACACCCAGAAGCTTGTCCGGAATGGCGCGCAGGATCGCATAGAACGGCAGGTAATACCATTCGGGCACGATATGAGCAGGTGTCACCATCGGGTCCGCCTTGATGTAGTTGTCCGGATGGCCGAGGATATTCGGCATATAGAAGACAAAGGCAGCAAAGAAGATGATGAACAGGCCCATTCCGACGCCGTCTTTCACCACATAATAGGGATAGAAGGGAATACGGTCCTGGGGACCCTGAACTTCAATACCCAGCGGGTTGTTGGAACCCGGAATATGCAGCGCCCAGATATGCAGGATTACAACACCGGCAATCACAAACGGCAGCAGATAGTGCAAGCTGAAGAAGCGGTTGAGCGTCGGCTGGTCAACAGAGAAACCACCCCAGAGGAAGTTTACAATGTCATCACCGATCACGGGGATGAAATCAAAGGCGCTGAACAGGTTGGTAATAACCGTTGCCCCCCAGAAGCTCATCTGACCCCAGGGCAGCACATAGCCCATAAAACCGGTAGCCATCATCAGCAGGTAAATGATGATGCCGAGGAACCACAACACTTCGCGTGGTGACTTGTAGGACCCGTAATACATCCCTCTCAGGATGTGGATGTAGACCACAATGAAGAACATGGAGGCGCCGTTGGCGTGAATATAGCGGATCAGCCAGCCATAATTCACATCACGCATGATATGTTCGACGCTGCGGAATGCCAGATCCACATGCGGTGTATAGTGCATCACCAGAACGATACCTGTAATGATCTGCACCACCAGCATGAAGCCGGCCAGGGAACCGAAGTTCCACCAGTAGTTCAGGTTGCGCGGCTCATAACAGCCGCCACCAACATAGCGATAAACAGTGTTCAGGATCGGGAGCCGATCGTTGAACCACTTTACCCCGGGATTTGTGGGGTTATAATCTTCTTTATAGGCCATTTACCCCTCCCTAGCCGATTTTCACGGTTGTATCGTTGAGGAAAACATATTCCGGGACCGGCAGGTTCAGAGGCGCAGGCCCCTTGCGGATACGACCGGAAATGTCATAGTGAGAGCCGTGACAAGGGCAGAACCAGCCATCGAATTCACCGGCCTGATCCAGCGGCACACAGCCGAGGTGGGTACAAACACCAACCATGATCAGCCATTCCGCCTTCTGGACCCGGGCCTCATCGGTCTCGGGATCGCGCAGATCGGCATTGTCATCGGCGCGCGCCTCGGCAATCTCGTCAGCGGTACGATGCCGGATAAAGACCGGTTTACCGCGCCAGAGAACTTTCATGGTCTGTCCTTCGGGAATTGCGGACAGGTCAACTTCTGTGGAAGCAAGGGCCAGCACGTCGGCTGCCGGATTCATCTGGTCAATCAGTGGCCAGGCTGCCAAGGCAGCTCCTGTCGCACTGACCGCACCACTTGCTACATAGAGGAAGTTACGCCGGGTAACTCCGCCTTCATGCTCATTGTGGTCTATAGTGGCCATTAAAAAACCCCTCGAATGCGTATACGCAGGTTAAAACTCAATAAAATCAATGTTTCATAGACGGGAAATGGAAAACCAATCCACCCTGCAAACGATCGAACCCTAACCCATCCAAAATAAACTCTGCGAGCACAGGTTTACTCAGAATAGGTACAAGATGCAACGACTTTTCACAAGTTTGAGACAAGATATTTTGTGTTAAAAATTTATTTACTACAATAATATCACCGCCCCCGGGGTTTTTCCAAAGACTTCCCGGCGCTTGCAGCCTGCCGCCCGATAGAATATATCTGGGCGGAAAACAGCAAACTATTTGGAAACCATGGTACAAATCGCCCTATATCAGCCGGATATTCCGCCCAATACTGGTACTATAATCCGTATGGCTGCCTGCCTTGGCGTCACCGTCCATATTATTGAACCCTGCGGTTTTCCCTTCGGGGAAAAGTCCTTCCGGCGGGCAGGCATGGACTATCTGGACCAGAGTCTTGTGATCCGGCATAGAAGCTGGGACGACTTCATATCCGCAAAGCCGGAGGCCAGTCGAATTCTCCTGCTCTCTACGAAAGCGGCAAGGCCCTATACGGACTGCGCCTTTAAACCGGATGACATTCTTCTTCTGGGGCGGGAAAGTGCCGGGGTGCCGGACGAGGTTCATGACCTGGCCGACGACCGGCTGATCATACCCATGACACCGAAGACAAGATCGTTGAATGTGGCGGTCTCTGCCGCTATGGTGCTGGGTGAAGCCCTTCGGCAAACAAACAATTTTCCTACAGGATAGAATAAGAATGGCCCTTCTTGATGAAGCCCTGACCCATGAACGACAACAAACAGCAAGAAACTGGTTTGAAGGCCTGCGTGATCGCATCTGTGCCGCTTTCGAAAAGCTGGAAGACGACCTGACAGGCACCTTTTCAGACCGGGAACCCGGACGTTTCGAGCGCACCACCTGGCATCGGGAGGACGATCCGGAAAAAGGCACAGGCGTCATGTCAGTGATGAAAGGCCGCGTTTTTGAAAAAGTGGGTGTCAATGTGTCAACGGTGCATGGAGAATTTGCGCCGGAATTTGCAAAATCCATGCCCGGCGCCGAGGAAGACCCCCGCTTCTGGGCCAGCGGTATTTCCCTGGTCGCTCATATGCGGAATCCGCTGGTGCCGGCGGTGCATATGAACACCCGGCATATTGTTACCACAAGAAGCTGGTTCGGTGGCGGCGCGGACCTCAATGCCGCCCATCCCGACCCGACGGACACAGCAGACTTCCATGCAGCTTTCAAGGAAGCCTGCGACCAACACGGTCCGGACTATTATGAAAAATACAAGAAATGGTGCGACGAATATTTCTTCATCAAACACCGCAACCGGGCCCGGGGTGAAGGCGGTATCTTCTATGACCAGCTTAACAGCGGTGACTGGGTCAATGATTTTGCCTTCACACAGGATGTAGGGCTCGCGTTCCTGGACATCTATCCGAAGCTTGTGGCCCGGCACATGAATGAAAGCTGGACCGAAGAACAGCGTGAAAAGCTTCTGGTCTATCGTGGTCACTATGCGGAATTTAACCTGGTTTACGACAGGGGCACCACCTTCGGGCTTAAGACCGGCGGCAATGTGGACGCCATCCTCATGTCCCTGCCCCCGGAAGCCAAATGGCCCTGAGACAGGGATAACCGTCCATGCGATTCCAGATTCCGGAAAAACCTGCCAACCTGCGACTTCCCACTTCGGGGGGGAAATACTTCTGGAAAGACCTGTATTTCTATGCAGGCTGGCGCATTCAGCAGCAGATCTGGACCGGTCATTGCCGACTTCTGGACGAACGGGACGCCCGCAGGGCCTGGGGAAGCTATGAACACTGCCTGAGCCAGTTCCGGCATTTTCGCGTGAAACATGACCTGAAATTCCGCTCAAAACATCTGGTAGTGCTTTTGCACGGTCTGGCCCGGCACAAGAATACCATGAAAAAGCCGGCCCGTTTCCTGACCGAAAAGGGACTTGACTGTTATCTGGTCAATTATCCCAGCACCTTCCAGTCGGTGGAAGATCATGCGGATCAGTTGGAGCAGACCCTGAACCTGCTCGAGGATATCGAAACTGTGTCCTTCGTTGCACATAGTCTGGGGGGACTGGTCTGCCGCGAACTGCTTTCCCGGGACGCCGACTGGCAGCAGAGAATTAAAATCGGCAAGCTTGTCATGATCGGCACCCCGAACCAGGGCGCCAGGATCGCCCGTTATCTGGATCCCCTGTGGCTGTTCCGGACGATCAGCGGACCGTCCGGCCAGGACGTGCAACCTGGGAAAGTCGCCCGCTTTGCCCTGCCCTCGGCCCCTACTCTGGTGATTGCCGGCGGCCGGGCCCGCAAAAGCGGTTTCAACCCCTTCCTGCAGGAAGATAATGACGGCGTCGTCACCGTGGAGGAAACCAAGGTGGAAGGCATGACCAGATTCCTGCTGGTCCCCAGCATTCACACGGTGATCATGGATCACCCGGATACCCTGAAGGCCATCGACGAGTTCCTGCAGGCCCCCGACGGCGGCTCGTGAAACATCCCGATAATCGAATTAAATATTATAAAATAAACAGTTAGCCGGATTTTTTTATCTATAACTTCCGGCATCCCCTTGCGCACCCTTGCCTTCCGGGAGCCTAGAGCTGCAGGTTTGCCCTGTAGAACCGTTCCGTATCCCCGTCAAAGCAACAGAATATGACCTGCTTCAGGCTGCTGGAATTTTCCTCGGCCCATGTTTTCACTGTTTCTATTGCAATCTTTACCGCCCGCTCGGCAGGAAAACCGTAAATGCCGGTTGATATTGCCGGAAAGGCAAGGCGGGAAAGTTTCTTTTTTGTCGCCAGTTCAAGACAGCTTCGGTAGCAGGAGGCGAGCTTCTCCTCTTCGTCTTCCCCACCGCCGCACCAGACCGGCCCCACAGTATGGACAATATGTTTCGCAGGCAGTTTGAAGCCTTTCGTTATCACAGCCTCACCGGTATTACAGTGACCTATAGCCTGACAGGCATCCACCAGTTCCGGCCCGGCCGCCTGAAAAATGGCCCCGCAAACACCACCACCCGGTGTCAGCCGGTTATTGGCGGCATTGACAATAGCGTCCATCTCCAGTGTGGTGATATCTCCCCTAAGAACGTTAATCTCCATTGGCCTACTCCTTTATTCCAAATTGGCCTGTTACTCTATTTTGAGAAGTTCTTCCCTGCCCATAGTATAATCACTTTCTTCCCAAAACTGTTCCAGTTTTTTTAATCTTTGCCCGAGCTCCGGTCCCGGCTCCTCCCCGTTTTTGAGAAGATCCCTGCCCTGCAGGGGAAATACCGGGATTGAATAATGCCTCACATATGCAACCTGCTCCACCGTACCATGGCCAACCAGATGAAACTGAACAACGGCCCGTCCAAGGTGATACACAAGCCTGCGCAGGTCCCTTTCAGTCAGTTCCCCTTCCAGTTCCGGATACTCCCGGGCCAGACAGGCCAGTTCTGCGGTCTCCTTGCCGGAAAGGCGCAGATGGCGGGCCATCTTCCGGCTTCGTTCCTCGTCCCGCGGCAATAGCGTGGCAAGCCGCGCCGTCACCGAGCAGAGGCCAAGCTGCTTTTCCCGCCGAATATAGTCAAGGAACGTATCAATTCCTGCATTGTCAGGCAGCACCATGTCGAGAATGCGGCAGTCAGACATGACCGGCACAATGCGTTCGGCAGCGGGATACGATAGTAACTTGCGCATTTCCTGAGCGAGCCGTTCACCGGAAAGACCGGAGATCAGGTCTTTTTCGGCAATACAGGCCGTAAGGCCCTCTTCGTCCAGGGTCGCCTCGTCAAATTGCGCGGCAAAACGGAAAAAGCGCAAAATCCGGAGCGCATCCTCCCGAATGCGTTGCACCGCATCGCCGATGAAACGCACATGACGGGCCTCGATATCCGGCCAGCCATTGCAGGGGTCATAAAGTGTGCCATCTCCATCAAGATAAAAGGCATTCACCGTCAGGTCCCGCCTTTTTGCATCCTCCAGCCAGTCGTCGGTAAAGGCCACATCCGCATGGCGACCGTAGGTTTCCACATCACGGCGAAGAGCCGTCACCTCGATCACTTCTCCCTTTGAGACCGCCGTCACGGTACCATGCTTCAGACCGGTGGGGATCACCTTGATCCCGGCCGCCTCCAGCCTCTTCATGGTTTCTTCCGGGTGCAGGGAACAGGCGACATCAATATCGCCAATGGGACGGTCCATCAGGCTGTCACGCACACAGCCCCCTACCAGCCGCGCCGCGCCGTCGCCCGCATTAAGCACCTCGAGTAACTTCTTCAGGCCAGGCCGGTCAAGCCAGGCCACCTTCGCCCGCTCCAGTTTTTTCAGCGGCTGCATCAGGACATCTCCCGGATCAGGCGGCTGAAACGTACCAGCATGGCTGCCGTCGCCCCCCAGATATAGTGATCGGGATGGGGAAAGACATAAAAGTGCCGGGTCTGGCCTTTCCATAAGCGGCTCTCAAGCTGATGGTTGGTCTCATCCAGAATGAAATCAAGCGACACCTCGAAGGCCTCTTCCACTTCCGACGGATCAATCACAAGTTCAAAATCCGGCTTCACAAAACCAACCACCGGGGAAACTGTAAAACCGGTCACTGTCTCGTAATCCTCCAGTGCGCCGACAACATCGACCTTGTCTATCGGAAGGCCAATTTCCTCTCGTGCTTCCCTGAGCGCCGTGGCAATGGCGTTTTCATCACCCTCGTCACATTTGCCGCCGGGAAATGCAACCTGGCCGGAATGTGTTTTAAGCTCCGCGGATCGTTTGGTCAGCAGGACCGTCAGGCCCTGGGGCCGATCCACCAAAGGCACAAGCACCGCCGCAGGCTTCAAGGGAAGGTCGCTACGCGGCATGAAGTTGTCGGGTCGGTAATTATCCTGATCTGCCCCGGGCGGCCGGCTCCAGGCCCTCTTGTCCGCCGGCCTCATGGCGCGCCAGCAACCGGGATCATGCAATTCGACAATGGTGCGTATCTTGTCTTTCATTCACCGGCTCCGAGAATAAAGAACTGACCTGCGCTCCAGACCCCGAAGGCGCCGTCACGCTCCAGCGCCATATCCGCCAGTTCGTAATATACCGGTCTGCTGATCAGGGCTTCCAGCCGGTCCCGCACCAGAAGATAGGGAGAAGGTTCTCCCGTTTCAGGATCCGTCTCTACCCGGAGGGGATGATCGGCATCGGCGGTAACATAGTCATCAAGATTGGTTCGGAAATGCAGAATCTGCTCTTCCCCCTCACCTTCCTTCTGAAGCTCCACAGCAACAAAAGGACGATCTTCAACCCGGATGCCGACTTTCTCGACCGGAGTCACTAAATAATATTTACCGTCCTCATCATGACGTAAAATGGTAGAGAAGAGCTTGACCATGGCCGGACGGGCAATAGGCGTGCCCATATAATACCAGCTGCCGTCGCGGCGAATTTCCATATCGATGTCACCGCAAAATTCGGGATTCCATTTATGGACCGGAGGCAGCCCTTTCCCTCCGGCTGCCTTGCGGGCTTCCTGTGCAAAAAGATCCGGCCGAAAACCGGAAATATTAGTTTCATTAGAATGTTCTGACATGGATCACTCATCCCGTTGACTTTCATCAATATAGAATTTGATCCATGTAATTGAAAGTATCACAGGAAGTTATTTTGCCGACTGGATTACCCCGGCCACATCCTTCATGGCGCCGGGCACCAGTTCCCGGGCCAGCACCCTTTTGTAATTCACCGGCCCCGGAAGAAGCAGATCCACCGCCAGGTCCCGGGAAAAACCGACACGCCTGTAATAGGGCTCGTCCCCCACCAGAATTACCCGTTCATGCCCCAGTTCGTGCGCCCGTTCCAGGGCATATTCCATCAGGGCGATGCCATATCCCTGTCCCTGCTTGCTGGCCTTGACCGCAATGGGACCCAGCAACAGGGCCGGCCATTTGCGTCCATTGTGCGAACGGATCATCACCGGCCAGAATTGCAGGCTGGCCTTCAGCTGGCCCTCTTCACGGATCACAAACCCCAGTTCGCGGATGCTCGCAACATCCTGCCGCAGCTTGTAGACAGTCTTGACCTGACGATCATTACCAAAACATTCGTCAAGAAGTGTCTCGATATCCTGCAGGTCGCTATCCTGTTGAGGTGTGATGGACAACATGGGCAATACTCAAATTAAAGTGCAGGGGGAAGTATCACACTATCTGTGGAATCTCCAGAAAATAATCACTTAAACAGCAAAAAGGACGGAGCAAGAGCCCCGTCCCAAAATTTTATTCGATAAAACTGGTTTATATTACCAATCAACCTGGAAACGCAGACCCCAGGCATCGATGTTTTCACCGTCGTCACTGCCGCCCTCGATATCGGAGGAGGAGTAGTTGGCCATGAAACGGGCATAGTCGTTCAGGTGCCAGTTAACGCCAACGATGAAGGTTTCCTGCTTGCCGCCGAGAATGGCAAGATCATCGTCACTCAGGTCGATGGTGTCGTAACGGACAGCTACCTGCCAGGCGCCCATGCCGCCTTCAAAGACAGGGTTCGCCACTTTCACACGGCCAAACGCGCCTTTTTTGTAGCTGCGGCTTTCACCGGTAATAAAGTAGCTGAGATCGACATAACCGCCGTTGAAGGTGGCACTGTCATCTGAGCCTATCAGGCTGGCTGACTGCCAGGCCCATTCAGCCTGTGCGGAGAAAGGACCCATAACACCGGCCAGCTCTACACCGTAGAAGGTGTCAGAGTCGGCATCGAAGTTTCCAGTATTAACATAACGACCGGCCTGGTGGTTATGCGGACGCTGGCGATAGCGGACAGAACCGGCTTCATCCAGTTCCCGATACCGGATAGAGGCGCCCATGTGCACCAGAACGTCCTCGAATTTGGTGCTGTAGGTTGCGCGAGCGGCATAGGCGCGGTCATTCACCTCACCACCACCACCGGCATTCCCCTGGAACAGACCGGCCTTGAACGTCAGGCCGTTATCCGCATAGTTCACAGCGATACCTGTCTGGCGGGCCAGGCTGAAGGCATCGGTGAAGGAACCGCGTTCCATGAAGGTGATATAACGTGAAGACGTCTGCTCTTCGAGGGAGTTGGGGGTCTTGTACTGACCGATATCAACAGATACCGGCTTCAGGTCCCAGGAAAGATAGGCATCCTGAACCGTCACTTCATTGCCGGCGAAATCGATCTCGAACTTATATTTCACGTCTTTGAAAACAACGCCTTCAACACCCAGGCGCGCGGCACGGAATTCAGTGTCATCCACTACAGTACCGCTGTTGTCGGAAACATTGCCGTAATCCATCAGAAGGCGGCCACGCACCTTCATTTTGAATTTGCCGTCCTTGCTGGAAAGTTCGGGGGCCCCTTTCCATTTGACTTTCAGGTCAGACCCGGAATCGCTCTGTTTTTTTCCTTCCTGATCCTGCTTGGTTTTCATTTCGTTGACCTGCTGCTGCAAGGCATTGATCTGCTTCTGCAGCTCTTCAACGGTCTGGGCAGAGGCCGGAGCAGCAAGAAGCGCCCCGGTTATGGCAGTAGCAGCCGCCAGGCTGGCCTTTTTAAACCTGTAAGACATGTTTTTTCCTTTTGTCTATATGCGGTTATTGAGTTCTTGGTGTTACTCGGAACGACATAAAATACATTAGAGATTTATAAAATATCAATCTCGGATATGACTCAATTATTTTATTTATGTTACATATATATGACACAAACGTAACAATGGTCATTTTTCCGGACGGGTCATGTTCCCGAATATGAAAAAAGCGGCTCGAAAGCCGCTTTTTCTTTAACGATACTGAAAAATTTTTGTCACATTTTAACGCCGACGGTAAAGCGGCACCTTCTGATCGGCGGACACCTGATAGACTTCCGAAAAGTCTTCCAGTCCCTTGATTTCTTCCTCGATATTCTTGCCCGTCTTTATTTCAAAGGCATTAAATCCACAGCGCTGGAGATAAAAAAGCTGATCCCGCATGATGTCACCCACAGCCCGGATCTCTCCCTTATAGCCTAAACGGTCACGCAGAATCTTGGCATGGCTGTAGCCGCGCCCGTCCATAAAGGTGGGAAAATTAATGGCAATCACATCAAATTTTTCGAGGTCGGCGGCAATCTCGGAGGGATGCTGGTCCGGTTCAAGCTGTATCCCCAGCTTGCCGTTACGGGTCGAAAGGCTTTCCCGATCCGATTTCCAGATGTCCAGGGGTACAATAATATCCCCCAGGAACAGATCATCAGCCGGACCCACATGGCGCCAGTGATCCTCTACAATTTTTTTATCTTTGATGATTCTCACAGCGCGGCTCCTTTCAGGGATACATCTTCATAGACCTGTTCCTTGAACACATCCATACCCACCCGGCGATAGGTATCCAGGAAACGTTCCCCTTCTTCCCTTACCTCCAGATAGGTTTTCAGAAGGCGATCCACCGCCGGGACAATTTCCTCTTCGTCAAAGGCCGGCCCCATGATCTTGCCAATTGAGGCGTCATCTTCAGCCGAACCGCCCAGGGTGATCTGATAATATTCGGTCCCTTTCTTGTTCACGCCAAGGATGCCGATATGCCCCACATGGTGATGTCCGCAGGCATTGATGCAGCCGGACATCTTCAGTTTCAGCTCACCCAGATCATAGAGGTAATCCATATCATCAAAGAAATTGCTGATCCGGTCCGCAACGGGAATGGAGCGGGCGTTGGCCAGGGTACAGAAATCCAGACCCGGACAGCAGATCATATCCTGAAGCGTACCGATATTGGGGGATGCGAAGCCAAGCCCCTTTAGTTTTTCCCAGAGCTCCGGCAGGTCTTCCAGCTTTACATCCGCCAGAACCAGATTCTGTTCATGGGTGGTGCGAATTTCACCAAAGCTGAACTCGTCAGCCAGATCGGCCACCGCCATCATCTGGTCATCAGTGGCATCGCCCGGCGGCACCCCCGGCTTTTTCAGAGACACCACAACAATGGCATAGCCCGGTTTCTTGTGAGTGGTCACATTGTTCTTGTACCACCAGGAAAAATCCCGGTTGTCGGCCAGAAGCTGATCGACACGGGAAGATTTGGCCGGAAGCGTCTCATAATCAGGTTCGGTGAAATAGGCCTTGACCCTGTCGATTTCGGCCTGGTCGAGAATGACCCCGCCCTCGGCCTGGAGGTTCTGCCATTCCTCATCCACCCGGCGGGTAAACTCCTCGGGTTTCAGTTCATGGACAAGAATCTTGATCCGGGCCTTGTATTTGTTGTCCCGGCGACCGAACTGGTTATAAACCCGCATGATGGCCTCGGTATAGGTCAGCAGGTCCTTTTCCGGCACGAATTTATTGATCAGCTTGCCGATCATCGGCGTCCGGCCCATGCCGCCGCCCACATAGACCTCGAACCCGACTTCACCGTTCTTGCCCGGTACGGCGCGATAACCGATGTCGTGATACAGGATCGCCGCCCTGTCCTTGGTCGCCCCGGTAAAGGCCATTTTGAATTTCCGCGGCAGATGGGCGAATTCCGGATGGAAAGTGGACCACTGGCGCATAATTTCGGCATAGGGCCGTGGATCAACCACCTCGTCAGGAGCCACACCCGCATACTGATCGGCGCTGATGTTGCGGATACAGTTACCGCTGGTCTGCACCGCATGCATTTCCACACTAGCCAGGTCAGACAGAATATCCGGCACCTTGTCCAGAGCCGGCCAGTTATACTGGATATTCTGACGGGTGGTGAAATGGCCATAGCCCCGGTCGTATTTGGTGGCGATACGGGCCAGCATGCGCATCTGGTCCGAAGACAGGAGGCCATAAGGCACTGCCACCCGGAGCATATAGGCATGCAGCTGAAGATAAAGACCGTTCTGTAGCCTCAGGGGCCGGAACTCTTCTTCGGTCAGTTCTCCGCTGAGACGGCGTTCCACCTGTCCCCGAAACTGGGCCACGCGTTCATTGATGATACGCTGGTCATAATCGTCATATTTATACATTGCGGTCTTTCCATCACCGGTTCCTGCCGGTTCAAAATATTTTACACTATATTTTATGTGTATTATTATATTCTACATATATAACGATATAAATATAAAAATTCAATACGGGACGTGCGATTCCCGCTATTATTTTTTTTCATAAAAGTTACATAATCTGCTTCCATCATGATTGCTTCGAATAATCTATTCCGGATTCAAGATCAATGACACATCACAAACACCTTACAGCCAGGATTGCCGGGCTCACCCTATTCTCTTTCCTGGTCCTGCCTGCCGCGGCCCCGTCACGGGCCAGTGCGGAGGAACTTACACTCACCCCGCTTGCAACATGGGAGACGGGCATTTTCGATAAAAGCGCCGCAGAAATCGTGGTGTTCCAGAAAAGCACGGGTCTTGTCTTGTTCGTCAATGGCGCGGCCCCCTCAGTAGAGGTGATCAGGCTGACGGCGCAAGGGAAGATGGAATTCGTCACCCGGCTGGATCTGGCGAAATCTGAAAGCCCCACCAGCGTCGCCGTCCGCGATGATCTGATCGCCGTGGCTGTTCATGATGCAGAAGCAAAGGGCCGTCCCGGCAAGATTGTCTTTTTTGACAACCACCACAAGAGGGTCAGGGAAATTCCCGCCGGATCTCTCCCGGACATGGTGACCTTTAGCCCCGACGGGCGCTATGTGCTGGTCGCCAATGAAGGAGAACCCCACGGCACCTTTGATCCGGAAGGCTCCATCACTGTCATCGACCTGAAGCCCGGCATTGACAAAGCTACCCCTGCAACTGCCGCCTTTGGTGCCTTCAATCGCAAGGCCCTGGTCAAGGACGGTGTGCGTATCGCCCCCGGCAAAAGCTTTGCCGAGGATGCGGAACCAGAATATATCGCCGTCTCCAAAGACAGCCGCACAGCATGGGTCTCCCTGCAGGAAAATAACGCACTGGCGGAAATCGATATTGCCAAAGCCGGCATCACAAAAATCATTCCCCTGGGCCTGAAAGACCACAGCCGGCCTGAAAACGCCCTGGACGGTGTTGATGGCGACGGCATCAACATTGTCCCCCGCCCCGTCTTCGGCATGTATATGCCCGACAGCGTGGCAAGTCTGGAGTTTGAGGGTAAAAACTATATCCTGACCGCCAACGAAGGCGATGCCCGCGCGGAGGAAACCAAGCTCGCCAAAGCAAAGCTTGATCCCGCCGCCCTGGACGAGGCAACGAAAAAGGAACTGGCCAAACTGCGCATATCCTCCACTGACGGTGACCTGGACGGAGACGGCGACATTGACCGGGTTCATACCTACGGCGCACGGTCCTTTTCCATCTTTGACACGGACGGAACCCTGGTCTTTGACAGCGGGAATGATTTCGAGCGCATAACCGCGGAATGGCTTGGCGCCTTTTTCAACAGCGACAAGTCAGCCGGTGACAGCGGCGACAGCCGCAGCGACAACAAGGGACCGGAACCGGAAGGCATCACCACCGGCAGGATCAATGAGCGCACCTATGCCTTTATCGGGCTCGAAACAGTGGGTGGCGTCATGGTCTATGATATAACCGATCCCCGCAAACCGTCCTTTGCCGGATACCATAACCCCCGGCATTTCGAAAAGGGACTGAACTATGAAAAGGACGCGGACTGGAAAAAAGCCGGCTATCTGGGACCGGAAGGTTTGAGCTTTATTCCGGCTGAAAACAGCCCCACCGGCACCCCCCTTCTTCTCATTGCTTATGAAGTCAGTGGAAACGTGGAAATTGTGGCCATTAACTGAATCTAAACTATTTGGGCATAATTTAGATTTTGTTAGACATTTTCCTCCCCAGACTTGGGCGGCCCGTAAGGAGCCGCCTTTCTTTTATGAATAATCCCCTGAAAACACATATAAAATTTGCGCCATTGTTTCCGGCAGCTTTATTTTAGTTTTTACTAATAGTTTCAGGAAGTTAGGCTACACTTCCCCATCTGTAGGACAATATTCCCCGCCCGGTGACCCGACGCCCTTTTCCCGTTAACCGGGTTTATTAACCTTGCTCCAGGGTTTCGACTCATCCGTGGTTCCACCCGCAATTGATCTATCTGATTTCCGTTTCCACAATAGTAAGGCAGGATTGCAGAACACGAGTCGCCCCGTTTCCGACAGACCCGGGCGACTTCATAGATATGAGGTTCATGATCTTCTGATTTGATATCTTTACCGCCTGTAAACCGGAAGGCCCCTGCAAACCTGTAAGGAATGGAAAATGTTGATCAAATATTCGTCCAATGCTCTTGTATTTCTGCTGGCCACAACACTGATGACCGGGCCCGTGCTGGCCGATCCGCCCCGCTCAGGGCCAAAAGGCCCGCCCCCCAAGGCCGCGCCCTTCACACCGCGCATTCATCCGGGCGTTCCCCTCTATGCCGGCCCGCATTCGCCCTACGTCCGGCCGCTGCCGCCGGAAAGATACCGGCTCTATCGGGGGGTCCGGATTTATCGCCCCTATGGTCTTATCTATCCGGGGTTCGGGTTTTACTATACGGACAATGATGCTTTTTTCTGGCTGGCCTTCACCGCCTTTACCCTGATCATCCTGCACGAGTTAAGCGAACAGCAGCAGCGCACCCATGAAAATGCCATCGTTATGGCCACAAGGGCGCCTATAGGGGAAACTGTGACCTGGCGGGACGGTAATGCCTCTGGCTGGGTCACCGCCACCCGGGAAGGCACAAGCACACTGGGACGGTACTGCCGTGAATTCCAGCAGACCGTCACCGTCGGCGGCAAAACGGAAACCGCTTACGGCACTGCCTGCCGACAGGAAGACGGCCAGTGGGAGATCATCTCCACCCGGAATGAATAGTCAGAATTTTGAAAAATCAGGGGGCCGCTTTTCAAAAAAGGCGGCCGCCACTTCCATGAACTCAGGGGTTTTCAGCCGCTCGGCGAACAACAGTCCCTCCTCGTCCATGCGCTCCTGAACCTCGGCGCGATTTTTGGCCAACAGACGCTTGGTCTCCAGGATCGCGGTCGGCGCCTTGCTCGCCAGCTCCCGCGCCTTCTCCAGCACCGCCTCGTGAAAGTTAGCCCCGGTCAGGATGCGCGCCACCAGCCCGGCCTGCACGGCTTCTTCGGCAGAAAGCGCCGCCCCCAGCATCAGCATCTCGGTCGCCTTGGCGGTGCCGATGGCCCGGGGGAGCAGCAGCGAGGAGGCCGCCTCAGGCACCAGCGCCAGATTGGTGAAGGGGGTGGTAAAGACCGCGTCCGGGGAGGCATAGATCAGATCGGAATGCAGCAGCATGGTGGTGCCGATGCCGACCGCCAGGCCGTTGACGCCGACGACAATCGGTTTTTCAAACTGGGAAATGGTTTTCAGGAAGCGGAACACCGGCGCCTCCTCCGAATGCTGGATGCCGGCGGCAAAATCCTTCAGGTCATTGCCCGAGGTGAAGGCGTCACCATTGCCGAGGAACACCACGGCCCGGACGGAGCTGTCGGCCGCCGCCTCGTCCATGCCGTCACAAAAGGCCGTATACATGTCGTGGGTAATGGCGTTTTTCTTGTCCGGCCGGTTAAAAGTCAGGACCAGCAGGCTGCCATCCCGCTCGTTTAAAACATAGTCGCTCATGTCGTCATGCTCCCAGAATTTTCCACGGGAACAGTCTAGGACATTTACGGGAGAAATTCAAACGATCGTTTTAAGGTCAAATATACCTCCCCTCTATTTTTCGTCCTCTGAGTACAGCTTTATATACTTTCAGTGGCTCCCGATAATCTTTAAGATCGGTTACTATAGAAATATAAACCCACTTGATGGGGTGCTTCTCACATCCTGCGGTTTCCCATGCGTAATAGTGAGTACCCTTATCTGGAACTCCTCTGTTTTTGGATCTGAGGCGCAGATCAAACTTCTGACGAAAACTCAGGTTCTTGTAATTTTCCACTTTCGATATATCCGTTTCCCCAACACTTTCTGGACGATGCAATTGCCCGTTTGGAAAACTCTCATCAAGCACATCTTTGCTCACTAGAAACTCGCAAGGATGCAGGGAGGCATAAATTATCTTCTCTCTTACCTCTTCATATTCCCAGACATCTGATCGAACATATAGTTTCCTGCACTTAATACTTGGAAGGATATAGCCGCAATCCGACCCTCCCCCTACGACAAAACATCTGCCATAGTCATATAGTTGGAAGTTTTTAATTTCATCCAACGTGCAAAGACCGCGGCGTTCCCGAGGACGTATTATCGGCTCCAATTCCGCCTTATCGGAACCCAGAATTACACTCCGTGTAACGGCGTTTGGAACCCCGTAATTGCCAATGCCGTTTTTAGCATAATAGAAGTTCAAATAAGCCCAGTGACCCAGCACTACGAAATAGTAATACAACACACAGACCAGAGCTGCCCCCAATCCAATCTTGAATTTCTTTTTCATGCTTCCCCCATTCTTCGCTGTTTCACAAAGCATACCACGTTAATTCTAAGTCAATACCCCCAAAAGAAAAGGGCCGCGCGGTTGCGCAGCCCTTCCCAGTAATCTTTGGTGCGTTTGAGCGCTTAGGCTTAGAAGCCCATGCCGCCCATACCGCCCATGCCGCCCATGCCGCCCATGTCGGGCATAGCCGGTGCGCCTTTTTCTTCCGGAATTTCGGCAACCATGGCTTCGGTGGTGATCAGCAGACCGGCAACGGAAGCCGCATCCTGCAGAGCCGTACGAACCACTTTGGTCGGGTCGATAATACCGGCAGCCACCAGGTCACAATATTCTTCTTTCTGGGCGTTGAAGCCATAGTTGGCGTCACTGCTTTCCAGAAGTTTACCGGCGATCACGGCACCATCTTTACCGGCATTTTCAGCGATCTGGCGCACCGGGGCTTCCAGGGCGCGGCGAACGATGGCAACACCAACATTCTGGTCGGCGTTTTCGCCTTCAAGGCCTTCGAGAACGCGTGTGGCATAGAGCAGAGCCGTACCACCACCGGGAACGATACCTTCTTCCACCGCAGCGCGGGTGGCGTGCAGGGCATCATCAACGCGGTCTTTACGTTCTTTCACTTCAACTTCGGTAGAACCGCCAACTTTGATCACGGCAACACCGCCAGCCAGTTTGGCCAGACGTTCCTGCAGTTTTTCACGGTCATAGTCGGAAGTTGTGCTTTCCACCTGGGCGCGGATCTGGCCGCAGCGGGCTTCGATCTCTTCTTTGGCGCCGGCACCGTCAACAACTGTTGTATCGTCTTTGGTGATGGTGACGTTTTTGGCAGTCCCCAGCATATCCAGGGTAACAGTTTCCAGCTTGATGCCGAGGTCTTCGGACACAACCTGACCACCGGTCAGTGTGGCGATATCCTGCAGCATGGCTTTGCGGCGATCGCCGAAGCCCGGAGCTTTCACAGCAGCAATTTTCAGGCCGCCGCGCAGTTTGTTGACCACGAGGGTAGCGAGAGCTTCACCTTCTACGTCTTCTGCAATGATCAGCAGCGGACGACCGGACTGAGCAGCAGCTTCGAGAAGCGGCAGCATCGGCTGAAGGCTGGACAGCTTGCTTTCGTGCAGCAGGATGTAAGGATTTTCCAGATCAACGGTCATTTTCTCGGCGTTGGTGATGAAGTAGGGAGACAGGTAACCGCGGTCGAACTGCATGCCTTCAACAACTTCCAGCTCTGATTCCAGACCTTTGGCTTCCTCGACGGTGATCACACCTTCTTTACCAACCTTGTCCATGGCGTCAGCAATCATCTGGCCGACGGAAACTTCACCGTTGGCGGAGATGGAGCCAACCTGGGCAACTTCCTCGCTGGAGGAAATACCTTTGGAGCGGGCTTTCAGGTCTTCGATCACTTTGGTCACGGCCAGGTCAACACCGCGGCGCAGGTCCATCGGGTTCATGCCGGCTGCAACGGCTTTCATGCCTTCCTTGATCAGGCTCTGGGCCAGAACGGTGGCAGTGGTTGTTCCGTCACCGGCCACATCGTTGGTGCGGCTGGCCACTTCACGGACCATCTGGGCGCCCATGTTTTCATATTTGTCTTTGAGTTCGATTTCCTTGGCAACGGAGACACCGTCTTTGGTGATGCGCGGCGCACCGAAGGATTTTTCGAGAAGAACATTGCGGCCTTTCGGGCCGAGGGTCACTTTAACAGCGTTGGCCAGCGTATCCACACCTTTGAGGATGCGACCACGGGCGTCAGAACCGAATTTTACGTCTTTTGCCATTTTAAATTCCTTTGTGTCTTGAATATCTGTCGCGAGAAGCGGAGTTCAATCGCGAGATGAATTATTCGATAATGCCGAGGATATCGGATTCTTTCATGATCAGCAGGTCTTCACCTTCAACCTTGACTTCGGTGCCGGACCATTTGCCGAACAGGACAGTATCGCCTGCTTTTACATCCAGAGCCGTCACGGTGCCGTCTTCGGCTTTGTGGCCGGAACCCACAGCAACAATTTCACCCTGGCTTGGTTTTTCCTGGGCGGTATCGGGCAGAATGATGCCACCAGCGGTTTTCTGTTCTGCGTCTACGCGACGAACCAGAACACGGTCATGCAAAGGACGAAATGCCATTTCGTAATTCCCTCTATTTGGTTGGTTTGAAGTTAAAGGTTAGCACTCACTCCCTGGGAGTGCCAACAGCTGCCTAGAGAGATAATCCATGGAAGGTGAGAGTCAAGGGGAGCGGGTAAAAAAAATGATCTTTTTTCCGGATTTTTTGAAGGACAGGGCCGAAAGTGCCCAGCCCTGTCAGAGGATATGTGGGAGCCCCGGGCAAATATACAAGATGTAAATCTGAATATTTACGCCCGGTACGGCAACAAATGGCGGACCATTTCGCGCATGGTCTCTATCGCCGGGTCGGGACCGAACAGCTTGGCGCCCTGGATGGCGCCTTCCAGGATCACCATCAGTTGCCGGCCGAAAGAGATCGGATCCTTAAGGCCCATTTCCGCGCCCAGCGTGGCGAACTGTTTCATGGCCCGCTCCTTATAGGCCCGGATCGCCCTGAACACCGGCCCTTCGGGATCGGCATATTCCGCCGCCCCCTTCTGGAACATGCAACCGTTGAAGTCGGGCGAGCGGAACCATTCCTCGTAAATCTCCAGCCAGACCTTGAGCCGGCCGATGGGTTTCTTGTCCCAGCCGAGCGTCTTCTGCCGGTACTGGTCCTGAAACCATTCCTCGCGCTTTTGCAGGACCGCCACCACCAGGTCGTCCTTGGACTTGAAATGATTATAAAGGGTCATTTTGGCGACACCGGCTTCCTTCAGGATCGTATCGATGCCGGTGGCGTGATAGCCGTTTTCGTTGAACAGCCTGAGCGCCGTGTCCACCAGATGTTCCCTGCGTAATGAAGCCATGGAATAACCTTATACAAACCTGTCTGTTTTTTTGCGGTATATCATAGCTTCTTTACCGCGATCACGCAAGATCACATAAATTTGAGAAAATAATTCATTGAAAATATACTGACCTGTCTGTATATATTGCCAAAGCAGACAGACTTGTCTATTCAAAAAAGGAGTGACGCTATGCAATCTGTGAAAACCCTGCGCGCCTCTGTCGGACGGGACTTCAGGCATATTTTCTGGTCCTGGCTCGGCGGCGCCGTCGCCATCTGCCTGCTGGGAGCGCTGACCGGATATTCCAGCCTGCCTCTGTTGATGGCGCCATTTGGCGCAAGCTGCGTTCTTGTTTTCGGACTCCCCGAAAGCCCGCTGGCCCAGCCCCGGAACGTCATCGGCGGTCATACCCTCACCGCCCTGACCGGGTTTGTGTTCCTCTTCCTCTTTGGAGACAGCTGGTGGGCCATGGGACTGGCTGTCGGCACGGCCATCGCCATGATGCAACTGACCCGGACAATCCACCCCCCGGCCGGGGCAAACCCGGTCCTGGTAATGATGTCCGCGCCGGCAGTCACGTTCCTGCTTTTCCCGGTCCTTTCCGGCGCCGCCCTTCTGGTGCTGATCGGACTGCTTATGAACAATCTTTCCCTAACCCGAAGCTATCCCCACAAAAAAGGAGAACAGCATGTATAAACTCTACGATCTTTCCCTGTCCGGCCACTGCCACCGGGCCCGACTGTTCCTGGACCTTATGGGCCTGCCCTATGAATGCGTGCCAGTGGATCTGATGTCTGGCGAGCACAAAGACGAGGACTATGTGAAACGCAATCCCTTTGCCAAAGTACCGCTGCTGGAAGACGACGACACCCTGATTCGGGAATCAAACGCCATCCTGGTCTATCTGGCTCTGAAACACCGGGCCCGAGACTGGTATCCGGTTGAGGACGCCAAAACCGCCGCAGAAATCCAACAATGGCTGAATGTGGCCGCCAATGAGGTGCTGCAGGGCCCGGCCAAGGCCTATGTCGCCCGGGTCTTCGGCGGCAGCGACGAGGTCTATAAGGAAGGCGTTGAAAACAGCCACAAGCTCTATGCCGTCATGGACCCGCTGCTGGAGGACCGCGACTGGCTGGTGAGCAACCGGCCCACCCTCGCCGATGTTGCCCTATACAGCTATATCTCCCGCGCGCCGCTCTCCGGCGTGGATATTTCCGCCTATGGCAACATCCAGCGCTGGCTTGAGAATGTGGAAGGGCTCACCGGTTTTGTCGCCATGCCCGACCCGGCACTTGATGCTGCCTGATCCTGGAGCATACCATGTCACTTTCTTATTATGAAAAGCAGGATATCTCCCCCTTTCACGAGGGGGAGCAGAAAATGCAGGACATTGCCAGACGGCGTAAGCTTACTGAAAGGATCGGCCGCCGCTTCATTCGGCCTTTCCTCACCGAAGAACATCAGGAATTTTTCCGCGGCCTCAGCTACCTGTTTCTGTCGGCGCGGGATGAGGACGGCTGGCCGCAGCCCTTTATCCTTCATGAGGACAGCCCCTTTATCACTGTGCCAGACGAAGAACATCTGGTGCTTCACAGCCTAGTCCCCGGCCTTGAGGAAGGGCAGCGCGTGGGCCTTCTGGGGCTTGATTTTTCCAACCGGCGGCGCAACCGGGTCAATGGTCATGTGGCCGCCCGGGAAGAGGATCATGTGATCCTGCGGGTCGACCAGGCCTTCGGCAATTGCCCGAAATATATCGACATCCGGGAGATGGCGCGCCCGCCCCTGCCGGGACCGGAAAGCATATACAACAAGGCCACGCCTGAAATCAGGGATATGATCCGCGAAAGCCGGCGTTTTTTTATCGCCAGCGGCTATGACACCTTTCAGAATAACGGGCTCAGCGGCATGGATATCTCCCACCGCGGCGGCGCGCCGGGCTTCGTCCAGGTCCACGCCCCGGACCGGCTGATCTTTCCGGAATATGCGGGCAATAACTACTTCAACACCCTCGGCAATATCCTGATGGACGGACGGGCCGGCTTGTTGTTTGCCAACTTCGATACCGGCGCCCGACTCCGTGTCCTCGGCAATGCGCGGGTGATTTTCAATAATTTCGAAGAAACCGGCTGGCAGGCGCAACCGAATACGCCGGAGGCCAAACGGCTGGTGCAGATCGAGATTGAAAAAGTGCTTCATGCGCCGGGGCGGGTAGGTCCCGTTCAGTCCCAGGGTTCACTTTCCAGCTTGAGTGTCAGCTTGTCGTAGATTGCCCGTGCTTCCTCATGACCCTGTTTCGCCGCCCGGCTGAACCAGAGATGGCCAAAACCGTCATCCTGCTTGCGGCCGCGGCCTTCCAGATACATCAGGCCAAGTCGATACTGGGCTTCCGGATGCCCCTCTGACGACGGTCTTTTCTGTACCGGCCGGTTATAGAGATAATTATATTCCATGCCGGTTTTGGGCCGGGCCGCCTTCTCATACCAATGTGCCGCCTTATCCAAATCAACATCGCCCCCAAGGCCCTGCTCGTAAGCGAGACCAAGGCGATACATAGCTTCCTCATCATCCTGGCTTGCCCGGCAGCGGTAATATCTGAACAATTGCCCCTGATCTTCGTCTTTGCCAAGCTGCGGTTTTCCAGACAGGGGGTTCACTCCCTCTGGCAGGCGGGAGGCACAAGGATCCCCCATCATGCATCCCGAAAGAAGCAGCGGCAGAACCAAAAAAGATAAACTCAGATATTTCATCATCCCCCCATGCCGCGGTCAGCTCTGCGGCTGGTATGTCCCCTTCGGGTCCTCCACTTCGATTACCCACAGGTCGTCGTCAAAGTCACGCTGGCGGGCGATATAGCTGTCGGCCTTGTCTTCCGGGACCGGCTCCTCCCCAAGCGGGCAGCGCCAGCCGAGATTTCCGTCCATGTCCCGGGACTGGATGTAAAGCACACAACCGGGCCCGAGCAGGTTTTTCTTGATCAGCACCAGCCCCCGGTCCTTGTCCCCCTTGTGCAGCACCATGGCGGTCATCAGTTCCACGTCAAGGCGCCTGATTTCCGCCGACACCCAGATCGAGGTCTTTAATCTCTCTTCGAACATAAACTCTCTTTGGCTTCAAACATGGGTTACCCATGGACTTTTCTATTGGGCCCACTATAAACTTGAGAAACATCGGGAGGAAAGAAAAAGTGTCAACAAGCGGGACAGACCAGTGGCTGGCGAAACTGACCAGCACCATCTGCAAGCTGGGCCGGGCCGGGTTCGAGGAAACCCTGTTCGAACTGGTCAACCTGGCCGTCGTTGTGGACCATTGCACGGTTTTCATCACCACCCCCGACGGTCATACCGAACATCTTTTTACCCAGAGCCGCCTGGATGAGGACACCTGCAACCGGCTCGCCCGCGCCTATGTCTCGGACTACCGGGCCCGGGACCCGCAGCTCCCCCCAATGGCCGAAGACGGCGCGCCGCCGGAAAGTGACCAGCTTACGGTATTGGGCCGGGCCGACACCGCCGGCTACCCCGAAGACTACCGGCAACAGTTTTTTGGGAAAAGCGGCCTGATCGACAAGGTTTCCAGCCTGCTGCAGACCAGTGCCTACAACATTTACTGCAGCTTTTACCGGCTGGAACAGTCCGGCCCCTTTTCGGAGGAAGACTTCCAGGAACTCTCCCAGCTTCTGCCGCTGCTTACCAACCTGATTTTCAAACATTCGCGCCTGACCCAGTTCCGGGACAAACCGGCCGACCCCATCATCACCCGGGTGCCCCTGAGCCGCTCACCGGACCTGATGAACCGGCTATTGGAGGAACAGAGCGAGGTGTTCGGCCAGCTTACGGAGCGGGAGCGCGAAGTTTGTGTGCGCATTATCCAGGGCTATACGTCAGAGGCCATCGCCCTTGACCTGGATGTGGCCATCTCAACAATTCATACCTATCGCAAACGGGCTTACGCCAAGCTCGGTATCAGCTCGCAAAACGAGCTCTTCAGCCTGATCCTGGAACAAATGCCGATGGGGGCCTAGGCTACCCCCCTGCCTCCAGCCATGCATAAAAGACATGGGGGCTAGTTGTCTCCGGGCCTTTCCATTTCCGTCAGGCCGTTCTATATCTTGAACAAGTAAAGTTTACCGGAAAGCTCCCCATGACCAGACCCGAACGCCCCAAGATGCAGTATCCTATCTCCCACGAGCCGGAGCTCGCCCGGCCGGACAAGGTGGCCGAGGGGGTCTACCGCTGCCGCATCCCGCTGGAATTTGGTCCGCCCTATATCAACAGCTGGCTTTTGGAGGAAGAGGACGGCTGGACCGTGGTGGATACCGGCATGGGCACCAGAATTTCCTCGGACGCCTGGCGGGACGTATTCAAGAACTTCTTCGGTGACAAGCCAGTGAACCGGGTCATCGTCACCCATATGCACCCGGATCACATTGGTCTTGCCGGCTGGATCTGCCGCAAATGGGATATCCCGCTGCATATGTCACAGGTCGAATATCTCACCGCCCGGACCCTGGTTGCGGACACCCATCATGACGTGCCGGACGAGGCCCTGAATTTCATCCGCGCCGCCGCCTATACCGAGGAACAGATGGACAGCTACCGGGCCATCTTCGGCAAGTTCGGCAGCTTCATCCGCGCCCTGCCCCATGCTTTCACCCGCCTTCGGGACGGCGACCGGCTGACCATCGGCGGAGTGGAATGGATTGTGGTGATCGGCCGCGGCCATTCACCGGAACATGCCTGTCTGCATTGCCCGGAGAAAAACCTGTTTATTTCCGGCGACCAGATTTTGCCGGAGATTTCCTCCAACATCAGTGTCTGGCCGACGGAGCCGGAGGCCAACCCGCTCGAGGACTGGCTGGAGTCCTGCGAAATGCTGAAAAACTACCTGCCGGAGAATGTGCTGGTGCTGCCGGCGCACGGCAATCCCTTTATCGGCGCCCGGGAACGGCTTGCCTATATGATCAGCGATCATCAGGAAAACCTGGAAAAGCTGCTTGAGCTATGCCGGACGCCGGTGCGGGTGCCGGACTGCTTTACCACCCTGTTTAAACGGGAAATTACCGGCGGCAAACTCAATCTTGCCGCCGGCGAGACCCTCGCCCACCTCAACTTTCTGATCCATCAGGGCCAGGTCATCCGGGAAACCGATGACAAGGGCGTGAACCTCTACCGCCGGGCGGACTGAACCCGCTCTATTCGGCGGACACAGCCCCGAAAGCGGTTGCCCCGCCGGGTCGACGCCGGGCCTGATGGACGGCGCCGCCGACAAAGAACAGCAGGCAGAGACCGAAGGAGGCGATCATTGACCAGTTCCAGTCGCTTTCCACAGCTTCCGCTTTTTCCACTTTCTTCAGCTCGCGGCCTTCCACCGGCTGGGTCATCTGCCCCTGTGATGCCGCCTGGGGTGCAGGCAGTGCAGCGGAAAGACCGAAACCGGCCGCCTGGGCATTCACAAAGTCCGCGAGCTTTTCGTTATCCACAATCAGGTCATATTTGTTAACCAGCTCGATCAGCCTTTCCACCAGTTGCTGACGGGTTTCATCACTGGCATCCCAGTAGTTTTTACGCACCGCTTCCAGCATGCGCTCGATGATCTGGGCCTGGGCGCCGGGGTTGACCTTTTCAAACCATTCCTGAATGCCAAGATCGAATTTGTCGTTCACATAAATCTCGGCAAATTCCTGCCACTGGTCGGCCCGGACAAGATTGGGATCGACCACCTGCCAGCCCCAGAAATTGGTAATCTTGCCTTCCATGGTGGTGGCGCCGGAATAGCCCTCTTTCATCATCTCGCTAACCCAGCGGCTGTGCTGGGTACGGGTGCGCAGTTCCTTGGCCAGGAACTGGGCCGCATCCTCGGCACGTGGATTTTTCGCGTCCCGCAGGTTGGAAATCACCATTTCCGGGCTTTTACCGTCCAGATTGCGGATCGCCAGCGACAGGCCGCCGAAATATTCAAAGGGATCATCGCTGGAAATCATACCGTACAGATTGGATGACCGGGCGAACATGGCCACATCGGTGCCGGAAAGTTGTTTGCCGTAAATATTGACCCCGTCCACCTTCTCGCCCCAGCGGTTTGGATCAGCCCCGTAGGCATTGCCCATCCTGGCCATGTAATTGTCGGCGATTTTGGCATCCGTCTCCCAGGTATCGCTGGCCCGGACCGCATCATCCACACCGGAGCCGTAGGTCCCGGATTCGTTGGAGAAGACACGCACAGTCGAGAAATATTCCGCATCCTCCTCGCTCATTCCCTCGGCCAGAAGTTCCGCCTTCACCCGCTGGCTGTTTTCCCAGATGGAGTTGTTGGCTTCCTTGAGTTCGGCGACCTTTTTCACCGCTTCAGCCAAAAGCAACACCACATTGGGAAAGGCGTCCCGGTAAAGTCCGGTGGCGGAAAGAACCACATCCACCCGGGGGCGTTTCAATTCCCGCACGGGAATGATTTCCGTGCCGGTGACCATGCCGTTTTCACTCCAGGTCGGGCGAATTCCCATGGCATACATAGCCTGGCTCTCCAGCACCCCGTAATGGCGCATGGCCTCGATCGACCACAGGGAAAAGGCGAGCTTGTCAGGATATCTTCCATGCTCTTTGTAATAGTCATTTATCACACCCTCAACCAGTTCCCTGCCCTGTTCCCAGGCCGCCTTGGTCGGCAGGCGCGCCGGATCGAAACCATAAAGATTGAAGCCGCTGGACAGTGAGTCCGGAGAACGCACCGGATCGCCGCCGGTCTTGACCGGGATATATTGTCCCGCAAGACCCGACACCAGATGCGGTATTTCGCGGATGCCCTCCATGCGACTGTAATAGTCCCGGCCCCGCTCCATATCGGCCCTGATTTCGTCATCAAGCCCCTTCAGGTCCTTGCCAAGGATCACATAGTCACGGACCGTCTTGAAGCCGGCCAGGTCTTCCAGACTGTCTGCTTTTGAATCCAGGTGATCATTGCCGTCTTTATGAGCCGCCCCGTAATGATCGGCTTCAAACTCCCGGGCCCGGGAAACATAGTCACGGCCCAGCATCTGCACGATGGTAGAGGTCACCAGATCAGGTTCCGGCAGTTCGCCGAAGGTATGCAGCCCCAGCGGCTGGTTGGCATTGGCGACGTCCTCAAGATAAAGATGCAGTTCCTCAAGGAAATGCTCAAAGTCGGCGTCAATCTGTTCCGACGTCATGGCGAGATCATCACAAACCTTTGACTCAAAACATATTTTTTTCAGTTCTTCGCCGGTTTTAACCTTTACCCCGCCATCATCCATGGAACGATACTGATGCATCAGTTCATGCACATTGGCGGTCACGCCTTCAAGCCCGGCGGCGGCAAAAGGCGGTGTCATGTGAGCCACCACCACGGCGCTGCCCCGGCGTTTGGTCTGCATGGCCTCGCCCACATCATCAATGATGAAAGGGTACATGACCGGCGTATCCCAGACCGCCAGGTTGCCCTGGTCATAGCGGGACAGGCCGCGCTCCTTGCCGGTGAGATACTCCTGGCTGCCGTGGGTGCCAAGATGGATGATCGCGTCGCTGTTCCAGAACTTGCGGGCATAATAATAGGCGGCCAGATAATAATGGTTCATGGGCACGGTGCCCTGATGGTAGATCAGCTTGTCCTGGTCCTTGTCGTCGGAACGGGGCGGCTGGCGCATCACCAGCATGTTGCCGTTGCGGATACGGGGCAGCACGAAATAAGCTTCCCCATCCCGCTGGACGACCATGAAATTATCCTCGGCCCGGCCCCAGAAATCATTGATCGGTTTGCTAACTTCTTCCGGCAAGCTATTGAACCACTTGAGATAATCCTTCACCGGCATAAGTTCCGCCAGATCATCCTCAAGCAGTTTATCAAGCTCATAATCCCGGTAGAAAGGATTGAGAATCCGGTCCACGGGATCGGTGAAATAATTGCTGTCCACCTTGTTGACACTGTACCCCGCATCATTGAGATTGGCGCTGATGGCGCGCAGGCTGTGCTCGATATTGAGAAAAGACGCCCCCATATCCTTGTCGCCCCAGACCATAACGGTGAGTTTCTTTTCCCCGTTAGGCTTGGTCCGCAGGGCGGCATATTTAAGCGCCCGGGAAACAAGATGGTCCATCTGGTAATCAATCACTTCCGCATGCCCGGTTTCCTGATCGACGGCGGCCACAATTACCGGATCAATCACCCCGGCGGTTTCCGGCAGAACCAGCACAAAGGGTGTCATGGTGGCGGAAATACCCTGGCTGTCATTTTCCCAGTCTGCCTGATTGCCGTTGTAATAGGTCAGCGCCTGCATCACCGGCACCCCGAGACGCTCGAACTCTTCCTTGCGCTTGTTGGCCCAGTGGATGGCCCGGAAATTCACAATCACATCAAGGATCGTCCTGCCGTCTTTCTGCAGCATGGGAGTATAGTCACTGGAGCGGGGACTGAGCTCAAAAAAGAAAGGAATGGCCAGAGCGCCTTTTTCCTCGATCCGGGCGATGGCCGCATCCACCACTTCCGTATTGACGGATTCGATCAGGGAGCGCTGCAACAACACACCGACCACGGCCTTCTGTCCTTCGAGACCCTTCCCGCGCCAGTTCAGGTAACTGTCCACATCCTCGAAAATCAGGCCTTCATAACCCGGCGCATAGATTCCGACCTCCGGATAAACCACCGGGGCCGGTACAGCCCGGGAGCCATCGCCGAACACCTGATGGGCAAGAAAGTCCGCCATACGGCTCAGGTTCACCACTCCGCCGTTTCCATAGTACTCATGCAGGGTCTTGGCCTGCCCGGCCGACACCCCCTTTACCAGATCCGGACTATCCAGCCAGTTGATGGCCAGAAGACGGCTTTTCGCTGCCGCCACCGCCGGTAAAAACTTGCTGAATGTCGCCTTTGTGCTTCGGGCAGAAGAATCATCCATTAACACCAGGTCGTACCCGTTGAATTTGGCCAGCGCCTGTTCCCCGGTCTTGAAATCCCGGGCACTTGCCAGATCAATGGAAATATCAAATTTTGCCGCATAGTCCCTGATGACGGATATTTTCGCCGCATTGGCATGGGTGCCTGAAACATAGAGCATTTTGTGAGTAGCATCCGCTACAGCAGCGGAAGAGAAACTCAGGGAGGCCACAAGTGCCAGCAGGATACGCATGATATTTCCTCTGAATATTTGTTAGTTGGCGGAATTTTCCGCGCTTCCCTCGTCGGGCACATAGATGATGGAACCGTCCGGCATGCGGTAGGCAACACCCGCCTTGACCCCCTCGCCGGAGCCAATATCGCCGGTGCTTTTATAGGTTTCGATCTTCTCGCCCTTCTTGACGATCATTTCCATATTTTCCTGGCCGGGGTTTTTAATCACCATCACATCGTCATCCACAAAAGGATTGATGGGATTCTGGGCAATGGAGATCAGCAGCGCTGCAATCAGCACCAGAAACACATCCACAAGATTGACCACGGACAGGGCCGGGTTGATGGATTCATCCTCGTCAAGAAGCTTCACGGAGGGCCCCCTTTTCCTCTGCCGCCCGGCCGGACCTTTTTTCCACATGCGGCAGCAGGGCCACCAGTTCCTGAGCCAGCCATTTCTTTTTGGTGCTGGCGATAAAGAAGGTGATGGATGCCACCACAAGACCGAAGATCACGGCGGAGAAGGCCACGATCAGATTCTCACTAATCCCCTGCACATCCCCGTCGGACAGGCTTTTCAAAGCCGGTCCCATGGGAATCATGGTGGCGATCAGCCCGAGCATGGGCGCCACGCGGCTGACCATGCGCACAGCTTCCATTTCACCAAGCGCGGCCACATCAAGTTCGTCCTTGGTGATGCTGGAATTTTTCACCGCCAGAGCGGCCAGTGGATATCCCTTGGGCGTGTCGGTGCCGGGCTGAAGACCGTCATTGAGAAGTCTGCGGAACTGTACGGCTCCCCTGTTGCGCTGTACCCCCTGTACAAAAAACCCGCCAAGCGCATAAAGACTGTAAAAAAACAATACCACCAGCAGGACAAGAACCGGCGCCATAAACAGGTCCGATACCTGATACATCAAGTCTTCAAGAGTCCGTATCACAAGATTACTCCACTCAATAATTTTCTAATATTTGAAAGGGAATAAGCTCCCGATTCCAACCATCTCCCCTACGCTCTTACAGATACCGAATTATTTTTGCAACTAATTTTGCGAGTTATTATTAACTTGTTGACGCCTCTGCGCCCAACTGATAATTATTCTTGCGAATCAATCTTAATTGCAAAAACAAGCCTTCGGGCAGCGGGAGTATAGTTTATGAACAGATTAGCCCTTTTCACCCTTCTGGCGGCCGGCACCTCCGCCTTCGCCATTTCTTCCACAGCAATTGCAGAGGAAGCAGAATCCGATCTTGGCCCGGGCACCGCCCCGCTGGAAGTCATTGTGGTTTCCGCCACCCGCACCGAAAACAAGCTTGTCGACGTGCCCGCAACTGTCACCGTCATTGATGAAGAAAAGATCGATGCGATCCTGTCCACCAACATTCGCGACATGCTGCGTTATGAGCCCGGTGTGGAGGCCACCAATTCCGGGCGCTTCGGCCTGAGCGGTTTTAACATTCGCGGCCTGACCGGCAACCGGGTCAAGATCTTGGTGGACGGTATGGAACAATCAGAAAGTTTTTCCTCAGGCGGTCCCTTTCTTATGTCTCCCCGTAATTTCGTCGATATTGACTCCCTTGATAATGTGGAAATCCTGCGTGGGCCGGCGTCCAGCCTGTACGGCAGTGATGCGATGGCCGGTGTAGTTGCTTTCACCACCAAGGGCCCGTCCGCCTATCTGGACGAAGAAGGCAATGACACAGGCGGCGCCGCAAAAGTTCTCTATAACAGCGTCAGCAACACCTTTGCCGAAACCCTGACCCTGGCCAACCGGACCGGCAAACTTGAAAGCCTGATCCAGTATACGCGCCGGGACGGCAAGGAAACGGAAAACTACGGCGACGGCTACAGCGATGCCCTCGGCAACGACCGTACCCTGCCCGATCCTTATGATTATTCCACGGACAATGTGCTGGCCAAGATCGAGTATCAGGTCAATGATGCCCATCGGCTGAAACTTGTCGGTGAATATTTCCGCTCCACCAGCTTTATTGAGCTGAAGTCCCTCGAAGGGCCGAGCTACAATGCGTCCTATAACTATGACAACTATACCGGAGATGATGAATCCGAGCGATACCATATCGGCCTGACCCATGAATGGACGGCCAATAACGTGCTGTTCGACAACCTCAGCTGGACCGTGGATTGGCAGGATAGTTCCGTGGATCAGGAGACCACAAACTATACGGAACGCTTTGGCTATTTCACCCGTCTGATCGATTACAGCCACGGCGAGGAAGACTTCCAGGTTTCCGCCCAGTTTGACAAAACCGCCGGTGTACATCACTTCACTTACGGGGTGACCTACCAGAACACCAAACAGGAAAACCTGACCAACAAATATTATCTGGATACAGACCAGGCCCCGGACATTGCCCGTTATACACCGGTGGTTAAGGGCAATACCTACGGCATTTACCTGCAAGACCAGATCAAACTGTTTGATGAAACCCTGTTGATCACCCCGGGAGTACGTTATGACCGTTTTGAAGCCGATCCTGATGCGGATGATATTTATACTGATGAATTTGACAAACACACCAGTGAGAAAGTCACCTTCCGTGTAGGTGCTGTGTATAAAATCACAGACATATTTTCCGTATTTGGCCAGTTCAGCCAGGGTTTCAAATCCCCCGACCTGGTCCAGCTTTATCGTGGGGACCTGAGCTCTGCTTACCGTGGATATGTCACCCTGCCCAACCCGGACCTGGAACCGGAAAAAAGCAATTCCTTCGAAGGTGGTTTCCGGGTCAACGCCCCGGCAGGAAGCTTTGAACTGACCGGCTTCTACACGGAATATGATAATTTTATTGAACAGACCAGTGACTATACAGTTACACCATGGGTCTTCCAGTACCAGAACTATAATGAAGCCACCATCAAGGGCATTGAGGCCAGAACTGCCCTGCTGCTGGACCAGCTCATTGGGGCACCCGAAGGTGTCGCCTTCCAGGCCGCCTTTGCCTACGCCAAGGGTGAAAGTGAAAGTGAAGGTGAAAAAATACCGCTGGAATCAATCTCCCCGACCAAAGCAGTATTTGGCCTGACCTATGATTCTCCTGATGAAATCTGGGGTGTCGGCGTCAACCTGACTCTCGTCGGTGCAAAGGACAAGGACACCGTCCCTGACGAAGACTATTTCACAACCGACGGCTATGCCCTGGTCGACCTGACGGCCTATTACAACATTATCCCGAACCTGTCCCTGCGGGCCGGTGTCTTCAACGTCACAGACAAGGAACACTGGCTGTGGGAAGACGTGCGCGGCCAGTCAAGCAGCACCACTTATCTGGACCGTTACACCCAGCCGGGCCGGAACTTCTCCGCCAGCCTGAAATATACCTTCTGATAACTCCAACCTCAGAAGTAAAAGCCCCGCCATCTCCCGGCGGGGCTTTTTTCATGGCAAGGCTACTCCCTGCAGGGTATTCCTTATTTTCCGTCTTCATTCCCGGGCGAATCCGGGGGTAGAGACGAACTGGGACGAAGCCGGCGGTAATTGTCTGTGCGGAATTCTTCCAGAATTTCATCGAGTTCCGTATCTTCCACCTCCAGAACCTTGAGGGATATGGCACCAAGCTGAAGGCTGGCCTCCAGTGTTTCCGGCACTACCTGGACACCAAGTTCCGCATAGTTTTCCGCTGTTGGCACATCCCGGGCGCGGGTGATGATGGGCAGTTTCGGCCGCAACTGACGCACGGCATGGATTGTCTTTTCCACTGCTTTCGGTTCATCCAGGGTCACAATCATCAGCTTGATCTTGCCAATACCAATGGCCCGGAGCACTTCCTGACGACTGGCATCCCCGAAATAAATTTCATTGCCGTTGCTTCGTCCCCTGGCGATATGTTCCACATCCATATCCACTGCCAGCCAGGGTTGCTCTGTAGCGGACAATAGACGTCCGACAGTCTCCCCCACTCGACCATACCCGGCAATCACCACCTTCTGTTCTCCATCATCTGCGATTTCCTTCGCAATGGCCCTGCCGCTTCCGGCAACGCCCCTGGCCAGCTTGTCACCCAGCTTCATCATCAGGGGGGTGAGCGCCATGGAGAGGACGATAATACTGAGCAAAGGTTCCAGGATGCCGGCTGGCAGGACTCCGCTGTTGTCAGCCAATGTGAAAAGGACAAAACCGAACTCCCCGGCCTGGGACAACAGAAAAGCAGAACGAAAGGCCGCCGGTGTGTCCAGCCGAAATCCCCGGGCCAGGATAAAAATCAGCGCCGCCTTGGCCGCCAGAAGAGCGACGGTCCCGCCGACGATCAGGCCCAGGTCCCGGCTTACGACGCCCGCATCCAGCGCCATGCCCACACTCATGAAAAACAGTCCCAGCAGTAGACCCCGGAAAGGCTCCACATCAGCCTCAATCTGATGACGGAATTCATTATCAGACAGCAACATGCCGGCAACAAAGGCTCCCATCGCCATGGACAGGCCGGCTTTTTCCATGGCCATGGCGATACCAAGCACCAATAACAAGGCAGCCGCTGTGAACACTTCCTTGCTGCGGGTTCGGGCGATCATCTTCAGCGCCGGCCCGATGGCAAAATGTCCCCCGACCAGAATTGCCAGAAATATGCCCCCGGCTTTCAGCGCCGCCAGTTCCATACTTTCCATGGCATCAATACCACCTGCTGCGGCCAGGGAAACCAGCGCCAGAAGCGGCACAACCGACAGGTCCTGGAACAAAAGCACAGAAAAGCTGGCCCGGCCCCAATGGGCAGTCAGCTGATTGCGCTCCGCCAGGATCTGTAATCCGAAAGCAGTCGAAGACAAGGCCAGGCCAAAGCCCACGATGATGGCTACGGAAAAAGTGAGCGACACCGCGTAATATGCAACCAACGTGAACAACGCACCGGTAATCAGAAGCTGCGCCCCACCGAAGCCGAACACCAGGCGGCGCATCACCCAAAGGCGCTGCGGTTTGATTTCTATACCAATAAGAAACAGCAGGAAAACCACGCCCAGCTCACCGATATGGTGAATGGTGTCCATATTTTGCACCAGCGCCAGCCCATTGGGACCGATTACTGCGCCAGCCGCCAGATAGCCAAGCGTGGCGCCAAGACCGACGCGGGTAAAAATAAGGACGGCCGCCACCGCCGCGGCGAGAAGGATAATAATTTCAGTCATCTACTGCAGACATTCCGGATAAGATTTAATTCCCTGCCTATGCTAAACAAGTCGTTGCTGCATCGCAAGAAAAGCCGGGGGAAACGAATAAGATTACGCCAGCCGCTTTCAAAAAAGCTTTAACATCAGCCCGGGCGGTAACAAGAAAGTAAATGGCTGAGAACAGATCTTGCCACGGGTATCAGCATCGGTCTGTGCCTTATTGCCACCGCCATTGACCTAGCCAATATCCTGGAAAGCATTTGAGTCTGACACTATTTGTTCATATGCTCCTATCCTTTAAAAAGATTACAATGAAAGCAACTTAATTCTTCCCCATAAATTCAAGGAACAATGCCACATTCCGCAATCAAAGCCTGAGAGGTTACATTTGGTGGGCTTCGAACTGATTTGGAGACAATATAAATTGGCTGGGGTGGCAGGATTCGAACCTGCGCATGGCGATACCAAAAACCGCTGCCTTACCACTTGGCTACACCCCACCGGGTCGCACCGTGCCTTTCAGGTGCGCGAGAGTGAAGGGAACATATCAAATTATGACCAGGTTTCAATCCTGTTTTTTCACTGAAATGATTTTTTGTCATAATTCTGACAGAGCCGTGTTATTAAAGAAATCGCAATAAGCTTGGACTATAAGTCCGGTTAAACAAATAACTAATTGATTCTAATACAGGGGTCCTGAATGGCTATTGTGGTTACCGGCGCTGCCGGCTTTATCGGGTTTCATGTCTCCCGCCTGCTTCTGGGGCGCGGTGAACAGGTCATCGGCATTGATATCGTCAACGATTATTATTCCGTCGAGCTCAAAGAAGCCCGGCTGGCCCTGCTGCAGGAAAATCCCAATTTCACCTTCCTGAAGCTTGATTTTTCCGATTTTGATGCCCTGAAGACGGCCCTGGATAAACATAAAATCAGCCATGTGGTGCATCTGGGAGCCCAGGCCGGGGTCCGCTATAGCCTGACCAACCCCTTCGCCTATGCGCAAAGCAACCTGATCGGTCATTTGAACATCATGGAATATTGCCGGCATCTGGATGGTTTCGAGCATATGGTTTATGCCTCTTCCTCCTCTGTCTACGGTGGCAACAAGAACATGCCCTTCTCGGTCGACGACCGGGTGGATAATCCGGTATCGCTCTATGCAGCCACAAAGAAATCCGACGAACTGATGAGCCAGAGCTATGCCCATCTGTTCCGGATGCCGCAAACGGGCCTGCGCTTTTTCACCGTTTATGGCCCCTGGGGACGTCCCGACATGGCCATGTGGATTTTCACCAAAAATATTCTGGCCGGCAAGCCGATCCCCGTGTTTAACCACGGCGACATGCTGCGCGATTTCACCTTTATCGAGGATATCATCGACGGCGTCGTCCGCTGCATGGACAATCCGCCGAAGGATGACGGCACCATGCACACAGTGGGCTCCAATGCGCCGCACCGGGTCTATAACATCGGCAACAACAACACCGAAAAGCTGACGGACATGATCGGCGTCCTGGAAAAGGCACTGGGCAAAAAGGCTGAAATGGAGCTTCTGCCCATGCAGCCAGGTGACGTGAAGGAAACTGCCGCCGATATCTCCGCCATCCAGAATGATCTGGGCTTCGAGCCCAAAACCAAGATTGAGGAAGGCATTCCCCAGTTCGTTCACTGGTACAAAAACTATCACAAAATCAACTAGACAGGATTACATATGGAGTGGGGGAATGTCATATCCCGAACGATCTGGACGCTTCTGCAGCCCAGCAATTCCCTGCTCCTGATCCTGGCCATCGGCCTGATCCTCACCTGGCGCGGCCGAATGAAGTGGGGCCTTCGCCTTTCCTTCTTTTCCCTGATCTGCCTGGTCCTGATCGGCATAAGCCCGGCTGGCAAATGGCTGGCCATTCCGCTGGAACAACGCTTTGCTGACTACCGATCCGTTCCCGACGGCGACTATGCCGGTATTATTATACTTGCCGGCACGGAAAGCACCTCCCTCAGCTCAGTTCACGACCAGGCTATTCTGAAGGATGCGGCCGAAAGATTAAGCGGCGGCGTTAAAATGGCCAGACTATTTCCTGAACTGCCGGTCATCCATACCGGCGGGCTTGGCGAGGGATACTGGACCGAAAACAAGGTTGCAGAACGTTTTTTTACAGATGTGGGGCTGGACATATCCCGGGTATATTTTGAAGGAAAATCCCACAATACCTGGACCAATGCTATTAAAAGCCTGGCATTGATTAAGGCGCAGAAGCTTGATGCCGAGGGAATATGGCTCCTGGTAACCAGCGCCAGTCACATGCCCCGGTCTGTCGGCGCCTTCCGGGAAGCAGGCCTCAAGATCCGCCCCTATCCTGTTGATTTCAGCACAGATCTTACCTACAGCGCCTTCCCCGAATTTGAAGCCGGGAAAAACCTCGCCACTTTTGACAAGATATCTCATGAATGGCTGGGGCTTCTGGTTTATTACGTCACCGGACGTTCCAGCAGCCTGTTCCCGGGTGAAAACGACCTGAAATAGAAACCCCTGACATATAAAAAACCCCGGTCTGGACCGGGGCTTTCCTTAATTCTTTGTCTGAAAAATCAGAGCTGCCATTTACGAAGGGTTTTTGGTTTTTCCATATCCTTCCACATGGCCTTGATATCGGCAATCAGACCGCCAGGTTCCAGCGCGCGTTCAAAGAAGGCAGGTGTGAGCGCAGCATACTCATCATGGGATACAGCACCTATAATGGCGACATATTCACCATCCTTGATTGCATCCAGATCCTTGACCAGTTTGATCTTGTAATATTTTTCCGCCTCTTCCGGATAAGCCGCAGCATCCGCCACATCCACTGTGAACCCGCGACGCTTCAGACTATTGACCAGGTCGATGGATTTGGTATTGCGCAAGTCAGGACAGTTTTCCTTGAACGTCAGCCCCAGAACCAGAATTTTCCCGCTACCCGTTAGCTGGGCGGCAATACGTTCCGCAACAAAGTCAGCCATGCCGTCGTTGATGGCGCGACCGGACAGGATGATGCGCGGATCATGATTGATCTGTTTCGCCCGTTCGGCCAGATAAAAGGGGTCTACACCAATGCAGTGACCTCCCACCAGGCCCGGTTTGAAATTGAGGAAGTTCCATTTGGTGCCGGCAGCTTCCAGAACGTCATAGACGCTGATGCCCAGCTTCTGGAAGATCATCGTGATTTCATTGACAAAGGCAATATTGATATCACGCTGGGCGTTCTCGATCACCTTGGCGGCTTCGGCGGCACGAATGCTGGCTGCCGGGAAAACGCCGCCGCTGGTAACGGCACCATAAAGTTCCGTCAACACCTGAACCACTTCCGGGGTCTGGCCGGAAATCACCTTGGTGATTTTGTCGACCGTATGTTCCTTATCGCCGGGATTGATACGTTCGGGGGAATAGCCCAGATAGAAATCCTCGCCGCATTTCAGGCCGGAAGTTTCTTCGAGCACCGGACCGCAAAGCTCTTCTGTCACCCCTGGATAAACCGTACTCTCGAATACTACAATCGAGCCTTTGGAAATCACAGGGCCAAGCATCTCACAGGCTGAGCGAACCGGGCTCAGGTCGGGTTTGTTATTGGCATCCACCGGGGTCGGCACAGTTACGATATATACTGCAGCTTCCTTAATGGCCCCGGGATCAGCCGTATAGCTGATTGTGCTGGCCTTCAGGTTCTCTTCCGCGACCTCTTCGGTACGGTCAAAACCATTTTCCAGTTCCCGAATACGGTCCGTGCTGATATCGAAACCGATGGTCGGGAATTTTTTTGCGAGAGCGATGGCCAGCGGCAACCCCACGTAGCCAAGGCCTACGACTGCAATCCGCGACTCTTTGTTGAAGGAGATATTTGTCATTGTTTTCTCTGTTTATTATCCAGTTAGAAACTTCCTCTAATCCTGCCTAAAGCTATAACGCCCAATTCTTAAAAAAATAATACCTCACGGGAGAAAATAACAGCCTCAGTCAAGAACATGCTTCCAATCCTGCTCCAGCCGGTGACGTTCGCCGTCGGCAAGGATATCATAGAGACCGGTCCGGTGATCCAGACGCTGACCGCCGTCACGGCCGAGGGCGCGAAATTCCAGATCCAGGTCATGGCGCGACGGTTTATACCAGAACAAACCGAATGGAATTTTCATATAAACCCCCTTATCAAACGATCCGTCGCCGAAATCTTCCGACGACATGTCGGTCACCGTAGCGAAAACGCCAATTCTGATACCATTGTCTAGTCGCCGCGATATGTCAAAAGTCGCGCCCCAGTCACCGGCAAGATACCTTCCCGCCCGTATTACCGTGGAAAGGTTAAACCGGCGATTTTCATGATACAAACTCACATGGCCGGTCACGGCATCATAGTCCCGAAATTCGAAAAGCTGCTTGTAGTCGCGCTGTTTGGCCCAGTTGATCTCGGCGCCAACTGCCCAGCTTCGATCCCGTTTCTTATACAACACTTCTGCCCCCAGGCCACCATACATTGATTCAAAAAGGCCCGCTGTTATACGCGTATAGAGATCTGGCAGGGGGTTTTTGATATAGTTCAATTGCGCCCTGTTCAGGGTCGGCGTGTCCGTGTCGGCGTAAAGACCAATATCGCTACGTATTGCAGGTATGTTGTCATTCGCCCGCTGCGAAATATCATCGAGGTTGCCGATTATCTTCTGACGCAGTTCGGCGGAAACGTCAATGCCTTGCGCAATGGTATAACGGGCGGCAAGAAGTGCATACAGATCCGCTTTGAACTTGTCGTTAGAGATACTACCGAAATGGGTGACAGCTTCGGGCAGAATGTCCCATTCAAAATCCCCTGATGCGGCTCTGGCCGACACAGTTTCCTCATTCCCCGATAAAGGTACCACGCCGTTGATTTCGGCAGTTGATAAAACCTCTTCCGGGCTCCCCTGGTAGTCGGCAGCTTTTTCGAACTCCCTGCGCATCAGGGACAGTCTCGAAACCTCCAGCCCCCTGTCCTCTGCAACAATATCGAAGACCTCTATCTGATCCGGCATGGTTGTTGTGAGAACTCTGGCCGTCCGCCCGGCATTTCTCGGCAATTCAGCATAGGGGCCCGCCTGCTTATGCACCTCGGCGCGATACTCCCCGATATGCACGGAAATTGGCAGAAGATCATTTTCCTCAAGTGTCTCGAGCGCCGCCTCAGCCAGCTGCCGATTCTGTACGGCATCTGTCAGGTTACGAGAGGCCTGCTCCCGCAGATAGACCTCGCTTTTTTTGAACAGGGAGACCGCTGTCCGTCCTATCTCGTCCCGGCGGCGGCCGTGCAGATACTGTTCTCCTCCCGCCTCTCCGGCAAAAATGAGCGTTACATCGGTGTAGGTCATTAACACGGCGCCCAGCGCTGTCATGTTGTCACCTGACTGACGTTTTTCCCGGATCAGCTCGAATTCGTAGCTGCCCTCTTTATGTGAAACCGCGGCAACACGAAACCCGAGCGCCTGCAACCGCTCGAAGGTTTTATCATTCTTCAGGGCTTCCCGAAGATCCGTCTCCGGTCCCGGCAAATCCCTTTTCCCCGCCCTGACGTGAATGGGAACGGGTTTTCTGCCGACAACACGATCGGATAGCCTGAATGTGTGCAGGTTGGTTTTCAGCACAAGCCTGAAAGTTACCCGGTCCCCATAGTCATATCCCAGCGCCAGATCAATCCAGGGGGCAGGGCTGTAATTAAGCCCGAAATTGAACGGGGAACTATCCTTCAATCCGGTAAACTGCGGAATATTATCTGTGTCCAGACTGCTATATTCCATTTTCAGGCTCAGGCCGTCCAGGGGTGTCTGATACTGAACACCTGCAAAGATTGACATATTCTTTCCGGCAAAATAGTTGTCCAGCGAAATGCTACCATCGTCGGCATCCGTTTCACGCCGGTCAAACCCATTTCCAAGTACCCGGAACATGTTGTAAAACCCGCCGCGGGTGGATAGGATCCCCCATCCCAGACCAAATGTAAAATCAAAGTCATTATAGCGCTTGCTGGCAACGATATATTCCGCACTGTATTTTCCGGCCCCCAGCATATCCTGAAAACCGATCGCAAGAGCCGGCCAGAAGTTCGCTTCCTCCATCAGCCTGATTTTCATATCCAGGGAACGGTCGAGATCCCCACCGGGAAATTTTTCATCCGTATAGCTAAGGGTGGTTTCCAGCCAGGGTGTGGCCTGCCAGGTTGCAAATAGACGCGTTCTTTCCGACGTGTAATGCCCGCCCACAGAAAGACTGCCGTCCTCGGCAAAACGGGCGTTCCTCATATCCAAGAGTCCTATCCCCCCGAAATTTCCCGCTGAATAGTCCGCCGACAAAGCAGGCAGGAGAAGCCCCGGAGCGGCAAAGGAAATTACCAGTACTGATAAAATCAGCAGCAAGCTTCTTTTGTTTCTGCCGATCCGGAATAACCCCATGGCTCAGATCATCAGTTTGTAAAGATCACAGCCAGAGAAGCGGCGGACACTGCCAGACTCGAGACAATAGAACCGATTTCCTTGACCAGAGTCAGACTATCGTAGGGACTGAGATCTGTCGGCACGACGATTGCCGTCCCGGGGGGAACAGACAGGTTTTTATCGCCACCCCATGAGGAAAGATTCACTGGACGGGCCACACCATTAGGATAGACAATATAGACCCTGCCCTCGTCAGCAGATCGTGAAAAGCTTCCCACTTCTTTCAAATAGTCGCCCACGCCCTTGCCGGGAACAAATTGCAGTGCACCGGGGTTCAGTACATCACCGACAGCGACAATAAAGTTCGGCCTTTTGGGAACATACAGGGCATCTCCCGCCTCAAGAACAATATCTTTTGCGGGATCGAGAAGAAGCTTCACCGGATCCGCCTCGATGACAACCCGGCCAATAACTTCGGCGGACGCAATCTGGTTTGACAGCAGTTGTGCAGACTGAACAGAGCTTGCATTAATGTTTTTCTTCACCGACGCGGATACCATCGCCGATTGCAGGGTTTTGGCAGCCCTTTTCAATTCTGCCTGCTGAAGCTCCTTTACCCTCTTGCGTGTAAAAATTGCCCCGTAAGGATAAGCCTGTTCCGTGAAGCCTCCGGCCCGGACAATCAGGTCGGAAAGCTTCTCTCCCTTGCGGATTGTATAGACACCGGGCTCGCGAAACTCTCCCGAGAGAAGGACAGCACCAGGCTCAAAGTTGGAGAAAAGAGAACTTACCCTTACCCCGCCTCCCGGATTAACCGTGACTTCCGCAATATTCTGGCGGTTGGAATCGACAAAATCCCATTTTACCGTCAATTGACTGACGCCCTGATTGGAGGAATAATTCGCGACCTCAATTCTGGTCTTGTTGGCATCATTTGAAAGTCCGCCACTGACAGACAACAACGCCTCAAGAGACGTATTGTGGACGATAGGATACACGCCAGGTTGACGGATCGCTCCGTCAACCGAAACCACATATTCGAGCACAAAGGGAAGCAGGTTCTTGGAATTTTCATAAACCGGGGGACAGAGTTCTTCTTTTATCTTCTGTTCTTCTTCCTTATTCTTCACCCATTCTTCTTCCAGTTCCTCCTGCAGGAATTCCTCGGAAGGCGAGGCTTGTTGATATTGGCCGCTAACAACTTTTGACGCCTGTTTCTGCTGGAGCAATGCCTGTGCCTCAAGCGGATTGGACATTTCTTCATCCATCAGCTTTTCCCGGCCACGGATTTTTTCCTCTTCCGTTCCCTTCCTGACAAAGACAGCTCGTACTGCGGTGGCAAAACGTTCTGACTGGGAGTCAGAAATAATGCGAGCAAGATTATCAAGTGGCGCACAATAACTTTTTCTGAGCTCTCTGTCCTCCAGAGAATTTTCCCCTTCATAGTTCCCGGTCAGAATGACATTTCTAACATCCCTGGAGATCAGATACAGGATATCCTTCCGGCCAAAAAAGATCACCCGGTCGCGGTCTTTCAACGCAATATCCTGCCCGCCCATAAGGACTTTTCTTGGACTAAACTCGATCAGCCGGCGGCTTCTCGTCGTTTCGTCAATACGCTCGATGGCGCCAAACAGCATATATGGGTCATCTTCAAGATTTTCCACGCTGCCGATCATCTTCCCAAGTGTGGACGCAGAGGCAAGAGAACGAATTCCAGGCGCCTTCACATGCCCCAGCAATTCCACCTTTCCTACCTGACTGTTTTCGCGCAGCGAAGCCAGGAGCGCTTCAGAGCTTTTTACAGTCGCTTCGCCTTCAACTTCTACAAAAGACTGGCGACCTTCCGCATCAAGACGGATATGGCTGATGCTGTATCCGCGGGGCCGGATTGTTCCCCCCGCCAAAGCAAGCGCTTCTTTTGAGGAGATCGAAGTTTTATCCCCCGGCAATTCATAAATGGCGGGACGGACAACATCTCCATCCACGGCAATTGTCGGCCCGATGACCGGCACCACAACACGATCCCCGTCAACCAGTGAAATATCTCCAGCATCTCCCCCGAGCAACAGCCCGTAGAGATCAATTGTCAGCACCTTATCTCCGCGATATACCTTGATATTCCGCAGTGATCCGGTTTTTTTCACCCCACCGGCCATCATCAGGACTTCAAGTCCAGAAGACAGGCTTGTGGTTCTGACCACCCCCGGCTCGAAAACCTCGCCGGCAACAATAACAGAAATCATGCGGAATGAGGCAAGCGCAACATGCACTTCCGTTCCGATCATGGTTTCGGAGACGATATCTGCCAATTCTGTTTTTACATCCCCAAGCCGTTTACCCACGACATTTACGGGACTTACATCAGGGATGATGATCTGGCCACCGCGGTCAACTTTCACACTATATGAGTCCGAAATGGATCCCTGGAAAGTGAGAGCAAATTCATCCCCGACACCAACAATATAATCATCCGAAACGGCACCGCTAATCACCTGGTTACTTAGGGGGATTTGCAAGAAAAGGTCATAACCAAACTGAACAATTTCGGATGACAAGCGCGCCTGGAAGTCTTCCTCCAGCCTGGAAAGCTCCTTGTATTTCTCTTCCTGGAGCCTGAGTAATTGCTGCTGGATTTCCCGTTCTCTGCCTTCATCTAAGGGAGAAGAAACATCAACAGATTGATTGCCTTTTCCGGCCTGCCTTTTCAAACTTTCCAAGATTGATGTATCGAATGTTTGAGCATTACCGGATTGAGCTAAAACAACTACAAATGCAAACAACAGACCAATGAACGACCCACAAAACCGGTGCATAATATTCATATCAAACTTATTCCCGTTCCTTACGATTTGCGCCTTATCCCGCCAACCCCATTTTGATGCACTTTAGCATAGTTAATATCACTATCAAGTCCAGTGCTGATTGATTGAAGCCGGTCATAAAACAACAGCGGCCTGTAACCAATAGCTTTTTGAATCCATTGCTATATTTTCACCGGCAGATCGTGCGGCTTCCAAAGTATCGAAGAGGCCGAAACAGGTGGCGCCACTACCAGACATGGCTGTGTATCTGCACCCCTCGCTTTCAGCAAGCCTGTCAATCACTTCTGCCACTTTAGGGACCCGACGACAGGCCGGCGGCTGAAGGTCATTTTTACTGTGTGTCAGTATATCCAGCAGCTCAGGCAGGCGGTCAATTTTATTGGGAAGATCCCGCTCCGGTGAAAACTGAAAACCTGAACTGGCAAGTTCTTTGAAAATACCCGCAGTCTCAACCGACACACCCGGGTTTGCAAGAAGAATGTAAAGCGGAAACCCCAGCCCAACAGGCCCGAGTTCTTCTCCGATGGAACGCATTCTGAGAGTCCTGCTCATCAGACATGCTGGAACATCGGCCCCCAGGGAAAAAGCGATTTCCTTAAGCACCTCACCCGTAAGGAGGTCAGGATAAAGTCTGTTCAGAAGCCGAAGCGCCGCCGCCGCATCGGCGGAACCACCGCCAATTCCCGACGCCACAGGTAAATTCTTGGTCAGGACGAACCGGCCGGTTACGTTCTTTTTCGCCCTGGCGGTAAAAGCAGAGATTGTCCGGCAGACCAGATTGCTGTCATTGGCCTGCAGGCCCGCAGAAAATGGACCCGTTATCTCAAAATACAAATTATCCTCAGGGTAATAATCCAGGACATCGCCACAATCGGCAAAGACCACAAGGCTGTCGAGCAGGTGATAGCCGTCGGGCTGCCGACCTGTAACCCTTAAATCGAGATTTATTTTTGCCGGTGCCCGTTCCGACAGAAGCGGGCTGTCATTTGGAGGAAGTGCCATGCCTGATCTTGTTTTTAATTTCAGGAATTTTATCGTCTTCCGGCTTCAGGGAAAGGGCATGACGCCATTGAAACCTGGCTTCATTACGACGACCCACCGCCCAGTAGGCATCACCCAGATGATCATTGATCGCCCAGTCGTCCGCCTGCAGCATAACGGCTTTCTCAAGGACTTCCACCGCCCGGGAATGCTCTCCCATCTTGAACAGGGCCCAGCCGAGACTGTCTATGATATAGCCGTCATGGGGGCGAAGTTCGGCGGCTTTTTCAAGCATCACACGGGCTTTTTGAACATTCATGCCGCGATCAACCCAGCTATAGGCCAGATAATTAAGCACCTGCGGCTGCTCGGGTCGAAGCTCAAGCGCTTTCAGGAAATCCTTTTCCGCCTCTTTCCATCTTTTTTCCCGCTCCAGGACAATGCCCCGGGTATAGAAGACGGTCCAGTGTTTCTCTTCGGGCTCTGGAATACTCTCAACCAGCCGGTCATAGGCCTCGGCCGCCTCGGCGAACATATTGTTTATGCGATAAATGTCACCCAACACACCAAAGATCGTATGTCTTTCGGGGAAAGCCTTCGCAAGGTCACGCAACATGGAAACCGCCTTTTCAAGATCACCGGTCTTTTCATAAATCCATGCCTGCTGCAAGCTGGCCTGATAATAGAGGATATCGTCCTTCTTGATATTCTGCAGGGATTCAAGCGCGCCTTCATAATATTCATCGATTTCGAAAATCTGGCTTAGAAGGAAATCCGCTTCGGGAAAATCCCTGCGCATATATTCACCATATCTGAGATAAAGCGTTGCCGGCGTGCGGATGTTATCCTGCATCAGAAAAGTAGCCGCGGAATAAAAGATTTCCGCAATACCGTCCCGGAAGCCCCGAATATGATGATCGGGCAGCTTGTCCTTTTCCAGCTGCTCCATCCGTGCTTTCAGGGTTTCGTTGTCCGGCGCTTTCTCAAGATAGTTCTGGAACAGCTCACGGGCGCTGTCTTTGCGTCCCTGTCTGGCCAGTAGCAATCCATAGGCCTCCACCGTCCTGAGCGTCAGGGCCCCGAGAGCCCCCAGGGAATCCACATAAAGCTCCTCCGCCCGGGTGTCATTGCCCAGATGCTCATAGAGCAGCCCCGCGTGAAATTTCTTGAAATCCCTGAATGACTCTTTCTGCAGAAGCTCTTCCAGAATAGCCACCGCCTGGTCTTTTTTGCCTTCTTCGGCAGCCATCCAGGCGCTGAAAAACGGCTTGAATAGAGCATAAACACCGGCGTCCCCGACCTGTTCCAGATAGTCCCGCCCCTTTTTAAATTTCCCGGCGTGCGCCAGTTCCAGAAAGCGGTAGAGGCGCACCAGACTGTCAATACGGTCTAGCTTTTCCATACGAGCGGCAACCCGGCCCGCGCAGTCATACTGGCCGTCAGCAATACAAAGAGAGAATGTCCGGGCCAGAAGGGACAGATTGTCCGGATCCAGTTCCAGCGCCTGCTGGTGATAGTCCGCCGCAGCCCCGATGTCCATGGTTGCCCGGGCATGAAGACCGGCAAGATAGGCACCGTAAGGCTTTCTTGCTTCTTCTTCCTGATCGACACTGGCGAGGGCAGGCAGAATGCTGAAAGACAGAAATGCCGCCAGAACTGCTACCCCGGCCCCGCGGCCCGCAATGCCGGTCGCTCTGCCACCGATAGTCTTGAATCTGTCGAACAAATGCCTCTCCTGCATATTGGGCTACATATTGGGGTAGTTCGGTCCCCCGCCACCTTCCGGCACAACCCAGTTGATATTCTGTGTCGGATCCTTGATATCACAGGTCTTGCAGTGAACACAATTCTGCGCATTGATCTGCAGTTTCGGATTGTCGCCCTGATCATCGGTCAAGAACTCATAAACACCTGCCGGACAGAAGCGGGCTTCCGGACCGGCATAGATATTATAGTTCACCTTGACTGGCACGTCTTCATCAATCAGCGTCAGATGACACTTCTGGTCTTCCTCGTGGTTGGTATTGGAAAGGAAGACAGAAGAAAGCTTGTCAAAGGTCAGTACGCCGTCAGGTTTCGGGTAATTGATGGGCTCACATTCCGCGGCGGGTTTAAGGCATTTGTGGTCCTCATCATGCCCAAACGTCCAGGGGAACAGGAAGCCGAGCCCCAGATTATTGAGCCACATATCCAGGCCGCTGTAGAGTGTCCCCCAGAAAGCGCCGAACTTGTGAATGGACGGCTTGGCGTTCCGCACCATATGCAGATCCTTGTAAACCCAGCTGTCTTTAAACTTCTGTATATAGGCCTCAAGTTCGTCGCCCTCACGCCCTGCGGCAACGGCATCAAAGGCCGCCTCGGCCGCCATCATGCCGGTCTTCATGGCATTGTGGGAGCCCTTGATCCGGGGCACATTGACAAAGCCTGCGGAACAGCCGATCAGGGCGCCGCCCGGGAATGTCAGTTTGGGAATGGACTGGAACCCGCCCTCGTTGATGGCGCGTGCACCGTAGGAAATGCGACGGCCGCCTTCCAGCATCGGCGCGATGGCCGGATGGGTTTTGTAACGCTGCATTTCCTCAAACGGTGACATATACGGGTTTTCATAGTCGAGCCCGACCACAAAGCCGATGGCCACCTGGTTATCCTCCAGATGATAGATAAAACCGCCGCCCACAGTCTTGCTGTCCAGCGGCCAGCCCTGGGTATGGATTACTGTGCCCTGCTTGTGATGCTCGGGTTTGACCTCCCACAGTTCCTTGATGCCAATGCCATAGGTCTGCGGCTGCACCCCGTGACGCAGGTTGAAATCATTGATCAGCTGTTTGGCCAGCGATCCGCGCACCCCTTCGGCAATCAGAGTGTATTTGGCCCTGAGTTCCATACCCGGCATATAGGTATCCTTGTGATGACCGTCGGCCCCCACGCCCATATCGCCGGTGATCACACCTTTCACGGAACCATCTTCGCCGGTCAGGATTTCCGCACCGGTAAAGCCCGGAAAAATCTCAACCCCCATATTTTCCGCCTGCTGGGCGAGCCAGCGGGACACATTGCCGAGGCTGACAATATATTTGCCCTTGTTGCTCATCAGCGGCGGGAGGAAGAAATGAGGCATGGAGGTCTTGCCACCCTCTTTCAAAATCCAGTGCTGGTTGTCTGTGACTTCGGTCAGAAGCGGCGCCCCCTGCTCTTTCCAGTCCGGGATCAGCTCATCGAGCGCGATGGGGTCAATAACGGCGCCGGACAGGATATGCGCGCCCACTTCGGAGCCCTTTTCCAGTACACAGACGGACAGATCCTGTCCCTGCTCGTTACAGAGCTGTTTGAAACGGATCGCCGCACTGAGGCCGGCCGGACCGCCGCCAACGATGACGACGTCATATTCCATAAATTCACGTTCCATGATCTTTTTCTCCCTCTTCCCAAAGAGCCGTGACAGCTGCTCTTTATTGAATCAAAACACCCATAAAAGCCAGTTTATGCCTCTATGTTACTCACGGGTCAACGTTATATCACTTTTACACCGGCATTATGAAGCAATATAACAAGTTTTTCAAACGATCGTTTGATGTTGTTTTTCAGCCAAATAAACTGGCAGGAAAAGGGGCCTTGTGACACGGCTCCTTTTTTTCCGACCTCCATATTTCTGCCTCGAACCGGGATCATCATGATTTTCCAGAATTGTTTTTCCGGAGATATTGTCTTTTGCCGGAGCACATGGTTAAAATATGATATGCATTCTAATGTATTTTTAACGGGTTTGAGTCACAATTCACTTCATGAACGATTTCAACACAGAGTCGCATAGCCAGTCTCCCCTCTCCCTGCTCCAGTGGTATCTGGACAGCGGGGTCGATGAATGCATCTCTGACGACGCCACAGACTGGTTTGAAATCAACGCCACTGCTGCACCGAAACCTGCGCAGCCCAATAGGTCAAATCAGCCCGCCGCTGCGACGCGACCGGCTGCAAGCGCCGCTGCCTACCCGCTGCAGGCCACAGACCAGATCGCCGCAACGGCAAAGGATCTGGTGAAAGACTGCAAGACCCTGGACGAACTGCGCCAGAAGATCGAGGAATTCGATGGTTGCGCCCTGAAGAAAACCGCTTCAAAGACCGTATTCTCAGACGGCATCGCCGGCAGCGACCTGATGCTGATCGGCGAAGCCCCGGGGGTCGAGGAGGACAGGCAGGGAAAACCCTTTGTTGGCGCCAGTGGCCAGCTTCTGGATAAAATGTTCGCCGCCATCCACAGAAGCCGCGAAGAAAATCTCTATATTTCCAATACCCTGCCCTGGCGTCCGCCGGGCAATCGCAAACCATCAGATGCAGAGCTGCATATCTGCCAGCCGTTCCTGATGAAACATATTGAACTGGCCGCGCCGAAAGTGCTGGTCCTGCTGGGCGGCACCGCCGCAAGCAGCCTGCTGGACAGCAAAGTCGGCATTACCCGGCTCCGTGGTAAATGGCATGAAATTGAGGTCGCCGGGCGGATAATCCCGGTCATGCCCACCTATCACCCCGCCTATCTGCTGCGCCAGCCACAGACCAAGGCTCAGGCCTGGAGCGATCTTCAGAACATCAGAGACAAATTAAACGAGTTGGACGGGTCAAAAGCATGAAAGTTAATGTATTCATCATAGTTGCGTCCCTGCTTGTCCTCACCTCCGGTCAGGCACTGGCACAGGAGTCCACCCAGCCAATTTCGACTGCCCCCCTGCTGACGCCCGTTGAATCCGCCGCTCCGCAAGATGACGTTGAAGTTATTGCCCCCGAACCCCTTGTTGACCTGTCGCCGCTCAGCGATCATGACGTTAACCTTTACCGGGAAATCTTCGAAGTGCAACGGGAGGGCAACTGGTCCCGGGCCGACCGGCTGATCAGGAAACTGGAGAATAATATCCTGATGGGGCATGTGCTCTACGACAGATACATGCATCCCACAGCCTACACCTCCCAGTATAGGGAACTGTCCGCCTGGATGCTGAAATATCCGGATCACCCCGGCGCCAAGAGAATTTACGACCTGGCCATCAAGAAAAATGGTGGCAAAAAAGCCCGTCTGCACAAACCGGTGCCCCTGCTTGCCGCTTCTTTTCCCGCGGACAAGCCCATGAGGAGAGCCGCCCCGAGCCCATTGCCCCAGCCTGTGGTGGAAACACTTGACCCCACTGTCCCACAACCCGGCGCCAAAAGAAACAGGGCGGAACGCATCGAGGTCGCGCGACTGAAAAAGCGCATCCGTCGCTATCTGCGCCGCCAGAATGCAGAGCGGGCGGAAAAAAGACTGTGGGCCTTTGAACGGGTGAACCTGCTGACACAGGAAGAATTCCACGACCTTCTGGCTGATATCGCCCAGAGTTACTATTTCAAAAACCAGGATGACAAGGCCTATGCCCTGGCGCTGATCGCCTCGGACAATCTCAGGGACAAGGCTTCCCAGGCGGACTGGGTGGCAGGTCTTGCTGCATGGCGCCTGGGGGACTGTGTGCGCGCCGCGGATCATTTCGAGAAAGTGGCCTTTTCCCCGGTGGCCGGAGACTGGATGTCCTCAGCCGGCGCCTACTGGGGGGCCCGGGCCAACACCATCTGCAGGCAGCCTGACCGGGTCAGGCCGCTGCTTGCCCATGCGGCCAGATTCAATCGTACCTTTTACGGCCTGATCGCCGAATATCAGCTCGGCCAGACTCCGGCCCTTAACTGGGAGGAACCGGAATTCAGCGGCGAGCTGTTCCAGGCCATCAGCAACCTGGGCAATGTGAAGCGGGCCATCGCCCTGGCCCAGATCAACAAAACCATGGCCGCCGATATGGAACTTTCCGATGCCTGGCGGCGCACCACCGGAGACAAGCACGCCGCCCTTTTGGGACTGGCCAGCAAACTTGGCCTTGCCGGCACCCAGCTGAAAATCGGTAAAATCGAGGAACAGAAACGGCTGGCGGCACTGGACAGCACACTCTATCCCCTGCCCGATATGGAGCCTGAAGGCGGCTTCGTCCTCGACCGGGCGCTGCTTTTTGCCATCATGCGCCAGGAAAGCGAATTCAACAGCTGGGCCCGAAGCTCGGTAGGCGCCCGCGGCATCATGCAGGTTATGCCAAGGACCGCCAGCTATGTGGCCCGCGACAGGTCGCTGCGCTATCGCAACCGTATCAAGCTGGATGACCCCAAGTATAATATGGCACTGGGCCAGAAATATCTTGTGGCCATGATGGCGCCGGAATTTGCCGACGGCAATCTGTTCAAGCTGCTTACCGCCTATAACGCGGGACCGGGCAACATGCGCAAATGGCTGAGAAAAACCAATTTCCAGGACGACCCGCTATTGTTTATCGAAAGCATCCCGGCACGGGAGACCCGCCACTATATCGAACGGGTTATCAGCAATTACTGGATCTATCGCCTGCGCTTCGGGCAGGACGTACGCTCTCTGAAAGACATTGCATCCGGCGACTGGCCGCTGTATCAACAGCAGGAAGACCACAAAGCCGAAAGACAGAGACATGCCAGCCGATAAAGAGTTCATTCCGCTGAACATCGCCATCCTGACCGTATCCGACAGCCGTACCCTGGAAACAGACACCTCCGGCCAGTTGCTGGTCGACAGACTGACGGATGCCGGACACAAACTGGCTGATCGCGCCCTGCTGCCGGATGACCGGGCAGTCCTGACAGAACAGTTCAGAAAATGGATCGCAGATGACCATATCCAGGTGGTGATTTCCACCGGCGGTACGGGTCTGACCGGCCGCGATATCACGCCCGAAGTGCTCACCCCGCTGTTTGACAAGGAAATTCCGGGTTTCGGAGAGCTGTTCCGCATGGTCAGTTTTAAATTTATCGGCACCAGCACCCTGCAGTCCCGTGCCCTGGGCGGTATCGCCAACGGCACCTACCTGTTTGCCCTGCCCGGCTCCACCGGCGCCTGCAAGGACGGCTGGGACAATATCCTGAACGAACAACTGGACGCACGTCACGGTCCCTGTAATTTCGTCGGCATCATGGGACGACTGAAGGAACAGTGATCCCCTCAGAGCGGGCGGGGAAAACCCGCCATCTCGAAATCCGCCATCTCGTCAATATCTGCAAGTGTCCTGAGCCGCGCCACCCGGCAGGAGGGGGATATATTTGCGAGCGTATCCTTCAGCGCATGTTCCGTCGACCAGCGCACCCCGTCAAAAGGACGAAGAACACGGGGTCGTCTCCGCATCCCCACCAGCCAGTAGCCCCCGTCCTCCGCCGGACCAAATGCCATATCATGGGTCTCAAGCGCATTGAACGCCCGGCGGATATCCCTCTTGTCAATGCCGGGAATGTCGCCGCCGATAATCACCACAGGCCCGGAAGGAAGGATATCAAAGGCCCGTTGCATTCTCTGCCCCAGATTACCTTCTCCCTGCGGAAAGCAACGGGCACCGGACGGCCAGAAATTTCCCTGCCGGGTAAAACTGTCAGGGGAGATGAAAAGCTTCATATCCCAGCGGGGGTCCTGCAGCCGACGGATCAGTGAAATTGTCTGGCGCCTGTAGAAAAGCCAGGCCGGCACACGACCCAGCCCCCGGGCAAGCCGCGTCTTGACAGCGCCGACACGCGGCGCCTTCAAAAACAACACAAGCTGACGGCTGGTCCGCACTTACAGTTTCCTCCTCATCACATTTTTAATGAGCACTATTCACCCGTACAGTTTCTTTATGCGCTCCAGCGGCATACCGAGAAAATAAAGCGTCAGGCATAAGGCATTTCTCATCATGCGTCTGAAATAACCGTTTTTCTGATAGCGTATCGCCGATGTGGTCAGCACCGCAGAAGAAAAGACTATCCTTTTGCGTCCCAGTCGCCTCACCAGGTCCACATCCTCCATCAACACCATGGAAGAAAAACCGCCTACCTGATCATAAAGGGTACGGGAAATGAATAATCCCTGGTCGCCGTATGGCAAAGCCAGCAGGCGACAGCGCCAGCGGACGATAGCTTCCAGCAGTCTCGCCATCAGGCTGTCATCATCAAGCCTGAGGCTGAAAACCAGGGCCTTGTCCGGGTTCTGCGTCCTGTGACGGTCCAAGACCGGCCGCCAGTCCAGCGGCAGCCTGCAATCCGCATGCAGGAACAACAGCCAGTCACCGGTGGTCTTTTCCGCCCCGAGAGCGAGCTGGCCGCCCCGACCCAGTGACGTGACATAAAGGTCTGCCCCCGCCTGCCGCGCCACATCGCCTGTGCCGTCAACGGACCCGCCGTCCATGACAATCACTTCGCAATCCGCAAACATCTCCGGCTCACCCAAAAGTGTCCGAAGATTTTGTTCTTCATTCAGCGTGGGAATAATGAGGCTGATCATGGAAAGATCATGCCCGCCGTCACTTACCCTGCCAAGAGAAAAGATAAAATAAATGTTCCTGTTTTGTTCTTTTTCAGATATAGTTTTCACATGACTCGGCCCTTCACAGAAAATGACGTTATCCCCCCCGACCACCGGCGCGGCCGCGGCGCCCGCAGCCGGGAAAGCGGTCGTTTTGAAAACCAGAAACGGGAACGCATGGATGATGGCTGGAACAATCTGGAAATGGATGAGGAGCAGACCCGCACTTTCCTGATCCCCGATAAATCCAAAACGGTTATCTCTCGAAATAATTCTCCGGACATCCCGTTTCGTCAGGGGCTCAACCCTTACCGGGGATGTGAACATGGCTGCATTTACTGTTACGCCCGGCCGAGCCACACTTATCTGGGTTTTTCCGCCGGGCTCGACTTTGAAAGCAGGCTCATGGTCAAATATGATGCGGCCAAAGTTCTGGAACAGGAATTCCGCCATAGAAATTATAAACCAGAAATCATCGCACTTGGCAGCAACACCGATGTCTATCAGCCCATAGAGAAAAAACTGCGTATCACCCGGCATATCCTGAAGACATTCGATAAATTCAGCCACCCGCTGGGCATTGTCACCAAATCCGCCCTGATCTCCCGGGATATTGATATCCTGAAACGGCTCGCCCGTAAAAGACTGGTCCGTGTTTTCATCTCGGTCACTACCCTGGATTATCGCCTCGCCCGGGCCATGGAACCCAGGGCCAGCACACCGCAAAGGCGTTTGGACACCATCAGAGAACTTTCAACGGCGGGAATACCCGTCGGCGTGATGGTTGCCCCGATTGTACCCTCCCTCACCGATCACGAACTGGAAAATATCCTGGCCGCCGCCCGCGAAGCCGGTGCCCGCAATGCAGGCTATGTCATGCTTAGACTGCCCCTGGAAATCAAAAAGCTGTTCCGGGAATGGCTGGAGGAGGAAGCCCCGGACCGGGCACAAAGGATCATCCATCACCTTCAGGACATGCACGGCGGCAAGGACTATTCCCCCGAATTTGGTCGCCGCATGCGGGGCAGTGGCCCCTATGCGGATCTGATCGCACAAAGGTTCAAGAAAAGCTGCTTCCGTCTCGGTCTCAATCAGAGAACAGCGGAAGATGAACTGACCCTGGATATGTTTCAGGTGCCTCTTGATGACGGTAACCAGATGTCTCTTTTCTGAGCCCCCCTCAGGCATTGCCTTGACACAAATGATCATCCTCCTTTAATCCTGTCATAGGCAAGGGGACGATAATATGTCAGGCAATCACCAAAGCGAACTTTTTGATAGAAGACCGGCCCGCCCGGACTTCAGCCTTGAACAGAATATCGAGGGCATCGTTTGTGGTGTGGATGAAGTGGGCCGCGGGCCACTGGCCGGCCCGGTTGTCGCCGCCGCCGTAATTCTGGACCCGGACAATATTCCGGACGGACTGAATGATTCAAAGAAGCTGAGCGCCAAAAAACGTGAACAGCTGTATGAGAAAATTCTGGTAAGTGCCTGTTTTTCCTTCGGAGAAGCCAGCGTCGAGGAAATTGACGAGCTAAATATCCTGCGCGCCAGCCTTCTGGCCATGCAGAGAGCCGTCGCCGGCCTGCCCCGAAAACCGGATCATGCCCTGGTCGACGGCAACCAGATACCGGACCTGATTTGTCCCGCGTCGTGTGTCATAAAAGGCGACGGCAGATCATTTTCCATCGCCGCGGCCTCCATAATCGCAAAAGTAAAACGAGATTTTTTCATGAAAAATCTGGCCGAAATTCACCCGGAATACGGTTGGGAGCGGAACGCAGGATATGGTACCCGGCAACATATGGAAGCACTAAAGCTTGTGGGCGCGAGTCCATTTCATCGCAAATCCTTCGCGCCAATTCGTGACCTAATGACTCAAGAGTCAGGTATAACTAACTGATTCAAAATAAAAAAAATACTTGACGCGATTCGCCTTTTGACTCAGACTGCGGGTCATGAGCAAGAAAACGAACATAAAAAATAAATCCATCAGCACCCGCCAGAGCAAGGCCGGCGGAGCAGAGGGGACCTACACCGAACTTCCCCTGGACCAGATCCTTCAGGGGAACTGCATCGAACTTATGAACCGGCTGCCGGAAAAGTCAGTAGATGTGATTTTTGCCGATCCGCCCTATAACATGCAGCTCAAGGGAGAGCTCCATCGTCCTGACAACAGTCATGTGGATGCGGTCAACGATCACTGGGACAAGTTTGACAATTTTGCCAGCTATGATGACTTCTCCCGGGCCTGGCTGACAGCCGCCCGCCGCGTCCTCAAGGACAATGGCACCATCTGGGTCATTGGCAGCTATCACAATATTTACCGTGTTGGCGCCACACTTCAGGATATCGGTTACTGGGTACTGAATGACATTGTCTGGCGCAAAACCAATCCCATGCCCAATTTCCGCGGCACACGGTTTACCAACGCCCATGAAACCCTGTTGTGGTGCAACAAGGGCGAAAAATACAACAAATATACGTTCAACTATGACGCCATGAAAGCTCTGAACGAAGATGTCCAGATGCGGTCCGACTGGACCCTGCCGATCTGTTCCGGAAAGGAACGCCTGAAGGTCAATGGTCACAAGGGGCATTCAACACAAAAGCCGGAATCCCTGCTGTATCGCGTGTTGCTTGCTTCCACCAACAAGGGGGATGTGGTCCTTGATCCTTTCTTCGGCTCGGGCACTACCGGCGCCGTAGCGAAAAAGATGGGCCGTCATTTCATCGGCCTTGAAAAAGAAGAAAAATATATTCGCCTGGCCACCGACCGCATCAAAGCCATTGATGAACTGGAAGAAGAGGCGCTGGAAATCACACCGGCCAAACGGGCCCAGCCCCGTGTTCCCTTCGGTACACTTGTCGAACGCGGCATGATTGCCCCCGGTACCCTGCTTTATGGACCGAAAGCGTCCAATGGCAAACAGCATATTGCCAAGGTGCGGGCGGACGGCACACTGATCAGCAACAATTCCAAAGGATCCATCCATCAGGTCGGCGCAGAGCTTCAGGGCGCACCGTCCTGTAACGGCTGGACCTACTGGCATCTGCAAGTGAAAGAACAACTGGTTTCCATCGATATTCTGAGACAACAGATACGACAGGAGCTGCACTAGAATAATAACAACTATAATCTCCGGTAAAAACTAGCTCGCCGCCTGCCCGACGGCGAGCTATTTTATTTCCTGGAAATTCAGCTAAATTACTCCCAATATTAATTTTTTTTAATACATATTTAAGAACAGTTACTCTATTCTGACGCCACAAGAGTATAGTTTATGCAACCCCGGGCACTATATGCATAATAGAGATGAGGACAAACTGAAGTATATCAATTGGTTGGGCGAATTCACTTCCACTAAGATGGAAAGGGAGTTCATTACCAGTCAATGGCAAAATCTTGTAAAAAATTACCGTTATTTCACCTATACTTTCACCGTTATATTTTTTACGGCGATCTTCTTCAGCCTCGCCAAGGCGGAATACAATACACAGACCTATTTCAATCTTTCCGCAAGAATACTGAGCATCCTGCCACTCTATGCCACCATGGTTTTCTTCATGAACAAGGCTCGGCCGGACGTATTTTTTGCGGCCAGCTTCGTCTCCCTGCTAAACCTGACGGCCATTTTTCTACTGTCCATTGGCGTTTTTGTCAGTGACAACTGGGTTAATTTTGCAGGCGCCTTTGTGTTGACCACCATCGCCTATACCACCTACCCCATGTCCAACCTGCAGAGAATAATCTATGGCTGCAGCCTTGCCGTGGGGCTCCAGACGGTCAACCTGTTGAGGTTTTCGCCTGAAGCCGCCAATTTTTTCATGCAGAGCGCCATGCTGTTCTCGGCCAATATTTTCGGTTTCTGGCAGATGCACAATACCAGCATCCTGACCCGCAATACCTATCTCAGCCTGCAGCGGGAAAAGGATCTCAACCGCAAGCTGGAACAGGAACTTATTCAACGCAAGAAAGCCGAGGAAGCAAGTCGCCAGAACGAGGAGCTGTTCCGGTCGCTGTTCACCGCAACCATGTATCCGCTGGCCATGATTAAAACCGGCTCGCCGGAACTGATTACAGCCAATACGGCCTTTTACGAATTATTCTCCCTGCCGTCGCGCAGCCGGGGTAACGAGAATTTTCTCGAACGATTTGAAAAACCGGACAACTTCCTGTCCATGATGCGGAAGGCTGCCAAGTCGGCCACCTATACCATGGACACAGCAAAGCTTCATCACAGTGAAAACGGAACCCGTATTGTCGAGATCTGCATGGTGCCGGTTCGTATTAACGACATGCGCTTCCTGCTTGTCGGTATTTCAGATATTACCCTGCGCAAGCAGGAAGAAGACATCCTGCGTAATGTTACCGAAGACGCCATCAGCGCCAACCTGGCCAAAACGGAATTCCTGGCCAACATGAGCCATGAACTCAGAACGCCACTCAATGCCATTCTGGGCTTTACAGAAATCATGGAACAGGAATTGCTCGGCCCGCTGGGCAATGACCAGTATAAATCCTATCTTCAGGATATTCACACCAGCGGCCGGCATCTCATGGAACTGATCAGTGAAATTCTTGACGTGGCCAAGATTGAATCCGGCAAGTTTGCCCTGTCCCGGGACGAAATCACCCTGGGTGAACTTGTTGAAAATGTGCTGAGCATGCTGAATACCCGCCACACGGAAACCAGCATCTCCATCTCCTCGAAAATCCATGATCCTGCACTGTTGCTGGATGTGGATATTCTGAGAATCCGCCAGGTTATTCTCAATCTGCTGGGCAATGCCATCAAGTTTTCCCACGATAGCGAAGAGATCGTACTATCCACCTGTTATCGAGACAACAAGCTTCTCCTCCAGGTCACCGACCACGGCATCGGCATCGCTCCGGAAGATGTGGATCGGGTCTTTGATCCCTTTACCCAGGTAGAGAGTTCCTACAACCGCAAACGAGATGGCGTCGGCCTTGGGCTTGCGCTGAGCCGAAAGCTGGTGGAGGCCCATGACGGCAGTCTTACTCTTGAAAGCGTTCTGCACCGGGGTACAACCGTGACCATGGCGCTGCCGGAGAGCTGTATCGTGACAGCAAAAATCCGCCAGATTTCCTGATCCTCTCCCATGGCTCCGGCTATTTCTCCGAAACCTGTTTTCCGATCCAGTCACAGAAGGCCCGCACGCCAGGATCAAATTTTCTGTATCCCTGATATAACAGCGCATATTCAAAACCGGAAAAATACTGCACACCAAACGGATTGAACAGCCTCCCCTCGTCCAGGTCCTTCTGCACCATGAAATCCGGCACAAGAGCCAGGCCCAGGTTGTTCCGCACCCCTTCGACAATCATGAAAAAATGCTCGAATCCGAGTGCCGGGGCCACTGTGGCCGCCCCCATTCCCAGGGACTTCTGCCATTTCTGCAAGAGCCCCGGGCGGGATATATGCTCCAGATATCGGGCATTCTCAAGCGCCCCGGGTCCGTCATATCCCTCCATCTGCCGGATATATTCCGGCCCGGAAATCAGGAGCAGCCTTTCCTCAAACAATATCTGTTTTTCCAGACCGGACGACCATCTGTCCTGGCAGCGGATAAAAATATCCGCCTCTATGGCGCTGCTCTTTTCCACTGGACCGTCGCCGGTACTCAACTGCAGCCTGGTGGCCGGATGGCGCCCGGCAAAACTTTCCAGACGGGGGATCAGCCAGCTGCTGCTGAATGAGGGCAGGATGTTGACATGCAGAATGCCAGCGGCATCCTTTTCCCTGGTTAGAAAAGTTACCGTTTCGATAGTTTCCAGGGCCAGGGAAATCTGGGGAAAATAACTCCGTCCCCGATCGCTCAATACAAGACCCTGCCGGCTCCGGTCAATCAGGGTGCACCCCAGATAGTCTTCCAGCAGGGCAATCTGCTTGCTGACGGCCCCCTGGGTGACACCCAGTTCCTCCGCCGCAGCTGTAAAGCTGCCGAGGCGGGCGACCACTTCAAAATGTCGCAGGGCATTCAGTGGTGGAAGTTGACGTTTCATTTTATATATTACTTTTTCTCATGTAATAATACTATTACTCGTTTGCGCTGCTCCCGGCAATGATTTTAGGATAGGGGCAACTTTGACGATATCAGGGGAGAGAACCCATGACTGTTCATCCGTTTCATCTTGCCTTCCCGGTCACCGATCTGGAAAAAACCAGGGAGTTCTACGTCTCCGTACTGGGTGCCGGAACCGGGCGCGAAGCGCCGCGCTGGATTGATTTCAACTTGTTCGGCCATCAGATCTCTGCCCATCTGATTGATGAAATGGACAAGGTGCCCACCAACCCGGTGGACGGACACAACATTCCAGCCCGACATTTCGGCGTGATCCTGAACCGCCGGGAATGGGATGCCCTGGCGGACAGGCTTCGGGCGCACGGGACCAGGTTCATTGTCGAGCCTTACGTGCGCTTTGAAGGGAAAACCGGGGAACAGGCGACGATGTTTTTCCAGGACCCCAGCGGCAATTATCTTGAATTCAAAGCCTTTGCGGATCATAAAGATATCTTCGATCCGGATTATAAAGACTGAATTCTGAAGTGCGACCATGTCCATATTGCTTATCCTTTCCGAAACGCAGGCTGAAAAAATCAGGGGCCTTCTGCAAAAAGAAATCCCGGAGGAAAAGATTTTCATCTGGCCGGAGACAGGCCCGGCAAAGGATGTTGAGATCGTGGTTAGCTGGGGCCATTCCCCCGGTATTTTCAGGACTTTTCCCAATTTGAAACTTATCGCTTCTTTCGGGGCGGGTGTGGATCACATTCTTTCCGATCCGGATCTTCCTGAAGATGTCCCCATCTGCCGCTTTGTCGCCGACAGCCTGTCCCGGCAGATGGCCGACTATGTGACAGGCGCCATCCTCGCTTACCGGTTGCGTCTGGTGGATTACCGGGAATATCAGGCGGCCGGAAGCTGGACACCGCATGCGCCACGGCCAGGGAACCGGGTCACCGTGCTGGGGCTTGGTGAACTTGGCCGCTGTACGGTAGAACAGTTGCAGGCTATGGGGTTTGCGACAAGCGGCTGGAGCCGCACCCGCAAGTCACTGGACAACTGCGCCTGCCATGCCGGGCGCAAGGAACTGGGCGCGGCCGTAATGGATGCTGACTATGTGGTCTGCCTGTTGCCGCTAACTTCAGAAACACAGGGCATTCTGAACCGGGACCTGTTCAACATGATGAAGGAAGGCGCCTACCTGATCAATGCGGCGCGGGGTGATCATCTCGTGGTCGATGACCTGCTGGATGCCCTGTATCAGGGACATGTGGCCGGTGCGTGCCTGGATGTCTTCGAACAGGAGCCCCTGCCCCAGGACAGCCCCCTCTGGCGCCACCCCAGAATTCTTGTCACACCTCATGTCGCCAGTGTCAGCCGCAGCCGGGACCTGACGGATTATATTCTTGAAAATTATCGCGCCCTTCGCGCCGGCCTCCCCCCGGTCAATCCGGTAGACACCGCCCTCGGCTACTAGGACCGTAAATTCTGCGTTTTTGCCGTCAATTTGCGTTGCACGGAAGCCGCCAACCTGATAGGTTGCGCGCCAAACAGCATTGTTCTTTTAAAAGGTCAGCATCATGAAGATAGATGGAAACTCCATTCGTCCGGGAAACGTTATTGAACATCAGGGCGGCCTCTGGGTTGCAGTAAAAATCCAGCACACCCAGCCCGGCAAGGGCGGTGCCTATCTGCAGGTTGAACTGAAAAACCTGAAAGACGGCCGCAAACTTAACGAACGCTTTCGCTCCTCTGAAAAAGTCGAACGGGTCCGCCTGGAACAGAAAGACCATACTTTCCTGTTCGAAGCAGACGACATGTATACCTTCATGGATACTGAAACCTACGAGCAGGTCGAAATCAGCGGCGAACTGATCGGCGATCAGAAAGTCTATCTCCAGGACGGTATGGAAGTGGTGATCGAAAGCTACGAAGGCGCCCCGCTCGGTGTGCAGCTCCCCCAGACGGTTGAGCTTGAGGTGGCCGAAACCGAGCCCGTCGTCAAGGGCCAGACCGCGGCCTCTTCCAACAAACCGGCCATTATGGAAAACGGTGTCCGGGTCATGGTGCCGCCTTTTATCAGCCAGGGCGATCGCATTGTTGTCTATACCGAAGACAGCACCTACGCGGAACGCGCCAAGTAACTCCCTTAATCAAAGGAAACCATCATGGCGCTTCAGTCAGCCATCATCAATGTCATGCAGAAAGCCGCTGAAAAAGCCGGCCGCAAGCTGGCCAGGGACTTCGGTGAAGTAGAACAGCTGCAGGTTTCCCGCAAGGGCCCAGCCGACTTTGTTTCCGCCGCCGACACCCGGGCAGAAAAAATCATTTTCGAGGAACTTTCGAAAGCCCGCCCCGACTTCGGGTTTCTGCTCGAGGAAAACGGCGAGGTCAAAGGCCGGGATGAAACCTCCCGCTGGATCGTTGACCCGCTGGACGGCACCACCAATTTTCTGCACGGTATTCCCCATTTCTGCATCTCCATTGCCCTGGAACAGAATGGCGAGATTACGGCCGCTCTCGTCTATCAACCACTGACAGACGAGATATTCTGGGCGGAAAAGGGTCGTGGCGCCTATCTGGGCAACCGCCGGCTGAGGGTCTCGGCCCGCAAAAATATGGCCGACAGTCTGCTGGCCACCGGCATCCCCTTCAAGGGCCGCGCCGGACATGCGGAATTCATCTCTGCACTTGAGACAGTCATGCCGGAAGTGGCCGGCGTGCGCCGGTTCGGCTCCGCTGCCCTGGATCTGGCCTGGGTCGCCGCCGGTCGCTATGACGGCTTCTGGGAAACCAATCTGCAAATGTGGGATGTGGCAGCAGGAATTCTGCTGGTTACAGAAGCTGCTGGCACAGTGACCACATTTGATGGTAAGAAGGATAGGCTCGACGGGAAAGAAATTCTCGCGACCAACAGCACCCTGCACGGACCGGTGACCCGGCTTCTGGCAACGGCGCGCAAAAAAGTCAGGAAAACAGAGAGCTGAGTTAAAAGGGGAAGAGGCAAAAATGATCAGACTGTCCATTACAACAGCGATGTGGCTTGGACTGACCTCGACTTCTTTTGCTGCAGACCTTCCCGACACCCAGAGTGAACGTCTTTTCCTCAATGCAGCAAGCCTGACCGATTTGAAACCGTTGCAATTCCGCTTCCACAAGGGACAGCTACAGCTTGGCAACAACAGCCGGGAGCAGCTTAAGGAATGGGCGGACCAGATCAGAAAGTACAGTTTTCCCATCCATATCTACAGCTATGCCGCCACCCCCGAACACCTGCGCGATATGAACGAGGCCCGGGCGAAACACGAATCCGTGCGGGTTGCCTTCAACAGAGGACTTCTGGCACGGGCACTTCTGGAACAGGCCGGTATCGATAGCCAGCGCATCAGGCTGCATGCCATCGGTTCCGGCAAACTCCATTCAGACGAAAACCTCGAGATCACCATCCGCCTGAACTAACCCGCAACCACCATGTCATAATCTTGCCCAACTAAAACTTAGACTCTTTGCTAGCGCCCTGATAACATTGCGATAAATTTGCAGGCGATAAAAACGAGGACAAGGCTGAAAATGATACGCCCCACCAAGTACCTGAATACTATCATTCTTTTTCTGACGGCAGTCATTGTGCTTGTCGCAGTCCTTTTCCCCTCCATGGAAGAGGCATTCCTTGCCAATTACATGCTGAACGGCGTGATCGTCACAGTGTTGGTGATCGGCATCCTCTTTTCCATTGCCCAGGTTAGAAAGATCTCCACCGCCGTAAACTGGATCCAGGCGTTCCAGAAACATGACGATCCGGATACGCTGCCCCAACCACCAGCCATGCTGGCGCCAATGGCCGCCATGATGGAGGAGGATCAGAGAAGAAAATCCCTGTCCGCCCTGTCCCTGCGCACCATTCTCGACGGCATTGCCGGCCGCATGGATGAAAGCCGGGAGACCACCCGCTATTTGATCGGCCTGCTGATTTTCCTCGGTCTTCTGGGAACCTTCTGGGGCCTGCTCGGCACGATCGGATCTATTAAGGACACCATTGACAGCCTGACCGTGGGATCAGGCGATATTACTCATCTGTTCGAGGACCTGAAACAGGGCCTGGCCGCCCCCCTCGGCGGCATGGGCACCGCCTTCAGTTCTTCCCTGTTTGGTCTTGCCGGCTCCGTGATTCTGGGCTTTATTGACCTGCAGACGGGCCAGGCCCAGCGCAGCTTCTTCAACGGCCTGGAAGACTGGCTTTCCGGCATTACCAAACTGTCCCGCGGCGGCGGCATTGTCAGCGAAGCCGGCGACGGGTCCGTTCCTGCCTACGTCAGCGCCCTGCTGGAACAGACTGCCGACAGCCTCGACAACCTGCACAAGGTCATCAGCCGCAGCGAAGAAAAACGCATGGAGGTCAATACGGCTCTGATCAGTCTTTCCGAACAGATCGCCGGCATGTCCGACAGCAATAGCGAAGTGAACAGCGTCCTGAAGAAACTGATAGAAGTGATTGCCCTGCAGCAGAGCGGCGAACGGGACAAAACCGACACCACGCACCTGAGAAATATCGACGTGCAGATGAAGCACCTGCTGGAAGAAACGGTCAAGGGCCAGAACCAGTTTACCGACGACCTGAGGGCCGAATTCAAACTTCTCGCCCGTACCCTGGGCGCCTTCATGGATGGTCGCGAACCCCCTGCTGTCGAGCGTGGGCGACCCGCCCCGAGAAAAGCCCCCGAAGCTTCAGCGCCCGCGCCAAAGACAGAGCCCGAGGCTCCCGAGACACCGACAGGTGCGCTGGACTATGACATGCCGGAACCCAATCCCAAGGCCAAAAAGACGCCGGTTCTCACCCCCAAGCCGCTGACCGCCAAAAGGGACGAGGACTGATGGCCCTGCTCAGGACACAAAGGCGTCCGGGCAGCGGCAATGACAATACATGGCCCGGCTTTGTCGACGCCCTCAGCACTCTGCTGCTGGTCATTATTTTTCTGCTTTCGGTCTTCATGCTGGCCCAGTTTTTTCTGGGGCAAGCCCTGTCCGGCCGGGATGACGCCCTGGAAAGGCTGAACCTGCAGGTCCAGGAACTGGCTGACCTTCTGGCCCTGGAACGACAATCCAACCGGGACCTGAAAGCCAACATCACACAGCTCTCCGCCTCCCTTCAGGACTCCAACCTGTCGCGAGAACAGATGTCCTCCCGCATCGAGGAACTGGAGGCCGATCTGGCTGATGCCACAAACCTGGGGCAGCGCGCCAGCCAGTCCAGCTCGGAACAGCTGAAAACCATTCAGGACCTGGAGAACCGTTACCGGGACAGCAACTCCGCCCTCGCCCGGGAGAAGGAACTGTCCCAGGCCGCGCGCCGGGAAGTTGAAATACTGAACCGGCAGCTGGCCGCCTTGAGACAACAACTTGCGGCCCTGCAGACAGCGCTGGAAGCGTCGGAAGCCAGGGACAAGGAGCAACTGGCCACTATCAAGAACCTGAGTTCGCGGCTGAATGCGGCCCTGGCCTCCAAGGTTCAGGAACTGAGCCAGTATCGATCGGAATTTTTCGGACGCCTGAAACAGGTCCTGGGCCAGCGGTCTGACATTCGAATTCAGGGGGATCGCTTCATTTTCCCCTCTTCCGTCCTCTTTGCTTCAGGCTCGGATACCCTCGGTGAGGCCGGTCGGCGGGAAATGGCCAAGCTGGCTCAGACGCTAAAGGAAATTTCCGCAAATATTCCGCAGGAAATTGACTGGATATTGCGTGTTGACGGCCATACCGACAAGCTGCCGATCCGGACGGAACGCTTCCCGTCCAACTGGGATCTTTCAGCGGCCCGCGCCCTGTCCGTGGTGAAATATCTGATCAGCCAGGGCATCCCCGCTGAGCGACTTGCCGCCACCGGTTTCGGTCAGTTCCATCCTCTCAATGAGGCGGATACGGAAGAAGCCTACGAGCAGAACCGGCGGATTGAGATGCGGCTAACGCAACAATAGTTTGTGGAATAACCCTTTTTTTTCATCGGATAGAAATCGGGTCTTTTCAAGTTGTTTCTCCAGATCGATGTCGGGAGTACCACATCCAAGGTCAATCATAATTATCTGGTTTATGCCCAGATGAACAAAGTCCGGGTATTTACTATCATACCCTGCCGACGCCAAATGCTGGCGGTAAACCAAAATCTGGTTATCGTTTCTGCCTTCGACATCAAGCGGAAGAAAGAGTAACGCCGCTTCAACCAAAAGTCCTGAGCGTTTTCGTTCGACAGAAATTGTCTGAAGTCCACACGGAAAGTTAAAGATTGTCCTGAAATAAGCCTTGGCAAAACCCGTTACGGACGGCAACCCCTTGCTCAAAAGCTTGTGTCCGGAAAAATCCACACCGATCTCTTCAATGATATCGCTCCCAAGCACACGCAGATATAATTCGTCACCTTCCCAGTCAAAAATCCCGATTTCCCCCAACTGCGCAGATAATGCTGCCGGATCAAAATCCTTTTTGTTCGGGATGATGTTATTACCACAAATACTGAGCCAATATTCCCAGACATCCTGAAATTCATGCGTGAAAAACAATATGACGTCCCTTCACCGTCCCCGTCTTATAAGAATACACTGATATTAATAGTTCCGCAATATCAACTCATTTTCGGAGAGATTTACCTCTCTAAAACAATCTAGGCCGGTTCACGCATATCGGCAAATTGAAGTTCCGCCAGGCGGGCATAAAGTCCGCCTTTCTGGCTTAGTTCCTGATGGGTGCCGATATCGACGATGCGTCCTTGATCCATAACCACGATCCGGTCTGCCTGCAATACAGTGGCCAAACGGTGAGCGATGACCAGCGTGGTCCGGCCTTCCATCAGACGGTCCAGCGCAGTCTGGACAAGTTTCTCGCTTTCCGCATCCAGGGCCGAGGTGGCCTCGTCCAGAAGCAGGATCGGCGCATCCCTGAGAATGGCCCGGGCGATGGCCACACGCTGCTTCTGACCGCCCGACAGGCGGGTGCCACGCTCACCGAGATAGGTGTTCATACCGTCCGGCAGACGGTTGATAAATTCGTCGGCCTGGGCAGCCCGGGCAGCCTCGCGAACCATGTCTTCCGTGGCGTCGATGCGGCCGTAGCGAATATTTTCCTCGATGCTTGCTGCAAAAATCACACTTTCCTGATGCACAACAGACATCTGACGGCGAATTTCTTCCGGATCTGCCTGATTAAGCGGCACCCCGTCAATCAGGATTTCTCCGGACAGAGGATCATAAAATCTCTGCAGCAACTGGAATACGGTGGACTTTCCGGCGCCTGAGGGCCCGACAACCGCTACAGTTTCCCCTTTCGCCACCGTCAGGGAAAAATCCTGCAGAGTATTCATATCCGGTTGTGAGGGGTAAGCAAACACCACATTGCGGAACTCAATATTGCCGTCCACCGGACTGGACAGAGGCACAGGGTTTTCCGGGGCACGGATATCAGGCTCGGTGGAAATGATTTCCATACAGCGGCTTGCCGCCCCAGCCGCACGCTGCAACTCGCCATAAACCTCGGACAGAGACCCTACGGCCCCGGCAACCAATACCGCATAAATGAGAAAGGCGGTGAGTTCACCACCGCTCATGAGGCCGGTCGCTACATCGGATGCCCCAACCCAGAGTACAAGATCAACAGCTCCAAAGACCATCAGGATGACAACGGCCGTCAGCCAGGCGCGGACCCGGGTCCGCTTGACCGCCACACCAAAAGCATGTTCCACAAAATCGGCAAATTTAGACTGTTCAAATTTTTCCCGCGTATATGATTGAACCGTCTGGACAGCCCCCACCGTTTCATTGGCGGAAGCACTGGCATCCGCGATGCGGTCCTGGGACTGTTTGGACAGGCTTTTCACCTTGCGGCCCAGAAAAATAATCGGGAAGACAACCACCGGTACGGCAACCAGAACCACCAGCAGGAGCTTGGCGCTGGTAATCGCCATGAACACCAATCCGCCCAGGAATGTTAGAATATTCCTGAGCGCTACAGAAGCTGAAGACCCGACCACGGACTGGATCACAGTTGTATCTGTCGTCAGGCGGGATATGATATCTCCGGACCGGTTATTTTCAAAGAATGTAGGACTTAAGGTCACGACACGGTCAAAGACTGCTTTTCGAATATCGGCAACGACTCGCTCACCAAGCCAGGTCACCATGTAATAACGGCAGAAAGTTGCAGCAGCCAGAAGAATGGCAACGCCGAGAAGGCCGAAAAAATAGACGTTAATCAGGGCAAGGTTTTCACTGGAAAAACCCATATCGACAATGCGCCTGACTGCTTGAGGAATAGCCAGGGTGGCCCCAGCCGCAATTACCAGGGCAATGAGCGCCAGTATAATTGTTCCCTGATAGCGAGACATGAAAGACCATAACAGTCTGATCTCCTTGACATTCTTCTTTTCAGGTTCAAATTCGTCGCGGGCCGGACTAACACCCGGGTTTCCTCTTGCCATATCGTACAAATACCCTGTAATGATCTTCTGGATAAGGATATAGCAGGGCAGAAGCAGGCTTACAACGCCAACAATTCACATTATTTAAGCAAACCCGCCATATTTTTATGTTTTAAGCGTATTCGGGCTTGCCTTGGGGCGGCGACTTGTTTATACAGGCGCAAATTATTTTCGCGGAGAGATTAAAGCGATGAAAAACGACATTCATCCCGACTATCATACCATCAAAGTGGTTATGACTGACGGCACCACATATGAGACACGCTCCACATGGGGCAGTGAAGGCGACACCCTTACTCTCGAGGTTGATCCGAAATCCCATCCGGCATGGGTTGGCGGCACTCAGAAAGTATCTGAAAAAGGCCGCGTGGCTGCTTTCAACAAACGTTTTGGAAACTTCAAACTCAACAAATAATAAAGAGTTTGCAGCAAAATTACAAAGGCGCCTCACGGCGCCTTTTCTATTTTCGGTCATGTAATTAGGGATTGCTGCCCGCCTCAGTCCGGATTGCGAATTTTATCAAGAAGATTGTGCACAGGGTTGTCGGTCACTTCCCCACCGCTGAGCATCATCTCCATCCGTTCGACCCGGCGGTAGAGATCCTGGGTACGTTCGAGATAAGCCCTGAATTCTTCGGGGAGATTGTCGAGAATTCCCTCGTCCGACGCGAGACAGGTATCCCGGTTGTTCAGCCGGTATTTGTTGTCCATGGCCTCTTCGGCGGACAATTCGCCGGCGACAACGCCTTTCTGGACCAGAAGCCAGGAAACGGACTGCATCAGGCAGGTTGTCATTCGCATGCTTTCGCTGGCAAAGCCCACCTTTTTCCCGAGCTCAGGAACCGGTATTTTTCCCTTTTGATTTTCCATATATTCGGCGACGGAAACTGTCAGTTCCAGAGCTTCCCGGTAGGATTTTTCCAGAAAACGGGGCTCGAGATGACCTTCGCTGGTCACCAGTCGGTTTTTCATTTTTTTCTCCGGCATGCTTCTTTATGTCCTATTTTAAAACCCCGTCCTTAATTTCCCGTTACCATTTTTCAGCCTTTTTCCACTCTTGAAATCCACATTTTCCATCTTATCTCAATTTTATCGGGTGCCAAAACGGACCTGACAGACTGAAAATTCCGGCCAACTGGCGGAATTGAAACGTAAATATCGCTTATGAAAGGATATATATGATGCGTACACTTGATCTTAGCCCCCTTTTGCGGTCAACCATCGGATTTGACAATATCAACCGCATGTTTGACCAGGCTGCAAATGTCAAAGAAGCAGCCTACCCCCCTTATGACATCGAAAAAGTCGGAGATGACGATTACAGAATCACTGTCGCGCTGGCCGGTTTTACTGAAAATGATCTTTCCATTACCGTACAGGACGGTGTGCTGGTGATTTCCGGCAAGGGTACCGAGGATGAAGCTGAAGAAAACGACAGATTCCTCTATCGCGGCATCGCCAAACGCGCCTTCGAACGCCGTTTCAAACTGGCCGAGACCATTCGGGTCCTGGACGCCGGTTTTGAAAACGGCCTGCTGGTGATCAATCTGCAGCGTGAAGTGCCCGAGCATCTGAAACCGCGTGAAATTCAGATCAACTCCGGGCCATCAAAGCCAAAAATGATCAAAGGCGAAGCCGCCTGATACCGGTTCGTTAAAACAAGTGGAAACTCCCCATCAAATGGATGGGGAGTTTTTGATTCATATAAACTATTTAAAAAAATCCTCGGCCGCCGAACGGGCCCCCTTCTTGCCAGCAATCGCGGCTTCTGTACGGGTAATTTCCGCTTTCAGCATCCCGATACGCTCTTCAAGATATTCAACAGAATGAACATCCAGGTCCTCTTGGCAGATATCCTGTAGTGTTGAGCCCTCCATCAGTTCAAATTCTTCATCATCCATCACATGCCTCTTGATTTTTTGCTCAGATTTTCCATTGTGGACAGTATATATCCGTCAACCCCGTTCATACACTAGGAATTCATATGCCAGATCCCCTGCCCCAGAAAATGCGCGTCATAGAAATTACCGAAGTCGGCGAACCGGAGGTTCTGAAACCTACCGAACGCCCCCTGCCCGAAGCCGGGCGGGCTGAAGTGCTGATCCGGGTGGCCGCCGCCGGTGTCAACCGGCCGGATATCATGCAGCGCAAAGGGCTTTATCCGCCCCCGCCCGGTGCGTCGGATATTCCCGGGCTGGAAATCGCCGGCACCATCGTCGCCACCGGCGACGGGGTGACACGCTGGAAAGTCGGTGACAAGGTCTGCGCCCTGGTCACCGGCGGCGGCTATGCGGACTATTGCCTCGCCCCGGCAAAATCCTGTCTGCCCGTCCCGGACGCCCTCACCCTGGAACAGGCCGCCGCCCTGCCGGAGACCTTTTTCACGGTCTGGTCCAATGTGTTTGACCGGGGCCAGCTGAAAAAGGGAGAGACTTTTCTGGTGCATGGCGGCACATCCGGCATCGGCACCACAGCCATCCAGTTGGCCAAAGCCTTTGGCGCCACGGTCATCGCCACGTGCGGCACAGACGACAAATGTACCGTCTGTCGCGACCTGGGCGCTGACCTGGCCATAAATTACAGAACACAGGATTTCGTGGAAGAAGTTAAAAAGTTCACTGACGGCCGCGGTGTTGACGTGCTGCTGGACATGGTGGCCGGTGACTATGTGGATCGAAACCTGAAAATGATGGCCGAAGATGGCCGGCTTGTGATGATTGCGGTCCAGAAAGGGCCAAAAACGGAAGTCAACGTCCTGCCGATCATGTTGAAACGCCTGACTTTCACCGGTTCGACCCTGCGCGCACGGGATAACAGCTTCAAAGCGGATATTGCTGCAAACCTTGAAAAAAATGTCTGGCCGTTTCTGGAAGCCGGAACGGTCAAACCGCTGCTGAACCGCACCTTTTCCCTGGATAACGCAGACAAGGCCCATGACTTTCTGGAAAGCGGCGACAATGTCGGAAAAATTGTCCTGACGCCGTGACTTCAGGCTCCAGATAAAAGAAGAGCGCCTGTTAAAGGCGCTCCTCCCAGTGTACTACCCCTTGGTCAACTGCTCTGGATCAGTTTTTATTGTTATTCCCTTTTATCTGCCTCGAGCCGGGGCTTTTTATAGTTATCTTTTTAATTTCCGGAATTTGCTCCGAAAATATATGCGTATCCCGCTGTGGAGCAAAATACGCATATACTGTTTGAATATCAGACTGCCTTACGCGGCGCGAATCTGTGACAGGAAGTTCTCGAGCTGCTGGCGCAATTCATTGGACTGTGCCGACAGACGCTGGGCGGACGTCAGAACGGCGCCTGCCGCTTCTCCTGTGCTCTTCGCACCCTGGTTCACTTCCTGAATATTGCTGGTTACTTCCTGGGTACCGGCAGATACCTCGGATACATTCCGGGCAATTTCATGGGTAGAAGCTTCCTGTTCCTCCACTGCAGAAGCAATGGTGACAGATGTTTCGTCAATCTGCTTGATCACATTTTCAATGCCGGTGATGGCTGCCACAGCTTTTTCAGTCGCGGCCTGCATCCCACCAACCTGGCTAGTGATTTCCTCGGTTGCTGTCGCTGTCTGGCTGGCCAGGTTTTTCACCTCGGAAGCCACAACCGCAAAGCCTTTACCGGCTTCACCGGCACGTGCGGCCTCAATGGTGGCGTTCAGGGCCAGCAGGTTGGTCTGGTTGGCAATATCGTTAATCAGGTTGATCACATCGCCAATCTTCTGGGCGGCAGAAACCAGGCCCTGGATTTCGACGGTCGCCCGCTCGGTTTCCTGAACAGCGTTGCCTGAGTAGGCGCTGGACTGGGATACCTGGCCACTGATTTCCTTAACGGAAGCAGAAAGCTGCTCTGCGGCACTTGCCACCATCTGGATGTTGGCGCTGGCCTGTTCGGATGCTGATGTCACAGCCTGGGACTGACGGTTGGTTTGTTCGGCAACCGCGGACATACCCTGGGCAGCCACTTCCATCTCACCGGAAGCCGTGGACACGCCGTTCACAATTTCCATCACAGAAGCTTCGAAGTCGTCAGCAAGGGCAAGCATTTCACGGCGGCGCTCCTCACGGGCATTGGCCTCACGCTCTTCTTCACGCTTACGCTGTTCTTCTTCTTCCTGACGCTTGGCATCAGCCTCGGCTTCTTTCTGCCTGCGGCTTTCTTCCTCGGCTATGCGACGCTCATCCTCAAGATGAATTTTCTCGATAGCGGCGTCCTTGAAGACCTGCAGGGCACGGGCCATGATACCGACCTCGTCACCACGTTCGGTGCCGTGAACCTCTGCTTCAAGATTACCCTCGGCAATCACGCTCATAACTTCGCCAAGCTCGTTCAGGGGTTTTACAACCCGGTAAACCACCATCCATGTCGCCACACCGGCAACCACCACAGTCGCCAGCAGAAGGGCAACGGCAAAGATCATGCTGCCTGTTGCTTCTGCAGAAGTCTCTTCGGCGAGTTTGGCTGTGATTTCACCAGCAGCCTGGCTCAGTTCCATGATCGGAAGCGCAGCTTCAGAGGCCGCATCGATCCACTGTTCGTAAGTTACCGGATAGGGCTCCTCGATCTGAGAAGCAGAATAAACACTCTGGCGAAGGGATTCTGCGTAATCCTTGAAGAATATCTCTTCCACCTTCTCCATCATTTTCACCATTCTGGTGTCTACATAGGTGCGATCCAGAAATACATGTGTCTGGCTCCAGGAAGCGTTGATCTGTCCGCCATACACTGAAAGAAGCTGCATGCGCAGGGATGACAACGGCCTTTCACTGGCGATCGCCGCACCAATAACAGCCCATTCCTGGTCGGCATATTCTGCCATCACGAACAGCGCGTGCTTGAGCTGCTGGTAAGTAGCGAATTTGTGATTGGAAATACCTGTCTCAAGCACCAGCCCCATGCGCAGATTGGTCAACGCATCGATAAGGTTTGTTGTCATCTTGTAAAAATGACGGTCAGCGCGGGAGGATTTGCTTTTTCCGTTCTCGTCAACATACTGGGCCTTGGCACGGTCCGACTTGTCTACCCCCATGGCCAGATAAGCCGCTTTTCGTGCATTCAGATAGTTGCTATGGGCCTCTTCCACAGCCTTGATCAGATGCTCCTTGCCACCGAAATCAATCGCTTCCCGGGACATTTTGAGCGCTATGGCATATGAGTCTTCAGCTTTTTCGCTTTCAGCTTCTGCTTCAGAGCGAATACCGGCACTGCCAGCAGTGCTGCTGCCGAGAATGGTATTGACGATACCGCGTTCAACAGAAAAATGATGTGCTGAAGCCAGAAGATGGTCTGATGTGTCATTCACATAAACAATCAGTTCCGCTTCGGATTTTCTGTCTGCTGCCTCGAAAGCAGACATGGCACTGAACGTTAACACGGACAGGACAAGAATCCCCACAATCCCGAACAAGGAGTTCCGGATTGTAAACAAGCTGCCTGTTTTTGTAGTTTTTGTTTCTACGATGTCCTTATCACTCATAACTTCTATCCGCCAAGCCTTAATTTCAGTTCAAGTTTACAGGGAGCTACCCAACTATCCTGATTAGTCTGTATCCCGATACACGGACAGACTTCTCCCTTACAGTCACCTTATAGGGGAGGAACTTTAAAAATATCGTTAACGTGATGTGCAGGAATTACTTTTTCCATTTCACCAGAAAAAAACAGGGAGAGCACCGATACTGCTCTCCCTTGAAAATCGAATGATATTTATCAGCAGGGTCAGCGTCCCTGGCTTCTCCAATGCTTAATGGCATCATTAATAAATGTCTGGTTGCTGATGTCATTCTGCCAGTCACTGGAATAAGCCGGATTGGTGCTTGAAGGACGCTTGCTCTCGTCAAGGCTGTCAAATTTCACACGCACGGGCGCGCGCACCCCTTCACCAACGATCAGAGCTTCCCTGTTCTGCAGGGAGGACAACGCGGCAAGAGACCCCTTAGCCCCTTCCGGCATGACATGGGATACGAAATTCTGGTCCCGTTCATTATTCATGCGCATGGCGAAAATGGTACCGCACTGGGACAGGGCGGATTCAGATACATCTGCGGGACGCTGGGAGACAAGGCCCAGTGACACGCCATACTTGCGGCCTTCCTTGGCAATCTGTTCAATGGCCTTCCGGGTAGAAGCAAATACGGTGTGATCCTCTGTCGGCACATATCGGTGGGCTTCCTCACAGACCAACAGAATCGGCTTGGCATCCCCCCCTTTGCTCCAGAGCGCGAAATCAAACACCAGGCGGCTGATCATGGAGACCACCACGTTGACGATTTCAGACGGCACGCCGGAAAGGTCAATGGTAGACACCGGTTTGCCGTTCACCGGGAACCGCAACAGGTTGCCGATTACCTCGGACAGATTGTCGTTGGCCAGAAGACCGGAGAACATGAAGCTGAACCGGGCATCCCGGCGCAGTTCCTCGATTTTGTTCTTAAGTCGCATATAGGGTGTCAATGTGTCCGGATTTTCCAGCCGACCCATTTCATTTTCAAGATATTTGAGCATGAAGGACAGCTTGTAGGGAATAGGTGTATCCACCGTGATTTTTTCCGAACTCATTGTTTCCGCCGCATCAATCCTGGCGGCCTGCAGACAGCGCCGCAGAATATCAATTTCCACTTCCCGGTCCAGGGAACGACGCAGACCGACGAACAATTCCACATGTTCCTCAAAATTCATCATCCAGTAGGGTAGCCGCAGGTTGTTGATATCAAAATGCTCGCCACAGTCCTTGAAGGCCGCCTCATATTCATTGTGAGGGTCGAGCATGATAATATGACCGTTCGGCATCCTTTCCACCAGCCTGTGAATCAATAGCGCTACCGTACAGGATTTACCCGTGCCGGTACTTCCCAGAACGGCAAAATGCTTGCCAAGCATGGCGTCGGTCATGATGCTGGCCTGTGTCACATGCTGGGGGAATACCGTTCCCACATGGAAATGGTTCATGTCATTGGCGCCGAATATGGATTCGATATCCTCGAGAGTGGTTTCGTAAACCATCTGCCCCGGACAGGGGAAGTCTGAAATCCCGCGATCAAACATCACACCTGTAGGTGAATAGGGAGCCTTGATTCCATGACCGAGATAATCAAGATACATGATTACATGCTGCACCGGCCCTGTCGAGTTCTCCTGGCGGACAACTTCCCTCACCGTTGCGTAAACAAACCCCTTGATCACCTTGATCTTGACGATCGCACCAATCTGTCCTGGCGGCAATGTCGAGTCATCCTTTTCAAGGGACCTGTTCAAAGCCTCCACAGCGCAAAGGGCAACAACGCCGTTACCGCTTACCTCGGTTACAAAGCCAATTTCCTGGGACAGTTCAAGAGCCAGCTTGCTCAGTTGCTCTGTCTGTTTTTCATTCAGTAGACCGTTCATATTTTTTCACATTGAGTTTTAGCCATTTTGTAGTATCATATACCCTTCTCCATTAACGATAGATAAAGAAACATTAGATTTTTCAGCAGTTTGTTCATTGTTGTTGTTTTTTATCTTTTTTTTGCCTTTAGGGCCGTTTTCTTTAGTTGACATTTTGCCTGATCACATATAGTTTCCGCCGCAAGTTCAATTGTCGCACTATGTGACACCAGTAAATTTGGGACGGACAAAGCGATGAAAATTGTAAATTCATTAAAGTCATTAAAAAACCGTCACCGTGATTGTCGTGTGATCCGCCGCAGAGGCCGGATCTACGTAATCAACAAGACCAACCGCCGTTTCAAGGCGCGTCAGGGCTGAGTGACCGTAAGACTGAAATTCGCTGTCGACGCAATGTTGGCAGTTAATAGGAGACCGTGCTTCCCCCCCAAGAGCACGGTCTTCTTCATTTCAGAGACCATTTTATCGGGAGTGTTCCGGTGAGCGGAAGCAAGCCAAGGTGTATTGTCTTTGATCTGGGCAACGTGCTGGTCAGGTGGCATCCGCGCAATGCTTTTACCCCCCTGTTTCAGGACGATGACCGGGACCTTGATCACTTTTTGGAAAACATCTGCAACATGGACTGGCACAACCGGCTCGACGCCGGCCTGACTTTCCGGGAGGCTATTACCGAACTTTCCCTCCGTCATCCCGACCACGCAGACATGATCGCCGCCTATGACACCTGTTGGGACCAAATGTTCGACGGCGTCATTCTGGAAAATGTGGAACTTCTGACAAAACTGCACGGTGCCGGCGTTCCCCTGTTCGCCCTGAGTAATTTTCCTGCTGAAAAATTTGAAAGCTTCTGCCGGACCTTCGATTTCATGGAGCTTTTCCGGGATGTGGTTGTCTCGGGGCAGGAAGGCGTGATCAAGCCGGCCCCGGAAATCTACCGCATCCTTCTGTCAAGAACCGGCCATGCGGCAAAGGACACTCTGTTTATTGACGATCGGCTGGACAACACTTCCGCCGCAGCAGCACTGGGCTTCAGAACACACCACTTCCAGACCCCCGCCACCCTGCGTGAAACCCTGCGGGAGCTAGGCCTGGCCGACTAGCTTTCCTGGTGGTCGGCCTGTACCCGGGCAATGCGCAGAACATTGGTTTTTCCCGGTGTGCCGAACGGCATGCCGGCCATGATCACGATATGATCACTTTCCCGGGCAAAACCATATTGCAGACACATGTCGCAAGCCTTGTCGATCATATCCTGGAAGTTGACTGCATCGGCGGTATGGACACAATTAAGTCCCCAGAACAGGCACAGTCTGCGCGCCGTGCCCAAATCGGGGGTCAGCACAAGCAACGGGGTTGCCGGCCGTTCACGGGAAGCCCGCCGGGCCGTGGAACCCGATCCGGTATAGGTCACGATGGCCTTGGCATTGATGGTCACGGCCACCTGGCTTGCCGCAGCACTCAGCGCATCCGCGGAAGTGGATTCCAGTTGCGTTTCCTCCTGTCTGAGGGCCCGGCGATAACTGGGTTCGCTTTCCGTATGGGTGGCAATCCGCTCCATTGTGCTGACCGCCTCCAGTGGCCATGACCCGGCCGCCGATTCTGCAGACAGCATGATAGCGTCAGCCCCATCAAAGATAGCGTTGGCCACATCAGAAACCTCGGCCCGGGTAGGTACCGGACTGCTGATCATGCTTTCCAGCATCTGGGTCGCCACCACCACACTTTTGCCGGCTCTGCGGGCATGGCGGATGATCTTCTTCTGTTTGGAGGGAACTTCCTCCATGGGCAATTCCACACCCATATCGCCGCGGGCGACCATTACCGCATCGGACAGGGCAATAATTTCATCCAGGGCATACAGGGCCGAGGGTTTTTCCAGCTTGGACAGAATTGCAGCCCTATCGCCGATAATGTCGCGCGCTTCCTGAACATCCTCGGGCCGCTGCACAAAGGACAGCGCCACCCAGTCAACACCCAGATCGAGGACGAAATCCAGATCCTTGCGGTCCTTTTCCGTCAACGCCGCCAGCGGCAGAATGGCGTTTGGCACATTAACGCCCTTGCGGTTTGACAACGGACCGCCCACCACAACAGTGGTCTCGATGGAGTGCGCATCAACCTTGTCGATCAACAGTCTGATCTTGCCGTCATCCAGCAGCAGATGAGTGCCCGGCTGCACGGCCTCGAAAATTTCCGGATGGGGAAGCTCGACCCTCTTTTCATCTCCTGGGGTGCCGTCCATATCGAGGACGAATTTCGTCCCTTCCTTCAGTTCGATCCGGTCATTTTGGAAGGCACCGATTCTCAGTTTGGGTCCCTGCAGGTCGGCCAGAATGCCGATGGGACGACCGGTCTGTTTCTCCACCTCGCGAATCATGTCATGCAGTGCAGCCACATCCTTATGGGCGCCATGGCTCATATTCAGCCGGAACACGTCCGCACCCGCATCGGATAGTTTGCGGATCATCTCCACGGTATTACTGGACGGGCCAAGGGTTGCAATGATTCTGGTACAGCGCTGGCGATGCATGGATAGATCCTTGAAGCTGGAAAAACGTTCTTTCCCCATTAATAACATACTGAATTAACTTGGTGAATCTTTTATGATACCATAGTTAACTTAAGCCCTGTTAATTGTGCATCTCTCTCCCCGGGTATTCGCGCCACCGGACCGCCGACCTGCTGTCCCTTGACTTTGTGCTCTGCCGCTGCATACCCTAGTCACACAGGGCAACCAATAAACGAAGGTCCGATGCTGCAGACATCACATAAAACATCCCGTCCCGTTGAACAGACAGAAGCCTATGAAATCCTCAACCCGCAAGGGAAAGCGGGTATCGTTCTGATCTGCGAACATGCCAGCAATTTCATTCCCGAGGAATTCAACAACCTTGGCCTTGAACCGAAAGAACTGGAACGTCATATCGCCTGGGATATCGGCATGGCAGAAATCACCCGGCACATATCGGATCAGCTGGATGCTCCGGCGATTCTCGCACGTTTTTCAAGACTGCTGATCGATCCAAACCGGGAAGCCGATCATGCCACTCTGATCCCAGCCGTGAGCGATGAAACCATCATCCCCGGCAATCGCGACCTGGACCGCGCCGCCGTCCGGGAACGGCTGGACCGCTTTTATCACCCCTTTCACGACAGGGCCGAAAAGCTGGTCAGGCACAAGGCCGCCCAGGGACATGTCCCGCTGGTGGCCGGCATGCACAGTTTTACCCCGGTCATGAACGGCGTGCCGCGCCCCTGGCATGCGGGCATGCTGTGGAACCGGGACCCGCGTCTGGCCCGGGAACTGATCGAGCGGCTGCAGAAAAAACACGGCCTTATGGTTGGCGACAACAAACCCTATTCCGGGCGCGACCTGTTTCACACCATGAACCGGCACGGCGCGGACCACGGCTACCCCCAGGTTACCATCGAGGTCCGGCAGAACGAAATTGACACCCCGGCCGGACAGAAAAAATGGGGCCGGATACTGGCTGAGGAACTGGCCGAACTGGCTGCCGACAGATCATTGACCACAATCCGACATTTCTGACATTCAACTTCAGGGAACCGACATGGACGAACAGACACGTATCGAAATCGAAGCCGCCACCTTCCGCCGGCTGCTGTCCCATCTCTCCAAACGCACCGACGCCCAGAATATCGACCTGATGGGGCTTGCCGGTTTCTGCCGCAATTGCCTCGCCAACTGGTATACGGAAGCCGCAGATGAACAGGGTGTTGAACTGGACAAGGCCGGAGCCCGGGAAATCATCTACGGGATGCCCTACAAGGACTGGACGGAAAAATACCAGACCGAGGCTACACCGGAACAGATGCAGAAAATGGAAGAAAGCCTGCAGAAAAACAGGGAACTCTGAGCCCAGGCAAGCGGCACTCGAATTTCTGTGATTTTCCGGTTGCCTTGCCCCGGACAGCCGGATAATGTGCCCTCTCGATTTTCACATCAGGCTCAAATATTCAACCGGGAGCAATATCCATGACAGAAGCAGGCGGCATCGCTGCAGACGCCCTAAGATCCTATATTGAACGCATCGAACGACTGGAAGAAGAGAAAGCCAATCTGGCAGCAGACATCAAGGATGTCTATTCCGAGGCCAAGGCCACAGGTTTCGATGTGAAGATCATGCGGCAGATTGTCCGGCTTCGTAAAATGGAAGAACATGATCGTCAGGAAATGGAAGCTCTGCTTGATACCTATACCCATGCACTGGGTATGGCCCGCGGATAAAGACGGAATTTTCCGGAAGACATCAAAGGGCGGCTTGGCCGCCCTTTTTATTTGCCTGAGTTAATGGCGTCGACAATTTTTTGTGTCCTGGCATCGGCTCTCGCCCCGTGGATCACAAAAATGGCATGACCGACGGCAATGGCCCAGAGCACCCAGCCGCCGAGAAGGAGAAAAATAAAACCCACGATCCAGATAACAGCATTGAAGATCGCCTGGAATATCTTTCCGTAAAACAACAAGGCAACAGGCGGCAGAAAAAAGGCCAGCAAATAAATCATTCCTCATACCCTTTTATTGTAGAAGAATAATATATTGGGCCTGCCGGGATGATTTCAAGAATTTTCAGTGTCCGCTTTGCGGCCACTTGCCTCATCATCGGACGTATCCAGACCGAGATCCGATATTTTCCGGTACAGGGTTGACCGTCCGATCCCCAGGCGACGGGCAATTTCCGACATCTTGCCGTCATACAGATGAATAGCCAGAAGGAGCATTTCGTTTTCCACCTCGGCAATGGGACGTATGTTACCTTCTGCATCAAGCACATTTACCGGGGAGTTTTTATGATTTCCCCCCTCTTCGTGATTGATCACCGGTAGTGCATCCTTTTCAAACGTTTCCGGATGCTTCTGCAGGGCCGCGAGAACCTGGGGAAAATCCTCAGGGTTGATGCTCTCCCCCTCGGACAGGATTACCGCCCGGAAAACTGCATTCTCAAGCTGACGCACGTTACCCGGCCAGCTATAGCCGCCAAGCAGTCTGAGAGCTTCCTGGCTCAGTTGCTTGCGGATGCGTCCCTCGGCCGCACTGATTTTGTCAATAAAATGCAGTGCCAGTTTTTCAATATCCCCGGTCCGCTCCCTGAGCGGTGGCAGGGTGATGGGAAAAACATTGAGCCGGTAATACAGATCTTCGCGGAAATGACCGCTTTTCACAAGATCCTTCAGCTTCTTGTTGGTGGCGGAAATCAGGCGCACATCCACCTTGATCGACTCCCGGCCGCCGATGGGGTCCACCTCTCCCTCCTGCAATACACGCAGAAGCTTGACCTGCAAATCAAGGGGCAATTCGCCGATTTCATCCAGGAAGATCGTACCGCCATTGGCTTCTACAAACTTGCCTTCGTGGCGTTCCGTGGCACCGGTAAAGGCGCCTTTTTCATGTCCGAAAAGAATGCTTTCCACCAGATTGGCGGGGATGGCCCCGCAGTTCACCACCACAAAGGGTTTGCCGGCGCGTTCGCTGGCTCCCTGGATGGCCCTGGCAAAGACTTCTTTCCCGACACCGCTTTCCCCTTCCAGGAGAATAGGCACATTGGCCCGCGCCCCCTTCTTGGCCAACTCAATAGCCTGGCGGATTGCCGGACTTTCGCCCATCAGGTCCCGAAAATTCATGATCCCGTCCCACTTGCGGGTCAGACGGGAAATTTCCCCGGACAGCTGGTTCAGCTTCAGGGCATTTTCAATAGAGACCTTGAGCCGGTCCACACCAGCCGGCTTGGCAATAAAATCAATGGCCCCGGCCCGCATGGCGCTGACAGCGGTATCCAGACTACTGTGCGCGGTAAGCACGATGACCGGAACAATCAGGTTTTCTTCGGAAAGTTTTTCGAGAACATCAATCCCATTGATATCGCCCAGAACCAGATCCAGCAAAACAAGATCCACCTGCAGCGGATTATCCCCGCACAACATCGCGATCGCTTCCCGTCCGCTTGCAGCCGATACCGTATTATAACCGGCTTTCTCCAGCGCGATCTGAAGCATCTTGCGTTGAGTTTCCTCATCTTCAACGATCAGAATCAGTTTTCTCATATATAGATCAGCTTCTGTTGTAATTTTTCTTTCCCTTATGTCCCAATACGGGACAAAAGTTAAAAAATCTGAAAAATCTCTCCAATTGTCCCATTTTGGGATAATATTTGGCCCATTTTGGGGCAAACGCGCCATTTTATCTTCCCGGCGATAACAAAACCCGCCTCCCATGAATCGCCACAAAAATACCCGGAAAATACCTTTTTACCGGCAGGAGAATGCCGTTATTGCCCTCTAATGTTCCTTTCTGGACGGTTGGATGAACACGCATTGCACCTTAACAACACAAGATGTGGGAAAGTTTCATCATGACCAGATTAAGTCTTCTACTGTTTTTCAGCCTTCTCCTGCCCGCGCCCCTTGGGGCGGCCCCTGCCGATCCCCTGACCAGCGGCGTTCTGATCTTCAAGTCGGCCCTTGAAGAGGAAGGGGAAACCCCGGCACCCCTTCTGGACACCGCTGTAAAAATGGACATTTCGGGCCTGATTGCCCGGGTTTCAGTCACCCAGAGGTTCAGAAACACCACCAGCCGTTGGCAGGAGGCAAGCTATATGTTTCCATTGCCGGAAAATGCTGCCGTGGATCATCTGCGGATGGTCATCGGGGAAAGAATAGTGGAAGGAGAAATCCGGGAAAAACAGGAAGCCAGGAAAATCTATGCCGCCGCAAGGAAAGCTGGCAAAAAGGCCTCACTGGTCAGCCAGCATCGCCCCAATGTCTTCACCACCCGGCTCGCCAATATCGGCCCTGGTGAGGAAATTGCCGTTACCATCGAATACCAGCAGACTCTGGCCTATAACCGGGGGGAATTCAGTCTGCGCTTTCCTCTTGTTGTCGGTCCCAGATACACGCCGCCGCGTGTCATTACCGAGCATCTTTCCGATACCGGTGAAGAAGGCTGGGCCCTGGAGGATACGGAAACGGAAGTGATCACCTCGGATGTTATCGGTCCGGACAGCAATCGTAAAAACCCCGTCGCGATCGACATTATCCTCAATGCCGGTATGGAGCTTGCCGATCTTTCAAGTTCCTCCCACGAAATTGCCCCCAGCCAGCTCGCCCCGGGCCGCTGGCAGATCGCCCTTGCCGGAAACAACGAAGTGGCAGACCGCGACTTCGTCCTCACCTGGTCCCCGAAACTGGACGAGGCTCCCAAAGCGGCCCTGTTCCGGGAGACCAGGGGCCCTGACAACTATTATCTCATGATGCTGATGCCTTCGGCTTCCTCCTACGGGGAAAGCGCCCGCCTGCCACGCGAGGCCATATTTATCATCGATACCTCCGGCTCCATGCACGGCCAGAGCCTTGCCCAGGCCAAGGCGGCCCTGGACATGGCCATTCGAAACCTGACCCCGGCCGACAGCTTCAACCTCATCGAATTCAACAGCATCACCAATCCGCTGTTTCCGCAAAGCCGGCCGGTCAGCCCTTCCGCCATCCAGCAGGCGCTGTATTTTGTCAACGGCCTGCAATCCAACGGTGGTACGGAAATGGCCCCGGCGCTGGATTTCGCTCTCAAAACCCCGTCCGATCAGGCACGTCTGCGCCAGGTGATTTTCCTCACGGACGGCGCCATTGGCAACGAAGAACAGCTCTTTGGCCTGATCAACGAACAGCTCGGTGACGGACGTCTGTTCACCGTCGGTATCGGGTCGGCACCCAACAGCTTTTTCATGCGCAAGGCCGCCGAATTCGGCCGCGGAACCTTCACCCATATCGGGTCGGCAGAAGAAGTCTCCGACAAGATGCAGTCCCTGTTCAAAAAACTGTCCGCACCGGTGATGACCGATATCCGGATTAGCTGGCCGGAGGATAGCAGTGTGGAACTATGGCCGGAACGCCATCCGGATCTTTACTTGAACGAGCCCTTGATCATCAAGGCCAGAAGCCCTGTGACCGGCGGCACGCTTCAGGTTCAGGGCCGTCTGGGCAACACACTCTGGAAAAGCAGCCTGCCGCTGGACAGCGCCCATCAGGATACAGGCGTGGCCCAGACATGGGCCCGGCAAAAGATTGCCAGCCTGATGGATAAAATGCGCCAGGGCGGCGACCGGGAACAGCTGAAAACCGACATTTTAACGCTTGCCCTCTCCCATCATATGGTCAGCAAATATACAAGTCTTGTCGCCGTGGACAAAACCCCGTCGCGCCCGGCGGAAGAGACCCTTGACCAAAAGAATGTGCCCCAGCATCTGCCCAAGGGATGGTCCCATGACAAAGTCATGGGCAAGCAGAATGTAAAGGCCCTGAAGTCGCCTCTTCCTGCGGCCCCGGCGGCTGACATGATGGTCGCCAGCGCCCCGCAGACGGCCACGGACGAGGACCTGAAACTCCTGATCGGCCTGATCCTCTGTTTTGGCGCCGGAGCAACCCTGCTGTACCGGCGCAGAATCAGATGAAGAGGCGTCTCCTCGCCGGGACCTGCCTGCTCCTTGGTTTGTTCATCCTGTCCGACGGGATCTATATGAAGGCCAAGGCCAGACTGGCCCAATATCTTCTGGAGCGGGCCTGGCAGGAAACCCTGTCAGGCGGGCGGGAGATCAGACCCTGGGGCTGGGCCGACACCTGGCCCCTCGCCCGGCTCAGTTTTCCGTCCCTGGATCAAAGCCACATTGTCCTTGCCGGGGCCAATGGACGCACCATGGCTTTCGGTCCGGGGCACCTGAGCGCCAGCGCCCTGCCGGGCAAAAGGGGACACAGTTATGTAAGCGCCCATCGCAACAGCCAGTTCCGGGACCTTCAATATCTTTCGATCGGAGACGAGATCATTGTCGAACGCCCGGACGGCACAGCTGTGACCTATATCATCGACGACACCAGCATTTTCAATGCGGAGGAAAATTATCTGGCGCTGACCTTCGATGAGGACCGGCTCAGCCTGATTACCTGTTATCCTTTTGAGACATTGCAGTCCGGTACCCCTTGGCGTTATATGGTTAGCGCCTATATGAAAAGGAAACCCCGTCTCCAAAAGGATATCTGACCCATGACCAAACAGGACCTGGACATTTCCAAACTTCCCCGCTGGGACCTCTCCGATCTTTATCCGTCCCTGGACTGCAAGGAACTGGAACAGGATTTCGAAACCCTGACGAAACAGGCCGAAGCCTTTGCCGGAACCTACAAGGGAAAACTTGCCGGCTTGGCCGCCGACGAAATGCTGGAAGCGCTTACGGCTTACGAGGCCATGGAAACGAAAATGGGCCGTATCTACAGCTATGCCGGGCTGCTTTATGCCGGGGATATGACCGACGGCAAAATCGCCCAGTTCTACCAGACCGCCCATGAAAAGCTGAATACCATTGTCAGCAAGGTGCTGTTCTTCACCCTGGAGCTGAACAAGATTGAAGACAAGGTCATCGACGGCTGGTTCGACGCCTCGCCGGATCTGGCCCGCTACAAATCCTGGTTTGACGGGGTCCGGCTCTATCGCCCCTATCAGCTTGAGGACCGGATCGAAGAGCTGCTGCATGAAAAGTCGGTTGCCGGCCGGGCCGCCTGGAACCGTCTGTTCGATGAAACCATGGCCGGGTTGAAGTTTAATTATACCGACCCTGAAACGGGCAAGGTGGAAGAGCTGGGCACAGAACAATGCCTTGATCTGCTGAGCAACAAGGACGGCGCAAAACGCAAGGCCGCCGCTGAAGCCCTGGACGCAACCTTCGACCGGAACATCCGGCTTTTCACCCTGATCACCAATACGCTCGCCAAGGACAAGGAGATCGAGGACCGCTGGCGCGCCTATGAAGACCCGACAACGTCCCGGCATCTGTCCAACCGGGTGGAACAGGAAGTGGTGGACGCCCTGGTCAGCGCCGTCAAGGCCGCCTATCCGAAACTTTCGCACCGCTATTACAAGCTGAAAGCCAAATGGTTCGGGGTCGAAAAACTCAACTGGTGGGACCGCAACGCCCCCCTGCCCGCCATGGACGACAGGCTCTATCAGTGGGACGACGCCACCTCCACTGTGCTGTCCGCCTATCGCCGTTTCTCGCCCAAGCTGGCAGACATCGGCCAGAGGTTCTTTGACAACAACTGGATCGATGCTCCAGTGCGCCCCGGCAAATCCCCGGGTGCCTTTGCCCATCCGACCGTCACTGACTCCCATCCCTATTTGCTGCTCAACTACCTGGGTAAAAGCCGGGATGTGATGACCCTGGCTCATGAACTGGGTCACGGGGTACATCAGGTGCTGGCCGCCGGACAGGGCGAACTGCTGTCCTCCACCCCGCTGACCCTTGCCGAGACCGCCAGCGTGTTTGGGGAAATGCTCACCTTCCAGTCCATCCTGGACCGGGAAAAGGATGCGGAGCGCAAGAAACTGCTGATCGCCGGCAAAGTGGAGGACATGCTCAACACAGTGGTGCGGCAAATCGCCTTCTATGATTTCGAGGTCAGGGTTCACAACGCCCGCAAGGACAGCGAACTCAGCGCCGAGGAACTGAGCAAAATCTGGATGGACGTACAGAATGAAAGCCTGGGCGATGCCTTTATCTTTGATGAGAAATACAAGCACTTCTGGTGCTATATCCCCCATTTCATCCATTCACCCTTCTATGTCTATGCCTATGCCTTCGGTGATTGTCTGGTTAATTCGCTTTACGCGACCTACCTGAAACAGCCGGAAGGCTTCGAGGAGAAATATCTGGATATGCTGGCCGCCGGCGGCAGCCTGCACCACAGGGATCTTCTGGAACCGTTCGGACTGGATGCCTCCGATCCGGCTTTCTGGAATTCCGGACTGGATATGATCGCCGGCTATATCGATCAGCTGGAATAAAAGGTTTCACCATAAACCATTCGTATAGCAGACATAAATCCTGTTTATTTGCGTTGCACAAGATTCTATTTTGTCTACACTTCCTGTGGCAGGGCACCTGTTACTTTTATGCATTCACCATGATGGAAACTTCTCTATCATGCCCGCAGGTGTGACCCGGTACATTTCCGGCCTGCTGTTATGTACACATTTTCGTGTATCCATGTGATTTGAAGCATGAAACACCAATACAGAAATAAACATAATCAAAGAATAAAAAACTAATGGGAAAAAGTCGGTATGAAACTAGCAATTCCAAAAGAGCGGCGGGCGCATGAAACGCGTGTTGCCGCCACGCCCGATACGGTCAAAAAGCTGATCCAGCTGGGTTTTGACGTATCGGTGGAGAAAGATGCGGGACTGCACAGCAGTATCCCGGATGCAGATTACAAGGCCGCTGGGGCCAGCATTACGGCGGATGCCGCCGACACCTACAGGGATGCGAAAATCATCTTCAAGGTCCAGCGCCCCCTGCATGCGGCTGAGGGGGACATTGACGAGATTGCAATGATCGAACCCGGCACAAAACTCATCGCGAGTTTGGCGCCCTATGCAGACACAGCCATGCTGGATATCTATGCCAAGGGCAATATCGAGGCCTATGCCATGGAACTGATGCCCCGCATCACCCGGGCCCAGAGCATGGACATCCTGTCATCCCAGTCCAACCTGGCCGGCTATCGGGCCGTCATTGACGGCGCCTATGAATATGGTCGCGCCTTCCCCATGATGATGACCGCCGCCGGCACTGTTGCCCCGGCAAAGGTCCTGGTCATGGGCGCCGGTGTCGCCGGGCTTCAGGCCATTGCCACCGCCAAGCGTCTCGGCGCCATCGTCTCCGCCACGGACGTCCGCCTTGCGGCGAAGGAACAGGTGGAAAGCCTGGGCGGAAAATTCGTCATGGTCGAGGACGAAGAAACCAAACAGGCGGAAACCGCCGGCGGCTATGCGAAAGAGATGAGCAACGAATACAAGGCCAAGCAGGCCAAGCTGATCGCCGACACCATCACCAAACAGGACCTGGTCATTACCACCGCCCTGATCCCCGGCCGCGCCGCGCCGGTTCTGGTCACCGACGAAATGGTGGAAAGCATGAAACCGGGCAGTGTGATTGTCGATCTGGCCGTCGAACAGGGCGGCAATGTCACCCTGAGCAAGCTTGGCGAAATCGTCGAGCACAAGGGTGTGAAAATCGTCGGCCACCATAATATGCCGGGCCGCCTAGCTGCTGATGCCAGCGCCCTGTTTTCCAAGAACCTGCTTAACTTCATCACCCCTCATGTGGACGGGGAAAGCAGGTCACTCAACATAAATTACGAGGATGAAACCGTGAGCGGCATCCTGCTCACCCGTGACGGTGCCATTGTTCATCCCAACTTCAAAGCAGGAGGGAACTAAAATGGAAAAACTGCAGCAGATGGCTGATATGGCCACCGGAACGGCGCACGCAAGCCCGTTCCTGTCCCAGCTTTCCCTTTTCGTGCTGGCCATTTTTGTCGGTTATTATGTGGTCTGGAGCGTAACACCAGCCCTTCATACCCCGCTGATGGCCGTGACCAACGCTATTTCCTCGGTCATCATCGTCGGCGCCCTGATCGCCGGCGGGCCGGAAGGCATGAGCCTAGCCAAGATTCTCGGCGTCATCGCCATCGGGCTGGCCGCAGTGAATATCTTCGGCGGTTTCGCCGTCACCCACCGCATGCTGGCCATGTATAAGAAAAAACCAAAGCCCGCTTCTGACAGCGACGGCAAAAAAGCGTAAGGGGGGTCTGTAAATGTCTGAACAAATGATCGCGGATCTCACCGCTCTTGCCTATCTGGTGGCCGGTGTTCTCTTTATCATGTCGCTGCGCGGCCTCAGTTCACCGGAAACCAGCCGCCGGGGCAACAACTTCGGCATGCTGGGTATGGCCATTGCGGTCATCACAACAGTGTTGAACCCGGAAATTGTCAGCTATACCTGGATCATCATTGCCCTTGTCGTTGGTGGCGGTATCGGGCTTGTTACCGCCCGGCGTATCGCCATGACCGACATGCCACAGCTTGTGGCTGCCTTCCACAGCCTTGTGGGCCTGGCTGCCGTGCTGGTGGCGGGCGCAGCTTTCGCAGAACCAAGAGCCTTCGGCATTACCGATGCCCTGGGCAATATTTACGTGGCAAGTCGCATCGAGATGGCCCTTGGCGCCGCCATCGGCGCCATTACCTTCTCCGGCTCGGTCATTGCCTTCGCCAAATTGAACGGCAATATGTCCGGCAAACCGATCCTGCTGCCGGCACGCCACCTGATCAACGGCCTGCTCGGCCTCGGCATCATCGGCCTGATCGTTGCCTTCTCCCTCAGTGAAGGGGCCGCCACAGGCGGTGGTCACCTGATGTGGTACATCATGGCGGCAAGCTTTGTGATCGGCTTCCTGATCATCATCCCGATCGGCGGGGCCGACATGCCGGTGGTGGTCAGCATGCTGAACAGCTATTCCGGCTGGGCCGCGGCCGGTATCGGCTTTACCCTGGGCAATAACGCCCTGATCGTCACGGGGGCCCTGGTGGGCTCCTCGGGCGCGATTCTCAGCTACATCATGTGTACAGCCATGAACCGCTCCTTCATCAGTGTGATCCTGGGCGGCTTTGGCGGCGAAGATGCCGCTGCAGCCACCGGGGGCGCCGAAGAGCGCCCGGTCAAACAGGGCTCTGCCGAAGATGCAGCCTTCATCATGAAGAACGCCGGCTCCGTCATCATTGTCCCCGGATACGGCATGGCCGTGGCCAAGGCCCAGCATGCGCTCAAGGAAATGGCCGAGATGCTGAAAGAGGAAGGCGTCAAGGTCAGTTACGCCATTCATCCGGTCGCCGGTCGCATGCCGGGGCACATGAATGTGCTCCTGGCCGAGGCCGATGTGCCCTATGACGAGGTCTTTGAACTGGAGGATATCAACAGCCAGTTCAGCCAGACCGATGTGGCCTTCGTCATCGGCGCCAATGACGTCACCAACCCGGCCGCCAAGACCGACAAGACAAGCCCGATCTACGGCATGCCGGTCCTGGATGTGGAAAATGCGGGCACGGTTCTGTTCGTCAAACGCGGCATGGCCGCCGGCTACGCCGGGGTGCAGAACGAACTGTTCTTCCGCGACAACACCATGATGCTGTTCGCCGACGCCAAGAAGATGGTCGAGGACATTGTGAAAGCTCTCTGAGCCTGCATCATAATCCTATTCAGCAGCCCGGGACGGTTCCGCCATTCCGGGCTTTTCTTTTATATCAACAGGCCCCGACCGGGTCCTGAACCAGACCGCAAGCTTTTCCGCCAGGAAATCATAGAGGGCTCGGATGCGGGCGTTATGCTGAATATCCGCATGGGTCACCAGCCACACATCCAGCACCAGAGGTTCCGCATCCTCTAGCACCACCTCCACCAGGTCGGGATATCTTTCGTGGGCCAGATCGGAGAAAAAACCGATCCCGAGCCCCTGGCTCACCGCCTCGTAGTTGGCCAGCATGCTGTTGCTGGTAAAAACCATTTTGATGGGCTCGAACATCCTGAAGATTTTCCACACATCGGGATGATGCATGATCGCTTCCTCCAGACCAATCCCCAGATGATCCTTGATGTCCGACAGCTTTCGCGGCAAACCATGTTTTTCAATATAGGCCGGGCTGGCGGCCAGATAGTTCGCCATCACCCCCAGTTTTCTGGCAATCAGATCCGGCTGTTTCGGATAACCGAGACGCACGGCGATATCCGCCTCACGGCGCAAGAGGTCCCGGGGGGCCATATCGATATTCAGGTCCACGGAAATCCCCGGATATTGCTCGTGAAACTCGGCCATTAATTCCGGAACCCAGTAGGTGCCGATATATTCTGTCGTGGTCAGCCGCACGGTGCCTTCCAGCCGTTTGTTCTGCCCGGTAACAGCCTTCTCCACATCCAGGGCTTTCTCCTCCATCTCCTCGACCAGGGAAATGATTTTTTCCCCTGCCTCGGTCAGAACAAGCCCCTTGGGCAGACGCTGGAACAGCTGGCTGTCCAGGCTTTCCTCCAGGGCCACCAGCTTGCGGCTGAGGGTCGGCTGGCTGATATTGAGCCGTCGGGATGCGGCAGACAAACTGCCGCAGTCGGCAATCATCTTGAAAAGTTTCAGTGCATTCCAGTCCATGACAAATCCATTCATTTATGAATAGGTATTATTATATTAATCTACGTTGCTATTCAATATATTTGTAATTAAAGTTCAGGAGATCACAGGAGAATTGATGATGAGCACCGAAAATAAAAGAACTTCATTTACCATACTGGCCCTCGCCGGGGCCTTTTCACTGGTTTCATTCACACCCGCAACGGCTGCGGACCTTTCATCTGATGCCCTGCTTCTGCATGGCGGCAAGGGTGAACTGCATCACCTGGCGGAAAAGAATATCGCCGCCGGCAAACTGAACAAGGCCCTTAAATATCTGAAGAAAGCTTCCAAAAAGCCCATGGACGGCGAAATGCGTAGCCGGATTTATTCCGACATCTGCGCCGTACAAGCCATGAAAAGCGATTTTGAGGATGCCCTGGCCAGCTGCAACAAATCCCTTGGCTATGACGAACAGAACTGGAAGGCGCTGAACAACAAGGGCGTTGCCCTGACCGCGCTGAACAAAAAGGAAAACGCCCATGAGATTCTGTCCCGGGCGCTTGAAATGAGCGACAGCAACAAGATCGTCCTCGCCAACGTAGAAGCCGCACGGCAAATGTAACACAGAACTGCCGGTATTCCGTTTGTCCCCTCTCACGGATTTGCCGGCCTTACCCGCAGACTAAAGCCCGGAACCTCCGCTACAGGAGACCGGGCTTTTATTTACCTGAGTACCGCTTTCTAGCCGCGGCGGACAGAACCAACATTCACTTCAGACAACATGGCTTCGGGGAACATTGACCCCTGCTTTTCAGTGAGCAGGCGTGTGGCTGGGAAAACAACATATACCGTCATCCCCATTCCCCACTCACTTTCAATTTCAATATAGCCGCCATGCAGTTCGGCGAAAGACCGCACAAGGGACAAGCCGAGACCGGTTCCCTGATGCTCCTTGGCATAGCTGTTGTCAATCTGCCGGAACGGGTTGATGACCTCTTCAATCTTGTCTTTTTCAATACCGATGCCATTATCAGACACTGACAGAACGCATTCGCCGCTCGTCTTGATATTGGCCGAAACCACAACCTCTCCGCCCGGCGGAGTGAATTTGACGGCATTGGACAGTAAATTGATCAGTATCTGGGCGATCATCCTGTCATCGGCTCTCAGCAATGGCATGGAAGTGGGGATAAGCTGATGAATGCTGATTTCTTTCTTCCGGGCCTGGGCGGAAATCAGTTTCATGGAATGCTCCGCCACATCGGCAAGATCAATGTTCCTTTCCACAAGCTCCATATGACCCGCCTCGACTTTGGCCAGATCCAGAATATCATTGATAATCTCAAGTAAATGATGACCGCTGTTACGAATATCCCCTGCATATTCCTTCAGCTTTTCTTCCCGGTTGATACCGATGAAATCGCTGGCCAGTACTTCTGAAAATCCGATGATCGCATTGAGCGGCGTCCGCAGTTCGTGGCTCATGTTGGCCAGAAACTCCGATTTGGCCCTGTTGGCAGATTCAGCGGCCTTTTTTGCTCGCGCCAGCTCTTCCAAAAGCTGGTTTCTTTCAATCTGATACTCTACCACCCGTTTCAGGCTCTGTGTCAGCTTGCCGAGGGAATCACTGCTGGCCGGCGGGATCACCACATCGGTCTTGCCCCGTACGATCATATCCAGCGCCCGGGAAATCTGCCTGATCCTGTCCAGCACACCGATGCGTAGAAGAAAGTTCCCGACTATCCAGATGCAAATCGCACCAAGAAGAGCAAACAGAATACTGTAAGATCGGATATGACTTTCCTCCAGTTGTTCAAGTTTGTCATCAACATAAACTCTCAAATGAAGCTGGTCCTGATGGGCTTCACCGGAAATATCCAATTGAATATCCTGCGGCTTGATATACTCCATAAGATACCTGCGCTCATCCGAGCTGTAATACAGGTCCTGGAATATGATTTCTCCCCCGTCGTTCAGAACATGAACATCACCCTTGATAATTTTTGCAAGTCCTGCAACCGAGATCAAAGGGGTCGTCACAACAATTGCCCTGTATCCGTTCCGCATGGGTTTGTGGTACAGGTGATAAGGAACACCCTTGGCCGACTTGCCATGGAAATCGGTCGCAACGTCCGGATCAAGCCGGGCAACGATCTCCAGCATCGCACCGTTGTCCACCTCACCTGTGACAAAATCATTTAGATCCCACACGCTAGCAAGATTTCCCTGCCTGTCATAAAGCCTGATGGTTGCGATGTTATGATGTTGCGCATCTTCGGAAAGCATTGCCATTCGGTCTGCCAGCACCTTATCCACGACCTGACGATCCGCCATTTGCTCGGACGACAGGTCAAAAATATCAGAACTGGTCAGGAAATTGACAAAACGCCTGAGCTTGTCTTCACGGTACTCATGCAGGCGATCCTGAGCCATTACCTGCAGGAGATATTCAGTGCTTTCCTGCGACTGACCCGATATGAAATCCGAATAATTCCGGATAGAATAAAAGTGGGTAAACAGGAACATTACCGCCATCATCAACATCAGAACGAAAAATACCGTCCTGACTCTCAAGCGCTGGAATATTTTTTCCATACCTTTTGATGAATTCTGGATGTCCATACTCACTTTCCAAACTGGACCCCGTTTTTCTCGCCCCCTTGCCTGCAATCCGTAAAACTACACAGCTTCTTACAGACACGAAAAATACTGTTGTTTAGATTATAATCATATAAAGCTGATTTCATAATAAGACGTTAACAAGGCGCTCTTTCAAACAGAAAACCACCCAGGCGGATACCTGCAAAAGCGGCCTCCCGATTTGGTCGAAATTTTGTTCTGAAAAAGAAAAAATCAGACGGCGAAAGAGAGACCGGAACTTGCCGTCGTCACTGAAAGGCCGTCTGCGGCCTGGTAGGCGGAAACACCGGAGATCGGTTTTTGCCCGGCAGGAGCATTACTGTTCTCTGCGCTATTTGATTTGGCGCTATTTTCCTCGGCCCTCAAGGCATTAGCTTCGGCCAATGCCTTGCTTTTGGCGGCCCGGGCCTGTGCGGCAACCTTGCGATCCTGAGCGGAAGGATCGGCCGGCGCCAGCGCTGCAGAGATGACCTGCTCCATTTTCGCGGCGGTTGCTGCGGGATCCCCTTCTACCGGGGCAATATTGATGGGCACCTCGCCACTTACGGCATAGCGTTTTCCGTCCGGTCCGGTTACATAACTATAGGAAGCGGCACCGGCATGCTGACCACCGGCGGCCTTGTGTGCCTGTTCATGGGCGCGGATCTCGCGGTCCACAGACTGAAGTTCTTTGACTTTCGCTTGTTCTTCTTCCGTCAGTTGCCCTTCAGAAGAGGATGAAACAGCGGAAGAGGACGCCTTTTTGGCAGGCCCTGCATCATGATCACCATGCACATGGGCCCCGGAAGAGCCAGACGGCTCTGACGGGCGCACCGTGGTGCTGCCTTGGGGAGCCGGGTAGACCCCTGTTGTAGATGGTGAAACTGCGCTGATCATTCCACTTTCCTGTACTAACCGGTAGGTTATGACCGGTTCCTGCATATAAGTCAGACAGGCAAAGATAGCATGAAATGCTCTACAATTAGTTAATTATATGTAAACTTTGAACAGTCCTATTCACCCGGCGGCGGGGGTGGCAGCATATCCTTGTCGTTCCAGAATTTCCTGCGCTGCTGTCGTTCCTCGAAGTTGCGCTGGGCCTCTTCCAGCAGGGCTTTTCTTTCTGTTGGTGGCATTTTGAGAATCCCTTCCACCAGGCTGTCCTGGAACCGGGAAATCATCTGCTGATGAATTTCCCGCTCCCGAAGCAGCATTTCGCCAAGCTTATCCCGGTCAATTTCCTCCGCCTTGAGCAATTCGATCAGGTCGCGATTGATGTCCGCAAGTTCCCTTTTGATAACCCTGAACTGCCCGCGCTGATCCCAAAGGCCATGAAAAAACTCCCGACGCTGCTCACGCGGCAAATATCTTGTCAGCGAGGCAAGGCTGGACATGCCATGCGATCTTTTCTCCAGCCGGTCGGGCCCCATTGTTGCACGGGACACAATGAAACCGGCCATAAAGACGTTTATGATGATGGACAGGAACAGGAGAATGTGAACCCATTTTGTGCTTAGAATCTTTTTCATCAGCCTACATCCTCCTGCCCGAAGATCTCGTCGCCCAGCGTTATATAATCGTCCACAACCATTTCATATCCCGCGTCATCACCAGACGTATCTGCCGGCATCCCAAAATAAATGCCTGCGGCGCAGGCAAAGGCCAGGCCGGCCAGGCGCGGGACAAAAAAGTTCCAAAATTGCCTTTCCCTGATCACTTTAAGCAGGGGAACCGGTGCCTGCTCCACCTCGCCGGGGATCCGCAGAAGCCGGTCTGTCAGTTCCGCCGAAGGTTCCGGCTGGCTGAAACGGCCGTAAAGCTCCAGATAATCTTTCAGGTCTTTGTCATTCATCACTCTGTCTCCTCAAGGAGGTCATTTTTCTCCCTCGACAAAATTTCCCCCAATTTCCGCCGCCCCCTGACCAGCAAAGCCTCCAGGGCATTAACGGAAACATCCAGAACTTCCGCAGCTTCCCTGTTCGACCTTCCCTGCAGGTAGCACAGCACCAGCGCTGCTTTTTGACGATCCGGCAACCTTTCAAGCGCTTCGGCAATCCGCCCGGCGCGCTGCTTTTCCTCCAGAATACCGTCAGCCCCCAAACCGCCGTCTTCTATCTCCACCGCTTCCCCCAGATCCACGGATGGGCGACGTTTCCGTTTCACATCCAGGCACAGGTTCGTCACGACCCGGTAAAACCAGGTGGTAAATTTTGTCTTGCGTGACGGATCCCAGTTGCCCGCGTGCTTCCAGACCCTGACGAACGCTTCCTGCATCACATCCTCCGCCTCATGGGCATTGCCCAGCAGACGGGTGGCAAAGGCAAGGTTCAGACGCAGATGGCGCTCCATCAGCATCTTGTAGGCCGTGCGGTCACCTTCACCGATCCGCAGGATCAGTTCCTCGTCCTCTATGTCCGATCTCCGTCGTTCACTATTAATCGTCGCGACCATTAGGTCTTATATCACGCCCGGTCTCAAGGGATAATACGCAGGGAGCGCAGAAAACCTTCACAGATAAAAAAACGCCGGCCCAAATGAACCGGCGCTTTCTGTGCTGAACGAAACTGTGGATTACTCCACGGTCCAGGTCCGTCCCTTGCGTAAAAGCGCGTTCAATGACGGTTTCGGATTGGCCGCCTTGGCGTCATTGATCTGGTTGTGGACGGCCGTCTCATAACTTTCCGCGGGATTGCAGTAAATCACCCCGACAACCACGGGCACATCCGTACCGTGAATGTCCACGAGCAGGCGAGCAAGATTGAGATTGGTTTCGTCATGGACCAGGATATCATCCTCGGTGATCCCGTTTTCACCGATGGTCACCACTTCCAGACCCATGGTTTCAGCATTGAAGATCACACCTCGGTTCCGTTCTTTCCCGAAAATCAGTTTTTCACCATGTACCGCATGCAGCTGGCGATCGGCAGCCACCTTCTTGTCGGTAAAATGGTCGAAAGTCTTGTCGTTATAGACGATACAATTCTGGTAAATCTCGATGAAGGATGCGCCTTTGTGCTCCTTGGCCCGGGCAAGGATACCAGGCAGGCTCTTGAGATCCGTATCCACCCCGCGGGCAATGAAGCGGGCACCGGCACCCAGCGCAAAATGGCAGGGGACCAGCGGTGCATCCACCGATCCCATCGGTGTGGACGGCGTATGAGTGCCCACCTTCGACGTGGGTGAATACTGTCCCTTGGTCAGGCCATAAATTTCATTGTTGAACAGCAGAATCTGCACATCCAGATTACGGCGGATCACATGCATGGTATGATTGCCGCCGATGCTGAGCCCGTCACCATCACCGGTCACCAGCCACACATCCAGGTCAGGATTGGTCAGCTTGACACCGGTAGCAAAGGCGGGGGCACGGCCGTGAATGGTATGGAACCCATAGGTTTCCATGTAGTAGGGGAAACGTGAGGAGCAACCAATCCCGGAAACAAACACCGTATTGTGGGGTGTGGCGCCAATATTGGCGAGCGCGCTCTGCACACCTTTGAGAATAGCATAATCGCCGCAGCCCGGACACCAGCGTACTTCCTGGTCAGTGGCAAAGTCCTTTGCTTTCAGTTTTACCTGTTCCGTCATTTTCCTGCTCCCAGGGCTTTATGGATGGCCTCCTCAATCTCGGCAATCTTGAACGGCTGGCCGGTGACCTTGGACAAAGAGGTGGTGTCGAGAAGATACTGGCTTTTCAGCAGTGTGTTCAGTTGCCCCACATTCATTTCCGCCACGATGACTTTGTCATAGGATTTGAGAAGTTCTTCCAGATTCCGCGGCAGTGGCCAGATATTCCGGATATGGATATGGGACACGTCATGGCCTTCGGTACGTGCTTTCTGAACCGCCTGGTGGATGGCGCCGCGGGTTGACCCCCAGCCGACCACCGCCAGTTTGCCGCCTTTCACGCCAGTGGACACTTCCTGCTCGGGAATGTCATTGGCGATACCGCCGATCTTCAGCCGCCGGGTGTCGGTCATTTTCTGGTGGTTTTCCGGATCATAGGAAATATGACCGCTGTCATAGCTCTTCTCGATCCCGCCAATCCTGTGCATCAGGCCCTCGGTTCCCGGCTTGGCCCAGACACGGGCCAGGGTTTCCGGATCACGCAGGAACGGGTGGAAGCCTTCTTTCTCGGTATGGAATTTCACCGGGAAAGGTTCAAACTCGTCCACATCGGGAATCTTCCAGGGCTCCGCCGCATTGGCGATGTAACCGTCGGACAGAACAATCACCGGTGTCATATATTTAGTGGCCAGGCGCACCGCCTCTACACCCACTTCGAAACAATCCGCTGAACTGGAGGTGGACAACACCACCAGCGGCGCATCACCGTTTCTGCCCCAGACCGCCTGGAACAGATCGGACTGTTCGGTTTTTGTCGGCAGGCCGGTTGACGGTCCCGCCCTCTGGATATCCACAATCACGAGCGGTAGCTCGGTACTGATGGCCAGACCGATCGCCTCGGTCTTGAGCGCAATTCCCGGGCCGGAGCTGGAGGTAATGCCGAGGCCACCGGCAAAGGACGCTCCGATGGCGCCACAGACTGCAGCAATCTCGTCTTCCGCCTGGAAGGTGACCACGCCAAAGTCCTTGAGGCCGGACAGGGTGTGCAACAACGGCGAAGCGGGTGTAATGGGATAGGACCCCAGCACAAGCTGAAGGTCAGCCAGCTGTGATCCGGCCAGCAACCCCCAGGACAGGGCCTGGTTACCGTTGACGGTACGATATTCACCCGGTTCTTCCTGGAATTTTCCCACATGACACTGGCGGATGTTGCCGGATATCTCTACCGTTTCGCCATAAGCATGGCCGGCATTGAGCGCCGCGATATTTGCATCGGCCACTTCAGGCTTTTTGGCGAATTTTTCATTGAGCCAGTCAATGATCGGCTGGCGCTTGCGGCCAAACATCCAGAGCACAAGCCCCAGGGTCCACATGTTCTTACAGCGCAGCGCATCCTTGTTGCCCAGGCCGAATTCCTTCACCGCCTCAAGGGTCATCTTGCTGATATCGATTTTTTCGACCCGGAAGGCTCCCAGTGAACCATCCTCGAGGGGGTTGGCTTCATAGCCCGCCTTGCTCAGATTCTTGGCATTAAAAGCGGACTCATCAACCAGCACCAGGCCACCCTGTTTCAGGTTGGCAATATTTACCTTCAGCGCCGCCGGGTTCATGGCCACCAGCACGTCAGGCGCGTCGCCCGCGGTGGAAACCTCGACCGATCCGAAATTAATCTGAAATGCGGACACCCCGAAAGTCGTTCCGACAGGGGCGCGTATTTCGGCAGGAAAGTCCGGGAAAGTGGACAAGTCACTTCCCTCAAGGGCCGTAGCCACCGAGAACTGTGTCCCGGTCAGCTGCATCCCGTCACCGGAGTCCCCGGCGAACCGGACGACTACGGATTCCATTTCCTCAAGGGTCTCATTTCCCAAAGCAGCGGTAGCTTGCCCGTTCATTTTCAAATCCTTGTTCCATTGTCTCCCCACCAGAGACCCGTTTTTTATGTCTCTGATATATGGGCAAACTGCCCGGAAAGCAATATAACTCATACCTATACCAACCGGTATTTCTACTCACTATGCTCATTAAAGCACGAAAACAATTTTTTCAAGATTTAATGTAAAATATTTTTATATACATTTTTTTTGTGTTTTATATGTTTTTTACCCTTAACGGCTGTGCTTATCCAGGCAACATCCCGTAGCGGAAAACCAGATATCTAATTTCGTTTCTTTCCGTAAATATTCAACTAATATGACCGGCATGGAAACCCAAAGACTAAGCCGGGACATGTGGGCCATTGCCGTCCCGTCGATATTGGCCAACCTGTCCATTCCCCTGCTGGGACTGGCGGACAGTTTCATCATGGGCCATCTGGAGGGACCGGAATTTCTCGCGGCACTGGCCATCGGCACCATGATTTTCGGCATCCTCTACAACGGCTTCAACTTCCTGCGCATGGCCACCACCGGCTTCGCCGCCCAGGCCTACGGCCGCGAGGACGCATCTGAAGGCAGTGTCGTCATGCTGCGGGCCACCCTGCTCGCTTTCGTCATCGGTATTCTGCTGATCCTGCTCCAGCCGGCCATCACCCAGATCGCCTTCCAGCTGACTGAGGCGGAGGCCCATGTGGAACGGCTGGCAGACGGCTATTTCAGTCTGCGCATTTACGGTGCGCCTTTCGCCCTGTTCAACTTCGTTGCCGTCGGCTGGCTTCTGGGCATGCACCGGGCCAAGGATGCGCTGATTGTCCAGGTCTTCATGAATGTGACCAACATCGTCCTCAATTTCTATCTGGTTTATGGCGAAGGCATGGATGTGGACGGGGTCGGTCTGGGCACCGCACTGGCGGAATTCCTGGCCGCATTGATGTCCCTGTTTCTGATTTACCGCCACTACCGGCGCCTGTTCAATGCCTCACCCTTCGACAAGGCGGCGCTTGCAGAGGTCCTTGACCGCGACGGCCTGGTCCGCCTGCTGAAACTTAACCGGGATATATTTATCCGCACCCTGTGCCTGATGGTTGCCATGGCCAGCTTTACCATACTCGGCTCCCGGTTCGGCAGCGCCGTACTGGCCGCCAATGCCATCCTGATGAACCTGCAGATGGCCACCTCCTATGGCCTGGACGGCTTTGCCCAGGCAGCTGAAATACTGGTCGGCCGGGAAACAGGCCGAAAAAATCCGGCCGCCCTGCGCCAGGCGTCCCTGGTTGCCGGAAAATTCGCCCTCTATGCCGCGGTCGCCCTGACCCTGGTTTATGCCGTTACGGGCGAGGCAATCATTTCCCTGCTCACCAATATCGAAAATATACGCGCCGAAGCCGGCACCTATTTGATCTGGTTAATCCTGTTGCCGCTTTTTTCCGTCTGGAGCTTTCTGTTCGATGGTATCTTTATCGGCGCCACCGCCGGCGGCCACATGCGCAACAGCATGCTCCTGTCGGTTCTTTTCTATGCGCTGTGTTTGTGGATTAGCCTGCCGCTCTGGGGTAATCACGGTCTGTGGTTCAGCTATACGGCCTTTCTGGTTATGCGGGCCATAACCCTGGCTTTCCATTACCCCAAACTGGAAAAGGCCGCCCACAAAGGCGGCCTTCACGGATAGAAAAAACCCGGATCAGAGAATTTCAAGCACGGATTCCGGCGGACGGCCGATCGCCGCCTTGCCGCCCTTGACCACAATGGGTCGCTCGATAAGTTTGGGATGCCGGGTCATGGCCTCAAGAAGCTGGTCCTCGCTCAGGCTTTCGTCATCCAGACCATTTTCCTTGTATTCCGCTTCCTTTTTGCGCATCAGGTCACGGGCAGAAGACAGGCCAAGCATTTTCAGAATATCGGCAAGCTGCTCCCTGGTGGGAACATCGTTCAGATATTCCACCACTTCCGGCGCGATTCCCTGCTCTTCAAGCAAAGCCAGGGTCTGGCGGGACTTGCTACACCGGGGATTATGATAAATGGTTACCGTCATATTTTCCTCCTGCTGTTGTCCCTTATATAGCTGAAAGAAAATAAAAATCCAGACCGGGCAGGCAAGAATAGCTGCGAAAGCTATTGAGAGTGATTATTATTTTAGTTGACAATAATTCTTACTTACATGATCATATTTCCATCGCTTAGGAGATTCGGAATGTATATTTGCATTTGTAACGCCCTCAAAGAATCCACTGTACGCCAGGCTGCAAGGGACTGTGCGCCGGATACACACGTCTCCGACTTTTACGAAAGCATGGGCGTAGAGCTGCAATGCGGGCAGTGCATGTGCCGTGCACTGGACCTTCTGGACGAAGAAAGCCGCTCCTGTCAGGTCGCCTGACACACCATTCCGCTGAGAATGTTTTTCATTATCAAAATCAAAAGCCCAATAAAATCAATAAGTTGACTGATACCGCCAGTCGCTGTATACTTTTGCAACCATTAGATCAGGAGCAAAAAAATGCAGGGCGATAAAAAAGTCATCGAACATCTCAACAAGGTCCTCAAAAACGAACTGACGGCCATCAACCAGTACTTCCTGCACAGCCGCATGTTAGGCGACTGGGGCCTCAAGGCCCTGGAAGAGCATGAGTATGAGGAATCCATTGACGAGATGAAACATGCGGACGAATTGACCAAACGAATCCTGTTTCTGGAAGGCCTGCCCAATCTGCAAAGCCTGGATACCCTGAGAATAGGCGAAAACGTACGCGAAATTTTTGAGGGCGACCTGGCCCTGGAAATCGATGCCATAAAGGACCTTCGCGAAGCGATCCCCTATTGTGAATCCGTCAAGGACTATATCACCCGGGAACTTCTGGAAGACATCCTTGAGTCCGAGGAAGAACATGTGGACTGGCTGGAAACCAACCTCAGCCTGATGGACAAGGTAGGCGAACAGAATTACCTGCAGTCCATGATGAAAGACGACGACGACTGATCCGCAACCGGCAGGCAGCCCGCCTTACCTGTGGGCTGCCCCTACCGCCTGTGATATTTCCGAATATCCATCCCTGCGAAGACATTCCAGCAACTCTTTCTTTATGGTGCCGACCAGTCCGGGACCATGATAGATGAGCGCCGAATAGAGCTGTATCAGTGACGCCCCGGCCCTGATTTTCTCATAGGCCTGACGACCGTTGCTGACCCCGCCGACCCCTATCAGAGGAATTTTTCCCTCCGTCAGCCGGTACATATCGGCGAGAACGGCAGTGGAAAATTCGAAAAGAGGTTGTCCGCTCAGACCTCCGGTTTCCTCCCGGTGAGATGACCTGAGCTGCTCCCTGAAGCCGATGGTGGTGTTGCTGACAATGAGCCCATCAACCTTGTGCTTGACGATGATGTCGGCAATATCCCGCTTTTCAGCCTCATCCAGGTCCGGCGCAATCTTGACCAGCAGGGGCGGCACCACGCTTAGCCGGTTCAGGGCGGCTTCCCGGGTCGCCACAAGCCTGGTCAACAGTTCGTCCAAAGCCTCCCTGCCCTGCAGCTTCCTGAGACCCGGCGTATTGGGCGAGGAAATATTTACGGTGAAATAGTCCGCATAGGACAACAGCCGGTCCAGCCCGGTGACATAATCCTGTATGGGATCATCACTGTCCTTGTTGGCCCCGATATTTGCCCCGACGATTCCCGGCTTGCCCAAACCCCGCCGGCGCGCCAGACGGGCCATATAAGCCTCGAGCCCCCTGTTATTGAAACCCAGCCTGTTGATAACCGCCAGATCCTTCTCCAGCCGAAAAATACGGGGTTTTTCGTTCCCCGGTTGCGGCCGTGGCGTTACCGTGCCGGTTTCCACAAACCCAAAACCCTGGGCCAGCATGGCGTCCGCTACCTCGGCATTTTTGTCAAAGCCGGCAGCCAATCCAACAGGATTGGGAAATTCAAGCCCCCACAGCTTCGTCCGGAGGGCGTCATCATCCCTTTCATGTGCGGAGGGAACCAGTCCGGCTTTAAGCAGCCTGATGACAAGACCATGGGCGGTCTCCGGCGAAAGAGCAAATAACAGGGGTTTTGCCAGAGAAAAAATATCCATTCAGAGCCTCAGAGCGGAATAATATGCTTACCGTTTCGATCAAGTTTCAGGTCATGGGCATGACCCACAGCCCCCAGGGGCAGGTCCGCATAATAATGGGGAAATTTTTCATTGTCCCGTGAAATTTCCCATTTCAGCAGGTTCGACTCCAGTTTTTCCGGATCAAGAGAGACCAGAACCTGATCATCCCTACCCTGAAAATACCTCTGAAGAGTTCCGCTGACCTGATGTTTTGTGGAAAGATGGATAAAGCCGTCGGCCCGGTCCAGACCGGAACCGGCAAAAATGCCCGATGACTGAAACTGTCTCCAGTCCTCCCGGGACATTATCCTGAACAAAAGGATGCTCATACCCTCTGCCCCGGAGATATCTCCCGGGACATCAGTTCTCTTTGACGTGAGACGCCGAAATCCTGAAAACTATTCAGTAGCCAGTGCAGAATTTCCGAGGGCCTTGACCAGCTCGAATGCTTTCTTGCGCACAGAAGGATCTGAAATCTTGTAATAGGCACGTACAAGCTCCAGTGTTTCCCTGCGGGACATCTGGTCCACTTCAACTGTTTGCGCTTCTTTGTCTTTCGATCCCTGGCCGGCAGCGACCTCGTCGGACATGTCATCAAAGAAGAAGGAAACAGGGACATCCAGAATTTGTGAAAGCTGAAACAGGCGACTGGAACCGATACGGTTGGCGCCCCGTTCATATTTCTGAATTTGCTGAAACGTAAGACCGAGGGCCTTGCCCAGTTTTTCCTGACTCATTCCAAGAAGAGTTCTGCGAAGTCTTACCCGTGAACCTACATGTACATCAACAGGATTAGGAATAGGTTTCTTCATATTTTTTCCAAAATCAAAATTTTACTCAAAACTCGGTACGACCCCACGCATAGCCAGCTATTTTTTTTAGTAACGAATAATATTAAGGTCAAGTATTATCTTATATGCCTTGATTTATAACATGGACCGCCGCATGGAAAAAAACATTCCGGCAAGTATAATCGAGAGGCTCATTACTGTAAAAATCATATCCCTGAAACGGACATAAAAAGTCTGTTTCTCCAGCTTGGCAGGCAATTTATGGTCAATTGTACCACGTTTTTGCAGATCAATGCGTTTAATGACCCGCCCATATGAATCTATTACCGCAGAAATACCGGTTCCTGCCGATCTGACAACAGGTAATCCTTCCTCGATGGCCCTGACACGGGTCTGCAAAAAATGCTGGTAAGGCCCTGTCAGCGTGCCGTACCAAGCGTCATTCGTGATATTCAGCAACCACTCGGGCCGGTCTTTTTCATCGGTAACGGCGCCTGGAAAAATGATTTCATAACAGACCAGGACACCAAAGGGCGGCGTCCCTGGAACATGCTGGGTCACAAGCCCCGCGCCCGGACTGTAATCAAGGCCGCCGATGGCTCTCTCAAGCCCCATAGCAGAGAGAATCACCTTGAAAAAGGCCGGAACATATTCTCCGAAAGGAACAAGATGGCTCTTATCGTAGATTGCGCCGATCTGACCGTCACTGTCTATGGCTATAAAGGAATTGTAGATTCTGAGCTCATCCTGACGCCACTCACGACGCGGAAAACCGGTCAGCACCATACCGTCATCCCCCAGCATGTCAGCAATCATATAGCGCCGGAAGGGCTCCTGATCGAGAAAGTAGATCACGGAAGTTTCCGGCCAGATGATATGGGTCACGCCACTGTTTCCCTTGCGGTCGCTCATGGCCAGATAGTCGAGGAAGTTATCGGCCCGTTTTTCCCGCGCCCATTTATCCCGCTGGTTGATATTGGACTGGACAAGCCGCAGACCCACGTCGTCGACATATTGCGTTTCTTGGTCAAGCCGCCGGGCGCCAAAAAGGAATAGTCCGGCGAACAAAAGCACGTACAGTCCCGCCGCAAGGATCAGCCTTGCGGTCCTTGGGGCCAGACTCAGAAAAACCAGCGGCGCCAGGGCAAAACAAATCGTTATCGGGCCGAGACCATATATTCCCCAGATGCTTGTGGACTGTAACATGCTGTCTGAAAAGCCCCAGACATAACCGGAGAGATTCCAGGGAAACCCGGTTAAAAAATGCCCCCTCACCCATTCGGCGAGGTTCCACAACCCGCAAAAGACCAAAAGAGCCGGCAGCAGGTTGGCCTGTGATTTCGTCCTGTGCCAGAAGGCATTCATGGCCAGGCCGACAAGACCGCTGTAGATCGCCAGCACGCCGGCCAGACAACCGACAGCGAAATATCCCGTCCAGGCAGGGATGTCATCCTGTTGGTAGAAACTGTTGGCAATCCACAGGATACCCGTAAAAAACTGTCCGAACCCGAACCACCAGGAGATGGCAAAGGCTTCGGCTTTTTTGTCAAGTTTCCGAAGAAGAAGGAGAAAGAGAGGATAGGAAATCCACAACAGCGGCAGCAGATAGAAAGGCGCGAACGCAAAAGCCGACAAAACCCCGGAAAGAAAAGACAGGATTACGAGCTGCAGGGCGCTGCGCGCCCCGATCCAGTTGTCAATCCTGCCAGGAAGAGAGGTCTTTTTCGCCTGTTCCGCTGTCTCAGTCACCATTCCCTGAATCCCCGCCGACCATATTATTGTGCTGCGGCATAGTTTCAGGCTTTGGCCGATGGATCAAGATTGTTTTTATACGTCGTTCATCACCTTCGAGGATTTCAAAACGAAGGCCGTTTTCATGTTCAATGACTTCCCCTACTTTGGGAATGCTGCCAGCCAGGGTGAACACCAGGCCACCCAGGGTATCCACATCATCATCCTGCTCATCGGGCAACAGGTCGAGGCTAAGAAGATCCTCCAGTTCCTCGATGGTAAGACGGGAATCCGCGCGCAAGCGTCCGCCCGGCAGTTCGGAGAGGAGTTCCTCGGCAATGACATCATGTTCATCCTCGATATCGCCGACGATCTGTTCCACCAGGTCCTCGATGGTGACAAGTCCGTCCGTACCACCGTATTCATCCACCACAAGCGCCATATGAATATGGGTCGCCTGCATCTTCACCAGAATATCCATCAGGCGCATGCTGGGCGGAACGAAAAGGATCGGCCGGTGCAGGCTTTTGAGCGGTGGAAGTTTGTTATTTCCCCCACCTTCGCTGGAGACATAGGCGGCAAAAACATCCTTGATGTGCACCATGGCAATCACCTCGTCGAGGCTCTCCCGATAGACCGGAAGGCGCGAGGTGCTGGCCTTGAGGAAAAGATGCAACAGTTCCTCGAAACCGGTGGAGGCCTCGACCGCGACAATATCCGCCCGCGGCACCATAATTTCATCCGCGCGCTTGTCACCGAATGCCAGGGTGTTCTTGATGATCGAGCGTTCTTCTTCCCTGAGGGAGGAATCTTCCGCCTCAAATCCCTCAATGACCTCTTCGAGGCTTTCCTTGAGGGAGGTGTCGCCATTTCGGGTGGTCAGGACCTTTTTCAGCCAGTTCCACAAACCACCCTTGTTACTCGAGGAAGGCTCAGATTCCGCCTTTTCCCCAATCGTGCCATTTTGTAGGTTCATCTTACCATTCTTTGAGCAAATATCTCAAAATTCGCCTTTCAGGTTGACATCTCGGCATAGGGATCGTCAATCCCTAAAGTGCCGAGGATGGTCTTTTCAAGCCCTTCCATCTCTTCGGCCTCGATATCGTTCATGTGGTCATACCCCAAAAGATGTAACAATCCGTGAACGATCAGGTGGCAAAAGTGGTTTTCCAGGCTTGTGTTCGAGGATATGGCTTCATTTTTCACCGTTTCAAGGGCAAGAATGATATCGCCGAGGGACACCGGATAATCGGGAAGCTCCGACCCGGCATGGAAATACCCTTCAATTTCCTCTTCTGACAACGCGGGAAAGGACAATACATTGGTGGCCTTGTCCTTTCCCCGATAATCCCGGTTCAGAATCCGGATATTTTCATCATTTGTCAGCAGGATACTGAGTTCCGGACGGGGAAAGCGGGTCAGAACCGCACCTTCGGGACAATGTGCCGCCAGCTTGTCCAGAACTGACCGGATCAGCCCGGCGGCTTCGGGAAGCTGTTCCTCCCAGCCTGTTTCTTCCGTATTGATATCCAGCTGGATATTGGACGTGTTCATTATTTTTTCTTCTTGGCGCCCCGACTGTCATAGGCATCCACAATCTTGCCCACAAGCGGATGGCGCACCACATCGGCCGCCGTGAAATTGACAAAGGCGATATCGTGAATGGGCTTCAGGATGTCCAGCGCATCTGTCAGACCGGACCGCGACCCGTCAGGCAAATCCACCTGTGACGGATCGCCGCAGACCACCATGCGGCAATTTTCCCCGAAACGGGTCAGAAACATCTTCATCTGCATGGGAGTCGTATTCTGTGCCTCGTCAAGAATGACAAAGGCATTGGACAGGGTTCGCCCGCGCATGAAAGCCAGTGGCGCGATCTCGATTTCACCCCGCTCGATCCGCCGTTCCGTCTGTTCTAGGGAAATCATCTGGCCGAGAGCATCAAACAGCGGCGTCAGGTAGGGATCGACCTTTTCCCGCATATCACCCGGCAGAAAGCCCAGTTTTTCCCCCGCCTCCACCGCCGGACGGGACAGAATGATCTTTTCCACCTTTCCTTCCAGAAGGAAAGAGGTCGCCATCGCCACCGCGAGAAAGGTCTTGCCTGTACCCGCCGGGCCAAGGCCGAAGATCATTTCCCGGTCCCGAAGCGCCTCGATATAACTGGCCTGGTTTGGCGTCCTGGGGCTCAGCACCGTCTTGCGGGTGCGGATCACGATTTCGTTTTCCGCCTCGTGCTTTTTCCGCTGCAGGGTCTCATCTTTCGGGCTGTCGGTGACAAAAGCCATACGAACGGCGGCGTCCACCTCGGCCAGAGTCACATCAAAACCCTTTTCCAGCTGGTCATAGAGTCTGAGCAGGGCGGACCGGGACAGGTCAGCGGCCTCGAGATCTCCGATAATAGAAATCAGGTTGCCGCGACCGATCAGAGTGACACCAAGCTTTTGCTCGATACGGGACAGGTGCACATTATGCTCGCCGCATAGCAGAGCCAGCAGCCTGTTGTCCTCGAACTCCAGAATGATCTCTTCAGTGATGCCGTTATCGTTCCCCGCCATGGTACTCAGGCCCTGACTGCGGCAGGAGATGCCGCGTCAGCTATCTGCCCCTTCAGGCTATGCGGCCCGGCAGACAGGATTTCCACATCGACGATACGGCCAAAATAGTGATCCCGCTGGCTGTCATCCGCCAGTGTCACATGGACTGCCTGCATATAGGGACTGCGTCCCACAAGCTGACCAGCCTCCTTTCCGTGACGTTCCAGAAGCACAGGCATAACCTGCCCGACGGTGCCCTCGTTGAAGGCCACCTGCTGGCGGCTCAATTCCGCCTGAAGTTCGGCAAGCCGCTTGGCTTTCACCTCCTCCGGCACCTGGTCTTCCATAGTAGCCGCCGGTGTTCCCGGCCGGGCGCTGTATTTAAAGCTGTAGGCCTGGGCATAACCAATATCCCGCACCAGCTGCATGGTTTCCTGGAATTCCTCGTCTGTCTCCCCCGGGAAGCCGACAATAAAATCGCCGGACAAGGCAATTTCCGGACGGGCCTTGCGCAGGTCGTCAATGATTTTCCGATAAGAATCCGCCGTATGATGCCGGTTCATGGCCTTGAGAATGCGATCCGATCCCGCCTGTACCGGAAGATGCAGATAGGGCATGCACTGCTCCACCTCCGCATGGACCTGGATCAGTTCGTCCGTCATGTCAGACGGATGGGACGTGGTATACCGAATGCGCTGAAAACCCGGCTCTTCCGCCAGTTCCCGGATCAGCCGCGCCAGAGACCATTCCTCGCCGTTCTCGCCCATGCCGTGGTAGGCATTTACATTCTGGCCCAGCAGAGTGATTTCCACCACACCGGCCTCCGCCAGCTTGCGGGCATCAGTCATGACGTCTTCAATTTTTCGCGAAAATTCAGCCCCGCGGGTATAGGGAACCACGCAATAGGTACAGAATTTGTCACAGCCTTCCTGTACGGTCAGGAAGGCTGACGTTTTCTGCCCCACCTGCTTTTTACCCAGGCTCTCGAATTTTTCATCCACGGAAAGGTCCGTATCGAGAATGCGCGGTTGGTCTCCGGCCTGCTTTGCCGAGACGGCCTGTTTGACCATATCCGGCAGCCTGTGATAGGTCTGGGGTCCGAACACCATGTCCACCACTGGCGCCCTCTTCATGATCTGCCCGCCTTCTGCCTGGGCTACGCAGCCGCCTACAGCAAGAACCATCTGCTCGCCGCTTTCGACCCTTTTATCCTTCATGGCGCGCAATCGGCCAATGTCGGAATAGACCTTCTCGGCGGCTTTTTCCCGGATATGACAGGTATTCAACACAACAAGGTCGGCCTGTTCGGGACTATCGGTCACCGAGTAGCCCTCGTGCGCCATTACATCCACCATACGCTCCGTATCATAGACATTCATCTGGCACCCGTAGGTCTTGATGTAGAATTTCTTTGTGTTCGATTTATCCATATGGACCTTACCTGTATACCCGGCCTCTTAACGCCTGCTGGCCAGAGTGTAGCAAAAAGCGCGCTTTTATGCGCGCGCAATCTATCACTGTGCGGTCAGGAGTCAACTTTAGAAGTGCGGCCAAGCTCCGGTCGGCGGCCGCGAAGACAATCCTGGAGCCGTTTTTCAATGGTCCGGTGACAATAGGTGGCCAATTCCTTGCGAGTCTTGAACAGGTTCCGGGATACCGGTTTGTGGAAATGCACCTCAACCTCGACCTTAAGCAGGCCCAGGAAACTCCACAGGTGGGGTGCAAGCTCCATATCGCCGATCCAGGCCACCTTGAACAGGCTGTTGCGGTTTACCGGCATATTATTGATGCGACGATAAACAATGGTCACCGGCTGCACCATCAACTCGTCCACGTGCCCCTGTTCGTCCACATGAAGATGCATTACCTTTTCCGTTACCCCGAACAGGGCGCTCTTGAACGGCAGGACCCGGCCACCGTCAGACGTGGTGCCCTCGGGGAACAGAATCAGACTGTCGCCATCCTTCATGCGTTTATGAAGTTCATGTTTCTGGTTGCCGGCATCAGCCCTGCGGCTTCGGTCAATAAAAACGGTGCGTTGCAGGCTGGCCAGATAACCGAGTATGGGCCAGCCTTCCATTTCATTCTTGGCGATAAAACAGGCGCCCTTGATCACCTTTCCCAGAACCAGAATATCAAGCCAGGAAATATGGTTCGAGACAAACAGAGTTGTCGTTCCCTCCACGGGCGTGCCCACAGTGGAAATGCGGACATTGAAAGCCCGGCACAGATTGCCATGGACCCAGTGGGGCCAGATTTTATATCCTGGGAACCTGATTTTCTTGACGAGAATAGTCGGCGGCAAAAGGACAGTCAGATAGAACAGCGCTTTTACAATTCTGAAATATGTCCGCATATAATACCGTTTAAAAATTCACCATTGCATACGCTTAAGCCCCGCAGATACCTGCAAGGCAGCGTCTATACCATCAGATGGGTAAAAATACCAGCTTTTAAGACCTACTTGATCTTTGTACCGTATAGTTCCAGCCGGTGATCGATCAGCTTGTACCCCAGTTTTTTGGCGATTTCTTCCTGAAGTGCTTCAATCTCTTTTTCATTAAACTCGATAACCTCGCCGGTCTCGATATCAATCAGATGGTCATGATGCTCGTCAGGAACCGGCTCGTAACGGGACCGGCCATCACGGAAGTCATGGCGCTCCAGTATTCCAGCCTCTTCAAACAGGCGTACAGTCCGGTAAACCGTGGCTATGCTGATATTCGAATCCATGTCTACGGAACGACGATAGACTTCCTCCACATCGGGATGATCTTCAGCTTCAGAAAGAACATGCGCAATAACCCTGCGCTGATCAGTCATTCTCATGCCTTTTTCGATACATAGGTTTTCGATTTCTGACGTCATTTTGTACCCTGAGTTGATTGTTTTTTTTGCTGAATGCCCCTAAGACAAACTCATTTTAGCACCCAGCGCAGGTATTTATCAAGCCTGCGTTCCGCGTTGGCGGAAATTCATTCAAACCTTGCCGAAAGTCCGGGTTTTATTCGGAACCCAAGGCCATAACCAACGCATCTGCTGAGCCGTCCCCATCAACTGAATAATAATTCCTGCGATGCCCCACTTCCTGAAATCCACATTTCCTGTAGAGCGCCAAAGCCGGTGCATTATCGGCACGCACTTCCAGGAAAACCTTCTCTATGCCGTAGTCCTTACGCAACATATTCTGGACATAGGCGAGGAGACCGGCGGCACGTCCCTGTCGCCTCACTTCCGGCAGGACGGCAAGGGTCAGGATCTCCGCCTCATCCGCGACCCGGCGAACCAGGACAAAACCTGCGGGCAGATCCCGGACAAGCAGGACAAGCGCAAAACTCCCGGGCATGTCCAGCAGGGTGGAAAACTCATTCTCCGACCAGCTTCTTTCCGGTCCATCCGCAAATCCCCTGTCATGAATTTCCGCCAGAAGACCGGCAGCTTCCCCTTCCATAAGACGATATTCAGCCCAGTCGGCGCTCATTTCCCCTCCTGAAAAGGAAGCGGCACCACTTTCGGCCGGACAGCGTCCGGTGCCCGAAGATAGAGCGGTGCGATTACCCGCTCCTTCTGGAAGCGATCCGGCTCACGCCCAGCCATTACCGCCATAATACGCGCATCAGGTTGCCCGCCAACCTCGGGCAACAGGATAGGGGGCCGACTTTCTTCCGGCACCGCCTCCATGACCAGGGCGGCCCCGGTTCCAATCAGACTGCACGGACTGGACGGCAACTCTTCATGGATTTTTTCAAGCGCCACCGCTTTCGGTTCCCCTGCGGCCTTGACCTGTCCATCGGACAAGACGAACTTCTGGAAATAGACCTCGCCGCGCCGCGCGTCGTGGGCAACACACAGAGTACCCTCCTTCACTTCGGGGTGATGTATCACATTGTGGGCAACCACTTCCAGGCTGGTGAAACCGGCAAGCGGAATATCCAGGGCCAGACAAAGCCCCTTTGCCGCAGACAGGCCAATACGAACCCCGGTAAAGGTGCCCGGCCCCCGCGTACAGGCAACGCCCTGCAGTCCGGATCTTGCCAGGCCTGCCTCCTCCAACACCTCCTCGACCATCGGCAGCAGGCGTTCGGCATGTCCGCGCTGGCGTTCTTCAAAGCGCCCGGCAACAACGTCACCGTCCACCAGAAGCGCTGCGGAACAAGCCCCCAGAGCTGTGTCAATGGCCAGAATATTCATAAGGCTCCTGTCCTGGAATAAGTCCCGGGTTACTCAAAGAATCCTGCAGGCCTGGTCAAATGCCAGCCGGTCCTGTCGTGGCGGCAAACTGTCCCTGTCCCCATATCCCATGGAACAGATAAAGTTAGCCTTGATGTTTGAACCGTCAAAAAAGGCCTTTTCAACAGCCCCGGCGTCAAATCCCGACATGGGACAACAGTCCAGTCCAAGCGCCCGGGCTGAAATCATCAGATAAGCGCCCTGGAGGCTGGAATTGCGAAAGGCCGTCTCCCGGGTCAGGTCATCATTGCCTTCAAACAATTTTTCCACCCCCGGGTAAAGCTTGAAAAGGTCCGGAAGAGTTTCCGGAAAGTCCAGGTCGTACCCGACCACAACGGTAAAAGGTGCGGTGAGGATTTTTTCCTTGTTGCTGTCCATGGCGCAGTCGGCAAGTTTTTGTTTGGCTTCTTCACTCTGGACAATACAGAAACGGGCCGGAGAGGCATTGAAGGCGGTCGGCCCCCAGCGCAGAAGATCGTATATCGCCCTGATCGTGACTTCGGAAACCGGGCGGTCCTGCCACCCCTTGAACGAACGGGCCTCGCGAAAAATCACGTCCAGATCCCGATCTGAGAGAATTTGGTCTGTCATATGATTGCCCTTTCCGACAACACTGTTAAATATTTACTGTGGACGACCGAATATACAAACCGGCCTGCGACTTGAAAATGACTATTTTCAGTTTCTTTTTCCACCGGATAACGGGAAAAATCGTATATTCCCCTGTTTTAAGAGAGGGAATTCCCTTTTGCATAAAACCCGTATATACTCCCCTACCACATAATATTTAAAGTAGTATCCAGGGTTGGCATGATTCTTAACTCCATATTTCACAAGGCGTTTCTCTGCGTCTTCTTCAGCGTATTCATTTTCAACTTTTCCAGCGTTTCCCGGGCGCAGGAAACAGAAGATTCCGCTGTCGTCATGATGTATCATCGCTTTGGCGAGGATCGCTTCCCCTCCACCAATATTACGCTTGACCAGTTCAGGGAGCATATAGAAGAGCTGCAGAACGAAAAATACAACATTGTGCCGCTCTCGGCTGTTATTGACGCTTTCCGTAACAACAAGGAACTGCCGCCGAGAACAATAGCCCTCACCATTGATGATGCCTATGTTTCTATATATGAAAACGCCTGGCCCATGCTTAAGGAAGCCGGTTTTCCTTTCACAATGTTCACATCGACGCAGCCCGTGGACCTGGAACTTCCGGGATATATGACCTGGGATCAAATCCGGGAAATGGAGGCAGACCCTCTGGTCAGCATCGGCCATCACGGCCACACCCACGAACATCTGTTACGTATGACGCCTGAACAGGTCAGGCAGGATCTGAAAACGGCATCAGCCCGATACCAGGCCGAACTGGGATATGTACCGGAAATTTTCGCCTATCCGTTTGGCGAATATAGCGCCGAAATTGAAAAAACAGTCAAATCCCTTGGCCTGAAAGCCGCTTTCGGACAACATTCAGGTACAGCCAGCAGCAGGCTTGATCCGTTCGCCCTGCCCCGTTTCGCTTTCAATGAAAAATATGCCGCACCGAGCCGCTTCCGCCTGATTGCCAATTCACGGGCGTTACCGGTCAGGGATATTCTGCCTGACGATCCCACCATCAAGAGCAATCCGCCCCTGATCGGGTTTACAGTAGACAGCACTGTCGGCGGACTGACAGCCATGAGCTGTTTTCCGTCCCATCTTGATGAAGCGGCGGAACTGAGGCTGATTGGTGGTAACCGCGTGGAAATCCGTTTCAACAAGCCTTTACCGCCAGGACGCAGCCGGGTCAACTGCACCATGCCTGGCCCGGAAGGCCGCTGGTACTGGTTTGGATTACCCTTCTACCTCCCTGGCGGCACGGAACCGGCGAACTGACGACAGTCAGATACTTCCCTCTTTTTCAATAACCAGAATACGCGCTTCCCCTATCGGATGCGCAACATGTTCCTCACCGACAGATGCGAAGAAGATATCCCCCACATTCAGGATTTCTGAGTCTTCAATGCCATTAATGCGAAAAAACATCTCGACGGTCCCGTCAAGGACAACGAAAACTTCTTCTCCGTCATTTATGTGCCATTTGTACGGCTGATCCGTCCAGTGAAGACGCGTCGTAACGCCCCCCATATTGGCAATATCTTTTGCCCCCCAGGCGCGATCACTCGAAAACATCCTGCTTCTGGTGATTTCCATAGTCTATATCCGCCTCAAGTCTCTATCAATGCGCATTGCCCGCCGAACGTCTATACGGCTTCAACGCTCTCCACTTCGGGGATATAGTGCTTGAGCAGGTTCTGAATGCCGTATTTTAATGTGGCTGTTGAACTTGGACAGCCCGCACAAGCCCCCTGCATGTGCAGATAGACAATACCCTCGCGGAAGGCATGGAAGACAATATCTCCGCCGTCACGAGCCACCGCAGGGCGCACCCGTGTTTCCAGTAATTCCTTGATTTGCGTGACAATTTCACCGTCTTCCTCGCTGCTTCCCACTTCTGCAGCGGCGGTCTCTTCCATAACCGGCAAACCGGCGGTGAAATGCTCCATAATGGTGCCAAGAATAACCGGTTTCAATTCATTCCAGTCCCGACCATCGCTGGTGACAGTAATAAAGTCAAAACCAAAAAAAACACCGGCGACGCCGTCAACAGCAAACAATGTCTTGGCCAGAGGGGAGCGTCCCGCTTCCTCCGCTGTGACAAAGTTGGCCGTTCCCTGTTCCATCACGGTTTCGCCAGGCAGAAACTTGAGCGTGGCGGGATTGGGAGTCTGTTCAGTCTGAATAAACATGGTAATTACCCTGAGTTTGTTTCTTCTTACATGGCAAGACATCTGGCGAAAATCAAGACCGTTTCGGTCTTTTTATTGCGAATTCCTATGTTTCATATATATATTGTTGGTCCGGGTATAATCCGAGGATATACAGTGCAATATTGCCGATATATAACGATTTGTCTGCTTTTTCTTCTTTACCTGCAGGTTCCGGATAAGGAAGCCTTCGGCAACCAGCATGAGTCTTCCGACAACATTCATATCTGCATCCCGGCCGAGCTTGTTCACTCCACTGAGTTCAAAAACATGATTGCCAGTTCCTACAAGGAACTCAATCGCAGCATCGAATGGCATATCCTGCCGGTTAATCGCTGCATATCGATGGTCAGTGAAGGAAGACTTGATGCGGATATCGGACGCCATACAATTGTCACGGAAATATATCCCAACCTGGTCTCTGTTCCCGTCCCCCTTTATACAATGGAAATAGATCTCATTAGCCGTAAACGGCTGAACACCCCTCTTCCTGCTGCTGAAAAATTTCTGATCGACGATGACCGTCGCGTCGCTTATCCGGAGTTTATCCTCTATATCCGGAATATGCTTTCCCCTGAAAGATCCATTGCTGCAAAAAGCGCAGAACAGATGGTCTCGCTGCTGAAGAAAGGCCGGGTCGATTTTATTCTCTTGCCCTCAATAGAAACCCGGCGGCTGCAGGAAACAGACAAAAGCTTTTCAGAACTTCATATTGTCAGACAGGGCTATGTCAAGTTTCAGGGCTATCATATCCTGCATCAGAGGCATGAAAGGCTGGCGGTCCAGCTTGAAGAAACCTTCCGTCGAAACATCGGAAACCTGCAGGACTAGCAACAGAAAATCAGACCGGCCGGCTGGAAAACACGACCCTGGATAGCACCCAGGCCCCTGATCAGACGAATTTATCGATTTCCTCGTCGGTCATATTCCCCGGCACCACCATAACCGGCATATGACAGACACCGAGAAGCTCTTCACGGAAAATACGAATCAGCGGTCCCGGGTCACCATCCACAGCGGCCCCCAGAACCAGAAGATGCACATCCTGATCTTCCTGAATATATTCCGCGATCACTTCCCGCGGCTCTCCAGGTCGAATAACAATCTCGGGTGTCATTCCGGACAGTGTCTCGACTTCGTGCACAAACCCGTTGAGCATTTCCCTGGCCTCCTGACGGGCCTCCTCTTCCATCAGTTCGCGCACACTGACCCAGTGCTGGAAATCTGCTGGGGGAATGATATGTAGCATGACCATGCTGCCCCCAACCTTGCCTGCCCGCAAGGCTGCCAGGCGAAGAACCTTCTTGAATTCCGGCGTATCGTCAGCGATCACCAGAAACTTCCACTTTCTGTCCGGCTGGGACATTACTTCCTATCCCTATTTGGTTATATCTTTGGCATATTGTGCCACCCGCAGGGAGGAAATGGCAACAGGAATTATTTCAGCAGGATGTTGACCAGTTCCTTGAGCTGGGTTCTGGCCCGAAGCAGGTAGAAGCCTTCCGCAGCCAGATGATTGGGCAAAAACATGGCGTCCGGTGAACAGTTGGATACAACCACCGGATCAAGGGCAATGATCGCCTGCAGGCTTTTATCCATTTCATCCCAGGTCGTGCCAAGTTCGCGATCAGAAACAATCTGGTCAAAATCCCGGCGCAGGCCACTCAGGATCATATAATAAGCGTAGGCCTGCCCCTTGATATTATAGAAAATGTCGTCGGCTTCCATATCGAACATGCAACCGAAGCCTTCCCGGATATGCCGGTCAATGCTGGCTGATGATGCCCCGACATCCACAGCAAATCGCTCCAGAGTAGCCTGGAGATTGTCGCCGCGCCGTTCAAAGACAGCCGTTCCGTCCGCCAGCTTCTTGTTATAGGACCTGAGCTTGACAAGTCCTGCCCGATACTGGGCCTCGGATGAAGAGACCGGCAACAGGGAAATGGACGGCTCCCATATCCACTGGTCTCCGGCATATTGAAGGGCGCTGGAGGCACTTTTCAGATCAGCGTCTTCCATACTGGACCCCCGGGTCCGGCCCAGTTGATCCTTGAGATCAAAGCTGAAACGCGCCACCACGGAAATAATTCCCTGTTGATAATGCGCCATATTGTCAAGAAGGGCGCTGGGATAGAAAAAGGGATCATTGCTTATCCAGGAGTTCTGGTTGACTTCCCGATCGACGAGAGCCGCCGCCATGGCCACCGCATGGCTGGAAGTTCCCCGTTGTCCATAGTTGTCCGGCCTGAATTCCGGATCGTCACTGATCCTGTGAATCAGGACAGCGCCGAGGATAAAATAGAGAATGACCAATACGATCAGCCCAAGCAGAAGGCCACGGACCAGAGAGAAACTCATATGGTCCGCAATCCAGTATCTGAAATCCGTAAACTTCTGCCACATGGGCCTCTCCCCCGGCTGGTTATCTGTTACTTGTCTTTATCCAGATCAAGCACGACTTTCTGGGTGGTACCGCTTGTGCCCGGGAAATTCTGGAACAGGGTACGAATCATCAGCGGTACCAGTTCCGTCAGATCGTTGCTCCGCCCGATACCTTCGACCCGGCCTTCATAGAGGTTCTTGGCACCTTTGAAATTGGGCCGGATATTCACCTTGAGGACCCGGGTGTATTTCACATAACTTCTGACTTCAGGACGATTGTGGAAGCCGCCATAATACCAGGACCGGTGCGGCCAGTAGCCATAGTAATAGCCATAGTAGGGGTAGTAGAAGGGATCATAATAGGGCCAGCCCCAGTAACTGTGGGGTGAATATCCGCCAAAGGAGCGCACAAAAACCTTGCCATCATCGATGCCATAGTCCAGCTCGACGATCAAATCCGCGGTTCCGCCGCTGGCCGGCTTATAGCCCAGTTTGCCAAGCTCGTTACCGAGGATATTGGCATAAGTCGCAAACTCCAGACTTCCCTGAAGGCTTTCATCCATGGGAACAATAACGATCTTTTCCCCGGCCGGTCTCGGTAGAGAGTGAAAACTAGTCACATTGGAAGTAAACGTCTGACCACAGGCTGAAAGCATGCCGACAAGACAGAGCGCAAAAACGCTCTTCATCACTTTACTCATGAACCTAACCTTCCTTTCCCTGACCCACACTATCTTTTGATATAATAACCCCAAATCACGGTTTCAAGAAACCAACAATTTCGTGAACCTCCTGAAGGATCGGTTCGGCAAGTTCAGCCGCCTTCTGGGCCCCTTCCCTGAGAAGGCCGTCCACAAAGGTTTTTTCCTCCGTCATCCGCTTCATTTCCTCGGTAATGGGGCCAAGCACTTCTACACTGAGATCGGCCAGGTCACGCTTGAAGTCGGCAAAACCCTTGCCGGCATAGAGACTGCAGACTTCCGCCGACGTTCGGTCCGATAAAGCGCCATATATGGTGATCAGGTTTTTGGCTTCCGGCCGCCCTTCCAGCCCGTCCGGTGTTTCCGGCAGCGGCTCGCTGTCCGTCCGCGCCTTTCTGATCTTCTTGGCTATGGTATCCCGGTCATCGGTCAGGTTGATGCGTGACATATCAGAGGGATCGGACTTGCTCATCTTGTTTGTCCCGTCCCTGAGCGACATGACACGGGTCGCCTCCCCCAGAATCAGGGGCTCCACCTCGGGAAAAAAGTCCACGCCGTAATCATTGTTGAACTTCTGGGCAATATCCCGGGTCAGTTCAAGATGCTGTTTCTGATCCTCGCCCACCGGCACATGGGTCGCCTTATAAAGCAGAATGTCCGCCGCCATCAGGCTGGGATAGACATAAAGCCCCACACTGGCCCGCTCCTTGTTCTTGCCGGCTTTTTCCTTGAACTGGGTCATGCGGTTTAACCAGCCGAGCCGTGCTACACAGTTGAAAATCCAGGCCAGTTCCGCATGTTGCCCCACCTGGCTCTGGTTAAAGATGATGGACTCTTTAGGATCGACGCCACAGGCAATCATGCCGGCCGCCACTTCACGGGTTGCCCGGCGCAATTCCCCGGGATCCTGCCACACGGTGATGGCATGCATGTCCACGACACAGAATATACTTTCATAGTTTTTCTGCAGGCCAACCCAGTTGCGGATGGCACCCAGATAGTTGCCGAGGGTCAGGTTACCTGAAGGCTGCACCCCGGAGAAAACACGCTGGTGAAATGAAGACGGTTTTGACTCTGTCATCTTTGTTATTCCTTTTATGAGGCATTTTGGACATGCCCCGAGTTGGCGATGAAATATGCAGGATTTATGGCCACATATTGTGACAGGGTCAAGAAGACTCTCGATAGGAAATGTCAGATATCAGATTTTTCTGCGCCGCAGGATCGCCAGATCCTCCTTGCGGATAGCCCCGGTGAGAAAGGCAAGCAGAATATAGGTGACGATGCCCGTCATGACCAGGACCGCGATCCCGGTAATTTTTTCATAAAAAGCGCCGCCGATCAGGGGTGCTGTCAGTGTGGATACGTACCAGACGACAGCTCCCATCAGGAGACTGCAGATCACATAGCGGGTCAGCCTGCCCAGGGCCTGTTTGTCAAAATGGAAATGGCCGCGCCGGACAAGTCCGCCGCAGAGCAGCGCCACATTGAGCCAGGCGGAAATGGCCGTGGCCAGGGCAAGCCCCACGTGCTTAAGTGGAATCATCAGGGCAATATTGAGGATCACATTGGCCACCAGCGCAATCATGGCAAATTTTACCGGCGTTCTGGTATCCTTGCGGGCAAAGTAGCCCGGACTGAAGACCTTGGCCAATACATAGGCCGGGAGCCCGGCCGCATAGGCCGCAAGAGCCAGGGACGTCTGCAATGTATCTTCCGCCGTAAAACGGTTACGTTCCAGAAGCACGTGGATCAGTTCGTAAGGCACCACGATAAAGGCCACGGCGGCCGGTACCGTCAGAAACAGCCCCATCTCGATAGCCCGGTTCTGGCTGTGAATGACCTGATGGCCGTTGCCGGCAGCAATTTCCCGGGACAGCATGGGCAGAAGAACCGTACCCAGCGCCACACCGATCACCCCGATGGGCAACTGATTGAGCCGGTCCGCATAAAACAGAAAGGACATGGACCCGTCCGGCAGATGCGAGGCCAGGATCATATCCAGCATCAGGTTGAGCTGTATCACCCCGGCACCAAGAGCCGCCGGTCCCATGATCCGCAGAAGTTCACGCACTTTCGGCGTCATATGCGGCCATTTAATGCGAATGCGGTAGCCCGCCTTGCGGCAGGCCCGCCAGAGCCAGACAAGCTGGACAAATCCCGCCAGAGAGACAGCAATGGCCAGCGCATGGGCCGGTGTTTCCAGACGGTTGGCGAAAAACACCAGCGCCGAAATCAGGAAAATATTCAGAATGATGGGCATGGCCGCGGTTTCCGCAAAACGGCCGAGTGAATTCAGAATACCGCCGAGCAGGGAAACCAGCGAGATAAACAAAATAAAGGGAAAAGTGATCCGGGTCAGCAGCACCGCAAGATCAAATTTGACCGTATCATCGGCGAAACCGCCCGCCAGTACATAAATCACCGCCGGAGCGAAAATTTCCATCAGCCCGACCAGCAGCAACAGGACCACCATGAGACCGGCGAAGGCCTCTTCGGCAAAAACCACGGCTTCCTCCTGGCCATCCTGTTCAAGGGTGGCGGAGAAGATCGGCACAAAGGCGGCACTAAAGGCCCCCTCGGCAAAAAGCCTGCGGAAGAAATTGGGCAACTTGAACGCCACCACGAAACAGTCCGCCACCATGCCTGCGCCCAGAATGGACGCCATCAGAATATCGCGGACAAACCCGAGAATACGGCTCAGAAAAGTGAAACTGCCGAATATGGCGGTGGCTTTAAGAATGGACATGCGAGCGAAACACTTCCCTGTGTCGACCGGGGACCCTCAGGAGGCTTCCCGAACTGATTTTTGTGTTTTTTCCGACTTTTTCCGGCCCACTCTGCCCGAGCTTTTATCCTCTGACAAGACTTCCAGAAGTTTTTTCTCGATCTGTGCAAGCTTCTGTTTGTGCGTAATTTTATGGCCAAACAGGTCTTTCAGGAAGAAAACCGCAATGGCCCTCTCTCCATAAGTGGCGATATGGGCACTACCGATGGTTACTTTCATATCCATCAGCGTCCGGGAAAGATCATAAAGGAAGCCGACGCGGTCAAGACCGTTCACCTCGATCACTGTAAAGGTGTTGCTGGCATTGTTATCCACCAGCACGACCGGTTCCACTGTAAAGACGGCAGTTCGCTTACTGAGCTTGTTTTTGCGGCGCTGGGCCAAAACTTCCCTGGGCAGAATATTACCCAGCAGGGTCTCGCGAATATTGTCTTTCAATTTTTTTTGCTTTGTCGTGTCATCAAAGGCACTTTCGTCACTTTCCTGTATCCAGAAAGTATCCAGCGCCATGCCGTCCTTGGTGGTAAAAATCTTGGCGTCCTGAATGGAAGCGCCGCTGACGGCTATCGCACCGGTGATACGGGCGAACAGACCGGGATGGTCCGGTGTATAGACGGTCAGTACGGTAATTTCCCTGAATTCGTCAGACCGGGTGGTAATATACAGGCTCTCCCCCGCCTCGTCCGCCTGACGGACGGTTTCGGCAAGACGCACCAGATGGGCATCATCCAGCGCCAGCCAGAAGTTGTCATAAAATCTCCCGGTAAATGTCTCGAATTCCTCGTCGGTCCAGTCTGACAGATCCTCTCTCAGGTTGGAGATGGTTTCCCGGATGCGATGCTGATGACCGCCTTCGATCTGACCGCCAAGAAGATATTCCTCGGAGTTATAGTATAGCTCCCTGAGCAGCTGCCCCTTCCATCCGTTCCAGATTTTCGGCCCCACCGCACGGATATCCACCACCGTCAGCACAAGCAGCAGCCTGAGCCGCTCGGGGCTCTGAACTTCCTTGGAAAAATCAGCAATGGTTTTCGGATCATTAAGATCGCGCTTGAAAGCCACCATGGTCATCAGCAAATGCCAGCGCACCAGCCAGGCAACGGTTTCCGTCTCCGCCGCGCTCAGACCGAAGCGGGGGCAGAGCTTGCGCGCCACTTCCTCGCCCAGCACCGAATGATCCCCCTTGCGTCCCTTGGCAATATCATGCAGCAGCACCGCGACATAAAGGACCCGCCGGGAGATCACCTTGTGAATGATTTCATTTGCCAGCGGATGGTCCTCCGCCAGGGTGCCCTGCTCCACTTCGGAAAGCAGCTCTATGGCCCGGATGGTATGCTCGTCCACCGTATAGACATGATACATGTCATACTGCATCTGGGCCACGACCCGGCCAAAATCGGGCACGAACCGGCCGAAAACACCTGCTTCATTCATCATGCGCAGGATAAACCCGGGGCCTTTCCGATAGGTCAGAATTTCCAGAAACAGATGGTTGGCCACCGGATCATTACGCACCTCACGATTGATAAGCTTGAGATTTTGCCGGATCAGACGCAGGGCGCGGGGATGAATATCCAAATTGTATTTCTGAGCCACATAGAAGATGCGGATCATCTCTACAGGATTATCTGCGAAGGTCTTGGCGCTGCTCACCGAAATGCGACTGCCGTCCACGGAAAAGCCGTCGATTTTCTTTTTCTTGAGACCAAATGCGGGCATTCTGAGGCGAGGTTTGCGCTTGTGCTTGGCCTCCAGATAGGAGCAGAAGATACGGGTCAGGTCACCCACATTCTTGGCCATCAGGAAATAATGCTTCATGAAACGTTCAACACCGGACGATGCCGGGCGGTCAGTATAGCCCAGCCGTTCCGCCAGAACTTTCTGTACATCAAAAGTTATGCGTTCCTCGGGCCGGCCCATCAGGAAATGCAGGTGACAGCGGACAGTATAGAGAAACCGGGCAGCTTTCTGAAACTGGCGGTATTCCTCCTTGGAGAAAACGCCTTTTTTCACCACTTCCGAAACCGAATGCACGCCATAGATAAATTTTGAAATCCAGTAGAGCGTCTGCAGGTCGCGCAAACCGCCCTTGCCGTCCTTGATATTAGGTTCCACCACATAGCGGCTGTCGCCCATTTTGTGGTGGCGTTCATCCCGCTCGGCCAGTTTCTGTTCGATGAACTCCGGCTCGTGCCCGGCGATCACTTCCTTGTCATAGCGGGTGAGAAACTCGTCAAACAGCTCTTTCTGCCCCCAGATATAGCGGGCTTCCAGAAGCGAGGTTCTGATGGTCAGGTCCTGCTTTGACAAACGGATAGATTCATTGATTGTCCGCGTGGCATGGCCCACCTTCAGACCCATGTCCCACATGAGATAGAGCATATATTCCACCACCTGCTCCCCCCAGGGGGTCTGCTTGTAGGGCAGCAGGAACAACAGGTCGATATCCGAATAGGGCGCCATCTCCGCCCGGCCGTATCCGCCGATGGCCACCAGGCAAAGCTGCTGATACTTGGTCGGATTGGGCTGGTAATAGACGAACCCGGCAGTCACTTCATAAATAAACTTGATGATCTCGTCAGTGAGGTAACTTTGCGCCCGAACCAGAACCATACCGCTTTCCCCCGCCTCGCAGCGGCGGCGAACTTCGTCGAAGCCCTGTTGGTAACTGTTTTTCAGCAGATCCAGCAATGGCATGCGGATCGAGTCAGGCGTATGATCCGGCTTCAGCCGCTCGAACTCCTGGCGGAGCTTCAGCGGATCAATGATTTTCCTGTGGTTTCTGACTTTTCGCATATTTTGCCCTGATTATTTATCCGATAGTTCCTTGAGCCTGTAAAGAAGCTCCAGTGCTTCCCGGGGCGCAAGGTCGTCCGGATTTATGGTCTCCAGCAGTTCGTCCGCTTCAGAGCGGGAATTTTCTTCCGTCGCCATTGTGGACTGAAAAGCTGAAAAAAGTGGTAATTCATCCGCAAGAAGATCCATCTTGCGGCCCTTGCTGGTACCCTGTTCGCCCTGTTCCAGACTGTCCAGAACCTGTCTCGCCCGCTTGATGACCACCGCCGGCAGTCCCGCCAATCTGGCCACCTGGATGCCATAGGATCTATCGGCGGCGCCCGGGCCTACTTCATGCAGGAAAACCACCTCGCCTTCCCATTCCCTGACCTTCATATAATGTAGGGATAAATTGTCCAGTTTCGAGGCCAAAGCCGTCATTTCATGGTAGTGAGTGGCAAAAAGGCCACGGCAGCGATTGACCTCATGCAGGTGTTCCACAGCCGCCCAGGCGATGGACAGGCCGTCATAGGTGGCGGTTCCCCGGCCGATCTCGTCCAGGATAACCAGAGAGCGTTCCCCCGCCTGATTGAGAATAGCGGCGGTTTCCACCATTTCCACCATGAAAGTGGATCTTCCCCGGGCCAGATCGTCACTGGCGCCGACCCGGCTGAACAGTCGATCCACCACCCCGATATGGGCGCTGCGGGCGGGCACAAATCCCCCCATTTGCGCCATGATGGCGATCAGGGCATTCTGGCGCAGGAAAGTGCTTTTACCGGCCATGTTGGGACCGGTGATCAGCCACAACTTGTTTTCCCCCGTCAGGTCACAGTCATTGGCCACGAAATGCCCCTGCTGCCCTTGCACAAGCGCCGCTTCCACCACCGGATGGCGACCGCCCTCGATCTCGAAGGTCAGACTATCGTCCACCTTCGGACGGGCATAGTTGCGCACCGCGGCAAGCTCCGCCAGGGAAGACGCCACATCCAGCCGTGCCAGAGAGCGGGCTGCCCGGGTAATGGCCTCCCAGTCCGCCAGAAGGGTTCCGGTGAGCTGTTCGAACAGTTCATGTTCGAGTTCCAGCGACCGGGCTCCGGCCTGGCCAATTTTGCTGGCCAGTCTGGCCAGTTCCGTACTGTTGAAGCGAACCGCATTGGCCAGGGTCTGGCGGTGAATAAATTCTTCAGACAGGGGCGGCGCCATCATCTTGTCTGCATGGGTGGCCGTCACTTCGATATAATAGCCCAGCACATTGTTGTGCCGGACCTTGAGGCCACTAATTCCTGTCTTGTCCCGATAATCGTTTTCCAGTGCCGCAATCATCTGTCGGCTCTGGTCACGAAGTTGACGATATTCATCAAGTTCTTCGTGAAAGCCGGCGGCGATGAAATTACCATCCCGGATAATCGTCGGCAATTCTTCGGCCAGCGCGCGGGACAAAAGCTCGATCAGGGCGCTGTGATCGCCCATTTGGGCCATGATCTCGTCCAGTTCCAGCGGCGGCAGGATATTTTCCCGCGCCTGGCGGTCGCAGACATTTCGCAACTTTTTGTTCAGTTCATCGGACTGGGCAAGCCCGTCGCGAATGGCGGCCAGGTCCCGGGGTCCGCCGCGTCCCACGGACAGACGGGACAGGGCCCGCTCCATATCCGGGCATTTTTTCAGAAGCTCGCGGCATTCACGTCTGAAGGCCTCCTCCTCGAGAAAGAAGCTGACCTTGTCGAGCCTGCGGTTGATCAGTTCCGGATCCATCAGCGGGGCGCTCAGCCGCGTTGCCAGAAGACGCGCCCCGGCGCCGCTCACCGTCCGGTCAATGACGCTCAGAAGGCTGCCCTTTTTCTCGCCGCCCAAAGTGGTGCTCAGTTCCAGATTGCGCCGGGTTGCTCCGTCGATCATCATGGTGCTGTCTTCGCCCACCGGCACCGGCCTGGACAGTTTCGGCGCCTTGCCCTTCTGGGTTTCCGTCACATAGTCAAGCAACGCGCCGCAGGCAGCCATTTCCGACCTGCCGAAAGTGCCAAGCCCGTCCAGCACCGAAACCCCGAAATAATCCTTGAGCCTTTTTTCCGCCAGACGGCTGTCAAAACCACCCGTATCCTGGGGACTCAGCCGTTCCGCCCATTCCTCCAGCACGTGATGGATTTTCTCGTCCGTAAGAAGCGCCGAAGGCAAAATGATCTCACCGGGTCGCAGGCGGGCAAGCTCCGCATCCAGATTGGCAGGATCAATGCCGCTCACATGAAAATCACCGGTGGAAATATCAAGCCAGGCCAGGGCATAACTTCCCTGCACGACACAAAGAGCCGCCAGATAATTGTGCTGGCGGGCATCCAGAAGGTTTTCCTCGGTAATGGTCCCCGGCGTCACCAGCCGGATCACATCCCGGCGCACCACTGCCTTGGCACCCCGCTTCCTGGCTTCGGCAGGATCTTCCATCTGTTCACAGACCGCCACCTTGAAACCCTTGCGGATCAGACGCGCCAGATAGCTTTCCGCCGCATGCACGGGCACCCCGCACATGGGGATATCCTGGTCCTCATGCTTGCCCCGCTTGGTCAGGGTGATGTCCAGCGCCTCGGATGCCTCAACCGCATCGTCAAAAAACAGCTCGTAAAAATCCCCCATGCGGTAAAACAAAAGGTAATCCGGATGGGCCCCCTTGATCTCGAGGAACTGCTCCATCATCGGTGTAACTTTGGCGGGTTTGGAGGATTCTTTTTTCGTCTTTTTGACGGATTGGCCCCTGTCCTGCCCTGAATCCGGTACTGCAGCCGTAATTTTGTCCATAGTGATCGTCATTAAAGAAAATGTGGGAAAATAATTTTCAATCAGATTTTAAGGTTGTTTTTGTTAAAAAATTTCAATATAGGTTTCATATAGGTATTTATATTACCTTGCCGATCCTATTTTATAGAACGGGTCCATGTTATCATCGGGCCTGTTTTACTTATTGGATCAGGGATGAGACTCTATCGCCTTCAATCCGGGAAAGCAATTCCTGCTGGGAAACAGGAATAAAAAAATAAAACCGGCAGAGCGATGAGGAAGCTAGAGGAACAAGACTTAGAAAACGGGTTAAAACATGACGGACAAGAAATCCCAATTCGGCGACAAGGAAGCCCTGCATTACCATTCCGCAGGGCGTCCCGGGAAAATCGAAATCATCGCCAGCAAATCCATGGCCACCCAGCGCGACCTGTCGCTGGCCTATTCCCCGGGTGTGGCGGCCCCCGTGCGCGCCATTGCCGACAATCCCGCTGCGGCCTGGGACTATACCGCCAAGGGTAATCTGGTGGCGGTAATTTCGGACGGCTCCGCCATCCTCGGGCTCGGCAATCTCGGGCCGCTGGCCTCCAAGCCGGTGATGGAAGGAAAGTCGGTCCTGTTCAAGCGCTTCGCCGATGTGGATTCCATCGACCTGGAGGTGGACAGCAAGGATGCTGAGGAATTCATCAACTGTGTGCGCTGTCTCGGCCCCAGCTTCGGCGGCATCAATCTGGAAGACATCAAGGCCCCGGAATGTTTCATCATCGAGCAGCGCCTGCGTGAGGAAATGGATATCCCCGTCTTTCATGACGACCAGCACGGCACTGCCATCATCTGCGCGGCCGGGATCATCAATGCCCTGGACCTGACCGGCCGCGATATCAAGGACGTCACCGTCGTGGTCAACGGCGCGGGGGCCGCCGCCATTGCCTGTACCGAACTGATCAAGGCCATGGGGGTGCCCCACAACAATGTGATCATGTGTGACAGCAAGGGCGTGATCTATCACGATCGCAAGGAAGGCATGAACCAGTGGAAGTCGGCCCATGCGGTCACAACCAAAGCCAGAAGCCTGGAAGAGGCCTTGAAAGGGGCCGACGTATTCCTCGGCCTGTCCGTCAAGGGCGCGGTGACCCAGGACATGGTGGCCAGTATGGCCGATAGGCCGATCATTTTCGCCATGGCCAACCCGGATCCGGAAATCACCCCCGAGGAAGTGGAAGCCGTGCGCTCCGACGCCATTGTCGCTACCGGACGTTCCGACTATCCCAACCAGGTCAACAACGTTCTCGGCTTTCCCTATATTTTCCGGGGCGCACTGGACGTTCGCGCCACCCGTATCAATGACGAGATGAAAATCGCCGCCGCCCGCGCCATTGCCGAGCTGGCGCGTGAGGACGTGCCGGACGAGGTCGCCTCGGCCTATGCGGGCGAACATCCCAAATACGGCCCCAAATACATCATCCCGGCACCCTTTGATCCGCGCCTGATCAGTTCCATCAGCCCGGCCGTGGCCCAGGCAGCGATGGATTCAGGAGTGGCGAGCCGGCCAATCATCGACATTGCAGAATACCGCAAAGAGCTTGCCGCCCGGTTGAACCCGACCACCGGCACCCTGCAGATGATCTATGACAAGCTGGACCAGGACCCCAAGCGGGTAGTCTTTACCGAAGGCGACGAGGAAACGGTGCTGCGCGCCGCGCTCGGCTTTGAACAGAACGGTTTCGGCAAGATCATCCTGATCGGCCATGAAAAGAAAATTCGCGACCTGCTGGAACATATGGGCCATGACCGGAATGACAAGATTGAAATCCATCATGCCCGTAGCAGTGACAAGAGCCGGAAATATGCGGAGTTCCTGTTCAACAAGCTGCAGCGCAAAGGCTATCTGTTCCGTGACTGCATGAGGCTGGTGGAAACCGATCGCAACGTGTTCGCCGCCTGCATGCTGGCCATGGGCGATGCGGACGCCATGATCACCGGCCATGTGCGTCATTATGCGGCGGCGCTGGACAGTGTGATGAAAGTGATCGACCCGATCCCGGGCCGTCGCGCCATGGGCATCAGCATCATGGTCAAGGGCGACCGGACGATCTTTGTCGCCGATACCGCCATCAATGAGCTGCCCACTGGCGAAGACATGGCCGATACCGCCGAGCATGCGGCGGAAATCGTCCGCCACTTCGGTATTGAACCCCGGGTGGCGCTGATGTCCTATACCAATTTCGGCAACCCGGAAGGCGGAATCCTGGCCCAGCATTCCCGCGAGGGCGTGCATATTCTGGACAGCCGCAAGGTCGATTTCGAATATGAGGGCGAAATGCATCCCGGTGTGGCGCTCAACCCGGAAATCATGGAGAAATACCCCTTCTGCCGCCTCAGTGGCCCGGCCAACGTGCTGATCATGCCGGGCATGCATTCAGCCAATATTTCCACCAAACTGTTTCGGGAAATGGGCGGCGGCACCGTGATCGGCCCCATGCTGGTCGGACTCAGCCATTCGGTGCAGATCGTGCCCATGGGGTCCTATGCCTCCGAGATCATCAATATGGCCGCCCTTGCCGCCCATAACGTGAATATGGTGCGGGAAAAAACCGGCGGCTGATTTCAAATTGTCACCCTCACCCTGCCCTCTCCTCTGGGAGAGGGTCGGGGTGAGGGCTAAATAAAGAATCCGAAATAACCCACAATCAATGGGGTCATATGCTTCCGGGATCATCAATATGGCCGTCCTCGTCGCAAGGCTGCCCCCTCCTGTCGCAGCAGCCTTGCCTTCCAGGGATCTTCTGCTCTATCCTCTCCTCAACAAAGCAAGGGGAGAACAGAATGCGGCTTATCCTGAAAAGAAACGCAGTGATGATATCTATCTGCCTGCTGGCCGGAACATTATCTCCGGCCCATGCCGATATTACAGTCAGGCTGGATACGAGCCTTGCCCGAAATGTGATGGCGGACATTTGCAGCGGCAGAGACATCGATGAAGACGCCATCAGACACAACCCGGCCATTCGGGATATGCTGACCCATTTCAGAAAGTTCCGGAATTATATCACCATGGACAACTATCTTGACGCCCGGCGAAAAGCCGCGGGATGTCAAAAGATCGACCGGGATTATTTTCGTTTCAACGACGTGATGAACAATCGGCAGGAAATTAATGATCTGCTCGACAAACTCTCTGAAACGCAGGCCGAAACATCTGCCCGCGTCGCGCGTATGATTGCGCCTTTCAGCCCCGGAGACACCGACTTTTCAGGGAGCGCCGTGGTAGCGGTCGGCACGCCGTCCTGCGGCGGCTGGGCGGTCGGGGATGATTTCTACATCGACCTGCCCTGCATCCGGGACGACCCGGAAGGCATGACCTTTCTGATCGCCCATGAAACCTATCATGCCGTCCAGAATGAATTTATGCCGCCCGCCCCGGAAAACGATCCTGTCAGGTTGATCATGTTCGAAGCCATCCGGGAAGGTGCCGCAAGCACTCTCGCCGACTTCAATAAAGTGGACAGCGACGCCCGCTACAGCCGGGCAAGCAAACGCAGCCTCCGGATCAACCACCATCGCATGCCGCTGAATTTCACTCTGCTGGAAATGGCCATAAGCCATCTGGGGGGAAACCAGGACGGGGAGCGCTATAAAGAGGTTTATAACATCGGCTTTTCCGGTTCCTTCGATGCGCCCTTTTATGCGATTGGACAAACCGTTATAGGTGCCGTGGATGAGGCTTTTGGTCGCCCCCATCTTGTTTGCCGCCTGGAAACTTCCCCGGAAGTCCTGTTTCTGGATTATCTGGACCTTACGAAAAAGGACAGTGCACTTCCCGCCCTCGGGCCCGCGACCCGTTCTGAAGTCATCAAACTTGAAAAAGACAGAACCGACTGCCGTTAAAAAAAGCCCGCAGGACCTGCGGGCTTTCGTTCTTTTTATCAAGAACCTCCGGGCAATATCCTAATTGTCAAACAGTCCCAGGTAACGGCGCTGAATGCTGTCCACCGGCAACAGGATAAAGACGTCGGTGGTATTGAACTGTTCATCAATCACCGCCCCGTCGCCGATGTAACAGCCGAGCCGGAGATATCCCTTGATCAGCGGCGCCAGGGCCCGACGCGCCATGCGGTCGTCATATTCCGCCGGCGTCATATAATCCATCTTGCGGTAACGCGCCCCCACCGCCGGGACGTTATAGTCGTCAGGGGTTTTATGGCTGTTATAGAGATAACTCAATTGCAGCTTGAGATCTTCCGGATTGATGCCGGGCAGGCTCGCGCAGCCGAACAGATAGGCAATCCGGTGTTTTTCAATATAGCGGGCGATGGCGCGCCACATCAGCTGCATCACATTATTGGTGCGATAGTCCGCATGTACACAGCTGCGTCCCAGTTCGAGCAGTTGCCGGTCGCCGATCATTTCATCACGGAATTTTTCGGAAAAGAGACTGGAGAGGTCATATTCCTGGGAGGAATAGAAATCCTCGATCCGGTCCACCTTTTCCTCCCGTAGCAACCGGTAGGTCGCGATCACGGCGTCCGCCCCCGTCTTGCTGGTGTCAAAAGCCAGCAGATGGTCACAGACATTGTCGAAATCATCGAAATCCCGGGCCACGGTGCGCATGGCCTCCGTAGGAACCGCTTTCATTTCCTCGTAAAAGACCCTGTAACGCAGGGCCTGGGCGGCGGCCACCTCCTCGTCCGAACGAGCTAGGCGAACCTCATAAACGCCGGATTTCACAAGAATCGGAGCCTCGTCGGACTGATCCCATCTGATTTTTTCGGCGTTTGCTTTCATCATATCCAGTTTCATAACCCTGATATATAGACCCCTGCAGGGTCAATTTCATGACAGCAATGTAAAAGTTTTTTTGCAAAAACCCCAGCTTTTTAACATTCGCTGTTCCATTTTCCGCTTAACTCTTTACACAGGAAAGGGAAATTATACGTTAATGATCGGTAAAATCCGACGGCTGGACTATTCCCATGGCTGATCAGCTTATATCCTGCCCCGCCTGCGGCGCCCGACTTGCCCGAAACAGTGCAACGGGGACACTTTTCTGCGCTTTTTGCGGATATGAGCACTTGTCCCAGCCCGGCCTTTTTTCCACACTCTCTACATACAGCAGAGAGTACACGGACAAAAGTTTATTACAGTTACATCGTTACTGTTCCGGAACTAATATAAGGTGTGAGAGCGCCTTTACAATGCCCCTGGATGACGAAATCTACACCCCCAAAGACCGGGATCTGGACGGGATAGGCAGCCTGTATGTGCCGATTTTTGTGGAGGACCTGAATAACTATTTCTCTGCACGCTACGTGAGCCTCAAAAAGGGCGGCATGCTGATGATCCTTTGTCCGGTCAAAAGCCGGTTCCGCACCCCCACCCTCCTGCCGGGCCAGAAGCACGTCTTTGGCCGTCGCTCGCTCTTTTACCTGTTGGAACGGCACGGCTTCAAGCTGCACTGGAAGGACCGCTTCCGCTGCGATCCCCTGTGCCTTGTGGCCAAGAAAATGTAGATCAGGACTTTACCCGCAGGTCTTCCGATACAGATCCCAGTTTCCGCATCCAGAACAGAAGCCCGATTGCCGGCAGCGCGGCAATGGTGGTGAAAATGAAGAAAGCGGTTGGTCCCCATTCCACATACCCAAAACCTGACGGTGCCGCAAGGAAACTACGCCCCACCGACGCCACAGACGACAGCAGCGCATACTGGGTTGCCGTATAGGCCAGATTGCAGAGTCCCGAGAGATAGGCAATTGCCAGGGTGCCGCCAAGGCCGGAGGCAAAATTCTCGAACCCGACAGCAAAAGCCAGAAGCGGCACATCGTGCCCCACTTCCGCCAGCACTGCGAAACTGAGGTTAGAGACCATCATCAAAACGGCCGAAATAAACAGACCGCGATAGGTCCCGGTTATTTTCAGCAACAGGCCACCGGCAAAAATGCCAACCAGCAGAGCAAAGAACCCAACCGTCTTGTTGGCAAAGATGATTTCATTATTGTCATAGCCCAGATCCACAATCAGCTTTGGCGTCATCACCGAGGCCATGCCGTCACCGATCTTCAGCAGGATGATAAACAGCAGGATCAGCAGCCAGCCGTTACGGCTCATGAACTCCTTGAACGGAACAACAACACTCAGGTAAAAATTTTCCACAAACAGGCTGAGTGCCGTCGGGGCGTGCACTTCATCCTTGAGCCAGTGTTCGACGGCCTCGGTTTCCTGTTCCACCAGTTCATGGCCGTCCCGTTTCGGCTCCCCGAGCAAAACAGCAGGGAGGACCCCGAACAATACCTGGAGGCTGAGAATATAATAGGCTGCCTGCCAGCCATATTCGGCCGCGAGCCAGAGCCCGCCTGCGCCGGAGACAAAATTGCCGATCCGATAGCCAAACTGGATCATCGCCGCTCCGGCGGGCAACTCTTCATCCTCAAGAATTTCAATCCTGTAGGCATCAAGCACAATATCCTGGGAGGCACTCATAAAAGAGACCATCAGCGCGCCAAGGCCGGTCAACAGAGCCCCCTCGACAGGATCGGTCGACCCCAGAAACAGGATCGCTGCGGTCAGGCCCGCCTGGATCAGAAACAGCCAGGCCCGCCGCTGGCCGAACATACGGGCAAGGCCCGGCAAGCGGATCCAGTCAATCAGCGGCGACCAGAGGAATTTCAGGCTGTAGGGCATAGTCACCACCGCCAGCAGGCCGATGGTTTCCGCATCTACCCCTTCCTGGCTCAGCCAGTAACCGAGGGTCGAGAGCACAAGGGTCAGAGGAAATCCGCTGGATATACCCATGCCGAAAATGCCAATCAGGCGCGGACGGCGATAGATTTCGATGGCGCCCCACCAGTTTTTGGGATTGGAAATGGAAATCTTCACAGGCGGGTATCCGGATACTTGTTGTTCTTGTTTTAATAAGTCTTCTTTTGCCGGTAACTTAGCGCCTCGGCGATATGAGTTTGACCGATCCCGTCCACGCCGTCAAGGTCGGCAAGCGTGCGCGCCACCCGGAGCACCCGGTGATAGCCTCTCGCGGTCAGTTTCATCATCTCGGCCGCCCGGGTCAACATCTCCCGTCCCGCCTGATCCAGTTCCGCCACCTGTTCCAGGGCTTCCCCGTCTACCTCCGCATTGGTGCGGACGCGGTCTCCAAGATCCATGGCCCGGTATCTATCCTGCTGCCTGTGCCGGGCCTGCGCCACCCGGGCCGCCACGTCTTCTGTGCCCTCCGCCGCGGGTGGCAGGGACAGGTCAAGAGCGCTCACAGCCGGTACCTCGATATGAATATCAATCCGGTCCATGAGCGGTCCGGATATACGGGCCTGATAGTCATTGGCGCATTTGGGCGCCCGGCTGCAGGCCCGGGCCGGATCGTCAATATGCCCGCAGCGGCAGGGATTCATGGCCGAGATTAACTGAAATCTCGCAGGATAGGTCACATGGGTATTGGCCCGCGCCACTACCGCCTCGCCGCTTTCCAGGGGCTGGCGCAAACTATCGAGGGCCGGACGCTGGAATTCCGCCAGTTCATCCAGGAACAACACGCCCCGATGCGCCAGCGACACCTCCCCCGGCCGCGCCTTAAAGCCGCCACCGGTCAGGGCGGCCATAGAGGCGGAATGATGGGGGTTACGAAACGGCCGCCTGCGGGTGATCCCGCCGCCGGTCAAAAGTCCGGCCACCGAGGCAATCATGCTCACCTCCAGAATTTCCGCAGGATCCATAGGTGGCAATATCCCTGGCAACCTTGCCGCCAGCATGGACTTGCCCGATCCGGGCGGCCCAATCATACAAAGATTATGACCTCCCGCCGCCGCCACCTCCAGCGCCCGTTTGGCGCTTTCCTGCCCTTTGATGTCCTTGAGATCGGGAATATGCGCCTCCTCCCGCTCCACCGCCGGCCTGGGCGCGGCCAGAAGCTGTGTGCCTTTCAGGTGATTGATCAGACTGAGCAGGCTGTCGGCGGCAATGATGTCCAGATCCCCGGCCCAGGCCGCCTCCCCGCCACAGGCCGCGGGACAGATCAGGCCACGGTCTTCTTCCATGGCCCGCATGGCCGCCGGCAGAACGCCGGGCACCGCCTGCAGACCACCGTCAAGCCCCAGCTCCCCCAGAACCAGATACCCGTCCGTCATGTCACTTCCCACCGCCCCCATCGCCACCAACACCCCCATGGCGATGGGCAGGTCATAATGACTGCCTTCCTTGGGCAGGTCAGCGGGCGCCAGATTGACGGTAATCCTTTTCGGCGGCAAAGACAGGCCGATGGCGCCAAGGGCGGCGCGCACCCGTTCGCGGCTTTCCGCCACCGCCTTGTCAGGAAGACCGACGATGGTAAAGGACGGCAGACCGTTCGCCACCTGAACCTGGACATCTACCGGACGGGCTTCTATGCCGACGAAGGCGACTGTTGTGATATGCGCTACCATTGGCTCCCCCAAACACCCTGGCCCAAAAAAACAACTATAACGTGTATTTCAGGATGTGCGCAACCACAACGTAAAAACCCGGCGAAAGCCGGGTCCTGGACTATTATAAATCTGAAACAGAGATATGTCAGTTATACGAAGGACAGGGCCTCCATAAATCCTTCCTTGCCGTCCTTGCTGCCTTTTTCCTTGGGTTTTTCCTCATTCTGGTCACAAGCCTGCCGTTCAGGTGTCACATGCGGCAAGGGAAATGCCGGAGGCTTTGGAGGCGCAGCCCTCTCAGGAATTTCACGGGCGCGAACAGCCGCAGCAGCTTTTTCCACATGCAGGCGACGTACCTCCGCCAAGACCCGACGGACCTCCCGTTCGGCGCGGCGAATTTCAAGCGCAACTTCAACTCTCATCTCTTCACGCAGAGGCTCAGGGATCCGCTCGATTTCTTCAATTTCCTCCAGATACTCTTCCAGACTGGCCAGACGGTTTTCATGAAGGCTCATGACCTTTTCCAGCTGCGCCAGACCATATTCCATGGCGCGCTCCAGGGCTTCTGCACTGCGCTCATCCATGAACTGCCGGGAATGAAAAACAAAATCGCGATCCTCGACGGCCTCGACACGCATCAACGGGTCAACCGCTTCGTTAAGGGCGACAAATTCAAAATCCCTGCGGGTTTCACTGGTATTCAGCAGGGAACCGACAACAGAGGACAGTCCGCCGACAACAAGAATGGCAATGGCCAGTCCTGTCAGCTTTTCCGTCACTGTTATGATACGCCGTCTGTTCATTCCCGCCTCTCAGGATTTGATGGGCAATTCTATACATTCCGAGGGGAGAAAGCAACAATATTGCCTAAAAAACCACCCTGCTCACCAAATTGTGAGCCAGCGAGCAATGTTCGCCCAGACAATCCCGTAAACCGTCAGAAGTAGCGGGCGACCCTGAGTTGAAAGAAATCATCCCTGGACAGGCTGTATATGGGGTCCGTCGCCGGAACATTCATAAACAGCCGCGCATCAAGACTGACTTTCCAGAATTCACCAATCCTGCGGCTGCCCTCGATGTTAACAAGCTTGACCGTGGAATCCATGTCGAAAACGGCACCGATCAGAAGTTCGCTGCTCTGTTCGTCATTGGCGGTCCAGCGCAAGCCGACAAACAGGTCATCTTCCAGGAACGACGGAGAAAGAGTGCCACGGTCGTCATAGCTGTATTCCATCAGAACGCCAAGGTCTGAATAGCCGCCGCCAAGACCATAGAAAGTATATTCCACACCTCCGGCAAAAGCCCAGAAATCGTCCCCCCAGACAGCATCGCCGCTGTTGGTCTGGTAAATACTTTCGAATTTCCACAGGAAGCCGCCTTTGGTCGCCTGGATGTCCACACCGGTCTGGTGGATCAGCCGGTAATAGGGGATCAATACAGCATTACCGGACCCGTCAAGTCCCATGACAAATTCCGGATCCCTGGAGGTGCCCTGGAAATGATAAAGGCCAAGGTCAAAATCGCCCATCACATGAGACCAGCGCAAGGCCCAGTCCGGATTCCATTCCTCGTCATCCGATTCATAGATCGTGCGGCCATAGTCCACCCGCATCGGCATGCGCATACGACCGTCGACGCCGGGGAACCTGCGTTCCCGGAAATATGTCATCAGATAGCCGGAAAAGGTGCCGATATCGGTCATATAGCTCAACGCCAGCATGGGCTGGCCAAGCTTGTCTTCCTGGTCGATATCCTCCAGGAAGTCATCCTGGTTCAGGATATCCACAAGGTGATTGGATTCCGTGACACCCCAGAAGACCGTATTGATACCGGCTGTCACCGTCAGATCATCAAAGACGCCAAGCCACTTGAACTCCCGCACGTCAAAGTGACTGCGATCTTCGTCCTGAGCATCGACCCGGCCGAACAGATCGGCAATGAAAATATGGTTGCCGTCTTCCGAGACATATTCCAGGCGCGGTTCCGCGGCAACGGACAGGGTCCAGTCCTCCGGTTCGGGATAGAAGGAGGTTTCGGGATAGATCCGGCCTTCCACTTCCACATAGCCGGAAAAGTCAATCCCGTCAGATTCGTCCTCATACACGGTTTCATTATACTGCTCTTCATCTACCGGCGCCATTTCAGCAGCAAAAGGCGATGAGTTCAGCATCGGCACCGCATCAGCCACCGGCTCGGGATTAACGGGTGCTTCAGTCTCCGCCACTGCGGCAATCACCACATCGGCTTCCGGTGCCGGCTCAGGCGGCAAAGATGCCCTTACCTGGCGCGACCATTCCGCTTCACTGATAGGCAGCAAATCAAAAACCAGACGGTGCGGACGGCCTTCCATAGGTTTGAGATCAAATGAACGGGATACAGTGGCTGTACGACGTAGAGAAATTTCGAGACGAAAGCCACCATCCAGATTTTCTACATTTACGGAGTCCAGAATTCCCACAGCCTCTGCACGTCTGGTCAGAGCCGGTGTAATAGGCTCGCCGGCACGGTCCTTCAATTCGATGACAATTCTGCGCGGCCCGTCGAGATAACTCACGTCATAGGGCGTCCCTTCACTAAGATCCACCACAATACGTGTCATATCAGGATGTTTACCGGAACGGACAGCCAGAACCTCCGCATTGGCAGAGCCAACAAGGCAGGACGCCATCATGAGTGCAGCAACAGCTGTACCGCAGTTCAGATATTTTTTTCCTGTGATCCGTTTATGTCGGATCCCGATCCTGGTCTTACGCACGAATAACCCCATTTATATCCTTGATTCTTTGAAACTTTTGCAGAAACAAATGTAAAAGCAGATAAAAATACAGCGCATTTAATTAAACTTGCTAATATTTCATCCCAACCTGCTGAGTTTCTTAAGGTTAACCGGCATTAACCATAAAACAGGACAAGATTAGCGAACGATAATTATAAATAAAGGAGAAAGTCCGGCATTTCTCTGGAAATAGCAGAAAAACGCCGGAAAACCGGGGGTTTCGGGAATTATTTTGCAGTGGCCATACGGGACCTTGAAAAGTCCCGATCCTCGAGCCCTTGCTGGAATTCATAGCGACTCATCAACAGACGGGTGCTTTTACCGGTCAGTTTGTTAACCATATAAAGTTCGTGGGCCCGCCAGTATTTATCCAGATATTTCTGATATTTGGCCATGATCAATGTTTTGAAATGAGCACCACCCCGGTTGAAGAAATCGATCTTGTGAACCCGGTATTCCGTCGTATCAATCCATGAGATGATTTTAGTGTATCCCGATCCCTCATAAAGGGGGTAGGATTCCACCACATGGCAGGTCATCTGTCCACAGGCCTCATCCCGCAACCATTTGTACTTATATTTACCCACTTCGCGGGAAGACATATCCTCATAGGAAAATTCACTACCCATGAAAGGACCGGACTTGCTCCGGCTGTCAATACGCTTGATGCGCCCCTTCTGGCCAAGCGCCGGGAAATAAATCCACTGATCGTCCTGATCCAGAATTTTGGAATGTGTCAGCAGAACGGTTCCCTTCACATCCGGCGGCCGGTCGAAAATCACCAGCGACTTGTCGCCAAGTTTCTGGTCCTGTACTTCCAGAGTTTTTATTTTCAAATAGCGGGTGCTGGTTTTTCCCTGCCGGTTGGTCAGGATCATTTCCAGTTCAGACACACTGTCAGCGTAGCCCAGGTCCCGGCGCTCCATTTCCTCTGCAATGGCCAACCCCTTTTCCTCGGCGGTCTCGGCCGCCACAGACAGTGGCGCTGCGAACAGGCCAACAAGGGAAAAGAAGAAGATAAACGCGCTTTCTTTAGGCATCTGCATCTTTTTTCGATCCTTTTTTATCAACAAACAGAAGTATGGTCGGCAGCAGCAGAAAATCGGTCACCAGCGCCACCGCAATGATCAGGGCAGTGAGCAAGCCCATCTTGGCATTGATAAGATAGTCGGAGAGTCCCAATGTGGCAAATCCACAGACCAGAACCAGGGATGATATCCAAAGCGGAGACCCCACCATCGCGAAGGCGTATCGAACAGAATCTTCCGCCCCCAGCCCTTTTTCCAAGTTGCCCCGCCGGTATTTACTGAGGAAATGCACCGTACAATCCACAATCAGGCCAAGGGCCGTCGCTGTCACCACAGAAGCAAATATCCCGATCTCGCCATACAGGATGGCCCAGAGACCAAAAGCCGCCACAGCAGGAAGAACATTGGGCACGATACTGATCAATCCCAGCTTGAAACTACGCAGGGCGACCACAAGGCAAAGAGAGATCAGCACAAATGCCAGACCGGTCCCGATGAACATGCTGTCAAAGGTTCGACGGGTCAGAAAGGCAAAAATAATCCCCGGACTGGTGCCGCCCTCTGTCATGATCCGGCCTTCCCCCTGACAGGCCGCAAACCACTCCCGGGTGCGATGTGTCAACGAGATCATATCTGATGTATTCACAGGGCCCAGACTCGCCGTTACGCGGGTCGCCGTTTTTCCGATGTCTATCTGATTGGTCAGGTCAAGGCCATAAGGCAGCGACATTTCATACAGGAGCAGATACTGGGCCGCCAGGTTACGCTCCTCGGGCAACCTGTACCAGGCCGGGTCGTCCCCGTGCATATTCTTGTTCAACCGCTTCATGACATCAACAATCGAGAACACATGAACCACCTCGGGCTGCGCTTTCAGCCAGCCCGTGAACTCTTCCAGTTGTATTAAATAGTCTGGTTCAGCAATTCCGCCCTCCTGGCCGGAGGAGACCGAAAGTTCCATGGTGTAGGGGCCGACAAGATTGTCGATCATGAATTCGGAATCTCTTCGGAATTCGACATTTTCACTAAAAAATGTGACGAAGTTGTCGTTGTAGACAAGACGGGGAATGAAAGCCGCCACCGCAATACAGATGATGACCATTCCCGCCAGAATACTGTTACGCCGCCCGATCACCCATTCCACATATTTTTCCATAACAATATGTTCCCGCGTGGTTTTTCCCAGCGACCCTGTCGGTACAATTGCCATCAGTGACGGCAACATCGTGATGGAAAATATCCAGGCTGCGAATACACCAATGGCGGAGATATTGCCCAGATGGTTAAAGGGCGGACTATCATTGAAATTCAGGCTTAGAAAACCGATCGCCGTTGTCACAGAGGTTATCAGAACCGGTTGAAAATTGATGCGCAAACTTTCCACAACCGCGTCATGTTTGTCCATTCCGCGTCTCATATTGACATAGAAGGTCGCCAGCAGATGGATTGCATCGGCAACGGCGATGGTCACAATGATGACTGGCGAGGACACAGAAGCAATATTCAGCAGAAAGCCATAGTGACCGGTTATGCCAAGGGCGAAAACAACCGAGGAAAATACGACCACCATGCTGATAATCATGCCGGAAACAGAGCGCAGGAAAACCAGCATGGTTACAGCAATCACAATGAACATGGCGGGGACCAGTGTCTTGGAATCCGCTTCGGCGGCTTCCGGCATGGACACGGACATCATCACGGTTCCCGACAGGGCCACTTCCACATCGGGATGATCTTTTTCAATCTGTGCCGCCATTTTCCTGATCGGCGTTACAATTTTTTTCAGGGTATCGGGCTGGGTATCGGCAGGCTGGACCGTTACCATGATTTGCGTTGTCTCGCCATCCTCCGACACCAGACGATTGAGCAGCGATGGCTCGCTGAGCGCGATACGCCTGATTTTCTCCAGATCTTCATCGGATAGGTCTGCGGCCTCCCGGACCAGGTCATCCACGATCAAATCGTCTTCGGTGGCTTCCGTATGCTGATAGTTGGCCAGACTGTCCACACGGGTCACGGACGGGAATAACCAGGCCTGTTCAGTGACCTCCTTGACGATGCCAAGCATCTGGCGCGTAAAAACACTCTTTTCCGAGGATTTCAGGCCAATCGTTACCAGGTCGACTTTTGAATAGTTGGCTTCCAGATTATCCTGGGTTGCGAGCTGGGGATTATCCGGACCAAAAAAAATTCTGTAGTCTGTGTTGAACCCCAGTTTGGTAACGCCGGAGCCCACTATCCCGGTCACTGCAATACAAAGGAATGCGACAAGCCAACGCCAGCGGACAATAAACCTGCCATAGGATACAATATATTTGTCGGACATAACTATTGCTCCCCGAATCCGGTTCGGCCGTCACCAGCCTGACAAACCATCAATGTTTCAGGGAGCATAATTCAATCCAGGTTATTATCCAGTAAAAATACTGAACTGCTACCATACAATTTTTTCAATTCCATCGAAGGTGATCTCGCCGCCATCGTCAAAAACAATGGTCCCGGCGGCATCATCATTCAACAACATTTCACCAGCGGCTTCATCGGTTGACTGAATGCTGTCACCCTCCTCCAGGGTCAGGGTCCAGCCCTGCTGGGCGCCCTGGCCGGAAAAACCGCCCAGCTCGATCACATCGGTCCAGCCGGCACCGCCGGAGACAACGTCCGATCCTTCGGCGGCACCAAAAGCAAAATAGTCATGGCCTTCGTTACCGTTCAGCGTATCGTTCCCCTGACCGCCCACGAGCCGGTCGTTTCCGGTTCCGCCATAAAGTGTGTCATTGCCACTGCCGCCATCCAGCTGGTCATGTTCGGCACCGCCGTGCAGGATATCATCACCACCACCGCCATACAGGCTGTCATTCCCCTGGAAAGAGGAAATGAATTCGCTGCCGTCGCCTCCGATCATGACATCACCGGTATTGCCGCCGTAAAGCTCGCTTTCGGGCGTGCCGTTTTCCATGACGGTGACAGTGACGGAATCTGTAACCGTATTGCTGTCACCGGTGCTATTTTCCGTACTGGTTGCACTGACAGAAAGATCAAAGTCTGACGTTCCCTCGGCCACTGTAATCTGCAGACTGTCCAGATTCCAGCCGGTTACATCCACCGTACCGTTGCCTGCGGTGGCGACAAAACTGTTCGTGCCGTCACTGAGTGCCGCTCCCTCGGGAATTTGGGAAATGGAGAGAGACAGGCTTTCCGATCCATCCTGGTCGGCAAGTGCCGTCTTGATCTGCGGCAGGTCAACGGCAATATTCTTTTCCGCCAGCACAAGCTGCTGTTCATGAGGGGCAAAAACAACGTCCACCTGTGTATTGACGTCTGTATAGTCGCCATCGCCACCCCCCCAGAGGTCTTCCCAGTTCTGGTTGCCGTGAGAGTGAGAATCAGAGAAATGATCCTGACCATCAGCATTCAGGTCATGATTGCTGTAATAGGCGGGTGTACTTGCCCCTGTCAGCGGCTGGCCATCGGCAACTGGTGTCCAGACACCATTGATGTTTTCAAATGTAACAGGCGTTTCATCCTGCAGACCGGCATTTCTTGAATCCCCGTCCGGAATGATAAAAAAGCCGAGAGACACGCCGCCTTCATAGTCAGAGGTGTCCACCGTAACCGTTTTTGTCCCGCCGTTCTTGACATTGTCCTGAATGACGGCGCCGCCAATGGGATTACCGTCAGCATCGGCAATATAATAGCCGTGGGAGTTATTGTAGCCGGCATTCACGCTCAGATAGGACACATCAATGGTGATGATGCCGTCTTCAGGAAAGGCGTAGTTGCCGTGACTGGCATCCAGATCAAGGGCGCCTGACAGGTGGAGTTCCGGCGCGTCCACCACAGCCGTAACATCCAGTGTCGCCGTAGAAGAAACAGTTTCCGTACCGTCCGTCACATCAAAGCTGAAGGGGATATCATTGCCCGAAAAATTTTCAACGGCATTGAATGTCCAGGTTCCGTCGCCGTTGTCGGTGACTGTACCGTAGGCGGGATCAACAGCGACATCAATGATCGCCAGCACATCGCCGTCCACGTCAGACGCCCTGGCCAGCAGGTCCTCCGCGGTGAAGGTAAAGGCCACATCCTCGGAAGTTGCGCCAAGGTCCACGGCCCCTGCAACGGGGGTCTCATTGACATTTTCAATATCGACCACCAGTTCGACGCTGTCCGTTCCGCCCTTGCCGTCCGAGACTTCGACCGTCAGGGTGCGGGACTCTTCAGTTTCATAATCCAGCAGGCTGCCGTCCGCGACTGTCACTTTCCCGCTCTCGGGGTCAATCACAAAAGCGCCGTCGTCATTGCCGGCAGCAATACTGTAGGTCAGGGCATCGCCTTCCTCGTCAGTGGCGGCGATTGTCGCCACGCCGGTCCCGTCTGCCGCCCCCTCGGCAACAGAGGCACCGAGCGTCTCACCATCGGAAAGAACCTCCGGAACCTCCGTATAAGTAACTGTTTTTACTGTAAAATCAGAATTATCACCGTGTGTCTTACCGGTTACATCAGTTGCCTCGATAACAACCCTCGCCACCGGTGTATCCCCAGTCTCCAGGTCATAGGAGACACTGGACCCGCTGAGCCTTGTCCCGTCACCAACCGTCAGGAAGCCGGAAGAAATTTCATTGCCCTGTGCATCATAGGCAGTCCATTTCCCCTGTTCGCCGCCGGGAAATTCTCCCTCAATCTGGCGTTCGGTCACCAGATTGATCTCAGTTACGGGATTGTCAAAGTTAAGAACAACCTGCTCACTTTTTCCGGAGGAAGAGTCAAAGTCGATCTGGCTGTTGAACCGCACCCCCTCGATACCGATGCCGTTGCTCGACGGACGAAGAACCGCCGCACTGCCGTCCGGCGCAAAACCCTCTATGGTCACATTGTCGCCAAGGCGGCCAGTTGTGCCACCGGCATCAAGGACCACATCATTGGTTGCCAGACTCACGGGAGAATTTCCATCGAAAGACGTCACAATGACCGGCGCATCATTCACTTCTGCGACAGAGACTGTCGCCGTTGCCCCGGTCACACCCCCGTTACCATCCACCACATCATAAATCAGTGTCAGTTCGCCGCTGAATCCCTGGTCGGTGTTTATTGTCCAGGTCCCGTCGCCATTGTCTGCAAGCATACCATGGTCAAGCGAGGATATATGAGAATAATCAGCGGGTGAAATTTCCGACAGGTCGAACTGCAGCGATCCGTTCCAGGCCAGGACTTCCCTGCCGTCAATCACATCGGAGGAGCGGGCATAGGATGCATCTTCGGCTTCAAGGGTGACACCGCCGGTAAAATCACCATTGTCGTCCTGTGTGCCGCCGACATTGATTTTATCAACAATCAGATTGCGGTCTTCGCCGGCCACACCGTCATGATCCCTGTCACCGGTCCCTTCCCAGGCATCGTTGACGAAACGGACATCAATGGACTCGATCTCGGTGCCCGCCGGCAGGTCAAAGCTGAAATATTCCCAGTCGCCACGCTCGGCATCAACCCGGAACTTGGTCTCGCCACCCACTTCAACAGGTTCACCGTTTACATAGATCTGGAACTCGGGCGATCCGGCCCCCACATCCTCGACATTGGCAGGATCATAGTGGTCTCCGGAAATTTTCAGGGTAACCGGAATGTCCGTTTCACCTTCCAGACGAATGTTGCTGACGGAAAGCACATCCCCGTCCACATCGCTGGCATTGGCCAGTAATTGATCTGCACTGATGACCACCGCCGTATCTTCGATACCTGACACTGTGACCGGGTTTTGATCATCCACTTCGGGGGCGTCATTGACCGCGATCACATCCAGAGAAGCTGTTGCGGAGACTGTATCAATGCCGTCGGTGACCTCAAAATTCAACTTTACATCGGCACCATTGAAGTTTTCAACCGGACTGAAGGTCCAGCTGCCGTCGCCGTTGTCGACCACCATTCCGAAAGCCTCGTCCACCGACACTTCGGTCACCGCCAGCACATCGCCGTCAAGATCGGAAGCCTGGGCCAGAAGGTCTTCGGCTGTAAATGTGATGGAGGTATCTTCGTCCATTTCACCAAGATCGACGATCCCCACGTCGGGGCTGTTGTTGGCATTAACGGGCTCTTCCGGAATGGGCGGCTCACTGGATGTCTCGTCCAGATCGGCAACATTGAATTCGAATGTCTTGCTGACCTGGGCGCCAGACTGGTCAGTGGCGGTGACGGTAATATCCAGGTTAGGCTCTGTCTCGTAGTCCAGGCTCACTCCGTCTTTCAGCTTGAGGACACCATCCTGCACTTCAAACCTGTCGTCGCTGACTGAGTAGCTGTGGGTATCGGTGGCATCCACATCAATGGTGGACAGGCTGCCCACGGTGGCGCCCTCGTCGTTTTCGGTAATGGTATTACCATCAAGCGCGATATCTGCCGGGGCATCATTTCGTCCCACCACATTCAGGGTGACCGTCGCCGTGTCCGTTGCACCGGAAGAATCCATCACTGTATAGGATATTGTAACGGTCTCCGTATCCCCTTCCCTGAGGTGATCAAAGGCACTGCCCGGATTGAATATGATCTGCTGACCGTCATGGGTTACTGCACCGTCACTCCCCTCAAGCTCAACATCGGTGATAACCAGGCGGCTGCCCTCGGGATCGTTGTCATTGCCAAGAACATCAAGCGTGACTGCACTGTCTTCATCGGCATCAAAATTGTCGTCTTCAGCAACAGGCGCTGAATTAAGAGTTGCGGTCTCAACACCTGCCCCTTCCTGTAATGACGAAGCACCCGCGGAACTGTCAGGGTTGGCCTCATTTAGGGCCGGTCCTGCCGGACCACCGTCGGAATCAGAACCGTCAAGCTCCAGATCGAAATAGGATGAACCGGAAGAGAAAACACCCTCCGACCGGAGAGTGATATCAAGATCATCAATGTCAGACGGTACAGTCTCGTCCTGAACGCCTAAATTCCTGCCGGACGCGTCCGCTTCGGAGCCAGAGGCGCCAATGTCAAAGTCCGGGGAAGTGCCTGACTGTTCTCCGTTTTCCAGCGGATCACTACCTTCGTCGACATATCCTGCTTGCAGCTCCTCATCTGTCAACTGATGATTGCCGCCCATATGTATGCTGGACCGGGTCTGTGTATCCTGGGTGCCCTCATCAGTTTCCTCTCCCATGGAAACCCGGGGACGTTCTGTTTTTTTCACACGTTCCGCACCCTGCAGGGCTGGGTCCAGCTCAATATCAAATGGGGCTGAACTGCTGGTTCCGGTCTCACCTGTGGACATCTCTTCACTCCAGTACCGACAAACGTCGAAAATAGATCGTGCTCAAAAAATAGGGGCATGAACCGAAGAACCGCATTCAGACCCTCTGTGAAAATATCAGCAAGAGGTGAAGAAAGTCTTTCGTCATATGGTTAACAAACACCCAACAAAAAGATAAAAAGCTTTTAAAAATCAACCTATTAAAAGCCCATTTCGATAAAATATTCATAAAATTTGATATAAAGCCGACCCAGGAGCTTGCTTATTAACCATTATTCAACGCTATAGGGTTATCCAAGTTATCATAGAAAATACAAAATTTGGGCATTGGCCGGAACAGCTGTCCTGCCGATAAATGTCGGAATTAACTATAAAAGCAGTAACATTTATGATCAGAAGCAGCAATATTTCAGGCGGCGAGCTGGATTCCCTGGGGTTTACGCCTATCCTGAGGAAAGATATCCTGGCCGCCTCCCTGGTCCTCAATGCCCTGTCTCTCGCATTGCCCATAGTCCTGCTTCAGGTATATGACAGAATTATCCCCAACGCTGCCCTGAATACACTGAGCTTTCTTATCATGGGGCTGCTGGGTGTTCTCATCATCGACATTCTCCTGCGCACGGCGCGGGCCTATCTTGCCGGCTGGGTCGGGGCCAAATACGAACACGACATGGGGTGCCGCACCCTGGAAAAAGTTCTTGGCTCACGCCTTCAGGACCTGGAAAAAATCCCGTCCGGCGTTCATCTCGACCGTTTTGGGGCCATTGACTCGGTGCGGGACTTCTACGCCAGCCAGGCTGGTCTTACCCTGGTCGACCTGCCCTTTGTTTTCCTGTTTCTGGGACTGCTGGGCCTGATTGGCGGTTCCCTGCTGATTGTCCCGGTCTGTCTTCTGATCATTCTCGGCGTCATAGCCTTTGCTCTCGGGGTCCGGCTCAAGGACGCCATCGAAAAGGACGCCATCTGGGACGACCGGCGCTACAGTTTCATCATCGAGGTACTGAACGGCATTCATTCCATCAAAAGCATGGCCATGGAACATCTGATGAACCGGCGCTATGAAAAGCTTCTGGAAAGCTGCTCTGCCGCCAGCTACAACGTGTTTTTCCTGAACGGACTGGCTCAGGGGATCGGCACTATCTTTTCCCAGATCACCATGGTGGCCGTGGCCGGTATCGGCAGCCTGCTGGTGATTAACGGTGACATTACCATGGGTGCGCTCGCCGCCAGTACACTGCTTGCCGGGCGAACCGTACAACCATTGCTGCGGGCCCTCGGCATCTGGACCAGGTTCCAGCATATCCAGATTGCCCGGGAAAAGCTGACGGCAATCGATGAATTTCGCCCGGAACGAGTGGTGGAAACAGCGGATATCGACCGCATCAACATCATCGAACTGAAAAACCTGTCTTTCCGCTATGACAGGGACTCCCGCCTGATTTTGCGTGACGTCAATCTCAAGGTAGAGCGCGGACAGGTTATCGGCATCCGCGGCGGCAACGGTTCGGGCAAATCGACCCTGTTGTGGGCCCTGATGGCCGGACTGGAACCGGAAAAAGGCAGAATCCTGGTCAACGGCAAGAATCCCGCAGATTTCTCGACGGAAAGCCTGCGCCGGAAAATCGCCTACCTGCCCCAGCGTCCGATTATGTTCCAGGGAACCATCCTTGATAACCTGACCATGTTCCGGGGCGACGATCATATTGACGATGCGCTCAGGGTCGCGGAAATGCTTCATCTGGACAGCATTCTCGCCCGTATGCCAGACGGCTACGAGACACGGATCGGCGACGGTGCCCAAAACGAATTGCCGGCCGGCATCGCCCAGCGCATAGCCATCGCACGGACCCTGGCCAGCGAACCGGACGTCATCCTTTTTGACGAAGCCAATTCGGGTCTGGACAACCAGTCCGACGAAGATCTGCTCAAGCTGATGACCAGCCTCAAGGGCCAGTGCACCATGGTGCTGGTCAGCTACCGGCCTTCCCTGCTGAAACTGGCGGACAAGCTGTATGAACTGAATGACGGAACACTTGCCCCGGTGGCATCCAGCGGCAAAGAAGCCGCCGGGCAGACAGCACGTGGCAAAAACGAAACTAATATAAAGGCCCCGGGCAAGGGAGGAGAGCGCGCATGACTCAGCCTCCCCCGGAAATGGAAAATCCCAAGCTGTCCGAAAACAAAGGCCCCGCGCGGGAGATGCTTGATCAGCTTAACGACAAATTCCGCGAAGGCGCCAGCCTGAAAGTCGCCAAGGCCGACCAACTGGCAGACGCCCTGCAATCCGGTAAAATCGGGTCCTTTCACGCTTCATCCGACTATGCTGCCTGCCTGCTGCCCCTGCTGCAGGCCCTTGGCTGGCGCGGACAACTGCGGCGGCTGTTTGAATCCCTGCCGCATTTTGCCGACAGTCTGGAACTGACCGAATTCCGCAACACCCTGGCGCATCTGCATTATAGAACCGACCGGGCCGAGGTCGAACTATCCTCCGTGGACCCGCGGCTGTTTCCCTGTCTGTATGTGGAAGAGGACAAACCTTACGTCATCCTGTCAAAGGATAGTGAGGGAATTCTCTATTTCGACAGTGAGGATCAACAGGAAAAATACACCGATGGCAAAAAAAGGATCGGCACCGCCTATTTCATTTCCACAAAGCACGGCAGCCAGACCAACAAAGCGGACGAGGATCTTGCCCCAAAAAACTGGATCAAGGATCTGTTCCTGAGATTCAAAGGCACCATCAAACACATGTTTGCCATGACCCTGATGCTGAACCTCTTTGCACTGCTGGTCCCCCTGTTCATCATGGCCATCTATGACCAGGTCATCCCGTCGCAATCCGGCGTATCGCTGGTCTATCTGGTCTCCGGCATTACTCTTGCCCTGGGATGTGAAGTAGGCCTCAGGATCCTGCGCGCCCGGCAAACGGCTTATCTGGGCGCCAGGGTGGAAAATATTGTGGCTAACGCCACCTTCCAGAAACTTCTGTCCCTGCCGCCAATGATGACCGAATCTGCCCCCATCGGCAGCCAGGTTTCCCGTCTCAAGGAATTTGACGCCATCAAGGGACTGTTTTCCAGCACCCTTGTGAATGTGATCCTGGAACTGCCTTTCGTGGTTCTGTTCCTCGCTCTTATCGCCGTTCTGGGTGGCACATTGGCCTATATCCCTCTTGCCATGATGGGTATTTTCGGCCTTGTGGCAGCGATCATGATACCCGCCATGAAACGCAATGTGACTTCTTCCAGCCAGGCACGTGCCCGCCGCCACAGTTTCCTGGTTGAGGCCCTGTCCAACCTGCGGACCATCAAGCAGACTGCCGCCGAGACGCCATGGCTGCAAAGATACCGCAACCTGTCAGCCGAAACAGCCTATACTCATTTCCGCTCAGCGCAGATCTCCTTGCTCCTACAGAGCCTGGCCCAGGCCATCATGATGGGCTCCGGTGTGGCAACAGTCGGCTTCGGCGTTCTGAAAGTCATGGAAGGCGACATGACGATCGGTGCGCTGATCGCCTGCATGGCACTGGTCTGGCGGGTCCTTTCACCACTTCAGAGCCTGTTTTTAACCCTGAGCCGTCTGGAACAGACCCTCAACAGCATCAAGCAGATCAATCAGCTGATGCGGATACCGTCGGAAGACGACCTGCTGCCCAACAGCCTGACCCAGAGAACCTTTGCCGGCAATATTGTTATGGACCGGACCAGCTTCCGCTACAAACCGGATGCCGAACCCGCCCTTCTGGGCGCCGGTTTCCGCCTGAACGCCGGTGAGATGATGGCGATCATGGGGCCAAATGCTGCGGGCAAATCCACAATTCTGAAGCTGATCATCGCCATGCACAAACCGCAGGCGGGCCAGATCATTCTCGATGGCATGGATATCCGCCAGATCAATCCGGCAATATTGCGCCAGTCCATCGCCTATGTGCCCCAGCAGAGTCATTTCTTCCATGGCACCATTGCCCAGAACCTCCGGCTGGCCCAGCCCATGGCCTCACAGACAGACCTGGAAGAAGCCTGTGCCATGGCCAATGTGCTGGAGGATATCAACAATCTGCCGCAGGGATTTGAAACCCGCATCGGCGACCAGTCCATCCAGAGTCTCCCGTCCAGTTTCAAGCAACGCCTTTCCCTGGCCCGCGCCTTCATGAAAAAGGCAAGCGTTCTGCTTCTGGACGAACCGGCAAAAACACTGGACTTTGAAGGGGACAAAGCCTTCATGAACACCCTGGCCGCCCTCAAGGGCACCTGCACCATTATCATGGTCTCGCACCGGCCGAGCCATATCAGGATGGCTGACAAGGTTCTGGTGCTGGAAGATGGCCTGGTGAAAAACTTCGGTCCACCGGAAAGCGTATTTCCGGCGGCAATCCCGGCCCCGCAGACAGCATAGAAAGCCACCGAAAAGGCAATAGAAATGACAGAAAAGAAAATTGATAAGGTAACGGCAAAAATCGGGCCCCATATGGCCCGCAGCCGGGAAGTCGCCGAAAAACTCATCACCAGGGCCGGCGAGGCAGCACGAAGCCGACATGAAAGGCCGGTCAGTTATTATGCCCGTTTTCTGTCCCGGGCCATCCTGCTGGAAGAAAGCGGTCCGCCCAAGACGGTGATCTCCACCATCGGCATCATCAGCCTGTTCGTTTTTGGCTGTATTGCCTGGGCCGCAGTCACCAGACTTGATGAAACAACCGTCGCCCAGGGCCAGGTTGTCCCTGCATCTTCCGTACAGCCGGTACAGCATCTTGAAGGCGGCATTGTCGCCGAGGTGCTGGTAGAAGAAGGCCAGGCCGTTAAAAAAGGACAGCCCCTGATCAGAATGTCGCCGTCCCAGGCCGTCTCCGAACGGGGACGCATGCTGGCCCGTCATGCGGCACTTTCCATGCAGATCGAACGCCTCAAGGCCTTTGCGCTCGACAAGAAAGCCGATTTTTCCGCCTACACGGAAAGTTTCCCCAATCTTGTCAGGGACCAGGAAGAAATTCTGGCCCAGCAACTGGATTCCCGACAGGCTCAGGAAAATGTGATCCTGGCCCAGATCGCCGAACGTCGCAACGAGGCTAAGATCTTGAGCCAGCAGGAAAAAACCGAGAAAAAGACCCTTTCCATCATCTCGGAAGAGCTGCAAATGCGAAAGGAGCTGACCGAAAAGGGTCTGGGGTCACGCCTGCGGCTTCTGGAGGTTGAAAAGGAACACAGCGAAGCCGAAGGAGACCTGCAAACCACTCGGTCGCGCAGGGCCAGTGTCCAGGCCAACATCAAACAGGCGGAAGGAAGCCTGATCGAGTTGCAGGCATCACTGCGCAATGATGCCCTCAACGAGATGGGCAACCTGTCCAAGGAGTTCGCCGAAATCACAGCGGAGCTGCAGCGTCTAGAGGACAAGGTGGAGCGGCTCAACGTTGCTGCTCCCAGCGACGGTATTATCAAGGGACTGAAATACCGTGTGGCCGGCAGTGTGGTCCCGCCCGGCGACGTGGTGGCAGAGGTGGTCCCCTATACCGGAAAACTGGTGGCGGAAGTCCGCATCTCCCCGCGGGATATCGGCCATGTGGACCTGGGCGAGGAAGTTCTCCTTAAAATCGACACCTATAACTTTGCCCGTTTCGGCGGTGTGAAAGGCACGCTGAATCAGGTTTCCGCCTCTTCCTTTATCGATGAAGAAGGACAGAGCTATTTCAAAGGCGTGGTGGTACTGCCACAGGACTATGTGGGCAGCAACCCGGCCTCAAACCGGATCACACCCGGCATGACCCTTGTCGCCGACATCAAGACCGGCGACAAGACATTGCTGCAATATCTGGTAAAACCAATCAACAATGCCCTGACAACGTCCTTCAGGGAGCGCTGAGCCAGTAGAGGGAACGGGTGGTCAGGCCACCCGTTTTTCAATGGCATCCCAGACCAGCGCGGCAATATCAGTGCCGTCAAAACGCTGGATTTCCTGGATACCCGTCGGGGACGTCACATTGATCTCGGTGAGATAATCACCGATCACGTCTATACCGACAAAGATCTGTCCCTGCTCCCGGAGCGTGGGTCCGATGGCTTCACAGATTTCGATTTCACGATCGGACAAGGCCGTTTTCTCCGCCTTGCCGCCCACATGCATGTTGGACCGCGCCTCACCTTCAGCCGGCACCCGGTTAATGGCGCCGACGGCTTCACCATCCACCAGGATAATCCGCTTGTCACCCTGGCGCACCTCGGACAGGTATTTCTGCACGATGAAGGGTTCCACATAGAATTCCTGAAACAGCTCGATCAGGCTGGCCATATTCTCGTCCTTCGGCGTGATGCGGAAAACCCCCTTGCCCCCGTTGCCGTACAACGGTTTGACCACCACATCCTTGTATTCATTGCGGAATTCGGTCACATCCTTGACATTGTTGGTGATCAGAGTCGGGGGCATCAGGTCCGGGAATTTGGTCAGGAAAATTTTCTCGGGCGCGTTACGGACGGAAAAGGGGTCATTGACGACCAGGGTCTTGCCGTCACCCCTGCCGTGCACATGCTCCAGCAGGTGAGTTGCTGTAATATAGCCCATGTGGAACGGCGGATCCTGACGCATCAGGACAACATCCGTTTCCACCGCAAGATCAATCCGGCGTTCCGTTCCAAGACTGTAGTGATTGCCCAGTTCACGACGCAATGTCAGTGGTTTGGCGTGAGCCAGGACCCGGCCGTTTTCATAGGCCAGATCGTTGACGTGATAATGGTAAAGGCGATGACCGCGCTTCTCCGCCTCCAGCCCAAGGGCGAAAGTGCTGTCACCATTGATGTCTATGGACTCTATGGGGTCCATCTGGATTGCGACTGCCAAGCTCATGTCCCGTTAATCCTCGTCCCTGTCGTTACTGATCAGTGAAAGCACATTTCTGGTGGCGGCTTTCGACAGATCCTTCAATGTCTCCAGTATATGCTTTTTCAAGCGGCTGTTCACTTGCTCTTCATCCATTCTGTCCAGGCAATCCAACAGCTTCTGCCGGCTTTTATCCACTTCCCCGAGATGGGCCAGCAGAATGCCATGTTCATATGTATGTTCGATTTTCTCCGGATCAATAAGGCTCATGCGTTCAAGAATATCGGACGCCAAAGAAAAATCGCTGACCTGCAGGCTGCGCACTTTGATATTGTTGAGCATCCTGACCAGAATGCCCCGGTCCGAAATAGCGGCATAATACTCCGGTTTCAGTTCCGCCTTATCCCCGCCAATGGTGCGGATCAGGTCCCGGAGATGACGGGCATCAAGCAGGCGCCCGCTATGGAAGGGATCAACAATCGCCTGATCCTGCTCCCCAAATACCCGCACCAGGAAATGGCCTGGAAAGTTTACGCCCTCCGCCTGCCAGCCGCGGGCGCGGGCGGCATGAATATAGAGGACTCCCAGCGTAACCGGTATACCAAGCCGCCGGTCAACCACCGACATGAGATTGGCATTCTGCAGATCGTCATAATGTTTTTCATTGCCGTTGTAGCCGTGCCGTTCATGCATAACATCGGCCAGCGCCAGCGCCCTTTCCTCGGCGGTTTCCGCCTTGTAGCCCTCATTGGCCAGATCCAGCCCCAGAATTTCCAGATGGTGTTCGTATTTCTGAAATGAAATTCCCGGCCGATCCAGGGAAGCCAGAATCAGGGCAACGCGGGCAATATCGATTTCGTCATCCGACTGACGGCCAACGGATTTCAAATATTCATACTGGTCTGCGATGCTTGGGGTCATTGAACTCGAGGTCATGGATTGATTGCTAACTTTCTTCCTGCCAGGCGTCTAGAATATGACAGGGCCAATTCCACGGCACAAGCAGAATACTATCAAATCTGTAACTGTAGCTGCTTGCAGAAGGCTCTCCATCAGAATTTTGGGCGATGTACCAGTTTGCCGCCCGGGAAATCCGGCGGCGTTGGGAAAAGAGGATAGATTCTGCCGCTTCCTCATATGTTCCCCGGGTCTTGACTTCCACGAAGGCGATCAGATTCCCTTTTGCGGCAATGATATCTATTTCACCAAAGGGACATTTGAATCGTCGTTCCCTGATCCGGTATCCCTTGAGCCACAATAAGGCAACAGCGGCATGTTCAGCAAAAATTCCTTTTTTATAGGCCTTTTTCCTGCGCCCCTCCCCCATGTCAGTCCCTGCCTGCAAGTTCCAGAGCCCGGGCATAGACTTCCTTGCGTTTGCGGCCTGTGGCACCGGTGACTGCCGCCACTGCCTCCTTGACCGAAAGATTTTTCAGCGCCTTTGTCAGAGCTTCATCAACTTCATTATCGGAGGCCTCGCTTTCTTCCGGCGGGCCGATAACAATGACGATTTCCCCCTTGGGCGCAGCCGCCCCTTCATAGTAGGCCACAATTTCATCAATCGGGCCCTGGCGAATTTCTTCATAGAGTTTTGTCAGTTCCCGACAAACCGCGACAGTGCGTTGTCCCAGTACCTTCCCGATATCCTTCAGGCATTCCAGAAGCCGGTGCGGCGATTCATAAAACACAAGGGTGGCTTTCAGGCCGCCGAATTCGCTCAGAACTTTTTGCCGGCCCGCAGTTTTAGCAGGCAGAAAACCGGCGAACAGAAACCTGTCTGTCGGCATTCCCGCACTGGCCAACGCTGCCAGCAGAGCGCTCGCGCCGGGCAGACTGGTCACATGATGACCCGCCTTGCGGGCCTCGTGCACAAGCCGGTACCCGGGATCGGAAATGAGCGGAGTGCCCGCATCGCTGACCAGCACCACTTTTTCCCCTTTTTCCAGATGGTCCAGCAGCCGGGGCAGCATTTTTTCCGCATTATGATCATGATAGGCAACAGTCGGTCGTTTGATGTCATAGCGGGACAACAGCTTGCCGGTAACCCGGGTGTCCTCGCAGGCAATCACATCTGCCTGACGCAAAACCTCCAGCGCACGCAGGGTGATGTCACCCAGATTACCGATCGGCGTGGCCGTCACATACAGCCCTGCCGCCACTTTTTTCTCTGTCTTTTCAATCATGTCCAAACTTTTGTCTTAATTCATGGCTAGCCTATCCCACTCATACAGGTTATTAAAGAATTTACTGGCTTTAACCGAAAAATTGGAAGGCTTCCTCCTGCGCATGAATTCTTTCCGACATTTGTTGCTGCTTCTCGTTGTTTTTGCCGCTGGCCTGTCCGGTTGCGGACCGGCGCCGACGCCCATTATCCGGGACCAGGCACCTCCGGTAAGCGAACCTGCCGAGGATGTCGTGCCGGAGGAAGAAGACGGCACCCCGCGTACAGCAATCCGCCTTGGACTTCTTCTGCCCCTGTCCGGACCTGATTCCGAAATCGGCCAGGCCCTGCTTAATGCGGCCAACATGGCCCTGTTCGATTCCCGCGACAAACGCCTGGTGCTGCTGCCCGCAGATACCAAAGGAACCGGTCCGGGTGCCCTGGCAGCCATGAAACAGCTTCTGGACCAGCGCGTCGATGTTGTCCTCGGGCCCCTGTTTGCCGATGACGTACGCGCCATCAAGCCACTGGCGCGGGAAGCCGGGAAAAAGATCATCGGTTTTTCCACCGACCACACCCTTTCCGGCGACGGAGTCTATCTGCTGAATTTCCGCCCGGCGGAGCAGGTCAAACGAATTCTGACTTATGCGGCGGAACAAGGATATGAGGATTTTGCCGCCCTGATCCCGGAAACGGCCTATGGCGAGCGGGTTCTGGAAATCTTCGGACAGACGTTGCTGCGCCTCAACCGCGACATGGTCGCCATGCAGACCTATAAACCCATTGCCAACGAGCTTTTCAATCCGGTCAAAACCCTGGGCAATTATGATGTCCGGCGCAGGGACTATCTGGATGAAGTGGAATTCCTCGAATCCCTGGGCGAGGATGACGATTTCGCACAGGACCTGCTTGAGGAAATCAAGCATCTGGAAACCTTGGGCGAGGTGGATTTTGATGCGGTACTGGTGCCTGAGGGCGGCGCCCTTCTGAGAACGCTTGCCCCTCTGTTGCCCTATTACGAGATCGATCCGGCCAAGGTAAAATTCCTTGGCACCGGACTATGGGACGACGCCATGCTGCGTCACGAACCGCCGCTGATCGGGGGCTGGTACGCCGCCCCGGAAAAGGAAGTGAGCGCCCGGTTTTTTGACCGTTACAAAAAAACATATGGCCTGGAGGCGCCACGCCTGGCCACCCTGGGCTATGATGCTGTGGCCCTGGCCGCCACCCTGGTCAGAAATACCCCGGTTCCCGATTTTTCAGATGAAAAACTGACAGATCCGGCAGGGTTTATGGGTGTGGACGGGCTGTTCAGATTCCGGCAGGACGGTAGCTGTGAGCGTGGACTGGCTGTTTATGAAATCACCACGGGCGTGTTCAGGAAAATCAGCCCGGCGCCGACAAGTTTCATCCCGGAATCACGTGTTCCGCTGACTGATAAAAAGCTTGAAAAACTCTTCTATGACCAGGTCAGGCAAGAAGCTCGCCGAGAAGGTAATTCAACAGGGGGGCTCCCTTCGCTGTTACCCGAAGATGCGCCTGGTCCATATGAAGATATTCCTGATCAAGAAGAGCTTCCAGGCGGCTTTGATCCAGATACCCTGCCAGCGGACCTCCAATCCGGCACTCAAAATCAGCCAGAGCAATTCCCCGGCTGAGCCTCAGCCCCATCATGATCATTTCCTCGGCCATGGTCAGACTGTCCAGAATCTCGTCCTGTTCCGTGGCGTGTCCCTTGTCGCCCACGTCCCCTAACCAGAATTCAGGCTTGCGGCGCTGGCTGGTGGCATGCAACCGCCCATCCACTGTCAAACGCCCATGGGCGCCCGGGCCGACACCCACATAATCACCATAGGTCCAGTAAGCCATATTATGACGGCTTTCTTCATCCGGTGCGGCGTGGTTCGAGACTTCATAGGCGGGCAGTCCGGCCGCAGCGCAGACCTCCCGGGTCAGATCGTACATTTCAGCAGAAATCTTTTCATCCGGCAAAATCAGCTGACCTTTCCGGTAAAGAGCATGGAAAGGTGTCCCCTTCTCCATGGTCAACTGATAGAGCGACAGATGATCCGCCGCCAGGTCCAGGGCTTCCCGAAGTTCCCTTTCCCACCCGGACAGGGTCTGGCCCATGCGAGCATAGATGAGGTCGAAACTGTTGCGCCGGAAATATTTTTGCGCCAGGGCAATGGCCTCTTTTGCTTCGGCCACACTATGTTCCCGGCCCAGTGCTTTCAGGTCATCATCCCTGAGCGACTGAATGCCCAGCGACACCCGGTTGACACCGGCGGCCGCAAAGTCCCTGAATTTTTCCGCCTCCACACTGGTGGGATTGGCTTCCAGGGTGATTTCCGCACTATCCGACAGGGACCAGTTTTTGCCGATCCGGTCAATCAGCCCCTCCACCGTCCGGGCCGACATCAGGGACGGGGTGCCACCACCAAAGAAAATACTGCCGATGCTGCGCGGACCGCTAAGCTGCGCGTAATGGTCCAGTTCCCGGCACAGGGCCTCAAGCCACATCTCTTCATCGATGGTTTCACGTACATGGCTGTTGAAATCGCAATAGGGGCATTTGGCCCGGCAGAAGGGCCAGTGCACATAGACGGCGAGTGAATTTTCAAAGTCCCGCGCGTTATTCAAAGCAGGCCTTGATCAGTTTGCGGAAAGCATCAGCCCTGTGGCTGATGTCATGTTTTTCCTCCGGGTCCATTTCCCCGAAAGTCTGGTCGTAGCCATCCGCCTGGAACATGGGGTCATAGCCAAAGCCCCTGTCCCCGCGTACAGGCCAGACCAGTGTGCCATAGACCCGCCCTTCGAAGGATTCCACATGCCCCTCGGGAAGTTCACTGTCCGGCGGCCAGGCGAGACTGAGGGCGCAGCTGAAATGGGCGCTGCGCTTCTCGATCCGTTTTTCTTCCAGTTCCTTATGGAGCTTTTCCATACCCCAGGAAAAATCCCGTTCACCCGTCTCGGGATGTTCCGCATAACGGGCGGAGTAAATTCCAGGAATTCCGCCCAGCGCCGGCACGACAAGGCCGGAATCATCGGCCAGGGCGACGAGCCCCGCTTCTTGAGCCGCCGCACGCGCCTTAAGTTCGGCATTTTCCAGGAAGGTGGAACCGGTTTCTTCCGGTTCAGCCAGCTTCAATTCCCCGGCGGAATAGACTTCAACACCAAAAGGCTGCAGAAGCTCGCTGATCTCCCGGACCTTGCCGGGATTATGGCTGGCCACCACAAGTTTCTTTTCCCGGAATTTCCTGGCCATTTTTCAGACTCCCAGCGCCTCGTTCTGTTTTTTGACAAGCTGGGACACACCGATTTTGGCAAGACGCATCAGACGCAACAGCTCCTCCTCGGTGAAGGGCTCTTCTTCCGCCGTGCCCTGGATTTCCACAATACGGCCGTCACCGGTCAGTACAAAATTGGCGTCCGTCGCGGCAGCACTGTCTTCGTCATAATCCAGGTCAAGCACAGGCGTGCCCTCGTAGATACCGCAGGAAACCGCCGCCACTTCGGTGGTGATGGGCATTTGGGCAATCATTCCATCAGCCAGCATGCGGCTGAAGCATTGATGCAGAGCCACGTAAGCGCCGGTAATGGCCGCCGTACGGGTGCCGCCGTCGGCCTGGATCACATCACAGTCCACGCGCACCTGTCGCTCACCAATGGCCTTCATGTCGCAGACAGCGCGCAGGGCGCGGCCAATCAGGCGCTGGATTTCCTGGGTCCGTCCGGACTGCTTGCCACGGGCAGCCTCGCGCCCCATGCGGCTGTGGGTTGACCGGGGCAGCATGCCGTATTCCGCCGTCACCCAGCCCTGCCCCGTATCCCGCAGGAACGGCGGCGCCTTGTCTTCCAAAGTTGCTGTGCACAGGACATGGGTATCGCCGAAACGGGCGAGACAGGAGCCTTCAGCATATTTCGAGAATCCGATTTCTAGTTTGATGTCTCTTAACTGGTCGGGTTTACGGCCGGAAGGTCGCATTAATATCTCTCCTGAGTTTTGTGCATTTCCCCGTTGTTCTATCTCTATCAAGCATCAAGGTCCAGCCTTAGTCGCAACTGACACCGTTTTTTACCGCGAAGTTATTGAAATTTCCGGCAGGAAGAATAGATTCAGAGACATGCTTCTGGAAACACTGAACGACAGATCACGGAATATATTCCGCCATATCGTTGATGCCTATCTGAAAACAGGCGATCCGGTCGGCTCGCGCACCCTGTCCAGAATCATTGCAAATCCCCTGTCGCCGGCCTCTATCCGCAATGTCATGGCCGACCTGGAAGACAGTGGCCTGGTCTATTCGCCGCATACCTCCGCGGGGCGCATCCCCACCGAGCTCGGCCTCAGGCTGTTTGTGGACGGTCTTCTGGAAGTGGGCAACCTGTCGGAAGACGAACGCACCACCATCCGCATCAGATGCCAGGAAAAAGGCAGCCGGCTCGAGGAGATTCTTCCCCAGGCCACCAGCCTGCTGTCCGGCCTGTCCCAGTGCGCCAGCATCGTCATGGCGCCGAAATACGAACGCCCCCTGAAACATATCGAATTTGTTCATCTTGGTCCCGGCCGGGCGCTTGTCGTACTGGTCAGCGAAGGGGACGATGTGGAAAACCGCATCATCGAGGTACCGCACGGCCTGACCCCGGCTGCCCTGACCCAGGCCGGCAACTATCTGAATGCCCGCATGATCGGCCGCACCTTCGCCGAGGCCCAGAAGGTCATCCAGAAAGAGCTGCAGGAACAAAAAGCGGAACTTGACAAGCTGACCCGGCAGGTCGTCGAGCAAGGTCTGGCCGTACGGGCCGGACAAAACGGCGATACCGCGATCTCGGATACCCTGATCGTACGCGGCCGGGCGAATCTGCTTGAAAACCTCGAGGCCCTGGAAGACCTGGAGCGGATCAGAACGCTGTTTGACGACCTGGAAACCAAGAATGACCTTATCAGCCTCCTGGATCTGGCGAAAAACGCCGAAGGAGTGAGAATTTTCATCGGTTCGGAAAATAAGCTCTTTTCCCTTTCCGGATCATCTGTTATCGCATCACCCTATATGGACGCGGACAACAACATTCTGGGTGTCATTGGTGTAATCGGTCCGACAAGGTTGAATTATGCCCGTATTATACCCATTGTTGACTATACCGCTAAAGTGATTGGAAATATCCTCTAGAGTAAGAAGAACAAGACATGACCGAGAATACAGAGCATACCCCGGAAAAACCTGAAGATTTGGCCAGCGAGGCGGAAGCCGCAGCTACCGAAAATGCCGCACAGGCGTCCGAACAGCCCTCAGAGGACGCTCTTGCAGCGGCACAGGCGGAAATCGCCGAGCTGAAAGACAAACTGCTCAGAGCGGTAGCAGAAACGGAAAACCTGCGCCGCCGTGCCGAAAAAGAACGGCAGGACGCCAGCAATTATGCCGTTACCGCATTCGCCCGCGACCTGCTGGCGGTCGGTGACAACCTGCGCCGGGCCCTGGAAAGCCTGCCCGAAGGCGCAGAGGAAAATGAAAGCTTCAAGGCGCTTGTAGAAGGTGTTGAGATGACCGAGCGGGAATTGCTCAACAATTTTGAGAAACACGGCATTCGCAAAGTCGACCCCATGGGCGAGAAATTTGACCACAACCTGCACCAGGCCATGTTCGAAGTCCCCAACAGTGGTGAAGAAGACGGCACCATTATCCAGGTCATGCAGGTAGGCTATACCCTGAAAGAACGCCTGCTGCGCCCGGCCATGGTCGGCGTCGCCAAGGGCGGTTCAGGTGAAAAACAGGAACATGTGGATACCACAGCCTGATTTTTTGTTCCCTATTTATGCTTAAAGGCCAGTCGCGGGACTGGCCTTTTTTAGTGCATCCTGCCAAGGGTCTCCCCCCGGATCGGACCGATCACCGGCTCAGTGATGCCCAGAATGATCATGCCCCTCTGCCGGGGCCTGTTTCATCACATGCGCCGTAACCTCGATCTCGCCGGCATGTTCGAAGACAAGAGTCAGCGGAAAGCTGTCTCCTTCAGCAAGCACCCGCTTCACGTCAAAAATCATCACGTGATAGCCGCCCGGCTTGAAGACAACATGTTCTCCCGACGGAACAGCAACATGGTCCACCTGGCGCATTTTCATCACCCCCTGGTCATAAATATGTTCGTGAAGTTCCGCCCGGTTCGAAAGAGATGTTCTGACAGACAGCAACCTGTCATCATCCTGTCCGCTGTTATTCATCAGGAAATAAGCAGCTCCGGTCCGTCCGGCCATAAACACCGGTCTCGCCCAGACTTTGCTGACGTTAATACCGTTTTCAGCGGCGACGGCAGCCGTCATGGCAGGAAAGAATAAAAAGAGAACGAAAACAGATGTAATTAAAGAGCGCATGGGCGTCGCTATCCTGTTGCTGGAAAGTAATATTTTTTACCGCGAGGTGATTCAGCTCCATTAATAACCCAAACCACCCATTTCAAGGCGCAAAAAATGCATTTTTTTAACAATTTTCGCCTTGCAGGCCCGGAAAACACCCCTATATAAGCCTCATGAACCGGATACCGCCGGACAATTTTTGAAACAAACGAAAATGGTATCCCGCTCGATGCATATGATGGTCGGACGGAATAGCCGCAAGATTAGAGGATTATTATGGGTAAGGTAATTGGAATCGACTTAGGTACGACTAACTCCTGTATCGCCATTATGGACGGAGCAAAACCTAAGGTTATTGAAAATGCCGAAGGCGGTCGCACGACACCTTCTATGGTGGCTTTCACTGACGACGGTGAACGCCTTGTCGGCCAGCCGGCCAAACGACAGGCTGTAACCAATTCCGAAAATACATTGTTCGCCATCAAGCGTCTCATCGGACGCCCCTTTGACGATCCGGCCACCAAAAAAGACATGGAAATGGTGCCCTATAAAATCGTCAAGGCTGACAATGGCGACGCCTGGGTAGAAGCACAGGGCAAGGATTACAGCCCGAGCCAGGTTTCCGCCTTCATCCTTCAGAAAATGAAAGAAACCGCCGAGAGCTATCTTGGCGAGACCGTTGACCAGGCCGTCATCACTGTTCCGGCCTACTTCAACGACGCCCAGCGTCAGGCCACGAAAGACGCCGGCAAGATTGCCGGTCTCGAAGTGCTGCGCATCATCAACGAACCAACAGCCGCTGCCCTGGCCTACGGCCTGGACAAGAATGACGGCAAGACCATCGCCGTATATGACCTTGGCGGTGGTACTTTCGACGTCTCTATCCTGGAAATCGGCGACGGTGTGTTTGAAGTGAAATCAACCAACGGGGATACGTTCCTCGGTGGTGAAGACTTTGACATGCGTCTCGTAGAATATCTGGCGGACGAGTTCAAGAAAGAAAACACAATCGATCTGCGCAACGACAATATGGCCCTGCAGCGCCTCAAGGAAGCTGCCGAAAAAGCCAAGATTGAATTGTCCAGCTCCCAGCAGACGGAAATCAACCTGCCGTTTATCACGGCGGATGCCTCGGGCCCGAAACACCTGACCATGAAGCTGACCCGGGCCAAATTGGAATCCCTGGTTGCCGACCTGGTGCAGCGGACGGTTGCCCCCTGCAAGGCAGCCCTGAAAGACGCCGGCGTCAGCGCCGCTGAAATCGACGAAGTCGTTCTTGTGGGCGGTATGACCCGCATGCCCAAGATCATCGAGACCGTGAAGGAATTCTTCGGCAAGGAGCCGCATAAAGGTGTGAACCCGGATGAGGTCGTCGCCATGGGCGCGGCCATCCAGGCCGGTGTTCTGCAGGGCGATGTGAAAGACGTTCTTCTTCTGGACGTGACCCCGCTGTCCCTGGGCATTGAAACCCTGGGCGGCGTGTTTACACGTCTGATCGACCGTAACACCACGATCCCGACGAAAAAGTCCCAGGTCTTCTCCACAGCGGAAGACAACCAGACTGCCGTAACCATCCGGGTTTTCCAGGGTGAGCGCGAAATGGCTGCCGATAATAAACTGCTCGGCCAGTTTGATCTGGTCGGCATCCCGGCTGCCCCACGCGGCGTACCGCAGGTGGAAGTGACCTTTGACATTGACGCCAACGGTATCGTGAACGTCTCCGCCAAGGATAAAGGCACCGGCAAGGAACAGCAGATCCGGATCCAGGCCTCAGGCGGTCTCAGCGATGATGACATCGAAAAAATGGTCCAGGACGCCGAAGCCCATGCGGACGAAGACAAGCAGCGTAAAGCCCTTGTGGAAGCACGGAACCAGGCTGAAAGCCTTGCCCACTCTGTAGAAAGCCAGCTGGCCGAACATGGTGACAAGGTCGAGGCCGGTGAAAAGTCCGCCATTGAGGAAGCCCTCAAGGCAACCAAGGAAGCCGCAGCCGGTGAAGATGTGGACGCCATCAACAGTGCCGTCCAGAACCTGCAGCAGGTAGCCATGAAGTTGGGTGAAGCCGTCTATAAGGCCCAGGCCGAAGGCGGTGAGGCTGCTGAAGGCGGTGCGGAATCTTCTTCCGACGATGATGTGGTTGATGTTGATTACGAAGAAGTCGACGACAACAATAAATAATCAACGCGTCATGTGTGGATCGTTGAAAACCTGAGCAATATTATTCACACCGCCCTGATGGATATAATCCGGAATTCAGGGCGGTGTCGTAGCTCAGTAAAGGTAGAAGACCGGGGTAGCTATGGCAAAAGCATGTTATTACGAAATCCTTGAAGTGGAGAGGACGGCCTCTGCGATCGACCTGAAAAAGGCCTATCGCCAGAAAGCCATGCAGTATCATCCCGACCGCAATCAGGATGATGCGGAAGCCGAAGCCAAATTCAAGGAAGTCAATGAAGCCTATGATATCCTGAAAGACGACCAGAAACGGGCTGCCTATGACCAGTTCGGCCATGCCGCTTTTGAGAACGGCGGCGGACAAGGTGGCGGTCAGGGATTTAGCGGTTTCGATTCCGCCTTCTCCGATATCTTTGAAGACCTTTTCGGTATGGCCGGTGGCCGTGGCGGACGCCGCGGACGAGCCAACCAGCGCGGCGCCGACCTGCGCTATAACCTTACTGTAAACCTTGAAGACGCCTTTACCGGCAAGGAAGAAAAAATCACCATTCCCCGGGCCATCCCCTGTGAGGAATGCGGTGAAACCGGCGCCAAGGCGGGCTCAAGCCCCGAAATCTGCACCACCTGTAACGGCATCGGCAAGGTCCGGACCCAGCAGGGATTTTTCATGGTGGAACGCACCTGCCCAAGCTGTCACGGCAAGGGCCAGGTCATCGCCGACCCCTGTGACAAATGTCACGGCGCAGGTCGTGTGGAAGAAGAAAAGACCCTGTCCGTCAAGATCCCGGCAGGTGTGGAGGATGGTACCCGCATCCGCCTGCAGGGCGAAGGAGAGCGGGGCAAGCGCGGGGCGCCGCCCGGAGACCTCTATATCTTCATCAATATCGAATATCATCCCATTTTCCAGCGCGACGGATCGACCATTTTCTGCGAAATTCCCATTTCCATGACCACGGCGACCCTTGGCGGTGAAATCGACGTCCCCACCGTGGGCGGCGAGAAAGCCATCGTCAAGATCAGCGCCGGTACACAGACCGGAAAGCAATACCGGCTACGCGGCAAGGGTATGCCAATCCTGCAGTCCTCGCAGGTGGGTGACATGATCATTCAGACAAGAGTGGAAACACCGGTCAACCTGACCAAAAAACAAAAGCAGCTTCTGCGCGCCTTTGCAGATGAATGTGGAGACGAAGTCAGTCCTGAATCATCCGGCTTTTTCAATAAGGTCAAGGACCTCTGGAGTGACCTGACGGACTAGCCCTCAGTTATAGCTGATTTCATCGTCATCCATCTCGTCATCAATATCCCAGACGAATGAGCCCTCTTCCTTAACCCTTTTCCCGGAAAGGGTTTTATCCTGCACGGATGTGTCGAAAACCGGAACGTAACGCCTGTCGACAAGACGAAACTGGAAGGGGTGCTGGATTGTCCACATAATCCGGCGGTAAAGGGATTCCGGGGAGACCGGCTTGACCAGAAACTGGTTGACGCCTACCGCCTGCGCCTCGCGCACCCTGGTGATCTCGCTATACCCACTGACGACGATAATGGGAATAAAACACTCGGGGTAATTATTTTCCGACCGCATGAGTTTGACAAATTCGTATCCGCCCATGGGCTTCATGCGCCAGTCGGTAATGATCAGGTCGGGAGTCCAGTTTTTCATGATTTTCAAAGCGTCATTGCCATTAAAAGCCACCTTCAGTTGCCCTGCCCCGAAGGCCGACAACATGGCCTGCAACAACGTGACCATATTTTCATTGTCATCAATCACAAGAATAGAAATATTGGAAAAATTCATTTGGAGTTCTTTTCTGCCCGACAGTTCATATGAAACTATTCTATATTTAATTGATAGGGTTGTGAACCTAAATCGCCCTACAACAGAATCAGTTGGAGAAACGCACCTCGGTCACCTTATAACACCTTATAAAATATGGTATATTTTTCTATACTTCCGTAGATTTGGACAATTCCGCTCTCGGTTTTTTGAATCTTGTGCGCATTTTTTCCACCGCCACATAAAGAGCAGGAATAAGAAACAGACCGATTGTTGTGGCAAAAACCATCCCGAAAAACACAACAAAACCGATCACCTGACGGCTTGCGGCACCGGCGCCGCTGGCGATAATCAAAGGTATCACGCCAAGAATGAAAGACAAGGCGGTCATCAGGACGGCGCGAAATCTCAAACGGGCGGCCTCGATGGCGGCCTCTGTTATGGACAATCCCTCTTCCCGCCGCTTTTTCGCAAACTCGACGATCAGAATTGCGCTTTTGCTGGCCAGCCCGATCAACATGACCATCCCGATCTGCGCATAAAGGTTATTGTCCAGCATCGGATGAAGCCAAAGGGGAAGAACAGCACCAAACAGCGCCACAACCACTGACAGGATCACCGCCATGGGAATGGTCCAGCTTTCATATTGCGCGACCAGGAACAAATAGGCGAAGGTAAAAGCCAGCACAAAGATCATAAGCACCAGCTTTTCCGCCTCCAGTTGTTCATGAGCCGTGCCGGTCCATTCAATCCCGTATCCCGCCGGCAATGCCTCCTGTGCCAGCTTCTCAAGCGTTGTCATGGCGTCACCGCTGCTTACCCCCTGTGCCGGGGAGACCGTTACCAGTGCGGACTTGTAAATATTGTAGCGATTGACACTTTGCGGACCGAGAACCGGCAAAGCCTCCATAAAAGCGCTGAGCGGCACCATGTCGCCACTGCTGTTCTTGACGAACAGGCGATTCATATCCTGTATCTCGTCCCGGTATTCGGATTCCGCCTGTAAAGTCACCCGGTAGACTTTCCCGAACAGATTGAAATCATTGATATAATAACCACTCAGATTCTGTTGCAACACGCTGAAAACATTGGACAGATCAAGGCCGAGGGTACGCACTTTCTCGCGGTCAATGTTAAGTTCATACTGCGGCAGGTTCGCACTGAAAGTACTCCTGACCTGGGCAAAAGACCCGTCCTGATTGGCCGAAAAGATCAGGCTGCGGATCGCCGCCGCCAGTTCCTGTGATGTTCTTCCCTCGAAGTCCTGAACCTGGGCTTCCAGGCCACCGGAAACACCGAGACCCGAGATTGGCGGCATGGGAAAGGCAAATATATCCGCAGCAGCAATTGTCGAGACCCGTCCGTTGATCTGGCGAAGTATCATATACCATTGTTTCTCCATGGAAGTGCGGTCCTCCCAGGGCTCCAGAATAACAAACATGACCCCGCCGTTGGCCGCCTCTCCGGCCAGAAGGCTGAAGCCCGAAACTGAAATCACGTTGGTCACACCCGGTACATCGGAAATCATTTTCCGGGCCTGCTCAACCACTTCGTCCGTCCGGTTCAGAGACGCCCCGTCCGGCAGCTGAATGTTGACCAGCAAGTTTCCGCCATCCTCCATGGGAAGGAACCCGGAAGGAACTGTACGGAACAACAGCAGTGTCAGACCACCTATAACCAGGAGACCGCATAACATCAGCATCGTCCTGCCCGCGGAAAGCGTCACATACTTTACGTAGAAATTCCTGAGCACCACAACAAGACGATCGAAATAATGGAATAGACCGGTCGGCGTCTTGATTTCACTGCCCAGCAACAGGGCACACAGGGCCGGTGAGAGGGTCAGGGCGTTGATGGAGGAAAAGCCCACAGCAACACAAATCGTTACCGCAAACTGTTTATAGAGTTCCCCGGTAATGCCCGGCATGAAGGCGACCGGGATGAACACCGCAAACAATACAAGGGTGGTGGCAATAACCGGGCCGAAAACCTCCCCCATGGATCTTTCGGTGGCTGGCGCCGCTTCCAGTCCTGTTTCCGACATGTTGCGGATCACATTCTCCACCACCACAATGGAATCGTCCACCACAATGCCGATCGCCAGGATCAGGGCAAACAGGGTAATGGTGTTGATGGTAAAGCCAAGGGCGGCAACCACCACAAATGACCCGATCAGGGAAACAGGAATGGCGCAGGCCGGAATAAGGGCCGCCCGCCAATTGCCAAGAAACAGCCAGGTCACCCCAACAACCAGAATAAACGTAATAAACAATGACTGGATGACCTCTGCCATGGAGGCTTCCACGTAATTCGTGGTATCATACAGGATGTTATATTCCATATCCGCCGGAAAATTGGCCGCCAGATTTTCCAGTTCCGCCTTTATATTGTCTGCAACTGCCAGGGCATTGGCGCCTGGTGATTGATAGATGGCCATTGCCGCCGACGGTATACCGTTCATTTTGGCGCTTCCTGAATAGGAGCTTGAACCAAGTTCCACCCGCGCTACATCCGCGAGACGTACCAGAGAGCCATCCTCCCGGGCAAGGATTACAATATCCTCAAACTCCTCCACCGTGACAAGACGTCCCTTGGCGCTCAGCGCATATTGAAACTGGACTTCCCGGGAATTTGGCGGTGCACCGATCTTGCCCACCGACGCCTGGATATTTTGCGCAGCGATGGCATTCGCCACCTCCTGACTTGTGAGGCCCAGGGAGGTCAGTTTATCCGGGTTGACCCACACGCGCATGCCATAGTTTTTGGCCCCGAGCTGTGAAACTGACCCGACACCGTCAATTCGCCCCAATACATCCTGAAGATAAATTGAGGCGTAATTGCTCAGGTAGAGCTGGCTGTGACTCTGCTCAGGTGAGACCAGATTGATAATCATCAGCATATTGCTGGACTGCGACCGGGTCACTATCCCCATTCTTGTCACGTCGAGGGGCAGTTTATTTTCCGCAATGGCCACCCTGTTCTGCACATTTACCGCAGCAATTTCCGGGTCGGTTCCCACCTTGAAATGAATGGTCAGGGAATATCCGCCGTCATTGGTGCTGCGGGAATCCATGTAGGTCATGCCTTCCACGCCATTGACTTCAGCCTCAATTACGGAGGCAACTGTCTGTTCCACCACTTCGGCGCCGGCGCCGGGATAGCTGGCCGTGACCACGACAGAAGGCGGCGTGATTTCCGGAAACTGGGCCACCGGCAGCCCGCTGAGCGCCAGCAGGCCAGCCAGCACCATGACGATGGAAATCACCAGGGCAAATTTGGGACGCCTGACAAAAAAGACAGAAAACATGTTATTGCTCCACCACGTTAACTTCCATGCCGGAGCGGACCTTCTGCAGTCCCTCGAGAATGATACGTTCACCGGCGGCCAGACCGCTGGATACAATCCAGCTGGTGGCTTGCGCCCCGGCCACCTGGATCCTTCTCTGCTGAACCTGGTTATCGTCGGTAATCACAAGGACAAAATAACCCTGACGGTCCTGCTGGACAGTCGCCTGCGGGATCAGCATCCGTTTTTTCTTCTCCCGCTCCTCGATCAGGACATGAACAAACTGCCCGGGTAGCAACAGGCCCTCCGGATTGGGGAACGACGCCCTCACGGTAATGGTATCCGTCGTCTGGCTGACTTCTGTGCCCAGATAGTCAAATTCCCCGATCTGGTCGTAGATGGACCCGTCGGAAAGCTGCAGACGGGCGACAAAGGGTCTTTGTCCCTCGCGCAGCCCGTGACGCCGGACATCCAGAAGATTCTTTTCCGATATGGACAGGGAGACATAGATCGGGTCCACACTCGAGACAGTCGCAAGAGTACCGGAATCCGGCTTGACCAGGTTGCCGACACTGAAATTTGAGATGCTGATCTGACCGTCGATGGGGCTGCGGATCTGGGTATAGCTGAGATCAAGTTCCGCCTCTTCCATATTGGCCCGGGCCTGCATCAGGGCAACCTTGGCATTGACTTCCTCATTGATCGCATTATCAAGCGTTGCCTGGGAGGCCACGCCCTTTTTCCTCAACTCCCGAGCCCGTTTCAGGGCCGCACTGGCATTGATATAGAAGGCTTCGGCACCGGTCAGTTCCGCCCGTCTCTTGTCGACTGTGATCCGGTAAGGCGCCCGCTCAATCAGGTAGAGAAGCTCGCCTTTTTTGACCCTGCCGCCTTCCTCGAACAGTCGTTTCTCAAGGAAGCCCTCCACACGGGTTTTGAGTTCAATTTTTTCCACGGCCTGAACCCGGCCAACCCGTTGAAGCTGCCGCCCCACTTCCTTTTCCTCGACACGGACAACGACCACGGTCGGTTTCATCGCACCACCCTGGCTCTGGGCCAGCGCACCGGCGTTGGTCAACAGCATAAAAACAGCGGAAAAAGTGAAAAAAAGACGGAAAAACAGGGACATTAAACGTTCCTCTATTCGATATTCTGAAGCGGCATAGCGTTATCAGGCACCCGTGATCAAGCTGTCAGACCAGCTGATTTTTCGCGATCCCTGAGCAATTTTGCCTGACTATAACCCAAAGAAATATCGAACAGGAGAAAAAATCATGCATTCCCGTCATGCATTTTCCGGAGGGCTTCCCCCGGCAAAAATTCAGAGCGGAAATTCCACGATAGCCTGCCCGGTGCCGCTGGAGGCAAAATACTCGCAGATCACCTCCCCCTTGCCCTGATATTTGTTCCAGCCGAGCAGGCCGAACAGCATGGCGGTATCGGCCATGGCCCCCTCGCCCTGACAATATTTGACGTAAGAAGGCAGCATTTTCAGGAAAGATTCAATCTGGCCCTCGGTCCAGAGCTGCATCACGCGAATATCCACCTGACGATGGAACTCGTCGGTAATATCATTGAGCTTTTCCTGGGAGATATGATTGGGCGCGAATTCATGTGACAGAGAGCCCGACGCCAGAAAGGCCACGCGCCTGCCGCTTTTTTCCACCGCCCGGCGCAGAGCCGCACCAAAGATACGGTTTTCCTCCACACTGGAGAACTGGTTGGCGGCAATAGGCAACACCCGGGCCCCGAAATGATTGGCATGGCGCATGGGGACCAGGGTGCCATATTCCAGGTTCATGCCTTCCATCTTGTGACAGCGGCTCTTGAGTCCGGCGGCATTGCCCTCCTCCGCAATCAGATCACCCAGCTCCGGATCGCCCCCATAGTCATATTCGAGCCCATTCAGCATATGCGGCAGTTCGTGGCTGGTGAAGGTGCCAGACCAGCCGTCCCGGCCATTAACATGGAAACCCTGGTTCACCAGCCAATGGGTATCGCACAGAATGAAGGTATCGACACCGCGCTCTTCCGCCCGGCGGCCGATTTCCCGGAGCCCGTCGATAGCAAACTGGCGGATGCCTTCGAACCCCTCGATCATCTCCGACATCCAGATGGTCGGCACATGCGTTATCTTGGCGGCCAGTGCGACATCACCCATCAGAATACTCCTTTTCCTCACACACCCAGTCTGGGAATCGGATGATCCCCGAGGGCAATACAGATATTTTTGGTTTCCATATAAAATTCAAAGCTGTAGTCGCCACCGTCCCGGCCTATGCCGCTGGCCTTGGTGCCGCCGAAGGGCGACGGCAGATGGCGGTTGTTCTCGCTGTTCACCCAGATCATGCCCGCATCCACGCCCTGCGCCATGCGGTGCGCCCGGCCCACATCAGAGGTCCAGATATAACCCGAAAGGCCGTAAATCACATCATTGGCGAGCCTGAGTGCCTCCGCCTCGTCATCAAAAGCAATGGCGGCCAACACAGGACCGAAAATTTCCTCCTGGGCGATACGCATGTCGTTTCGGGCGCCAGAGAACAGGGTCGGCCTGACATAATTGCCGGGTGCGAGATCCGCCACCGCCTTGCCGCCCTCGCGGATTTCGGCACCGTCCTTTTCGGCGATTTCCATATAGCTCATCACTTTTTCGAAATGTTGCTTATGCACCAGCGGCCCCACTTCGGTGGCCGGATCCAGCGGATGGCCAACTTTGATTTTGGCAACCCGTTCCGCCACCCGTTCTACAAACTCTTTCTCGATGCCTTTCTGGACCAGCAAACGGCTGGAAGAGGTGCAGCGCTGCCCGTTAAGGCTATAGATCATGAAGACCACTGCATCCAGCGCCCGGCTGAGGTCCGCGTCATCAAAGACGATCACCGGGTTCTTGCCGCCAAGTTCAAAATGCACCCGCTTCAGGCTCGGCGCACCCTGGGCCATGATCATGCTGCCGGTGCTGCTTTCGCCAACAAAGGCCAGGGCCTTGATATGGGGATGTTCGGTCAGCGCCTTGCCGGCTTCCTCGCCGAGCCCCTGGACCATATTCCAGACCCCGGCGGGAATACCTGCCTCTTCAGCAAGTTTTGCGAGCTTCACCGCGGTGAGCGGGCTCCATTCCGCAGGTTTGTGCACCACTGTACAGCCCGCCGCCAGCGCCGGGGCGATCTTCCAGGTGGACAGCATGAAGGGTGTGTTCCAGGGCGTAATCACCCCCACCGGCCCGATGGCCTGCCGCAGGGTATAGTTGATATGGTGTTGCATGGGCAGGGACTGGCCGTCCCGGGCTTCCGGGCAACGGTCGGCAAAGAAACGGAAATTGGCCGCCCCGCGAATGGCCGCCTTGCTCATAAAGCGGATCGGCTGACCGGTGTCCATGCTTTCCAGCAGAGCAATTTCCTCCGCATCCCGCTCGATCAGGTCTGCGAAATGATGGAGGATTTTCTTGCGCTGGACCGGGGCCATATCGCGCCAGGCCGGAAAGGCGGACCAGGCCGCCTGACAGGCGTCATCCACATCTTCCGCGCCACCGCGCGCCACCTTGCCGATAACGGAATTATCGACGGGGGTGAGATTATCGAAAGTCTTGCCACTGCGCCCCGCGGTCCAGCTGCCGCCAATATAATGGCCGGCGGGTTTGTCCTTGAACCGCTGCAATAACTCTTCGGTTTTTGCCAGATTGTCTTCAAACTGTCCCATGGTCTTTGTCCTCGCAGATCCTTACAAATTCTTTTCGGGATATTTTTCCCGCATGATCTGATGCAGGTTATTCTTCTTGAAATTGAAGTCCATGTCGATTTCCTGCATTTCAAAACTGATGCCCAGCGGCCGGCTGTCAAAGATCGGCTGCAAGTAATCGCAGATCATGTCAAAGATAGCATTGCCAGCCTGTTTGCGCACCTCAAAGGGCCGCCCTTCCCGAAGCCGGGCCGTTACATGCACGAAAGCATTTTCCGGCGCCCCGTCGGCAATGACATAATGATCCCGGCGCGCCGCCCTGACCCGCACCCCGCCCAGTGGAAAAACACCGGTCTTGACGGCGATATCACGGATTTTCGGCAGGAAGACCGGCAGGCCCAGTTCCTGTTCGATATTGGCGGAATATTCAACGATGAAATGCGGCACAGATGTCCTCCCGCTGGCTCCCAATAAATCCGGTACTGTCAATATGGATTGACAGTTCGCTTAAAATTAATTAACAAGTTAATAGATAACATGTTCATCAATATACTGCTGCATCCCCTTCTGTCAAGGGCTATAGTGTAGCGCATAGTCCCGAGGAGACAAAGCATGACTGCCGCGCTCGACCGCCTGAAAGGCTCCATCCCGCCGCTGATCACCCCTTTCCGGGGCGGTGAAGTGGATTATGACGCATATGCGGGGCTGGTGGAATTCCAGATCAAGAACGGCTCCCACGGTATTCTGGTCAACGGCACCACGTCGGAACCTTCCACCCTGACCATTGCGGAACGCAATAAAATCGCCAGCCTCGCTATCAAAACCGCCGCCGGGCGGGTGCCGGTGGTGGTGGCGACCGGTTCCCAGTCGCTGGCCGAAAGCGAGGCGCTCACTCGTCATGCGGTTGAGGAAGGCGCAGATGCGCTGCTGATCGTCACCCCCTATTACATCCGCCCGCCCCAGCGCGGCCTGATCAAATATTATCAGGCCCTGACCTGTTTTCACGACGTGCCCTGGATGGTTTATCACATTCCGGGACGCACCGCCGTCGGCGTCACTGTGGATACTGTGCGGACCCTGACCGAAGACTGTCCCAATTTTGTCGGCCTCAAACATGCGGTCAATGACTTGGGCTTTGTCAGCGAGTGCCTGGGCCATGTGAGTCCGGACCTGAAATTTTTTGTCGGGCTGGAAGAGCTGAGCTTCCCGATGATGGCCGTGGGTGCCGTCGGCCTGATGAATGCGGTCGGCAACCTCAACCCCCGGGTGTTGGCCGATATGATGCAGGCGGTCTGGGACAATCACATGCAGGCGGGCATGGCCCTGCATCAGAAGCTGCTGGAGGTCAACCAGGCAGTCTTCTACGACACCAACCCGATCCCCATCAAATATATGATGAAGCGCATGGGTCTGATCCCCGAAAACGAACATCGCCTGCCCATGGTCCCGGCGACAAAGGAGCTGGAGAAACGGCTGGATGGCGTTCTCGAACGGGCGGGCCTGATCTAGGAACGAGACATGAAATTCATAAATTTTGAAAAAGACGGCAGGACGTCCTTCGGGGCGGTGAAAGGCGAGCGGGTGATCAATCTCGGCGGGAAGCTGCGGGATGACATGTGGGCCGTCGACGACCTTTTGGAACACGGGCTTCTCAATGCCGCCAAAGACATTGCCGCAACCCTGGAGCCGGACCTGGAGCTGAACGACGTCAAACTGCTTAAACCGGTCCTTAAGCCGGGCAAGATCATCTGCGTCGGCGTCAATTACGCCAACCGCAACGCGGAATATAAAGACGGCAGCGAGGTCAAAAAATATCCCAGCATCTTCATGCGCACCCCCGGTTCGCTGGTGGCGCAGGGTGAAAACCTGGTCCGGCCGCCGGAAAGCGAGCAGCTGGACTATGAAGGCGAGATCGTGCTGGTCATCGGCAAAGCCGGGCGCCGCATTCCGGAAAGCGAAGCCTACAGCCATATCGCCGGCCTGACCATCATGAATGAAGGCAGCATCCGCGACTGGATCAGGCATGCCAAGTTCAATGTCACCCAGGGCAAGAATTTCGAACGCACGGGCGCTTTGGGCCCCTGGATGGTGAGCGCCGATGAGGTGAAGGATTATACCGACATCCGGGTGCAAACCCGGGTCAACGGCGATGTGCGGCAGGACGACACCACCGCCAGCATGATGTATCCCATCGCATATCTGGTGAATTACATCTCCACCTTTACCGAGCTTATGCCAGGCGACATTATCGCCACCGGCACCCCCACCGGCGCCGGGGCGCGCTTTGATCCGCCGGTCTGGCTCAAACCCGGTGATAATGTCGAGGTGGAAGTGGACGGCATTGGTGTGCTCCGCAACGGTATTGAGGATGAGATAGTTTAGGCCTACTGATCCCTCTCAATAATCCTGTCGAGGATATCGTGCAGGGTCTCGGATTCTTCCTCACTGATCACTTCACCCAATTCCCTGTATTTTTCGTCGATCTGCGGCGCGATCTTGTCACAGAGCGCCCGGCCCTCATCGGAAAGCTTGATCAGCATATAGCGCTGATCATCGGGCTGGATGCGGCGGCTGATATAGTTCTTCTTATTCAAGAGACTAATGATGCGGCTCAGGCTCGGCCCGGAAATGATGCAGATGCGGCTCAGGGTCTGGCCCGACTGCTCGCCTTCGTCGCGGAGTGCGCGCAAGACCCGCCACTGCTGCTCGGTAATGCCATACTCGGCAAAGATCGGCCGGAACAGCTTCAGATAGACCTCTCGCGCCCTGAGCAGGCGCATGGGCAGGCTGCGGTTGAATTCGTCCATAAGGGTCCTTGTTGTATTGGGGTACAGCAGGAAGTCTAGCGGAAAATGATTAACTTGTTAAGGGCCTTTGGTGCTGTATATAAATAAAGGCCATAAAAAAGGAGGGCGCGGGGCCCTCCTGAATTTCTTATATTTTTCGGAACTGGTCAGCAGCGACGGCGGCGCGCCAGGCCCATTCCCGCAAGGCCAAGGCCCAAGAGGGCCAGCATCGCCGGTTCAGATACCTGTTCCACGCTGATCTCTCGGGCGACCGCCCAGTTCGCACCCCATGCACCACCAGTGGCAAAAATTGTCGACCAGCGAATATCGCCGTCATCGACGCGCGAAGTTGACGTGCCGGACCAGCTCAAAACATCCCCGACAGAAGCCGGCACCCAGGTACTCAATGTGTTTTCAATATCAATGGCCTTGTACCCGCCGGTGATTCTGCCGAAACCTTTAAAAGGCGCATCCAGATAAAGTCCGGTCCAGTCTGTCAGCACCTCAGGATTTGCCGGCATATAATTCCCGAAGGTAATCCAGCCCCAGCCCATACCGTATACCCAGCTGTTGTCGCTGTTGGTCAGTTCCAGTTCGAAGTCATACTGATAGGTACCATTGTGAAGATCGGTCACTTCATAGGTCAGTTCCAGCGGCAGGGCGGACGCCCCGGTGGCGGACAGCAGGAAGCTTGTCAAACCCGTCAAAATAAATTTTTTCATAGCAATCCCTTTGCACAATAGCTTTTAAAAAATAATCATATTCAAAAATAGCCTGCCAAATTACCGCTCGAAATCACCTCCTACGTCAGGCGATTTTCACATCGGACAATTTTATTTCTCAATGTAAATGAGGCGCACCCGCCCTGCGGTCTTACCGGAACAGTTTCGTCCCGGACTCACAGGGAATCTGCCAGCTCTAGAGAAGTATTAGACAGCAGCTTGCCGGATTGCCAGACATTTTTTGAAGACTACTCATGATGGTAGTACAGAATTAATAATCCCGCATAAGGACTACTTATTTGCAGGGGATAACTACCTGTTTTGCGCTGTTTCGGACTCGTTGCCGCTCTCTGCCGGGGAGCTTGTTGGTTCAGCAGGCTTCTCTTCCCCCTTCAGCAGGAAAAACAGCGCCCCCTCGACGATCAGCATCACCACCCCTGCCTTGATCAGCGTGCCGGGCAGCAGGTCAAGCCAGGTGCGAAGGCCGTCCCCCTCGCCCCAGACAAAAGCCAGGATCAGCGAAAATATCAGGGCAAAGATGAACAGGAATAATGGCAGCAGGATTTTGATTTTGGTGTGGTTGGTCATGGTATCTCCGGACCCGAACTTCTTTGGCTCCCCACCCTCCACATGAGCCTGACGACAGTTTGGCATAAAAACGTTTAACCTGTTAGCTATTTTAAAGGGGAGTCCAACAAACGGCCAGCCTTTTCGACAAACTACCGATTATGGTAGTTCTGCCCTATGCTGATTTTCGATCTTAAAGGACCAATCCCCGGCCTGAAATTCGAAAGCTTCTTCCACAAGATAGAACAGAAAATGACGCCGTCCAGCACCGCCCGCATCGATCCAATCAGTTGGCTGATCCAGAAGGTTCCGTTCCCCCCTGGGCCTCAATGAAAATGCGTTTGATCTCGGGGAATTCGGCCTTGATGGTGCTTTCCAGATAGCTGACAACATTTTCGAGATCCCCCGCCGGCAAGTCATTGCGGAAGTCGAGGCTGAGGTTCAGGAGGATATCCCTCGGACCCAGATGCATGGTCAGGGTTTCGTTGATGCCGTCGATGGCGGGATGATCGCCCGCAATCTGTTCGACCCGCTCCACCAGGTCCGGACTGGCGGCTTCGCCAATCAGAAGCCCCTTGGCTTCATAGGCCAGCAGCATGGCGGTCAGAGCCAAAATCACACCGATGACAATGGAGGCGATGCCGTCGAGTTCCGGAATCTGGAAATAATCGGCGCAGAAAATACCGACCAGGGCCACCAGCAGACCGAGCATGGCGGCCGTATCCTCGAACAGGACGGTGAAGATGGTCGGATCCTTGCTGGCCTGGATTTCCTCGAAAAAATTATCCTTGGTGCGGGCGGCGTTGAATTCCTTATAGGCGACGGAAAAAGCAAAGCCCTCGAAAATGATGGCCGCGCCGAGCACGATATAGTTTATATGGATATTGTCCACCGGATGGGGCTCCAGGGTTTTCTGGATGCCTTCATAAATGGAAATCCCGGCGCCGACGGCAAAAATCAGGATCGCGACCACAAAGGTCCAGAAATAAAGTTCCATGCCATAGCCGAAGGGATGCATTTTGTCGGCCGGCTTTTTCGCCTGCCGCATGCCAAACAGCAAAAGCCCCTGGTTACCGGTGTCGACCACACTGTGGATGCCTTCGGAAAACATGGCTGAAGAGCCTGTGAATATGGCCGCGCCGAATTTAGTGACGGCGATCAGGAAGTTACCGACCAGCGCCGCGTAAATGACTTTCTTGGAAGCGTGTGATGACATGGTATCCCCTGAAATATCTGTTGTTTTCCGAGTTGTAGCATACTTCGCCGGGGTCACGGAAATAAATAAAAAACCTCATCTACACCAAAGCTTCACAGAAGCATCACAGTGCAATGATAAACATCGGCCTGTGTTAATTTCCAGGAAGTGTATGATGAAATTTTTTAAACTGATTATTGTTGTTTTTTCAATATCCGTTGCCGCTCTGCCCGCCCGGGCGGCCGAGCCTAATGAGCTGAAAACGGAAAATGTGATCCTGATCACCCTTGACGGCGTGCGCTGGGAAGAGGTCTTCCGCGGTGTGGATAAAAAGTTCTTCGACCAGAAGGACTATAACGCCTATCACAAGACCCACGGGGACTTCAAAAAGACCTTTGATCTGGGCAACGCGAATAAAAACCGCGCCGCCGTCTTTCCCTTTTTCTGGTCGGTGATCGCCAAACAGGGCCAGCTCTATGGCAACCGGGACAAGGGCAGCGCCGCCAGCCTCACCAACCCCTATCACTTCTCCTATCCCGGTTATAACGAGATCCTGACCGGCCTTGCCGATCCGCGTATCGACAGCAATGACAAGGTAGAGAACCCCAACGTCAACGTGCTGGAGTGGGTCAACGGCAAGGACGGGTTCAAGGGACTGACCGCCGCCTTCGGCTCCTGGGATGTATTCCCCTATATCCTGAATGAGAAACGCAGCGGTGTGCCGGTTAATGCAGGTTTTGAGCAAATGAACGGCCTGAAGGACAACAAACAGGTCGCGTTCCTCAATGAGCTGCAGAAAGAAGTGCCGAGCCCCTGGGATACGGTGCGGTTTGACGCCTTCACCTTCGGTTTCGCCTTTGAGTATCTGAAGGAGCGCAAGCCGAAAATGCTTTATATCTCCCTCGGGGAGACCGACGATTTTGCCCATGAGGGCTTTTACGACCAGTATATCCTGGCCGCCCGCCGCGCCGATGGCTTCATCGGGGAACTCTGGAACTGGGTGCAGTCCGATCCGCGCTATAAGGACAAGACCACGCTGATCATCACCACCGACCATGGTCGGGGTGAGGCCCTGGAAGCCTGGAAGCACCACGGCCGGTTTGAATATACCGACGAGAATGGCGAGAAGAAACTGAGCGACTTCCCCGGTGACACCGCCATCTGGATGGCCGTGATCGGCCCGGACACCCCGGCTGGTGGAGAAGTGCAGAATACAGAGGAAGTGTATCAGAACCAGATTGCGGCCACGGCAGCAAAGTTCCTGGGTCTCACCTACGTGGACAGCCACCCGGAACTTGAGGCCGGAAAGCCGATCGACAGCATGTTCAAGTAGATTATCTACCCCAACTGAAGAATAAGGCCCGGTCGTTTGCCGGGCCTCTTTTTTTGGGATGATTATTTGAAAGAAAGGCTCGAGAGCAGAATACTGTGCTGCAGGACCCGGGTGCCTTTGTTGTCGCGCACTTCCATGACCACCATGGGATCATCCTGTTCCCAGTCGATATAAATGCCGCCGAAATTCTGCCCGGCGAAGCTTTTATCGTTCCAGCGGTAGACATTGGGGCTGACATTGGGCCAGGTCTCGGTCAGGCCACTGGAGGTCAGGTCCCAGAGCGGGTAAGGCGCACCCTCGGTCTGGCAGCTCAATTCCGCCCAGTGGGTGTCACCACTGATAAAGATCACGCCCTCTGCCTTATGCTTTTCAATCAGATCGATAAGCCGCTTGCGCTCATGGGGAAAGTTGCTCCAGCATTCCCAGCCGGGCTGACTGGAGAGAAACTGCAGGCTGGAGCCGATGATGCGCAGCTTGGCAGGTACCTTGAGCTGTTCCTCAAGCCATTGCCATTGCGCCTCGCCAAGCATGGTTTTTTCTTCTTTCACCGGCAGGTAGGGGCCGAAACCGACCAGATCCCGCTCGCGGTACGCCTCCCGGCTTGTCACGGTGCGCAGGCTATCGCGCATATAACGCAGGTCGGGCAGGATCACCTGGACACGCTGCTCCTCAGGGCCGTACAGCCAGGAGCCGTAAATGCCGTCACCGTCACGGCGGCGCGGGCTGTCCTTGGGCTCATCCCAGAAGTCGAAGAACAGGTCCTTTGACTGATCCCTGAAAGGATATTCTTTTCCGGCGTCATTTTCGCCAAAATCATGATCGTCCCAGATGGCCACTGCCGGGGTCTTTTTCAGCAGCGGGGCAAAGTTCTTTCTCTGCTTGTCATATTTGGCCTTGAGCACGCCCATGTCGCGGCTATCGCCGTAAATATTATCGCCAAGGAAAATGAACAGCTCCGGCTCCAGTTTCAGGATCGGGTCCCAGATCGGCTGGGGTTTGTTCTGATGACAGCAGGAACCGAACAAGATGCGCTGCAGGGGCTTCCCGGCCTCCTCTGCAAGTGCAGTTCCTCCTGTCATCAGCCCGGTGGTGAGAGCCGTGGCGCCTGCCACAGTAGCCGCTGCACCGAGATGGAATTCACGCCTTGTCATATTATTTTTGGTGATATTACTCATGATATCTTCCCCTTGAATGAAAAAAAGGGGAAGCCCGGAAGCTTCCCCCAGTTCAGTTCTGTGATTAGAATTTCATGGTCATGGTCGCCAGTGTCTGGCGTGCCGTACCCAGGAAGTAACCACCCGGTGTACCACCACCGAGATAGTCTTCGTTCAGCAGGTTGCTGACGTTGAGGCGGAAGTCGATGGCCTCCAGTCCCATGGCGCCTTCGAGAGTATATCCTACCCACATGTCAACCATGGTAAAGGAAGGCAGACGATCCAGATTAGCCGTCGGCGTGCCGGCATCGTTGGAGGTAAAGTTACCCCAGCGCTTGCCCACATGCTTTGCGGAAATACCGCCATTGAAGCCCTCTTTATCATAACTCAAAGTACCGACAAGCTGGAATTCCGGCGCCAGGGCTACCTTCACATCCGTACCTTCATATTTTGAATCGTTAAGGGTCAGAGCAGAATAGAGTTTCCAGTTGTCATTGAGTCTGATGTCAACAAAAGCCTCGATCCCTTTGGATTTCACACCGCCAACGTTGGCATAGGTGCACTCATCATCACCGAGATAATCGATACCGCTAACGTTGTTGGAACAGATGGCCTCAATACGGTTATCGAACTTGATGCTGTAACCGGTCAGGCTGAAACGGATCCAGTCGTTGGAATACCGAACACCGAGATCAATGTTGTCGGCGGATTCCGGCTCAACGCTGTCGATTGACGCCTGGATACCGGCATTGCCTGATCCGGCCAGATCGGAAAGATCTTCGATCACACCGTCCTTGATGGCGGCATAGTTCTGGGCAAAGCCACCGAAGACCTCAAGTTCCTCGGTGATGTTGTATACGGCGCCAACCGAGAAAAGAACGTCTGAGTTGCTGCTTTTGCTGAAATCTGCTTCATTGCCGAAGTCATCCTTACGCTCGATATCGACGAAGAATTTCTTCAGACCGGCACTCAAGGTCAGATCACCGATCTTATGAGTGTCCTCGGCATACAGCAAGATGGTGTCGGTGTTGAAGGTGAGGTCATACTGACGCCAGTAAGCGGTTTCCACAAAGGCGTGGGAGGCAAGCGGGTTGATGATCTTATGCCAGTCGCGCCATTCGTCACGCTTTGTGCTTTCCAGCCAGCCGCCGACACGCAGTTCATTGTCTTCAATCAACTGGGCCTGTACTTCGGTGGTGAAACCGAGGCGACGTTTGGCATAGTGGGTGTGACGGTAGGACATGGCCGGTGCACCGTCTATTTCGTTAACAGCCTCGGTGTAGCTGCCGCCGAAGGTGGTACCACTCGGCTGAAGTTCACCAGTGCCGTCCAGAAGAACCATATATGGCGGCGCCCAGTCACCACGACCGTTCTGCTGATGGAAATAAGGCGTAATATGGGCTGAGAAGTTTTCGCCTTCATAGGCGGCCTTAAGGTAAGAAAAGAAGTTTTTCCGCAGAGTAGACCAGGACGGGCGGAAATTCTGGTCAATTGCCGGAATGCCGGTCAGCTGATCAGTCAGACGGTCCCAGTCAGGATTTTCATAGAAAGAATCCAGGCTGATACGCTGATAGTTGTCTTCGTTGGCATCATCATAGGAGATACGGCCAGTCAGGGTCCAGTCCTCAAGCTCGGTGACGAACTTGGCTTCAACATGATCGCGGTAAGTGCCGCCGGCATTGCCGATCCACGCTTCGTTGTCAGTGTGGGAATAGCTGACATAAGCCGTCGTGTTCGTGAAAATTTCGCCAGTGTCGTAGCTAACAAACATACGCTGCGCGTTGTTGTCGCCGTAAGAAAGACCAACACGGAACTGTTCATCTTCCAGCGGAGTGCGGGAAATGAAGTTCATGGTGCCGCCGAGGGCCTCATGGGAGGGAGAGCCTACATCTGCAGTTCCCTGGGAGACTTCTGCGCGTTCCATATTTTCGGCATCCAGGTAACGGTTGGCTTTGGAACCGCCGCCGTAGTTGGAGTTACCGTTCGGCAGGCCGTCAACGGTGGTCCCGATCTGCTGCTGGTCAAGACCAACGGAGAAACCGCGCATGGTGACTGTGGTTGACCAGTCATCTGACCCGAAGATACCGCCTTCGCTCACCAGTACGCCCGGCAGGCTGTCAATCACAGCAAGAACGCTGGAAGCAGGAGCTTTCTGGTCCAGCATAACTTTGTCAGTGGCGTTGTTGGCGAAGGTTGCTTTCTTGCCGGTGACCATAATTTCTTCATATTCTGCGGCATCGTCTTCGTAGACTTCTTCCTCTGCCTGAGCCGTTGCCACGGCCAAAAGCGCAACGGCGCTCACACCCAGCAACATGGATTTTCTTGAAAGCATTCTTGTCATGACTTTTCCTCTCGAACGAACAATGAATGTTTTTTATTGAATAAGCGTTCAGCTTAAAACGCAGGAGGAAAATTAGTCCCGGGCAATGACTCTTTTGTGACGCTTCATTGACGGGAAGATGAAAAATGAAGTTGCTGCGGCTTTCTATATTCGGCTGTGACAAATTTGCCGCACCGCAGCAATTTTTGATCAGGATTTAGCTGGCTTCTTCGCCCTAGAGATGTGAATGGATCATATGATGAACCATGTTGCGGGCCTCGGTCGGATCAGTCGCCTGATGGGACAAAACCGACCTGAGCCAGTAGCCGTCGATGAAGGCAGCAATCAGTTCCGCCAGAATATCCACTCTTTTGTGAACCCCAAGTTGTTTGAGAACATGGCGGGTATTGGACAGCATCCGGCGGGAATAAATATTCTGTATCCTTTGCAGAGAACCCGAAAATGGCACCTGGGCCCAGAAGGCCAGCCAGGCGGTCACCACCTCCGACTGGCTCTGGTCGGGACCGAGAATGGTTTCAATCATGGCTTCCAGCCGTTCTTCCGGGGAACTGGCTTCCCGCAGGTTATCCGCCAGTTCCCGATGCAGGGAAAACAAAAGATGCTGCATGGTGGCTTCCAGAAGACCGTCCTTGCCCCCAAAGTAATGGGAGATGATTCCGACCGACAGGCCGGCAGTCTTGGCGATGCGGCTGACAGTGGTATCCGCATAACCATATTTATTGATGGTTTTGATGGTTGCTTTGATCAGCTGGGCCCGGCGAATGGGCTGCATTCCCACTTTTGGCATTTTGGTCCCGTCAGTTTCTGGCCGCCCTGAAGATGGCGTTCCGTTTTGAAAAGACTATCTGAGAGGCCAGATGAATGGCAAGTATCAAATGGGCAAGCAACAGAAGAAGAAAAAAGCCGTTGTTTCCATGTTCCATCAAAAGACCGCACCAGAAGGGCCCCACAGCCGACCCCAGGCCGTTGACAAGCAACAGGGCCGCACTGGCCGACAAAGCTGCGCCCGTCGTTTTCAGATTGTCATAAGCATCGGTGACACTGAGTGAATAGACAGGGAAGCTGAAGCCACCAATCAGGAAAGCACCGGCCAGCAGTGGCAGAAAACTGCCATCCGGCAGCCAGTAGCCGCCCAGACATATCATGGCACAGGAAAGTGCCAGGAAGAGTTTCAGACGGGTTCTTTCTACCCGGTCACCGAGCCAGGACAAGGGAAACTGAAACACAGCCGCCCCAAAAATAAAGGCCACGCAAAAATAGGCTACCTGCTGGATGGAAAATCCAGCCGTATGGGCAAAAACCGGCGCCATGCCGCAGATACAGCCGATGGATACCCCGATCAGAAATGATCCGGACAGGCTGGTGGTCCTGATTTCCGCAAGATCCGACAATCTGAAAGGCCGAAGGATTACCCCCTTCGGCGGCCGCACCAGAGGATGAGACAGGGAAACCAGGGACAGACCGACAGCGACACAGACAATTCTGAAATAACCGGCCAGGTCTTCCAGACCGACGGACAGGGACACCTGCCCCATGGCAAGGCCCGCGTACCAGCACATCATATACAGGGCGAATAAAAACCCGCGGCTCCTGCGGCGGGACTGCAAATTCAGCCAGCTTTCAATGACCACATAAATGCCGCCCATTGAAAGCCCGTTCAGAACCTGCAGAATGCTCCATTCCACAGGGGATGCACTTTGGCCAAGCAGCCATGCCGTCAACATGACAGCCACGGCATAAAACCGGAAAGTCCAATCGTGACGCAACTGGGAGATGAGGCGGGGCGCCAGAAAAGTCCCGAATAGAAAACCGACATAGAATGACGTCATGACAATCCCGGCCGTCCTGCTGTCGTAACCGGTCACGGAAGTTCTGTAACTCACTACCGTTTCCAGAAGACCGCTGCCGACAAACAGCAACAAACTGGCCAGAAATACCGGCCAGGTCTTTTTCAGATCTCTATGGCAGACAACGTCCATACCTCATCCCGCAACAAAGTCAGCGAACTCCACTCATAATAGCGGACAAGATGACAGTTTGGTTTCAGGGCGGACGTTTTTTGAACGATTATTCAGATAACGCCATTCTCGTCAGGAAATTCCGTCAAGGGCATATTCCCTGAGCCTGTCGGCGGCTTCCCGGGACGCCTTGCGGGCCGCTTCAAGAGCCTTTCGGGCAGCTTTCTTGGCTATTTCTGCTTCCTCGGGAGATGCATTGCTTTGCGCGCGATATTCTTCAAGCGCCTGGTTCGCCGCTTCACGGGCTTCCCGTGCGGCAAGCACAGCATCATCCACCTGGCGGGTGTCAGAAGCCACCGCATGAAGGGGGGCAGTCATACCCGCCGCCGTCAAAAAAATACCTGCAAGCAGTGAAGCTGTTTTCAGTCGAGTCATGTGCCGTAGTTTCCTCTCCAAAGGACAATAAGCGCTCAGGGGCTTGCGCCGCGATTCCGGCCACAATAACCATTCCCGGTTTAACGGCACATGAACAACTACATAGGGTTTTATTTAAAATACAGGCAGATTTTACAGGTTCAAAATTTAAGATTTCTATATTGTTTTCAATATCCTGCGGAAAATTTAGCCTCTTCGCCAGTTGTGGTATTTTTCGACCCACTTCAGGAGCCCTTCAGGCTTGTGTTTTTTCTTCCACTCCCCGGCCACATATTTATTGGCCTCGTTCAGCGTGGGATAGAGATGAATTGTCCCGAGAATCTTGTTGAGCCCGAGTCCATGCTTCATGGCGAGGATAAATTCACCGATCATTTCCGCCGCGCCTGCCCCAACGATGGTGACCCCCAGTATACGGTCCTTGCCGGGCGGGGTGAGGACCTTGACAAACCCCCGGGCCCGGGATTCCGCAATGGCCCGGTCCAGACCCTCAAGCTCGTACCGGGTGACTTCATAGTTCAGGTTCCGGGATTTCGCCTCTTCTTCCGTAAGGCCGACAGTAGCCACCTCCGGATCGGTGAAAACGGCCCGGGGCACCACAGCATAATCGACTGCAAACTTTCGGAAACCGCCAAACAGCGCATTGACCGCCGCATACCAGGCCTGATGAGCCGCCATATGGGTGAATTGCCAGGGACCGACTATATCCCCGCAGGCAAATATGTTGGGATATTTTGTCCGCAGATATTTATCCACCTCCAGGGTGCCCTGTGGCGTGAGCGCCAGTCCCAGGTCGGCTGCATCAAGGCCGTCCAGGCATACCCGGCGTCCTGTGGCCACCAGAAGAGCGTCAAAGGAAAGTTCTTCCCTCACACCCGCTGTCTCCAGATCGGCGCTCTTCCCCTGCGCGCCAGCCCGGAACGCGGTCACTTCAGAGCCTGTCCTGACCTCAATCCCTTCCGCCGTAAAAACATCTGCCACAAGCCCCGCCGCAGCTTCATCCTCCCGTGGCAATATCCGGGAAGCGCCCTCAACAAGCGTCACCTCGCTGCCCAGCCTGCGGAAGGCCTGGGCCAGTTCGCAGCCGACCGGCCCCGCGCCCAGCACCAGAAGCCGCTTCGGCGCTTTCGTCAGAGACCAGACCGTATCGGTTGTCAGGTAACCGCTGTCCTCAATACCCGGAATGACTGGTACAAAGGGTTTCGCACCTGTCGCAATGATAATATTGCAGGCAGTGAGCTTTTTTCCCCCGACCTCCACTTCCCAGGGGCTGATAATCCGCGCCTGCCCGGAAATGCAATTAACCCCGAGCTCCGTATAGCGCTCCACACTGTCATGGGGTTCGATTTTGCCGATCACATCCTGCACACGCTTCATCACCGCCGGAAAATCAACTTCGCCTGAAACATTCTTCAGACCGTATTCCCCGGCATCGGCCAGCATGCGGCTGACACGGGCGGAACCGATCAACGCCTTGCTGGGCACACATCCCGTATTCAGGCAGTCGCCGCCCATCCGGTTTCCCTCTATCAGAGTCACCCGTGCCTTGACCATGGCGGCGATATAGGCACTGACCAGCCCCGCCGCCCCGCCGCCAATCACAATCAGATTATTGTCAAATTTCCGCGGTTTCCGGTATTTTCGATAAAGGCGATAGCGGGTGATCCGGTTCACGATAGCGCGGGCGATCCAGGGAAACAGCCCCAGAAGAAGAAAAGCACCGATCAGGCCGGGCGACAGAATACCGCCGATACTCTCGATTTCGGCAAGACGGGTGCCCGCGTTGACATAGACAAGCGTCCCGGCCAGCATGCCCACCTGGCTGACCCAGTAAAAGGTCCATGTGCGAATCGGGGTCAGAGCCATCACCAGATTGATCACAAAAAAAGGAAACAGAGGCACAAGCCGGAGAGTGAACAGATAAAGGGCGCCATCCCTTTTCATCCCCTCATTGACTTTGTAAAGCGATCGTTCGAACCTGTCCTGCACCCAGTCCCTGAGCAGGAAACGGGCAATCAGGAAAGCAAGTGTCGCCCCGATGGTGCTGGCGAAGGAAACAATCAACAGCCCCGTCCACAGACCGAACAGGGCGCCGCCGACCAGGGTCATAACGGCCGCCCCCGGCAGGGAAAGAGCCGTGACAACCACGTAAATCAGAAAATAAACCAGAACCACCAGCAGAAAATGCTGTTCCCGGAAGCCTTCAATGGTCTCTCGACGGCTTTCGAAAAAGGCGGGATCAAGATACTGGCCCAGGTCAAAAAGGAAGAATGATCCGGCCAGAAGGACAAGCAAAATCGCCAGACCGATTTTTTTTACAGACTTTGCCGTCATTCCTGCCTGCTCCCCTTCCCGCTTCGGGCGCGCTTGCCACGTTCATTGCCCAAAACCTATCAGGCTGGAGGGGAAAGGTCATCTGAATATGACTCAACAGTTTGTGATCTGCCGTTCAGGCGGTGTCGGCCGAGAGGCTGCTGTCGATGACAAGAGACTGGGGAAAAATAATGGAAACCATGGTGCCTTCGCCCGGCTCACTCTCGATCAACAGGGTACCGCCCTGCAGTTCGACAAAGGCGTTCACCAACGGCAGGCCGAGGCCGGTTCCCTGATGTTCGCGGGTCAGATAGGATTCCACCTGACCGAAAGGTTCCATTGCCCTGGCTATATCCTTTTCCGTCATACCGATACCTGTATCTGCGACGGCGATCCTGACACCGCCGGTCGGTAAAACTTTGTTCAGTACCGTGACTTTCCCCCCTTCCGGGGTGAATTTCACCGCATTGGATAGCAGGTTGGTCAATATCTGCTTCGTCAGCCTCTCATCCAGCTTCAGGGATGGGAAATTCCGGTCGATCCGGCAGGAAACGATAAGATTCTTGGCATTGGCTGCTTCCCGGATCATGCGCAGGGATTGATCTGCAATCTCGTCCACCCAGACCTCACCAAGCTGCAGGACATATTTGCCAGCCTCGATCTTTGACAGGTCCAGAATGTCGTTGATGATTTCCAGCAAATGCCTGCCGCTCGAGTTAATATCTTCGGCATATTCATGAACGGTTTCCGGCCTGACATTATGGGATGCCTTTCCCCTGAGTATGTCGGAAAAGCCGATAATGGCATTAAGCGGTGTCCGCAGTTCATGGGACATTTTGGCAATAAAGGCGGTCTTGGCCTTGTTCGCTTCCTTCTCCTTTTCCAGGGAACGCAAGCGGCGTTCATTTTCCTCGATATTATCCATCACACGGTTGAAAATCTCGCCCAGTTCGCCGGCTTCGTCTCCCGGTTCGATATATACCCGCCGGGAAAGATCCGCATTGCCTTCCGCCAGTTCACACATGGCCCGCTGCAGGACGCCGGTACCAAGCGTCGCCCCATGTTCAGACACATTGAGGCCTTCCAGTTCATGCGCGGGCGGCACCCTGAGACCGTTGGGATTGCCCCGGCCTGAAAGCAGGGATTTGAGAATGCGCAAAAATATATAGCTGGTCCCGAATGCCCAGGCAAAACAGATGATGACACCAAGAGCCTGGACCCCGATTTGCTGTAGTCTGGAAGCGGCATGTATCTTATCCGGTGATGCCAGGAAACCGACCATCAACGTCCCCCAGGCCCCGGCAAAGGCATGAACCGAAATCGCCCCGATCACATCGTCCAGTTTCAGTCCTCTTTCCAGATACCGTGCCCCGTAAAAACAGACCAGGCTGCTGCTGGCGCCAATAAACAGGGCATTCCATGTGGTCACCGCATCACAGCCCGCCGTGATACCGACCAGCCCGGCCAGAACACCGTTGATGGTGCGGTCAGGGTGATAAAGTCCTTCGTAAAGACGACCGACAAGCATCTGGGCAATGCCGCCAATGGCGCCCGCCGCCAGTGTGTTCATGATGATATGGGCAAAGGCCGAAGTCCCGGCTGTGGTGGATCCACCATTGAAACCGATCCAGCCGACCCAGAGGATCATGGCCCCCATGGCGGACAGGATGGCGTTATGCCCCTGAATCTGGCGGGGGTTCCCCGCCTCGTCGAATTTTCCGATCCTGGGACCGACAAGCACTATCGCAGCCAGTGCCGACCAGCCACCGATGGAATGCACCACGGATGATCCGGCAAAATCGATGAAGCCAAGCCGGGCAAGCAACGGAGTATTATCAGGCTCAAGAAGGTTCCCCCAGGCCCAGTGGCCGTACACCGGATAGATAAAGGCACCGATAAATATGGCCATCAGCAGGAACACCTCAAGCTTCATCCGTTCGGCCACGGCACCGGACAGCACCGTCACGGCTGTCCCGCAGAAAACCACCTGAAAGATAAAAAAGGTAAAGGTCCAGTCGCTGACCCTGTCGAACATCAGCAGGTCCGGATTAAAACCGAACAATCCCCCCACTGACGAACCGAACATGATCATGAAGCCCACGGCGCCAAACACCAGTGTGGAAAGAATAAAGTCGGTGATGTTTTTCTGGGCCACGTTAATGGAATTCTTGGCCCGCACCATGCCGCTTTCCAGCAGCAGGAACCCGGCCTGCATCATAAAGACGAGACCCGCTGCCGTAATGGTCCAGACATGGTCCAGACTGCTTTGCAAAGCAAACCGACCTGACGGGTCGGCCCAGGAAACAGCCGGAATGAACAACGTTATGAAAGCCGGGAACAGATATGAAATGCGCCTGATTGCCTTAGTCATCACCTTCTCCTGCGCACAGGCGTCCCTCAACCTGCGCCACATATTGATTGTGTGACAAAATACAGGATCAGTTCCTAAAGTTTTATGAACAATCCGGCCTGAATTTATATTAAATAGTTCTTATATATCTGAAGGTTAGCACAGTTGCGAAGGGGTCAGAAATTGTACCTCAGGCCGGCGTAAATGTTGCTGTTATCCTGGAACTGGCCAAAAAATGTATGGGTCTCGGACCCGTAAAACAGGTTGCCGCCGCCTTCCACTTTCATATTGTCGGTAATCTTATAGGAGACATTGAAGCGCAGGTAACCGTCCTTGTCCGATGGGGAATAGAAATTGAACAGGGAAACCGTCATGGTTTGCTGCTTCAGAAGTTTGGTCAGGCGCAGGGTAATCAGGTGACGGTTTTCATCATCCCTGACAGCACCCGGGGGAAGACTTGCCAGGTAAGCGTCATAATCCAGCTTGCGTTCCAGATAATACTGCACGGCGGCCGTAAGCTCTGTGGCGATTTCCTGCTCATATCCGGCCAGGAAGCGGAATTCGCTGTTGCGGATCAGCGGATTGGAACCAGCCCCTTCCGCGCTCCTGTAATAGCCCGCTTCCAGATTGGCGATGCCTTTGGCCACCGGTCCGCGCACACTTGCACCAAAGACCTGAAGTTTCGGGAAGGTTGCATTGCCGGTCAGCATGTTCTGGCCGCCCGGGCTTTTCCAATAACCGTTGTAATAATAAAGGGCCGTCTCGAAGGCGCCGAAAGACCGGTAAAGCCTGAGCGCAAGCTCGTCATCGCTGAACCAGTCATCGGGAAGGTCCGTCCGCACCTCATTTTCCCGGCCACGAAGGTCATTCATTCCCCGGTCAAAAAAGGAAATCCTGTGCCCGTCAATAAAACGGTCATGATCGAAACGGGGCGTATAGATGACATCAAGGTTGAAATTTTCGAAGAAAAAGGCGGTCTTCAGCGCATCGGAGGGGGCTTTCAGATATTCGGTGTCCCGGCCGATGAAAAAGCTGTTCCAGTCCTTGGGAAACAGGTCGTTGATGAAAATCATATCACCGGTGCCCCAGGTCAGGATCTGGCGGCCGGCCTTCACATCCATAAAGTCCAGCGGGCTGAAGGTTACATTGGCTTCGCGCAGGTCAATGAGCCCTTTACCGCTTTCCAGGTTGACGTCATAGTCATCCGCTACCGGATCCAGGATAAAGTCGGTGGTCAGACTGAAGGTAAACATGTCGACCGCTTTTTCCATATCCAGCTGCAGCCGGGTTTCGCCGATGCTGGCAGACTTTTCATGATCGTCTGACTGGGTGCGCACGCCGATACGGCCTTCCAGAAATCCGGTCAGGTCAAAGGGAAGACCTTGTTTGTTCTTTTCTTTTTTGGTTTCTTCCTCTTTTTCCCCGGTTCCCAGGCCAGTCAGGCCTTCGGGCAGCTTTATTTCCTGGGCAGAGACCGCAACAGGCCCCGCCCCCAGCCAGCAGACGAAACCTGCGGTAATAAGTGCGGCGGATGTTTTCATCATTTCACTTTTATTGTTATTTCAGATACTGACGGGGCGCCTTGCGCAGATATCTTTCGGTAAAGATGTCTTCCGGCAGACCCACATCATATTTGACCTCACTATAGCTCATGGTGGTTTTGCCGCCACCGGTATTGTCGCTCATCTGGGAGGCGGTCACTGTAGGATGTCCGTCGACCATTTCCACCTTCAGAGCGGTATAGGTTCGATAGTTGCGGTCATTGTCGTCATAATATTCCGTTTTGATCGGCAGGGACGAGCTTTTGTGAATCCAGTTCTTGTAATAGGCGAACTCGGTCTTGCCCTTGTCCTTGGGTACGCTTTTGATCACATAGAGCTCGTCAGTCTCCTCGACCAGTTCATGGGTGTCTTCGTCAATGCCGCGACCGGAAACATCTTCATAAAAGAAATGGGAGCCGACAAAGCTGGTCCGCTCGTCGCTGGCGGCGATGCGTTTGACCAGATCCAGAGCCGGCAGGTATAGCCAGCGGTCGTCATCCCGATCAATGTTCTTCCAGACCATAAAGGCCATTTTTTTGACATCTGCCGGCTTGTTGAAAAAGACGTAGAATTTTTGTCCGGCATCTGCCTCGCCATCATCCCGGCGCAGGATGACAAACTGGCGTGACCGGCTGCGACCCTGATCGTCAAGAATTTCCATATCCACCATGGCACGTCCGTCAGTACCCTGATAATAGGACGTGTGGTTGGCTTTTTTAACGATTTCCATCACATCCTGGGCCTGTACGGCTCCAGCGATGAAGAATGTCGCGAAAATTACGGCAGCGATAAGTTTTTTCATATCCTGACCTTTCTATTTCTTGAATAACAGATTTTCCATCGACCGGATAAATGCCGGCAGGATGGTCAATGTGGCCACACCGGCCATAACCAGAATGGCGGAAATAAACATTCCGACCGTCTGATAGGGCACCAGCGGCGCCGCCAGCAGTGGCAGGAAGCCGATACCCACCACAATCACGTTGCGGGTAATGGCCCGGGCCGGTTCGCCAAATACCGCCGCAGCGGTGCTCCGCCAGTCCGGATGATCCTTCTTCATCTCCCGGGCGCGGGCCAGGAAGTGAATGGCATAATCCACCGCCAGGCCAAGGCTGAGGGAAGACAGCACCGCCACCGGCATATCGTAATCCTTGCCAATCAGGCCGATAATGCCATAGATCATGCCGATGGTGAACGTAAGCGGTACCATCGCCAGCACACCCCACAGGAAACTGCGGAACAGGAAGACCATCATCACCAGCACGATGACAAAACTGCCGATGAAGGCCTCTGCCATGCCGCTGACCATTTTATCCTGCCAGATCATGTTGATATAGGTAAGACCGAACCATTGCGGTTTGACGTCCAAAGGCGCCGGATTGGCGGCAAAATAATCATCGACGACGGCCACAACCTTTGACATATCGATATTATCGCCGCTTTTCAGCTGCAGCCACATGGTGGCTTTTGTGTAGTCCGGCGTGACAAAATGCCACAAATCCTGAGGCCTATGACCGCTCTGGAAGGTAATCAATGTCTGGGCCACCGCAGCCGGTGTGTCAGGAATGCGGTAAGCTTCCGGATCACCGGCAAACAGTTCCCGGTGCACGGTCTTGACCGCATCGGTAACGGCGCTGCTTTTGCCCACCAGACCGCTTTCCACCAGATGATCCTGCAGGCTGCTGATATATCTCAGCACCTCGGGATTTTTGAAGACTTCGCCTTCATTGGCCAGTCCTTCCACGAAAGTGAGCGCCTCGTCCCAGACATCCCACTCCGCATCTGAAGCATTGTCCAGACCGACTTCAGTCTTTTCCACCAGACCGGCAATAAGCTCTTGCTTGTCTTCGGCCTGTGCGGCCAGACCGTCAACCTGCGGCGCCAGTTTCTGCAGCGGAGCAAGTTCACTGGCAGACAGGCGTGTTTTCAGGTTGGCGGCATAGTTTTCCAGGGTTTCGCTTTCCGTAGCACTCTCCAGCTTGAGATAGGCCATATAGGTGCCGGAGAAACGGGCGTTCAGTTCCTTGTCAGCCACACGGATTTCATGATCCGGCGCAAACCATTTCACCGGATTGTCATTAATCACAATCTGATTGATGCCGTACCAGGACACAAATCCCAGCAATATCAGGCCGCCAATGATCAGCTTGTTATAATTATAGGTCCAGCGCCCCATGCCGGTCAGGAACCGGGCCAGCGGCGCACGGTCGTCGCTTTCCTTGTGGGCCATGCCGAAATCCGCAAAGCTCTCTTCCTTCATCAGCATGATGTAGGCGGGAATGAGCGTCACGGTAAAGAACCAGGCCAGCACCACACCGATAGATACGAAAATCCCGAACACCTGCACCGGCGGGATCGGTGTGAAGGCCAGCGAGGCAAAACCGACCGCCGTGGTCAGCGTGGTGTAAAGCATCGGCTTGGACAGCTCTTCCATCACGTGCCGGATGGTCTTGAGCCGGTCCTTGTACTGGGGATAGCGGTCATAAAAATCCGACAGGATGTGAATGGCATCCAACACCGCAATCGGCATGATGAAAATGGGGATCATGCTGCTCATGATATGGACGGTATTGCCGGTGATCACCAAAAGACCCATTGTTACAATCACCGAGGCCATGGCCACGATCATGGGGGAGATGACCAAACTCAGCTTCTTGAAGAAATACCACAACAGCAGAAAGACCAGCAACATGGCCATGGGCGCGGAAATGGCCATCTGCTTGAACATTTCCACCCCGAACACATCCTGGGCCACCGGCATGCCGGTGATATGATATTCGTCTTCGGATTCATACTGCTTGATATGCTCACGCAGTTTTTCCACCACATTGTAGCTGATGTTCTTGGCAGTAATGGGCAGGTAAATGGCCACCGCCATGCCATCATCGGACACGATCGTGCCGTTGAGCATGGGCAGGTTCTGCGCTTTTTTGCGGATTTTCAGCGCTTCTTCATCGTTGGCGGGCGGCGTGTTCATCAACCATTCAAAGCGCACAGACCCGATCCCGCCGGGCTCGATATTATCCACGGTGGACGGCGCCATCACATCGCCGGCAATCACCCCCTGGGTCTTGCCGTCATCATCGGTCCACTGGATATTCTTCGCGAAAGTGGTCAGATCGTGAATATCAGTCAGGGACTTCTTGTTGAAAACGCCCTGGGGGTGGGTTTTGTTGACCACTCCGACCACAACCATATCGTAAAGTGAGAAATCCTTTTTCTGGGTATTATGGAAAACCCTGACCGGCTCTTCGGGAGACAGCATATTTTCCGGGTCTGTATCGATAGTAAGCGGACTTAACATACTGAAAGAAGACGGCCAGAAGGTGGGCAGAACGACCAGTACAATCATCAAGGCACTGAGCAGGCCCGTCAGCCAGAAGAACGTTTTTGGTGTCTTGCTGGCCTTTTCCGAAAGAACGATCATGGATTTCTCCCTGAGATATGACTTATTGTTATTTACTTGCTACCTGATCAGTTGAAGGCCTGCCCCGGTTTTGCGCCGAATTTTTTCAGAATCATGGCCAGCGGGCAAAATCCCGTAAAAGCCGCCTGAAAAATATTCAGTCCGACAAAAATGGTCAGCCCGATCCAGTAGGGGTGCACATAGTAGGCAAGAGCCACACCCACCAGAACCATAATACCGGCAAACGCCATTACCAATCGATCTATAGACATGATATTTCTCCTGTAATCTTTCTATGTTTCTCTATAACCCATAAAAACTTCAAGCCATTTGATCCCGATCAATTCACAACGAAAAACTGTAAATAACAATCTGGGAACTCACCAATGCAAATTCAAGTGTACGCATTTCCACCCTTCAAGGATACAGTTGACCTGCATCAAAATGATTTTCGGCAGTGTATGGTATGAGTAATACAAATAACAGCTGATTTGTGTTATTAATGAACGGATACGGGTATCCAGGGAAGGCAAAGTCGAAAAGGAAATCACAATGGCAAAAGTACTTATAATTGGCGCAGGCCTTGGCGGCATGCCCGCCGCTTATGAAATCAGGGAAGAGCTCGACAAGACTCACGAAGTTATTCTGATCAATGAAAGTCCAAAGTTCAAATTCGTCCCCTCAAATCCCTGGATCGCTGTCGGCTGGCGTGAGGCGGATGAAGTCAGCTTTGATGCGGAACCCTATCTGGCCAAGAAAAACATCGGCTTCATAGCCGAACGGGTGACAAAAATCGACCCGGACGCCAATCAGATCACCCTCGCCTCGGGCGACAGTATCGATTACGACTATCTGGTCATTACCACCGGCCCGAAACTTGCCTGGGGGAATATCCCCGGCGCCGGTCCGGACGGCTTTACCCAGTCGGTCTGTACGCTGGAACATGCGGAAAAATCCTATGTGAATTTCAAGGAGCTTGTGGAAAATCCGGGCCCTGTCATCGTCGGTGCCTTCCAGGGGGCAAGCTGCTTCGGGCCGGCCTATGAATATGCCCTGATCCTGGACAAGGCGCTGAAAGATCACAAGGTGCGCCACAAGGTGCCGATGACCTATGTCACCAGCGAACCCTATATCGGCCACCTTGGTCTCGGCGGCGTTGGGGATTCCAAGGCCATGCTGGAAAGCGAACTCCGCTCCAAGGATATCAAATGGATCTGCAATGCCAGCGTCAAGGAAGTGCAGGACGGCAAGTTCCAGGTGGAGGAATTCAACCAGAACAAGGAAGTGGAACGCACCCATGAGGTGCCCTTCAAACATGCAATGATGATCCCGCCGTTCTCCGGCGTGGACCCGGTCGCCTCGGTCGAGGGGCTCTGCAATCCCAAGGGCTTCGTGCTGATTGATGAATATCAGCGCAACCCGAAATGGGCCAATATCTATTCCGCCGGGGTCTGCGTGGCCATTCCGCCGGTAGAAGACACGCCCGTGCCGACAGGGACGCCAAAAACCGGCTATATGATTGAGTCCATGGTCACCGCCATTGCCCATAATATCGCCGCAGACCTCAAGGGGGAAAAACCCTACGCCAAAGCCACCTGGAACGCTATCTGCCTTGCTGACATGGGCAATACAGGGATCGCTTTCGTGGCCATGCCGCAGATCCCGCCCCGTAATGTCACCTGGTTCAAGAAAGGCAAATGGGTGCATCTGGCCAAAATCGGTTTCGAAAAATACTTCATGAACAAAATGAAGAGCGGCACCAGCGAACCGATCTATGAAAAATATATTCTGAAGTTATTCGGCATCGAAAAACTGGAAAACTGAGGCGGCACATCTAAACCCCCGGAAAAATTCCGGGGGTTATCTTATCGCACCGTCAGGCGGATCGGAGAAAACAGGGGATCAAACATCCCGAGCAGTTCCTCCAGACGCGTTTCGCTTCCATCCACCTGCAAAACCCCTTGTTCCATAAGTTGCCCGACAGAGGCTCGCCCGGTCAAAAGACCGACAAGTACCAGTCTTGGTGCCCGGACAGTCAACTCAGCTCTGTCCGGGATGGTTTCATGAAACTGGGCCACAGCCCGCCTGATCTCCAGGGCATGCGCCTCCCCCGTGTCCGTCGCGACAAAGGCAAGGGTTGTCTCAAGGTCCAGGGTCTTGTCCGGGGCCAGCCTGGGGCCAAGTCCTTCGATAACCCTGGCCAGCGGCCAAGCCGCAACGATATCGGGGGAGGAAAAATAACCGGCAAATTCCATCAGATGGCCAACCGGGTCAATATCCCCTTCCAGTTCCCGGGCAGAGGTCAGATACCAGTTCCGCCAGTTGCTGTTCATGCTGGCATAGCCCAGATGCCTGAAAGCGGCGGCCTTGAGCAGACGGGCCGCCCTGTCATCGTGATTGGTCCTGACCAGATGGGTGGCAAGCTCCGCCGCCCACTGGACTTCGCCATCTTCATAAGCTGTGCGGGCGACCGCAAGTACCTTGTCCCGTCCTCCCATCAGGGCCACATAGCGGTGTGATGCCTCAACCGACGGCAGCGGGTCCAGGTCAACCGGGTCTCCCTCGAACCAGCCGAGGTAACCCGTATAAATCTGCCGCACCGCATGCTTGACCGTACCGTAATATTCCCGGAGGTAAGGTTTCGAGTTGGCCAGATAGTCAGGAAATACCACTGTCTGCGCCAGTTCGTCAGGCGTCAGCCCCTTGTTCATATGGCGCAGGGTCTGGTCGTGAATAAACTGGATGCCGTCCCGGGTCAGACGCAATACTTCCTCTACCCTGTCCGCACCATATATGGGCTGGCCATGGGACGGGACAAGATGATCCGCTCCAAAAGCCCGCAAGCGGTCAATGCTTTTGTACCATTGCAGGGGATCACGGAATTTGGTCCCGCGCAGGGTATGAATATTGGGCAGGGTCGGGCCCTGTATGGTTTCCCCGGACAGAAGAATCTTTTCTTTCTTCAGATAGACGGAAATCTCGTCCGGCGCCTCGCTCGGCACATGCACCATCTCCATATCCACGCCGGCAATAGTCACCTCAAGCCGGTCAGCGAACACATCGGTGGGATAGATAAATCCGGATATACCTTGGGTGACTTCCGGGCCGATGCCCTCGTTCATGCCTTCCCTGTCTTCCGGAGGCAGACCAATACCGAAGCTGTAACCACTGCGCATGGCCAATATCGGTCCAACCGCCCCGCCCTGATGAATGACATTGCTGACCAGGGTTTCATGGGCGAAAATGCGCACCTTGCCGGAGGCCACCTCCTCCGGCGAGACAATCGCCTTCACGCCGCCCCAGTGATCGGGATGGAAATGAGTATAGACCACCGCCCTGACCGGCTTTTCGGAATGTTTGCGCAGTTCCCGCCAGGCTTCCGCCGCCTCACCGGGGTGGGTGCCGGTATCGACAACAATCACGCCGTCCTCACCCACAATCATAATCACATTGCCGAGACTATAGCCAACGGCGGAAAAGACATTACCGCCAATCTGATAGACCTTTTCCTCAAAATGAGGAGTATGAGCGGCAAGCTCCGGATGAATGGAAATTTCCGGTCTGGCGATTTCCGTCGCGCTGGTGACAGAGGCCGAAAGGCAGGCAAAAATCACATATCCCAGAAAATATGGATGAAAACGGTTCCGAACGGTGCTCAGTGACATGACGCAACTCCCTGTATCTGTTCCCGACCAGGAGGAGTTTACGTCAGCCTTATAATTCCATATAATAATATTAATTCGGTATTTTAATAACTTTTTGGAATATAAATGATCGAGCTTCAGGAACTCCGGCTGGTTACAACTCTTGCAGAGCAAGGCAGTTTCAACCGGGCCGCAGAGACTCTCGGCATGTCCCAGCCCTCCCTGACCAAGAAAATAGCCCGACTGGAAGACAGGCTTGGCGTTACCCTGTTCCATCGTTCACGGCGGGGCGCAACACCGACCGCCTTCGGAAACTTTCTTCTGGAGCGGGGGCAGGCGCTTCTGGGTCAGGGAGAAATGCTTCAGCGGCAGATGACCCTGATGGCCACTATGGAGCTTGGCGAATTGCGTCTTGGCGTCGGCCCGGTGGTCGAACAGAATCTTCTGTCCCTGGTTCTGTCCCGTTTTCTTTCCCGCTACCCCCGTATTTCCATTGATGTGCGGGTGGATTCCGCGGAACGGCTGCTCGGCGACCTGAAAAAGGCGAAGCTCGACATTGCGGTGGGGGCATTCGAAACCGGAGAAAAGCTGGACGACCTGCAAGCAACTCCGCTCGCGGATCAGGACCTGATTTTCGCCGCCAGAGCCGGGCATCCCCTGCTGGCGGAAAGATATCCGGGCACAAAGGTTTCCGTGGGAGAACTTCTGGGCTATCCCCTCGCCGCCCCTAAAATTCCGGACTACATCCAGGACTGGTTTTCCAGGGTCCAGCCGGAAAGCGGCGTCCCGCTGATCCAGGGCGTAAAATGCGAAAACTACGCGGTCCTCCGCGCCATATCCAAAGTCACCGACCACATCACCGGCGGTCCGGCGCATCTGTTCCGGGAGGATTTCGCCCGCGGCGAACTCTGTCCTGTGCCGATGGAAAACAGGACCGAAGTCAGATCTGCAGTCCTGGTCAGGAAAGAGGCCCTGCATTACCCGGTGGTCGGGATACTGACAGAAATTTTTTCCGAGGTTTCCGCAAATCTTGCCATTGAAGAAAATCCGGCCTGCTAGGCTGAACCTTCCAGTCTGGAGAGAAAATTCCGGGTTTCTTCCGCCCCGATCTCGATGATTTCCGCAGCCCGGTCAAAATCCATGGTGCCGCAGATGTTGCGGCTGATTTCAATGGTCGCGTCCGGCGGATAGGCCGCCAGCTTCTGACGGGCGATGGTGCTCTGCATGGTGTCAAAGGCCTGGTTGGCAACGCCCAGCGACCCCAGTTTCTTTTCTTTTCCCTTGTTGCCATCCTCATCGGATTTGAGAAAGGAAATAAACTTGCCGATCTTTTCATGCATCGGGGATTTATTGTCAGGATTTTTGAGTTTTCCTGCCTTTTCCAGCTTGCTGACACTGTCCCGGTCCTTGCGGCCGCCAAGGTGTACGGCAATGGTCATGTCCGTCTTGTCGCGAAAAGTGGGCGCAATGGGTACCGGATTGAGAACACCGCCGTCGATGAGAAACCCCTTGCCATGTTTAACCGGCGTGAAAAACAGCGGCAGCGACATGGAGGCCCGGATGGCATCGAACAGGGGTCCGGAACTGAGCCAGACTTCCCTTTCGTGAGTGATATCCGTGGCAACGGCCGTAAAGCTCACGGGCAGGTCCTCGATCTTTTTGTCACCGACAAGGTCCACAAGGGTATTGATGATCCGGTCGCCCTTGATTAATCCGTTCTTACCCCAGGAGATATCCATCAGTGCCAGAATATCGACCTTGGTAATCGCCCTCACCCATTGCTCGAACTCATGAAGACGTCCGGCGGCAAAAACACCCCCCACCAGAGCGCCTATGGAACAGCCGGATATGGATTTGATCTCGTAATCAGCCTTCTGCAGCTCGTGTATGACGCCGATATGGGCAAGGCCGCGGGCACCGCCGCTGCCGAGCACAAGAGAAACTGTTTTGTGTTTTTTGTTCGTCACTGGTTCCGCCCCCCCTCAATCAGTGCCAGACGCCAAACCAGGTGATCAGCAGACCGGCACCGGCACTGACCATAAGCGGCAGACTGACACGAATACCGATATTCCTGCCGCCGATCACGGCGGCTATGGCACCCTTGATAAGATTGTTACTAACCGCCGCAATGACAATACCGGTCACGGCAATCTGCGAAGACAAGTCGATAAGGCTCATCCGGGACAGGGACAGGGTGATGGCATCCACATCCGCCACCCCGAAAGCAGCCGCCAGGGCAAGGATACCCGCCTCCCCAACCCAGTCGCGGGTTGCCCTGCCCAGGACCATCACTACAGCCAGCAGCAGACCAAACCCGATAGCGGGCCAGAGTTCCAGCGGATTGGTCAACGTGGACACGGGCCCTGCATTGTCGTCTGAATATTTTTGCCAGTAATAGAAGGCAGGAAGATAAGTCAATACCGCCATGACCACAATTGGCAGGAACAGAACCTGAAACAGGGAGATATTTATAATGGAGGCAACAAGCATGATCCGAAGATAGGTCGTGCCGCAGGCCAGCAAAATGCCGGTGCCCAGTACCGGTGACAAGGCAGGAGTACGCCGGGTCATTCGGGAAAAATGCATTGTTACCGCCGTCGAAGAGGCAAGTCCGCCAAAAAGGCCGGTAAAGACAGCACCATGCCGCGCACCGCCTATTTTGATGGCGAAATAACCGACAAAGGAAATAATCGCCACCAACACCACCATCCACCATATGGCATAGGGATTGAGCGCCTGCCACGGACCATATCCCTTGTCGGGCAGCACCGGTAGCATCACCACCGAGATCAGCAACAGCTTGAAAGCCGCCTGTAATTCCACGGCCTCCAGCTTCCCGACCCATTTATGAAGCAGGGGCTTGTGACTGAGGAGCAGCACCGCCACCACAGCGACGGATACGGCAATACTGACATGGGACATGACCGCCAGGGCCCCGAGGATGAAAGTCAACAGACCGGCAACAAGGCTGGTGATCCCGGCATCATTTCCACGATTGAGATTGACCGCATAGACCACCGTGAGGACTGCAGCAACGGCGAAAAACGCCAGACTGATCACCAGTGAGCCAAAATGTCCCGCCACCAGGGCGGAGGCACCGCCTAAAAGTCCGAGCAGTCCGTAGGTCCTGACCCCGGCGATCCGCTGCCCCTCGGCAGCCTCTCGTTTTTCCCAGCCGCGTTCGATACCGATTAACAGACCGATGGCCAGCGCCGCCCCCATCTGGAAAAATACAAGTTGTGCCTCACTCATTGGCAATGATGTGATCCCTTTTTGCCTATTGATTTGAAAATCATAACAGAATTTTTTGACTTTCACGCCGCTTTTTCCATTTCCTGAATGCGGGGCTGACTTTTCCGCTCGCTGTGGCATTATAGGGTCAGTCAGACAATTGTTCGGGAACGGATCATGAGCAAGGACCACAGTGATTATAAATCTACTCTGAAAAAACTTCAGATCGAACTGGTCAAGCTGCAGCGGCATATTATCCAGTATGACCGCAAAATTCTGCTGATTTTCGAAGGCCGTGATGCGGCAGGCAAGGACGGCACCATCAAACGGATCGTCCAGCACCTTAGCCCCCGGGAAACCCGGGTGGTGGCCTTGGGAAAACCCACTGAACGGGACCGCAGTTCCTGGTATTTCCAGCGTTTTGTGGAACATCTGCCCGCGGCCCAGGAAATGGTCCTGATGAACCGCAGCTGGTATAACCGGGCCGGGGTCGAACGGGTGATGGGTTTTTGCAGTAACCAGGAATATGAGGACTTTATGAACTCCGTCGTCACCTTTGAACAGATGCTGGTCCAGTCCGGCATCAAAGTCTTCAAATATTATCTTGATATCTCCAAAGGCGAGCAAAAGAAACGTCTTGAGGACCGCCGGGTCGACCCTCTGAAACAATGGAAAATCAGCCCCATCGATGAAGTGGCCGTGAAACACTGGGAAGAATACAGCCAGGCGCGCAATGACATGTTCGAGCGTACCCACAACCCCATCACTCCCTGGGTTATTGTGCGCTCCGATGATAAAAAGAACGCCCGGCTCAATGTCATCCGCCATCTCATGGCGCATATGGATTGCCCGGACAAGGATATGCATGCAGCCACCCCGGACCCGGAAGTGGTCTTCCCCTATCACCCGGAACTTGTCGTCAGCGGCCGTATCGCGGAATAAAAACAAACAGAGGTAAAGTTGGGTATATTTGAGCGTTATTTAACCGTCTGGATCGGCCTGTGTATCGTCGCCGGGGTTCTTCTGGGCAATCTGGTACCGGGATTATTTACGGTGGTTGCCGGGCTGGAACTGGCCCACGCCAATCTGGTGGTGGCCCTGTTTATCTGGGTCATGATTTATCCCATGATGGTGCAGATCGACTTTTCTGCTGTGAAGGACATCGGTAAAAAGCCCAAGGGCCTGTTCCTGACCGTCATTGTTAACTGGCTTATCAAGCCCTTCACCATGGCCGGGCTCGGCTGGCTGTTTTTCCGCGTCCTGTTTGCCGACTGGGTCGACCCGCAGTCCGCCGGGGAATATATCGCAGGCATGATCCTGCTGGGGGTCGCCCCCTGCACCGCCATGGTCTTTGTCTGGAGCCAGCTGACCAAAGGGGATCCCAACTATACCCTTGTCCAGGTGTCCGTAAACGATACCATCATGGTGTTTGCCTTTGCGCCGATCGCCGCCTTCCTGCTGGGCGTCAGTGATATCGAGGTTCCCTGGGAAACGCTGCTGCTGTCTGTAGTCCTTTATGTGGTGCTGCCCCTGACGGCCGGTATTCTGACCCGCCGGCACCTGGAAGCAAAAGGGAACGGGGAACAGCTCGACCGTTTTGTCCATGTCCTGAAGCCCTGGTCTGTTCTGGGATTGATGGCGACAGTTGTCCTCCTGTTCGGATTCCAGGCCGAAGTCCTGCTGACCCAGCCCCAGACCATCGGCCTGATTGCAATCCCCTTGCTGCTGCAGACCTATGGCATCTTTGCCATTGCCTATGTAGCGGCAAAGATCCTCCGGCTGCCGCATAATATCGCCGCACCCGCGTGCCTGATCGGCACCTCAAACTTTTTTGAACTGGCCGTCGCCGTGGCCATCTCCCTGTTCGGCCTTCATTCCGGCGCCGCGCTGGCGACCGTTGTCGGGGTGCTGGTGGAAGTGCCGGTCATGCTGTCGCTTGTCGCCTTCGCCAACCGCACCCGGCACTGGTTCCCTGCCAGCTGAAATCATCCGCATCGTCAGTCCCCGGCAGGGCTTCAGAACCATCAGTCAACAACCTTTTCTGATTGCATTGAATATTTACAAACACACTCCATAAGATTACCCTTTTAGGAGTTTGAGTTTGCGACAAGTTCCACAGGAGTAGACAGAATATGGCCTGAACTCAAATCACGGGAGAGAAAAAATGGCTGAGAACCCCGGACTTATGTCATCCATTGCCAAATATTTCGATCTGCAGTCGGAAACACAGGAAAAGGACGACCAGACAAAAGCATACGATCTGCACACACTTGCTCCTCCGCCCGGCGGGAGCGCCGAACCACCGGAACCTTCACACTCGCCGATTTTGCCCCAGTATCTGGCCTTTACCTTCGGAATTATTATCGAACCACCGCTCAGGCACTATATCGAAAATGGATTCTGGAAGTTCGACAGCAGTTTGCTCGGTTGGGGTCTGGCGGCCCTGATCCTGGGTATTATCCTGCTTCCTTCGGTCTACAAGTCCTCATTTGATCCCAAAAAACCCGTTGTCATCCAGCTGATTGCCCTGTGCCCGATGGGAATGGGCTGGCAATCCCTGTTCAAAACAGCGACATCACTTGCAGGTGCCGACGGATAACCAGTTCAGGTGAGTACCAGTTCACAATCCTCGGGCGAGGTATAGGGGCTGCAACGCAGCCATGACGTCACATTGCGGGTCAGGCTCGTTGGGCCGACGATGGAAAGATCCTCGTCCTTAAGGGCGCGGCGGTAGGTATCATGCCCAAGCCAGACCTCGCACATGGTGCGGAGTTTTGTCTGGAAAAAGATATCCACATCCCGGCCCGGATCCTTGACACAGACTTCGGTACGGTCGTCATTAACCACAAGCCACCACAGGGGATGTTGCTTCAGGTCGGTAAATTCGAACCTGATCACTGTTTCCCGACCCACCAACTGGGTATAGTCAATGCTGCGCTGGAGATAGAGCATCAGAAGATCAACATCGAAGTCCTCTTCCACAAGATTTTCCTTGGCCCATTGCATACCCCATTCACCCAGGGAAAAAAGTGTTGGCTGCAGGGCCTCGGCGCAGGAGGTGGGAAAATATTCATATCCCCGCTGGCCGGGGATACGTCTTTTGGCCACAAGCCCGTGTTTTTCCAGTTCGGTAAGTCGTTTGGTCAGCAATGCCGGAGAAATCATACCAAGCCCGCGCTGCAGCTCGTTAAAGCGCCTGCCGCCCACGATCAGTTCCCGAAGGATCAGAAGCGTCCAGCGTTCACCCAAAATATCCAGCGCCTTGGCTATGGGACAAAATTGTCCATACCCCATATCAGATACCTCCACAGATTGTATTCTGCCGTTTTCTCCACCCATATTGTATAACTTCAGAATCTATAGTGCAAAGCTTCATTTTGTGTAGTGCTTTACTTCAGATTGCGAAGTATTCGCCCACACCTCCCCACCCTATCTTGCCCTCAACGCCGGCGATCCTGCCGGTAGTACCGAAACCCAGGATTTTTGAAGGAGATTTAAAATGACTATTGATATGCAACAGACTGAAGCTTTTGCCGGTCAGGTGGTTGGCGATGTGGCAGCCGCCCTGTCCGGAGTAATGACCAACCTGGGGCACAAACTGGGACTTTACAAGGCCATGGCCTGGGCCGGCCCGATGAGCTCTGACGAACTGGCGAAAAAAACCGGCCTTCATGAACGTTATGTACGGGAATGGCTCGGCAACCAGGCTGCCGGCGGTTATGTAACCTATAATGAAGTGACGAACAGCTATATCCTGCCCGACGCCCATATTCCGGTACTGGCCGACGAAAACAGCCCTTTGTTTCTGATTCCAGCCCTGGAAGTCGCCGCCTCCCTTTGGCTCGACGAAGACAAAATCCGGAATGTTTTTCATACCGGCGAGGGCATTGCCTGGGGTGAACATCACCACCGGCTGTTCTGCGGCACTGAATCCCTGTTCCGGCCCGGTTATGGCACCTTCCTGACCACAGAATGGATCGGGGCCATCCCGGGGCTCAAGGAAAAGCTTCAAGCCGGCGCCAAAATTGCCGATGTGGGCTGCGGGTACGGCGCCTCCAGCATCCTGATGGCCAGGGACTTCCCCAATAGTACGGTACATGGATTTGACTTCCACACGGAATCCATTGAAACCGCCCGCCTTCGGGCACAGGAAGCGGAAGCCGGCGACAATCTACATTTTTCCGTCGCTGCTGCCAAAAGCTATGAGGATACAGGCTTTGACCTGATTTGTTTTCTTGACTGCCTGCATGACATGGGCGACCCGGTCGGCGCCGCCCGCCATGCCCGCGAAGCCCTGAACCCGGATGGCTCAATCCTGCTGGTGGAACCCGCCGCCGGGGACAGTGTGTCGGAAAATATCAACCCGGTGAGCCGCCTTTATTATGCCGCCTCCACCGCCGTCTGCACCCCCTGTTCCAGGTCGCAGGAAGTGAAGACTGCGCTTGGCGCTCAGGCCGGCCGGAAGAAGCTCGCAGAAATCTTGGGGGAAGCCGGGTTCGGGGAAGTCAACTGCGTCGCCTCCACGCCGTTCAACATTATTCTGGAAGCTCGTGTCGCCTGACCCCTGGGTGACAAAACTGACCGGTTCCGGAAGTTGGAACCGGTCTTTTTATATTCAGATCACAAGGTGATGTCCCGGTCGACAAGCGTGTGGGCGCTAATCTGTTGTTCTACAGCATTGTCACTTTCTTTGTGCTGTTTTTCCTCTGGGACTCCTTTTTAGAACTGGACAGGGAAATGCTGCCCATCATCCCGGGCATGGTCGCCGATGTGAACATCGTGCACGGCAAGAAAACCATTTTGCAATATCTGATCAATCCGGTCCTGAAACTCAGGGAAAACGCCTTCCGCGAGAGGTAGGACCTAACTGCCTACAGCCTGCTTCATATAGGCCTTCAAGGCTTGCTCCACCCTTTCCAGTTGTTCGGGTAGGTTCTCTATCAAACTTTCGTAATCTATGTCTTCACCCTTGCGGGCATTGAGTTCAATCTGTTCCGCTGTATCAGCAACCTCCTCGGCGCCGATCTGCTTGCTGGTTGATTTAAGCGGGTGGGCAATGTCGGCCATTTCCTTCAAATCACCTGCCTCAAGAGCTTCACGAAGACGGATCACATAGTCCCTGCCGTCGACCATATATTTTTCCAGCACCTCAAACAACATGTCCTCCATATAGAACTTAAGCTGTTCAAGACATTTTTCGTCCAGAATAGTCATCGTCTTTCCGTTCTTTTTCCCTGTTCCTGTATTCGGATGAACCGCAAATTCAGACCCGGACAGCCACTTTACCAGCATCTCCTCAAGCGCCGGTTGCATGACCGGCTTGGCAATATAATCATCCATCCCGGCAGCGATGCATTTTTCAGCGTCGCCTTTCATGGCATTGGCGGTAAAGGCAATAATCGGCGTTCTCGTTTTTCCTGTTTCCTGTTCCAGGCTGCGAATGGCGGCTGTCGCCTCATAGCCATCCATTTCCGGCATCTGGCAATCCATGAAAATCAGATCGAAAACATGTTTCCGCGACAGCGTCAGGGCTTCCTTGCCGTTGCCCGCCGGGGTGACATGACAGCCATATTTTTCCAGCATGCTGGCGGCAACCATCTGATTAACCGCGTTATCTTCAACCAGCAGGATCTGCCGTCCCGTCAGGTTCAGATCCGATGAGTTATCACGGCGCCTGCCGTGTTGTGCTTCGTTGATGGTGGCGCTGGTCACCAGCGGCAGTGTTGTGCCGTTTACTTTCGCAGACCAGATCGCACACAGCGCCCGGATGATATCTCCTCCCCTTACCGGCTTGGTCAGAAAACCGGAAAAACCCGCCTGTTGCATCCGTTCATTATCACCCCGGGAGGGAACAGAGGAAATCATCAAGAGCGGCATGTCACAAATTTCCGGCTCGGCCATGATCCTGCGGGTAAGCTCCATTCCGTCCATTTCCGGCATCATGTAATCCAGTACGGCTATCTGATAGGGCTCGCCCTCCCCGGCAGCCTTGCGGAGTTTCTCGAGCGCCATGGTTCCGGAGGAAGCTACATCAACCCTCATCCCGGCGGACACCATATATTCCACGGCAATAATCTGGGCAATCCGGTTGTCGTCAATGACCAGTCCCCTGACACCGGTCATGTCATACTCCAGAACCGGTATTTCCCGGCTTTCCCGGTCCTCGTCAATCCTGAGCTGGATGGTAAACCAGAAAGTGGACCCGACCCCGGGTTTGCTGGTCGCCCCCACTTCCCCTCCCATCAGGTGGGTAAGTTCCTTGCAGATGGCAAGACCTAGACCGGTACCGCCGAATTTGCGGGTGGTGGAATTGTCCGCCTGCAGGAACTTGTTGAAGATATAGTTGATCTTGTCTTCCGGTATACCGATCCCGGTATCTTCCACCCGGCCATAATAGGTGACATATCCATCCCGGACTTCACGGGCCTCCAGACTGATCAGCACATGCCCTTTTTCGGTAAATTTCAGGGCATTGCTGGCCAGGTTCAGCAATATCTGCCGGACCCGTCCCGGATCCCCCATCACAAACCTGGGCGTGTCCGGTGCATATCGGACCAGCACCTCGACCCCCTTTTCCTGCGCCTTAATGGCAAGAAGCTCAACCACTTCCTTGGCCAGAATCTCCATATCAAAGGATATGATTTCCATATCCAGCCTTCCGGCCTCGATTTTGGAGAAGTCGAGGATATCATTCACAACCTGTAAAAGATTGTCGGCGGAACCGGCAACCGTTTTGGCATATTGCCGCTGTTCCTCGTCAAGACCGGTATCGAGCAGAAGATTGGTCATGCCGATAATACCGTTCATCGGGGTACGTATTTCGTGGCTCATATTCGCCAGGAATTCTGACTTCAGACGGGTGGACTCTTCCGCCCTGTCTCTCGAGACCTCCAGTTCTGCCGCATAGGTTCTCAGTTTTTCCTCTGTTGATTTACGGTCGGAAATGTCATGCAGGATGCCGACAAACATCCGGACATCATCGACCATCATCTCATTTACGCCGAGCTCCATATGGATAATGCGTCCGTCCGTATGCAGCGCCTGAACTTCCCGGTTAAAGCCGACAGTTTTGGCATCTTCGGTCCTCAGATAATTCTCAAGATACCCGTCATGGGCGCTGCGGTAGGGTTCCGGCATCATCATGGAGATATTCCTGCCGACCACTGCTTCCGGGGAATACCCCAGTGTTCTGGTTACCGCTTTATTGATGGCCTGAACTATGCCTTTTTCATTGATCACGATAATACAATCAAGTGCCGCATTCAGCACCGTCCGCAACTCAGCTTCGGTGCGTCTCTTATTCCGTTCTTCCTGATTGATCCTGGTCGTCAGCCTTCGTCCGTAATAGATGGTCGTCGTCACAAAGAGCAAGACGATAAAAATCGTCACATAGCCCCAGTTTCGGAATTCATTAGCCAATGAAATATGTTCGTCAAGACGGGACTGCTCCACCTGTGTGGCGAGGAAAGAAGCCTCCGTTAAATGGCCGGCAAGCCGTGCATACGCCCGGTCCATCTTGGACATATGTCTTGAAGCGACGTCCAGATTACCAGTCTCAAATTCACGAAAAACGGCCTCGACTTCACTGTTAAGCACGCCCAGTTGAGCCCTGGCCCCTGCAAACTGCTCCAGTATAGGATTCATGGGGCCGCCATGATTTATTTTTCTGGAACTCTCCTCCAGCTTATTGATGGCCAAGATAAGACGGTCATAAACCTCCTGGTATTTCTGCCTTTCCCCTGTCACATCCTGAGTTTCAAAAATTTCATTTCCGGGTGCATTGACCTCCACCCCAAGTTCGGTGAGCTCCAGGATCTCCCTCTGAAAAACAGCCCATTCCCGATCCTCCCCCGCAGCCTCATTATACATCTCGATGATCTCCCTGTTGAGATACAGGCTGATCATAACCACAAAAATTGCAAAAACCGTCAGGGCCACGTAGGTCGTGTACCATTGAGGCATTTTTGCCCACAGGGAGGCGGGTCTCTGATTTTTGGATGACTTAAGTCTGATTTGTGTCATGGTGCGTCCGGCTTAATATATCCTTATTCCTTCACCAAACCCGGCGAATCTGCTGGTAACAAACGGGAAATACAACAGACAAACAGCTTTCCGCCCTCCGGTCAGAGGAAAGAATAAAGCCTGTCTATTTAATTTACATATTACTTATATTTAATTAACGGACTGAAATCGCACTAGTTCCGACCCCGGCGGAAATTTCAAACTAGAATAGTATAAATTCCCTTCATCCGAAAGATGAACCGTGAATGTCGGGATCAATAGTTCTTGATCGACTGCCCAAACCCTGACGGAAAACAGAAATAAGAGAACATGTAATATGAGTATTCAGAAGACAGGCACAACCGTTTATACATTAGCACTTATTAATACTTTAAACCCCGGGAGTTATAGACTTTTGTCGTAATAAGATTTCGGATAAAATACGCTATAAACGGAATCTCATGCACTCTGGAATAAAATAAATGGAGAATGGCGGAGTGACAAGCACCCTCAAAGACGAAGATGTTTTCCAGGCTGTTGCCTCGGAAGCCGGCGGGCTCGGCATTGAAATTGCCGATATCTCAGGCGTTGTCGAAGAAGTCAGCGCCATGGTCAGTCAGCAGGCGCAGGCCTTCCAGAACCTCAGGGACAAGGCCCGGGAAATATCGGAAAGCAACCGTAATATCAGCGAGATTTCGGAAAAAACCCGGAACCGGGTCAGCGAGACCCGCCAGAACATGTCCCATTCCGGCGAAGTGGTGGAACATACTCTCGGCGATATTCACAAGCTGATTGCTTCGGTCGGCGACTTTTCCGAACAGCTTAACGACCTGCAGAGTGCGCTCGACGAAGTGAGCGCCGTCGCCTCTACCATTAACGACATCGCCAGCCAGACCAACCTGCTGGCGCTCAACGCCACCATCGAGGCGGCCCGGGCCGGTGAAGCGGGCCGCGGCTTTTCCGTGGTCGCCAACGAGGTCAAGGCCCTGTCAAACCAGACGTCGGAAGCCACCGCCAAGATCGGCGCCACCGTGGCCCTGCTGGCGGAAAAAATCACCTCCCTGATCGGCTCTGTCGGCCAAAGCACAAAAAACGCCGAAAAAGTCCACGAAAGCACCAGCAGCTTCTCCACCATGGTATCTGAGATGGACACGATCCTGTCCGACATGGACCAGGAATCCAAGACCATCGAAGAAGCCACCCGGAACAGCGACCAGACCTGCAGTCATTTCATTGACACCCTGGACAAGATGACCGGTGACGTGAGCGCAGCGGATTCAAGCCTTGCCAGCGCTAAAGACAGAACCATCAACCTGATCTCGTCCGCTGAAAAACTGGTACAACTGACAGCGGACTCCGGGATCGAGACCGTCGATACCCCGATGATCCAGAGGGTCAGGGACGTGGCTGAAAAGATTTCAAGCGCCTTTGAAAAAGGCATCGCCGACGGTGAAATCAGCGAACAGGATCTGTTTGATTTTTCCTATACCCCCATTGAAGGGACAAATCCGCAACAGCTTATGGCCAAGTTTACAGACTTTACCGACCGGGTCCTTCCGGACATACAGGAACCGGTACTGGAGCAGAACGATATGGCCATGTTCTGCGCCTCGTTCGATATGAACGGCTATCTGCCGACCCATAATCTTGTCTTCAGCAAACCGCAACGGCCGGATGATATTGAATGGAACAAGGCAAACTGCCGCAACAGGCTGATTTTTGAAGACCGCACGGCGCAGACTGCCGTCAAAAGCACAGCTCCCTTCCTGCTGCAGGTTTACCGCCGGGATATGGGCGGCGGTAATATCGTCATGCTCAAGGATGCCTCTGCGCCGATCTATGCCAATGGCAAACACTGGGGCGCGGTCCGGATCGCTTACAAGGCCTGACCAAGCCTTCCACCACCATAATTCAGAAAAGCCCGGCATCCTGACGATAACCGGGCTTTTTTCCACCCTGACCTTTTGGTTCTCCCTCCCCGTATATTCCATTAGTCGTAATGCAACGCAGTTCAGAAGGACCAAAAGGTCAGTGGCATGGAATAGTCAGTTCCGAATTTCCTCAACAAAAGTATTCACATTGGCGCGCATTCTTTCCACATTCCTGTCCAGAACTTCCATTGCTCCCGACATTTGCTCGGCAGCCCGGCCATTGACAGATGCAATCTGGGTCATTTTTGTGGACCCCTGTGCAGCTTCGGTCATTTCAGTGGCAGCCATGCTGACACTGCGTGAAATTTCCTGTGTTGCCGCACCCTGTTCATCAACGGAACTGGAAATTGCGGCAGAAACTTCATCCAGTTTCCGGATCACCTCGGTAACTTCATCAATCATTTTAACCACATCACCAGTAGCAGCCTGCATGGCGGAAATCTGGTCACCGATCTCGCCGGTGGCTTCCCCGGTCTGGTTAGCAAGGTTCTTGACCTCGCTGGCCACAACAGCAAACCCTTTACCGGCATCTCCGGCACGGGCCGCCTCGATGGTGGCATTCAGGGCCAGCAAATTGGTCTGCTCGGCTATATCATTGATGATGGTCACCACAGCACCGATACGCTGTGACATTTCGTTAAGCGAGACAACACTTTCGGAAGACCTGCGGGCAGCATCCACTGCGCTCCCGGAAAGCTGGGCTGCACCGGTAACCTGACGGGAAATCTCCTGTATGGATGCAGACATTTCCTCGGAAGCCGCCATCACATTATTCATACTGGATGTCACATTTTCCACAATCTTGTGCAGGGATTCACTGGTCAGGTTATTTTCTTCAGCACTGTCGCGTACTTCATTCACATTTTTGAGAACGGACATTACAGTAGCCTGAAGTTCCTCGACAGTCGAGTTCACCGACTTGTCAAAATCATCGGCAAGTTTATTCATCATGGCGCGGCGTTCCGCATTTGACTGTTCTTCAGATTCTTTCTGGCGAAGCTGTTCCATACGTTCCCGCTCCCGTTCATCTTCCAGCCGGCGAAGTCTTTCTTCCTCCGCCTTCTGACGTTCGAGCCGCTGCTGTTCTTCAAGTTCTTTCCCCTGTATAAGTTCAGTTCTGAACAGTTTCAGAGAGTCAACAATCTTGCCCAGTTCATCCTTGCGTTCCAGACGGTCGAGGTCGACATCATAATTTCCGGATGCCATCTCGGCCGTGACATCTGCAAGTTTGGAAGATGATCTGACAAAGTTGAAGATAATAAAAGCAGAAAGGGCAATCACGGAAATTGCCGAAATAACAGCAATGATGATAAAGGAGGCCTGCACACTTGAGGCGTCTTCCCGGCTCTCAACCAGGCTCTGCTGGGACAGTTTCTGGACTTTGCTCACAGCCGCCTTGGTCTTTGCAATCAGTTCAGCGTAATTTTTGCGGAAGGGTTCAATGACGGATACGGCACTGTTAAAATCAATATCCATCAGTTCTGCAACCACATCTATGGTTTCCTTGTAGGTCTGAAGTTCGGCAGGCAGTTCACCGATCTGCTTGCCCGCTTCCGCATCGAGCTGTGAAACTTCAACTGCAAGCTTGCCAGTGGTGTCAATCATCCCGTCGACCCGAGCCTTAACCTTTTCAAAGCCTGCCTTGGTATCAAAATTTTCCACTTGGGCGGCGGTAGACGTCATAACGTTGTAGAATTGCCCGTCGGTCGCCAGAAGTTCAGCTTCCAGCTCTTTCAAAGATTCAGAAACTCCCACATTCTCGTTCAGGACACGCTCGAAAGTACCGACCTGATATTGCAGACCGTTCAGTCCAAGAACGGTAATCAATATCGCTGCCAGCAGTGCAAAAGCCGGCGGAAGCCCTACTTTTACTGCCAGCGGCCAGTTCTCAACTACAAATAAATTAACCATTATAACGAATTCCTTGTTTAAGCTTTGGCCCTGTTAGGCGACACTAGACACCGTCACAAACTCCTGATCAAAGATCTTCAACAGATAAGGACCGGGGCGGAACAATTGTGATGCCCGCCCCGGAAGATTTTAGTATTTAAACCCAATCCCGCCGAGAAAACGTCTCTCGGCTTCGAATACGGACAATCCCGCGGCATCATTGGCAGTCAGGTTTTCACCAACCGCCCAGACAGAAACACCGTTTTCAAAGGTATAGGACAGCTTGCCGTCAATCGTGATTGCTTCATCCAACTCCGCATAGGTGCCGGCGGCCGGCATGCGCTGAACCGTGGCAGACCGGTAGCGACCGACCACATAGGCGCCCCAACCGTCTTTTGAATAATCCAGCTTCGCATTTATTTTGTGGGTGGGTGTTCCTTCATCCATAGTGATCCCGGTTTCCAGGGCATCTGTCAGGAACTCTTCCGTCACCCCCGTGGCCGTATAGTTCACTGCCCAGCCAATTGCATTGTTCATGGTGCGACCGTTCACTGAGGCCTCAACTGCCCAGGTCTTGAAATCACCAACTTGTTCATCCGTCAGGACAAGCAAACCACCCTCGGTCACGGAGTCCACTATTGCATGCTGCGACGCCGCCATAAAACCTGTGGTTTTTGACGTGGAGACTGTCAGGTTAAATGCGCCGTTAATCTTTGCAATACTGTGATCAAATGCAATTTCATAAGATTCGGTCACCCCTGGTTCCAGATTGGGATTCCCTGCGACAACAATACCGGGAGCGATGACAGAAACCCCCAGGGCATTCAGTGAGGGCGCCTGGATCCCCCGGGCAGCCCCGACACGGATACGGCTCTGATCATTAATGGCAAAGGACATAGAGGAGTTATAGCTCAGTTCCGTATAGCTTTTGTCATAATCGGCCACGGTTCGTGGATACAGGGGTTCATTGATTTCGCCATGGCCCAGGTTAAGCCGGTCAACACGAACCGCGTTGGTCAACGTCAGGCGTTCGCTGATCTTCCATTCCCACATCGCACTACCGGCAAATACGTCATAGAAGGTCTTGCCTGATGCATTTTGCTTGATTTCATATTCATTCCGGCGATATTCCACACCGACACGGAAACTATGATCAGAACCTGCCTTGAACAGGTCTTCCAGCTTCACAGACAAGATATCATTCTTGATCCCGAAAATATCGCTGATTGTCGGTACATCCTGATCAAGTTTGTTGAAAAAGACCTGGGCCTTGATCAGGCCGGCACTCGTGTCTGCAGCAACCACACCATTCAAACCATGAAGCGTGCTGTCAACCTTGTGCATGGCATAACTGTAGGCCTGATCAATTTGTACTGCGTCCGAATAGGTATAGGAAAATGTGCCGCGGATATTGTCCGCAAGCTGGGAAGTCACTTCAGCAGAGAAATTCTGCCGTTTCGGTTTACCGTCAGCAGCCGTGATGCTGTCCCATTCCTCTGTTTCCTCGAGACCGCCGGAGACTTTAAAACCAAGCCTGTCGCTCGCCTTGAAGGTTCCCACAAGGGAGACCCCGTAGGTATCGTCTGTACCGCCTTCCGCCTTGGCAGAAATGCTGTTGCCCCGGGTCAGGGCATCAATCGTGATAATATTGACCACACCCGCCACTGCGTTAAAACCAAACAGGGCGCTGTTCGGACCCTTGACAACCTCGACCTGCTGAATCTCACCAATTTCAACACCAACGAGATTCCAGTCGGTATAACCATAATGATCAAGGTAGGTCTGACGGCCGTTGACCAACACCAGCAGGCGCGGGCTCAGCGGCAAGTTGGCGCCGCGCACGGTCACCTCACGCTGGCTTGTGGAATAGCGATTGACATCCATACCGGCATAATTCTGCAGGATATCCGGAATGGTACGGGCTCCGGACCGGCGCAGTTCTTCGCCTGTCACAATAATCATGGAAGCTGGTGCTTCGGACTGGCGCTGGGGTTTGCCGGTCGCGCTTGTGGTGACCGGTTCGCCGAAAAGATCCTGAAGATCGTTATAATTGACTGTCTGCCCATGGGCCGCCGCAGCGAGACCAAGCGGCGCAAGAGCCGTCGCAGCCATAAGAAACTTTTTCATTGAATTAACTCCTGAAGATAAACTTTTTTCATATGTCATGGCTCAACGCTCCTTCACCATCATGAGAAAAGCGGAGCCGAAACTCAGGCTGGACGCCTGGGTTGCGGATTTACTGACAACGATGGAAACCTTCGGTGAAGATTCCACACCGACAACACACAGATCACTCTCGACACAGCTCATATCATTGGAAATGGTCAGAATACCGCTCTGTGCGGCAGCAGAGGCAACAGCCGACTGATGCCCGCCCATACCATGGGTCAGGAAAGCGACTTTTACGGAGCTCAGGGCGCCAAGATTGCTTACATCAACCAGGGTGGGTTTCAAGGTACTGTTTTTGATCTGCAGTCCGCCCCCAATTGCGGCAGCAATTCCGTCCGCATCCGCCTTGGATTCAGGATTGGAAGAGTCATACACAATTGCTGTAGGAACATCCCCGCTGAGTGCAGGTTGAACAAAGGCCGCGGCCTTGCCGCCAACCTGGATATCTGTTTTCGTGGTTTCAGCTTGAACGCTGATGGGGTTTCCAAGTAAAATAGCACCCAGCAACAACATGCCGCATTTTGGGTTAACCATTATTTTTTTCATAGGTATACACCTTTGGTTATTAATTAAGTCTATGTCCCTCAAGACGAATTATTTCTATGATTTATTATATAATAAATAGTTAATATTCTAATTAAAAATAGTCCCTCCTGCATGAATGGCAATCTGCGAGGCGTTCCCCGAACTATCTGAGCGCCCGGCGGACGCAGCTAAAACAGACGTCCCGAAATATCTCCTATCGACTCCGGGGCTTTTTGGCAGTAGAAGCCTGAACAGCTCAAATAACGAGAAACTGGATATCACCGGATGGCGGAAATCGGAAAAACACAATCGCTGGAGATTGTCAAACATGTGGACTTCGGGGTCTACCTGGACGGCGATATGGAGGAGGAAATCCTGCTGCCGCAGCGCTATCTGCCGGAAGATCCCAAAGAGTGGGAAGTCGGCCAGTTCATTGACGTCTTTGTCTATCTAGATTCAGAAGACCGCCCCATCGCCACCACGGAAACCCCGTTGGCGGAAGTGGATGAGTGCGCCTGCCTGACCGTGATCAACCGGACCAAATTCGGCGCGTTCCTCGATTGGGGACTGTCCAAGGACCTGCTTGTTCCGTTTAAGGAACAGCGCATACCGATGGAGCCCGGCAAATCCTATGTGGTCTTTCTTTATCTGGACAATACCGGCCGTATTGCCGCCACGTCCCGCCTGAGCCGCCATCTCAGTGAACTGAATGATGATGAATTCAAGGTCCGCCAGAAAGTGGACCTGTTGGTCGCCACCCGCAGCGACATGGGCTATAAGGTTGTTATCAACGGCACCCACCTGGGTCTGATCCACAATGACGATGTGACACGTCCGCTCCAGATCGGTGACCGGCTGTCCGGTTTCATCAAGAAACCGCGTCCGGACGGCCGCATCAACATCACACTGCAACGCCCGGCCAATGAACTGCGCCACGAACTGGCGGATCAGATCATGGAGTATCTTCAGGAAAATGACGGCCGGTGTGAATTGACTGACAAAAGCGATCCGGAAGCCATCCGGGCCACTTTCCAGACCAGCAAGTCCACTTACAAGAAGGCCCTGGGGAAACTCTACAAAGACAAGAAAATCATCTTCGAAGCGGACTGCATCAGGCTGGCGAAGAAGTAAAGCCGGACGCCGGGGAAAGCCCCGGCACTGCATCTGGCTCTTCAGTCGCCTTTTATATTCTTGGCCCAGGCATCAATCTTGATGGACAGATGTTGGTGTTCGTCCTCTATATCGCGCTTGAAATGCTCGTCATATTCCTTGCCTTCGTCCGCCAGTTTTTCAACACGTCCGGAAAAATCCTTGAGCTGCGCGACCAACTCTTCATACTCGGCTTTAAAAGTTCCACCGTCTTCTGCATCAAAGACCGGATGCTCGGAATGGTCCTCAAGGAATTTTTCCCGGGCCCTGAGACCCTCGGCAAGTTTGTGCAAAAATGTGCTCATTATTCATCCCCTGTATTTTTGAGTTCCCGTAAATTGTAACAGTCACAAACGGTTTGTCCATTGATATCCATCAATCACAAACCGGCAACAGCCCTTTAATATTTCCCGGAAATATAGAAAGTAATCAAGCTGGTCGTCCCCTGTCCATGCTGGTACTATAAATAAAACCGGAGGGATAACTAAATGAATGAACTCAGCCCGCTGCCACTGGATGCCTTATGCTGGAAATGCAGTCCCGAAACACTGAAATTTGACACCACCGGGCAGCTGGAGGACCTGGGCCAGGTACTGGGACAGGACCGGGCCATAGAAGCCATCCGTTTTGGCACTAATATGTCTCACAAGGGATATAATATTTTCGCCCTGGGGCCGGACGGGCTGGACAAACATGAAGTGGTCATGTCCTTTCTGAAAGACCGGGCGCGGGAAGAAACCGTGCCGTCTGACTGGTGTTATGTCTATAATTTCCAGGACCCCAGACGCCCAAACGCCATCGCCCTGCCGCCGGGACGGGGGGTCGAATTCCGTCAGGATATGAGCCGGCTGGCCGAGGATATCCCCTTCGTCCTGAAGAATGCCTTTGAGAGCGAGGAATACCAGACCCGGTCCAACATGATCCAGCAGGAGGTCAAAAACGTCCAGGACGAGGCTCTCTCCACCGTGGACAAGGAAGCGCGTCAGAGAAACGCCGCCCTGAAAATGACCCCGCTGGGGTTCACCTTTGTCCCGATCAAGGATGGCAAGACACTCAGTCCCGAGGAATTTCACAACCTGCCTGAAGAAGAACGCAAGCAGATTGAAGAGAATCTCGAATATCTGAGAGAAAAACTGGAAAAAGCTCTGGAAATCATGCCCGACTGGCTAACCGAAAGCCGGGACAAGATGCGGAAGCTGAACGAGGAGACGGCCGGACATGCCATCGGCCATCTGGTGGAGGAGCTGAAAAAAAAATACAACGGTTTGCCTGAAATAATCGACTATCTGACTGCTGTTCAGGACGACATCATTCAAAATGTCCAGCAGATCGTACATGGGGCTGAAGAGGATGCCATCCATGAGCCGGGGCCGGAAGGCCCACAACAGCGGAGCTTCGCCCTGGAGCCCGGCCGCTATATGGTCAATCTGGTGGTGGATAACAGCGAAGCCAAACATGCACCTGTCATCCATGAAGACGAACCCACCTATGACCGGCTGCTCGGCCGGGTGGAATATCGCTCGGAAATGGGCACCCTGATGACAGATTTCCGTCTGGTCCGGGCCGGGGCACTGCATACGGTCAACGGCGGCTATCTGATGGTGGAAATCCTCAAGCTGCTGCAGCATCCCTATGCTTATGAGGCGCTGAAGCGAACCCTCAAGTCCGGAGAAATCAAGATTGAATCCCTGGGCCAGGTTCTGGGCTTCATCAATACAGTCGGTCTGGAGCCGGAACCGATTCCGCTGCAGGTAAAGGTGGTCCTGCTCGGAACCAGGATGCTTTACTATCTGCTTAGCAGCCTGGATCCGGAATTTGTTGACCTGTTCAAGGTGGCCGCCGATTTTGATGAGCAGATGGAGCGCTCGGAGGAAAATCTGCAGCTTTACGCGAGAATGCTGGCCTCCCGCATCCGTCAGAAGGAGCTGACCCCCTTCTCCCGTGACGCCATCGCCCGGATACTGGAGCGCGTCGTCCGTTACAGCGGAGATTCGGAAAAACTGTCTACCCGGCTCAAATATGTGGGCGACCTGCTCAGAGAAGCCGACTATCACGCCCGCCAGGACAAAAAGCAGCAGGTAGAGGCCGTTCATGTGGAACAGGCGGTAAAGGCCCGCGAACATCGCCAGAGCCGCATGCGCGAACGTATGCTGGAGCAGACCGGCCAGGGCACCATCCTGATCGATACCGCAGGCCAGCAGACAGGACAGATTAACGGCCTGTCGGTGCTTGATCTGGGCAGCTATGCTTTCGGCCGTCCGACCCGCATCACCGCCCGTATCCGCCTCGGCAAGGGCGAAGTTGTCGATATCGAGCGGGAAGTCAAGCTGGGCGGCCCGATCCATTCCAAGGGCGTGTTGATCCTGAGCGGCTTCCTTGGGGCACAATACCAGCCGGACCACCCCCTGTCCCTGTCGGCAAGCCTGGTTTTTGAGCAATCCTACGGCGGGATCGAAGGGGACAGCGCCTCCATTGCCGAACTCTGCGCCCTGCTGTCGGCCATCGCCGATATTCCCCTGAAACAGGGCATGGCCATCACCGGCTCCGTCAACCAGTTGGGACAGGCCCAGGCCATTGGCGGGGTGAATGAAAAGATCGAGGGGTTCTTTGATCTCTGCGCCCTGCGTGGTCTCGACGGCAGCCAGGGTGTCATCATCCCTGCCTCCAACGTGCGTCACCTGATGCTGGACCAGCGGGTTCTGGATGCAGTCAGTGATGGCAAGTTCAATGTCTATGCAGTCAAAAATATAAATGAGGCCCTCACCCTGCTCACCGGCATGGAGGCCGGGGAAAAAGACGGGACGGGACAGTATCCCCAGGGCAGCGTCAACCGGAAAGTCCAGGACCGGCTCGAGGAATTTTCCACCCGCTGGCGCAAATTCGCCCGTGACGGGTCAACCGGGAAACAGGGTGACGGGGAGAATAGCTCATGACGACGCCCCGCCGCATACTTTTGGGTTTCGCCACCGGCGAGGAATGCCGGTCGGTCCTGGAAACGGCGCTCGGCATGGCCCGGGAGACGGAGGCAGAACTGGTCGCCATTCTGGCCCGGGATGAAACCCTGACGGCAGCCTCCGGCATTCCCTGCGTCTCGGTGCGCAGCCTGGCCTATTCCCGCTGGGAACAGATTGACGAGGGCGTCATGAAACGCGCCTTTGCTGCCGAAGCCGTTCGGCTCGAGACCCTGATCGCCAGCGGTGCACAAGCCCGGAACGTGCGCTGGTCGTTCCGCACTGCAAGCCCCGAACGGGTGCAGGAAGACTGGGGCGAGACCGATATTCTACTGCTGCCCCGAAGTCTGCGGCTTGACCAGGACACTCCGGCCGAAGCGAGATCGGAAACCGGCCCTCTGACCCGTTATATCCTGAGACTGGAACGAATTGGTTATCGCGTCATATTAAAACCGTCTACCACCGGGAATAACCCAGGCAGCTAGTCGAGGCTCCCGTCTCTGCGGAGGCTTCATGCCCTTGCCCCCGGCCGGGTCCGTCTGGTCACCCCCGGGAAGGAAGGCACTTTTGGTCGGATCGGCCATAACCACACCCCTTGTATTTATCCATTCCAGAAGGAGGCCGCAGAATTTTATATAACGCAGCCTCTAGGACCTTTTTCACATTCACTGTACCATGTGATCCGACAGAAACATGCATTGACGTACCTCAAGGTGACTTATGGATACCCAAATCTCCCTAAGCCAGGAACAGCAGCAGCGAGAGGCCCTGAACCGTTACCGGATGATTGCCACCGGCATGCTTCTGGCTATGGCTCTCCTGTTTGCCCTGACCCATCTGCTCCCGCAACCTGGTTTCGGGATATCCCTGCTCAGGGCCGGCAGTGAGGCCGCCATGGTCGGTGGACTGGCAGACTGGTTTGCCGTAACGGCGCTTTTTCGACACCCGCTGGGCCTGCCGATCCCGCACACGGCTGTGCTGCCCAAAAACAAGGACCGCCTGGGCGAGGGCATCGGCAACTTCGTGGAACGACATTTTCTGGAGCCGGAGCTTCTGTCCGCCAAGCTGCGCTCTGTAAATGTGGCGCAAAGGCTTAGCCAGTGGCTCGCCAGGCCGGATGTCTCTTCGCGGATCGCAGATCGCATCATCGGCGCCATCCCCCATATCCTGAACTCGATCAATGATCGCCAGATCAGGAACTTTTTCAAACGCGCCCTCGAGGATGAATTGAAAGAAATCGACCTGGCGGCCCTGTCCGGCAACTTCCTTGCCCTGGTGCGCGACAGTGACCAGCATCACGAGCTGCTGGACCATGCCCTGGTCGCCGCCCGCCGCTATCTTGAGGAAAACCGGGAAACCATCTTCGGCATGGTGACCGAGCGCAGCCGCTGGTGGGTGCCGTCAACCGTCGACCGGCGGATCGCCGAGGCCCTTGTCGATGGCATTGCCGAACTGCTGGGCGACCTCTCCCACCGTGATCGCCGCATACGTCACGAATTCGATACGGCATTCGCCGACCTGATCGAGAAGCTGAAACACGACCCCGATACCCGCCGGAAAGTGTCCGACATGCAGAACAGACTATTCGAAAGCGAGACGGTGCAGCGCTATCTCATCTCGTTCTGGGAACACCTGCGGACACGCCTGAGCGATCCCGCTACAACACAGGGAAAAACCCTGAAACCTGCACTGGGTGAAGCCATCCGCTCTGTCGGCAGGGCCCTTTCAGAAGACCAGGCCATCCAGGTCCGGTTCAATCGCTGGGTCTTCACAATGGTACGGGATAATATCGCCCCCTGGCGCCATGAAATCGGCCTTTTTATCCGCGAGGTGGTCGACAGCTGGGAAACAGAAACCCTGACCGAACGGGTCGAACTGGCAGTTGGACGCGACCTGCAGTTCATCCGTATGAATGGCACCATTGTCGGCGGCATCGTCGGCTGCGGCCTGTTTCTGCTATCCTATCTGCTTGAATTCTAATGCGGCTTTACCTGACCCGAACCCCTTTATAGAGCGTCTTAAAGGATCTTTTTCAGTCGCTCCGCAACCTTCTCATAAAGTCCGGGATCTTGCTCTTCCAGATGGGCCAGCCTGTGGACAAGTTCTTCCACGCCGCCGGGGGAAAATTCCTCTAACAGGCTTTTCTCCTTGTGGGCGCGGATGGCCTCCATCATGGCTTTGAAGTCATCCATTTTCCCCTGCTGTTCCCGGTTAAGCTCCTTCTCCGGCATCAATTGCAGCATGATCTCCAGAACAGCTTCAATTGTAGAAAGCTGCATGCCATAACCGGCGACCTCGTGAACGATTTTATGTTCCAGTCCGGGATTGCCGCTTTTGTAAGTATTGATATTGATAAAGCCGGTCGTATTGTCCGTGCTTTTGAACATCCAGCTCCAAGGATTTATGGCCTGGGATAAATTGTCAGGTGCGAAATAAGTCATGGCAGTTCCCCTTGCGTTAACATTGTACGACAATAACTTATAACCGACTGATGTGCAAAAGAAATCACTTAAGGGATAGCAACTGTCGGAATATTTTACAGCCCCTTTAATTTAATATTTAATACGCAACCTATTATAGAAAAACAACAATCTTCCACCGAACTTTTGTTGGTATTTCACACAGGCAGAAGAACTGTAAAAAAAACTTTACAGTTTATACTTTCACAAAACTCAATGTAGCTACCTACGCATATTTTTTATCTCATAAATTCAATACCTTATACTTTTATTAGTTACTTCTTATTTTATGGCACGATTTATGCAGGTTTAATCTGTAAAGTCCTTAACCAATCACAGTAAACGTATACCCGACAGGCACAGGCACTTGAGCCTGTGACGATAAACATCTTTTGTTTCCCTTGAAAGGAGAAACCTAATGATCAACTTACGCGTTCTGAAAGTACTCCCCTTCCTCCTAACGATCATGTCAGCCAATTGGGCAACAGTCTCCCATGGCAATATAATTGATTTAAGTGCGGGGAGCGGCTGGCTGGCCACCGATGATGGAGTTATTGGCAGCAGGTGGGCTTCAGGAATTGTCAATCCGGGAGAAGGCGCACCAGCAACAACACCTTATGGCAATGTTTCCACAGCACTCGGCAAAGGCAGCATGATGTGGTACTGCGGCAATGATGGTAGTTTATGTAACGTAGATGAGGATGGCAATTCATCAGGAGATGGTCCAACAGAAGCGTTTTTTCTGCGGTCTTTTTATCTTAAAGCAGAAGCCATCGCCGGTGCTTTTGCCATAATTGCAGATGATTTTCTGGAAGTCTGGCTCAATGGACAATTCGTGTTCAACGGCCTACTTACCGACAACATGAATGGAGGACAACCTGTACCTTTCATTGTCGACGTAAATGGAATGGATCTAAGCATTAGCAGTGGTAACACCCTGCATCAAAGTGAACCAACAGGTTTTTATGAAAACATCCTTCAGGTAGGTTGGAACACAATGGCCGTCAGGGCTATGGATGGCAGCCTTCTGGGGACAAATGAACAATGTCCGCCAGGAACCACTTCCCGAAATATCACAGGAGGTGATATATTCTGCAGTTATAACAACTTCTATGAATATCTTTCCATAACAGGCAGTCTGGCTGTCGTTCCCGAACCCGCGCCACTGGCCCTGCTTGGGGGCGGTTTATTACTTCTGGCCTTCTCCCGCAGACGAGCCTGACCTTACACCAAGCCCCCTATCGTTTGGGGTAGAGAGGATCTGCCTTTCGAGATTAGATCCTCTCATATACAGGGCACTCTGTAGCCGCACTGAAATATGATAGAAGACAATCAATGGCTCAGGCTGTCGGCTGGCTCTAATCGCATAGTCAGGACTGTATATCCAGAGCCACTGTTTTCGCCCATTTCCCGTCCCACCAATCTCTTAAAAAAATCCCCAACGAAACAACGCCTTAACTCTTTTTCTTGCAATTAACTTATTCGTGAGTTAATTAATTTCTGTTTTCATCCACTGCCCTATTCCGGCGCATAACAACAAAAAGAAACCGTCAGGAGAAGGCTTCCAGAAAGGCTATGTCACTATGTCGAACGATGGTATCGCGCTAAGCTCCATTCTCACTCATCATGCCCGTAAATCCCCTTCCCGGCCTGCATTGATCTTGGATAACACCTCTGTCAGTTATGACGAGTTTGATGCACGCACCAACCAGCGTGCACATATGCTGGCGGCACAGGGCGTGGAACATGGCGACTTTGTATCGGTGGCACTTCCCAATGGCCTTGAGTTTTATGAAACCTCCTTCGCCCTCTGGAAGCTGGGCGCCATTCCGAACATCATCTCTGCCAAACTCGCGCGCCCGGAAATGGAGGCAATCCTGGACATCGTCCAGCCAAAGCTATTTATCGGTACACCACCCGGTCCCGGTATTCCGGCACTTCCTTCAGGCCAGGGATCGCCTGAACAATATTCAACTGATCCGCTGCCGGAAGTCATCTCACCGCATTGGAAAGCGATGACCAGCGGTGGGTCCACCGGGCGACCAAAAGTAATCGTGGATGCCCTCCCGGCCAGATGGGACCCGGAAGAAGGTTTCCTCGGCCAGCAGCCCGGCGATGTCATCCTCAATCCCGGACCGCTTTACCACAATGCGCCATTTCACTGTATTCACATGGGCCTGTTCGTGGGCGCCACGATTGTTGAAATGGGTAAGTTCGATGCGCTCCGTTCGCTCGAATTGATCGAGGCCCACAAAGTGAACTGGGTAACCATGGTGCCCACCATGATGAACCGCATCTGGCGGCTGGGCCCGGAAGTCCTGTCCCGCATTACGCTACCCAGCCTGCGCATGATGCTTCATATGGCTGCCCCATGTCCATCCTGGCTCAAGGAAGCCTGGATCGACTGGCTCGGTGGCGAACGGGTCTGGGAATATTATGGGTCGACCGAAGGGATTGGATCGACCATGATCTCCGGTGCAGACTGGCTGGCCCACTATGGTTCTGTGGGGCGTGTCCGCGAGGGATATGAAATGAGGATCCTTGATGAGGACGGCAAACAATGTCCGAGCGGCGAAGTTGGCGAAGTCTTTTTCCTTCCCGAAGGGGGTGCGGGTTCAACTTATCACTATCTGGGCAGCCCATCCCGGCGCATCGGCGACTGGGAATCCACCGGTGATCTCGGGTCGGTAGACGAAGAGGGCTATCTTTACCTCTCCGACCGTCGCAACGACCTGATTATCACAGGCGGTGCGAATGTCTATCCGGCGGAGGTTGAAGCAGCGATTGACGAGCATCCTGCAGTTCGGACCAGTGCGGTGATTGGGCTTCCGGACGAAGACTGGGGCGCACGCGTGCATGCAATTGTACAACTGGCTAAGGGCGCCGATCTGGATGAAGAGGAATTGCTCGGCTTTATTGCCGAGCGGCTCACACGTTACAAGCTGCCCAAGACTATTGAATTCACCAGCGAGTCATTACGTGACGAGGCCGGCAAGGTGCGCCGGGCAGCGCTTCGCGACGCGCGGCTGGAAACTACAGGATAGATTTTCTCGTCTTGATTTTTGGAGGAAGACGGTTAGCGATGATCACTCCGCCTTTGCTTTCCTGCTCTTGTACAGAGCGTCGAAACCACCGGCCATGAAAGTTACAAACCGCTCGCGAACCGCCTCGAAATCGTCGGACGCACACAAATTATCGGACAGACGGTCAATACGCCCGGTCCGTGACAGGATCAGCGTATAGGCGCCTGAAGTGAATTGAAAGCTCCAGAAGAGATCCTCGGGCTCGGCGTCGGGTAATGCCTTCCTCAGAAGACCGATGAGACGCAGGACCAGGGGATCGAAATAAGTATCCATCTTTTCCGCACCATAGCCGGGGGCATTGTTTACCTGTGCGAAGATGCGACCAAAGCTGCGCCAGCCTTCGTCCCCGTTGATATATACGTCGAACGCACCGTCATAGTAGGCACGAAGCGCTCCTTCGACCGTTGGATGATCGCCGACCTCCGCCTCGTATGCGTCCAGCCCGGCAGTCCGGGTGGAAACCGCATAGTCCATGCGGCGTTCAAAAACAGCATCAAACAAGGCCTTCTTGCCGTCAAAGTAATAGTGGATCAGCGCGGGATGGATGCCCATTTTGTCGGCGACATCCTTGATCGTCACCCCGAAATAACCGAGCTGGGCGAACAGGTCTTCGCTGGTGTCGAGGATCTGCTTCATGGTCGCAGCCCGCATCTCGGCGCGCGTGCGGCGCTGCTTGCGTTTCGGCGCTGCTGCCATAGCCTCCTGCCTTCCTGATCGGACCCGCCGAAAGGACGCGATCCATCTGATTATTATGAAGGGATCATAGGGTGACGGCCTTATCCGGTCAAGCGTTAACCTGCCCGTAAACAAACTAATTTAGTCGTGAATAAATAAGTTGACTGACTGCCCTCCTTGAGATATTAGGTTTGATAAGGGAGGAAAATCACCACATGATTCTGTGGATTATTTTGGCTTTAGCCCATCAGGGTGCGCCTATAGGGAATATAACCAGCGTGACCTTGAGTCAGGCAAATAACAAGCCATAACGCTTCATCAATATTACTGGAAATTTTCAAATTTCATGTCCGCACAGGCACGTCACTCCAGCACGTGAAAAGCGGACCCAAATGGGAGGAAAATGAATATGATTTCTAAACTTATTTCTTCAGTTTCGGCGATAGCCTTCATGACGGCCAGTGCTTCTGCTACCTATGCACAGCAGACCGACACGTCTGCACAGGCATCGGAAGAGGCATTCGTTTTTGACGAAATCGTCGTCACCGGAACAAGTATCCGTGGGGTACCCCCTGTCGGATCGAATCTCATCGGCGTATCCCGCGAAGATATCGAGACGATCGGTGCCGCGACTACTCCGGATCTGCTCGCGACCGTACCGCAGCTGAACAGCTTCAACACAGCACCCCAAGCCAGCCGTGACGGATACGGTTCCTTTGCGCCGGGCCTGCGCGGTTTGCCGACAAGCGCGACACTGGTGCTCATGAATGGCCACCGACTGGCCTCCGGCGCCGCCAATGAAACAAGCCCCGATTATCCGTTTCTTCCCAGCCTGGCGATTGAGCGGGTGGAAATTGTTGCAGACGGCGCCTCGTCAATCTACGGCTCGGACGCCATTGCAGGGGTTGTGAACTTTATTACCCGCAAGCGCTATTCGGGCGTCGAAGCCTCTGTCAACTACGGGATGGCAGACGACTATGATGCCTTTACCATCAACGGCCTGGTCGGTCATGAATGGGAAAAGGGTTCTGTTCTGGCCGCTTATCAATATATGGAAAACGACAATATCACTGGCGGTGAAAGAGACTATCGCTCCCTGGATTACCGGGAAGCCGGCGGCATCGACGCCCGCTCGACAAGTTGTGCTTCGCCCAATGTACTGGTCGATACAAGCTTCTATCTGGTGAATTATGCGGCCCCCGATCTTGCCCCGAACACGGTAAATTACTGTGATAACGGCGCCGTGGCCGATCTGTTCCCGAAATCCCGCATGCACAGCGCCTTCGTCACGGCTCAGCAGCAACTGAGTGAAGACATCACCTTGTGGGGTGAACTTCTCTATTCGGACCGCAAGGACGAAATTCGCGTTGCTCCGGCCGTCCAGACGGTGGTGCTCACCAATACGAACCCCTTCTTCCAGGCCCCTCCGGGCAGTGGCGCGACCACAGAGCTGGTTCTGTTCCGTCCCGACAATCTCGTCGGAGCCGACCATCGCATTAACAGGGACCACAAAAAGGTCGGTAACTCATCCGCCGGTATCGATGTGACCTTGCCGCGCGACCTGAATCTGAGCGTCTACGGCACCTATGACTGGGCCACAAACGACGCCTTCATTCCTACTATCAACACCGCTGCACTTGGTGCGGCAGCCGCTGGCACAACACCTGAGACGGCCCTGGATCCGTTCGGCAACGGCACCTCTCAAGCGGTGATCGATGCCATCCTGGATTCTGCAACCTATGTGACCGTCAAGCAGCGGACCTACATGGGCGCCGTTAAAATCGACGGACCGCTTATGGATCTGCCCGCAGGTGAACTGAAAATTGCCGCCGGCGCCGAATATCGTCGCGAGACATTCCAGCAACGTGGTTTTGTCGGCACAATCCCGGTTCCCGAAGACCTGGACCGCAATATCTATTCGGTATTCGGGGAACTGTTCGTCCCGATTATCGGTGAAGACAGTGATACGCCGTTCATCCGCAGCCTTTCTCTATCTTTGTCCGGGCGCTATGACCATTACAGCGACTTCGGTTCAACGACCAATCCAAAGATCGGGGTTAGCTGGGAGCCGATGGAAGGTGTAACCGTCCGTGGTACATACGGCCGCTCCTTCAAGGCGCCGGGCATGCGCGAAATCGGCGCAACCGTTGGGGCCTATTACCTCACCGCTGATCAGGCGGCATCCCTCGCCCGCGATCCCTCACGCGGCGCAGCACAGGTCAACACAGTCTACCTGCTTGGCGGCAATCTCGACCTGCAGCCGGAAAAGGCCCGCACCTATTCGTTCGGTGTTGACTGGCAGCCGACTTTCCTTCCGGAGATTCGCACAAGCCTGACGTTCTATGACATCAGATATACTGAAGTGATTGGAACCCCGCCGGTATCCCTTATCTTTACGGATCCGACATTCCAGACTGTTGTTTACCGCGATCCGACTGTGGCAGAACTTAATGGCCTGCTGTCAGGTTCCAATGCGGTCCCCGTCAACCTGCCAAGTCCGCTGCCCGCAATTGGCAACCTGCTGGATCAGCGCCGCGGCAACTTCGGCGTTATCGAGACCAAAGGTATGGACTTCGATATCAACTATTGGCAGTCAACGGACTTCGGTGCGATCTTCGCCGGTGTAGCGGGGAACTATATCTTCAACTATGAGACACGGCTCTCACCTTCCGCGCCTGTGACGGATAACCTGAAATTCGGCATTCCCCGGGCAACGGTCAGGGTAACTGCCGGGTTCGCTGCCGGTTCAGTCGGTGTTTCCGCCTTTGTCAATTATCGCGATGGCATTACCAATACCTTCGCCACTCCCACCGGGACAAGCGAATATAAGTCCGGTTCCTACACGACAGTCGATCTGCGTGTCTCCTGGACCCTGCCGGATACAAGCTTTGCTTCGGGAACGCAGCTCAATCTGCAGGTCAACGATCTGTTTGACAAAAAGCCGCCGTTCTTTCCCGGAACAGACGGCATCGGCGGAAACTATAATCCGATCGGGCGCTACATCGCCCTCAATCTGAAATCCAGCTTCTGATCCAACAGAAGTAATTGATTGGGATAGTTACCACACCAATTCAAAGCTTCGCAGGAGAGCGTGACCAAAAGTCGCCCTCTCCTGCGGCACAGCAGACAAGTTTTTAAACCGAACGCCGACCGCCCGATTGTGACCTCTGTACAGCAGGAGCCCCCAGTTAATGACCAGCGACAGCCTATCCCGTGCTCATGGTTTCGATCCCGAAAAGCTCGCCATGGTCGGACCTGCTCTCCAGGAATTTGTCGATTGTGGCGAACTCGCGGGTATTGTGACACTCACCTCGAGAGGCGGCGAGATTGTTCAGTCTGAAGCGATAGGCTGGAGCGATATCGAAACGCACACCCCGATGCGGCCTGACACTCTGTTCCGCATTGCCTCGATGAGCAAGCCCATCACTTCGGCGGCGGCTCTTATGCTGATGGAAGAAGGCAAGATCGCCCTCGAAGATCCGATCTCGCGCTGGGTTCCGGAGCTCGCCAACCTGAAAGTACTAGTCGATCCCGCTGGTCCGCTGCAGGATACGGTGCCTGCCAACCGCGAAATCACCATCGAGGATCTGCTCACCCATCGTTCAGGCATTGCTTACGCCCCCTTCTCGGAAGGACCGCTGCAACAGGCCTATGATGATGCGCTCGGCGATCCCGGCATGAACCGTAAAACCCCGGATGAATGGCTGGCTGCATTGGGTACATTGCCGCTTGCCTTTCAGCCGGGCGAACGTTTCCACTATGGCCATTCGACGGACGTTCTTGGTTTCCTGATCGGGCGCATCGAAGGCATACTGCTGCGCCAGGTCCTGCAGGAGCGTATTTTTACGCCGCTCGGCATGGTCGAGACGGACTTTTGGCTTCCCAAAGAAAAACGGCGCCGTCTGGCGAGCCTGTACCGCTATGAAGAACAGACCGGTGGGCTCGTGAAGGTGGAAACCGAAATGTACGACGAACCGCCGGGCTATACCCCCGGAGGCGGCGGGCTGATTTCGACCGCTGAAGATTATCATCGCTTCGCCCGCATGCTGCTGAACGGCGGCACCTTTGAAGGACAGAGATTGCTGCAGCCGGAGACCGTAGCGCTGATGCAGACGAACCGGCTCACCGACGAACAGCGTCATATTCCTTTTGCCGGCATGCCGCTATGGCAGAAATCAGGGTTCGGTCTGGGGCTGTCTGTTGCCGAGGATCTGGTTGACAACCCCTATGCCATTGGTGCACAGGGTTCGGTAACCTGGCCCGGTATATTCGGCACCTGGTGGCAGGCCGATCCTGTCCATGATTTGGTCATGATCTATCTAATTCAGCATCAGGTTCCTGTTTCCGCAAATTCAGGATCAACTATTGCTACGGGGCGCGGCGCCGCCGGCCGCCGGGCTTTGCCTGTTTACCAGCGCGGTATTTATGCTGCGCTGGAGGATGGGTCAGGATTTGAACCACAGGAGCCAATAACATGAGTGAACCGCCGCATGCCCTCACCGACGGGTACGTCGATGCAGCAGGCCATCGCATTCATTATGTTGAGAAAGGGAGCGGATTCCCGCTCCTGCTCATCCACGGTGCTTTCGGCAGTGGAACTAATTTCCTGCAAAATCACCTGGGCTCATATCTCGCTGAGCATTTCCACATCATCGCGCCGGACTCACTGGCACATGGGGAGAGTGACGCCCCAAATGATCCGGCGCTCTATGGCGCCCGCCAACGTGCGCTTAATCTGGCATCCGTTCTTGATGCACTCGATATAGATCGCGCCCATGTGGTCGGATATTCCATGGGCGGCTGGATGGCATCTGCACTGGCAACGCATCACCCTGAGCGTATTGCCTCCCTCTCCATCGGTGGCTGGGACGTGGTAAAAGGCATGTATACACCGGCTGCTGCCTGGGGTTTGCCCGAGATCACCTATGACATTCTGGGGGCGATGGTGCGCCGGGATCGTCCCGATATGCTGGACTGGCTTCAGCCGGAAAATGAGTCTGCCCTGGCTGCGGCAGTCAACGGGATGAACGACCTCACTGGCCTGGCGGAAGGTGTTGCGGACTGCCCGGCCCCGGTCGCCCTCTTTATGGGGAAAGAGGATCTCTATTTTAATCCGACCAAACAGTTCGCAGCCGATCATGATATCCCGTTTCTTCCGCTGCCCGGGGATCACATTTCCCTGATCGAGCAATATGGTGCCGAGGCGGGCCGGCAAATTAGCGACTTCATTGCAAGGAGAAAACCGTGACCGAATTTAGCATCACTGTCACTGAAGAGACCGCCCGGGCCGCGCGCAGTACGCCTCTCACACGGCGTTTCAAGGCGCAATATGGTGTCGGTGCCATGGCCGATGGTTTTGTGACAGCGGGGTTTGGCTTCTTCCTGCTTTTCTATCTGACGGCGGTCTGCGGCATGTCCGGGGGTATGGCCGGCCTCGCCAAGATGATCGCCCTGCTGGTTGATGCCGTTGTGGATCCGGCCATCGGCCTGGCCAGCGACCGGGTCCGGTCACGTCTGGGACGACGGCTCCCCTTCATGATCATCAGCCTGCTGCCGATTGCCTGCGCCTTTGGCCTGCTTTTCTCCATTCCGGATTCTCTTACCGGCGTTTCACTGTTTATTTATGTCACCGCCTGCCTCATCGTCTTACGGGTTTCAACCTCCTGCTTTGTCCTGCCCTTCACAGCGGTCGGCGCAGAAATTACCGATGATTATCGCGAGCGGGCTGGCATTGTCTCCTATCGTCTTTCCTTTCAGAACGCGGGCATCCTGTGCGCCGTGGTGCTGGGGCTCGGTGTCTATATGTCCGGCCCTTCCGGCCTGATCGAGCGTGAAAATTATGTCCCCTTTGCCTGGACCAGCGCCGCTGCCATCGTGCTCACCGGCCTAGTCGCGATCTGGGCCGTGCGGCGCGCCCTGCCGCGGTTGCATAGCGCCCATCCCAGCGAAACTCATTTCCTCGCCGGTTTTGTCCGCGAACTGGTCGAACTGGTGCAAAACCGCTCGTTCCTTATCCTGTTCGGCACGGTATTGACCTATTTTCTCGCCTATTCCACGTCCGTTTCGCTTGCGTTGCATGCCACCCGCTACTTCTGGAAACTGGATAGCTTTGCCATCCAGATGATCCTGCTGAGCACCACACTGGGGCCATTGCTCGGCGCACCGATCAGTGCAATCGCCTTGCGCTATATCGAAAAGCGAACACTTGCGATAGGCGCATTTCTGTGCATTTCACTCTTCCAGATATGGCCGCCGCTGTTTCAACTTTACGGACCGTTCCCCTTCTCGCCCTCTACCGCAGCCGTAGTCCTGTTTTTCAACGGGCTTCTGGTCGGCACGGCCATCATGGTCGGCGGCATTGCCTTCCAGTCCATGCTCGCCGATACGGCCGACGAACATGAGTGGATGTTCGGGGTCAGGCGTGAAGGACTGTTTTTTTCCGGCCTGACGCTGGCCTACAAGGCTGCCGCCGGTCTGGGCGGCCTGATTGCCGGACTGGCGCTGGACGCGATCATGTTCCCGACCGATATCGCCGCAAAGGGGGATAGCCTTGTTATCCCGACCCAGGTATTGGACAAGCTGGGATTGATCTCAGGGCCGCTCCCGGCGGCCTTTGCAGCGCTTTCCCCACTGTTCCTGTTTGGATATCACCTGACAAGAAAGAAACACAAGCAGATCATCGCAGATCTCGAACAGCGCAATGCGGAAAATAACCGGACCACCACCTGAACCGGATCAGACTCAATGATGCCTCGACATTACTAAAGTTTACTCAAACTCCATTGATATTGTTTGCCACATCAACGGCGGAATGTTAACTTTCTTTCACGTTCGAGCGTGTCATATAGACTACCTGTGGCTTGCGTTGCGGCGTTCATTTTCCATTGTTTTTTGGGAAGGTGGCGTACGTATTCGCAATCGGACAAACCTTCCCCTACACTCTATTCAGGAAGGTTAAATACAGTGAATGATCGTTTTATAAATTTTATACCCCATTTTTGGCTATTCGTTTCCGCTTGTTTGGCGCTGGTCGCGCCTCAAGCGTATTCCATGCAATCTGAGCCATTATCTACACGTATAACCAAGGTAATGGAGGACTTCACCAGCGCAGCTAATTTTCATGGCTCAGTGCTCGTTGCCGACAGGCAGGGCAAGGTTATTTTTGAAGCAGCTTATGGCCTGGCGAATGATGCTGCCAAAGTACCCTTTCTGGTTGATACCGCTGTCGATATCGGATCAAATTCCAAAGCTTATGCTGCCGTCGCAGTACTGACACTCGTACGTGATGGTCATTTATCCTTGGATCATCGTCTCCCCCAGTATTTTCCTGATGTACCGGCTGACAAGAGTGAAATTACCATTCACCAACTCCTGACACACTCGTCTGGATTGCCTGATGAATATGACCGGTCCTACGAGACTACAACGCGGGAAATCATGGAGAAGTCCATATTGGCCCAACCTTTACTATTTAAACCTGGCCAGGATTTTTCATATTCGGATATGGGATACGCCCTGTTGCATGCCTTAATAGAGCGTGTTTCGGGCCTAGCATATCAAAAATACGTCGAACGTTTTGTGTTTACACCTTACGGCCTGACGAATACGGGCTTTCTGGAATCTCCGATGTGGGATTTCAATGGTGGAAACGCACCTGTCGCAAGGGGGTATACCAATGGTGAGGAGCGTGATTCACCGATCACACTACCCAAGGACACCTGGATGCCAATAGGTGGCGGGACTATTCTTTCCACGGTAAAAGATGGCGTCAAATGGCATTCCGGGCTGGTTGCCGGACGTGTTTTGGGAAATGACTTGTCAGCTATGATCTTTAGCAGGCACAGAGAGATTCGAAAACATAAAAGCTGGTATGGCTATGGATGGGGGATAGTCAATTCTCCAACTCGAGGAACGGTGTATGCACACTCGGGAGCGACAGCTTCCCATAACTATTACTCACAGTTTCTTGCCGATCATGGTTTGTTTGTCATTACAGCCAGCAACCGTATCGACGGCAGCTATGATGACAAAAATCAGAACGGTTCTATAGAAGACGATGAAATCATTAACGAGACGATCTATGCAATAGATATAGGAATTGCATTAGCTAAAGCACTCAGTGCCAAATAAGCAAAACAGATTGAGATGGAAGGTGTAGAATAAAGTACTATTGTGGAGATATACATTGTGCTTATAGGGTTCAAAGCTCCCTGCATCTGATCAGGCGGCTGGTTTCCACCGCCGCCTGGCGATGCCTGACCGCCTGGCGGTAGGCGGGGTCCCCGATCATTTCAAGAAATGCCGCGGCATCGGGATAGCGGGCAATAAAGGCCATATCCCATTTCTCCTCTGACGGACCGATCAACATCAGCTCCGGACTGCCTTTCCACAAAATGGATCCGCCGACCCGTGCGAAAATCGGTCCGCTTTCCCGGCTGTAAAGACCATAGGCTTCGGCACCCGTCACCTGACGCCCATCGTCATATTCGGCCCGCTCTTTGAACCGGACCAGGTTGAGCATGGCAATCGGCTGGTCTTTTGGCAGTGCCAGGAAGGCTTTAAAATCCTCCTCTGTCGGATCCATGTAGCTGTCCATCGTAGTCCCCTCTTTATTACAGGAAGAAGTATAGGATGAAGCGCCGCAGGTTCAGAGGTTGTTTGGTTAAAACCAGACTCCTTTACTGTGCTTCCCCCCGCGCCCTGTGCAGTTTTTTATAGCTTTCAATTAATCTCAGGTGCTTGTCCAGTCCTTCGAGTTTAAGGCTCGTCCTGGTCAGGCCGGGGAACCTGATCTCCCCTGTTACTACGCCCAACACCTGTTCCATGACATCCGCGCCGAACATCCGGCTGAGGTTCGGCACATAATCCTCGATCTCCAGGTCATCATCAATGGTGATGTCGAGCACGGCGGCCAGGGCCTGATAGAACAGGACCCGCTCCACTGTATTATCATTGAAATTCAGGAAGTCGCCCACCAGTTCCCGCGCTTCTTCATATTGTTTGAGGGCCAGGTAAAGCATTATTTTCAGCTCCCCCACATCGAGCTTGCCCCACACGGTATTTTCATCAAAGGCGATGCCAATCAGGGTGGAGATGACCGTATAATGATCCAGCTCCGACTGTTCCAAACGCTCCAGCAGGTCCTCCAGCTCTTCATCACCCAGGGCATGGATATTGAGAATATCCTCCCTGAACATCAGGGCCTGGTTGGTATTATCCCAGATCAAATCCTCCACCGGATAAACTTCCGAATAGCCCGGCACCAGAATGCGACAGGCGGAGGCGCCAAAGTCCTCATAGGTTGCCACATAAACCTCTTTACCAAGGCCCAAGAGAATATTCATCAGGCACTCATTTTCCTCTTCGGTCGTGCCGCTGAAATCCCATTCGCAAAAGTCATAATCATGTTTTTCGCTGAAGAATTTCCAGGAGATAACACCGGTTGAATCAATGAAATGCTCGACAAAATTATGTGGCTCCGAGACGGCATGGCTGCTGAAGGTCGGCGGCGGCACATCATTCAGACCTTCAAAACTGCGGCCCTGCAACAACTCCGTGAGGGAACGTTCCAGTGCCACCTCAAAGCTTGGATGTGCGCCGAAGGACGCAAAAACGCCGCCGGTTTTGGGGTTCATCAGGGTCACGCACATGACGGGATATTTCCCGCCCAGGGAGGCATCCTTGACCACAACGGGGAAGCCTTTGTTTTCCAGCTCCTCTATACCGGCCAGAATGGCGGGATATTTGGCGAGAACCTCTTTCGGCACATCGGGCAGAATGATCTCTTCTTCGATAATCTGCCGTTTGACGGCCCGCTCAAATATTTCAGACAGGCACTGCACCTGTGCTTCATACAAATTATTGCCGGCACTCATCCCGTTGCTGACAAACAGGTTTTCGAGCAGATTGGACGGAAAATAGACGGTTTCCTGGTCCGAATGGCGGGTGAAAGGCAAGGCACAAATACCCCGGTCCACCCGTCCGGAATTGGTATCAATCAAATGGGACGCCCTGAGCTCCCCATCCGGGTTATAGAGCTTAAGGCATTTTTCATCCATCAACCCCTCCGGCAGGGCATCATCCGGGCCGGCTTCAAACCATTTTTCATTGGGGTAATGGACAAAGGGGCTGTTGGCGATTTCTTCCCCAAAATAATAATCGTTGTAAAAGAAATTACAGCTCATCCGCTCGATATATTCGCCAAGCGCCGAACAAAGGGCGCTTTCCTTCGCCGCCCCCTTGCCGTTGGTAAAACACATGGGGGATGCTGCTTCCCGGATATGCAGAGACCAGACATTTGGCACAATGTTACGCCAGGAGGCGATTTCGATTTTAATGCCCATATCAGACAGGATCGACGTCATATTGGATATGGTTTTCTCCAGCGGCAGGTCCTTGCCCACAATCATCGTATTGCCGTCGCCGCCATAGCCCTGCAGAAGTGACGTATCCTCCAGACTTTCCACGGCCTCGATTTTAAACTCCGGGGCTTCCTGAATGACTTTTTTCACGGTGCAGCGATCCGCCGCCCTTAGAATGCCGACCCGGTCCTGTTCGGAAATGCCGGGCGGCAACTCAACCTGGATCTGGAAGGTCTGGTTATAGCGGTTTTCCGGATCGATAATGTTATTTTGCGACACCCGGATATCATCTGTCGGGATACCCCGCGCCAGGCAATAAACCTTAATGAAATAGGCGGCGCACAGGGCGGACGAAGCAAGAAAATAGTCAAACGGGCTTGGCGCGGTGCCGTCGCCCTTATAGCGAACAGGCTGATCGGTCGTTATGGTAAAATCATCAAACCTGGCCTCCAGCCGAAGGTTATCCAAAAAATTTACAGTGATTTCCATATGCCCATTCTTTCCTGAAAAGGTGACTTCAATAATGCGTCATCATTCATATCCGGTATTTTGTCAAGGTGAATAGCCGTTTTGAGGTAGCCGGAAAATCTGACTTTCAGCGCCCGATAGCCCCGAGCAATGATCTGAATAATCTGAAAGATAAGATTGGTCGCGGAGGTGCGCTACCAATGGAAACCCTAAAATTCTATACACAAATGCTCCAGCAAAGGGTGTGACATTTAAGTTGGCTACGAGGACGGGATTTGCAAGAAACCTTGGAAGAATATGAACTTAATCATACAGCCCATCAACACCGGCAAGTTCGTTACATAAGTTATATTTTCTTTTTTATAATTCCCGCGAACCAAAGTAAGGAAAATTTTGAAATTTAGGCGCCATATTTGGCGCCCAAATCTCTGTCTACACGAATTTATTCACACTTGAAACTCTCTGCTTTTTCTTCAGCCCCCCCCTGATAGCGAGCTACCAGAGGGTAAGGACACAGCGGCCTTTCTATTCCAGGAAACGGACTGCGGACTTGTCTTAAAAAAGTGGACAGGACCGTGCTCTTTAGGCGGTTAATTTCTCACAGGCCGCAAGCCTTCATTGGACAATGCCAAGAAATCAAGAGCTACCAGTCCGCCTGGGCACGAAACCCAATACCCTGGCCGGACCAGGACTCTGCCCCCAGTGTTTTGAAATAGAGATAATTCACCATCAATCTTACATGATCCACAGGAATCCAGTTGATGCCGAGGGTAATGTCCTCAAGGCGCTGCCCCTGCCCTGCATCTTCAAGATCGAGATAACTGAACCTGGCCGCCAGCTCCAGGGCACCGGGACCGCCATCCTTCACATCCCGCGCAGGCACAGTCCGCCCAAAAGCGCCACTGCCGGCAGAATAAGTGCGAGGCTCACCCGTCAAGCTGTATGTTGCCGCCACTGAACCGCCCCAGAATTCCGGGTTTTCTTTGCTGCCGAGCGCCATAACATCAGCCCGGTTATATTCCCCCTGCAGGGAGGCGGGACCGGCAACCGCGGCGAATTCCAGCCCCGCCACCCTATAGGATGACATGGGAATGCGGCCACTGCCGACAATTGCGCTGTTGCCAACCTTAAGTCCTGGACCGGCGGAAAAGCTAACCGCCTTTTCGCTTTCTTCACGGTAATAATAGGAGGCGCCAAAATGGAGAACCCTCCCGCTTTCGTGAAACGGAGACCAGGTTGTCCGGGCATTCAGCCCCCATCCGTCCTCTTCTTGTGCGGTCCGGTTGGCGCTGTCCGTCATAAACCCAATGTGGAGTGTCCAGTCCGTGCCCTTTGAGAATGCGGAAATGCCGAGCTTTCCCCCGGCCCCGGCCTCGAAAGCGTTGGAGACGATGGAACGTTCCATAAAGGGCACATAAATATCGCTGGTAGCGGAATCGAGAGAATGATAGACCTTGTGCTGTCCGGCAGTGAGATCAGCGTACTTCCAGCCCTTGTAGCGAATAAAACTGTCGTCAAATTTCACCTTTTCACCGTCAGCAAAATCGAGGAGAAGCTGATAGTCAAATTCCCCGGGCAATGCCCCCAACACACCAATCCTGGACCGGCGGAAGGCCATACCGCTGTTCAGTTCCCGACTAACCTCTGTATCAAAAAATGTACCCCCGTCCACCTGCAGGCGCCCGCGAAAGCGAAGAGAGGGAGACACCTGCCCTGTTGCTGTTGCTTTCACAGAGGCAGGCTGAGTCACCTCTGGTTTTTGCAGTGCCTCGCTGGAGACAGTTTGGGATCTGGCGTTTTCCAGGGCCAGAACCCGCTTTTCAAGTATTCTGATTAGCTCTGCCTGTTCATTGATGATCCGAATAAGGTCTTCATTCTCAGCCCGGACTGGTGAAGTGACCAGGGACAAAAGAGCGAAACAAAGGAGAAATTTGCACATAAGAACCCCCCTCCCTTTCAAAATGTCAAGGGAACCTGAATGCCAAAGGTTAGAGAAAATTGCCCGGAGGGGACAATCCTCTCCAGGCTTTACAGGTTGTCAGATCCTAGAAATTATACCTGATCTTGAAGTTGAAGTTACGAGGCGCCCCGTAGGCAAGCTGATCGAAGAAACCGATCTGGCTGAAATAGGTTTCATCCAGCAGGTTCTCCACGTTAACCTGGGCGGACAGATTTTCACTGATGTCATAACGCGCCATCAGGCTGACCAGGACATAGGAATCCTGCTGCAGGCGGTCCGGCTCCCAGTCGAACGGATTTGTGGTATCGGTATAGTTTTTATCCTGCCAGTTTGCCCCGCCGCCAATGGTCAGGCCGTCCAGGGTATCCTGGAAGCTGTAGGTGGTGAACAGTTTCAGCAGCTTGCGCGGATGATCTGTGTTGACATCGCTGCCTGCGGCATCTTCCGCCGTGAACTGGGTATAGCCAAGGCTGACATTCCAACCCGGCAGAAGTTCACCAACCACTTCCAGTTCAAAGCCCTTGCTTTCCGTGCCCTTGGCCGCGGAATAGGCCTGGAAGATGGTGCCAGGAATCAATCCATCAGGCTGGGCCAGGTTATCCTGTTGAATCAGGAACAAAGTCACTGTCGTATGCAGGGCACCGTCCATATAGCTGCTTTTCAGGCCAATTTCATAGTTTTTGCCCACCAGCGGATCCAGAAGATCGCCGTTGCGATCCTGGAAATTCTGCGGATTGAAGATCTCCGTGTAGCTGGCGTAGAGGGTGTGGTTTTCCACAACATCATACAAAACACCCGCATAAGGCAGGAAAACCCCGCTGTTGCCATAGTTCAGGCTGGCACCGTAGCTGGCGCCTTCCTGGTCCCATTTGGCAATACGCCCCCCGGCGACCACTTTCAACTGATCAGTGACGTTCAGCCGTGTAGCGGCATAGAAACCTGTCTGCTTGGTTTTATATTCCGACACAATACTTGTCGGCTCATCAGACCAGGTCGGCTCCGGGAAGGACCCATCCCAGGCATTGAAATCACCAACAGTGGCAACGCCGCTGGATGAGTAGGCCGGTGTTATGGATTCCTGATCACTATACAGGGCCCCAAAAACCAGCTCGTGATCACGGCCGAACAATTCATATTTACCCTTCACCTGCAGGTCAAAACTGTCCTGTTCGCTGCTGACATTGGCCCGGTAAGGGAATGGTCCCATACCAAGACCAGACACTTGATCAGGTACACCAAAAAGGTATAGCAAGCGATAATCGGCTGAATTTTTGTTGCGGTTATAGTTGACCTTGGCGATCCAGTCTTCACTGAACTCATGCACAATGTTCACATAATAGTTTTCATTTTCAGATGCCCAGTAGGTCCAGTCCGCCGCATTGGTTTTGCTGCGGTCCCAGCTGGCCTTGCTGCCATCGGCATACCATGCTGGCAGGCCGCCCCATGTGGAAGCCGTTGGATTATTCTCCTGATAGCTGGCGCCAACACGGATCAGGGTTTGCTCTGTAATATCCGCTTCCAATACGCCATAGAGGACAAAAGTCTCATTTTCAGCCAGGTCACGGAAAGATTCCTCATCTCTGTAGCTCGCCACAAAACGTCCGCGGATCGAACCGCTCTCGTTCAGGCCGGAACTGATATCACCCATGATACCATAGCTGCTCCAGCTACCGACTTCCGCGGCGACATTGCCCGTCAGCTCTTTATCATCCGCATGCTTGCGAACCAGGTTGATGGAGGCGGACGGGTCCCCTGCGCCAGTCAAAAGACCTGTCGCCCCGCGAACAATTTCCACCCGTTCGTAAAGATAGGTGTCCAACTGGGTTTCCCCGGCATCCCCTTCCGGGCTCCAGGCCAGCGGCACACCATCCACCTGGTAATTCTGGATATCGAAACCGCGGGCGGAGAATTCCGCGCGGGAGCTGTCCAGTTCACGGGCGGAAACGCCAACCGCATTATAGACAACGGCCGCGAGGGATTCCAGGTTCTGGTCTTCGATCCGCTGAAAGGTCATTACGCTGACGGACTGTGGTGTTTCCTGCAGGGAAAGTCCAAGGCCAGTCGCCGTATCCAGGCGGTCATTAATGGTATAGGAGCCCGTTACAGTAATCTCTTCAAAAATCAGTTCTTCCGAGCTGCCTGCTTCCTCCTGTGCCTTTGCCGCTGCGGTGACCATCATGGAAACTGCGAGCACGCTGCTGCTCAATAACTGTGTCTTACGCTTGAACATCATGTTCATGTTAATCCTCCCGGCGGATTAGATTGAGGTATCTGGACCTCCCTGAACGCAGGAAGTCCGCTTATTTTATTAAGAATGATAACCGGTCTAACCGGCCGTGAATAAATCGACAGGGTCAGTTAGTTGCCGGATCAGGCCATCTTTTGATCCAGTCCCCTGGTGCAGGCGAGAGATATTTCGGTAAGGCCCGATCAAAATAGACATCGGCCCATATAGAGGAGACCCAGTCCTTTGTAAAACAGTAGATTCATCTCGATTGTTGATTCACAGGGAGCAGACTTGGGAATGCGCCCTTCCTGAAAAAAGATAGACTATTAAAACCGGGACAGACTCACATGCCTCGAGAAAGCACACCTACAGCCCGCGCCGACAGGAGCCTCAGGCCAGAAATCGAACAGTTCCTGATAAAAATGGCCGAGGCCGGTGAAAATTTACCGCCACTGACAGACGTTCCGTTCCCCGAGGCCCGCAGGCTGACCGAAGAAGCCCGCAAACCCTTTTACGAGGGTGGCCCTGATATGTGCTCAATTGAGGATAAAATCCTGCCGCTTTCATGTGGAAATGTGAGAATTCGCATCTATAGCCCTTCGACGGAAACCACTACGCCTGCCCTGTTCTATATTCACGGTGGCGGGTGGGTTCTGTTCAGCCTCGATACGCACGACAGGCTAATGCGTGAATATGCCGCCCGCACGGGCTTCCGGGTGATCGGCATCGACTATAGCCATGCGCCGGAGAAAAAATACCCGGGCCAGCTCATCGAGGTCGCAGAAACCATTCTCTGGTGTCAGCAGCATGCAGACGAGCTTGATATCGACCGCGAGCGCTTAACCCTCGGCGGCGATTCCGCTGGCGGGAACCTGACTATCGCCGCCTGCCTGAAACTCCGGGAAATGGGCCACCTTGATCTTATCAAGGCATTGGTTCTGAACTATGGCGCTTTCGACGGCCGTCGCTGTCACGCATCCTATAAAAAATTCGGCAGCGGCGAATATTTGCTGAGCGGCGAGGAAATGGACTGGTTCTGGGGATGCTACCTCGAGAGTGAAGAACAGGTCCTTGATCCGATGGCGAGCCCTATCCTGGCAAATGTGACCGGGCTGCCCCCGGTCTACATGGTTATCTCCGATTTTGACGTCCTTTATGACGAAAACATGGAGATGAAAAAGAACCTGGAGCAAGCCGGTGTCGCGGTAACTGCGAAAGTCTGCACCGGAACCACCCATAGTTTTCTTGAATCCATGATGTTCGGGGGAATCGCCGAAGAGGCTCTGGACGAAACCGGCGCCTGGCTTTTAAATACCCTTAACTAGCAGCGCTCACTCTCCGGCCAGTTGTCTCGACCTTGCTGCTGCCGCCGAAATCGCCACTTTCAGAGAATCATACAGATTCCCCTGCCCCTCCATAAGTGGCGCCAGTCCAGCAACTGTCGTCCCTTTCGGACTGGAAACCTGCCGTCGTAATTGCTCGGCTGGCAAATGCGTCTCTACCGCCATGTTCCCGGCCCCGGCGACTGTCGCCACAGCAAGTTCCCGGGCAAGCGATTCCGGAAGTCCTTCCGCTACGGCGGCGGAGGTAACGGCTTCAATAAACAGGAAAATATAGGCCGGTCCCGAACCTGCGAGCGCGGTCACCGCATGCATCTGCTCTTCTTTTTCAATCCAGAAAACACGGCCAATAGCCTGAAACAACAGTGCAGCCTGACGTCTCTGGAAGTCACGACATTCTGACGAAGCAAACAATGTACTTGCCGATTGACCGATTGAAGCCGACAGGTTCGGCATGACCCGCATAACAGCTTCCGTGTTGGGGAAAAAGCCTTTGAGGGTTTCCACAGTTACCCCGGCGGCGACAGACAATAACAGGGTGACGGGCGATATCAGCGCACCCGCCCATTGGCTGAGCTGCTCTATCAGCCCCGGCTTTACTGCCAACACAACTATGTCAGCTGGATCAAACCCCGATCCGTCGGTGCTGACATTCCTGGCCGGGATCCCGGTCCCGGGCAGACCAGCCCCTAACCCGGGATCAACAATAAAGATACTATCAGGATCAACGCCAGAGGAAAGCCAGCCATTCAGTATCGCCTTGCCCATATTGCCGCAGCCGATCAGCAATATCCTCTTGCCGGACAAACAATCCGTTTCCAGAATTGAACTATTCATCATCTTCTCGCTCGCAAAAACCCGTGATTGCCGGGTTATTGGTCCTTGAAATATTTGCTTGGCGGAACTCCGAAGGTTTTCCGGAACATGGAGGTAAAAGCGCTTGAACTGTTATAACCCACATCAAAGGCCACGGTAGTGATGGGCTCCCCTTCCGACAGGCGGGACAAGGCCTCAACCAGTCTTGCGTGTTGCCGCCAGGCGGAGAAGCTCATACTGGTCTGCTGACGAAACAGCCGGGTAAATGTCCTACGGCTCATCCCCGCATCAGAAGCGCAGCAGGTCAGGTCCTTCTCCTGTGTCGGGTCCGAAAGAAAATCCTGACAGACCTGAGCAAGCCGCTTGTCATCGGGCAAGGGGATTAGAAGGGGTTCGATCGGCATCAGCTCGATTTCATCCAGGATCAGGCGCATGATCCTTCCTTCCCGGCTGTTGTCGTCATATTTGCGGGGAATTTTCATGGCCTGAAGGATCAGGGCGCGCAGAAGCTCGGACACTTCGATAACCCGGCATTTACCGGGAAGGTTTGTCCGCACCACAGGATCGATGTACAGGGTACGCAGGGAGACATCGCTTTTACAGGTTGCCATATGGGAGATGCCGGCGGGTATCCACAAGGCCCGCTGAGGAGGGAGAACGTAACTTCCCTCTTCTGTCATGACGTTGATAACACCCTTGGCAGCATAAACCAGCTGGCATCTTTTGTGATGATGCCAGTCATCTATAAATCCTTCCGGATATTCATCTTCCAGGGCGGTGACCGGCCGGTCGATATACTCCAGGGCTGCGCTGCTTTTTGCCTTCATGTGCATCCTGTCCAAAACATGGATATCTGACGCGTAATATTGCAATCCAACCATAATCGGCTCCTCAAAACAACAGCATTCGGCACCCGGTTTAACGGGCTTCCACTTCTTCCCCTTTACCCAGGGTGGAATTCCTGTGGCCAAACGACATGTATACGTAAACCCCCAACAAGATATAGAACCCCAGGAAGATTGCGGGAATGATGTCCCCATAAAATGCTTTCAGGAAGATATCCAGAATGACCGGGCCAATCATGACCAGGCAAAGAAGTATGCCGATCATCGGTACATAGCCGAGCCATATGCCTTTGTACCAGATCCCGCCAAGCGGCACCCGGAACGGACGCTCCAGGTCCGGCTCGATAGTGCGCAGCCACATGGTGCTGAGACATACAATCGAAAAGGCAAAAGCCGTTCCCAGGCTTACAAAATCCGCCAACAGGGTAATTGGGAAAAGACCGGCGGCGACCGCCGAGATCGTACCAAGGATAATGGTCCCATACATAGGCGTTCTGAATTTTTCATGGAGCCGGGAAAAAATGGGCGGAAGAAGACCGTCCCGTGACATGGCAAAACTGATTCTGGATTGACCGTAAGCGTTGACCAACAATACAGAAGCCAGGCCGGCAATAGCACCGATCTTGATCAAAGCCGCAAATTCGGGTTTGCCCAGCCTGTCCACTACCAGAGCGATCGGATCAGGTACACCGAGTTCGCGAAATGGTACTACACCGATCATAATGACCACCACACACATGTAAATAATGGTACAGAATATCAGGGCACCGACAATGCCAAAGGGCATGTCCTTTTGAGGATTGCGTGCCTCGGAGGCCGCCGTTGAAACAGTCTCGAAACCAAGATAAGCAAAAAAGAGTGTGGAGGAGGCCCGGAGGATACCTTCCCAGCCATACTTAAACCCTCCCTCATTTTCCGGAATAAACGGAACATAGTTGGCCGGTTCCACCGCATCGAAAGCAATAATGACAAAACCAGTCAGTACACTGACCTTAATCACGACCAGGATATTGTTCACCAGGGAGGAGGTAGAAATTCCCACCACCAGAACCAAGGTAACCAGCGCAATCATTACTACTGCCAGAAAATTGAACCCTCCCGTTAACTGGAAGTCAGAAATTCCATCATGGGAAGCTGCTTGGACCGTCGCCGAAGCAAGCGATGCAGGAATGTCAAAACCAAACTGCGCACAAAGACTACTGATATAGCCGGAAAGCCCCACCGACAAAGCAGAAGCGGCGAGCCCGTACTCCAACATCAAAAGCCAGCCCAGCGACCAGGCGAATATCTCGCCGATCGAGGTATAGCAGTAGGTATAGGACGATCCCGACACCGGCAGGGTCGATGCCAGCTCAGCGTAACAAAGTGCTGTAAATCCGCAGGCCGTACCCGCAAGGACAAAGGAAAAAACAACCCCGGGTCCGGCAAAGTTTGCGGCGGCATTTCCGCTCATCACGTAAATGCCCGCACCGATGATGCATCCCACCCCGAGCAACAGAAGATTGAATTTGCCGAGATGCCTTTTCAGGCCATGGTTATTGGCTTCATGTTGAATGCGGCTTACTGACTTCCTGAGGTAGAGCCTTCCCCTGAATCCCTGATTCCCCTGCACCTGACTCTCCTTTATTTATTTAAGTCTTATTGATTACCGACGGCCATTTTCATTTTAATCATCATATTCGCCACGTGGCGTTCAGCCGGTGAGCCCTGTATAAGAGATGAAAAAACAGCTTTCCGGTCCGCATCCGTATTGGTTTGCAATAGACGAACCTGACTCTGGAAATCACTGGCCTTGATCTCAAAGCCAACAATGGCTTTCAGCAGTTTTTCTTTATATTCCTCCACCTGGGAGATATGCCACGCGCTGCCTTCCTGTTCGAGAAAACGACTAAGATCCGACACAATCTTGTCCACCCCATTGGCATCCTCAATCAATTGCGGACGTCCGGTGACGTGAACCGTGGCATAGGCCCAGGTAGGCACTCTAGGCTTGGAGGTATAGTAGGATGGTGAGATATAACTGTTCGGTCCCCAGAATATGACTATGACCTGCCCATGATCTTCCATGCGCTGCCACAAGGGGTTTGCCCGGTCCATATGACCGACAAGACAAAGGGTGCCATCGCTGTCCACCCTGGCCATGAAAGGAACAGGGCTCCCCTCGATCTTATCACCCCCAACCAGCAAGGTTCCCATGACAATCTCGTCAATCAGCAGTACCGCTGTATCAACATCTGTAAAATTAAAAGGTTCGGGCGCATACATGGGATTATCCCTTTTGGATCAATCACTGAGGATAGATATCATCCTGAGTATGCATGAAGCCTATCACCTGCGGATACGGCCCGAATTCGAAGATAGGCCAACAATTACTCCCTTTGGGCCATACCCAAAAGAATAAAAGTCTGGTTTTAATTGGCTCGCTCTGCCCTGAACCATTGTCCAACGAAAGCTTTCTGGCGGGGCCAGATTTCGTCCAGGCTTTCCCCCTTGTACAGCCGGCCGTTTTTCATCACCATGTCGATGGCCCGGGTATGCCGGATGTTCTTAAGGGGGTTCTCCGTCAACACGACCAGGTCCGCCAGTTTCCCGACTGTCAGGCTGCCGAGGTCACCGGACCGACCAATAGCCTCCGCCCCGCCCAATGTCGCGGCATTCAGGATTTCTTCTGGCGTCATGCCGCCCATAGCATATGCCTCCATTTCCCAATGGGTGCCGATACCCGGGGCCTCACCATGGGCGCCAACACCAAGCAACCCGCCAGTCCGCTGGATACGGGCAGCACTCTCTGCTGTTTGCGGAAAGCGGTACAACTCCGGCGCGAACCATTCCTTGCTGAGAAATTTCCCGTTAATCATGTCGCGGGGCCAGAAACGGTTGAGTTTCCCCTCCCCGGCCGGATTATCCCGGGTGATAAAATAATTCTGCCCTTCGTAGCTGCCGTTGGTGATCAGAAGGGTAAGCGTGTAAGCAACCCGGCTCTGGCTCATAAGCTCAACCACATCCTTGTACAGCGGGGCAGTTGGCAGGGCATGCTCATGACCGGCAAAACCATCTATCACCTGGGTCAGACCATGCTTCAGGGCAAGTCCGCCTTCACTGGTTACCATCATGTCCATTTCAGCGGCGATCTGGGCGAACCACTGGCGTACCCTGCGGTTGCCTGTTTTGTACATTTTCAGATTTCTGATGCGGTAATGGTCCCGGTAACGCTTGAATACTTCACGGATTTCATCGGGGGAGCGAAAATTATTGAAGGAAAAGATCGCGGGCCCGGTTGAATAAAGCCGTGAACCGGTAATCAAACCGGCCTCCACCAGGTCAGCATAATCCAACGGATCCAGGGTCAGGCTGGACGGATCAAACAAGGTTGTAACGCCATAGGCAAGGCTCGCAGACAATCCCCAGCTTTCGAAGTCCAGAAGGTCGCGGCGCACCTCCCCCACATGATGATGGGTATCAATCAGGCCGGGGATTATATATTTGCCCTTGAGGTCTAGAATGCGGGCATCCTTCGGAACCGCAAGACTGCCGCCGGAACCAATGGCTGCAATCTTGTTGTTCTGGATATGAATCTCCCCGTTCTCCAGCACACCCTGACGATCCATGGTCACCAGGGTCGCCCCGCGGAGCACAAGTGTGCCCTTCGGCGTGTCGCGCGGCAGCTCAACGGGCGCCTCGAATACTTCCGCCTCTCCGCCTTCAAGCGACCTGCGGTAGATGCTGGAACCAATGGACCAGATAATGCTCTGCCCACCGTCTGCCCAGTCGAAATAATCCGCCCCGACCGTGGTGAGCTTTTGCGCCGCCGTCTTTTCATCAAACAGGTCCAGCGTCATGCCAGTGGTCTTTTCCGAAACGGGCACGAGATAAAGCTGCTGGCGGCTCTGTACCAGAAGCCAGTTGCCGTCCGGATGGATTTTCATGCTATCCACCTGCGCAGATCCCTCAAGGAAATACCAGTTTGTACCAACTACATTGAGGGGCTCTTTGAGCTGCCGGCCTTCCTGGTCCAGGGCAATAAGCCCATCGTGGGTCATCAGATAGAAGGTACTTTTCTTGCTCTGAAACTGAACGCCCCCGGCAAAGTTCCCCTGGTAGATCACTTTGCTTTTTCCACTGACGAGGTCTATGCGCAGCAGGCTCGCATCCTTCAGATTGCCATACTCAAAATGGCTGAGAAGCCTATCGTTATGCGAAGTGCGCTGGACATAAATATATCTACCTTCCGGACCAAAAGCCGGATAGCGATAAACATCAGCTTGATCTGTAAGTTTGCGTGCTTTGCCTGCTCCATCCAGAGGGCGCAGCCAGACATGCCCGCCTTCCCGTGCCGACCAGGTTACATAAGCCAGCGACTTTCCGTCTTTAGACCAGACCGGATGATAGGAGGGACGAGACCGGTCCGTAAGTGCAGCCGGCCGAGCTCCGTTTTCCAGATCCATCACATAGATCGCGCCAAGGGCGGAAAAGACCAGTTTTCGGCCATCAGGCGATTGCCTCGGCGTATGAATAATGCGGACGCTCACAGGGCCTTCTTCCTGCCTTATCTCTGCAGTAAGACGGGGACCAAGACCAATCGAAACATCCGCGGTAAAAGGAATAGTGCGTTTCTCTCCGGTCTTCACATCGATTTTGACGATCCTGCCACCGTCGGTAATCAGTATCTCTTTGCCGTCCGGTGTGAAACTATACCGCGGAAGGATGTCCTGCACGTGCGTGGCCTGCAACTGGTCGTTCAGAATGGGAAAGGCCAGCCATTTTTCAGTGCCCTTCTCCATATCCCTTACCTTGAGCCCGGTCATTCCGTTATGACGGACACCGTAGGCAAGTTTTTGGCCGTCCGAGGAGACAACTGGCCTGAAATAGCTCCCGCCGTCACGATCAGCCTGCCGGGTCGATACCGCCTTGACCAGGGTTTCCTCTTCTCCCGTCTCCAGATGACGGCGGCGAATACTCCATTTGACCGGGAGGGCCAGGTCCAGTCCCTCCCCCAGATAGGCGTAATAGAGATATTTTCCATCCCGACTTTCCATGGCGCCGGTCACGCTTTGGGGATGCCCCCCCACTTTTGCCGCAGAGAGCTGCACGCCCTTACCATTGCCGGACGCAGGAAATTTCCACAGGGCATGACCATTCTGGTCCGGCCGGAACACTGAGACATAGAGATGACTGCCGTCTGCAGACCATTGCGGGGAAAAATAAGCCCGTTCGCTGTCCTGAAAGCTGACCTGCCGGGGCTCTCCTTCCCTCAGGTCCAGAACCCACAGGTTTTCCGCACCGGATCGGTCGCTGACATAGGCAATCCTCCGCCCGTCCGGAGAAAAGACCGGCTGGGTGTCAAAGGCCATGCCGGAGGTGATCCTCCTGGCCTTGCCGCCATCGGCCTTCAATTCATACAGGTCACCGAGCAAGTCAAAGACAATATTTCGGCCGTCTGGGGAGACATCCAGGGACATCCAGGTGCCTTCATTGGTCTCGAACTCCATCAAGCGGGTGGGATTTAACGGCAATGCCTCACCGGCTTGTCCCGTTACCGGCAACACCCAGGCACACCCCATCAGGATCAGGCGGCTGTATTTCTTAAGAAACGTCATTCAAACCTTCCCGATTATTTATTGCCCTGGCTTAACGGATGATATTTATCCCGCAACTGGATCTGGCGCGATTTCGCGATGAAGGGTTTACCATCCAGGAAAATCTGCTGCGGCACGGACAAGGGCTCCAGCGGATCACCCGACCAGACAACCAGATCAGCAGTTTTGCCTTCCTCCAGCGTCCCAAATCCGGCCTCAATGCCCCAAATCTCTGCAGGGTTTTTGGTCATGGCATCAAGGGCAGCTTTCCTGTCCAGCCCGTATCTCACCGCAAGCCCGGCCCCGATCCGCATGACATTCCCGGCATTATGGCTCTTGAAAATACTGTAGGTACAGAAGGCAATCTTTACACCGGCCTTATGCAGAATAGCAGCATTATCCCCGCGGGAGCCGATAGCGTCATAGCTGGACGGCAGAATGTCATAGGGATTCAGCACCACCGGAATTCCGGCTTTGGCAAGCTCCGGCGCCACCCGCCAGGCCTCAGCGCCACCGATAATGACAATGCGCACTTTTTCCCAGCGCTCTCCAAAACGTATCGCCTGCCTGATATCCGACTCCCGGTTGGTCATAATCGCCAATGGGGTCTTCCCTTCCAGGATGGATAAGAGAATATCAGGGTTGGCATGCTTCTTTTTTTTCGGACTGGCCGGATGTTCCGCGGTCTTGTCAAAGAAATGATAGAGGTCAGACCAGCTTGCCGCCCGGGACTTGCTGCCCGCCCCCAAGCCGCCGATATCAGCCACAAGGGCTATACCGGCCTTGTCAACAATATCCCCCCGGGTTTTCAGATGTAAAAGTGTTCCGGCCCCGACAAAGGGGTCTTCCCCGTCGCCACCCGGCAGGGTAACCGCACGGGCCAGCCCCTCGGAGCGGACCACATCCAGCAGGACACTGTTTTGGTTAATACCATAACTGACATCAAAATCCGGCGCATGCGCCTTTGTCTTGCCAACATGATCAACAGTTTCTTTTATGGAATGAAGTTCCAGCAGTCCGAGGTTTGTTGCCGAATTCATCAGCCCCGGCGTAACGATCCCGCCGCCGGCATCTATCACACGAGCATCTTCACCCGCTTCAAACTCGTTGCCGATACGGGCGATCCTGCCGTCCCTGATCAACAGGGAGACCACCTCCCCGGACGGAGACATATACAGGCGGGCATTGGTCACCAGGTAAGAATCCGCCATCGCCGGAAACACCTGCACCAGGCACAGGAAAATGACCAGTTGTAGCCCCCTAGTCATTACTCATATCCTCCCGCGCGGGCTGCCCGATCATAAAGTCGGAATTCCGCCAGCTGTCACCGTCCTTGATGTCATAAACCTCTACACCATCAATGAAAACCAGCTCGGCCTTGCTATAGATACTGAAGGGATCGCCGGACCATAAAACCACATCGGCATTCTTGCTCACTTCCAGGGAGCCGATCCTGTCATCCAGCCCCAGCACTTTCGCAGCATTGATGGTGATCCAGCTGAGCGCCTCGGCTTCGCTCATCTCGATACCGGCTTCTTGTCCGGCAGCAAGAGCCTTGGCCGCTTCCACATTCATCATATGCGCGAGTACCGGGAAGTCGGTATGCAATACGACGCAGGCCCCAGCCGCTTCGAGAAAAGCAGCATTTTCCTTGATTCCGTCAAAAGCTTCCAGCTTATAGCCCCACCAGTCACTCCAGACTGCACTGCAAATATTGTCCCGAACCAAAAGGTCGGAAATTTTATAAGCCTCGACAGCATGATGAAAGGCGGCAATTTGCAGGTTAAATTCCCGCGCCATATCGAGAATATTGGCCATATCGTCCGCCCGGTAACAATGAACATGCAATTTCACATCGCCCCTGAGCGCACCCGCCAGCACTTCCATGCCCAGATCCCGCTGCCGGTCGCCGTCCCGATATTCCTCCGCATAGCCCCGGGCATCAACCCAGGCCTGTCTCTGCATTGCCATATTGCCCATGCGACTGCCGGGGGCCTGCCCCTCCATACCGTAATTTTTCGGATTTTCGCCACAGGCCAATTTAAGGCCGTAGGGTGCGCCCGGAAATTTCATGGCCTGTGCCGTGACAGACGGAATATTTTTCAGCACCACGCCAAGGCCGCCAAACAGATTGCTGGACCCGGGCAGCACCTGCAGGGTGGTCACCCCACCGGATAGAGACGCCGAGAAGGATGGATCCTGGGGCCAGATCGCATGTTCCACATGTACCTCGGGCGTTTGTGCGCTGGTGCCTTCATTGACATCCCAAACGCCCACATCCCCTGTTCCGTAGGGCAGCGACGCCACCCCGAGGTGACTATGCACATCAATCAGGCCTGGTGTTACGAACTTGCCCGCGCCTTCGATGATATTGGCACCCGACGGTACGGAAAGGGCTTTACCGATCTGCTTGATTTTACCCTCTTCCAAAAGGATGTCCGTGTTTTCAAACTGACCGCCCAGACCATCCATCAGGGTCGCCTTGCGGATCAACACCGGCCCAGCGGCACGGGCTTCATACGTTCCGGGGTTCACATCAAGTGCAGGAAAGGAGCGAACCGACAGATGCTCCCAGGCCGTATAGGCCAAGCCACCAACCACCAGGCCGATCGTCAATATCGTTAACTGGGAAATATTATTCATCGTCCTCTTTACCCCTAACATCTGTTAGGCTCGATTATATAGGGTTTCGACGTTTCCACCATAAGGCTATTCCGATTACTGACATAAAAAGCAGGGCACCCCCGGTGATCAGGATCAGGATACGCATAGAAAGCCCGCCCCAGTTCCCCACATGCAGCGCGAAGAAAGAACTGAAAAGCTTGGCCTTGAACGGAGCCTTGAGCTGGTCCTGATTTCCCAAAATTTCTTTCGTCGCAGAATCCACATAAACCCTGGTATTTCCATATACCGTCCTGACTTCACCCTCCTGCAGCAAGCGGATGGCATAATAGGGTGCTGCGTCATCCGGCAGAGTCACAATGGAAATTTTTGCATCTGGATAAAGTGCGAAGGCGGTTTCCATGGCTTCAGTAAAACCGATCCCTTGCCGCAGAGGTGCGCGTCCCTCGACCGCCACTTGAGGTTCCGGCCAGGGATCACCGAATATCTGCCTGAAGTCCCCAAGATATGCGTTCAGAACCCCCGTAAAACAAAGAAAAAATGCCGGAATGACCACACAAAGCCCCACAGTCCTGTGCCAGTGATAGAACTTGATTTTGGCAGGCGCCGTGGACGGCCATTCAAAGAAACGTTTCCAGTTGCGCCTGTTCGGCCATAGGATCACAAGCCCCAGAACCAAGTTGGTGGTCAGGAAAATCCCGCTGATGCCGATCAACGCCCCACCATAGTCCTCGATCCACAGCATTTCGTGAAGTTCCGACAGCCGATTGAAGACATCATATTTCATCATCCTGTCAGCCAGGACTTCGCCGTCACCATCAATCCTGAAAGCCCGGGACCCCAGGCCATCTTCTTTCATGTTGTAAAAATAAACATCGAACCGGCTTGCCTCCGCATCCGTTGTAAAAAAATAACGCGGCTTCCAGGCCGGATATCTTTGCTCTAGTCCCGAGAGGGACTTTTCAACTGCAGGAAGGTCCAGCTTCACATGAGGTTTATAGAACAGAAGATTATTGATTTCCGGTGCAAAGAGAACAATAAAGCCCGAGGCAATCTGCAACAGCCAGATAACCACCAGCGACAGACTGATATATTTGTGAGCGGACAAAATAAACTGGCGCATGGTCTCTCCCGGGCAAAGTTACTGTCGGGAGTATAAACCTCTGCAGGGTTTTCATCCTTTCTCATACGGGTATATTTCTTTCTCTGCTGAGCCAGCAAGAGGACAAAATGCAGAAAGAACAATATAGTGACCCAAAGCCCCTCAGGAGTGTTTAGAAGTGATCCTGCAACTTATTTGGCCGGCGTCAGGACAATTATCTTCCTGTTTTCCACTTTCCTCACACATGCTGATATAAGGGATTTTGTAAAAAAAGCGCCCTGTCCTTCGGTCCCTCACAGTGATTTCTGATCGCGTTTAATTTTTCGGTCTGAGCTTCTCAATCACCTGGGCGTCCACCCAGAATATATCCACATTTTCGTACTTGTCCGAACCCATATTCCGGTTGAAAAAAAGATATTTTCCATCCGGCGTCACACTTGCAGACGCTTCCCAGGCGCCGGTGTTGACCTTGTCACCCAGATTAAGGGCCTCACCCCAGGAGCCGTCCGGCGCACGAAAACTGATATAAATATCTGAATCGCCATAACCGCCTTCCCGCTTGGCATCCCAAAGCAAATAGGATTCATCGGGTGCAATGAAGGGGTGGTTGAGCTGCGTGCCGGAGTTGATTTCCGGGCCTAAAGCTTTCGGCTCTTCATATGTACCGTCGATCCGGCGGGAATAGCGCAGGGGAAAACCCGGATTTTCCTTGTCAAAGGTATCAAAATAATAGGTGCCGCTGGCCGACGCCGAAAGCCGCATAATCCGCAAATCCTTAAAGGGGGCACCCAGGGTTTTCACCTCCGACCATCCGGCTTCGGAGCGTTCCCTATAGCGCCTGCCCAGATGCAGGGTCTTGCCGTCGGGAGAGACGACCGGCTGGCCGGCCCAGCCGGAAACGACCTGCTCATGCCAGCGATTATTTTCCTGCTTATAAACCACAAAGGTCGCGTCTTCGTATTTGCCGCCGTTCCTGAGGAGGTAGAACTCCTTCATATCGGGCGTGAAGGCGCCGCTATATTCCCAATGCTCCGTCGACACTATGCCGGGGGCGAAAGGTATTGGTGTAAGGCCGGGCGGTGTCTGTCCGAGCCAGGGACCTTCGAGGGCCGAAAATTCATCCTGGGCATGACTTCCACCCCCCACCGCCAAAACAGTAAAAAACGCAGCAACGGACGCTGTAAATCGCTTCTTCATTTTATAACTCCCCATAGACGATATTATATTTTCTTTCTGTAAGTGTGCAAAATCCCGCGGCATACGACAAAGAAATTGCGATGAACTGTTGTTTTCGAAAGGTAAACTAATTGATCTGCCAAGCCATTATGGCTTTGGCCCCGAAGCCTCGGGGAAATGCCTGGATGTTATAATGGAAGAAGGATTGGTCGCGGAGGTGCGCTACCAATGGAACCCCCTTAGTAAATAGCTCCCCTCAATTCTCGGCCAAGATTTGATTTCTAACCCTTCACAGATTTTCTTTCTCTTATGGTACACCCGCCGATAAACACCATAACTGCTTTGAAAAACTCGATAATTATGAATATGCCATGCAGGTTATCCGGGTTTCGGGGCTGACCTGCCATGACCAGTTCCGTTCGAACATCCAGTTCAGGAAAGAGCCAGAAAGTCTGCAAGCTCAATGCAAGAAATATCGATACAAGCATCCCCCATTTCCACACAGAGAACCTGCCGGCAAAGGAAAATAGAATTGCGAGAACAATCAGTCCCCATTCAATATAATTGAAAAAATGCAATGTTACCTGCCCAACTTCCAATGCAACAGGTAAAGTCAAATGCGGTGCGAGAAACTTCAAGGGAGTGGCAATGAATGACACTCCTAAAATCAGGCCAGTCCAGATAAAATAAAGTGCCGGCAGCGCATTGGATAATCTGATCTCCATTTATTTACCAACGCCTCCTTCTGTGCAGAGTTTTTAATATCGAAAAGAGCACCGGGGAAAAGGCCTCCAGGAAAATGTGTGAGAGGGGACAGTGATTTTCCTGGAGGTGAGTTCTCTCAAAAGACACTTTTGAGAAAGTAGGGAAGAGGTAATACGGACTCCAATCTGTCCATCCGCTCTAGAAAGCTTTTTGCCAACCGAGCATAAGTGAGTAATCCTTCTCCATTTGCAAGCCATTCAGGTCTCTGTATACAGGGACGCCAATCTCCACGGCCAGGCGGTGCCCTTTCAGCGCACCATCCTTCGAGAACAAATTCAGTCCGAAAGAGACGTCCACTTCATCACCGCCGGAGTTGTTTGGATCGGCCGTTGGCACCATCCGGGGCAACATTGTCCCAAGCCTTTCGTCCGCACCGTCGAGTGACCCCGTATTAGTATAATCGAGCCGAACAGAGGCGCTGGCGAAATCAGATAGGGGATGGGCTATCCAGACCACACCCTTGTAAATATCCCCTAACCTGTATCCATTATCATTTGTCCCTGTACGCACTACGGCACTGGCCTGCGCCCCCCAGGAGAATGACCGGCCATAGCCCACATATGTCAAGCCGGACAGCAGATCCCATGTGCCGGACCCCATTTGCATACCATAGGGCAACGGCTGATCCGGAAGCAGGGTATCCCCACGTTGATTAATGGAGCCGGTCGGCGCACTTACCCCAAGAGTGGCATGAATTTTGTGTCCCGCGGCCTCCCAAAGGCCAACCATCCCACTTAGTTTGATATCGCCAAAACCATCAGTCCGAGTGGTAAATTTGCGCCCTCCCATCATTGGGGATTGCCGGTGGTCCATATCTTTTTGCATATAGGGTACCATCCCCATCAGCGTAATCCGGTCTGACGGGGCATACATAAGTCCGAGCATATGCATTTGCATGGACATTTTCACCGGCGCTATAGCGTAACCCGCCTCATACAGATCACTGTCCTGCAACTGGGTCGTGCCAGAACGAAAGCCCTTCATATCCATATAACCGTAGCGATAGGAGATCATGAACTCTCCCTGCTTGTGCCTATGATCGCCCATTACCCCAATCGGGGCATGGGCATCCGGTCTTGCCGAGAAATTCATATTTTCTTCCGCACCATGGCTCCATACCAGAGACGGCGTCATACCCAGTATAATAAATGCAACTCCAATTTTCTTCATCTTTTCAAACCTTACTTTGAGGGAACCTTAAGGCCGTTCGCCGGCATCACCTCCAGCCAGCGAACGGAAGACCGGGTAAACTAGTCTGACTTCTTGCGTTTTTTCTTCCTGCGGACAGGCTCTTCAAAAGTCCCTTTGAAGGCATCGATATTGAACAGTCCATAGCCTTTCTTCAAACTTTCGCTCATATAGAAGTCCGGGTCGTATGGCTTGTTCTTCCAGACATACCAGTCGGGTTTTTCAATATCTTCATATTCCACGATCATGACAGCACCCCCAGGCGTTTTACCGTTATTGCTCACATGATGATCAATATGATCGTGATTGATCCAGAGACCCGGGTTATCCATTTTAACAATGGCGTCGATCCGGGCGCCTTCCGCAATATCAATCACGTCGGCCCAATAAGGACTCTTCAGAGGCAAGCCATCCTTGTGAGTCACCAGCATGTCGTGACCGTGCAGATGAAACGCCACATCAGTGCCGGCACCATAAAGCCTGAGACGCAGTACATCATCCTTTTTAACACGAAGAGGTTGCGTCATCGGAAAGGCACGCCCATTGATCGAAAAATAATCTTTTTTCTCTGTCGGATGTCCTCCCTGCCCGTAAGTCATGGCAACTTCGGAATTCCAGCCACTGAACATCAGAACCGCCTCTTTGGTAACCTGCTTTTCCAGTTCCGTGGGTTCCCTGGGATCGACAATCATGGCACCCCACATCCCGCGAAGCCCGACATGTTCCGGTACATTGACATGGCAGTGGTACCAGAGGCTGCCCGGCTTGTCGGCCGTGAAGCGGTAGACAAAGCTCTCACCAGGATCAATGGCTTTCTGCGTAATGTCCGGTACGCCATCCATTGTCCAGGTACCCGTCTGATAAGTGCCATGCCAGTGGATGGTATGATTAAGGGTCGTGTTATTGATCAGGGTGATTTCCACCTCGTCCCCTTCCTTCACATGCAGCAGGGGGCCAGGAACCTGGCCGTTATATGCCCAGACTTTCGACTTGAAGCCAGGGGCCACTTCGATCTCAACTTCTTCAATGGTAATGTCGAACTTTCTGAGTTCCGCATGAGCAGAAAATTGACCTGTCATCAACCCCAAAAAGGCACAAATCACCAGCCTTGCCGGCTTAACACCAAGCATCTTGTTTCTCCTAATATATAGTCATCTAAATTGAGGTTATTCCTCACTTTTCGGGGTTGGACAGAACCCGCAAGTAGGAAACCAGTGACCTGATTTCGTCATCTGATAAATTATTGCCCCAAGACGGCATCAGAACGGACTTATTAACCGCCGACCCTCCGAATTTTACCGCCTTGAACAAATCCTCGTCGGAACGAGCATTCATTTCCTTGGCTTCAGTGTGATCACGGGGCTGTACATCCATATATCCGGCATTGACGCCATACCCGTCCCCCTCAAGTCCATGACACTGGGTGCAATATGCCTTGTAAAGGACAGCCCCGGTTTTCAAATCAGAAGCATGAACATTGACCACCATCATTCCGGTCATAGTAAGAAAGAGCCCGAAAAATCCGCAATATCTCATTCTTCTTCTCCCGAGATCAGCTTGAGATAATTTACAAGCTTGTAAATTTCCTTATCTTTCAGCTCGACGTGCGGCATCAGACTGACACCATCCCACGCAACAGGATTACGAATATAGGAGACGATGAAATCCGGTTTCATCCGGCTATAAGCCGTATAGAGTTCTGGTCCGGAAACTCCCCCATATCCTTCCTCATCCTGATGGCAGGAAGAACAGCCCTTGAACTTACTGAAGTTCATCGCCCCCATTCGTTTCGAGACCGGCTTGGGTACATATTCTCCCGTCTTCACCAAATCTGATTTTGCAGTAAGTGTCATCAGAAACTCTGCTGCCAGTTTTGCATCTGCTAATGAAAGCTTTATATGGGGCAATAAAGTTGTTTCATCTATCTCATCACCTTCGTCAGTCACGATCGTATGATTACCCGAAAACATTCCGGCTGGACGGATCCCGGTCGGTTTCTGCAACCATTCTTCAAGCCATTCCCGACGATATTTAGTACCGGCATAGAAAAGAGCAGGGCCTTTTTGGGCCATTCTTTCCTCTACTGAAAATATCTTCTCGGTCAAAACATGACAGGATGAACACTGCTCCTTGACCAAATCTGCGCCAGACTGGGCCTGCGCACCGTTCGCGTATAAGAAAACCAGAGAAACGGCCATATGTCTGCAGGACCTGGATACTGAAAAATTGATCATTTCTTAATCCCATTCTACTTATGAGGGGGGAAGTGGGGTGTAAAAGGCAGGGTATAGACAGCCTTTTACACCCCGGCACCAGCCCCCGGAAACACCATGTAAAGGGGCCTGGATTCAGAGAGATCTATTCTCTTATAATCAGGTTCCCGTTTCGTCCCAGCTCTGGATTTGCCTCTTTGTAATTCATCAGAACAGTGATGGCCCCAGTCAGCGCATTCTTCATCTGATGGTCGACAATGGCATTATTCGTGGGTCTGTCAGAGGGACTTATCAAATCCAGGGTCACCGCATGAGCCGGAGGGACATCATATGTCTGAATGCCATGCATTACGTTTTTAGGATTTCCATTTTCCCACACCCTGTCCCAGATCCCGGCAATCGGATGAAAGGCCGCGCTGTCATTGATCTGGGCATTGACAAAATAAAATCTGACCCGCTCACCCGGCTTCGATTCCAGGGCAAGGCTGGCATTCTGGTCATGTACAGGATCGTAATGGAAGACTTTTCCATTAATCAAATTCGCGTATTTTCCGATGTTTTTTGTAACATCGGCCGCCACAGTGCCTTCCCTGAAGAGGTCACCCTGAACAATCACATACTCCCGGTCCGGTTCTGGGTATACCTCGCTGTAACCATCTTTCGGGTCAACAATGATGACCCCGTACATGCCACGGGAAATATGCTCTGACATGGCCTCCGCCCCGCAATGATAAATGAACACACCCGGATAGTCCGCCCGGAACTGGAATTGCTTCGACTGACCGGGATTTACAGTGGCGAATTCATTCAACACATCCAGCCGCGCCGCATGAAAATCCATTGAATGGCTTTGCTTGTTACTTTTAAGGTTTTCCAGCGTAAAATCGACAACGTCTCCCTGCGTCACCCTTACCAATGGCCCCGGAACAGTCCCGCCAAACGTCCACATGGACTGTTTGGTGCCGGCATTATCAATAACCAGCTCTTTTTCAATAACCGGAATTTCCACTTTGACGTTCTTTGCCGAAGCAAGAGCCGGAAAGCAAAAAACACTCGTAGCCAATACAGAAGCCGCTAAACGGATTTTCATATCTGATACTCCCTGATAAGACAGTGCAAAAATTAAAGATGTATTTAATATGTTTCTTTAATAGGATTATAATAGATGTATGTCAAATACTTCTTTTGTGAAATTTGATTTTAGGGAATTTGAAAGTGCCCGGAAAACTCAGTAGAACGAAATATACTGAACACTTGATTTTTCATAACCAGCACATCATATACATCTTTACACGTGGAAAATTCGGGAACAATAATGCGACTGACCTATCATACAGATTATGCCTTGCGCCTTCTCATGCTCCTTGCTGTTGAACCGGATAAGCTCCATACAATTGAAGAGATTGCAAAACGATACGACATATCAAAAAACCATATGATGAAAGTTTCACATACTCTGGTTGAAGCCGGATTTGTCCATCCCGTAAGAGGCCGCAACGGTGGATTGCGTCTGGCGATGCCAATGGACAAGATAAATTTGGGCCAGGTCATCCGCGCCACTGAAGACAATTTCAATCTTGTTGAATGTTTCGATAGTGAAAAGAACAAATGCCTTATTTCGAAAAATTGCGGGCTGAAGAATCCGCTACAAAAAGCCCTGATTTCCTTTTTAAATACTCTTGACCAATACAGCCTCAAGGATCTTGTCAACCATCCCGGAAGCCTCTCCGATCTTCAAGGTCTGTCAGGCTGAAATCTTTCTGACTCCAGCCTCACTCCCATTCCTTGTGATCAGCGAGGTAACATGGTGGCGAACTGAACCGCCCTGAATTTTCCTCATCCCCAAGCAACCCTTCCAGATATTCATGCAGGATTTCAGCCGCCTTGAAACCGGTACTGCTGACAACAGAAACTAAAACCAGTGGCTCTGCAGGTACATTTTCCAGATAACGGATAATATCCGGTCTTCTCGCGTTCAGTTCATCTATATATGTTTGCCTCAACTGTTCGATGTCCGCCCCCTTCTCCAGGCGGGCTCTGCATACTTCGTCACTTGCGCCCAATTCGCTCCACCAGGCATCAAGTAGCATACTCTCCCGGCTTTCCCCTTCCGGCCAGTTCCGGTCAATCAATACCCTGTATCCGGAACAGGGGTGATCTTTCTCATGACACCAGTTTCGGGTAACAATATCCATCACTCTACCTTTCTCGCGCCAATTCAGCCTTCACAGGATACCATCAATTGACAATCAAAAAAAACTATACAATATACCCCTATAATGATTCATTTAATATACTTCTTTTATAACATAAATGTTTCCAAATGTGAGAAGATAATGCGGGCGACAGAGATCACAGAAGAAAACATCAAACAGCTTGTTGATCTATTCTATGCCAGAATTCGGCAGGATGCAGAACTCGGGCCCATCTTTGATGTGGCAATTGGCACAGACGACCAAAGCTGGAGTCTTCATCTGCACCGCATGTATGATTTCTGGTCGTCTATTCTGCTCACTTCAGGCAGGTATCATGGTAATCCGCTCCAGAAGCACCGGGACCTGCCCCCCTTCAACCTGAACCTGTTTGACAGATGGCTTGAGCTTTTCACCGATACAGTGCGCGAAATATACACCCCGATAGCGGCGGAGAATTTTATTACCAAAAGTCAGCGTATCGCGGATAGTCTCAGACTGGGACTGGCCTCCGGGAAACGAACCTGACCACCCCATCCTTATGCTGCCTGCCATCGTATCAGTCAATCGATTGCGATCAATCCTGACACTGCCAACAAGCCATCCAGTGACGCAGAACCTGCTTTGACAATTCTGGATGACATCCTTTTCTAGAGATTCAACCGCGTGAAAAGTCGACGAACGTTTTCTTCAAACACTCCCCTGCGTTGCTCATCGGTCAACCACGGAATGCTTTCTATGACTGGCTTCAAATCGTCACAGGAACGTTTAGTATGCGGATCGACACCCCCGCTGTTACCTGGCCGTTCGGTCCCGAAACAACACCGCTCGGAACCAACGATCCTGAACAGCAATTCCAATGATTCCTTGCTTTGCAGAACCGTATCAAACCAGAATAGCTTGAGGATCCCATCAAAGGCAGTTGGCCCCTCACCATTGTATATCCTGTCTTTTCCATACTTCTGATAATGCGACCTCCAGCGACCGATTTGATAGGGAATGGCACCGCCTCCGTGACTAATCATCAATTTCAATTCAGGGAAACGCCGGAAAACCCCTGCTTTGTATATGGAACTGACGGCCAGTGTATCTTCTGCGATAAAATGCTCATCAAAGTCCACACGCCCGTTGATACAATTTCCGCTGTGGACATGGGCAGGAAGATCCATAGCGCAGAGCTTCTCATATAGAGGGTACCAGTACGGATCTCCAAGGGGCGGTGCCGAGTTCATCCCCTCCGATGTATCCGGATTTAACAGAATTCCGATAAACCCCAATTCATTTATACAGCGGTCGATTTCATCAAAGACAGTTTCAACTGGATAATCTACCTTTTGTGGTAAACAACCTATGCCTCGAAATCGACGCGGGAACATCTCCATCGCCCGGGCGATCAAATTATTATTTTCAGTCGTCCAGTCGTTAATTTCCTCCCAACACGCTTCCCCATTCAACATCAGAAACGGCCGGGGTGAGAGAATTTGAATGTCCGTACCCACACTATCCATGATTTCCAAATTCAGCATAACAGATGCTTCCAGGGCTTCATCATCGACCGGAGAAGGTATCTTATTTCCTTCCGGCCACCAGTGAGTACGGGAGTTGTAGCGTCGACTGTATATCGACGCCGGAGCTATCAGATGAGCATGTGCATCTATAATCATGATTTTTTACTCCAACAAGTCCAGTCCCTTGTCGTTTCGTCACTCAGTGCTCTTGCTCTCAGCGAAAACCAGAACCCCAAAACGACAGAGGAACAGTAAAAATGACAGAGACCAGAGGATAGCAGCCGAAATCAGGAGTGGCTGATAGCTGAGCCCTTCAAAAGAGGCAGCAACTCTTGAAAAAGCTGCAAGAAAAATCAGGATGAATATCATTGTTCCCAGGAACCCTGCCTTGAGTGGTCGGCCGGTATGTCCAAGTATCGCCCGTGTCATGACGGACAGGGTCATCATGGTCATCAGTCCAGCTGTCAAGGCATGTATCCCCGCACTCTGTCCAGACAACAGCTCCTGCACCGGCGCCAGGAGATTTACCCCAAGAAGCAGTGCCCCGACCGGTAGCCAGGCGTAGGCGACATGTAATACAAGTAGCAGGGCATTGCCGCGTATAAGCCAGAAACGCCAGCGCAGAAACCGAACCATTTGCAGAACCGCAACAAACAGCAGGAACACTCCGGTCAGTTTTTCTGCAGGCGCACAAAGCCATAATATCAGTGCCACCGCCAGCACCAGAAGCGAAATTTTATCAAAGCTACCGGTAACAGGAATAGGTGCAGGTCGTTGCAGACTGCTCAGCCAGTTCCGTGAAAAATTGGGGATAATTCGTCCCCCGATCAGTGAAACAAGCATGACCAATGTTGCAATCCCCCCCCGGACAGCAATCTCCGTATTGACCTGCCCCATGCGTTCAAGGTGGAATAAAATATTAAAAACAGCATAAAGCCCTACCACGCCGACGACGACAAAATTACGCCGGTTGCCGGCCTGCCACACTTCAAAAAACGCCACCCCGGTGATCACAACCAGAAAAGCGCTGTCAATTATGCTTCCCGCAACCCCCGGCGTCCCAGTCATGGCAACCCTGCCGGCGAGCCAGAGTATAAACAACAGCATAAGGGGATAACCTCGCCAAGGCTGCCGTTGTGTCCAGTTGGGAATTGCCGTCAAAAGAAACCCCGTCACCACTGCACTGAAATACCCGAAAAGCATTTCGTGCATATGCCATTCGACCGTCAGATTTTCGGCAAAAAATCCAGAGCCGGAAAACAAGGCCAGCAGCCATGCAGGAACGAAAGACAACGCCAGGATTGCGGCGGCGAGGAAAAAAGGCCGAAACCCGGCAGAGAAAAAAAGATCGAACCTATCTTTCAACATTTCATGTGTAACCAATTGTTTTAAATTCGTTTTTCGAACCACCTGCAGCCATCCACCGCAGCATTAACCAAGCTGATCCGGATATTGTATTGCACAATTATCAAAAAAGATATATTTAATATACCTGTTTTATACAGTAAACTCAACCTGCGTGTTTCGCGGAAGAATTTTTCTTTCTCCCGTCACGTTTCCGATAGTGGGAAATAGTCTGAAATGAGCACATCACTGACCAAGACTGAACGACAAATCGCACTGATTATCTCCCTTCTGGTAGCCTGTGCGGGCTTTACCCTTGCCGTCGCCGGACGGAATGACCTGCTGGAAATTCATGGTTTCCTCATTGTCATTGCCGGACTGGCCGCTGTTGTTCTGGTTGGAAATGGTTTCTATGCTCCCCGGCCCGGACAGGAAACACTGACGGCATATTACGACGAATCATGCAAAATTGGAATAATACTTGCCATGGCCTGGGCTGTGTTTGCCATATTCATTGGCGCCTGGGTCGCCTGGTTACTTGCCTTTCCCGAAATGACCTTCGATGCCCCCTGGGCAAGTTTCGGCCGCCTGCGACCAGTACATACGACCGGCGTTATTTTCGGTTTTGGCGGCAATGCCCTGATCGCGACTTCATTTTATGTCATGCAACGCACCTCAAGAGCGACCATGCCGGACCGGCTCAGCTCCTGGTTTGTGATTCTCGGGTATAATCTCTTCTGTATCCTGGCGGTTTCCGGGTATCTCATAGGGATAACCCAGTCAAAGGAATATGCCGAACCGGAATGGTATGCCGACATCTGGCTGGTTATTGTCTGGGTCACATATCTGACACTCTATATGCGAACCCTTGCCCGCCGCAAGGAACCTCATATTTATGTCTCTAACTGGTATTATCTGGCCTTCATTCTCGTCGTTGCCATTCTCCATATTGTCAACAATCTCGCGCTGCCAATCTCCCTGGGAAGTGCGAAGAGTTTTCCTGTTTTCTCCGGCGTACAGGACGCCATGACTCAATGGTGGTATGGACATAACGCGGTTGCCTTTTTCCTGACCGCCGGTTTCCTGGGAATGATGTATTATTTCCTGCCCAAACGAGCAGGACGGCCGATTTTTTCCTATCGTCTATCCATCGTCAGTTTCTGGGGCATTACTTTTTTCTATATGTGGGCCGGTTCCCATCATCTTCACTACACTGCTCTGCCTCACTGGGTGCAAAACCTCGGCATGACATTTTCGGCAATGCTTCTGGTGCCGTCCTGGGCGTCGGCAGGCAACGCACTCCTGACCCTCAACGGCGCGTGGGACAAGGTGAGGAGCGACCCTGCGCTCAGGTTCATAATGGTCGCGGCTATTTTTTACGGCCTGTCGACATTTGAAGGATCCTTCATGGCCATTCGCCCGGTTAATTCCCTGTCCCATTACACAGACTGGACCATCGGTCATGTTCATGCCGGCGCTCTTGGCTGGGTCGCCTTTATCACTTTTGGTTCCATCTACACTCTTGTGCCCCGGCTTTGGAACCGCCGCGATATCTATTCCAATGGTCTGGTGGAACTGCATTTCTGGCTGGCCCTGGCCGGTACCGTTATTTATGTTTTTGCCATGTGGAATTCAGGCATCATCCAGGGCCTGATGTGGAGAACCTACACCCCGAGCGATACCCTCGCCTATTCCTTCCTTGAGTCCCTGGTCGCCATGCATCCCTATTATATTGCCAGAGCCCTTGGCGGTACACTGTTCCTGCTTGGCGCAGCCATCGGTTTTTACAATATATGGAAAACGATTCAGGGCCCCTCACATGCGACAAGGACCGAAACAACCGGCCAGACAGCGGTCAACCAGAGCCGTGTCTCCAGCGCCCTTTCGGAGTAACCGGTTATGTTTCAGACACATTATAAACTTGAAAAACACCGCATCGGTTTTGCACTCGCCATCATACTGGTTGCCAGCATTGGCGGACTGTTCGAGATCGCCCCTCTGTTCACCATATCCGAAACCGTTGAAGAAGCCCCGGATATGAGGGTGTATACCCCCCTGGAACTTGCCGGGCGCAACATCTACATGCGCGAGGGATGCTATGCCTGTCATTCGCAAATGATCAGGACACTACAGGATGATGTTGACAGATATGGCCATTACTCCCTGGCTGTTGAATCCAAATATGACCACCCAATGCTCTGGGGATCAAAACGCACCGGACCGGACCTGGCACGAGTGGGAGAAAAATATTCCGACAAATGGCATGTTCAGCATCTTGTAAATCCTCGCGATGTGGTCCCTCAATCCATCATGCCGGCTTACAGGTGGCTTCTTGAAACACCCCTGAAAACGGCTACGCTAGCAAAACAACTCCGTGCCCTGCAGAGGCTTGGGGTGCCTTATACGGAGGCGATGATTGAAAATGCCGCCCGGGATACTTACTCTCAGACCCGTCCGGACGACGATGGCAGTGAAGATACTGCCGGGCGCTATGGTGAGGATACCAATATTCGCGCCTTTGACGGTGACCCGGAACGACTGACAGAAATGGACGCCCTTGTCGCCTATTTGCAGATACTTGGACAACTTACCTCAGCCAGCGAACACCCCCGCAACCCGGATGGAGAAACACCATGACCCTCTTCAGTCATGAGACGTTGGTGTATGTCTCAAAAACTTACGGGCTTTTCTATCTTATTGCCGTGTATATCTGCGTGGTTTTTTATGCTTTCCGGCCCGGAAACAAGAAAAAATTCCGGGCGGCAGCCCAAAGCATTCTAGACGATAAGGAAGAATAATGCCGAAAGAAGAAAGAGATCCATATTCGGGTTATCTGACAACCGGGCATGAATGGGACGGGATCACTGAACTTAATCGTCCGGTGCCCAGGGTAATCTGGCTGTTCCTGCTTGCCACATTTCTTTTCGCTCTTGTCTGGTGGGTGCTTATGCCTTCCTGGCCACTTGGCGAAAGCTATACCAAAGGAATCCTTAGCGAGGATCAGAAAAAACGGCTTGCTCAAGAGCTCGCCGAGACTGAGAATAAACGTGCCCAATGGCAACAACTGATTGTCGCCGGAACATATGAGAAACTTCTGGCAGACCCCCAGATCATGCCGATCACGCAGGAGACCGGCAAAGCACTTTTCGGGGATAATTGTGCCGTATGCCATGGGGTCAAGGCCAATGGGGGCCCAGGATTCCCGTCACTGACCGACCAGTCATGGATATGGGGAGGGACTGCCGAAAATATTGCGGAAACAATCCGGGTTGGTATTAATTCAGATCATGAAGACAGTCGCATGAGCCAAATGCTGGCCTTTGGCAGGGACGGCATGCTTGCACCGGCGGAAATCTCCAAAGTTATTACTTATATACTCTCCCTGCCCGATCCCCATTCTGTCCCTCCGGAGGCTGCCCCCGCAATCTCTGAAGGAGCACAGATTTTCAGCGAAAACTGCGCAAGCTGCCATGGTGAAACCGGGCAGGGCAACATCGAACTCGGCGCTCCGAACCTTATAGATGACTTCTGGATATACGGGGGGGACCGGCAGTCCATATATGAAACCATCTACCGTGGTCGAACGGGCCAGATGCCACAATGGGAACACCGCCTTTCCCCTGCCGAAAGAAAGCTTCTTGTTTTATATATACTGAACCTGGAGAAGGAAAAGCCATGAAGGGAAAATACATCATGGCAGTCTGGATTCTGACGGGAGCAGGCCTGCTCCTGATCATTATTGCCAACGTACATCTGGTCTATGTGTCCGTCACCAGCCAGCCCTCTTGTGTTGATCATTTAAAGAAAGAGAGCCCCGTTGAAAGAACGTACAGAGCCGCAAAACCTTCATGTTAATTTTCCAGAACCAGAAAGTGCCGTTATCATGACTTCACTCCCCAAAACCTTGCCCCCCCTCCCCCGGAACCACAGGTGGAAACGAGAGCTGCCGGTAAGGATCATCAATACCTGGTTACATAACGGCTGGAATGATTTCAGGAAGTCACCCGGCTCCAGCCTGCTTTATGGTTTCACAATCTATCTGGTTTCCCTGGCCATCGTGTTCGGCCTGTTCTATCTGAAACTGGATTATATACTGTTTCCGGTCTTTTCCGGTTTCCTGATTGTCGGGCCGACAATCGCCATCGGCCTGTACGAAAAGAGCCGCCGCCTGGCCAGTAAAGACCCCATAAAGTTCACCAGTCTTGTTTTTGTCAAACCCCGCTCCGGAGGACAAATTCTATTTGCCGGTGTATTGCTGGCTCTACTTATGCTTTTGTGGCTTCGCGCCGCAGTCATCCTGTATGCCCTGTTTTTTGGTCTTCTGCCGTTTCAGGGACTGAATGAAATTGCCCCGCAGCTTTTCCATACATCGGCTGGCTGGTCATTAATGGTCACCGGCTCTCTGGTCGGCGGTCTTTTTGCTGCTTTCGCCTATGCCATTAGCGTTTTTTCCCTGCCCATGCTGATGAACGAGAAAACGGATGCCCTCTCCGCCATGGGGGCAAGTCTGGCTCTTGTCTGGAACAACCTACCGGTGATGCTTGCCTGGGGGGCTGTGGTTCTTGCCCTGTTTCTGGTGAGCATCGTTAGTGGTTTCATAGGACTTATTGTTATTTTCCCGCTACTGGGTCATGCCACCTGGCATGCCTACAGGACATTCAGGCCGGAAAACGGAAACCGACCCGACTGACCCGGGAAATCCGGCTCTGAAAAGTTTAACCCGCAAGTTTCAAGGCTCTGCCCATGTCTTCGATCAGGTCCTCTGCAGACTCCAGCCCGACAGACAATCTGATCAAACTGTCACTGATACCGGCAACCTTACGTGCTTCAGGGTCCATATCCGCATGTGTCATGGTAACAGGATGCGAGACCAGACTTTCAACCCCGCCCAGCGATTCCGCCAGAGTAAACAGGCGGAGTTCCCGGACCAGAGAACGAACTTCTTTCACACCACCTTCCAGTTCAAAACTGAGCATCGCGCCATAACCCTGCTGTTGTTTTTTGGCAATGGCATGACCGGGGTGTGACAGCAATCCCGGATAATAAACGGCCCTGACATTTGCGTGATTATCCAGAAATTCTGCAATTAACCCGGCCGTTTCTTCCTGACATTTCATGCGGGGGAATAAAGTTCGCAATCCCCGCAAGGTAAGCCAGGAGTCAAACGGCGCTCCCGATGTTCCGACAATATTTGCCCAATTCTGCAAAGCAACAAACCGCTCCCGGTCTGCAGCAATTATGGCCCCTCCGATCACGTCCGAGTGACCGTTCAGATATTTTGTGGTGGAATGAAGCACAAAATCAGCACCAAGAGTGAGCGGCTTCTGTCGGGCAGGCGACAGGAATGTGTTATCAACCGCGACGAGCGCTCCAATTGCCTTTGACTTGAACGCAATATCGGAAATATCTACAATCCTCATAAGAGGATTGCTTGGTGTTTCCACAAAAACAAGTGCAGGTTCTTCCTTCAGGGCCTCCAGCAAAGCGGTCTCATTTCCCTGATCAACAAAAGCAATCCTGAAATGTCCCAGGGCGGACCGTGCCAGCAACAGGCGTCGTGTGCCGCCATAACAATCATGCGGCGCCAAAATCAGGTCGTTCGGGCCAAACTGCCCAAGCAACAGATCAACAGCTGACATGCCGCTGGAAGTAATAATGGTCCCGGCCCCCTGCTCCAGTTTTGTCAGGGCACTGGCCAAAAGCTCACGGGACGGGTTTCCGGCCCGACCGTAATCATACATGCGGGGGTGATCAAATCCCTCGAACTCGAAGGTACTGGTAAGATACAGTGGCGGCGCAACCGCACCGAATTCCTTGTCTGAGGCCACCCCCCATGTGGCCGCCATGGTTTCATCGGAGACAAGCCCGGGTTCTTTTTTAGTCATTGAAAAATCGTCCTTCTTTCACTTCCTGAACAATCTCCGCCCTGATGCAGAAATCCCCGAAACGCTCATTCTCCTGCCGTTCCCGGGCATACCGACCAAAAAGGTCGCGAAGAATTTCCAGAATGGTTTCTTCATTGATATTTTCGCGGAACATCCGGCTCAGGCGCTGGCCATGGAAGCCACCGCCCAGATACAGATTATATTTCCCCGGCGCACGTCCCGTTAGCCCAATTTCAGAGATATAGGGCCGTGAGCAGCCGTTAGGACAACCGCTCATACGAATGGTGATCGGTTCATCGGACAAATCAAAGTCACTCAAAATAGTTTCTATTTTGGAAATCAGTCCGGGTAGGTATCTTTCGCTTTCCGCCATGGCAAGACCGCAAGTCGGAAGAGCTACACAGGCGATAGAGTTCCGGCGAATTCCGGACAAACCGGAAGGTGAAACCCCAAATTCACCAAGCACAGTTTCGATCGCATCCCGGTCTTCCTGCCGCACCCCAGAAATGATCAGGTTTTGATTTGGTGTAAGTCGGAAATGCCCTTTGTGAATAGAGGCAATATCACGAAGGGCGTCAAGCAGATCGCCGGACAGTCGGCCATTCTCGATAAACAAAGTCAGATGATGAGCACCATCCTCACTCTTCGTCCATCCAATGGAGTCACCATTAGAATGGAAACTGAATGCTCTCGCCGGCTCGAAACTCATGTCCATACGGTGCTCGATTTCCGCCTTGACCCAGTCAAGGCCCTTGTCATCAATCGTATATTTGAAGCGGGCGCGCTGACGGTCCTTGCGGTTCCCGAAATCCCGCTGCAAAGACATGACGGCATCTGTACAGGCCATTAATTTACTGGCCGGCACAAACCCTATTACATCCGCCAGTCGGGGATATGTTTCGGGTTTATTATCGGTTCGCCCCATACCGCCGCCAATGGCCACATTGAACCCCGCAAGGCCGTGTTGATCACCTATCGCGATATATCCCAGATCCTGGGCATAAACATCAATGTCGTTTGACGGTGGCAAGGCGAAACCAATCTTGAACTTTCGCGGTAAATAGGTTGTCCCGTAGAAAGGCTCCTCTTCCGAACCTGGACGTGTCAGACATTCATCGCCATACCAGATTTCATGATATCCCCGTGTTTTCGGGATGACATGGTCGCTGACCATTTTCGCCATTTCCGAAACCTCCGCATGCAATGGGGAAACTTCAGGATCCACGGTGCACATAACACCGCGGCTGTCATCCCCACAGGCCGCAATAGTATCCAGAAGAACCTCATGCAGTCCCTGAAGTACCGGGCGTATATTATCCTTCAGCATCCAGTGAAACTGAAAGGTCTGTCGTGTTGTTATCCGGAGCGAACTACCGCCATGGGCCCGTGCGAGACTATCCAGCTGCAGCCATTGTTCCGGTGTACAGATGCCACCCGGCAGCCGGACACGAATCATGAACTGATATGCCGGTTCCAGCTTCTGTCGGCGGCGCTCTTCCCTGATGTCACGATCATCCTGTTGATATATGCCGTGAAACTTTAACAGTTTTACGTCGTTCTCGTTCGGGATAGCCCCTGTAATACGGTCAGACAATCCGTCCACAATTGTCCCCCGCAGGTAATTGCTTTCGGCTTTCATACGTTCATCTGGGCCGAGGCGGTCAAGCGGTTGGGAGAGATCATTCTCTCGATTAATTTTGCTTTCCATTTTCTGTCCCCTAATAAACATCCTTGTGATAACGATGGTCCGCTGTCAGCCGCCGGAGATATTCTTCTGCAATAGTCTCATTTGCCTTTGTTTCCGCTGCGATAACCTCCAGCAGAGCCTGATGCACCCCCCTGGCCATATTCTCCGCATCGCCACAGACATAAATATGTGCCCCCTTCTCGAGCCACTCGAACAATTCGCGGCTCCTCTCCCGGATACGGTGCTGGACATATATTTTTTCCACCCCGTCACGCGAAAAGGCGACATCCATGCGTCCCAGGGTTCCGTCTTTCAGCCAGCCCTGCCACTCGGTCTGATAAAGGAAGTCCGTACGAAAATTGCGTTCGCCGAAAAATAACCAGCTCTCCCCGCCTTCACCATCTGCTTCGCGCTGCTGCATGAAGGCGCGATAGGGTGCTATACCGGTACCGGCCCCAATCAAAATGATGGGGGCCTTATCCACGGGCAACCTGAAATGTCTGTTTTTTTGAATATAGACAGGCAGTTCGCTGTCCATTTCAATCCGGTCCGCAAGCATACCGGATGCGACGCCCGTACGTTCTTCACCCCCAAGACGGTAACGCACAGCTGACACCGTCAGATGAGCCTCGCCGGGAACAGCCGCCATACTGGAGGCAATGGAATAAAGCCTGGGCTGGAGAGGACGTAATATACCAATAAAGTCCTGGGGGGAAATAGTGTCACAGGGAAACTTCCGGACAATATCCACAATATGGTGCCTGCCCAGGAACGCTGCCGTGTCACAGCCATTACCCTCTTTCTGCAGCACTTCAGCAATATCTAATCCGTTTCTTTCAGCCCAGGGGGTGAGGAACCTTGGTGTTGCCGTAGTAATTTCAAGCTTGTCAGCAAAAGCCGCTTCGAGCGTGATCGTCTTGCCATTGAGTTCAACTTCAAAATCACCCGCCATTCCCAGACTGTCAAGAAGTGCCGCGACAACTTCGGGATCATTTGAAGGCCATATACCAAGGGCATCTCCCGGTTCATAAACCAAACCAGAACCTTCGATGGAAATTTCAATGTGACGCGTCTCTTTTGTTGACCCGGCGCCGGTCAGACGCAGGTTCTCGATTACCGTTGCGATAAATGGATTTTTTTTGTCAAAGTCTGTTACGGGAGAAGCCGGAAAAAGAACTGACTCCATTTTCCGACTATCCTCTGCCCCGGGCGCCTCCCCGGTTCCAAGTGTCTCCAGAACCGAAACTGACCACTCTTCAGCAGGTTTTTCGTAATCAATATCACAATCAACCCGGGGCGAAAGACGTTTTGCACCCAAGGTCTCAAACCTCTGGTCAAGACGCTTGCCGGCTTCACAAAAAAACTCATAACTGGAATCGCCAAGGCCAAGAACTGCATACCGCAGGTGATCCAGACGGGGGGCCTTACGCCCCTCGACAAATTCAAAAAACCCCACAGCCGGCTGAGGCGGATCCCCTTCCCCATAAGTACTTACCACAATCAGGAGATCTTCTTCCTTATCCAATTGGCGAAACTTGTAGTCAGCCATATCTTTCAAGTGCGGTTCAAGTCCACATTCCACTGCCCGGTTTCGCAACTGTTCCGCAATCGCGACAGCATTGCCGGTTTCAGAACCATAAAGGATAGTCAGGGACCGGGCGGCCGGCTTCTTCCCGCGTCCCCCGTTATCGGAAGATTGCAGGGCAGCGCGAAACCCTTCAAAATAGGCACTGATCCAACGTGCTTCCTCCATCCCTATCGAGGAGGAAAGCGCCTCAACAAGTTTTTTCTGATCATTGGATAAAGGGGATTGTATTACTTTTGTCACTTTCTTCTTCCGTAAGGCAAATTTTACTGTCAGCAGACCTCCGCGACCGGAGGACTGCGGTCAACTTGACCCACATGCTAAGAAAGCACAAATGAATAATAATTCTATTTTATAACAATATTTTTCATATAATTTACTGATTAACAAAGTCATCGTCAGACATACTGCACAATAGACAAGCCTCTGGCCGAAAAGATTTATCAGGAAGCAATCCTGGCCGTAGTGCGTAATCCGCTCAGGGCACGTTCCATCACCCCTTGATCTGCTTTTGTGGAATATACAGCATATGCGGAATAGGCAAATTCGGGACTATCCGGAACAATGGCAAGTCGCCCTTCCTCCAGATATGGCCGGATAAACCCTTTCCGGAAATACCCGCTTCCCCCTGTCGCCAGAATATAGTCCAGCGCCAATGGTCCGTAACTTACTGACAACACGGGATTTTGCTCATCAGGAAAAGCTGCATCATAACTCGACAAAAAATCCTCCCCCCAATCGACCAGGACATGATCATCAACGTTCAGGGGATGCTCCGTAGGCGTCGTCCTGGCCATAACCAGTTGTTCTTCAAACAGTAACTCGGCAATTATTCCCTGCCGGCGCGGAGCTCCATATAATATAGCAATATCCATTGAGCCTTCCTGCACCTGCTCCATAAGACGCTCCGCATTGTCAATCACAACCCGGATTGCAACATCCGGGCATTCACGGCGCATCCAGATCAGCCAATGCCGCAACAAGGGACTCCAGAGACTGATCTCCGCGCCTATAACAACAATCGAATCCCGGCCAGGAGGAAGCGCCACCGACTGTTTTGCCCGGTCCCATACCTGCACCAACGTAGTTGCAAATCTGAAAAAACGCTCCCCAGCCGGCGTCAAACGCGAACCCGCTTTATTGCGCACAAACACAGGTCGCCCAAGTTGCTCTTCCAGAGAACGAATTCGTGCACTGACGGCAGTCTGTGTAAGATTCAAATTCGCTGCAGCATTTACAAAACTACCCGTTTTCACAACTTCCAGAAACGTATGGGCCACGTTAATGTCCATGTCCGCTCACCCCTCCTGATAAAATCCATGCCGGCAGATCTGCCAAACTGACAATCCACAGCATGGTTCATACATCAATTATTTTGTTATTAAAACAATATAATATTCGTTTGTTTGCCCTTTAAATTTGTTCCACTATGCCGTTTTAACAAGGAGAAAACATATGACAATTCAGCTCGGTCAAATAGCACCAGACTTTGAACAGGCAAGCACACAGGGCCCGATCCGCTTTCATGAATGGCTCGGCAGTTCCTGGGGCATTCTCTTCAGTCACCCCAAAAATTTCACCCCTGTCTGCACCACTGAGCTCGGCGAAGTAGCCCGCCTGAAGCAAGAGTGGGAAAAGCGCAATACCAAGGTCGTTGGGCTTTCTGTCGACCCGGTAGAATCGCACCATAAATGGGAAGCTGACATTGAGGAAACACAAGGACAGGCAATTAATTACCCGATAATTGCGGATGCCGACCGGAAAGTGTCAGAACTCTATGGCATGATTCAGCCACAATGCGACCCGACCATAACCGTACGCTCCGTATTTGTGATAGATCCGGATAAAAAGATCAGGCTGATCCTGACATATCCGCCAAGTACCGGCCGGAATTTCGATGAGTTGATCCGCGCCCTCGACAGTTTGCAATTGACGGACAGAAACAGCATCGCCACGCCGGTGAACTGGATGCCCGGAGATAAAGTTGTCGTCTCCCCCAAACTGTCTGATGAAGAGGCCCAGCGCATGTTCCCCCAAGGGTTTGAAACCCTGAAACCTTATTTGAGAATGGTCCAGCTGGACTGAATCATATCTGACCCGGTAAAACCTTTCACACGACTGGAAAGGTTTTACCGTTTTCAAACATTTTTGAGCAGTACATGCCACCTGCTGAACCATCGGCACCCTTAACTTAAACGGTAGGTTCAAACCCTGCCCGGGATTTGCACTTACCCCTTGCCCAGTTTTCTTAAGTCTTGCCGCATAAATAGTCCAACTGGAAAATCTATTGGAAGGGCTCAGGATGCCTGTCGGCTTCTCCCTTAAAGTTTATTCCGCCTTCTCTTTAACTGTGTCAGTTAGTAAGGAAAATTCTACTCGATAGACATGAAGAAAAAACTTTATCCAAAACCAGAAAATTCCCAGCGATAGGATTCCGTCAATTACAAATTCCGGCACTCCCTCAGTAATTACAGAGACAATGACAGATGAAATCAATGCAATCTCTGTGACAATAAATGAGGAAACAATAAGCGCACTCAGGATAGCTGCGAGATGTATTCTGGTGATGGACTTCATTTTACCACCTCCCGAGAAAAAAGAATGTCGCATGAGACTCTATATAACAGGTCGCATATATTGTTATTGATTTCAGAGGCACTTGAGAAAGCAAGCTTATTATCTATCACAATGACCTCTGATTTCTCTTGCTCAATTTGTATTGCGAGAGTTGCCACATCAAAATTACGAACCTGAGAAGTGGTTATATCAGTCTCCGGCATATTCAAGTCAATTGATGCAAGTTTGATAAACCTTCTGCAAACCGCACCATAAAACAGCTCGCATAACTTCAGAATAAATCGTGGCATTTCAGGCTTCTCCGGAGCTCTCAATAACAGGGTTGGTTTTGGAGTAGTTCCGAGCGCACGAATGGTACGCATCATTCTTGCTGGGTAGTGGAAAATATTCGCCATAACCAGGAAGTGCTTATACGTTTCTGCCACAACATTGCCTACAACAAGCACCTGTGATGAAGCTTGTGAAACAACACGCTCGCCGATAGAAAATGCCAACTTGGTTGAATTTTGCGGATGCCCCCCACGACCGATGACAATAACATCCACTGACAACCTCCGAGCATATTCATTTATTCGATCGTAAACTCTCCCTCTGTCAGCTATGTGTATTTCATAATTCAACGTCTTTTCCCCTGAATATTCTTCGATACAATCGACAATATTCTTTCTTATCTTGTCATGATTTTCTCCAGTCTTGTTCACGAGACTAGAAATAAAAGGCTGGAAGGTCACATGCAGAACATTCAGCTTCGCGCCTGCAATTTGCGCAATCTGAACGGCTCTCCTGAAAGCATTGTTGCTTTGGCTGGTAAGATCAGTAGCGATCAGTATATTTTTCATCGATATTTTCCCGTCAGGCGAACAAAAACCACATGCACATATTTTGATGAGCACCTCTGTTAATCGTTGCCAATTTCTTTTAGATAAAATCAGGATCTTGGTGGCACCTCTTCACCCCAGAAAAACCGAGGGGACACCCCTTGAACCTAAAACTAGATTATGAGTACTCGACATTAGAAACGGGAGGTGCCCTGGGCTGGAAAGCTTCCTGCACTGAAGACTTTTCGAACCGACGGGAGGCGCCAGATTTTGTCGTGATATTCCCAGGAAGTGTAAGTGAATAAACTGATGCTAAAGCAACATTTCCACAGAAATCGCCATTCCACTCAGCTATGCTGGTGTCCACGATTTTATTGCCATATTGATGGCGTACAACTGCATTGGTGGAATTATGACGTTCAAAGAGTGGGTGGTTTACTGGCTTTGCAGGATGAATTGCATCTTTAAGTTCGAGGGACGAGGAATAAGGGGAAACGCCATTCAATGAAAGGGCGGCTGTTAGAACGAGTACCAGCAGAGAAAATACAAAATTTAGTCTTTTCATGGGGTATTCCTCAGACGCACCCAGGTTTATCTATCCCTTACTCTCAATTTATCCGCAGTAGCGTAACACCATAATCAATGCCGAGGAAATTACGCTTGATTGCGCCGCCCCTCATATCGGCTCCTTCTGTTCTACTGCAAGAATTTTAGCAGCTATTCTTACTGTCCAGCCTTGCAAAAACAAGGAACAAAACACAATAATAAAAGCAATGTTGAAATAATCACCTTCCAGTCCGAACATAACCGGAATAATGGCAAGGTAAATGGGGATCGCGCCACGTAGCCCTACCCAGGATATAAAAAGCTTTTCCCGCCAGGTAAAATCATTAAATATAAGACATATAAAGACAGCTACAGGACGCGCCAGAAAAATAAGCACACCTGCGATAATCATAGCGGTTGGAATATCCTGAATGAGCTTAGAGGGTGTTACCAGCAAACCAAGAATTAGCAACATTCCGAGTTGGGATAACCAAGCCAGTCCATCCATAAATTGGCGAACCAGTTGTTTTGTCTTGTAATCATGATTGCCGAGACGTAACCCCGCGAGATACACGGCCAAAAAACCGCTCCCGCCCAACAGGTTTGTCGAACCAAAGAGTAACAAGCTCCCGGCAAGGGCAAAAATAGGATACAAACCCGACGCAAGTTCCAGGCGATCACAGAGCCAGATAAGTATACGGCCTCCGGCATATCCAAGAGCGGCCCCTATTCCTGCCTGGCGGACAAATTCTCCTCCAATTTCAAATGTATTTAACTCACCATCCTGAAGCAAAAGGAGTTGAACGAAGATGAGGGTTAGAAAAATCGCCATCGGGTCATTTATTCCGGATTCCACCTCCAGAGTACTGGACATATGGGGTTTCAGCAAAATTCCCCGTTGACGCAAGAGAAGAAAAACAGCCGCTGCATCGGTTGAACCTACAATTGCACCGTACAATAATGCCTGGAAAACACCGACATCCAAAAAGTACAAGACACCAACAGCAACGACTCCCGTCGTAACTAAAACACCAAGCGTTGCTAATAGCAGAGCCGGCCCAAGCGACTGCTTAAAGTTCTTCAGCGGTGTGTGTATGCCTCCATCAAAAAGAATGATGGCCAAAGCAAGAGAACAAACGGAATAACTGAGAGACATATCATTGAAAACGATACCTCCCGGGCCATCCTCACCAAACAACACTCCCACCGCCAGGAAAGCCAATAGCAATGGCGCTCCTGTTCGATTGGAAGCAATTCCGGCAAGAATGGCGAGGCACAGTAGCAAGCCACTAAAGAAGATAAATTGATTTGTGAATTCCATCAAAACGGCCAGATATTTAGATACTGTTATAATTGTAGGAATTGAGTCTAACAGTACAATACCAAAGTGAAAATATTTAGACTATTTGTACGCCTCCTACAGACCTTCAAAGATATTCTCAATTTTGCGGAAGGCAAAGAACCACACCAAAATGGACCAGACTTTCGTTATGACAACAAAGTGGGAGACAATTGGTAGCGGAGGAGGGACTTGAACCCCCGACACGCGGATTATGATTCCGCTGCTCTAACCGACTGAGCTACTCCGCCCCCGAAAAGAAAAGGACCGCTCCGACCCTATAACATGAGCCCGAACAGGGAGCGGTATATCGCCTGCTCCGGCCTTAGTCAATCGTCTTTTTGCCCCGAAACCGGTTTTTTGGCTCCCTCATTGAGGTCAGGCCGCTTCCTGCTCCCAGTTGGCAAGGGCCCGCGTGATCCAGCCCCCGCCCAGCACCCGCTCCCCGTCATAAAAGACGCAGGCCTGGCCGGCCGATACCCCCGCCTCGGGCTCGATCAGGTCAATACGGGCAATGCCGTCTTTTACCGGATAAAGCCGGGCCGCCACCGGCGGGCGGGTGGAACGGACCTTGGCCCGGATCTCAATACCATCTTCCGGGATATCCCCGGCACCGATCCAGTTTACTTCCCTGAGTTCCAGCCGGGTGATTTCCAGGGCTTCCCTGGGGCCGACAATAACCCGGGCGCCCTCCGGATCAAGCTTGATCACATAGAGCGGATCGCCGCCGCCAATGCCGATTCCCCGGCGCTGGCCGATGGTGTAATGGATGATGCCCTTGTGTTCGCCCAGCACCCGGCCGTCCATATGAACAATCTCGCCAGGCTCCGAAGCGCCGGGCCGCAAGCGTTCAATCACACTGACATAACTGCCGTCGGGCACAAAACAAATGTCCTGACTGTCAGGCTTGGCCGCCACTTCCAGGCCGTATTTGGCCGCAAGCCTGCGCACCTCGTCCTTTTCCATGCCGCCGAGCGGAAAACGGATGAAATCAAGCTGCGCTTGCGTAGTGGCAAAGAGGAAATAGCTCTGGTCCCGCCCCTGGTCCACCGCCCGTTCCAGCGTCACCTGGCCGCCTTCAACCTTTTGGCGCACATAGTGACCGGTGGCCATGACATCAGCGCCCAGGTCCCGGGCCGTGTCCAGCAAATCCTTGAATTTCACTTCCTGGTTACAGCGCACGCAGGGGATCGGGGTTTCGCCGCGGATATAGCTGTCGGCGAATTCTTCCATGACGCTGTCGCGGAAGCGGCTTTCATAGTCCAGCACATAATGCGGAATATCGATGGCCTCCGCCACCCGGCGGGCATCATGAATGTCCTGCCCGGCACAGCAGGCGCCCTTTTTCTGCACCGCCACCCCGTGATCGTAAAGCTGCAGGGTAATGCCGACCACATCATAACCTTCTTCCTTCAGAAGAGCAGCCACCACCGAACTGTCCACCCCGCCGGACATGGCCACCACCACCCGGGTTTCTGCCACGGGTTTGGCCACGCCCAACGAATTCACAGGGGAATTCACAGGCGTGTCACACGGGGCATTAGCCCCGGGAAGATATGTTTCGGACAGTGTGTTCATAAAGGGCAGATATATCATCCCCCGCCCGACTTCAAGGAGAAAGCGGCAAAAAGGACCGCTGGCGGCCCTTTTCCGGTGGAAATCAGATATAATTCAACAGCGAAAGCTGCGACAACTGGCTTGTGATCTGATAGGAGGCCTGGAGCGCCACCTGGTTGTTTTCCAGATTGGTAATGGCCTCGGCAATATCCGCATCCTCGATATCGGAAATGAAAACCTTGAGAAAGGCTTCTCCCTCCAGATGCTGGTTCATGGTATTTTCCAGTGACTGCTGCCGGTTGCCGTTCCGGGCGATGACAAGCTGAATCGTGTCAATGGCACTCTCCAGTGTGGAGAGCTCTCCTTCAAGGAAAGTGCGCTGGACCGGGGTGAGTTGTCCGTCAATGGGCCCGAAAGCCCCGGCGTCGAAATCCGCCAGGTTTTTCATGGCGGTAAAGATGTCCCCCGCCACGTCATCGGCCAGAATGCCATACTCCATTTCCGTATTCTGGCCGATCTTGGCCGTGGGAATCCGGTTGTCGTTTTCGAAAAGATCCGTTGCAGCAGCGGCGGCGACCAGATCCGTAAGATCACTGGCGTTTACCGGCGGCACATCCGTCCTGGCCCCACTGAAAATATAGACCCCGCCGATCCTGGTATTCAGGGCGCTGATCATGGAGGTAAAGGCGTCATTCAGGGCCTCCTCGAGAGAGAAAGTTTCCTCCATGGCAATGGCGTTAAGCACCGTGTCACGCACATTTTCCGCGTTGGTAAACAAAGCGTCAAGCTGAATATCATTGGTGGAAAGCTGCCGCTCCACATAATCGGTTGAATTCAGATAACTCTGGGTACGCAAAAGCGTATTTTTTGCCCCGAGCAGGGTATCGACTTCGGAAGCAAGGCCGCTGTAATGCAGCTCTTTCTTGCCGGTGGTCACGGTCATCTGATTGTCAAAAACCTTTTCCTGGTTTCTGAGCAGACTGGAAAGCATCACTTGCTGATGGCCGAAACTGGAAACTCTGGTCATATCCTATAGTCCATTCATAAATGCAGCATTTTTACCGACAGCATTCCTCTAGCGGAACGCTCCCAGCAGTGAATCATAAAGGTCCTGAGCCGACTGCATGATCCTTGCCGCCGCACTGTAGGCATTCTGGTAAATGATCATGTTGCTCAGTTCCTCGTCCAGGTTAACCCCTGATACATCCGTGTTTTTCTGGTGAAGCTGATCGGCCAGCGCCTGAGTGTCACTGGCATATCCCTCCGTCAGGCTGGCACGCAAACCGATGTCCGCCAGGATCGAAGAGGCATACTGCCCCAGGTTCACGTCCATAGTCGCCAGGCCGCCGGCCTGGGTGAAATGCACGACTGTCTCCTGCAGGTCCTGAAGGGCCAGCACGCCTTCCTGATCGCCAATGCTGAGGGCGTTAGCCCCGACAACGGCTGTCTGGTCCAGCCGAGCCGTGGCAAACAGGGCCGAATCAATATCAATATGATCCTTGATTTTCATCGCCAGCGCCGCATCGGCAACAAACTCGTCCCCGATCCCGAAAAACTGGGACAGCGAGATGCCGGTGGCGCCGCGCGACGTACTGTCGCTCTTCACATGCATGGACAATTCACCGAACGCCGAGAAGGGCGTCATGAGAAGCTCTCCCTCCGGGGAGAAGGAAAAGGTGGCATAAGTGCCCAGCGGACTTGCATTCAGGTCGGTCAACAGATCGTTATAACTGGTTCCGCCGATGGTCAGTGTATAATCGGCAAGCGGAAGACCGTTTTCATTGCTTAGTTCAATGAATATGGTTCCGCCGGGCGTAAAACCATGGTTATCTGTCCCGACGATACCGGTCTCGAAATGCGCAGGCACATCGGCCTCCACCAGGTCATTGAGCCCGAAATAATGGGAAAACCCTCTCCCCGCGCGTTCACTGGGGTCAGCCGCCACCTGGGAGATGGAGACCCCTTCACCGGGCACGGCTGCCGTAAAACTCATCACCCCGTTGGTGATGGCCAGTGTTGCCGCCCCGCCCAGACCGGCATTCACGGCCGTAATCACATCATTTATGGTGCCGCCGGCCAAGGCATCGAAATCAATGGTGACGCTGTTCACCAGATTGCCGTCGGCATCCGTAATGGCAAAAACCGCATCCCCGGTAAAACCGTGAGGATCGGTCCCCAGCAGGCCCACATTGTTGCCGGTCAGCACGGCCGGTGCGGGCACGGCGACATTTTCATTGTGGATCCGGTTAACCTCGTCAACAAACTCGGCGCCCAGCCTGCCGAGCTGTTCGGCAATTTCAGGCAATTCCTTGTCCCGGAGGTTCAGAAGCCCCTTGATGGAACCGCCCTGGATATCGTCGTTCAATTTGACGCTCGAGGCCGACAGTTCTCCGGTCAGCTTGTTGATCTTGTGCACGGTAATGGCTTCAAAGGTCGAACTGGATGTCACAAGGCCCGGCTGATTGTAAACAAGCCGGTAACCTGTCTGCCCGACCAGACTGACGCCTGTCGAGGTGGTGACGGAAATAACCCCGTTCCCTGCATCGGTAATGGTAATGTCAACCAGATCAGACAGCTCCGAAAGAGCCTGGGCACGTTGTTCGAGAAGAGAGCCCGCATCTCCGTTGCTGACAACTTCCCGGGTAATCAGTGGATTGAGGCTATCAATACGCTCGAGCAGAGCATTGACCTTGTTGACAGACTCCGCAATCTGGTTACTGGCATCCTGCCGCAACTCCTGAATTGTGGTCGCCAGGGTATTCAGGTCTGTACCAAAGCGGTTGATGGACGAAAGAACATCTTCTCTCAGGATGGAAGACAACGGATTGAGCGCCAGTTCCGAAATGGCCTCGAAGACATCCCCAATATCACCAGCCAGGGAATTGTTTTGATCAGGCCGCCCCAGAAAGGACTGGAGACGCTCCTGAAATACATTTTCCACTTCATAGCGCCCATATTGGGAATTGGCATTATAAGTCGCACGGACCAGAAACTGGTCCACAACGCGCTCGATGCCGGAGATCTTGACGCCGCCGGCCTTTGTGCCGGTCACAAAGGCTTCCTGATGCACAACCTGCCGCGCATAACCCGGCGTATTGACGTTGGCCACATTGTTCGACGTTGTCGCCAGGGCAGACTGGTTTACATAAAGTCCTGTCAGTGCCGTGTTCAGAATACTATTGATTGACATTCAGCACCTCCATTTCAAAAGAAAAATAACGGTAAGAGTAGGAAAAGCTTTCCTGGTCAGGGCATTTTTTCCCTGTGGAAATCTCTGCAGCCATCCGACGACAGCCTTTTTCCATATCAATATCTTCTTTTTTAACCATTTGATTTTTCTTGCTTTTTCCACTTTTATGCCGGTTCATCTGTCCGTTCGGGACCTGCATACACAATCTGCCGGAACCAGCTTTCATAAAATTACCATGCAAGGATGGGGCCAGTTTTCCACGTCGCGCCCTCACCAGGCCATTTCAACGAAGCAAAACCTCGGCACCGGGCAGAAGCTGCCTCCGGGCGGCAAGAGGGAAAAAAGTTACTCCACAATCGGGAATCTTTTGCCTCCCGCAGCAAAGACACATGCGGCACAAAAATAAAAATACTTAAAAATCAATATCTTATTTCAACATCAAAAACTGGCCCGCTTCTTGCTTGGTTGTTGAACGGAAAATTTTGACAGGCAAACTATGACCACAGGTACTGACATATATAACGCCTATATGGCTCCGGGTTCGGGAACCGCGACTTCAGGTAAAGTCGCTAGCTCTTCCTCTTCCGGCACAGATCAGGGAACAAAAGACCTGTTCGGAAAATATCTTTCCGAGGAAGCAGGTCAGTCTTCCCCGGCACCTGCGTCTAAAAACACGCCAACCGGAGAAAAAGCCAAACAGAAGAACGCCGGATCGGAAACAGAGGCCACAGACACGTCACAGTCTGGTGAAGAGGCCACAGGGACCACGGCGGAAAAAACATCTTCTGGTCAGAATGAAACGACACAGGCCGAGGGCTCTTCCGAGCAGCCGGAGAATGAAACATCCCCGGCAGAAACTGGCGAAGAGACTGCGACCACAGACCAGGAAGCAGAATCCGGCACAGATGTTGCCGCCCTGCTCGCAGAACATGCCGGAGAGAAAAACCCTGACGCCCTGGATAAAAAAGGACAGGATCCCCTGGCCTCGCCCCAGGGTATAGAAGATACTCCGCTGATGGACGGTGACGAAATATCACCCGAAGATGCTGACACTGCCGCAACCGGCAAAGACGGTAACAAGTCCGCCAGTGCCGAAACAACCCCGGCCAATGGACAGGCTAACCAGACAGGCGCCGCCGCGGCTGCGGCGGAATCCACTACCGCACAGGACGTGTCCACACAAGCGGAGACTGCCAAAAACTCAACAGTTACGGCTGAAACCTCAACCGTCTCCAAAGAGGCCACGACAACTGCGGAACAAGAAACTATTGTTGCCCGGGACGGTACCGACACAGGTGCAAAAGACAATCCTCAGCCAGGTGAGAAATCCTCCGACGGAGATAAAAGCGTAATCTCCGGCAGCAACACGGAACCGGCCGACAAAGACGCCGGTGGCGATTCTTCAGGACAGCAGTTTGCACAAGACGGTAAATCATCAGCCGATGACGGTCCGGCGTCTCCCGAAAAGGGTCCTGCTGAAAGCGCCGAAACTGCTGCGAAAGCAGATGCCACAACCACTGCGGCAGCCGCCGCACCGCAACAGAACGCAGCAGCGGATACAGGCCCGGATCAGGCCGTTTCGGCAAAAGAGAATGCAGGCCAGACCGCCCCGCTGCAATCGGCTGACAATCGCGGTAACCGCGACAGTAACCCCCGTGAAAACGGGCGGGACGAAAAGCGCAATGCCGCAATTGCCGACGGAGAGGATAAGTCAACCGCCAGCCGTGAACATAATGCCCGGGGCGACAAGGTTGCCGCAAACGATAGCAGCCCGGCAGCAGGCCGGAATGATTCCGCCGTCAAGAATGCTGGCGAACAATTCACCCTGCTGCAAAAAATGCCGCTGGACGCCCTCAATTCACGGACGGATTTCTCTACCCTGAACCTGAACATGGGACAAAACCTGGTGATCGGCACCCAGGGACTTGCCTTGCAGGAAGCCGGTACCACCGATATCCTGACCACAGGAACACTGGCAAAAAATTCAACCGTTTCCTCCCAGGCCGCCAGTGAGCAGATCATTGCTGCTATCAACCGCCACACAGGGGCCGGCAAGAGCACCTTCACCGTGAAGCTTCACCCTGCCGAACTGGGGCAGGTTGACGTCAAGATGGATTTCGGTTCCGACGGAAAAATGATAACGACGCTTACCGTAGATAATGAGAAAACACTCGCCCTGCTGCAAAGAGATCAGGGCAGCCTGAGCAAAATGCTGGAAAACGCAGGCTTTGACATGAACCAGGGCAACCTGAATTTCAATCTGAGGCAGCAGGCCGGAGACCATCAGGGTAAGGGCTTTGCCGGAACAGATACCGACCATCTGCCGGATGGTGACATGTCTGGTGAAGAAACTGTACCCGCCGAAATTGTCGCCATGAATATTGCCGACAACGGCCTGGATATCAGCATATAAAGGAAACTGGTAAATGTCTGAAGTAGGCTCCGCAACATCAACACCTTCCGTTGCACAGAATGCAAGCGACAAGCTTGCCTCGGATTTTGACGATTTCCTGGCTCTGCTGACCACGCAGTTGCAGTATCAGGACCCGTTGGACCCCATGGATTCCAATGAATTCACCCAGCAGTTGGTCTCCTTTACCGGCGTTGAACAGCAGATTGCGGCCAACAAAAACCTGGAAACCCTGATCAGCCAGATGTCCAGTGAGAGCGTAAGCAATGCGGTCAACAGCTATCTCGGCAAGGAAATTACCGTGGAAACCGACAAGGCAGGTCTCAATGACGGCAAACTCAAGTGGGAATACACCGTCGACAGCACGGCCGAAACCACCAAGATTACCATTACCAGCGATAAGACCGGAGAAGTGGTTTATCAGGGATATGGCGAGACCGAAATGGGACTGCATCAGTTTGAATGGAATGCTCCCGATGACCTTGAAGACGGCATTTACACGCTTTCTGTGCAGCCTGCCACTGCAGAAGGCACTGCAATCGCCACCAACATCTATTCCGTGGGCAAGGTAACCAGTATTGAAACCATAAACGGCCTGCCCTACCTGGCCTCCAACGGCATCATTCTCGCGCCGGACCAGGTATTGGCCGTCAAGGAAATCCCGTCATCAGATACAACTGATGACAACACGGGAGGTGATACTCCTCCCGAAGAAACCTAGGGACATAAATAACCCGACCTCTGGTGAAGAATACATCAGGATGAAACGCGTGAAACGCATCACTCGAAAAGATGAACCCGCTGCCGGTGGCAGCACATAAAAAGGAGTAATGGCATGAGTCTTTACGCTTCACTCTACTCCGGAGTTTCCGGCCTGACTGCATACAGCAGCGCCATGGGCATGATTTCGGATAATATTGTTAACGTGAACACGGTTGGGTACAAGGAGACCCGCGCCAGCTTCACCACCCTGGTAACAGAGTCCCGTTCAACCACCTCTTACTCTCCCGGTGGTGTCCAGTCTCTGCCGAGGAGCCTGATCAGTCGCCAGGGACTACTGCAGTCCTCGGCCTCCGCCACGGATCTCAGCATCGACGGCGCAGGATTCTTTGTCGTTGGCAACTCGCCCACCGTTATTCAGGAGGAAGGCCCTATCGCTTTCACCCGGGCCGGGTCCTTTGCCCCCGATGAAGCGGGCTTCCTGAAAAACACAGCCGGTCTCTATCTTCTGGGTTTCCCGATCCAGTCTGACGGCACCATCACCCAGAACCGTGAAATTTCGGCCCTTGAGCCCATCAACGTTTCCGGCCTGACCGGTACGGCGGAATCCACCACTTCCGTCCGCTTCAGGGCCAACCTGCAATCCACCCAGGATGTGAACCCGGCTGAAGCCACTTATACCGGCCTTGCCGGTTTCTCCATGGCGGACGGCAGCATTGATTCCGATTTCCAGCGGGATATCACCATATATGACTCCCTGGGTACGGCACACACCGTCACCATTGCCGCGCTGAAGAGTACGACAGCCAACGAATGGCACGTGGAAATGTTTATCGATCCAGCAAGTGAGATTACCACAACCGCCCCGCTGCACTCTGGCCAGATTGCCACAGGAACACTGGCCTTCAACTCGGACGGCACCATCGATATCCCCAACACCAGCGCTTCTCTTCTGGCACCGGTAGGTATCACCTGGACAGTTTCTGCCGCCAATGCCGCCCTGGCGACCCCGAGTACCATTACTTTTGACTTCGGAACCGATGGCGTGGGTGATGGTTTCACCCAGTTCGACAGTCTCTCCACCCTGATTTCCTCCTCTGTTGACGGCGCCGTATTCGGCAATGTGACCGGCGTGGAGATCTCGGTAGACGGAACGGTCACCGCCCTGTTCGACAACGGCCTGACGCGAGAGGTCTATCAGCTGCCGGTGGCTGTATTCCAGAACCCGGACGGCCTGACCCGTAGACAGGGCAACAGTTACACCCTGTCAGACGATTCCGGTGAGTTTGCCCTGCAAATCGGCGGAACGGGCGGCGCCGGTTTTGTGGCCCCGTCTACACTGGAGGCCTCGACTGTGGACCTCTCGAACGAGTTTACCCAGTTGATTACAACCCAGAGAGCCTTCTCCGCCAGTACCAAGATCATCACAACAGCAGACGAAATGTTGAGTGAGCTTAACAACGTTAAGCGTTAGTTTTCAATCAGTTAAATAAAGCCGCCCCAATTTCGGGGCGGCTTTATTTGTTTCATTCAGATCAGTTCCGTAAAATTTTATTTATTATTTCCCCCAAATTAACCGAATTCATTAGGCATTTTTTAAAGAGCTTTTCGTATCCTCCGAACTGTGAATAACGTTACCGGAGATTCGTGTTATAATGAGAAATAAAGACAAGATCCAACCGGCCTCTATTATGGGACCGACAGGCGAACCTCTGACGCTGGACGATCTTCCCCCCTCCAACACCAAGCGCTGGGTGGTCCGGCGCAAAGCCGAGGTGGTAGCTGCGGTCAGAGGAGGACTGTTGTCCCTCGAGGATGCCTGCAAAAAATATACCCTGTCGGTAGAAGAATTTCTCTCCTGGCAGAGAGCGATCGATAACGACGGCCTCATGGGCCTCAGGGTAACGCGGGTACAGGATTATCGGTCAAACGGCTCCTCAACCGCCAATCGCTAAAGTTTCTGAAAATTTTTAAATTAACCATGGGACCTGATTCTCATGGTTAATTTTTTTGGCTTAGCCTTTTTCACACCCCGTTGCTTCCAATACCACATCTTGTGGTATTTTTTTTTGGTCATACAATAAATTGGAAGACCTCGGAAACTCTTTAATATAAGACCTTACTGATGCATTAGAAAAATGACTAGGCAATTTTTGCCTAGCATTAACTTCTTATTTACTTAAAAATATGTAAACTGTGTTTCAAATCGAAACAGAAACTTTGGAAATACACTCAGTTTGAAACTCTAGAGGGCTGGCTAGCAGGAAGTGAAATTGTGAATAGTTTATCCGTATTTTTCAGAACACTCGGCCCTGCCCGCCTTGCAGCGATGGGCACAGTTGCGGCTATTATAATCGGCTTTTTCATTTACCTGACCATGCGCCTTTCAACACCGACCATGGGCTTGCTCTACAGCGGTCTTGATCTGGGCGATGCCAACAATATAGTCCAGCAGCTGGAAAGCCAGGCCGTTCCCTACCAGATTGCCGGTGACGGCGGCACCATTCTGGTGCCGGAAGACCAGGTTCACCGCCTGCGTATGATGGTTGCCGGCCAGGGCCTGAACAGCGGCGGCAGTGTAGGCTACGATATTTTTGACCGCCAGGATTCACTGGGCACCACAAGTTTTGTACAGAATATCAATCACCTGCGCGCGCTGGAGGGCGAACTTGCCCGCACCATCCAGACTTTGGAAAAAGTCAGCAGCGCCCGGGTTCACCTTGTCATGCCGGAGCGCCGGCTGTTCAGTAACGAGAGCCGCGAGGCAACCGCCTCTATTTTCGTGAAAACAGGAAATGACAGACTGTCCCGCGCCCAGGTCATTTCCATTCAAAACCTGGTTGCCGCAGCCGTGCCGGATCTCAGCCCTGAAAGAATTTCCATCGTCGACCAGAAGGGTTCTCTTCTGGCCCGCGGCAACTCTGACGATGCCACTTCCGTGCTGGCATCTTCCCTGGAAGAAAAGAAACTTTCCACAGAAAGCCGGCTGCGCCGTCAGATCGAGGAACTACTGGAAAAAACAGTCGGCATCGGCAAGGTCCGGGCAGAGGTCACTGCAGAACTGGATCTGAACCGGATCACCAGCAATTCGGAAATCTATGATCCCGACGGTCAGGTGGTTCTGTCGTCACAAACCCGTGAATCCACAAATACGGAACAGGAAAATGCCGATGAGGCCCAGGTTTCCGTCGCCAATAACCTGCCTGACCAGGAAGTAACCGACACCGGCGAACCGACCGTCAAAAACCAGGCTTCCGGCAGCACACTGGAAGAAACGGTCAATTACAAGATTTCCAAGACCATCAGAACCCAGATCCACGAGGCCGGAACTATTAAACGCATCTCCGTAGCCGTTCTGGTGGATGGCACCTATGCGGCCCAGGGAGAGGGTGAACCGACAATTTACCAGCCGCGCGACGCCGACGAACTGGCCCAGCTGGAAAATCTGGTAAAGTCAGCCATTGGCTATGACGAAGAACGCGGTGACATTGTTAGTATTGTCAATATGCAGTTCGCCGAAGTGGATTATGGCGACTCTCTTCCGGAAGAAGGCATGTTCAGCTTCGGCAAAGGCGATATCCTGTGGCTGATTGAGCTGGGTGTGCTGCTTGTCGGTTTCCTTGCTGTCACGTTTTTCGGACTTCGCCCGCTTATTAAATATATTACGGCTGACGGGGACGGCGTCCTCCGTTATGCCCTTGCAGGCGGCGAACATATACAACTGCCGCCCGGGCAACACCCCGAACAGGCCGCACTTGCCCCACCCCAGCCGGAAGGCAAGGTCATACATACTGATGAGGGCGGTACCGTAGTTGTTCCCGTGGATGAAAGCGGGAAAAAGCTCAGCGCCCGCGAAGTTGCCAAGCAACAGGGTCTTGAGGCCGGGATTGATATAGCTTCCGTGGAGGGAAAAATCGAGGCGACTGCCATCAGAAAAGTTGGTGAACTTGTGGAAAAATATCCGGAAGAATCGGCAGCCGTCATCAGAAATTGGCTTTACGGTTGATAACAATACAAGGGAATAGCAATGGTACTGGCCAATATAAGTGATTTGAGCGAGAGTGACAAAGCGGCGGCCCTGATGATGGCCCTCGGTGAGGAACATGGTCGTCTGATCTGGAACCTTCTTGATGATGAAGAAGTCAAGGAACTTTCTCTGGCCATGTCTTCTCTCGGTACGGTTGCGGCCGAGGTGATTGAGGAGATTTTCCTGGAATTTGCCAACGGTGTGAGCTCTGTCGGCTCCATGACCGGTAACTTCGACAATACAGAACGTTTGCTTCAGAAAATGCTGCCCGGCGACCGGGTTGCCCAGATTATGGATGAAATCCGTGGTCCCGCCGGACGCACCATGTGGGACAAGCTGGGTAATGTGAACGAGGTGGTGCTGGCCACCTACCTGAAAAATGAATATCCCCAGACCGTGGCAGTGGTCATGTCCAAAATCAAGCCGGAACATGCGGCTTCCGTCCTTAGTGTGCTGCCCGATGATTTCGCCATGGAAGTGGTCATGCGCATGCTGCGTATGGAGCCGGTGCAAAAGGAAATTCTCGACCGGGTGGAACAGACCCTGCGTATTGAATTCATGAACAACCTGGCCCGCACCAGCCGCAAGGACAGCCATGAAACCATCGCCGAGATATTCAACTATCTGGATCGCAGCTCGGAGACCCGTTTCCTGACCACCCTTGAAGATCGCAACAGAGAAAGTGCGGAGCGTATCCGTGCCCTTATGTTCACCTTCGAAGACCTGCAGAAACTGGATGCTACTGGTGTTCAGACACTTCTGCGCGGCATTGACAAGGATCGTCTGGGACTGGCCCTCAAAGGTTCTTCCGACAAGATCCGGGATATGTTCTTCAGCAATATGTCCGAACGTGCGGCCAAAATCCTCAAAGAGGATATGGAAGCCATGGGCCCCGTAAGGCTCAAGGATGTGGACGAGGCCCAGATGGAAATCGTCAATGTGGCGAAAGACCTTGCAGATGCCGGCGAAATTGTGCTGGCGGACAGCAAGGGCGAAGACGAACTGGTTTACTAGGATGTGCAATATACTTTGGAACAAGGCAAGTAGATGACCGCAGTCAAATATACCTTTGACAATAACTTCGAAGATGAACTCGGGCCGCGTTCGAAAGCGAAAGTCGAAGAACTGGAAAAAGCGGCCTATGAAAAGGGACTTGCCGAAGGACGCGAGGAAATCCTGGGCGGCATCGAACAGCAGACCCAGTTTTTGCTACAGAACATCCTGACTGCCATGCAAACACTGGAAAACCGCCATGAAGAACAGCTGACCATGATGCACAAGGAAGCCGCCCTTCTGGCGCACAGTATCATCGGTAAGCTGGCCCCGGCACTGGTCGTCAATACGCCGCTTCCGGAAATTGAGGCCCTGGTCGTGCAATGCCTGAAAAACAGCCCGCTGGAACCGCGTATCGTCATTCGTGTGGATGAACAAATTATGCCCCAACTGGAACAGGAAGTCGCTCGTCTCAAGGAAAGCGCCGGTTACGCGGGACAGATCGTGCTCCTGGCCGAACCCATGCGGCATATCAGTGATTGCAAGGTGGAATGGGCTGACGGCGGTGCGGAACGGAATTTCGAAGCCTTGAAGGCCACCATTGACCGGACAGTACAGTTGTTTATCGAGGCGCCGACCCCGGGACATCCGTCCGGGGATGACATGACGGTGGAAGTGACTGAATCACTGGAAGAACTCTGAAGTTACAGGAAACACAACCGGTTAGGGAAAAGTGTAACCGTTTGAAAAGAAATTATTAAGGACGATAAGGTAATGTCTGATACAGAAAATATGGACTGGGAGGAACTTGAAGGAACCTCATCCGATGCAGATACCGGGGCGGAAGTGGATACTGAAAATGTCAGTACCGGCGACCTGGAAGCTGTATTTGACGTTCCCGTGCGAGTTTCCGCGGTTCTGGGTAAAACCAACCTTGCGGTCAGCAAGCTTCTCAGGCTCGGTCCGGGCGCTGTAGTGGAACTTGATCGGAAGGTCGGTGAGGCCATAGACATTTATGTAAACAACCGCCTTGTCGCTCGTGGGGAGGTCGTTCTGGTTGACGAGAAGCTTGGCATAACCATGACGGAGATCATCAAGGGCGAAGAGAGTTGAACCCTGGAGGTTATAGATAGTGATTACACTTATCGGAATAGTCATCGGTTTCGCCCTGATCATCTCAGCCATGATCATTGGCGGTACGCCAACTGCTTTTATTGACCTGCCGTCAATCCTGATTGTACTCGGGGGTACGGTCGCCATCACTATCGTGAGTTTTTCCCTCAAGGATCTTGGACAGATCCCCGGCGCCTTGTGGCGCCTGATGGCCTATACGCCACATGACCCGAGGGACGTAGGCGTCACCATGATCCAGATTTCCGAACGGGCGCGCAAACAGGGCCTGATTTCCCTGGAAAAAATCATCCCAACCCTGGGCGATGAGCCATTCCTGCAAAAGGCGCTCAGTCTGACCATTGACGGTGCCGAAGTCCACGAAATTGAACAGATACTGCAGAAGGAAATTCATTATACGGCGAATATTCAGTCCAAAAGTGTCGATCTTCTGCGCCGTGCCGCCGAAGTAGCACCGGCTATGGGCCTGATCGGCACCTTGGTGGGGCTTGTCCAGATGCTTGGCAATCTCAGTGATCCCAGCACCATCGGGCCGGCCATGTCGGTAGCGCTTCTGACCACTTTCTATGGCGCCATCCTGGCCCATATGGTACTGATGCCGCTGGCGACAAAGGCCGAACGAAATTCCCACAATGAATCCATCCTCAATTCACTTTACCTGGCCGGTGCCGTTTCTATCGGCCGCGAGGAAAATCCGAGACGACTGGAAATGCAGCTCAATGCCATGCTGCCCCAGTCCCATCGCATCAGTTATTTTGAATAGATACCCGGAGTTCTGAAAGAAAATGCGGTTAATTATTGTCGGCTCATTACAGGGACAGCTAAGCGCAGCGTCCCAGATCGCCATTAAACAGGGCGCCCAGGTCCTGCATGTGGACGATGAAAACGCCGCGTTAAATCTTATCCGTTCAAAAGGCGCCGACTTGTTGATGCTGGATGTCAAACTGGACATCAAGGGACTTCTGGAACAACTCAAATCCGAACGGATATCAATACCGGCTGTTGCCTGCGGTATCGGCAATGATTCAGACGCCGCCGTCAGGGCCATTCGGGCCGGTGCGAAGGAATATATTCCCCTGCCGCCGGATCCGGATCTCATCGCTGCGGTGCTTACGGCCGTTGCAGATGACGAACATGACTTCATCTACCGCGACCGGAACATGATGCAGGTGGTTTCTCTTGCCGACCAGGTTGCCAAAAGCGAAGCAAGCATCATGATTACCGGGGAAAGCGGTACCGGTAAGGAAGTCATGGCCCGTTACGTGCACAGTAAAAGCCGCCGGGCCAACAAACCCTACGTCAGCGTCAACTGCGCCGCCATTCCGGAAAATCTTCTCGAAAGCGAGCTTTTCGGCCATGAAAAAGGCGCCTTCACCGGCGCCGTGGCCCGCCGGATTGGTAAATTCGAGGAAGCCAACGGCGGCACCCTGCTGCTGGACGAGATCACCGAAATGGATATCCGGCTGCAGTCAAAGCTTCTGCGGGCCATCCAGGAACGAGAGGTCGACAGGGTCGGTGGCAGCGGCGGACCGGTCAAGGTCGATATTCGTATTATCGCAACGTCCAACCGTGACTTGCAGGAAGAGGTTAAGAAAGGCACCTTCCGCGAAGACCTGCTGTTCCGGCTGAATGTTGTCAACCTCAATATTCCTTCACTCAGGGAACGCCCTGAAGACACCCGCGCCCTGTGCAAACATTTCGCCCAGAAATATGCGGAATTCAATGCCCTGGACCCGAAACCGATTTCGGCGGAGGCCATGGAGGTTCTGATCAACCACGACTGGCCCGGAAATGTACGCGAACTGGAAAACACCATGCACCGGGCCGTACTCCTTGCCGCCGGTGACAAAATCGGCAAACAGGATATCGTTCTGCCTGACGGCAAACCCCATGTGGCGATCCAGAGCCGTGCGGGAACAGCGTCCGAAGACGCGGACGAAGACCAGGCGCCTTTCGCCACCGGGGCGCAGATCGGGCGCACCGTCGCAGACGTCGAGCGCGACCTGATTATCGATACGTTGAAACATTGCCTGGGGAACCGGACGCATGCGGCCAATGTCCTTGGCATCTCCATCCGTACCCTGCGTAACAAGCTTAACCAGTATATGGCCGAGGGACGCAGTGTTCCCAGCCCGGGGGAACCCGGGCAGCATGCCCCCTGATCCGCTAAGGACCCGGAACAAACAAAATGAGCGAGACTAGCACACAAACAACGCAGTCAGGCCTAATGGGCCAGTTGTCACGACGCAGCGACATTCTCATGGCGCTGGTCGTGGTCGCCATTCTTGTCGTGCTTTTCCTGCCCATGCCGCCGTGGCTTCTGGACATTAGCCTGACCCTTTCCATTACCTTCTCGGTGATGATCCTGATGACAGGGCTGTTTATTGAACGTCCGCTGGATTTCAATTCCTTTCCCACGGTTCTCCTGATTGCCACCATGCTGCGACTGGCGCTCAATGTGGCATCGACGCGGCTGATCCTGAGCGAAGGCCATACAGGCCCCTCGGCAGCGGGCCATGTGATTGAGGCCTTCGGCTCATTTGTCATGGGTGGCAATTTCGTCATTGGCATCATTGTGTTCATCGTCCTGCTGATTGTAAACTTCATGGTCATCACCAAAGGTTCCGGCAGGATCGCCGAAGTGGCGGCCCGCTTTAGCCTGGACGCCATGCCGGGCAAGCAGATGGCCATTGATGCGGATCTGTCCTCCGGGCTGATCAATGAAGACCAGGCCCGGACACGCCGCAAGGACCTCGAAGACGAAAGCACCTTTTTTGGCTCCATGGACGGTGCTGCCAAATATGTGCGCGGTGACGCCGTTGCCGGTCTGCTGATCACCTTCATCAATATCATCGCCGGCATGATCATCGGCGTGGCTCAGAAAGGCATGAGTTTTGCTGATGCCGCCAACACCTATACCCTGCTTACTGTCGGTGACGGCCTGGTTAGCCAGATACCGGCACTGATCGTTTCCACAGCCGCCGGTCTTCTGGTCACCAAATCCGGGGTATCGGGCAAGACCGACAAGGCCCTGTTCAGCCAGTTCAGCACCTATCCGCGCGCCATTGGCGTTACCTCCTTTCTTTTGCTGTGCCTGTCCTTTCTGCCAGGCATTCCCTTCCTGCCTTTTGCCAGCGTTGCCGCCATTCTCGGCCTCACCGCCTGGTCGCTGATCCAGGCTCAGGAAGAAAAGGCAGAGGTCGAGAAGCTGATGATCGAGGAGAAAGAGGAAGCGGAAAACGCCCAGCCCATGGAAGAGCCTATCACCACCGCACTGGCCATTGACCCGGTCCGTCTGGAGCTGGGATACGGCCTGTTGCCGCTGATCAATGACGAGACAGGCATCCGCCTGACCGACCAGATCAAGGCCCTGCGTCGCCAGCTTGCTGCGGAAATGGGGTTTGTCATGCCCTCCGTACGCATCCTGGACAATATGCAGCTTCCGGCCAATACCTATGTGCTGCGCCTGAAGGAATCAGAAGTGGGGCGCGGCGACATCAGGCCCAATATGCTGATGGTCATGGATCCCAGGGGCGAAGCCGTCGCCATCCCGGGCGAGGAAACCCGCGAACCTGCCTTCGGCCTGCCGGCAGTCTGGGTGGAAAAGAGCATGAAAGAAGAAGCCTCTTTCCGCGGCTATACCGTCGTGGATGCTGCAACCGTCATCACGACCCATATCACCGAAGTGATTAAGGACAACATGTCAGAGCTTATGTCCTATGCAGAGGTCCAGAAACTTCTTGACGATCTGCCCCAGGAACACCAGAAGCTGGTGGCCGACCTTATCCCCACCCTGATCACCCAGAGCGGCGTGCAGCGTATCCTGCAGAATCTTCTCAATGAGCGGATCAGCATCCGCGACCTGCCCACAATACTGGAAGGCATTGCCGAAGCCTGCGGCTATACCCAGAATGTGGTGATGATCACCGAACATGTCCGCACCCGGCTTGCCCGGCAGATCAGCCATGACAATGCGGATGCAGACAACGTGATCCCCCTGGTCAACCTGTCGCCCCAGTGGGAACAGGCCTTCATGGATTCCCTGATTGGCGGCGGTGAGGAAAAACAGCTGGCCATGGCCCCGAGCCAGCTTCAGGAATTTATCGGCCTTGTGCGGATGACTTTCGAAGATCAGGCACACGCCGGCGAACTGCCCGTGCTTCTGACCAGCCCCATGACACGGCCCTATGTGCGGTCCATTATTGAACGCTTCAGGCCGGCAACGGTGGTGATGTCACAGAATGAAGTTCATCCGAAGGTGAAAATCAGAACACTTGGGCAGATCTAGCGGCAGATCTAGCGGCAAATCCAGGGACAAATATAAGTAAAATACAGGTTAACCATAAAGCCAGAGTGGACTATTATCTGCCCGAACCGATTTTAACTTTCTGACCGGAAACCATGCGACTAAAAATATTCAGCGCCAGAACAATGCAGGATGCCCTTTCCCAAATCAGGGAGAAGCTGGGCGATAATGCCGTTATTCTGGACACCGAGGAAGAAGACGGCATGGTCAAGGTGACCGCCGCCATCGAGGCGCCTGCGGCCCGGGTAAACCCGCAAAAAGCACCACCACCGGCACCTGCGCCCTCACCAGTCAAGAAATCACTGAAAGAGCTTGATATCGAGCAGAAGGTGGAGGAATTCGACCTCGACTATTTCCTCAGCCATCACGGCCTGCCTGACAGCCTGAAACTACGGCTTCTTGACCTTGCCAACTCTATGGATCGGGAAAGCCGCCTGTTGTCCCTGGCCAGTGCGCTTGACAGCCAGTTCAAGTTCGAGCCCCTTACCGGCCAGCAGAACAAACCGATCCTCCTGGTGGGACCTCCGGGTGTGGGCAAGACGGTAACGACCGCCAAACTTGCCAGTCAGGCCCTCATGGAACGAATTCCCGTCCGTCTGGTCAGTACTGACATCCTGAGGACCGGCGGTCTCGCCCAGTTGGAAGGATATGCGGACCGGCTTAAAATTCCCGTCACAGAGGTTACTTCACCGGAACAGCTTGCCATGGCTGTAAAACCCCTTGGCGAACAGCAGGAACTGGTTCTGGTTGATACCGGCGGTTACAATCCCTTTTCCGCCGAGGAGCTCGATCAGTTGCATAAATATATCACGGCGGCAGATGTGGAGCCTGTTCTGGTCGCCTCCGCCGGAGCGGACCCGATTGAGGCCCGGGAAATTGCCGAAATCTATGCGGCACTGGGGGTCCGCCGTTTTATCGCCACCCGGCTTGACGTTTCCCGCCGCTATGCCAGTCTGATGGTGACGGTCGACAGCGGCGGCCTGACCTTTGCCGGCGTCGGGATAACGCCCTATCTGGCAGACGGTATCCAGCCGCTGGACGCCCTGCATCTGGCCAAACTTCTGACCAGAATTCCCGAACGGCAGAAACTAGACCGCCTGAAACAACCCAACGGGAAGGAAAAGCAGGGCGCATCCGATATCCAGGAGCTTCTACGACCGCTGACTGACCAGACCGATGAAGATACGACAGAAACCCCCGAAGAAAGCGTTCAGAAATGACCACAAGCGCCTCTGACAATCACAGACTGATCACCATCGCCTCGGGCAAGGGCGGTGTCGGCAAGACCTGGCTTTCAGCCACCCTTGCCCAGACACTGGCGCGAAAGGGCCGGAATGTGCTGCTTTTCGATGGCGATCTGGGTCTGGCCAATATTGATATTCAGTTGGGGCTGACCCCCGAAAAAGACCTGTCCATGTTTTTTGCCGGAAGGATCACGCTGGACGAGGCCATCACGGGCTACCGCGACCCCGGCAACAGCAAAATTTCCTTTGATGTGATTTCCGGTCAGTCCGGTTCAGGCGCACTTGCCTCCATCAAACCGGAAAGCCTGCAAAACCTGGGCCGTGAACTCCTCAGGCTCAAGCAGTCCTATGACTACACCCTTCTTGATCTGGGTGCGGGGGTTGAGACGTCCGTCACCGCTTTCTCCTCCATCTCCGGCCATATTGTCGTGGTGGTAACCGGCGATCCCACATCGCTCACCGATGCCTATGCCTTTATCAAAATTACCCGGATGCGCAATCCGGACAGCCGCATTTCGATCGTGGTCAATATGGTGAAGGACCGGCATGCCGGCAAGCGGGTCTATGAAACCCTGAAAAAGGCCTGTGAAAATTTCCTGAAATTCACACCGGACTATCTTGGTGCAGTGCGCCAGGACGACCATGTTGTCTCCGCCATCCGTCATCAGCAGCCCCTCCTGTCGAGGCATCCTGACTGCCCGGCAGGCGATGATGTGGCGGAAATTGCCAAAAAACTATAGTTTACTGTCAAAAAAGTGTAGAATCATCCCGGTTCATGGACGGAACGCTCTGTTCCGTTCATGTCAGTGGAAAGCATGAATGAGCGAAATTGGCAGTACACAGAAACCGGACTTCAGCCAGCAGGACTCCCCGAGCCGGGTGACCCCGACCTCTACGACATCTGACCAGGGGACCCATCAGCAGACGCCGCGGGGCGAGAGCGCACCTCCGGAAAAAGGCGGCGAAACCTCGAAACAGACCAATCATCACGACCCCGCCGTCGCTCTTTCCGCCTCCCTTCTGCATCTGCAGGCCGGCAGTAATTTCGTCGCCCAGGTGGAAGGACGGGACGGCGAAGGGCGGCCGATCATTACTACCGAGAAAGGCACCTATGTGGTACAGGCGCTCCCGGAACAGGAAGAGATCCTGTCCCGGTTGCCGCCACATATCCAGGCCACCGTGCAAATCACCTCGGTGGACAAGGAAATCACCGCCACCCTGACACCAATCCGGACGGAGAAACACGCAAGCCTGGAAGGAAAAACCTTTCTGCCGCGCGACGTAACCCTGACGCTTATCGGTGTTGCGGCAAATATACTCCCCGGCGCCGGCGCAGCGCCCCCTGGGCTTGCCACAGGAACAGACGCCCAGTACCAGGCCAGCAACCTGTATAAGGCCGAACAGATCGCAAAGAGCATTTCAGGATCACTGGACCAGATCCCCCTGCCCACAGTAACGCATAGCTACACCCTTTTTAATGCCGGCAGCACCGGCACAAAAGACAGTACAGGGATCGGCAGGACCGACATTACCGGGAAAACCAGTCGCGGCTTGTCCGCCACCCTTATCAATTCTCCGGTAATCGCCCAGGAAACGGCCACGCCCGCAGCAGCGGGCCGGACCAGAATTCAGCAAGCCGGTCTTGAGACACTTTTGCACAAGCCGGTCTTTGCCACTGTTATCAAGACTTACCCCAAGCCGGATATCCCCCTGCCGGCTTTTGTCCAAAAGGAAATCCCTCCGGAGTCTCCTCTTGATACTTTGCCAAAAGGCAGCGGTTTTACCCTGTCCGTCCAGTCTGTCGCCATTCCCAACCAGATTGATGCAGGCGAGGTGCCAAAAGCCGTTGTTCCGCCCGGGGAACCGCCCGTTGCTGCGACAGTCACAGGACAGGTGCTCCCTGCTCCCGCCACTGCCGCACCACAGGAAACACCACCGTCATCGACCGCGCTGACCCAGACCATATCCGGCATCGTGGTCGATCCCGGAAAATCCACGCCGCCCGGCCAGACGGGCCCCGAAGCGATTTCCGCTCAGAAACAACCGGTGCCGAAAACGACTGCCTATAATGCAAGCAAGGCCGCCCCGACCCTGAATACCCATTATCTGGCAACACCGGCCTCAGTGATAAAATTCGAAAGCGGTACGGAACTGCCGCCGGGCACCATCGTCACCTTCTCCGTCGACGTTCCGGCTGCACCAGCAGGCGGTGTAGCCGCGGCTGCGACCGGAGAACCGGCAAAAGACAGCCGTTCTCCCTCGCAAGCTGTTGCCACCACCGCCCCGATATCACCTCCTATGGAGACAACGGCAGGTTCACCGCCTGCGACAGAGGTCCCCGGGGCGCAAGTACCGGGGCCCGCACCACAGCCCCTCTACGACATGCTGAACAACTGGCAATCCCTCAGCCTCGCCCTTTCGGTCCTGGCCGCACAGCAGACGACGTCCGTGGCGGCATTGGGCGGCAGACTGCCGGATATCCAGACCCCAGGGCAAATGACCAGCGGAATTTTGTTTTTCATGGCGGCCCTCGGCGCCCCCAATCCGGCCCGGGTCTGGCTCGGGCAGGATGTGATACATCAGCTGCAGCGCGCCGGTCAGGACAAACTGATCCAGCAACTGGACACGGATATGCGGCGAATTGCCACCCTGCGCAGGGATACGCCGCCAGGGGACTGGCGCCCGGTGTTACTGCCGCTTCAGACCGGACCGGAGGTGACAGCGATCCCTGTCCTGGTCCGGCATATTCAGGAGGAAAGCCGTGAACGTCCCGCCGAAGGCAGTGAAGAAGACAATACAGGGGATAAGGACAAAGCCACGCGATTCATCCTCGAACTTGACCTGAAAAACACCGGCAATCTGATCCTGGACGGCATGCTGAGAAAAATGCGCCTTGATATCATCCTGAAAACGGAAAGAAAATTGCCCGAACCGCTCAGGGAACATCTGGCCGGACTATTTGGCGCGTCCCTGCAAAACAACGGATTTGACGGCGAACTTGTTTTTCAGGATGGTAAAAAACCGGATTTTTCCGTAAAAAAACTTGTGGAAACAAAAATCCACTTCGCCGACAGGTCGTCACAACATATCTGACGAAACAAACGGCGGAAAACAGGCTGAAAGGACCCTGCGTGAAGGAAACACTGAAAGCGGCCGGTAATCCGGACAAACTTCGTGAATATGTCATAGAGCTGCACAAGGCCCTGGAATTCGACCGGGAGACCTATTCCATCACCCTGAAGTATGTCGCCGACAAGCTTGTTCTGGTCCACGATACCTTTGCTGACTATCTTGACCAGTGTCAGGTGCAGGAATGGAATACACCCGAGGGGCTGGCTTCCAATATTATGGAGGACTGCATGGATGTGCTGATCCCTAAATGGATCAGAATACAGATTTTTTATATAGATGAAGAAGGCGGCCTGCAGGCAAATGTCTATATCGAGGATCGCCAGCCCAGCTGGGACAATGACGCGCTGATTTCCCGCAGTTACTGATTGCACCGCCTGGCGATATCAGCTGGCCCGCATTTTGTTGCGACGATGCATCTGGATGGCTAGCTCGTCCAGATCCGCCTGTTGGCGACGGTTTTCCTTTGCCATCTGGCGTTCGCGCTCACGCTGCTCGACGACTTCGTATTTCTTGAGTTCCTTGAAAGATTCAGAGACCTGGTCTTTCATTTCCTCGATCGAGGCTTCGATCTCTGCCAGACTACCCATCAGATTTTCCTGACGCTGGGCAACCGCTGTCGCGAAACTGGCATATGAAATATTGACGACCTGGGAACTGGCAACCTTTTCCTGCTCGGCGACAAGCTGTTTTGCCAGATCTTCCTTTCTGGCAAGAAGATCGTCCCGCATTGTTTCCAATTCGGTCAGCTGCCTTCTTTTCTCGTCAAGCTGCCACTTGTGCAACCTGATCATCCCGTCGATTCCCTTCGTCATGTCCACCTCAATAAACGGATCGCAAACCTGTTATTTTATTTCCTCAGGACCGGTCTTTCTGACCCTGGAGGCTTGTGTCCTGATCCCGGCAGACTGTTCGTCTGCCGACCATCCGAATTATGCAACAGGACTTCTTCCCGTTCCACCGATATTTTCAGATTCATCCCGATTGAAGACCCGGGTATTGTTGCTGAATCACTGTCGGGACTCAGTATAGCTCGCAAAGTATTTACGGACTGTAACCAAAAGAACAGAGTCAGGGGCATTTCGAATTTTTTTGCAAAATGCGATACAGAGACCGGCACCGGGTTTCTTTACGCTTCTCCCGCGGCGGTACCGGATGACTGCCTGTTGAGTATATCCGCCAGGCTGCCATATCCCTGTTCGAGCGTGCTTTTTTCGTCCTTGGACTGGGCCATGAATTCCTCGAGCGCCGGGTGATAGAATATGGCCTCGTCCACTTCCGCATTCGCTCCTGGACGATAGGCGCCAAGCCGGATCATTTCTTCCATGTCATTGTAATCTGCCAGATATTTCCGGGCCTGCTTCAAAAGTTCGTTTTCCTCGGGCGAATTGCAGCCGGGAAGCGTTCTGGACACGGACCGCAGGATATTAACTGCAGGGAACCTGCCCCGCTCGGCAATGGAACGATCCAGAACAATATGTCCGTCAAGTATCCCGCGCACTGCATCTGAGACAGGTTCATTATGGTCATCCCCTTCGACAAGAACCGTAAATAGCCCGGTGATGCTCCCGCCCCGGCCTTCTTCCCCGGGACCGGCCCGTTCCAAAAGCCGCGGCAGTTCGGAAAAGACCGTTGGCGTATAGCCCTTGCTGGCCGGCGGTTCCCCGCCGGCAAGGCCGATTTCGCGCTGGGCCATGGCAAAACGGGTTACACTGTCCATCAGGGTCAGAACATCCTGCCCCCGATCCCGGAAATATTCACTGATGGTCATGGTCATATAGGCGGCTTGCCTGCGCATCAGGGCGGTCTCGTCCGATGTCGCCACCACAACCACGCTGCGCTTCAGCCCCTCTTCTCCCAGATCATCCTCCAGGAATTCCTGAACCTCGCGGCCCCTTTCCCCAATCAGGCCAATTACGGAAACATTGGATGCCGCATATCTGGCGAACATGGAGAGCAAAACAGACTTACCCACACCGGACCCGGCAAAGATGCCCATCCTCTGGCCCTTGCAACAGGTTACGAAAGTATTCAGGGACCGGACACCAAGATCGATCTTGTCCCCCACACGGGAACGCAGATGGGCCGCCAGGGGCTGGGCCCGGAGCGGATAGGCCTCTGACCCCGCCTGCAACGGCCCCTTGCCATCAATGGGTTCGCCCATGGCGTTTACCACACGACCAAGCCAGGCGTCGCAGGGATGAACCAGCGCCACCTCCCCTTCAACAAAGGACTGACACCCCACACCAACACCTTCCAGCATCTGGTAAGGCATCAAGAGTGCCCGGTCGGACCTGAAGCCCACAACTTCGCTTGGAATGATTTTGTTCTGACGGGACAGGATATTCACACGGGAACCGATGCTGAGCGAACGCTGGGCGCCGGCGACTTCCACCAGAAGCCCCTGAATTCCAACAACCCGCCCATAAAATTTCCAGGGCTGTATCCGGTCAATTTCCGTCGTTAGCGTATACACCTGTTGAATCAACCTTTCTCGTGTAATTTGTAGTGAGTATAGGCGAGTTTTTCAGCCAAACACAGAATATTCTTAATATTGAAAAAAAATTAACTCAAATTATCAGCATCGATATAATTATATACAACTATCAGAATAGTACTTATTTTTCAATATGTTATATATAAAAATTTTTCAGAAAACAATTAATCTTGATTAATATCTCCTTACGAACAGATGGGAAAAAAATGTTTTGGTTACGATTTGTTAACCAATTCTGTTAAGAATAGTTAATGTGAAGGGGCTGGCGGTGGAAAATTTAACAGTTAGCCGGAAATCAAAATAGATACAAAGGGTTTGAAAATAATGCGGGTGCTACTCATAGAAGATGATCCATCAACATCCAAAAGCATCGAACTGATGCTGTCAGCAGAAGGCTTTAATATTTATAGCACAGATTTGGGAGAGGAAGGCATAGACCTCGGCAAACTGTATGATTATGATATCATCCTGCTTGATCTGAACCTGCCCGACATGCACGGGTATGACGTTCTGAAAAAACTTCGTCTTTCCAAAGTCAATACACCAATCCTGATCCTGTCCGGCATGGCCGAACTGGAAAACAAGGTAAAGGGCCTTGGTTTCGGCGCCGACGACTATCTGACCAAACCTTTCTACAAGGAAGAACTGGTCGCCCGTATCCAGGCTATTATCCGTCGCTCCAAAGGCCACGCTGAATCCATCATCCGGACCGGCAAGCTTGCCGTCAATCTGGACACCAAGACCGTCGAGGTCGAAGGTCAGCGTGTTCACCTGACCGGCAAGGAATACGCCATGCTCGAGCTTTTGTCCCTGCGTAAAGGTACAACGCTCACCAAGGAGATGTTCCTGAACCACCTTTATGGCGGCATGGACGAGCCGGAACTGAAAATCATTGACGTTTTCATCTGCAAACTGCGCAAGAAACTTGCCGCCATCAGCGGTGAAAACTACATCGAAACCGTCTGGGGCCGCGGCTATGTGCTGCGCGATCCGAACGAGAGCGATCAGAATATCGCCGAAGCGAGTTAAGATGACGACAAAATATCTCCGGTAAATTTAACACGTTTACCAAAAACTGAAGGGCCGGGCTCCTGTTGGGAAGCCGGCCCTCTCTTTATTTTGCCTCGAGCGAGTAAGAAGTTATCTAGCCCGCAGCCAGCATGGCACCGCCCTCGGCCGTCACATACATGCCGCGATGGCCCGCAACAGGTTTGAACTTGTCGGTAACCCCCAGAACTGTCTCTGCAGCGCCAAGGAACAATGTCCCGTCATCGGCGATCTGGTTGCGCATCCGGTCAAGAACCTCTGTCTTGGTTGCCTGATCAAAATAAATCAATACGTTACGACAGAAAATAATATCAAAACTTCCCAGCATGGAGAAACTTTCCAGCAGGTTGAAAGGACGATAGCTGACCATTTTTCTCAGATCTTCATTCAGCTGCCACATTTCGCCGACCTGGGAAAAATACTTGATCAGCAGCTTAATGGGCAAGCCTCTTTGCACCTCGAACTGGGAGTAAAGACCGGCCTTTGCCTTTTCCAGAACCTGGTTGGACAGGTCGGTACCGATAATCTCCACGTTCCAGCCCTGAATTTTGGCTTCCATTTCCTTGAGGATCATGGCGATGGAATAGGGTTCCTGTCCGGTAGATGCCGCAGCACACCAGATCCTGATCCGGCGCATGTTCGCACGACGCTCGATCAGTTCAGGCATAACCTTGTCACGAAGATGATCAAAAGGTGTGTTATCGCGGAAGAAAAATGACTCGTTGGTTGTCATGGCCTCCGTGATTTCGTCCAGCAGCGCTTCGTTGCTTGATTTCCGGGCTTCGCCAATGAGGTCATCAAGGCTTTCCATGCCTTTCTGACGTGCAATCGGTGTCAGGCGGCTTTCCAGAAGATACACCTTGTCTTCCGTGAGAACGAGGCCGGATCTGTCCTTAAGGATACCGCTTATGAGCTGAAAATCTTCTGATCTCACAGTGCTTCTCCCTTGGTAATATCAATAACTTTTTCGCCGATCTCATCAAGCGGCAAAACTGCGCTGCACAACCCGGCCTGACTTACTGCGCCGGGCATTCCCCAGACAATGCTGGTTGCCTCATCCTGTGCGATCACTGTTCCTCCTGCATTAACAATTTCCTGAGCTCCCTTCAGACCATCATGCCCCATGCCGGTCAAGACAACACCCAGTGTTGCCGATCCAAACAGCTTGGCAAGACTCCTGAAAAGCGGGTCGACGGCAGGACGACAGAAATTCTCCGGGTCATCCTGATTAATTCTGATGACCTTTTGACCATCTCTGTTTTCCACAATCATGTGATAATCACCGGGTGCCACATAGACATGTCCTGTCTGAATCACATCACCATCTTCCGCCTGCTTGCAGGGCAGGCCGGTGGCACGACCAAGATGCTCCGCCAGAATATTGGTAAAAGCGGGCGGCATGTGCTGGGTCACGAGTACCGGCAACCTGAGTTCATCCTTCATGGAGTTTAGAAACTTCAAAAGTGCCTGAGGGCCCCCGGTGGAACTGCCGACACCTATAATTTTCGGCATTGCAGAGGACATCTTGCGTTTGGAAATCACCCCCCGGCTCGAAACCTGAGGCAGAATATCCTCGTTCAGAGTGCTGGCTTTGCCCCCTTTGAAAACCTTTCCACCACTCTGCAGCCGACGTGCCGCAGCCAGATTGACAACCTTCCCTACCAGTTCCTGCTGGAAGCTCAGGGAGGTTGTCACTTCACGGGTGCTTTCCGGTTTTGAGACATAGTCCGCCGCCCCCATAGAAAGGGCGCGCATGCTAATCTCCGCATTTCGCGTTGTCAGTGTGGAGGACATCAAGACCTGTATTTCATTGCTATGTTCAAGAATTTTGGGAAGTGCCGTCAGACCATCCATAACCGGCATCTCGATATCCAGAACCACAATTTCCGGATCGGCGCTGGCCAGGTTTTTCAGAGCCATATCCCCATTGCTGGCGGTGGCAACAACCTCAACAGCGGGGTCATCCCCCAACCATTTGGCGACGAGTCCCCTGACAACGGCAGAATCATCCACTACCATAACGCGATACGGACCGGTTCTGCGCTTATTACCCCCTGGCACATCTTGACTTAAGACAGGTGAACTCACTGTATGGACTTCCTATTAAATTAAACCTACCTGAGAAAATTTTGATTCAATAATTTCACGGTCGAAGGGTTTCATAATATATTCGTCGGCTCCGGCAGAAATAGCGGCGCTGATATGGCTCATGTCATTTTCCGTGGTACAGAAAACAACAACCGGACCATCTCCACCATCAGTGCTCCGCAGCGCCTTCAGGTAGTCAAGACCGTTCATGACGGGCATATTCCAGTCCAGCAGGACCACATCCGGCATTGAACGTTTGCATGCGTCAAGCGCATCCTGTCCATCTACAGCTTCAACCACTTCAAAGCTGAGTTCCTCCAGGATTCTTCGCGCAACCTTCCTGATAACTTTTGAGTCATCCACAACAAGACAGGATTTCATTTTTTTAATTCTCCAGACTCTCTTTAAATACTTGATCTGCTGCCTTATGCTGCGGCAGCTTGATCAGCCCCGTAATTCAGTAGTTTTTGAACATCCAGAATAACCAGAAGTTCATTTTCAAGACGATAGATCCCACCGGAAACTTCCTGCCAGCATGAATCAAGTGTTACTGGATTGCGCTCATAGGCTTCCTCAGGAAGAGAAAGCACGTCCCCTATTTTGTCAATCAGTAGACTATACGGCTCGCCTTCATATTCAACTACCACACTCATTTTTTGACTCTCGTCATCCGCTTCCGGCAACCCCAGCCGTTTGCGCAGATTGATCGCAGTCACGATACGTCCCCTCAGGTTCAGCACACCGGCCACAGAGTCGGGCGCCAGGGGAATTCTTGTTATCTTCTGGGAAGACAGTACATCATGCACAGTGAGAACCGGAATGCCGCACAGTTGTCCGGCAAGACGTATGGTTACAAAATCATTGTTGTTTACACTCGTTGTCATAACCAGTACTCCCTAAGCTGCTGTCACTTTGGTGCCGAGCTGCTGGGTAATGGTTTCCAGCAGCATTTCACGGTCCAGTTTTGTTACATAATCATTGAAACCGGCTTCACGTCCGCGTTCAAAATCCTGCGGTGTTGAACGGGATGACAGGGCCACCAGTGGTGTATCCTGCCAGGAACCGTCCTTGCGCACCTTCTCGGCAAAGGCGAAGCCGTCAATTTCAGGCATTTCAATGTCGCTGATAATTACGTCATATTGACGTCCCTTGTCCCTCAGCGCCAGAGCTTCCGCTGCCGTGCTGACCGCCGTGATATTGTACCCGGCTGCGCTGAGCAGCGGACGGATCATATTCAGGAAGAACGGACTGTCATCAACCAGCAGGATCTGCTGACGATTCTCGACTTTTTCTTTCTCGCCGGTACCACCAACCTTGCCGAAGGCCTTCTCAATATAGAAGGCAACATCGATAACTTCGGTAGCCTTGCCGTTGATCACGGCCGTACCGATCTGGCCAGGGATCTTGGAAGACAGCTCGACTTCGATGCGGTCTTCAAGAATATCCACAATCTCGTCAACGGTCAGCCCCATGGTCCTGCCACCATCGGTAAAGACCAGGACCGCCTGACGGCCAGTTTCACGAATCTGCATATTCTCAAACGGCTTTACCAGCGGCATCAGCTGACCGCGATACTGCACAACCGGCTGACCGTCAGAGGTTTCGATTTTTTCTGCATCAACTTCCTCGAGACGGGCAACAAGCGACAGGGGCACGGCCCGCTGCACATTATCGCCGGCCCGGAACAGCAGAATAGCCTCTTTCTCGTTAAAGACATTGGCGATGGAAACACCTTCGTCATCAACGCCATCGGCGTCGGACAGGTCGGACAGGGCATCGCCGGTCTCGGAGGCAATACCGTTCGGATCCAGGATCATGATCACACTGCCGTCACCGAGGATGGTGTTACCGGAGTAGATATTCAGATCACGCAGGATCGGCGCAACAGGTTTAACCACAATCTCTTCTGTATCGAAGACCTGGTCAACCACAATCCCGAAAGTAAAGGCCCCGACCTGGGTAATGACAATAAAGTCTTCTTTTCTATCTGCTTCTTCGTCACCGTTCTGTACATCAGTTACCTGGTCGCCAGTGGCCGGTTCATCAGTCGTCGTTTTGTCAGTAACCACTTTGTCATCAACAGCCTTCTCAGAAACTGCTTTGTCTTTCCCCGGTTCGTCAGCAACCGGGTTACCGAAGCCGAGAATTTTCTCAAGATAGACAAGCGGCAGAAGACGATCACGCAGCCGCAGAACAGGCGTTTCATTGATATATTCTATGCGATGCTCTGAATCATCGGACGTCCGGACCAGCTCCAGTACGCTGATCTGCGGAATGGCAAAGCGCTCTTCCCGAGATTTAACAATCAGGGCGGAGACAATCGCCAGGGTCAGCGGAATCTTGATGGAGAAGCTGGTGCCCTTGCCTTCGATCGATTTGAGGTCAATGGTACCGCCGATTTTTTCAATATTACTGCGCACCACATCCATGCCGACGCCACGACCGGATACACTTGTCACTTTCTCGGCAGTGGAGAACCCGGCATGGAAAATAAACTTCTGAATCTGCTGATCGGACATTTCAGCCAGTTCAGCCTCAGTGGCCAGTTCGTTTTTCAACGCCTTGGCTTTCAATTTATCAACTGGCAGGCCGGCGCCGTCATCAGTAATATCAATGATGATATGTCCGCCCTCATGGAAAGCGTTCAGACGGATGGTACCGGTTTCCTTCTTGCCATTTGCCTTACGATCCGCAGGCATCTCAATACCGTGGTCGGCAGAGTTCCTGACCATATGGGTCAGCGGATCCTTGATCAGTTCAAGTACCTGACGATCAAGTTCTGTATCAGCGCCAAGCATCTGCAGGTCAATTTTCTTGCCCAGTTCCACCTGCAGGTCGCGAATGATACGGGGCAGTTTGGCCCAGGCATTACCAATAGGCTGCATGCGGGTTTTCATAACCCCTTCCTGCAGTTCCGTGGTGCACTGGCTCAGACGTTGCAATGGTATGGAGAATTCTGTGTCACCTGAACGGCGCAGAATCTGCATCAGCTGGTTCCTGGTCAGTACAAGTTCACTAACCATATTCATCAGATCTTCAAGCAAATGCACGTTCACGCGAATGCTTTGATTGGCCACACTGGGTTCGTTGCTCGTTTTCTTTGCGGCAACTTCCTTGGCCTCTTCTTCCTTCGCAGGCGCTTCTGCTTCGACAGCAACAGGTTCTTCTGCTACAGGCTCTTCAGCAGGGGCTTCCGCAACGGCGGCTTCAGCCGGCTCTTCCTCCTCGGGACCCGGGGCAGCCAGAAATGCAGCTTCAAGTTCCTCAAGTGTAACCTCGCCCGGCACCTTGCCGACCGAAGAAACGATTTCGCGCTCCAGCACGGGTTCAGGTTCCGGCTCAGGCTCAGGCTCCGGTTCGGGAGCCGCAACGGCGGCAGCCGCCGGTGCAGCCTCACCTGAGGCCATGGCATTCAATTTTGAGATAATCTCGCTGTCATCCCCGGCAGGTTCTTCCTCGGTGGCTTCCAGTCCGGCAAGGATTTCCTTAATACGGTCGAGAGAGGCAAGGATAAGGGTAACGGCGTCGGGTGTTACCTGGATTTCACCATCGCGGAACTTGCCGAGAACGTTTTCAGCAGCGTGGGCAACAGATTCAAGCCGGGGCAGGCCCAGAAAACCACAGGTGCCCTTAATCGTGTGTACAAGCCTGAAAATATTATCCAGAACGGATTTATTGTTCGGGTCCTGCTCCAGGGTGACCAGTTCGACGTCTACAACATCAATACTTTCCGCTGTTTCCGTCAGAAACTCGTTTAACAGATCATCCATACTCTCAACCTTCTTCCTTGGGGATAAAGATACTTTTAGTTTTCACTAAGATGAGAGAAATTGGTTAAAAAGCTGTAAAGTCTTTTGGCTTTTCTGGAACTATTTGATCTTTTGCTGAAATAAAAGGGAATACGCGGCCTTCAGGGCGAACTTAACGTTTTGTCGCATAGGAAGCAGAAAGGGAGAAACTCTGTTCGTTATGGACTGTTTTACTGATGCCGGCACCAATTTTCTCCGCCACATTCCGGGCCAGAAAGGCTGGTGCGGTTTTGGGTTCAATATTTTCATCCGACACATTGCCGAGCAGCACATCACTGATCTTGTCCTGGAAAATAACCTTGTCACCGGCAACAGTTATGTTAATCAGTACATTATCGCCGAGGTCCTCGATCTGCACAGTCATCTGTCCGCCACGAATTAGGCTTTCCCCGGCGAGAAGCAACATGTTCAGCATCAGTTTTATGGCATCCTTGTTCAGAACACCGATCTGAGGTTGCCAGTCCACCTCAACATTCGCAGCGGCAAACAGGGCGCGGGCGGCCTTTTCCGCCTCGTCCAGCGGCACTTCCTCGCCAAACCCGCCGGCGGCCCCAAAGGCCAACCTGAAAAACTGAAGCCGGTTCGAGGTCTGGGAAGCGCTGCGGTCCAGAAGTTTCAGAACTTCCTCGCGCATGACTTCATCGTCTTCATCCGCCAGGATTTCAATGCCGTTGGCGATGGCCCCCACCGGGCTGATCAGGTCGTGGCAAAGTCTGGAACATAACAGGGCGGCGAATTCGATATCTTTCATCTGTACGCTTTTCTCTCAAGATAGGTGACAGCCGGATTTACAGGCATATAATGGGACATAAATTAACGACATTAGCCATTCGCAGTAAAGAAGAAAGTTTCAATTTATGACCGACCAGCCCATTGATTTTCAAAAACTTGCAGAGGTACTCGTGCCCACCGCCATAGAGGCAGGAAAGAAAATTATGGAAATTTACGCTCAGGATTTCGAGGTGGTCTTCAAGGATGACACCTCGCCTGTTACCGTTGCAGATGAAGCCGCGGAAAAGATCATCCTGGCCGATCTCGTGCCCCTGACCCCGGATATCCCGGTTGTGGCCGAGGAAAGCGCCGCAGCCGGAAACATTCCTGATGTGGACAATCGGTTCTGGCTGGTGGACCCGCTGGACGGCACCAAGGAATTCATCAAGAAGGGTTCCGACTTTACAGTCAACATCGCCCTGGTGGAAAACCGGCTGCCGGTCTTCGGCATTGTCTACGCCCCGGCCCTGAACAAGCTCTATCTGGCCAAGTCGGCCGATGAAGCCCTGATCATGGATGTGGACAACAATGGCGCCACCTCCAATATCACCCCCATACGGGTACGGGATGTCCCCGCCAGCGGCATCGTTGGTGTCGCCAGCAAGTCTCACCGGGACGAGGCCACCAACGAATTCCTCGACAGGTACGGCATCAGCGACACCACATCCGTTGGCAGTTCGCTGAAATTCTGTCTGGTCGCCAGTGCAGAGGCGGATATCTATCCGCGCTTTGGTCCGACAATGGAATGGGATACCGGCGCCGGCCACGCGGTCCTCAGGGCAGCCGGAGGGGAAGTGGTCAATCCGGACGGCACGCCTTTCCTGTACGGCAAGCCAGATTTTCGCAACGGCGCGTTTATCGCCAACGGAAAAGTTAATCTATAATAATAGCGGGATATTCTTGCCCAGGGCCCACAGGCCGAAACCGATGACAACGAGACCACAGGCGCGGTTGATCCACAACAGGTGATCGTCGGTCAGTTTCTTTTTCATGTGGGCCACCCCCTCGGTCAGCACAAACCACCAGAGCGCCGAGCCGAGAAGAACGCCCACCACCAGCATCAGGCCGTTAAGAGGTGTTTTGGCCATATTGCCAAGACCGAGACCGGCAAAGATAGCGACAAAACCGAGGATGGTCATGGGATTGGTGATGGTCAGCAGGAAAGCGCCGACCGAGGCCTTGATCCGGTCGCTGGCATCATCCCGGGCATCGGTCAGATGCGGGTGACTGTTCCAGATCCTGAGCCCCACCGCCAGCAGGATCACGCCGCCAATCAGCTCCACCCACAGGCTGTAGCTATTCAGCAGATGGGTCACCCCGGCCAGGCCGAAGGCGGCAATGGCGCCGAAGATGGTGTCGGCAAAAGCGGCCCCCATACCGATGATGAAACCGTTCATGGGGCCGTGGGTCAGGGTGCGACGGATACAAAGGATATTGACGGGTCCCATGGGCGCCGCCACGATAATTCCGATCAGGACTCCCCATATAATATATACTGGCGACATTTACTGGTCCGGTTTTTGGTTTTGCCTATATATAGCCCATGAACCGGCCCTGAAAAGCCCGAAGGGGGATTTTTCTGTCATTTCATGGAAAAGAAATATAGCGGCAAGGAAAAATTCATGTTAGAGCGCGGGAAGCAAAGGATACGGATATGAACACTGCAAACGACCTGTCACCGGAAGAAAGAGAAAAGACCGAGGACTATGTCATCAGCTATATCATGGAAGCGATTGAAGACGGCAAAACCGCCTCGCCCCGGGATATCGCCATCATGATTTCAAATGACCGCGCGCCGAAAGAGGCGCCGCAGGATTACTGGCGCAAATATATGCTGGCGGTCAAGCAACAGGCCAAGCATCTGGCGCGCAAGGGCAGGATCAGCATCCTGCGCCGGGGGGAACCCATCGATCCGGAAAAAATGAAGGGTCTGGTAAAATTTTCCGCGCCTGTCGAAGGTGTGAGCTTCCCGAAGCGGGAAAAATCAGAAGACTGAGACTTCAAGGGGCGTAAAGTCGCCCCTTTCTGCCCGATAGAAATTGATTTTCCCTGTCCCGTCCCGCGTGACCGACAGGATCGCCCAAATCTGCCCCTCCTCAAAGATACGCGCCCGGTCCCGCTCTGACGGTGCAGCCGGGTGGTCGGGATGGCTATGGTAAGACCCGAGAATATGCTGGTCCGACCCGCGCAGCTTTTTCTGCCAGTCAATGAGGGTCTGGGGATCGACCTCGAAAGCCTTTTTCGGGGTGTGGCAGATATTCTTCGCCGGCACCACCTCCGTGACTTCCCCTTCACAACCTATCAGGAGACCACAGGCCTCATCAGGATAGGCCTCTTCCGCATGTCGCCTCAGGCTCTGAAGACATTGCCGGGGGACGCGCAGGGTCATGACCTTATTCAGGTTGGGTGATGGTGAACCGGCTGCGCAGGGTGCCGTCCGGGCTGACGAGCAAAAGGCCGGTGGTCTCGCCGCCCCGTTCAATGGTCAGCAGCAGTCCCTGCGGCACCATCTGGACGGAGGCCACATTCTCGCCCGCTTCAAGCGGCACAGCCACTTCAGCCGGGAAAAGCAGACCGCCGGTCATGGCCCAGGCCGGCTCTACAGGCATTGGACGCTCGATCATAGCTTCCTGCTGCAGACGCTCCGCTTCCTTCTTCTCCGCCATGTTGCTTAGCCGGCTGGCGATGGTCAGGATAATCCCCCCGAGGCCGAGGATGATTAAAATTCCCAAAATAATCACAATCCACTTGAGTACGCGGGGATTAACTGGCATCTGTGGTTCTGACATGACGAACAATGATCCTGAAATATATGAGCTGAGTGTTGAAGACGGGGACAAGGGCCTGCGTCTCGATAAATTCCTGGCTACACACCTGCCGGACATCAGCCGCTCACGCCTGAAGCAACTGATCACCGAAGGACAGGTCTATACCGGCCCGGAAAACAATCAGCAGACAATAGACGACCCGTCCCACCGGGTCAAACCGGATGAGCAGTTTCGGGTGAAAATTCCCGACCTGACCGAACCGGACCCGGAGGGTGAGGATATCCCCCTGGATATCGTCTATGAAGACGACGACCTGATCGTGCTGAACAAAAGGGCAGGCATGGTGGTCCATCCGGCGCCCGGCAGCTGGAGCGGCACCCTGGTCAACGCCCTGATTCATCACTGCGGCGACAGCCTGTCCGGCATCAACGGCGTCAAGCGCCCGGGCATCGTCCACCGCATCGACAAGGACACCAGCGGCCTGATGGTGGTGGCCAAATCGGACAAGGCCCATAAAAAACTGGCCAAACAATTCGCCAACCACTCGATGGAGCGGGCCTATCTTGCCGTGGTCTGGGGCGTTCCCAACCCCGCAGACGGCTTTATCGAGGAAAATATCGGCCGCGATCCCCATAACCGCCTGCGCATGGGCGTGGTCAAGGAAGGCGGCAAACATGCACTGACCAATTACCGGGTCGTGCGCAGGCTGGAACCGCCGCGCCAGGTCCAGAAAACCGGCGGCGGCAAGAAAATCAGGGCCGCTGCCCTACCGCCCAGCGTCTCGCTTGTGGAATGCGAGCTGGAGACCGGCAGGACCCATCAGGTGCGGGTGCATATGGCCGCCGCCGGACATCCTCTGATCGGGGATCCTCTCTATGGCCGCCGCAGCCCGCCCCTGAAGAATTTTTCGGAAAAAGCCCGCGAAGCCGTCGGCAATTTCCACCGCCAGGCTCTTCACGCATATGTGATCGGATTCAAACATCCTGTGACCGGCGAACACTTGAAATTCGAGGCAGACCTCCCAAATGACATGAAACGCCTTATTGCCGCCTTAGAAAATTGATACCTTATAACAATAATGGGCGCACACAGAAGGCAACGGCGACCGTAATGACCGATCGGGTTTAATCAATCCGATTTGACTCCGGGATCGCAAAAAAAGTAAAATGCAGTAGAAAGCAGCACTGCTGCAAGGTGGAGAAGAGCTTATGGCCAGTAGAGACTTACCCGTATTAACGCCGGAAGGCAGCCTGACAAGATACCTGCAGGAAATCCGCAAGTTTCCAATGTTGAAACCGGAAGAGGAATTCATGCTGGCCAAATCCTGGCGGGAACAGGGCGACCGGGATGCCGCCCACCAGCTTGTCACCTCTCACCTGCGGCTTGTGGCCAAGATCGCCATGGGCTATCGCGGTTACGGCCTGCCCATCGGCGAACTGATTTCCGAAGGCAACGTGGGCATGATGCAGGCGGTCAAGCGCTTTGACCCGGACCGGGGTTTCCGGCTCGCGACCTATGCCATGTGGTGGATCCGGGCCAGCATCCAGGAATATATCCTGCGTTCCTGGTCACTGGTGAAAATCGGCACCACCGCCGCCCAGAAAAAACTTTTCTTCAATCTGCGTCGCCTCAAGGGCCAGCTGGAGGCCGTCGATGAAGGCGACCTGCACCCGGACCAGGTGACGGAGATCGCCACCCGGCTGGATGTGTCGGAAAATGACGTGGTTCAGATGAACCGGCGCATGGCCGGTGCCGACCACAGCCTGAATGCCCCCATGCGCGCCGACGCGGAAGGCGAATGGATGGACTGGCTGGTGGACGAGGACAGTGTCGACCAGGAAACCGCCTATGCGGAAAGCGAGGAACTGGATTACCGCCGGACCCTGATGGCCGACGCCATGAAGGGTCTGAACGAACGTGAACAGCATATCCTCACCGAACGGCGCCTGAAAGACAGCCCGTCGACGCTGGAGGAGCTTTCCCAGATTTACAACATCAGCCGCGAAAGGGTTCGCCAGATCGAGGTCCGGGCGTTTGAAAAACTTCAGAAAGCCATGACCGAAGCGGCAAAGGCCCAACAGCCCGCCGCCCTCGCCCATAATGCGGATTAGGATCACATACCTTCCTACAGCATGGCCCCGGTGGAAATACCGGGGCTTTTTTTTTGGGGGGGGCTTTTTTATGGCGCCACTATTCCCGCCAGTATTCCGGTTTGCTGAGCGCCTCACAACAGATGATGCGGTCATGGAAGCCCTTGGGCAGCCTGACATCGCCAAGCTTCTCAACCATCCAGGCGTCGGCATTTTCCGCCGGGATTGGATAGGGGGCGTCAAAGCCCTGCTTTCCGGCGGGCGAAAAGCCGAAACGGGGATAATAACCGGGATGGCCCAACACAAAGACCAGCCCCACCCCGGCGGCGGCCAGAACCTCGAGGGAACAGCGGATCAGATCGCCGCCCACACCCTGCCCCTGCACCTCGGGAAGCACACCCAGGGGGGCAAGAATGGACAGGGACAACGGCAGGTTTTCACTATGCCGGTCGAGCCCGTCAAACCGCACATTGCTGAACAGAATATGGCCGACCGGTTCACCGTCCCGTTCCGCCAGAAGGGAAAGCACCGGCCGGGCCGTGGGATCGGCCAGGATATCGCGGGTGAGGTTTGCCACCACTTCCCCCTCACCGCCGAAGGCGCGGCGATGAATATCCATGATTACCGAAAGATCGGCTTTTTCCGTTTCCCTGATGTCGATGATTGCACTCATATTTCCACCCCAATTACACGCCCTGTCAGTGACCGGCAAACAATAGGCGGGAACTCTAACAGTTTTTTGACAGAGGTGAATATTTTTTTGTCTTTTCAGATAGATAAGGACATTCGAACAAAAATATGCCACCATAAGAGGGATAAAAAACGGGGAAAAATCATGCCTTTCAGAACCACATCCGTCCTGTGCCTGCTGCTCTCCTTAGTCCTTACCGCTACGGCGCGGGCGGAGGGACCGCCCTGCCCCCTTGAAGCTCTCGACTGGCTGACCGGCAACTGGGCCGTTGGCGATGACAAAAGCCGCACCACAGAGGTCTGGGAGCGGACCGGTGAGAAAAGCTTCAAAGGCTTCGGCCAGACCGTCACTAAGGATAGTGGCGAAGTGACCTTCGAGGAACGCATGCTGCTGGAGGAAAAGGACGGCGGCATTTTCTATACCGTCATGGCCAGCCAGAATGAAGAACCGGTGGCGTTCCGGCTTACCACCTGCAGTGAACAGGAAGCGGTGTTCGAAAACCCGGATCATGATTTCCCGACAAGGCTTCATTACCGGCTCCGGGACGGTCAGCTTGAGGCCGACGTGCGCGGCCCCGACGGCCGCGGCTTTACGGTCATTTTCGGCCGGGATGAGTGAGGGCTCGAGTGGCCCGAATACAGACCCCTCCACCGTCACCCCGGCGAAAGCCGGGGTCCATTGATACGCTTGAGTGTGTTTGAAACCGCGCTATGGATTCCCGTTTTCACGGGAATGACGGGGAAGACAAGCTTCTAAAGCTCTTCGAAATCTTCGGTCTTTTCCAGCGCATCGAGGATTGCCGCCATGGGCGCGGGGGAGCGGATCGCCCGGCGTAAATTCAAATCCATCCACACGAACTGGGTGCGGATTTCAGCCCGCATCTCCCCGTCCTCGCCGATAAACTGGTTAACGATGATATAGCGGCTTTTTTTCGCGTTCATACCGGCGCAGAGGAAATTGACCGTGAATTTCTCCAGGAATTTCATTTCCTTGTGATAACGGATCGTCTCGTTAAGCGCCGCCGGGCCAAGGCCCGCCGCCTCAAACTCCTCGGGTCCGAAACCATGTTCGGCAAAGAACAGAAACCGGGTCTGGGCGGCATAGGAAAAATAGGCGATGTTGCCCATATGGCGGTTATAGTCCAGATCCGCCCAGGCCACCTGGAACGGCGCGGAAAAATGAATGGGGCTGTCGGTCATAATGTAGTCCCTGAATGAGTATAGGAGGAGTTTATCGGAGAGGGCGCAAAAGAGACAAGGGGGAAAGTGTGAATGGGGGGTATAGGCCGCAATAAAAACATAGTTCAACAAGTAGAACTGAAGTATGTGAAAAGTGGATAGGTTATAAAAACTTAGGAAGGAATATATTTATTCGGAATATCGTCACCTGTGAGATAATCCATAGAATTATTATCCAACATTATGAGATAAGAAAATTTCCCAAACTCCTTTAATGAAATTTCCGCCCTTTGCTTAGTGGTTCTTTTGGCCAAATTCCTAGCGGCAAAATATGCGTGAACATCAGCCAATTCCAAACACGGGTGACTTCCAGGAGCAACAAAATTGGGGGCGTTTATGTCATTACTATGAGAGAGAAATGCGTTTGCTAGAAAACACCTCGATCCATTATAGGTGTCATAAGACCATCCTTCTAAGTGCGGGTCATTTATTATTGGTCTACTTGCGTCCAATGTAAACATTGGACGCAATTCTTTTTTTGTTGATCGATGGATGGCATAGGAGAGTAAAGCTTGATGAACTGTTATTCGTCCATCTTTGAGGTATGTTCTGCGTTTACGTTTATTACTGGGAGACTTTAGAAAGCCAATTGAACAAATATTCCAACTGAACTCTTCGTTTTTTCTAAAAATATTAGTACAGCCCTCAAAGAAAGGGATTATTTTTTTGGAGCTTATATGTTTATAAACACCGTGCTGGATACGCTTTTTGCTATCCATCATTTCAGTAGTATGAATGCGCCAACTTTCCGGATCTATATCTGGAAGGACTTCACACTTTAATGCCCGTACATCTTCTTCAATTTGTTGAATTTGACCACTAGTACCCCCTATAAGAGAATAAACCAGTAGATCATAATTCCTAACTTGGCGTTCTGCTTCGTCTCCATAGAAATGGATAAAATGCTTTAGCCTTTTTGCCTCAATATCAAAGGAAGTTTTTGCACCACAACCGCAGGAAGTGGTTGCAGAAATTTGAATAAATGCCCCTTTTTCTCCTTTGGTGCCATCTGGGTAAATAGGTATAAAAGGCCCGTCAAACTCAGACCAAAAATTTGGCCTGACTATTTTACCACAACTGTCACAAAGTTTATGGATATTGGCAATTTCTTCAGGTAGGAACGGCGGTCTTTTTGGCACTACCCCCTCTTTCAAAAATTGAAACACCCTAAAAAAATACACTAAAAACAGGAAAAAGAAAACGCGGCTAGGAAACCTGCTCGCGTTTTACAATTGTGGACTGGATTCCTGCCTTCGCAGGAGTGACGCGCCGGGAATTATTTCCCCAGCGCGTAGTTGAGGATTTTATAGGCCAGTTTGGCGGCGATGAAGTCGCAGCCGTGCAGGCCCTCGCGGGGGGCGAGTTCATTGACGTCGGCGCCGACAATGGTGCCGATTTCCGAGGCGGCGCGGATAATCTCCATACATTCCTGCCAGAACAGGCCGCCGGGCTCCGGCGTGCCGGTGGCGGGCATCAGGCTGGCATCGAACCCGTCCACATCAAAGGTGACATAAATGGGCCTGTCTTTAAGCGGGGCGACGATGTCGGCCACGTCATAGCGCGCCCGGTCCCGGCCCCAGTGGATATGGATGCGGTTGCGGTTGGCCTCCAGGAACGGGATTTCACTGGCCGAAATATTGCGGATGCCGACGGACACCAGCTCGATATGCTCGAAATCCAGGCATCTGCGGAGTGCTGCCGCATGGCTGTAATGTTCGCCTTCATAGCCGTCGCGCAGGTCGGCATGGGCGTCGAAATGCAGGATGGTCAGGTCCGGATATTTGCGGGCAAAGGGCCGGATGGTGCCGGCGGTGATGCTGTGTTCGCCGCCGAAGGTCATGGGGAAACGGCCGGCGTCCATGACTTCCTGCACGGTCGCTTCCAGCCGGTTGAGTTCGGCCGCGATATCTTCCCCGATTTTTGGTTCCCTGAGCGTAGCCACACCGTATTTTTCAAACGGTTCGCACCAGAGCTCCTCATCGAACAGCTCCACCTGGTGGCTGGCGGTAATCATCGCCTGCGGGCCCAGACGGGTGCCGCCCTCATAGGAGACGGAACCCTCGAGCCCGAAGGGAATGATCACGGCCCGGGCTTCCTCCGGCTTGCCCGCCTGTTCGGCTTCGAGCCCGAGGAAACCTTCTTCCGGGGAAAGATAATCCATTTTACGTTCCTGGCTTACTTCTCAAAAAGCTTCGCGAAATGACGGCGTTCGCGGCCTTTCCAATGTTCCCGGTGCCAGGCGTCAGAGGCCAGCAGCGGCAGCACGGAGCCTGCCTCGGCAAAGACCATCTGTTCCTTGACCACATCGACCTTGCCCCAGCTGCAGGCTTCCTTCAGGGTGGAGGAAGAGCAGGCACCGTCGCGCACGTCGGCAACGGTGATCTGGATGGCATATTTATGCATGTCCGCTTCCTTGCCCATGATCTCCGCACAAACCACGGTGTCCTGGGTGAAGTTTTTGGGCACGCCGCCGCCGATCATCAGAAGGCCGGTCTGGCCCGCTTCGATCTTGATCTCGGTGAGCTCGCGGAAGTCGGCGATGCTGTCCAGGGTCATGTGATTGCCCGGGTTTTCCACCTGATGCACCACCAGGCCGAAACCGGCGCTTGAATCGGTGAAGGCCGGGCAGAAAATCGGCACGTTATTCTCGTAAGCGGTCTGGATCAGGCTGCCTTCCTTCTTGGCGTTTTTGGTCAGCCATTTACCCATTTCCCAGATGAACTCGCGGGAGCTGTAGGCGCGTTTTTCCAGGCCGTTGGCGATTTCCTTGATGGTGTGGTCGCAATTCTGCAGCTCTTCCTCATCGATGTAGGTATCATAGATCCGGTCGATATAGAGATCGCGCAGGTCACGGTCATCCACGTCAGACTGGGCCTGATAATGCTTGAAGCCCAGGGCCTCGAAAAAGTCCATGTCAACGATGCTGGCGCCGGTGGCGACAATGGCGTCAACCATGTTGTATTTCACCAGGTCGGCATAAAGGTCCATGCAGCCTCCGGCAGAGGTGGAGCCGGCAATGGTCAGGATCACGGAGCAATCACGGTCCGCCAGCATCTCGTTAAAGATGCCGGTGGCCCGGGCCAGATCCCGGGAGGTGAAGGACATTTTGCCCATGCTGTCGATGATCGGCCGCGCATCGAAGCCGGTGATGTCGATATGCTCGACGACCTTGCTGAGCAGTTCGGCTTTTTTGTTGCTGTTGTCAGTCATAATCTTGTCTTTCATTCGCTTAATTGTGCTTCCAGGGCGAGGTCGTCATTGGCGGCCTCCTGCTCCTGATCGAAAATGTACATAGAATGCATGGGCTCATCGCCCACGATCACTTCGGGACCCTCATGGAATCCGTTAAAGGCAGTACGCATGCTCTGGCCGTAAGCGCCGAGCATGCCCACCTCCACATAGTCGCCGATGCCGATGTCTTCCGGCAGCATGAAGGGCCCGGGCATATAGTCGATACTATCACAGGTCGGGCCATAGAAGGAAAAGCCTGTCAGTTTCGCCTGTTTGCCGCCGTCTTCCACAGCGACCTCGCCATTACGGATCATTTTCACCGGAAAACGGAACTTCAGGTGCGCCGCGTCAAACAGCGCGCCATAGGCGCCCTCGGTGAGGTACAGGTAATTATCCTTGCGCAGGGTCACGGAGGTGATCAGTGATCCGCTCTCGGCACATAAGGCGCGGCCGGGCTCACAAATCAGGCGGCTGTTTTCGGACGCCAGGGAGTCTTCAAAGGCCTCGTGAATCACATCGGTATAATGGACCAGGTCCAGCGGCTGCACCCCCGGATAGGCGGACGGGAAACCGCCGCCCACATCCAGGGTATCCACCAGCACACCGGCGCGCACGATCGCCTGGTTGGCAAGCGTAATGGCCTGACGGTAGGCTTCAGGGTCCATGCACTGGCTGCCCACATGGAAACAGACGCCAAGGCGGGCCGCATTCAAACGGGCGGCCATCAGCAGCTCGGCACTGTCCAGAAGCGGCACACCATATTTGCGGTCCAGCGGCAGCATGCTGCTGTTGTTATTAACCGCAAGGCGCACAAAGATATTCAGGTCTTTTGCGTGACCTGTGGCTTCGAGCACTTTTTCCAGTTCTGCCATGCAATCCACAGAGAAATCCCGCACGCCATACTCGAAATAGGAAATCGCGATATGGCGGGGATGCTTCACCGGGTTCATGTTGTAGAAGCGGGCGTCCTTAAAGGAGGACACCCTTTCGAGCTCCTTTGGGGAGGCTACGTCGAAGTGACGTACTCCCGCTTCATACAAGGCATCAAGGATCACCGGCGAAGGATTGGCCTTCACCGCATAGAGCACATCGCCCTGAAAATTATCTAGAAACCATTTGGCTGCCCGGCGCGCCGCATGGGGCCGGTGGCAGAAAACAGGTTCTACTGGCTCAAGGTTTGCCAGAACCCCGTTCACACTATGGTAGTAGTCCATTCATGAGACCTCCACAACATTCCATCAGAATCATCCACAAGTTCAAGTATGAATAAAAAAGCTGCCGACGTTGCGAAGGCCCGATTCGGCAAGAGGCGTTTTGTTTAGGGCCAAAGCCCCCCCTTGTCAATCCAATAAAATCATCTGTCATAAAGGGTTCAAAAAAACAAAGCGCCCCGGCAGGAAAACCGGGACGCTTGTCCTAATGCTATGCGTCGAAACTTACCCCTCGAACGGGTCGGTGACCAGAATCGTATCGTCACGCTCGGGGCTGGTGGACAGCAGCGCCACCGGAGTCTCGATCAATTCCTCGATGCGGCGGATATATTTGATCGCCGTTGCCGGCAGATCCTTCCAGCTTCTGGCGCCGAAGGTGCTGTCTGACCAGCCTTCGAGCGTCTCATAGACCGGCGTGACCTTGGCCTGATCCTCGGTGGAGGCCGGGAAATAGTCGATCTGCTTGCCGTCCAGTTCGTAACCAATGCAGACCTTGAGTTCGTCCATGCCGTCCAGCACGTCAAGCTTGGTCAGCGCAATACCGGTAATCCCACCGATCTTGGCGGCCTGTCGCACCATCACGGCATCGAACCAGCCACAACGGCGGCTGCGCCCGGTGACGGTGCCGAATTCATGACCGCGTTCGCCGAGTCCACGGCCCACTTCATCGGTCAGCTCGGTCGGGAACGGTCCCTCGCCCACGCGGGTGGTATAGGCCTTGGTGATGCCGAGCACGTAATCGAGCGTACCCGGCCCGGTGCCGCTGCCGCCCGCCGCCGTACCGGCAATGGTGTTGGAAGAGGTCACGAACGGATAGGTGCCGTGATCGATGTCCAGCATGGTGCCCTGTGCGCCCTCGAACAGGATGCGCTTGCGGCTGTGTTTCGCGTCATCCAGCACCCGCCAGCTGGCCTGAACAAAGGGGATAATCTTGGGGGCGATTTCCTTGATCTGTTTGATCAGCTCGTCCCGGTCCACTTCGGCCACGCCAAGACCGCGACGCAGCGGATTGTGATGGGACAGCAGCACATCGACGCGCCTTTCAATGGCGGCGTCCGATTTCAGGTCACAGGCGCGAAGCGCCCGGCGGGCCACCTTGTCCTCATAGGCCGGGCCAATACCGCGGCGGGTGGTGCCGATTTTCGGACCGCCCTTGGAGGACTTGTTGGTGGCATCTTCGCGGATGGCGTCCAGTTCGCCGTGCAGCGGCAGGATCAGCGGGGCATTTTCCGCCAGAATCAGGTTATGGGGGCCCACATCGACACCCTGGTCGCGCAAACGGTCCATTTCAGACACAAGCGCCCAGGGATCAACCACTACACCGTTACCGATCACCGACTGCTTGCCGCCGCGGACGATGCCGGAAGGCAGCAGGCTCAGCTTGTAAACCTTACCTTCCACCACAAGTGTATGACCAGCATTGTGACCACCCTGGAAGCGGACCACCACATCGGCCCGTTCAGATAACCAGTCGACAATCTTGCCCTTGCCTTCGTCGCCCCACTGGGACCCGATCACCACAACATTCGCCACGTCTTAACCTTTCATGTCTTCAATTTAATTTTTCAGGCCAGCTTCTCAGCCGCGCCGTTCCGCCACAGACGCCGGCATCCGAGACGCCTGGCTTCTGCCTCTGCATCCCCGGCGGGCTCAAGCCCCTGCACTGTCCGGTAGCCTTCCGCCCTCAGCGGCGGCAGTTCCGCCAGATCAGTGCCGAACGGTACATAGATTGTCTCCGGCTCCGGTGCTTCCGGCAACGCCCGCATCAGGCTGTCGAGATAAAGGGAGAAACCGGTGGCGGCCTCGCCCTCATCCAGTTCCGCATTGACTTCGTACCGGCCACCGCGGCCCAGCTCGCCGCGCACGCCCTTGGCAAAAAACGTAAAACCGATGCCGGTCTGAAATTCAAAACCCTGATATTCACCGGGATCAACTGTCACCTGCAGGCCCGGCGCCACATCAGCGAGAATGCTCACTACCTGGGCCAGTTCGTCACACATCTGGCGGGCTTTTTCCGGCAGCTTCAGGCCGTCCAGAGTTTCCAGCGCCTTGTCGGCGCGCCCGGCGGCAGAGAGAAGCTTGCGGGCAATGTCACCGATTTCTCCCTCGATATTTTCCAGTTCGCCCACATCCCGGGCATTGAGCGCTTCGCGTACCTGATGAGCGGTGCCTTCCTCAATGGAGAGGCCCTCGCAAATGGCCGGCACCAGCAGCGGCAGACTCAGGTCCAGGCTCAATTTTTCCACCCCAACAGAGGTCAGTGCCTCATGGGCCAGCAGAATGACTTCTACATAGGCCTGGAAACTGTCAGAGCCGATCAGTTCCACACCGGTCTGCACGAACTGGCGTTCCGGACGCAGCATGGTGCCCTTGATGCGCAGCACTTGTCCCGCATAGGAAAGGCGCAACGGACGCGGGGCTTTTTTCAGACGGGTGCGGGCAATACGGGCGACCTGGCCGGTAATATCGGTGCGCACCCCCATCATATGCTGGGAAGCGGGATCCATCACCCGGAACATATGCCTGGACTGGGCAGCGCCGGGTCCGCTGAGCAGACTTTCCTCGAATTCTACAAGCGGTGGTTCCACCCGGGTATAGCCCTGTGCAGCAAAGCTTTCCAGCAACCGGTTTACGGTTTCCGCTTCATATTCCGCTTCATTGGCGAGGGTATCGTGCAGCCCCTCTGGCAAAAGGGCCTTGTCATTCGGTTCAAGCATATGCGTAATCCATGAGTATTCTTTCTGGACGCAAGCAAACGTCCCGGGGCACCGCCGTGCTTATATCACCCTGTTTTTGGAATCTAAAGAGGAAAATCCACGGAACCTCCGAAGGCCTGCTGCCTCGCGATGCCGCTTCAGCTCATTTCCGAAAGCCCGACAACCCGCCTTTCCGGCAGACGAACGAAAACCGAGGTGCCGGCGCCCTGCTCGCTTTCAATCCAGACCTTGCCGCCATGCAGCTTGATCAACAGATTAGAGAGAGACAGGCCAAGGCCAGCGCCCTGGAAGGTTTTGTTATATTTGATTTCCGCCTGCATGAACGGCTCCAGCATCTGGGGAATTCTATCGCCGGGAATTCCAACGCCGAAATCCCGTAACAGCACCACAATCGAGCCATCCTCATCGCGGCTGACGGACAGGCGTATTTCACCGCCAGTATGGGAAAATTTTATAGCGTTGGAGATCAGATTGTCCAGAACCTGAAGAAGACGGCGCCTGTCAGCCTGGATTTCACCAATATTCTCATCAACTTCGATGGTCAGGCTGAGCCGCTTTTCATCAAGGTCGGACTGGAACATCTGCAGACTGCTCTCGATCAGGTCATCCAGGCGAAACACACTTTCCTGCAGTTTCAGTTCCCCGGATTCTATGAGCGACAAATCAAGCAACTGCCCCAGAAGATCTGTCAGATTAGTGCCGGCATCCTCGATATCTTTCAAATACTCTAAATAATCCTTATTGCCGACAGGCCCCTTGGCCTCACTGGACATGAGAGAGGCAAAACCGATGATGGCATTAAGCGGGGTGCGCAGTTCGTGACTCATATTGGCTAGAAAACTCGATTTGGCCCGATTGGCATTATCCGCCTGCAGCCGCATCTCCATCAGATGTTCTGCGGTTTCCTTGTGCGCTTCCAGTTCCTTGATCAATTCATCGCGGGCAAAGCACAATTCGTCCTGGGTTTTCTTAAGCTTGCTAAACTGCCTGACAATCTCGTTTGAAAAGCCGTTAAACGACCTGGCCAGCCAGCCAAGTTCGTCATTTTCGTGGGACTTCGGAATCTCGACCGGGTTCTCACCCGGATTTTCGGAATCAAGGGAGGAAATCCTGCGCACAAAAAGGTTTAACGGTTTAGTAACAATGTAATAATAGGCGAGGTAAAGCAGGAAAACGAGCAACATGTTCCGGATAAGACCGGTGAAAAAGACAAGGATAGCCCGGTCATAAAAACCGGCAAGGGCGATATCCCGATTGATCAGGATCTCAATACGGCCGGACCCTACCGTTGCATCACTCACAATTTCCAAGGTCTTGGAATAGACGTCATTTACCCGTGAAAGTCTGCTGGTCAGCCACTGGGTTGAACTCTCGCTTCCCTGTCTCGATTTGCTCGCCAGCACCTGGCCGAGATCGTCAGTGATGGTCGCTTCCTGCACAAACTCGTAGACAAAAAGACCATCCAGAACATGGATCGCCAATGCCGGATCAATAATATAGACAGCCCGGGCTGCTGGCTTTTCCGCAACATAGAGAATGTCCTCCATGCGTTGTTCGATGTATCTGTCCTCATCCAGATAATCCATATAAACCTGGATGCCGGACAACACTACCCCAACCAGGAAAGCGAGTAACACACCTATTTTTGCCAGCCTGAACGACAGGCTTTTTGTCGGCAACGGTCTCATGAATAACGCTCCTTGAAGTCAAGTGTCCCTTTTTATCTGCCTGACTTCATGCTTACCTGGGAAAAATAGAGACCGCCTCTCACCCCAATATTTCCCATTCTTGAGAGTTATTCTATCATAGAATATTATCTTTTCAACTTCCGGCATTTCCAGAAACCCTTTTAAAACAACCATCAAGCTGTTCCAGAGATTAAACTGCCAATAATGTGTGAAAGCCGCGATCGCTTTAATGGGGTGACTTTTTATTTGCCTCATGCAAGCAACTGGACTGAACCGAGTGAAAATATTTTTCGGCCAGCTCAAGAAATTCGCCGGTTTTCTGCATCTCCCTGATCGTGGCAGAAATCCTGTCCGTATGTTTTCCGAGTGGTGATCTATCGGAAACGACAAAGGCAATATTTGCTTCAACGAGTTCCAGCGGATTTCCAAGCTTTGCCCAAAAATCATCGGGCATACGATGGGAGGCAGAAACATTCGTCTGATAGGCTTCCATCAACTGATCGCTGACAATAAAAGCGTCCGCCCGTCCCCGTGAAGCAAGCTCCAGAATGGACTCTGCGGAACTGACAGGAATGGGGTCGATGTTCATGTGTTGAACATAGTGCCGGTCGAAATATCCGCCGGGCGGGAAAAGCACCGACTTTCCGTTCAGGTCACTGACGGTCTCAATTCCGCTGTTCGCCATAGGCACAGCAACCAGACGGGTACAGGTCACATTTCCAATACTTCTGTATCCGGAAATCGTATCGGGATAGGAATAAAAAATGGAAAAATCAGCCTTGCCCACCTCAAGGGATTTGAGATTACGCCCAAAAGGCTGCAGAACAATTTCATAATCTACACCCGATTTTTGGCGGATCCGTTTGGCGACATCAACCAGAAAGCCCCGGGGCCGGCCTTTCTCCCACCAGCCATAGGGGAATACATCCATCAACACCATGACATAACGCTGTGACGGCTCCTTCGATCCGGCGGTGGAATGCAAAGAGAAGCCTGCCATAAGCAAGAAGAGGGTGGCAAGTACCCCGGATATATACACGTGGCGATACATGATCATACAAATACAACTTAATTAAAATTTTATACGACCCGACAAAAGAAAGAAAGCATTTCCTCCCTGTCACATCCTCTCAGCAAAATAGTCTGATAAAAAAGGGAGGCCAAAATATGGCCTCCCAGTCTATGGATACAGGTTAAATTAACCCGTGTTGTAAAACTCTTAGAATTTCAGTGCCTTGACCTGTCGAACATGTGGCAGCGCCTGGACTTTGTCCAGCACATCATCGGAGGCCGGCTGATCAACGGATACCAGCGCAATGGCTTCCCCGCCCTCGGCCGCACGGCCCAGGCTAAAGGTGGCAATATTCAGTCCTGCATCGCCAAGCACCGTTCCCAGCGCGCCGATAAAGCCCGGCATATCTTCGTTGGTCACATACAGCATGTCCTCGGACAGCTCAGCTTCCAGACGGATGTCCTTAACCTCGACAATACGGGGGCGACGGTCGGCAAACAGGGTGCCGGCCACGCACCGGCTCTGTTTGTCGGTGGTCACACTGACCTTGATCAAGGTGTGATAATCGCCTTCACCCTCGTTCTTGCTTTCGATGATCTCGATATCCCGTTCCTTGGCAATGGCCATGGCGTTCACCATATTGACGCTGTCCATCAGCGGCTGCAGCAGGCCTTCTACCACAATGGCGGTGAGCGGACGAATATTCAGTTCAGTCACGTCACCCTGATATTCAATCTGGATTTTCTGCAGGGCATTTTCCGTCAGCTGTCCGGCAAAACTGCCGAGTTCGCCGGCAAGTTTCATATAGGGGTTGAGGCGTACGGCCTCTTCCGCTGTTACGGACGGCATATTAAGCGCGTTTGTCACCGCCCCGTCGAGAAGATAATCGGCCATCTGTTCGGCAACCTGAACCGCCACATTGACCTGGGCCTCCGTGGTGGACGCACCCAGATGCGGAGTTGCCACAACCTTGTCATTGCCAAACAAAGCGTTTTCCTTCGCTGGCTCTTCGGCGAATACGTCAAGAGCGGCACCGGCAACCTTGCCGCTATCCAGTGCTTCCTTCAGAGCGTCCTCGTCAATCAGCCCGCCACGGGCACAGTTGATGATGCGCACGCCGTCTTTCATTTTGGCAAAGGCATCCTTGCCCAGAATACCGCGGGTGCTATCGGTCAGCGGTGTATGCAGGGTAATGAAGTCGGCACGGCCAAGAAGCTCGTCCAGTTCCACCTTCTCTACACCGATTTCCTCTGCACGATCTTCAGACAGGAAGGGGTCAAAGGCCACCACTTTCATTTTCAGGCCGAGGGCCCGGTCGGCAGCAATGGCGCCGATATTACCGCAGCCGATCACACCAAGGGTCTTGGAAGTCAGCTCCACACCCATGAATTTGGATTTTTCCCATTTGCCGGCGTGGGTGGATTCATTGGCCTGCGGAATCTGCCGGGCCACGGCAAACATCATGGCAATGGCATGTTCGGCCGTAGTGATACTGTTGCCGAAGGGGGTGTTCATCACCACCACACCGTTGGCTGTCGCCGCTTTGATGTCCACATTGTCCACACCGATACCGGCGCGGCCGACCACTTTCAGGTTTTCAGCCGCAGCCAGAACTTCCGGCGTCACCTTGGTGGCGGAGCGAATGGCGAGACCATCATACTCCGGAATTTTAGCAATCAGTTCTTCCGGCGTCATGCCGACGATCTGATCGGCCTGGATACCGCGCTGTTCAAAAATTTCCTTGGCAAGGGGGCTCAGTTTGTCTGAAATCAGGACCTTAACCATCATCAATACCTTTCAAAAAATCTATCTGTTCGGAGAATGCGGGCGAACGCCGGTCAATCCGGCATCCGCCTCTTCAGCTGTATCAGGCCTGGGAAGCCTTGACTTCCTCAAGCGCCCATTCCACCCAGGGAACGAGCTTTTCAAGATCGTCCGTCTCGATGGTGGAGCCTGCCCAGATGCGCAGACCTGCCGGAGCGTCACGATAGGCGCCGATATCATAGGCGGCACCTTCCTCGTCCAGCAGTCCGACCACCTTCTTGGCAGCAACAGCCTGATCATCTTCTGACAGCGCCGCAAACCAAGGCGCCGTAATCATCAGACAGACGGAGGTATTGGACACCGTGGCCGGGTCCTTTGCCAGAAAGGCCACATTGTCTGATTTTTCAACCCAGTTGCTGAGCACAGCAAGATTGGCTTCGGACCGTTTGATCATGCCCTGAAGGCCGCCAACACTTTCCGCCCAGCCCAGCGCATCCAGGTAATCCTCGACACAAAGCATGGATGGCGTGTTGATGGTGGCACCGGTGAAGATGCCGTCAATCAGCTTGCCGCCCTTGGTCAGGCGGAAGATTTTTGGCAGCGGCCGGTTGGGGACAAAGTTTTCCAGACGCTCCACAGCGCGCGGAGACAGGATGATCACCCCGTGGGCGCCCTCTCCGCCAAGCACTTTCTGCCAGCTGAATGTCACCACATCCAGTTTTTTCCAGGGCAGGTCCATGGCAAATGCCGCAGAGGTTGCATCGCAGATGGTCAACCCGGCACGGTCGTCGGAAATCCAGTCGCCGTTGGGAACCTTGACACCGGAGGTGGTGCCGTTCCAGGTAAAGACGACGTCACGAGCAGGATCAACTTTGCTGAGATCCGGCAGTTCGCCATAAGGCGCTTCCAGGATCCGGACATCGTCCAGTTTAAGCTGTTTGGTCACATCGGTGACCCAACCGGAACCGAAACTTTCCCAGGCCAGCATGTCAACGCCGCGGGCGCCGAGCATGGACCAGAGCGCCATCTCTACGGCACCGGTATCGGAGCCGGGCACGATGCCGACACGATAACCTTCCGGCACACCGAGAATCTCAGCGGTACGGTCAATGGCTTCTTTCAGTTTGGATTTGCCGATTTTGGCGCGGTGAGAACGTCCCAAAGGGGCGTCCTTGAGGTCTTCCAACGTCCAGCCCGGGCGTTTCGCGCAGGGGCCTGACGAAAACAGCGGGTTCGCTGGTTTCACTTCCGGTTTCATAATATGTCTCCTATTCCTTCCAGAATAGCTGTCCCTCGTTGGGGAGGGATAGCCCACAGCGGAATATAGAGACGGAAAGTTCATCGTCAAGGGAAGAATTTGCGACAGGCTCTCAACATACCGCAGAAAATTCGCCCCTCACATGGAAAATGGCTGTTTTCTGTCAGTAAGTTACAATGAACCACCACAAAAAAAATTACCAAAAGAGAGCTGGACGGCAGTTTATTGTTCTGGACATCCGGACTGTTCGAAAGACTCGGCCTTAAATCGGATCTTTCATTATCTCTGCCCAGAAGCGGGTGCTGAGCCGGTTGATCACGTTGGATTCCGCATTCAGCAGGATCACCAGCCCCACATCCCGGTCCCGGGAGAAGGCCACGTCAGCCCGGAAACCGGCCACCCAGCCGCCGTGATAAATGAGCTGTTCCTTGCCGAATTGATAGATACGCCAGCCCAGACCATAGTAGGCGTCCTTCAGATACCTGCGCCAGTCCCGGCGCCTGAGCTCCTTTTTAGTGCGGATCTGTTTTTTGGTCAGGCTGTCCAGAACTTCCGGCGGCATGACATCCGGCCGGTGGCCGAGCTGGGCCATCAACCAGCTGGCCATGTCGGAAACGCTGGCATTCACCCCGGCTGCAGGCAGCACCTCGTAATAGGACGGCTTGACTTTGGTCTTGAGCCAGCCTTTCCGGGTTTTTACATGGGGGGCCGCGCGATTTTCACTGTGCAAAAAAGCCTCGTAGCCCACAGAGGCATTTTCCATCTCCAGCGGTTTGAAAATCATGTCGTTGATCAGGTCTTCATAGGTGTGCAGTGTGGTCTTTTCGATCACCGGGCCGATCATGGCATAAAGCACATTCTGATAGCCGTAGCAGTCCCCGGGATCACACATGGGATCCACTTTCTGAAAGCTGGTGATAATTTTCGGCAGGGGAACGTTAGCCTCCAGCATATTATCATAGGCGTTGGGCATGACCCCGGCAGAATGACTGAGCAAATGTCGGAGCTGAAGCTGATCCGCCAGATGGTTGGTCTTGAACCGGAACTCGGGTACATAGGCAACCAGCCGGTCTTCGAGGGAGAATTTGTGGTCCTGCACCAGTTTCATGCTGAGGCCAGCGGCAAAGGTCTTGGATACGGACGCCAGGCGAAACACCGTATGTTTGTCAACCGGGTCACTGCCGCCCATTTCCCGCACCCCATAGCCGCGGATGCTGATGACCTGGTCCCCTTTTACAATGGCGTAGGCACCACCCGGCACATTTGCCTTTGCCAGTTCCTGCTGAAACAGGGCATCAAAGGACCGGGCAAATTCGGACAGGCTTGAGTGCTGAAAAACAACCGGCTTGTCCCTCGGTACCGGCGCCGCCTCACCAACTGAGGCGAATCCGATCATAAACAGGACCCAAAGGATCACTCCACCCTTTTGCATCTACACTTCCTTGCCTTGGATGCCCCGCCCTGCCCCTGAGGCGGCGGGTGCTTTTTATTGTTCTTTTATTTGCCATCAAACCCGACAATTTTAAGGCCGTCCCCTTTCCGGAAAACCAGGGTATGGACCTTGTTGTCCTTTTCTACATTTACCCGATTTACCTGGTCCGGAAAAGTCTCGGTCAGTATCCTGTCGATAACGCCCAGTTTCTCAAGCCGTCCGGGCAACGGCGCCTCCTGATAGACATGGATATCCTCAACTGAATATTCATAGCCCACCCAGGCAAGATCGATCTGGTTGCCATCACCGTCATAAAGGGCAAATTTTCCCCCGACATAGTCCTTGAGAAAGGCCGAAATATGCTTGTCGGAAAGCTCGCCGCTGACATTTCCATGGGTGCGGATCAGATCCTCTACATCGTGGGTAAACAACCGGTGGGTCACCTGCAGGGCATTTTTGTCCATACGGATATCAACCACCGTGAAGGACGCCGCAAAACGGTGCGCCAGTGCAGGACCACTCAAGCCAAGCAGACAGGACAGAACCAGAAAAAGGGACAGTTTGCGCACTATTTTTTCTCTTTACCCGTTTCAACCAGCGGCTCGCGCATTTCCTTCATCATGTCGCGTTTTTTCTTGGTTTTGAAGAGATCAAAACGGCTGTCCTCGTCAATCCTGCGAGGGAAATGATTGTTAGCCATATCCACATCTGCCGTTTCCAGATGAGGGTCAAGCTCCACCGCCACGATGGGCTTGTCGGTGAGGATCATCTTGCTGATCTTCTTGCCGTTCTGTTTCCATATCTCGGCAGCCCAGCGGAATTCTTCCGTCATGCCGTCCGCATAGGTCACCTTCACATAAACGGGCATGACAAGACCGCCCTTGTTGGCGAGATCAAGCATATATATATGGGACTTGTTCCCAAGCAGACCCCGCTCGTAATCCTCCAACTCCTCAAGCAGGGCCCGATAACTGTTGCGCTGGGCGTTGGTGACGGTGAATTTATCATATTCGTTATAAAAATCCTTCAATTCCTTGTAACGATCGATCCTTTTGGGCAGGTCCCTGTTGCGCTTTTCACCCATGGTTTCAGGCCGCTTTTCATCCTGCTTCCTGAGCCATTCCTGCTCTATTTCCGGGTTTTTGGTATCAAGATGCATATGGCGCACATTGTCGAGCGAAATATCCACATGATCCGTGGTATAGAACCAGCCGCGCCAGAACCAGTCCAGGTCAACGCCGGAAGCATCCTCCAGCGTCCGGAACAGGTCGGCCGGGGTCGGCCGTTTGAACTGCCAGCGACGGGAATATTCCCTGAAGGCAAAATCAAATAGCTCCCGTCCCATGATGGATTCCCTGAGAATATTGAGCGCCGTCGCCGGCTTGGCATAGGCGTTATTGCCGAATTGCAGCAGGGATTCCGAATTGGTCATGATCGGCACCTGTTTGTCGCTTTTCATGAAATCGACAATCTTGTAGGGCTCGCCGCGGCGGGAAGGATAATCCTCTTCCCATTCCTGCTCGGCCAGATATTGCAGGAAAGTGTTCAGCCCCTCGTCCATCCAGGTCCACTGCCGCTCGTCGGAATTCACGATCATGGGGAAATAATTGTGCCCCACTTCATGGATCACCACGCTGATCAGGCCATATTTTGTCCGCCTTTCGTAGGTCCGCGTCCCGTTGTCATGCTTTGTCGGCCGGTAGCCGTTAAAGCTGATCATGGGATATTCCATGCCGCCGGTTACCGCCCCGTGAACGGAAATGGCCACAGGATAGGGATAAACCAGGGCATATTTGTTATAGACCTCCAGCGTATGGGCAACAGCCTGGGTGGAATAAAGCCCCCACAGCGGATTGGCTTCCTCGGGATAGAAGGACATGGCCATGACCGTCTGCTTGTTTTCCTTCTGATATACCCCCATGGCATCCCAGATAAACTTGCGCGAGCTGGCAAAGGCAAAATCGCGAACATTTTCAGCGCGGAACCGCCAGGTCTTTTTCTTACCGGCCGCTTTGGCCTGATTAGCCAGGGCTTCATCCGGAGTGACGATGTGAACGGGCTTGTCCGATTTCCTTGCCTTTTCAAGGCGTTTCCTCTGCAGCTCACTCAACACATCACCGGCATTCTGCAGGACCCCGGTCGCTGTCACGATGTGATCGGCCGGTACCGTAATGTCAACTTCGTAATTGCCAAATTCCAGGGTAAATTCGCCCCGGCCAATAAACTGTTTATTGTGCCAGCCGTCGTAATCGCTATAGGCGGCAAGACGCGGAAACCACCGGGAAACCTCATAGATATAGTTGCCGTCTTCCTTGAAAAATTCATAACCGCCCCGGGACTTGATAATGGTGCCGTCGACAATGCGGTAGGACCAGGCGATATCAAATTCATATTTCTGACCGGGCTTCAGGGGCGTCGGCAGGTCCACCCGCATCATGGTTTCCACAATGGTGAAGGGCAGGTTATTTCCAGCGCTGTCGCGGACGAATTCTACCTTATGGCCGCCGCTAAATCTCTTTTCATGCAGTTCTTTCCGGAACGCCTTGAAGTTTGACTTGCGTTCATCCGCCGCGGTCCGGGTCTGCTGATCCATGGAACCCCGTGCGAAACGATTCTGATCAAGCTGCAGCCAGAGATAGCGCAATGTGTCCGGTGAATTATTGTGATAGGTGATCTTTTCCCGGCCCGTGAGGGTCTGGTCCTTATCATTCAGCTCTACGGTGATGCGGTAATCCACCTGCTGCTGCCAATAATCGTGACCGGGTGCACCGGAAGCGGTGCGATATGTGTTGGCTGTCGGCAGATATTCGTCCAGCTGCCGAAAAGAATCCTGAAGCTGTTCCATGGTCTGTGCATTAGAGTAAGTGGCAACAAGAACCCAGGCAAAAAACGGGGCCAGAAAAAAACGTCCAAATTTCATAAAAAACACCGTGTTGCAGTTAATCCCCACATTAATTTCCGGAAGATACCGTGTCTTCCTCTTTTTGTTACATTATTCCTACCCTTTTACGGGCGGCGAGACAAGATGGTTCAATGGCCCGTGGCCGCCACCGAAGCCGGGAGCCTTCAGAATGGCCAGATGAACATAATCCCGGGCACGTTCGACAGCGGCCTCCAGCGACATGCCCTGGGCAAGGCCCGCAGCAATGGCAGAAGCCAGCGTACAACCGGTGCCGTGGGTGTGGGGCGTGTCAATGCGACGGCTTTCAAAAGTGATTGTCTTCTTCGCCGTGACCAAAAGGTCAACAAGCCGGTCTTGGGCCCCGTGACCGCCCTTGACAAGCACTGCCCGCGCTCCCATCGACAGTATTTTCTCACCCGCCTTCTGCATTTCCTCCGTGGTATTGATGGTGGACATGCCGGTCAGGGCCCGGGCCTCTGGAATATTCGGGGTAACAAGGCTTGCAAGGGGAAGAAGCTTGCCAATCAGCGCGCTCTGCGCCTGGTCTTCCAGCAATGCGTGACCACTTGTGGACACCATCACCGGGTCCAGGACATAGGGAATATTCCGGCCCACCATGCCAAGCACGTCGGCGACAATAGAAATGATTGTTTCGTCAAACAGCATGCCGCTCTTGATCGCGTCCGCCCCGATATCCTCCAGGCAGGCGAGAATCTGGTCGCGGACAATATCCGCTTCCACTGGCACCGCCCGGCTGACACCGAGCGTATTCTGAACAGTCAGGGAAGTAATGGCCGCCATGGCATAGGCACCCATGGCGGAAATGGCTTTGATGTCCGCCTGTATGCCGGCACCACCGCTGGGGTCTGAACCGGCAATGGTCAACACCCGGCCGCATATGGATTGTCGGGGTGAAGTATTATCGTCCGCTGTGTCTTGCAATATCAGGCCGCAGTTTCTTCCGCAGAATTTTCAACTGTGCTTACAATATCATCTACAACGTTGGAGACAAGTTTTTCGTCTTCGCCCTCGGCCATAACGCGGATCACCGGCTCGGTACCGGATTTGCGGATCACAACCCGGCCGGTGCCGTTCAGGCGTTCCTCGCCCTCCCGGATGGCTTCCTTGACCCGGGAAGTTTCCAGCGGGTTTGTACCATCTACGTAGCGGGCATTTTTCAGAAGCTGGGGATAGGGCTCAAAAAGATTGCAGATTTCGCTGACCGGTTTGCCGTTTTTCACCAGCACCGCCAGAATCTGTAACGCGGCGATCAGGCCGTCCCCTGTGGTATTGAAATCGCTAAGGACAATATGTCCGGACTGCTCCCCACCAAGATTCAGGCCACGGTTTTTCATAGCCTCCACCACATAGCGGTCACCCACTTTGGTGCGCACTAGTTCAAGACCAATGCGGTCGAGATATTTTTCAAGGCCCAGGTTGGACATGATGGTGGCCACCACCGCGCCACCGCGCAGCTTGTCCGCCACCTGCCAGTACTGGGCAATAGTGGCAAGCAGCTGGTCACCGTCAATAATCTGCCCATGTTCATCGCAAAGGATCAGACGGTCTGCATCCCCGTCCAGGGCAATGCCGATATCGGCACCATGAGTCACCACCTGCTCGCACATCAGCTGTGGGGCCGTGGAGCCGCATTTTTCATTGATATTGGTGCCATTGGGAGTTACCCCCACGGCAATCACTTCCGCACCCAGTTCCCAGAGTACGCTGGGAGCCGAGCGATAGGCTGCGCCGTTGGCACAGTCAACAACGATCTTCAGACCGTCCAGGCGCAGGTTTTTCGGGAAAGTATTCTTGGCAAATTCGATATAGCGGCCGACGGCATTTTCCAGCCGCTGGGCCCGGCCCAGCTTTTCCGACGGCACCAGATGGTCGGCATAACCGTTATCCATCCGTCGCTCAATCTCCATTTCGATTTCATCAGACAGTTTGTGGCCATCGGGACCGAAGAGCTTCAGGCCATTGTCCTGATAAGGGTTGTGAGAAGCGGAAATCATCACGCCAAGATCGGCCCGTAATGACCGTGTCATCATGGCGACCGCCGGGGTTGGCATCGGGCCGACCATGATCACATCCATGCCCATGGACAGGAAACCAGAAGCAAGAGCAGGTTCAAGCATATAACCGGACAGGCGCGTGTCCTTCCCGATTACCACACGGTGCTTGTGATTTCCTCTTGTAAAATGTTTACCGGCAGCCATCCCTACCCGGGTTGCCACCTCCGCCGTCATGTGCCCCTCATTCGCTCTCCCGCGAATGCCGTCTGTGCCGAAATATTTGCGTGCCATGTTTCTTTTCTTCTGTCTGGTAAAACACTTATTTCCAAGCAGTACCATGTAATAGTTAATACAAGCTCAACAAGGAATTATTAACCATAATAAATAAGATTAAAATAAGACAAAGCAACTAATTCCGTATCTTACGCCTTTGAACTCAGGTTTTACATACTACCTATGTATGACCATACATCACACATTTGTACTGTTTCAGGTACGTCATGCACCCTGACAATCTGTATGTCGTTTTCCCAGGCCAGTTGCGCCACAGATAACGATCCGCCCAGACGTCTGTCCGCCCTGCCCTGCCGGGACATGGCCTCGATAAACCTTTTACGCGACGCACCAAGCAGGATCGGCACGCCGAGCCCATGGAACAGGGCAAGCCCCTGCAACAGGGCCGCGTTATGATCCACCGTCTTGCCAAAGCCGATACCCGGATCAACAATCAGCCTGTCCCGGGCAATACCGTTCTGCTGACAAAATTCGAGCCGCTGCTCCAGATAATCATATACATCCAGCAGGACATCATCATAAACAGGATCCCGCTGCATGGTCTGGGGCGTTCCCTGCGCATGCATCAGGATCACCGGCGCGGCACATTCCTGCAATACTGAGACAGCTTCTTCATCATGGGCAAGAGCGCTGACATCATTGATAATCTGTGCCCCGGCCTCCAATCCCTGACGCATGACGGCCGCATTCCGGGTGTCCAGCGACGCAATCGCTCCAGTACCGGCAAGTTTTTTGATGACCGGCAGCACACGTTCCAGTTCCTCATCAATGGATACCGCTTCGGCGCCGGGCCTTGTGCTCTCGCCGCCGATATCGATGATATCCGCCCCTTGCGCCATCATCTCGCGGGCATGGTCCAGGGCACGGTCCGGGCTATTGTGCAGCCCGCCATCGGAAAAACTGTCCGGCGTCACATTGAGTATTCCCTGGATCAATGGACGATCCCAGTCAATCAGCCTGCCGTCCGGCAACTGCAGGGCAGGACGGGCAGATGTGATCCTTTCCCTGAGGGCGCGCAACTCCCCGGCGATTTCCGGGGGCAAATTGCCGAGAAAGGCGTCAAACGCCCCGACCGGCATCACAGATTGGCGAACCGGGCCATTCATTTCGCGTTCCCTAAAGAGAAAGGCGGTAAAGGCTCCGGGGCCACCCACCAGCGGCAACGCTGTGCCTGCCTCGACGGCTTCGGATGCAAATGAGCCCCTGAGAAATCCCAGGGGCTGCAGATAATATTTTCCGGATGTCATCATCCCTCCCTGAAAGCCGGATCAGCCTTCGGGCACCGGATCGGCGTCAATGGGACCGTCACCACCCTTTTTCTCGGCACTGCCGGTAGAGGGCACGGAACCGCCAGCGGAAGCACCCGGACCGGATTCATCAGTAAATTCCTCACGATGAATGTCCTTGCCGGCCAGCAGATCCTTGATCTCGTCACCGGACAGGGTCTCATATTCCAGAAGCGCCTTGGCCAGGGTATGAAGATCATCAATATTATCGGTCAGAATCTTGGTGGCCTTCTCATGAGATTCATCCACAATCCGGCGGATTTCCTCATCAATGATCTGAGCTGTCGCACTGGACACATTCTGGGTCTGGGCCACAGAATGGCCAAGAAAGACCTCTTCCTGGTTTTCCCCATATTCCAGTGGTCCAAGCTTGTCGCTCATGCCCCATTTGGTCACCATGGCCCGGGCCATTTTAGTGGCATAGGAAATATCGGAAGAAGCTCCGGACGTCACCTTATCATAGCCAAAAATCAGTTCCTCGGCCACGCGCCCCCCCATGGCGACTGCCAGGTCGGCATGCATCTTCTCACGGCTCATGGACAACTGGTCCCGCTCCGGCAGACGCATGACCATACCCAGCGCCCGTCCCCGGGGAATAATCGTCGCCTTGTGAATGGGATCGGACGCCGGACTATGCAGCGCCACCAGGGCATGACCGCCCTCGTGATAGGCCGTCAGCTTTTTCTCATCCTCTGACATAACCATGGAGCGGCGTTCCGCTCCCATCATCACCTTATCCTTGGCAAATTCGAAATCTGCCATGGAAACCACGCGCTTGCCTTTACGCGCGGCAAGCAGGGCTGCCTCATTGACCAGGTTGGCGAGATCCGCACCGGAAAAGCCGGGCGTCCCGCGGGCGATAACCCGGGTATCCACATCAGCGGCCAACGGCACCTTGCGCATATGAACTTTCAGAATCTTCTCTCGGCCCAGAATATCCGGATTCGGCACCACCACCTGGCGGTCAAAACGACCCGGGCGCAACAGCGCCGGATCAAGCACATCAGGCCGGTTGGTCGCTGCAATCAGGATGACACCTTCATTGGCCTCAAAGCCGTCCATTTCCACCAGCAACTGGTTGAGGGTCTGTTCCCGTTCGTCGTTACCGCCACCGAGTCCGGCGCCGCGATGGCGACCGACGGCATCAATTTCGTCGATAAAGATAATACAGGGGGCATTTTTCTTGGCCTGTTCGAACATATCGCGAACCCGGCTTGCACCAACACCGACGAACATTTCCACAAAGTCGGAACCGGAGATGGTGAAGAAAGGTACATTGGCTTCGCCGGCAATGGCGCGGGCAAGCAATGTCTTACCGGTACCCGGAGGTCCCACAAGCAGCGCACCTTTGGGGATGGTACCGCCAAGACGCTGAAATTTCTGGGGATCTTTCAGGAACTCGACAATTTCCTCAAGTTCTTCCTTGGCCTCGTCAATGCCGGCCACATCATCGAAGGTCACCCGGCCCTGCCGTTCGGTCAGAAGCTTGGCTTTTGATTTGCCGAAGCCCATGGCCTTGCCGCTGTTACCCTGCATCTGGCGCATGAAGAAAATCCATACCCCGATCAGAATGATCATCGGCAACCAGCTCAGAACGATACTCCAGAAGGGGCTTCCCTCTTCCGGCTCGGCCACGATCCTGACTCCCTGATTGCGGAGTTTCTCAACCAGGTTCGGATCATTGGGTGCATAAGTATAGAACGTCGCCCCGCCCGAATCCATGCCCTTGATGGCACGTCCCTGAATGACCACCTGCTGGACCTGTCCTGCCTCGACACTGTCAAGAAAATCGGAAAATGCCATCTCGGTTGAGCGATTCTGCATGCCCGCACCGGGATTGAATGCATTATATAAAACCATGAGCAGGATCAGGATAATTGCCCAAAATGCCAGATTACGTGCCATATTTTCTATGTATCACTTTCCAGTTAAAGAATGGCGCCGAAGCGCCTTTGAAAATCCGTCATGACCTAAGATAAGCGCGAATGTGGCCAAGACAAGTCATGACAGCCGCATTTTCATCAGAATAAGCTGTTTTTTATTTCTTTTCAGTAAAATTGTCTCCGGGAACGCGAAAAACAGCCCGGAACGTTTTTTTTTCCTCGCCCGGCAAAACATCGGGCCGTATTTTCTCGCCCGCCCTGGTCTGCAAGCACGGCAGGGCCGGTATAGCATGTTTCAGGGCAGAATTCTGCTTCAGTTCCGGCCTTTCGCGGGAAAGCTCCCGCCATCCCGTCTGCCCCAGCTTGCAAATCCGGCCCTCTTCCGGCACGTCCAGTCGGAATCGGCCATCCCAAAGGACTTTCTCGCCGGCAGTCACATCCCTTTCCCCGGCGACTGCGGCTTCCTCCCGAACCACCAGAAGAAGCTCCGGCTGCATCAGAATAACCCGGCATCCGCCGATAGTCTGGTCCACCTTTTCACCCGTCGCAAGGCGTTCATGGAGATTTCGGGTTTTCTCGAACCTGGGGGGAAATTCCGATCCGGAAACCAGTTTCAACACCCGGGCCAGAAGCCTGAAGGCAATTTCCTGTTCAGCCGCCAGAAGTGCGGACATTGTAACTTCGGCATAACCCTGGGGATGGATATTTACACCAAGCTGATAGAGATCATCCGTCAGCCGGTCCAGCAGGTTCTGGACCGCCTGCATGCGTTTTGCCGTATCCGCCAGGCGGGCGGTAGTGAGGCCGGTGATGGTGGTATGAGCCAGGAATTCCCTCACCTGGACCCTGTTATGTTTCATATCCTGGTTGCTGGGATCCTCGATCCAGTCCTGACCGCATGACGCCAAATAGGCCACAAGCTGTTTCTTGTTGCAATCCAGAAGCGGGCGGCAAAGCACAGGCAGCCGGTCTTCCATTACATCTTCGGGCCGCAGCGGAAAAGCCGCTGTCCGGCGCATGGCCGCCAGACCATCCACGCCGCTGCCCCGGGCCAGACGCAACAGGAAAGTTTCCGCCTGATCATCCTGATGATGGGCCAGAAACAGATATTTGATCCCCAGCTCGGCACAGCGCCGCCCAAGCAGTTCATATCTTATGCGGCGGGCACCCTCCTGAATGCTGCTTGTGGGGGTGGCCTGCCGCCAGGTCAGCGTTTCCTGCGGGATATCCAGGGCGGCCAGCCAGGTCCGCACCTGTTCACACTCCCGGCCCGCCTCGGGCCTGAGCCCGTGATTTACCGTCAGAGCCAGAAGATCAACTTTCCGCTTCCGGCACCAGTCATCAAGCATAAGGGCAAGCGCCATGCTGTCCGCACCGCCGGATACAGCGACCGCAATTGTGCCGCCCGACAGGTCCGCCACCGGCAGATCCCGCATCAAAAGATCAAAGTTTTCTGCAGTAAGGGGCTGGTCCATCCGGCCTCCAGGTGTTAATGCCGGAAGTTACTGGCAGCCGGCCTTTTTCTCCTCCGCAGGACGACGGGTCTTGTTTTCCGTACTGTCGGGATAGCGTGCAGTCAGTTCGCGATAGGCTTCGCAGGCATCCGCCTTTTCCCCCATCGCGGCAAGAGACATGCCGATTTTCAACAGGAAACCCGGACCTTTCTGGCTTTCGGGATAATTCTGATAGCCTTCCAGGAAAGTACGGGTCGCTTCGGTATACATGCCGCGTACATAATAGGTCTGACCGAGCCAGTATTTGGCATTTCCGGCCAGTTCGTGATCCGGGTGCTGCTTGAGAAAGGCCTGCAGGGTCCGTTCCGCACGGGTATAATCCCCTTTGGTCACAAGGCCGTAAGCATAGTCATACTGCTGTTTTTCAGTCCCCATGGGCAGCGCCGGTTCGTCAGTGGCTGCAGCAGCGCCAGTCGTTTCCACAGCTTTCGCGGACTCTGCCGCCGGAACAGCGGCTCCCCCGCCTTTTTCCAGTTCGGCAAGCCGGAATTCATAATCCTTGACCAGGGTTTCCAGCCTGTCGGCCAACTGGGTCAGGCGATAGTTTGTCTCCTCCACCTGGCCGGTCAATTGACGCATCTGGGTTTCAATCTGGCTGACCCTGGCTTCCATATCGGCAAGAAGCATCCCTCCCTGGGGAGCAGGCGCTCCGGCCTGGGCACCGGATGCATCACCACCTTCAAAATAGCTGCCCGGCGTAAAAACCTTGCGCTGGACGGCGCGCAGCTGTTTTTCCAGGACTTCCACTTTCTTTTCCAGGCTTTGTGCCCGGACAGGAGAGGCAATGAACGCACCCGCAATCAAAACCGCTGAAACCAGTCCGATCCCCGTTATTTTCCTTGCTTGCCTGTTCATTATCTTCTCCCGCCGGCCTCCGGATGCCGCTAAAAAATACAAAGGTGACAATACAAAAATACCCGCGCAGACCCTGAAAGAGACCGCGCGGGTACGATTTACATCAAAACTGTTATTCTACGCGTGTGTATCCGCGACGGTTCTGGGCCCATACAGCCTCACCTGAACCGCTTACAGCCGGGCGTTCCTTGCCATAGCTGACAGTGCGGATTTTGGAAGCGTTCACCCCAAGAGCCACCAGATAGTTTTTCACGGCAGTTGCACGCCGGTCACCCAGAGCAAGGTTGTACTCGCGGGTACCGCGTTCGTCACAATGTCCTTCGATTGTCACTGACGCATTGGTGTCCATGATCCAGCGAGCCTGGGTCTGAAGCGTAGACCGGGCATCCGCAGTCAGGTCATAACGGTCAAACCCGAAATAAACCAGTGCACCAGCAGTCTGGTCCAGATCATCCTGTGATCCCGGTACCGGGCCCACATCTTCCGGCTCTACATCAACTCCCTCGGTCGGGGCACTGTCAACGGAAGGCTGTTCCTGCCCCATTCCCGTATCCCCAGTACCATCGACAGGCTGTTCCTCTTTACCGGCGCAAGCGCTGACCAGCAGCACTGCCCCAATAACCATCCAGTATTTTGCGCCAATTAATTTTTCCAGCATCTAGTGGTCCTTCCACGCTTATATTAAAATTTTTTCACCAACCAATTTATTGCCGATCCCCAATTATATCAAGAACTAGCACAGTCTAAAACTTCTTTATTTTATTTATATTTCTGTCTTTAACATACGTTCTATAGCCAAAATATGGCAACTATACCAGACCCGTTCATCTAATCAAGGGGGACCATGCAGGGTCAGAGGCATCCAGAGGCGTTATAATCTGCCGTTCATTGTAGCCTGTAAGGTCAACAGACCATATCTGGGTTTCTCCTCCCGTGCCATTTTTATCATAGGGCTGTTGCCTGAAAAACATCAATACACGGCCGTTGGGCGACCAGGTCGGCCCTTCATCCAGGAAACTTTCGGTCAGAAGCCTCTCTCCAGAGCCATCCGGACGCATGACGCCAATATAGAATCGTCCCTGGTAAATCTTTGTAAAAGCTATTAAATCCCCTCTCGGCGACCAGACCGGCGTCCCGTAGCGGCCCTTGCCAAAACTGATCCGGCGGATATTCTTGCCATTGGAATTCATGACATAAATCTGCTGGCTGCCGCCCCGGTCCGAGTTGAAGGTAATATTCCGCCCGTCCGGAGAATAGCTGGGAGAGGTATCAATGGCCGAATGGCTGGTCAGGCGTGTGACTTTACGGGTCCTTAATTCCATCACATAAATGTCGGAATTACCCCTTTGCGCCTGTGACATAATGACTTTGTTGCCGTCAGGTGAAAAGCGCGGCGCAAAGGTCATACCCGGAAAATCCCCCAGAAGTTCCTGCTTTCCGGTATCGATATTATAGAGATAAACCCGCGGATTATCATTGAAATAGGAAAGATAGGTGATTTCCTGCGCGGTCGGCGAAAACCGTGGAGTCAGCGCCATGTGCCTGCCGTCGGTAAGGAATTTATGATTATGGCCGTCCTGGTCCATGATCGCCAGCCGTTTGGTCCGGTTGGTCTGCAATCCGCTTTCGGACACATAGACGATCCGGGTATCGAAATAGCCGCTTTCCCCGGTCAGGCGCTTGTAAATAGCGTCAGCCATCATATGGGCGATGCGGCGCCAGTTCTGCGGTGTAGTATAATAGCGCAGGCCAATCATCTGTCCGCTGGACAAGACATCCCAGAGGCGGAATTCCACCTTGACCCGGCCGTCTTCCTGCAATGTCAGCTGCCCGGTCACCAGCGCCTGGGCGCCAATGGAACGCCAGTTGGGGAACTTTGGCCGGCTGCCCGGCACTTCCTTGAAAAAGGCGGCCCTATCAATGGTTCTAAACAGGCCGGACCGTTCCAGGTCGGCGCTGACCACCCGGGCAATGTTGCGGCCGATATCATCAACCGTCCCGCCGGTATTGAGCTGACGGCCGTCCCCCGCCAGATCCTTGATCGCAATGGGAAGCGGGTCGGCATGCCCCTGGGTAATATCCACCCTGAGCACCGCGTGGGCGCTGCTGATGGCCAGAAAGAGGCTGAATACAGACAGAAGTACCAATTTAACAAGCTTCACGCGATTTTCTCCATTCATTTCCTTCAACTGGTCAAAAACTCTTTGGGATCGAAATAAAGTTCCATTTCCCTCCAGAGTTCATATTTTTCCTTGGGCAGCTCGTAAGGCACACACTTGCGCACCGCCCTGAGGGCACTTTCCGCCGCCGTGCGGTAAAATTCCTGTCCGGGCTGGTTCATCCGTCCCTCGTCCCTGACTTCCGGCGGTCTTGCCATGGTGCCGTCAGGCCTAAGCCAAACCTGCACCACAATCAACAAATTCTCCGCATCCCTGGCGCCGGCCGGCACATTCCAGCACTTACGATCGTAAATCTGCTTGGCGACGGCCTGTGCCAGGGTCATCATCTGCTGCTCGACCTCGATCCGGTTCACCGGCTGCGGCTGGTCATATCCCTTTTCCTCCAGGATATCGCCAATGGATTTTTCCTCTTCCTGCCGTTTGTCCAGCAGGGCGGCGACCCGGTCGACCTGGAACCGGCTCGGCGGCCGCGGTTTAGACTTGGGCGTTACCGTCGGCGTTGTTACCGCAGCCACCTGCGGATCCGGTTTCTTTTCCGGCTTTTTTTCCACCGGCTTTTCCTTCACGTCGGGCAAGGGCATGTCGGAAGCCAGTTTCGGCGGTTCCGGCGGCATTTCCACCTTGCGCGTCGGCTTCTTCTCTTCCGGTTCCTTTTCCTCGGCCTTCTTTTCCACCTTGGGCGGTTCCGATTTCAGCTTCTGCACGTCGCCGATCTTGACCACTTCCACGGGGATCACGGACATTTCGGTTTCCGTATCATCCGGGAATAGCACCGGCACTCCCACAATCCCTACAACAATGGCAAGGAGATGGGCCACACCGGATATGATCAAAGCCTTGCGCACGATAGCTCCCGTTTACCGATCGACCGTGTCGGTCACCAGAGCCACCCGGGAATAACCGGCCGCGTTCATCACGCCCATTACCTTCATTACCGCACCATAATCCACCGCCTGATCGCCATGAACATAGATCCGGTCATCGGTGCGGTTCTCGAACACCACCTTGAGCCGAGGCACCAGCTCGCTAATACGGACTTCCTCGTCCTGGAGATAGATTTTACCAGCCTTGTCGATGGTGATGGACAGGGGCTTGGTATTTTCAGGCAGCGGTTTGGCTTCGGAATTGGGCAGATCGATGGGCACCCCCACCGTCAACAGCGGGGCAGCCACCATAAAGACCACCAGAAGCACCAGCATCACATCCACAAAGGGGGTGACGTTAATTTCGCTCATGGCCCTGTGGCGACGGCGAAAGCCGCTGCGATGGTGATGCGGCTGGTTTACCGGACCGGCCATCAGTGGCTCTCCTCGTCAATCTGGCGGGACAGGATGGTGCCGAATTCGTCGGCGAAACTGTCGAGCCGGTTGGCGTAACGTCCCAGGTCATTGGAAATCTTGTTATATCCCACCACCGCCGGGATCGCGGCCACAAGCCCCATGGCCGTGGCAAACAGGGCCTCGGCAATGCCGGGCGCCACCACGGCGAGAGAGGAGTTATGGGTGATGGCGATGGACTGGAATGAGTTCATAATGCCCCAGACGGTGCCGAACAGGCCAACGAAGGGGGCCGTAGCACCGACCGTGGCAAGAAAACTGAGATAACTTTCCAGGCCTTCCATTTCCCGGCTGACGGTCACCCGCATGACCCGGTACAGGCGATCCTGCACACCCATAGCAATCTTGCCGGTGCCAGAGACGGATCGCTGCCATTCCTTCATAGCCGCCACAAACAGCATGGCCATGGGATGGTCCGGATTACGGCGCATTCTCTCAAACAGCTCCTCAAGCGAGTTACCGGACCAGAATTCCGCATCGAACTGGTCCGCCTGGGCGCTGATGCGGCGAATACGGCGCACCTTGTCGACGATAATGGCCCAGCACCAGACGGAGGATAAAAGCAGGATGATCATGACCGCCTGAACGATCCAGTCAGCCTGGGCAAACATGCCCCATAGGGAAAAATCAGGAATATTGCCGCCCAGTTCCACCGCTTCTACTGCATTCTGTTCCATACTTTTGTCCTAACCCCGGAATAAATTAAATATTTTCAATCAGTTTCCTGATTCTGCCAGGCATACGCACCGGCTTGCCCGTCTTACCCAATATGCCCGCCTTGATCAGCGCGGAAACCAGAAGCTCTTCGCCCCGGTAGATATTCTGCCTCATGACCAGTGTTGCGCCTGCGGCCTTCTCGATTTCAGTCCTGACAAGAAGTACCTCATCCAGCCGGGCCGGGCTGATATAGTCCACCTCCGCCCGTCGGACTACAAACTGGACATCATCGTCCTGTTCAAAGGCCAGCATACCCATCTGGTCCACCCCAAGGAGACGCAACATGTCCGAGCGGCCCCGCTCCAGATATTTCAGGTAATTGGCGTAATAGACGATCCCTCCCGCATCGGTATCTTCGTAATAAACCCGGACCGGCAGAATATGGACGCCCTGTTCCAGCGTTCCGGCCAGATGTTCAGGCAGAATATTTACCAAATGTGGCGAAATTTCAGTCATCGCCGCCCTCTTCCTCTATGTCCGGCAAGCTAAACTGAGCCGTTCCCGCGATTTTCGGCGCATCAAGGCCGATGTGAGAGAAGGCGGCCGGCGCCAGCATGCGTCCCCGCGGCGTTCTTTGCACGAAACCAATCTGGATCAGATAGGGCTCGATGATCTCCTCAATGGCGTCCCTTGGTTCAGACAAAGCAGCCGCCAGAGTCTCGATTCCCACCGGCCCGCCACTATAGTTAACCCCAATACAGTTAAGATAACGATGGTCCATGGCGTCCAGCCCGACAGAATCAACCTCCATTCGGTTAAGCGCCTGGTCCGCGATCTTCTCATCCACCACGCCGCTTCCGGCCACCAGGGCGAAATCCCGCACCCGGCGCAGCAGCCGTCCGGCAATACGCGGTGTCCCGCGGGCCCGTTTCGCCACTTCTAGCGCGCCCTCTATGGTCATCTCCACCCCAAGGACACGGGCAGCACGGCTGACGATCTTTTCCAGATCCTCGGGGCCGTAAAATTCCAGACGGGTGGGAATGCCGAAACGATCCCTGAGCGGCGTAGTCAGAAGCCCGGACCGGGTTGTGGCGCCCACCAGCGTAAAAGGCGGCAGGTCGATACGCACGGAACGGGCCGCCGGGCCCTCGCCGATGATCAGGTCGAGGTGGTAATCCTCCATGGCCGGATAGAGAATTTCCTCCACCGCCGGATTAAGCCGGTGAATTTCATCAATGAAAAGAATGTCGTTTTCTTCCAGATTGGTCAGCAAAGCCGCCAAATCCCCGGCCTTGGAAATCACAGGTCCGGCTGTGGCCCGGAAATTAACCCCGAGCTCCCGCGCCATGATCTGGGCCAGCGTAGTCTTGCCGAGCCCCGGCGGGCCGTAGAACAGCACGTGATCCAGCGCATCGCCCCGGGTTCGCGCCGCCTGAATGAAAATTTCCAGATTTTCACAGGCCTTGCGCTGGCCGATAAACTCCGCCAGCCGGGTCGGCCGGATGGTGCTGTCAAATTCGTCTTCCGTTCGGGCCGCGCCGCCAAGCAGCCTGCCCTCACCTTCGCTCATATACTCAACTCCTTAAGGCCGAGGCGGATCAGTTTTTTCACATCAGCCTCCTCGCCCAGCTCGCGCGCAACTGTGCTGACCGCCACATAGGCGTCCGCCTGTTTATAGCCCAGATGCACAAGCGCCGAAACCGCATCCTGGATATCACCGGCGGCTTCGGACGGCGCTGCGGCTGCGGCGGCAACACCATCCCCTTTGGCGCCAAGTTGCACCGGCGCCATGGCAAATTTAGCCACCTTGTCCTTCAGTTCGTTAACGATGCGGGTTGCCACTTTGGGGCCCACACCACTGGCGCGCGAGACGGTTGTTTTGTCCTGGGCGGCAATGGATTGGGTCAGCTCGTCCGGGCCGGCAACAGACTGAATAGCCAGCGCCACCTTGGCACCCACCCCCTGTACGGTCTGCAGCAGCCGGAACCAGTCCCGCTCCAGTTCGCTGACAAAACCGTAAAGATGAATATGATCCTCCCGCACATGGGTATCGATCAGCAGGGAGACAGTCTCGCCCATGGTCGCCAGATGATTGAGGGTGCGCGAGGAACAAAAGACCAGATAGCCGACCCCGTTCACATCAATAACACACCAGTCTTCCCCTGAACTGTCCAGAATTCCCCTAAGTTTGGCTATCACCTCTGCCGTCTCCCCGGTACGATAATCTGTGCGCCGGGCGGGGCCGCCAGGGCCTCCTCCAGCGGGTTTTTTCTCTTTGTCATTGTTGAATGCAGTGTCGCATGCCCGCCGCCATTGTGGGCATGACAGATGGCCACGGACAAGGCATCTCCCGCATCCTCGCCATTGATTTCGATCCCCGGCAATAGCACCCCAAGCATGGCCAGAACCTGCTGTTTGGCGGCATGACCGGAACCGACCACTGATTTCTTGATATGGTTTGGCGTATATTCCGCCACCGGAATGCCCGCCATGGCCGGCACCAGAAGTACCACCCCCCTGGCCTGACCCAGTTTCAGGGTCGAGGTCGGGTTCTTGTTGACAAAAGTTTCCTCGACAGCGGCAGACTGAGGTTCCCAGTCGGCAATGACTGACGTCAGGCCGTCATAAAGCTGCACCAGCCGTTCCGCAAGGGTCGAGGAGGCGTCTGAATGCACAATGCCGTTGGCCACATGGGTCAGGCGGCTGCCCTCCACATCAATAATGCCCCAGCCGGTCTTGCGCAATCCGGGATCAAACCCGATCAGACGTTGCCTTTTTGTCACCCGTTCAGCTTCTCCAGAATTTCATCGGAAATTTCATAGTTGCCATAGACATTCTGAACGTCGTCCAGATCGTCCATCACATCCAGCATTTTCATCAGCTTCTCGGCGTCTTCCTCGCTCACCTCGATGGTGTTCTGGGGTTTCCAGATCAGCTTGGAGGATTTCGGCTCGCTGCCCACAGCTTCCTCAAGCGCCGTGCTGACCGTGTTCAGGTCTTCCATGGCGCAATAGATTTCATGGGTTTCATCGTCGGAGGCCACATCTTCAGCCCCGGCTTCCAGGGCCGCCTCAAACATGGCGTCCGCATCCATGACAGAGGCCTCGAAAATGATCTCGCCGACCTTGTCGAACTGGTAGGACACGCTACCGCTTTCGCCCATGTTGCCGCCGTTCTTGGCAAAGGCGGTGCGGATTTCACTGGCCGCCCGGTTGCGGTTATCGGTCAGGGCCTCGACAATGATGGCGATACCGCCCGGGCCGAACCCTTCGTAGCGAATTTCCTCGTAATCATCGCCTTCTCCGGCCTGGGATTTATTAATCGCCCGCTGGATATTATCCTTGGGCATGGAATTGGACTGGGCGTTTTTCACCGCCAGCCGCAGGCGCGGATTGGCATCAACATCAACGCCACCCATTTTGGCGGCAACGGTGATTTCCTTGCTCAGCTTGCTGAACAGGGAGGAGCGTTTTTTATCCTGCGCACCCTTGCGATGCATGATATTTTTGAACTTGGAATGTCCTGCCATAGGTCCACTTCTTTCTTACGTCTTCTGGTCTTCAATACCGGGGCCAACCGGTAAGTCTCCGGCCGCCCGCAAACAGGGTTTCCTCCTTGTACTTCACCGAGTCGCATTTGTGAACAGGGAGTTGTATTTTTTAGAAAAAAAGCTGACACCTAAAAAAAAACTTCGCTACCGTGCAGACACTGTCACCCCAGCCATCAACAAGCCATCAAACTGTAAAAAAAACTGATGATGTGTCAGGATTTTTTACATATTTAGAAGGACCTAATAATCAAAAACAATAAAAATTATTATTTTTCAATAGGTTATATTTTTGGCACGAAGATTGCGTAGTATCGCGGAAGTATAATTTATTAAGGGTAGTAAAATGAAAAAACTTGCAATTATTCTTTCTTCTCTTTTCCTGATGCTTTCCGCATCAGCCGCCCATGCCGTCACCGTCACCTATGATTTCGCCGGCATGAACGACATTGACGATGATATCGAGACTTTCGCCAATGGATTTATTGCCGATAGCGGCACCATTCTGGATGTAAATGTCGCTTTTCAGATTACCCCTGAATATGCAGGCGATATCAGTGTTTTCCTTAATTTCAACGGCACGTCGATCACGCTGATAAGCGCGGCAGAAGATGATGTTTTGGACGCATATTATGATGTTGTTCTGGACGATGAGTCAGGGAACAGCCTGCCTCTGTCCGGCACTATTGACGGAACCTTTGCCCCTGAAGAAGCCCTGAGCGCTTTTGATAGCATGAACGCCAACGGCCTTTGGAGCCTGAGCTTCCTTGATACCTATGAACCCGGCGAAGACAACACTCTGCTGGGCTGGAGCCTGGAAATCACTTACGGCGATGATTATATCGCCCGCGAAGTTTCCGCCCCGGCCTCGCTCGGCCTGCTGGGCCTGGGTCTGGCTGGCTTCGGCCTCGCCCGTCGCCGCGGCTAAAATATAACGACTAGTATTCTGAAAAGGCGGCCTCCGGGTCGCCTTTTTTATATCCCCTTTTCATTTTCATGGGCTTGCCCTTTCCGCGTTCCGGGGATAGGCTTTTCTCCATGAACAAGAAAACCATCGATTTCTGGTATGAATTCGCCTCCACCTACAGCTATCTGGCGGCGGAACGCATCGGCCCGCTGGCCCGTGACAGAGGCATTATCGTCCGCTGGCGGCCGTTCCTGCTGGGCCCGATCTTCCACGCCCAGGGCTGGAACACCACCCCTTTCAAGATATACAAGGCCAAGGGCGACTATATGTGGCGGGATATGGAGCGACAGGCAGCGCGCTATGGCCTTCCCTTTAAAGTCCCCGTCGTCAATGAATTGCCGCAGCACAGCGTATTGGCCGCCCGGGTGGCGCTCAGCCTACCCGATGACGGAATGCGGGCCGAATTCAGCCGCCGGGTCTACCGGGCGCAATGGACCGCTGATAAGTGCATCTCGGACCCGGAGGTGATTTCCGGCATTCTGGCGGACATGGAACTGGACGCCGGGCCACTTCTGGCGCAGACCCAGACCCCGGACATCAAGCAGGCGCTTAAAGATAATACCGACGAGGCCATAAGCCACGGCATTTTCGGCGCCCCCAGCCTCACCACCCCGGACGGGGAGCTCTTTTGGGGCGATGACCGGCTTGATCAGGCGCTGGACTGGGTCGCAAGCCGTTAAAAAGGCGGCCTTTCGACCGCCTTCCACTGCATCAGGCCGCTTCTGTCAGCCTTTCCCGCACATCAAGCATGGCGAGGCACGCCTGGGCCACTTCCTGGCCCTTGATCACAAAATGACCGCGGAAGAAGTTTTGATGATCCTCTGTCTCGTGGAAGTTATGCGGGGTCAGAACCGCCGAGAAGACGGGCACGCCCGTATCCAGCTGCACCCGCATCAGCCCGTCGATGACCGCCGCCGAGACGAAATCATGCCGGTAAATGCCGCCGTTGACCACAAAGGCGGAGGCAATCACCGCATCATACTGCCCGCTTTTGGCCAGATCCTGGGCCAGAAGGGGAATTTCAAAGGCGCCGGGCACCTTGAAAGCCTCCAGCTCAACCGCCTTGCCGGCATGATCACTGAAATAAGCCGCACAGCTGTCATGACACTGGTCGACAATGTCCGCATGCCAGCGGGCCTTGATAAAAGCGACCTTGAGAGCCGCAGAGGGGTTTTGGGATAATTTATCCATGGTTTGCTCCTTTTCAATTTAAGAAAACAGAACCAAGGCGCACGAAAAGATAAATCTGGCCGCCGACCGGCAACCAGTACATAACTTTCGCTCTCTTCCATCCGGACTGTGACCGTCGGCTTCGGAATCTCACCGAATCTGCTTGACCCATCTGCGATAAACCACAGGCAGATGGCGCTCGCGGGCTTGAGGCATACCGCCCCTCACCGCCGGTGGGGAATTTCACCCCGCCCTGAGAACTTGCCCTGCACCATGCAGGGCTGCACTCAGGCTAGCAAATGGAAGGAAATATGTCGATATTACAATTCCGGAAAGGCCCCATGCAGATGGGCGCCGAGCCTGACCGGCTCGATCCGTTTGGCAAGGCCGCTGCGATCGTCCGTCTCCACGAAAACCCCGCACAAGGTGCCCTCGCCCATGGCCGGGCTGAAGCGGCCGGTGGCAATCTTGCGGGTAAAGCGTTGTAACGGCTCCTCTTTTTCCATACCGATCACCGAATTATAGTCGCCGCACATGCCCGCATCGGTCTGATAGGCGGTGCCGCCCTCCAGAATATGCGCGTCCGCCGTCGGCACATGGCTGTGGGAACCGACCACGAACGAGACCCTTCCGTCGCAGAAATGGCCCATGGCCTGCTTTTCCGACGTGGCCTCGCAGTGAATATCCACCAGAATGAAGTTCACCGTCTGGCCAAGCCGGTGGCGGCCAAGCTCTTCTTCCACGGCGGCAAAGGGATCATCCAGCGGATCCATGAAAATGCGGCCCATGACATTGATAATGAGCGCCGTGCGCCCCCGGCCCGCCTCATAGATACCGGCGCCGATGCCGGGCGTGCCCTTGGGAAAATTGATCGGCCGGATCAGGCGTTTTTCCTGGCTGATGAACTGAACCGTCTCTTTCTGGTCCCAGATATGGTTGCCGGTGGTGATCACATCCACACCGCCCTCAAGGAGCTGATCGCAGATTTTCCGGGTGATTCCAAAGCCTGCAGCGGCATTTTCCCCGTTTACCACCACCAGGTCCAGTTTCAGTTTCTCGCGCAGTTCCGGCAGCTTTTCCAGCACCAGGGCCCGGCCAGACCGGCCCACAATGTCACCCAGATATAAAACCCGCACAGTTATCCTTTCTGTTCCGGCTCCTCAGAACCGGTAAATCTCTTCTTCCGTGACGATCATGTCCAGCGGCTGGTCATGCACATCGGCAAAGACATCATCCCGCCTCTGGCCCTCGAAGGCAAGACCGATGGTCAGCAAATCCTCGTTCCGGCTCCTGTAGGCATGCAGGGTGCGGTCGTAATAGCCGCCGCCGTAGCCCAACCGGTGTCCGGCCCCGTCAAAAGCCAGAAGCGGCACCAGCATCACATCGGGCATCACTTCGTGACATTTGTCATCGGGCTGCTTTGTCCCGTGCCCGCCGTCCTCCAGCGCATGAATCATGTCCCATTCCCGGAATTTTAGCGCATGGTCTTTGGCCACAATCACCGGCAGGGCGATACGGAAATGTGCCGCATGCAGGGCCTTCAGCACCACAAGGCAATCCAGCTCGCTGCCCAGCGTATGATAGCCGGCAACGATATCCGCCTCTTCCAGTTCCGGCAGCAGAATCAGCTTTGAGGCCACACGGCGGGCGGCGTCCTCTCCGGTCTTTTCTTTCAGCTCAAGCCGGTGTTGGGCGAGCTCCTGGCGCAGTTTTTTCTTGGTCGTCATATTTTCCTCCGGGAGATTTCTTTCCGGGTCAGGACCGCTAAAACCCCCGGTTTTCCTTGGTTTTTATAAACATAAATATATATACATATATATGCACGGGACCATCGCTGCCGTGATTTTATGTTTAATCCTCCGGAACCTGTTAAACAGGTGGGCGCCGTATAAAGAGACCACGGTCTCCACAGGGACAGCTCCCCGGATAGTGATTATAGCCCCAGGGAATAAAGAAAATCACGTACAGGGCAGTACCCGCGCACGTCCTATATGTAGGGATCATGGGACAAAAGGGCAATGGGGAAGTAGGAAACACCGCCTATTTTACTAGTTTTCCCACTCCAAAAAGAACAAAAAAAGAACAATTAGCTATAGACACCCAAATCTCTGGGTGATAAATTCCCCTAAATGTCAAAATAATTCCCAGATAAATGAAACAGGAGGAGAACATGGAAGTGGCCGAATTCAAGGAACTTCGGGAGCTCAACGCCCTTTCCGTGGAGGATACCGCCCACCTTCTGGGTGTCACGCCAAAAACAGTATATCGCTGGGAAAACGGGGAATCGGAACCAAAGAAAGCCTTTGTCCAGCTCCTGAAAGACAGACTGGAATATAAACGCGACTTCCGGGACCCTCATCCGGATTTCACCTTCATTGATCTGTTTGCAGGGATTGGCGGCATTCGCAAAGGCTTTGAAGCTTCAGGCGGCAAATGTGTATTCACCAGTGAATGGGATGAATATGCCCAGCGCACCTACCGGGCAAATTTTCATGACGACCACAAAATTGTCGGTGATATTACCAAGGTTGATCCAGCTGATATCCCCAGACACGATGTGCTGCTTGCCGGTTTTCCTTGTCAGCCTTTTTCAATTGCCGGCGTTTCCAAGAAAAAGTCTCTCGGACGCGAACATGGTTTTATGGACAAGGCCCAGGGTACACTGTTCTTTGATGTTTTACGCATTCTGAAACATCACCGTCCCGCCGCCTTTCTACTGGAAAATGTAAAAAACCTTAAAAGCCATAACAAGGGCGACACGTTCGCCACGATTGTTGGCGCCCTGGAAAACGAGCTTGGCTATAAAATCAGTTGCCGGGTCATTGATGGCAAGGGCTATGTCCCCCAGCACAGAGAACGTATTTTCATTGCCGGTTTTCGTGAAGACTGCGATTTTGATTTTGACAAGCTGGATTTTAAAACCCCGGACAATGGGCCGGTTATCGGCAGCATTCTGCATGAAGAAAGCGAAGAAGCAGAAGCAGAATATACATTGCCGGAAAACGCACCGGGTTCCAACGCCTCCTGCCGGATCAATGACAAATATACCCTGACCGACAAGCTCTGGAAATACCTTCAGGACTATGCCGCAAAACACAAGGCAGCAGGTAATGGATTTGGTTATGGCCTGGTCGGTCCAAATGACAAGGCAAGAACCCTGTCTGCCAGATATTACAAGGACGGCAGCGAAATCCTGATAAAGCAGGAAGGCAAGAACCCGCGCCGCCTGACACCCCGAGAATGCGCCCGGCTCATGGGTTTTGATCCGGACAGGAATACCCGGATGATTATTCCTGTATCAGATACAAGAGCTTACAAGCAATTCGGCAATTCCGTCGTTGTCCCGGTAATCACTGAAATTGCCAAATACATGAGACCCTACATACTTGACCAAAAAGAAAAAGAATTGATCCCCGAAGTGGTTGCAGCAGAATAGTCGTCAGTGACCGATGTCGTAACACCGCAAAAACGTAGCCAGATGATGGCTGGTATCACGGGCAAAAACACCCGCCCCGAGATGCTGGTGCGTCGAGCCCTGCATAAACAGGGTTTCCGCTACAGACTGCACGACAAGGACCTTCCTGGCAAACCGGACCTGGTTTTCCCAAAATACAAGGCTGTTATCTTAGTGCATGGCTGCTTTTGGCATGCACATGACTGTCATCTGTTCAAATGGCCTAAAACCAGACAGGATTTCTGGAAAGAAAAGATTGAAGGCAACAAGGCCAGAGACCGCAAAATCATCAAACAACTTCAGGAACAGGGGTGGCGTGTACTGAATATCTGGGAATGCGCCCTGAAGGGAAAAACAAGACTTTCCCTTGAAGAAGTTATAGAGAAAGCCTCTTTATGGTTGCACTCAAAAGATTCATGTGCTTCAGTTTTCGAAATAGTTGGGGAGAAAGCACAATATGACAATGGAGTTACCTGAAATCAAAAGCCTATCAAAAATTATAGGCCTCATGAGAAAAAATCAGGTACATACCCTTGTTTATAAACGTCTTGCTCCAAATGATAATTCAAAGAACCAGATATACTTGGGTGGAAATTATTCTATCTTGCAACTCCTTCCATTCGGTGCGGTTGTTACCGATAAAAGCAGGAAAGATAGCAAAAGAGACCGCTTCAAAGCCAACCTAGACTTTTTCTGGATGGACGATGAAGGAAAACTGTTTGAAGCTCCCGGCTCTCAACTTATTCTTTACCCGAAGTACCCTGAAGTACGCTTGTCGGGATTTCTTCAAGGCTCGGAGTACGCACCAAGAGACCACCTAAATTCAAGAAAGGAAGGACGAGTTCTATTACTCGGTATTACCCATGCCCGCCACATAGTTGCGCATGTAATTGGCCTCGAAAACCCTGCGAATCAAGAACTGGGAACTTTTGATACATGCAATGTCCTAAATGAAATCTACAGAGAACCAACCAACTTAGAATCGAAGCACAAACTTCTTGAGAAATTAAAAGAGATTCACGAAATAGGCTGGATAAACTCTTGTAAACTAGACAATAATGGTATTACACATCCTTATCAGGCACTGAACGGCGGTGGCTATACCATTGAAGCTATTCTTGGTGTTACACCAAATGGTCAAAACGAACCTGACTACCTTGGCTGGGAACTAAAACAACATAATGCCCCTCTGGATAAACCTCTATCAGGAGGGGCAATTACACTTATGACACCGGAACCTACCGGGGGTATCTACAAAACCAGCGGACTGATCAATTTTGTGAAAGAATTCGGGTATCCCGACACTAAAGGCCGAGAAAATAGATATAATTTTGGAGGTATACATAAATTTGGAGAAAGGCAAAATAGAACAGCTTTAACCCTTTCCCTCGATGGCTATGATATCAATTCACACAAAATTGTTAATATTGAAGGTGGTATCACTCTTCGCTCAGATTCTAATTGCAATGCAGCTTCATGGGACTTTGGCAGCTTGTTAGAAAAATGGAATAAAAAACACGCTCACGCAGTTTACATTCCATCACAGAAAAGAAAATCTGAAACTATTCAATATCGATATGGAAGCCATGTCGCACTAGGAATGGGAACGGATTTTGATAAATTTCTACATGCCGTCGCCATCCAATCAATATATTACGATCCAGGAATTAAGATCGAGAATATTGATCGTAATGACCAGAAATCAAAAAAACGTAGCCAATTCAGAATTAGACCTGCAAAGATTCCCGACCTCTATCAAGAAATGCAATTAGTTGATTTGATCAACTTTGAATAAATGTCACTTTATTTCTGACAATATAAAGCCCTAAACCCCCTCGAGCGTCCGGGCGAGGTTTTCCACCTTTTTCACGGCCTGGGACAGGGTTTTCTCGTAAAGGGCAGGGCTGTCCAGGTCGAGAGAGCCGTTTTTCAGGTCATCGAGCTCATCGGCCAGCAGAATAGCGGTCATCAGCATCAGCCGGCTGTCGGTAATGGCGCCCATCTGGGATTTGAGCTGGTCCGCCTTGGCATCGATAAATTCCGCCAGATTGCGCAGGCGCTCTTCCTCGCCGTTGCGGCAGGCCAGATGATAGGATTTATTATTGAAGGTGACGATGGTTTCCGCCATTTAAAATGCTCCCGCGCGTATGCGATTTCAATGCGATTCTAGTGAATGGTTTCCGCCTCGATCAGCTCATCAAGCTGACGGAGGGTGTCATCCAGTTCACGGTCTGCCGATTCGGCCCGGTCCTGAAGCTCCTGATGCTCCATTTCCAGAATTTCATACTGCTGTTTCAGCTTGGAAACAGCGTCCCGAAGCTGACGGTTTTCCGCTTCCAGCCGGCTCATCCGGTCTTCCACTTCACCCCCGGCCTCGCCGCCTTCGCGCACGCTGCGGGCCCGAACATCAAGGGCTGCGCGCTCGAGGCGGGTCAGCGCCTCGTCCAGCTCGATTCTCAGTTTTTCAGCGTTTGACTGGTCTTCCTTAAATGGCATTTCCTTGTACCCCTAACGGTCTCCTCCCGGGACCTTGAATTTATTCTCCAAGCCTAGACTCATTTCCATATGAAAATCCACTTAAAACGATTTCCGGGGCATTTTTTCATCAAAATCACCCCCAAATCATCAAAAAAGGGCCTGTTAACCACAAGATTCCCCAAATCGGTGCAGAAGTATATTGACGGGGGGACCTGTTTTGTTCATTGTGCCCGCGACCGAAGACAGAGTGCTTTATTTCTTTAAATACCTAGAGTAGACCGGCAAGAGGAATATGACTGCAACACATGGCGATATGGCCAACACGATCCGTGCCCTCAGCATGGATGCCGTACAGGCTGCAAATTCTGGTCACCCGGGCATGCCCATGGGCATGGCAGACGTGGCCACCGTTCTTTTCACGAAATATCTGAAATATGATCCCAAATGGCCCGACTGGCCGAACCGCGACCGTTTTGTATTGTCCGCAGGTCACGGCTCCATGTTGCTCTATTCCCTGCTCTATCTGACAGGCTATGAAAATCCGACCCTGGATGACATCAAGAATTTCCGCCAGTTGCACAGCCCCTGTGCCGGACATCCGGAATATGAGGAACTGCCCGGTGTTGAAATGACCACCGGCCCGCTGGGCCAGGGTCTGGCCACCGCCGTCGGCATGGCGCTCGCCGAACGCTTGAGCGCCGCCCGTTGCGGTGATGTTATCGATCATTACACTTATGTGCTGGCCGGTGACGGCTGCCTGATGGAAGGTGTGAGCCACGAGGCCATCTCCATGGCCGGTCACCTGGGCCTCAGCAAGCTGATCGTGCTGTGGGACGACAACAGCATCAGCATCGACGGCGACACCAATATCACCACCAGCGACGACCAGATCGCCCGCTTCCAGGCCCATAACTGGCATACCATTGCCATCGACGGCCATGATCCGGACGAGATTTCCGCCGCCATCGAGGAAGCGCAGCAGGCCGACAAGCCGACCCTGATCGCCTGTCGCACCACGATCGGTTATGGCGCCCCCAACAAACAGGGCACCTCCTCCACCCACGGTGCGCCGCTCGGGGACGAGGAAATTGCCGCCGCCCGGAAATTCCTGAGCTGGCCCCATGCCCCGTTCGAGGTCCCGGACAATATCATGAGCGCCTGGCGCGAAGCCGGCGAACGCAGCAAACAGGCCGCCTCCGACTGGAAAGCCGCCTGGGACGGGCTGGACGCCAATATCCGCGCCGATTTCGAGCGCCGGCTGAACAAAGAGCTTCCGGCCGGCCTGAAAGACGCCATCAACGACTATAAAAAGCAGCTGGCGGCCGAGCCAAAAAAAGTGGCCACCCGCAAGGCCTCCGAAATGGCGCTTGGTGTGATCAACCCGATCATGACCGAAACCATTGGCGGTTCCGCGGACCTGACCGGCTCCAACAATACCAAAACCGCTGACATGACCCCGGTAACCCGTGACGACTTCTCGGGCCGTTACATGTATTACGGAGTGCGGGAGTTCGGCATGGCCGCGGCCATGAACGGCCTCGCCCTGCATGGTGAATATATGCCTTATGGCGGCACCTTCCTGGTCTTTACCGATTACTGCCGTCCGGCGATCCGTCTTTCCGCCCTGATGAAACAGCGTGTGGTCTATGTGATGACCCATGACAGCATCGGCCTTGGCGAAGACGGTCCGACCCACCAGCCGATCGAGCATGTGGCGTCATTGCGCGCCATGCCCGGCGTGGCGGTGTACCGTCCCGCCGATGTGGTGGAAACTGCCGAATGCTGGCTTGCCGCCCTGGAAGACAAGGAACGGCCCAGCGTACTGGTGCTGACCCGTCAGAATCTGGAGCAGCTGAGGCTCGACCATACGGACGAGAACCTGTCTGCCAAAGGCGGATATATCCTGAAAGAAGCTGACGGAGAGGCCAAAGCCACCCTGTTTGCCACAGGTTCCGAGGTGGAACTGGCCGTCAAGGCCCACGAAGAACTGCAGGCTTCCGGCATTCCGACCCGCGTGGTTTCCCTGCCGAGCTGGGAGCGCTTTAACGAGCAGGACGAGGCTTACCGGGCCAATGTACTGGGGGCCACCCCGGTCAATGTCGCCATCGAAGCCGGCGCCACCCAGGGCTGGGAGCGTTTTGTCGGCCGCGACGGCACCGTCATCGGCATCGACCGTTTCGGCGCCTCTGCCCCGGCCGGTGATCTGTTCAACTATTTCGGCCTGACGGTGGACAACGTCGTCAAGACCGTCAAAAACAAGGTTTAACTGTCTAACAAACGGAGATTACCCTCATGACTACTCGTGTAGCAATCAACGGTTTCGGTCGTATCGGCCGTCTTGCCCTCCGGGCCATCTACGAATCCGGTCGCACCGACATCGAGGTCGTCGGCATCAACGATCTTGGTCCTGTGGATATGAACGCCTATCTGCTGAAACGTGACTCCGTCCACGGACCCTTTCCGCATGAGGTAACGGTAAACGGCGATGTCATCAACCTGGGCCGCAACGACATCAAGGTGGCCGCAGAGCGTAACCCGGCCGATCTGCCCTGGGGCGACCTGGGCGTTGACATTGTTTACGAGTGCACAGGTATCTTCACCCACCGCGACAAAGCCAAGGCGCATCTGGACGCCGGCGCCAAGAAAGTGCTGATTTCCGCACCGGGCACCGAAGTCGACCAGACTGTCGTTTACGGTGTAAACCACGACAAGCTGGAAGCAGGCCACACCATCGTGTCCAACGCCTCCTGCACCACCAACTGCCTGGCCCCGGTGGCCCAGGTGCTGAACGACACTGTCGGTATCGAAAAAGGCTATATGACCACCGTGCATGCCTACACAGGCGACCAGCCGGTGCTCGACACCCTGCATTCCGACCCGCGCCGCGCCCGTGCTGCTGCGCTCAGCATGATCCCGACCTCCACCGGTGCGGCCAAGGCCGTTGGCCTGGTTCTGCCGGAACTGGCCGGGAAGCTGGACGGTTCAGCAATCCGCGTTCCGACACCGAACGTGTCCATGATCGACCTGAAATTCGTGGCCAGGAAATCCACAAGCGCTGACGAAATCAACGCCGCCATCCAGGAAGCCGCCAACGGCCGCCTGAAAGGTGTTCTGGCCTATATCGATGAGCCAACCGTTTCCATCGATTTCAACCATGACCCGCACAGCTCCAGCTTTGATTCAAGCCAGACCAAAGTCATGGACGGCACGCTGGTCCGTGTGCTGAGCTGGTACGACAACGAGTGGGGCTTCTCCAACCGTATGTCCGACACTGCCAAAATCATGGCATCCCTCTAACCCGAACCGGGGGAGCCTGATGGCGACGTTTAAAAACATCGAAAGCCTGGGCGCGCTTGACGGCAAGCGCGTCCTGGTTCGTGCCGACCTCAATGTCCCTATGCAGGACGGTGAAGTCAGTGATGACACCCGCATCCGCTCCGTCACGCCGACCATCAAGGCGCTGGCGGCAAAGGGAGCCAAAGTCATTGTCATGTCCCATTTCGGCCGCCCCAAGGGCCAGGTCGTCCCGGACATGTCACTGGAAGCCCTCGGCCAGCCGCTGGCCAATATCACCCGGCTGCCGGTGGCCTTCATCAATGACTGTATTGGTGACGATGTGACGGAAACCATTGACGCCATGGAAAACGGTTCCGTACTGTTGCTGGAGAACGTGCGTTTCTATCCCGGCGAGGAAAAGAACGATCCGGAGTTCACCAAACTGCTGGCCGCCAATGGCGATGCCTATGTGAATGACGCCTTTTCCTGCTGCCACCGGGCCCATGCCTCCACCGAGGGCATCGCCCACCTGCTGCCGAGCGCGGCGGGCCTGGCACTGGAAGCGGAACTTGTGGCGCTGGAAAATGCCCTTGGCACCCCGAAACACCCGGTTGCTGCCGTGGTCGGCGGGGCCAAAGTCTCCACCAAGCTTGATGTCCTGACCCATCTGGTGGAAAAGGTCGATCACCTGATTATCGGCGGCGGCATGGCCAATACCTTCCTTGCCGCGCAAGGCGTGGATGTGGGCAAGTCGCTGTGCGAGCATGACCTGGCCGATACCGCCCGGGATATTCTTGGACGTGCCGAGAAAGCCGGTTGTACCCTGCACCTGCCGACAGATGTGGTGGTGGCCAAGGAATTTGCCGCCAACGCGGAAAACCGTACAGTGGCGCTTGACCAGGTGGCCGCGGACGACATGATCCTGGATGTGGGCGCGGCTTCTGTCGCAGACCTTTCCGCCGCCCTGCATGGATGCAAGACCCTGATCTGGAACGGCCCCATGGGTGCCTTCGAGATCGAGCCGTTTGACAAAGCCACGGTCGCCTTGGCAAAAGCGGCGGCAGAGCTCACTGATGAAGGTTCCCTTCTCAGCGTGGCCGGCGGCGGTGACACCGTTGCAGCGCTTAATCACGCTGGTGTGGCCGAAAAGTTCACCCATATTTCCACCGCCGGCGGCGCCTTCCTCGAATGGATGGAAGGCAAGGAACTGCCGGGCGTAAAGGTGCTCGAAGTATAGTTTTAGTCAAGGTCCCGGTCCGAAAAGGTCCGGGATTTTCATTATAAAACAATAGAATATACAAAATACACAGATAGAGATAACGAGGTAAATGACATGAGAATGACACGCAAGGTAAAGCAGATCCTCTCCTATTATGAAAGCGACAATCCCGGCACAAAAACCAATCTGGCCCGCATCCTGATGCAGGGCAAGCTCGGCGGTACCGGCAAGATGATCATCCTGCCGGTTGACCAGGGTTTCGAACACGGGCCGGCGAGAAGCTTCGCGCCGAACGCCCCGGCTTACGATCCGCATTACCATTACCAGCTTGCCATCGATGCCGGCCTCAATGCCTATGCTTCCACGCTGGGTATGCTGGAAGCGGGAGCCGACACCTTTGCCGGCCAGATCCCGACGATCCTGAAAATCAACAGCTCCAACAGCTGGGCCACCACCAAAGACCAGTCTGTGAACGCCAGCGTCAATGACGCCCTGCGCCTGGGCTGTTCCGCCGTCGGTTTCACCATGTATCCGGGGTCCGAATTCGCCCTCGAACTGATGGAAGAGTTCCGTGAAATTTCCGAAGAAGCCAAAGCTGCCGGCCTGGCCGTCGTTCTGTGGTCCTATCCGCGCGGCGGCGACCTTTCCAAAGACGGCGAGACCGCCATGGACGTGGGCGCCTATGCCGCTCACCTGGCCGCCGAACTGGGCGCCCATATCATCAAGGTGAAGCTGCCCTCCGATCACCTGGAACAACCGGAAGCCAAGAAAGCCTTCGAAGACGCCAAGATCGACCTGTCCACACAGGCGGCCCGTGTGGCCGAAGTGATGCGCTCGTCCTTTAACGGCCGCCGCATTGTGGTCTTCTCCGGTGGTGCCAAGAAAGGCGCCAACAGCATCTATGACGACGCCCGCGCCATCCGCGACGGCGGCGGTAACGGTTCCATTATCGGCCGCAACACCTTCCAGCGTCCGCGCGAGGAAGCGATCGAGATGCTGAACAAGATCATCGCCATCTACAAAGGCCAGGAATAAACATTTAGGCAAGAAATAAGCCTGCCGGGAGACCCAAGCATATAAAGACCAGGCTTATTTCTGAAATGTCTGAGGGACGACCGGGCTCGCTTCATGCGGGCCCGGTTTTTTATAATTGTCTTACGTTCGGGAAAACATTACCCTTTTGAAGCAATCCGAAATTAAGTCATGGGGAAAATCCGTGGACGTATTTCTAGAAATTAACCTTATCGCCGTTTTGTTGTTGATACCAGCATGGAAAATTTGCGGCAAAGCAGGATTCTCGCCTGCACTTTCCCTGCTGATTTTAATTCCCGGCCTCGGGTATCTGATTTTATTGATCATACTTGCCCATTCAGATTGGCCAAATACCACGCAAAAAGTGGAGAGTTAAAATGGGATTATCTATTTGGCAGATACTGCTCGTAATTTTCTTCATCTATTCTATCTGGGCATCCATTCGAGTTATTCATAAGGCTGGTTATTCTGGATGGTGGGTATTAATTACCTTCGTGCCGATCGTCAATTTTATCATGATCTGGGTCTTTGCTTTCGCTGACTGGCCAAACTTGCGTTACCAGGAAGACGAGCCCGCCGCTATAGAATAAAACTGGGTGCTGGCGACAGCCCCCTACTTCAACCAGTTCACCTCATACAGGTCAAAGCGGCGGTCCTTGAAGTTGCGCACCGTGCCGGACTTGCGGGCAATCAGAAGGTCGTCCAGGTTCAAATCGGCAAAGATGATGGTTTCGGCGTTGCTTTCCGCCTCCGCCGCGATGCCGTCCCGGGCGAACGGGAAATCGCAGGGGGTGAGAATATGGCTGGCGGCATAATGGATATCCATATTTTCCACATCCGGCAGGTTGCCGACCATGCCTGATGTTGCCACATACAGCTGGTTTTCCACCGCCCGGGCCTGGGCACAGTAACGGACCCGCAGATATCCCTGCCGCTCGTCGGTGCAGAAGGGCACAAAAAGAATTAGCGCCCCCTGGTCGGCGAGATGACGGGCCAGTTCCGGAAATTCCGCATCATAGCAGATCAGCACGCCGATGGGGCCGCAGTCGGTCTGGATCACATTCAGTTCGTCGCCGCCCTTCATGTTCCACCAATAGTCCTCGTTGGGGGTGCAATGAATCTTGGCCTGCTGATGGACCTCCCCGCCGCGCAGGAAGACATAGGAGATATTCATCAATTCGTCGCCCACCATGGTCGGATGGGTGCCGCCGATGATGTTGATGTTATAGCTGATGGCCATCTGGTTCATGGCCTTCACATAGTCTTCCGTATAGGAGGTGAGCCTGAGCGCGGATTCCTGCGGCGTGAGGCGGTTGTCCTCCGCCGACAGCAGCGCCTGGGTGTAAAGTTCGGGGAAAACCACGAAATCACCCCGGTAGTCGGAGGCAATATCAACAAAATATTCAATCTGGTTCATGAAGTCCTCGAAGGATTTTACCTTGCGGGCCTCGAACTGCACACTGGCCACGCGGACCACGCCCGGCCGGTGGCGGCGCTGCTTCTTGGGCGTATCCTCCACATACAGCGCATTATGCCAGACCATATGCACGGCAAAGTCGGCGCTTTCCTTGTCCCCCACCAGATAGTTTTTAAGGATGCCGATGGGCTCGAATTCATTGCGGAGCTGAAAGCCAATGACTGTATCGCGAATTTTCTTTTCCCTGACCTGCTCCAGATATTCCTCAGGGGTCATGCCCTTACGGGCATAACGGGCGTAACCGGGCATGCGGCCGCCGAACACAATCCCCTTGAGGCCGAGCTGAACGCAGAGCTTCTTGCGCATGTTATAGAGCCGCTGCCCAATCCTGAGACGCCGCATGTCCGGATCGACACAGACCTCCATGCCATAAAGGTAATCGCCTTCCGGGTCATGATGGGTGGCATACCCCTTGCCGGTGATCTGTTTCCAGCTATGGGGGCGGAGGGCCGTTTTCTCGTCAATAATGAAGGTGGCGGCATGACCGACGATACGGCCCTCATAGATGGCGATGATCTGCCCCTCGGGAAACTTCTTGATATGGCTGGCGATCATTTTTTCCGTAAAGCTGAAATCGCCATAAACCTTGCGGTTGAGGGCGGCAAGGCCCGGCACATCTTCCAGAGTGGCTGTGCGGATAAAAAGTTTCTGGCGTTTAATAATATTGCTCATGGCGGAAAAGCCCTAAAACAGCAGTTGATAATAAAATCTCGTATATACTAAAACTGCGGCCATACAAGAAGATTTGAAGGGATAGACCGCAGTAGTTTCAACCATCCACGAGACAGTTAACTTTCCCCCTGTCCCTTGGCCTTTTTTTTCGGTAGGCTCACGGAAACAAGCCACAGGATCAAAGCCCTCAATGGAAGAACATTATCACGCCCTGACCTACCTCGCCAGCGTCCTTGCAGCCGCCTTTGTCGGCGGGGCCGTGTTCAAGAAACTGAAACAGCCGGTGATGATCGGCTATATCATCGTCGGGCTGGTGCTCGGCCCTTCCGTGCTGGGCCTTGTGGAAGGGCGTGAGGAAATCTCCCTGCTGGCGGAGCTCGGCATCCTGCTCTTGCTGTTTGTCGCCGGGATGGAGCTTGACCTGCATAATTTCAGATCGGTTTCAAAAATCTCGCTCATCACCTGTGCGGCGCAGATTATCCTGGGCCTGGTCATTATGTTCATTCTCGGCTGGCTGTTTGACTGGCCGCTCAACCGATCGATACTGATGGGCTTTGCGGTATCCCTGAGCTCCACCGCCGTGGCGCTCAAGATTCTTGAGGATATGAAGCTGAAAGACACGACCATCGGCCATTCCAGCCTTGGTATCCTGATTGCCCAGGATCTGGCCGTGATCCCCATGATCCTGATTATCGGCGCCATGCATACGGCCGAAGGCTTCAACTATATGGGCATGGCGCGGCTGGCCATCGCCGTGGTGCTTATGGGCGGGCTGATGTATGTGCTGACACAAAAACCCAGGATATTCCTCGGCATCTGGGCCCGTTTTGAACGCATCAAGGGCGAGGCCATGCAGGGACAGGCGGCAATCACCGCACTGGCCTTCTGCTTTACCGCCGCCGCCGTCTCCGGCTTCTTCGGCCTGTCCGCCGCCTACGGCGCCTTCCTTGCCGGGATCGTGCTGGGCCATACCATGAACCGGCACGAGCTTGAGGAACACACCCGGCCCATCTTTGATGTGATGATCATGGTGTTTTTCCTGTCCATCGGCCTGCTGATCGACCTGCAGTTCCTGTGGGATCACCTGTTCGCCGCCCTTACCGTTCTGTTCCTGACCATGTGCCTGAAAACCGTCGCCAATGTGGCGATCCTGCGCTGGCAGGGCATGGAAAAACAGGAAGCCTATACCACCGGCGCGGTGCTGGCCCAGGTGGGGGAGTTCTCCTTTATCCTCGCCGCCATGGGGCTCGGTGCGGGCACCATTGATTATGACAGCTACAAGTATGTGGTGGCGGTGATTACCCTCAGCCTGTTGTTCACACCGCTCTGGCTGTATCTGGTGAAACATAACGAGAGCCTGCCACAGCTGGAGCTTGGCCGCCTGAAGGAACAGGTGGACAAAATCAGGCAAAACGGGTCAAGCGGGGATGTGCGCACAAAACACAGCCCCAAGAATGACGACGATACTGAAAGCACTGATAAAGGCGCTTGATTTGCCCCTCATCCGGACGACGGTTATTTCAGGGACTTCGAGAGAGCCGAAGGCGAACCTTTTGCCGAAATCTGCCCCGCCCCTCCGATCCTCATGCCGTTGACATGTCCCGGGCTGGTGCAAATGTTTGCATTGCCGGCAATTTTATCTATACTTAGAGTCATTATAAAAAATAATGTATCTGCGCTAAACAAAGATAAAAAAGGGAAGTTTTCATGTCTTCAGACGTCATGACCGCAACAAGCGGCCTGCGACAGCCTTTGCTGGGCATCGTCGCCACCATTTTCCTGATTGTTATTTCTTTTGCCGTCATCAAATTCAGCGGCAGCAACTTTGCCACCTGGGTGGCTTTTTTGTTCATGTGCTGTGTGCCCGCACAGATGCTGATGGCGCTGGCCTGGCATACAGACTTGCCCAAATTTGCCAGCCGGCTGGCACAGCCGCTCAAGGGACTTGTTTTCCTTGCCCTGACCATGGGTATCGGCGCCATCGTGGCGATACTGTCCATTATCGTGATCGGCAAGGGCCATACACCGCCCACCCCGCCCCTGATCATGTATATTATTTTCAGCGTGGTCTGTACCTTCTGGATCATGGCCCTGTGGCGTCTTTATCCCTTCAACAGATTCTGCAAAAACCCTATGATAGCGGGCATTGTCGGACTGATCGCCGCCTATGTGATTGCCTGGGCGCTGTTTGTCAGCCTGTTTAATTTCTCCTTCCTGGCTGGCTCACCGGTCTATATCGCGGCTCAGGACCCGGGCGGCGCTTTCATGGCCTGGGATGTGCTGACCTTTGCCGTCACCACAGTCGCTGCCATCATGATGTGCACCCTGTTTGACTTTTGGCCGGTGACAGAGCTGAACCCGTCAGGAAATCCCTTACTTCATGGCATCCTGGGCAGTATCTATGTCCTGCTTATTGCCGGGGCGGTCAAATATATCTCAACCCAGATGCTGGGCATGGACCAGGTGGTTTATATGGTCACCGTACCGATCAGCTTCATTTTTGCGGTCTTTGTCATCAATGTCTTGTTGGAACACAGTCTGTTTGCAGGCAAGGCGCAGCCACTCAAAGGTGTCCTGTCGCTCGCGGTCGCCATTGTCCTGACCTTTGCCTGCAAGCAGGTCTATATGGCTGCAGCACCGATGCTGAGCGGCGACATGCTGTCGGGACCGCCAGCTTATACCCTTGACCTGTGGATTGCCGATGCGCTGCTGGCCATCACTTTCCCACTGATAGTGGCCTTCTGCGACTATTTCAATTTCTGGCCGTTCCGGCGTTAACCCAACAGCTTTCGAAAGTTATTTATAGCTTCTGGTCATCTCTCCCCCTTGGCAGTCCTGGACTGCCAAGGGATTTTTCTGTTCACCAACGCAACTGAAGGACCAGCCCCTCACTTAACGTTGTCAAGGTACCGCATTGACGAGCAGCAACATTTATGCAAAAATTTGCGCAATATATTTTATATTTACTACAGGAGGCCACAAGGTGGACCCGGAACCCTTCTTTTACAAACTGTCCTATGCCTCGGCATTCACGGCCCATATGGCCGACAGGGTCAATGAAAGCATCATGGACCAAAGCAAGCATCTGTTCGAGCTGAACCATATCCAGACGCCGACACGATCGGCCTCGATCATGATCTATCTTTATGAGCATGGTGCGAAAAGTCTGACCGAGATTGCCCGCGACTATGTTCAGCAGCATCAGCTTGTTGCTTCCAGAGTTACCCCCCTTGAAAAGCTGGGGCTTGTGGAACGATATCGCGATCCGGACGATGCCCGGCGCAACCTGCTCAGGCTTACTGAAAAAGGGAAAAAAGACGCGGAAAAAATTGTCCAGGTCAGCAAACTAATCGCCACTGCCCTGGATGAAATATTCAAGCAGACCGGGATTGATCTGATGTCCGGCCTTCTGGAAGTGGAAAAGCGCCTTAAACGCCCCCACCCTTCGGACAGGCCTGGCACGATTTCCAAGCCAAGGGAAAAATAGATGCGTATAAAAAAAATAATATCGGTAGTGGCGCTGGCAGTTTTTCTGTTCACCCCCACAGTTCAGGCCGCCTGTAAAAACGCTCTTTACGGCCATAATCAGGAAAAAGTCGTTCTTTACCAGCGCGCAAGCGACATGAAAGAGAATATTGTCCGCTATCTGTTTGTAGACGGCCGGCGCGGCATCTTGGGCAAACCCGGCGCAGAGGTCAGCTGCAACGAAGACAGGCTTTTAAACCGGAGCGGCAAAGCCTTCGAAAGCATTGAACTGAAAGAACAGGATATTTCTTTCCGGAGCAGTGGCCTGGACCTTGTCGGCAAACTGGTTGACGCCGCCGGCGGGGCAGGCTCGGATAAACCGCTGGTGGTTTTTGTCCACGGCTCGGAAAGCACACCGACCGTGGGCTATTCCCCCTATCCATATATCCTTGCTGCTCAGGGCATCTCTGTTTTCGTTTATGACAAGCGCGGCACCGGACAATCCGGCGGACATTATAGTCAGGATCTGATTGCTCTGGCCGGTGACGCCGCCGCAGCTGCAGAAGCCGCAAAAAGGATGGCATCAGGACGCTATAACCGCTTTGGTTATTACGGTGGCAGTCAGGGCGGCTGGGTTGCGCCCCTTGCCGCGAAGACCACAAATGCGGATTTTATTGTCATCGGTTTCGGTCTGCTGTTGTCCCCGGTCGAAGAAGATGCCGAACAGGTGTATGACGAGCTCAGGCGCATGGGCTATGGGGAAGATGTCATTGACCTGGCGCGGGACGTCACTGCTGCGACAGGGGAAATCATTGCCAGTCATTTCACGAAAGGCTTTGAAGACTTGACCCGGGTCCGGAAAAAATACGCAAACACAAACTGGCTCGGGAAAATCGAAGGTGAGTTTACCGGCATGGTGCTTGCGGCCAGTGAACATGACCTGAGAAAGGGCATAGCCGGCGATTTCGAGGATTCCGGCGTCCCCTGGCGTCATAATGCCGTCGATGTGATCCGCAGCCTCAGCGTGCCACAATTGTGGGTAATTGCCGGAGATGATATTGTCGCGCCGGGGTCCGTGACGCGGGACCGGCTGGAACTCTTGAGGAAGGAAGGCCTGCCCCTGACCACTGCGCTGTTCCCCAAAACGGACCATGGCATGCTTGATTTTACGCTAAGGGAGGACGGATCCCGCATCTGGACCCGTTTTACCGAGGGCTATTTCCGACTGATCGCTGACTTTATGAAAAGCCGTCTGGAGCCACCCTACGGCAGGGGACAAATCACAGAACCCCGGCCCGAATAAGCAGGCTGCGCCTGCAAAGACTGTCCGCAGTCAGCTTTTTCTTTGACCCGCCGGAGGTTTCGGATATCTATAGGGGAAACAGTCAGGACAGGAACCATGGCAGAAACACGTCTTTATCTGATTTCCCCGCCACGTATCAATGTGGAAAACTTCGCCGAGCAGCTCAGAAATGCACTGGAAGGCGGAGATGTGGCCAGTTTTCAGTTGCGTCTGAAGAGCGTACCCGATGTGGAAATCGAGCGGGCCGCAAAAGCCCTGATGCCGATCTGCCACAAGCATGATGTGGCCTTTCTGATTAATGATCACCCAAAGGTTGCCGCACGACTGAAAGCGGACGGCGTACATATCGGACAGAACGATATGCCCTACCAGGAAGCACGGGAGATTGTCGGCCCTGACAGCATCGTCGGTGTGACCTGCCATAACAGCCGCCATCTGGCCATGACGGCCGGCGAGGCCGGCGCAGACTATGTGGCTTTTGGCGCCTTTTTCCCCACGGACACCAAGGATGTCAGCCATGTGGCCGACAAGGAAATCCTGGGCTGGTGGGCAGAGCTTTTTGAGGTGCCCTGCGTCGCCATCGGCGGCATTACGGTGGATAACTGCCGGGAACTGATTCAGGCCGGTGCAGACTTCATCGCCGTCTCCGGCGGGGTCTGGAACCATCCGGACGGCCCGAAAGAGGCCGTCCGGCAGTTCAATCAGGTCATATCAGACGTCTGACCGGTCACTTCCGCCGCGGCGGCAAGGGCCATTTGTTCCAGCTCCGCCCGGGTATAGTCCCTGTCCGGCGAAGTCTGTTCCAGTCCGGCCTGCCTGCGTTCCCCGTAACGCCGGCGGGCTTCTTCCCTGTCCTGTACTTCCTGTTGTTTTCTCTGGCGACGCACCAGAATCAGGCCACCGCCGCTAATAAGGCCAACAAGGCCGAGGGAAACATCCATAGGTACCTCCGGTTTTTGTTTATCTTCCTCCCCTCCCGCGAGCTTGAACCCGGGGAGAGCATAACCTTCATAGTCAAGTGTAGCCCCTGCAAAATGGTAATCCCCCTCCCCGTCAAGGGTGAAGGGAAGAATACCGTCTTCTGCAAGATCCCGCAGGGCCTCCAGACTAAGATTCTTGCTGTGAATAGTGAATTCATCGGAATAGCCGTCCCAGCGTTCCACCAGTGTACGCTTTGTCAGGGAATAGGCTGCCAGTTTGCCCGCACTCTCGGCATCCTGTTTCAGTCCGAGGAAGCTTCGGCTCTCGCCGCGATCGTGGACTTTCTCGAGCCGACGGTGACTGGTGGCGGCATAATACCGGTCCGCCCCGATCTGAAGGCGGGCCACCTCTGGCGGGTTTGAATATAGATTATAGACTTCCTGGATATAATGCTGCTCAAGCGCCGGACCTTCGGTACCGACGATGCTGCGGGTCATGGTCCGGCGGGGCCGTCCGTCTTTTTGCGGCCGGCCCCTTCGTTCCTTCATCTGCCATTGATCATTGTCCCGGAAGTGGAAAGTCACCACAACCCGGGTCAAGGTCAGCCGGGGGTTGTCTCCCCACTGATCCCTGAGATCGAATTGTCCCGTGTATGGTTTATTCTCGCTGATCAGCACGTCTTCCGCCGGAAGACTTACACTGCCTTTCAGGTTTGCCGTCGCCATCGCCTCAGCACTCCAAAGAGTAATAAAGGCTCCGAAAAGCGACATTTTGAAACCATTGCGAATCCGGTTGTCTGTCACTTCTGCTCCAGCGGGAAAGCATAGACTTTCTGCCTTCTTCCCGTCATGAGAGAAATTTCTTTCCCCTAATGTGAACAGAAATTGTAGCCAACAAAAATATCCGATCCCTTAAAAATAGCTAAAAACTTATCTGTCTTGTTTTCAGTGCCTCCAGCTATCAGACCCAAGCTTGCCCAAGGGCAGATTAACCCGCTATGAACAGGGCTGTTCAGCCGCGGTTCAGGAGCAGGTCTGTAGAAGGAAAAGACAACATTTATTCCTCCTACCCGTGGTGTTGTGAAGAGGCGGGCCGCAGTTCCCTACGCTGCGGCCCCTTTTTTATTTGCAAACATCCACACATGTGGCAGCATGCGGCCATGACTAAAAAAGCTGGACAAATAGACGTCAGAAAACTGCCCCCCGACAGCAGCCTCGGGGACTGTTTCATGATCCGCCGCAAGGTGTTTATCGAAGAACAGGATGTTTCCGAGGAAGAGGAAATGGACGGCCGGGATGATACTGCGGATCATTATATCGTCACCGTGAGCGGCACCCCCGCCGCCACGGCAAGGGTCCGCTACCCCGAAGCGGGAAAGGGCAAGGTTGAGCGTGTCGCTGTGTTGAAAGAGTTCAGGGAGCTGGGGCTCGGCCGGATCATTATGGAGAAAATAATCCAGGATATTTCCGCCCGACAGGGAACCAGGGAAATACTGCTTGCCGCCCAGACACAGGTGACAGGCTTTTACGAGAAACTGGGCTTTACCGCTTACGGGGAGGAATTCCTGGACGCCAACATCCCCCACTACTGGATGACCAGGTCACCCCTGAAACAATAACCACCGTTGTTCAGATTTTTACATCCTGCGCCCATTTCTCGGCCAGGTCGCCAATCACCGGCAACTTGTATTTTTCTCCCTGGTATGCCTTGATCATCAGAATGATCCAGAGCACAACGCCGATCACATACAGCAGTGGCACCAGAACGGCCCCCACAAGTGTCACGACCAGAACAAAACCGGCCAGATGCAACCCGCCGAACAAAACCATCGACTGCATGGCGTGAAATTTGATGGTGGCGTTTTCCTTCTCGATCAGGAAAAAGGCCAGACCGGAAATCCAGAACAGAAGATAGCACAGCAGACTGGCAACATTTTCCTCTAGTCCCGTACTCGTTTTTTCACTCATTTCCTTCCCCTTGATTAGCATGATTGAAAAAAGTCTACCTCTTTTGTGGAAAGTTTTCCAGCATGCGTCGTCAGAACTTCACAAAAATACAGGCCCTTGCAACAGTTGTCGTCATTGGTTACATGGGAGGGATGACCTATCCCGTCCTCTATAGCTTCCGACGCTGCCCCTATGCCATGAGAGCGCGCCTGGCCCTTGCCTACGCCGGAATCACCTGTGAACTGCGCGAAGTGGTCCTGCAGGACAAACCACGGGAATTGTTGGCCCTGTCCCCCAAGGCTACGGTTCCCGTGCTGCAGTTACCCAACGGGACCATCCTGGAAGAAAGCTTTGATATTCTGAAGTGGGCCCTGTCACGGAACGATCCCGACAATTGGCAGGCCGGCCTTGACAAGACCGGGGAACTTGTCAGGGAAAATGATGGTCCCTTCAAGGACGCCCTGGACAAATATAAATATTCAAGCCGTCATCCGGAAGAACCAAAAACAGTCTATCGGAGCCGCGGAGAAGTTTTCCTGGGCAGACTGAACCGGCAACTGACGGACAAGGAATTTCTGTTGGGCGATCGGCAGACGGCGGCAGATATCGCTGTCTTTCCCTTCATCCGACAGTTTGCCTTTGTGGACAAAACCTGGTTTGACGAAAGCTCTTATGAAGCGCTCAAGAGATGGCTCGATCATCATCTGCACAGCAGCCTCTTCCAGAGTGTCATGAATAAATATGCCCAATGGACTCCGGACCGGGAACCGGTCTTTTTCCCATGATACATCCCGATGACCTGGATCAATGAAGGCGAAGAAGTCTTGGCGCACCTTCGGGAAAGTGATATTCTTTTCGAAGGAGGTAGAACATGGCTGCACTGAACATCGATACAATCAATTACATCATTTCCCTGGCCCGCGAGGTTCAACAGGACGCTCCCGAAATAATAGAGGAGGAACTGGCTGAATCCGGAGACGGCGCCACCCTTCTGACAAACGATGACATCACCCAGATTGCCGATGAGGGCATTATGGAAGACCACGCGCAGGATGCCACCTACCAGGCCTTTGTTGCAGCCATCGATCGTATGAACGAGGAAGAGCGCAACGAACTTGTCGCTCTGATGTGGGTCGGCCGCGGCACCTACAGCAATGAAGAATGGGACCAGGCAGTCGCCGCTGCAGCCGAAGCCTCCAACGATCATACAGCCGACTATTTGATCCGGGCACCGCTTCTCCCCGACTATCTGGAAGAAGGCCTCGTTCAAATGGAGGACTTTCTGGGAGAAGATTGAGGGTTCCTCCTTGCCGTTTCAGCAGCCTATCCGTTTTATTATAAATATCTTAATTATTTTTCAGTAATGTTCAGCCATTAAACTCGGACCTGACCCCAAAACCGGTATGGCAGAATGCACGAAAACAGCCTGATATTTCCCCCCGCAGATTCAGCAAGAAAATCACATACGCTCCTTGAGGAAACTCCATTGGCCGACCCGTCGAGAATACTTTCGCCACGTCTGAAAGAAATTCTCGACATTTGGAAAGCCAGTGGCGGAGAAACAGGCGTGCCGTCCTGGAAATTATTTAATCCTATGAACTTTCCGGATCTCCTGCCGACCATGAGCGTCTACAGCAATGAGGGCACACCTGAAGAGCCGGACTATATCCTGCGGCTGGAAGGTGACCTGAGTGCGCAATTTTTTAATGTACCAACCTCCATGACAAGAGTTCGCGATATCCACAGCCACAGCCAGAAAGATTATCTGGTCAATCACCTGACAACTGCCATTCGTCTCGGCAAGCCCAACTATATCGTGAGAAACCTGGGCTGGAACAAGGGGCGTGACTTCATAGAGTACGAAATTTTAAGCCTGCCTTATGCAGGCTACAACGAAGGTATTGCAGACAGAATCCTGTGCGCTAAAATTTTCCGCAACAGAGAAAGCTCCCCGGTCCTGTGACCTTCTTTTTAAAACCCCGCTTGTATCCGGAAACATTCTTCCCTAGACTCTGGAGAAACAGGCTTGAGAATAACAGACAGGCGGTCATGGCAGCCGGAAAAAACGAAAACTCCCGTAATGCGAAGGATCAGGATTCTTCCTACCTCCTTGTGGAAGCGCCACTTACCGACATCTCTCTGGTTGAGAGCCCGCGTCTGAGAGAAATTCTGAAATTCTGGGAAAGCCAGAAAAGAGGCGATGATGTTCCGCTCTGGAAAAGCTTTAATCCCATGAATTTTCCCGATATTCTTCCTACAATCAGCGTTTTCAGTAATGAAGGCACCCTGGACGAGCCCGATTACCTGCTCAGAGTGGAAGGAGAGCAAAGTGCGAGAATTATGGACCTTCCCACATCCATGACCCGGGTCCGGGAACTGGACTCATATTTCAGCAATACCAGACTTCGGGAACATCTGGATATTATGGCCCGGGAAAAAATGCCGATTTATTTCATCCGCAATATGGGCTGGAGAGAATACAAAGACTATATAAACTACGAGATCCTTTGCATGCCTTTCGCGACGCAGGAGAACGGCCCCGTTGACAGGTTCCTGTCAACAAAGACGTTCAACCAGAAACCACTGAAAAAATAACGCTAGTCGTCAAGAAGCCTGTCCAGCGCGTCATCTTCCAGGTGATAGAGGGTGTGCTGCCGCTCCCGGCGTGAACCGAGCGCCTCGTAAAACCCGATGCCGCTTTCATTCCCGTTTTCCACCCACCAACGCAAAAAATATCCGCCGCTATCCCGGACTTCCCCGGCCAGGTGGGCGAAGACTTTCTTCCCTATTCCCAATCCGCGGTAAGGCGGCTGGATATAGATGTCCTCAAGATATATCCCCGGTTTTCCCCGGTAGGTGGCGAAGAAATAAAAATAAAAGGCGGACCCGACCGGTGTGCCATCCACTTCCATAACAAGGGTCTTTGCTTTCGGCTCCGGCCCGAAAAGGAAATGGCGGAGGCCCTCTTCCGTGGCCTCCACCTTGTCCAGCTCTTTTTCATATTCCGCAAGTTCCCGGATGAACCCCAGCAGCGTTGGGATATCATCCGCTGTTCCCGGACGCAACACTACCTCCGTCATGACAGCTTTTCCGCCACCATCAGAATGACCCCGTCCGATCCGGTCACATGCACAACATCTCCGGTCTTGCCGGCGAATTCCCCCCTGACTTTCCACAGCGTATCACCGATCTTGATCTTGCCCTCGCCGTTTTCCATGTCGGAAACCAGGGTATAGTTATGACCAATATACTGAGCGCCGCGGCGGTTCAGGTTGGTATCCTCTGTCTCCAGGGGATGTTTTTTAAGGTAACTCCGCCCGGCGAATACGCTGACCACCGACAGGACCGAGAAAATAACAAACTGCATTTCCCAGCTCATATCCGGCAGCACCAGAACAATCAGACCAACGATGGCGCTGGCAATGGCAAGCCACAGGAAGACAACACCCGGCAGGGCCACTTCGAACCCGATCAGGGCCAGGGCGGCCACAAACCAGAGCCAGTGATTGAATACGATATCCTCAAACATGCTTACATCCTTTCCTGACTAGCCCGCATTGGGCACCCGACCGCGCGCACCGCCGGTTTTCGGGGCATCCTTGAGATTATTCAGCATCTCCGTCATGCCGCCCAGCGCCCCGATCACACCGGAGGCCTCCAGCGGCATAAAGACCAGTTTTTCATTGGGGGAGCGGGCAAAATCGCTGAGCGTTTCCACATATTTCTGGGCTACGAAATAGTTGATCGCCTGGGGGTCACCATGGGCGATGGCGTCAGATACCATCTGGGTCGCCTTGGCTTCCGCTTCTGCCTCGCGTTCCCGTGCTTCCGCATCCCGGAAAGCGGCCTCCCGACGGCCTTCGGCTTCCAGAATAGCGGACTGTTTCTCACCTTCCGCCTTCAGAATTTCGGACTGACGAATACCTTCCGCTTCCAGAATATTGGCGCGCTTTTCGCGCTCTGCCTTCATCTGGCGGGCCATGGCATCGATGATGTCGCGCGGCGGCTCAATATCCTTGATTTCGATACGGGTAATCTTGATCCCCCAAGGAGTGGTAGCATCATCTACAACAGTCAGCAGGCGGGTATTGATCTGGTCGCGCTGTGACAACAGCTCGTCCAGGTCCAGAGACCCCATCACTGTCCGCAGGTTGGTCATGGTCAGATTGAGTATGGCCAGCACCATGTCGTGAACTTCATAGGTCGCCTTGGCCGCATCCAGAACCTGGTAAAAAACCACACCGTCAGCCCGCACCATGGCATTGTCCTTGGTAATCACTTCCTGGGAGGGCACGTCCAGAACCTGCTCCTGCATGCTGACCTTGGAGCCAACGCGGTCAATGAGCGGAATGATCAGATTAAATCCCGGCTTGAGAGGTCTGGTATAGCGACCGAACCGCTCAAGTGTCCACTCATATCCCTGTGGAACCGTTTTCACACCTGCAAAAATAAGAAATACGGCAATGACGATCAGTGCAATGCCGAATGTGCTGAAACCTAGCATATCAATGTCCCCTTGTTCTGTTTACATAGTCACCGGTCAAAGATACCCGATTGAATGGCAACAGGATACAGGATTGTAGAATTGCTAATCCAGTCACAAAAAACGGCAGTTTTCCAGTGGAAAACTGCCGCTGATATCTTTTTCTGCGTTGTGACTTCAGAGCTGGGTCAGCACATGTTCCGCGCTGGAGACCCGGAACTCGCCAGGACCCTCGATATTAAGCTCTTTCAATACACCGTCCTCAACAATCATCGCAAAACGCTTGCCTCGGGTACCCATGCCGAAACCTGTGGCATCCATTTCCAGTCCCAGCGCTTTGGTATAATCCGCGTTGCCATCGGCCAGCAGAGTTACCTTGCCGTCCGCGCCCTGGGATTTACCCCAGGCGCCCATGACAAAGGCATCATTAACGGCGAGACAGACAACTTCATCCACACCCTTGGCTTTGAGTTCATCCGCATGCTCTACAAAGCCCGGCAGATGCTTGGCTGAACAGGTGGGTGTGAAAGCCCCCGGAACAGAGAAAAGCACCACCTTGCGGCCATTAAAGAGATCTGCTGTTGACCGTGGCGCAGGACCGTCCGCGGTCATTTCAACAAGTGTGCCCTCAGGCATTTTATCGCCAGTTGAAACTGTCATGATTTTTCCTTTTCTGATTGTTTAACCCTGAATACGAGAAGAAGTATGAAAGACATAAGAAACGGCACCAGTCTTTCAAGTATATCACCAACAGAATCCGGCTGCAGGTAAAAATAGATGGTGGACAGGGTACCAAGCGCCATTGCCGGCAGGATGCTGCGCGGGTTAAGTTTCATTCCCGCCAGACGGAGCACCACAACCGGCCCGAAGGCGGCCCCCAGCGCGGTCCAGGCGAAAATCACCCGGGTGAAGATATCCGACGGCAGGTAGATCGCCACCAGCATCGACAGAACACACAGAAGAGTAATCACCAGCCGGGAGACCCAGAGATGACTTTCCCCTTCATTGGGCTCCCCCATGATGTCATGGGCGATGGCAGAGGCGCTGACCAGGAGCTGGCTGTCCGCCGTGGACAGGATGGCGCTGAGAATGGCCGCCAGCAGAACAGCGCCGAGCAGCGTGGGCAGCAAGCCGTCAGATAGAACGAAAAACAGGCTTTCCGGATCCTGCAGCGGCGTACTCACCAGTACTTTTCCACACAGTCCCAGAACCACCATATTCCCGAGCACCACAAAGAACCAGAAAATCGCATATTTTTGCGCAGTGCGGACCGATTTCGCATCTTTCAGGGACATGAATCGGGCCAGCAGGTGGGGCTGGCCGAAGGCCCCCACCCCCATGGCCATGGTGCCGATGATATACCCCACGGCCGTCAGTCCGAGATTGGGCCCGCTTAGTGACAGCTGATCCGGTGTCGAAACCGCCTGGAGGCCCTCCCAAAGCCCTGAAGGACCACCTACTTCATAGAGAGCGGTCGCCGGCAGCACAATGGCTGCAAACAGCATCAGCAGTCCCTGCAGCGTATCGGTCAGGCTGACGGCCCAGAAGCCCCCAAGCAGGGTATAGAGCAGCACGATGCCGCCACCGATAATGATGCTTGAGGAAGCCGATACATCAAAACTGCTGGCAAAGGCCTTGCCGGCGCCCATGAACTGGGTTGCCACATAAAAAATGAAACAGAAGGTCACGATGGCCGCTGCAAAATAGCGGATATTCCGGCGCGTCTTCTCTTCGCCTTCCAGCGCCAGAAAATCGGTCAGGGTGACGAGCTTCTTGTCATGAGCCGCTTTCTGTAACTTCGGCGCAACCCAGAGCCAGGATGTGCTGTGTCCGACAAGCAGGCCGAACAACATCCAGACCGTGGAAATGCCATAAGTGAAGGTGGCGGCACTCAGGCTGAGGATCGACCAGGCCGAAGCAGAGCTTGCCGCATAGCTGATGGAGGCCACCAGCGGGCCGAGGCTTCTATTACCAATAAAGAAATCCGAATTGTCGTGTGTCCGGCCCTTGGCCCAGAAACCGATCAGAATCAACACCAGCTTGTACACAACAAGCGTGACGAGAATGGTTGTTTCTCTCGACATATACTCCCCTGCCACAAAACAGTTTCAGGCGATCACTCGCCCGTCACCCCGACCTCTGCCTCAAGCGCCGGGCCGGAGACCGGCACCAGGGTCAGGGTAATTTTTCTGCCGGCCAGTGTACCGTGTTCCCGTTCCCGGGTATAGGGAATTTCAAAGATGACGTCCTGTCCCTTGCCGACGGGGACCGGAGTGGAAAAGTAAAACTCGTCCGGCCCCTCCACAAACAGATCCCGATAGGCTGGCTTGTCCTGCAGGGGACCTGCAAGACGCACCTCCAGTTTGCCTTTTCCATTATCCCGGACGTCAACGAAGCCGTTTTTCGCCTTTCGGGGTACAAGGGCACTGTATTTTTGAAGAAGCGCCGACTGGTAGGGCGTAATTTTCAGAGCCGCCGGATCCTCAATGTGAAGCCTGTATTTCGCATCAAGAGGAATACAGACATCCTTGCAGATCATGAAATCCACACGGAGCGCGATCGCCACCTCCCCGGCATCTTTTTTCAGGCGAACATCAATGGGGATGACAATCTCGTCATGGTAGATATTGGAATCATACCCGAAAAAGGTCATTCTCTCGGGCGCTGGCCATTTCACTGATATTTCACTGATTCGCCCCTTGTTGTTCCAGTTCCAGGACGGCGGCATGCCGGTTTCACCAGGGGAACGCCAGTAGGTTTTCCAGCCGTCTCTGAGCCTAATCTGCCAGCCCAGATGAACGATATTGTTCCCTGCATCATATCCGCCCACGAACAGCCGTGAGGTGGTATAGGGGCTTTTGACCCAGGCAGAAGAGGGCTCATCTGCAAAAACAGGTGAGGAAACACACAGAGCCAGTACAATAAAGCACCCGACAATTTTTATTATGGTTTTCATGATGTTTATGTAGCCTTTCCCACCCCTGTGTTAAAGTCACTTCTTCGTGAAAAATAATTCCGGTTCGGCTCTGGCCTCACCGGTCCGGCTGATGTAAAATGCGCGTAATCCAGCTTCACAACGGATCAAAGGGTTTTTGACAGTGAAAAAACAAGGCTACCTGGAAGGTCAGCTGTTACTGGCGATGCCAGGCATGACGGACCCCAGGTTCGATCACAGTGTGATCTATGTCTGTTCCCACAATGAAGAGGGAGCAATGGGTCTGATTATCAACAAGAGAACCACAAGCATCGACTTCCTCTCCCTTCTGGACCAGCTGGATATTGATGTGGATAGCGACCTCGGCGACAGTGACAACCCCGTCCTGAACCGGATCATGCTGCATGCCGGCGGCCCGGTTGAAATAGGGCGCGGCTTTATCCTGCATTCCGCCGACTATGTGCAGGATTCCACCTTGATCGTTTCCGAGACCATCGCCCTGACCGCCACCGTGGACATTCTGAGCGCCATCGCCCGGGGAGAAGGCCCCCAGGACTACATTATCGCCCTGGGCTACAGCGGCTGGGGCGCCGGACAACTGGAACAGGAAATGCAACAAAACAGCTGGCTCAACATAGAGGCTGACGAGGAGCTTGTGTTCCGGACAGACCTGGAACTCAAATGGCCGCGGGCCATGGCAAAACTGGGGGTGGACGTCTCTCTGCTTTCCATGGACAGCGGACATGCCTGATATCGACACAAGCGACGGAGGTTCGCTGGAAATAAAATATTCCAGCGGCCCGACAGCTGAAACTGTGGAACGATTTGTCAGAGAAACAGCCTCCATGACCAGTCTGGAGCAATTGAAAAAGAAGTTCGCCGAAACCCTGTTGGAATTCGACTGCCCCTGGTTTAACTGCTTCTCCATCACCAACCTCGATAAACTGCCCTCGAATGCAGTCCGTATTCTGCACTTCCCGAAACATTGGGTGGATAGATATATCACCCAGGGTTATTTCAGGATTGACCCGGTTCTGACAGAGGCCCTTAAAACACACCTGCCCCTCATCTGGGACGAGAAACTGAACCCGGCCGGATACACCCCGGATCAGATTAAGCTATTCGAGGAGGCGGCGGAGGCCGGCCTTAAACATTTTCTGACCGTGCCTGTACACAAGCCAGGCGCCCTGCCCGCCGTCATCACCATCGTCGGGGAGAAGGCATTTTCTGACCGCACACACATTCACCTGCTTCATCTGCTGGCCCTTCACCTGCATGACAGTGCGGACAGAATTATCAACACACCGAACCGTCCCCATCACCGCAAACAAATATTGACCCCCCGGGAACAGGACTGCATTACCTGGTCAGCCTATGGAAAGACAGATCATCAGATCGCCGACATCCTGTCCATCAGCCACAACACCGCCCATCGACATCTTGAAAACGCCAAGCGAAAACTGGGCGCTTTCAACCGGGCGCACGCCGTCAGTATTGCCATAAGATTAGGGGAAATTATCCTGTAATCGACTCAAGTCAAGCGATTCGCTCAACCCTCAGCACAAAGCTATGCATTTTATGCATATCTGATCTGTGGTATTAGGTGGTTCTCAATTGCCGGAAGCCTCCCTATATACCCTCACAGATGTTGTATGCGTCTAAGACTGAAATCCTCCCTTTTTATTTCAGTCGGATATAACCTCTTCTCCCCTTTGGGGTTATATCCAGTTTCATTGTCTCCTAGGCATGAAACCTCCCTATATTTTTACTATGCCGGGCTTGTCCCGGCATTTTTTTTCTTCCCTTATTCTGCCGCTGTCAGACGTAAAAAAAACAGCAAAACCGTAAGCTACCCATACAAATATTATCCCGCACCACGCCGCCCCGGCCAAATTTCCTTCGTCTTTCACGAAAAAATAATATCTAAAATTTTATCCATTAAACCTATGTTAACTACTTACACTCTAAACAGTTTTTAGGATTTTAGGGTATCCCCTGTCCACGGCGCAGGTCCGTTGAAAAACCCGGGGTATCGAAAACCTGATTTGGATTGAGTTAAATAATACTAGGGTAAAACATTATGACCAACGTAAAGACAATTTTGAAAATCGCCACACTGGTGTCCGCACTCGCACTGCCTGTTTCTTTTGCACAGACTGCAAGCGCTGGCGACATCAAGTCCTGGCAGACTTCTATTGTGAAACTGGTTGCCAAGAAGCAGGTTTATCCCCGCGCAGCCATGAATGACGAGCTGGAAGGCAAAGCCAAAGTTAAAATCAGCATTGACCGCACCGGCACCATCACCGCTCACGAACTGATCGAATCATCCGGTCATGACGTTTTCGACCAGGAAGTTGAAGCCCTGGTGTCACGCATCAACCCGCTGCCAACCCCTCCGGCCGAACTGTCAGACAATAACCTGAGTTTCGTTCTGCCCCTGACCTGGCAGATCAACTAATCTACCGCTATTTTTAAATAGCCTGTATGCGTAAAGGAGCTGCCCTGCGGGGCAGCTCCTTCGCATTTGTGGAAATAGTTCCGGACCTCAGTATCCTGCGGCCTGGCCATCCTTACGCATTTCACTGGCGCCTTTGTAAACGCCCTGTTTCCCGTCCCGCATGATCGCCTGGTAGCCGCCATACCCGCCCTTTCCGACCTCTACAGTGTGGCCCCGGGCCCTGAGCGCATCAACCACGCCGGACGTGATGCCGCTTTCCACATGCAGAACACCTCCGTCCCGCATCACATGACCTGTGGGCTGGCTTGATCCGTCATGCCGATAACGGGCGGCATCTCCGGCCTCCTGCACATTCATGCCAAAGTCGACGATATTGGTGACAATCTGGGCGTGCCCCTGGGGTTGCATACCACCTCCCATGAGGCCAAAGCTCATGAAAGGTTTACCGTCTTTCATGATGAAGGCGGGGATGATGGTATGGAACGGCCGCTTGCCCGGGGCATAGACATTGGGGTGCCCCTTTTTCAGGGTGAAGAGTTCCCCCCTGTCCTGCAGCATAAAACCAAGTCCGTCCGGCACCAGGCCGGAGCCCATGCCCCGGTAGTTGCTCTGGATCAGGGATACCATCATGCCGTTTTCATCGGCAACAGTCAGATAAATGGTGTCCCCTTCCTGCAGCACATCCGGATCCGGATAGTCCACTTCACGGAGGACCTTGTCCATACTGATCAGCTTGCGCCGTTCCGCCGCATAATCCTTGGACAGAAGTTTATCCATAGGCACCTTGTAAAAATCGGGGTCGGCATAGAAGCGGGCCCGGTCTTCAAAGGCAAGTTTTTTGGCCTCCACATGCAGATGCAGATAGTCGGCCGAATTATGCCCCAGGGACTTCAGGTCATATCCTTCGAGGATATTGAGCTGTTGCAGGGCGGCGATACCCTGCCCCTGCGGTGGCAGTTCGTAAACATCATAGCCCCGGTAATTGACGCTGGCGGGCTCTACCCAGCGGCCCCGATGAGCCGCCAGGTCTTCCTTGCGCAGATAGCCGCCGATCCGCTTCATATAACCATCAATGACCTCGGCAATTTCACCTTTGTAAAATACATCCCGGCCGCCTTCGGCGATTTTCTCGAGAGTATTGGCCAGGTCGGGATTGCGGAAAACCTGCCCTTCCCCCGGCGCTTTGCCGCCCGGAAGATAGGTTTTAACGAAATTGTCCGTTTCCTCCACACCGCTGTCCGGGGCGAGATAGCGTTTCTTCGCCACGCTCATATAATAGGCAATCAGCTGGGTAACCGGAAATCCTTCACGGGCATAGCCAACAGCCGGCGCCAGCACATCGGTCATCTTCATGCTGCCAAAGCGATCATGCATCATGAACCAGCCGTCGACGGTTCCCGGAACAGATACCGGCAGCGACCCGAAAGGCGGAATACTGTCCCGACCCCGTTTCTTCAGTTCTGCCGCCATCTGATCATAGCTCAACCCCTTCGGTGAAGCCCCGGCTGCATTGAGACCATATAGCTTTTTGGTCTTTGGATTCCAGATAATGGCAAACAGATCGCCGCCGATACCGTTACCCGTGGGCTCCATCAGGCCGATTGCCGCATTGGCGGCGATGGCCGCGTCCACCGCATTGCCGCCCTTCTTCAGCACATCAAGGGCGACCTGCGTCACCAGGGGAATGCTGGTCGCCGCCATGCCCCGTGTGGCAATGACCTGGGAACGAGTGGCGAACTGCGCCCCCACATTGCGGTCCCCCTTGTTGGTCAGAGGCCATTTTTCATCGGCCAGCGCCTGTTCTGTCTGGCCCGTCATCAGCAAAACTCCTGCTGCCATGAAGCCAGCCAGGAACTTCTTTTTAACACCTGTGCGCTCCCTGCTCATTTTGTACCGTCCAGAATAAACTGCCGCACTGTATTCGCCAGTTTTTCCAGCGACGGACGATGCACATACATCATGTGACCGGCTTCGTAATAGGTCATGGTGACCCGGGAGGTATCCATGCCGTACTGGCTGAAAGTCTGTTCCGTGGCGAAAAACGGTGTCGCCATATCATAATATCCGTTTGCCACATAGACCCTGAGGTCCTTGTTCTGGCGCATCCCCTTGGCGACGACCGGCCCCAGGGTCGGATAGCCACCGGTCCAGCCGTCACTGGTTTTCCAGTTCCAGTTGCGGCCCGGCTGGCTGCTCAGCACCTGGTAGCGGTCATCAATTTCAACCTGGAGGTCACGGGCCATATAGTCGTTTACCGCGGCCGTATAGGCGGCGCTGATGCCATAGCCCGAGGGATCGGCGGTGAAGGTTTCCCCGGCATCATCCTGCTCCTCGCCCACGTAACGGCTGTCGAGACGGCCCACCACTTTGCCTTCTTCCCTGAGCAGTTCCCGCATGAAACGGAATTCATTGACCCAGAGGCGGGTTTTTTCGAGATAGCGTTTCTTGAGACCGGTATAGAGGCTGAGCTTGTCGAGCACGGCGTCTTTCTCCGCCTCGCTCAGCCGACTGCCCTTGAAAATGGCCAGCATATAGTCATTCAAGGCAAACTGGCGGGCTTCCTCGACAAAGCCCTCAAAGGTCCGGCCGGTCTTGTCCACCTTGCCGTGGTACCAGGCCGTTGCCGCAAAGGTCGGCAGGAAGAAGATATTGGGCTCCGGATTGTCGGCACTGTGACCGTCCACGGTCTGGAAATCGAGAATGCTGGACACCAGAATGATCCCGTTCAGGGCCATGCTGTTGTAGCCCTCCTGAAGTTCCTTCACCAGAGCGGCCGTCCGGGTCGTGCCGTAGCTTTCTCCACCGACATATTTAGGGCTGTTCCAGCGCTTGTTGTCGGAAACATACTTGCGAATAAAGTCGCCCACCGACCTGGCGTCTTCATTGATGCCCCAGAAATCCTTGCCGTCTCCTTTGCCGATGGCTTTGGAATATCCCGTTCCAACCGGGTCAATAAATACAAGGTCGGTGACATCCAGCAGGCTGAGCGCATTATTCGCCACATTATAGGGCGCCGCGCCGGCATTTAAGGCATCAGACGGCACATCAATGCGTTTGGGACCAAAAACCCCCATATGCAGCCACAGGGATGCTGAACCAGGGCCGCCGTTGAAAAAGAAGGTTACGGGTCGGGCGGACGGGTCTTTCACATCATCCTTTGTATAGGCGATGGAAAAAATACTGGCTGTGGCCTCGCCCTTTTCATTCTTGAGATGAGTATCCCCCGCAATGGCGGTATATTTGATCTTTGCGCCGTTAAAGGTGCCGGAATGGGAGGTTTTGAACTGCCGGGCCTCAGGGATTTCCCCGGAGGCCTCCTTTTCAGCCGGGTTGGCGGCGGCTCCCGCACCATGAACAAAGTTCACTGGCAGACAGATCATTGCCGCCGCCAGCACTATTTTCAGAAATGCTTTCATGTTATATCCCCTTAATCTTATATATATAATTGAGCAAAGTCTGACAAAAAAAACCACTCTGTGCAACCGGAAGCGTTTTTTATCTGTAAATACTGGAAGCCCTGCCCGATATGGGATATAGAAAAATCAAAACGTGAGGATTATCATGCCGCTTAAAAAACTTATCTCGGGGCACAAGAACTTCCTGAAAGGTCGATTCCAGCAGGACAAAAAACTTTATGAAGACCTGGTGGAGAAAGGCCAGTCGCCGGAGGTCATGATCATTTCCTGTTGTGATAGCCGGGCCGATCCGGTTCTCATTACAGAGGCCGATCCGGGTTCCATCTTTTCCCTGCGCAATGTGGCCAACCTTGTCCCGCCAAGCCACCCCGACGGTACCCGGCACGGCAGCAGCGCCGCCCTTGAATTTGCTGTCCGGCACCTGAAAGTCAAGGACATCGTGGTTATGGGACATGCTCACTGCGGCGGCATAAAGGCACTCTATCACGGCGACTTTGACAATCAGGAACATGTGGATTTCATCGAACCCTGGATGAGCATCGCCAACGAGGCTCGCTATACTACCCTGAAGAAGTTTGAGGGAGAGCCGGAAGAAAAAATCCTCAAAGAACTGGAAATGGAATCCATTAGAAACAGCCTTAAAAATCTGCGCACCTTCCGCTGGATCAAGTCGGCAGAAGAAGAAGGAAAACTCGGCCTGCATGGCTGGCACTTCGATATTGAGAGCGGCAGGCTTTACGCCCTCAATGAAAAAAGCGGTGAATTCTCTCCTCTGGTCTGAACGGGTATTTTCCGGCATACTCCAGCACCAGCAATGATAGCGGAAACTAGAAGAACAGAAGATGATTTCCCTGACGCTTCCCATAATGGCTGATCCTGCGACGGTCTGGGCCTGTCTGACAGAAAATAAACATCTCACGAAATGGTGGGATGACGGGGTATCCCTTGAGCCCAGGGTGGGGGGCGCCTTTGAGGAACGCTGGTTTGACCGCAAGGGAAATGAAAAAATAACCCGCGGCACCGTCAAGGCGCTGGAGAAAGACTCAAAGCTTCACCTGACCTGGACCGATGAGGACTGGGAGGTGGATACCGAAGTGGTCGTCACCCTCACCCCTGCAGAGACCGGCACCGAACTAACCCTGTCCCATACGGGCTGGGAAGGTTTTATGGGCGATCTGATGGATACATTGCGGGAAACTCACGAGGCCGGTTGGCAAAGCCATCTTCACAACCTGAAATCCTACGCTGAACGGCTTAATGCCGGGTAAGTAGCTTTTCGATTTCCGGCTGGCCCTGGGCAAAATCCCTGGCGCGGCGGCCATCTTCGGCAACGAGCGATGAATCAGCGCCTTTTTCCAATAACAAAGTGACCAGCTTGTCATACCCCTGATGGGCTGCAGACATCAGCGCCGTATAGCCCCCGGCCTGGATTGCATTGGGATCCGCCCCGGCTTCGAGAAGAAGGCCGGCAACAGCCTCCTGTCCGGCGGCCACTGCACTGTGAAGGGGATAAAGCCGGCTGTCGTTTGGCGCCATCATATTGACGTCAGCCCCCTTGTCGATCAGCAGTTCCACCGTCTCCGCCTGCCCGAAAAATGACGCCAGATGCAGGGCGGAAAAACCGTCGCCTGCATACATGTTCACATCCACCCGCGTATCGGTGAGGATCACCGCCAGCAGATCATTCATGCCCAGCGCCGCCAGATCGAATAGATCAAGCTGCGGGTCATGGTCCAGCAGGATATCTGTCAGGTCATGTTTCTGGAGATAGAGGGTAAACAGCACCGCCGACAGACCATCCTCGCTGCGGGCAGACGCGAGGCCCGGCTCCCGCTCCAGTATTTCGGTCAGTTTGTCCGCATCAGCGATATCAATGGCCTTGAACACATCGTCTCTGGTTGCCATCTCCGTCTCCTCTACTGGTATTTCGACATGCCGCGCCGGGCCAGTTCGTCGGCCTTTTCATTCCCCGGGTGCCCGGAATGCCCCTTGACCCATTTCCAGCTGACATTGTGGCTTTCAATGGCCTTGTCCAGTTTCTGCCAGAGTTCGGCATTTTTCACCGGCTTTTTCGCCGCTGTCCGCCAGCCGTTATTTTTCCAGTTGTGAATCCATTTGGTAATGCCGTCTTTCACATAGGTGCTGTCGGTATAAATGGTCACATGACAGGAAAATTTAATGGCGTTCAGAGCCTTGATGGCGGCCATCAGCTCCATCTGGTTGTTGGTGGTTTCCCGCTTGCCGCCGCACAATTCCTTTTCATGAGTGCCCGACTGCAGCAGCACACCCCAGCCACCGGGACCCGGATTGCCTGAACAGGCGCCGTCCGTATAGGCGATGACTTCCTTCATCACATATCCAGTCCGTAAGCTGTGGCGTTCCTGACTTCCTGATGGAATCTCAGCTTGGTGAGATATTCGGTCGGGTCCTTGACCTGGACCAACGCCCCTTCCACCCGGTTAAGCCAGTCATAGAGACGGGTCAGCAGGAAGCGGAGCGCCGCCCCCCGGCATAACAGGGGAAGAGCCTGAAGCTCCTGTTGCCCAAGCGGCCTGACCTCGTTATAGCCTTTAAGCAGCTGGGTGGATTTGGTGATATTGAACGACCCGTCGGCCTCGAAACACCAGCTGTTCATACAGACCGCAATATCATAGGCAAAGAAATCATTGCAGGCGAAATAATAATCGATCAGGCCCGACAATTTGCCATCGAGAAAAAACACATTGTCCGGAAACAGGTCCGCATGAATGATCCCTTTCGGCAAATCCACAGGCCAGTTTGCCTTGAGGAAAGCAAGTTCCTCGTTAAGGACATTCCGCAGGCCCGGCGCACAACGGTCCGCCTCTGCCTCACAGTCTGCCACCAGCTTTTCCCAGCCGGAGACAGACAGGTCATTTTCCCGGCTCATATCGAAATCTGCCGCCGCCATATGCATGCGGGCCAGTTCACCGCCGAGCTGACGGCAATGTTCCGGCTTCGGCCTGTTGACCGCCATGCCGTTGAGGAAGGTAATCAGGGCCGCCGGACGGCCACAAAGGGTCTTCAGGTTGCTGCCCTCACGATCCCGTACCGGCGTGGCGCAGACGATATTCTTGTGATTGAGATGATCCATCAGCCCCATGTAGAAAGGCAGGTCATCAGGATTAACCCGGGCCTCGAACAGGGTCAGGATGAAACTGGCCTCTGTGGTTTGCAGAAAATAGTTGGAATTTTCCGATCCCTCGGCGATCCCTTTGAAAGAAACCACCTCGCCCACATCATACTGGGTGATAAACTCGTTAATTTCTTCTGCGGTTACCTGCGTATAAACAGCCATTTTTAATCCCTGAGCAGTATGGCGGGTACTTTGAACACTACATTTTCCTCGACGGTCATGACCTGGTCAAGGTTGACATCATACCTGTTCCGGAAGGCGTCGATAACTTCCTCGACCAGAACCTCGGGGGCGCTTGCCCCGGCGGATATCCCGACATTTCCGACCCCCTCCAGCCAGCTCCAGTCAATATCGGCGGCCCGCTGGATCAGCATGCTCTTGCAGCCCTGGCGACTGGCCACTTCCACAAGACGCTTGGAGTTGGAGCTGTTGGGCGCGCCGATAATCAGCACAGCATCCACTTTTTCCGACATGGCCTTGACGGCGCCCTGCCGGTTGGTGGTGGCGTAACAGATATCTTCTTTTTTCGGGTCCTGTATGGACGGAAAGCGCTCTTTCAGCGCGGCAATAATATCAGTGGTGTCATCGACAGACAGGGTGGTCTGGGTAATATAGGCCACATTGTCCGGATCATTGAGCTCAAGGGAGGCCACATCCTCCACCGTTTCCACCAGATTGATCCGGCCTGCCGGCAACTGCCCCATGGTGCCGATCACTTCCGGATGCCCGGCATGCCCGATCATAATGATGTCATGGCCGGTGCGGTCATGTCTTTCCGCTTCCCGGTGCACCTTGCTCACCAGCGGGCAGGTGGCGTCCACATAAAGCATTTTGCGTCGTTCCGCCTCGGCAGGAACCGATTTCGGCACCCCGTGGGCGGAAAAGACCACCGGCATATCGTCCGGCACCTCGTCCAGTTCATCCACAAAGATAGCGCCACGCTTTTTCAGGCCCTCGACCACATATTTATTATGCACGATTTCATGGCGCACATAGACCGGCGCGCCGAACTTTTCCAGCGCCATTTCGACGATCTGGATAGCCCGGTCCACCCCGGCGCAGAAGCCCCGCGGGTTGGCGATATAGAGATTGATAGCGGCTTTGTTCATGGCCCCGCTTATACACAAACTTCCCGGCATTGAATACCGGAAATTTACCGCGACTTTTGCTCCCCTCAGACCGACCCTGGCCTCACCGATATTTGCGGATGATTCGCCCCCGGAAAAATAGTCCAGTCAAAGCAATATGTTAATGTTGTGAACGAAACTTCTGGAAACTCACATGAATTTTTTCCGGAAATTTCACCGATTGACTTGCCCGTTTTCCCGTCTATGCTGGGGATCGCAAGTATACCCTGCGGGAGAGACCGCTAATACCGGCGCCGAAGGAGCAACCGCCCCGGAAACTCTCAGGCAAAAGGACCGCAGGGAACAGCACTCTGGAAAGCGGGATCTCCTTCGCCGGAAATCCCCACCGACGGGGTAAATCTCTCAGGTTCCATGACAGAGGGGGCACAGTTTGGCGAATTAGTCTGCTGTGAAACCCTATGTGACATAGTCACTGTCTGGAGAGATTTATGAGTGCTGATCTGAATGATCTGAAACAAACACCCCTTTTCAAGCTGCATGAAGAGCTCGGCGGCAAGATGGTGCCCTTTGCGGGCTATGCCATGCCCGTACAATATCCCATGGGCGTCATGAAGGAACATCTGCACTGCCGCGCCGAAGCGGGACTGTTCGATGTCTCCCACATGGGCCAGGTGGTGATTACCGGTGATGATGCCGACCGCTGGCTTGAAAAGCTGGTGCCCGGCAATATCGTCGATCTGAAACCGGGCCGCATGCGCTATACCCAGTTTACCAACGACGCGGGTGGCATCCTCGACGATCTGATGGTGACCAAACGGGAGAATGACCTGTTCCTGGTGGTCAATGCCGCCTGCAAGGTTCAGGACATCGCCCATCTTGAGGCTCACCTGCCGGAAGACTTTACCCTCACAGAACTCACCGACAGGGCCCTTGTGGCGCTGCAGGGACCGAAGGCTGCCGCCGTGCTGGCCCGCTTCGTTCCCGCCGTCGCGGAAATGCCCTTCATGTCCTGTCTTGAGGACGACCTGGATGGTGTTCCCTGTTTCTTCAGCCGTTGCGGCTACACCGGCGAAGACGGTTACGAGATTTCCCTTCCATCGGAAGAGGCCGATAGGCTGTGCCGCCTGCTGCTCGCCGAAGCGGAGGTGGAAGCCATCGGCCTTGGCGCCCGCGACAGCCTGCGGCTGGAAAGCGGTCTCTGCCTCTATGGTCACGACATTACCAAAAGGACCAGCCCTGTCGAGGGCAACCTTCTCTGGTCCATCGGCAAACGCCGCCGGGAACAGGGTGGATTTCCAGGTGATGTGATCATCCAGACCCAGATCGCCGATGGACCAGGCCGTCTCAGGGTTGGCATCCTGCCCAAAGGCCGCGCCCCGGCCCGGGAAGGCACCGAAATTCTGGATGCAGACGACAATGTCATCGGCACCATCACCAGTGGCGGCTTCGGCCCTACCCTCGGCGGCCCTGTCGCCATGGGCTATGTCAAAAGCAGATTTTCCAAAACCGGCACGGAAGTCTTCCTGTCGGTCCGGGGCAAGAAACTGCCGGCCCGTGTGGCCGACATGCCCTTCGTTAAGCAGCGTTATTACCGAGCATCAAAATAAAAAGTCAGAGGAAGTAAAATGACAACCTATTACACAGACGAACATGAATGGATTACCGTTGACGGCGAGATCGGCACCGTCGGCATCACCAATTATGCCCAGGAAGCCCTTGGCGACATCGTTTTTGTGGAACTGCCCGAAGCAGGCCGCGAGCACAAGAAAGGCGACGAGATCGCTGTAGTGGAATCCGTCAAGGCCGCCAGCGAAATCTATGCCCCGGTGGACGGTGAAGTCACCGAGAGCAACCCGGCGCTTGAAGAAGACCCGGCCCTGGTGAATGGTGCTGCCGAAGGCGACGGCTGGTTCTATAAAGTGAAACTGAGTGATATGAGCCAGCTCGACGGCCTGATGGATGCCGCAGGCTACAAGGCCTTCACCGACGGCCTCAACTAAGCCAAACAACAGGATTTCCCATGCGTTATCTGCCCCTTACCCCCGATGATCGGTCGGCCATGCTGGCCAAAATCGGCGTTAGTCATATTGACGATCTCTTTTGCGACGTGCCGAAAGAGGCGCTTCTGGCCGGGCCGGTCGACCTGCCCCGCCATGCCACGGAAATGGAAGTGGAAGCCGCTTTCAAGGCCTTCGCCGGACGCAACCTGCCCGCGGGCGAAGCGCCTTTCTTCGTCGGCGGCGGCGCCTATCGCCATCATGTGCCCGCCACCGTGGATTATATGATCCAGCGCGGCGAGTTCCTGACCGCCTATACCCCCTATCAGCCGGAAATCAGCCAGGGCACCCTGCAGGCCCTGTTTGAATTCCAGACCCAGGTTGCGCAAATCTTCGGCATGGATGTGGCCAATGCCTCCATGTATGACGGCTCCACCGCCGCCGCCGAGGCGGTCCTGATGGCGCGCCGGGTGACCCGCAAGAACAAGGCGATCATTTCCGGCAGCCTGCATCCGCAATATATCGAGGTCATCCGCTGCACCACCGCCTTTACCGAGGATGTGACTGTGGTCAACCCGCCCGCTGTCAGCGGGGTCGAGGACTTGATCAACCAGATCGATGACGAGACAAGCTGCATCGTGGTCCAGAACCCGGATTTCTTCGGCAATATCCAGGACTTCACCAAACTGGCCGAGGCCGTGCACGCCAAAAAGGCGTTGCTTGTCGTCGTCGTGACCGAAGTAGTCTCCCTCGGCGCCATCAAGTCACCGGGCGAAATGGGCGCGGACATTGTGGTCGGCGAAGGCCAGTCCCTTGGTGTCGGCCTCAACTTCGGCGGGCCCTATGTAGGCCTGTTCGCCACCAACCAGAAATATGTGCGCCAGATGCCGGGGCGGCTGTGCGGGGAAACCCGGGATGCGGACGGCAAGCGCGGTTTCGTCCTCACCCTCTCCACCCGCGAGCAGCATATCCGCCGCGAGAAAGCCACTTCCAACATCTGTACCAACGCCGGGCTTTGCACCCTCGCCTTCAGTATTCACATGACGCTGCTGGGCGAAGCGGGCTTTACCAAGCTGGCGGCGCTCAATCATGCCAAGGCCGTTGAACTGGCCGACAAGCTTTCCGGCATCGACGGGGTGGAAGTGCTGAACGACAGCTTCTTCAACGAATTCACCCTGAAGCTCAGCAAACCCGCCGCCGAAGTGGTGGAAAAGCTGGTTGACCAGGGCGTGATTGCCGGCCTGCCGGTGAGCCGCCTTTATCCGGGCAAGAAGGAGCTTGAAAACCTGTTGCTGGTCGCGGTGACCGAAACGGTGAGCGAGAATGACATGTATGCCCTTTATTACGAACTGAAGGAGGCGCTGAAATGATGAACAATCAGGGACGCCCCACCAACATCGATGCGGCACAGGATCTGTCCGCCGCCGCCCGTGACACCTTCAGCGGCAACATGGGCCTCGCCCAGGAAGAGCTGCTGATTTACGAGATCGGCGATACGACCACCTCAGGCGTCGACCTGCCGGAGGTGCCGGAAGTGCACAGCCGCCTCGGCGGGCTGGACCGGACCGGCGAGATCGGCCTGCCGGGCCTGAGCGAGCCGGAGGCCATGCGTCACTACACGCGCCTCAGCCGCCAGAACTATGCCATCGATATGGGGCTTTATCCGCTCGGCAGCTGCACCATGAAGCATAACCCGAGGCTCAATGAAAAGCTCGCCCGCCTGCCGGGCCTTGCCGACATTCATCCGCTGCAGCCGCAGTCAACGGTGCAGGGTGCCTTTGACCTGATCGACACCCTCGCCCACTGGCTCAAGGAACTGACCGGCATGCCGTCTGTGGCCATGTCGCCCAAGGCGGGCGCACATGGGGAGCTGTGCGGCATGATGGCGATCCGGGCCGCGCTTGATAAACGGGGTGAGAACCGCAGCATCGTGCTGGCCCCGGAGAGCGCCCACGGCACCAACCCGGCCACCGCCGCGCTCTGCGGTTATCAGGTCAAAGCCATTCCGGCCACCGAAGACGGCCGTGTGGACCTACAGGCCCTCAAGGACGCGCTTGGTCCGGATGTGGCGGCGATCATGCTGACCAACCCCAACACCTGCGGCCTGTTCGAACGGGACATCAAAAAAATCGCCGATGCGGTGCATGAGGCGGGCGCTTACTTTTACTGTGACGGCGCCAACTTCAACGCCATTGTCGGCAAGGTCCGTCCCGGCGATCTGGGTGTCGACTGCATGCACATCAACCTGCATAAGACCTTCTCCACCCCGCACGGCGGCGGCGGCCCGGGCGCGGGTCCGGTGGTCTTCTCGGAAGCCCTGGCCCCCTTCGTCCCCACCCCTTATGTGGTGGTGGGCGAAGAGGACTTCACCATGGTCGAGCATGACGACACCGGCGACAGCTTCGGCCGCATGACCGCCTTCCATGGCCAGATGGGCATGTTCACCCGGGCATTGAGCTACATGATGTCACATGGCTCAGACGGGTTGCGCCAGGTGGCCGAGGATAGCGTCTTGAACGCCAACTATATCCTCGCCAGCCTCAAGGATGTGATGACCGCCAGCTTTGAAGGCCCCTGCATGCATGAGGCTTTGTTCGATGATAGGTTCCTGAAGGGCTCGGGCGTGGAAACGCTCGACTTCGCCAAGGCCATGATCGACGAGGGCTATCACCCCATGACCATGTATTTCCCCTTGGTGGTGCACGGCGCCATGCTGATCGAACCGACCGAGACCGAAAGCAAGCAGTCGCTCGACCAGTTTATCGGCGCCATGCGCTTTCTGGTGGACAAGGCCAAATCCGGCGAGGCCGATCGCTTCGCCGGCGCGCCCTATCACGCCCCGCGCCGCAGGCTCGATGAAACCACCGCGGCCCGGAAGCCGGTGCTCAGGTGGCAGAAGCCGCAAGAGACGGCGGAAGCTGCGGAATAAAATGAGAAAGGGAGCCGGTTGGCTCCCTTTTTTAATGCCTGACGGTCTTTCCGTCTTCGATCGTCACCCCCGCGCCCCCTTCGTCACCCCCGCGAAGGCGGGGGTCCAGTCCTGATAAAAAAAGCCCCTGTCAGCCACGTCCTGGATTCCCACTCTCCTTAATTTTTCGCAGAAACGACAAAGCTTTTCTTGAAAGCTGTTAGCTCATGAGATTTTTATTTACTCACCTTCTCATATGCTTCCAATAACTGCTTAGAAAATTGCTGAAAATCTGTATCTGTGGACATGAGATCATTTGTCAGAAAGACATTGGTTGGATACCTCCAGAAGAGGAAATACGCGCTCCCATACCTTTTACTTGATCCACGCCTTACCAAATGCTCACGATATGCATAGACATCGTTGGCTCCCATATAATAGGGTAAGGATAGTACTACACAGGCCGCAAAACTCTTACTTTCCTCTGGTGTGTACCCCTTTTTGTTAGGGTCGTATTTGACAATGGCCAGAACGGGGCTGATATAGCCGTTCTCTATATGCCTGCCGTAAAGGCAATGGCCTTTATTTGGTAGGTTCTCCACAAGCAGATCTTTAGAACCCACCTCGTGTCCAAAATATTTCTCATATGTACTTTCAGGCATATCAAACAAATACTCTTTAATGTCCTTTACACCTATCAATGTGAGGTTGCCTTCACCTCCACTGGTATGGCTCACTGAATTATGAAATTGCCATATTGGATTAGCTATCTGAGATACAAATGGCAAATTACGCGGTCCAACTTTCTCTAAGCCACCATCCAGTTTGTAGATGATATGAGAGTCTTTGGCTTTGTAAAAACGATCACTTTCTCTCTTGAATACAATTGCCTGATAAGCAGAGAGCGCAAATTTTTTATCGCACTTTTTAAATAATTCTGTTTGTTCCAGGTTTTGTGTATCTTCCACATCATCCTTCAATTTATCCCGGCAATCCTGAGGGAATTCTTTGTTCAACTCGAATTCCCCATCTCCGCAAGATTGTAGAAGAAAACAAACAAACAGAAGGTGTATACTGGCTATCCTCTTCCCCCGGTTTTCTTCACTTCGGTTGTGCAGAAAACGAAAAAAAATCCGGATCCTATAAAATAATGTCACGGGCTTCCCCCTATTCTTAAGAATAATCAGTCTAGCCCGGATTTACCCCGCCCTCAACCCGTCACCCTCGCGAAAGCGGGGGTCCAGTCCTGATAAAATAAGCCCCTGTCCACCATGTCCTGGATTCCCGCCTCCGCGGGAATGACGAGATATGTCTGTTGTGCTATCATCTCTCAAACAAATTATTGGGGAGCCAGAATGGAAAATCTCATCACAATAGTCGGAGCATTAGGAATTGGTGGTGTTCTATCTTCCTATGCGACCATGATTTGGACCAAAAAGCAAAAACTAGACGAAGCTCGCCAGAATTTTAAAGAAGAACGCTATAAATGCATAATTCTGTTAATGACTGCCTATATAAGTTTTGACGAGAAGGCGAAGCGCTATTTGCAAAAATACGGCTATAACATTGAAACGGAAGAGGACTTGGGCGACTTGCTAACAGACGAGTATGTTAACTCTTTCTTGTTTGCCTCCGATGAGTTTGTACTAGCTATGAAGGATTTCATGCTTGATCACACAAAAGAGAAATTGATGATAACTGTGCTTAGCATGAGGAAAGATTTGTACGGCATAAAATCCAAACTTACGACAGATCAACTTTTCTAACTTATTCTCAACAAGTTAATTCGTCACCCCCGCGAAGGCGGGGGTCCAGTCCTGATAAAAAAAGCTCCTGTCAGCCATGTACTGGATTCCCGCTTTTTATGACTTTAGGCGCGGGAATGACAACAAAGGGGTAGGAATGACGCATTTTTTGCTTCGTCACCCTCGCGAAAGCGGGGGTCCATGGGTCCGCGTGAAAGACCGGGCCGGTTGAACGATGGATTCCTGCTTTCGCAGGAATGACGGGGAAAAGTGCAGGAATGTCGAGGGGGTAGTCCGGAATGACAAGGAAGAGTGCGGGAATGACGCCCTTCCCTTCCTGTGCTATCCTGTCCCAAACCACATAAGGGGACATCACATGCTCAGAACATTCACCCTCGCCGCCCTGCTTTCCGCCCTCGCCCTGCCGGTCCTGGCGGACGTGACACATCATCCACACCCTAACCCAAACCTGCCCTTTGCCGAGGCGGTCGACTATAACGGCGTGCTCTATATGTCAGGCCAGATCGCCACCGGGCCCGACGGCAAGATCGTCCCGGGCGGCATGGCGGAACAGGCGCGGCAAACCATGGACAACATCAAGGCGGTGACGGAAAAATACGGAAGCCACATGGATAAAATCCTGAAATGCACCGTGTTCCTGGATGATATGAGCCAGTGGGGCGACTTCAACAAGGTTTACGTGACCTACTTCCCCAAGGGCAAGCTCCCGGCCCGCTCGGCCCTGGGGGCGGACGGGTTGGCGCTGGGGGCGCTGCTGGAAGTGGAGTGCATAGCTGCGGTAGATTAGAATCTAGAACCGATAAGCAATCCCGGCCAGGGCCATCAGCTCGTCCCGGGTTTCGATCAGCGGGCTGTCGGCCGCATCGCCCAGCAGGTGGCTGTACAGCGCCAGGCCGTAAACCCCGATTTTGGGGCCGATGAAAGTGATCACATTGACCTTGACGCCCATCTTGTGGAAGCCGGCCCCCACATCATAAGCCTCGAAACTGCTGGCCGCGGCCTGGGCGTCGGTCACGCCGTAAAAGGCATTGACGAATTTCTGGTCGCCAAAACTGATGAAGGGCCCGCCCTGGACCTGGTATCTGGTAAAGATACGCTGGCCATATTCAAAACTGAGGGTGGTGGAAAAGCCGCCATGGCCGGAGGAATTAAGCCCCTGCGCGCCCTCGAGGCTGACGTTGAAGCTGCCAAGCTGATAGTCGGCAAACAGCATCAGCTCCACCGAGCCATCCACATCGCCGAGCCCGGCGAACCGGGGATCATCACTTTCCTTGCGGTTGCTGAAACTGTAACGCAGGGACGTGGAGAGCGAGAGGGTATGATCCTTATCGAAATCAACCTTGGCAAACCGGGCGCCGAGCCCGTAATAGGGATTGAGGAAAAACCGGCCCTTGTAACGCACCTCGCCAAAGGGAATGGGGGTCACATTATAGGATTTGCTGCCGGGAAATTCCGGGGAAATAATGGTGCCGAGACCGGCAAAGATACGCCAGTCTTTCTGCGGCCTCGCCTCGGGCGGCCCTGAAGCGGGCATATCCTGGGCCCGGACAGATGAAGCCATCATCACCGCAAAAAGAAATAAAAGAAAATAAACCGAACCGTTTCCCATACGCATTAGTCTGATATTCCCCAACGTTCACTTGGTGTTTATTTATTCGCCGGCACAGTGTGTGTAAAGCCTGTAATTATTACGACATTTCCCTGCAACCGGATTATCGTCCTGCATCCAGAAGGCCATATTATGGCAACAATATGTGAAAATATACTGACATTATCTGTAAGCTGCCATTCCTTTCGGACATGGATCGGCCCGGTTTTTATATTCATGTTTCTCCCAGGATAGGTTATTAACAGGGCCGGGTTTCCCTTTTTTTAACATCTTGGCTCTACCATACGGCGAAAAATCAGAGGAAGACGGCAGAGGAAAATAAATGACTGAAACCGATATAAAAATGAAAAGAAAACCAAATCTGTTTCTGGTCGGCGCGGCCAAAAGCGGCACCACCGCCATGGATACCTATCTGGCCCGCCACCCCGACGTTTTTATGGCCATCAAGGAGCCCCATTATTTCGCCACCGACCTGCTGGATGAAAGCCGTCCCGGGCGGCAATGGGAAAGATACTGCCGGATCTTCGCGCCGGTGGAGGACCAGAAAGTGGTCGGCGAATCCTCGGTCTTTTACCTCTATTCAAAGGAAGCCGCGCAGAATATCCGCGCCTTTAACCCGGACGCCAAGATCCTGATCCATCTGCGCAACCCGATCGAGGTGATCCCGTCCCATCATTCGCAGAATATTTTTGAAAATAACGAGCCGCTGGAAGACCTGCGCGAGGCGCTGGCGGCGGAAGAGGACCGCCTGCAGGGCAATCGCCTGCCCAATCACGTCTGGAACAAGGTGACCTGCTACCGGGATTTTGTCCATTTTCATGACCAGGTCAAACGCTTCATGGATGAATTCCCCCGGGAACAGGTCAAAATCAACTTTTTCGACGACCTGAAAAAGGACACCCGCGAAGTGTTTCGCGACACCTGCCGGTTCCTGGAAATCGATCCGGAGTTCGATGCCGGGTTCGAGGTCATGAACCCCAACAAGAAAATGCGCAGCAAGAAAGCCATGGACCTGTTTGTGCGCAAGCCGCCGGCCTGGCTGTCCGCCATTGCCAAAACCATCATGCCGCTGGAAAGCCGCACCGCCCTCAAGGCCAAAATCAAGGAAATGAATACTGCCAAACCCAAACGCGACGCCCTACCGGAAGACATTCGCGAGGCGCTGAAGCGGGACCTGGCCGAGGATGTGGAAAAGCTGTCCCATCTTGTGGACCGGGACCTGATGCACTGGGTCGCCTGAGACAAACAAAAGCCCCGTTATAAACCGGGGCTTTTTTTTACTTCAGAAGATTGCGGACCGTCTGGGTCAGTTCATGACACCAGAGGCCCCGGTCGCCCGGAAAAAATCCGTCTGAATAGATCGCCGGATTAAGCCCGACCAGCAGGAAATTCACCAGCGCGCCAAGCTTTTTACCAATCCCGACCTCCCCATCCTTGAGGAGCGAGAGAAGATATCCGGTCTCGAACGACAGGCAACGGGCCGTGGCGGGCCGGGGCACAGGATAACTGGGCACGGTGTCGAGCCCGAGATGGTCATCAGCCAGCAGCATCGGGAAATCCACCCCGCCATAAAGGCAGAGATGCAGATAGCCCCAGAACCTGAGGTTAATCTCCACCAGGGCGAAACGGTCGGTTTCCTCATCCCAGCGATATTCGACCATCAAGGCCCCGTTCCAGCCCACATGACGCATCTTGGCGATGGCATCGGCCAGCATGGTGTCATGCTGCCAGGTATGGCGCAGGGAGGCGACACCGCCCTTGTGCGGGGTCTCATGGGTCGCCTTCATCACATAGTGAGCTTTGACCTCGCCGTCTTTGATCAGCAGGTTGATCCCCGCCTTGCGGCCCGGGATATAGCCCTGCATGAGGAATTTGTCATAGCTTTCGGCAAGTTCCATGATTTTGGCGAAAGCCTCTTCCGGTGTCGTGACCTTGGCAATGCCGTCGCCATCTTCCGCCGTCCGCCCGTGCGCCGCATCCATTTTGATGAAACAGGGAAAGGGCATGACCGAAATCTGCCTTTTCAATTCCGCGTCTGGGGGCATATTTTCCCGATCCACATAAAGAATATCCGGACAGTTCTGACGCACCTGCGGATCGTCGCTTGTGGTGATGGCATGGAAATAATCATATTTATTGATCATGCGGTAGATAAAGTCCGCCTCAGGCCGGATCGGCATTTTGGCGGCCAGCCTGTCGAAAATGGGACGGACCGCCCAGAGGAAGCCCTCACTCGGGATGATCAGATCGATGTTATTTTCGGCGATATATTTTTCCAGCCAGTCACAAAAACCGGGATCGTCATAGGTCGGATGTTGTGTCCTGACCTCGGCCAGACGGGAACGGAGCCCGAGGGCATCCGCCTTCGCACTCAGGGCATGGACCCGGTACCCGGCCCGGCCGAGCGAACGGATCACCGCAATCTGCCCCATGGCGTGCACATCGCTCACCATGACCCGGTAATTGCTTCTGAGCTGCTGGTTTTGGTCCGGCATGCTGGCCATTTTCCCCTGCTTTATCCTTATTCGACCAGTATAAGTCACTGGTCCCAAATGTCATTCATAGAATAAAGCCGTTAAGAAATTCCTGCAAAGCCGTCATAAGGGACTGCAAATAAAAAGGGGCCCGAAGGCCCCTTTCCTTGTTGTCAGTTTATCAGGCTCAGCCCAGAAGAGGGGCAATCACCAGAGAGACAAGCGCCATCACATTGATCAGGATGTTCATGCTGGGCCCGGAGGTGTCCTTGAACGGGTCACCCACCGTATCCCCAACCACAGCCGCGGCATGGACTTCTGAGCCCTTGCCGCCGAGGTTGCCTTTTTCAATGTACTTCTTGGCATTGTCCCAGGCGCCGCCGGCATTGGCCATCATCAGCGCCATCAACACACAACCGAGAAGCGCGCCGCCGAGCATGCCGCCCAGACTTTCCGCCCCAAGCAGGGTGCCCACCGCCACCGGTGTGACAATGGCAATGGCGCCCGGAAGGATCATCTTCTTCAGTGCCGCCGTGGTGGCAATATCCACACATTTTTCCGTATCCGGATCGGCGGTGCCTTCCAGAAGGCCGGGGATTTCCTTAAACTGCCTGCGGATTTCCACAATCATTTCCATGGCCGCATCCCCCACCGCCGTCATGGTGATGGAAGCAATCAGGAACGGTAATGTGCCGCCGATGAAGATGCCGACCAGAACCTGGGGATTGTTCAGTTCCAGATTAAAGTCCGGCACATGCTGGGACACGATGGCCACATAGGCGCTGATAATGCTGAGCGCCGCCAGGGCCGCGGCCCCGATGGCAAAGCCCTTGCCGATGGCGGCAGTGGTGTTGCCCAGTTCATCAAGGCTGTCGGTGATATCACGGGTTTCCTTGCCAAGACCGGCCATTTCCGCAATGCCGCCGGCATTGTCCGCCACCGGGCCGTATGCGTCGATGGCCATGGTAATGCCCACGGTCGCCAGCATGGCGATGGCGGCAAGGCCGACACCATAAAGACCGGCAAACATGGTCGACAGGAAAATGATGACACAGATAGTCAGCACAGGGATCACGACCGACTGCATACCCACGGCCAGGCCGGTGATCATCACCGTCGCCGTACCTGTTTTACCGGATTCAGCAATACGACGCACCGGCGCACCGGCGGTGTAATATTCCGTCACCAGGCCAATGATGATGCCGCCGACGGCGCCACAGATAATGGCATACCACTTGCTGACATCAATGCCGAAATGCTGAATCACAAAGTAAGCCGCGGCAATAAACAGGACTGCCGCCCCAATGGTTCCGGTGCGCAAAGCCTTTTCCGGCGAGCTGTTTGACATCAGCGTGACCAGGACAATACCCAGAATGGAGCAAATCAGGCCGATGGAGGCCAGCATCAGCGGCAGCGACATCAGGTTGGCCTGGTTGGCCACCGCCAGGGTTTCCGCCAGGGCAATGGTGGCAATCATGGAACCGCAATAGGATTCGAAAATATCCGACCCCATACCGGCCACATCACCCACATTGTCCCCCACATTGTCGGCGATCACACCGGGGTTGCGGGGGTCGTCCTCGGGAATACCGGCTTCCACCTTGCCCACCAGGTCGGCGCCCACATCGGCGGACTTGGTATAGATACCGCCGCCCACACGGGAGAACAGCGCCACCGTAGAGGCCCCCATACCAAAGCCGTGAATGGCTTCCGCATGTTCTGCGCCAAGGAAATAATACAGCAGCCCCAGCCCCAGCAGGCCGAGAGAAGCCACACAAAGCCCCATGATAGAGCCGCCAAAGAAAGCCACTTTCAGAGCTGCGGCCGCCCCTTCATTATGGGCCGCCATTGTCGTCCGGGTATTGGCCTTGGTGGCGGAAAACATGCCCAGATATCCGGCGACGGCGCTGGCCACGGTACCGGCAATAAAGGAGATGGTTGTTTCCACCCCAAGATAATAATAGAGCGGGATAATAATCACGATATTGAACAGGAACAGCATTTTATATTCGCGGTTCATGAACACCATGGCGCCCAGATGAATCTGGTCGCCGATCTTCGCCACTTTTTCATTGTCAACCTTATGGCTGACCACAACACGGTATAAAATAAAGGCCACCACCAGACCCAGAAGGCCAAGTGCCGGGGGATATAATGCCAAATCCGCCATATTCACTCCTCAGATTAGTTCAGTTACAAGCTACCTATATTTTCAATCTATTTTGTCGTTATTCCGGGCTCTTCTCCCTCAAGCCCGAAAAAACGTTAAATCATATGGGGAAAGTTAGCAAGATTCATGCTGACAACGGCCGAGAAATGGGTATATTGCGGCGCAATAGATCAAAACATTCAACCGCAAGACAAACAGGTGAATATTCATGCCACAAGTACACTTGATCAGCGCCGGGCTTAATCCCCCTGAAGAAATCAATGTGATCATCGAGGTTCCCGCTGGCGGCGCCGCCGTAAAATATGAAATGCACAAGCGTTCCGGCGCCATCCTGGTGGACCGGATCCTGCATACCCCCATGCGCTACCCGACCAACTACGGCTATATGCCGCACACCCTGTCCGAGGACGGCGATCCCTGCGACGTGATGGTGGTGGTTGACGAACCGCTGGTGCCCGGTTGTGTGATCCGCGCCCGTCCGGTCGGCGTACTGCTGATGGAAGACGAAGCCGGCGGTGACGAGAAAATCCTCGCCGTGCCGGATACAAAAACCGACCCGACCTACAAAAATGTAAAATCCTACGAGGACCTGCCGGAAATCCTGATCCAGCGCATCCAGCATTTCTTTGAACATTACAAGGACCTGGAAAGCGGCAAATGGGTCAAGGTGACCGGCTGGGAAGGCCCGGAAAAAGCCAAAGCCATGATCCTTGACGGTATCAAGCGAGCGGAACAGGAAGAAGCCGAGGAAGAAGCCAACGCCTGATTTCCTCCCGTATAGACAATATGAAAAGGCCTCCACATTCCGGGGGCCTTTTTTATGTCCGGAACTGTAAAAATTCCTGACAAAGCGTCGGAATTTTTTACAACTTTCAAGTACGCCAGCCATCATTCAGCACCACCTGTGATAATAACCCTTTGTTTTTCCAGCACCCTCTTTTCTGGCATAATATTTGCTTAGATAGCTCAGTATATTTTTATTTTTTTGAGCAGAGGGGATTACCATGCGTAAATCTGTATTATTCGGCGCTCTGATGGCTACAGCAACAATGGCATCAGCCGCATCAGCCGCCACAGTTAACATCGATGCCTTTGACCAGGGCTGGTATGACGAGTTTGATGGTCATGACCCCGGTAATACTAACATTTTTGTCGGGCAGGAAACGTATACGGAGGATGATGAAGAAATTACAGCAAATACGCGTAATTTCCTGACCTTTGACGTGTTCTCAGTCTCTGGCCCGGTCACAGGGGCGAGCATCACATTTCGCGCTAATCCGGATTATACACCTCCTGGTCCAGAACCTCTACCAACAGATTATTCAGGGACCGGCGCATATTACTCAAACGATCCATCAGAAACTTACGAACTATATTCCTATGAAGGGGATATTTTAGATCTGCTCTTTGGTGGACCAGACCCAGATTCGGTATATGACGACCTGGGCGACGGAGACAATTATGGGTCCTATGAATATTTTGGAACCTGGGCCGAAGGGATGAAGGAGTTCACCATTCAGCTTTCACTGGATGCCGTCGATGATATCAATGCGGCCCTTCTTGGAGACGGGTACTTTGCAGTAGGCGGACTTCTTTCCTCACTGGGCGGCGGCGAAGTTGAAGCGCTCTTCTCCTACAGCGCATGGGAGACATTTATCCCCGCCGCCTATCTGACGCTCGAAATCGCTGACGTGCCTGAACCCGCCGCCCTTGGCCTGCTGGGCTTAGGTCTTGCCGGTTTCGGCCTCGCCCGCCGTCGCCGCAGCTAGGCCCATCTAAAAATTTTCCTGAAGGCCTTCGGTAACCGGGGGCCTTTTTTGTGGCTGAAACTGTAAAAAATTCTGACAAAGCGTCGGGATTTTTTACAGCTTTCAAGCACACTAGTCATCATTCAGCACCACCTGAGATGATAAGCCTTTGTTTTTCCATCGCTTTCTTTTCTGGGATAATATTTGCTTTGACTGCTCAGTATATTTTTATTTTTTGAGTAGAGGGGATTACCATGCGTAAATCTGTATTATTCGGCGCTCTGATAGCCGCGGCGACATTCGTGACATCAGCACCCGCCGCCACTGTTGATATCAACAGCTATGACAATGGCTGGTATAATTCATCAGGTGTCCATAACTCCAACATCGACAACACCATTACCGGCGCCTGCTGTGGCGCAGCAGAATATCGCAACTGGTATGCCTTTGACCTGTCTGCCGTTTCCGGCCCGGCCACCGGGGCCAGCATTACCTTTTATGCCAACGGGAACTATGATTCCCCCGATGCCTCCGAGACCTATCAACTGAATGACTACAGCGGTGATATTGCTGCCCTGGTTGCCGGCGGCAGCGGACTAACCGCTATTTTTGATGATCTGGGTGACGGCGATATCTACGGCTCCGTTGAATATGTCGGTGTGGCAGGTGTTGTGTCCCCCATGGTTCAGTTCACCATCAACCTGTCCCTCGCCGCCCTGACGGACATCAATGCGGCTATGCTGGGGGACGGTCAATTCGCCCTCGGCGGCATGTTAACCACCCTGTCCGGTCAAACACAGCTCTATGAAAATCTGTTCTCCAAATCCAGCGGAGTTCCCGCCGCCTTCCTGAGCATCGAAGTCGCTGACGTGCCGGAACCCGCCACTCTTGGCCTGCTGGGTCTGGGTCTTGCCGGTTTCGGTCTTGCCCGCCGTCGCCGCAGCTAGGCATATAAATATTTCAGATCAGAGGCCCTCGCATACCGGGGGCCTTTTTTCTGTTTCCCCTCTTTTCTGTTTTCCCCCTTTTTTATTTTCCCTTTGCGACTTTTCACTTATAACCGCTTTATGAGTTATTCCTCTTTACGCGACTTCATGGATCATCTGGAACAGACCGGCCGTCTGGTGCGGGTCAGCGAGCCTGTGTGCACGGACCTGGAAATGACCGAGATCCAGACCCGGGTGCTGGCCGAGGGCGGGCCTGCGATCCTGTTTGAAAATCCGGTCGGCCCGAACGGCGAAAAATACCACATGCCGGTGCTGGTCAACCTGTTCGGCACCGTGGAGCGGGTCGCCTGGGGCATGAATAGGGAACCCGCCGAACTGCGCCAGATCGGCGAAGACCTGGCCGTGCTGCGCCAGCCGCAACCGCCGCGCAACATGCGCGATGCGCTCGATATGCTGCCCATCGTCAAGAAGGCCATGACCATGTCGCCGAAAACGGTCAAGAAAGCCCCCGTGCAGGAAGTAATGCTGACCGGTGACGATATTGACCTTTCCAGGTTGCCCGTCCAGGGCTGCTGGCCCGGTGAACCGGCGCCATTGATCACCTGGCCCCTTGTCGTGACCAAAGGGCCGGGCAAGGTAGCCGAGGATGATTTCAACCTGGGCATCTACCGCATGCAGATGCTGAACAAGAAGCAAACCCTGATGCGCTGGCTCAAGCATCGCGGCGGGGCCCAACATTATGCCCGCTGGAAAAATGAAAAGCCGGAGCCCCTGCCCGCCGCCGTGGTGCTGGGCGCGGACCCGGGCACCATCCTGGGCGCGGTGACGCCAGTGCCGGATACCCTGAGCGAATATAAATTCGCCGGCCTCTTGCGCGGCAAAAAAACCGAACTTGTCGACTGCAAGACCGTGCCGCTCAAAGTCCCGGCCACGGCCGAGATTGTGCTGGAGGGGCATGTCTCGCTCTCAGACTATGGCGACGAGGGCCCCTACGGCGACCACACCGGCTATTATAACTCCGTCGAACAATTCCCGGTCTTCACCGTCAGCGCCATTACCATGCGCAAAGACCCCATTTACCTCAGCACCTATACCGGACGTCCGCCAGACGAGCCCAGCGTGCTGGGAGAGGCCCTGAACGAGGTCTTCATCCCGCTGTTGCAGCAGCAATTCCCGGAAATTGTCGATTTCTGGCTGCCGCCGGAAGGCTGCAGCTATCGCATTGCCGTGGTCAGCATGAAAAAGGCCTATGCCGGACATGCCAAGCGGGTGATGATGGGGGTCTGGTCCTACCTGCGCCAGTTCATGTACACCAAATTTGTCATTGTGGTGGATGATGACATCAACTGCCGCGACTGGAAAGATGTGATGTGGGCCATTTCCACCCGCATGGACCCGGTGCGCGACACCACCCTGATGGAACATACCCCCATTGACTATCTGGACTTTGCCTCGCCCGTCTCCGGCCTTGGCGGCAAGATGGGACTTGACGCCACCAACAAGGTGGGCGGCGAAACCGACCGGGAATGGGGCGAAGAAATCAGGATGGATCGCAAAGTGGTCGAAAAAATTGACGGTCTCTGGGAGAAGCTCGGTTTGCCCGGCACGGGCAGGTCAATCTGGAAAAACGACTGATCCCCGGTTTCAGATTGGCTGTGGCCCGGCAATCTTCTGAACCACATTGGAAATATGGTTGATTGAGGACAGGTGGTTCAGGAAATCCTCGGCTGTGAAATTCTCTGTGATTTTCTGTTGCGCCACTCGCCAGTAGTTCAGGCCGTCCGCCACCACATCCCGCCCCTTGTCGGTCAGTGAGACAATTCTCTGCCGGCGGTCCTTGCCGGGTATGACCGTGATCAGTTTCTGCTTTTCAAGCGGTCTGAGGTTGCGGGCCACGGTCGATGTATCCATGACCAATTCCTCGGCAAGCCCGCTGACCGTGATATTTTCCAGATGGTCCAGAACCATCAGGATGATCAACTGGGTATATCTGATCCCGGTCTCGTGAAGCGCTTCATCATAGAGTCTGGTGACTGCCCTGGATGCTTTCCGGATATTCAGACAAACACAAGTATCTATATATTTCTTCAACTCGTTCTTGGATATTTCCGACCCCTGGTTGCCCACGGTTTTTACCCCTTTCCCACTCAATACATTGCACGGGACGCCTGCCAGTCTCTGGTGTTGCCACTCAAAACTTTATTGCTTCATTATACTTTAATGCAGGTGTCGTACCGGCCATGCTGTAAATATAGCGACTGCCTTACAATATTAACCATGTTAATTAACCATATGGATGCATGTCAGGCAATCATTTAACTTAAAAAAATTCAATATTTAAATACTCTCACGGGCAGAAGTTGAATCTGGCGCTCCCGATGAATAGCTTTTATAAACAGGAGTCTATAAACAAAAAAGTGCGTCCAAAGGAAGCAAAAATGTCCCAAAATGAAATTAATATTGCTCAAAATAACCTAAATAGGTTAGAAAACCTGATCAATCTCGCACAAAAAGCAGGGGCAGATCAGGCGGACGCTGTTTTTTTCTCCAGCCAGTCTGAATCAGCCTCCTGGCGACTCGGTAAGATGGAAGAGGTTGAAAGATCCGAGAATACCGACCTGGGGTTGCGGGTCATCATCGGTAAAAAGCAGGCCATTGTCTCCTCAAGCGATCTCAGCCAGGCCAATCTGGACATGCTCGTAGAGCGGGTAATCGACATGGCGCGTAATGCCCCCGAAGATCCCTGGTCCGGCCTGGCCGACAAAAATCTGCTGGCCGACAGGATTCCGGAGGATCTCGATCTCTATGATAATACGGAAATCACCGCCGAATTTCTGAAAGAGCAGGCCCGAAAAACAGAGGAACTGGCCCTGCAGGTCGACGGCATCACAAATTCCCAGGGGGCTGGCGCCGGCACCGCAACAACAAGCATTGCGCTCTGCAACTCCGACGGTTTTGCCCAGACCTACCGGGCCAGCAGCTTCAGCCTCAGCGTGTCCGTGATTGCCGGTGAAGGCACCGGGATGGAACGGGACTATGCCTACAGCTCCAAACGCCATCTGGACGACCTGGACAGCCCCGAAAAAATTGCCCGGGAGGCCACAGAGAGAGCCCTCAGACGCCTTAATCCGCGCAAGGCCAAAACAGCAGAGGTTCCGGTTGTTTTTGATCCGCGGGTCTCCAAGACACTTGTCGGCCATCTGGCAAGCGCCGTCAACGGACAATCTGTGGCCCGGGGCACCAGCTTCCTGAAAGACTCCATGGAGAAACAGATCCTGCCCGCCGGAATTTCCATCATTGATGATCCGCATATCCGCCGGGGCGTTTCTTCCAGACCCTTCGACGGTGAAGGGGTCGCTAACGGGAAAATGGAGGTTGTCGGTGACGGGGTCCTGAGCAACTGGATACTGGACAGCACAAGCGCCCGACAGCTTGGGCTCAAAACAAACGGCCACGCCAGCCGCGGCACGTCTTCTCCGCCGCATCCGTCCTCAAGCAACCTCTATCTGGCGGCAGGGACAGTCAGTCCCGAGGAGCTGATTTCGGACATCAAGTCAGGTTTTTATGTCACCGAACTGATCGGTATGGGCGTGAACGGCATTACCGGTGACTACAGCCGGGGCGCCAGCGGCTTCTGGATCGAAAATGGCGAAATCACTTTTCCGGTCAATGAAATCACCATTGCCGGCAACCTGAAAGACATGTTCCTGCGTTTAAGCGCCGCAAACGATCTTGAGCTGAAATACGGCACCGATGCACCAACCCTGCGTATCGAAAAAATGATGCTGGCCGGAAGCTGACCACCCCCCCTGTACCAATAAATAAAGAGCCCGCCCCCACAAAGGGGACGGGCTCTGAAATCTTTACTGTTCTAACTGATTAGAATGCAGCGCCGATTGTGAATACGACAGTGGCGTCGGACAGTTCGTCATCCAGGTCAGTGTCTACATAAGCCAGACCGAAATCCAGACCGCCGTAGGAAACAGAAGCACCGAGGCTCCAGTCCAGTTTGCTGTCAAAGAAACCGTCTTCATAACCCAGGTGGGCTGTCAGAGTGATGGGAGTATCCGGAATGGCTGATTCCAGATCGCCATACACATATACGTCATCCTGGTCGCCGGTGTTTTCGCTTGAGAAAGCATAGGCAAGACCAATGGTAGCAGAAGCTACACCCAAGTCGGCGCCAACTGAACCGTAAGCTTCCAGGTAGTCACCATCGTTGCCTGACGGATAAGCATAATACAGCAGACCGATGTCATAGGAGAAACCTTCGACTTCACCACCGAAACCGGCGTAAATGTCCATTTCAGTTTCACCAAACTGTACAGAATCGTCCATGCTGGACATCCATGTACCTACGTAGAAACCACTTTCGTGGGCGTAGTCAAGACCACCCTGAATGGCGATGTCTTCACCACTGAAAGATACACCGCGGAATCGGTAGTCGGTAGTGATCGCGACATTTGCGCTGATCTCACCGCCCATAAAGCCCTCTTCTTCAGCAAATGCAGGTGCTGCAGCTGAAGCAATGGCGACAGTAGCAACAGAAGCCAAAATGGCACTCTTAAGTGTTTTCACGTTTCTCTCCTTAAACTTTAAAGTTTTATTATAGAACCTTGGCAAGTTCATACTGCCTCAATTCAATTTTCATGCCAAACTTCCCACATGAATTAATAATCTATTATTATCAATGTATTAACGGAAGGTTAACAGAAGGGGCCGGTTGATAACCAGTCCCAGAACCGATGTATCTACCCCAATTAAGGCAAAATTTTGTTCAGTACGTGCCTATTTTTTACTCAATAATTTACGATGATCATTTTTTAATCACGCGCTGCGGCAAAAGCCGCAGAAATCCTCACTGGCGGATGCTGCGCCTGCGAAGCAAAAAAATACAAACTAATTTTTTTAGCCGTTTTTTTCGGCCAAATGGAAGACTGCGCCCGACAACCCTCTCCAATCGTTGCAAAATCTTGACCAAAAGTACCGGACGTGACAGGCTGTTTTTTCTGCCGGAACAAGTGCTATTCAAGCAATCCGGCTTTTGTCACATATGGCACAATACCGGGGAAGACTGATGTCAGGAAACGAATCCGCATATCTGAAAAATATTGTTCTTGTTGTTGCCGCCCTCATCGTCATTTCATTGGTCATCTGGCCACTGAGCAAGTTCTTCCAGTCCTCCGGCTACCGTACCCTGATCTTTTTTCTGTCCCTGGAGGCCGGCATTTATTACTGGCAGGAACTGAAAAATCATCACTGGCTGGAAAATATCAAGCATACCCAGTGGATGAGAGTGGCCTATCATGCCGGTCTTGTGATACTGGCCATTGCCCTCGCGGTCTTTACGGAAAGATATTTCTTCGAAGGCCTGAACAAGGCGATCGAGTTCCTGCTGCTGGTGGCGCTGGCTATCTTCGGGCTGAAAAAAGCCAAGGATTTCCTGATTTAATCCTCAGGGACTGGGGAGTGACAATTCCGGATTGAGCCGTTCCCCGTACCAGTTCAGCCCCCAATGCAGGTGCGGTCCGGTGGCCCGGCCGGTCATGCCGACCTTGCCCAGGTCAGCGCCCTGCTCGATTTCCTGGTTTTGCTCCACATCAACCGAGGACAGGTGGCAATAAACGGTACTGACCCCATAGCCGTGATCGATGATCACCGTATTGCCGGTATAATAAAGGTCAGCCACCATCGTCACCCGGCCACCCCAGGGCGCCACAACGGGTGTGCCTTCGGGTGCCGCAATATCCATGCCTGTATGGGGGCTGCGCGGCTCCCCATTCAAAATCCGGTGGTTACCGAAATGACCGGAAATACGCCCCTTGACCGGCCAGATCATGGGCTTGCCGAAATCGCTGAGATCGCTGTCGGACTTGCGGGCCTCACGCACCCTGATCGAATCCTGCTTGATCCGTTCCTGTACTTCCGGCGGCGGGGTTACCATTTTCGGCGGCAGGCCATCCACAACAGAAACATCATATTTCTGCTCGGCCACCGCAAAGCTGTATGTTTTCTCGGTTCCGTCCCCGTTCACTACCCGGAAGGAGACTTTTTTGCCTTCCTTCCAGTTCAGGCCGAAAGGGAAATAGCCGGCCGGTGTTGTTCGCACCCTGCGCCCCCGGAACCAGACTTCCGCCTCTTTCGGGGCCTTGCCCACATAAAAGCCGCCCTGGGTCAGGGTATCGGGCACCCGGAATTCCTCTGCCGTGGCCGCCAGCGGTCCAAAAATGGAGATCAGAAAAAACAGTCGCACCATCATTAGAACAAACTCTCCTGCCGGTCATCTTTCGAAGATTTCGGTGATGATTTTGCGGGACGTTTTTGTTTTTTCTGTGGCGATGACAGTTTGGGAGGTCCATCGCCCTCGGCCCGGGCGGCCACATGACCGTCCCGGAACTCGATATCCAGCAGGTTACCGGCCGATACATCGGCCGCCACCGTCACCGCCTTGCCGTCATCACCGCGGATCACCGCATAGCCGCGATCCAGCACCCGCTTGTAATTGAGGCTGTCAAACAAGCGGGTTGAGCTTTCCAAAGCCCTGCGGTGCTGATCGATCTGTCGCCCGGCGGCCCGATCAAGACGCTGGCCAAGATCGCCAGTTCTGTCAGTCTGTCGCCCGATGTCGCGCACCAGAATGTCAGAGCGCAGGCGATGACTGACCGTTTCCAGACGCATCTGCTGGCGGTCGCTCAGGTTTTTCAGCGCCCGGGGCAAGCGTTCGCTAAAATCATCAAACTTCTGCTGACTGAGGGACAACAGATCCTGCGGTTTGGGCAGACCGCGGCCAAGTCCCTCCACCCGCTGGCGGCGTTCGGCAAGCAGACGCTGGACGGCCCGGTTCTGGCGGGCAACAAGATCTTCTACCGTATAGACCAGGTCGGCACGCACCGGTACCGCCATTTCCGCCGCTGCCGTCGGGGTCGGCGCACGCCGGTCCGAGGCATAGTCAATCAGGGTGGTGTCGGTTTCATGCCCGACGGCACTGATCAGCGGAATACGGCTTTCCGCCGCGGCCCGCACCACATTTTCTTCGTTGAAACTCCAGAGGTCTTCGAGGCTGCCGCCGCCACGCGCCACAATCAACACATCCGGGCGCGGCAGATCGCCGCCCTCGGGCATTTGGTTAAATCCCCGGATGGCTTCGGTGATCTGGTCAGCCGCCCCTTCCCCCTGCACCAGCACCGGCCAGACCAGCACTCGGCGCGGAAAACGGTCGCGGAGCCTGTGCAGGATATCGCGGATCACCGCCCCGGTCGGTGACGTCACAACACCAATGACCTCGGGCAGGTAGGGAATCGGCTTCTTGCGGGAGGGTTCAAACAGGCCTTCGGCGGCCAGTTTCTTCTTGCGTTCCTCCAGAAGCGCCATCAGGGCGCCGGCGCCGGCAGGCTCCATGCGGTCAATGACGATCTGATATTTGGAACGTCCGGGATAGGTGGTCAGCTTGCCGGTGCAGATGACTTCGAGCCCGTCCTCGGGCCGGAAATTGAGACGTCCCGCCGTACCTTTCCACATGACGCCGTCGAGAACCGATTTTTCATCCTTGAGAGCGAGATAGACATGGCCGGAAGCCGCCTGCTTGAAACCGCTAATCTCACCCCGCACCCGCACATAGCCGAAATTCTCCTCGACAAACCGCTTCAGCGAAACACTGAGCTCGGTGACGGAATATTCAGGGGCATTGCTGGACTGCTGCTCGGAGGAATAGGGATAATCTGACATCTGCTCCACGGGCTCTACTTGAATATCGTTTTGCTTATGGTACAAGAGGGAAATTTTTTTTAACAGGATTAATCTGCATGAATATTCTGATCATCGGTTCAGGCGGCCGCGAACATGCGCTGACCTGGAAAATCGCCCAGTCCCCGCTGGTGGATAAAATCTTCACCGCCCCCGGCAACGGCGGCATGGACGATATTGCAGAACCGGTGAAACTGGACCTTGCCGATCACGGCGCGGTGATCACATTCTGCGATGAAAATGATGTGGAACTCGTTGTTGTCGGCCCGGAAGCCCCCTTGGTGGAGGGCCTTGTAGACAGCCTGCAGATTGCCGAAATCCCGGCCTTCGGCCCCACTGCCGATGCGGCCCAGCTCGAGGGCTCCAAGGGATTCACCAAAGACCTGTGCGCCAAATATAATATCCCGACGGCGGCCTACGGCCGCTTTACCGAGGCCGCCCCTGCCAAGGCCTTCATTTCCGACAAGGGCGCCCCGATCGTGGTCAAGGCGGATGGCCTGGCCGCCGGCAAGGGCGTGATCATTGCCACGTCCGTTGAAGAAGCCCACCAGGCCGTGGACGATATCTTCGGCGGCCAGTTCGGTGACGCCGGTGCGGAACTGGTGGTCGAGGAATTCCTCGACGGTGAGGAAGCCAGTTTCTTTGTCCTGACTGACGGGGAAAATATCCTGCCGCTGGCCACCGCCCAGGATCACAAGCGAGTGGGCGACGGCGATACCGGCCTGAACACCGGCGGCATGGGCGCTTACAGCCCGGCCCCGGTCATGACCCCGGACCTGGTGGAACGCACCATCAACGAAATTATCCTGCCGACCGTGCGCGGTATGAAGGAAGAAGGCTATCCCTTTACCGGTGTGCTCTATGCGGGACTGATGATCACCAACAAGGGACCGGAACTGATTGAATATAACGTGCGCTTCGGCGACCCGGAATGTCAGGTTCTGATGATGCGCCTGAAATCAGACATCGTGCCGGCGCTGATGGCCACCGCCAGCGGCACTCTGGATCAGGAAAATCTCGACTGGCATGATGACAACGCCCTGACTGTGGTTATGGCCGCCAAGGGCTATCCCGGCTCCTACGAGAAAAATACCGAAATCAAAAACCTTAAAGCCGCAGGATCCGACAAGGATGTCGTCATCTTCCACGCCGGTACCAAAAAGCAGGATGGTAAAATCCTCGCTACCGGCGGGCGTGTCCTGAATGTCACGGCCCGAGGCGAAAGCATCACCGAGGCGCAGAAAAAAGCCTACATCGCCCTTGATAAAATCGACTGGGACAACGGTTTCTGCCGCCGTGACATCGGCTGGCGCGCCATTGAGCGGGAACAGTCCTGATCAACACACCTTCCTGCCGCCATTAATTGTGACAGTTTTGTTGCAATAATATGACGCCCGTGGAATCATGCCGCCCAATTTAGATGATTCTTATCCGAGGGGATGGCATGACCGATATAACGGCGGCGGGGGAACAGGAAAAACAACTCTGGCAGACAATCATTCAATGGTTCTTTGTCGCCTTTCTGGTTTATATGTTGATCTGTGCCGTGGGCATGATCGGCTCCGGCTTCAAGGGCGCCACCAAGGGGCACGCAGAAGAGCTTTTTGAATTTGCCACCAATCCCTTTATGGGCCTGATCATCGGGGTGATTGCCACCTCCATGATCCAGTCTTCCTCCACCGTCACCTCGATCATCGTCGGGCTGGTCGCCGGCGGCCTTCCGGTGGAAACGGCAATTCCCATGGTCATGGGCGCCAATATCGGCACCACCATCACCAACACCATCGTCAGCATGGGCCATGTGCGCAAGAAAAAGGAATTCCGCCGGGCCTTTGCCGCCGCCACGGTGCATGATTTCTTCAATGTCATGGCGGTGATTATTTTCCTGCCCCTGGAAATCATGTTCGGCTTTCTGGGCAAAATCGGCGGCTGGCTGTCAGGCCACCTTGTCGGCGGCGAGGATATGAGCGTCAAGGGGCTCAATTTCATCAAGCCGGCCACCAAGCCGATCATCAATGAATTCAAGGATATCGCCCATATGCTCTCGGCCGAGGTCGGCAGTATCATCCTGATCATTTTTGGCGTCGCCATCATCTTCATCTCCATCACCTGGATCGGCAGGCTTTTGAAAAAGCTGATGGTGGGACGGGCCAAACGGATCATGCACGGTGCCATCGGCAAGGGCCCGCTGACCGGCATTACCTCCGGCGCCATTGTCACCGTACTGGTGCAGTCTTCTTCCACCACCACAAGCCTGATGGTGCCGCTGGCGGGAAGCGGCGTGTTCCGGCTGAAACAGATTTATCCTTTTACGCTCGGCGCCAATATCGGCACCACCATCACCGCCCTGCTGGCGGCGACGGGTGTGAGCGGACCGACCGCCGTACTGGCGCTGCAGGTGGCCATGGTGCATCTCTGTTTTAACATTGCCGCCGTCTTGCTGATTTTCGGCATCAAACCGCTGAGACAGCTTCCCATGGCCGGCGCCATGTGGCTAGGCAGGGTCTCCACAGAGAATAAAATTTATGCCATAGTCTATCTGCTTGGCGTGTTTTTTGTAGCCCCCGGGCTTATGGTTCTTCTTTACAGAGCATTCAGTTGAGGAATTAAAAATGGCAGAAAAAGATCTTTCACAACTTTCCAATAAAAAGCTGAAAAAACTGATCGCGGACACGGAAGAAATGCTCGTCCTGATGAAGGAAGAGCTTGAGGCGCGCGAGCTCCGTTCCCAGCATGAGGAAGTGGAGCATCTGGAAGAACATATGGACGAAGCCGAACACCGGCTCGGCAACCTGAAAACCTTCCTCACCGCCCTGTTCCAGGAGATGAAGAAAAGGTAATCAGCTCTCCGGACGGTCCTTCATATCCTTCATACGCACGTCCGAGACAATATGCACATCCCGTTGCGGGAACGGCATTTCGACGCTGTCGTCTTCCTGGAACTTCTTCCAGATCAGGTAATAGACGTCACTGGCCACATTGGTGACCCCATGTTCGCTGTCGGCGATCCAGGCGCGCAGCTCCAGATCGATGGAGCTATCCCCGAAACCCTTGATCAGCACCCGTGGCGCCGGGGCCTTCAGCACCCGCGGCGTTTCATCAGCCGCCTCAAGCAGGATTTCAATAGCCCGGTCCAGATTGGAGCCGTAGGAAATCCCCACCGGCAAATGACGGCGGACCTCGGAATTGGTGTAGGTCCAGTTGATCACCGGCTGGGTGATCATGTCCTCGTTCGGGACCAGATGTTCACGTCCGTCCCGGGAAATCACCGAGGTATAGCGGGCCGCAAGCTTGTCGATGCGCCCGTAAGTGCCTGATACCTCAATCACATCCCCCGGCTTGATGGAGCGATCCAGCAGCAGGATAACCCCGGAAATAAAGTTGGAGACCACCTTCTGCAGGCCGAAACCAAGCCCGACACCGATGGCGCCACCAAAGACGGCCAGCGCCGTGAGGTCAATCCCCACACTGGACAGGGCAATCAGGAAAGCCAGCGTGACCAGCAAAATGCGCGAGACCTTGCCCAGCAGCACCCGGGCCGAGGGGGTAACCGTCGGCACGCGCCTGAGCCAGTTTTCCATCAGGTTGGCCAGCAGGTTCCCCACCCAGACCAGGATCAGAAGGGTCAGAATGCCGACAATGAAGCCAAGGACACTGATTTCCGCCTCCCCCAGGGCAAAGCGGGTCTGGTCCATCATCGCCATGACCGGATCAAGCCAGCCAACGATATTGAGCGCCACCAGAATCCAGACGAATATCCTCACCAGCCGCGCAATTTCCCGCGTTTTGATAAGGTTTGTCGCAAGGCGGATCAGTATCCAGGCGGAAAGAAGGCTGATGGCCACCCGCATAACCCCCGTCGGCGTCAGCTGGGCCTCCATGATTGTCTGGGCAATCTGCAGGAAAATCAGCCAGATCACCGGCAAATAAAGGGGATTGAGATAAAGGCCTTCAAGTTTCTGGAAAGTGGATGTTTCACCCCAAAGTTTTTTGATTGCCGGCTTGAGCCAGAAAACAATGCCCGAGCTGATCAACAGCATGACAAAAACAGTGGCCAGTTGCGCAAGGCTTTCATAGGTCAGGACATCCCCCTGCACCCATTCCATTAACTGCCGGGCGAGATCCCGGCTTCTGGCTATTATCGCTTCCATGTCATGAGTTTAACCGCTTTCAGGCAAAATGCAAAAGGACTTCAGCGTCGGGTACGGAAGAATTCCCTGAGCAGGGCGCCCGCCTGTTCGCCGCCGGGGCCGCCGTAAACTTCCGGCCGGTGATGGCAGCTTGAAGAGGCAAATATTCTGGGGCCGTGTTCGACCCCGCCGCCTTTGGGATCTTCCGCCCCGTAATACAGCCGTCGTATGCGGGCAAAGCTGATCGCCTGGGCGCACATGGGGCAGGGCTCCAGGGTCACATAGAGGTCACAGTCGACGAGCCGTTCACTGTCGAGGGTGCGGCAGGCCTGCCGGATGGCAAGCAACTCCGCATGGGCAGACGGATCCTTGTCCAGCAGTACCCGGTTATGAGCTTCCGCAAGCAGCCGGTCCGTCGGGCCATGCACGATGACGGCACCGACCGGGACCTCGCCCTGATCGGCAGCTTTGGCGGCAAGCTCCAGCGCCCGCTTCATATGGGGTGACAACATCATGGGGGCAGAGTGCGTTTTCATGCTATAAAGGTCAAGCCGAAAGCGGGCCATAACGAAGGATTACATTGATTTTTTCCACAACAGGTCTATGGTGCGCGCTTGTTTACGGATGACGGATATGACCGAAGAGAAAACTGAAGATACTCCCCAGGAAACTTCAAAGGGAGAACGAATTGCCAAGCTGCTGGCCCGGGCCGGTGTCGGCTCCCGCCGCGCCGTGGAGCGCATGATCGAAGCCGGCATGGTCAAACAGCACGGCCGGGTCATCACCACCCCGGCGACGCTGATCACCTCCACCGAGGGCATTACCGTTGACGGCATGAAGGTAAAGGAGCCGGAACCGGCGCGCCTGTGGCTGTATCACAAACCGCCAGGACGGGTGACCAGCTACCACGATCCGGAAGGACGCCCCACCATTTTCGAGGCTCTGCCCGCCCACCTGCCGAGGGTGATTTCCGTGGGCCGGCTTGATCTCAATACGGAAGGCCTGATCCTGCTGACCAACGACGGAGAACTGAGCCGCTGGATGGAGCTGCCAGCCACCGGCTGGCTGCGCAGCTACAAAGTCCGCGCCCATGGCCGACCCTCGAAAAGGAAACTGGAGGAAATCAAGGAAGGCGTGACCATTGACGGTGTGGTCTACCGGGAAGTGGAAGTTGAGCTGGGTGAACAGGAAAAGTCCAATCTCTGGCTCACCGTCGGTATCCGCGAAGGCAAGAACCGGGAAGTGCGCAAACTTCTGGAATATGTCGGCCTGCAGGTTACCCGCCTGATCCGGCTCAGCTATGGCCCCTTCGACCTGGGCAAGCTTGAACGGGGCGCCGTGGTCGAGGTCGAAAAAGACGCCCTGCATCAGCTCTGCCGCCCCTTCTTTGTGGCTCGTGGAGTGGAAGTGGCCGAGGAGAAAAAACCGGCCCCCAAACCGAAACAAAAGACAGGCTGGGCCAGGGCAAAGCCCAAAACAGGTGGCCGGGCGAACCCGCGCCGGGATAGCAAGCAGCGCCAAAAGGCCGCGGCGGACGCTTCCCTGGCAAAGAGGATCGAACGTAAATCTGCAACCAGAGCTGCCGGGAAGCAGAGCAGCGGTGCCCAGCGCAAACCAGCCCCCACCAGAACTCCCCGGAAAAAATGAGGCTGATTGCCGGAACATACCGCGGCCGCAGGCTGAAGGCTCCTTCAGGCCAGCATATCCGGCCAACCACAGACCGGATGCGGGAGACACTGTTTAACCTGCTGCAGAACAGCCTCGGGCTCGAATTCAATGGGCTTCATGTGTTGGACGCCTTTGCCGGTACCGGCGCTTTGGGACTGGAGGCCCTGTCCCGCGGTGCAGTCCATGTGACTTTCGCCGACAAGGACCGACGGTCTTTCACGCTGGTAAAAGAGAATATCACGCTCCTCAAGGCAGAGGAACAATGCCTCTGTATCGGCATGGACGCCATCCGCCTGCCCGCCCCCGAGATACCCTACGGCCTGGTCTTCCTTGATCCGCCCTATCACAAGAATCTCCTCCGGCCGGCCCTCGACAATCTGCTCTCTAAAAAAGCATTGGCGGACGGCTGCCTGGTGGTCGCCGAATGCGCACATGATGAAGAACCGGACTTCCCGGACAGGCTTGAGGAGCTCACCTTCCGAACCTATGGCGATAGCAGGATCACCATCCTGAAATACGACAAATAGATTATTTATAAATACAACTTATAGTTGTATAATTTCTGCATGCCTGAGGGGGAAAATGCAGAATTTGATCTGGAAGTGTATCTGGCCATGGTCCGGCGTGACCGGGACGATAGTATCGCCTGCCTGAAATATCTGCTTGAAGAAGCCAGGAAGGACGACATGACATCGGTGGTGGAATTGCTCGAGCGGGCAATCCCGGAAGTGGAAACTGCCTTTAGCGACGAGAGTTAGCGGCGGCCGAACAGTCTCTCCACATCGGACAGTTTCAGTTCCACATAGGTAGGGCGACCATGATTGCACTGGCCGGAATGGGGGGTAGCCTCCATCTCCCGGAGCAGGGCATTCATTTCCTCGGTCGTCAAACGCCTTCCAGCCCGCACACTGCCGTGACAGGCCATGGTGGAGCAAACCTCCTCCAGCCGCTCTTTCAGAGACAGCGCTTCGTCCAGTTCGGCAAGCTCGTCGGCAAGATCGCGCACCAGCCCCTTGATGTCCGTATCGCCCAGCAAGGCAGGTGCCTCCCGAACCACTACGGCCCCCTCGCCGAAGGCTTCCAGCACCAGACCAAGCTCGGAAAGCTCTTCCGTTCGTGCCGCAAGACGGTCGGCGGCGCCCTGGTCGATCTCCACCACCTCCGGCAGCAGCAGGGTCTGGCGCGGTACGCCGGTTTCGGCCATATTCTTTTTCATTCGCTCGTAAACCAGCCGTTCATGGGCGGCATGCTGGTCCACCAGTACGATGCCGCTTTCCGTCTGGGCGATGATATAGGTTTCATGGAGCTGTCCCCGGGCGGCCCCCAGGGGATATTTGGTCAGGTCCGGCTGATTTGCAGAAGGTGCCTGCTCCGCCTCATGACGGCCCACCGGCGGGGCGAAAGGCTGCTCTTCCTGCTCTCCAAGACCATACTGCCTGCCCTGGTCCAGAGGACGCTGGAACTCCGACGCCTGGTCGGCAAATCCGGAAGGATAGGAAGGTGTTGAGCGGTAACGACCATAATTTCCCTGATACATGCCGCTATGGGGTTTCAATGCGGGTTCGGAAAGTTCAGGCCGCATGGCGCCCAGAGCCTGGTCAGCCACTGTGCTGGACGACCGGTGTCCGGCCCCTTCCAGCGCCCGGCGCAAACTGCCGACAATCAGGCCGCGGATCAGGGCGCTGTCCTGGAAACGCACCTCAGCCTTGGCCGGATGCACATTCACATCGACCAGTTCCGGCGGCACCTCCAGAAACAGGGCAAGCACCGGATGCCGGTCCCGGGCCAGATAGTCCATATAGGCCCCGCGGACGGCGCCGGTGAGCAGCTTGTCCTTGACCGGTCGGCCGTTGACAAACAGATACTGGTGCTGGGCGTTGCCCCGGTTAAAGGTGGGTAGCCCGGCAAAACCGCTGAGCCGAATACCTTCCCGCTCCACCTCTATGGCAAGGGAATTATCGGCGAACTCATGCCCGAGAATGGCCGACAGGCGCCTGAGGCGGCTGTCCAGGAGCTCCCCTTGCGCGGCAGAAACCTGAAAGCTTTTCCGTTCCCCGTCGCTCAAGGAAAAGGCCACCTCCGGATGGGCCATGGCAAGACGTTTCATCACATCGAGGGCATATGAATATTCTGTGCGTTCGGTCTTGAGAAATTTGAGCCGGGCCGGCGTCGCGAAGAAAAGGTCCCTCACCTCCACCCGGGTACCAGGCCCCTGCGCCGCCGGCTGCACGGCCTTCTTTTTACCGCCCTCGATTTCCATTCGCCAGCCTTCGTCAGAACCCTGCGGGCGGCTCGACATGGCAAAGCGGGCCACAGAAGCGATGGACGGCAGGGCCTCGCCGCGGAAGCCCATGGTGGTAATATGGGTGAGGTCGTCTTCGCGAAGCTTGCTGGTGGCATGTCGCTCCACTGCCAGCTCCAGTTCATCCCGGTCCATGCCGCAACCGTCATCGGTTACCGCAATCAGTTCCCGGCCTCCACGGGCCATCATTACCCCAATGTTACGGGCCCCGGCGTCAAGCGCATTTTCCACCAGCTCCTTCACGGCGCTGGCCGGACGCTCAATCACTTCCCCGGCGGCAATTCGGTTGATAGTACTTTCGGAAAGGCGGCGGATCTTCACGTAAAATTGATCTCCGGTTTATTTGTATTTTTCCCCTGCAAGTCTTATCCCTTCGGACGGCATCTTAGCAAGTCTGTCTGCCACAAAATAGCCCTATATTTTCACATTGCTGACATGCGGAAGACATATTAGGGGGCTAGGATCCAAATCATGGTTAGGGCAAACCAAAACGTCTAGAAGAAAACAACATTAATTGCCGGGGAACACATATGAAACTTGTACATGGTCTTATTTTCGGGCTGGGGCTTGGCGGACTTTCCGCCGCAGCGCTGGGTATTGCAGACAAACACCAGGTTCTGCTGGCAGCCGGCAGCATTCTTCTGCTGGTCGTGGAAATCAAACTGCTGCGGGACTTGCGCGGCGAGCACCGCGGGAGCCGGCCGGGCATCTGATCCCGGTCACCGTCTTCCCTATTCCTTTATCACCGCATCGCCCCTCAGCGGAATATCCAGAGTTTCAAGCCCGACAGGACTTCCCACAACAACCCAGAACAATTTATCCGGATGCAGCAGGCGCCTGGCAACCCGGCGGATCTGGTCGCAGGTGACCGCATCGATATATTCATTGCGGCGGTCAAAATAGACCGGTTCAAATCCCAGAATCTGGGCCCCGAGCAATTGCCCGGCAATGGCATCGCTGGTGGAAAAATTAAGCGCATAGGAACCGGTGAGATAGGTCTTGGCATCTTCCAGTTCCTTCTCTGTCACCCCCTCTTCGCGAAGGCGGCGAATTTCCTGCCGCGTCAGGGCAATGGCTTCCGACGCACGCTCATTCTGTGTGCCCATGCTGCCGCTGAACAGCCCACTGTATTCCATGGGCTGAAATCCGGTTCCCACCGAATAGGCCAAACCATTTTCCTCGCGCACCACTTCCGACAGGCGTGATGTCAGGCCACCACCGCCCAGAATATAGTTCATCACATAGGCCGCATACCAGTCCGGGTCCAGACGCTTGATCCCCGCATGGCCGAACAGGATTTTAGACTGATGGCCGGGATGCCGCTTAAGATACAGAGCTGCCGGCATCTTCGGCTTGGCGTCGGTAACACGGGCATCAATGGCCTCGTCCACCAGTGAACCAAAGGCCCGGTCCAGAAGATCGCCCAGTTCCTCGGCCGTCACATCGCCAACCACACTGATCACCAGCCGATCCCGGGTCACGCGCTCTTCCATATATTGCACCAGATCGTCCCGACTGAGAGCCTTCAGGGTCTCCTCGGTCCCGATGGGGCTGACACCATAGGGGTGGTCGGGAAAGGTATGTTCCCGGAAGATTTCAGACGCCATGCTGCCCGGATCTTCCTTCTGCCTGAGCAAAATGGTGATCAGTTGCTGGCGAACACGGTCAATGGCGTCCTGATCGAATCTGGGCCTGTTCAGGGCCAGGGAAAGAAGATCAAAGGCTTCAGACCGGTTTTCTGTCAATGTCTTGAGGTAACCGCTAAAACGGTCCCGTCCGGATGAAAAGCCAAGCTTGATGGCTTTTTCTTCGAGTCGGCTCTGAAATGCGCGGGAGTCCAGATCACCCGCGCCTTCATCCAGAAGGCCGGACACCAAGGCTGACAGGCCCGCCTTGTGAGCCGGGTCCTTCACTTCGCCGCCCTGGAAAGCAAAACGTATGCTGATCAACGGAATGGTGTGATTTTCCACCAGCCAGGCTTCAACACCCAGCGGGCTGATCACTTTCTGGATATCCATGGCCGCTAGAACGCGCCCGGCCGGCAGGGCCAGAATCACTGTCAGGAACAGAAGCAGGGATCTCAGTTTCATTTTGTAACTCCCTCTGCCTCAGGCTGCATTTCCGGTAACAACCGTCCGGTAACAGACTTCCGGATGTCCAGCACATACCTCGCCGCCTCCAGCACGTCCTGTTTTGTCACAGCCCGAATGTTATCAGGCCAGGCAAGGACATCCTTGATGGTATTGCCACTGGTCAGCGCCTGGCCGAAAATCTGGGCCATGGTGCTGTTTGAATCCCGGGCATAGATCATATCCGCCACGAGACTGTTTTTCACCCGGTTCAATTCCTCGTCGCTGACGCCCTTGTCCAGCAGGTCGGCGATCACCCCGTCAGTGGCCTGTTCCAGTATCTCCAGCGCCTTTTCGGGCGTTTCCGCCAGGCCGGGACGCGGAATGGCATACAAAAGAAAGCTGTCGGGATCATAGGATGTAGAGCTGTACTGGCTACCCGAGGCCACGGCCACCTGTTGTTCGACCACAAGCTTCTGATAAAGGCGACTGGTCACACCCCCTCCCAGGATTTCACCCAGCACATCCAGCGCAGGGGCATGCTGCTTTTCACCGGCGCTGTAGCTGGGGGCATGATAGCTGCGAAGCCAGGTGGGCTGCTGAACTCGCTGATCCCGATAATCCACACGTTTGGCTTCGGCCTGTTCAGGTTCCTGCGGGCGCTTCCGTTTCGGCAACGGCGTCCCCTTGAGAGGGCCATAGTATTTTTCAGCAAGATCCCGAATCTGATCCGTTGTCACATCCCCGGCAACGACAAGGACGGCATTCGCCGGATTATAATATTTATCATAGAAATTCCGCACATTCTCCAGCGACAGCTTTTCCAGCTCCCGGCGCCAGCCAATGATCGGAATGCCGTAAGGATGAATACTGTATTGGGCCGCGGCCATCTGTTCCCTGAGCAGGGACATGGGCTGGCTGTCAATGCGCATGCTGCGCTCTTCCAGCACCACATCACGCTCCGAGACAATGTCCTGTTCGTCCAGAACCAGGCCCACCATGCGGTCAGCCTCAAGTTCCATCATCAGCGGCAGGCGATCCACAGCCACAGTCTGGTAGTAGCCTGTATAATCAGCGGAAGTGAAGGCATTCTGCCGGCCGCCATTGCGGGCGACGATGCGGGAATATTCCCCCTCGGCCAGTTTTTCCGTGCGCTTGAACATCATATGCTCGAGAAAATGCGCGAGGCCGGACTGTCCCTTCGGATCGTCAGCCGCCCCGACATGATACCAGACCATATGGGTCGCGATGGGCGCGCGGTGATCGGGAATGACCACCACCTGCATGCCGTTATCCAGTGTGAAGCTGTCGACAATCGCCTGGTCCGGGCGGGCAGACGCAGAAAAGACAAACAGAAGCACCAGGACAGCGATGAACACCGCGCCCTGCCTTACTCTTCTTGTCTGGAGGAAAAAGCCGGTCATTTCAGTCTCCCGTCCGGAGAGGTCATGTCACAGGAAAGCAACAGGATTATTCGCCGAACAAAGCCTGACGGGCCAGTTCTTCCGGCGTATAGGTTTCCGTCGCGCCATCATCTCCCGGCGGACGCAGGTGATATTCCGGCGGTACCGCCAGAGACGGGTTTTTAAGAACCAGAAACTCGTCCGGAGCGTCCTTCCCGCCACAGGCGGAAAGAATGAGGGTCATTGCCGTTGCCCCGATTAACATTACATGTCTGATCACCAAAATATTCCCTTTCAATCGATATCTGCCATTCAGGGTGACAGTCCTGTCAGTTCTTTTGTTCCTTGTCGGCGCGACCGCTGCCGAAAAAGGCATCCCAGGCCAGCACCACTGCTCCGCAGGATATAAAACAGTCCGCCACATTGAACACTGCAAAAGACCAGTCCCCCACATGGAACTGAAAAAAGTCTGCCACAGCCCCGTATATGACGCGGTCATAGATGTTACCAATTGCGCCGCCAATGACAAGCCCTATTGCCACCATTGTGAGACGAGTGTGCACGGATCTGAGCCAAAACAGCAATATGGCAACGATCACAGAAGTCATTCCCACCAGAAACCAACGGCCTGTGTCCGTCTCCGCAGAAAAAAGACTGAAGCTGACGCCGCGATTCCAGACCATAACAACATTAAATACGGGCAGGATTTCGACCACGCCCTTCCGGGCCAGTTCATAGACGTCCATGAACCACCATTTGCTGAGACGGTCCAGCAGGAAAACAACAGCTGCCAGGATCAGACCGCGAGCAAACATCAGGCCTCTTCTTTTTCCGGAAGCTCGATACCCAGCGCGTCCACCGCTTCGGCGCAGCGGCCGCAGATGTCTTCATGCCCGTCGATGGTGCCCACTTCCGGCAGCACCTGCCAGCAGCGTTCGCACTTGTTACCATCGGCAAGTTCCGGCACCACAGCCACATCCGCCACATCTTCAAGGGTAAAGGCCCCTGCCGGTGCCGCGGCTTCCACCAGGGACGCCATGGATGTGATACTGATTTCGGCGAGGTCGATGTCTTTCAGGGCGTCCACATAGCCACCATCGGCCACGTAAACCGCCACTTTCGCCTGCAGGCTGGAGCCGATGCGCTTCTCGCGACGTTCCACTTCCAGTGCCCCGGTCACCACCCGGCGCAGGGACCGGACCTTCGACCATTTGGCGGCCAGCGCCTCGTCGCGCCAGTCGGCCGGCACATCATAGAATTCCTTCAGATGTACGCTGTCCCTGTCATCAGGGAAACGGGCCTGCCAGACCTCGTCAGCCGTAAAGGCCAAAATCGGGGCCATCCAGCGGGTCAGGCAATGGAAAATGGCATCCAGTACCGTACGCGCGGCCCGGTGACGCGACGTCATCAGCCCATCGCAATAAAGCGCATCCTTGCGGATGTCGAAATAGAACGCACTCAGATCGACAATGCAGAAGTTATAGAGCGCATTATACATCCGGTGGAAATTATAATTCTCGATGCAGTCGCGCACCAGCACGTCCAGTTCGCTCAGGCGATGCAGTACCCAACGTTCCAGTTCCGGCATCTCGGATACCGGCAGACGCTCTTCCTCGGCGAATCCTTCCAGGTTGCCGAGCAGGAAGCGCAGCGTGTTGCGAATCTTGCGGTAGGCTTCCACCTGGCCCTTGATGATATTGTCGCCGATCCGGTGATCGTTGAAATAATCGGTGGAGGTCACCCACAGGCGGATGATGTCGGCGCCATACTGATTGACCACCTTCTGCGGATCGACGCCGTTGCCCAGAGACTTGGACATTTTCAGTCCCTTTTCATCCAGGGTAAAGCCGTGGGTCAGCACCGCCTTGTAGGGCGCATGGCCCCGGGTGCCGCAACTTTCCAGAAGCGAGGACTGGAACCAGCCACGATGCTGATCGGTACCTTCCAGGTAAAGGTCAGCCGGGCTCTGCAGGTCAGGGCGGTCCTCCAGCACGAAGCTATGGGTGGAGCCGGAATCGAACCATACATCCAGGATGTCCATGACCTGTTCATAATCGTCAGGATTATAGTCGTTACCAAGGAACCGGCTGGGCTCGGAAGCGAACCAGGCGTCGGCGCCCTCTGCCTTCATAGCCTCGATAATGCGCCGATTGACATTTTCGTCTTTCAACAGCTCGCCATCGGACTTGCGTACGAAAAGAGAGATCGGCACACCCCAGGCGCGCTGGCGGGAGATCACCCAGTCGGGACGATCCGCCACCATGGAACGGATGCGATTCTGGCCGGTCTGAGGGAACCATTTCACTTTTTCGATTTCGCTCAGTGCCGTGTCGCGCAGGTCGTTGGTGTCCATGCTGATGAACCACTGCGGCGTACAGCGGAAGATCACCTTGGCCTTGGACCGCCAGCTGTGCGGGTACGAATGCTCGAAATCGTCGCTTGCCGCCAGCAGCTGACCGCTGTCGCGCAAATCACTACAGATCGGGCCGTCCGAAGCGACAAATTTCTTGTTGATCACATTGCCCTGACCGCCAAGCCACAGCCAGTCATCCCGGTAGGTGCCGCCGTCGGTGACCGCGAAAACCGGATCGATGCCGTTTTCCTTGCAGAGGTAGAAGTCATCTTCACCATGGTCCGGCGCCATATGCACCAGGCCGGTACCAGCATCGGTGGTGACAAAATCACCGGACAGGAACGGGCGGGGAGTTTCATAGAATCCACCAAGATGCGCCATCGGGTGCTTTGCCTTGGTACCGGCGAGATCAGAGCCCTTTCCTTTCCACAACGCAGCAGGTGTCGCCCCTTCATATCCCATACGTCCAAGAAGGGATCCAAGCAACGCTTCAGCCGCAAGCACACGCTTGCCGTCAACCTCGGCCACCACATAATCCACCTCGGCCCCGTAAGCCAGCGCCTGGTTGACGGGGATGGTCCAGGGGGTCGTGGTCCAGATGACCGCGTTGGCGCCAACCAGCTCCTTGATCGGGCTGTCGGTGATTTCGAAGGCCACATCGATCTGGGTGGAGGTCACATCCTGATATTCCACTTCGGCCTCGGCGAGGGCGGTTTTTTCCACCACTGACCACATGACAGGCTTGGCGCCCCGGTACAGGCCACCGTTCATCAGGAATTTGAGAAGCTCTTCCTCAATCTTGGCTTCTGACGCGAAATTCATGGTCAGATAGGGATTGTCCCAGTCGCCGAAAATGCCGAGCCTTTTGAACTGTTCCCGCTGCACATCAATCCAGTGGGCGGCAAAGTCGCGGCATTCCTGACGGAATTCGCTCAAAGGCACCTCGTCCTTGGATTTCTTTTTCTTGCGGTATTTTTCCTCGATCTTCCATTCGATTGGCAGGCCGTGGCAGTCCCAGCCCGGCACATACACTGCATCAAAACCGGACATCTGCTTGGCACGGACGATCACGTCCTTCAAAACCTTGTTCAGGGCATGACCAATATGGATATCGCCGTTGGCATAGGGCGGGCCATCATGAAGGATAAATTTCTCTTTACCTTCGCTTTCCCTGCGCAGGCGGCCGGGAATATCGTTCTCCCTCCAGCGCTCGAGCCACTGGGGTTCCCGGTTAGGCAGGTTGCCTTTCATGGGAAAGTCGGTCTTCGGCAGGAAGATACTTGTGCGATAATCTTTGGTCATGTCTTTTCTTGTTGTCAGAGCTTGGGTTCCGGACTGAAAAACGTCACTTTGTAGCAAGGCTTGTTGCTTACTGTCGAGCCTTTTCTCGGGCGGGAAGCGGAATCAGGCGATTATATCTCAAAGATAATCTTCAAGGCGGGGAACGGGAATATAATCCCGGGCATTTTCCGGCTTTGCCAGAAGCTCGCGGGCCGTCAGGCAATCCTGCCCGATCTGCGTCTTCAGGGCCTCCAGACCATCGAACTTGGCTTCCTCGCGGATGAAGTCGACAAACTCCACTTTCACCGGATGGTCGTAAATGTGATCGTCAAAGTCAAAAAGATGAACCTCCAGCAGAATATCCTTTTTGTCAAAGGTGGGTCTGCGGCCCACATTGGCCACCCCCTGCCAGATACCTTCCTCCTCGATAATCACCCGGACCGCATAGACACCGGCCAGCGGCTTGAGATAGCCATCCATGGAGATATTGGCGGTCGGGAACCCAATCATCCGCCCCCGCTGATCCCCCTGGATCACATGGCCTTCCACGCTCCACCAGTGGCCGAGGCGCTCCGCCACCTGGCGCACATCCCCCTGGCGCAGACTGTCGCGAATATTGGTAGAAGAATAGATATGATCCCCTTCCATCACTTTCTCCACAATGGTGTAGCCGAATTGTTCCACTTCACTGAGCCAGCCCAGCACATCTGTCCCGCCGCCGCGTCCCGCACCGAAACGATAGTCATAACCGGTGACCACATGCAGGGCGCCGATTTTGTCCCGCAGAACATCCAGAACAAAATCCTGGGCCGTCATTTTCGAGAAATCCCTGTCAAAGGGCAGGGTAAACAGCTGGTCTACGCCGAATTGTTCCAGCAAATGCGCCTTGGTGCGAAAGGAGGTCAGCCGGAAGTCCTCCTGCGACGGATTAAAAAAGGTGCGGGGGTGCGGTTCTACGGTCAGCACCGAAAGCGAGGTCTTCATTTCCCGGGCAATACGTCCAGCCCGTCCTATGACGATCTGATGCCCCTTGTGAAAACCGTCAAAATTGCCCAAGGCAATGACAGATCCCCTGCAGGTATCCGGTATATCGTCGTAATGCCTGAATATCTTCATAGGCGCGTTCGATTGTCCCTCGGATCATCTGACCGGCGTGCAGCATCTTTTCCGGCCGTATCTCTTGCTTGCCCCTGTTATCCGCGGGCAGGAACCATCATAAGGGCTTCCCCGTCCATAACAACGGTATCGCCTACTTTACACACGCACTGAAGTTTTACACGCTTTTTTTCCACAATCACGTCTTCCACCGTCACCGAGGCCTGGATTGTATCGCCGATTCTGACCGGGGCCCGGAATTTAAGATTCTGGGACATATAGATTGCGCCCGGCCCGGGAAGTTCGGTTCCCAGAACGGCGGAAATAATGCCAGCAGTCATCATGCCATGGGCAATTCGCCCCTCAAAGACTGTTGTCGAGGCATATTCCTCTTCCAGATGAAGGGGATTCGAATCTCCTGTCACCTCGGCAAAAAGTTCAATATCTCTCTCGGAAACTGTTTTTTTCAGGCTGGCCGACTGGCCGGGAGCCAGGTCTTCAACAAAATACTTCACTAAATCGGACACAGGTAACTCCCACAAAATATGTTAGAATTTCTCGATATACGCATATAAATGCCGCAATTTTTTTGCAGCGCACCATATACCAATATAAAAAAAAACAAAACCCCCCCCATTCTATTAACCCTTTTTTTAGTCCCTCGGGATAATTTGTACCTGTCACCTACTCGGATTTGCCGGATACTGACGTGTTTAAGATTTTTAACCTGTTAGCTTAAGGAGCGGGGAAAATAATGGCTGTAGAAATGTCAATGCCTATCCTGATCGTGGATGATTACAAAACCATGCTGCGTATTATCAGGAACCTGTTGAAACAGCTTGGTTTCCAGAATGTAGATGAAGCCAGCGACGGTTCAGAGGCCCTGAACAAAATGCGGGCCAAGAACTATGGTCTGGTTATTTCCGACTGGAATATGGAACCGATGACCGGATATGAACTTCTGAAAGAAGTCCGTTCGGATGAAATGCTGAAGGCGGTTCCCTTCATCATGGTTACTGCTGAATCCAAAACCGATAACGTGATTGCGGCCAAAAAAGCCGGTGTAAACAACTACATCGTCAAGCCGTTTAACGCAGCGACCCTGAAAACGAAGCTGGTTACTGTTCTCGGAGACTTCTAATGGGTTCGGGGCTGCTGCCTGACCATATAAGTCCGCTTGTCGACAAATTGCGACAGGGCGACCACACTCCTGTATCACTACCGGATGTGGCCGCGCTGACCGAAGTCCTCATGCGGTCCACCGAGAGCTATTTCCGCTCTATCGACCTGACACTCTATCAGGAGTGCCAGTCGCTGGCCGACTATATTAATGACGCCAAGTCGGAAATTGCTTCCCTGTCAGCAGATCATTCTGACGATGCTCAGATCCCCCGCGCCGGTCAGGAGCTTGAAGCTATTGTTCAGCAGACCGAAAGCGCGACCAACACCATCATGGAAGCTGCCGAACGGATCATGTCTGCTGATCCGGAGGATCACGAGGCGTATCAGTCCTGCGTGAATGATGCTGTGATGGAGATTTTCGAGGCCTGTTCCTTCCAGGACATCACCGGCCAGAGAATCAGCAAGGTTGTCGGCACCCTCGAATATGTGGAAGACCGGGTCGACCGTCTGATCAACATTCTCGGCCTTCAGGAAGGTGATGTTGCCAAAACCAACGAGGATCAGGAAGAAGTTGATGAAGAAAAAGCTCTTCTCAACGGTCCGGCTCTCGAAGGTGAAGGTATCGATCAGAACGAAATCGACGCTCTTCTTAATGGAGAGACCGACCCTGGTGCCGCTGAAGAAGAAGCTGAAAGCCCAGAAGCCGCAGCAGAAGAAGTAGAAGCCGCCCCCGATGAGGAGGCTGCAACCGACCAGCAGGACCTGGATGCGGATGATATTGATGCGCTGTTCGCAGAAGATGACGCCGCAACGGAAGAAGCGCCAGCCGCAGAAGCAGAAGCCGAAGCTCCTGCCGAGGAAGCTGCCCCTGAAGAAGCTGCCACCGAAGAACTGAATGCGGATGATATCGACGCCCTGTTCTCAGAGGATGCGCCGGCAGCCGAAGCCGCCCCGGAACCGGCCCCTGAGCCGGAACCCGAGCCGAAACCCGCACCGAAGCCCGTAGCAAAGAAAAAACCCCAGACCTTTGCCAAGAAAACTTATGAACAGGATCCTCAAGCGGCCCTGGAGCCCAAAAAATCAGATAAAACCTCCCAGGAGGACATTGACGCCCTGTTCGGTTGATAAATTACAGCCATATCAATTAAGAATGCCGGCCCGTTAGGTCGGCATTTTGTTTTCATCTTGTTTTCAGGCGCTAGAGACTGAGCGACGTATCGCTGCTGAGTCGCGGCTCACCGAACAGGTACCCCTGACCGAAGTCCATACCGAAATCCAGCACTTCGAGAATCGTCTGTTCATCCTCAATCTTCTCGATAATCAGGTCAATGTCATAGCGGGCAAAGGCCTCCTTGATATCATCGGGATGAATATCGGATTCCTTGTTGAGCAGTGATGCGGCATCCATTTTAACATAGCGGAAATAGCGGGACGCCAGGTCACCGAGATCGATATTGTAATCAATCACCTTGTCCATGGAAAAACGGAACCCGCGCCGACCCAGGGCCGCCAGACTACGCCCCACATTAGTGGAATGACGCATTACATCCTGCTGCGAAAATTCGAAAACCAATCTGTCCGCCAGTTCCTGGTTTTCCAGCATGAAATCGATAAATTGCGGGAAAAACTCCTGATCATTGAGGGAGACCGAAGAAATATTACAGAAAAACCTGAGATCGGGCTTGCGAGGACCCAACCGGCGGATCACCTGGATACAGCGAAACAGAAGGAGATTATCCAGCGTTCCCACAAGGCCGCTATCCTCCGCCAGCGGCATATATTGACTGGGAAAAATCACATGATCCTGTTCATCCCTCACCCGCGAATAGGCCTCGAAATAAACCACACGGCGGGACGGAAGGGCAACGATTGGCTGCAAGTATAGATCCACCCGGTTGTCTTCCAAGGCATAATGCATGACGCGCAGGATATCCTCATCGCTGCGGTCCTTGCCGTTGTCCTCTTGGGCAGTCCCACCCGAAGTGCCGCCGGCAATCCTGCGGGCCAACGTCTCGTCCCCTCTCCGGCCGGAAAGTCTTTTGCCTGATTTTTCGACGACCTGGTTCAGAAGGGTCTGGAGAACCCGCATCTCGGAGATGATTTCCGCATTCTGGCTCGATTCAGAACGGCTCAGCTTCTCTTCCTGTTTTCTCAGTTCAAGCCGCATTTCCTCCAGACGGTCCACGGCCATCTGATAGTCCTGGTGAAGGTCCATGAGCCGGCCAGCCATATCCTGACGGCCCATACGGAAAATATAAAGGCCGTGGAGCTGCATACTGGCCAGAAAAACAGTCACGCCAAGGACCATCTGCGTGCCCGGAGCAAGAACAGGAAATACCTCGGGGCTGACCAGATAGACAAGAACAGCCACAACCGCATAACTCGCCATAATCAGAATATGCGTCAAAATATTCATCTAACGTCCCATAATCCGTTGGTGCGTATCCACAATTTGCTGATTACAGCGGATTACCACCCCCTCTGCCTCTTTTATTGCTTTTTATGCAATCTGGCTACGATAGATGAGATGAATTGCAGGATCAAGTATTCTGAAAACCGTAACAGCGTTTGCCGCATCGGGACAAAGGAACACCCCGGAAATCCGCCGTTTCAGAATTAAAAAAGGCGACCTCCCGATCGCCTCTCTTGATATATCTATATATATTTATATCTTGATGTCAGCTCTTGCCGCCAAGGAATTCCTTGATATCCGCAAGCCGCTTGGCTTCCTTGGAAAGATAGGAAATCCACTTGTTGGCCATTTTCCGGCTGCGCTCGAACTTGCGGGCTTCTTCAAATTCCTTGCGGGCCTTGTCCAGCTGTCCCAGATTGAAATAGGCCATACCGCGCACCACATGAGCGGTGTCCTCGCGCTTCAGCTTGCCTTTGTTAATGGCAAGACCGATATATTTGGCCGCATTCTCATAGTCATCAAGCTGCATATAAACCTGGCCGAGACGCATGTAGAGATCGCCGTCCTTGGACAATTCAGCTGCATTTCTCAGCGGCATCAGGGCTTTCTTGTAGTCCTGACCGTTGATGAATGCCTGGGAGAGATATTCCCAGTGTTTAGAGGTTTTCTCTACGGCGCCATCCTTGATGGCCTTATCGAGCACCTTTGAAGACTTGTAGGGAATCTCGTGATAGAGGAAAAGCTGGGACATATTGACCAGTTCCGATTCCTTCTTCAGGAAACCCTGGCGATAGGCCGTTTCATACACGGTAAGCTGTTTGCGTTCCAGTTCCCGTTTCTGTTTTTCGGTCATGCCTTTTTCGTTAGTCAGTTCGCCATACATGCCGGCCAGCTGAATCCAGTATTCCTTCTTGGGCCATTTGGTCACCAGAAGCTCAAGGATATCAGTAACCGTCTGATAGTCTTTCAGCTCGAAATACATGACACGAAGAAGCAGGTACCAGTTTTCCTTGGGCTCCTTGCCCTTTTCCTCGAAAAGCTTGATGGCTTTTTCAATATAGGGAATACCCGTCTTGTAATAGGACGTATCATTCTTCTGGTCACCCAGGGAATAATAGGCCTGTCCCAGAATGACGTAAGCGTTGGCGCTTGGCGTCTCCTGGTATTCCAGCCAGTCGTTCATATACTCAATGGTCTTGTTATACTGCTCCATCACGAAATAGAGCTGAGCCATGGTATAGGTGACGTTGTCCTCAAGAGCGGCCGGAAGATTTTCCTGCTTCAGCACGTTCTGGTAAGCCGTAATGGCGCCCTTGTAGTTTTCCTGGCTATAGGCCAGAAAACCCTTGAAGTTATAGTACTGGGCGCGTTCATAGCTGTTCAGACTGTCCAGCTTTGACCCCAGTTCTTGTTCAAGCACCTTGTCGGCTTCCACCCAGTTTTCCGCTTCAGCGAATTCCTGGGCCTTGCCAAGCGCATTACCCACTTTCAGCCTCATGGCCGGTGTTTTGCGGGTTTTTCGATCGGCATACTTGCTCTTTTCCTCCTCAGCCTGGACGACCTGGCCTGTCAGTTGAACAGTAACCGGGGCAACCAGAAGCGCTGCGGAAAGCGCAGAAGCAGAAAAGAGGGTTTTCGTAAATCCAGTCATTTTTTTCATTACGTTTCTCCGTTCTACTTCTCAAGCTCGAATGTGATTTTGTGAAGAACGCCGGCCACATCGACCGCCTCTCCGTCAACCACCTTCGGCTTGTACTTGAATTTTTCCGCTGCCTTGATGGCGGCCCGGTTAAACAGGCTGCTTGTGGTTTCAACAACCACAATATCAGTTACCGTACCGTTCTTTGTCACGGTAAATTCAAGGATCACATAACCCTCGATTCCCCGTTCCGCCGCACGGCGCGGATAGACCGGCGCCACCTTAACAATTGGCAGATAATCACCGTCGCTGGCGGCAAACCCGCCTGTTCCGGCAACCTGGATACCCGTGTCAACCTGGGCAGAACCGATCTCGAAACCGGTCTGAACATTGAGATTTGCATCCATTTCAATGTCAGGCGTTTCCGGCGGAGTTTCCACGTCTTCGGGCTTTTCGGGCTTGCGGACTTTCTGCTCCACTTCCCGGGCCTTACGGACATCGGCGATTTCCACGCGGATATTGATGCCTTTTTCCGTATTCGGCTTTCCACCCATTGCAATCAGCAACTGCATCCCAAAGAACAACGCAAAGGTAACCAGAAGGGCGAATGAAAACGCTAGTGTATATCTTGCTATCATTGATCCCTCGTCGATACTACGTAATCCATGACACCTGCAGCACGGACGGCGTCAACAACATCTGTCATCACACCGGCTTTCGCTGCAGTGTCGGCCTGGATCACTACGGTTCCTTCAGGGTTCTCTGCACGCAGTCGTTCCACATTGGCGCGGATCGCCCGCACATCAACACGTTTTTTCTGCATCCAGACTTCATTCTGATCGCTGACAGCGATCATGATGTTAGCCTTGGACTGTGGCACAGAGGTTTGGGACAGAGGCCGGGTCACATCGATACCGGCCTCTTTTACAAAGGCTGCTGTTACAATAAAAAAGATGAGCATGATAAACACGATGTCCAGCATCGGTGTCATATCGATTGTTGCATCATCCTGACTCTTTGCAGCATGTTTTCGCATGGCTCTCTCTTAATGATCCATAGTTAAGTGATCTTCGAGCATTTCGGCTTCCTTGTTGGCGCGGTTCTCCAGATAAGAGGAGGCAAACACGCCGGACAGGGCACCGACCATTCCGGCCATTGTCGGGATCGTGGCTTTGGATACACCCGCAGCCATGGCGCGGACATTGCCGCTTCCCAATATCGCCATCACGTCAAAGACCTCAATCATTCCGGTTACGGTACCCAACAGACCCAGCAGAGGACAAACAGCCACCAGAGTTTTAATCAGGGGGATGGTTCCTCTCAGATCCATGGTTACCTGGCTGATCATGGCTTCGCGAATTTTATGGGCGAACCAGGAAGTCCGCTCGGAGCGAGCTTCCCAGGTTCCCATTACTTCATTCACTTGCTTGCGATGTCCGGTTTTGAAATAGACCAGACGCTCGAAAACCAGCCCCCAGATCAACAAGATTACGAGAAAGATCCAGGTCAGGATCGGGCCACCCCGTTCCATAAAGTCCCGCACCAACTCGAATGCTTCAATCAGGGGCGTCATGATCAGGCTCCTCTACCGGACTGCTGCTCTGCATGAACGGCGATGATGCCAGCGCTCTGCTCTTCCAGGGTATGGATGATGCGCTTGCTCATACCAGACACGATGCTGTGCAGGAACAGTGTCGGCAGAGCCACCACAATACCAAGCACGGTTGTCATCAATGCCTGAGAAATACCACCGGCCATCAGCTTCGGATCGCCTGTACCAAACAGTGTCATGGACTGGAAGGTCACGATCATACCGGTCACCGTACCGAGCAGACCCATAAGCGGGGCAACGGCGGAGATGATTTTGATCATTACCAGGAAGCGTTCAAGAGCAGGTGTCTCTTTCAGGATTGCTTCGTCCAGTTTCAGTTCGAGAGTTTCAACATCAACAGTTCTGTTGGCATCATAAACGCTGAGCACACGGCCAAGCGGGTTGTCGGTGTTGACCACATCGCTGCGGATCTGCTTTTTGACTTTGCTGTTCGCAAGACCAAGGCTCACGAAGCAATAGATAATCAGCAGTACACCGATAGCGCCGATGGCCAGGATCAGGTAACCAATGGTACCACCCTGGTCGATACGCTCACCGATTGACGGTGCCTGGATCAGCAGAGCCAGGATTGAACCACGTGACGGGTCAAGCGCAAAGGCTGTGAAACCTTCTTCTGCTTCCTGAAGATCGGAGGCAGTTGAAAGGAAACGGTCAGCCGGCTGACGCACCAGTTCGGTCACACGCTTGGCGCCCGGGCTCCATTCCAGATATTTACCGTCAGAGACCAGGTTAAAGGTACCAACACGGGTCACTTCCTTTTCCTCGGTCACACCGTCCGGATACTGAACAGTGGTGTTGAACTTAACCACTTTACCGGATTCGGTCATTTCCCGCTGCACTTCATACCACAGACGCTCGATTTCCTCGATGGTCGGCAGCTTGGAGCTGGAAGCGGTTTTCTGAATCAGTTCGTCCAGGAAGTCTTCACGATTGGCGTACTGGGCGCTGATGATGGAAGATTCGAAGATACCGCGGGCATCACCGGATACCTGCTGCAACACACCGAACAGTTCTTTCAGAGCACCAAGCTCATTGGACAGCTCTTCCTGCAGCTGAGCCAGTTTTTCCTCGTTGGCATTGAATTCGGCCTCGAGGCGGTCAGAGCGGCGCTCTTCGGCCCGCTGCTCGGCTTCAGCCTGCCTCAGAAGCTGCTGCTGCTGGGCTTTGTTGCGCAGGAATTCCTGCTCACGTTTTTTATGCTCGGCAGTTTCATTGATTTTTCCCTGCCGGACAAGTTCCAGGAGCTCATCAAGATTCTGAGCTGCCTGCTGTGACATAGCTGTTGAGGCAATTCCGCCGATAGCAACAGCAAGAATAATTGTTATCAGCTTTTTCATTGTGCCTGCTCCGGTGCCAGAATGGGAAGTTTCAGAAGCCTGTCAGCAGCAGCCTGTTTGTTTGCCACTTTCAGAGCCTGGGTAACGGAAGAATTGTAGGAGTCAGAGAGAATCTCGAACTCACCCGTATTCTTGTTCCAGGCGCCGGAAATACTTCCGTCTTTAGTCTGGTAAACCAGGGCTACGCGACCAATCTGCAGGAACTCAACTTCACGTGAGGTTCCGTCAATTTCGATGGAATCCGTATAGGAAACCAGGGCGCGGCCATAATCACTCTCGATCTGATAAGCTTCAAACACGCTGCGGAACTTCTCGGAAGCGTCCACAGAAGGATCGTCCATCAGAGCTTTCAGCTTTTCGACAGCTTCCAGACGGGTTTCCTTCTGGAAAGGAATGTCATGTGTGACAAACTGCTCGAGGGCATCAACCATTTTTACCATAGTCGGCGTAATCTGACGCTTCACATAGGTAACCTGCTTGATGGATTCGTTCAGATCCACCATCATTGCTTTCTGGTTGTCAATCTGACGCTGCAGCTGGGCATTGTAGATTTTCAGACCTTCAACAGTTTTGATCACAGCCTTGTATTGGGCAGTGATTTTGTCAGTTTCTTCAACGATGCCGTCGATGCGTTTTTGTGACTCCTGTGCAATCTTGTTCGCAGCTTCGCCTTCATTGAGGACATCCTGCAAACCAGTTGCACCCGCTACGCCAGCGCCCAGAACAAGGGCCCCAGCAGCAACGGCGGAAAGAACAGCAGTTCTTACTCGGTGCTTAATCATGCGTCTTCCTACAGCTTTTTATGGGTTGTAAAAATTGAACCATCCAATATGGCATAATATGTATTCGGAGAATTTGTATGATGTCGGAAACTGCCCTGGCGAGAAAAACACACAAAGTTGTCCCGCAGTTCCAGGTCTGATTTCTTCATACTCGTCCCCTTGTACACAATCCTAATTAAGCGCTCTTCCTGCCAAAATGGCTTTGGACAGAAAGAGTCCTAAAAGTTTTAATCCGTTAGAATGCGGTTTTCCTTTTCGGTTTTATTATCCGCATTTTCTTTATTTGGCCCGGCGAACCGGGCTCACACCTCACAGACAGTGCGTCACACTATCCCAAAAACTGCATGCTTTTCAAGACCTGCTTCATGGCAAATCCAAAAAAAACTATATTTTATAATTTTGAAACCGTGATACGCCTCTGCCGGAAGTTCTAAAAAGTGTGTAATACCTACAGTTTATCAGTGTGTTAGCCCAATCAAAAATCAGCACCGCACAGGCCGGGTGCAAGGAAAAAAATGCCTCCGAACAACACTGCCGCCAGTCCAGCCAGCCACGTTTAATGAAATAAATATTAAATTACACCGGGGACCGGCGAAAGAATCATGCGGAGAATTTCAGTCGGCGGAAAAAAAATAAAAGCAGCACCCTTTAACTGTGCTGCTTTCTGTCACGCCGACCGACGACCGGCACGACCGGGCCAGACTCAATGCCGGACTCAAATATATGCATCAACCGCCGGAATTGCCCAACGAACGGGCAAGTCTATTAGTGAGTGCGGACAGCATTCACGGCTTCGAGCACACCGTGCCATCTGTTTTCAATGCAGGTCTGCCGGGCCGCGGCGAGACCGAACCTTTTCACCATCTGGTAAGCCAGTTCCTGCTTGTATTCGAAATCGTCTTTTGCGGAAAATTCTGTAGTCATCTTACTGCGTGCCATCCTAAATTTCTCCTTGCGGTAACCCTGCCATCCCCGAAGCATTTAGGGGGACCAGTGGTTTTGCGTCCCGCCGTTACCGACGGTTTGCCCTTGTCACCAGAGACTTTGAAACTCAACTCGTCTGGAATATTCAACTTTAAACAAAATATCTAAAAAGGTCGTAAACAAATGGGTAAAATTTTACAAAAATACGGCAGATATCCCGACTCACGGAAAACAGGCCGTGCGAACGTCATTTCTATTGAATGATTGGGGCGGTATTAAGACAGCTGTGACAGGAATTGTCGTCCGGGCTTACGGGTTTAGGGTTTTTGCCACATCCTCGACCTGGCGCCAGACCCTGAGCAGGTTGCCGCTCCAGATTTTGGCGACATCTTCCTCACTGTAGCCTCGGGACAGAAGCTCCCGGGTTACGTTTGTGGTCTCTGCAGCATTATTCCAGCCGATGATTCCGCCACCGCCACCGAAATCGGAACTGATTCCCACATGATCAACGCCCATAACCTTCACAGCGTGATCAATGTGATCGACGAACTCTTTCACTGTGGCAGGAGGATAATCCCGGTCCAGTTGTTCCAGACCCTGTTTCATTTCAGGCGTTTCATAAAGCTGATCTTCGTCCAGTCCCTGGCCACGGTAGATTTCAGCAACCCTTTCCTCGAGCACGTCATAGGCTGCCTTGCGGGCGGGATCCACCTTGATATAGGCGCTGAGCGCGACGATCTGTGCCACCCCGCCATGCTTTGCCAGCAAACGCATCTGGTCGTCGGTCAGGTTACGGGGGTGATCCGCCAGAGCCCGCACGCTGGAATGGGAAGCAATCACCGGCGCTTTTGAATATTCCACCGCCTGGCGCATGGATTTCTCGGAAATGTGGGATATATCCACCATCATGCCGAGCCGGTTCATTTCATCAACCACCTTGCGGCCAAAATCGCTGAGACCGCCGTGCTCCTCTTCACCGTCGCCCAGTTCCTCGCTCGGTGTGGAAGTATCACAGATATCATTGTGCCCCATGTGGGCCAGGGTCATATAGCGACCGCCCAGGTCATAATATTTTTTCAGGAGGGAGATATCCTTGCCGATCACAAAACCGTTCTCGATGCCGATCATGGCCACCTTGCGACCGGCGGCATGGATTTTCTCAGCTTCATCCGGGTGATAGGCCAGACCGATACGGTCGCGATACAGCTCGTCGGTCATACGGTGAATCAGGGAAAACTTCCTCAGCGCATCCTGTTTCGCCTTTGCGTAATTCTCAGGCGTTCTTTCGGTCTGCCCCACATAGACGATAAAGAACCCGCCATCGAGACCGCCTTTTTCCATCTTGCCCAGATCCACCTGCATCTCTGTGGCCTTACCGGGATCGGTTTCCGGCGTTTCGGTATAATTGAGAGGGATATCCACATGACTGTCTATGGTGAACATCTTGTGATGTGTTAACACTTCGGGCGTCAATAACCTTGAAGTTGCCCCCGCCGGCTGAGCACAAACCACGGCCATTCCCATGAACAGCGCCGCAGTCAGGCCGCAATAAAAACGTTTTCCCGTGGAACACCTCTGATTTTCAGTCATAATTCTGAAATCCCCGAATGATTTACATTAGATTACTTGCAGTTATACTCATATTTGGCATATGATAGCTGTAGATTATTATGCGGGCAACTCGATCCTGCCAGTACAGAAATAACAGTACATAATAAACTTTGACATCTGAGGGGACAGGGGTTTGGCTATTATAGACACATTGTCCGTTTCCCATTTGAAAAACAGTCACTTGGACCGTTTTTTCGCTTTCCTCGCCCTGTTTTTGACTCAAATCAATGAAGTAAAAGGACGAATGTCCTATCCGAGTGCTGATGATCCTGCACCGAAGGTCGGTGGCGGGTCGAATGGTACAGCACGCTATGCGAATTTTAATTCTCTAAAAAGACAGGTTTGTACATGACAACCCAAACTACACCACCTGCTGTCAGTTCACTGGCACAATGGCTTACCTCCCTGGGGCTTGGGATTGGCGCCATTCTCGCGCTGCTAATTGCAGCACAGACAACTTCAACCCCCTTCCAGATACATGCCTTTGTTATGCTGGCCGCCTTCATTCTGGGAATCGTCGGCGTTTTCAGTCTCGGGTTTGGCAAGAACAATATCGTCAAGTCAGAGCCTTCTCCGGCCGGCGTCTATTATAATGACGGCATCATCAAGGCCGGTGTCATTGCAACCGTCTTCTGGGGAATTGCCGGTTTTCTGGCCGGCGACATTATCGCCTGGCAACTGGCCTTCCCGGCATTGAATTTCGACCTGGAATATATCAACTTCGGACGTCTGCGCCCACTGCATACTTCGGCAGTGATTTTTGCCTTTGGCGGTAACGCGCTGATCACCACGTCTTTCTATGCCGTGCAGCGCACCTGTAAGGCCCGTTTAGCGGGGGAAGTCGCGCCCTGGTTTGTCTTCTGGGGCTATCAGCTGTTTATCGTGCTGGCCGCTACCGGCTACCTGCTGGGCATTACCCAGTCCAAGGAGTATGCCGAGCCGGAATGGTATGTGGATATCTGGCTGACCATTGTCTGGGTCACCTACCTGCTGGTCTTCCTGGCGACCTTGTGGCGCCGCCGTGAACCGCATATCTATGTGGCCAACTGGTTCTACCTGGCCTTCATCGTCACCGTGGCCATGCTGCACGTGGTGAATAACCTGACCGTGCCGATTTCCTGGACCGAACCGAAAAGCTATGTCCTGTTTTCCGGTGTTCAGGACGCCATGACACAATGGTGGTACGGCCATAACGCGGTGGGCTTCTTTCTGACCGCGGGTTTCCTTGGTATCATGTATTATTTTGTGCCCAAGCGGGCGGAACGGCCGGTCTATAGCTACCGGCTGTCGATCATCCACTTCTGGGCGCTGATCTTCATTTACATCTGGGCCGGCCCGCACCATCTGCATTATACCGCCCTGCCCGACTGGGCGCAGACACTGGGCATGACGTTCTCCGTCATGCTGTGGATGCCGTCCTGGGGCGGCATGATCAACGGTCTGATGACCCTGTCCGGCGCCTGGGACAAACTGCGCACCGACCCGGTTCTCAAGATGCTGGTGGTTTCCGTGGCTTTCTACGGTATGAGCACCTTCGAGGGGCCACTGATGTCCATCAAGGCGGTTAACGGCCTCAGCCACTATACCGACTGGACCATCGGCCATGTCCATTCCGGTGCTCTCGGCTGGGTGGCTTACGTCAGCTTCGGCGCCATTTACTGCCTGGTGCCCTGGATCTGGAAACGTCAGTCACTTTACTCCATGAAGCTGGTGAACTGGCATTTCTGGGTATCCACCATCGGCATCGTGTTCTATATCTGCGCCATGTGGGTCTCCGGCATCATGCAGGGCCTGATGTGGCGTGCCTATAACGAACTCGGCTTCCTTGAGTATTCTTTTGTGGAAACTGTCGAAGCCATGCATCCCTATTACATCATCCGCGCCACCGGCGGGCTGCTCTTCGTACTGGGCTCCCTGATCATGGCCTATAACCTGTGGATGACCGTGAAGGGCGAGGGCGACGCCAAGGCAAAAGAACCGGGCATGTCCCCGGCGATGGCTGAATAAGGAGGAATGGACCTATGTTTAAACATGAAATCTTTGAGAAGAACTCCATTCTTCTGGTCATCGGTATCCTGATTGTCGTCTCCATCGGCGGCATCATCGAGATCGCACCCCTGTTCTATTTGGACAGCACCATCGAAAAAGTAAAGGGCATGCGTCCCTATACGCCGCTGGAGCTGGCCGGACGGAATATCTACATCCGGGAAGGCTGCTACACCTGTCACTCCCAGATGATCCGCTCCACCCGTGATGAAGTGGAACGTTACGGCCATTATTCACTGGCAGCGGAAAGCATGTATGACCATCCGTTCCAGTGGGGCTCCAAACGTACGGGGCCGGACCTTGCCCGTCTTGGCAACAAATATTCCGACGAGTGGCACCGGGCCCATATGGTTGACCCCCGTCAGGTTGTCCCCGAATCCATCATGCCGGGGTACCCTTTCCTGGCAACCAGCAAGCTCAGATACCAGACTATCGAGGCCGATCTGAAGGCCAACCAGATGGTCGGCGTTCCCTATACCGATGACATGGTGGCAAACGCCACGGCGGATCTGGAAGCCCAGCTGAACGAGGACAGCGACGGTTACGACGGCTTGATGGAGCGCTATCCCGGCGCACAGGTTCGTGATTTTGACGGCAACCCGGAAAAAATCACCGAACTTGACGCCCTGATTGCCTATATGCAGATGCTCGGCACCCTTGTCGACTTCTCCCTCTATGACGAAGAAAGCAACCGGCGCTAATCCGGGTGAAGGAGAAAGAAGATGGATTTATCACATCACGAAGTCTCGGCTTTTGCCCAGACCTGGGGCCTGGTCCTGCTTTTGGTCCTGTTTGTGGGGGCAGTGGCGTACGCGCTGTGGCCCAAAAACAGGGACAAGTTCGAAAAAGCTTCTCACGCACCACTGGATGAGGAATAGACATGAGCACTCAAAAAGAAATCGATAATGTCAGCGGTGTGGAAACAACCGGACATGAGTGGGACGGCATCAAGGAACTGAACAACCCGCTGCCGCGGTGGTGGATCTGGACCTGGCTGGTCTCCATTATCTGGGCCATCGGCTACTGGGTGGCCATGCCGGCCTGGCCGCTCATTACGGAATATACCCAGGGGATGCTGGGTTACAGCCAGCGGGCCGTTGTTGATGCCCAGGTGGAAGCCATCAAGGCTGATCGCGCCACCCGGGCCCAGACACTGCTGACCGCCGACCTTGAAACCATCAAGAACACCCAGGAACTGATGGAATTCGCCATGGCTGGCGGCAAAGCCGCTTTCGGTGACAACTGTGCCGGCTGCCACGGCTCCGGGGCCTCCGGCGCCAAGGGCTATCCTAACCTGAATGATGACGACTGGCTATGGGGCGGCACGCTTGATGCCATCCATGAAACCATTAACGTCGGCATTCGTTCCGTTCATGAGGACACCCGGATAAACGACATGCCCGCCTTCCTCAAGGATGAAATTCTCGAGAAGAAACAGGTTGCCGACCTTGCCAACTATGTGATCTCGCTGTCTGACAGCGACGTTGCCGCACCGGAAGGCGCAGCGGTTCTCTTCGAGGAAAACTGCGCTTCCTGTCACGGCGAAGACGGTTCAGGCATTCAGGAGCTGGGCGGACCCAACCTGACTGACGGCATCTGGCTGTATGGCGGTGACTATAAAACGGTTTACGAAACCATCTCCAACAGCCGCCGCGGCGTGATGCCGACCTGGGCGGGACGTCTTGACCCGGCGACAATCAAAAGCCTGGCCGTGTACGTCCACTCGCTGGGTGGTGGCGAATAAAGCATAAAATCCGGGACCCGGGAGATGACACCTCTGCGGGGAGGAACTTGAGTTCAGAGTGACAAACAATGTCACCATGGGTCCCGGACTTCAACAGGGTATATTTACTAGTCAAAGGCATGTAATATGGCAAACCAGCCTCAAGATCCGGAGGGACACAACCCCCTGCCGGACCCCGCTCCCCAAAACATCGTCCCGCATCCCGAAGTGGAAAGGGCAGAGGTCGAAGCGGTCAACCGTCCTGAAGAACGCTCCCTCTATAAAAAAAGGGAGCAGATTTACCCGAAACGGGCCCGTGGCACCTTTCGCAGCATTAAATGGGCCATCATGATCGTCACCCTGGGTATCTATTACCTGGCCCCCTGGCTCCGGTGGGACAGGGGCGAGGGCCTGCCCGACCAGGCCATCCTGATCGATTTTCCGGCGCGGCGTTTCTATTTCTTTTTTATCGAAATCTGGCCCCAGGAAGTTTACTATCTCACCGGCCTGCTAATTCTGGCCGCCATCGGCCTGTTTCTGGTCACCAGTACCGCCGGGCGCATGTGGTGCGGCTATACCTGTCCGCAGACCGTCTGGGTCGACCTGTTTCTGGTGGTGGAACGCTTTTTTGAAGGCGACCGCAACGAACGAATCAAACTGGACAAGGCGCCCTGGACCTTCAGCAAAATCCGCAAAAAACTCTCCAAACATATCACCTGGCTGCTGATCGGTGTGGCGACAGGCGGGGCCTGGGTCTTTTATTTTGCCGATGCCCCCACCCTGTTTCAGCAACTGATCCATTTCGAGGCGGACCCCAACGCCTATTTCTGGATTGCGTTGTTTACCTCCACCACCTATCTGCTGGGCGGTTTCGCCCGGGAACAGGTCTGTACCTATATGTGTCCCTGGCCGCGTATCCAGTCGGTGATGCTGGACGAGGATTCCCTTGCTGTCATGTATCGCTACGACCGCGGCGAACCACGCGGGCCGCACAAGAAAGGCGAAAGCTGGGAAGGCCGCGGCGATTGCATCAGCTGCCGCCAGTGCGTGGTGGTCTGCCCCCAGGGGATCGATATCCGCGACGGCATGCAGCTGGAATGCATCCAGTGTTCGCTCTGTATAGACGCCTGTAACGAGGTCATGGACAGGATTGATCGCCCGCGCGGCCTGATCGCCTATGACAGTCTGGCCAATTTCGAAGCCCGGGCCAAGGGCGAAAAGGAACATTTCCGGATTATCCGCCCGCGGACCATTATTTACAGCACGCTGATCCTGGTGGTCGGCGCCTTCATGCTCTATACCCTGCTGACCCGGGCGGAGCTGGAAGTTAACGTGCTGAGAGACCGCAACCCGGTCTTTGTCCAGCTCTCCAGTGGGGATATCCGCAACGGCTATACCCTGAAAATCCTCAACAAATCCCGTTTGGACAGAGACTTCTCGGTCAAAGTCCTGGGCCTTGACGATTACGAAATCCGGGTGGAAGGTGTGACAGATATCACCGAGGGCGGACTTCCCGTCGTTCATGTGGAACGGGACCGGCTGAGATCCGTAAAGGTCTATGTCGCCGCACACCGGAAATCCCTGGCCGGACCCAGCACCGACATCGCTTTCGAGGTTCATGATGTGAACGGCGAGGAAACGGACGTCCGCAAAACCAACTTCAAGGGCCCCAGATAATGCATGACACACCAAAACGAATTACCGGCAAAACCGTCCTCATCTGGCTGATCGGATTTTTTCTGGTTGTCTTTGCCGTCAACGGTGTCATGGCCTGGATAGCCCTGGACAGCTGGAACGGCCTGGCCACCGACAATGCCTATCGCAAAGGGCTGGCCTACAACGAAGAGATTGAGCAGGACCGACTGCAAAAGATGTCCGGCTGGAAACTTCATATTGCCTCTCCTTTCAAAACACAGAAGGGAAGCACACTGGGCATCAGTCTTTTACGTCCGGATGATGCGGCAACCCCGGCTACTCTCCTGGTGCAGTTCCGCCGCCCCATAGTCGAGGGATATGATTTCGAAATGACCCTGCCGCTGACGGCAGAAAAAGACGGCAGTTTCCTGTATCAGGCCCCGGTCGACCTGCCGTTACCCGGCGTGTGGGAAATCACCGCCATTGCAAAAAGCGATAATGAGACTAAATATATTCTCAGGGATCGAATTATTGTGAGCAAGTAATGACCGAACCTCTGAAATCACCGGAGATTGAACATTTTGTGGTCGAGGGACTGCATTGCCCGTCCTGTATCCGCGAAATCGAGGGTACGCTGGCAAAGAATCCGGCAATCCGCAATGCCCGGGTGAATCTCACAACCCAGCGACTTGCGATCCAATGGGCCAATGACGACCAGCCCGAAACCAGGGACGAAACAGGCCGCAGCGAGCAAGTCATCGAAACCCTGAAGAATATCGGCTTCCGGGCTTTCCGCTTCAAGGATGACCCGTCACTGATGGCCGATGACAAGGAAAGCCGCAGATTGCTGATTTCCATGGCCGTGGCCGGGTTTGTTTCCGCCAATGTCATGCTGCTGTCGGTTTCGGTCTGGTCCGGCAATGTCTCCGACATGACCGAAAGTACCAGGCTTCTGATGCACTGGATTTCCGCCCTGCTGGTGCTACCGGCCGCCGCCTATGCCGGACTGCCCTTCTATCGATCTGCCTGGGGCGCCATCAAGGCGGGCAACCTGAATATGGATGTGCCCATCTCGCTGGCGGTTATCCTGGCCTGCGCCATGAGCCTGCTGGAAACCATGCAGGGGGCCATGCACACCTATTATGATGCCGCGGTGATGCTGCTGTTTTTCCTGCTGATCGGCCGCTATCTGGACCGCAAGATGCGCAATCACGCCCGCGGCATGGCCCAGAACCTGATGTCTTACCGGCCCCATACGGCAACCCAGTTGCTGGAGAACGGGGAGACCGAAACAAGCCCCATTGAAATGCTGCGTCCCGGCCAGATGGTGCGGGTCATGCCCGGTGACCGCATTCCGGTGGACGGTGTAATCCTGAAGGGTGTCTCGGAAGTGGATACCAGCCTGGTGACCGGTGAAACCCTGCCGGTCAAGGCGGAGGAAGGCACCGAAGTCTTTGCCGGCACCATGAACCTGAACGGTGCGCTGGACGTGAAAATCACCGCGCTGAGCGGCGAAACCCTGCTGGATGAAATCATTACCCTGATGGAAACCGCCGAACAGGGCCGGGCCAAATATGTGCGCCTTGCCGACAAGGCGGCGAAAATATATGCCCCGGCAGTGCACCTGCTGGCCCTGTTTACCTTCATTGGCTGGATGCTGTTTTCCAGCGTCGGCTGGGAACAGTCGCTGATCACCGCCATTGCCGTGCTGATCATCACCTGCCCCTGTGCGCTTGGCCTTGCCGTGCCGGTGGTGCAGGTGGTGGCCTCCAACCAGCTGTTCAAGTCAGGTATTCTGGTCAAGGCCGCCGACGGGCTGGAGCGGCTGGCGGAAGTGGACACAGTGGTGTTTGATAAAACCGGGACCCTGACGCTGGGCCAGCCGGAACTGGCCAATGCGGATGATCTTGATCCGGCAACGCTGGAACTGGCGGCAAGCCTCGCCAAATCTTCGAGCCATCCCCTGTGCCGGGCGCTGATTGTTGCCTGTCACGAGCGTAATATCCCCACCATCGCCACCGACAGTGCGCTGCATGAGGAAGCCGGCATGGGCCTGAAAGCGGTCATTGACGGCCGCGAAGTGCGGCTCGGCAACCGGACATGGTGCAACGTGCCTGATGACGCCCTGGACAATACCCGTTTCAGCGAGCTCTGGCTGGCCGTCGAGGGGGAAGCACCACTTTTCCTCGCCTTCCGTGACCGTCTGCGCCGGGATGCCGTCGAGGTCTGCGACTGGATGAAAAAAGACGGGCTGGACCTGATCCTGCTGTCCGGCGACCGGGAAGATGTGGTCCGCGAAGTGGCTGCCGAACTCGGCATCGGCAACTGGAAGGCCGCCTTCAAACCGCAGGACAAAATCAAGGTTCTCGAAGAGCTGAAAGACAAAGGCAAAAAACCGCTGATGGTGGGTGACGGCCTCAATGACGCCCCGGCGCTGGCCGCAGCCTATGTGTCCATTTCCCCCAGTTCCGCCGCCGATGTTAGCCAGAATGCCGCCGACTTCATCTTCCAGTCCCAGAAGCTGGATACTGTGGTCCGGGCGCTGCAGGTTTCCCGCAAGAGCCGGACCCTGGTCTTCGTCAATTTCGCCTTTGCCGCCGCCTATAATATGGTGGCCGTGCCCTTTGCTGCCCTTGGCTTCCTGACCCCGTTGATTGCGGCCCTGGCCATGTCCGGGTCCAGCATTGTAGTGACGTTGAATGCGCTCAGGCTGAACCTGGCAAAACTCTATAGCAGCAAGGGAGAGGCCTGATGGATATTATCATCTATCTGATTCCCCTTGCCCTGCTGATGGGCCTTGCCGGTCTCGCCGCCTTTCTGTGGTCACTCAGAACCGGCCAGTATGACGATCTGGACGGGGCCAGCTACCGCGCATTATTTGAGGAAGATGAGATGGAAAAGGAAGAGGGTCAAATCCCGGACGTTCAGTCCTCACCATCGAAATAATCCGTTTCATTGGGATAGAAAATTGACCTGATAGCCACATTTTCCGGATTGCCGCCCGGCGCCTGACCAGAAAAGACTCCCATTTTTCCGCTATTGGGATAAATAGCCACCTCCGGCTCATTCATGGTAGACATGCAGAGATATTCCAGGTCCTGATCGGTGTGGTTATACATCTGGTGGGAATAGTCTTCGCCCCGCGGCAGGGAAATGAAATTGCCTTCCCGAACGATCTGCTCTCCGCCGTTGCCAAGAAGCGTGCCTTCGCCTTTCAGGATATAGATCGCCTCCTCATTGGCCAGGTGATAATGCTCTGGAAAGGATCGTTTCCCGGCCGGCAGGCGGTTGAAGCAGCAGCCCAGTTCCCGGGCGCCGGAAGGCACGGTAAAGGATTTGGCCAGGAGATGTATTCTTCCCCCGTTACTCACCTCCCGCCAGTCCAGATCATCCCGGTGAACAATATTCGTACTTTTTTTCATATCCCCGCTCATCGGCTCAACTCCTGATATTTCTTTTCAACGGCTCCAAGATCATTTAAGACAGGCACTATAGCAGAGAAATAAATACGGCAGGATCACGAAAATGTCAGAGATCAGAATCGGAATTGTCGGGTGTGGCGGACGCATGGGACAGGCGCTGGTCCGGGAAGTGCTGGATAATAAGGCCGCGACCTTAAGCGGCGGTACTGAACGCCATGACAGCCCGCTTGTCGGCAGCCCCATCCGCCATCCCGCAACTGGCGAGGAAAGCGGCCTCAAGGTCACCGACAATGCGGAAAAGCTGTTCGAGATTTCTGATGTCGTGATTGATTTCACCTGCCCGACCGCGACCCGGCTGCATTGTTCCTATGCGGAAAAATACAATACCGCCCACATCATTGGCACCACCGGGCTGACAGAGAAAGACGAACGGGCCATTAACACCGCTGCCGAAGTCGTCCCGGTGGTCTATGCCTCCAACTTCTCGCTCGGTGTCAATCTGCTGTTTTACCTGACCCGGCAGGCGGCAAGCCTCTTGGACGAGGATTTTGATATCGAAGTCCTGGAAATGCATCACCGGCATAAGGTGGATGCCCCCAGCGGTACGGCCCTGAGCCTCGGCAGGGCGGCGGCACAGGGACGCGGTGTAAGGCTGGAAGATGTGACCGACAAGGTGCGCGACGGCATTACCGGCGAACGCAAGCGCGGTGATATTGGTTTTGCGGTGTTACGCGGCGGCAATGTGGCCGGCGAACATACCGTCAGCTTTAATGCCTATGATGAACGTGTGGAGCTCACCCACAAGGCCACGGACCGGGCCATCTTCGCCCGCGGGGCCCTGAAGGCCGCGCTCTGGTCCTTTGGCCACCAGGCCGGCCTCTATGACATGTTCGATGTGCTGGGACTGCCCAAGGGCTAGCCCCGGACCATCATCCTATTGTTCTGACGGCAGAACCTGTTTCAGGGCATCAAAGATCAGGTTCTGCTCCATCACGCCGCCGATAAGTTCCGATCCGGCGCCCTTGGCATAGATGGCCACATCTTCGCCGCCGTGGGTCTCGCTCTTGCGCGGCAGCAGGGCCTGTTGGTGAAACTCAGGATCCGTTGTATCCACCTGTGTCAGGTCCTTGCGGTCATAATGATGATCGTCCGTCGGCCAGATGCCGCCCGGGCCGTTCTGATAGCCCAGGGTGGTATAGGGTTTGCCGTCTTCCATCAGGCTGTAGCTTTTTGCCGGATTACCGTGATCGTCATTGCCGATGACCTTGCCCAGGATCGGATTGCCCCGGGTCGGATAACCGGCCATGACAAAGGTATGACTATGATCCGCTGTGACAATGATCAGGGTATCCCCGTCATCGGTCAGACTATCGGCCATTTTTACGGCCTCGTGCAAAGCCACGCCATCGGTCAGCGCCATCGCCGCCCGACCCTCATGATGACCGTGGTCGATACGTCCGGCCTCCACCATCAGGAAGAACCCCTTGTCATTCTTTGACAGCATCTTTACGGCTTTTTCAGTCATTTCCGCCAGTGAGGGTTCACGGGAACCGTCCTGCCGACGGTCATAGTCATATTGCATGTGCGCAGGCTCGAACAATCCCAGAAGCCGGTCGGTTTTTACCGGATCAATAGCGGCAAACTGCTCCGCATTCCAGACATAGGCTCCTTCCGGATGTTTTGCCTGCCACTCCCGGGTCAAGTCACGTCCGTCATGACGTTCACCGGATTGGTCACCATACTCCGGATCGGGCATGGTCGCCGGAATGAAATTGCGCCGGCCGCCGCCAAGAGCAACCTCTATGCCGTTGCCTTTATTAAAGTCAACAAACTGCCGGGCAATATCCTTGCATCCGTTTTGCCGGGCTTCGTCGCTCAGGTCGCTGTCCGCTTCCCAGTCCCGCTCGGAAATATGGGCATAAGCGGCCCCAGGGGTGGCATGGGTCAGCCGGGCCGTGGTTACAATCCCTGTAGACAACCCCTTCTCTTCTGCCAGCTCAAGAATGGTGGGAAGTTCTGTTCCAGGAGTTGAGGCACAGTCGGCTCTGATCACATCCGGTCCCACACCCAACACACCGGCCTTGGTCTTGATACCGGTATACATGGCAGTGGCCGTACCGGCGCTATCCGGCACCTGCTGATTAGTATTATAGGTCTTGGACAGGGCAACCCGGGGAAAAGCCTCCCAGCTCAGGATGTTTTCCTCCCCGCTCTGGCCACGCAACTGACCCTCATAGATCCGAATAGCCGTCACCGTACTGATTCCCATGCCGTCGCCGATAAACAGGATAACGTTTTTCGGTTTGACAGGAACCAGCGGCGTCTCTGTGATCTGTTTATCGGGCGCGCAGGCCGCAACAGACAGGGTGAGTAAGGCAGCACAGGAAAGACGGAAAATGCTTCCATCAATTTTTTTCAGCAGGTTCATTCAAAGTCCTTAATTGTACAAATTCCCGACCAGCCACAATCAGCCGATCAGAAATGATAAATTTCTGTTTTCATGTAATGGAGTTTTGTTGAACTATTATGAAATACCGGATGTGTTCAGATGGCGGCAGGAGGTTCACTGCTTTTATACCGCCACAACGCACCCGCCAGGTCCTGGTTTACTTCCTCACGCTCTTCCTCGGTCAGAAATTCGCCCACGAACAGCCCCTGCCCATGAGAGGAAATCAGCAAGTGACGCTGGCGCCAGGCCTTCGGATCCTTTTTCCGGTATTCCAGAGCCACCTGAACCCAATAGGGATTGAAAGACCAGGCTTGTTCTTCCCCCTTGTGATCAATGCGCCGGATAATCAGTTCATCACCAACCAGAGAGATTGTCTCTACCAGTCTGCCTGACCGGTAATTGAGTTTGAAGGCGGCATAGATCAGCAGGACGTCCAGCCCCATGAAGCCAAAAATGGGCCAGGCGCCGCGCAGGTAAAAAACCAGACCGATTGCAAAACTGACCAGGCAGATAAGCGTCATGAGGATCACAAATCCCCTGGGACTTAACGACCGATGCGGATAGAGTGTGGCGTCAAACCAGATTTTGTCAGTACTTTCCTGCATTATTCCAGTATAGCCCCCTTCCCTTGTGCAACCAAGCCCGTTAATATCCGGCCGGAAAAAGGACCTAGAAACAATGAAAAAACAGGATGTCTACGAGTTTTTCTCCCGCCTGCAGGAAAGGGATCCGGAGCCGAAGGGGGAACTGAACTACACCAATCCCTATACCCTGCTAGTGGCCGTCGCCCTGTCCGCCCAGTCCACCGATGTGGGGGTCAACAAGGCCACAAAGGACCTGTTCAAGATCATTTCCACCCCTCAGGACATGCTTGAGCTGGGGGAAGAGGGGTTGAAAGAGCATATCAAAACCATCGGCCTCTATAATTCAAAGGCCGCCAATGTGATCAAGGCGGCCCGGCTTCTGGTGGATGAATATGATGGCGTTGTCCCCCAGGAACGCGAAGAACTGGAAAAGCTGCCCGGTGTGGGACGCAAAACCGCCAACGTAGTCCTCAACATTGCCTTTGGACAGCCGACAATTGCCGTGGATACCCATCTGTTCCGGGTGTGCAACCGCACCGGTCTTGCTCCGGGTAAAACCCCGCTGGCCGTGGAAAAAAAGCTGGAAAAGATCATCCCGAAAGAATTTGCGCTGCATGCCCATCACTGGCTGATCCTGCACGGGCGCTATATCTGCAAGGCCCGGAAACCTAATTGTCCGGTGTGCCCGGTTGAGGATCTGTGTCGCTATAAGGCAAAGACGGTTCTTGATGACTGACAGCTTCTTCATCCGGTGTTTCCGCCCCGGATGAAAGCGCCGGCGTTGCCCCGTCGTCCTTGACGAAACTGTCAAGGCAGGCATCGGCCGAAACGGTCGGATTGGGCGCTGTCAGGTCCGCCGCCAGACTGTCCACATAGTCCAGGGTCATATCGCCAAGCTCATTTTCATAAAAATACAGATGAATGACGCAGTCGGCGTTCTTGTACATCCAGACCCTGGCGTCCTTTTCCCGGCGCGCGATTTCCGCCGGTCCCAGAATTTCCTCCACGGTTTGCGGCGACAGGCCGATGATATTTTCCACCCTGAACAGGGGTTCAGGCTCAGGCATGGCAGCCTCTTTCGTCGCCGTTTCCGGCGTTGCTGTTGCTTCAGCCTGCGAGACATCTGTGACCGGTGGATTACCCCCGGCTCCGCCACATCCGGATATCAGCAACACAGTGAGCGCCAGTAGAATATTTTTCTTCATATGTCGTTCAGTTCCCGTTCTTCGCCGCCGCGGCCATATTCCTGCGCAAACATATGTCCATTTGCCTGCCGGTCGCGTACAGTGAGATGAAAGACGTGGCACATGATCGCTGCCGCCAGGATGGGTGCTGCCAGATTGACAATGGGTATGGTAAACAGAATCGTGATCCCGAGCCCTGCAAACAGAACATACCCACGAATGGATTTCCGGTGATCACCGGCTTCCTTTACTCCCAAGTGACGCACCGCCACCATCTCATAGTACCCCCAGCCCAGAAGATAGCCGTTCAGCAGGTAAAAGATAATCAGCGGACCAATGCCGGTCCAGAAAAAGATGATGTAAAACGGCACAGCCAGGATATTGAGGAGAATGATATAAAAGGATAGCCGGAGGGCCAGATAACAGAGATGCCAGAGGCCCAGCCGCTTTCCGGCCCGGTGTGACGGATAATATTTGTTTTCCACTGCATCGACCACATCATCCAGAAAGATGGAGACGAATATGGTGGAGATGGGTACAAAGAACAGGGCGGCAAGCCAGGCCAGGACAAAACCGAACGCCACATCAAACAAAGCCTGGAGCCATCCCCAGTCAAAATCAAGGTAGGGAATCTGCCCCTTCAGCGCCCCGGCAAGAAAAAAAGCCACGGCCAGCGCCACAAGAGTGGATATCATCCCCAGAATGAAAACACGTAGAAATGCAGGATCGAAAATCTGTGCAAGGGTCCGTTCAATGGAGGTCACCAGATGGTTCACTTGTTTGCTCTTCCTTCTTTGCCCCTAAATACCCTCTCCAGAAATATGGGGATTTTTCAGAAAAAGGCAAGACTGATTTCCCCCCGCACCGAAATCCAGGCCGGTAACAATGAACTTGCGCCCCCTTCCGAGATATCTATACTCGGCGCACCTGCAGGAGTTTTATATGACACAGAAATATGACGTGGTTGGCATCGGCAATGCCATTGTGGATATCCTCACCCATGTGGAGGACAGTTTTCTGGCAGAGCGCAAGCTTGCCAAAGGCAGCATGCAGCTATTTGACGAGGCAGACGCCGCCAAGCTATACGCCACACTGGGCCAGGCCATTGAATGCTCTGGCGGATCAGCCGCAAACACGGTGGCGGGTCTTGCCTCCCTGGGCAGTAAAACAGCCTTTATCGGCAAGGTCCGCGACGATCAGCTGGGCCGGATTTTCCGCCACGACATTACCGCGCTCGGAGCGCATTTTCCCACCCCCAACGCAGTGGAAGGCCCGGCAACGGCACTGTGCCAGGTGCTGGTAACCCCCGATGCGGAACGGACCATGTGCACCTATCTGGGGGCCTGCGTCAACCTGACGGAAAAAGATATCGATGAAGAGACCGTCAGAAATGCCTCTATTACCTATCTGGAAGGCTACCTGTGGGACCCGGAAGAAGCCAAGAAAGCCTTCCGCAAGGCCATTGCCATTGCTCACGAAGCGGGACAAAAAACATCGCTCAGCCTGTCGGACCCATTCTGTGTGGATCGCCACAGGGAAGAATTCCTGTCCCTGACCAGAGAGGATATAGACATCCTGTTCGCCAACGAGGAAGAGCTCCTGATGCTGTTTGATACCCGTGATCTGAACAGCGCGCTTGAAGCCGTCAAGGAGCATTGCGAGATCGCCGCCATCACCCGGGGCGCCGCAGGCTGTATTGTTACTGTCAATGGCGAAACCATCGAGGTCAGCGGCAGGCACGTCAGCAATCTGGTGGACACCACGGGTGCCGGCGATCTGTTTGCCGCCGGTTTCCTGCATGGCCATGTATCCGGCAAGGACCTTGCCACTTGCGGCAGCATGGGAAATCTTATCGCCAGCGAGGTGATCAGCCATCTGGGCGCCCGGCCGGATATTGACCTGAAGGCGTTTCTGGCTCAGAATATGGACACAAGCGAAGAGGATAAATCATGAAGTCTGGTACCAGAGTCATTTTCCTGTCCCTGTTGCTGGCCACCGGCCTTGCACAGGCAGGGCATGCCGAATGCGAGTTCCCGAAGCGCCCCGTTATTCCGGATGGAAAAACGGTGAGCCGCGACCATCTTCTTGAAGTCATTCACGTCTTCAAGAGTACGTTCCAGCCCGAAGTAAGAAGTTTCCAGAACTGTATCAAGAATGAACAGATTGCCGTCGGTGACCTTGCCACATCCGAACAGACCGAAGAATGGACGGCCCGTCATGATGCCGCCTACCAGATCGAGGAACGTCTGGCCGGATTGTTAAACCAGGCGATCCGGGACTTCAAGGCCCGGGAGGCCGCCGGGGAGGATGTGTCAGGCGATACGGAAAGCGGGACAACCGCAACAACCGGTACCGGAACGGCACCGGATGCGGATACCCCTACCGGTGACGACGATACATCCCGGTAACGTTATTCCGCCTGGGTGCGGGCCTCGCCCACTCCGGTATTGAAGAAATAGTGAAAGCCGAAGAGGATCATGTTGACATCCCTGTCGTTGTCGGACAGGGGCAGGGCCAGGGCGTAATAGCTCAGATAGTTTTTATTCTTCCAGCTCATGGTATCACAGGAAAGATAGGGCTTATGGCTTTCCACAAGCCACAGCATGTGTTGTGTAAGCTTCTCATGATCATGCAGGGTTTCCAGATATTGGCCCGTCAGGTCCTCCCCCATGACTTTTACCGTTTCAGTGCCCATGAGCCTGATTTTAAAGCGTTCCGGGTTCTGTTCGACATCGACCAATACCAGCAGGGGCAGAATGGAGGCAAGTTCGGCGGGCTGGATATCTATCCGGGCAGGCATCATGCGGGTGCCGCGAATTCTGTTCCAGTATTCATATAATTCCCGCAGAGGTTCTACGGGAATATCCTCCAACCCCACATCTGTATTGAACATTCTTTTACCCAACTGCAACTAAACCCCAATGTGTCTTCACGCATTACTTGTGATTACACATAACTGAAAGTTTAGATAAAAAAATGGACCACACAAGGAATATTTTGCAGAAAAATCAACTTGTTACATAAGTTTCAAATGATATAGAGCGGAAATAGTGACATCCCCAGTTTACAAAATATTCACCAGCCATTAGCTCAGCACATAGCTGCCTTGCAAAATTTACGTCTTCTCGGGGAATGCTATTTTTTATAGGTTTATTGCGTTGCAACAATGCGGCCAAAAAAACTATAGGGAGGCCCCTGGACGTTTTTAGAATTTAAGGAGCCTCGACATGAAGAAGAATTTTGTACTTACAGGTATCTGCCTTGCTACACTGATTGCCACCCCTGCGCTGGCAGCAAAATGTGTCAAACCGGAAGCCCCCGTGCTTCCCGACGCCTATATTTCCGGCTCTGAGCAGCTGATTGATATGGTTGAAAAGTTTCGTAACGAATTCCAGCCTGCCAATGAGGCATACAAGAAATGTCTTCTGGATTCCATCAGCACCTATGCCCACAAAAGTGCCATCGAAACCAAGCTGGCCTTTGCCAATGCCACTGAAGTGAAAGCTGCCAAAAAGCTGAACGCTGCCATTCGTGAATTTAACGAGCAGTCTGAAAGCTAAAAACAGCTTACCAGTAAAATCAGGGTTTGGAATTACAAAAAAGCAGCTCCCTCGGGGCTGCTTTTTTTCTGTATAGTGCCTGTAATGCGACTGCGACAGCCTATCCCGCAAGCATTGGTCCCAGAGGTCTTCCCCCAAAGATGTGAATATGCAAATGCGGCACTTCCTGATGCCCGTGCGTGCCGATGTTGGCGAGAATGCGGTATCCCGGCTCGTCCAGTTCCAACTGACGCGCCACCTTTCCCACGGCCTGGAAAAAACCTGTGATCAGTTCCGCGGGGGCCTTGGCGGTAAAATCATCCATGCTCACATAGTCGCCCTTGGGGATCACAAGCACATGGACCGGGGCCTGAGGATTGATATCATGGAATGCCAGGCTGTATTCATCTTCATAGACCTTGTTGCAGGGGAGTTCCCCGCGCAGGATTTTCGCAAAAATATTTTCCGGATCATACGCCATTTCAATTTCCCTTTCCCGGGCTGTCAGCCCCGTGATTTCTTCTCTTCAATGCCTGAAATACCTTCCCGGCGGGCAAGTTCGGCATAGACCTCCTCGGGCCGGATATCCATATCCGCCCACAACACCATCAGATGGAAAATCAGGTCGGCAGATTCAGCAATCACCTCGTCATGACTGCCGTCAACGGCAGCAATGGCCGTTTCCACCGCCTCCTCACCCACTTTCTGGGCAATCTTGCGGCGCCCCTTGCGATACAATGAGCCCACATAACTGTTTTCAGGCGCAACACTTTTGCGTTCCTTCAACAGAGCTGCCAGACGTTCCAGCACTTCCGTATTTTTCATCATCTTCCCCTAGCGTCTTACCGGAATGCCGGCCTTTTCCATATATTCCTTGGCTTCCCCGATAGTATATTCGCCAAAATGAAAAATGGAAGCGGCCAGCACCGCCGTGGCATGCCCGTCCCTTATACCTTCCACCAGATGGTCCAGATTGCCGACCCCGCCGGAGGCAATCACCGGAATGGTGACCGCATCGGCAATCGCGCGGGTCAGATCAATATTAAAGCCCTGTTTGGTACCGTCCCGGTCCATACTGGTCAGCAGTATCTCTCCGGCCCCATATTCAGCCACCTTTTTGGCATATTCCACCGCATCAATCCCTGTCGGCTCACGACCGCCATGGGTAAAAACCTCATATTTGTCCGGCCCCGTCTGCTTGGCATCGATGGCGACGACGATACACTGACTGCCGAATTTTTCCGCCAGTTCCCGCACCAGCTCCGGCCTTTTTACCGCCGCCGTCATGACAGAAACCTTGTCGGCCCCGGCAAGAAGCAGGTTGCGGACATCTTCCTCGGTCCTGACCCCACCGCCGACGGTCAGCGGCATGAAACACTGTTCCGCGGTCCTGCGCACCACGTCCAGGATAATACCGCGATTATCGCTTGAGGCGGTAATATCGAGAAAACACAGCTCATCGGCACCGGCCCTGTCATAGAGGCGGGCCTGCTCCACCGGATCACCCGCATCGCGCAGATCGACGAAATTCACCCCCTTGACCACACGACCATCTTTCACATCGAGACAGGGGATAACACGGGCCTTCAGCATTATGCCTCTCCCCTGAGAAAGGCGAGCGCCTCTACCGGGTCAAGCCGGCCATCATAAAGCGCCCGGCCGGATATCGCTCCTTCAATGGTGCCGGTGGCCTTGTCAGCGGCCTCTTTCAATACGCGAAGATCGTCCATGCTGGCCACCCCCCCGGAAGCGATCACCGGGATATTCAAGGCATTGGCCAGATCAATGGTGCCTTCCACATTCAGCCCCTGCATGGTGCCGTCCCGATCTATATCCGTATAGACGATGGCGGCCACACCGGCATCTTCAAACTTGCGGCCCAGATCAACAGCGGTCATCTCGGAGGTTTCTGCCCAGCCTTCCACAGCGACCCGGCCGTCCCGGGCATCAATACCGACCACGATATGACCGGAAAACTCCCGCGAGGCCTCAATCACCATTTCCGGATTGCGCAAGGCCACCGTCCCCAGGATCACCCGGCGAATGCCCCTGTCCAGCCAGTATTGGATTGTCGCCATATCGCGGATACCGCCACCCAGCTGCACCGGAATATCCACGGCGGCGAGAATTGCGTCCACAGCCGCGCCGTTCACCGGCTTGCCTTCAAAAGCCCCGTTCAGGTCCACAAGATGCAGCCATTCGCAGCCTGTCTCCTGAAACTTGCGGGCCTGGTCAGCCGGGTTATCGTTAAAAACGGTGGCCTGGTCCATTTCCCCCTTGTAGAGCCGGACACAATTTCCGTCCTTCAGATCAATGGCTGGAAACAAAATCATCTAATCAATATCCTTCGTATAATAGTACCCCGGTACAAACTTGCCGTTGATCATGGCGTAGCGTTCCTTGATGCCCCATTTTTTCATGCCGAGCCATTCACAAATGGCGATGGCGGCCTGCTGGTCCGCCCGCATGTTACTGTTGAGAGACCTGAATCCCTGCCGGCGGGCATCATCCTCTACCTCTTTCAGCATTTTTTTGGCCAGATCAAATCCCCTGGCCCAGGGTGCAAGAAAGAAATTTACAATTTCCGCCGAGAAAGCACCGGCCTCGTTGCTGGTTGGCGGCCTGACCAGCTGGCAGGCGCCGCACACCTGACCGTCAAGCCGGGCCACAAACAGGGTCCGGTCGGGCATCAGCATGACACCCTTCCAATAATTCTCCAGGGTCTTTTGCGGCGGCTGATTCAGCCAGCCGAACCCGATACCGTCTTCGATGGCCTCCCGGGTCACCACGCACAGCTGCGACAGGGCGACGCCCTCGAGCATGGTCACCACCTCGATTTCCATGGAGGGAGCGTTTTTACCGGAATCGTCGTCAGCCATATCAGATCTCCGCAACCTTGTCAGGGGGCCCACCCCAGAAAATTGCCCAGAAGGCGGAGCCCCACCGCCTGGCTTTTTTCCGGATGAAACTGTGTCCCGATCATATTATCACGCCCGACAATGGCCGTCACCGGCCCACCATAATCGACCGAGGCCATAACCATCTCGGGATTTGCGGGACGGAAATAATAGCTGTGCACAAAATAGGCATGATCCCTGTTGCTGAGACCGGCCAAGACCGGATGATTGCCCGCCCGTTCTGAAAAATAGAGTTCATTCCAGCCCATATGAGGAATTTTCAGTCCACTGTCGGAGGGAACCTGAATAGGCTCCACAGTCCCGTCAAGCCAGCCAAGCCCCCGGCATGTGCCGTGCTCATGGCCTTCTGTCGCCATCAACTGCATACCAACGCAAATTCCGAGAAACGGGCGGCCCTTGCCGATCACCGTTTCCTCAAGTGCCTCCCGCATCCCCGGCAGGGCGGTAAGTCCCCGCATACAGTCGCCAAATGCTCCGACGCCAGGCAGGATCACCCTGTCTGCCGTCAATACGTCTTCGGCCAGGGCACTGACCCGGATTTCTGTGCTCAGGCCAAGTTCCGATGCCACACGCTCGGTCGCTTTTTCCGCCGATCTCAGATTGCCGGAACCGTAATCGATAATGACTGTTTTCATTTTTCCGGCTGTCCTGCGTATCCGGCAGCGGCAGGTGCATGCACTGTAGCCACAGTGTCCTTCGGCCCGAAACGGGGCAGGGAAATATCTCCCGCTGCCAGCAAATGGAAAAAGCGCCTCAAGGCCGTATGTTCGTCATCGCCCCCGACTATGCCGGTAGCGATATAACCTTTCTTCTCCAGGGACCAGCCTTTCCAGTTCAGTCCCTCGAAGCCGGTAAGCAGCGCCAGCCCCAGGAAAAGCAGTCCGGCCCCCTGAAACTCCAGCACAAAGAGAAGCAGGACATAGGCAATACCCAGCAGCCCCGCAACCACCCACATCTGATGGAAAAGCGCCCAAACAGGACCGAAAATCATAGCACCAAAGGAAAATTCATCCGGAACGACCACAAGATCGATACCGTTTTCCCCGGGGTCTGTGGAGGGGCGCACATACGCGGTGAAGGTTTTATAGCTCATTTCCCTACTCGTCTGTTACGGAATCAGATATCCACCTTGTCACCAAGCACCCCCTTGGTGGAGGGAATGGCATCGGACTTGCGCGGATCGATCTCAATGGCCTGGCGCAGGGCCCGGGCCAGCGCCTTGTAGCTGGACTCAATGATGTGGTGGTTGTTTTCCCCATACATATTTTCCACATGCAGGGTGAGGCCGGCGCCAAAGGCAAAGGCGCGGAACCATTCAAGAAACAGTTCAGTATCCATTTCCCCAAGCTTGTCACGGCTGAAGTCCACCTTCCAGACCAGGAAAGGACGACCTGAGACATCCAGGGACACCCGGGTACAGGTTTCATCCATGGGGATGATGGCATTGCCATAGCGGGTAATGCCCTTTAGATCCCCCAACGCCTTGCCGACAGTCTGGCCCAGAATGATCCCCACGTCCTCTGTCGTGTGGTGATAATCAATATGAAGATCGCCCTTGGCCCGGATTGTAATGTCGATCAGGCTGTGCCGGGACAGCTGCTCCATCATATGATCCAGAAATCCGATCCCGGTTTCCACGTCATAGACGCCTGTGCCGTCCAGGTTGACCGAAACAGAGATTTCAGTCTCTTTCGTCTTACGCTCCATACTGGCTTTACGCATGGGGTTCTCCTTAATACTCGACCCTTTTGACGGGCCTTTCAGGTGGCTATAATACATTAATCTGTGGCAGTAACAGACAAAATCGCGAAACATATAGCAGCCGGGGCCCCAAAGCGCCAGTGCGCAGAACGTATTTTATGCGGTTTATGGGCCGATTTACCTGATATTTTCGTCTTCACCCTTGACCATGGGGCCCCAATTGCCCAAATGTGAGATCATAATTCAGGAAAACACAGGATAACGGAATGACGGAAGAACAGAGAAGCTGGCGCGGTACAACCATTCTCAGCATCCGCAAGGGTAACAAAGTGGTCATCGCCGGCGACGGGCAGGTCTCGCTCGGAGACACGGTCATCAAGGGCAACGCCCGCAAGGTTCGCCCCCTTGGCGACGGCAGCGTCATTGCCGGATTTGCCGGCTCTACCGCTGACGCCTTCGCTCTGTTTGAAAGACTTGAGGAAAAGCTGGAACGTTTTAACGGCCAGCTCACCCGCGCCTGTGTGGAAATGGCCAAGGACTGGCGGACGGACCGTTATCTCAGGCGACTTGAAGCCATGATGATCGTGGTCGATGCGGAAGTCAGTCTGGTCCTGACTGGAAACGGCGATGTGCTGGAGACTCCCGACGGCATTCTGGCCATCGGATCAGGCGGCAACTATGCGCTCAGCGCCGCACGGGCCCTGATCGACCAGGACCTGGATGCGGAGGAAATCGCCCGCAAGGCCATGGGGATTGCCGCCGATATCTGCGTCTACACCAATAACAACCTGACTGTCGAAGTACTGGAAGCAAAATAATGTCATCTTTTTCTCCCCGTGAAATCGTCTCGGAACTTGATCGCTATATCATCGGCCAGAAGGATGCTAAACGCGCTGTTGCCATCGCCCTGCGCAATCGCTGGCGTCGTCAGCAACTTGACGAGGACATGCGGGAAGAGGTTCTTCCCAAAAATATCCTGATGATCGGCCCCACCGGTGTCGGCAAGACGGAAATTTCCCGACGGCTGGCCAAACTGGCCAATGCCCCTTTTGTAAAAGTTGAAGCCACAAAATTCACCGAGGTGGGATATGTGGGCCGGGACGTAGAGCAGATCGTTCGTGACCTGGTGGAGCTTTCCATCGGCATGGTGCGCGACGAGAACCGCAAGAAAGTCACTGCCAAAGCGGAACTGAGCACCGAGGAAAGAATTCTGGACGCCCTGGTGGGAGAAACCGCCAGCGCCGAGACGCGACAGAAATTCCGCAAGATGCTACGGGAAGGCCAGCTTGACGACAAGGAAATCGAGGTGGAAGTCTCGGACAATGCCTCGAGCCAGATGCCAACCATCGACATTCCCGGCATGCCCGGCGCCAGCATGGGCATGCTCAACCTCAATGACATCATGGGCAAAGCCTTTGGCGCCCGTACCGTTAAAAAGAAAATGACGGTCGGGGAAGCATCCGAGGCCCTCCTGTCCGACGAAGGCGACAAGCTGCTGGACGAAGAAGCCATCGTCCGCGAAGCTCTGGACCGGGTGGAACAGAGCGGCATTGTTTTTCTTGACGAAATCGACAAAATCGCCGGCGGACAGGACAGGCGCGGCGGTGAAGTAAGCCGGGAAGGCGTACAGCGGGACCTGCTGCCGCTGATTGAGGGCTGCACGGTGGCCACCAAACACGGCCAGGTCAAGACCGACCACATCCTGTTCATTGCCTCGGGCGCCTTCAGTCTGGCGAAACCGTCAGACCTGCTGCCCGAACTGCAGGGACGCCTGCCGATCCGGGTCGAACTCAGCGCCCTGACCGAAGCCGACTTCCGCCATATTCTTGTGGAGCCGGATTATAGCCTGATCAAGCAGTACATAGCCTTGCTGAGCACCGAAGAGGTAACCCTGACTTTTACAGACGATGGTATTGACGCCATTGCCCGTATTTCTGCCGAGGTCAACGAAACGGTGGAAAATATCGGCGCCCGGCGCCTGCACACGGTGCTGGAACGTATCCTCGACGATATCAGCTTCGAAGCAACCGACAGGGCGGGAGCAGAAGTGGTCGTCGATGCGGCCTATGTGGACGAACATATCGGCGACCTGACCGAACGTTCCGACCTGACCAAGTTTATCCTTTAATATCGTTAGAATTGAACTACTTTCCCGCTATCCTCCGATGGCGGGAATTAGTTTTTTCTAATTTTAGTATACATTAGAAAGACTTTATTAACCCAACGCTGAAATACTTTCGATTTATTAGTCGGAATCTTATACAAGCTTGGGTTTAATACATGTTTTCTAATATCTTAGACGGAACTTTTCTGAAAAATATCAGCATTTCCTATCGGATTTATGGTCTCGGGGCGATAGCAATCCTCGGCATCATTCTGCTTTCGGCCACGTCCCTTGTCACCTTTGACTACTTAAAGGCACATGAAGATGCCTATATGAAAAGTACGAGGGTAATATCCGACATTTCCCATATCGAGGAAACCGCCCTTCAGATGAGACGGGCTGAAAAGGACTTCCTGATTACCCGGGACATCCTATTCCTGAGCGAATTTCGGGAACATGAAGAAAAGTTGCTGGAAAAACTGCATAAACTGGGCAGTGATTCCACAGACAACAGACTCATCAGGGTCATTCAGAACCTTTCAGCTCTCGCCAAGAAGAACCAGGATATTTTTGAGCAGATTATCGATCTGCAAAAGGAGCTGGGCCTGGACAACCGGTCAGGCCTGGAAGGGCGTCTTCTAAGCGCCGCGCTGGACGTGGAAACAACCCTTGATAATCTGGCCAGCAATGCCGACCTGATCAAGCTCAAGCTCCTGATGCAAAGGGACGAACGGGACTTCCGGCTGCAACTGGATCCGGCTTTCGTGAAGGACATGGAAAAGCAATATACAAGCTTCCAGAAAAGTCTTGCCGGTAAAAATTATTCCCCGGATACCAAAACGGACATCCAGGCCAAACTTCAAACCTATTATTCCCTGTTCAAGGCCTATTCAGACAAATCCCTTGCCAGGAAAGAGCAGACCATCGAACTGGAAAAAACCTATGAGGCCATGGAACCTCTTCTGGCAGAATTAATGACTATTTCCGAGAAAAGGTTCCAGGCGGCCAATCTTGATATGGAACACACCCGGAGTAACGGCACCATGATCATTGTCGGTCTTTCCATGGTCATACTTCTTATTGCCGCTCTGTCTTCCTCCATTATGGCCCGGAGCATTGCCGTTCCCCTGGCCAGCCTGATTGAAACAGTCAGGAGAATTGCCGCAGGCGACTATCATACGGAAGTAACCGGACTTGACCGCAAGGACGGGGTGGGAGTGATTTCCCAAGCCCTGAATGAGCTGAAGATTGCAGCGCTGGACAAAATCACCTTCGAAAAAGAAGCCGGCCGCAAAGCGGAAGAAGCCGCGCAACTTTTATCCAAACAACAGGAAATGGAAGCTCAACAGCTTAGGGAAGAAGCCGAGCGAACAGAAAAAGAATCCCGCATTCGCGAGGAACGTACAAGAAAAATAGAATCACTGATCAGCTCTTTCGATGACCAGATCCGTGAAGCTCTGACACAGCTTTCAGAATCGTCAGACACCATGAGAACGACATCAGGCCAGCTTTTCACAACTTCGAATAGTATGAATGACGAAGCCGCAATTGTTTCTGAATCATCCGGCGAGACCAATTCCAATGTTCAGCTTGTCGCGGCAGCTGTTGAGGAATTCTCCGTATCCATCAAGGAGATTAATCAACAGGTATCGCTGGCGAACACCATTACCCGCGATTCAGAAGATGCCCTCAAACAGGGTGGTCAAGCCGTCGAAAACCTCTTGGGGAGTTCCCAGAAAATTGGTGATGTCATCCAGCTTATCAATGACATTGCCAATCAGACCAACCTGCTTGCACTGAATGCAACCATCGAGTCCGCCCGCGCGGGTGAAGCCGGGAAAGGCTTTGCTGTGGTTGCCAATGAAGTGAAATCCCTGGCGACGGATACCAGCAAGGCCACCGAGGATATTTCTCACCAGATCAAGGACATGCAGAACGCCACAAACCTAGCTGTTTCGGCAATTAATGGCATTCAGGATTCTGTTTCCAAGCTTAGTGAAATCATGCTGACCATTTCTTCCGCCATGGAGGAACAGAGCAGCACCACCCAGGAAATTAACCGTTCAGTTTCCTTTGCGGCCCAGGGGATGCAGAATGTCTCCAAAGGGATTACCCAGGTGTCCAGCGCCGTCACAGAAACCAAGGAAGTTGCCGGGAATATCAAAAACGCCTCTGAATCCATGGACAAGACGACCGGCCACATCAAAGGCGATGTTGAACATTTCCTGCAGGAAATACGAGCGGTATAAGCGGCGGTTATTTCATTGCAGCAGAACCCCGCACGATAAAAAAGAGCCCGCCATTGGCGGGCTCCTTCAGATTCATAAGGTATGTTTATCAGAAGTTGACCTTGCCCCGGAGGCCATAGGTAGCGACCCCTTCGTTGGGAACACAATAGGTACTTCCGTTGATGACACCCAGATCAAACTTGAAGTAGCAATATTTATCTGCGGTCAGGTTTTCCCCGTAAGCCGTGATTGAATATTGCTGCTCGTCACCAAAGGTATAGCTGGCCCGGACACCCAGCTCCGACATGGAACCAAGCTCATCAATCAGGTCAGCCGTATTCAGGGTCGTTTTCGGTGAGCTGCGATAGGCCCAGGTTGCCTGCACATTCAGGATATTCTCCCCGATATAGAAATCCTTGGAGACCAGCAGGTTGAAGGACGTGCTGGCCGCAAACGGCAGCTCATGGTCTTCCTCGTCCACCGGTGTCGGGCTGGCTTCGAGGATTTTGCTGTCCTGAAAACCTGCACCGGCTGAGACATACCATGTTTCTGCCGGAACCCATTTCAGCTCTGCTTCAATACCCATGATTTCAGACTTGGGCACATTGACGAACTCCGGACCGGAAGCGGGATTCACATAGAAGGTCTGCAGGTCATGCCAGGCATAATAGAAGACTGACATGTTGAACTGCATGCTGTTTTCCATCAGGTTTGACTTGAAGCCCACCTCGAAGGCATCCAGGGTTTCCTCGCTCAGATCCTGACGCAGGAAACCGGTATGGATCCCGTGCAGGAACTCAATATCGTAGGAGCCGGAACGGAAACCGCGGGAGTAACTGGCATAAAGCAGGAAGTCCTCATTGACGTGATAATCCAGGCCGATCTTGCCGCCCCACTCTTCGGTATCAATATCGTCACCGACCGTGTCCTCGGCACAACGACGGCCATTATCCGTACAGTCACCCGGCGCCTGGGCAGCAGCTTCTGCACGGATATATTCGTTGCTCCAGAAGGTTTCAAGGGCATGACCTGTGGTATCAAGAATACCGACGTAATAGGACGGCATTTTCTTCTTGTCGCTGGTATAGCGCAGACCGACCGTCAGGGTCAGGTCATCGGTGAAGTCATACTCCGTATGCAGGTAAGGCGACCAGACCTGGTTTTCCATGGTGGCAATACTGAAAGCCAGCGAATTGTTATAACCCGCTTCCGGATAACCTGACGTCAGGCCCTGTGACAGTGCCCACAGACCAAAGGAACCACCGGCTAGGATCGGCGGACCAGCCGCCACATCCGGATCAGTAGAGGGTACCGGCGAAGAAAGCACATTAGCCTGACCAAAGCGGATGTTCTGGCTGAGTTCCGAATCTTCATTGAAATAGAACATGCCGACAATCCAGCGGAAGTCCTGGTCGGACGGTGACGCCAGCCGGATTTCCTGACTGAACTGTTCGAAATCCTGGTCCTGATCGATCACCAGGTTCGCCTGACCGTTCACATTACCCGCACCGCTGGCATCCACGGTAAATTTGGTCGTGCTTTCGTCATAGGCCGTGATGGAGGTCAGGGTCATGGAGTCGAAGTCATGGGAGATTTTGAGATAGGCTCCGGTGGTATCCACCTTGTGAATATTGGACCCCGTACGCGACGTATCATTCCAGTTGGGGAAAGATGAATCCACAGCCTGGGCGTTCACCGTATTATAAATCCCGTTCTCATAATCTATCTGGGTCCCTGCCAGCGGCGCTGGACCGACAAAGGCGCCATCCACGGCAGCACCATCAGCCACAGTGCCACGGGTGCCGACATAACGATAGCCATCAAATTCGCTGTCCTCCCTGGCCCAGTGGATGTTGGCAGTCACGCTGGTCCGGTCGGTTGGCTCCCACTGCAGGGTGCCGCGCAGGGATTTCCGGTCTTTATCCCCGAAATCCTCGTCGGCGAATACATCATGCCAGATGCCATCACGATTATAGGATTTACCGGCGACCCGTAAGGCCAGGGTATCTCCAAGCGGAATGGACACGGCGCCTTCGATCTCGATTTCATTGAAACGGCCATAACCCAGGTCAAAATAGCCTTCAACCTCGCCGCCCACTTCCGGCATTCTGGAGATATAGTTCACCGCCCCACCGGTGGTATTCCGGCCAAACAGGGAATTCTGGGGACCGCGCAGAACCTCGACCCGTTCCATGTCATAAAGACCAAGAGCGGTCATATAGGGTGAACTGATGGTCACCTCGTCCATATAGATGCCTACAGACCCTGAAGCGCTGCCGAAGAAGGAATTGGTACCGACACCGCGAATGTTTATTTGCTGGTTAGCCGGGTTCTGCCCGGAAATATTCAGGTTAGGGGCAAGCTTGACCACATCCTTGGCCTTCTTTACCCCCATCTTCTGGAGCTGGTCACCGGTAAAAGCCTGCATGGCGATTGGAACCTCCTGCAGAGATTCTTCCCTTTTCTGGGCTGTAACGACGATTTCTTCAAGAGCTGTTTCCGCCAGAACAGGCGATATTGCCACGCTGAACAGCCCTGTGCTCAGCAGCAAGAGTGATTTGCTTTTCATGAAAGCCTCCCATTTTATTTGATTGCAAGATTCTGTGCCCGGATTTATTCATCCGGATTACTTTTTTACTTTTTTGTACTAAATGCTCTTTCCCTATTAAGAACTACTATAACTTACAATCTATCCTACTGAAATACAATACTTTTTATTTCCAAAAGAATTGCCATAAGTTACATTAGAGAAAATCATGCAACCCTTTGCATTGATTGAGGAATTCAGGACGTAGATTTTAGGGACAGACAAACAAAAAGCCCGATGGCGGAACCATCGGGCTTTTTGTTATCTTGCTTTGGTGGAGCTAAGCGGGATCGAACCGCTGACCTCTACAATGCCATTGTAGCGCTCTCCCAGCTGAGCTATAGCCCCGTATCCAAAACAACTCCTGAATCACAGGCAGGCAATAAATATTCATCCTGACGCAGAGAATCAAGAACAATATCAAAAAAAGTTCACTTAGTCGTCGCCGCCCTTTTTCACAGGGGCATCCACGACATCGGTGACATTGGTATCGTCCTCATCCGACAGGATAGTGGTATTGTCGTCCTCGTCGAGATCAACATCCACATCCTCGTCATCAGTCAGCAGGTCCTCGTCATCCAGCAGCACATCTTCATCGTCGTCTTCTTTGCTGTCATCAGAAGTAGACGCACTGGGCAGAATCTCCAGGGCATGCTGTTTACTCTTCAGGATGATCTCCGGCTTGAACTTTTGATCGCAGCTGATGCACATGATAGGGTCATCATTTCCCAGATCATAAAAGCGTGTTCCGCACTTCGGGCACTGACGTTTGGTACCCCATTCAGGTTTAGCCAATCTTCTTCTCCATAACCTGTAACATTACGTTTCAGAAAAGCCTTCCTTTGCCATGATAATTTCCATGTGTCAAAGCTTAATATGAACATAAAAGAAGCCTTTTGCATTTTTCTGCAATAAATAATGATAATGTCTAGGCGATTAAGCTGAAAATATGTTATCTCAGCCGCAAAACGCCACCATAAGAGCCATTATATAAAATATTATGAATCAGTTGATTTCCTCTGTTGCCCAGAAAATGTCCGGAACCGTGACGGTGCCCGGAGACAAGTCCATTTCCCATCGCGCCCTGATCATGGGCAGCATGGCCGTTGGCGAAACAGTAATACGTGGTCTACTGGAAGGCGAGGATGTTCTGAATACCGCCGCCGCCATGCGGGCGCTTGGTGCAGATATTTACCGGGACGACGAAGGATGCTGGCATGTGCACGGCGTCGGCGTCGGCGGTCTTCATGAACCGGCCGGTGCCCTGGACATGGGCAATTCCGGAACCGGTGCCCGTCTGTTGATGGGCCTTGTTTCCACTTACCCCTTCAGCAGCACATTCATCGGCGATGCCTCCCTGTCCTCCCGCCCCATGAAACGGGTCACTGTGCCTCTGGAACAGTTCGGCGCCGAATTTCACGGATCGGAAAACGGCACCCTGCCCATGACCGTCAGGGGAACCGGAAGCCCTCTACCCATAAGTTACGATGTGCCTGTGGCCTCCGCCCAGGTGAAATCGGCTATTATGCTTGCCGCATTGAACACCCCGGGGATCACCACCATTTTGGAAAAGAAGCCGACCCGTGATCATACGGAGCGCATGTTCAGCTTTTTTGGGGTGGAAACCACTACGACACCGCAGAACGGTGGCCGGCTCATTACCGTCACCGGCCAGCCGGAACTGACCGCCAGAAACCTGGTTGTGCCGGGCGACCCCTCCTCCGCGGCCTTTCCGCTGGTGGCCGCCCTGATCACACCCGGATCCGACATCACCATCAACAATGTGGGCCTGAATCCGGACCGGACCGGTCTGTTCACCACCCTGATAGAAATGGGCGCAAGGATCGACCTCCTGAACGAACGGGAAGAGTGCGGCGAACCGGTTGCCGACCTCAGGGTTCGCCACAGCACCCTGAAAGCCATCACCGTTCCAGAGGGCCGCGCGCCTTCCATGATCGACGAATATCCGGTTCTCTGTATCGCTGCGGCCTTTGCCGAAGGCACCACAGTGATGCGCGGCGCCGAAGAACTGCGGGTCAAGGAAAGCGACCGCATTTCCATCATGGTCAAAGGACTGCGCGCCTGCGGCATTGAGGTAGAGGAATTTGACGACGGCATGGCCGTCACCGGCAACGGCGACAAGCCGAAAGGCGGCGCCCTGGTGGAAACCCACCTGGACCACCGTATTGCCATGTCTTTTCTCACATTGGGCATGCAGAGCGAGAAGCCGGTCACTGTGGACGACGGCTCGGTGATCGAAACCAGCTTTCCCATATTCAGGTCCCTGATGAACGGCCTTGGCGCCAGCATCCAAGCGGACGGAGAAGAAAAGCAATGACCATTATCGCCATCGACGGCCCCGCCGCTTCCGGCAAGGGCACCCTTGCGCGCAAACTGGCCGCTCATTTTGACTATGCCCATCTCGACACCGGTGCCCTGTATCGGGCCGTGGGTCTGATAACGCTTCGGTCCGGCGGCAATCCGGAGGATGAGGCCGACGCCGTTGCCGCCGCGCAAAAAGTCGGCGAAATGGACCTGACCGACCCGGAATTGCGTACCGAATCAACCGGGGCTGCCGCATCGAAAGTGGCCGCAATCCCGGAAGTACGGCGGATTCTGCTTGATTATCAAAGGGGTTTTGCAGCAAATCCTCCCGGCGGAAAGGCCGGCGCCGTACTTGACGGACGCGATATTGGTACGGTGATTTGCCCCGGCGCGGACCACAAGATATTCATTACCGCAAATGTGGAAACCCGTGCAAAACGTAGGTTTCTGGAGCTTTTTGGCGAGAATGGAAGCACTGCAGACTATGAAAAAATCCTCGCGGAACTCCGTGAAAGGGACGACCGGGATATGAACCGCAGCACCGCCCCTTTGAAACCTGCAGAAAACGCAGACTTGCTTGATACATCAAATTCGGATATAGAGGCCGTGTTCCAAAAGGCGCTCAAGCTTATAAACGGCTGATTTCCGCCATTTTTGAACCAGAATCGCACGCCGGTCGAAAGATGAAAGACCGGGGTGTATTTGTAATGAACGATTTCCAAGACCGTCGGAGACAACCGGCAGGCCGGAAAAGACAAAATTTGAAAGAAGGACACTTAATGACCGCTGAACAAGCAGTACCAACCACAGAGGATTTCGCCGCGCTTCTTGACGAAACTCTCGGAGAATCCCAGCGCTTTGATGGCAAAGTCGTCACCGGCACCATCATCGCACTTGATAAGGAAGCAGCAATTGTAGACATCGGCCTGAAAGCAGAAGGCCGCGTCCCCCTTAAAGAATTTGCCCTGCCCGGACAAGCCCCGGAACTTAGCGTCGGCGACACTGTTGAAGTTTTCGTTGACCGCGTCGAAAACGCTCGCGGCGAAGCTCAGCTAAGCCGTGAAAAAGCGCGCCGCGAAGAAGCCTGGGTTCAGTTGGAGAAATCCTACGAGGCAGAAGAACGCGTCAAAGGCGTTATCTTCGGTCGCGTGAAAGGCGGCTTTACTGTTGACCTGAACGGCGCCGTGGCCTTCCTGCCCGGCAGCCAGGTGGACATCCGCCCGATCCGTGACGTCACTCCGCTGATGAACATCGAACAGCCCTTCCAGATCCTGAAAATGGACCGCAAGCGTGGCAACATCGTTGTCTCCCGCAGGGCCATCCTGGAAGAAACACGCGCCGAACAGCGCGCCGAGCTGATCGAGGGCCTGAGCGAAGGCAATGTGGTCGAAGGTGTTGTCAAGAACATCACCGATTACGGTGCCTTTGTGGATCTGGGCGGTATCGATGGTCTGCTGCATGTCACCGACATCAGCTGGAAGCGTATCAACCACCCCTCCGAGGTTCTCAACATCGGCGATACCATCAAGGTACAGATCATTCGCCTGAACCCGGAAACACAGCGTATCTCCCTCGGCATGAAACAGCTGCAGGAAGATCCGTGGTCCACCATTGAGGCCAAATATCCGGTCGGTTCCAAACTGACAGGACGGATCACCAACATCACCGATTATGGTGCCTTTGTTGAGCTGGAAGACGGTATCGAGGGTCTGGTCCATGTTTCCGAAATGAGCTGGGTCAAGAAAAACGTTCACCCGGGTAAAATCGTGTCCACCAGCCAGGAAGTGGAAGTTATGGTTCTGGAAATCGAACCTGAAAAACGCCGCATCAGCCTGGGTCTGAAACAGTGCATGGACAACCCGTGGACAACCTTTGCCGCAACTCATCCGGTTGGCACCGAAATCGAAGGTGAAATCAAGAACATCACCGAATTCGGTCTGTTTGTCGGTCTGGAAGGCGATGTGGACGGCATGGTTCACATGTCCGACCTGGACTGGAGCAAATCCGGTGAAGACGCCATTGCCGAATACAAAAAAGGCGATGTGGTCAAGGCGGTTGTGCTTGACATTGATGTGGACAAGGAGCGCATCTCCCTGGGCGTCAAACAGCTTGGTGGTGACCCGATGGCCTCCAGCACCCTGAGAAAGGGCAGCACCGTAACCTGTACCGTCACCAAAGTCACCGAGAACGGCCTTGAAGTCGCCGTTGGTGAAGACGATCAGGCCATGGACGCCTTCATCCGCCGCTCAGACCTGAGCCGCGACCGTTCCGAGCAACGTCCGGAACGCTTCTCTGTCGGTGACAAAGTCGACGCGCTGGTGACCAGCATGGACAAGAAAACCCGCAAGATCGGCCTGAGCATCAAGCAGCTTGAAATTTCCGAGGAAAAAGAAGCTGTGGCCCAGTACGGTTCTTCCGACAGCGGCGCAAGCCTCGGCGACATCCTGGGCGCAGCCCTGGCCGAAGGAAAAGAAGAAGACAAATAAGTCTTTTTCCGCAAAAAACATCCGGAAAACCCGCTCCCTCTTCGGAGCGGGTTTTTCTTTGGCCGGCAAATAACCTGTGCCACACAACAAGTTCTGGACAGCGGAAGGCAAAAAAAACTAAACTCGGCCATAAGTTCCGCAGATCACCAATACAATCACCGGGGATTTTTCATGAGTGATAATTTCGAGATGGTCATTGACCGCAGCCGGCTTCGCAAGAAAGTAACCTTCTGGCGCATTGCCGCTGTCATTCTCGGTGTCCTGTTTCTTCTGACCATGATCAGTCCGGCCGGACCGGTGCCCGGCCCCTATGTGGCCCGGATCACCATTTCCGGCATCATCATGGAAAACAATGCGCGGGACGAAAATATCCGCTCCATCGCCGAAGATGATTACGCCAAGGCCCTGATCGTACATATCAACAGTCCCGGCGGCGGCAGTACGGCCAGCGAACAGCTTTATTACGCCATTCGCAAGGTGGCGGAGAAAAAACCTGTTGTCATCACCATGGGATCGCTGGCAGCCTCCGGCGGCTATATCACCGCATTGGCCGGGGATCATATTTTCGCCCGGGAGACAACCATCACCGGTTCCATTGGTGTGATCATGCAATATAGTCACTTCGGCGACCTTATGGATAAAATCGGCATCGGTACCGAACAGGTCAAAAGCGGCAAACTGAAAGGCAGCCCGGACGGCGTTCATCCCATGAAGGAAGAGGCCCGGGCGGTTTTCCAGTCAATGATTGATGACAGCTACGCCTGGTTCACCGGACTGGTGGCGGACAGACGCAAACTGGACATGGAAAAAGTGAAGAATCTGTCGGACGGGCGGGTCTATACAGGACGCCAGGCCCTTTCCAACGGACTGATCGATTCTCTCGGTGGACAGGAGGAAGCCAGGGGCTGGTTGACCGCAGAACACAGTATTTCACACGAATTGCCGGTCATTAATGTGGACAAAAGTAGAAAAGAATTGCTTTTGGAAGAGTTTTTTAACTCTATTATGGGAAAAATGCCTTTTAATGAAGCACTTAGCCTTGACGGGCTGATTTCTGTCTGGCACCCTGACAATTACTAGCGGTGGGATAATACAAACAATAGGGAAGAATCGATGATTAAGTCGGAGCTCATAAACAGACTGGTGGAAGCCAACCCACACCTTTATCAGCGTGATGTGGAGCGCATCGTCAATACAATTTTTGAGGAAATCACCAACGCTCTGGCCGAAGGCAACAGGGTTGAACTGAGAGGTTTCGGGGCTTTTTCCGTAAAGCATCGCCCGGAACGCACCGGACGTAATCCGCGCACCGGTGAAACCGTTCACGTCCCTGAAAAGCATGTGCCTTACTTCAAGACCGGCAAGGACCTCAGGGAAAAGCTGAACGACTGAGCGCGGATTAACTGTCAGGATCAGCCCGCCGGATTGTCCGGCGGCTATCATTTGTGAATATATATTCATGCGTTATTTCATTTATGCGGCTTTTGCCCTGTTCACACTCTTCTGTGTCATCATTGCCGTTTCCAACCAGGAACCGGTTGACCTGAGCCTGTACCCCCTGCCCTGGGTGCTGGAGGGTATCCCCAGATTCCTGCTTGTTTTCTTCGGCATATTTATCGGTCTCGGTGCAGGATGGATCGTCGCCATCAGCAACGCCTTTCGTCACCGCCGCACCCGGCGGCGCCTGGAGAAACAGATCCGGGAACTGGAAAATGAGCTAAAATCCTTGTCAAACCGGCCGGTTCGTGAGACAAAAAGCCCCGAAATCAAACAGTAGACCAGTAAAGTGAACAGCATCATTCGGACCTGTTCCGGCTGGCTTACATGTCGGAAAATACAGGCAAACCGGAATATCTGAATGACCATGCAAGACTGTAAACGCATTCTCTGCGCTCTCGATACCACCGAGGTCTCACAGGCGACAAGCCTGGCACGCGCCCTCGCCCCCCATGTGGGCGGGGTCAAGCTGGGCCTGGAATATTTCGGTGCGCACGGCCCTGAGGGGTTCCGTCAAGTGGCCGAAACCGGCATGCCCATCTTCCTGGACCTGAAGCTGCATGACATTCCCAATACGGTGGCCAAGGCGATCCATGCGCTGATGCCTCTCCGTCCGTCCATCATGACAATCCATACGGCAGGTGGGCCGGCCATGATGGCTGCCGCCGCCAAAGCCGCTACAGAGGCCGCCGAGACTGTCGGCTGCCCCCGGCCGATCATTGTCGGTGTCACCATCCTGACCAGCCTGGACGAAAGTGATCTGGAAGCCGTAGGTTATCAGAACAACCTCTCCGACCAGGTTGTCCGCCTCGCCCGGCTGGCAAAGGACAGTGGCCTTGACGGCGTGGTCTGTTCACCCCTGGAAATCGAGCTGATCAAGGAAGCCTGCGGCCAGGAATTCAAACTGGTCGTGCCCGGCATTCGTCCGGCCGGCAGCGCCACGGGGGACCAGAAACGCATCATGACCCCGAAACAGGCCGTCGACAAAGGGGCCGACTATATTGTTATCGGCCGCCCCATCACCCAGGCTGAAGACCCGGTCGCCGCCGCCCGCGGCATCGCCCAAGATCTTGGGGCCTGATCCATGTCCGTGGCTGTAAAGATATGCGGGCTCAGCGAGCCCGAAAGCCTGAAGGCAGCCATTGATTCCGGGGCTGACTATGTGGGCTTTGTTTTTTTCCCGCCCTCGCCCCGCAACATTACCCCTGCAAAAGCGGGGGAGCTCGCCCGGCTTGTCCCGGCCGGGGTGAAAAAGGTCGGCGTCTTCGTCAATCCGGTAGATGACCTGTTGGAAGAGGTCCTTGCCTCGGCCGATCTGGATATTTTGCAGCTTCACGGTTCGGAAAGCCCGGACAGAGTGCGGGAAATCAGGCAGGCATTCGGAAAACCGGTGATGAAAGCCATTGCGGTTGCCAGAAAAGAGGATATCGAAGCGGCAAAAGCATATGAAAGCGTCGCAGACATGTTGCTGTTTGATGCGAAAGCGCCTAAAAACCTTGAAAACGCCCTGCCGGGCGGCAACGGCCTGATCTTTGACTGGCAGTTGATCCGGAATACGGACTGGTCCGTGCCCTGGATGCTGTCCGGCGGGCTGGAAGCCAACAATGTTTCCGACGCCATCGCCACAAGCGGCGCGGAAATGGTTGATGTCTCCAGCGGGGTTGAAAACAGGCCCGGCGAGAAAGATATAAACAGGATCAGGGCCTTTATCGACGCCACCAGAACAAGGCCATAATGAATAAGGACAGTTAACATGGGCAGCGAGACCCCAAAGCCAAACACTTTCCGGGCAGGACCAGACAGCGAGGGCCATTTCGGCATCTTTGGCGGCCGTTTTGTCGCCGAAACCCTGATGCCCCTCATTCTGGAACTGGAGCAGGCCTATACTGACGCTAAGGAAGACCCTGAATTCCACCGGGAGTTCCATGAGCTTCTGACAGAATTTGTCGGCCGCCCGAGCCCGCTTTACTATGCCGAACGGCTGACCGAACATCTGGGCGGGGCGAAAGTCTATTTCAAGCGGGAAGAACTGAACCACACCGGCGCCCACAAGATCAATAACTGCATTGGTCAGATCCTGCTGGCCCGCCGCATGGGCAAGACACGGATTATCGCCGAGACCGGCGCCGGACAGCACGGTGTGGCCACCGCCACGGTCTGTGCCCGCTTCGGCATGAAATGCGTGGTTTACATGGGTGCAAAGGATATCGAGCGACAGAAACCCAATGTGTTCCGCATGAAACTTCTGGGCGCGGAAGTGGTGCCCTGCACCTCCGGATCCGCCAGCCTGAAAGACGCCATGAACGACGCCATGCGTGACTGGGTCGCCAATGTTGAGGATACTTTCTATATCATCGGCACTGCCGCGGGACCACACCCCTATCCGGAACTGGTCCGCGACTTCCAGTGTGTGATCGGCAATGAAACCCGCGAACAGATCATGGAAAAAGAAGGCCGCCTGCCGGACAGTCTGGTGGCCTGTGTCGGCGGCGGTTCCAACGCCATCGGCCTGTTTCACCCTTTTCTGGACGACAAATGCGAAATGTTCGGTGTGGAAGCGGCCGGCCTCGGGGTCGATACGGACAAGCATGCCGCCTCTCTCACCGGCGGCAGGCCGGGTGTTCTGCATGGTAACCGCACCTATCTGCTGATGGATGACGACGGCCAGATCACCGAAGCCCACTCCATTTCCGCCGGACTGGATTATCCCGGAATCGGGCCGGAACACAGCTATCTTCATGAGACAGGACGGGTCACCTATGTCCCGGTCACCGACAAGGAGGCGCTGGAAGCCTTCCAGGTCTGCACCGAATATGAAGGCATCATTCCGGCGCTGGAAAGCGCCCATGCCATCGCTTTCGTGCTGAAAAAGGCGCCGGAGCTGCCGAAAGACCATATCATGGTCATGAACCTGTCCGGCCGGGGTGACAAGGACATCTTTACGGTGGCCGAGGCCCTGGGAGCGGAGATCTGACATGGGTGTAGAACGTATTGAACAGAAATTCGCACAGCTCAAGACGGAAGGACGGGCCGCACTGGTCACTTTCATCACTGGCGGTGATCCGGACTATGCAACCTCTCTCGACATCCTGAAGGGCCTCCCGGCCGCTGGCGCCGATATTATCGAGCTGGGCATGCCCTTTTCCGATCCCATGGCCGATGGTCCCGCTATCCAGGCGGCAAGCCTGCGGGCGCTGAACGGCGGTATGACCCTGAAAAAGTGCCTGGAAATGGTCCGGGAATTCCGCAAGGACAACAAGGAGACCCCGCTGATCCTGATGGGCTATTACAATCCCGTCTATATCTACGGCGTCGACCGCTTCCTGAAAGACGCCCTGGAAGCCGGTGTGGACGGCCTGATCATTGTTGATCTGCCGCCCGAGGAAGACCGCGAGCTTGCCATTCCCGCCATTGAGGCCGGTATGGGCATGATCCACCTGGCCACACCGACAACGGATGATGCGCGACTGGCCAAAATCGTCGCCCATGGATCAGGCTTCCTTTATTATGTGTCCATTGCCGGCATTACCGGCACCCGCGAGCCGGATCTGGTGCCGGTACGGGCCGCAATCGAGAATTTCCGCACACAAACCGACCTGCCTCTGGCGGTTGGTTTCGGCATCAAAACCCCTGAAAATGTGGCGGATTTCGCCGAGTTTGCCGATGCCGTAGTGGTAGGATCTGCCATTGTATCGATCATTGAAAATGACGAAAATGTTGCAAATTCTGACACAAAAGCTAAAGTCCTGACTTTCGTCCAGGAACTGGCGACCGGCATCGAGAAAGCCCGCCGCTAGGGCACAACAGTTGGAATAGGTGGAAAATGAACTGGCTGACCAATTATGTACGTCCCAAAATCCGGGCTGTCCTGCAACAGAAGAAGGACACGCCGGATAACCTGTGGCATAAATGTAAAAACTGCGGACAGCTCCTTTACAAGAAGGATTTCGAGGCAAACCTGAGTGTTTGCCCCCATTGCGATCACCATGACCGGATCGGCCCCACCGAACGTTTTAAAAGCCTGTTCAACGACGGCGACTATGCCCTTGTCAGCCTGCCTTCCCCCAAGGATGATCCGCTCAAGTTCAGGGATCAGAAAAAATATACCGACCGCATGAAGGCGGCCCGGGCCGAATCCGAATTCAAGGACGCCATTGCCGTGGCTTACGGCAAATTGGGCAATGTAAATACCGTCGTGGCGGTTCAGAACTTCCTGTTCATGGGCGGTTCCATGGGCATGGCCGTGGGTGAAGGCATTATCACCGCCGCAAAGCATGCCGTGGACAAGAAAGCGCCGCTGGTGCTGTTTTCGGCCGCAGGCGGCGCCCGTATGCAGGAAGGCATTCTGTCCCTGATGCAGATGCCCCGGACCACGGTGGCCGTGGAAATGGTCAGGGATGCAGGTCTGCCCTATATCGTGGTGCTGACCGACCCGACCACCGGCGGTGTGACCGCTTCTTACGCCATGCTGGGCGACGTGCATATTGCCGAACCCAATGCACTGATCTGTTTTGCCGGGCCCCGGGTCATCAAGGACACCATCCGCGAGGAACTGCCGGAAGGTTTCCAGCGCTCGGAATATCTGATTGAGCACGGCATGCTGGACATGATCGTGCATCGCAAGGAAATGCGGACGAAACTGGTTCAGCTTCTGAGCCTGCTGATGAAACAGCCGGGCACTCTGGCTCTGACCCATGAATCCGCCTGACAATAGCCGTTTCAGCGACCAGATTCTGGACCGCATATACCGGCTTCATCCGAAGAAAATCGACCTGTCCCTGGACCGGATGGAACGAATTCTGGCCGCGCTCGATCATCCGGAGAAAAAACTGCCGCCGGTGATCCATGTGGCCGGTACCAACGGCAAGGGGTCAACCACCGCCTTTCTCCGCGCTATTCTGGAAGCCGCGGGACTTCGTGTCCATGTCTATACCTCGCCGCATCTGGTAAAGTTCGCCGAACGCATCCGGCTGGCCGGAAAACTGATTTCCGAAGATTACCTTCTGGAGCTTCTGGACCATTGCGAAAAGGTCAATGGCGACCGGCCCATCACCTATTTCGAAATGACCACGGCGCTGGCCTTCAAGGCCTTTGCCGATGTGCCAGCGGATGTGCTGTTGCTGGAGGTGGGGCTCGGCGGGCGATTTGATGCCACAAATGTGATCGACCAGCCGCTCAGCACCGTGATTACCCCTGTCTCACTGGATCACGAGCAGTTTCTGGGCTCTGACCTGGCCGGAATAGCCCGGGAAAAAGCGGGTATTGCCAAAAAAGACACCCCCCTTGTTGTCGCTCCCCAGCCGACGGAGGTACTTGAGGCCATCCTCGAGGTCGCGGAAAAAGTCGATGCCAATCCGGTGGTTTCTTCCGGCCGGGCCTGGAAATATCATGCCACGGATAGTGGTTTCCATTACGAAGACCTGCAGGGTGTTCTGGACTTGCCGCAACCGGCTCTGCCTGGCCTGCACCAGCAGGAGAATGCCGCCCTCGCCATTGCCTGCCTGCGTCACCAGAAACGCTTCGAGATCACTGAAGAGCATATCCGCACAGGGCTTGCCACCGCAGAATGGGCGGCCCGGATGCAAAATCTTTCCAAAACATCCCTTGCGGGCACATTACCCGCAGGCAGCGAACTGTGGCTTGACGGTGGACATAATCCCGCCGCCGGAGAAATTATCGCCAATCTTCTGAGAGAACGTAAAGACCTGCCGCTTTATCTGATCTGCGGCATGATGGCCAACAAGGATACGCGCGGGTTTCTGGCCCCGCTTGCGCCACTGACAAGCAAGCTTTATGGCGTTCACGTGCCGGGCGAAGACAGCCACAGCGCCGAAGACATTGCGGATATGGCCCGGGAGACAGGCGTAAATGCCGTCGCCATGCCGGGTTTTGAGGAAAGTCTCGATCTGATCGGGCGGGAACAGGAAGGCCCGGTACGGGTCCTGATCTGCGGGTCGCTTTATCTGGCCGGCAAGGTCCTGGCCCTCACCCAGGAATAACTTCCCGAAGAATAGCCCCCAAATTGGAAGAGCGCCGACCAGGTGGTCGGCGCCCCTCCGTCTTCAAGCACCTTGGGGGAAAATGCTCAAAGATTCTCGTTCAGCCATGCAGTCAGGTCGGTTTTGGATGTGGCGCCGATTTTCATGGCTGCCACTTCACCGCCCTTGAACAGGAGCATGGTAGGAATGCTGCGTACACCGTAGCGGGTCGGTGCTTCGGGGTTTTCGTCAATATTGACTTTTGCAATGGTGACCTTGTCGGCCATCTCGGTGGAAACATCTTCCAGAACCGGGCCGATCTGTTTACAGGGGCCGCACCATTCTGCCCAGAAATCAACCAAAATAGGCTTTTCCGCGTTCAGAACTTCGCTTTCAAAACCTGCGTCGGTCACAGCAATTGTACTCATCAGTCATTCCTTGGTTTATGAAACAGTAATATTTACAGTGCAAATGTAGGAACAGGACGGGGCAACGTCAAGACAATCAAGAAAACGTGATCAAAAAACCACCTGATTCAGCATTTCGTCCGGTATTTCCATAAGTTTTGCCACGTCAGTCCACAAAAGTGCCGTGCGGATCACATGATCCGGATAGATAGCCGCAAGAATATGGCGATAGGCCGCCATCTGTCTGAGATATAGGGCGGGCACACCGTCCACTGCGGCAGGAGGGGGCCGGTTGGTCTTGTAATCCACCACCAGGATTTCCCCGTCGGTCATCACCAGGCGGTCAACCTGGCCGGAAACGGGCATTGTCCCTGCCAGACCGACAATGGGGACCTCGGCCCGGCTCAGGGGGCCGAAAATGGCGCTGAAACGATCATCCTCCAGAATAGACAGGACTTCACCGGCAATCTGCATCTGATCTGTTTCCGAAAGCCCGTGGGCGGGCTGGGACAGGAATTTCCCTGCCGCCGCCGAACGGACGCCGGACGAGAGTCCCGGCAGGATTTCCAGAAGCCGGTGGATGAGCCTGCCCCGGTGAAAACGCTGCTGTTCTCTTCCCTGCCGTTCCCGCATGGTGAGCGGGCTCAGGACCGCAGGCTCCTCCTCGGCCGGGCGGGAGGGGGTGAGCGGGCGCGGCGGTACCGGTTCATCCCCGGGCAGAGCCCGCGCCCAGGCGGGAAGCGGCGGGGTTCCTGCTGACGTGGCGAGGTCAACCATCTCGTGTTTGATATCTTTTTCCTGTGGATTGGAAAACCGCAAAAGCGGCTGGTCGTTCCAGCCCTCCTGTTCTTCAACCCCGTCCATACCCTTGAGGGCCTGTTCGATCAAATTGTACCAGCAGCCGTCCCGGCGCTTCTGCTTACCCTCCCAACCGGAAATATAGAGCCGGTCCTCGGCCCGGGTCAGGGCCACATAGAGCAAACGAAGATATTCCTCGTCACGGATTTCCCGGTTTTTCTCCCTTGCCTCTGCGGCAGGCCCGACGGCATTTGCAGCACCACCCGGCCAGAGCATCAGGGGAACGCCATCATGCTCCGCCCAGAGAATTTTATTCTCCTTCACCGGTGTCTGGCAGGTGTCCGGCAGGAACACGATCGGCGCCTGCAGGCCCTTGGAGCCATGCACGGTCATGATACGCACCTGATCCTGCCCCTGCTCCATGTCGCGCTTGATTTCCATTTTGCTGCGCCCGACCCAGCTTAAAAATCCCTGCAGGGAAGAGACATTGTTCTGTTCGTAGGCCATGGCCAGCGAAAGAAATTCATCCATGGGATCACTGGCTTCCTCCCCCAGGCGGGCGAGGATTTTCTCCCGCCCCCGAAGCGGACCCAGAAGATAGCTGTAGAATTCAAAGGGTGGCGCGAAATCAGCATAGCCGGTCAGTTTGGTGAGATAATCCACCGCACCGGAAAATCTTTCATTCTCATTCCGCCGCCTGAGCAGCCTACCCCAAAGGCTGTCCCCTTTTTTCCGGCCGTGGGCCAGTTCGAAAAGTTCCTCCTCATCAAATCCCACCAGCGGACTTTTCAGGACCACGGCAAGGGTCAGGTCGTCATCCGGCAGAAGCACGAAATTGCCCGCCGCGACCAGGTCTTCGACGGCAAGCTGTTCGGTCAGCACCATTTTGTCCTGCCCCGCCACGGGAATACCGCGGGACTTGAGCGCCCGGATCAGATAGTCATCAAACTTTCCACGTTTGCGGACAAGGATCAGGATATCCCCCGGCGTAATTGGCCTGTCAGAGGAATGCAGTTTCTCTCCTGACTTCAGCCAGCCGTGGATGGTATCGGCAATACGCCGGGCCAGCCGCATTTCCGGACTGCGGGAGGGTTTCTGGATTTTCGGTGGTGACCAGTCTTCCTCTTCAGCCTCCTCCGGCATGATCTCTACCGGCCACAGCTCCACCAGCCCCGCCTCACCCGTGCGGTGCGGTTTGTGGATGATTTCCTCGTGACTGAAGGACAGGGCCTTGCGGTGCTCCGTGGCCTCGAATACCCGGTCCACCACATTCAGCACCGCCGCCGTGGAGCGGAAGGACAGATCCAGCGACACGTCATGGAAATCACGGCTGATCTCCCCGGCGCGGCATTCGAAATGAGCGCGACTTTCCACAAACTGGCGCGGATCGGCCCGCTGGAAACTATAGATGGACTGCTTCACATCGCCCACGGCAAAGATCGTCCGGGTTATCTCCCGCGCCCCTTCACCGGCAAAGAACTCCCCCGCCAGGGTGCGGATCACCTGCCATTGTTCCGGGTTGGTATCCTGGGCCTCGTCAATCAGGATATGGTCGATACCGCCGTCCAGTTTGAACAGAACCCAGTCGGCGACATCCGGTTTGCCCAGAAGGCCCGTAACCGTCAGAATCAGGTCGTCATAATCAAGAACGGCGTGACGACGCTTGCTTTCCCGGTAGGCACTGCCAAAGGCCTCCCCGATCGCCAGCAGCGCCTTGGTATTGTCCAGCATGGCCAGCAGGCGGCAGCGTTCATTCACCCGGAGCAGACGCTCCGCTTCTTCCTGCATGATCTGGAGCGCCTGCGGACAGGCTTCCTGTACTTTCTTGGTCACCAGGCTAGCCCGGACATCACCGTCTTTTTTCAGGAACACAAGCTGATAGTCGCTTAACCCCGCCAAGCGCTCTTCGGGCGTGGACAGCCAGTGCGCCATGATTTCACTGTTTTTCTTGTCCGTCTTGCCGCCTGCCAACATATGCGGCAGGACAAGGCGAAGACCCGCGCCATCGAAATTTGCCTCGTTGCAGGCTGCTTCCAGAACATCTTCCTTCGTTTCTGTCGGCCCGAGCCCGAGGAAATTACGCAGCTTAAACATCACTTTGGCCACAGTCTGAAACCGGTCCATCAGTCGGTCCAGTTGCCCACGTTCACCGATCAGTTCCTGGATCAGTTCAGCAAAGGTCTGTTCAGCGACCCGGGCGGAGATATGGGCCAGGGCTTCGGAAAGCACCCGGTTGCCTTCGCCCCGGGCTTCGCTGAAAATGATATCCCGGGCCCGCTGCAGATATTCGCCCGATGTCAGATCGTCCATGACCTTGAAATGGGGGGCGAGGCTCGCCTCGATAGGAAAACGGCCTAGCAGGGACTGGCAAAAACTGTGGATGGTCTGGATCTTGAGCCCGCCCGGCACTTCCAGCACCTCGGCAAAGAGCTTGCGGGCCCGCTGTCGGATTTCCTCTGACGGCCTGTGATCAAGAAGGCCTGTCAGTTCTTCGGTCAGCTTTTCCTCGCTGCACACGGCCCAGACCGCAAGCCTGTCATTGATGCGATTGGCCATTTCGGCTGCCGCCGCTTTGGTGAACGTCAGACACAACAGGCGCTCAGGTGAGGCCCGCTCCCCGTCCAGCAGCAACCTCAGTACCCGGTTGGTCAGAACGAAAGTCTTGCCGGTACCGGCGGAGGCCCCCACCCAGACCGAAGCGGCGGGATCGGACGCGCGTCTTTGTTCGGGGGTCTGGCTCATGCGTCCCCTCCATCATCGTCCTTGACCCGGCCCTGCCATTCCTTGGTGCGAGCCAGATGATCATATTCACCATAGCCGAGCTGGGCCGGGTTGGGGTTGCTAAGGTAGGCGCTGTCCTCAAGATCAAAATAGCTGACCAGCTTCATCAGCCCTTCGCGGGATTTTTCGATAAGTTCGCCCACATCCTGCTTGTTCTGGCGGCTGGCCTCCCCGTTGAAGGAGGTAATCTTCGCCGGTTCCTCCTCCCCGCCTTTGAGCTGCCAGTAGCTAAGATCGCCAACCTTGCCGGAAAGCCCTTCGAAAGCGCCGGACTGCACCATCAGCCCCTCCAGCGGCAGCTGGGGCGCATAACCGGCATGGAGCTGACGCGCCGTGGCCGCCATGCCGGTCTTGTAGTCGATGATGCTGAGCATGCCGTCCGGACAGGCATCAATCCTGTCCGCCTTTGCCCGGAGAGTAAAGTCCCCACCCGGCAGGCTGAAAGTCATCTCGCCTTTGTGCTCTGTGGCCAGGGTTTTGAAGCCCTCGCCCCGGCGTTTTCGTTCCTCTTCCACAAACCATTTCGCCACCTGCAGGAACCTGGGCCACCAGAAGGCATAAACCATGGGCCGGTCAAGAATGGGACCAAAGGCCTTTCGCCCCAGTTCCTCCAGTTCGGCCAGCGGATCGGCAGGCAGCTTTTCCGGATAACGGGTCATGAAATCTTCCAGCGCCTGGTGGATCACCACCCCCTTGTCGATAGCGTTAGGGTCCGCATCCAGGTCGTCCAGCTTCTCCAGTCCCAAAATGCGCTGTGCATAAAGGCTGTAAGGGTCTTTCATCCAGGTCTGGATCGCCGTCACTGACAGGGTGCGGGGACGTACCTTGACCGGCGGCGAGGGCCTTGGCGGATCTATGGTGATGCTCTCAGCCGGACGATCCAGTTCATCATACCAGCGGAGCCATTTCCGCGCTTCGGCATGATCGAAAACCTCTGCCGGCACAATGGCGTCAAGACGGGCGAGCCAGCGGGATTTCACGGTCGGGGTGCCGTCCACCTTTTCCGCCCGTGTCAGGATCACCCGGGGCGCGGCACAGGCCTGGACGAAGTCATGGGCGCTGAGGCCGATTTTCTGTTCCAGGGACGGCAGGCCAAAATCCCGGCGCATGGGGCGGCTCATCCAGGGATCGACGGCAGCTTCCGGCGGCCAGCTTCCTTCATTGAGGCCGGCCAGGATCATCACATCCGCATGCTGCAACCGGGCTTCCAGCGGCCCCCAGATATTCAGCCGCGGATGCTGGCCGTACCGGGGACGCACGGTAACATCGCCAAGAAACACTTCGAACAGGGCGGGATAATGCTCCGGCGACATATCCTCCATATTTTCGGCCGCAAGCTGCAGGTCTTCCATCAGTCCGGCAGCGGCCTCCCCCGCCTCCCCCTTCCAGAGGTTTTCCGCGCCGCTGCGGTTTTCATCCGCCGCAAGGGCCTCCGCCAGGCCAATATGGGCCAGCAGGATATCATCAAAGGAAACCTTTTCTCTATCGAACAGGGCGGCAAAGGGCTGCATCAGGGCCATCACCCCGCGCCACCAGTCGCGTAGCTCTTTCAGCTTTTTACTGTCGCCCTCCGCCATCTTCACCCCAATGGCCCGGTCAATGCCGTCGAGACCCCCAACAGGACGGGGACCGCGGAAAATTTCCTTTTCCAGCCTGCGCACCATGACCCGGAAGCGGCCGGTGTCCATACCCGCAGACATGAGGGGATGTTTCAGCGCCGCCAGCAGGGGGACCGGCGCAAAATCCTCCGCCACCATCCAGGCCACAAGCCTGAGATACAGCGCAGGCGCCGTATTGAACAGCGGTGTGCCGGCAGAATCATCAATCAGGATGCCCCAGCGCTGCATTTCATTGGTGACCCGACGGGCCAGTTGCCGGTCCGGCGTCACCAGCGCAGCAGTACGTTCAGGGGTTTCCAGGACCTCGCGCAGAATCAGGGCAATCACCCCCGCTTCCTCACGTGCGCCGGGCAGGTCAAGACGGGTCAACCCCGCCAGGGCCTGTTTCACATCAAAATCAAGATCACGCCATTTGTCGGTGGTTTCCGCCGGGCGCATCACCTCGCCAAGCAGGCGTTCCCGGGCCAGACCGGAACCGTCTCCCCCCTCGCGCCAGAGGTCGATTTCCGCACGGTCGACACCGATCTTGTTCAGCAGCATTTTCATGCTGTACTGGCTGTGGGTCGGTCCCAGCACCTCCCAGCTTTCGGAGTCCATGTCCAGATCCACCCCCGGCAATACTACACATCCGGCGGGCAGGCGGGCAATGACCTCCAGAAGATCCGCCGTCGCCGGAATGGAGCCGGTGGAGCCTGCCGCAATTACCGGGTGGGTCGGCTGATTTTCCAGCCACTGTTTCTTAAGCCCTTCCAGCAGCACGTTGCGCCGCTCGGCCGCATCCATATAGCCGGTGGCTTCCAGCACTGTGGGCCATCCTGGTGTCAGAATCTGCAGGAAATCAAGGGTATCCTGCCAATGCACGGCATAATCTTCCGGGACAAGCTCTTTCAGGTCACCAAAGGACAGGCGCTCTGTCTGCACCTGGTCAAGAAACCGGCCGAGCGCGCCGGCCAGAATCGCACATTGCGCCACTTCCGGCGCCTCCTTACCCCGTTTGCTGTACCAGCTCCGGATAATTTTCATCAACAGAAGCTGCCGCTGGTATGTGGAGATGGCCGGCGGCAGGTCGACATCGTCAAGCCCCGTCGGCAGCGCGCCGGATGTGAGCAACAGCTCGTCCTCATCCACATCGCCGACAGGCTGCATCCGGGGCAGAAGCAGGGCTTTCTCGCCAGACAGACGCAGAAAAGCCTCCCTCAGAGAGCGCACCGCCCGCCGATTGGGCAGAAGCACCAGCACATCGCTCAATATCAGGGGGTCGCTGCCATAACGGTCAAGGAGCCCCAGGGCCAGGCATTCCACAAAGGAGGTGCGCGCGGGGATGGTATATAGTTCCGGATTTTTCCCCAGACGTCGCGGCATCAGCTTTTCCCCGGTTCGGCCAGCGCCCTGTTACAGTCTTCCAGGGCCTCCGGCGTGCCCACATGATACCATTCGCCCTCATGAACCAGACCGAACAGCCTGCTGCTCTCAAAGGCCTTGTCGAACACTTCACGCAGGGAGAAAGGCCTGTTGGGGAATCCTTCCAGCAGGATCGGTTTCATGATCAATACCCCGGCATACATGTGGTCTGCAGGCGCCTCCGGATCGGCGGACAGCCTGCGCGGTGTGAGCCGCCCGTCTTCCTCTACATGAAAATCACCTGCACCGTCGTAGCCCCGGGCCTTGTCCGTCGGCATCAGCAGCATCAGGATATCCATTTCCTCCGGCTTCCAGGCTGCCGCAAGCCTGTGCAGCATGGCCTGCCTGCCCGGCGCATCACTTTCCTGCCAGACAAGGTCGCTGTTCAGAACAAAAAAACTGCGATTGCCGAAATAAGGTATGGCTTTGAGAACTCCGCCGCCGCTGTCCATCAACTGATCCCGCTCATCGGACAAGATGACTTTTGGCCGGTGATCGGGACGATCCTTGATGGCTTTTTCTACCTGATCGGCCAGATAATGCATATTGACCACTGTTGTTTTCACTCCAGACGCGGCAAGGCCGTCCAGCAGCCGGTCCAGCATGCTCTTGCCCGCCACTTTCAGGAGCGGTTTGGGCGTATCGTCCGTCAACGGCCGCATGCGGGTGCCGAGCCCGGCGGCAAGGATCATGGCCCTTTCCGGCATCAATGCCCGGATGCCGGGCGCAGTCTGCCTTTGATTTTCCGGCACCATCCTGTCGAACCAGGCCTTCAGTTCGCCAAGCGCCGGATGCTCAAGATCCCGCTGCAGAAGCCCCCAGACCCGCGGGATCAGGGAAAAATACTTTTCCTTGCCGTCCCGCAAAAACAACCGGGCAAATATACCGATGATCTTGGCATTGCGCTGGGCGCCAAGAACCGCATAGTCCTGCAGGAAGTTTTCAGTCTCAAGTCCGGTCAGCTCAAGATAATTGTTCAGCATGGCCCGTTCCAGCTCCGGCGACACATCCCGTCGGGCATCCTGAAGCAGGGAGACCAGGTCATAGGCCCGGTGCCCGTTCAGGGCATCCTGAAAATCCAGAAGCCCCACCTGGCGATGATCGAACCTGTCGGGCAGGTAAAGCAGATTTTCCGCATGATAGTCCCTGAGCACAACACAGTCCCGGGCCCGGGAAACATCTTCCAGAACAAGCCCCCAGAGGTTGATAAATTCCTGACGTTCGCGCTCATCAAGGCGGTTGCCAGTGAGCAATGGCAGATACCAGTCGACAAACAGGACCACCTCGTCCAGCAGGACCTTCATGTCATAGGCGGGAACTCGGAAGATATCGTCCCGGGTCACCATCAAATGTTCCGGGACAGGCCGCCCCTGCAGGAAAGCCAGCAGGGAGACGGCCTTTTCATAAAGCCCCTGTTCCAGAGACGGATCCTTTTCGATCAGGCGGGCATAGAGATCGTCACCCAGGTCCTCCAGCAGCAGAAAACCATGTTCCATATCCGCCGCCAGGATCTGCGGCGCCGACAGACCCACATCACAGAGGAAGCGATCAATGGCGACAAAGGGCTTGATATCCTCGAAAACCGGCGGCGCATCCATCAGAATGGCCGAGGCCTCCCCTTTCTCCAGCCGGTCATAGCGACGAAAGGAGGCATCCCCGGCCACTGGCCGGATATGGCTCCCGCCCCAGCCCTGCTGGCGGATAAAGGCCTCTTTCATCGACTTGCGGTCAGTCATCGCCAAATACTCCTGCAAGACGCTTCTGCCAGTTTTGATCCCCTTCGATAGACACCAGCCTCTCCTCACTCTCCCCGTCGATTTCAAGCCGGACCAGTAAATGATCCTGCGGCAGATAGCTCCCGATCCTGGACGGCCATTCGATAAGGCTGACAGCCTGGTCAAAGGCATCATCAATGCCAAGCTCGATGGCATCCTCCGGCTCTTCCAGACGATAAAAATCAAAATGCCAGACGGCGGGCGTTTCCCGGTCATCCACCGCCGGCTCGTAAATCTGGACCAGATTGAACGTGGGACTGGGTACATCCTCGGCATATCCCAGCGCATGGATGAGGGAACGGCAGAATTCGGTCTTGCCGGCGCCCAGGTCCCCGTCAAAAGCAACGATATCCCCGGCACGCAAGCATGAAGAAAGACTCTGCGCCAGTTTCCTGGTGGCGTTCAGATCCTTGAGCCGGGTTTGATAAATTACAGTTTTTGTCATGAAAGATTATTGTCGTCTCAGCGGCCGGTTGGCAAGGGTCATTCCCCGGCCATTTTGATATTCTGATCTTCGCGAACGGATTTGGGTAAAAGACAGGTCACTGTTGTGCCCATGTTCAGGCTACTTTCCACTTTCAGCGTCCCGCCATGCATTTCGACGAAGCTTTTGGCCAGCGACAGTCCGAGACCTGCCCCCTGGGTATTGCGCACATTGCTGCCGGTATAGAATTTTTCAAAAACCTTTTCGGTTTCACCGGCCGGTATGCCAACACCTGTATCCTTGACAAATATGCGGTAGGAGCCATTTTCTTCTCGTGCACCGACAGTGATAAACCCGGGAGAAGACGTGAATTTCACCGCATTACTGATCAGATTATAGACGGTGTGATGAAGCCGCTTGCCGTCCCCGCTGATGATGCCGATATCATCGGGGCAATCAAATTCCACCTCAAGCTCCTTGGCCCGGACATTATCTTCAATTTCGTTCAGGACATCTTTCAGCATCTGCTGCAGACTGAAGGAAGACACTTCCAGCGTCATGCCGCCGGCCTCGATCACTGCCAGGTCGAGAATATCATTGATCAGACCGAGAAGGTGATCGGAAGCGGAAAGAATATTGCGCATATACTGGTGCTGGTCGTCATTAAGCGGCCCCTGGTATTCCTTCTCCAGAAGCTCTGAGAAACCGATAATGCTGTTGAGCGGATTTCTGAGCTCATAGGACATATGGGCCAGGAATTCGGTCTTGACCTTGTCGGTCGCCTCCAGGGCCAGGTTGCGTTCACGCAACGCATTTTCGATACGGAAACTGTCGGTCACATCCAGGAAAGTGACCAGCACACCGCCGTCCGGCAGGGAGACGGACATATAGTCAATCACCGTGTCATTGCGGAAATGCAGACGCCCGGCCCCGCCTGCCCGGCTGCCTTCACCCCCGACCACCAGATGACGGAGATCTTCCAACTGTTCCAGATTGCTGAAGTTGCCGGCCCCCTGCTCGAGCACATCTATGATATGGGGGGATTCCTTGAGATAGTCTTCCGAAAGTCCCCACATTTTCGCAAAGCCCGGATTGTTCAGCTGCAGACAGCCGTCGACCCCGAACACCGCCACGGCTTCGTGCAGATTATTGAGGGTTTCCTGCTGAACCGCAAACAGGGTGTTATAGGACCGCTCCAGCGCCAGATAGTCGGTCACATCCTCATAGAAAATCAGCAGGCCGCCCTGGGGATGAGGCTGGGTCACCACACGCAGGGTGGCCTCGTCAGGCAGGTGCCACATCTCCTCCACCGGCTCCATCAGTTCCGTATAGGCCGACAGCTGTTTCTGCTTCCAGGCCGGGAAATTAGCCTGTTCGGGCAGGCGGCGGGCCTCCCGCATGATTTCAAGGACTTCCGTATGATGAGGATGGGTAAACAGCCTGTCTTCTGGAATCTTCCACAACCTGACAAAGGCGCTGTTGTAATATTCCAGGCGCTTGTCGAGGCCGAAAATTGCCACCGCCGTCGACAGTTTGTTCAGGGTTTCCGAATGGGATTCTGTATGATGGATCAGTTCGCCGCGGGCTTCTTCCAGTTCGGTGATGTCCATGGCATAACCGAGAAAGGCCCGGCTGCCGTTATCGCCATAGAGGGGGATATTGTGAATATCCATGGCCCGTCGCTCGCCGCGGATGACGACAAAATGCTTGTCCCTCTGGGCCTCACCGGCCTTTTCCACCATGACCGCCATGTCCCTGGCACTTTGCCCGAGGGTACTTGTCACAAGCTCGAGACCGTCTTCCAGCACCTGCTCGCGGCTTTCCCCTTCCACCGCCTCCACATAGGCTTTATTCACCCAGATCAGGTCGAGATCCTCGTTCCTGATCCAGAACGGCAGGGTCACATGATCCGCTACGATCTGGTAGAACTGCAACTCCGCACTCAGGCGGCCAAATTCACGCTGCTGGTGAAGGGCGACATTTTCCTCTTCGGAAAGATTACGAAACCAGATGATGCTGCCGCCGTCGGGACCGGCGACCTGGTCTATAAGCTCACCATGCACCACGATCCGTCTTTCACCGTCTTTGAGCTTCAGGGTTATATAGAAGGACTTTCCCTGCTCGACCAGTTTCTCGCTATATTCCCGGAGCTTCACAAACTCGGGCAGAGAAATGCGGGCGATGGCTCCCCTCAGACCGTCCAGCGACAGAATATCCTCCTTCAGCCCCATCCACTGGGCAAATCCCGGGCTGGTGCTCAAGTGCCCGCGGGCACCGATGCGGATATAGACTTCCTGGCGCGATGAAAGAAGCCGGGCAAGATCATTATATTGCTTTTCCTGGTTCCTGACCTGCCGGACAAGTCTGCGGCGCGTAAAAACCAGCCAGACCAGCAGGGCAAAGGTCAGGAAACAAAAAGGAACAAACAGAGCGAGAAAACCTCTGCTTTCGGGCCACAATCCGGCGTCAGCCGCCGAAGCCACCTCATTTATTACCGGATATATAGTCAGAAACAGGCCGGCGAACCGGAAAAAACTGCTACCTGCTTGTCTTGTCATTCTTCTACCCACAACCGAAGCTTCCACGCTAAGTTAGCGGCTTGGCGGGCAAAAAGAAAGCCTGTTAATGGTTAACACCCACCGACAGGCTTTCAAAAATCGGATTCAGACGAATCAGTATCTGTAATGTTCGGGCTTAAAGGGCCCGCTCACAGGCACGTCAATGTAATCGGCCTGTTTCTGGTTCAGTTTGGTCAGTTTCACCCCAAGACGAGCAAGGTGCAGGGAGGCCACTTTTTCATCCAGATGCTTGGGCAGCACATAAACCTTATTGCCGTAGTTGTCGGAATTATTCCACAGTTCAATCTGGGCCATCACCTGGTTGGTGAAGGAGGCGCTCATGACGAAACTGGGGTGGCCGGTCGCACAACCGAGGTTGACGAGACGGCCTTTGGCCAGGACGATCAGACGTTTACCGTCCGGGAATACAACTTCATCCACCTGGGGCTTAACCTCTTCCCAGGTATAGTTTTCCAGCGCCGCAATCTGGATTTCGGAATCAAAATGGCCGATATTGCAGACAATGGCCCGGTCCTTCATCTCCCGCATATGATCAATGGTGATCACATCCACATTGCCGGTTGTTGTGACAAAGATATCACCCTCAGACGCCGCGTCCTCCATGGTGGTCACTTCATAACCTTCCATGGCAGCCTGAAGGGCACAAATGGGGTCGATTTCAGTTACCAGGACACGGGCGCCCTGATTGCGCATGCTGGCCGCAGAGCCCTTGCCCACATCACCGTAGCCACACACCACGGCGATCTTGCCGGCCATCATCACGTCCGTGGCCCGCTTGATGCCGTCTACCAGGCTTTCCCGACATCCATAAAGGTTGTCGAATTTTGATTTTGTCACACTATCATTCACGTTGATGGCAGGCACCGTCAACTTTCCGGCTTTTTCCATCTGATACAGCCGCAGCACGCCGGTGGTGGTTTCCTCGGAAATACCACGAACCTCATCCATCAGTTCCGGGAAGTCCTCGTACATCATGGCCGTCAGATCACCACCATCATCAAGGATCATGTTGGGACGCCAGCCGTCCGGTCCAACAATGGTCTCCCTGATACACCAGAGAAATTCTTCCTCGGTCAGCCCCTTCCAGGCAAAAACCGGTATATTCGCCGCCGCAATAGCCGCCGCGGCATGATCCTGGGTGGAAAAGATATTACAGGATGACCAGCGAATTTCAGCGCCCAGCTCGATCAGGGTTTCGATCAGTACCGCGGTCTGAATGGTCATATGCAGACATCCGGCGATCCGGGCGCCTTTAAGGGGCTTGCTCTTGCCATATTCCTCGCGCAGGGCCATCAGGCCGGGCATTTCTGTCTCTGCAATGGCAATTTCACGACGCCCCCAGTCGGCAAGCGAAATATCTGCAACCTTGTAATCAGTGAATTCGGTCATCTGTAGATCTTTCCTTTTCATATAATCAGAAAGGCTTATAGCAAGTCTGCCGACCAGCCACAAGCCATAAATAAAGAAATCTTTATATCTCTATATTTACCCCGAAAATAGTTAAGAAATATCTAATCTTCTCCGAATTTGTCTTCCACAAGCGCCTGTAGCGCCTCAAGAGCCTCACCGGCCTGTGCGCCATCACAGCGTATCATGATCTGATCCCCCGGCGCTGCTGCAAGCATCATCAGCCCCATAATGGAGGTGCCGGAAACAGAAGTACCGTCTTTGGAAACCTGAATGGAGGAATCATATTTTTCCGCCACAGAAACAAATTTAGCCGATGCCCGGGCATGCAGGCCCCGGCGGTTCAGAATGGTCAGTATTTTTTCACAGGGATTGCCGTTGACCCCCTGTCCTGCTGTCATGAAATCTCTCCGGACAGGACATGAGAGGCCACATTGATGTATTTCCGTCCGGCCTCCTGGGCGGCAGAAATAGCTTCTTCCATGGAACAGGCCACACGTACGCTGGCAAGCTTGATCAGCATGGGCAGATTAATTCCGGCGATCACCTCGACATTGGCATTATCCATGATGGAAATGGCAAGATTTGAAGGCGTACCGCCAAACATATCCGTCAACAGAATAACGCCCTCGCCCTGGTCCACTTCCTTGACCGCATTCAGGATATCCTGCCGGCGCTGTTCCATATCGTCATCCGGTCCGATGCAAATCGAGCGGACGGCCTTCTGCGGGCCAACAACATGCTCCATTGCAGAGACAAATTCCTCCGCCAAGCGACCATGCGTTACAACCACCATACCAATCATATATTAATTCCGTCTTTTTAGAATATCACTCACCGGACAGCAATTCGCGGTGATGCACATTCACCCAGTAACCTTGGCGACGCAACAGCTCTGCCAGTTCCCGGGCCACAAAAACCGATCTGTGCCTGCCGCCAGTACAGCCAAAGGCAATGGTCAGATAGGATTTCCCCTCCTTTTTATATTCGGGGAGCAAAGACAATATCAGAGAACCGATTTTATCCCAAAAACTTTCGAATGCGGGATCTCCTTTTATGAAATCCCCGACTTCGTCCTGTTCTCCGGTCAACGGGCGCAGATGATCCTGATAATGGGGATTCTTCAGGAAACGAACGTCAAATACCAGATCAGCGTCCCGGGGAACACCCTTTGGATAGCCGAAAGAGCAAATGGAAATATTCAGCGCGCCGCCCGCCTTGCGCTCAAATCGCTGGGTCAGCATACGTTTCAGCTCATGAATACCGAGGTCGGACGTGTCAAAGAAATAGTCCGCTTCCGCCCGTATTACTTCCAGCATCTGGCGTTCCCGCACGATACCATCGGCAACCGGCCTGTCGATGGCCAGCGGATGACGGCGGCGGGTTTCGGTAAAACGTTTGGCGAGAACCGTATTGTTGCTGTCAAAATAAAGTACTTTTACGTCCAGATCGTCCCGGTCCTTCAGTTCCTGCAGTCGGGAAAGGATTTTATCGGGACGGAAATTCCGGGTCCGGGCGTCAATACCAATGGCGAAGGCCGGATTGATGTGGTCGGGATCCTCGCCCTTGGCAAGTTCGATCAGGTTAGGCAACAGGCTCAACGGAAGATTATCCAGCGCCTCATAGCCGATATCCTCCAGCGCCTTCAGCGCTGTGGACTTACCGGCTCCCGACATGCCTGTAATCAGCAAAAGTGTTAGCCTGTCGGCACCGCGACCGGCTGTATCACTGTTTTTTGTCACCATTGTCCTCTGTTGCATCTTTCGAACAGGCTGACCTTACAAGAGGCCTGCCGTTCGGGAATCAATCCACGATCCGATATTCTCACAGCAGGCGGAAATATACAAATTCATTTCAAGCAGAGGGTGCCGGTTCAGGACGCAAGATGCCTGAGCGCCGTTCTGGCCTTCGTCACGGCCGAGGCTTCAAAGGGCATAAAATCAAGTTGCGGCACACGAAGCCCTTCAAATTCAAAGAATTGCTCCTCCGGCAGACGCTCGGGCCTGCTGTCCGTCCCGGATGAGGGCAGAACCAACACCAAATCCACCATCGCCGACGGCAGAAACGGCATCTTTACAAGCCCGACACCACGCACTTCAAGAAGACCTGCGATATTTTCCGCCGGTTTCGCCAGCAGGCGGCCTTCTTGCTTCTCCAGGGTGACATAGTCATCCCCGACCAGCATTGCGCCCGCTTCCTCGATCAGCCGGAGGGCGAGATCGGATTTTCCCGATCCCGACAGCCCCATGATCATAATCCCGTGCCCGTCCAGGGCGACAACCGTGGCATGAACAAGGCTCATTGTCTTTTCCCCTCCTCGGCCCGCGGCAGGCGCACTTCAAAACGGGCGCCGCTCCGGTCTTCACGGTTTTGAGCGGTAATGGTGCCGCCATGGGATTCCACGATCTGTTTACAGATACTCAGGCCAAGCCCCGAATGTTTGCCGAAAGCCTCCCCCTTGGGACGCTCGGAATAGAAACGCTCGAAGATGTTTTCCAGTTTGTCTTCGGGAATCCCCACACCCTCGTCCTCAATGACAAGTTCCACCATGTTTTTGCGTTCACCAAGCCTGACCAGGACATGCCCGTCCGGGCGTGAAAAGGAGATGGCATTGTCCAGCAGGTTTCTCACCACCTGGCCAAGCTGTCCTTCCAGCCCCATGACGTGATAGGGCCGATTTTCCCCGGATTTGCGTTGCCTGCGGCTGCCATTCACCTCAAGCACGATATCCGGCAGTTTGTCTTTCTGAGTGGCATCATAGATATCGATCAGGGTTTCGAGCATGGCCGTCATGTTCACCAGCTCCATGCGGCTGCGGGCCAGTTCCGCATCCAGCCGGGAGGCATCGGAAATATCCGAAATCAGGCGATCAAGACGCTGGACGTCCTGCTGGATAATTGCCAGCAGCTTTTGCTTGTCTTCTTCCTTTTTGGCGAAAGACAATGTTTCGATGGCACTGCGCAAGGAAGTGAGCGGGTTTTTCAGCTCATGCGCCACATCGGCAGCAAAAGAAGCCACAGCATCAATCTGCCGGGCCAGGTTATCGGTCATTTGCCTGAGCGACCGGCTCAAATCGCCGATTTCGTCATTGCGTCCGGAATAGTCCGGGATCTGGTAGTCCGGATTGGTGGCCATTCTGATCCGGTCGGCGGCATGAGCGAGACGCAAAATCGGACGGATGATAGTCCGGCCCAGAAAGGAGGACAGGGCCAGGGTTATCAACAGGGCGGCAAAGAACAGTTGCAGGATGGTCATGCGGGCATCCTGGACCGCCTCCCTGATGTCCCGGTCATCGGCCGAAACCATCAGCACACCCAGCACGCGGCGAAAACGCTGTACAGGCACAGCCACTGTAATAATATCAAAACGATCGGTCAGCACCCGGATACGATAGCCACTTTCCCCGGCCATGGCTTCCATCACTTCCGGGTAGTTTTCAGCCACCTCATTGGCCTTTTCCTTATATTCACCCAGGGCATATCTTTTATTCAACCGGTCCAGAATACCGGAAATCTCCCAGCTCAGGTTGTCCCAGAAACTGGCCAGTCCTCCCTCGGGGGGCAAGGGGTTGACCACAATGGACTGCTCAATGGCCAGATCCCGGCTGTCGATCAGTTTGGTGCCGGAAATATCAAAGAAACGTGCTCTGTTGCGGGTAACGTCCACCAGGCGGATAATAATCTGCTGGGCCGGAATAAGCTCCACCTCGGTGGTCTCGGGACCTCCAGTGGCCGCCTCGCCCAGTGCCCCGGCCATGATTTCCGCATCCTTCATCAAAGAATCGATCCGCGACTGGATCAGGGTATGCTGAAGATCGTCCACATAGAGAATACCGCCGCCAAGAAAGATAAGCGCGATCACATTGACCATCATGATACGGATTGCTAACGGCGAAACCCGGCGCTTTGGCCGGGTCCTGATTAGAGGTGCCTTTGTATCCGAGTTCATTAATGTTTATTAGCGCAATTAACCGGCACCATCAACTTTCCCAGCATATCAACTTTCACTGTAGCGGTAGCCAACTCCATACAAAGTCTCGATACCGTCAAATTCCTCGTCAACGGCCCGGAACTTTTTGCGCAGCCGCTTGATATGGCTGTCAATGGTGCGGTCGTCCACATAGACATCATCGTGATAGGCCACATCCATCAGCTGATCGCGGCTTTTCACATGCCCCGGGCGATGGGCAAGAGCCTGAAGGATCAGAAATTCGGTCACGGTCAGCTTCACATCCTTGCCGTCCCATTCGCACTGATGACGCACCGGGTCCAGGCGCAGCCGGCCTCGGACAATAACGCCGTCCTCGTCCTCCTCGGCCGTGGCGCTCTTCTTTACCGCCTCCACCCGACGCAGGACGGTTTTGATCCGCTCGATAAGCAGTCGCTGGGAGAAAGGCTTTTTGATATAGTCGTCGGCCCCCATTTTGAGCCCGAGCATTTCATCAATCTCGTCATCTTTTGAGGTCAGGAAGATAACCGGAAAATTATGTTTTTCCCGCAGGCGACGCAATAATTCCATGCCGTCCATGCGCGGCATTTTAATATCCAGCACCGCCATATCGGTGTTATTCCTGTTCAATCCCTCCAGAGCAGCTGCCCCGTCCGTATAGGTCTTGACATCAAATCCCTCCGCCTCTAGAGCCATACTGACAGACGTCAGGATATTCTGATCGTCATCCACAAGCGTAATCGTCGTCGCCATTTAGCTTTTTTTCCTTATCTTGCAAGCAATTCCAACTGACAGTAGCACGAAACCATGGCAATATTAAGAATTTCCGACACAGCCTGTAAATGGCCTCCGGATGATATTATATGGAAAGAAAATCTTTATTGATCAGGATTATGATTTGCTGTTAATCATGACCTTCTGCCAACGAGCCTGAGAAACATGTCGAGATCAAAAAGCTGGGGCTTTCCCCGATGGGACGGATATCATGTGCAGCGCGAGCCTGTATCGGTCAGGCTGTGCGACTATGATGGCTGTGAGGAGCCCGGTGACTACCCGGCACCGAAGGCTCCGGATTCCCCGGAAAAGTGGCATTTCTGCCAGCGGCATGTCGCGGAATATAACCAGAACTGGAACTATTTCTCCGGCCGCAACAAGGCGGACGCCTTTCGCCGCGCCCAGGAAGAGGCCCGCGCCAGTGCCGGCTACAAAACCAGTGGTGCCTATGATACAGAACCCGACGTCTACGGCGCTGACCAGCGCCGGGCTGATGCTTTTGAGATTCTCGAACTGGATGACGACGCCACCCAGACGGAAATCAAATCCGCCTATCGCACCCTGGCCAAACGCTACCACCCGGACACCAACCGGGGTGACAAGCAGGCCGCCATAAAGTTCCAGCAGGTCACGGCCGCCTATCAGGTGCTTGCGACCAGATAGGCAAAAAAACCTTGGATTCTGCGGAATTTGTCATAATAATGTAACAAAATTATGATTGGCGTTGCGACCCCGCCTTCTTATAGTTCGCCACACAAAAAAGCTATCGTGCACAGCAGATAAGGGGTGTCATGTATTTTTACGGACCGGAAAAATTTGACCTGGCCGCCATCCGCAGCATGCTGGAAAAGACAAACGGGCTTTCCCTGGTCGGGGAAATATCACTGCACCAGGAATTCCTGGATACCTTTGACTGGCGGCTGTTCAATGCCCAGGGATATCTGATCCGGGAACAGCATGGTCAGGAGAACCGTTTCCTCTGGCGGCACCTGATGGATGACAGCCTGCAGGGCAGCGTGACCCTGCACAGGGCCTCGCCCGTCTTTGCCGCCGATTTCCCGGCCAGTCCTATCCAGAAGCGCCTGGAAAAAATCACCAGCATGCGCCGGCTTCTGTCAGTGCTCCGGCTGAAAACACACCGGCTCGAGTTTCATGCCCTGGACCGGGAGCAGAAAAAGACCGCCACACTTTGTCTGGACAGGAACGATATCAGCTGTCCGAAAGGCAACGCAGGCACTGAGACTGAATGGTCGCTGCAACTACTGCCTGTCAGGGGCTATGAAAAAGAATGTACAAAAATTGCCCGCAAGCTAGAGCAGATGGGATTCAGACGCCGGAAAACGCCCTATATTCACGAAACACTTGAACGCTTCGGCGTCACACCGGGGGTCTATAGCTCCAAGCTCAACATCAAACTTGCCGGGGAAGCCGCCGCCGCCAAAACAACTACAAAAATCCTGAAAACCCTGTTTGCCACCATGCAAGAGAATGAAGCAGGCACCATCGCCGACCTGGATTCCGAATTCCTGCACGATTACAGGGTCGCCGTCCGCCGGACCCGGTCCGCCCTCAGCCAGATCAAGGAAGTCTACGGCGAAGCAGAAACAAACAAATGGAAAGATGCCTTTGCCTGGCTCGGCCAGATTACCGGCCCCACCCGCGACCTGGATGTCTATTTGCTGAAATTTGAGGATTACCGCGCCTTGCTACCGGAGGAATACCGGAACTCCCTCGGGGATTTGAAAAAATTCCTGACCCGGAAGCAGGTTACAGAGCAGAAAAAGCTGGCCCGCGCCCTGGGCACCGTGAAATACAAAGACCTGCTCGGCGGCTATCAGGCATTTCTCGACAGTGACGACAAGGGCAAAGGGAAAAACGCCGGCCAGCCGATCAGCGAGCTTGCCAGTCAGCGCATCTGGAAAACCTTCCGGCGCATTGTTCAGGAAGGCAAGGCCATCACCGATGAAAGCCCGGCCGAGGACCTGCATGAATTGCGCAAGACCGGCAAAAAACTGCGCTATCTTATGGAATTTTTCCAGAGCCTTTATCCCGCCGCTGAAATCAAGAAACTGATTTCCGGCCTGAAGCTGCTACAGGAAAATCTGGGAGACTTCCAGGATTATGAAGTACAGGCCCAGAGTATCGCCGGATTTTCCGAGGAAATGCAGGAGAACAACCTTGGCGACGCCCAGACCTTTATGGCCATGGGTATCCTTGCCTCACACCTGCTTGAGGGACAGGCGACAGCCCGCAGGGATTTTTCCGCACGCTTCAAGGCATTTGATTCCCCCGAAGCCGAACTGGCCTTCAAACAGCTCTTCGGTCCGGAAAACCGGAAATCACGAAAAAAATCCTCCCCCAAGTCCTCCAAAGGAAAAAGCCCGTCATGAAAACACTTGGCGTCTTTAACATCAAGGGCGGTGTAGGCAAAACCGCTACTGCCGTCAATATTGCCTATCTTGCCGCCCGCGAGGGCTTCAAGGTGCTGTTCTGGGATCTGGACCCGCAGGCGTCATCCACCTACTACTTCCGGGTCAAACCGAGAATTAAAGGCGGCACCCGGGGACTGGTGGACAAAAAGCACGACCTTGACCGGCTGATCAAGGGAACCGACTATGACAATCTGGACATTCTGCCAGCGGACTTTTCCTATCGCCTGCTGGATATCGAACTGATGGAAAAGAAACTGACCACCCTGTTCAAGATCTTCAAGCCGGTAACCAATGAATATGATCTTCTGGTGCTGGACTGCCCGCCCAGCATCTCGGCCCTGTCGGAACATATCTTTTCCATTGCCGATGGCTTGCTGGTGCCGATTATCCCCACCAGCCTGTCACTCAGGACCTATGAACAGCTGATGAACTTCCGGGAAGAAAAGGGATACGACAATTCCCGGGTCTGGCCCTTCTTTTCCATGGTAGACCGGCGCAAAAAACTGCATCGGGACATTATCGATCATGCATCCGACGAATATCCGGAATTTCTCAACAGCTATATTCCCTATTCAAGCATTGTGGAGCAGATGGGCATAAAGCGGGCACCGGTGCACGCCTTCGCGCCGTCAAGCCCGCCAGCCCTGATGTATAACTCGTTATGGGAAGACCTGAAGTTCCGCCTGCAGCTGCTCTGAGCGGCTATTTTCCGCCGAGAAGTTCGTCATAGGTCAGCCCCCAGCCGATAAAGGGATGACTGAACAGATAGGCATTGAAAAAGCGGGCATCCTGGCTGACCTCACGGCCGATCCAGTCCGGCTTTACAACCGCCTCGTCAGCCCGGTCCAGCTCCACCTCGGCGATCACCAGGCCGTCATTGACGCCGTGGAAGATATCCACCTCCCAGAGATGGCCACGATAGCTATGGACCTCCCTGGTTTTCTCGATCAGGGGGCCGTTGCACAGGCTGAACAGAAGCGTAGCGTCGGTCTCGTTAACCTCATACTCCAGTTCATAGCGTTCATTACGCCCTTTTTTCGCTTTTATGCTCAGAATGAATTTATCGTTTTTCTGGCGAATGCGCACCGTATTGCCGCCTTCGCGGGCGATATACCCCTGACGAATAGACTGACGCTTGACAAGTTCACCGTCGGGACGCCCGGAAACAAGAAATTTCCGTTCGATTTCAACGTTCGAAGAATTATCGGACATAAAAAATACTCTGGTAACAGATAACAGATGGACAATAACGCCGGATCAGGACAGGATTTTTCCAGCAACCGCACGATAGATATCAAGCATATAGAGCCGTTCCAACTGTTTTTTTCTGAACAGCCCTGCACAGATGTGCTCTTCGGAGATTGTGACATCCTTCAGGGAAGAAAATTTTACCTTGCAGTAATAGGTGGCCACACAGATATCAGTGCGGCCCCGGTCCCGGGAACGGACACAAAGATCAACCAGATTTGCCGATTTGATCTTGAGGCCGGTTTCCTCGTACACCTCGCGGTGCAGGGTATCTTCAAGGGCTTCACCCTTGTCCAGTTTCCCGCCCGGAAGCTCCCATTCCTCGTCATGTTCCTGGAGCAGCAGGACCTTGTCTTCAAGCGTAATGATAGCCTTTACCGAAATCGGAAGACCGTCGGCTTTTCTGAAAACGTCCCTGGCTGTCGGCTTTGCGCCCATAGTTTTTCCAAAGTTCATGACTGTTACATCTGGTATAGCTTAGTAACATAAAACACCAGATATGGTATTGTCCAGCTTCCCCCTTCGGAAATTAACTATATCACTCCTTGGTTAACGAATTGTTTATTTTTTCTTTTTGGACTTGCTCTTGGATTTGGCGGCAGTTTTTTTCTTGTCCGCTTTTTTCACGGGCTTTTTCTTGTCGGCCTTTTTCTTTGTGTCTTTTTTCTTTTTATCGGCGGACTTTTTCTTTGCTTCAGCTTTTTTGGCCTTGTCCTTTTTGGCGTCCTTTTTCTTTACCGCTTTCTTTTTGTCTGCTTTCTTATCGGTTTTCTTGGCAGAAGCCTTCTTTGTTGCCGGTTTCTTTGACGCAGTTTTCTTGGCGGCAGGTTTCTGGGCAGCGGGTTTCTGGGCAGCGGTTTTTTGAGCCGCAGGTTTTTGGGCCGTCGGCGCGACAGTAGGCGCAGAAGAAGTCAGAAGAATAGCCGCCTCAATCACCCGGGATGCCCGAAGCACCGAAAAGCCCTGTATTTCAGAGAGTTTTTCGGGTGTCATCTTGCTCAACGCTGCAACTGTTTTAATGCCATGCGCCTCCAGAAGCTTCTGGGTGGTCGGACCGATTCCATTCACATCAGACAATAAGTATGCCATGCACTTCCTCCGCTATTATGTAGATACGTTATTTTCTGGTAGGCATTGTATGCCCATCCACCCTGCGGGTAAATGACATAAGTATGTAGTTTTTGTTACATATTTGTGAATTTTACCACGATCCGGGAGGGGCGTCCAGCCCCCGCCCCGTCATCAGATAAGTAGCGAAACTGGCGAGCCAGTGACCGCCTGCATAATGTTCGCCGGTCACCGCCTGCAGACCGACAATCCGGTGCACCTGGGCCGCATTGAGCAGGGAAGCCCGCCGGCGTTCCCGCTCCGGCAGCGCCGCAGCAATATTTTCCATATTCCAGGCCCTGGACAGGTTAAGCCCGTCAAGATGGGCCAGCTTTCCGTCTGCAAGATCGCCAACAATGCCCGGGACAAGCCATTTCCAGCTGCCGTTTCTTGGCACCTGCGGCATGAACTTGCGGAACCATTTTGCATATTTCTTCGGCGGCAGAACCCGGCGCATGAGATCCGCTTCCATCAGGCAGGGAGAAAGAAAATCCTCGCCGGAGGGCTCATAGGCCAACGGGCATTTCACATCCTTTGCATGGAATTCCAGGGACCGGGTGACAATCATCTGCTCAAGTTCCTGGTCCCCCGCCTCCCGCGCCCAGTCCAGCATCAGACCGAAAGCGAAAGCGGTCTGGTTATGGGTACCGATACGCACCGGATAGACCAGTTTGGGCAACCAGATCTTGATATTTTCCACCACCACCGCCTCAAGCGGCTGGAGCGTACTGGCCCATTGATATCCCAGCGGATCATCCCACTGTCTGAGTTCGGTCATCAGTTGCAGGAACCAGGCCAGACCGTAGGGCCGTTCAAAGGAACTGCCCATGCGCGCCCGGAAATAGGCCACCTCCCCCGCGACCCTGCCGGGGGTAAAGCTGCGGGCCAGGGCCGGCAGAATACGCCTTTTGTACGCGTCATCCGGTCCCACACTCAGCAATCGCACAAGCATCCAGTGCCCGTGCACCGCCGAATGCCAGTCGAAACAGCCGTAAAACACCGGATGCAGCTCCCGGGGCGGGGCCACGGCAGTATCATCCTTCATGCTATGTGAAATCTTGTTGGGATATTCCTTGTGAATGCACTTCAGGGCCAGAGCTGCAAATTTCTCCGCCTGTACAGCATCAAACACCGGCGCCTCGATCTGCGCCTGGGCCGGAACGGCAAACCCGATAAAGACCAGAACCCTTATAAAAAACATGGAACGCTCCCTGAATATCCCGGCCTTCTCCTTATCCATTGCTGTATGGCCGCAGGTTTATAAATGCATAACATATGATAAAAAACTCTGATACCCTGTAAAGCGTACAGAAAAGAAGGGGAAGAATAATGTCGGTTTTTTATCCCATGGCTTTGATGGCCATTTTCACCGTCCTCTATTCACCGATCCTGGTAATCGGACGGTTCAAATCGGTGCGGCTGGGCGATGTTCCGTCCTATTATTACAAAACCCTGGACGGGGCCGAACCGCCGGAATATGTGAAGAAACCAACCCGCCACTGGTCAAACCTCTATGAAGTGCCGGTGTTGTTCTATGCGGTCTGCCTGGCCATTCTGGTCAAGGGACAGGAAGATAACATCTTTGCCTATATGGCCTGGGGGTTCCTGGGGCTCAGGCTGTTGCAGGCCTTCATCCACAGCACCTATAACAATGTCTACCACCGGCTCTGTGTGTTCGGGACAGGCCTTGCCGTAGTGCTGGCCATGTGGATCAGGCTTTTGCTGATGAATCTCTGATACTAGATTGCTCAGTGTTAAAGAGAACCCCGCCTTCAGAAAAGAAGCTAGACGCGGGTCTCGAGCTCCAGCCTGAGCACTTCCACCACATCATAGATCAGGGCCAGCTCCCGGGCGCTTTTGTGAATGCGTTCAGGGTCGGCGAAGTTTGAAAACATGGACCCACCCTCGAAACTATTCTCCGATTTGCGGATCGACAGATAGAGATTGCCCTTGTCGAAAGCCAGTTGCAGGTTTTCTGTCCCCACAAGGGCAGAGAGCTGCTTGATGCGCTCCATAAAGGTCGGGGTAAGCAGATAACGGGCCTCTACCTGATCGGTGGCATAGACCTCGAACAGCCGCTCGAATTCCGGATCCTCCAGCCTGACCCGTTCCCCCTCACTGAAGGCGCCGTCAAAGAAATTTCCAATAGCTGATTTGTCCTTGCGGATGATGGTGGTGCCGGAAAAATTCTTGTGAAAATCAAAATGTGACAGGAGGCCGCGAAAAACCGTCCGGCTGCTCTTGCGGCCCTTGCTGTCCCGGCTTTCCCGGATTAGCATGGCCTCGAACAGGTTGAAATCGACACCCCTGACCACACCGAATATCCGGTCTTCAGTCTTGCGCTTGTTATGGCCGGGAATAAGATGCAGATGCTTGAAGGTGCCGACCGGCTGATTTCCGGGCTTCATCTGGTATTCCAGTCCCAGATAACGGCACAGGGCAGCCATGATCCGCCCCTTGGCCTTTTTCTGCAGGTTGGACAGGGGCTTGAGTCCCAGAGCGCCGATCCCGACACAGGCCATCCCCGCAAAGATCATGACCTGGGGTTCCGCCATATGGCGGATAAATATGAAATATCCAGCAGCGGCAAACACCGTTATTGCCAGAATGACCGCCGCAGTGAAGATATTCATGGCCCGGGGACGTTCGGCTTCTATCTCCTGGAGACCGGGAAGCAGTTCCGTTTCAAAGAAGGCCTCGAACCCCTCAAGCCCTTTCAGCGATGCACCGAAATCCATTGATCGTCCCCTAGAGGAACTCTGCCGCGTTCACCGGTTTTTTCTCTGCCTCGTCCATTTCAAAATAGGGCATGGAACGGATATTCAGGTGGGAGGCAATGACGCTGGACGGAAAAATCTGCACCGCATCATTGAGGTCGGTGACGCTGCTGTTGTAAAATCTGCGGGCGGCAGAGATATGGCCTTCCACTTCTTCGTAAGCCTGCTGGGCCTGGATCATATTCTGGTGAGACTTGAGGTCCGGATAATTTTCCGCCACCGCAAAAAGCTGCATCATGGCGGACTGAAACCCTTTTCCCGCTTCCAGGTGTTTGCCGACCTCCTCCGGGTTGGCCGGATTATAGTCACGACCCGCCAGATTGCGCAGTTCCGTCACCCGGGTCAGGAGCTCCTTTTCATGCTCCATGAATTTCTTGGCGATGGTCAGGATATTGGGCAGCAGGTCATGACGTTTTTTCAGCTGTACATCGATACCGGACAAGGCTTCCAGCGCCCGGTTGCGCTTTTTAATCAGTGCAGCATAAAGCCAGTAGATTATGGCAATAATAAAAACAACTAAAATGGCCAGATAAAGCATGACATTCCCCGTTCTGCAATTTGTGATCATTCATTGTTGGGTAAATCACACTGTCATGCAAGTGGAAAGGGCGGCCCGGAATCCACGCCCGGATCCGCACCGCCCTCAATAGTTCTCAGTTTGGCTATATCAGCCTTATTTGATCAGGCCCTTGAGCTTGCTGCCCACATCTTTCAGGGCCTTGTTCATCATGTCCTTGGTGACAATCTTGCTGAGCCCGCTGTTGACTGCGCCCAGCACCTTGTCCATGACTTCGGCACCACTGGCACCGTCGCCGTCGTTGCCGATATCCTCAAGATGAATGTCCGGCAGGGTCAGGCCCGTGCTCTTGCCGCCAAGCAGGTCGGTCGCCAGCTGTACCCTGGTACCCGTCACATAAATATCGTCAATGACAAATTTTTTGGTGCTTTCACTGTCGCTTTCGCCGAACCTGGACATATATTTCTGCACGTTATCCTGCAATTTGCCGATATTGTTGCCTTTGGTACCGATCTCGTAAATCAGGTCGGCGCCGTCAATGCGCACTTCCCTGATGTGGATGACATCGGAGGTTACCGATTTCACATCCATGGAGATATCGACCGAGCCCACCTTGAAGGCATGTGCCGATTTGAATCCTTCCGGATTGCCAACCACAAGTCCGTTGATCCCGGCGGTACCGCCCAGGAAGGACACATTAACACCGTCCAACCCGACGCTGGTCCCGGTCACATCCGGCCCATATTCAACCACAGCTTTATGAATAATACTGCTGGCCTGGGATCCGAAATAAAAGAGAACACCCAGAACAATCAACAGAATAACAATCAGTCCGATCGCAACTTTCTTCATCAAAAATTCCCCTTGAATATTGTCGTTCCCAGTGTCCCCGATCACCCGGACAAAAGCAAGGGGTTAGAAGGCGCTAATTTGCCCCGATATCATTTGCTGCGCCCGGATATTTTTTCCGCACTCCTCAGCGCCCCAAGGCCCAACAGGGCAAGGACCAACTCCATCATGTTGTCGGTGACAATGAGGGGCGCTGTAATATCTAGCCCCTGCAGAACCACCAGCCATTCAAACAAGGGGTGCAGCAGAAAGGCCCAGAGAAAACCGACCCCACAGACCCAGCCGATAAAGGGACGCCAGCCGGCCACGAATACAGAACGGTGCGCCGCCTCGATGCGGTTGATTTCCGCCTGCAGGATTTGCGGTTGCTGGCGGATTTTTTCCATCACTGCCGCCGCCTGGGCCTTTTCCTCATCGCTGGTGAAGAGCCTGTCGAACACATTGCCCACTGCAGAGACCGCATCCACCGCCGGACTACCGATCAGCCTGGACAGTAAGGACATCATCCATCTCCCTGTATGTGGTGCCGTCAAAAATCAGCGCCTGCCCCCGGTTTTTGCGGCCCGAGGCCGGGTCCACCAGTGAACAATGCAGCCAGCCGCTGTCCGGTTCGGCGACCCTGTGATATTCCAGGATCAACTGATCGAAGGTCAGCTCCCGCCGGATCAGGGAAGCAAGTTCACGGAGGTCAAAACCTGGAATTTTCAGATCCACCGCCTCACCCCGCACATGCTGGGAGGTGTCGGAAGATCCGATCAACCGGTTCAGCGGCGGACAACGATAGCCGCTGGTCGGACTGAAGGGACGGCCGACAAGGCGGCGCAGCGGTTCCAGAAAATCTTCCGCCAGGTGGCGAAGGCATCTCAACTCCCTTTCTCCCGGGCTGTTCTCAAGCCCGTGCCTCAGGGCGGTCTGGCTGTGACAAAGCTCCGCCAGAGAAAAATGCTCAGACAGCTTCATTGATCCGGCCCTCCGCCAGTCCTTTTTGGCTGCACCACCTTTATGTAGAGATCCAGAGACTGTTGAAGGTGACCTTTGGCCCAGCCCTTGCGGCGTCGCCATTTCCTGTCAATCCCGGCCAAAGAGGCCTCCTCCACCACCAGATCAAGGACGGGACCGACCATCAGCTTCTCCTCCGTCATTCTGTCGACCCAGTCGGTGTAACGATCCTTTAGCAGGACCTCACGTTCACTTTCCCCAAGGTTCGAGCGCCGGCTGTTCTGCACCATCACTTCGGTAAAGCTGGTCACCCGGGGACCGGTACCTTCAGTAATAAGTCGGTAGGCCTGGCGAATGGAATGGGCGGCCCAGAGCTGCCGGGAGCCGAGAATACCCCGTTCTTCATAAGATTTCAGCGGGTCCGGCGTCAGCTTGCGGGCCGTCTGCACCGTCGGTCCCACACTACCGGCTTCCGGCGGGATGACCCTGATACGCGGCCCCTTTGGCTCCAGGGCGGCGGTCAGGAGCTTTTCGGCACGCTTCCGGCGTCGGGTGCGCCGCGCCTGACGGAATGACGACACGGGTCCGGCGGGGCTGGCGGTCCGGGACTTATATTCCATACCAGGCATGGGTTGCATGGATGGGATAGGCGACTGATGTTCCATTTGACCTCCTTTGGCGACACATCTCATGAGAGAATCATTTTTAATAAGACTATTATAGGTATAAATAGGAACAAAACAAGAACATCGAGGAAAAAACATTAAAATCTTGACCTTCCGGACGGTTGGTTCAACAATTCCGGTTTCCTGAGCGCTGTCACGGACAGCGGCACATGTCAGCAGAATGGAGGCCATAAATGCGCATATTATCCTATGCCGGGGGGCTTGGACTCATATGCCTCATCGTGATGATCATGGTCATCGGCCGCGATCTTTTGGTGCCCTTTGTCATCGCCGTAGTGATCTGGTATCTGATTCACACCCTGTCCGACTATTTCCAGAAGGTCAAAGTCGGCGGAAAGGGCATGCCGTCCTGGCTGAGCTTCAGTCTTTCCCTGCTCACCATGCTTCTGGCGCTGGCGCTGCTGTACGATATGATCAACTCCAACATCACAGATGTAAGGGCCGCCGCCCCCGGCTATCAGGAGAATTTTGCCAAGCTTACTCATCGGTTGTCGGATCTTCTGGGCACCGATGAACAGGTTAATCTAAAACAATTTCTGGGCCAGATCAGCCTTGCCCCCTTCATTACCAACATCGCCTCAACCATGGTAACCCTGGCCGGTAACGCCAGCCTGATCCTGATCTATCTCTTGTTTTTGATTTTGGAACAGAAATTTTTCCCGCTGAAGCTGGAGGCGCTTTTGCGTCATTCATCCTATGACAGGACCGTCAGGGATATTCTGGCGCATGTGCAGGAGGATGTTGAGAAATATGTAGCCATCAAGACCTTCACCAGCGTGTTGACCGGCCTGGCCTGTTATGCAGTGCTTTATATGGTCGGTGTGGATTTTGCAGAATTCTGGGCCTTCATTATTTTCCTGCTGAACTTTATCCCCACCGTAGGATCGCTGCTGGCGGTGATCTTCCCGGCCCTGCTCAGCCTGATTCAATTTGACACCCTGACCCCCTTTGCCATTGTCATCACCACTCTGTCCACCATCCAGTTCAGCATCGGCAATGTGCTGGAACCGAAACTGATGGGCAATTCACTGAACCTGAGCCCGCTTGTGGTCATGTTGTCCCTGGCGCTGTGGGGCAGCATCTGGGGCATCACCGGTATGTTCCTGAGCGTTCCCTTCACGGTCATCCTGATGATAATCTTCGCCCAGTTCGAAAGCACGCGGCCGGTGGCGATACTTTTGTCCCAGGACGGCAATATAAAAACCATCCGCCGGGACGACTGACGGACAAAGCAAAATAAAACAGACTAGGCAAAAATTAAATTGCCGGCAACGGCCCCCCGACCATTCCCGGCAACTTAATCAAAAAGATTGTCAGATATCAGACCGCGACAGCAACCTGGTCTGAAGTATCCCGACAAAAAAGCTCATAGGTGACGCGCAGCATATGACCTACCCGCTCATCCTTGATACGATAGAAAATCTGCTGACTTTCCCGGCGGGTGGTCACAAGACCTTCCGCCCGCATGCGGCTCAGATGCTGGGAAAGAGCTGACTGGGAAATATCCAGGTTCTTTTCCAGATCACCGACACACATTTCCTCGTCCAGAAGACGGCTGAGGATTACAAGCCGGTTGGAATTTGCCAGAGTTTTGAGAAAATCAGCTGCCTGAAACGCCTTGCTTTGAAGCTTTTCGACGTCAATCACATCCTTATTGCTATTCATGATCCCTTACCTATTACACTAGTTTTCTGCCAAGTAATTTATTGTGTTAATTAGTGGTGTGTACACGTTTTTTATTTAATATATCCTAATTCTCTTTAAACGTGAAACACTATTTTTCATATTAATTTTAAAATTATAACTAACTTGTTAATAATTTTAGACTATTCGGTAAAATTTTCTTAAAATTTACTTAATTAAAAGCCGTTCGCAACAAATTCTTTCAACTAATACACCAATGTTCCCAATATTCTATGCCATTTCCTATTTATTAAACAAGAAAGTTTTGTGCCGTTATTATTTCGGCCTGAAATTCGGAAAAAAAGACGATATTAACGAAACAGGCCCCGGACGTTAATATCCGGGGCCTGCGAATCACAACCATGAAGAGAAGATATATATTTACCCTGTTTCGGCAAAGAGCTCCCGGCCAATCAGCATGCGGCGGATTTCGCTGGTGCCGGCACCGATCTCATAGAGCTTGGCATCTCTCAACAGACGTCCAGTCGGGAATTCATTGATATAACCATTGCCGCCCAGGGCCTGGATTGCCTGCAAAGCCATCTGGGTCGCTTTCTCCGCAGAATAGAGAATACAACCGGCCGCATCCTTGCGGGTGGTCTCCCCCCTGTCGCAGGCAGCAGCCACCGCATAGACATAGGCCCGGCTGGCATTGAGCTCAGTATACATATCGGCAAGCTTGCCCTGCATGAGCTGAAACTCGCCGATCGGGGTATCGAACTGCTTGCGTTCGTGAACGTAAGGCAGCACCACATCCAGACAGGCCTGCATGATGCCCAGCGGACCGCCAGAAAGCACAACCCGTTCATAGTCGAGACCGGACATCAGAACACGCACACCGGAATTTTCCTGCCCCAGAATATTTTCCTCAGGCACCTCGCAATCTTCAAACACCAGTTCGCAGGTGTTGGAGCCGCGCATGCCGAGCTTGTCCAGCTTCTGGGCCGTAGAAAAGCCTTTCATGCCTTTCTCGACCAGGAAGGCGGTAATGCCGCGGGGACCGGCAGACATATCGGTCTTGGCATAGACCACAAGCGTATCCGCATCAGGGCCATTGGTGATCCACATCTTGTTGCCGTTGAGCACATAGTGGTCGCCCTTCTTTTCGGCGCGCAGCTTCATACTGACCACGTCAGAACCTGCACCCGGCTCGCTCATGGCCAAGGCGCCGACATGTTCACCGCTGATCAGCTTGGGTAGATATTTATGCTTCTGTTCCTCGGTACCATTGCGTTTGATCTGGTTCACACAGAGGTTGGAATGAGCGCCGTAGCTCAGCCCCACGCTTGCAGACGCGCGGGAGATTTCCTCCATAATCACGGTATGGGCCAAGTAGCCCATATTGACCCCGCCATATGCCTCATCCACGGTCACGCCGAGCAGGCCGAGATCACCCATCTTTCCCCACATATCCGCGGGGAACTCGTTCTTTTCATCGATTTCCGCCGCCCGCGGGGCAAGCTCTTTGTCTGCGAAGGACTTCACTGTGTCCCGCAGCATGTCAATATCTTCACCAAGATTAAAATTCAGAGAAGGATAAGAAGCCATCCCGTTGTCCTTTCGTTAATTTGGAGCCTAGTCAGGTCTCCCTAAAGCTATCGCAACCTTTGAAGCCGGAGGTCTGCCCAGTACGTCCGCAATATACCAGGCAGCTTTGACAAGTTTCTCCAGATCAACGCCGGTTTGGAATCCCATGCCATTCAGCATGTAGAGGACATCTTCCGTCGCCACATTGCCGGAGGCTCCCTTCGCATAGGGGCAGCCGCCAAGGCCAGCGATGGAACTGTCAATGACCCGCACGCCACGCTCCAGCCCGGTCAATATATTGGCCAGGGCCTGTCCGTAGGTATCATGGCAATGCAGGGCAATTTTTTCGACCGCTATACGGTCCAGCACCACCTCAAGCATGTCAGCCATGCTTTTCGGTGTTCCCACACCGATGGTGTCACCGAGGGAGACTTCATAACATCCCATTGCCAGAAGCCTCTCGGTCATGTCGGCCACCGCCGACGGTGCAATGTCGCCCTCGTATGGGCAACCAACAATACAGGATACATAACCGCGCAGGGCCACGCCCGAAGCCTTTGCCTTTTCCACAACCGGTTCAAACCGGTCCAGACTCTCGGCAATGCTGCAGTTTATGTTTTTTTGACTAAAGCTTTCCGATGCCGCACCAAAAATGGCCACTTCCTGCGCCCCGGCATCAAGCGCCGCCTCCAGCCCCTTCATATTGGGGGTAAGAACCGGGTAGGTAACGCCTTCCCGCTTCGGCAGGGCTGCCATGACATCAGCATTGTCACCCATCTGCGGCACCCATTTGGGGGACACAAAACTGGTCGCCTCGATATGGGTCAGGCCCGCATCGGCGAGAAGCTCGATCAGCCTGACCTTGACATCGGTGGGCACCACCTGCTTTTCATTCTGCAGGCCGTCCCGCGGGCCGACCTCATACAGCCTTACATGGTCCGTCATTGTTCCGGTTCCGTGATTTTTACCAGCACCTGGCCGTCAGAGACCTGGTCGCCTTCCCCGGCGGAAAGTTTTTCCACCGTTCCGGCCACCGGAGCCTTCAGGGTGTGTTCCATTTTCATGGCTTCCAGCACCAGAAGAGGCTGGCCGGCTTGCACCTCGTCACCTTCAGCCACCATCAGACGGCTCAGCTTGCCGGGCATGGGAGTAACGATGACACCGCTGCCGCCGGCTTCCTCGGCATCCTCTGCCCCGGGCACGAAGTGATGCAGGTAATGAACCCGGCCGTCACAAAAGACCGTCAGGTCCTTGCCGGCTTCGGCGACGGTCGCATGAACCTCCCGATCGCCATTCATCATCAGAAAGATGCGGCCGTCCTCATCATGCACATGGTTGACGCTTGCCTCGCCCACGTCACCGGATATCCGGAATCCGTTTTCCAGATATTCAACGATGATTTCATGACGCTGCTCCCCCTCCAGGAACACCAGCGGCGCTTTCAAAGACATATTCATACGCCAGCCGTCGGTCCAGCCAAAGGGGTCGGTTCCTTCACCGTTGCGTCCGAGAATACGTACCGCCGCACAGGCGAGAGTCTCCATCCCGGCTTTTTTGCCGGACGGCAGAAGCGCCTCTGCATGATGTTCGATGAAATGGGTGTCCACATCACCGTCCCTGAAGGCGGGATGATCAAATATGGCCGCCAGGAATTCCAGATTGGTCCTGACACCGGCCACCGAGGTCTTGCGCAGAGCCCGGGCCATCTGCCGCAGAGCCCCGGTGCGGGTACGGTCCCAGACAATCAGCTTGGCGATCATGGGGTCATAATAGATGGAAACCTCGTCCCCTTCCTCGATCCCCGTATCCAGCCGGAAATGTTCATCCCGCGCAGGAGTACGGAAATGGTGGAGCGTGCCGGTCTGGGGCAGAAAGTTATTGGCCGGATCCTCGGCATAAAGGCGCACCTCGAAAGCATGACCGTTGAGGGCCAGTTGCTCCTGGGAGAGCGGCAGGGGATCACCGGACGCCACCCGAAGCTGCCATTCCACAAGATCCTGTCCGGTGATCAGTTCGGTGACCGGATGCTCCACCTGCAAACGGGTGTTCATTTCCATGAAGTAAAAGCTGTCTTCGGTCAGGCCGCGGCCGGAATCGACGATAAACTCGATAGTCCCCGCACCGCAATAGCTGATGGCCTTGGCCGCCTTGACCGCTGCCTCGCCCATGGCCTGGCGCACGGCCTCCGGCATATCAGGGGCCGGAGCTTCCTCGACCACCTTCTGATGGCGGCGCTGCAGGGAACAGTCACGCTCGAACAGATGCACCGCATCGCCGTGACTGTCAGCGAAGACCTGCACCTCGATATGGCGGGGACGGGTCAGATATTTTTCGATCAGCACATGGGCGTTGCCGAAGGAGGCCTTGGCTTCCCGCTGGCAGCTTTCCAGCGAGGAAAGGAAGTCCTCCGCTTTCTGCACCAGCCGCATGCCCTTGCCGCCGCCGCCGGCCACCGCCTTGATCAGCACCGGATAGCCGATTTCATCGGCTTCACTTTTCAACAAGGCGGGGTCCTGATCTTTGCCCTGATAGCCAGGCACCACCGGCACGCCGGCTTCCTGCATCAGTTCCTTGGCCTTGTCCTTGAGGCCCATGGCCCGGATGCTGTCGGCGGACGGACCGATGAAAGTAATCCCCGCCTTGGCGCAGGCTTCGGCGAATTCGGCATTTTCCGACAGGAAGCCATAGCCCGGATGAATGCCCTGGGCACCGGTCTTTTTGGCCACCTCGATCAGCAGGTCGCCCTTGAGGTAGCTGTTGGCGGCTTCCGGCGCACCGATATGCACCGCCTCGTCGGCAAGGCGCACATGGCGGGCATGTTCGTCCGCATCGGAATAGACCGCAACGGTGCGCACCGCATTCCTGCGGGCGGTTTCAATAATACGGCAGGCAATCTCGCCGCGATTGGCGATAAGTATTTTGTCAAACATGCCTTATCCTTCCGTCCAGCCCGGTTTGCGTTTCTCAAAGAAAGCGGTAATACCCTCTTTCGCCTCGCCACCGGCACGGGTAGAGGCAATACGTTCCGCACTATCCTCGATGATTTCCGTTTCCAGCGGACGGAAGGCATAGTCCAGAACCAGTTTTTTGGACGCCGCCATGGCCTTCGGCGCTGACAGCTTTACATCCACCAGGACTTTTTCCAGGATTTCGGCCATATGCTCGTCCGTGTCAGCCACTTCATGCACCAGGCCGATCTCTTTCGCCTTGTCGCCGAAAAAGGCCTCTCCCGTCTGGAAGTAGCGCTTGGCCTGTCGCGGCCCGATCGCTGCAATAACATAGGGTGAGATAGTGGCCGGGATCAGACCCAGCTTCACTTCCGAAAGGGAAAAACGGGTATCCCTGTGGGCAATGACAAGATCACAACAGGACACCAGGCCGAGTCCGCCCCCCATGGCCGCCCCGTGTACAAAAGCAATCGTCAGCTTGGGCATCTCGTATAAATGTTTCAGCATATAGGCCAGTGCCTCCGCATCGGCCTTATTCTGGTCATGGCTGAAATCGGCGGCCCGTTTCATCCAGTCCAGGTCGGCCCCGGCGGAGAAACCCTTGCCATTACCGGAAATGATCACCGCCTTGACTGTGTCGTCCCCGCCAAGATCCCGGAAGGTCTCTGTCAGTTTGCGGATCATGTCTTCGTTAAAGGCGTTGCGGACCTCCGGGCGGTTGAGCGTTACCCGGGCCAGACCGTTTGCCTGCTTCTCTACCTTTAAAATCTCTGCGCTCATGACTTACATCCTGAATATGCCGAATTTGGTTTTCTCGATGGGGGCGTTGAGACTGGCGGAAAGGCCCAGACCAAGCACCCGGCGCGTATCCGCCGGATCGATCACCCCGTCATCCCACAGCCGGGCGGAGGCGTAATAGGGATGCCCCTGCAGCTCATATTGTTCCATGATCGGTTTGCGGAACTCTTCTTCCTCTTCCGCCGACCAGCTCTGGCCGGCGCGCTCCATGCCGTCTCTTTTCACAGTTGCCAGAACGCCTGCCGCCTGCTCTCCGCCCATAACGGAAATGCGGGCATTGGGCCACATCCACAGGAAGCGCGGGTTATAGGCCCTGCCGCACATGCCGTAGTTACCGGCCCCGAAGGAACCGCCGATGATCACCGTGAATTTCGGCACCCGGGCGCAGGAGACGGCGGTCACCATTTTGGCCCCGTCCTTGGCGATGCCGCCTGATTCATATTTGCGTCCGACCATGAAGCCGGTGATATTCTGCAGGAACACCAGCGGGATACCCCGCTGACTGCAAAGCTCCACAAAGTGGGCGCCTTTGAGCGCGCTCTCGGAAAACAGCACGCCGTTGTTGGCGACGATGCCGACCGGCATGCCGTAGATATGGGCGAAACCGCACACAAGCGTCGTGCCGTAGCGTTTCTTGAATTCGTCAAAGTCGCTGCCGTCAACAATACGGGCAATCACCTCGCGCACATCATAGGGAACTTTGGGGTCGGCAGGCACCACACCGTAAATTTCTTTCGGGTCATAGGCCGGTTCACAACTTTCCTTCAGTTCCAGCTGGGCGGGCTTGAGACGGTTCAGATGCGAGATACTGCGCCGGGCAATTTCCAGGGCGTCATTATCGTCCTGGGCCAGATGATCGGCCACTCCGGAAATGCGGGTATGCACGTCACCGCCTCCCAGGTCTTCCGCGCTGACTTCCTCACCCGTTGCCGCCTTAACCAGCGGCGGTCCGGCCAGAAAGATGGTGCCCTGCTCCTTAACGATTATGCTCTCGTCGCTCATGGCCGGGACGTAAGCCCCGCCGGCGGTACAGGAGCCCATCACCACAGCAATCTGGGGAATGCCCTTGGCGGACATATTGGCCTGGTTATAGAAAATGCGTCCGAAATGAAGTTTGTCCGGGAAGACCTCGTCCTGATTCGGCAGGTTGGCGCCGCCGCTGTCCACAAGATAGATACAGGGCAGATTATTCTGCTCGGCGATTTCCTGGGCACGCAGGTGTTTCTTGACGGTCAGGGGATAATAGGTGCCGCCCTTCACGGTGGCATCGTTGCAGACGATCATACATTCCCGACCGGCCACACGGCCGATCCCGGCGATCACACCGGCGGCGGGAATATTGTCGTCATAGACCCCATAGGCAGCAAGCTGCGAGAGCTCAAGAAATGGAGAGCCCCGGTCCAGAAGCCGTTTAACCCGGTCACGAGGCAGAAGCTTGCCGCGGCTCAGGTGACGCTCGCGAGACCGCTCCCCTCCCCCCTGTTCAATGGCGGTAATTTTCTGTTTCAGGTTCTCAACCAGTGCCTGCATGGCCTCCGTATTGGCCCTGAAGTCCGCACCGTTGACATCCAGATCGGATTTTAACTGGGTCATACCTTGTTTCTCGATGGTTTGTTGTGACCCGGCCAGTGTATCAAAAGCCGACCCATAGAAAAAATCACTAATATTTATTTGTGTGATAGAAGGTTTCTATTATTCTGAAGTAATGTAATTCAGGAACGTTGTGATGATCGAACTATACCAGCTACGCTATTTCCTCGCAGTTGTGGAAACCGGCAGCTTTACCAAGGCTGCGGAACGGGTCTATGTCACCCAGCCGACCCTGTCGGCAGGCATCCAGAAACTGGAGGCGGCGCTGGAGACGAAACTGTTCGACCGCTCCAGCAGACGGGTATTTCTTACCGAAAGCGGCAGTCGTTTCGTGGATCGGGCTAAGGCCATCCTGCACCAGGTAAGCCTGGCCGAAGCGGAAATGGGCGATACGGACAACCCTAAAATTCTGAGATTCGGGGTGTTGATGACCATTCCGGCGGATACGGTCCAGCAGCTTCTCCAGCCTTATCTGCGGGAGGAAGGCGGCCTTGTCATCGAACTGTTTGAAGGGACCGAACAGGAAATCCTCAACCGGCTGGATTCGGGACAGGTGGATATTGCGCTCACCATTCTGCGCCCCGGACAAAAGGGGAAGACCGTGGCGCTCTACCGGGACCGCTATTCACTGGCCATTCCCGCTCACCACCCGCTGGCCGAAAAAAAAATCATCCAGCCTCGCGATCTGGCCGATGCGCCAACCATTGTGCGTTCCCGTTGTGAACTGCTAAGCGAAACCAGCCGTTTTTTTACCGACCACAATGTTCGGCCGCGTCTGGTCTATCGTACGCCACAGGATGAACGGGCGCTGATGATGGTGGCCGCAGGTATCGGCTTCACAACCATGCCCGACCAATACACCATGGAAGGGGTTGCGCGCCTGCCCATGGAAGGTTATGACTTTGAACGGCAGATCGGCCTGATCTGGACCGGGCACCACTTAAGTCCGGAACGGGAAAACCTGCTCAGCCGCTTCAGCATGCATGCAAAAAGCCAGCTCCCCGATCTGGCCTATAAAGGTAGTCCCTGATGTTTTCCCAGTTGTTCGCCGTAACTGCACCAGTTTTCCTGATTGCCCTGCTGGGTTTCGCCTGGGTCAAACGGGGCCAGAATTACCCTTCGGATTTCGTCACCGTCATGAATATGAACATCGGTGCCCCCGCGCTGGTGTTCAACGGTCTGATCGGTCTCGGCGACAACCTCCTGGAATCTATAGACTTCGTCATCGCCTCTTTTGCGGTCATTGTCGCCCTTCTGGTACTCAGCACCCTGATCAGTCTCGCCTTGCGCCTTCCGGGCCGGGGCTACATCATTGCCCTTTATTCAACCAACAGCGGCAACATGGGCCTTCCCCTGTGTTTGTTTGCCTTCGGTGAGGCTGGACTGGGACTGGGAGTGGTCTTTTTCGCCGTATCCGTGGTTTTCCAGTTCACTGTCGCCCTGGCCATCAGTCATGGCAGCATCAGCCCGGCGGCTCTGGCGCGGGTCAGCCTGCTTTGGGGAATAGCCTTCGCCCTGTTTTTTATTTTCACCGGTACTACGCCACCGGCCTGGCTCACCAATACCACCGAACTGCTCGGCGGCCTCACCATCCCTCTGATGCTGCTTACTCTCGGCGCATCCCTCGCCCGGCTCAAAGTGGAAAATTCGGGTCAGCTGATGGCCCTGTCCGCCGTCAAGATCGCCATGGGTGTCGGAGTGGCTTTTCTCATCACCTGGCTATTCGGTTTCAGCGGCGTGGAAAGAAATGTCCTGATTCTCCAGAGCAGTATGCCCGTGGCCATATTCAGCTATCTTCTCGCCAGCCAATACAATCGCAATCCCCAGGAAGTGGCGGCGATGGTGTTTTTTTCAACCCTCATATCCGTTCTGACCGTGCCGCTTTTGCTGACATGGATGCTGTAAAACGCTTTTGATAGGAAAAACGGGACTTCAAGAGCAAAGAAAGGGACGGGGCTTTATAGTCGTTACCACACAAACCTGTTACCACACAGGAACAATCCTCCGTATAATCCCGGCTCTGCCTTGACTGCCTGAGCCCCGCTCCCTGCCTCTGAAATACCGGGATCAAGATGATTGTATACAATCGAAATATCACTAAATGATATAAATTACAAGTACTAACCGTAGTTTAAGATCCAGGTTATTTAGCATCTGACGGGGCTTTCAAATTCAAGGTCAGGGCATGTACCGGACCGGCAAGTTCATCAGCCAGAATTTTATAGACCAGCCTCTGGCGCTGAACGCGGTTCAGATCATCAAAGACAGATGACACAGCTTCCACATGGAAATGGGTTTCTCCCTCCGGCCGGGCGCCCGCATGCCCCGCATGATCGCAGGACTGGTCGATGACCTCCAGTTGTTCCGGGGTAAGTTCCCGGGTCAGTTTTTCCCTGATGGATGCAGCTACTTTCATGTCTTTTTTTCCTTGTCTGATTTCTTTCTATTTGCGCCGGATACGCTATGGGTTCAAGTCCCGGCAGCAGATAAATTTTGAAATTTGCGCCCGACGATATATCTATTGACGTATGAAGGATAATACAGCCCGACCACATCCCGGCCTCGATCTGGGACAAAAAAAGGATATTCAGTCCTGCGATCACCCCGATTGCCGGGAGGAAGGCCTGTTCCGGGCGCCCAAATCCCGCGACCGGCCTGATGACTATTACTGGTTCTGCAAACCCCATGTGCGCGATTACAACACAAGCTGGGATTTTTTCGCCGATATGGACCGGGACCAGATCAACGCCTGGCAGCGGGACAGCCAGACCTGGCACCGCCCCACCTGGCGCATGGGAACCCGCCCCATGGGTGGCATGGACGGCATTCGCGATGACATGGGCATTTTTGAGGATCTTGCGGGTTTTGCGGGCCGTTTTACGGAAAATGCCCCCCCGAATCCCGGAAAAAGCACCTATGGCGCCGAAGATATGCGGCAACTGGCCATACTTGGTCTTGACGAATCGGCCACAATCGCCGACATAAAGAATGCATACAAAAAGCTGGTTAAACGATACCATCCGGATGTAAACGGAAATGACGCCTCCGCAGAAGACAAGTTCAAGGAAATCGTCAACGCCTACCATCATATGACCAGCCTCAAATCAGGAAGTTCAGAATGACAGTTTCAGGATCTGACCAGAGTTATAACGATCTGCCCGACATCAAGGTCAACGTCCGGCAGGTTTTCGGCATCGACAGCGATATGGAAGTCCCCGCCTTTGCGGACCGGGATGAACATGTACCGGATCTGGACGATAACTATATTTTCGATCATGACACCACGCTTGCCATACTGGCCGGTTTTGCCTTTAACCGCAGGGTCATGATCCAGGGCTATCACGGCACCGGCAAATCCACCCATATCGAACAGGTGGCGGCCCGCCTGAACTGGCCCTGTATACGGATCAATCTGGACAGTCATATCAGCCGTATCGACCTTGTGGGCAAAGACGCCATTGTGCTGAAGGACGGCGTCCAGGTGACCGAATTCCAGGAAGGCATCCTGCCCTGGGCCCTTCAGAACCCCACTGCGCTGGTCTTTGACGAATATGACGCCGGGCGACCGGATGTGATGTTTGTGATCCAGAGGGTGCTGGAGGTTTCCGGCAAGCTTACCCTGCTGGACCAGAACAAGGTGATCCGCCCCCATCCGGCCTTCCGTCTGTTTGCCACGGCCAATACCATCGGCCTTGGCGATACTTCCGGCCTGTATCACGGTACACAACAGATCAACCAGGGGCAGATGGACCGCTGGAACATCGTCACCACACTCAACTATCTGGCCCATGAAATGGAAGAGGACATTATCCTCGCCAAAATGCCAGCCCTGAACAGTGACGATGGCAAAAAACTGATCAAACAGATGGTCCAGGTGGCCGACCTGACGCGGAACGGGTTTATCAATGGCGACATTTCAACAGTCATGTCACCGCGTACGGTGCTGACATGGGCGGAAAATAATGCCATTTTCCACGACCCTGCCTTTGCGTTCCGGGTTACCTTCCTCAACAAATGTGACGAGATGGAGCGTCCCCTGGTGGCGGAATATTACCAGCGCTGTTTTGGCGAGGAACTGCCCGAAGCGCCGGCACAGGGACTGACCGGCAACGCACCGGTTGTCAACTAACAGGCGGATTTTCCGGTGAGTAAAACCAGCAATCGCGAGATCGAGAAATTCAAGCAGGCGGTGACATCCACCGTCCGGGCGATTGCCGGTGACGCCACCATTGATGTGACTTTCGGACCGGAAGCAAACGCCCGACCGGGACAAAGCCCCCGCCTGCCCCTTGTCAGCCAAGACCTGCCTGCCGCCGAAGTAACCCTGACCCGTGGATACGGCGACGCCTACGCCCTGCGCCAGCGGTTTCACAATGACGCCCTGCACCGGAAAAACGCGCCGACACTGCCGGATGCCCGGTCAATCTATGATGCCATGGAAAATGCCCGGGTCGAGGCCATTGGCAGCACCCACATGAAAGGGGTTGCCGGTAACCTGGATGCCCTGACACGGAAATATTACAAGGATCACAAGCTGGAAGCCTCCGGCAGTCTGGACGAAGCGGCAATCGGTGAGGTAATGAACCTTCTGGTCCGGGAGAAACTCACCCACCAGGCGCCACCGGATGATGCCCGGGAGGCCGTCAATGCGCTCAGACCCCTGATCGAGGAAAAAGCTTCCAGGCATCTGGACCAGCTGACAACGGCAATGGAAGACCAGGAAGCGTTCAGCAGGATCAGCCGCCAGGTGATCTCTGACCTCGGACTGGCAGAAAACCTGAATCCCGACGAACAGCCCGAGGACAGTGACGAGGAAAGCCAGGACCAGCAGGATCAGCAGGAAGAACAGGGCGACGAGGATATGGATCAGGACCAGTCTTCCGACGCCAGTACCGACACAAGCGACAGCGGGGAAAGCCAGGAGGATAGTTCCAGTACGGAATCTGGTGCGGACCTGACTCCGGAACAGCTTGAGGAACTGCTGAACGAAGCTGCGCTGGAACAAATGTCGGAAGTGCCTTGGGCGCATATGAGCAATCATCCTGGTCAGGGCCCCATCACCAGCTACAAGGTCTACACAACAGAATTTGATGAATATGTGTCTGCCGAGGAATTATGCGACCCGGACGAGCTTATCCACCTGAGAAAAACTCTGGATCAGCAGTTGAGCCATCTTCAGGGCATGGTCACGAAGCTTGCCAACCGGCTGCAGCGCATGCTGATGGCCCAGCAGAGACGATCCTGGGACTTCGATCTGGAAGAAGGCATGCTGGATACGGCGCGGCTGACCCGGGTGGTCACCAATCCGTTGCATCCCCTTACCTTCAAGATGGAAAATGAGACCGATTTCAAGGACACGGTGGTCACCCTGCTGATCGATAACTCCGGTTCCATGCGCGGCCGCCCCATCACCATTGCCGCCATGTGCGCCGACATTCTGGCCCGTACCCTGGAACGCTGCGGTGTCAAGGTGGAGATCCTGGGCTTCACCACCCGGGCCTGGAAAGGCGGCAAGTCACGAACCCAATGGCTCGAGAATAACAAGCCCAAGAATCCGGGGCGGCTCAACGACCTCAGGCATATCGTTTACAAGACCGCCGATACGCCCTGGCGGCGGGCCAATACAAATCTGGGCCTGATGCTTCGGGAAGGGCTGCTCAAAGAAAATATCGACGGGGAGAGCCTGCTCTGGGCCCATAACCGGCTGATCAGCCGGCCGGAGGAGCGACGCATTCTTATGGTCATCTCCGACGGCGCACCGGTGGATGACAGCACTCTGTCCTCAAATAACGCCAATTTTCTGGAAGATCACCTGAGGGCCGTTATCGACTGGATTGAAAAAAAATCACCTGTCGAGCTTCTGGCCATTGGCATCGGGCACGATGTGACCCGCTATTACCAGAATGCCATTACCATCATGGATGCGGAACAACTGGGCGGCGCCATTACCGAACAGCTTGCCGCCCTGTTTGACGAAAAACCGGCAAGGCGCAAACTGAACTAGAATAGTCGGGAAGCGACCGGGATTGCCCCTACATGGAACGTATCCAGCTTTTCAGCTGGCTGAACTGGTTGCGAAGCATCGCCTCGTCGCCGGCTGCTGAAGACAACAGTGTCACCCCGTACAGCGCCCCGGCAAGGCGTGTCGCCAGATCCGGTGCATCATCCACAAAGCTCATGTGATGAAACTGCTCGGTGACCCACTCCAGACGTCGGCTGACCAGTTTCCGTGCCGCCTTTTCCAGCGCGGCCGGGCTTTCATTCTTAAGGTCCAGATAGAGACGGGTGATGGGACAACCGTATTGTACCAACTCATCTGCTTCATCAATGAGGCTGTCGATCAGGCAGCTCAGACGCTGCCTGGGGTTTGACTGCTCTTCGGTTTTCTCCAGAATTTCAGTCAGACGGCTGTTGTGCAGTTCGATCACCTTGAGACAGATGTCGTCCTTTGACTTGAAGCAATTGGTAATCTCGTCGACGGAAAGACAGATGTCTTCGGAAATGTCCTCGAGAGTGGTTTTGTGATAACCCTTTTTGCGCATGAGAACAATGGCAGACAGGACAATCCTGTCCGCATTAATCTGTTTAAGGTCCCGACTCTTGGAGTTCTCCTTCACGGCTTTGCCCCCAGTTGGCAAACTCTCCGTCTTCGCCTCTTCTGCGATCTGAGTCTGCATTGTCTGCTTTCTCTTTGTTTTTACATATTTTCTGCCTTTTATAGTGTTTCATCAAATTCTTAACATATTGTTATGAAAAACATTCAACTTTACAGAAACAGATTTACTCAAGTTTTAGAGAATTTTTGTGGATTTTTTTGCGGGAATATGGAAATTATCCGGATAATGAAAACACGTGGCTTGATCAGGCAGTTTGCAATATGTGTTGCGGGGGTAGTCATCTGCTTTCCGTTCTTCCTGCATTCCGAGCCGTCCCAGGACCTTTCAAGTATCCGGGAAGTGGACCTCAAGGCGACAGCCGTCCCGTTGAGCCACAAGAATGTTTCCGAAACCCGGGTCGGCGCCCTGACTTATCTTGGCGGCATCCAGTTGCTCAGCGGGAATACAACATTCGGCGGCATTTCAGGTTTTGTGGTCAGCCCGGACGGCGGTAAAGTCCTCGGGATTTCGGACCGGGGCTTCTGGTTCCTTGCTGATGTTGTCTATGACAAAGGCCGCCTGACAGGCCTGAAAAACGGCAAAATGAGTCCCCTTGCAGATGAAAACGGCGGCAGATACAGCGGAAAGCACAGTGACGCAGAAGCCGTCACCCTGGTGGACAGCGCCGGTCTCGTGGTCTCTTTCGAAAATGATCACAGGATGCGCTATTACCAGGCTTCATCCCGACTTGATTTTGACTCCATCCTCAAGGCAAACGCCCAGGTGATCAGTTTTGCACCGGATATGTCCCCCGTCCTCAAGGATCAGCCCCGGAACCTCGGCGTCGAAGCCCTGACCACGCTGGCGGACGGCCGGATGCTTGCCATTTCCGAAGCTGCCACAGAAAGCCGCAATAACGGCATGGCCCGAGCCTGGATCATCGGTCGCGGCACCGCCCTGCCGCTGAATTATGAACTGACCGATATGTACCGCCCTACGGACATGGCCACATTGCCAAACGGAGATGTACTTGTTTTGGAAAGGCATTTTTCACTGGCCCGCGGCATGGCCAGCCGGCTGCGCCGTATCAGTCATACCGACATCCGGGAAGGCACGGTTCTCAAGGGCGACGTGATCGCCTGTATGGAGTTCCCCTATAATATCGACAACATGGAAGCCCTCGCAGTGCGGCAGAACGAGGCCGGTGAAACCATCCTCTATATGATGTCCGACAATAACTTTAACCCGCTACAGCGCAACCTGCTGATGATGTTCCGGCTGGATGAGCCCACAGTAGAAAAACAACCGGACATTCCCGCACAGCAAATCGCCCACAGCCAGGGACTGGTTACCGGCAGCCGGTAATCGCCTGCCCCCCACTCGACATCCGTCTGTTCCAGCCATAAAACCTGTTCCGGCCATAAAACCTGTTCCGGCCATAAAAAAAGCCGCTGTAACAGCGGCTCTTCATCATATTCTGTCCAGAAAAATCAGGCGGCTTTCTCAGCAGCCTTTTTCTTGACCTGCTTTTTCAGGCGACGGGCTTTGATGGACAGATTTTCATCCCGTGATTTCATCAGGAAGTTGTCCAGACCGCCGTTATGCTCGACAGAGCGCAGGGCATGGGCTGAAATCCGCAGGCTGACGGATTGACCCAGTACATCGCTCAGAAGAGTTGCCTTGGTCAGGTTCGGCAGAAAACGGCGACGAGTCTTGTTCATGGCATGGCTTACGTTGTTGCCGCTCATCACACCCTTGCCGGTCAATTCACATACGCGTGACATTGCTTTGTCCTTGTTTTTTAACGTTGTATCCAGGGGCCATCACCAATAACTCACGAGAATCGCCGGGAGGCCCCGTAAAACTTGAAAGCGGTATATATGGTATTGCGGCAATCCCGTCAAGAACAAACAACCCAAGAATCAAAATGAACCTGCCAAACCCGGAGACCCTTGAATTTCTTCCCCCCTGCACCTCAGACAGGGGAAAGACAGCTTTTCAGAAATAGGCCGCCTCGGCGTCTCCTTCTTCGACCTGTAGCTTCCCGTCAGGTGTAAGATTGACCTTCACATAAACATCCTTCGACAGATCTACATCGAGATGGATATCCTGGTTCCGCTTGGGAAGTTCAATATCCAGAGTGGCGCTGTCGGACTGGCTCTCAAGAACAACCCGTTCAGCCAGACCGATTGAATAATCTGTGGTCAGGCCGGAATATATTTTCCTGCTGTTGTTCATTTCCACAACAACTTCATCATTTTCAAATCCTGCCTGAAAGGCAATTTCAATTTTTGACATTCCCGAATTCCTTTACAAATTCACCTTAGGTGCAGCAGCCGGGACCCTGGTCCCGGCTGCTGCATGGGATAGCTTCAGGCGTCTTCTTTTTTGCCTTTGCCCTTCACATCGCTCAGAGCATCCTGGAAATGGCCAAAGAGCTCGGGACCCATCTTGTTCTGGGCGCCTTTGTTCTTCAGGGCCCTGGACAGATAGTCTGCGGTCGCTTTCTGATCCTTGCGCTTGACTTTGACCTTGTGGTCAAGGTCAATCTGGACAAAGTCCCGACTGGATTTCAAGCCTTCCACACTGCCGACGAATGCCGCAATGGGATGTTCCGGATATTCCTCTAGCACCTGCTGGAAGGCATCATCGCCTTTTTTCAGGAAGCTGGAGGGAGAGCCCTCGAGGAAGAACTGCATGCCCTGTTCATGTCCGAGCATGAGATCAGCCAGATTATCTTCGGCTTCCGTACGCGGGGCCTTGATGTTGACCCGCTGGACAGGAGAAACAATGGCGGAGCCATCCTCGGCATAATAGGTGGCCACAAGCTGATACATGCCCGGCGTTTCAAAGATCAGGCCGTCTTCACCGTCCAGACCGATAAAGGCATTGGCTTTCAGGGCCTCGCCAGGCTTCAGGATCTTGCTTTCCGGAACGATCAGGTTGCACATGGGCGGCTTGTAGGTCAGGACCGCGCCATCCGGTTTTCTGATCAGTATCTGGACCAGACCGCTCGCCGGATCAAGATCCTTGAACACGGCTTTCGGTCCCGAAGAAGTATTTTCCACTTTCACGGTCACATAAACCGGGGTGCCCAGACTATCCGCATGATGGGCCTCCACAGAAACACTCAGGCCGGAATCATCCGTCAGGGTGCCCATAAAGTCCAGATGATCCTCTGCAGCCGCCCCCTTGCCAAAGGGGTTGCCGCCAAAGATGACGTCATTGCGGTAAGCATGCCGGAGATGGGTCACCTCCAGAGTATCGAACTGGAAGTCGAAGTTGCTCCAGAAGGTGGCTGCCCCGCCGGGATAATTCTGGGGATAGTTCATCCAGGACAAGGAGTCCGGCCGATTGGGAAGCGGCGGGTCCATGTAGGTTTTATGGAACGAATGGAACAGGTTGAAGCAATGCCCCAGTTCATGCACGTTCACATAGACCTGGGTCCTTTGATCGGCAGCAGATCCGCTGGAAATATTCTGATAGAAAGAGGCGCAGCCCTGGCGCTGCTTGTCTTTCTGGTCATACATAATGCCCAGCAGTCCGGTGCCATATTCATGGGCGCGGGCATGAAACAGCCAGACCTTCCAGTGCGGCACATCCTGCCACAGGCTGAAATTCGCTTCCATGGCATCATGCAGTTCCGCATTGCTCCATTGGTGATTTGCGCCAGCTGCAGACGTCGGCACCTGGTTGGTCACGCCGGAACTGATCACCTCGACCCCGGCTTCCCCGTAAGCCTTGGCCACTGTCAGGGTCCTGGCGCTGCCGCCGGAGGGCAGGGCGCCGGTATTGTAGGAAACGAAGGGTGTGACAGATTCTTCGTGATCCTGCTCCAGTTCCACTTTCCTGAAATAGGCCGAATCATAGGTGCAGACATACTGGGCCCCTTTCTTGTTGTTCAGGGTCAGCCATTGCACATAGGCATTTGCCGCCGGCTGATAGATATTATGCCGGGGAATCTGAACCACAATCTTGCGGTAGCTCGTATTCCAGGTCGTTTCGGCAATTCCCGTAATCACCACCGTATTGTTGCTGATTTTGATGGTGGGGGCCTTCACTTTGAAGGATCCGAAATAGCTGGTCGTGGAACCGGACTTGTAGAAATAGTCGCCACTGACCATCCGTAACGGACGGCGTCCGTCCACATCTACACGCAGTTCAAGTTTCCAGGGTTTCGGGCAGTTTGAATAACACCCGCTTACCCTGCGGGACCTTACCGGGAGCGGAAGCGGAATCGGGGCACCCTTGACCGGCTTGGCGACTGCCGCATCTGCTCCTTGCCCCTCACCTGCTACACCCTGGGATTCCTCGGAAACCCCGTGCACATCCCCGCCACCTGCCTGTATTGCACCAGCCCCTTCTCCGGGTGAAAGGAGAGGGCTTGTCATTTGGTTGCTTTCTTCAATCGCTGAAATGTCTTCGATGCTCAGCTCTTGATCATATCCGGCAATATCGTCAACAGCCGGAGAACTAGGGTCGATGTTAATCATAACATGCTCCTTTGCTAGCATTCTGTTTGAACCATTAATAGGCGGGAATAAAAGTCTGCTTTCTGCGGGCTCTCACAACGAACCTGCAGATACATGAACACAACCGTTTTTCAGAACTTATCACTGTACGCGCAGTACAGACTCGCGCGTTACTTCACCTTTTTTTGATGAGACAATCTGGTGATTTACTTAAAGAATTGATAGATAATTTTATGAAAAAATACCAGTAATGAAAGCGAGGCGGACTATACCATATAATCGGTACACAGACCAGTAGCTCAAAGAAACTAGTAGGATGCTCAGAACCGGGTTTACCCGAGGAAGGCTTCCAGAAGCTCCCGTGCCGCCGCAGTCGGCGGCAGCTTGCCCTCCCTGACCGCCGTCTCGGTCTCGGCGAGCCGTTCCGGCAGATGGTCGCGGAAACGATCCACCAGCTGGTCGTGGATTTCAGACCACATCCAGGACACAGCCTGGTCCGCCCGATTGGCCGCCAGCTCCCCACTGTCGCCGAGCTTTTCCCGGTACTGTCCGACAGCCTGCCAGATCTCCTCCAGCCCCTTGCTCTTCAGGGCCGACGCCAGACAGACATGGGCCGTCCAGTTGGGGCTCTTCGGCCGCATCAGATGCAGGGCAAGGGTATAATCCGCCGCTGCCCGCTTGGCTGCCGCCTCCAGGTCACCGTCGGCCTTGTTGACAATCACCAGATCGGCAAGCTCCATGATCCCGCGTTTGATGCCCTGCAGGTCATCGCCGCCACCGGGGGACAGCAGCAGCAGGAACATGTCCACCATTTCCGCCACGGCAACTTCCGACTGGCCGACACCGACCGTCTCGATCAGGATCACATCATAGCCCGCCGCCTCGCACATCAAGAGTGCCTCCCGGGTGCGCCGGGCCACGCCGCCGAGGCTGCCGCCGGAAGGAGACGGGCGGATAAAGGCTTTCGGATTACGGCTCAGGTGCTCCATACGGGTCTTGTCACCAAGGATGGAACCGCCGTTGAGGGTCGAGGAAGGATCAATGGCCAGGACAGCGACCTTCAGGCCCTGTTCGGTAAGAAAGGTGCCAAAGGCTTCGATAAAGGTGGATTTGCCGACACCGGGCGTGCCGGTAAAGCCGAGCCGGATTGCCCCGCCGGTATGGGGCAACAGGGCGGTCAGAAGTTTCTGGGCCTCGGCCTGATGTTCGGAGCGGGTGGATTCAGACAGCGTAATTCCCTTGGCCAGCGCCCGGCGCTGGCCCTTGAGAATACCCTCTTTCAAACTTTCGATATCCATGGCCTGGTCCTTAATTCCCTATTGGTTTTAAGGACTAACAAGCCGAATGTACAGAGGATTTATAGAACGCGCATCAGGGCTTTGCAGCCTCAATCTCTTCCTCCTCTTCAGGATAATCCACAGCCACGCCGTAATGGGGATCCTCGATCACAGAAACCTCCATAAACTTGTTGGCCCGGGTCAGAAGGCGCTTGCAGTCCGGGCTCAAATGCCTGAGGTGCAGTTTCTTACCGGCCTTTTCATATTTTTCCGCCATGCTGTCGATGGCCTGCAGCGCGGAATGGTCCACCACCCGGCTGTTGATGAAGTCCACGATCACATCATCCGGATCCCGGGCCGGATCAAACAGCGCATTGAAGCTTTCCACCGATCCGAAAAACAGCGGGCCGCTCAGCAGATAGACCTTGCTGCCCCGGTCATCAATCTGGGTTGTGGCATTAATCCGTTTCGACACCTGCCAGGCATAGACCAGTGCGGAAACGATCACCCCGGCGATCACCGCCATGGCCAGATCGCTGATCACCGTGATACCTGTTACCAGCAACAGCACAAAGGCATCGGCCCGGGGGATCACCATCAGGATCTTGAAAGTGGTCCAGGCAAAGGTGCCGATCACCACCATGAACATCACACCCACCAGAGCCGCCAGCGGAATCTGTTCAATCAGACCGGAGGCAAACAGGATGAAGACCAACAGGAACAGCGCAGCAGTAATGCCGCTGAGGCGGTGCCGCCCGCCGGATTTGAGGTTAATGATGCTCTGGCCGATCATGGCGCAACCGCCCATGCCGCCAAAGAAACCGGTTACCACATTGGCCGCGCCCTGGGCCACGCATTCCTTGCTGGCGCCGCCCTGTTTGTCCAGCATTTCGTTGGCCAGGTTGAGGGTCAGCAGAGACTCAATGAGCCCGATGGCCGCCAGGATCAGGGAATAGGGCAGGATAATTTCAAAGGTTTCAAGGGTTAGCGGCACCATGGGAATATGGAAATCCGGCAGTCCCCCGGCGATGGAGGCCATGTCGCCGACCCGCGGCACATCAAGGTCAAGGCCGATCACCACGGCGCTGACCCCGACAATGGCGGCCAGCGGAGCGGGAATGAATTTGGTGATTTTCGGCATGAAATGGATGATGAACATGGTCAGGACCACCAGCCCCAGCATCATGACGAGCGGCGTCCCGGTCATCCAGACTTTCTCACCAAGCTCGTTGGTAACCTTGAACTGCCCCATCTGGGCCAGGAAAATCACAATCGCCAGACCGTTGACAAAGCCCAGCATCACCGGGTGGGGGATCATGCGGATGAACTTGCCGAGCCGGAAAATGCCGGCCAGGATCTGGAAAATACCCATCAGGACGACGGTGGCAAACAGATATTCCACCCCGTGGGCCGCCACCAGACTGACCATCACCACGGCCAGCGCGCCGGTGGCGCCGGAGATCATGCCCGGACGGCCCCCGAACAGGGCCGTGATCAGCCCGACGATGAAAGCGGCATATAGCCCGACCAGCGGATTAACCCCGGCAACGAAGGCAAAGGCCACCGCTTCCGGCACCAGGGCCAGGGCCACGGTCAGGCCGGAAAAGATTTCGGTCTTGGCCTGTCCGAGAGAAAGGCCATGGAAAGGAGACGGTTTTTTGCCGTCTGCGGCTTGTGCAGAACTGTTCACGATATACCCTGTCCGGCCTTACAGGCCTTTGTTTTACGGCCACCCCGAATTGTTCAGGCGGCGGCCCTGATCAGCGGCTTCAATAGCGCAAATCATGCTGCATCGCAACCGTTTCACCGGAAATTCACAGAATGACGGGGTCACACCTCGTACTGATGAACCTCAATGGTCACATGATCCAGGCCGGCAATTTCCGGCATCAGCGCCCGGTAGTGCTCCGGCGCCTGCGGGGACCGGGAAACGATGGACAGAATCGCCACTTTCTTGTGCGGGCTCACCTGCCAGAGGTGCAGGTCCACCACCTGGTCCTCACTGTCGCCTTCGATCGCCTCGATGATTTTCGCCCGGAGGCTGGGATCCTCGGTCCGGTCCAGCAGCACATGGCCGGTGTCCCGCATCAGGCCCCAGGCCCATTTGCTGATGATGATGGCGCCGACAATGCCCATCAGCGGATCCATCCATACCCACCCCAGCGACTTGCCGGCAAACAGGGCAATGATGGCCAGCACCGAGGTCAGGGCATCGGCCAGCACGTGCATATAGGCGGCCCGCAAATTATGATCTTCCGCATGATGATGATCGTGATCATGCCCCGGTTCATGCCCGTGTCCATGTCCGTGATCATGGTGATGATGATGACTGTCTTTCAGCATCCAGGCGCTGACCAGATTGACGATCAGGCCCACGACCGCCACCAGAATGGCCTCGTTAAAACGGATCGCCTGGGGCGTAATCAGCCGGGAGACGGACTCCGCCACCATCAGCAGGGCGACAATGCCGAGCACGATGGCGCTGGTATAGCCGCCGAGGAACCCCACTTTGCCGGTGCCGAAACTGAATTTTTCATTTTCCGCATTGCGCCGGGCATAGCCATAGGCGAACAGGGTGATACCCAGCGCCGCCGCATGGGTGCCCATATGCAGCCCGTCGGCCAGCAGCGCCATGGAGCCGAAGGAAAGCCCGGCGGCGATTTCCACCACCATCATGAAGACGGTGAGCAGAATGACCCGGAAAGTGCTCTTCTCCCCCTTTACATTTTCCAGGTGAAAGTCATGTTCCGGCTGCCAGCGGTCGAGATTATCCATACTTCGAAAATACCCTGTTTTTTGTACTTCTGCTGAATCGTTTTTAATCGTTCAGGCCGACCTTGGCACGTGTTTTTTTCACCCCGCCCCGTTTCTTCTTGCCCTCGATGCGCCGCGCCTTTGCCGCCCGTGAGGGTTTGGTGGGCCGGCGTGTTTTCGGCACCACCGTCGCCTCCCGGATCAGGGCCACGAGCCGCTCCAGCGCCAGTTCCCGGTTGCGGGCCTGGCTGCGGGTATCATGCACCGAAATCACCAGGACGCCTTCCTTGGTCATGCGCTGACCGGCAAGGGTGCGCAGGCGGGCAAACAGGGCCGGATAAAGGGCGGGGGAATTTTTCGCATCAAAACGCAGTTGCACCCCGGTCGAAACCTTGTTCACATTCTGCCCGCCGGGACCGGGCGAGCGGATGAACTGCTCCTCGATCTCGTCCTCGTCGATATGGATATGGGATGTTACCTCGATCATGGCGCCACTTTAGCAAGGACGGCGCGAATGTCAAAAGGGAGAGAAAATAATATCGATTGACGATACTATTGATGTACGATACCATGAGGCATGATCAGGGGGTTTCGGGATAAGCAGACGGAGCGCGTCTTTCATCGGAAGTTTACCAAAAAACTACCGTAGAACCTGCACCGCCTAGCCTACCGGAAACTGCTCCTGATCCATGCCGCCTCAGACGTCAACGAGCTGCGTATCCCGCCGGGTAACCGGCTGGAACAGCTGAAGGGCGACAGAACCGGTCAATACAGCATCCGCCTCAATGACCAGTGGCGCATCTGTTTTGTCTGGCGGGACGGCAACGCCCATGAGGTGGAAATTTGTGATTATCATTAGGACGTGCAAATGGACGGACAAATAAAAAAGATAGCCCCCATTCATCCCGGAGAAATCCTGCAGGAGGAGTTTCTGACCCCCATGGGGCTCAGCGCCTATGCTTTGGCCAAGGCCACCGGCATGACCCAGACCCGCCTGTCCGAGATCCTGAAAGGCAAGCGAGCCGTCACCGCCGACACGGCGCTGCGCCTCGGCCGCGCCTTTAACATGTCCGCCGATTTCTGGATGACCCTGCAGACCCACTATGATCTGGAAGTGGCGCGGGATGAAGTGGGTAAAAAGATCGAGGAAGAAGTGAAGGTGGTGGCGGCTTAAACCAAAGATAAATTAAACCGTATTCCGGTTCATAAAATCGATAACACCTGATAGCATGAGCTTGACCTGCTCGGCAGTGTAGTCGTCATAATCTCCATGTGCCGCACTATTACGAATTCCCAGCCAAGACGTCACACTCTTCTGTTCAAGCTTATTATAAACTTTTGCTTTAACCAAATCAGCATTCAAAGCATCCGCCTTTTTCGGGAAAGGCTTCCCTTTACGCTCAAAAGTAACCCCTACCCCATCATCCCGTAACCGCGGGCCATGAGGACCGCCAGCAGCGGCATGACGGCGAGCAATGTGAGCTCGATCCGGATGATTTTGATCATTTTCGGCGGCACGGCGATCATGCCCCCGGTCTGTTTACGGTTTTTCAGGAAGAAAAAAGTGGGCCCGAGCGACAGGATGCCAAGCACCACAAATACGCCGATCTTCAGATGAAAGATCCAGTTGGCGGCATAATAGTCCGGGATGCCCACGACAAACCACAGGGCGAGGCCCGCCACCAGCACCGTCACGGCGCTGAGACCGTAAAGCCCGTCGATGAGCGCAATCCGGCGCATCTCGGTCACCGTCATTTCCGATTTCAGCAAAAGATGTTCCGCCACCAGCGTCGCGGCAATGCCGAGTATGCCGAGGAAATGAAAATAGCGGATAAAAACGTCTTCCATTGCTGCCCCCTGTTATCACGGGGAAAGGATAAGCTTTCCCCGTCAGAGAGCAGTATGCTATTTCCCTTCCAGCTTGTCGAGGATTTCGGCGGCGGCTTTGGGAATGTTGGTGCCCGGGCCGAAGATGGCGGCGGCACCGGCCTTATAAAGGAAATCATAATCCTGCTGCGGGATCACCCCGCCACAAGAGACCAGGATATCCTCCGCGCCTTCCTTCTTGAGCTCGGCGATCAGGGCCGGTACCAAAGTCTTGTGCCCGGCGGCCAATGAAGAAACCCCGATGATATGCACGTCGTTTTCAATGGCCTGGCGGGCGGCTTCCTCGGGCGTCTGGAACAGCGGGCCCACATCCACATCAAAGCCGATATCGGCAAAGGCAGTGGCCACCACCTTGGCGCCGCGGTCATGGCCGTCCTGACCCATTTTCACCACCATCATGCGGGGGCGGCGGCCTTCGCGTTCGGCGAATTCCTCGACCCGTTTCTGAATGGCCTGGAAACCCTCATCCCCTTCATAGGCGGAACCATAGACGCCGGAGATGGAGCGCACTTCGGCCTTGTGACGATCGAATATTTTTTCCATGGCGTCTGAAATCTCCCCGAGTGAGGCGCGGGCGCGAGCCGCGTCCACGGCTTTCTCCAGAAGATTGTCGCCGCTTTTGGCCGCTTCTGTCAAGGCATCAAGCGCGGCCTGGCATTTGGCTTCGTCCCGGCTCTCGCGCATTTTTCTGAGCCTGGCGATCTGGGCCTCACGCACGGCGGCATTGTCCACATCGAGAATATCGATGGGGTCTTCCTTGGCGAGCTGGTATTTGTTGACACCGACGACCACTTCCTCGCCCTTGTCAATACGGGCCTGTTTGCGGGCGGCGGCTTCCTCGATCTTCATTTTCGGCAGGCCGGTCTCCACCGCCTTGGTCATGCCGCCCAGTTCCTCAACTTCCCAGATCAGTTTCCAGGCTTCCTGGACAAGTTCGTTGGTCAGGCTTTCGATGTAATAGGAGCCACCAAGCGGATCGACCACATTGCAAATGCCGGTTTCTTCCTGCAGCACCAGCTGGGTATTCCGCGCGATGCGGGCGGAGAAATCGGTCGGCAGGGCGATGGCTTCATCGAGCGCATTGGTATGCAGCGACTGGGTGCCGCCAAGCGAAGCCGCCATGGCTTCGACCGTGGTGCGGATCACATTGTTGTAGGGGTCTTTTTCAGTCAGCGACACGCCGGAAGTCTGGCAATGAGTACGCAGCATCAGGCTTTTCGGGTCCTTGGCGCCAAAATTTTCCATGATCTGGGCCCAGATGGTGCGGGCGGCCCGCAGCTTAGCCACTTCCATGAAGAAATTCATGCCGATGGCGAAGAAGAAGCTGAGACGCGGGGCGAAGCTGTCCACATCAAGTCCCTTGGCCTGGGCAGCGCGGACATATTCCATACCGTCGGCCAGGGTAAAGGCCAGTTCCTGCAGCTGGGTCGCGCCCGCTTCCTGCATGTGATAGCCGGAAATGGAGATGCTGTTGAAGCGCGGCATGTTTTTGGAGGTATATTCAATGATATCGCCAATAATCCGCATGCTCGGTTCCGGCGGATAGATATAGGTGTTGCGGACCATGAACTCCTTGAGGATGTCGTTCTGGATGGTGCCGGAAAGCTGTTCCGGCTTCACACCCTGTTCCTCGGCGGCAACGATATAGAAAGCGAGGCAGGGAATGACCGCCCCGTTCATGGTCATGGAGACAGACATTTCATCAAGCGGGATCTGGTCGAAGAGGATTTTCATATCCTCGACAGAATCGATGGCCACACCGGCCTTGCCCACATCACCAACCACACGCGGATGATCGCTGTCATAGCCCCGGTGGGTGGCAAGATCAAAGGCTACGGACAGGCCCTTCTGACCAGCGGCCAGGTTGCGGCGATAAAAGGCGTTGGATTCCTCGGCAGTGGAAAAACCGGCATACTGCCGCACGGTCCAGGGACGGCCCGCATACATGCTGGCCCTGACCCCGCGGGTATAGGGCGCAAAGCCGGGCAGGAACGTCTCACCTTCGGCCAGATGGGGAATGTCCGTCAGATCCTCGTCCGTATAGAGCGCCTTGACGTCAATGCCTTCCGGCGTGTGCCAGACGATGTCGTCCGCCGTCCTGCCACGCAGTTCCCTGGAAACCAGGTTCTGCCAGTCGGTAATGCCTTTGGTCTTTTTTGTATCGCTCATGTCTTGTCCCGGGGTCCCTCTTGCGCCCTACAGGGCTGGCCTCAATGCAAAATGTTACTCATGAGTAAGGTATTTATCCCATTCCCCTGCCGATAGCAATAAATCTTTTGCGCAGATCACTGAAATTCCATCACTGAATTTTGGAGTCAAAATCGTATACAATCTGGCTTTGGTCCAGTATTGTTGCGCTTTGCAAAACCATAAAACAGCATCATAACATACATGGGGAATTAAATGTCTTTCCGTACCATAGTTTTCAGTCTGGTTGTTTTTGCCCTGTCCCTGGCGACAGCCCGCGCAGACACTACCGCCGATTTCCACAAACTTCTCGACAAACACTGGCAAAAGGCCAATGAAGAACAGGTCTTTTTCCACACCGACCCCGACGGCTGGAAGCCGGACGGCAAGCTTGCCGACATCTCAAAGGCCGGATTTGACCGCCGTCAGAAGTTTAATGACCAAATGCTGGCGGAACTGGCGAAAATTCCAATGGAGAAACTGTCTGCCGAAGATAAAATCAGCTATCGCCTGTTCAAATATGAGCGCGAGCTGGAACAGGAAAGCTATACGACCCAGGACCGTTATTTTCCGGTAACCTATCTGTTCGGCTGGTTCAGTTATTTCGCCGAGGCGCCCGCCAATATGGCGTTCCTGACCCGTCAGGACTATGAAAAATTCCTCGTCAGCCTGGAGGACTATCCCCGTTTCAACCGGGAAAATACGAACCTGCTGCGTGAAGGCATCAAGGCCGGTTACACCCAATATTGCGAAAGTTTCCAAAACTATCACAAGAACATCAGCACCTATATTACGGACAGGGCTGAAGACAGCCCTCTGTTCGTGCCGTTTAAAAAGTTTCCGGCCACCTTTCCGGACAAGCTGAAAAAGGAAATGGCGGCACAGGCGAAAAAGCTGATCACAGAAAAAGTGACCCCCGCTTACCGGGAATTCTATGAGTTCTGGACAAAGGACTATATGCCCAACTGCCGCAAGGAAGCGGGCATTTCGTCCCTTCCGGGCGGGGCGGACTATTACGCCTGGGCGATCCGCTTCTTCACCACCACCGACATGACAGCACAAGAGATCCATGACCTTGGGCTTAGCGAAGTGAAACGCATCCGGGCGGAGATGGACGCCATCATCAAGAAGGTCGGTTTCAAAGGCAGCTATAAGGAATTCCTGGAATTCCTGCGTACCGACGACCGTTTTTATGCGACTGACGAGCAGGATCTGATGGAGAAAACCGCCTATATCAACATGAAGATGTACGGCGAACTTCCCTATCTGTTCGGCACCCTGCCGCGCAATACCTTCACCGTAAAGGCGACAAAGAACCGCGGCACCTTCTATATGCCGCCACCGGACAACCGCACCCCCGGCACCTATTTCCTGAGCGTGAAGTCCCTGCGGGATCAGCCGCTCTTCAGCCTGGTGGCGCTGAGCCTGCATGAAGGGGTGCCCGGCCATCACCTTCAGAACGCCCTTGCCATGGAATCAGAGGTACCCGCCTTCCGCCGCACCCTGAACCACAACGCCTATACCGAAGGCTGGGGGCTTTATTCGGAAAAGCTGGGCCTGGAAGCCGGCATGTATGACGACCCTTACGCCGACTTTGGCCGCCTCAGCAATGAAATCTGGCGCGCCTATAGGCTTGTGGTGGATACCGGACTGCATGCCATGGGCTGGGAGCGCCAGAAGGCGATTGATTTGCTGGTCGATAATACCGGCCTTTCCGAAGCCGAGGCCGCCGGACAGATCGACCGCTATATTTCCTGGCCGGGCCAGGCGCTGTCCTACAAGGTTGGGGAACTGAAACTCCTTGAACTGCGCCAGCGGGCAGAGAAAAAGCTGGGCGAAAAATTCGATATCCGCGCCTTCCATGACGTGATCCTCGGCGACGGCTCCCTGCCGCTCAGCATGCTTGAGGAAACCGTTGACGAATGGATCAAAAACCAGACCAAATAATAAAGGGGATAAACATGAGACTGAAAACGACATTTGCCGTGCTGCTGCTTGCGGGGGCTTTGGCCCTGCCCGCCGCCGCCGATACAACAAAGGACTTTCACAAGATCCTGGATGACAGCTGGGAATTTACCTTAAAGGAGTATCCCACTTTCGCCAGTGACCTGGGCGACAAACGATATAATGACCGTCTCGGCACCGCCTCGATCAAAGATCATGAGCGCCGGGCGGAGTATGAAAAGAAGGTCCTCGCCCGGCTCGACAAGATCAATGTGAAAAAGCTGAGTGACGAGGACCGGATCAACTACAAGCTTTTCCGCACCGAGGTGGAACGGGAGCTGGAGGCGTTCAGTTTCAAGAGCTATCTGTTCAACATCACCAACCGGGGCGGCTGGCATATGAATTTCGCCCGGTTGCCGAGCCTGATCAGCTTCTCGAAAGAACAGGACTACCGGGACTATATCTCCCGGCTTCGGGATTATCCGCGGCTGAACACGGAAAATATGGAGGTGATGCGCGAGGCCATCAAACAGGGCTTTATCCATGCCTGTGCCTCCATGGAAGGTTATGAGACCTCCATTTCCAGCCATATCGTCAAGGATGCCGGCAAAAGCGCCCTCTATGCGCCCTTCGTGAAAATGCCGGACATCATCCCGGCCGCCACCCAGGCCGAGCTCAGGACCGAAGCCAAGAAAGCCATTATGGACGGGGTTGTGCCCGCCTTCCAGGCCTTCTACGAGCTTTATACCAAAGACTACGCCCCCAACTGCATGAAGAAGGTGGGCGCCCTGCACTGGCCCGACGGAAAGGCCTATTACGAACATCGGGTGCGCCAGTTCACCACCACCGACATGACCCCGCAGCAGGTGCATGACCGGGGCATGAGCGAAGTGAAACGCATCCGCGGCGAAATGATGGAAATCATCAGGGAAGTCGAGTTTGACGGTGGCCTTCAGGAGTTCATCCAGTTCCTGCGCACCGATCCCCAGTTCTATCCCAAGACACCTGAGGAACTGGTTGACAAGGTCAGCACCATCGCCAAAAAAATGGACGGGGAACTGCCCAAACTGTTCGGCCGCCTGCCGCGCCAGCCCTACGGCATTGCTGTTGTCCCGGCGGACATCGCGGAGAAAACCACCGTTGCCTATTATATGCCGGGGGCGCCGGACGGCAGCCGGGCCGGATATTATTTCATTAACACCACCAAGCTGGACAGTCGGCCGCTTTACACCATGGAATCCCTGACCCTTCATGAAGCGGTGCCGGGCCATCACCTGCAAATAGCACTCGCCAGTGAAACCGACCTGCCCAATTTCCGCCGCTATGGCGGTTATACGGTCTTTGTAGAAGGCTGGGGCCTTTATGCGGAACGGCTTGGCCTGGAAGTGGGTTTTTATGAAGACCCCTACAGCAACTTCGGCCGCCTGAGTTATGAAATGTGGCGGGCGCTTCGCCTGGTGGTGGATACCGGCATGCATTATATGGGCTGGACCCGCCAGCAGGCCATCGATTTCATGGCCGAAAATTCCGCCCTCAGCCTGCATAACATCACTGCCGAGGTGGATCGCTATATCACCTGGCCCGGACAGGCGCTGGCTTATAAGACCGGTGAACTGAAAATCAGGGAGCTTCGGGCAAAGGCGGAGAAGGAACTGGGCACGGATTTCGACCTCAGGGCCTTCCATGACGAAATCCTGCGTCACGGCGCTGTGCCGCTTTCCGTTCTGGAAGATATCGTCAACGACTGGATTAGTGCCCGCAAAGGCTGATCCCGGAAATTACCTCAAAGGCCCAGCTCGGTACGCTGGGCCTTTGTCAATTTGCCGGCAATGATGTCGTGGGCATCAGTGATATGCAGCCGGATATCCTCATCCGTCATGGCGTTGGGCGAGATAAGCTGCACCCATTTGGCCCTTGCGAGATAGGGGGCAGGAATGATGCCCTCCCGTTCACAGAGAACCTCGTACGCCAGATCGGAACATTTAAAGCTGATCTTCTGTTCCTCGCCCTCACCCCAGATAGAGCAGATGGCGAATATCTTTCCGCCCACTTTCCACACCGAACTATTGCCCCACTGGACCACATTATCGGTAGCCTTCAGCGTGGCGCAAAAATCATCAAATTCTTCACGTTTCATCCACTTCCCCTTGCAACAGGGGATTGTTCCTTAAAAAGCGGCTGGAGACAAGTATTATAAAAGCTGCATATTCAGGGATGAACCGATTTAGCTTGACATTGTGCACTGCAGCGCTCATATGAGGCCGTAACGCCGTGCCAAGGATGCACGGCTTTTGAACATCCGCCGTGAAAGCAGGTCAGGCCTGCCAGACCAGTCATAAAGTTATTGGGTATCATCGCGGAACAGAGCCGGAAGTCCGGCATAACGCACGCGAAAGGAATATCCGTGACTGAAATGACCACGTCGGCATTTGCCGATCTGGGCCTTGAAGGCCCTTTGCTGAAAAACATCCAAAAAGAAGGTTTCGAAAGCCCGACCCCTATCCAGGAAAGCGCCATCCCGCTTCTTCTTGAAGGCCGGGACATGATCGGCCTGGCCCAGACTGGCGGCGGCAAGACCGCAGCTTTCGGCCTGCCCATGCTGCAACGGCTCAGCGAAACTGCCGGCAGGCGTACACCCAATACCCCCCGCGCCCTGATCCTGGCCCCGACACGGGAACTGGCCAAGCAGATCGCCGACAGCATTTTTCCCTTCAATAAGGGCCTTGGCCTGAAACAGACAGCCATTTTCGGTGGTGCCCCGATGGGTAAACAGATCGGCCTGCTGCGCCAGGGTATTGATGTGCTGGTGGCCACACCCGGCCGTCTGCTGGATCATAAGAAACGCGGCAGCATCAAATTTGACGAAATTGACATCTTCATCCTGGACGAAGCGGACCGGATGCTCGACATGGGCTTCATCCATGACGTGAAAGACATTGCGGCAAGCCTGCCGGAAAACCATCAGACCGTGCTTTTCTCCGCCACCATGACTGCCAACGTCAGGAAACTGGCGTCACAAATCCTGCGCAACCCCGCCTATGTGGAGATGCCGCAGGAAACGGCCGTGGCCGAGACCATCAGCCACAAGGTGATGTTCCTGGACGGCAAGAATAAACGGGCGCTGCTGAACGACGTGCTGGACAAGGAAAACCCGGGTCAGGCCATTATCTTTGCCAAGACCAAAGCCGGCGCTGACAACCTGGCGCGCGCACTGTCTTCCAATGATTGCACCGTTGCCTCAATCCATGGCGACAAGCACCAGTCCATGCGGGAAAAGATTCTGCGCCGGTTCCGCAACGGTTCCCTGCGCTATCTGGTGGCCACCGACGTGGCTGCCCGCGGCATTGACGTGCCGGGCATCGATATGGTGATCAACTATGACCTGCCGATGGAGCCGGAAAACTATGTGCACCGCGTGGGCCGGACCGGTCGTAACGGCGAAAGCGGCCAGGCGATTTCCTTCTGCGATGGCCGGGACAAGGGTCTGCTGCGCCAGATTGAACGGCAAATTGATCAGAAAATCGAAGTGGACGATGAACATCAATTCCATGTAGATGTAAAAGAAGAAAAAGGCGGACGCGGATACAAGGGACGTGGCCGGTCTTCTGGAAAACCAGGTGGAAAACCGGGCCAGAAATTCTCCAGAGCCAGAAAACCCCGGGGCCCGAAAAATGCGCTGGGCGAGAGCCGCCGCGTAAAGCCGGAAGGCAAGTCCGGCGGCCCCAACAAGAATTCGAACGCCAATGGTAAAAACAAGTTCGTCAAATCCAGAAAACCGTCAGGCGGCCCGAAACGGCGTGCAGCCTGAGCCTTTTGATATCATCATCATTGGGGCCGGCGCTGCCGGCCTCATGTGCGCCATAGAAGCAGGAAAAAGAGGACGGCGGGTACTGGTTCTGGACCATGCCGCCAAACCTGCTGAAAAAATCCGCATTTCCGGCGGCGGACGCTGCAATTTCACCAATATCCATGCCGCACCGGAAAATTACCTCTCTCAAAATCCCCGTTTTTGTGTCTCTGCCCTGAAACGATACTGTCCGCAGGACTTTATCGATCTGGTCGACCGCTATCAGATCAAGTGGCATGAAAAGACCCTGGGCCAGCTCTTTTGCGACAACAGCGCCAAAGACATCATCAATATGCTGCTCCGGGAATGCGAACAGAATGGTGTCGCCATTGTCACAAGCACCGAGGTCGAAGAGATCAACAAGGATGCAGAGCTGTTCCGGCTCACCACCTCGCGCGGTCCCTATGCCTGCCACAAACTGGTGATCGCCTGTGGCGGACCGTCGATTCCGAAAATGGGAGCGAGCTCCTTCGGCTATAAAATCGCCCGTCAGTTCGGCTTGCATGTCATTGACCCCCGGGCCGGGCTGGTGCCGCTCACCTTTTCCGGCCCGATCAAGGAAAAACTCTCTGCCCTTTCCGGCGTATCGGTTGAGGCCGAGGTCAAATTCGGCAAGGTGAAATTCCGCGAGGCCCTGCTGTTCACCCACCGGGGGCTCAGCGGTCCCGCCATCCTGCAGATTTCCAGCTACTGGCGGGAGGGAGAGCCTGTCCGGATCAATATGCTGCCCGATCAGGACATGTTTGCCTTGCTAAAAGCCGCCAAGGACCATTCGCCAAAGCAGGAACTTGTAACTCTTCTGGCGGAACACCTGCCGCGACGCCTGGCCCAGTTTATCGGTGAAGAAACCGGTATCGAGGGGCGACTGGCCGACCTGAGCCATAAAAAACTGCACCTGGTGGCCGCCATGATCAACGACTGGCAGATCCTGCCCAATGGCACGGAAGGTTACCGGACAGCAGAAGTGACCGTCGGCGGTGTGGACACGGATGAATTGTCGTCAAAAACCTTCGAAGCCCAAAAGGTCCCCGGGCTTTATTTCATCGGCGAAGTGGTGGATGTAACCGGCCATCTGGGCGGCTATAATTTCCAGTGGGCCTGGGCCTCGGGTCATGCCTGCGGGCAGGTCATCTGACGCTATTTCCCCACATCCATGCTGCGGCGGAAAAGGATCAGGCTGAGACCGAAGAAGAATAACCCCATGACCCCCACGATCAGGAACTGGGGCCAGACCACCTCGATTCCGGCATCCCGAAGCAATATGGACTGGGAAAAGCTGACATAATGCCGCGATGGCAGGAAAAAGGTGATAGTCTGCATCCAGTCGGGCTGGTTTTCCACCGGCGTCTTGCCGCCGGACAGCAACATCATCGGCAAAATCACCAGAATGGTCAGAAGGCCAAGCTGGGGCATGCTGCGCACGATGGTCCCGATGAACACGCCGAAGGCCGTGGCAAAAAACAGGAAAATTGTGGTGCCGGCCAGATAAAGGGGCACCGACCCCGCCACGGGCACCGAGAGAACTTCCCGGATCACCAGCAGAATGGCAAAGGTCACACCAAGCAGGATCACCAGACCGTTGGCCCAGACCTTGGACAGGACGATTTCCCAGGGGGTAAGCGGCATGACCATCAGATGCTCGATGGTGCCGTGCTCCCGCTCCCGGATCAGGGCCGCGCCGGTCAGGATAACAGTCAGCATCACCACCTTGTCAATGACCGACGCCAGACTGGTAAACCACATGGAAACGGCGTTGGGGTTAAAGGCCATATGACTGACCAGCTTGACCGGCGGCTCAACCCCCTCCGATGTGCCAAGAACAAAATTTGCCACCTCGGCATTGATCAGCTCCTGCAGATACCCTGCCCCCTTGCCGGCCTGGTTTACCGCCGTGGCATCCACATCCACCAGGATTTCCGGTTTCCGTCCGGCCAGCATATCCTCTTCGAAGCCCTTTGGAATATAGAGCACAAACATATAATGGCCGTCATCCATTCCCTTCAGGGCCTCCGGCGCACTGATCAGGACCGGATCCCGAAAATATGGTTTAGGCACTGCATCCATGATTTGTTTGGACAGACGGGACTGGTCCTCGTCCACTACCGCGACGGAGGCATTATGTACCTGGCCGGTGATCCCCGTCGCCTCCACATAGATGGCCAGGGTGAAGGAATAAATGACCAGAATCAGCAGCACAATGTCCCGCTTCAGACTGAACAGTTCCTTGATGCCGAGCCAGAAGATATGCCGAAGCCTGTTCATGCTATTTCTCCTGCTTTCTCATGGCTACCACAGCAAGGAACAGAAACACCGGTATATAAATCGACAAACGAACCAGATCCGGTATCAGGGCCTCCAGGGAAAGGGCCTTGGTAAAAGCCCCGACCCCGAGATGCAGGAATTTGCCCGCCGGCCAGAGATTCCCCATAAGTTCTGCCCGTCCCTCAAGGGTGGAAACAGGTTGCGTCAGGCCGGAAAACTGGATTGTCGGCATGATCGCCAGAATCGCGGTGGCGAAAATGGCGGCGATCTGGCTGCGGGTAAAGGCGGAAATCATCAGGCCAAACCCGGTCGTCACGGTTACATAGAGCAGACTGCCGATCAGATAGGCGGTGATGCTGCCCTTGATCGGGACACCAAACAGGAATATTGCCATCATCAGCAACAGAAGAGTATTGATGTAAAATATAATAATATAGGGCAGCTGCTTGCCAAGCAGAAATTCAAGCCGGGTTACCGGTGTCACATAAAAATTATTGATGCTGCCCAGTTCCTTTTCCCGGACAATACTGACGGCCATCAGAATCGCCGGAACCATGAACAACAGGATGGTGGGTATGGCCGGAACCATGGCATATATGCTTTCGAACGTCGGGTTATAACTATAGCGGATAACGATATCCACCGGGAGCTGCTGCAGCGGCTCTCCCGTTGTCCGGCGACTATAGTCATCCAGATAAGCCCGGTGCAGGCCCTGGACATACCCCTTGATGGTTTCCGCCTGGTCCGGCATGGCTCCGTCAATCCAAGCCGCCACCTCGGGCTTTTTGCCCTGATGGATATCTCGTCCGAAACCGGGCGGGATTTCCACCACCAGCGACGCCTTGTTGCCCTGCAACATTGATTCCGCTTCCTGTGGACTGTAGATCCTGCCCACTTCACGGAAGTAACGGGAACCGCGAAAATGTTCCACATAGGAACGGCTCTCGGGAGAATTGTCCAGATCCAGTGCCACATAGCGCAGGTTTGTCACGTCGGCGGAAATACCATAGCCGAACACAATATAGAGAAGAGCCGTACCGACAAAGGCAAAGGCCAGCCGGATCGGATCACGTATAATCTCCAGATATTCCCGGTAGCTATAGGTCAACAGACGCGATAGTCGGAAAAAGCCCTGTTTCTTCCGCAGTGCGGGTTCTGCCGGCGCTTTCACGGCAGCAATTTCCTCGGCTTCGTATGCCTCTTCGCCCACAGTTTCACGGATATATTCGATGAAGGCTTCCTCGAAATCCCCGGTATTCTTCGCCTGCATCAACTTGTCGGGCGTATCACACGCCAGCACCCTGCCGTCGTGCATCAGGGATACCCGGTCACAACGCAGGGCCTCGTTCATGAAATGGGTGGAAATGAAGATGGTCACATTGCGATTTCGGGACAGGTCGATCAGAAGCTTCCAGAATTCGTCCCTGGCCACCGGATCAACCCCGGAGGTGGGTTCATCCAGGATCAGCATTTCCGGCTCGTGAATGACCGCCACCGCCAGGGACAGACGCTGGCGTACGCCAAGCGGCAGGGATTCGGCAAGGTCGTCCAGGTGTTTTTCCAGAGAAAACCGGGAAACCAGATCCTTTATCCGCTCCCTGATTTCCCGATCCGTCAAATCAAACAACCGCCCGTGCAACATCAGATTCTGGCGCACGGTCAGTTCCCCGTAAAGGGAAAAGGACTGCGACATATAGCCGACACGCCGCCGGGTTTTCATATCTCCGCCATTCACCCGGCCGCCTAACAGGAATGCCTCACCCTCCGATGCCGGCAGAAGCCCGGTCAGCATCTTCATGGTGGTGGTCTTGCCGCAGCCGTTGGAGCCGAGAAATCCGAATATCTCCCCCCGCTGGATCTCGAAACTGACATCGTCAACGGCTGTAAAATTCCCGAAGCGGCGAGTCAGGTTCCGCGCTTCAATGGCAATTCCCCCGTCCGCCGTTTTCAAAGGCGGAATCTCCAGCCGTCCGCCCGTTTCCTGGCCCGGCAAGAGGCGTACAAACGCCTCCTCCAGCGTATCGCATCCGGTTTGCTGCCTCAATTCGGTCGGGGTCCCGGTAGCCAGCACCTGCCCGTCGTTCATCGCCACCAGCCAGTCAAACCGGTCCGCCTCATCCATATAGGCGGTGGAAACCAGTACGCTCATTTGCGGACTGGCCGCCCGGATTTCATCAATCAGGCTCCAGAACTGCTGCCGGCTGAGCGGATCAACACCGGTGGTCGGTTCATCCAGGATCAACAGGTCGGGGTCGTGAACAAGGGCGCAGCACAGGCCCAGCTTTTGCTTCATGCCGCCGGACAGTTTCCCCGCCGGACGCCGCTTGAACGGCAGAAGCCCGGTAGCCCGCAGCAGACGATCAATGCGGCTTTTCCTGTCCTGGCGGGTCAGGCCGAACAGCCGGGCGAAAAACTGCAGGTTTTCATGAATGCTCAGGTCCATATAGAGGTTCTTGCCCAGACCCTGGGGCATATAGGCGATGTGGGGATAGACACTGTCGCGGTGTTTTTCTGACGTCATATCGCCGCCCAGCACAGTGACCTCACCCTCCTGAAGTTTGCGGGCACCGGAGACAAGCCCCATAAGAGTGGACTTCCCAACCCCGTCGGGACCGATCAGCCCCACCATGCAGCCGGCCGGCAGGGAAAGAGCAACATCCCGGAGAGCATATTTTTTGCCGTACCGGTGGCTCACACCGGTAAGTTCGGCGACATATTTTTCCGGTGGCACGGCCACACCGCTATCCTTCAGGCTGGGTCAGGTTAATCTGCAACTCGTCGGGCCAGGGCGTCTCCTTGTTCAACTGGACAAAGGCCTGTCCCCTGACACCGGTCTTGACCCGTTCAATATTTTTCATCACGAGTTCGCTGGGAATGGTCACCTTGACCCGGAACATGAGCTTCTCCCGTTCGTCACGGGTTTCAACCTGTTTCGGCGTAAACTGGGCTTCGGGGGAAACAAAAGTCACGACCGCGGGAATAACCCGGCCGGGCGCTGCATCAATCCTGATGCGGGCTTCGGCGCCGAAACGGATTCTGGCGGCCTCAACCGACGGCAGGAAAATAGTCATATAGATATCGCTCAGATCAATCAGGGTCAGCACCTTGCCGCCCGCCCCCAGAACCTCTCCATTTTCTGCCAGCCTGTAGAGTACCCGACCATGCACCGGCGATTTCAGCGTGGCCTCATCAATCTGGATTTTGACCCTCTTCACTTCCGCCCTGGCCGAGGCTACCGCCTGTTCCGTAGTCTTGAAACGCGCCCGGGCGGCACTCAGCGCTGCAACGGCAATATCCCGGGCACTGATTTTCTGGTCCGCCTGTTGCTGGGACACATGGCCCTTGGCAACAAGAGTCTTTGTACGTTCCAGTTCCTGCTCGGCAAACTTCAGTTCACTTTCCCGCTGAACGATGGTGGCTTCCACTTCGTGGACGGTCTGCTCCGCCTGGGCGATGGCGGCCCTGGCCTCTTCCAGAAGGGCTTCCTCTTCAGCCGTATCCATAACTGCAAGAACCTGGCCAGGCTGCACCAGATCGCCCTCATTGGCATAGATGGCGACAATACGCCCGCCGTATTTGGTCGCCACATCCACCTGGTCCGCTTCGATTCGACCGTTCCCGGAGGCAAAATCGGAAAAACTCTCGCTATTTCTCGCCTGCCACCAGCGAACCCCGCCAACTACAGCAGCCAGAATAATAACGAATATGACCAGATTCCTGAGAAGCGAACCGCTCATGGGAGATTTCTCCTGCCCTTTTTATTGTGCACCTGCACATTAAGCGACATTAGATATCTTCCCATGACACAAGTCAATCACCGGGCCCTTTTTTGGCCCCATTCATACTTATACTTCCTCCGAAAGGGAGAAAGAGGGATGCTTCACCGCACTTTATTAATTTTATTTCTTTTTTCACTGGCGGCCTGCAGCCGGGAAGCCGGTGAGAATACGGCCCGCAACATCTGTTCTGGATCCAGTAACTGCAGCTACAGCTGTCCGGACGGCACCGTTACCGATGCCCGCTTTCCCAGATGTCCCGTGAACGACAGGGACCTTCTGCCCCCCGCCAACGAAGATGTGGGACCGCCGAGATAATCCCTGCGTCAGTCCAGCTTGACAATCTGTTTGCCGAAATTCTCCCCCTTGAGCAGGCCGATGAAGGCCCTGGGGGCATTCTCGAGCCCATCGGTAATGGTCTCACGGTACTTGAGTTTACCTTCCTTGACCCAACCGGCGGCTTTGGCCATATATTCCCGGCACAGATCCTGATGATCAAACACAATGAAACCCTGCATTTTCAAGCGCCGCTGAACAATCAGCGCCATGCCGCGGGGACCGGGCGCCGGTTCCTTGTCATTATAAGCCGAGATCAACCCGCACATGATTATCCGGCCGAAATCATTCATTTGCCATAACGCCGCTTCAAGAATTTCACCGCCTACATTCTCAAAATTAATATCGATTCCTTCAGGGCACAGCTCCCGCAGTTTTTTATATACCGGACCGCAGGTCTTGTAGTTGAAGGCCGCATCAAAACCCAGCTCATCGGTCAGCCAGGCGACCTTGGAATCCTCACCGGCACAACCGACAACCCTGAGCCCCATGATTTTGCCGAGCTGGCCAACCACACTGCCCACAGCCCCGGAGGCAGCGGATACAAACAGGGTTTCCCCCTCCTTCGGCTGACCGATGGACATCAGCCCTACATAGGCGGTCATCCCGGGCATGCCAAGAATCCCAAGATACCAGGATAGCGGCGCCAGATCCGGGTCCACCTTCATCAATCCCTGGCCATCAGACTTTGAATAATTTTCCCAGCCAAGCCGCCCGGTCACATGATCACCAACAGCATAATCATCATTGTTGGAGACGATGACCTCGCCTACAACCCCGGCTTCAAGCACTTCGCCAACCGCGAAAGGCGGCACGTAGGACTTGCCTTCATTCATGCGACCGCGCATATAAGGATCAAGGGACATAAACTTGTTGCGGACCAGAATTTCCCCCGGTCCCGGGGCCGGCATCTCCCCGGCAGCATACTCAAAATTTTCCTCGCTGACCCAGCCTACAGGTCTCGACTTCAGCAAAATTTGATAATTGGTTTCGGTCATGACATCATCCTTCTATATATCTTGAAGATACGTTATCCTTCTCCCCGGGGCAAGACAGTTGACTTGCCGGGATCAATCCGCAAAGCTTGCCCCGAACTCTTACCATCACAAGTATAACAGAGATCGGCCCAACATGAGATTTTCCTGTATCATTGCCCTGTATTTTTCTTTATTCGCAAGCCTTGCCTTCGGGGAAAACCTGGAAGGAAAAATCTGGGACACGAAGCAACAGGCTTTCATAGCGGAAAAACAGCTTCTGAACCACCTGAAAAAGATGCGATTTGTGCTGCTGGGCGAGGTTCATGACAACAAATCCCATCACGACCGGCAGGCCAAGTTGCTTGAAAGACTGATCGGCAGCGGACAGGCGCGGGCCGTGGTTTTTGAAATGGTAGACCGAAGTAAACAGAACGCCTTTGCCATTTTCCGGGGCCGCTTCCAAACCCCCGGCCCCGATACAGAATCCGTGCGGCACGATGCCACCGGCCTGGAAATACTGCTGGACTGGAAAAACAGCGGCTGGCCGAACTGGGACTGGTACAAGCCTTTGTTTGACATCGCCATGCTGAAGAATCTGCCGCTCGGTGCCGGTGGCCTGTCCCGCCACGATGTGGGGGCCGTTCATAAACAGGGGCTTGCCGGCCTTAGCCCGGACCTCAGGGAAATTCTCTCCCCCTGGCTGGACATTGAATGGCCGGACAATCTGGAGCAGAGAAGTCGCCGGGAAATCAGGGAAGGTCACTGTAACGCCCTGCCCGAAAATATCCTCCCTGCCTTCAGTCTGATCCAACGGCTCCGCGATGCTTCCATGAGCCAGAGCCTTATGGAGCAAAGCCTGAAGAGCCTCGATGGACAAGCGATTCTGATTGCCGGCAACGGACATGTCAGAAACGATATGGCCGTTCCCTACTTTCTGTTGAAACGCGGGGCCGATAGCGTTGCGAGCGTCGGCATGCTGGAAATCAGGAAAGAGCTGCAAAAGCCCTCAGACTATGCCCGAATTTATGACCTTGATGGGCTGCCTTTTGATTTTGTGATTTTTACAAAGGCGGCAGAACGGGAAGATCCCTGCGCCATGTTTAAACAGAAATCGGAAAAATAGAGCTGCAGGCGTTCGCCAAACCCGAACCTGATTTGCTGATTTTGAATATATCGGACGCTACTTCTGCCTGGGCGCCAGCGTCAGCCTGTAAAAAAACTGCCATTTTCAGAAGCTAGATATGATCAAGCGGGAGGATTATTCAGTTTTCCACCCTTTCGCCGGAGAAATAAATGTTCACGAAAATTGCCTTTGTTACTGCCTTCCTGACGGCTTCGCTTGCCTGCGCCGTTGCTGGTGAAAAACCCCTATATCAGGCAGTCCTGCTGAAGAGCACAGAAACATTCGATGCCCGCCAGGGAATAGCCGTGGATGAAAATTATTTCTATGCCACCAACAATTTCCGTATTACCAAACATGACAGGAAAACCGGCCGGCCCCTGCTGCAATGGGACGGCGAACAGGAAGGAGCTCCGCTTGTTCATCTGGACAGCATGATGGAGCTTGACGGCAGGCTCTATGCCGCCCATTCCAATTATGGCCAGAGGCCGATGACAAGTTCCGTGGAAATTTGGGATGCAGGGACCATGGCTCACATCGGCACCCACAGTTTCGGAATCAATCGCGGGTCTTTCACATGGCTTGACCGACACAAGGGCTTCTGGTGGGGCGCTTTCGCAAATTATGACAGGGTTCCAAAAGGTCAGACCGCGCCTTATGGAGAAACCCTGAATACCCAGATCGTCAAAATGGACAATAATTTTAACATTCTTCAGTCCTGGACTCTTCCCGAAAAAATTCTGCAACGCATGCGCCCCATGAGCAATAGTGGAGGCTCCTGGGGGCCCGACGGATATCTTTACCTTACCGGACATGACCATGGGGAACTCTATGTCATGGAACTCCCCCGTGCCGGATCAGTTCTTCACTGGGCCGCCACGGTAAAAGTGCCCAATATGGAAGGTCAGGGCATCGCCTGGGACCGATCGTCATCGGAACGTCGCCTCTGGGCTATCCGTAAAAAGGATCGCATGGTATTTGAATTTTCCATTCCGGAGATCACCGAAACCATCCCACATCCGGAAGGGCGGCTTCACGGCAAGGCATTCAACAAAAACTAAAAAGCCGGCACTCGGCGGTATTTTGCCGCACCGGAAGAGTAAATTAGTTACCTTTCCCGGCAGCACGCATATCCGCAGGGACAGAGGCGCCGGGCGCGGAGGCCAGCATAATTCGTCCTCTGCCCGCTTTTTTGGCGGCGTAAAGCGCTTCATCCGCGACCTTGACAAGGTCCTCGGAAGACCGGGCATGAAGCGGATACAGGGCGACCCCCATACTTGAACCCACATTAAGCACCTGGTCGTCCACCGTAAGCGGCTGGCCAATCTTTTCCATAATACGGTTCAGGGGAATCATGATTTCGTCCACATGCTTGATACCGCCCAGCAAAAGGGCGAATTCATCGCCCCCCAGACGGGCGGCAATGTCGTGGCTGCGAATATTGGAGGCAAATATTCCCGCGACTTCCACCAGAAGGCTGTCGCCCATGGGGTGCCCGTAGGTGTCGTTGACATGTTTGAATTTGTCCAGATCGATCATGACCACGGCGAAGCGTCCGCCGGTCTGCCGGTTCTGATGCAGAAGGGCTTCCAGTTTTTCGGTAAACCTGACACGATTGGCAAGCCCGGTCAGGGAATCATAATGAGCCATATGCCGGATCACACGCTCCGACTTCTTGCGCTCGGAAATATCGGTATAGGTGGCAATGAAACCGCCGTCAGGCATAGGTGTACGCAGAACCTCGAGGGTGCGGCCATCCTGCATATCGCGTTCATAATGTATGACATTCTGTGGCAGGTCATACTCGGCGCAGTTTTCCGGCACTGCGGACTCAGCCTCGTCGCCGCTTTCGAGAAGCCGTAAGCGCGCTTTGTCCAGGTCAGCAGTGACCTCGCTGAAGGCAATGCCTACCCGCGCCGTCCCCTCAGGCATACTGAACAAGGGTTCAAATTTCTTGTTCCACTTCAGAAGCGTCCCGTCGGCGGCAACAGCACAGACCGCCTGTGGCATATTTTCCATTATTGCCGACACAACCCGGTTGTTGGCTTCCGCCTCTTCGCGGGCAAGAAAGTTGTCTTCAGCCAGGCCGATATTTTCCGCCGCAATCTTCTGCATGGCGGATTTTTCCGCTGCCAGGGCATCACGGCTTGCCTGAAGATCCAGGGTCGCCTCTTCCAGCCGCTCCTCCAGGGAGTTGTTTTTGCTATAAAGATGGAACAGGAAAACGCCAAGCAGAACAATCGCCCCCACACCGGTGATCGGCGCATATTTGGGAGCAATAAACACCATCCCGGCAACCAGCAGGGTCAAGGTTAGGGAGCCAAGGATCGGATATATGATTGAACTGGTCTTTTCTTGTGTCATTATCAGCCCTGAAAACTACGGTATACCTAGGTTATAAGCTATTTATAAACAAAACATTGATATATAAATTTGTATCTAAAATTGCCCCTGTTTTTGTCTCCGAACTGACCCAAATGATGCTGAAATTTCAGGGTTTTTTCCCCTGCATTTTTTTTACCGGGAACGCCTGGTCGGTTCATGAAACGCGGATGAGGTTTTGTTTGAACTCCCCTCCTGATCTGATACAGTCGGTGTCAGCAGTAAGTCTGATTTAAAAAACAATACTACGGGGATATCCAATGAAAAAAACCGCTGCCTTGTTTTTCGGCATGATCCTGATGGCCTCCTCCACCGCCTTTGCGGGCGATGATCTGGCCAGCGCCGTTGCGAAGGATTACGACAAACATCTGAAAGATCTTTTCATCCACTTCCACCAGAATCCGGAACTGAGTCTGATAGAAACCAAGACCGCCGCCCGGATTGCGAAAGAATTGCGGGCCGAGGGCTTCGAGGTGACCGAAGGGGTCGGCGGCACGGGCATTGTCGCCATCATGAAAAACGGGGATGGCCCGCTGGTCATGATGCGCGCGGACATGGATGGCCTGCCGGTGGAAGAGAAGTCCGGCCTGTCCTACGCGTCGAAAGCAAAACAGAAAGATCCAATCACCGGCAATATGGTGCCTGTGATGCATGCCTGCGGACACGACGTGCATATCACCAGCCTTGTCGGCACCGCCCGGCGCATGAACGCCATGAAGGACCAGTGGTCCGGCACCCTGATGCTGATCGGTCAGCCGGCCGAGGAACGGATCATGGGCGCCAAGGCCATGATGAAGGACAACCTCTGGAAGCGTTTCGGCAAACCGGACTACGCCCTGGCTTTCCACGTGTCATCCAACGATGAAGCGGGAATCATCAATGTTTCTGAAAACTCACCCTATGCCGGGTCCGACAGCGTCGATATTATTGTCCACGGCATTGGATCTCACGGGGCCTATCCCCATGCCGGCAAGGATCCGGTCCTGATCGGCAGCCAGATTGTGGTCGCCCTGCAGACCCTGGTTTCCCGTGAACTGCCGCCCCGCTGGCCGGGAGTGGTAACCGTCGGCTCTTTCCATGCCGGCACCAAACATAATATCATTTCGGACCGGGCCCATCTCCAGCTCACCGTGCGGAATACGAGCCCGGAAACCCGGAAAATCCTTCTCGACGGCATCAAAAGAATCGCCGTTAACATCGGCCGGGCGGCAGGCCTGCCGGAAGACAAGTTGCCGGAAGTCATCTATTCCAAGGAAAGCACCCCGCCAACAGTCAATGACGCTGCCACGACCAAGCGCCTGAAAATGGTCTGGAGCGAAAAAATGGGTAAAGATGCCGTTGTAGACATCCCGACCAAAGGTATGGGAGCAGAGGACTTCCCCTTCTTCACCACCGACCCGGCCATCAAAAGTGTTTATTTCGCCATTGGCGGCACTCCGAAAGAGACCCTGGAGGCAGCGAAGACGGGTGGTCCGGCGGTTCCAAGCCATCATTCGCCGCTGTTCAGGATTTCTCCGGAACCGGCCATCACCAAAGGCGTTGAGGCGACAGTTTATGCCTTGCTGGACCTGATGGCCAAAAAATAACACTTCCCCTCCTGCCCCGGCGGGAGGGGATTCCCTTTCGGTTCAGATTTCGTCGATAATCAGGAAATGCAGATGGGCCTTGGCGATGGGTTTATCGTGGTCTTCCTGCCAGGCGACCACATGCAGATTGGCAAAACGGCGTCCCATACGCACGACTTCCGCCCGGGCAAAAACATCCTGCGGTTTGCCGCTTCTCAGATAGTCTATGCTCATATCCACTGTTTTAGGGCTCTTGGCCATGTCCAGGTCGAAAACAAGCTGGCAATAGGCGGCAATTTCCATCATGGCCGCCACTGTGCCGCCATGCAAAGTCGGCGGGAAGGGCGCCCCGATCAGGTCCTCTTCGAAATCCATCACTGTGATCAGCGTGCCGTCCTGCCGTTTGAGGCGCAAATGTAAGAATTCCCCATAGGCGCCATCAGCTATTGGACAATCAAATTCTTCCAGGCAGTGGAGGGGTTTCAGATCTTCTACAATCATTTTCCCGCTCCGGAATCCAGACTAATCTCTGCAATGGAAAAGGCCGCCATGGACTGGGCCACAGGTTTTTCCGGATCATCACACCAGGCCACCCCCCTGGCGAAGGCCACTTCGCGGGTCAAGCGAATACATTCGGTGCGGGAATAAACCGTATGGTTCGGCAGGCAGGGCCTCAGGAAGTCCATCCTCAGGTCCAGGGTCGCCAGCTTCCTCATTTCACCCAGACGTTTGAACACCGCCGCCCCTAGCGCCGTATCCATCATGGTGGTAACGGCGCCATTGGCAATGATTCCACTGCCCTTGCGGGCGACAATAGCTTCCTGGAAAGGCATTTCCACAATCATGGCATCACCGTCGGTTTCGACAAACCTGAGCCCAAGCTTTTTGGCATGGGGAATGAAAAAGACAATTTCCTTTAGATCCATGGCCATGACAGCTGTTCTATCCCTGTTGTTTAACTCTGGTCCCCCGGGGTCCAGGGCTTGGCGACAAACCCGCCTTCCTGGCCCAGTATCCTGAAGATAGCAATTTGCAGGCTTTCCGCAATAAGATTACTGCGGGCAACAAACTTCTCTGCCAGCTCCGGCTCGTACAGCTCCTGCGCTGTGGCATGAAAAAGCTCGAGCCAGCGGGAAAACATCTCCCTGTTGATGCCTTTGATCCCCACATGGGGCGGCACGGGCCGACCGTCATACCCGCCGGTTTTCAGCATCACATTGCCCCAGAAGGCATACATTTTCGGCAGATGCTCCTGCCATCGGTCACCGATCTTTTCCATGAAAATGGGGCCAAGCAGCTCATCCTCGCGGATTTTGCCATAGAAGCTATCCACCAGGGTTTTGATATTCTCGGGGGTAATTTCGGAAAATACCATCAGGTCACCCCGGCATAGGCCCGGGCAACGGATTTGATTTTCTCGTCCATGGCAAACAGGCCGTTGGTGCGCATGGGAGACAGATGTTTTTCAAGTCCCAGCTGGTTGAGAACATCACGGGCATTGGTCTTCATGATCTCGGCCGGGCTTTTGCCTGAATAGATCATCAGCATCAGCGCCACCAGCCCCTTGACGATATGGGCATCGCTCTCGCCCCGAAAGACCACCTTGCCGTTCTCCAGGCCATGCACCAGCCAGACCCGGCTGGTACAGCCATGCACCCTGTTTTCCTCGGTCTTTTCCGCTTCATCCAGTTCCGGCAGATCCCGGCCGAGGTCGATGATATATTTATAGCGGTCTTCCCAGTCTTCCAGAAATTCAAAGGTCTCGATGACTTCGCTGATGTTCATAACTGATGCTACCCTGATTTGCCCTGTGCGCCGCATTTGCGGACCAGATATATATATTCGCCGTCCTCTTCACTCTGTTCTTCCAGTTTATGGCCGGCCTGGTGACAGAAGTGCGGAATATCCAGAAGGGTCATCTCGTCCGTGGCCCTGACCCTGATATAGGAGGACGGTGCACTGATTTCCAGCATTTTCCGGAGACGCAGCACCGGAATGGGACATTTGTGTCCTGATACATCCAGTTCCCTGACTTCTCTTTCCTTGTTCATTTCCACGTCCTGCCGGGCCTTCGGCATCAAATATGACTGTTGTCTGAAGCCGATTTAGCATTTCGTCCCCGGGCTGGCAAAATAATTCCGTCCGGGGGCTCGGCCAATGGACGAAATTTTACGGCAGTTACCCGACAGACAAAGGGACGCGAAAATCGAAGATATTCAACAAATGAGGGTATTCTGCCCATGGTCGCATAAAGGGAATTGTCGAACAATCCCCCCGCGGGGAGAATGTATTTTCTCTTGCAAATAAAAAGACTTACCCCCCATGCCGATTGATAGATTTATATTTATCTATTTGCTTTGCGTTAACCACAAATTAAGCCTGCCCCCCTAAACTCGTCAGAATTGCAGACAGGGATTCAGCACATAGTATGAATGGTGATATATTGCCGGTAAGAAAAAAAACAGCTGCACCAGCGGCAGGCGATATTCAGTTTTTGCTCGAGGGGTTGCCACATGGGGTTGCGTATTTTGACCGCAACCTGCGTTTGGAAACCTTGAACAGGAAGCTTCTGAATATTCTCGAAATACCGGAAAGCATTTTCGGCGAAACCACCTATCTGCGTGATGTTCTTGAACACGCAGCCCCTGCTTGCTCCGATCAAAAAGACTCCGTTTCCGACGCCATGATTGCCAGGATGAAAAAAGCCGACCTGGCGGACAATCTTTCTGCGTTCTCCGCCGAACATAATCTGGAAAACGGCAAACATGTGGAAATCAGGGGAGAAGTCCTTCCCGGCACCGGTTATGTGCTGACCCTGGCGGATATCACATCCCGCAAAAAAATTGGTGTTCAAAGAAATAATAACGCAGCCGAGAGCCAGGACAAAACAGGAGACGCCGGTAAAAACGGCTCGTTGGATACCCTGGAACTTGCCAAAGAACTTGTTGCCGCACAGAACAGAGCCGAGGAATCCGCACGCCACACCCAGGCCATTCTGGATGCAATGACGGACGGCCTTCTGACCATCGATAAAAATGCTGTTATCGTGGCCGCCAACCACGCGATCGAGAAAATGTTCGGCTATACTGTTGATGACGTGATCGGACAGAGTCTGCTGTTCCTTCTGAATTCCACATTTTTCGTGAACCAGGAAGACCTCGTTATCTATTTCGATTCCCTTGAGCGGGAAAAAAAGGAATATAAACGCAAGGAAACCGGTTACCGCAAAAACGGCACCCATTTTCCAGTCGAACTGAGCATCCGGGAAGTCGGCATTGGCGAGCAAAAACAGTTTACGGTACTGGTCCGCGACGTCACGGAAAGGTTCGAGGCCGAGGCCCTGATCCGGAAAATGGCCATGCATGACAGCCTGACGGGACTGGCCAATCGTAATCTGTTACAACAGCGCCTTGATGAAGCCCTGAGAATGGCGAAACGCCTGGGCAAGAAAGTTTCCGTCATGTTCCTTGATCTGGACATGTTCAAGCCCGTGAATGACCTTTACGGCCATGCCACCGGCGACCGTCTGCTGCGGATTGTGGCGGAACGGCTGATAGAATGCGCCCGGGAAGTGGACACAGTAGCCAGGCTCGGCGGCGACGAATTCGCTATTGTCTTTACCAACCTGGACGATGAATCAGTGGTCACAAAAATTGCGCAGCGGATTCTCGACAGCATCCAGCAGCCGATCGAGATTGACGATAAAATCCATCATGTGGGCACCAATATCGGCATCAGCTTCTTTCCTCATGATTCCCGCAACCCGGATGAACTGATCCGTATGGCCGATGTGGCCCTTTATCAGGCCAAGGACAACGGCCGCAGGCTGTATCGCATCTATGATTCCCTGATGGACGCTTCCGCCAAGGCGGAAAAGGAAATCGAGATGGATTTGAGCGAGGCCATCGAGAAAAACGAATTGAGCCTCTATTACCAGCCGCAGCTGGACACCATCGACAACAGCATTGTCGGCGCCGAGGCACTGGTCCGCTGGTGTCATCCGACCCGGGGTATTGTGCCGCCCAATCAATTTATTCCCATTGCCGAAAATTGCGGAGAGATCATCCCCATTGGCCAATGGATCATGGAAACCGCCTGCCGTCAGGCAAAGGAATGGCAGGAACGGGGACTACCCCCGTTCAGGGTCTGTGTGAATATATCTGCCAAGCAGTTTCACCTCAGTGACTTTACAGAACGCGTGGAAGATGCCCTGTACAACTCAAAACTCGCTCCCCAGTGGCTCGAGCTGGAGATCACGGAGGGCATGGTAATCGCCGACAAGGCTGCCATCATTCCAAAATTGGAAAAACTGTCCAGTCTCGGCGTCACACTCGCCATAGACGATTTCGGCACCGGATACAGCTCGCTTGCCTATCTCAAGAGATTCTCGGTCCATCAGCTGAAAATCGACCAGTCCTTTATCCGGGATATCACCGAGGACCATGACGATGCGGCCATCACCGATGCCATCATTCGCCTGGGCCACAGTCTGGGTCTAAAAGTCGTGGCAGAAGGTGTGGAGACAGAAGAACATGTCCAGCTTCTGCGCCAGAAGGGATGTGACGTGTTGCAGGGGTTCCACTTCGCCGAACCATTGCCTGTCGCACAGTTCGAGGACTGGGTCCAGATCCACAACGACAAATTGTCTGGCTAGACGGCAACCGGTTCTAATCCCCGGAAGAAAGACAGTCGGCTTCCATTTTGTTCATGGTGAAAGAGCCGCCCTTTGTCCTGTATTTGACCACCTGGGCGGTCATGGCACCCGGAACCTTTGTCTGATATCGCATGCAGCCGTCTTTATCCGGCCCCAGCGGCACCTGATATACCCCCGCGGAGGTTTCGATCGTGCCGGCCGGCCAATCTGCCGAGGCGGCACGCGGAAAACCGTCTCCCCTTGCACAGGCTGCAAGCATCACTGTCGAAAGAAGAACCATCAGATATTTCATATCTCACCTCAGAAACCGGAGGAAAGCCTGAGCAGGACAGATGAACTGTCCCCGGCCCTGCTGCTGTGTCCCGGATTGATCTGATGCAGCAGGTTGACGCGCAATCTGGCGCCAAAAAAGTTTCCCGTCTCCAGGGCCAGCTCAATATCCAGTTCCCGGCCGTCCGGGACAAGGGAGATCTGTCGGCTGGAAAAGTTCAGCACATCGTTCACATAGTCCCGGCTTTCCACATAACTGACGCCCGCCTGTCCGCTCTCGACCCGGAGCGGCTGACTTAGCGCCAGGCTCATCTGTTCGCCGAGCCCGGCAAGATTACGGCCTTTCAGACCAAGAGAGAAACTACGGGACAGCAATCTGTCCATGTTGCCAAGCAAACTGGCCGTCGCCGCCTTCACATCGGTAATACCATAGGAAAGACTGCCGAACAGGCTGAGTTTCCCGGACAGGGCATAGTCGAAATTGAGGGTGCCGAACAGGCTGTTTGCCCCTTCCCCGATTTTCAGGGCGCCATCGGAAAGACTGCCGAGAACGGTGCCTTTTTCATGCAGGAACCCTATATCGATTCCGGCAATGAGGGACGGAAAAATGTCATGTTCCAGTTCGGTAAGAAGCAGGGTGCTTTCGGTCTCCAGGTCAAGGCCGTCATATGTCTTCTGCCCCTGGCCCAATGACATCCGGAGCCGGGTTTCCCGGTTCAGCGGCAGGCCCATCAGCGCAGTTTCGCTGCCGTCGCGGATCATCAGGGACAGGAAATCTCCCTTGCCGATGGTCAGAAAGTCATCATGATTATAGTCAGAGGTGATTTCCGCCACCGTCAGACCGCTGGCGAGATTGAAATGCGCCCCGTCCGGCAAATCCTGACGGAAAGAAAAGCGCAGGTCACGGACACGTTTCTCCGCCGCATTCCGGTTGCTGAAGTAAAGCGCATCGATGTCCCGGAACCGGTCTTCCTCTTTCCAGGAAAAACTGATTTCCGCCGTGGATGACAAAGACAATGTCGCGTCCCGGGCCTCAAGGCTGCTGTCAATGATGGTGGAAAGACGCGGCCCCGTCTCGGCAGTACGGATACTGCCGCCCAGGTCAATGCTGTATGACCGGTTGTAACCGTCCAGCATCATGCTGTCGCTAAGCGCCGACGCCATTCCGGCGAGACTGCCAAAAGCGCCGGGATCGTATATGACGCTATTGTCCGTCGACAGGGTCGTCACATCGCCGGACGCGGTCTTCACTGCCACCGACGTGGCGCCCTGCGGGGCAAAGGCAGCCGTCAGATTGACCAGACCGGAGCCATAAACCGGGTCAAGCCCGGCATCCCCCAGATCGGTAGCCGTGCTATAGAGCAATTCCGCCACCTGTTCGCCGGTCAGGTTGGGAAAGGCCTGGAACAAAAGTGCCGCCGCCCCGGCGATATGGGGCGTAGCGAAAGATGTGCCGGAATAGAGCCAGTGAAAATCTTCATCCTTGTCAACAACAGGCACGCCTTCACCTGCTGCCACCAGAAAGACCTCCCGGGCATCGTCACCAGCTTTGTAACTGAAATCGCTGATCTGGTTGGCTTCATTCACCGATCCGGCAATGATAATCTGGCCATTGGCCCAGTTTTCCAGCGCATCCAGACTGGAAGCCTGGGGTTCGTCTCCTGTGCCCGCGGGATCGCTGTCTTCTATGTTGCCTGCGGCAATGACAATCACCAGGCCGGCCTCCACCGCATCCTGCAACGCATTTTTCAGCTGTGAATTGTTGGGCGCGTCACCACCAAGGCTGATATTGATGACCTTGGCGCCGCGCGCGACAGCATAATCCACCGCATCGGCAATATCGTTATCATAAAATACGCAGCCGTCTTCTGTTTCACATGATCCCGGGTGTGCCGCATTAATGGCGAGAATGGTCGAGTCAAAGGCCACTCCATGCACCCAGGTATTGTTTTTTTCAGCCGCGATTACCCCGGCGACCGCCGTCCCGTGACCACTCAGATCCTCAACACCTGACGGGCTGCCGGAAATGATATTGATGCTTGCTGAATGGATATTGTTGTCCAGTTCCGGATTATCCGTATCAATCCCGGAATCGATCACCGCCACGGTGATACCTTGTCCTGTAGCCCCCGCTTCATAGGCGGCAATGGCCCCGATCTGGTCAAGTCCGTAATTCAGGCGATATTCCGCAGTGTTATAATTGACGACCGGCACAATAGGCACCGTCGGCGCAGGTGTCGGGTCGGAAGTGGCAGGCACCGGGGAAGCAACAGGCCCGCTCCCCCCCGAGCCGCCGCAGCCGGCAAGCCCGAAAATCAGGGGGACGGCAATGACCGCACCTGCTAACCTGATCAGATTCAATTGTTCCCCCATATTAAGGACCATGCCCAAAAGCTCCATACCATATCGCAAAGTCTAGACACCGGAGCTTACCTAAAGATTAATCCGTATACTCAATTATCACTCTGATCCTCTTCCTCGTCCTCAAACCGGCGCTGGTTGAGATTGCGGTGATAAATGAAATCGAAAACCGTTTCCCATTCCCCGGTCCCTTCCTTGCGGCGTTCGGACCGGTTCAGGAGCGTACCGTCCTTGTTCGGGACCCAGCTCATCCTGTAGTCATAACCGCCTACAGGTGTCTCCGAATATAAAATGAAGGACTTGTCCTCGGGCCCGCCTTTAAGCACCTGGGAACCGGCCTGGTTATCGACCCAGAACTGCACCCACTGGGCCCCGTCAAAGGCGGTCAGGCTCTTGCCGTTCATCCGAAAAGGCACTTTCGGAGAGGAAAAATGGTCGTCCAGTGAAATCCAGCTCTGCTGCAGGGCGCAACCGGCGAGGGTCCGGCTGACCCGGTCATAGCCTGCCAGCTTGCCGCTGTCCCGGTGATAGACCAGCCATTCCCCGACCCAGAAGTCAAACAGCCTGAAGACCGGATGAGAACAGGGAATAATCGGTTTCTTGCTGTCCTTCGCATACCCGGGCTGTACCATTGCCACAAGCAACAGAAACAGCACGCCACATAACCGACCGGTTTTCATTCAAACTCTCTCCCTGAATGCACTGTTAACCATACCGGCAGCAGCATAGCGGCAATCCCGCAAAATGCCAATTGCTTCAAATGGCAATTGCTTCCGGCGCAGGGTTTCCTATGATCGGGGCATGACTGTTGCATATGGAGAAAATAGCGAATGTCGCCGGACGACCTTTACTGGCAGGATGATGTGACCCCCGCGTCCCGGCGGTTTGACGACATCTATTACAATCCTGAAAACGGGCTGGAAGAAAGCCGTTACGTCTTTCTACAGGGTGTTGGCGGCCCGGACGTCTGGAAAGACCAAGACCAGTTCAGCATCGGCGAAACCGGTTTCGGCACCGGGCTTAATTTCCTGCTCACCGTTCGGGAATGGCTTGCCACAGCCCCCGAAGAGGCCCGGCTTTTCTATTTATCCGTGGAAAAATACCCGCTTTCGCCAGCGGATATCCGCCGGGCCCTCTCCCGCTGGCCGGAACTGGCACCTGAACTGGAAGAACTCCTGGCCGTCTGGCCGGAGCGCATAGAGGGATTCCACCAACGCAGCCTGTTCGGCGGACGCATCACCCTGCTGCTGCTCTTCGGCGACGCCTGCGACATGCTGGACAAGGCTGTCCCCCGGCCACTGGATGCCTGGTATCTGGACGGCTTTGCCCCGCGTCGCAATCCGGACATGTGGAACGAGCAGTTATTTACCTCTGTCGCCAGCCTGAGCGGACCGGGCACCCGGATTGCCACCTTTACCGCCGCCGGGTTTGTGCGCCGGGGACTGGAAGAGGCGGGCTTCATGATGGAAAAGGCGCCGGGATTCGGTCACAAGCGGGAATGTCTGCGCGGCAGTTTCAGAAACGACCAGCCAATAACCGCGCCCCGCTTCCTTGCCGGTGAACCCTGGTACAGCCTGCCTGCCCCGCTGGATCGTGCTGGTCAAATTGCCGTGCTGGGCGCCGGGATTGCCGGCATGATGACCGGCTGGCATCTCGCCCGGGCGGGATACCGGGTCACGATCCTCGACCGGAACGCCTCCCCCATGCAGGAAGCCTCGGGCAATCCGGCCGCCATTCTTGATCCTTTCCTCAGTGTTGACGACGGACGGGAGGGACGTTTTCACCGCCATGCCCTTTTGCATGCCCTGCAGTTCTATCATGCCCTGCCCGAGGGAATATTTTCTCCCTGCGGCATTGAGCGGCGGGCCACATCGGAAAAAGAGCAGGAAAGATTCGAGCGTCTCATGGAACGCACTCCCCTGCCGGATCATATTTTGCAGCGACAAGAGGACGGCAGCCTCCAGCTTCCGGCCCTCGGTTATCTGATCCCGGAAAAGCTTTGCGAATTTCTGGGCCGGGACCTTGAATTCCGGGGCGGTCTGGAGATAGACCGGCTGGAACAGCGTCACGGGCGCTGGCATCTTCTTGATGCCGACGGAGGAAGCCTTTTCGAGGCTGATGCCATGGTGCTGACCGCACCGTCCCTGATTCGAAAATCCGAACTGACCGGCCACCTGCCACTGGAAGCTTTAAGTGGCCAGGTTAGCCTGTTTCGCGCCCCGGCTGAAAGTCCGGACCATGTGATCACCGAAGAGGGATATATGGTGCCGAAACTGACCGTAGAGGGCAGCGACGCCCTGCTTGCCGGTGCCAGCTTCCGGCCTGTGGAAAATCCTGACGTACCGCTGCCACAGACCCCGGAAGAGCACGAGGAAAACAGGGAGAAAGCCGCCGCCCTGGCGCCCGGACTGGACAAGGCCGAATTGCTGGGCGGGCGCAGCGCCATCCGCTACTTCAGCCCCGATCACCTGCCCTATGCAGGGCCGGCGCCGGACCGGGATTTTTACCTGCGGGAATATGACGACCTGAAACACGGTCCGCGCCACCGGCCGCTGCCCGATGCCCGCTACCATAACAACCTCTATATCCTGAGCGCCCTGGGGGCGCGCGGGTTCCTGAGCGCCCCTCTTCTGGCCACCCATCTGACAGGAATCCTGGCCGGAAACGTTCCGCCTCTGGAGAAGAAAATCATCCATGCCCTGCATCCGGCGCGCTTCCTGATCCGTAAACTGATCAAAGGGCGCTGAAAACCACAAGTTTCTTTGACTCAGGCCCGTCAAAAAAATATGATGTACATATACACAACCAGCAAACATATAAGGGATGAGCCATGTCTGAAATAATCACGCATCCGGTGCCTAAAGAGGTGGCCGCACGGGCCCATGTCAACAACGACAAGTATCTGGAAATGTATAAGCGATCGGTCGAGGACCCGGAAGGTTTCTGGGGCGAAATGGGTCGCACTGTTGACTGGATCAAACCTTTCACCAAGGTCAAGGATACTTCTTTTGCCAAAGAGGACCTGCATGTGCGCTGGTACGAGGACGGCACGCTCAACGCCTCTTACAACTGTATCGACCGGCATCTTCCGGAAAAGGCCGACCAGGTCGCCATTATTTTCGAAGGCGACGAGCCCGACGTCTCCCGCAATATCACCTATCGCGAGCTATATGAGGAAGTCTGCCGTTTCGCCAATGTGCTTAAAGAGCATAATGTGAAAAAAGGCGACCGGGTTACCATCTACATGCCCATGATTCCCGAAGCCCTGTATGCCATGCAGGCCTGCGCCCGGCTCGGCGCCATCCACAGCGTGGTATTCGGCGGCTTTTCCCCCGAGGCCCTTGCCGGTCGCGTGCATGATTGCGAAAGCCATGTCATCATTACCGCCGACGAAGGCCGGCGGGGTGGCAGGTTCGTGCCGCTCAAGGCCAATGTGGACAAGGCGCTGGAACATAAAGACATCAGTGTGGAAAGCGTGATCGTCGTCCGCAATACCGGAAATAAAGTGAACTTCGTCGAGGGACGCGACGTCTGGTACCAGGATGCCGCGGCAAAAGTACCGGCCGAATGTGAACCTGTGGAAATGAACGCGGAAGATCCGCTGTTTATCCTTTACACCTCCGGCTCCACCGGCCAACCCAAGGGGGTTCTGCATACCACTGGCGGATATCTGGTCTATACCAGTCTGACCTTCAAATATGTGTTCGACTATCATGACGGCGATGTTTACTGGTGCGCCGCCGACGTGGGCTGGATCACCGGCCACAGCTATATTTGTTACGCACCGCTGGCCAATGGTGCCACCATGGTGTTTTTTGAAGGTCTTCCCACTTATCCGGATGCCGGACGGCTTTGGCAGACGGTGGAAAAACACAAAGTGAATATCCTTTATACTGCGCCCACGGCCATTCGCGCGCTGATGGGCGCCGGGGACGAATTTGTGACAAGACATGACCGGTCCAGTCTGAAACTCCTGGGATCGGTGGGCGAACCGATTAACCCGGAAGCCTGGGAGTGGTATTACCGTGTCGTGGGCGACAGCCGTTGCCCCATCGTTGATACCTGGTGGCAAACTGAAACCGGCGGCATCATGATTACGCCGCTGCCCGGCGCCACCGACCTGAAACCCGGTTCCGCAACCCGTCCCTTCTTCGGCATCAAACCGCAGATTGTGGACAACGAAGGTAAGGTTCTGGAGGGCACAACCGAAGGCAATCTGGTTATTACTGACAGCTGGCCCGGCCAGATGCGTACCGTTTACGGCGACCACGGCCGTTTCCACCAGACCTATTTCGCCAATTATGCCGGCAAATATTTTACCGGCGATGGCTGTCACCGGGACAAGGACGGTTATTTCTGGATCACGGGCCGGGTTGACGATGTGATCAATGTGTCCGGCCACCGCATGGGCACGGCCGAAGTGGAAAGCGCCCTTGTTGCCCATCATGATGTGGCAGAGGCCGCCGTGGTCGGCTATCCCCATAACATCAAGGGTCAGGGCATTTACGCCTATGTGACCCTGAATACAGGAATTACCCCCACGGAAGAGCTGAGAAAGGAACTTGTCAACTGGGTGCGCAGTGAAATCGGACCCATTGCCACCCCTGACCTGATTCAATTTTCCCCCGGACTGCCGAAAACCCGGTCTGGCAAGATCATGCGCCGCATCCTGCGCAAGATTGCGGAAAACGAATATTCCAACCTGGGTGACACCTCCACCCTTGCGGAACCGGCCGTGGTGGACGAACTGATTGAAAACCGGCAAAACCGGTAAGCCAACACAGACAATTCCCGAAAATTCCAGGCGGCCACCTTCGGGTGGCCGTTTTCTTTCACACTCCTTTTTTTGTGCGCCTTCACCCGATACAATTTTAAATTGTCTTCCCTTGGTGCCTGTACTACAATTTTCCGACAGTTTCATGCGAGTACCACTCAACAGGAGACTGGCTCCATGTCTTTCAAAGAGGTGCCTATTGATCCCGCTGGCGGACAGATCACACTCAATATTTCCATCGAAAGCAATTGTTATGTGAAATATCTGATCGAGCTACGGCCGGATGAAACCAATGGCGAAGTGCTCAAATCCTGGCGCGGACATAACAAGGACGAGACAAGTTTCAGTTATCAAGTCAACCGGTCAGCAAGAGATTTGAAATATGATTTTCTCAACTGGGAATTTACGATCTTTCCCTTTCCGGGAAAGGATGATTCCTATTACGAGATTAAATTTCAGATTCAACAGGGGCAGAAGGAACTGTTCTCGGCATCTTATTCAGGTGAGCCGGCCATGCCCGTAATTGAGTCCGGGGAAATTCTTTTCGTCTGAACACAAACGGTCACGACATAACAGGGGAGGGGGAAATATGCATAGATTCTTTTATGTTTGCATGAGCTTGCTGCTGATACATGGTGTTGCCTCTGCCGAGGAAGTTCCAAATACAGATGACAGCATCAATAGTACGGATAGTTTTAAAGTAAAGGAACTACGGGAAGACTTCCTTGTTCCCAATTCTCCAGCCTTTGCCATCATGGGGCTCTCTCCCGAGGAAGTCATCACACCGACCACTCCGCAGGAACTGGCAACAGCGCTCCTGAACGGTATCGACGCCAACGGCAACTTTCAATCGGGTGTGGCCATGGATTTCTCGCCTTATCTGATGTTGGTGGGACGTGACCTGACGCTCTATGACTACCGGCATAACCGGGCGGCGCGCATTCTGTCCAGAACCCAGCTTTCCTTTGCCATTACCAAAGGGGCGGAAGAAGCGGACAAATCCAGTCGACTGGCGCTGGGTATGCGGGTGGCCATACTGGATTCAGCTGATCCCCGTGGGGACGACAGACTGACGGCCTGTTATGACCGGGAAAATGACTTGTTGGAAACGGAGCGGACAAATTTACAGAGAAGCATTGCGGTTCACCGGCAAAATATCCGCAAGACCAATGATAGAATTAAAACCCTGGAGAACCAGCCAAACCTGCCGGTTTCTGAAATTGAAGAATTGCGCCAGCTGCGCACCGACCTGAATAACCTCGCCAGCAGCCTGGAAGAAAAACTGGCCGAGCAGGCCAATCTTAAATCCAGAAGGCAGGATTATCTTCAGCAAAACTGGCTGACCTGTAATACTGAAATGGAGGAAAGAAACTGGAACGCCTCCAACATTACCGTCGGCCTCGCCCATGTCTGGGTCAGCGAGGACGGTAATCTTGGCCAGCTGGATGGCCGCGGCTTCGCTGCCTATCTGTCCGCCGCCTATGGCTTTGAAGGCATCCCCGGACTTGATGACAGGTTTCATCTGATCGGCTCGGTCACCTACAGGACCAATGAAACCATTCCCGACCCGAACAGTACCGGTCAGTTTTTCGAACAGGATACCCTGGTCGGCGGCCTTCAGTTACGGGTGGCCGGCCCCGATATGGGTGAAAAAAAGGGCGGCCGGGACCTCGCCTTTTTCTTCGAATATGATTTTATCAAAAACATGCCACATGACAGCCCGGACGAAACGACCAACCGCTGGGCGCTTGGCGCGGATTTCAAGATTTCGGAGGGCTTCACCCTCAACCTGTCCCTTGGTGATGAAACCGGCGGGGAAATGCAGTCCGGCGGAAGCTTTGTCATCAGTAACCTGAACTGGTCATTTTAGGAATTGATATCAAGGCAACGCCGATTACTGAAACGGCGTTGCTCTTTTGTCCATCAGGCCACTGGCGCAGGTGATGCCGCCGGCTTGTAAACCAGTGCTGTGGTCATGCCTCCGCAGATATAAACCACGATCTCCGCCAGGACCCCGGCCACTGTCGTCTCCACGCTGAACGGCAGAGCCGTATGGAGAATAACATTGGTTGTGCCCATGAAAATCCCGATGACAACGCCGAAACGCGCCCCTTCCATCAGATCCCCAGCCTCACGTCCCTTGATGTAGATATAACAGAACAGGGCCGTCTGAACCAGATAGGCGAACAGAAACAGCGGCATCATGGCCATCATCTCTTCCTCGCTTCTGCCGATGGCCATAAAACTTTCATAATAGGACTGGAGCACGATATCGGAGCTGATCCCGACAATAGCCATAACAATATAGGCGGCGACAACCGCAAGCACATAGCTTTTTATGTTCATCTTAAAACTCCCCTTATTTTTTTGAACAGGGAAAGTATACATCATTCGAATGCATTCACAAAAAGTCGCCTGTTAATGACAGAAGAGCGCAGCCGGATTAGCGATAGTCGGAATTCTTTCCAAGGATCTCGGCAGCCTTGTCTTCTTCACCCATTGCAACATAGGTGTCCGCCATCAATGCATAGAAACGAGGTTCCTCAATTTTCTTGGCAAGCACCATACGTAAATGCCCCAAGGCATCTTCATACCGCCCCTCATTGTAGGCATCCTGCGCCATATAGTACCTGTAATAAGGATTTTTCATCTGGTAGTTCCGGGCCTGCTTTCTGAAATATTCAGCTTTTTCGTAGCTCTCCAGATGATCATAGAGAATGGCCAGGTTGGACATGGCTGAATAGTTGGACCCATCATATTTCAGAGACATAAAATAGGCCTGCTCAGCATGTCTGAAGAGATTATTCAAACGGTAAAATACCCCGAGGTTGGACCAGAATTCGGAACCGGCAGGAGAAAGCCTAAGGGCCTTGACGAAATAACGGAAGGCATTTTTCATGTCCTTTTTTTCAAGATATTCCGCACCGATGTTACTGTAATAATGAGCCTCCGCTTCGCGGTCGGACAATTTACGCACGGGATAATAGGATTTCACATTGATCCTGTTGATATCCACAATCGCATCAAAGGGTGTGTTCGTTCTGGCCCTCACATTCACATGACGGCTCGCATACAATATGTTTTCCGATTCCTCGGACCATTCAGGCGGGATATCCACTTCCTGAAAGACAGTCTGAACGCCACGTTCCCTAGCCATGGCAGTAACCAGGAAACTGAAGCCGAGACAATTTCCTTCCGCCTTGCGAAACGCTTCGCGGGCCGTATAGGTAGCCTCCGGATTATATTCCATGCCGAGAGTACCCTGCCCGATCACAGCCGCCATCAATGTTCGTATCTGGACATAGTCCTTGTGCCCTTTCGGCACATAACGATCCAGAAACGCTTTCATCTCCGGGGTCAATTCAAGCACATGATCTTCCGGCAATGTCAGGCTGTCCGCTTCCCTGCCGAACAAAGCCCGGCCCGTCAGCAGGTCCTCCCGGGAAATTCCCGCAGACTGCTCCGACTGCTTGCTGCTATATACCGAAGAACATCCGGCCAGAACCAGCAAACAGATCGCTACGGCAATTCTGCCGCAAACTGAAAACGTATTTCCCAGATCATTAATGCACCGCATACGCTCACCTATCGTCCCCCGGTCACGTCACCCCTGTTTTTTAATTTTTAGATATTTGCTTGTTTTAATATATCACAGATCGGGCGAGCACCGGGGTAAAATTCTGTAACCTGCCGGATATCCCCCTGTCATATGAGACCCCTGAAAAGGCCACATCCTCTATTGTCCTCTGACGATATGGTGCTTTTTCCGAGATTTTCAATGAATTTTGTAGTACAATATCACCCCTCTCCAGATCGTAAATAAGAAATACAGCCAGCAGCCAAGGAGGCAATAATGGGTATAGCCATATCCCTGAAAGACTATCTGAGGAGCATGAACACCTCCTATGAAACTCTTACGCACCCCCATGCTGAACGCAGCATTTATATCGCCCGGAGCGCCCATATCCCAGATGAAAAACTGGCCAAGGGGGTCCTTCTTGCCTCCGGCAGCGGTTACCTGCTTGCGGTAATCCCCGCAGGCCACCGACTGGACATCCACAAGATTGAACATGTTCTCAAGGAAAAGATCAACATGGCGTCCGGAGAAGAAGTGGAAATGATTTTCAATGATTGCGATCCGGGCGCTGTCCCTCCGGTCGGCCAGGCTTACGGCCTACTGGTCCTTCTGGATGACCATCTGGCTGACTGCGCAGACATTTATCTGGAAAGCGGCGATCACGAATCCCTGGTGCACCTGGATGCCGAGGACTTTCATTACATCATGCAGGGCGCCGTATACGGCGATTTTTCCCAAAATGGCTAAAGCCTATTTTTGGGGCGAGGCTCCCGGCCGGGCCAGGTCGGAAACCTTCTCCCAGACCTCGTTGGGTACCAGAAATGTCAGCGAATAATGGGCGATCTTCCACCCATCTCCCTGCTTCATCACAACACCAGTCCCCCGAAAATCACCCCATTTTTCCGACCGGGTGATTTCATCGAACCAGCCGGTCCGGCCGTCCGGGGCAAAATTGATATGTTTCTCGATGGAACGATAGGACCAGCCCTTGCCGTCCCTGAACCTCTCGCCCACATATTTTTCAAACGCCGGATAGGGCCAGCGCTCCCGGCTGTCCGTGCCCATGAAAACCGCGTCAGCCGTCAGATAGCCCAGATAACGCTTCTTGTCCCCCTTGTCCGCCGCATCGTGAAAACCATCCAGAAGTGCAGTGACAGCCTGTTCCTCCACCGCCCGGTCAAAAGCCAGGGCCTGAGTGTTAAAAAAGATTATGGACAAAATTCCAAAAAAAATTGATCTGGTTTTCATTACTTACTCTCCTGCAAAAATAATATTAACACGGCGATTGCGCCGGCCCTTGTTTTCGATCTTGCCGACCCTGAGCGGCCCGATTTCTCCGGTCCGTTTCACATGGGTGCCGCCACAGGGCTGCAAATCCACGCTCTTCCCCACTTTCAGCAAACGCACCTGCCCCGAGCCCCGGGGCGGCTGCACTGACATGGTACGCACCAGTTCCGGATTTTCATCCAGTTCCTCATCAGTGATCCAGTAGCTGTTGACCACATGATCTTCCTCCACCAGACGGTTGAGCGTTGCTGTAATCTGTTCCTTGTCCAGGCTGGTCTCGCCAATGTCAAAATCAAGCCGGCTTTTATCGGCACCGATCTGGCCGCCGGTCACCCCGCAGGGGATAACAGAACAGAGAAGATGCAGGGCCGTATGCATGCGCATATGCCGGTAGCGGCGGGTCCAGTCGATTTCCGCCTGGACCGTTAATCCGGTTTCGGGTGACGCCTGCCCCTCTCCGGGCACATGAATGATTTCCCCGCTGTCCCGGTCTTTTACCGTGGTGGCGATAATGATCTCCGATCCGTCAGGCAGAACAAGACGGCCGCTGTCGCCGGGCTGGCCGCCGCCGGTGGGGTAGAATACCGTCCGGTCGAGAATGATGCCGCCCCGGTCGTTGACGGACGCAATCTGCGCCGGACAGGCTTTCAGGTAGGAATCCTCCCGGAACAGCTCGCTTGTCATTAAGTCATATCCCCTTTTCCGATTATATTTCCTGCAGAATATCAGAAAACCCTATGGCAAGGGAATAACTGTTATATGCAGGCAAACCCGTTACCCAGGGAATTCATACTCCCGGCGCAGGGCAGGCAAATCGCACCAGGCGCGAACCCCGGCACGACGCACCAGAAGTTCCCAGGTCTGGCTGTCCTTGACCCTGCGCCCCCTGAACAGGTCCGGGATCAGTATGGCAGCGTTTTTCCCCTCTTCCGGATCACGTACCGAGCGATAGCCAATCACATCCAGATTTGCCGTCCTTGCTTCATCCGCCAGGGCCTGGCACCCGCTGTAGTCCTCCGGCGAGGTCCAGACCTTGCGATCCCTCCCGAGGGGCGGCAGAGTAAGGTCAAGATATCTTTCTGTGCGGCACAATACGGAAAAGGCTGTCTTGCGCAGGGGATTTTCCGGCAGGATCGTCTCCGGCGATTCCCGGAAAAACAGCCAGGCGCCCCAGGCCGCCTCGGCAACAGCCGTGGTGACGGTTTCAGAAGCATAATAGACCCCGCGCAGATCCCCGGACCGGCGGAAACGGGATCCGTGCGGATAGGTGACATAGCGAAAAGGCGTAAACAAAAGGAAATCAAGATTGCGAGCTGACGGCGGCAGGGGAGGTTTGCTGTCCTCCAGAATATCCTCGAGCAGGGCCTGATCCTCCAGCGTATCAGTCAGCCGCATGGTGGCTGAACGATGCTGGAACTCCACCACGCGCCAGACGTCCCGCCTGAAGGGACGGGCCTCAGAGCTTAGCGCGTCGGCTGTCCACATAGGTGACGACCCCCATAAGCCCGGCAATGGATTTGATAAGCTTGAGCGGCTCTCCATGCAGCACGAGGTTTTCCGCCCTGAGCCAGGAACGGCTTGACCGATCGTCGCCACCGGTCATGGCGTCCAGCGAGCGGAACAGGCGCACAAAGAGCGCGCCCAGTTCAAATTCCTTGCGCCCCTGTTTCAACTGATACTGCCCCTTGAGCAGCCGGGAGACCGACGCCTCGGACAGGCCGAGAATTTCCGACAGGTCCCGGTTAGAGACGGCAAGAAACTCCGCCGCCCGCGCCACGGCGCTGCTCAGAACCCGTTCCGTATGCCGGGCCCGGCCCGCATCCGGTTGTTTATTGACTGCCTGGACCATAATTTTTCTCCTGAAATTTTATATAGCATATTTTTCAGTAGAAATCAATGATACCCGTTCAGCGTGAATATTGATTATGCCGCCGGCCTACAATGCCGACAATATCAGCCATGATGTCGGCCATCTGGTAATCCTTGGGCGTGTAGACCCGGGCCACACCCATCTCAAGGAGCTGTTTTTCGTCCTCGGGCGGGATAATACCACCGACAATCACCGGGATATCCTCAAGCCCCGCCTTTTTCATGCGCTCCATAACATCCTGCACCAACGGCAGGTGAGAGCCGGACAGGATCGACAGGCCCACCGCATGAACACCCTCTTCCAGCGCCGCATTGACGATCTGGGCCGGGGTCAGGCGGATGCCCTCGTAAACAACTTCCATGCCGGAATCCCGGGCTTTCACCGCGATCTGTTCGGCGCCGTTGGAATGGCCGTCAAGGCCCGGTTTGCCGACCAGGAACTTGACCCTGCGGCCCAGCTTCTCGCTGACCTCATCCACTTTCTTGCGCACCTCTTCCAGGCTGTCACCCGCTTCACCCCGTGCCGCCTTGCCGACACCGGTGGGCGCCCGGTATTCACCGTAAACGTCGCGCAGGGTCTGGGCCCACTCTCCGGTGGTCACCCCGGCCCTTGCGGCCGTGACAGAGGGCTCCATGATGTTTCGTCCTTCCTGGGCCGCTTCCTTCAGGTCAGCCAGTGCCGCCTCGACGGCCTTGTCATCCCGGCTGTCGCGCCAGGCCTTCAGGCGTTCAATCTGTTCCGCCTCGGCAGCCGGATCAACGGTCATGATGCCGCCGTCCTCCTCGCTGACCAGCGGGGAAGGTTCGGTTTCGGTAAATTTGTTGACGCCAACCACCGTCTGATCGCCGCTTTCGATATTTTTCAGGCGAGCGGTATTGGATTCCACCAGCTTCTGCTTCATATAGCTGCTGTCCACCGCGGCGATGGCGCCGCCCATTTCCTCGATCCGGGCGAGCTCGGCGCGGGCTTCCTCTTTCAGGGCCTCAACTTTCTCCGTCATCACGCTGGAACCGTCAAACAGGTCGCCATACTCTAGAAGGTCGGTCTCATAGGCCATGATCTGCTGCAGGCGCAGGGACCACTGCTGGTCCCAGGGACGCGGCAGACCCAACGCCTCGTTCCAGGCCGGAAGCTGCACCGCCCGGGCCCGGGCTTTTTTACTGAGTACCACTGCCAGCATTTCAAGAAGGATGCGATAAACATTGTTTTCAGGCTGCTGCTCGGTCAGGCCGAGACTATTCACCTGAACCCCGTAACGGAAGCGGCGGTATTTTTCCTCTTCCACACCATAGCGTTCCCGGGTGATTTCATCCCACAGCTCGACAAAGGCGCGCATTTTGGCAATTTCGGTAACGAACCTCAGGCCCGCATTGACAAAAAAGCTGATTCGTCCGACGACTTTGGGGAAATCCTCTGCCGGCACCTGGCCGCTGTCCCGGACCGAATCAAGAACGGCGACGGCGGTCGCAAGGGCGTAAGCCAGTTCCTGCACCGGTGTCGCCCCGGCCTCCTGCAGATGGTAAGAGCAGACATTGGTCGGGTTCCATTTGGGAATTTCGAGGTAGGTAAAGCTGATGACATCGGTGATCAGCTTCATGCTCGGCTTCGGCGGAAATATATAGGTGCCGCGACTTAAGTATTCCTTGATCAGGTCATTCTGCACGGTACCGGCCAGCTTTGCCCGGTCAGCCCCCTGCTCCTCGGCGGCCGCCACATATAGGGCCAGCAACCAGGGTGCCGTGGCATTGATGGTCATGGAGGTATTCATCTGCTCCAGCGGAATGCCGTCAAACAGGGTCCGCATATCCCCCAGATGACAGACCGGCACACCCACCTTGCCGACTTCGCCCCGGGACAGCACATGATCACTGTCATAGCCGGTCTGTGTCGGCAGGTCGAACGCCACAGAAAGACCGGTCTGGCCCTTGGTCAGGTTGGTCCGGTAGAGTTCATTGGACGCCCTGGCCGATGAATGGCCGGAATAAGTCCTGAACAGCCAGGGTCTGTCTTTCTGAGTCTTCTCCATATCGATTCTCGTCCCTCTTTTCTGCAAAGCAGCAATTACTAAAATTCAAAAATAATTTTATTGTTACTTTTCCAGTGATTATAAAAAAATATTATTTCTCTCTGGACCAGAAAAAGGAAATAATATAATTATTGTTGCGATGCAATAATAAATGACGTTAATATGGTAACATATTTGCTGCAGGACACCACAAGAATTCCGGAAAAGTAACGGAACCCTGTCCCACCAGCATGGCAAGGGACAAACACACAAAGCTTATCGAGGGACATCATGAGTAAACTTACAGCCGAGGAAATTGCCGAGCGGGAAAACCTGGAAGGCAAATTTGAAAAGAAAGACCTTTATGAAGTTGGCGAAATTCCGCCGATCGGCCACGTGCCCAGTAAAATGTATGCCTGGGCGATCCGTCCGGACCGGCTCGGCCCGCCGGAAGAATCCTTCCAGCAGGAAGTCGTCGACGTGCCCGAAATTGATTCAGATGAAGTACTGATCCTGGTGATGGCCGCTGGCGTGAACTATAACGGCGTCTGGGCGGGCCTTGGCATCCCCATGTCCGTTTTTGATGTCCATGGCGCGGATTACCATATTGCCGGATCTGACGCCTCCGGGATCGTCTATAAGGTCGGCAGCCGGGTTAAACGGTTCAAGGTCGGTGACGAAGTGATTGTTCACTGTAACCAGGATGACGGTGACGACGAGGAATGCAACGGCGGCGATCCCATGTTCTCCACCAGCCAGCGCATCTGGGGCTATGAAACCCCTGATGGCTCCTTCGCCCAGTTCGCCCGGGTACAGGCCCGTCAGCTCATGCCGCGGCCGCAACATCTGACCTGGGAAGAAAGCGCCTGTTACGTGCTTACCCTCGCCACCGCCTATCGCATGCTGTTTGGCCATCGTCCGCACATCCTGCGTCCGGGCCACAATGTTCTGGTATGGGGCGCTTCGGGCGGTCTCGGCTCCATGGCGATCCAGTTGATTGCCGCCGCCGGAGCCCACGCCATCGGCGTGATTTCCGAGGAAGACAAGCGCGAATTCGTCATGTCGCTGGGCGCCAAGGGCGTGATCAACCGCAAGGACTTCGATTGCTGGGGGCAGCTGCCGCCGGTTAACGACACCCAGAATTACAATGAATATCTGAAAAAGACCCGCGCCTTCGGCAAGGCCATCTGGGACATCACCGGCAAGGGCAACGATGTGGACTGTGTTTTCGAACACCCCGGCGAGGCCACTTTCCCGGTCTCCTGTTTCGTGGTCAAACGCGGCGGCATGGTGGTTTTCTGTGCTGGTACTACCGGCTACAACATCACCTTTGACGCCCGTTTCGTCTGGATGCGCCAGAAACGTATCCAGGGCAGCCACTTTGCTAATCTGAAGCAGGCCTCCGAAGCCAACCGGCTGGTGATCGACCGCAGGGTCGACCCCTGTATGTCCGAGGTTTTCTCCTGGAATGATATTCCGCGTGCCCATACCAAAATGTGGAAAAACCAGCACAAACCGGGCAACATGGCTGTGCTTGTCTCCGCCAAAATGCCGGGCATGACCACCTTTGAAGATGCAGTGGAAGCCGGCAACAACGGCTAGGGAGCAACAAATGACCTTTGAACTCTTTCCCGCCTGCGAGGCCGCCCTTGCAGCCGTGGACAAACTGGTGGGCGCCGCACGTGACGGACTGCGCGCCCATCTGGTAAAAGACGGCAAGCTGGACCGCACGCTGATGGCGCAACACCAGTTTGAATGCCACGGCCTGTCCTGGATCACCACCTATGCGGAAACCCTGCGCCAGACCCTGGAATGGTCAAAAAACCTGTCCGGCGAAGGCAAGTTCACCGAGCTTGAAGAACTGATCCTGCGGGTTGGGTTCGGCGAATATCTGAGCCAGATGCGTGGCGGTATCCCCATGAGCCAGGGCGAAATTATCCGCCCGGAAAATATGTGGGTATCTGCCGGCGACGTTGCCGCCTTCGGCACGGAAGAAGTCGCCCATCTGATTGAAACCGGCAATACGCCGGAAAACCGGGAACGGGTTGCCCGTCTGGTTGAACATAGCCTGGACAGTGGCGAGTTCGGCAATCTGGGCCTGGATGAAATGTATGAAATGATCCGCGACCAGTTCCGCCGTTTCGCCAACGAGGAGGTTATCCCCCACGCCCACGGCTGGCACGAGCGCGACGAATACATCCCCATGGAAATCATCGAAAAGATGAGTGAAATGGGTGTCTTCGGCCTGACCATCCCCGAAGAATATGACGGTTCCGGCCTCGGCAAGACCAGCATGTGTATTGTGTCCGAAGAGCTGAGCCGCGGCTATATCGGCGTGGGGTCGCTGGGCACCCGTTCGGAGATTGCCGCCGAACTGATCATGGGCGGTGGCACCGAGGAACAGAAAGCCAAATGGCTGCCGAAAATCGCCACTGGCGAAATTCTTCCGACAGCTGTTTTCACCGAGCCCAATACCGGATCCGACCTGGGATCTCTACGCACCCGCGCTGTAAAAGATGGCGATCATTATAATATCACCGGCAACAAGACCTGGATCACCCATGCGGCCCGGGCCGACGTCATGACCCTGCTGGCCCGTACCAACCCGGATGAACCGGGCTACAAGGGCCTGAGCATGTTCCTGGCCGAAAAAGAACGCGGTGATGATGAAAACCCGTTCCCCACAGAAGGTATGACCGGCGGCGAGATCGAGGTGCTCGGCTATCGCGGCATGAAGGAGTTCGAGCTTGGCTTTGATAACTTCAGGGTCAAGGCGGAAAATCTTCTCGGCGGTGAGGAAGGCAACGGCTTCAAGCAGCTGATGGTGACCTTTGAAAGCGCGCGCATCCAGACCGCGGCCCGCGCCCTTGGCGTGGCCCAATGTGCGCTGGAACTGGGCCTCCGCTACGCCACAGAGAGAGTACAATTCGGCCAGCCGATCTTCAACTTCCCGCGGGTGCACAGCAAGATTGCGCTGGCGGTTGTGGAAATTATGATGACCCGGCAGCTCACCTATTTTGCCGCCCGGCAGAAGGATGAAGACAAGCGTTGCGATCTGGAAGCCGGCATGGCCAAGCTTCTCGGCGCCCGTGTCGCCTGGTCGACGGCCGACAATGCCCTGCAGATTCATGGCGGCAACGGTTATGCGCTGGAATATGCCATCAGCCGGGTGCTGTGCGACGCCCGTATCCTGAATATCTTTGAGGGTGCGGCGGAAATCCAGGCCGATGTGATTGCCCGCAGATTGCTTTCTGAAGCCAGCAACTGAATTATTCAAGTCACTGATAGCAAAAGGGCCGGGTTTGATCCGGCCCTTTTATATTATTCGCCCTCGAGCTCCCGCCAGAGATAAAGATACTCCAGCGCCCGCATGGTTGCCTCCTGCTCATGGTTGGCATTGCCCTTGTGACCGCCCTCAATATTTTCATAATAATAAAAGGGATGGCCATAAGCCTCCATCTTGGCCGCCATTTTACGAGCATGTCCCGGATGAACCCGGTCGTCCAGTGTGGATGTAAAGAAATAAACCCGGGGATATTTTGCGCCCTTTTTCAGATTCTGAAAGGGGGAATATTTGCGGATATAATCCCACTGTTCCGGGATATCCGGATTGCCATATTCGCCCATCCAGCTGGCGCCGGCCAGAAGCTTGTTGTAGCGTTTCATATCCAGCAACGGCACACCACAAATGATGCCTTGGAACAGATCCGGGCGCTGGGTAAAGGAAACCCCCATCAAAAGACCGCCATTGCTGCGTCCGAAGGCGCCGTAATGGCGGGGGGAGCTGATACCGCTGGCCTGGACAGCCTCGGCGACGGCGAAGAAATCGTCATAGGCCCGCTGGCGGTTTTCAAACAGGGCGGACTGGTGCCAGCGGGGACCATATTCCCCGCCGCCACGAATGTTGGCGATAACAAAGGCACCGCCTTTTTCCAGCCACAGCTTGCCAAGGACCCCGCTATAATAAGGCAGGATGGAAATATCGAACCCGCCATAGCCATACTGCAAAACCGGTGTCTTTCCGTCCAGTTTCTGACCCTTGCGATGAACAATGAAATAAGGCACCCGGGTACCGTCCTTGCTGGTTGTGAATTTTTTCTTCACGACAAGGTTGTCGGCGTCAAACTTCACGGAAACCGACTGTAATTCTTCGGAAATACCTTCCCGAAAATTCACATAGAAAAGGCTGGGCGGCGTGAGCGGACCTTCCTTCTCCAGCAACATATCGTCGCGACTGTAGGTGGAGGAGCGGATGGTGAGCGCCTGCTCACCCGGCATGTCAACGACACCCCCCGCCCATTTGCCCCCGTCCGGCGAAAAGGTCATGATCCTGCTGGATACATTATCCAGCAGATTGACCGCGATCGACGATTTGCCGATTTCCACCTGCCGGATCGTACCGCTCTCGCCGGGATCATAGATTTCCTCGATCGTGGAAATTTTTCCCGTATTCAGAAATTCCTGAAGCGGAAAAGCGACAAGCGTCCCTGCCTTGTGACCGCGCCAGTCTTCCTTGATCCTGATGATCACGCGGCCCTCGAACATCCCTTCAAGATCAAGCTTTCGCGGGACCGGGAGCTGACGCGGGATGTTGTTCTTGTCGAGAACATAATAGCTGAATTCAAAAAAACTGTGCCCGCGCAGAAGGAAGCTCGCTCCACCTTCCTCGCGGTAGACTCCGGCCGGAAAAATAAAGGTTTCGTCGGCTCCGATTTCCATCAACGGCGTCGCATCGGAGAGAGGCTGCCCACGGTCAAGAAGTTTCAGCACCCGGGGATAACCGGAAGAATTCATACTGCCTTCCCCGCCCCAGTCGGTGGCCACCATCAGGGTATCTTCGTCCAGCCAGTCAATCCAGCTCTTGGCCAGGGGAATGACAAATCCCCCGTCGACAAACTCCCTGCTTTTCAGGTCAAACTCCCGGTAAACGGCCGCATCCGTACCACCGGGCGCAAGCTCGATGATACAGCGTTTATAGGCAGGCGCCAGGCAGTTGACTTCCTTGAAAACCCAGTTTTCGTCTTCTGCCTTCGCCAGGGCATCCACATCCAGAAGTATCTCCCAATCCGGCTTGCCAGCTCGATAGTCCGCAATCGGGCTGCGCCGCCAGATGCCACGCACATGACTTTCATCCTGCCAGAAATTATAGACGTAGTCGCCCATAAGGTCGCCGATGGCCAGCCGGTCCCGGGCCGTCAGAATATCGTAGGCTTCTTTCTTGAAGGCCTCAAAACGGGCATCCGCCGTAATATCCTTCAGGGTCCGGCTATTCTGTCCCCGGACCCAGTCGAGGGCCTTTTTGCCCTGAATTTCCTCGAGCCACATCAGGGAGTCATCCAGCGCCTGGGCATCATAGGGTTGTTCAGCCCGGACCGGCAGGACGGCCACCTGTAAAAGAAGGGCACAGACGCCCGTGAAAGCGGAGAGTTTTTTAAGCATTGATGATCCCCTTTTTTGATATTTTCATGCCGAGCCGCAACGGCTCTTATCCTGATCATCAAACATGTTATTGCCTGCACAGGAATATTCCACAAAACAAAGTCATCTGAAGGAAAATCGGTTATTTATTCCGATGTGTGTCTCGTTTGTAGAATATTATACAATTCTGACAGGTTTCAGTGCATAAAAATTCGCCGCGGGCCCTTTATAAACTTGATACCCTGAGGAAACCTGTGATATGTGGTGCACATATTAATCGGAATTCAGCTGGAACAGCCACAGGAGTGACAGAAACCACTTTAGAGACTGTTCCACAGGACGAAAGTCTGATAAGCTTGAAAAGAAATCGCCGGACCGACTGCAACAATCGATCCGGCTTCAGGAATATCCCCATCAGGACCACTGTTCCCGATCTATCGGGCGGCGGTTCTGACAGATACCAACTGGGGCTGCTTTTAAAAGTTTCGGCTTTTTAAAGCAGCCTCTTTTTTCTTCTCCTCCGCAAGAGAACCGGCCTTTACGGCTTTTATTATTTCTGCATCACAAAGAATGGTCTATAAAAAGAATCCGCGCTTTGTCTGTCAGAGCCCGGATTGTATACAATCCTTGGCAAAAGCCAAGTCAGAATCGTATAAAATATGCAATCTAGATGAATATACTTCACGAACGCTATTTTTTAGATATAAATATCAATAAAATGGAATTTTAAAGAATGACAATCCTGAAAATCCTCATAGTTCTCAGCATCATCGTAACCGGCGGAATCATGCTGGTTGGGGTCGCCAGCATGAGCAAGGGCGGGGAATTCAACAAAAAGCACGGCAACCGGCTGATGAGGGCACGGATTATTGCCCAGTTTGTCACGCTGCTCATGATTGTCCTATATCTTCTGTCCTACGGATGAGGTGCTAACTTGGTAAAACTCACCAAAATCTATACAAGGGGCGGCGACAGCGGCCAGACATCCCTGGCCAGTGGAGAGCGCATTGCCAAGCACGACCTGCGTATCGAGGCCTACGGCACGGTGGATGAAGCCAATGCGGCAATCGGCCTGGTGCGGCTTCACACCGCAGATCCGGCCTACCGCACGGAAGACGACATGCTGGGCAGGATTCAGAACGACCTGTTTGATGCCGGGGCGGACCTGGCACTCCCCCATGCGGAAAGTTACAAATGGGAACCGCTGCGCATTACCGCGGAACAGGTCAAACGCCTGGAGGAGGAAATCGATTTTATGAATGCGGACATCCCCCCGCTTGACAGCTTCGTTTTACCCGGCGGCTCCGCTGCCTCCGCCTGCCTGCACCAGGCCCGCACCGTCACACGCCGGGCGGAACGGCTCGCCACCCGGCTGGCCGAAACCGCCGAGATCAACCCCGAAGCGGTCAAATATCTCAATCGCCTGTCCGACCACATGTTCGTCATGAGCCGGCGCCTGAATCAGAATGGAAAACAAGATGTGAAATGGATTCCGGGCGCACACCGGGACTAGTAGATCATCTAGCGCTGCAATTTCGGATTTATTCCTCAGCCATCCTGGTCTACACTGGGTTGTATAAAACCAATAAAAAAATGGTATCCAGAGCAAGGGGAATAAAATGTCCGAGGCTACAATCGCGGGGGAAGCTGCTGTTTCACCCGCCCATAGAAACCGTATTATCAGCATAGATATCCTGCGCGGTATCGTCATGATCATCATGGCGCTGGACCATGCCCGGGATTTCTATTCCCCGACGCTTTTCGCACCGGAAAACCCGGAAGTGACCACCGGCGTCTATTTCTTTACCCGCTGGATCACCCATTATTGTGCCCCGGTCTTTATTTTCCTGTCCGGTGTAAGCGCCTGGCTTTATGCCGACGCCCGCAACGCCGGCAAAAAAGACCTGGCCGTCTTTCTTCTGAGCCGCGGCGTCTGGCTTGTCCTGCTGGAAATTTTCCTGATCACTTTTCTGTGGCAATTTGCCTATCTGGGCTTCACTCTACAGGTCATATGGGTCATCGGCATCTCCATGATCATCCTTGCGGCCCTGGTCTTTCTGCCCCGCCCTGTCATTGCCGTAATCAGCCTGGCGACAATTGCCGGTCACAACCTGCTTGATAGTGTGGCGCCCGCAGATTTCGGCAGCCTGTCCTGGCTCTGGGCTGTCCTGCATGTCCCGAGTTTTCATCCGACACAGGGCGCAGGTGCGATTGGCGCTTTTTTCATTGTCTACCCGGTTATCCCCTGGTTTGCGGTGATGGCGCTCGGCTATGCCATGGGGCCGTGGTTCAAGGCGGATACCCTGATCAGGAACAAGCGGCTGGTGACCTATGGCGTGATTGCCCTGGTCCTGTTCCTGGTTCTGCGCGGCCTTAATATTTATGGCAATCCCTCCCCCTGGACGGAACAGGCAAGAGGCGGTTTCTATAGCTTTCTCTCGTTCCTGAACGTGGACAAATATCCACCGTCCCTGCTTTATCTTCTGATGACTCTGGGGCCGGCGCTCATACTAGTGCCCTGGCTTGAGAAATGCAGTGGGAAGGTGGGCGCAATCCTCGCCACCTACGGCAGAACACCGTTTCTGTTCTATGTCCTGCATATCCTGGTGCTGCATCTGGGGTCTGTCGCCTGGTATAAACTGGCCTGGGACAAAACAGGCGTGCTTTTCTTTATGCCGTCGACCTGGCCCGAAGGGTTCCAGCCGGTACTGTGGAAGGCCTATCTGGCCTGGGCTATCGCCTGCATCCTGCTTTACTGGCCGTGCAAGTGGTTTTCCAATTATCGCAAAACCCATAAACAATGGTGGCTGAGTTACCTCTAGGCTTATCTACCGCGCCCTTGCCTGACTGGCCCGGGCGTCCGCCCAAAGGGTTTTGAGGGCATGCCAGAGTGTAGGGCGGGAAGCCTCCAGAAAATGCGGGGCAATTTCCGGATGTGAGGCCAGCCGCTTATAAGCCGTCCCCAGGGAATGATAGGGCATCTGCGGAAACAGATGGTGTGTGGCATGAAACCGGAGCCCCACCGGCGCCCAGAGCGCTGAAATGACGCCGCCGGGCACATCGACGCTATCCAGGAACTGCTCCGCCACCGTCATTTGTTCGTCACCCGGGTTGCGATAGGCGTGGGCGCCCAGTGTACGGAAACTGTTCATCAGAAAGATCACACTGGTCACACCGTACCAGACGGCCAGGACTTTCCACGGCATGATGCCTGATACCATCAGCGCAAAGGCGACCATTGCATAGAGGCTTGTGCAAACTTCCTGCAGGCGCCAGTGTTCCCCGTCCATTTTTGTCGGCTTCGGGCGCTTGTAGCTTAGATCAATTGTCAGGGAGGACATGCCCTCCCACAGCGTCCGTCCCAGCGGCGGGATCAGCCAGCCGAGGGGCGTAAGGACCAGAAAACGCACCAGGAAAAGCGCCGGCAACAGGAACGAGAGCAGGACATAGACGACATTCTTCCAGGGTGCCTGAGCGCCAAAGGGCAGATATTCGCCGTCTTCCCGGGTACCGTAGATGTTCGGTTTGTGATGGTCGCTATGAACACCCATATAGGTGAAAGAGGGGATCAGCAGGGGAAAACCCGCGATCAGGTTCCAGACGGCACGGAACAGCATGAAAGTGCCGCGCCTCAAATGAACGATCTCGTGCGTGAAAATGGCCGCCCGGTAAAGCGCCAGGGAGGAAACCACAAAGGCCACCCAGAACTGCCAGCTCATGACAGGTTGCATGACTGCCGCTGCAAGGGCGCCCCAGCCGAGGATGACACTGATCAGGAAATCCGGCCAGTAAATCCAGGGATTGGGCGTCATCAGGTCAGTAACCAGGCCCCGAACTTCCCGCAACGGAAAGCCCTTTGCTCTTTTGATGCCGGACATGGCAGAAATTTTCCTTAATTCATTCATTACAACATTCCTGCACACTCATATCGTCCTTCAGGTCATGAATTCAAGGCTGTTCCACCGTCCGGACCGGTTTTCCTGCAGTCTCCCTCTGCCCCTTAAGAGGGGTAAGCAGGCCTTCCGGCACCCCGTTTGACCCATGCAGCAATATTGGGCCAGTCATCAAGTGTCAATCCCACATAGAGGATAAACCCTGCACAGCGAATACCTACCAGATCGGCCAGGGTCATTTCGCTCCCGACCAGCCACTGTTTCCCTTCCAGCGCACTTTCCAGCACATTAAGAGCACTGCCCAGCCATCCCTTGCAGTCATTGCAAAATGTCTCGCTGGGTTCGCCCGGGCGGAATTTCGTCTCCATCAAAAGCTGGAAGGCAAAAGCATCAATTTCGGTCATGCCGAAAAAGCACCAGCGCAGGATATCCGCCTCTTCCTCCGGGGTCGTGCCGAGCAAGCGGCCACCGCCATATTTACGGGCGAGATAAACACAAATCGCAACAGACTCAGTCAGCACAAAATCGCCGTCCACAAGGGTGGGAACCTTGCCTGTGGGATTGATTTTCCGATATTCCTCGGATTGTGTCTCAGGGCTGCGAGGATTATAGGGTTTGATGTCCAGTTCGATACCCAGTTCCTCTGCTGCCCAGATCACCACCGCGGCGCGGGACATTTTACTGCCATAGAGTGTAATCATTACTTCGTCTCCTGCTTTATTTCCGCCATCAGCGACCAGCAACTCCCTAATCGTCGCCCTCTTCGCCAAAGGGCGAAAAGATACCATATTGTCCATTCAGATAGACCAGCGGGTCTACTTCCTCACTGAGCTCCACCTGGGTCACATCGCCAAGGAAAATTTCATGACTGCCGTAGGACATTTTTTCAGTCCGTCGGCACAGCAGGACCGCCTGTGCCCCCTTGAGCGTGGGTGTCCGGCCTTTCTCCATATTCCACCGGCCGGGCTCTACCCGGTCAAGGGCCTCCCTGCCGCCGGCGCAGTCATTGGAAATATCCACCTGACCGCTGGACAGTATATTGATGGAAAATTCCTCCACATCCTCAAGAGCGGCGGCCAGGGCCGTCTTGCGGTTCAGGCAAATCAGCATGGACGGCGGCTCGAAAGAAACCGAGGAGACCGCCGTAGCCGTAACCGCATAACAGTTTCCCGCCCGGTCCCTGCAGGACACCACGGAAACCGAGGAGGCATATCGTCTCATGGCGCCTGCCAGCGCCTTATCCAGTGCGATGCTCATAATTCTGTCTGCATTTACTCTTTCCGGTTTGTCTGTCGCCATTTATAGCCTCTTGAAACCCGGCATGAAAGGCGAATGTTGAAAACCGTTACCACCGTGACGGTTCACTTCATTCACCACAACATATGGTGGATTTTTCTGTCTATGCCGTACCGGCAATGCTAACATGCTTTCTGTTACTGGAGGCAACCGAGCGCGTCGCTTAGATAAATGAACAAAAACTCAATTATTACACTAGTTGTTTTTCTATCCATTTCCGCCGGACTGTCACTGGCCACCTACAAGGTCATACAGCAAAACACACTCGAAAATTCGCAGTCCGAGTTCGTCACTATGGCCAAAAGCGCCGCCTATCGCATGGAACAGCGGATCAGGGAAAACACGGAAGCACTTTTTGCCCTTCAGACGTTCTACAACAACGATAAACCTGTCGACCAGGACAGTTTTTCACGTTTTACAAGAAGTATTCTGGACCGCCACCCCGTTATCGGTTTTTTTTCATGGCTTCCCCGGGTCAGGCACGAAGACAGACCCGAATTCGAAAAACGCCTCATGGAGAAGAGCGAAACAGTCCCTTTCATTTATAAACTGGATGAGAACGGCATCCCCTTCCGGCAGGAAAACGTGGATCAGTATTTTCCTGTTTATTTCCATGAAACAAATTTTGAATTTTTCAAGACTACCGGCTTCGACTTTTTCTCCCTTCCCGGACGACGTGAAATTGTCGAAAAGGCTATCGAAACCGGGGAAATCACCGCCACAGAGGTTTTTGTCCCAAAATATCTGCCGTCTATCAGAAAGGCGGCTTTTCTGATCGTCCCCATATATTCGGGCCGTCCCGAAACAATTGAAAATCCCGACAGGGAACTCAAGGGCATCATACTCTCCTTGATTGCCGACAACGATGTAAAATCCAATGCGGTCTTCGATCCAGCCGGGATCTACAGGGAGCTGGAAATCGATATCGCAAATCAGGTTGCAACCCCTGAAATGACGGCCAACGACGGTAGTAACCTGCCCCCGATGGAGAGAATTGAAAGGTTCTACTACCAATATAGCTTTCCCTATGTCCAAACGCTCTGGACAGTCACAGTGACGCGCACTGAAACCATAACCATACCCAATGACCGGGCTGTTTTTGGCACTGCTATTGTTTTCATCATGGGCGGATTGCTTTCACTGTTTGCCGTCCAGCAGATGAACAAAAGGTTCGCCATTGAAGAAACCGTACGCCTACGAACCAACGAGCTGAAAAAAACAACGCTCAAGCTGCGCCACTCCATGCGGGAGATTGCCGACGCCAAGGAAACCGCCGAAAACGCAAACCAGGTCAAGTCAGAGTTCCTTGCCAATATGAGCCATGAAATCCGCACCCCCCTGAATGGCGTTCTGGGGATGTGCCAGCTTCTTGAACAAACGAAGCTGGATTCCCAGCAAAAAGAATACACCCATACAATCATGGCGTCCGGTCGGTCCCTTCTCACCATCATCAACGACATACTCGACCTGTCCAAAATTGAATCCGGACAGATGAAGCTGAAAAAAGGGGACTTCAACATTGTAACAATCATCCGGGAATCCGTGGATACTATCTCCTATCAGGCCATGTCCAAAAATCTCCGGATAACCGTTGATATACCCGATGACTGTCGCGGCACTTATCTTGGCGATTCTACCCGCATAAAACAAATCCTGGTAAATCTGCTCGGCAACGCCGTCAAATTTACTGACGATGGTGCAATATCCCTGGAACTTTCCAGAACGGAAAACGGAGAACTCCGTTTCCAGGTTACCGATTCAGGACCGGGCATTCCCGAAGATCAGCAGGATATCATTTTTGAAAGATTCCGGCAGATTGACGGCACCACCATGCGCCAGCACGGCGGAACCGGACTTGGGCTTCCCATTTGCAAAAGCCTTGTAGAAATGATGAATGGCCGGGTCGGCCTTTACAGCGAAGCCGGAAAAGGCGCGGCATTCTGGTTCATCCTGCCCCTCGAAAGGAGCAGCATCGAGATCCCGACGACAGAATGGCAGGATCCCGGCATCCTTCATGACAGGGAAACATCGCCACATATTGCAGGCTGTCGCGTCCTTGTGGCGGAAGACAACCTGATCAACCAGCAGATCATCCGCGAGGCCCTCAAGACCATGCAGCTGGAGGTCACGATCGTGGAAAATGGCCTCGAGGCCATAGAAGCCCTGGATCAAGAGGCCTTCGACCTGGTACTTATGGACATCCAGATGCCCGTCATGACCGGCGAGGAAGCCATCAGATGGATACGCTCTTCCGATACTGCCTATAGCCAGGTTCCCATCATCGCCCTGACTGCCAATGCCATGAGCGACGCGGAAACACGATACATCCAGGCGGGCGCCAATGCCTATATCGTCAAGCCTATTAACCTGAAGATGGCCATTGCCGTTATCAGCAATATTCTGGCGGAGAACGCCGCGAGCTAGCCCCCGGCACCTGTGACGTCAAAAGAAAAGCCGGCGTAGGGAACGCCGGCTTCTCAAATTATTGCCCGGAATTTCAGGAAGAAAGATATCCCTTTTCTTCCAGATACTCGATAATCCGGTCTGCCGCCTTTTCAGGCTCCAGATCAGTGGTGTCAATGGCAAGCTCGGGATCGTCCGGCTCTTCATAGGGGCTGTCAAAGCCGGTAAAGTTCTTAATCTCGCCGGCTCGAGCCTTCTTGTACAACCCTTTCGGATCACGCTGTTCGCAGACTTCCAGCGGGGTATTGATGAAGATCTCGATAAACTCGCCCTCTTCCATTGCCTCCCGCGCCATTCGACGTTCAGAGCGGAAAGGCGAAATGAAGGAGACCAGCGTAATCAGGCCTGCATCCACCATCAGTTTCGAAGTTTCGGACACCCGGCGGATATTTTCCACACGGTCCACATCGGTAAAGCCCAGATCCTTGTTCAGGCCGTGACGCACATTGTCCCCATCAAGCACATAAGTGTGATTGCCGCGGGCAAAGAGTTTTTTCTCCAGCGCATTGGCAACGGTTGACTTGCCGGAACCGGAATAGCCGGTAAACCAGAGCACGGCCGGTTTCTGGCTTTTCTGCGTTGCCCGGGATATCTTATCCACGTCAAGCGCCTGCCAGTGGATGTTTTCCGCCCGACGCAGACCATGGTCGATCATACCGACACCGACCGTGTTGTTGTTCAGACGGTTGATGATGATAAAAGCGCCGGTCTCCCGGATATCTGAATAATGGTCATAGGGAATCTGGTCGGACAGGGACAGGTTACAGACCCCCACCTCGTTCAGTTCCAGGGCCTTGCCCGCTTCATGCTCAAGACTGTTCACATTGATCTTGTGCTTCAGGGAGGAAATCACACCAGAGACCGTTTTTGTGCCGATTTTGATCAGGTAGGGCCTGCCCGGCAGGAGATGTTCATCATCCATCCACAAAACATGAGCCATAAACTGGTCGGTCAGTTCGGCGCGGTTTTCCTTACGGCAAATCACATCCCCGCGGGAAATATCGATCTCGTCCTCCAGCGACAGGGTCACCGCCTGGCCGGCAATCGCCTGGTCAAGATCACCGCTCATGGTGACAATGCGCTTGACGCGGCTGGTCTTTGCCGACGGCAACACAACAATTTCGTCACCCGTGCGAATGGTGCCACTGACGATAGTGCCGGAAAAACCCCGAAAATCCAGATCCGGGCGGTTCACCCACTGCACCGGAAAACGGAACGGGGCAGATTTCTCGTCTGTGGTGACATCAACGGTTTCGAGCACTTCCATCAGGGTCGGGCCGTCATACCAGTCGAGCTTGTCGCCTCTCTCCAGGATATTGTCGCCTTTCAGCGCCGAAATCGGCACACAGGTAATATCCGTCAGCCCGATATCCGCAGCAAATGCCCGGTAATCACTTTCAATCTGATCAAAGACCTTCTGATCATAGTCCATCAGGTCCATTTTATTGACCGCCAGAAGCACATGCTTGATGCCCAGCAGGGACACAATGTAGCTGTGTCTGCGGGTCTGGGTCAGGATGCCCTTGCGGGCGTCGATCAGAATGATGGCCAGATCTGCATTTGAGGCGCCGGTGGCCATGTTGCGGGTATATTGCTCATGCCCGGGTGTGTCGGCAACGATAAACTTGCGCTTGTCAGTGGAGAAAAAGCGATAGGCTACATCAATGGTGATCCCCTGCTCCCGCTCTGCGGCCAGACCGTCCACAAGAAGGGCAAAATCCATATCCCCGCCCTGGGTGCCGACCTTTTTACTATCGGATTCAAGACTGGACAGCTGATCCTCGAAGATCATCTTGGAATCATATAACAGGCGACCGATCAGCGTACTTTTACCATCATCGACGCTGCCACAGGTGATAAACCGCAGAAGGCTCTTTCTTTCCTGGCTTTTCAGATATTCAAGAATATCTTCCGAAATCAGTGCAGACTGGTGTGCCATTAGAAATATCCCTCCTGCTTTTTCTGTTCCATGGATGCATTGGCGTCCTTGTCAATGGCCCGCCCCTGACGTTCGGAGGTTCTGGTCAGCAACATCTCCTGGATAATGGCCGGCAGGGTATCCGCATCGGATTCAATTGCACCGGTCAGGGGGTAACAGCCAAGGGTCCGGAATCGAACCTTTTTCATCATCGGTTTCTCACCCGGCTCAAGGGGCAGGCGGTCGTCATCCACCATCACCAGCATGCCATCCCGCTCCACAACGGGGCGTGCCTTGGCGAAATAAAGCGGCACAATGGGAATATCTTCCTGATAGATATACTGCCAGATATCCAGTTCGGTCCAGTTGCTCAAGGGAAAAACACGGATGCTTTCGCCCTTGTTAATTCTGCTGTTGTACAGGCTCCACAGTTCCGGACGCTGGTTTTTCGGATCCCAGCGGTGCTGGGCCGACCGGAAGGAAAAGATACGCTCCTTGGCCCGGCTTTTTTCCTCGTCGCGACGGGCACCGCCAAAGGCCGCATCGAATTTATATTTGTCCAGCGCCTGCTTCAGGCCCTGGGTTTTCATCACATCCGTATGTACGGCGGACCCGTGTGAGAAGGGGCCGATGCCCTGATCGACACCGTCCTGGTTTATATGGATCAGCAGGTCAAGACCAAGTTCAGCGGCCCGCTTGTCACGAAATTCGATCATTTCCCGGAATTTCCAGGTCGTGTCCACATGAAGAATGGGAAAGGGCGGGATAGAAGGATAAAAAGCCTTCATGGCCAGATGCAGCATGACTGCCGAATCCTTGCCGACTGAATAGAGCATCACCGGGTTCTGGCATTCCGCCGCCACCTCCCGCATGATATGAATACTTTCGGCTTCAAGCCGCTGCAAGTGAGTTAGATCCATTCCAGACTCTCTTTTCCATCCTTTTTTCGGGAGGTATTCGGACTTCCCGTTTTTATCATGTTCCCGTGCGTCCAACGATCTTCTTTACGCCAGAATCTACCTTTAGATAACTGCATTGTCCGAAGATGACAACGCCTATAGCATCTTTTTATAAGAAAAAAATGTATTTTATTTTATAATACACATTATTATTGTTGTTTAAACCATGCAAACCATTTAGCCTGCAGCCCCTTCCGTCATACTGCTTTGATGTTGAAGAAAAGTAAATGTCCCGGAAAAAACGAAAAAGCAGGCTGCAAGGAGCCTGCTTTCCAAGGACCGCAAATTCAGAGGCTGGTCAGTTCCCGCCGAGGTTCCTGACCAGCCTGGCCCCCAAATCCCTCACGGCCAGTTCCTTTTCCCCGTTAATCATACCGCCGGTCTCGTCAAATTCCTCCATGGCATTACCCAGCGCCATCATGGCCGGATCAACCTGCACCATCATGTTCATCAACAGCTCCCTGAGGGCATAGAGGCCGCGCAGGCCGCCCATTGCACCGGGGGAGGTCGACATAATCACCGCCTGTTTGCCAGCAAAGGAATTCAGCATTGGTTCGTCGGCCGCCGCCGGGCGGGAAACCCAGTCGAAGACGTTCTTGAGAAGAGCGGAATAGGCGCTGTTATATTCCGGCGAGGCAATCAGCAAGCCGTCATGGCCATCGAAGAGATTTTTGAGTTTGAGGACGTTGTCGGACAGCCCCTCAGCAGCTTCCAGATCCCCGTTATACAGAGGAAGAGGATAGTTCCGCAGATCAATACAGGTTACTTCCGCACCGGCATCTTCCGCACCGGCCACAGCAGCGGCAAGCATGGCCTTGTTGAACGAGGCCCGTCTTGTACTGCCGGCAAACGCCAATATATTCAGTTCCTTAGACATTTTATTCCTCCTTACCTAGGCAATTCAAATAAAAGCACTTCCGAATCTGTTTCGTTCGCGATCCGCAACTGATCTTCCCCCTCCAGCGCAAAACCGTCACCGGACTCACCTTCGATTTCACCGACGGTGATTCGTCCCCTGGCCACCTGCAGCCAGTATCTCTGACCATGATTAAGCGTTCTGGTCAGTTCACTCCCGGCCCGGAACCGTCCCCCAAAAAGGCGCGCCTGCTGCTGTATCACCAGACTTCCTTCGGCTCCATCCGGGCTGACCAGAAGCCGGAATTCATTTTCAAGATCGCCCACCGCAAGCTTCTGTTGTTGATATCCGGGCTGGGTATTCACCTCGTTGGGCATGATCCAGATCTGCAGCAGGTGCAGTTCCTCGTCTTCCGATCTGTTATATTCACTGTGCTGAATGCCGCGGCCGGCACTCATCAACTGTATTTCCCCGGGCGCAAGCTCAGATTCGCTGCCGGTACTGTCCCGGTGGGCAACCCGGCCCGAGAGGACCCAGGTGATGATTTCCATATTCTCGTGATCATGAGTCCCGAAACCGGCACCCGGCCTGATCCGGTCCTCGTTGATCACCCGGAGTGGTCCGTAACCCATATTCCGGGGATCGTGATAACGGCCAAAAGAAAAGGAATGTTTGCTTTCCAGCCAGCCACCGACCGTGACTCCCCTGTCTTTATGGCATCGCTTTGTGATCATTTTCCGCATCTGTTATCTGTACAGTGCGGAACAGGATAGATTTTTCTTCTAATTATGATAATGTGTATTTCGAGAACATTACTATTCTAATTTTTATATCAATGGACAAATTATCTAATATACGAACTTTTGCCGTAGTGGGTCAGACCGAGAGCTTCGCCGAAGCTGCGCGGCGGCTCAATCTGGCCAATTCCGTCGTCAGCAAGCGGATCAAGGATCTGGAAGATGACCTTGGCACCCGTCTGCTGACCCGCACCACGCGTCATGTCAGCCTGACCGAAGCCGGTTATCAATATCTGGAACAGGTCCAGAAGCTGCTGGACGACCTGGAAGAGATGGAAGAAAGCCTGCGGCAGAAAACCCAGACCCCCATAGGGGAACTCAGGGTCGCGGCGCCCTTGAGTTTCGTCAATCACCTTGGTCCGGCCCTGTCCGCCTATCTGGACAGATATCCGCAGGTGACCATGAGTATTTCCTTTTCCAACCGTTTCGTGGATATCGCCCAGGAAGGTTTTGACCTGGCGATCAGGGTGGCCAGCAAACTGCCGGATTCCAACCTGATGGCCCGGCAAATTGCCGCAAGTCACCGGGTGGCCTGCGCCAGCCCTGACTATATCGCCCGACACGGCAATCCGGAAAAACCCGAAGATCTTCTGCATCATAATTGCCTGACCTATACCAACCCCAACCGGACCAAGGGCTGGGACTTTTATCGTGATGAAAAAAAGGTCCATATCCCGGTACATGGCAACATGACTTCTGACAATGGCGATTTTCTGTGCGAAGCGGCCATCTGCGGCAAGGGCATTGCCCTGCTGCCGCAATATATCGCCGGCAACGCCATAGGGGACGGCAGGCTTGTGCCGCTGCTGGAAAATTTCCGTGAGCCGGGTTTTCATATCTATGTGCTTTATCCGCACAAAAAACTGCTGTCCACCAAGGTGCGCACCGTGATCGACTTCCTGACCGATTATTTCAAGGATAGTTTTGCACAATTGTAACCGTTAAGTAACGGTAATACTTCGAAAAAATTATTCTTCCGTGACATGATTCCTGTATCGTTGACAGGCGGATTCCGCTCTCGTAAACGGAACATATCTTGTGCCGTTACTCAGGGAAACACGGATGAAGATGCTGAAACCGAGAAGGCTGTTTTTTGTTGCCGCACTCAGTCTGGGTCTGTCGCTTAACGCCAACACCTCGATCACGGGGCATCCCCCGCTTCCGCAAACCGCTGTCTCAAAAACACCGGACATTACCATCGACCCCGTAAGCGGCGAACACCGGGTCCGCTTCAGCGTCCTGATCTATAATATCGCCGGCCTGCCCTGGCCCGTGAAAAGCGGCCGGGCGGAACGGCTCGCCCTGATTGCCGGAGAATTCGCCCGGCTCAGGGAGCAGGGCCGCGCACCGGACCTTGTCCTCCTGCAGGAAGCCTTCATGGAAGAAAGCCGGGACATCATTCATCTGGGCGGCTATCCCAATTATGTGACCGGCCCCGCAGCGGAAGAAATTGTCGAAGAGGCCTCGCCGGGCACGCCCCGGGACTTCCTTGCCGCCCGCAGCAGCTGGCGCGGTGAAACCTGGGGCAAGGTCATGAACAGCGGCCTTTATATCCTCAGCGACTTTCCCATCACCGGCCACGAAAAAACCGCCTTTCCCCGCAGGGATTGCGCCGGCTGGGATTGCCTGGCCAACAAGGGGGTGATGATGGCCAGCGTCCATATTCCCGGTGTGCCCTTCGCCATTGATGTGGCCAATACCCATATGAATTCGAAGGGACCTTCCTCGGGCGTTGACCTTGGGCGCACCACCGCCGCCCAGAAGCTCCAGCTTGATACCATTCACGGCCTTGTCGCCCGCCACAGCCGCATCGAACGGCCGCTGGTCCTGGCCGGGGATTTCAATCTCAAGGGCCTGCCGGAGATGGTCGATTACCTGCGCCAGCGGCAAGGACACAGTTTGGCCAGTGAATATTGCCTCAATGCCCGGAACTGTGACATGCGCCTCACCGCCGGCAGCCCGACACCCTGGCTCGACAGCAACGACCTGCAGGCCTTCCGCAGTGCCGAAGGCGCCCGCCTGCGCCCAATCAAAATCGAGCTGATGTTCGATGAAAATGTGGGCGAAGAACCCCTGTCCGACCATGACGGCTATCTGGTTCATTATGAACTGAGCTGGCAGCCAGAGGATTTCCCGCAGCTGACGGCGGGCCTTTAAATTCACCCTCCCTTGATACTGCCGTTTTCCGCTGTTATATAAGGGCCCTGACTGGTGCTCCGGATTTGCGATCCGGCCCGCAACATAAGGAACCTGAATATGTCAAAGATTGTCGTATCGGCACTCTATCATTTCGTCACACTTGACGATTACGCCGACCTGCGCGAACCGCTTCTCACCTTCCTGAAGGAACAGGGCATCAAGGGCACCTTGCTGCTGGCCCGCGAAGGCATCAACGGCACCGTTGCCGGGTCTGCCGAGGCCATTGCCAACCTGCATGCCTACCTGCGCGCCGATGAGCGCTTTAAAAATATCGTCACCAAGGAATCCCTGGCCGACGAAATGCCCTTTTACCGCACCAAGGTGAAGCTGAAGAAGGAAATCGTCACCATGGGTGTGGAAGGCATCAATCCCAACCATATCGTCGGCACCTATGTGAAGCCGCAGGACTGGAATAAGCTGATTTCCGATCCCGACGTGATCCTGGTGGATACCCGCAATGATTACGAAGTGGGCATCGGCACCTTCAAGGGCGCCCTCAATCCCCAAACCGATACCTTCCGCGAGTTCCCCAAATATGTCGCGGACAACCTCTCGGACGCCAAGGACAAGAAGGTGGCCATGTTCTGCACCGGCGGCATCCGCTGTGAAAAATCCACCGCCTATCTCAAGGAACAGGGCTTCAAGGAGGTCTATCACCTGGAAGGCGGTATTTTGAAATATCTGGAGGAAGTGCCGGAAGAAGACAGCCTGTGGGAAGGCGAATGTTTCGTCTTTGACAGCCGGGTTGCGGTCAAACACAATCTGGAACCCGGCATTTACGACCAGTGCTTTGCCTGCCGCATGCCGATCACCGAGGAAGACAAGAACCATCCCCATTATATGAAGGGGGTGAGCTGCCACCACTGCCATGACGAAAAGTCGGAAGAGCAGATGCGCCGCTATCAGGAGCGCGAGCGGCAGATCGAGCTTGCCAGAAAATCCGGCGCCGAACATATCGGTGGCGAGGTCCAGGACATCATCGCCCAGCGCCGGGAAGAAAAACGCCGCCTGAAAGAAGAGCAGAACCGCCTCGACGCCTTACAGCAGCAGGAGGCCTGAGCATGATCAACTCCCTCAGCTTTGAAAACCGCTTTGCGGACCTGGGGGAGAGCTTCTTTGCGCCCATGCAGGCCCGGCCCCTGCCCAACGCCCGTCTGGTGACCTTCAGCCGGGAGGCGGCCAAACTGCTCGACCTGGACCCGGCGTGGCTCAACACTCAAGAAGCCGTGCAGATCTTCGCAGGCCATCAGGTGCCGGACAAGGCCTCGCCCCTGTCCATGGTTTATGCGGGCCATCAGTTCGGCGGCTACAGCGCCCAGCTTGGCGACGGCCGCGGCATATTGCTGGGCCAGGTCAGGAACCAGAAGGGCGAGCTCTGGGACATCCATACCAAGGGATCGGGCAAGACCCCCTTCTCCCGCTTCGGCGACGGCCGGGCGGTCCTACGATCCTGCATCCGGGAATATCTGGCGAGCGAGGCGCTTTATCACCTCGGCATTCCCACAACAAGGGCGCTGCTGATCCTGGAAAGCAGTGAGCCGGTGCAGCGGGAAAAGCTGGAGAACGCCGCCCTGCTGGTCAGGCTCGCCAAAAGCCATGTGCGTTTCGGGAGTTTTGAATATTTCGCCCATACCAACCAGCCGGAGGAACTGAAAAAGCTCGCCGATTATTGCCTGGAGGTGCATTTCCCGGATCTGAAAGAGGCTGAGCAGCCCTATGATGCGTTGTTGCTTCGGATCGCCGCCGAGACCGGCAGCATGATCGCCCGCTGGCAGGCCTTCGGCTTTGCCCACGGGGTCATGAATACGGACAATATGTCGGTGCTGGGGGAGACCTTTGACTACGGCCCCTACGGCTTTATGGAGGGCTTCAACCCGGACTATATCTGCAACCATTCCGACGAATGGGGCCGTTATGCCTTTAACCAGCAGCCGAGCATCGGCTTCTGGAACCTGCGCGCCCTGGCCTATGCCCTGAAGGACCTGCTTTCGGGCGAGATGACCGAGCAGGTGCTGGAGGCCTACCAGACCCGATTTTTCGAGGAATACGACCGGCTGATGAATAAAAAGCTCGGCCTCAAAGTGATGATGGAGGGCGACCGCCAGCTGATGGGCGACCTGTTGCCCCTGCTGCAGAAACACGTCATCGATTACAGCATCTTCTTCCGCAAGCTTTGTGAGTTCACACAAAGCGATGATGAAAGCGCGCTTTATGTGAAGCCCGAGCATCAGGCGGAATTCCGTGACTGGGTAGAGACCTATAAGACGCGGCTCGCACAGGAAAATTCCGTTGATGAAGATAGAAGCGCCGAGATGAAAGCCGCCAACCCCAAATATATCCTGCGCAATTACCTGGCCCAGCAAGCCATCGAAAAAGCCGAGGCCGGCGATGCCTCAGAGGTGGAAAAACTGATCGAGATCCTATCAAACCCCTATGATGAGCAGCCGGAACATGAAGCCTACGCCGCCGAACCGCCGGAATGGGGCAAGAAGCTGGAGATCAGCTGTTCGAGTTGATTCTGACAACTCAGATCCTTATCCTATCCGTTGTAATAAATTACGTCATAGGACACTAAACGTTGCCCACTTTCACCAGAAGAAGGCTACAGTTTATGATAGATGAGCTGAGGAAGGTTATTAATAACCCGGCCAAAGTGAACGATATGGTGAGTCGCCTTAATAATAAAAGAGTCGATCAAGCGCTGCCCGCTGAAATAGAAATCGCGTTTCTTTGGGGCATTAAACAAGTTGCTGATTTAATAATAGAACCTGAAACTAAATCAGGAAAACGACCTGAAGCATTTTCAAAATCTCTCTTTGAAAAACCAGCTTTTATTGAGGTAACAACGCTTTCAGACGGCTCCCTATCCGGAGAAAAACGGATAAGATCTGCCATTCAAAAAATCACCAACAGTGCAAATCAAATTAAGAAAGGTGTTGGAAACTACTTATATTTTTCTTTTCATGAAGCTAGTGGTTGGATTGATGGTAATTTTTATCGAGACTTTGGTGTTGAAGAGGATTTCAAAGTTGACGATGCATTAAACGCAAAGCTTACCAATTGGCTTAATTCAAATCCCTGTGGGAAAAATCAAAAAGTAAGATTAACCCATCCTACAATCGACGTTACAATAGAAAAGAAAACTCATAAAACCAGAACGGGCAGAAACTATTCTTACAGTTCCCCTTCTTTACCCCACAAAATCAATGATAATCCGCTCTATAGTTGTCTATACCGAAAAGACAAAGATCAGCTAAAAAACCTTCCCATAGACCACTATAAAGTCATTCTATTAGCCGATACTGGCAGTGAATTGTTAAGAAGAATGAACCCACCTGGTTCAACGCATCCGTTTAAATCAGCCTCAGACATTATCAATTATTTTCTTGAGAGCTCCAATACAGATATTGTCTGCGTCTTTTCAACACAAAACGGTAATTCTTCATCCAACTCTAATGGAGTGAGATTGGGGTGGGCAGTAACATTCTTCTGTAAAGAAAATCTATCGCCAAACGTAGAAAATCTAGCGAAAATGATAGACCTCTTACCCTCTCCCCGGTTTGAGGGTTACAATGCCAAGTCCCTACATGAGCAAAACTCATTTAATCCGACAAACAACAAATGGTATCTTGGACCAAATATCCGAGAAAAAGGTGATAAAATTGAAATGACAATATCCTCGCGTGCTCTCCTTGAATATTTAGCTGGTAGAACTGATAATGAGAGGTTTTCCCGAAACGCATTTTTCAAAGATGACAATTATTTTGAATTTTGGCTCCAGCAAGGATACTGCATTGAAGACATAACCATAAAAAGTGGCGGACTTGACGAAGATGACGATCTTGTTTGTTTCACTTTTAAACTAGACGCTAGCATTTCACCAATCAAGTAAAGTATCCAGCTTTCTTATCTAACAGTTATGTTTCCCACCCCCTGCAACCGCCCCAGCTTCTCCGGGTTGCGGAGGATCAGGATTTCGCGACATAAGCCTTCTTCATCACAGACGCAGGTGATGGCGCCGGTGATGCGCCCCTCTTCAATCAACAACAGGCCCGGTTCGCCGTTGATATCCCGCGCTTCCAGTTCCGCCCCGGCCCAGGCCGCATGCAATACCCGGCCCAGGAACAGCAATATCTTGTCCGGTCCCTCAAGCGGCTTGCGGGGTGCATTGACCTTGCCGCCCGCATCGGCGGTAAGCCTGATGTCGGCAGACAATAGCGCCCCAAGTTCCCCGGTCTCCCCGGTCCGGATCGCCTGCTGGAAGGCGGAAAGCAGCCGCTCCCGGCTTTCCCGGGGCGGGTCATAACGGCGTTGCTTCTGGCCGATGCGTTCCCGGGCGCGGGAGACAAGCTTGCGGCAGGCCACTTCGGTGGTGCCGATCACGTCGGCGACCTCGGCATAGTCCCGGTCGAAAATTTCCCTGAGCAAATAAGCGGCCCGCTCTTTCGGCGTCAATCGTTCCAGCATGGCGAGGAAGGCCAGGGACAGGGAGGAAGACAGCATGATCTGCTCCTCGGGATTATCCTCGATCCCTTCCGCCACCGGTTCCGGCAGCCAGGGGCCGATATAATCCTCCCGCTTGCGGCGGGCCGAGCGAAGTACGTCAATGCAATGGCGCGAACAGACGGTGGTGAGCCAGGCGCGGGGGTTTTCGATCGCCGCATGGTCCGCCTTCTGCCACTTGAGGAAGGTCTCCTGCACCGCATCCTCCGCATCAGACATAGAGCCCAGCATGCGGTAGGCCAGCCCCTTGAGCATGGGGCTCGCCTGTTCAAAAGTGCTGATAAGTGCCGTTTCGTTCATTTGACTTTTGCCCTCAGTGCCGGGACACCTGCAACCTGTTCCACAGGTTAATCATCATGACCTGGCAGGTCAAAACCGATATTTCCTTATCGGAAAAATGCTCCCTGAGGGACGCCCGCAACGCCCCGTAATCGACGTCCTCTTTCAGCACCGTCAGAGCCTCGGTCCAGGCCAACGCCGCCCGTTCCCGATCTGTATAGTCACTCACATGACGCCAGACCACAAGCCGGTCGAGGCGTTCGTTGCTTTCCCCGTCCGCCCGCGCCTCCCTTGTATGCATTTTCACACAATAGCCACAGCCGTTGATCTGCGACGCCCTGAGCTTCACCAGATGCACCAGAAGCGGGTCGAGCCCGTGCTCATCCATGACCACATGGACGCCATTCAGGATCTGCAGGATATCCGGCACATGCTGTTCATAATTCACTGATGTGATTGATGTCATCGTCTTCTCCTTCCCAATAAACGTGAACAGGAGATAGACGACGAACCCCACCCATCTGTGACACAAAAAGCCTGCATCAAGCGGGCTTTCTGATTGAGGAGGGCAAAAAGCCTATTGTTTATTCAGCTTTTTATTCTTCCAGTATTTGGTGCCCTGCAGGGTCGCCTGCAGCGCAAGGCCGGTCTTGGTCATCTGGTAGACGCTGACGCCGGAAACCACAGTGTCGGCGCCGCTGGCCTGGGCGCCCTTTTCATCAACGGTCGCCGCCGCATCAGCCTGACCGGAAAAATCCCAGCCTTTGTCGACGAAATTATCGAAGGACGAGCGTTTGTGGAAAATCATGACAGTTCTGTAATCCTTGACCCCGATGCCGATGCCGACCCCGCCGGTGGCCATTTTCATGAAAATATTTTCGCCCGACTTGTTGTCATGGGCGACGCCGGTGCCGCTGCCGGCGGACAGCAGGATCACATTGATGCCACCAGAGTTGAAAACCGCATAGCCCTCGGCTTCCTTGATCATAGAGCGGGTTTCCGGATTGCTTTTATAAAGTTTTTCCAGCACCTCGTCGCGCATTTCCAGTATTTCCTGGCGTTTTTCGTCATTGGATTTGGCCAGTGCAGAGAGGGGCAGCAGAGCCACGCACAACAGGAGCAGGCTTTTTTTCAGCATCACAGGGGTCCTTCCTCTTTATTGGTCCGGGAATTGATAATCGGCAAACTGTTCTCGCAGGTTCAGCTTGCTGATCTTGCCGGTCGCCGTCAGCGGCACATCATCGACAAACTGTACATCGTCGGGAATCCACCATTTGGCCACCTTGCCTTCCAGATAGGACAGCAGTTCTTCCCGGCTCGCCTCGCAGCCTTCTTTCAGTTGCACCACCAGAAGCGGCCGTTCGTCCCATTTGGGATGATGCAGGCCGATCACCGCCGCCAGCGCCACGGCGTCATGACCCATGATGATATTTTCCATATCCACCGAGCTGATCCATTCGCCGCCGGACTTGATCACATCCTTGGCCCGGTCGGTGATCTGCAGGAAACCGTGCTCGTCGATGGTGGCCACATCGCCGGTATCGAACCAGTCGTCCGCATCCACCGCCTTCGCCGTCTGCTTGTAGTAGCTTTCCACAATCCAGGGCCCCCTGACCAGAAGCCGGCCAAAGGTTGTGCCGTCCCGGGGCAGCTCCTTTTCCTCGTCATCGACGATTTTCATTTTCACCCCGAACGGCGGGCGGCCCTGCTTGCATTTGATATCAAGCCAGGCTTCATAGTCCTTCTCTTTCAGGCCCTTCATGAAGGGCATGTTCCGGTTAACGGTGCCCAGCGGGCTCATTTCGGTCATGCCCCAGGCATGGTTCACCTCGACCCCGTATTTCTTGTCCAGCACCTCAATCATATAGCGGGGCACAGCGGACCCGCCGATGACCAGATTTTCGATCTCTGCCAGGTCCTGGCCGCTTTTATCCAGATAATCCAGAAGGCCGTTCCAGACCGTAGGCACCGCAGCGGAAGTGGTGACGCCTTCGGTGCGGATCAGTTCATGAATGCTGGCCCCGTCCATGGCGGCGCCGGGCATGATCAGCTTGGTCCCGACCATGGGGGCGGCAAAGGTCAGCCCCCAGGCGTTGGCATGGAACATGGGCACGATCACCAGAATGGCCGTATCGGCCGAAAGGCCAAATCCGTCCGCATTATTGCCGCAGGCCGCATGCAGAATGTTGGACCGATGGGTATACAGCACCCCCTTGGGGTTGCCGGTGGTGCCGGAGGTGTAACAGAGCGAGGACGGCGTTTCTTCCGGAAAGGACGGCCACACATAAGCCTCATCTCCGCTCTCAAGCAGTTCTTCATAACAGATCGCCCCGTGCAGGCCGCAGTCCGGCATATGGGCGCGGTCGGTCATGATGATATAATGCTCCACCGTCGGCAGATGTTCCTGCAGTTTCTCCAGCAGCGGCACAAAGGTCACATCGGTCATGATCACCCGGTCTTCGGCGTGATTGATGATGTAGATGAGCTGCTCGGCAAAGAGCCGGGGGTTCAGGGTATGGCAAATGGCGCCCATGCCGGAAATGCCGAACCAGCATTCCAGATGCCGGAACCCGTTCCAGGCCAGGGTGGCGACCCGGTCGCCTTTGTGAATACCCATTTTCTCCAGCGCGGAGGCCAGCTTCCTGACCCGCACATAGCTTTCCCCGTAGGTGGTGCGATGAATGGTGCCGTCCTCGGCAAGCCGGGAAACGATTTCCCGGTCACCGTGACAAATGGCGGCATGCTCCAGAATTTCAACTAGATTGATCGGTGCCGATTGCATCGAAGACATGACTTCTCCCTGTTCTGATTAACGCTCCCTAGAACCAGCTGTCCTGCATATCATAGGCGCTTGGTTCGAACTCCGTCAACTGCCGGGCCTGCAGTTCTGTCTGGACCAGTTCCCGGTTCATAAAGTAGCGGGCCGTCTGCAGTTTGCCGGCATAATAATCCGCCAGTTGCTGATCCGGGGCGTTCCCCAGGCCCACCTGGGCCGCCCGGCACTGGCGCACCAACATCCAGGCAATCACCACCCGCCCCATAAAATCCAGATAGAGGGTGGCATTGGCCAGAGCCAGATCAACATCCCCGGCCATTTTCCCGGTCAGTATCCGGGATGTCTCTTCCACCAGCCCGAGGCTTTCCTGCAGCGGTCCACAGATCCCCTCTTCCACACCGGCTTCAGCCGCCAGACGCACATCCTCGGCGATTGTCTCCAGCAGGGTCTTCAGGGCCGAACCATTGTCCAAAACGATCTTGCGGCCCAGAATATCCAGCCCGTGAATGGCTTCCGCCCCTTCATGGATCGGATTGAGACGGTTGTCCCGGTAATATTGCTCCACCGGATGTTCCCGGATGTAACCGGCCCCGCCCAAAATCTGAATGGCCATTTTATTGGCCTCGAGGCCATATTCAGAGGGATAGCTTTTCACGATCGGTGTCAGGAGATCAAGCAACCCCAGCAAGCTTTTCTTTTCCGCTTCATTCTGCGCCATTTCAAGGCGATCCACAAGCTGGCTTGCATAGAGACACAGGGCAAGGCTGCCTTCCGTATAGGCTTTCTGGGCCAGAAGCAGCCGCCGCACATCCGCATGCCCGACCAGTGCCACCTGCGGGCTTAAGGGATCCTTGCAGGACGGCAGGCGGCCCTGCTGCCGTTCCCGGGCATAATTCAGACTGTAATGATATCCGGCCACACCCAGCATGGCGGCCCCGAGGCCAACCCCGATGCGGGCTTCGTTCATCATCTGGAACATATAGAAGAGGCCCTTGTGCGGCTCACCAACCAGAAAGGCCTCACAATCCCCCTCTTCACCGAAATTCAACACCGTCGAGGTGGTATGGCGATAGCCCATCTTGTGCAGCAGGCCGGCCAGTTTCACATCGTTGCGCGCGCCCAGGGAACCATCTTCCCCAACCCTGACCTTGGGACAGATAAACAGGGAGATCCCCTTGACTCCGTCAGGCGCCCCCTTGATACGGGCCAGCACCATATGCACGATATTCTCGGTAAAGGACTGGTCCCCGCCGGAGATAAACATTTTCTGGCCCTTGAGGCGATAGCTGCCGTCGGCCTGAAGCTCCGCCGTCGTACGGATGTCAGCAAGGGCGGATCCCTGCCCGGGTTCGGTCAGGGCCATGGTGCCCGCAAACCGGCCGTCGGTCATGGGCAGCAGGAATTTCTCGATCTGCTCTGCGGACCCGAAGCTGCGGATCAGGTTTCCTGCCCCAATGGTCAGCATGCTGTAACCGGCAAAGGCCACATTGGCACCATAGAAAAACGACATACAGGCATTGCTGAGAACCTGCGGCATGTTCATGCCCCCGTAATCCGGGTCATGGTGAGCGGCCAGAAATCCGGCCTCGGCAAAAGCCCGCCATGCCGTTTCCATTTCCGGCAGCAAGTGCACCTGTTCGCCGTCAAACGTCGGTTCCTGACGGTCCCCTTCCTGATAATGGGGCAGATAATGATCCTCGGCGACGGCCCGGGCCGTTTCCAGAAAGGCGTCAATGGTTTCCGGCGAATAATCCGCGTAAATCCCGGAAGAAAAAAGATTCTCACATTCCAGAACCTGCTGAAGCTGGAATCTGACCTCCCGCATATGGTCAAACAAAAATGACATTTTTTTCCCTTTTTCCCGACCCCAAACACCCTGTGGGGCAATATTATTTTCTTTACGCCACACAATGGCGGCGCGCCTCTGTCCGGGAAGTATATTCAAACGACCGTTTTAGTTAAAGGAAAATCGAAACTTTACACAAAATTCAAATCGACGGATCAAATCCGCTTCGTTTCCGGGTGGCCTCGTTTTCCCGGTTTTTAAGGGATCGCGCCGCCATTTCCGCCAATTCCGGCGCCAGCGCCTGCATGGCGTCAAACTGTGAAAGAAACACTTCGCCGGTAAGATCGTCAAGAAAACGGGAACGTTTCAGGCGGTCCATGACCGGGCCCTTGACCTCCGACAGGTGGAATTTCACCCTGGCGTCCTTCAAGAGGTGATTGATCGCCTCCAGGCTTTCCAGGGCGCTGGCGTCAATGTCGTTGACCGCCGGGCACATGAGGACCACATGGCGGATTTCCGGCTGCGCGGCCACAAGCTCGTAAATACGATCTTCGAGAAAACGGGCGTTGGCGAAATACAGGCTTTCATCAATCCGGAGCGTCACCAGTTCCTTGCTGGTCAAGACCTGGTGACGGTTCACATTACGGAAATGTTCGGTACCCGGCACCTGACCGACAATGGCGCAATGGGGCCGGCTGGTCCGGTACAGAAACAGCAGAATGGAAAGGCCGACACCCAGCACTACACCAACCTCGACCCCGAACCCCAGCGTACCGAGGATGGTCGCCAGCATGGCGAGAAAATCGCTTTTGGAATAACGCCAGGTCTGGCCCAGCATGCGGAAATCCACCAGCGACAAAACCGCTACAATGATGGTCGCCGCCAGGGTTGCCTTGGGCAGGTGATACAGAAGCGGGGTCAGAAACAGAGCCGCCAGACAGATTCCGACAGCGGTAAAGGCACCTGCCGCCGGGGTGCGGGCCCCGGCATCGAAATTGACCACCGAGCGGGCGAAACCGCCGGTCACCGGATAGCCCCCGGAAACCCCGGCGGCTACATTGGCGGCACCAAGCCCGATCAGTTCCTGGTCTGCATCAATGCGCTGACGGCGCTTGGCGGCCAGGGTCTGGGCGACGGATACGGATTCCACAAAACCGATAATGCTGATCAGCACGGCCGATCCGACCAGACTGCTCCACAGGTCCATATCAAAATGCGGCAGGGTCAGGGGCGGCAGGCCAGTGGGAATATCCCCGACAATGGCCACGCCTCTTTCCCCGAGACCAAAAACCAGTACCGCCAGAATAGACAGGGCCACGGCGCCGATGGGGCCTGCCTTGGCCAACTGTCCCGCCAGACGTTCACCAATCCCAACACGCATCAACAGGGGTTTGAGCCCCTTGCGCACCCAAAACAGGAACAGGGTCGCACTCACCCCGACGGCCACCGTAAAGACGTTGAGGCTCTTCAGATGCTCGGCAAGCGAGAGAGCTATTTCCAGCAGGTTATGGCCGGAGGCTGGAATGCCGAAAATATGTTTGAGCTGGCTTGCGGCGATGATAATCCCGGACGCGGTAATAAAACCGGAAATGACAGGGTGGCTGAGGAAATTGGCGAGAAACCCGGCCCGGAACAGCCCGAGGATAATCAGAAAAAGTCCCGAGATAAAAGCCAGCGTCAGCGCCGCTGTCAGATATTCCGGCGTACCGGTCTGGGCAATCCGGCCAACTGCCGTCGCCGTCATCAGCGAGACCACCGCCACCGGCCCCACCGCCAGCGCCCGGCTGGTGCCGAACAGGGCGTAGGCCACAAGCGGCAGGATACTGGCGTAAAGCCCCACTTCAGGCGGCAAACCGGCCAGCAGGGCATAGGCCAGAGACTGGGGGATCAGCATGATGGTGACAATGACGGCGGCCATAAGGTCGTCGATCAGAAGGCCGCGGCTGTAGCTGCGACCCCAGTCCAGGATCGGAAAATATCGGCGCAGGCCGGTCATGTCAGGGATCCCGGGATTGCCTAATTATCCTTACATTCGGGACCGGCACAGGCGCGAATGCGGGGCGCCAGACCTGACAGGTCATATCCTGCAGTACTGCAGGCGTTGAGAATAGCTTCCGGGTCCTGTTTTGCCGCTTCGGACAAAGCCCAAAGACAAGCCGCCCGGGTGCCGGATTTGCAGAAGGCCAGCACCGGGCCGCTGCAGCCTTCAACAGCCTTGTCGAACTCCGCCACCTGGTCATCGGAAATCTGACCCGGCACCACGGGAATATGATAATAGTTCATACCGTGCTTTTCCGCCGCCGTCTTCAGTTCGTCGGATGACGGCTGGCCGGGCCCTTCCTGATCGGGACGGTTATTGATCACGGTGTGATACCCTTGTGCCGCCGCCGCCTCGATATCGGCGACGGTGAGCTGGGGGCTGACAGCCACTTTTTCATTCAGTTTCTTGATACTCATTGCTTTTCTCCAGAACGGCAGCAGCCGCAAAAAATTCAATATCATGGTTTGATTATACCCGCTTTACACCGCATCCACCGGAATCTTCAGGTAGCGGATACCATTGTCCTCCGTCGGCGGTAACTCGCCCGCCCGCATGTTCACCTGCACCGAGGGCAGGATCAACCGCGGCATGTCCAGGGTCTTGTCCCGCGCAGTCCGCATATTCACAAATTCATCCTCGGTTATCCCCTCATGAACATGAACATTGGCGGCCTTTTCCTCAGCCACCGTTGTTTCCCACAGGTATTCGTCCCGGCCCGGCGCCTTATAGTCATGACACATGAACAACCGGGTTTCGCCAGGCAAGGCGAAGATCTTCTGGATCGACCTGTACAGGGTTCTCGCGTCGCCCCCGGGGAAATCGGCCCGGGCGGTCCCGTAATCCGGCATAAACAAGGTATCGCCGACAAAGGCCGCATCACCGATCACATAGGTCATACAGGCCGGGGTATGGCCCGGGGTGTGGATGGCCGTGGCGACCAGGGAGCCAATGTTAAAGGTAGCACCGTCCTCGAAGAGCACATCAAACTGGCTGCCGTCGCGTTCAAACTCGCTGCCCGCATTGAACAGTTTACCGAAAGTTTCCTGTACAATCAGAATATGGGAACCGATGGCAAGTTTGCCACCAACCTTTTCCTTAAGGTACGGCGCCGCCGACAGGTGATCCGCATGGACGTGGGTCTCCAGGATCCATTCCACCTCAAGCCCCTGTGCGCGGACATACTCGACAATCTCGTCTGCAGCCTTCGTGCTGGTGCGGGAGGAATTGGGATTATAGTCCAGCACGGAATCCACAATGGCGCATTTTGACGTTTTCGGATCGCTGATCACGTAACTGACCGTATAGGTAAATTCGTCGAAGAAAGCCTTTGCCTCGGGTTTCATCTGATCTTCTCCATAAGGGTCTTTTTCTGCTTGCTGTAGGGGGGTCAGGAATGATGCGCACACGGCTGATCGGTTCCTCAACATGGATCTCATTCATGGTGGCTCTCGCTTTATTGTGACTTATATAATTTATATATGTCATTTTACACAAAAAAAAAGTACTAGCCTGAATCTGCATAAAAAAGGTGCGCCAAACCGCACCTTTCACTTGACTAACCACACCCATTGACGGGCCGGTCCGTTATTACATTTCAAAATGGAAAACCTCTTCGAACGGAAGGTCGAACTCCCGTACTATACGAAAAGCCAGCTCAAGCGACGGGGCGTATTTGCCGGCCTCTATGGCGTTGATGGTCTGGCGCGTGGCCCCGACCCGGGAGGCCAGTTCCTGCTGGGTCATTTTCTGCACTCCGGTCCTGAGCTCACGGATGCAGTTTTTCACCTGTCCCTTGGTCATGGCACCCTCACAGACGATAATAAATCAAGCGGGAAACTTCCTTGACCATAGTGGCCACCACCAGCATGCTGAACAGCATAAAGACCAGGTCCGCCGAAGTGCTGACAGTCAATATCGCCGGGGTATTGTCTGGAAAATAGGCGGCCAGGAACTGGCAGATGATCAGGATATTAATGGCCAGGCCATAAAAGATCACCTCGTTCCGATTGGCACGGGCGGAAATGGCGATGTCCCGTTCATCCAGTTCCAGTTCTTCACTCTCCGCGGATCGCTGCTCCAGGATGGTCTGAACAATCCGAAAGACCACTGTGCCAACCACGATTAGAACCACTGCAGAGGTGACGAGCTGGCCATAGATAAAGAACAGCTCCTTCATCTCATAATCCACAATCTGGCCACCGGAAAGCATGCGGGCCAATAGAAGGTAAAAAACGATGCCTGTGCCAATCAGCGTTACCAGGCTCTGTTTCTCTGTGTTGGTCATTTCAATCCCTTCTCATGTAAAATATCTTTTACATAAATGGGGATATAATCGGAAAATGTCAAACATTTTTTACATAAAAAGTAAAATATCTTTTACAATACAGTCTGGCCCGCCATAAGAAAACCTGTCGCAGCGAACTGCGACAGGCTCTTCAGGGTAGTAGGGAGGGGTCGTTTACCCCTGAAGATTACGACAAATTTCTGCCACATGGCGATGATCGGTACCGCAACATCCCCCCACCACGGCAAGATTTGAAAGCCGGTCTTTCAGGTCCACATGCCGAACACCCAAATCCTGCGGATCCCCGGCATCAAGCTCCTCACTGGCCTCCAGCTCTTCATGGCTCTTGGTCGAGGCATTGGTCCTGAGCCCCCGGATACGATCAAGCCAGGGCCCGCCTTCGAGAATAAAATCGAAATGGGTCGGGTGAGCGCAGTTGATCATGTAATAGGCAGGACCGTTTCCGGTTTTGCTGTCCACATATTCGATGGCTTCCCTGAGGGACTGGCCGGACGGCAGACGCCCGTCGGTCTCCAGGGTGAAACTGATGGCCACGGGCAAATCGTGATCCCGGGCGGCCAGTACGACGCCGGCGGCTTCCTCTGCATGGGTCAGGGTGAAAGCGGCGACCATGTCCACCCCGACTTCGGCCATATGGCCAATCTGGACGCTGTGGTACTCCCGAGCCTGCTGCACACTCAGCAACTGATCAGGGTTATAGCCATCCCCGGCCGGGCCGAGATTGCCGCTGATCACAAAGCGGCTTTCCGGCGTTTCAAATTTTTCCCGGATGTTTTTCAGCATCTCGATGCTTTTATGGTTGAGACGGCGCAGGTCGTCATCGGAAACACCCAGGGCGCGCGCCCAGTTGGGGCTGGCCTTGTAGGTGGGACTTTCCAGTACAAAGCCCATGCCATTGTCACAGGCGATCTGTACATAGTTCAGATAATAATTGTAAAGCGCCCGAAATCCTTCTTCCGTATCCAGAAGCGGAAAGGCGGCAAATTCCGGCAGGTCAAAACCATTGTCGAAAATCAATGTGGTTTCAAGCCCCCCGTCGGTCAGAAACAGACCCCCCTCCATCTGGGGCAGGTTATGGCTGTATTTGCCCAAAACACTCTCCTTTGTGTCAGTTATATCCCGTTTTCATATGTTATTTTTAGTGCCCCTCTTATGTCAGGAGAGGCCATCCGGGACCAGTGCACTCATGGTAGGGTTGCGGCAATTATTTTTTCCCGGTTATTTTACAGCGCCTTACATGACAATGACATGTTTTCGATATATAACTTCTCCCTGAAAAGTCGAAAAAACTGTACTATAGGTACAGTTCCCGGAGAGAAATATGGGCAGAGGCCACCAGACAAAGGAAAAAATACTGGACCTTGCAGAAGCCGCCATTCTGCAAAAAGGCTTTCATGCCACCTCGATCGAGGAACTGATCGCCGCGGCAGAAATCACAAAAAGTGGCTTTTTCTATCATTTCAAGGACAAGAACGAACTCGCCCGACACCTCCTTCTTCGATATCTTGAGCGGGACGATCAGATTTTTACGGAATTGATGGCGCGGGCGGACGAACTCAGCGATGACCCCCTGCACAGCTATCTGATCATGATCAAACTGCTGGCGGAAATGCTGGAAAATCTCGACACCACCCATCCGGGCTGCCTTGTGGCTTCTTTCTGTTACCAGGAACAGCTTTTCAGCGAGGAGATAAAGCAACTCAATGCCAGGGGCGTTCTGGTCTGGCGCGAAATATTCCTGAAAAAACTCGAAATTATCGCCGAGGTCTATCCGCCGCAGGAAGAGATCGATCTGGAGGGGCTCGCAGACCTCTTTACAACCTTGGTGGAAGGTGGGATTGTCATGTCAAAGGTCCTGAATGATTCCCGGATGCTGCCCAAACAGGTGCTGTTTTACCGGGATTATATCAAAAGGATATTCAGCTAGTTACTTTCAACTCCGGATATTGTCAGCGTCCCTCCCATGGATATCAGCACAGATCTTGCAGATAAAGCAAACACCCCTTCCTGGCACGCCATCAGCGAACAGGACGTCCTGGAACGCCTGAAATCCAGCAATGCGGGCCTTACCGGCGATCAGGTCGAAATACTGCGCCAGACCTATGGACCAAACCAGTTGCCGGAAGGCAAGGGCAAGCATCTGTGGCAGATCATCCTCAGTCAGTTTTTAAATCCGCTGGTGTATCTGCTTTTGATCGCTGCCCTGCTGGCTTATGTGATCGGCGAACGGGTCGATTCCTATTTTATTTTTGGCGTTCTCGCCTTCAATGCCCTCATTGGCACCTTTCAGGAATGGCGCGCGGAGGAAAGCGCCAAGGCACTGCAAAGCCTGGTACGCACTCGCACCCCGGTTCTCCGCGATGGCCACTGGCAAACAGTAGACAGCATCCAGCTGGTCCCCGGCGACATCACAAAACTGGAAGCCGGCCAAAAAATCGCCGCAGATATCCGGATTCTGACGGGCCATGAACTGAAGGCCAATGAATCCCTTTTGACCGGCGAGTCACTTCCCGTCGCCAAAACCCCCGAACTAACCCTGCCCGAAAAACTTGTTCTGGGTGATCGGACCAATATGCTGCATGCGGGGAGCGAACTTGAAACAGGAGCCGGGACAGGCGTTGTCGTGGCTATCGGCATGCAAACAGCTCTCGGCAATATCGCCGAGGCCCTGACCGTCAAGGAAGCAGCCCGTCCGCCCCTGATCGAACACATGGAAAGGTTTTCCAGGCGCCTGATGATTTTTACCGTTCTCGTGATGCTGGGGCTGGGCGGATATCTGTATTTTGAAGGAGAAACCCTGGTCTCCATTTTCATGCTGGTGGTCGCCCTTGCCGTCGCCGCCGTGCCCGAAGGCCTTCCGGTTGCGGTCACAGTTGCCCTGGCCGCGGGCATGCACCGCATGGCCCGCAAGAATGTCATTATCCGGCAGATGCCGGCAGCGGAAGGACTTGGCGCCTGCAGCCTGATTCTCAGCGATAAAACCGGCACCCTGACCCAGAACCGGCTGAGCGTGACAACGGTCTGGCTCGCCAATGGCACCTCCTATGACCTGACTGGAGAAGAGGTGGACAGAAAGGATCGATCTCCTCTTTGGCGGGCCGGCGCTGTTGCCGCCTTATGCAACGACACCGTGGAAGACACAGAACCCCTGACCGGTGACAGCGTTGATGTGGCCTTCATACGTTTCGCCCAGAAAGTGGGCCTGCGCCAAAAAGCCCTGCTCCGGCATTTTGAAAAAACAGCCTCTATCCCCTTTGATGCCCAGCGTCGATATGCTGCCACTTTCCACAAATTCGGCAGCCAGACCCTGGCTGCCGTAAAGGGCGCCCCTGAGGCACTGGCAAAGGTCTGCACCCCGGATCACGGCACCTGGCTCACTCAGGCCGAGCGTATGGCGGCAGAAGGATACCGGGTTCTGGCCATTGCCGGCGGCAAAGTCGACGGACAGGAAGCTGACAACCTCAAGGGACTTCAATTTATCGCCCTTGTCGGCTTGATAGACCCGGTCCGCCCTGAAGTTCCCGACGCCGTGGCTCGCTGCCGGGGGGCCGGGGTTGATGTACGTATGGTGACCGGGGATCACCCGGAAACGGCGCTGGCGATCAGCCGGGAACTGGGTATTGCCACCTCAATGCAGGAAGTTGTCACCGGTGACGAGCTAAAAGCGCTGGCAAATGACAGTGCCCGGTTACAGGAAAAGATCCTGAAAGCCAAGGTCTTCGCGCGAGTGGAACCTCTGCAGAAAAGGGAAATCGTCAAGATTGCCATGGAAGCCGGACATTTCGTTGCTGTCACCGGAGACGGAGTCAATGATGCCCCGGCCCTGAGGGACGCGCATATCGGTGTGGCCATGGGACTGGGCGGCACAGACATGGCCCGAAATGCCTCCGACCTGATTATTACCGACGACAATTTTGCCTCCATCGTCGACGGCATTGAGGAAGGACGGGTTGCCTATGCCAATGTGCGCAAGGTGATCAATCTCCTGCTCACCACCGGCCTCGGGGAAGTCATCCTGTTCTTTCTCAGCCTGATGCTGGGACTGCCCCTGCCCCTGACCGCCGTCCAGCTTCTCTGGCTCAACCTGGTTTCCAACGGCATCCAGGATGTGGCCCTGGCCGTGGAAAAAGGGGAACCCGGCCTGATGCAGCAGCCTCCACGTCCCACGACCGAGGGCATTTTTAATCACCGTATGCTCAGACAGATCGGCGTTCACGGTCTCTATATCGGTATTGCCGCCTGCGGGGTCTTCTGGTTTTCCTTTACCTATCTTGGCCTGAGCGAGTTTGAAGCCCGTAACCTGACCCTGCTGACCATGATCCTGTTCGAGAACGCCCATGTCCTCAATTCCCGCAGCGAAACCCGGTCGGTCTTTAAAACGCCCTTCACGGCGAACTGGTGGGTGATCGGTGCTGTGTTCCTGACCCAGATTCTGCATGGGACAGCCATGCATTTCCCGGTCACTCAAAAGATTCTGGATATCGCGCCTATTTCACTGGTGACCTGGTTCGAACTCCTGGGACTGGCTTTGGGCCTGATCCTGCTCAACGAAATATTCAAGCTGCTATATCGCGGCTCTCCCGTAAAAAGACCATAAAAAAGGAGATGCGAAAATCGCATCTCCTGACTATGGTTTTGGTAAATCAGTTCTCGCTTAGAATTTAGCGCGAGCTGTCAGGCCGAATGTCCGCGGCTGGTTGGTGCGGAAGCCAAGACGGGCCCGGCCGCCACGTTCGCGGTCAAAGGACAGGTTGGCGTTTTCATCCAGAACGTTGTTCACATAAGCGACCAGTTCCCAGGTCTCCATGACCAGGCCAGCGCTCAGGTTAACCGTCTGATAGCTGTCCAGTTCCAGGTCCACAATTGTTGCATCCGTACCCGTTGCACCACCGAACGGCAGGCCGGATACGAATGTACCGGCACCCGGTTCCTGGTCAGACGGCTGGGTAAAGATGGTGCCGCGATGCTGGAAAGTTGCGGACACATAACCTTCAGCGCCATCGCTCACGGATTCCAGCGGGAAGTAGTAAGTAGCCGTCGCCGCAAAGTTGAACTCCGGTGTGGACGCCAGACGGTTGCCGTCCCGCACACCGCCGAGGACCGTACCGGTGCCATCCCTCACAGTAGAATCAAACCGTGATTCCACAAGGCTGGTGGCGACGGACAGGTCCAGACCTTCGGTCGGCCGGAACTTGAACTCACCTTCAAGGCCCATAGTGTAGGCATCAGGCACGTTGAAAGAAATCCTGGACGAACAGGATCCGGCGTCCAGCGTGACCTGCAGGTTATTGATTTTGGTATAGAATACGGCGGCATTCAGGGACATATTATCCGTTTTCATTTTCGCACCGGCTTCATAGTTCCAGGTTGTCTCGTCACTATAATCCTGGAAGTCGCCAAATATCTCGAGATCCTGTGCGGAACAAAGCGGTGTATTCAGCGGATCGTTGACCCCGCCAAGGCGGAAACCTTTGGAGACCTGGGCATTCAGGGTCCAGGTATCGCTGGCATCATAGCTGAGCAAGACACGCGGAGAGAAACCATCGGATGATGTACTGTCTTTCTGACCAACAATGCCGCTGCCGAACAAGCCAACGATTGTCGCTGTACGATCTTCGTTATAATCGTAGTAGCGGCCACCAATTGTTATCTGAAAACGCTCGGTAGCGTCGAAACTGACTTCACCAAATACGGCCGTCTGCTCCAAGGTATAGTCCAGTGTCGAATAGTAGGGAGAATCAGCCGGACCAACCCCCGCAGAAGTCGCGGCCGCAGTCCCGGCACCCAGAACGGCATCCGTATAGGCGTCATACCCCGGGGTTGGCAGGAACTGTTCATAGCCACGGTCGGTGTTGGCATAGAAGGCGCCGACGACCCACTGGAAGAAGCTGTCGTTGTTGGAGCTCAGGCGGACTTCCTGGGTGATCTGTTCCACCTCGGTAGTATCCCGCAGGTTGGACGGCAGCATAACAGCCGCATCCGGATACCCCAGGTCAATAGATACACTGCCTGTCAGGGCACTGGCGTCACGACTGACCAGAATTTCGCGGTCTGTGTAGCTGGTAACGGATGTCACATCAAAACCATCAAAGCTGGCTTCGATGGTCGCATCGGCAATCAGGGTTTCGTCCTCGAATGCCTCGCGCAGAAGCAGGAACTGCTGACGCTCGTTGAAAGTCACCGCCGGACGGGTGGTGGTGAAGGGGTTGGCATAGAGGTTAAAGACTTCCTGACGGTTAAAGCCGTCCATGTCAATCTTCTGGTAAATCACGCGCGGGGTAATGGCCCATGTCTCACTGGGCTCAAAGCGCAGGGCGATACGACCACCGGTACGGCTGCCGCTGTTGACATTCTCATCAATGCTGCCGCCTTCACGCAGGGCATCAATATAGCCGCCATATTCTGTGTGATAACCAACAACACGGATGGCTGCCTTGTCTTCGGCAATGGGCGCATTGACCATGCCTTTGACGTGACCGCCGACACCGCCACCATCGATGACATTCAGCTCACCTTCAGCGGTACCTTCAAAACCCTCCAGGTTTGGCTGGCTGGTAATATAACGGATGGTCCCGCCAACAGAACCGGACCCGAACAGGGTACCCTGCGGGCCACGCAGAACCTCGACACGGTTCAGGTCATAAAGATCCAGGTCCGGGGTAAACAGGGACAGGGAGATCACGGATTCATCCAGATAAACTCCCACCTGCTCCTTCACACCGGGTTGGTCGCGGACAATCTGTCCGGCAGAGACCCCACGGATCGCCACCTGGCTCTGTCCCGGGCCCAGGTTCTGGATCATCAGGCCGGCCACATTGCGGGCCACATCCTCAAGATTCTGGGAACCGGTGCGCTGGATATCCGCCCCGGTCAGGGCATTGATGGAAAAGGGCACGTCCTGGATCGTTGATGCCCTTTTTGTTGCGGTAACGGTGATTTCCTCCAGCACTTCATTGCTTTCCTGTGCAACCACCACGGCATTCATCATCATACCTGTGACTGCTGCAGTACCTGCAAGTGCTATAAATTTTCTGGTAAGTTTCATGTTATTTTATCCTCCGACTATATTTCATGAAATCAGTTACGCAATTGAATGATTCCGGCACACCCCGTACAGATACTATTGCCGGAATACGGGTAGCTCCTGAAATTGCCCCGCTGTTACGTGACGTGCCTGATGGCACGACAGAACAACCCCAGGAAAATGACCTAGGTTTTTCTTTTCAAAACATGTGAAAAAGAAAGACGTTTCCAACTATTTATTATTTAAAAATATCCCCGTTTCTGACTTTATATGCCAGAAGACTATTTTTATTTACTTGCCCGGGTTGTACACCAGAGGTATGTGCTTTGCAATAACAATGTAACATTTTTGCATATCAGCCTTTTATACTACTGTGATTAATTTTCTTTAATAATACAACCTTTGCTGGTAGGTAAATTCCGAGCAACATCCACAACGGCCGCGGGAAAACCGCGATCCGTCCTTCTATCGCAGATGGTAAAAAACCACCAGACTGGCCAGATAAACCAAAAGGACCAGGATTGAGTCCAGTCCCATCCTGAACATCTTTCTGTGATGGCGGATTAGCAGACCCAGGCAATAGATGGCTGACACCACAATACCGGTCCCGAGGGCAAACGCCGCCGACGCGTCGATCCGGTCCAGTATCGGTCCCTCACTGTAAAAGATATCAGCGGGCAGGATCAGAAACACCATAATCAAATTGCTGCCGAGGATGTTGGAAATGGCCATGGTATAGGAGCGGATGCGCACTGCGGCGATGCTGGTGCTGAGTTCCGGCAGGGACGTGGTCGCCGCCAGCAGGGTCACCCCGATAAAGCTGCTGCCGAGACCGGTCTGTTCCGCCAGAACATCCGCCGTATGCGTGAGCAGCACACCGACCACAAGAATGATCCCGGCAGCCAGGGCAATCGCCAGGCCAAAACTGTGAAAGGGCAGCTTGTCATAGCGGTTGTCGCGGCCAGCGCCCTCCTCCACTTCGGGGTTCGGCAGGTCAACCGGGTTCCAGACGTCCCGGGTGACAAACCTCTGAATGATAAAGATGGAGAGCAGATAGAGGCCGGCAAGCAGAATGCTGGCCACGCCGACGCCGCCAATGAGCTCCACATCGCCTGTCATGGAGACAATCAGCAAACCGGCCAGCATCAGGATGATAAACAGGCCCTCAATCACCGGTGTTGGCTTACGGGGAAAACTGGTCAGGGCCGCCTGTAGAACAAACATGTCAGCCACGGCAAGGATGGCCGTCTGCATGCTGATCCCGCCGAACATATTGTTCAGCGCGAGTTCGGCATTTCCAGCCAGGGATGCGGTGATCGTCGTCACCATTTCCGGGAGTTCCGTGATGATGGCAAGCACACCAAGCCCCATAAGGGCCCGGGCGATTTTGGTTTGTTCCGCCAGAGCATCCACAAGATAGGACAGGCGTGTTCCAGTCATCCATATGACTACAGCAAAGATGCCGAACAGGAGAAGGTTCAGCACCATGGGCAGGCCTTGAAAAAAGCTGGATATTTCTGCCATTTTGATTTGTGTTCTGACGTTAACTGGTTGCCCAGTCTAGCCCGCGTAACACGGCTTGAGAAGCCTCTTATGGCATGACCCGGCAAGTTGTCCTCAATTACCCTGAACAGGCCAGCGATGAGTCAGACAGCCGGATTAGAGACTCGCGGCGCCTTTTCGACCTGTTCCGTCTGCCTTCCGGCCGGAGAACAGAATGAAACTTTTACCGAGATTCCCCACCTGCACCACTAAAAAACTCATAACTCTCGCATCTGTCAGAACATGAACTCAAGCTTATGTTATGGTATAACCATAGTTAATTATTTACTAATACAGAATAAACTGATTTCTCTAAAAGAACAGGGAACCATGCTCTTCGAACAGATTAGAGGGGGAAAAAAGCATTCCTGATGTCATCGGCGCGGGCCGGCAACCTGCCGGTCGGCCCCAGACGGGAAACCAACTGTTCAATCAGGGCGGCATTGTCCGGGGCAATCGTCCCGTCCTCCATCAACAGGTTGTTTTCGAAGCCGAGACGAGCGTGCCCGCCCAGGTCTGCCGCCTTCTGCATGGCGTCGAGTTCGGTCTTGCCGAAACAGCAGCAGGTCCAGGGAAAACCAATCTCGCCGGCCGCCGCCAGAAAAAGGCCGAGCTCCGCCGGATCACCGGTCAGGTCTGCCGCATAGCGGCCAAGGACAAAAAGCGCCGACGGATGATCCTGACCGAATACCCCCTGACGACGCATCTCTTCAAAGCGTGTCAGGTCTTTGGGGTCATAGAGAATAAACTGGGTCCAGATATGTTCTGCAACACACCAGGAAAAGAAAGCCGAGGCATCAGACAGGTCATCGTCCGTGGGACAAATTTCGCGAAGAGCGAGGGACACCGCCTCGGGTCGAAGATCACGGACCAGGGCCATCTGCTGGTCACGATTGTACATGCCCACGGCTTCAGTGGTGACCTGCAAAACCAGATCGTTCCCCAACCGCTCCCGGATCGCACCAAGGGCCGTCCGGTAACGATCCGCGTCCAGGCTGTGCCTGCCCTCATCGTCCCGGACATGGAGATGCAGCACTGACGCCCCCGCATCCCGTATTCTTTCCGCACAGTCGGCAAGCTCCATCGGAGTCATCGGCAGGGCTGCATGATCCGCATGGGTGCGCCGCGCCCCGTTGGGCGCAGACATGATCATAATTTTTTCACGGGCAAAAGCCCTGAAATCGCCGGTCATGGTTCAAGCATACCTCTGGCTGCGGATCACATCATCCAGTTTGTCGATCAGTTCCTCCACATGCCGGTCCTCATAGATAAAGGGCGGCGCCAGCAGGATGTGCGCGCCTTTCCAGCCATCGGCTGTACCACCGCCCGGATAACAGATCAGCCCCTTTTCCATGGCCGTATTTTTCAGTTTTTCAGGCAGTTTCAACTCAGGAGACGGCGGTTCCTTGCTGCCCTTGTCCAGAACCAGTTCAATACCGATAAACATGCCCCGCCCGCGCACATCACCCACATGGGCAAAATCCTGAAAACGTTCACGCAAGCCGAGGCGGATCTTTTCACCGGTCTCCATGACCCGCTGGAGAAGCCCCTGTCGTTCGATCACCTGCATTACGGCGACACCGGCGGCGCAGGCCGTGGGATGGCCCACATAGGTATGACCATGCGCGAAAGAACCACTTCTTTCGACAATGGTGTCGTGGATATGGCCCCGGCAAATGGTGGCGCCCAGAGGCTGATACCCCGCGCCGAGTCCCTTGGCAATTGAGATAATGTCCGGGCGGATGCCCTCCTGTTCAAAGGCGAAATAGCTGCCTGTGCGGCCGCAACCACTCATCACCTCATCAAGGATCAACAGCACGTCATATTTGTCGCAGATTTCCCGTATGCGGCGGAAATAGCCCTCTGCTGCAGGCACCACGCCAAGCGTCGCTCCCACAACCGGCTCGGCGATGAAGGCCGCAACTTTCTCCGGTCCGGCCTTCAGAATGGCCGCCTCCAGGATATCCGCACAGCGCTCGCCATAGGCCTGCTCTGTTTCATCAGGCTTTCTGTGTCGGTAGGCATAACAGGGATCGATCCGGGGCCAGTCATGCAGCATCGGCCCGTAGGTGATGCGCCTGCCGGGGTTGCCGCTGAGCGAAAGCGCGCCCAGCGTATTGCCATGATAGCTCTGCTCCCGGCTGATGACGATACTGCGTTCCGTTTGGCCAAGCGCAAACCAGTATTGTCGCGCCAGCTTGATGGCGGTTTCATTAGCTTCCGACCCGCCGGAAAGGAAGTAAACCCGGGCATCCTTTTCCCCGAACCGTTCCGCCAGCATGGCCGCCAGCTGTTCCTGGGGCTCGTTGGTAAAAAAGGCCGTATGGGCAAAGGCCACCTTGCCGACCTGATCCCGAATGGCATCGATCACTTCCGCATTGCCGTGTCCTAGACAGGAGACCGCGGCACCGCCACTGCCATCCAGATAGGCCCTGCCTTCAGTGTCATAAAGATAGACGCCGTCTCCCCGCGCCACGCAGGGGTAGGCATGTTTTGGCGACCTGTAAAAGACCTGACCCATAAATTATTCTCCAGCAGTCAAATTCGGCACATTGTTCAGGTATTTTTTAGTATTAGTCAAATTCAAAATATTGCCACTTTAATAATCTATGGTTATACTCTATCCAAAAGCAGGCAAGGAGTATGACTATGCGTTTCCGCCAGATTGAAGTTTTTCATGCCGTCATGACCAGCGGCACGGTTACAAAAGCCGCTAAAAGCCTGAGGGTTTCACAGCCTTCCGTGACCTCTTCCATACAGCAGACGGAGCAGGAAATCGGCTTTCCGCTGTTTGACAGAACCGGCGGCAGGCTGACCCCGACGGCAGAGGCCCGCATCCTCTTTGAAGAGGTCAACCGGGCCCATGATTCCCTTGTCGCCATCGAACGGCTGTGCGGCAGGCTCAAGGAGGGGGCGGCCGGACATATCCGCGTCGCCGCCACCCCGGCTATTTCGCAACGCGTCCTGCCCGTCGCCATTACCCGGTTCCAAAAGCAACACAAGCGTTTCACCTTCGATATTTCCTCTGAACATTCGCCGGTCATCCTGTCCAACCTGGACGAGCGGCCCATGTCCTACCACATGGGCTTCACCTTCGGTCAGGACGACCTGGACGGCATTGGCTCCATCAAGATTGCAGACCTGCCCATATACTGCGCCTTGCCGGTCAAATGGCTCGAGCGCCTGCCGGTAAAACCGAAAGAAAACAAGCCGTTGGACCTGGAACTTCTGCGCGATTTTCCCTGCGTCGAACTCTATGAAAACGAGCCCCTGGGGCAACGGGCGAGATCCTTGTTTCTGTCCGCCGGCGTATCTCCGCATAATGTGGTCCGGGTACACGATCATCACATGGCCGCCTCCCTGGTGCATAACGAGATCGGCTTTGCCATCCTTGATGCCCTGGCCATCCATAACCTGACCAGATCAGAACAAAACCCCGGCATTGCAACCTTCCCCCTGGAGAACAAGCCAACCCTGCCAGTCACCGCCGTCTTCTCACAAAAAAGGAACCTGTCCTACCCTATGCGTTACTTTGTGGATTGTGTGGTTTCCGCCATCAAGGAAGTGGCCTGAGCGGCGCAGGAAAAAGGAGCCCCGGATTGCTCATTTGTTTCCTCAATAGAAATATAACTTCAGTCTATGGAATGTTAAATATCATTGATCCATTTTCGGATTTGGGTTTAGCTATTTTCGACTCATGACCATGAGACATGAGTCCGGTTCATAGAGGGACATAAACAAAACCCACACATTACATCCCGTGCACGGGATGGGAGGAAAACATGCATACCATCTTGAATAAATCCCTGAAGTCATTGCTACTGGCATCCACATCCGTCATGATGACGGCTGCTGTTGCCGGTGCACAGGAAGCCGCCACCGATGAATCTCTCGAATTCGAGGAAGTGGTTGTGGTCGGGACCCGCATCAAGGGCCTGTCCGAGGCCGCCCTGCCGGTTACCGTTATGGGTAACGCACAGATTGAGGCCGTCGGCGCCACCAACATGCAGGATATCCTGTCCTATATTCCGGCCATCGGCGATTTTGAATTCCAGGACGCCAATACCGGCACCAACGGTGCGCGTGGCGATGTGGCCGGTGTCAATATGCGCAGCCTCGGCTCCGGCAATACCCTGACCCTTATCAACGGCCGTCGCATGGTGGTCCATCCCACATTCCAGAACATCAATGACGTGCCGACCACCTTCTACAATGTGAACAGCGTCCCGTCCTCCGCCATTCAGCGGGTCGAGGTACTGCGTGACGGTGCCTCCGCCCTTTATGGGGCTGACGCCACCGGCGGTGTGGTCAACCTGGTGCCCTATACCAGCTATGACGGCATCATGTTGTCCGGCAAGTATGGTTTTTCCGAGAACACCGGCTATGACGAACTGACCCTGACCGCCCGCGGCGGCTGGTCGCTCAATGACGACAAGACCAAAATCGGTGTCTTCGGCACCTATTACAAACGCTCCGGCGTGGCGATTACCGAACTGGACAGTCTCTATGCGGAACTGGATCGCCGCGAGCATGACGAGATTCCGAATGAATGGCAGGGTGACAGCCAGTTGCGGAATGACTCCTCCACGACCCCTTATTCTGTCTTCACGACCGGCAGCCTGAACGCTCAGGGAACCTGGGAACCCACAGGAACCTATCATGTCAATCCGGACGGAACGACTTCCTCCGGCAGCGGCAGCGAACGCTATGACTATAACGAAGACGTCTGGATTACCCCGGAAGTGGACCGTTTCAATGCCATGGTCAACCTGACCCATGAGTTTGACAACGGCATTGAACTGTTTGCCGATGCCTTCTACTACAACTCCAAGTCCACAACCCAGCGCGCCGCCAGCCCTCTGGACAGCGGCCTGGCCTATATTATCATTCCGGAAGAAAATTATTATCTGCAGCAGGCCGCCGCTGCCAATCCGGATCTGGCAGGTTCCGATGTTCTCTTGACCCGGTATCGTCCGCTTGAACTGGGTCCGCGTATCATCGAGGTCAACCAGGATGCCTTCCGGGTGATGGCCGGCGTACGCGGCGACTTCCAGGGCTGGGACTGGGAAAGCGCCTTTATCTATTCAGAGGCAACAGCTGATGACGAAGAGTTTAATCGTCAATCCAAGAATCTGCTCTCTGCCGCCCTGGCACTGACAACAGAAGACGCCTTTAACGTGTTCGGCGGACCGGGCGCCAACTCTGAAGCCGTTCTGGAGAGCATCCGCATTTCCACAGTACAGAAATCCAAAACAACGCTTGCCAGCTGGGATATGAAGCTGACAAGGGACAGGCTCTTTAGCCTGCCCGGTGGTGACGTGGGGACCGCCCTCGGCATTGAATGGCGTCGTGAGTCCTATCAGGACGATCGCGATCCACGTCAGGACGGCAGCCAGCCCTACAGCTACGGTGACCTCTTCGACGAAAGTGATGTGGTCGGGGTCTCCGCCACTACAGACTCTTCCGCCAACCGCAATGTCTTTTCCGGTTATGGTGAGGTGGTTCTGCCTTTTGTCGGCGAACCCAACGCCACTTTCGGCATGACCGCGCTGGAATTCCAGATTGCAGCTCGCTATGAACATTTCTCAGATGCCGGTGACACCTTCAAGCCGAAATTCGGCTTCCGCTATGCACCGGTGGAAAGCTTCAGCTTCCGCGGCTCTTATGCCAAAGGCTTCCGCGCACCGAACCTGCCGCAGATGAACCAGGGTGATATCATTCGCCGCTCTCTTGGTGTGGAAGACCCATTGCGCGCAGACGTCACCGATCTGGATATCGATACCGGCGATCTATATCGCATTACCACCCGCCTGGGGAATAGCGAGCTGAAGCCCGAACATACGGATACCGTCACCCTGGGTGCGGTATTTGAGCCGACCGGCGCCCTCGACGGCCTGCGCATGACTTTCGACTGGTGGAAGATTGAGCAGGAAAATGTGGTCGTTATCCTGGATGCGGATTATCAGTTCGAGGTTGAGGCCCTGACCGGCACCAACCCCAATGTGATCCGCGCCGCCGTCACCGCCGAGGATCAGGCTTTGTTTGATGCCTGGAACCTGGCCAACCCGGATGACCAGCGCACAGCCGTCGGTGTCGCCACCAACGTCATCAGCCAGTATATCAATGCGGACAAACGCGAAGTTGAAGGATGGGATGCCTCCATTGAATACCGTACCGGCGAAACAGAGGCCGGCAGCTTCCGCTTCCGTGCCGACCTGAGCCGTCTGAGCAAGTTCACCCAGACTGCCGGTGACGTGGAAACCGATTATCTGCGTCGTAACGGCAATCCCGAATGGCGGGCAAGCGGCAGCATCAGCTGGATGTATGAAGACCTTACAACAACGGTGACCGTCAAACATGTGGGCAGTGTTTATGATACCTCCCTCTATGCCGATGCCGATAGCGGCAACAGTGGCACCATTGATGAGGAACTGGAGCGCGTCTACTGGGATGTGGACAGCTGGACCACCTTTGATGTGGCCTTCAAATATCGCTTCGCTGATACCGGCAATGCCCTTGACGGCACGGCGCTTGGTTTTGGTGTCCGCAACGTGGCCAACAAGCAGCCGCCGTTTGCCGACGAGGGCAACGGTTACTTTACCAGCCTGCACAATTCATATGGCAGGGTCTGGTGGCTGTCTGTCGCCAAGCAGTTCTGAGTTCCTGAAGCTTCCGGGCGACGGTTTCGACCGTCGCCCTTTTTCATGGTAAAAACAAAAATTTCAAAGATCGATATTGGGTACAGGATAATCTAATGGGCAAGCGTTCCACATTTATTTCCTTCATTATTTCCATCAGTCTGGTTCTGGTTTCCGCCTGTTCTGCGGAGCAGGAAAAAACCTTTGCCGGTGCCGTTTCCTCAGCCGCACCGGAGGCCACCGCCGCCGGGATCAAAATCCTCGAAAAGGGCGGCAATGCCATTGACGCCGCCATTGCCGTATCTTTGGCGCTGGGAGTGAGCGAACCTGCCGGCTCCGGTATCGCCGGCCAGACCGTGATGCTGGTTCATCCGGGAGGGGGCGGGAAGCCCTTTGTTATTCACGGCACCACCTGGTCACCGCGCCATCTGCCTGAAAATGTGACGAAGGAACAGCTTAGATACGGCCGCACCGCCTCCACTGTGCCGTCGACCCCCAAGGTGCTTGATCTGGCGTACCGGAAATTCGGTAGTGGAAACGTCAAATGGCAGGAACTGGTCGAGCCTGCAATCAAGGTGGCCCGGAACGGCTTCACCGTCGGCCCCTTTCGCCAGAAGGCTTTTCGCTTTTACGGCGACGACCTGAAGAAACAGGACACGGCCCGGGAAATCTTTGTCAAATCCGACGGCACTGATTATCAGGTAGGTGAAGTTGTTCGTCAGAAAAAACTGGCAAAGATGCTGGAGCACATTGCCGCAGCCGGGGCCCAGGATTTTTATACCGGCAAGATTGCCAAAGACATTGCCAGAGACATGAAAGAAAACGGCGGCTGGATCACCGAAGAGGATCTGGCCAGATTTCCCGAGCCCCGGATTGTCGAGCCGCTGATCAGCAGCTACCGCGGCCATGAGGTGGCCAGCCTGCCGCCGCCGTTCGGTGGCTGGGTCATGATCCAGATTCTCAATATTCTGGAGCAGATGGAACAGTCAGATCTGGAGCAGGATGACGACCGGCGCCGTCTTGGCCTGCTGGACGCCATGAAGCTTGCCCATGGGACCCGCAAAAACGATCCGGTGCCCAGCTTCACCGATTATGAGGAAAATATCAGCCGGAAAATATCCAAAGAGGAAGCCGCCCGCCTGCTCGCCGCTTGGCGCGACCAGACCGGCGGGGAAACCACACACTTCTCTGTGGTCGATGGTAATGGCATGGCAGTGGCGGTCACCCAGAGCATCGACAGCTATTTCGGTTCAAAAGTGGCCCATCCGGACTATGGTTTTCTTTACAACAACTATATGCAGGGTTTTCGCCTGAAGGATGACGGCAGCCCCTATGTGCTGAAGGCCTTTGAAATGCCCTATTCCTCCATGAGCGCCACGATCCTTTCCCGCAACGGAGAAGCAGAATTGGTTTTGGGCAGCCCCGGCAGCGCCCGCATTATTTCCGCCGTCGCCCAGGTCACAAGTCACTGGGTGGATGTGAAGGCTGGAGTGGAAGCCGCTGTCAGCGCCTTCCGGGTCCATGTGGTGCCTGACAACAAGGCCTATGTGGAGGGTCCGGAAGTCGGTACAGAGCTGCTCGCAGGCATGGCAAAACGGGGGTTTGTTCTGAAGCGCCCCAAATACGGGGTTTCCGACAGCCAGTATGACCCCTATTTCGGCGGCGTGCATGCCCTGGCTCATGAGAGCAACCAATGGACCGGGGCGGCGGACCCGCGCCGGGACGGCCTGGTGGGGATCGCCTGGAAAGAAGATTTAACTCAATAACAAAAGACTGACCAAAACAGTCAACCCTTGATAGGATGGAAAGATGATCAGAAAAGCCCTTACACCCTGTATTTTCCTACTTCTCTTTGTAACGGGTAGTCTTTTCTTCCTTTCAACTCCGGTGCTGTCGGGGGTTTACCTGTCCCCCGACAGCAACCGGTTTATTTTTAAAGGCTGGGGCGGCCCGGCCATTCCCGTTTGGTATACCCTCCCGGAAAATTATAATGCCGACACGCCGATCGTCATTGTCATGCATGGTGTCAAGCGGGATGCGGATCGCTATCTTTCTGAATGGACGCCACTTGCCCGCGAGTATGGGTTCATTCTCCTCGTGCCCGAATTCAGCAAACAGGATTTCCCCGGTGCCGCCGGCTATAATCTGGGTAATGTTTTCACTAAGGATGGCCGTAAAAACCCAGAGGAACAGTGGAGCTTTTCCGCCCTGGATCCCCTGTTCGAAACCATGAAAAAGGATCTGGGCTCGAAGCGCGAGGGCTATCGCCTCTATGGCCATTCCGCCGGCAGCCAGTTTGTCCACCGCTTCCTGCTCTATAAACCCGACGCCAAAATCGAAATGGCCATCTCGGCCAATGCAGGCTGGTATACAGCCCCGACGGAAGACGAGCCTTATCCCTATGGCCTGAAGGATAGCGGCATCGATCGGGATAGCCTGAAACCGTTGTTCGGCAGGAATGTCATTATCCTGCTGGGAGATAAGGATACCGATCCCAACCACAAATCCCTGCGCCGCACGCAGGAAGCAATGCGTCAGGGACCACACCGTTTCGCCCGTGGCCACTATTTCTTTGAGGCAGCCCGCACCATGGCGAAAAAACTCGATGTATCGTTCAACTGGAAACTGCAGACCGTGCCGGGCGCGGAGCATAGAAACGACCAGATGGCCATCGCCGCTTCGCCAATTCTCTCGCAGCGCTGATATTGATCGGCAGGTTACCGAATGGTGTACAATCCAGACGAAAAAACAGCCTGCCCCTGCAACGAAAAAAGCGGGAACCAGAGGTTCCCGCCTTTAATGTTTCAACTCCCGGAGGACATTGCTTTTTAGCCGGCTGCCACCTGCTGCACTTCCTGAAGGAATGACGATGTCAGGCCGCTCATACTGCTGAATGCATCATTCATGTCGGCGGAGGCCTTGCGTACTTTCTCCGCGGCAGCGACATTGACATCCATACCCTCGAGCACCTTGTTCACATTCACATTAACCTGTTCACTGCCCTGAGCGGAATCCTGGACATTCCGGGCAATCTCCTGTGTCGCCGCCTGCTGCTCTTCAACTGCAGAAGCAATACCGGACGCCGTATCGGCAACATTGCGAATGGCGCTATCGATCTTTTGCATGGCCGCGCTCACATCACTGATATGATTCTGCACGGAAGAAATCTGGGACTGGATCTGCTGAGTTGCATCGGAAGTCTGTGTCGCCAGACTTTTCACTTCCGTGGCCACAACGGCAAATCCCTTGCCCGCCTCACCGGCACGCGCCGCCTCAATGGTGGCGTTCAGCGCCAACAGGTTGGTCTGTTCGGCAATATCGTTGATCAGCTTGATCACATTACCAATGGACTCAGAGGACTCGGTCAACAACTGAACAGTCTTGTTGGTATCCTGGGCCATATTCGCCGCGTCCTGTGATCCCTGGGTCGACCTGGAAACCTGCTGGCTGATTTCGCGAATGGAAGCGCCGAGCTGCTCCGTAGCTCCGGCCACTGTCTGAATATTGCTGGAAGATTGCTGGGCACCGTCAGCCGCACCCTGGGATTGATTGCGGGCGTCTTCGGAAATGTTGAAAATTTCGTCCGCGCTGGACAGCAGATTATCAACAGCACTGGAAACTGTCTTGCTTGTCACGGCAATGTCAGATTCAAATTTCTGCATGAGCTGGGTCAGCAGAGTGTTTTTACGTTCTCTGGCCTCCAGTTCCTGCTGCTGACGCTGCATTTCCTCTTCCTGCTGACGTTTCTGTTCGGCATTGCGCTCTTCATCCATTTGCTCCTGCCGGCGACGGTGTTCTTCTGCCTCTTCCGCAAGTCTTTCACGCTCAACGGCATTGGCTTTGAAAATCTCTACCGTCTCGGTCATTTTACCGATTTCATCCCGGCCAGGCGCCAGAGGTATTTCAACACTATTATCGCCATCCGCAAGCGCCAGCATGGACTCTGTCAACCGGCGGATCGGATTGGCAATCACCCGGCTCAAGAAGAAACCGCTGACTACCAGAAGAACAGCAACAAGAAGATTTGAAACGAAAACAGCAATACTCACATTCTGTGCCGCAGCATCTGATGCCGCATAGCTGGTCGTCAGGCGTCCAGTCATAGTCGCATCAAATTCTTTCTGGATATCCGACATCTGATCCATAAGCTTTTTCGGCACTCCGGTAATTTCCAGACCCCGTGCCTCATTGACCGTCAGGTAGTTTCCGGTCAGGTTAATCTGTTTAGCCACATAGTTGTTATTCCAGTCATCTACAGCACTTCCAAACGACTTCACCAACGGGGCCAGAACCTCGTCACCTTTCGTCATGGAGACAAGTTCGCGATAAGCCTGTTTGTAGGATTCCAGACTGCTCTGATATTCCTCGAGAACAGAACGGTCGCTTGCCACCAGAAGATAAAGCACCGCCTGGCGCTGCATACGGACCTCTGACATCACCTTGTTCAGACTATGTGTCAGTTCGTTGACCATACGGGTTTCTTGCGCCCGCTCGTTCATGGTTGATGTATTGATATAAATGGCTGCTGACGCCAAAAGAGTAATCAACATCAGGACAGAAAAAGCCGAGATGATTTTCTGTGTGATGGGTAAATTATAAAGCTTTTTCATGTCTTAACTCTCCCCGAAGCGGCGTTTCAGTTCATTCATATTGAACTCGACTGTCGCCACACCGACCTTCTCTCCTGTTTCAGAGGTTATCGTCATGCTGACCTGCAACCTCCAGATTTTGAAACTCTCGTCCCATTCCGGCTCATCAATAAAGACTTCATCGACGCTCACAGGAAAGGTTTTGAGATATTTATCTTCATCACCCTGCCAGAAATCAGAGGTAACAGAACTTTGCCCTGCATTGAGACCCTTGTTGTCCATGACGAAAATTTCCACATACAGGCCAAGGGATTTGGCCTGTATCTGGGTCAGATAGGTGGAAAGCGGATTGTTCAAGGTCGCAGCAATCATCGGCTGGAAGGATTTGTCACGCTCCTTTCGCCACGCCTGGTCAAGCCCCAGAATATCATTGTTGCCGAGAGACGCATATTTTTGATTTTGCGCCCCCAGAGTTATGAATACCAGCGGCTGTTGCAGCCAGTTGCGTACGTCTTCAATAACCTTGTCATTGATCGACACCTTGGGCGGGCGGCTCTGGGCATGGGACTGGGAATATCCAGTCAACGTCACCAGAACTATGGATAGTATAACAGACAGTAACCTCATCACAAACTCCACTATTTTCTGTCTTACATCTTTATTGAGTAAGTCTAACCCAATGAATTTAAACAATTCTTAAGAAGGGGCTTGTTTAGAAAATAATTCTGGAGATACTACTGATATGGCCTGTTTCAGCTCAATGGAATCTCTATCGGCCTGACCCGGAACCAGCCGGCAATGGAGAGACGCTCCGAACGGCAGGGTAGAACTTCGTGGGGCATTTCCTCGCTCAGAAAAACCGCCAGTGTGCCGAACGCGGGCGCCACCGCTACCGGTGCCCGCCCCCCACCGCCCGGGTACATGAGAAGTTCACCGCCATCCCCGGGCTGCCAGTCGTGATTCAGATAAGCCACCAGAGAGAGTATCCGGTTGGATTCCCCCTGAAAGGCGTCGTAATGGCGTCGATAGAAATCCCCGGCCCCATATCGGGCATAATGGCTTTCAAAAGAATTCAGCCCCAGGAACAAACGGCGGTTAAGATAGAGACGAAGCGCATCGGCCCAGTCAAGCCAGGCTTTGCCGGCCGGGCGTTCGCCGGTAATCCAGCTGATTGTGTCACGGCGAATACTGTTGTTTTTCCGGCGCGCCACCTTGCGACCAATGCGGGCCGGACGGAAATCACGTTCGGGAATTTCGGCAATCTGGTCGGAAAGAATGACCTCCAATCCCTCCGACAGACCGCCGGTATAAAGGCAATACCCCTTGTCCTCCAGTTCCCGGGCGATATGTTCGAACAGGCGGAGGTCGGCACCGTCATCGGCAAAATTCCCGCCACCGGGCGGCGGCGGGCAGGCCGTGGTCACTGTCATTTCAAGAAATCACTCCAGAAGGGCGCCCGTTCCCGTAAGGGACGTCGGAGGTGCGCCGCGATTGCTGCAAGATGCGCCACTGAATCTACACCTGTTTCCGGCGGGCAACAATCATATTATCGCCAGTGTCAGACCCTGCACCCTAGACCTTGCGCACAAATTCCGATTTCAGCCCCATCTGACCGATGCCGTCGATCTTGCAGTCGATATCGTGATCACCCTCCACCAGGCGGATGTTCTTGACCTTGGTGCCGACCTTGACCACCGAAGAAGAGCCCTTCACCTTCAGGTCCTTGATGACCGTGACCGTATCGCCGTCGTTAAGCACATTACCAACACTGTCGCGGACGGCCTCTTCCTCGGCCGCCTGGGCCGGGTTCCACTCATGGGCGCATTCGGGACAGATCAGCAGAGCACCGTCCTCGTAAGAATAAGGGCTATTACATTTCGGGCAGGGTGGCAGTTCGCTCATGATAAAACCTCGACACAAAAAGATCAGGAGCCCTATATAGGACTCCTGTCCTCTAACCGCAATAAATTACTTGCCCTTAGCCGCCCTGCCGGACCTGCATCAGGAAATTGTTGGTGCTGTCCTGCAAGCTCTGCACACGCTCGCCCAGATCACGGGCCACATCGGTCAGTGAGCCTGACATGCTGCCGGTTTCATCCACGGTTTCGGTAAGCCCGGCAATATTCCTGGAAACCTCGCCAGAATTGTCCGACGCCATGCGGGCGCTGCGGGCAATCTCCTTTGTGGCCGCATCCTGTTCTTCCACCGCCGCGGCAATGCCGGTCATCATTTCTCCAAATTTGTTGATGATTTGCACCATCGACATGATTTCCTCGACCACTCCCCGGGTCGTGCCCTGCATTTCCTCAACCTGATCGTGGATCTCCCCAGCCGCACTGGCGGTCTGGGTGGCCAGGGCCTTGACCTCGTTGGCGACCACCGCAAAACCCTTGCCGGCTTCACCGGCACGGGCTGCCTCGATGGTGGCATTGAGCGCCAGCAGGTTGGTCTGCTCGGAAATTTCCTGAATCAGCTTCAGCACATTGTCGATGGACTCAACCTTGGCGGACAACTGCTCTATCTGCTGTTGGGCGGTACTGCCCTTGCTTACGGCCTCCTGGGCGCTCTTGCTGGAGCGGGACACCTGGCTGGTGATCTCGGAAACGGACACGGCCATTTCCTCGGTACTGGAGGCGACCATATTCATATTGCCAGAGGCTTCGCTCACCGCCTTGTTGCCAAGCTCGGCCTTGTTCACCCCATCAGCAGAGAGACGCGACAGATCGCCGGCCCGTTGTCCCAATAGCTTTGTGGTGTCCGCCACCTTATCGATAACACCCTGGACAGACTTTTCAAATTTATCGGCCAGGTCGGCCATGGCGCGGGCCCGTTCCGCTTCCTGGGCGCGGCGGTTTTCTTCCTCCGCCACCCGGGCAGCCGTTTCCCGTTCCTCTTTTTCCCGGCGCAGTTGCTCCTGCTGCTCGCGTTCTTTTTGCTCGCGGGAGGTGATTTCCTCGGCCATGGCTTTCTGTTCAATCAACCCTTCGCGGAAGATACCCACGGCCCGGGCGATCTCGCCAATTTCGTCCCCCCGGTCACTCCTGACAGTCTCACCGGAGGTATCGCCTTTTGCCAATCGGGAAATCACCGCCGTCAGGTCCACCAGCGGCGCGGCGCAGGACCGATACATAACCAGAACCACAAGACCGGCCATCACCAGAAGCAATACAAGGGCGCCAAAGCTCGACAAATGAGCAGACGAGCGCAACGCTGCATAATGGGAACTGTCCAGAAGCAGCACGGCCACACCGATGGTCTGGCCGGAGAAGTCCTTCACCGGCCCGGCCAGCAGGCCCCGGTCCTCGCCGTTCACGGAAAAGCCGGTTTCAATCTGCTTGCCGCTGCGCGCTGTGGCAAGAAGGCCGCTGTCCAGAGGCACCTCGTCGGTACTGGCCGCGAATAATTTCGCCTTGTTGTTGCCTTCAAATACATACAGCAGGATTTCATAGCCGGGCCGGTCGGCGACCCTTTTGATAAAGTCATTGCCGAGCGACAGCCCAAACTCCACAGATCCCACATGCCCCGCAGCGCCACTTACCGGCACTACGCCGCGAATACCGATCCCGGCAACACCTTTTTCAAGGCCGGTCCGGGCGGAGCGGCTTTCATTGGTTTCAAGAACCGTTTTGCGGAAACCGGACAGGTCGTCACCGAATTTTTCCGGCTTGTGCACCCGCAGGAAAGATATGGCGGGCGGGCTGTGGAACTGGAACTGGCGTACGCCGGTGTTTTCTTTCAGATCCTTGAAATGCCCGGCAAACATTTTCGCCAGGGCCTCCCGATCGCCGGCAGCAAAAGCGTCCTCAACCGCCTTGTTGGCGGCCACGGCTTCGGCCATGGAGCGGGCTCGGCGGGCCTCCGCATCAATACGTCCAAGAAGATCATCATAGAGAACGCCGAGCTCGCGCTCCAGCGCGGTATCGGTAATCCGGCCGACCGTGATATTCATAATAACCACGAAAATCAACGCCGATAAAAGGCTGAGGCCTACCAGGGACAATACCATTTTCCCCCGGAAGCCGAGATCAGACCAGAACTTCATACAAACCACTCCTTGCTGCAATGCAATATTATAAAAATATTATATAAAGGATTTCTTTATGACAAGTTAATGAAGCAGCTGCAGCTTCTGGTTTTCTCCTGCATTTACCGCATTCGCTTGCGATATTGATAGGGCTCCGTGAATTCACCTTTCCAGATACCGCGCCGGGCATCCCGGGCGTCCGATTGCTGACCGGCATAGGCGCGGGAGAAATAGAGATAGGCGATGGCCTGGCCGCTTTCCACCATCCGGGCATTGAGGTCTGCTCCCTCGCCAACAAAACAGGTGGCTAAAGCCCGGCCGTATTTGTCCGTGTCCCGGCTGTGACAGGTCACGGTGCGCCCCGCGATCAGACTTTCCAGATAGCGTTTGGATTCATAGCCGCAGGAGTAGCTGCTTCCGTTGAGGGTGCAATTCTGGCTCAGTTCCGGCGCATCAATGGCATGCAGACGGATACGCCGGCCATGGATGCTGAGGGTGTCGCCGTCGATCACCACTGCGGGACCGGTGATGGTCTCCGTCCCGGCGAGGGAAGAACGACCAACTGAAAGGTCAATCCGGGACAGCCAGACCATAAAATTTGCGGGCAGGGAAACATGCACCGCCGCACCAATGACCACCCCGACAGCCATTGCCAGGGCAATGTCCAGGACAAAGGGCCTTTTGCGGCCATATTTCAGAACTCTTCCCATTCCGGCTCCACTTGATCTTTCCGGGAAGACCAGTAAAGCAGGGAAGATTTACCAAAGCGTTAGAAATAGGGAAAAACTGGATCAAATCCAACCCCCGACGTTCCCTCAGAAGCTATAGCCGAGCGACAGGCCGAGCCTGTGGGAAAAAATAAAATCATCATGGCCGTCGTGAACAAAGAACCCCAAGGCATTGACCCCGGCGGTGAGGCCTGAGCCTGGAAATTGATAATAAGCCCCGGCAGTAAGCCCATACAGGGTTTCGCTGTTGGAGGACTTGAAACTGCTCAGGCCCTCCGACGCTGCATCGGGCTCCCAGGTGGCTTCATAATCGCCGGACCGGCCACCGATGGCGGGGCCGAGAAAATAGGCGAGCCGGCCTCCGCTTTCCTACTCGGAAATGCCGCCCAGCACCAGGGAAACCGTATAGAGGGTCAGGCTGCCTTTCTGTTCACCGGTGAAAACCCGGCTGCCATTATTAAAACTTATCTCTTCGGACGTCTCCAGCCCGAAGGTGACTGTGGCATTGACACCGAGGGAGAGCCCGCCCCAGACTTTTTTCAGGTAAAGGGCATCAGCGCCGACGCCGAACCGGCTCTTATCCTGATAGTTGTAATCCCTGATGGTGGCGATATTGCCGCCGACAAAGGCGAAGGAGTCTGAACCCTCGGCCGCCCCGGCAGGGGTCAGCGGCAACAAGAGCAGGAGGCTGGATGCAAGCGTTGATTTTTTCCAATTGATATTCATGAATTTATCCCCGTTTTATTGCTTGGTTGTAGCGCCAGTGTCAGCAGCGGCAGTAAATGTCACAATATTGTTACAGTTAAAATTCTGACTGTAACGGTAACACCATGACGGGTTTGGCCGGGGTTTTGTGACGGGGAAAGCAACCTGATCGGTATAGAGTGGTTGGAGTGGAAAAAAGTCAGTTCGGGCGGAGAGAACACCGCAGCTTATCATTGTCCCCTGACCGGGGCAGAGAGACACGAATGACAGTCCCCTTGCCGACCCGGCTGGTGATGTCCAGCTTGCCCTCATGCAGATCGATCAGGGAATTTACGATAGCAAGGCCCAGGCCGGTGCCGTTCCGGGAATGATAGGGGTCGTCCTGTTCGGTGAAAAAGGGTTTGGTGACCTCCCCGATCTGGTTCTCGGGAATGCCGATGCCGCTGTCCCCGAATTCAATTTTATGTCCCTTTCTTGTTGCGCGCGCCCTAACCCAGATCCTGCCGCCCGGTGGCGTGAATTTTACCGCATTGCTCAGGAGATTGATGAAAATCTGTTTGACAGCGCGGTAGTCTGCGAAGAGGGGCGGCAGCCGTTCAGAAATGTCAAAGGTGAGGTCAATGGACTTGGCCGCAATCTCAGTCCTGAGAACCACATCACACTCGTCTGCGATGTCCTGCAGATTTAGAGTTTCTTTGTGCAATTGACGCTCACCGGCCTCAATGGCCGAATGATCAAGAAGATCATTGATCAGGGACAAAAGATAATTTCCGGCGCCGTTTATACCTCTTATATAGCCCTCGTATTTCTCGGACCCGACAGCACCGAACACTTTACCATTCATAAGTTCCGAAAAGCCGATGATGGCATTAAGCGGCGTGCGCAGGTCATGACTGATGGAAGCCAGAAACCTGGACTTTTCCTTATTCGCCTCGTCGGCATGTCTCCGCGCCACCATCTGATGCTCCAGGGAGATATAGAAATAGACCAGGCACGAAATCAGAATGCTGACGAGCAGGCCGGTGCCGAAGGTGATGACGGCCAGCTGTGACCGTCGTTGACTAATAAATACAGCTGTGGGCCGTCCCGCTATCTTCCAGTCTCTGTCAGGCACCTCAAGGGCAGAAACAAGAAAAGGGTTCCCATTTCCGGCTACGCCTGGCGATACGGGAATATCCAGGACATCGTCCTCTCTGAACTGCAGCTCAAAGTCACCTAATGCTGTCTGAAGCACTGAGGCCTTGAACAAATCAGCAAACTTGAAAACCCCCACGATAAAACCGTCAAATGAGGGCCCTGACCCAACGGGAACGCAAACCAGAAATCCCGCCCCTCCCTGGACAAGTTCAATCACCCTGGTCACATGTGGTACATTCATCTCCGCTGCCGACAAAAGGGATTCCGCCCGGCGCTCTTCAAACATCAGGTCAAGTCCAATAGCGGCTTCATTCCCGGCAATCGGCTCGATCCACTTCACCCGAAATTGGCTGTCCACCCATTCAATGGCGCTGACCGCTTCCATGTCCGACACATAATTCCTGGCATCGGCCCTCCATATGCCTTCCATCATCTCTGGATTATTCTGCCTCCGTCCCGCCATCCGCTGCAGCGCCCTGATATCCTTGTTCAATATAAGGGAGAGCTCCCGGCTGATGCTTGAAATCGCGATCTGGGCGGCATCATTGATGGCGGCCCCTTCTCTCGACAGCTGTTCCCGGGTCAACCATGTTGTCCCCCCAATACCCATGAGCAGGATCACAAGGGGAAGCAACCATTTAAATGTTGAGAAGGCCGTAAAAAAGTTCAACTTCGCTCCGTTCCTCCAGTCACCTTACCGCAAGGCATTTCGTTCTATTCCATTCTATCGTTCAACAATTTAACGCCCGTTCGTATTAATATATTATTAAGTATAGATATTAAAAAAACCAGATGCGGCCAGAGAGGAACATACAACTTAAGATAAGTCGCCTGAAGCGGACTATAAAAGCGGTCTCATGGCTCGGGGAAAGAAAGGGCCTATGAAGAAATTGGTGATCTCAGTTGCTGGATGGCTTGACATACTCAGGACCCCAGCCGGTCCTTGTAGCGGCGGCTGGCGCGCAGAATTTCACCACTTTTGAGTTTAACGTTCAGATCACCCCCGGCCAGCGGTGCTGTTTCTACGATGAGTGTGCGGTTCACAAGTGAAGACCGGTGAATGCGCACTACATTTGCGCCACTCTCCTTCAACGATTTTTCCAGCTGTTCGAGCGTAATCCGGGCCAGTTGGCTGCCGCTCTTCGAGGTAATATCAACATAGTTGCCTGCGCTTTTGGCAAACATGAACTCTTCCGGATGCAGAAGGATGGTCGTTGCGCCGCTTTTCAGGACGACAGGATCATTACCCGCCCTGCGGGCAAACTTCACCTGCCGTTGCAGCTGATGGAAAAACATATAAAGCAGGAAAGTCATCAGATCCTTGCGATATTCATAAAGGGCGTCAGTGAAACCGGCAGTAAAAAACTCGTAAGACCCCTCAAACAGGATCGGCCAGGCCACCTTCCTGATCATCACCATGATCGTCACATGCAACAGGGAAAAAATGAGGCTCGCCCCGATATAGGGAACAAGGGTCCTTTGCCAGGTGGCACGTGTGAGCGGCATTTTGTCAAAAAAGACAAAAACCGGCGCCAATAGCAGGATAATGGCGAAAGCACTTGAAAATTCGGTAACGATAGGATTGGCGAGGGGAAGCTCGCGGCCATAGCCCCGTGCATCGGACATCTTTGTCATCACATTGACAACCGCAATAACAAGTGTCGCCACCGCAAGTAAATGTATCAGCCTGTCCCGCAGCAGGGCCTGCACCACCGCTGCCCAATATGTCCCGATTGGTTCCATGAGTCACAGCATACGCGAGCGACGATGTGGTGAAAAGTAACAAAACAACAAAGCCTTACCGCTTGTCCCAAGGGAGTTACCGCTTATCCCTGACCAGATGACAGCTCTACCGCTTATCCCGAACCAGCGCCGCCGGACCCGGCATGGATGCAGGCGCCTCCCCCTTCTGTCACAGTGCGGATTAACAACTCAATTGCAGTGGAGCAGGAAAATGAACCAACCTTCAACCCGGCGTTACGACCTGGACTGGATCAGGGTGATCGCCTTTGGGCTGCTGATTTTTTACCACATCGGCATGTTTTTCAACAGCGAGGGCTGGCACGTCAAAAGCGCGCATATGAATGAGACGGTGGATCATATCATGTGGCTGTCCAGTCCGTTCCGGCTGTCGCTACTGTTTCTGATTTCAGGGGTCGCGCTGCGCTATGCGGTCGACAAGGCCACTTCTGTCCCACGCTTTGCCGGGCGCCGGTTCGGCCGACTGTTCCTGCCGATTCTGTTCGGTATGCTGGTGATTGTAACGCCGCAAGCCTATTTCCAACTCCTGGCAACAGGGGAAATCACCCCCGGTTACCTGGATTTTTATGGACGTTACCTCGCCGGTGAGGAGAGCTTTTCCATCACCGTACCCACCTGGAACCATCTCTGGTATGTGGTCTATCTTCTGGTCTATACAATGCTGCTTCTGCCGCTGTTGCCGGTGGTGCGGAGACTGGCGGATCAGCTGGACCGGCCCTGGTTCGGCCGGCTGATGAGCGGTGGACGGTTGTTCCTCCTGCCGGCCGTGATATTCATCATTTATCGCTTCACCACAGATATCAACTTCCCGGAAAATCACGCCCTGTGGGGCGACTGGGGCGCCCATGCCCGTTACGGAAGCTATTTCCTGATCGGCTTCCTGCTGGCGAAAAATGCCACCTTCTGGACCCTTTTGGACCGGAGCTGGCGCGGGGCCGTAATGGGCGCGCTGATCCTCGCCGTTGGCCTGTCATTTTTATGGGCCAACTGGGAAAGCTGGTTCGGCGGCATCACCTGGATCGAGAATATCGTGCGCGCCCTGCGCCCGCTTTATGCCTGGATGATCATCATGGCCATCCTCGGCGCCGGTCAGGCCTACCTGAACCGACCGGGCAAATGGCTCAGCTATTGTTCGGAAGGCATATTTCCCTGGTATATCCTTCACCAAAGTCTGATTGTGATTTCGGGCGCCCTGCTCGGCCACATGGGGCTGGACGTCTGGTCCGAATTTTTCCTGGTGCTCGCGGTAACGGCGGGCGGCTGCCTGTTAATCCATGAAGTTTTGATCCGGCGTATCGCCTTCCTGCGCCCGCTGTTCGGGGTGCCAATGAAGACGCGGGAAAAAGCGTTGGTGGTAAAGGCGCAATTGGCGGGGTGATTTCCGAACTCGGCACAACAAAAAACGGCGGTCCCGGGGAACCGCCGCCTCAATGCAATTATTGTCGCCAAGTCCGCTATCAGGCGTTTGCCTTCCGACGGCGTGCGTAGCCCAGTCCCGCAAGACCAAACCCCAGCAGGGCCAGTGTAGCCGGTTCCGGGACATCAGAGACAAGAGACCCCGCAAAAGGTGTGACCACATTTTCAACAATTTCACCTCCGTCGAACCCCGGTGTGCAGTCATCACAAACCGCGATGTCAATCGCCTCATCGCCAAAATTGGCTTCAAGGAACGGCAGTTGAAAAATAAAATCAAAAAACAGGGGGGCAGAAAATGGCGCACCGCTTAAACCAGACACCGCAAATACACCGCTTGTTAGAAAACCAGCGGAAGCGGCGAATGTGGCGCCGGCCAGATTTGACGACAATATCGAACTGCCGGAGAAGTCAAATTCGTTATATCCATTATCCCAGTCAAACAAGATCTCATTGAATGTGCCATTCCCAGTAGCAGTAATGGTGCCACTGATCTGTAGTTGATCATTGGCATTGTCAAAAACTGCGCTCACCCCGGTAATAGTAAGTGCCTGCGCATTGCCTGCAAAGCCCATCGCTACACCGGCGGCCGCAATAATGCCAAAACCCCCGTTGCGGAGTTTCTTTGGATCGATCAAACCAGTCATTTTAAAAAATAGTTTTTTTGTCATATGAAGCTCCTTTAAACTCCCCTCTATATGCTGGAGAGATACTAAAAAGTTAAAATTAATCATTTAGTCTTAATTTCGGAAAATAGGTCCTTGGGGAGATAGTCTTAATTTCGGAAAATAGGTCCTTGGGGAGAGTAAAAGCAAGATACATGCCAAATAATATATCCCTTTGTTATCAATTGGATACATATTTCCCTCATTTTCCAAAACTGAGAACTGTAAAAAAACCTGACACTAGAAAGTATATTTTCAGCCGGGATTTTACAAAAAAGGTGGGCTTTTAAAAGTGGTGATCCCGACAGGATTGACGGTCAGGCTGACGCCTGCCTCGTCTACTTCGCTTACGCTTCGTGAACGAACAAAGGATCAAATCCGGGCGGCGAGAGAACCAAAACAAAACCGGCCGCAAAAGGCCGGTTTGATTTTGGTGATCCCGACAGGATTCGAACCTGTGACCCCCAGATTAGGAATCTGGTGCTCTATCCTGCTGAGCTACGGGACCCTCCTCAAAAAGTGAATAAAGTGATGCCGAAAAGCTCGCCGCAAGTCAACCATATTGTGGCTGATACCTCTGTATACTTTATTTCCCCGTTCCCCCGGTCTATCCTGTCCCGACCGATAAAAAGACAACAACAAGGGCCAGCTTCCTCATGATCGAAACCTACCGCGGCATCGTCTATCCCACTCAGCTCGACCATATGGGCCATATGAATGTGCAATGGTATATCGCCAAATTCGACGAGGCGACCTGGCATTTTATCTCGTCCGTCGGGATCACCCAGGACTATGTCAGGGAGAGCGGCATGGGCATGGCCGCCCTGCAGCAGAATGTCACCTACAAGGCGGAGGTGATGGTCGGCAGCCTGCTGGTGATCAAATCAAAATTTCTGGAAATCAACAACAAGACCATCAAGTTCCTGCATGTCATGTATGATGCCGAAAGCGGCGAAGAAGCCGCCCGTTGCGAGCTCACCGGCGCCCATCTCGACCGCACCAAACGCAAGGCCGTTCCCTTTCCTGAGGAGATCGCCGCCAAAGCCCGGGAGATGCTGGCGGCGGAAGAAAAATAAGAAACCCTGGCGCTTGCGATGAGACTGATCCTCCCCTTCCTTCTGCTCCTGATCCTGCCGGTTTTTGCCGAGGCAGAAGCACTGTCCCGACCCGAGGGGCCGTTCCTGGTCACCGAAGTGGTGGACGGGGATACGCTCCGGCTGGAGGACGGGCGGCAAGTACGCCTCGTGGGCCTGCAGGCGCCGAAGCTGCCGCTGGGCCGGGAAGGGTTCACCGAATGGCCGTTTGCCAAAGAAGCCAAAGAGGCACTGGAGGAGCTGACCCTGAACAAGCAGGTTACGCTCCGTTATGGAGGCCTGCAAACGGATCGGTACGGCAGAGCGCTGGCCCATCTGTTCCTGCCTGACGGCACCTGGATACAGGGTGAAATGCTCAAAGCCGGCATGGCCCGGGTCTATAGTTTCCGCGATAACCGGACGCAGGTGCGTGACATGCAGGCGATCGAGCAGGAGGCGCGGCGGAAACGGCGCGGCATGTGGGGCTTAAGTTATTATGCCATCAAACATCATCTGGAAGCCGGACGCTTCACCGACAGTTTCCAGATTGTCGAGGGCGTGATCAAAGAGACGGCGAGTGTGCGCGGGCGCATTTTCATCAACTTCGGCGAAGACTGGAAAACCGACTTTACCCTGGTCATTGAAGGCAGGGCCCGACGGCTGTTCCAGACAGCGGACATAAAACTGGCAGATTTACCGGGTAAAAAAATTCATGTGCGGGGCTGGCTTAAATATTATAATGGTCCCATGATTCAGGTGACCCATCCGGAACAGATCCAGATTGTTGAGCCGGAGGGAGGGCACTGACACCGTTTAAGGGGAGTTTATCCAAATGGCATTGAAAAAATTATCCCATACAGTAACAAAATGGCTCGTGAGCGGAGCACTTGTCGCCACCCTCGGCGCCTGTACGACCCTCAACCCGGCCACCGGCAAGTCTGAATTCACGCCTTTCATGAGCCCGGGCCAGGAAGCCAAGATCGGGAGCGAGGCCCATCCCTCGGTGATGGCCGAACATGGCGGCGTCTATGATGACCCCAACATCGGCGGCTATGTGGCCACCGTCGGCGGCAGGCTGGCGGCGGTCTCCGAAATGCCGGACACTCAGTTTACCTTTACCGTACTGGACAGTCCCATCGTCAATGCCTTTGCCCTGCCCGGCGGCTATATCTATGTGACCCGCGGCATTCTGGCCCTGTTCAATTCCGAGGCGGAAATGGCCAGCGTACTGGGCCATGAGATCGGCCATGTCACCGCCCGGCATACGGCCAAGCGGTATAATCAGTCGGTCTTTGCCGGCATCCTGGGCGTGGGCGTGGGCGTACTGGCCGGCAGCCAGGAGGTGGCGGAAATGGTCTCCTACGGCTCCCAGCTCTATCTGTTGAGCTATAGCCGGGACCAGGAATATCAGTCCGATGAGCTTGGGGTGCGTTATACCAGCCGGGCCGGTGTCGATCCCTATGGGGCCGCCGGCATGCTGGAAAGCCTGAAGGCGCAAAGCGATCTTGCCGACCTGATCGCCAATCGCGCCGGCGAGGAGCGTACACCCGAATTTTTCTCTACCCACCCCAATACGGAAGACAGGGCCGCCCGGGCGCTGCAAAAGGCAAGAGAAACCGGTATCCGCCAGGGAAGCCGGGATCCCGGCCGTGACCGCTATCTCAGCGTTATTGACGGTATGATATACGGCGACAACCCGGACCAGGGGCTGATCCGCGGCCGTACCTTCTGGCATCCCAAACTGCTGTTCACCTTCGAGGTGCCGGAAAATTACACCATGTCCAACAGCTCCAGTGCTGTTGTTGCCCGGGGCAGCGGTGACGCCGAGGGATCCGCCGTGATCTTTGCCGGGGGCAACGCCAAAGGCAAGAGCCTTGAGCAATATCTGACCGAGGCCTGGAAAAGCATCAGTGAAAACGGCGCGCTGGAGAACTGGCAGGAAATGACCATCAACGGCATGGCGGGAATGACCGCCACCACCACCGGCACCTTTAACAACCAGCCGGTTCTGGTGCGCATGGTGGCGATCCGCTATTCTGCGGATCAGGCCTATCACTTCCTGATGATTGTGCCCCAGAATAATGTCAATGCCCTTGAGCCCGGCCTGCAGCAGATGGCCTATAGCTTCCGCAAGCTGAGCCAGAACGAGGCCGGCAAATATAAAGCCAAACGCATCAAAATCGTCACCGTGCAGCCGGGTGATACGGCCCAGGGCCTGTCCCGGCATATGGCCTTTGACGATTATCAGCTGGAACGTTTTCTGGTCATTAACGGCCTTGACCGCAACAGCACCCTCAGGGCCGGACAACGCCTCAAACTGATCGTCGAGTAGACATGAAAAAGCCGGGAGATAATCTCTCCCGGCATCAGTCTGTGTGGTAAGTTTCTACGGTTTTTTTGGATTATTCCCCGACAATGACTGACGGTTCCTTCCGTCCCAGCAGGAAATTGAGTTTTTCCCGCACCTTGGCCACGATCAGATAAAGGATCGGCACCAGGAACAGGGTGGCAATAGAGGACAAAGCCACCCCGAAGGCCAGAGAGACCACTGTCGGCACCAGGAACAGGGCCTGCATGCTGGTTTCCAGCATCATCGGCACCAGACCGATGAAGGTGGTCAGCGAGGTCAGGAAGATCGGCCGGAACCGCTCCTCTGCCGCAATTTCGATAGCCCTGAGCGCACTGTTCCCCTGATCCCGGAGCTTGTGGATATAATCCAGCAGCACAAGGTTATCATTGATCACCACACCAGCGGCCGCCACGATCCCGAGAATGGAATAGATGCTGATGTCCATTCCCAGGACCAAATGACCGATAATGGCCCCCATATAACCGAAGGGGATCGCGGTAAAGATCAGGAACGGCTGGACATAGGACTTGAAGGCCACCGCCATCAGGAAATAGATGGCCAGAAGTGCAACGCCAAATCCGGCCATCAGGGACTGCATGAACTCCTGCTCTTCCTTCTGGTCGCCTTCGAGGCTGAATTCCACCGCCGGAAACTTGGTTTTCCATTCGGGGAAATATTTTTCCTCGATATCCGCCAGAATTTCGCTGGCATTGGCCCCATCCGGGTCCACATTGGCCATCACCTCCAACGTACGCATCCGGTCGGTGCGTTCAATGGTGGTATAGGCCTGCCGGTAGTTGACATCAGCCGCAGACCCGAACGGCACCTCTTTCCCTGTGGCTGTACGCATGCGCATGTCATTCATGGTATCAAAGGACATGCGGTCTTCCTTTGGCAGGCGGACCATCACTTTTACATCATCCTGACCGCGCGGGATTCGCTGAACTTCATCACCGTAAAAGGCCTGGCGCACCTGACGGGCAATATCAGACAGGGAAAGTCCGAGGTTTTCCGCACTTGGCTTCAGGGACAGAACCGCTTCCATACGGGCCGTATCTCCGGAATCGGTGATATTATAAAGCCCGTTGTAGCTGCTATAGGCCTCTTTCAGTGCCAGCGCCGCCTGCTCGATTTGTTCCGGATCACGTGATTTGATCAGAAGGTCCAGACGCTCGCCACTACTGCCACTTCCGGAAAAATCAAAATTGACATTTTTGGCATCGGGTATCACCGGCGTCAGTTCACGCCAGAGATCCGTGATCTGCACCACATCCACATCCCGCTCTTCGGCCGGTACCAAAATAAGGAAAGCCCGGGCAGAGCCGCTACGGTTGCTGGTCCAGGTCAGGACATCCTTGATGATCTTCTGGTCAGGATATTCCTGAGCCAGTTGGTCTTTCATTTTGAGGGCAGCATCTGCCAAAATCATTGTCGCCTGGTCTATGGTGTCATAGGGAGACCCGGCCGGAAAATCGATCCGCGCCTGGACAAAATCCATTGGCACATCGGGCATGAAAGAGTTTTTCACCCAGCCAGCAATATTCAGAGAAAAAATAACCATACAGCCGGCAAGGATGACACAAAGCGACAGGCCCCAGCGGCGCAAGACCTTGTCGAGGAATGGCCGGTACCATTTGTAAATAACCCAGTCCAGGAATCTGGTTGCTCGGTCCTGTATTTTTGCAAACAGAAACGATGACTTTTCCCGAATATCCCGAATGCCCGGCAAGCCAAACAGTTTGGACAGGAAGCCGTGTCCCTTTTCCCCCCCATGACGCAGATGGGTCGGCAGAATAAACAGGGATTCAAAGATAGAAAAGCTAAGGCATAAAATCACCACGACGGGGATTACATAAGCCACCTTCCCCGAATTGCCCGGCAGAAAGGCCATGGGAAGGAAGGCAATCATGGTCGTCAGCGCCGAAAAAATCACCGGTTTGGCTACTTTTTCAGCCCCGACAACAGCCCCTTCCCCACCGATGACTCCATGCTGGTTTTCCCGGTGGATGCTTTCCCCGATAATGATGGCGTCATCCACCACAATACCCAGGATCAGAATGAAGGCAAACAGGGAAATCATGGTCAGGCTGACCCCGGTTGACGGCAACAGCATCAGGCACCCAAGGAAAGAAATGGCGATCCCCATGGTCACCCAGAAAGACAGCTCCATATTCAGAAAAACCATCAGGCAGACAAAAACCAGGATCAGGCCGGTGATTCCATTCCACATCAGCATACTGAGACGGCTTTTAAACATGTCAGAGGTATCAAACCAGTTGGTTATCTCCACCCCTTCAGGCAGATTCGGGCGAATTTCCTCGTCAATCAGGTTGTTAATCTCGCCACTCAGCTTCACCACATCCGGTGTGCCCTCGGTACGGACAAAAATCAGCACACTTGGCTTGCCGTTAAAGCCGACGCGGAACTGGTCGTCGGTAAATCCGTCAACCACCCGGGCCACATCCTTCAACAGGATCCGTGTGCCGTCTTCGTTGCGCAAAACGACGATATTTTCGAAGTCTTCCTGAACATAAGCCTGGCCGCGAGTCATGATCTGGATCTGGCCCGCCTCGTTGTCCACCTTGCCTGCCGGCAGATTTACAGAGGAGCGCGCAATGGCATTGGAGACATCATCAAAGGTCAGGCCGTATTTCTGCAGGTCCAGTTCTGAAACCTCGATGGATATTTCATAATCACGCACCGCATCCAGATTGGTTTTGGCAGCACCCGGAATCTGGGCGATCTTGTCCCGCACATCGCGGCCAAGTTCCTTCAACTCTCGTTCCCCGAGATCACCATAGAGGACGATATTGATTACATCGCTTTCCGCGTAAACCCGCTCGACAATGGGGCGCTCAGACAGGGTCGGCAGGGTATTGATCGCATCCACCCGGGCCTTGACCTCGTTCAGCATCTTGTCGGGATCATAACCGTCCTCCACCTCGATACGCACCTGGCCAATCCCTTCCCGGGCACGACTGTAGAGGCGCTTGATTCCCTGCAGGTCAAAGACCGCTTCCTCGACACGAACCAGAATGCGTTCCTCGACTTCGCGCGGGCCGGCGCCAAGGTAACTTACCGAAACCCAGATTTCGTTCATGGCGAATGTGGGAAAGGCAATCTTGCCCACATTGCTGTATCCGATCATGCCACCGATCAGGATTACGATCATGATCAGGTTGGTGGCAACCGGGTTATTAACAAACCACTTGATTATGTTTTTCATGATTTGTCTCCGGTTTTATCGACAGCAGACAGCAGCGAGCCCTTGTCGGCGGGGACCGCCTCGACCAGGGTACCGTCAACCGCGATGCCGAGCTGGGAAACACAGACTTTGTCCCCTTCCTCAAGACCGCTTGCAATCACCACATGTTCACGATTGCTTTCCAGCACTTCCACTTTGCGGGTCCGCAGCTTGTTTTCGCTGTCCACCACCAGAACGCTGTCACCCTGACGCAGAACCTGGCGGGGCAACTGGAAGGCGCTCTCATAGGCGCGCCCCTCGATATGGGCGACCACAAACTGACCGATGGTCATGCGCAGTCCGTTTTCCATGGAATAGACTTCTTCGCCCTTCAGTTCGGCGACCACGTAAAGAATCCGGCTTTTGGTGTCGATCACCCCTTCCGAGCGTACAATTCGGCCTTTCCAGGTATAGCTTTTGTCCGCGAAAGTCCCGGTAAGGGTCGCTGTAAGTTCCGCCTTGCCATTTTGCAGTTGGACAAGATTAAACTTGCCCAGGTCCCTGCTGGTCAGCGGCAAACGCACTTCCAGAACGTCGGTGGAATAGTAGATGCCCATTCTGGAGCCCGGGCTGATATACTGCCCAAAGTCCACCAGTTTTTCCGTTAACAGGCCGTTGAAAGGAGCTTTTATTTCGGTCCGCTCCAGATCGAGCCTGGCGGTATAGAGGGCGGCCTCTGCCGCCTTCAGTTTGGCTTCCGCATCGGCCAACTGGGGTTTGCGCAGCACCAGATCACTGGGATCCCCCTGCCCGAGCATTTCCCATTCTTCCTTGGCCAGGGCCGCTTCCTGCTGTTCCTGCAACTGGCGCTGACGGGCTTCCGCGACCCGGGCCTCGGCAGAGGTTACCGCAGCCTCATAATCCCGGGGATCTATGCGCAGGAGGGTTTCACCCTTTTCAAAGTTACCGCCGGCAACAAATTTGTCCGACACATAGACGATATTTCCGGCCACCTGGGGCACCAGATCAATCATTTGCCTGGGCATAACCGTTCCCTGGGTTTCCACAAGCAGGCTTGTCGGCTGGGCATGGGCCGTTACAACGCGCACCTTGCGGGCCTCGACCACATGTTCTTTCTTTTCAGGTTCCGGCTTGGCGGCAACAATCCCCCAACTGAGGACCACCCCTCCGACCAGAACAGCTATTGGCAACAATATACGCATGATTTTCATTACAAATCCCCTTCACTCTTATATGCAGTTAGCTGGTTGCTATTTGTTGCCTGATGATCTTCCGGTTGTGTAAAATCCCCACCCAGGGCCAGGTGAAGTCTTATTCTGTTGTTTATTCTTAATCTTTTGACCAGCAAAAGCTGGCTCTGCTGGGCAAGGGCCTGACGTTGTGAATCCAGCAGGGTGGTCACATTGATCAGCCCGCGGGCATACTGGTCCAGAGCCACCTCTTCCGCAGAGACGGCCGCTTCGGCAGCCTTTGCCGTGTGCCGGACCTGTTCATGCAGGGAGCGATCCGTGGACAATCCGTCCTCAACCTCCCTGAAAGCCTGTAACAATGTCTGAGCGAATTGCTCTTTCTGTGCCTCAAACCGTGCTTCCTGGGCTCTGGCGGTATTCAACAGCCGACCGCCCTGAAAGACAGGCTGGGTGATGTTGCCGATCAGATTCCAGAAAATATTATCAAATTTCAGCAGATCGCTGAAGTTATCAGACGCATTCCCGGCAGATCCCGTCAGGGAAAAGGACGGCAACAATGCCTTGCCCGCCTGCTGGGACCTGTAACCGGCCGCATAGAGACGCTGCTTGGCGGCCTGCAGGTCCGGGCGACGCTCCAGAAGGTCTGCCGGAAGTCCGGCCGGCACCTCGGAAAGTTGGTCGGGAAGACCCCCGGCAGCCCTGAGGCTTGCCGACGGATAACGTCCGGCAAGCACCTCAAGCGAGCGGCGGGCCCCATCAAGCTGGTCCCGGCGATCACTCAGTGAGGCCCGGGCGGCCTCCAGATTGCTGAGCGCCAGTCGCAGATCCAGACCACTGCTGAGACCCCGGTTGAACCGGTTGCGAATGATCCGCTCGGACCTCTCGTAACTTTCCACTGTCCGCCGAGCCAGGGCATACTGCTGTTCCGCCTCCAGCGCCTGGAACCAGCCCTGGGCCACCTGGGCGGCAAGCGACAGACGGGCGCCTTCCAGATCATATCTGGCGACGGCATAATCTGCAGCGGCGGCTTTTTCCCGGGTGCTCAGTCGGCCCCAGACATCAAGCTCCCAACTGGCGTCCAGGCCAAGAGACAGGGAATTGGTCGTCACGGAGGGGTTGCTGGTGTGCTGACGCTGGGCGGAAATTCCCCCGGAAAGGGACGGCAGGAGATCTGCTCTCGCAACACCGCGATCATAGCCGGCCGCTTTCATCAAAAGGGACCTGCTTCTGTAATCGGGATTGTCAGCCAGAACCTGATCAACAAATTGCAGCAGTTCGGGCATTTGCAGCTCGTCAAGCCAACCGTCCCGCACCATACCTTCGTTATCAGATGAAGCCTGCCAAGAAGCGGCAGTTTCAGGTCCCGGAAGATCCCGGTCAGCGACCGGTATACTTGTGCAGGCTGTCAACGCCGTAGCCGAAACAGCACACACCAACAAGGAAATTCTGTTCATCCACACAATTCCTAGGATCTGTCAGGATTATTATTTTGTATTGTCCGGTACAGACCCGAATTCAGTTAAAAATAACTGATATCTTCCGAAAGCGATGATAGCAAAGAAAATGCTGCATGGCGATAGCGGTCAAGGCATTTGGTCTCAAAATTATGTGATTTTGTCGCACTGCAGCAGGATAAAGACGATCGTCGCCTCTGTCAGACGGTGATCTGGTCGAGGACTTCTCCCTCCGGGGAAAAACAGACTGCCGACAAGTCGCCCCCGCGCCCGCATCCGCTGTCCACAGTTGCGCAATGGGGGTTGTCCAGGGAAAGGCCGCCATTTGAATGGTCATAGCCGCGAACCACCTTTGTAAAGCCGGAAAAAGGCCGGTCGATTTCATCAAACCTGCCGTTATCCCACCAGAACTGGTCTTTCTGCATATCCAGCGGACGCGAGACATCCACGGAAGCATGGACAAAAAGAAGTTTTCCGTCCCGGCTGAAAGCGGCCCTTCTCAAGTGCTTGAGAAGATCACCATGCCCCGGATGCTTGTGAACTTCCCGGCGCAGGCCATTGGTCCACCTGGTAATGGACAGTGTCCCTTCCCGGGAAATGGCCCGGGCCACATGGGCCTTTGTTCCATAGGCCTCGATCACCGGGCCTAGGCCGTGATCAAGAAGCCAGTCCATGACCTCTCCCGGATTGGGCGCGAACTGCAGCTGCAGCAGTTTGGAGAACATTTCTTCCCTGGCGCCACGCAGATAGACAAAATCCTCCGGCATATAGACAGACGGCATGGACATGATTTCCCGACGGCTTTTCAGAAGTTCATCAATGGTTTCCAGATTTCCGTCATTGCTGCCGAAATAGTTGCCGAGATAAACCAGCTTGTCTTTCTTGTACAGCCGTTCCAGCAGAAGATGATGAAGTTCCCTGAGCCGCCCTGCCTGTCCGTGAATAGCGCCAATCGCCCATATACGTTGCACATTGTCAAAACATCCGTATCTTTCCGGATCCATGGCAGACAGGTCTGTTCCGCTCATCAAAGTCTAGGTCCCTTTTTCTGGTCCCGGCAGCAGGTGAAGAAATCGCCGCCGGCAAACCCACTTTAAGATAACAGGCTAGATAAAAAAAGAGCCTGAATTAAGACAGGCTCTTTTTTATTTCCGTTATGTCAGGAGATCAGGCAACCTGGAGGTAAGTCTCCAGTTTTTCCAGCGCTTCTTTCTCCGCGATTTCCTCGACCGCAGCCACTTCACGGGCCAGCCGGCTGATTGCGGATTCATAAATCTGACGCTCGCTGTAGGACTGTTCCGTCTGGTCGCCGGACCTGTGCAGGTCGCGCACGACCTCGGCCAGCGAAATCAGATTGCCGGAATTGATCTTGGCTTCATACTCCTGGGCCCGGCGGCTCCACATGGTCCGCTTGACCTTGGCCTTGCCTTTCAGGGTTACAAAAGCCTTGTCCATGACATTTTTATTTGACAGGGATCGCATGCCGGCGGATTCCGCTTTGTTAGTGGGCACACGAAGAGTCATTTTTTCACTTTCAAAGCGAATGACATAAAGTTCCAGTTTGATTCCGGAAATTTCCTGTTCTTCGATGTCAGTAATGACGCCTACGCCATGTTTGGGGTAAACGATGTTTTCATTGACTGAAAATTTCAAATTCGACTTAACCATCTAGAAAAATATTCTCCAACTGAACTAACTTAGGCAGGGCAGTCGGCCCCGGCCACATATCGTCAAAAAAGCGCCAAAAACCTGCAACCCCGGGTCACATAATGGTTAACAACACCTTAATATACTCAGAATCGCCAAAAAACACCTCCTCAGGCAACTACGAAGACGCATGCCAAGGTTAGCGATTATCTGAATAAAGGATTTAACAGCAATGGGTTATTCACCCTGACGTCCAAATCCTTGTGCAATGCATATAATATAACATAAATTTCACAAAAAAACACCCCTTAACAGACATCAGGGTCTGAGAAGGGGTGTCTCGTCTTAATTCTTTCGGTCCTGAAACAAAGCCGTGCGGTGTCGAAATACGCGTTTCACGCTTCCGGGACAGACACGAAAATCAGCTGCCGGCGCCCGGCTTTTCGCTGAAGTGTTTTTCGAACTTGTTCTGTTCGTCCTTGGCGGCGTCGGCGCCGTCCATGGGGTCGACCCGTTCAGTGATATTCGGCCATTCGGCAGAATATTTCTCGCCAAGCTCAATCCATTTCTCGAGGCCGTCCTCGGTATCCGCGACGATGGCTTCGGCGGGACATTCCGGCTCGCAGACGCCACAGTCAATACATTCGTCGGGGTTAATCACAAGCATGTTTTCACCTTCATAGAAACAGTCCACTGGACAGACTTCCACGCAGTCAGTGTATTTGCAGTTGATACATGCCTCTGTGACAACATAAGTCATAAAGATCTCCTTTACCTGCCGCGGCACGGTCTGGTCTCCCGCCTCCGCGATCAATATACCCTGACACAGGCATATAACATTTTTCTCTTTATTCACAAGCCAAAAAAGCGCAAAGCCCGTTCCTGGCCGGAATATCAGGAAGCATCCGGACCAAGCTGTCGCTCTCTGACCTGGCGACGAATGCGGCCGCTCTCCTTGTCGGGCACATAAAGCAACCCGGCTATGCGGCGCATCAGATTGCTTTCATAGGCGCTCTCCTCGCCGTCCGCATAGACCACTTCCCACAGAAGCTCGAGGATATTCTCCCGGCCGGCCTCGTCAAAATGATCCTTGATGCGTCGGGTAAAGGACAAAATCTGATGGCTGTCGTCAATTTCCCGCTCCGCCTCGCCAAGCATTTTCCGGGCCTCTTCGGCCGCAAGCCCGAGCCGCTTTTCGAGAAGCATCAGGATATGGGCGCGCTCTTCATCTGAAAAATCGCCGTCCTGCAGCGCCACCTCCACCATCAGGGCGGCGGCAGCCAGTGTTTTTTCCTGTTCGGGAGTGTTGCTGTTTTCCTGTTTACCGGAGAGCAAATCTCCGAGTTTTGCAAAAAGTGACAATGATCTTTCCCTGTTAGTCGGTGATGAATAGAGTGTCGGATGATCTGACTCAGGGATATAATGGACCTAGCGGCGAAGCACAAGATGTTCGCCCTCGACCTGGAAGCTGTCCAGCCGATTGAGAAAACTCATCCCCAGCAGGGAAACCGACAACGACCCCGGGGAGGATACAATCGCCGGGACATCATAGACCTCAATGGCGCCCACACGGAATGACGACAGATTTATGCGGGCAATCCGGGCCACGCCGTTGGCTGTATTGATCCGGCCGTCATATTCAAGATTGCCTGGATCAAGCCCGGCCTTTTCAGCATCTTCATAGCTCAATGAAATAAAGCTTGCCCCGGTATCCACCACAAAAGTAACCGCCGTACCGTCTACTTCCCCATCGATCCAGTAGTGTCCACCTTCTCCCCGTGCCATGCGCACTTCGTCGGTCATCTGGTGAGCGGACTGCGATACCATCTTCTCCGCCACGCGCTCTTTTGGACGGTTTTCTTTCTTCACAGCCGTCAAATCGGCGTTGTCCGCCACCCAGGCCACTGAAACCGTCAGCAGAAAAAACACAATAAAAGTCTTGCCCGCATGCATTGTCCGCTATCCCATTTTGATCAGGGCACCAGTCTAGCTCCTGCCGGTTAAAGGAGATTTAAGGAAAGATCATATTCTACGGGTTAACTGAATTACCGGTTCCGAAGGCGGTCAAGGGCCCGGCGTTCAACCTTGGTGGGCCGTCCGCTGCCGGCCTCGCGCACCGCAACCGGCGAGGTACGCTCCTTTTTGAGGCGGGGCGGGCTCAGGTCTTCATAAAGTTTCTGCGCCTCCGCCGCAGGCCCCCGGCGTTCGGCAAAATCAAGGATACGGGCGATGCGCACGTGATCACCCTGAGGAAAAGTCAGCACATCCTCGAGCCCCACAGTCACGCTGGCCTTGCGGATGATTTGACCGTTCAGGCGCACCTTTCCGGCACGGCAGACCTTGCTTGCCAGCGACCGGGTCTTGAAGAAACGGGCATGCCAGAGCCACAGGTCAATGCGCCGGGTTGCGCCAGTCTGTGTCTCCGGCTTGTCGGTCATTTCTTTTTAGCGAGACTCTTCTTGAGGTCAGCCAGAGCTGCAAAGGGAGAGTCAGGGTCAATAGCGGCAGGTTTTTTCCTTGGTCCAGAGGCGCTCATCACCTTGGGCCCCTTCGGACCACCGGCGCGCCCCGGTTTGCCGCCATGATTGCGGCCGCCTTTGGCACCTCTGGGACCCTGGCCCTTCGCCCCTGGCCCTTTGCGCTCTCCGCCACCTTCGCGATGACGTTCACGGTGACGTTCACGGCGCGGCCCCCCCTTGGCCACTTCGGGCTGGTGAATGAAATAGATATATTTCTCGGGCTCCGCGGGTGTATCTGCCGCAACCTCTGCACCGGCAACATCACCTTTCGGGGTCTCCGCAGCCTGTTCAGCAGAAGCCGCCTCAGGTGCCGCTTTTTCTTCCCGGTCCCCGGTCTGCTTCTCCCGAATTTCCTCTTCTTCTGCTGCAGGCACCTCGACGGCCGGCTCCCCGGCAGGGGCTTCTTCCGCGGTTGCCTCGGTTTTCTCTTCAGCGGCCTCCGGGGCTTTCGTTCCATCCTCTTTCGTTCCGGCCTCTTCCGTTTCAGGCGCCGTCTCGGCAGGCTTTTCGGCTTTCGCCGCCAGTTCGGCAAATTCCTGCGCCTGGCGTTTACGTTCGATTTCCGCAGCGGCTTCCGGACTGAACTCCTTCATCACATAGCCAAGGTATTTCATGATTTCCTCGAAATCCTCGCCGCTGACACCGACCAGACTCATCAGGTCAGGATTGGGCAGGAACGGTCCCTTCATGGAAACTTCACGGGCCGCATTGGCCAGACGCTCCAGCATATCCAGCCGCACGGCATTCTTGCCGGTCACCCGGTAGCCGGAGACTTCGTAGAAGGTCCGCGGCGCGTTCTGGTCGATCTTGATGGTACACAGCCCGGCCGGCGGCATTTCCGGCAGACTGTCCATGTCATTGAACAGGGCCCAGAGGAACAGGCGCAACTGGGCCGGGGCCGGCTTGAGAACTGCGGGGATATACAGGCTTGCCGCCCCCAGCCAAACACCAAGTTTCTTGATCCGGAAACGGCCATCCCGATCCACCTGCCTGAAATCACGGGCAATCAGCCGGCGCGGAATGGTGCCCAGCTTTTCCACCATCTGGAAGGCAATGCCCCGGGCCAGACCGTCAATCACGGGATTTCCCTCGTCATCGGTCGCACCGTCCACAGCCTCTTTCAATACGAACAGCGGTGCCAGCACTTCTTCCACATGACTTCTGAGCCAGCGATCGGCAGCCTGCTGCACCAGGGTCAGACTGTCACCCTGCAGGACCGGTGTCGGAATGACGGAGACCTTGGGGGACAGAACGTCCGGTCCCTTCACGACCCGGGCAATGGGCACACCGCGCCAGTTAATGGTGCTCTGGGTCAGGGGATTGCCGAACACCAGGGACAGTTCACCTTCTCCGGCCTCATTCAGTTCCTGCGCACGCTTGGCAATTTCCTCGGCCAATACCTTGTCTGCCGCATGACGCAATGTCTTGCTGTCCTCCCCGTATGCTCCCGGATCCTCGCGGAACTGGAAACCTTCCAGGGTGCCGATAAAATGGCTTTCCACAAACACATTGCCGTCCGTATCAATATTGGCCATTAATTTTCCTTTTTGGCGTAACTCTCTCATCAGGACCGACGTGCGCCGGTCCACAAATCTTTGTGTCAGGCGTTCATGTAGCGCATCTGACAGCCTGTCTTCAATATCTCTTGTCACATCCTGCCAGTGTTTCACCCGGTCAAGCCACGCCGACCGGTGGGAAATATACGTCCAGGTGCGAATATGTGCAATACGTGCTGACAGGGTATCTATCCCCCCGTCCGTGCGGTTGAGTCGCTCCACCTGCGTCGCCATCCATTGATGGTCGATGACCCCGTGATCCGAGGAAATCTGCCGAAAAATCTGTCCGGCGAGCTTGATATGCTCGTCATCGGAAGTTTTGCGGAAGTCGGGAATCTGACAGATTTCCCAGAGCAGCTTGAGGGAGGCAGGTCCCGCTGCAAGGGCACGAATATCCTCCTGCCCGGCAAGGCGGCGCAGGGTGGCCAAATCGATATTTTCCAGCGTCCGGGTCAGGCCTTTTCGCCCCGGCGATGCCTCCAGAGAGCGAATCAGGGCGCCCGGGCCGGAAAAATCCAGCAGGCTGTTGCGCCATTGAAGGACAATTTCCGGGGCAAATTCGTGTGCTTCAATGGCCCTGATCACCTCTTCGCTGAGACCGCGTTCATAATCCGCCCCTTCGGTCAGCACCCCGAAGGTGCCGTTATTCATATGCCGGCCCGCCCGGCCGGCAATCTGGCCGAGCTCCGCCGGGGTCAGATCGCGCATCCGGCGACCGTCAAATTTACTGGTTGAGGCGAAACAGACATGGTCGATATCCATATTCAACCCCATGCCGATGGCGTCTGTCGCCACCAGATAGTCCACATCGCCATTCTGATAGAGCTCCACCTGGGCGTTGCGGGTCCGCGGGCTCAAGGCCCCCATGACCACGGCAGCGCCGCCTTTCTGCCGACGGATCATTTCCGCATAGCCGTAAACGCTTTCCGCACTGAAGGCCACCAGGGCAGAGCGGCGCGGCAGGCGCGACAGCTTTTTCGGGATTACATAGGACAGGGTGGAAAAACGACGTCGGGTGATAAATTCCACATCGGGCACCAGATGACGGATCAGTCCGGCCATGGTGGCCGAGCCAAGGAACATTGTCTCCTCCCGTCCCCGGGCGCGCAGCAGCCGGTCGGTAAAAATATGCCCCCGGTCCATGTCCGCCGCCAGCTGGATTTCATCGACCGCCAGGAAAGCGACCTCTATCTCCAGGGGCATGCTTTCCACGGTGCAGACATACCAGCGGGGATTTTTCGGAATGATTTTTTCTTCACCGGTGATCAGGGCGACGGCATTCCTGCCGGACGGATTCTGGGGCGACTTTACAATACGGTCATAAATTTCCCGCGCGAGAAGGCGCAACGGCAGGCCGATCATGCCGGTGCTATGGCCCAGCATGCGCTCTACCGCAAGATGGGTCTTCCCCGTATTGGTCGGGCCCAGCACCGCCTTCACATGGCTGCGGCTGTCAACGGCCCGATTGGATAAGTTTTTCATGACCGGCGCTTGTAACATTTAATCCAGACGGGGTCTTTAATAAAAATACCTCTCCCAGATAGTGCCGCGCCTCTCAATGTAAAGGGGATGCCGGCCACGGGGGGAAGAATTGCCTGATATGACTCGTCAGCAAGACGGAAGTTATGCCATACTCATAACCAGAGAAGAAAACGCTCAAATCACGGAATGGGGATGGAAGTTTCAGGGGAAAAAGAACAGACAAAGCTTATTCCGGTACTCAACATCCGGGACGGGGAACTGCCGGCCGTGTTGCTGGCCTTCGGCTATTTCTTTTGCCTGCTGTGCAGCTATTACATCCTGCGCCCCATGCGCGATGAAATGGCCATTGCCAGTGGTGTGGAGAATATGCAGTGGCTGTTTACGGGTACATTCTTTGCCATGCTGGCTGTTACCCCCCTGTTCGGCTTCCTGGCGAGCCGCTTCCTGCGCAAACAGATCATCCCCTTCACCTATGGCTTTTTCCTGATCAATATCATCATCTTTTATGTCCTGTTCCGGGCTGACCTCACCAGCCCCTGGATCGCCCGGGGCTTTTTCTGGTGGGTGTCGGTGTTCAACTTTTTCGTGGTCAGTGTATTCTGGGCCTATATGTCCGATATCTTTTCGCCCGGACAGGGCAAGCGCCTGTTCGGCATTATTGCCGCCGGCGGCAGTGTCGGCGCCATCACCGGACCATTGCTGACCCAGTCGCTGGTAACCGAACTGGGGACGGCCAACCTGCTGCTGGTGTCTGCCGCCTTTCTCTTTCTGGCGCTTGTCTGCATGCTGGCCTTGTTGAAGCACGAACGTGACACGCAGGAATTCCATACCTCGAAAGCGGATGAGAAACTGGGCGGCAGCTGGCTTGAGGGTTTTCTGGCCATTTTCCGCTCACGCTATATGGCCGGGATCGCCGCCTGGATCATGATTTCGACCCTGGCCGCCACCTTTCTCTATTTCCAGCAGGCGGAAATTATCCGTGATGCCTTTGATAGCCCGGAAGAACGTATCCGCATGTTCGCCCGCATTGATCTGGCGGTGAACGGCCTGACATTGCTGACCCAGATCTTCATTGTCGGTCGACTGATGGGCCGCTTCGGGGTCAGCGTGACACTGGCCCTGTTTCCGCTTGTCACCCTGGCCGGTTTCGCCGCTCTGGCCATTGCCCCGGTCCTGCTGGTTGTCGTAGCGTTCCAGGCCACACAAAGAGCGGTCAATTTCGCCGTCGCCCAGCCCAGCTACCGGGTTCTTTATACGACTGTCAGTGACGCGGAAAAATACAAGGCCCAACCTTTCATCGATACGGTCGGGGTCCGGGGCGGCGATGCGGCCAGCGGCTGGGTCTATGCCACCCTTGCCCAAACCTTCGGATGGGGAATGCAGCCCCTGGCCCTGTTCATCCTGCCACTGGCGGGACTGTGGGCTTTTCTCAGCTATCGGCTCGGCCGAATTCATCAACAGAAATTGCAGAATAGAGAGGAGACTTCATCATGACGGAATTAACCCGTAAGGAGTTCATCAAACTCACCGGCGCCGCCGGCCTGACGCTGGCCAGTGGAGTGGCCGGTGGACTGGCGACCCCGGCGCTTGCCGACACTTTCATCACCAAAATGGTCAAGAAACCAATTCCCTCTAACGGCGAACTTCTACCCGTGGTGGGCTTCGGCACCTCCCAGGTCTTTAACGTGGGAAACAGCGAAGAAGAACGCGCCCCGCTGCTGGAAACCCTGAAGATTCTTTATGACGCCGGCGGGTCCGTGATCGATACCGCCCCCATGTACGGTCCTGCCGAGGCTGTGGTCGGCGATCTGGTCGCCCGGCTGAACAGCCGCAACAAAAGCTTTATCGCCACCAAGGTGCTGCAGACCGGCAAGCAGAACGGCATTGATCAGATGCAGTCCTCCTTCCGCAAGCTGAAGACCAGTCACGTGGACCTGATGCAGGTGCATAACCTGGTCGACTGGCAAACCCAGCTCGGCACCCTCCGGGAAATGAAACAGGATAAAAAGATCCGCTTTCTCGGCATTACCCATTACACCGACAGCGGCACCGAAGAACTGATCAAAATCATGAAACAGGAACCGCTTGATTTCGTCCAGTGCCAATATGCCATGAACGCACGGCTGGTCGAGGAAGAGCTGCTGCCGCTGGCGCAGGAGAAGGGCATTGCCATCCTGGTCAACCGGCCCTTTGGCCGCGGCGCCCTGTTCAGCAAGGTAAAAGGCCGGGAGCTGCCCGCCTGGGCGGAAGAATACGGCATCCAGAGCTGGGCCCAGTATTTCCTGAAATATCTGCTTGGCCACCCGGCCGTGACCTGCGTCATCCCCGGCACCGGCCGACCGGACTATGCCCGTGACAATGTGATGGCCGGCATGAGCCCGCTGCCGGAGGAAAAGACGCGGAAAATGATGCTCGACCATCTGGAAAGCCTTTGATCTCGCTCTTGATAAAGAATTATTATGAACAATTGTATTTTTCATGGTACAGTTGTTCATAATTTATAGAACAAGAGGATGATATGCAGCTACAAGGCAATGAAAAGAAGCTTTTGGACCTTCTTAGGATCAACAGCCGCCTGAGTGCGGCCGAGCTGGGCCGAAAGCTGGGGCTGGCGCGCTCCACCATCCATATGATGCTGCAAAAACTGGAAGAAAAGGTGATCGACAGCTATACGGTCACCCTGAAACCGGAGGCAGAATCTGAAAACGGCAACATCCGCTGCTATGTGATGATTACCCGCGATCCGAAAAAGACCCTGGAAATCGAGCAGGCGCTAGAAAAAATGCCCGAAGTCGCCTGCCTCAGCACCGTGGCCGGCAGTTTCGACTTCATTGCCCTGATTCATGCGGACAGCCACCCGCACCTGGACGAAATCCTGACCAAGATCGCCATGATGCCGGGTATCCTCAAGACCGAAACCCACATCATCCTGTCACCAAAGTTCGACAGACGCTCCTGCATTATCTAGGCTATACGTCTTTTTACTTTTTATTTTGTTCATTATTATTTGTAATTGTTCTGTTATTGATATATTTTGTTCATTAATTAGCATAAAGACCTGAATTTCATATGACTGGTATTTGAAATGACAAAAAACACCCAGGCAGCGCAGAGTCTAGTCGAATGTTTGGTCGCCAACGGCGCGGATACAGCCTTCTGTGTACCAGGTGAAAGTTACCTGGCCGTCCTTGACGCCCTCTATGATGTGCGCGAGAAAATCAAGCTGATCACCTGCCGCCAGGAAGGCGGCACCTCAACCATGGCCGAAGCCTACGGCAAACTGACAGGCCGTCCGGGCATCTGTTTTGTGACCCGCGGTCCGGGGGCGACAAATGCCAGTATCGGCGTGCATACCGCCTTCCAGGATTCTTCCCCCATGATCATGTTCATTGGCCAGGTGGCCCGGGATCAATATGACCGGGAAGCCTTCCAGGAGGTGGATTACCGACAGATGTTCGGCCCGCTTGCCAAATGGGTCGCCGAAATCCGCGAAGCCGATCGTATTCCCGAATATGTGAACCGCGCTTTCCATGTGGCCCAGTCCGGCCGTCCCGGTCCGGTCGTGCTTGCCCTGCCAGAGGATATGCTGGTCGAGGCCCTGCCCGCAAACCATGTCACTCCGCTTCCGGCCACCCCGCCGAAAGCCGCGCCTGACCAGACCACCCTGGACAAGCTGGCCGAAGAGCTGGCCAGGGCCGAACGTCCGGTAATGATCCTCGGCGGTCAAGGCTGGACCAGCGAGGCAGTGAAAGATATTCAGCAGTTTGCCGAAAAACACAACCTGCCGACCGGCTGTGCCTTCCGTTTCCAGGACCTGTTTGACAATAATCACCCCAATTATATGGGCGATGTGGGAATCGGCATTAACCCGAAACTGTTTAAACGCGTCCAGGATGCCGACCTGATCCTCAATGTGGGCGCCCGTCTCGGGGAAATGACCAGCAGCGGGTACAGCCTTCTGGACATCCCCTTCCCGAAACAGAAACTGGTCATGGTCCATACCGGTGCGGAAGAAACCGGCCATGTTTACCGGGCTCACTTAAGCTTCACCTGCTCGCTGCCGGAAATGGCAAGGGCCCTGAAGAAATTGCCCGCAGAAAACACCGGCCGGCGCACTGAATATGTCGCCGATGCCCGGGCAGACTATGAAAGCTGGAACAATCCGCTGGGCGACCTGAAAGGCAGCAAAACCGGCGATGTACACCTGGGCGAGATTTACAGCTATCTCAACAAGGCCATGCCGAAGGACGCCATTCTTACCAATGGCGCCGGCAACTATGCCATCTGGCTGCATCGCTTTTTCCGCTATTCCACTTTCCGGAGCCAGCTTGCCCCCACAAGCGGCGCCATGGGATATGCCCTGCCGGCGGCCCTTGCCGCCAAGATCACCGCACCCGACAGGCCGGTGGTCTGTTTTACCGGTGACGGTGATTTCATGATGACCTGCCAGGAACTGGCCACAGCGGCCCATCATAATGTTCCCGTCACCATTCTGCTGTTTAATAACGGCATGTATGGTACCATACGCATGCATCAGGAAAGGACCTATCCGGACCGGGTATCCGCCACGGCGCTCACCAACCCGGATTTCGCCGCGCTGGCCCAGGCCTATGGCCTGAACGGCGTAAAGGTGACCAAAACCTCAGAGTTTGCCCCCGCCTTCGAAACGGCCCTCGGGGCGGACAAAACCACAGTGATCGAAATTATTGTCGATCCCCAGGCCCTGACACCGGCGGCCACACTGGACGACATCAGAAAGAAATAATCGCGAGGGATATGATATGAATAAAGAAGAAATTTTCAAAAGCCTGAACCTGACGGATGCCGAACTCAAGGGCGGCTCTCTCTATGTGAACAGCCCGGGTGACGGCAGCCTGATCGGCCACATCCATATGGACGATGTGGAAGATACGGACCGCAAGATCCATGACAGCGTCCGCGCCTTCAAGGAATGGCGCACCGTGCCGGCCCCGAAACGCGGTGAACTGATCCGTATTTTTGGCAACATCCTGCGCGAAAAGAAAGAAGCGCTGGGTGCACTGGTGACCCTGGAATGCGGCAAGATCTATCAGGAAGGCCTGGGCGAAGTTCAGGAAATGATCGACATCTGTGACTTTGCTGTTGGCCTGAGCCGTCAGCTTTACGGCCTGACCATCGCCTCCGAGCGTCCCGGTCACAAGATGCGCGAATACTGGCAGCCGCTTGGCCCTGTAGGCATCATCAGCGCCTTTAACTTCCCCGTGGCCGTCTGGGCCTGGAATGCAGCCCTGGCCGTTGTCTGCGGCAACAGCGTGATCTGGAAACCGTCCGAGAAAACACCTGTGACAGCCATTGCCACTTACAAACTGTTCGAGCGCGCAATCGCCGAATTCGGTGAAGCGCCGGAAGGCCTGAGCCAGCTTATTATCGGCGAGCGCAATATCGGCGAAGAACTGGTCAACGACCACCGCGTTCCCCTGATCAGCGCCACCGGCAGCTGTCGCATGGGCCGGGAAGTGGGCCAGAAAGTGGCCGCCCGTTTCGGCAAAAGCATTCTGGAACTTGGCGGCAACAACGCCATAATCGTTACCCCCAATGCCGATCTGGACCTGGCCTTCCAGGGCATCCTGTTCGGCGCCGTGGGCACCTGTGGCCAGCGTTGCACCACCACCCGTCGCCTGTTCGTCCATGCGGACGTCTATGATGCGCTGGTGCCGCGCCTGAAGAAAGCCTATTCCGGCCTTTCCATTGGTAATCCGCTGGACGAGAACACCCTGGTCGGTCCGCTGATCGACGGCGATTCATTCGACAATATGCAGAAAGCCCTGGACAAGGCGGCCAAAGAAGGCGGTGAAATCTTCGGTGGGAAACGCGCCCTGCAAGACCTGTATCCCGATGCCCATTACGTACATCCCGCCATTGTGGAAATGCCCGACAGCGTCGACAATGTGCGCGAGGAGACCTTCGCCCCGATCCTCTATATTTTCAAATATACCGATCTGGAAGAAGCCATCGCCCGCCAGAATGACGTGCCCCAGGGCCTGAGCTCCGCCATCTTCACCCGTGATGTGATTGAGGCCGAAACCTTCACTTCCGAGGCCGGCAGCGACTGCGGTATCGCCAATGTCAATATCGGCACCAGTGGTGCTGAAATCGGCGGCGCCTTTGGCGGTGAGAAAGAAACCGGCGGCGGCCGTGAAAGCGGCTCCGACGCCTGGAGAGGGTACATGCGCCGCATGACCAGCACGCTGAACTACTCCAGGGAACTGCCGCTGGCCCAAGGCATCAAGTTCGGGGCGGACGACTAGGTTATTCAAATATAGCTTTGCAAAGGGCAGACCGGTGCGGCCTGCCTTTTTTATAGTGACGGCAGTTTCGTCATCCCCTATCCTTCCTGCATGATAAAAAAACAGGGCATATTGCTGGTCAGTCACGGCAGCCGGTCGCCCCGTCCAGCCGCGGAAAAGGCGGCTTTGGCGGACAGGCTGCGCGTGCTCTATCCCCATGTGATGGTTAGCACCGCTTTTCTGGAACTGGCGGAGCCTTCTATCACCCAGGTCCTGCTGCAGATGGAGGAAGAGCGCATCCAGGAGCTATTGGTGCTGCCGCTGATGCTGTTCCCGGCCATGCATGTGAGTGAGGATATTCCCGAGATCCTGAGGAATTACACCCTTTCCGGCAGCAGCATGAAAATTCATTATGGAAGTGAGACAGGGGCAAGCAACCGGATTATCGAGGCCGCCGCCCAGGCGGTGCGCCAATCCGGCGGGGATAAGGCCGAGGGACTGATCCTTCTGGTCAAGGGCTCCTCCAACCCGGCCGTGGCGGAGCGGGGGCAGGAGGTTCTTTCAGGTCTGCTGGAGAGGCTGGAAATTCCCGCAGGGAGCCTGTGTTTCACAGGGGAGAAAAAACCGGGGCTTGAAGAGGCGCTCAACGAGATGGCCGACCAGGGCATAACCCGACTTGCGGTCAGCCCCTTCTTTCTCTTTTCAGGCCGGCTGCTGGACCGGGCGGAAAAGACCGTGGCGGACTTTATCGCCACACAGCCTGGGGTAAAGGTGACCACCGCACCGATATTATATGATCAGCCGGGCGTGCTGGCCGCCCTGGCCGATCAGATTTCTTTTTAAAGGTTACTTCTGTTTGGCGGCAAAAACCGCGCCCAACACCTTCTGGGTATGGTCACTGCCGCTGCCCAGCGGTTGGGCCGTACTCATATCGGAAATTTTATCCCAGTTTTCGAGGATTTGCTCCGCCGTCGGCGTATCGCCCAGATAGACGCTGTCGGTTTCCACGACGACACTGCGGGAGAAAGTCCCCGCCCCGGCAGAAATAATCTCCCCGGTCGGCGCACCTTCAGCGGCCATGAACACCACGGCCGGGGACACCAGTTCCGGTTTCAGCAGGGAGAGCATTTCTTCGGGAATAATGGATTCGGTCATGCGGGTCGCCGCCACCGGCAACAGGGCATTCACCTTGATGCCGAACTTGGCCGTCTCCAGCTTCATGCTGTTCATGAAACCGCTGAGCGCCGCCTTGGCCGCGCCGTAATTGCTCTGGCCGAAATTCCCGTACATGCCGCTGGAGGAAGTGGTGACGATGATGCGGCCGTAATCCTGTTCCTGCATCACCGGCAGAGCCGCCTTTGTGGCGTTGACCGACCCGATCAGATGCACGTCCACCACCATTTTGAAATCGGCCATATCCATCTTGGCAAAGGTCTTGTCACGCAGAATCCCCGCATTATTGACCAGAATATCCAGACGACCGAATTCAGTGACGGTCTTTTCCACCATGTCCTGCATGTCTTCCAGAGAAGTCACATTGCCGCCGTGGGCCATCGCCTTGCCGCCCTTGTCCATGATTTCCTGCACAACTTTCTGGGCGGCAGAAACGGAAGCGCCTTCGCCGTGCACATCGCCGCCAAGGTCATTGATCACCACCGCGCAGCCCCGTTCCGCCAGAGCCAGTGCATGACAGCGTCCAAGTCCGCCACCGGCGCCGGTTACCACGGCCACCCGGCCGGAAAAGTCAAAGGACATCATTCTTTCTCCAGTTTAAAGTCATACGATCGTTTTAATTTCTGTAAGTTTTTACTCTATTGATCGATGAATGAGAAGAACATTTCCCGTAAAATTTGTGGATTTTCCTGTATTAGCATTTCCAAAGCCGGGTTTTTCGTCTATAGAGTTTTTGAGAATGATTATGAGAACCACTGTTTTGTAATGAAATATCTTAGCGACCTGCATATCGGCGACAAAGCCGTCATCTCCGGATTTGATACATCCCGCTGTACGGACAAGGATTTTGCCCGTGACCTGGAAGAACGCCTGCTTGAAATCGGTTTCGAGGAAGACCTGCCGGTGGAGGTCCTCCATGAAGGCCTGATCGGCCGCGATCCACTTGCCGTCCAGGTGGGCAACGCCACTATCGCCCTGAGACGCATGGAGGCGGATGTTGTGAAAATCCGTGATATTCAGTTCAGGAACGACAGTGCCCCGGGGGGACAGGCTGCATGAACGATTTTCGTATTGCCCTTGTCGGAACGCCCAACTGCGGGAAAAGTTCCCTGTTCAACATGTTGACCGGCAGCCGTCAGAAGGTAGCCAACTATCCGGGTGTGACCGTGGAAAAACGGACCGGATATTATATCAACAGCACAGGCCGGAATATCGGGCTGATTGACCTGCCCGGAATCTACAGCCTCAAGGACAGGACCCTGGACGAAAGAATCAGCCGCCAGGTCATCACCGGCAATCACCCGGACGAGGCACAGCCCGACTTCCTGCTCTGTGTCGCTGACTGCACCAACCTCCGGGTTCACCTTCGCCTTGTTCTGGAAGTAAAGGAACTGGGCCTGCCCGTCATTCTGGTCCTGAACATGCAGGACCTGGCCGAACGGGACGAGATCAGCATCGATGTGGACAAACTGTCCGGCGAGCTTGGCGTTCCGGTTATAACCTCGATCGCCGTGCGCCAGAGCGGCATGGTGGATCTGAAAAAAATTCTCGACCGGGATCTGCGGGAAATGTCCCTGAAACAACCGCCCATCCGGGAGCGGCACAGCACAACCCGGGAGCTGCAGAGACATGCCCGTCAGCTTGCCGAACGGGTTATTGTCTCCGAAGGACGCCAGCATAAAATCACGCGGCAGATCGACCAGGTTGTACTCAACCCCATTGCCGGGCCGGTCATCTTTTTTGCCCTGCTTTTTATCATGTTCCAGGCTGTATTCAGCTGGGCGGAAGCACCGATGGACATGATAGACGGCAGCATAGTCGCCCTGCAGGACCTGGCGGCAGAACATCTGCCGGACAACTGGGTGCGCAGCCTGCTGAATGACGGCATTCTTGCCGGTGTGGGCAGCGTGGTGATCTTCCTGCCGCAGATTCTGGTCCTGTTTGCCTTCATATTGTGCCTGGAGGCAACGGGCTATATGGCCCGGGCCGCCTTTATCATGGACCGGCTCATGGAAAAAGTTGGCCTGAACGGACGCGCCTTTATTCCGCTGCTTTCAAGTTTCGCCTGCGCCATTCCGGGTATCATGGCCACCCGAACCATTGAAAACTCCCGGGACCGGCTGACCACCATCATGATTGCGCCGCTGATGACATGTGCCGCCCGCCTGCCGGTCTATACCCTGATCATCGCCGCTTTCATTCCCAATGAAAAAGTCTGGGGTCCCGTTGGCCTGCAGGGACTGGTAATGTTTATCCTTTATCTGGCCGGTATTGTCAGCGCCCTTATTATAGCCGCCGTGATGAAAAAGACCCTGACAAAAGGGGCCGCCCAGCCGTTCCTGATGGAACTGCCCAAATATCAGATGCCGCTATTGAAAAATATCCTGATCGGCCTTTATGAAAGGGCCCGCATCTTTATGCGCCGGGCCGGCACCATCATCATGAGCACCACCGTCATGCTGTGGTTCCTGGCCAGCTATCCCAAGGCACCCGCCGGCAGTTCCGAACCCGACATCTATTACAGCTTTGCCGGGGTAATCGGTAAATTCCTGGAAAAAATCTTTGCGCCGCTGGGCTTTAACTGGGAAATCTCCATCGCCCTGGTTCCCGGCATGGCCGCCCGGGAAGTGGCCGTGGCCGCACTGGGCACCGTTTATTCCCTGAGCGGGGACGATGAACAGGTCGCGGAAAGCCTTTCAGGACTGTTACAGGGCGCCTGGCCACTGCCCACGGCGCTCGCTTTCCTCACCTGGTACATTTATGCCCCCCAGTGTTTTGCCACCCTGGCCGTGGTGCGCCGGGAAACCAACAGCTGGAAATGGACCCTGTTCTTGGCCGGATATCTGTTCAGCCTGGCCTATTTCATGGCCTGGATCGTCAATGTGACGGCCACAGCCCTGATGGCCTGACCCCTTCCCGAACTTTCAGCGCAGGACGCGGAAAACATAGAGGGCAATTCCCCCGGTCGTCAGACCAAGCACCATGAAAACCCCGGGCACGGACAGGCCGGAAGCCAGAAGCGCCATGGTGGCCAGCGCCCCGCCGACCATAAAAAGGGCGTTACAGATGTTGTTGGCCGCCACCATCCGGGACCGGTGCGCCGGGTCGCTCTTTTCCTGCAAAAGAGCATAGAGCGGCACGATATAAAGACCGCCGAAGATGGAAATCAGAATACAGTCCGCAAAAATACGCCAGTAGCGGGAATCGGCAGCAAACTGCATCACGGTCATCAGTTCAGCCCCGGCCGGCGGTACAAGAGACCGGCAGGCAAGATAAAGATCGATGCAGAACAGCCCCATACCCAGGGCCGCCAACGGTACATAACGGGCCGATACCAGCCCCCGAAGCAGTCTGTGACACAACAGAGCCCCCACCCCGATCCCCACTGAAAAAGCTGCAAGAAACAGGGTGCCTACCTGTTCATCCCCGCCCAGCACATTACGGGTCAGGGCCGGAAACTGGGCCAGCACTGTCGCCCCCAGAAGCCAGAACCAGGAAATACCCATGATGGAATGAAAAACCGGGCCGTTTGTGCGCGCCTGATGCATGATCCGGAAACTTTCCGTCACAATATTGGCATTCAGAACCAGCCCCGGCGATGCCGCACCGGTCGGCGGCATTGTCCGGCTGGCCGCATAACCGGCGAAGGACGTCAGCATAACCAGAAGGGATACGGTCAGGGCACCCTGCTCGCCAAGTATGGCAAGCCCGCCGATAATGGTCCCCAGCAGAATGGCGAGAAATGTGCTCCCTCCGACCAGGGCATTACCGGCAATGAGTTCATCCCCGGCCAGATGATCGGGCAGGATGCCGTATTTGAGCGGCCCGAACAGACTGGACTGCACCCCCATCAGGAACAGGATCAGCATCAGAATATAGAAATGCCCGAGCCAGAATCCCGCCGCGGCCAGTCCCATCAGCAAGATCTCCAGGATCTTCAGCCGCCGGATCAATCCGGTTTTTTCATACTTGTCCGCGACCTGCCCGGCCAGGGCCGAAAACAGGAAAAAGGGCAGGATAAATATACCCTGGGCCGCCGTTACCGCGATGGCCGCATTCATGTTCATCTCCACCGCCAGCCTGTAGGTGATGAGGATGACAAGGGCATTCTTGAAAAGATTATCGTTGAAAGCACCGAGGAACTGGACCAGAAACAGCGGCAGGAACCGGCGAAGCGTCAAAAGATGAAACTGGTTTTTCAGCATTGAGGAATGAACTCCCCCCGTTGTTATAATATTGCTCTTCCTGCTGATACCATATTTTATGGCTTGATATCGGAAAATTACATTGGCATCACAGCCGCCAACGCGACTTTATTGCACCCGCTAAGGGAATCAAAAGGGCAGGCAAGCAACCCGTTTCAACTTTTCCATTCCTTCTTTCACCTCACCGCTGGTCAAGGGCCGGCTTTCCATACCAGCCGGTTTAGCTTGCATAAATGGCTGTTTTTCGCCATTATGCAGCAACTTTCAAACGGATGTTTGGCCATCAGGAAAAAGGCTATACTGCCGAGGCAATGAAATGTTGACAGCATATATCGCTTTAGTTACCGTCCGGTAACAATTGCACTGCCAAAAAAACGCATATCATCCATTGCAGAGCGTAATGGATCAGAGTAGTTTCAATTCTGATAAAGCAAACGGAGACCCAGATAAATGAAGATATTGGTCCCGGTAAAACGGGTTATCGACTATAACGTCAAGGTCCGCGTCAAGGCGGACAACACAGGCGTTGAGCTTGCAAACGTCAAAATGTCAATGAATCCTTTTGACGAAATCGCTGTTGAAGAAGCCATTCGCCTGAAAGAGGCCGGTAAGGCAGAAGAAATCATCGCCATTTCCGTTGGCCCGGCCCAGGCGCAGGAAACACTGCGTACCGCACTGGCCATGGGCGCCGACCGCGCCATTCTGGTAAAGACCGACGATACAGTGGAACCCCTGGCAGTCGCCAAGATCCTGAAAGCCGTCGTGGCCGAGGAAAATCCGGGACTTGTCGTTCTCGGCAAGCAGGCCATTGATGATGACTGCAACCAGACCGGTCAGATGCTCGCCGCTCTTCTGGGCTGGCCCCAGGGCACCTTTGCTTCTGAAGTCGACCTTGGCGATGGCAGCGTCAATGTAACCCGCGAGATCGATGGCGGTCTGGAAACAGTGAAGCTCAATCTTCCGGCCGTGGTCACCACCGACCTGCGCCTCAATGAGCCGCGCTATGCCTCCCTGCCCAACATTATGAAAGCCAAGCGCAAGCCGCTGGACGAGAAGACCCCCGCCGATTACGGCGTGGAGACCGCAGCGCGCCTGACAACCCTGAAAGTTGAAGAGCCGCCGAAACGCCAGGCCGGCATCAAGGTTGAAAGTGTGGACGAACTGGTCGCCAAGCTGCGCGACGAAGCGGGAGTACTCTGAACATGACATCACTTGTAATTGCCGATCATGACAATGCCGTCCTCAAGGACAGCACCCTGAACACTGTTACTGCCGCTGCCGCCCTTGGCGGCGACGTCCATGTGCTTGTGGCCGGTTCCGGTTGCGGCGCCGTGGCAGAAGCCGCTGCCAAAGTGGCCGGTGTGGCAAAGGTTCTTGTGGCCGATGCCGCCGATTATGAGCATCCGCTGGCCGAAGTTCTGGCCCCGCTGGTCGTTGGCCTGGCGGATGGCTATGACGCCATCCTGACTGCCGCGACCACCACCGGCAAGAACTTCATGCCCCGTGTAGCCGCCCTTCTGGATGTGGTGCAGATTTCCGACATTATTTCCGTGGAAAGCGCCGATACCTTCCAGCGCCCGATCTACGCTGGAAACGCCATTGCCACCGTGCAGAGCTCTGACCCCAAGAAAATCATCACTGTCCGGACCACGGCCTTTGCCGCAGCGGCAAAAGAAGGTGGTTCGGCAGCTGTGGAAAATATCTCCGCCGCTGAAAACCCGGGCCTTTCCAGCTTCGTCGGACAAGAACTCAGCAAATCCGAACGGCCGGAACTGACCAGCGCCAAAATCATCATTTCCGGTGGTCGCGGCATGGGCAGCGGCGAAAACTTCAAACTTGTGGAAGCCGTGGCTGACAAGCTGGGCGCCGCGGTTGGCGCCTCCCGCGCTGCTGTGGACGCGGGCTTTGTTCCCAACGATTATCAGGTCGGCCAGACCGGCAAGATCGTGGCCCCTGAACTTTATATTGCCGTGGGCATTTCCGGCGCCATCCAGCATCTGGCTGGCATGAAGGATTCCAAGGTCATTGTCGCCATCAATAAGGATGAGGAAGCCCCCATCTTCCAAGTAGCGGACTACGGCCTTGTCGCCGACCTGTTTCAGGCTTTGCCTGAGCTGGAGAAAGCGTTATCATAACAAACCGTATTTTCCCCTTCCCCTTGCGGGAGGGGGAAAACCGAAGTACAGCGTAAAACAACGATAAAATAACAGTAAGAAAGCAACCAGACATGGTTCAAAAAGTAGGCATTATCGGTGCAGGGCAAATGGGCAACGGGATTGCCCATGTCTTTTGTCTGGCCGGGTTCGACGTGCTGATGAGCGACATCAGCAAGGATAACCTGGATAAGGCAATGCAGATTATTGAAAGCAATATCAACCGCCAGGTTGCCAAAGGCAGGGTATCGGAGGAAGACGCCAACGCCGCAATCGCCCGAATCACACCGGTGGTCGGCACCGACAAGATCGGTGACTGCGACCTCGTCATCGAAGCGGCTACGGAAAACGAAGAGATCAAGAAACAGATTTTCCAGGACGTCTGTTCCAAACTGAAGCCGGACGCTCTTCTGGCAACCAACACCTCCTCCATTTCCATCACCCGTCTGGCGTCCACCACGGACCGGCCGGAAAAATTCATCGGCCTGCATTTCATGAATCCGGTGCCGGTGATGAAACTGGTGGAGCTGATCCGCGGGATTGCCACCAGCGAGGAAACCTACAGCACGGCCAAGGAAGTCGTCACCAAGCTCGGCAAGACAACCGCCAGCTCCGAGGATTTCCCGGCCTTTATCGTCAACCGTATTCTGCTGCCCATGATCAACGAGGCCATCTATACCCTCTATGAAGGTGTAGGCTCGGTGGAATCCATCGACAAGGCCATGCGGCTTGGCGCCAACCATCCCATGGGTCCGCTGCAGCTTGCCGACTTCATTGGCCTGGATACCTGCCTCAGCATTATGCAGGTGCTGTTCGAAGGTCTGGCCGACAGCAAATACCGGCCCTGTCCTTTGCTGGTCAAATATGTGGAGGCCGGCTGGCTTGGACAGAAAGTGGGACGCGGCTTTTACGATTACCGGGGCGACGAGCCGGTTCCGACCCGCTAAAATTCAAAAAAGACCAAAAGGAAAAGCGCCCGAACGAGGCGCTTTTTTTATGACTTACTTTCTCAGCCCCCGCAACAATTCCTGAAAGCCGTAGAGTTCAGCCTCGAATTCGATCGGGGAGATATTTTCTCCATCGAGAAAACGTTTCAGTTCAAGAAGCGGAGTGTCCTGATAATTCAGCCCGGCGAAACAGGTGGTGGCGCTTTTGATGCCGAGCTCCTGCAGATAACCAAGATGCTGCGGTTCGTAATAGCCGCTGGGATAGCAGAGATGCTGCGGGTTGCCATTGCCGCCCCTGGTGATTGCCTTACGGTTCTTGGCCAGCTCTTCCTGAAGACTTTCCCGGCTACCGTCGCCCAGAGTGTGACGATGGGTATGAAGCTGAATATCCACGCCGGAAGCCGCCATTTTGCGGCAGGTCTCCAGATCAATCAGGCGAAAGAGTTTCCTGTCTTCAAATTCTTTTTGCCCCAGACGAAAGGCGGAAGCGGCACGCCTGACAAAATCCTGCCGGTCCTGGGACGTGGGGATTGCCTCGCCGATCTCCACCAGTTTTGCGGCCAGATCCTCCCGGCTCATATCCACACCAAGACGCAGGCTTTTGCCGAACTCTGGGCTGAGGGATCTCAGATCCACCGTTTCTTCCCGGCTTTTCCAGCACAGATACTGGAGCGCCAGATTCATCACCTGGGTCTGCTTCTCCGCATAATAGGTGGTCAGATACAGGGTCCAGGGGAAACCGTATTTTTCGAACAGAGGCCAGGCGTGTTCCGCCGCCCCCTGCCAGCCGTCATCCATGGTAATGACCACTGCATTGTCCGGCAGAGTGCCGGCCTTCAGTCTTTCGCAGGCCTCGCCCAGAGGCAGAACCGGAAACCCGCTCTTTTTCAGCATCTGCAAACGTTGCTCGAGGGTTGCGGCTTTCATAAAGAGCTTGGGACGGAAGCCGTCTTCATCGGCCAGGGAAAAGCCGTGATAGCAGAGAATCTGAAGCCCCTGTTTGGTTTTCTTCCGGCTGTAGCGGAAAAGCCCGAGATATTTTGCCAGATAAAGAATAGTCAGTTTGATGCTGCGCATTCCTGCCCCTTGTAACCCCTGTACATCGCGTTGTGTCTGCCCCTGTCATAGCGCCGAGCCGTTAGTGTAAGGTTAAGTCGAATGGAAAAAAACAAGAATAAAAAAATCCAAATGATGTAATACAGCCCTTGCCGAGCAGCCGGCGAGAGACAAGAAAATCATAAAATGTCGGAAAACTTTACAGTTTTCGGGAAAATTTCCCAAATCCAGACAACTGGAAAAGAAGATGTTTCAGAAGGAAATTATGTCAGATATGAGCTTCAGTCGGCCTCTGCCCGACCCGGGGAAGATCTTCCCGGTCAGTGAAAAAAGGCGAGAGCCGAAATAGCCTTGACGCCTTAGCGGGCCTGCCGCTCGTCCCGTATCATCTTGATCTCATTGGCAATTCCCATCCACTGACTATCCCTGCAATAGTCCAGCGCTGCGGAAAGGCCCATGCATTTGATCAGGCGAAGAGCGGTTTCACGGGTATGTGACAACCTGTCGGCTTTAGCTGTTACCATCATTCTCACTCCGGTCTACTGGCCGGAAATCACTCACTGATCCGGCCTACATTCCAAACCTTGCATATACCATGCCAAAAAGAGGGGCCCTTTTTGAGACGGGAATGTGTCCATATTGAGGTAAAGAAGTAAGCGAAGGATTAACCATAAGATAAAAGTTTCATTATTTTGACAATCCGGTGACAGTCGCTGCTTTACCAGGAGACGGCAAAGACAGAATCTGTCGTTGGCAATTCGTGGCGATCACAGTATGGTGCCGACAGTGAATTCCGAATGAGGCCGTCATGAACAATCTGACCAAATATCTGCTTTTCATCTCCGCCATCGTGGTCGCCGTCCTCGGCGGCATGCTGTTTTACTATAGCTCCCAGAGCTATTTCGCCGACAGCCTGATCTATGATGACGACAATGGTGTCGCCATACTCGGCTATGACACAGTGGCCTATTTCACAGAAGACAGGCCGGTCTTTGGCGATCCCCTGTATGAAGTAACCTGGGCCGGGGCCAAATGGCGCTTCGCTTCCGAAGACCACCGGGACGCCTTTGCCAAAGAACCCAACAAATATGCGCCCCAGTACGGCGGCTATGAACCGGTCTTTATCGCCAAGGGCTATTCAAGCCCGACCGATCCGCTGATCTGGACCCTGCGCGACGGGAAGCTGTATCTTCACCATAACGAAAATACCAAGGCCTACTGGCTGGAGAATTTCCAGGAGAAGATATCCCAGGCCGAAGCCAACTGGCCGCGCATCCGCGCCAAGCTGCAGTATATCCAGACCCAGTCGGAATAAGCTCACATTAAAAAAGGCGGCCACAGGGACCGCCTTTTCCTTTTATCATTCCCCGGCGTTTACCAGATTTTCACCCGCTCTTCCGGGCTAAGGTACAGGCCGCCGTCTTCACCCACGTCAAAGGCCTCGTAGAAGGCCTGCACGTTACGAACCACGCCGTTGACCCGGAAACGGGCCGGGCTGTGTGGGTCGGTCTGGATACGGTTGCGCAAGGCCTCGTCCCGGTATTTACCCTGGAAAGCCTGGGCCCAGCCGATGAAGAAACGCTGATCTCCGGTAAAGCCGTCAATAACCGGTGCTTCCTTACCTTCAAGAGACATTTTATAGGCCTTGTAGGCAATGCTGAGGCCACCCAGGTCGCCAATATTCTCGCCCAGGGTAAACTCGCCGTTCACATGCAGCTCCGGCAGGGCCTCGAAACCGTTATACTGAGCCACCAGCTGACCGGTACGTTTTTCAAAGGCCGCCCGGTCGCTATCGGTCCACCAGTTTTTCAACTCGCCATCACCGTTATAGGTGCTGCCCTGATCGTCAAATCCGTGACCGATTTCATGCCCGATCACGCCGCCGATGGCACCGTAATTGACCGCATCGTCGGCCGCCATGTCAAAGAAAGGCGGCTGCAGGATCGCGGCCGGGAAGACAATCTCGTTCATGACGGGATTATAATAGGCGTTGACCGTCTGTGGAGTCATGAACCATTCCCAGTCCTGGATCGGCCCGCCCAGCTTGGCCAGCTGGCGCTCGTGCTCCACAATGCGGGCCCGTTTCACATTGCCGAAATAATCGTCGGCACTGATTTCCAGCTTGGAATAATCCTTCCATTTATCCGGATAACCAATTTTGGGGGTAAATTTATGCAGCTTCTCCAGGGCCTGCTGTTTGGTTTCCTCACCCATCCAGTCCAGCTCCTTGATGCTCACCTCATAGGCCTTGACCAGATTTTCCACCAGTTCGACCATGCGGGCCTTGGCCTCGGGCTTGAAATGATTGTCCACATAGACCTTTCCGACCACTTCGCCAAGAGTGCCGTTAACGGCGGAAACCGCCCGGCGCCACAGGGGCCGCTGTTCCGGCTGACCGCTCAGGACCTTGCCGAAAAAGTCAAAATTGGCCTGGTCAATTTCAGCAGTGAGCCGACTTGCGGTATTATTGATGACACTCCATTTGGCCCAGATCTTCCAGGTTTCAAGGTCCGTCCCCTTGATGATCCCGGCCAGACCTTCCATATAGCTGGGCTGGTTGATAATGACTTCCTCAAGATCGGCAAGACCTGTTTCCGCAAGATAGCCATCCCAGTCAAATCCCGGCACCAGTTCCGCAAGTTTGGCGCGCTCGTATTTATTATAGCGCTTGACCGAATCGCGGTTGTCTTCCTTGAGCCAGTGCTTGTCGGCCAGTGCGGTTTCCAGCGCCATGATTTTTTTGGCCTTGTCCGCGGCACCGTCAATACCGGCCAGGGTCAGCATGCGTTCCACATGGGCCACATATTTTTCCCGAACGTCCACCGACTTCTCGTCATCCTTGAAATAATACTCACGGTCCGGCAGACCGAGCCCGGACTGCCAGGCATAGACCGCATACTGGTCCGCCTGCTTGGCGTCGTTATTGACATAAAGACCAAAGGGCGCATCGAAGCCGACCTTGTCGGCATAGGCAAACCACTGGGCCAGTTCACCATAGGAAGAAATGGCGTCGATTTTGGCAAATTCCGGTTTAAGCGGCTCTATGCCGCGCGCATTCCGGGTTTCCATATCCATATAACTGTTATAGAAGTCGCCGACCTTCTGGGCGTCCGAGCCCGGCGCATTGTCGGCAGCTGCGGATTCCTCGATAATCGCCTTTACATCCTCTTCCGCATTGTCGCGCAGGTAATAGAAGCTGCCGATGCTGGACTTGTCGGACGGAATTTCCGTTGCTTCCAGCCAGGTGCCGTTGACATATTCAAAGAAATCGTCACCGGGCCGAATGTCGGTTTTCATATGTTCCTGATGAACGCCGGAGGTCAGGTCGGCCTGTTCCCCCGCCGTCTCGCTGGCCGGGGAACAACCCCCGGCGATAAGGGCTGACACCAGAAGAAGAGCCAGTCCCGTATATCCCAGATACTTTTTCATTTTTCACCTTGTGTGTTGATGCTTGTTTGCGTCTGCAGACTATTTTTTCTGCAAGTCCTTTAATTGCTGCTGCATGGCAGCAAGCTGTTCCTGAAGTTTGGACAGCTGCTCATCACTCTTGGTACTGTCAGCCGGTTTTTCCTTGTCGCGGGTTTCCGGCTGCGGAATTCCATGGAACGGACTGAACATCTGCATGGCGTTTTCAAAGGCCGCCATATTTTGCCGCGTCAGTTCCTCGAACGGTTTGAAAGATTTGAAGGAAAAAGGCGTTCCGGCAGAAAAATTTTCCTCCACGAACTGGCGGAACCTTTCCTGGTTTTCCGCAAACATGGACATGCTGGATTCCAGATAGTCGGGCACCACCTGCTGCAGGCCGCCCCCATAAAAGCTGATCAACTGTCTGAGGAAGTTAATCGGCAGCAGAGTCTCTCCCTTGCTTTCCTCTTCGAAAATAATCTGGGTCAGCACGCTATGGGTGATATCCTCACCGCTCTTGGCGTCACGGACCACAAATTCCTTCCCCTCACGAACCATCATCGACAGATCGTCCAGCGTCACATAGCTGCTGCTGTCCGTATTATAAAGCCGGCGGTTTGCATATTTTTTGATAACGATCTGCCCGTCTTCCGTTTTGTCTTTTTTCGCCAAATCCTTACCTTCCCATTTAAGATACTTTTACCTCGTGCCAGAACAATCGCAGCCTTGGAGAGGCCGCACGTTATGTTCTGTATGCAATTGCACACTGCGGACATCATGCTGCAAAAATGTTGCAGGGCGCAAGAAAAATGCTGCGCAACAATAACAAAAATGCGGCCAATGGTCCAATAGAGGCTTTTGGCCGGCCCGAACCGGTGCTAGTCTGGTCTCATGTCCAGTGAAAATGAAAAGCCGGAATCAGCCCCGGACACAGACCCAACTGATATCGATAAACTTGCCGAGAAATATCTCGATTTCTGGCAACAGAATCTGACGATCTGGGCAACCGACCCCAAGGCGCTTGAGCGTTGGGTGGAAACCCTGTCCGCCGGCCAAAGTGACAAACCCGAAAAAACAGACTGATTTCTCCCCGGACCTGCCCGGTACCGGATTCGCTGTCCGCCCGGCGGAACTGATTCTTGCCGCCAGTCCCAAATACCCGGTCCGGGCCCTGCAAAGCGGTAAAGAGGGCTATGTGGTGGTTGGCTATAATATCGACAAAAACGGACGGGCCATCACTCCCTATGTGATTGAGTCGTCAAATAAAATTTTCGAGAATACTGCGCTCAGGGCTGTCACAAATTTTAAATATAAACAAAAATTTCTGAATGGCAGGCCAGTCATGTAAAAAGGACAGCAGTTTAAATTCACTTTTGGGTTGGAAAACGAAAACTAATCCAATATAACTATTCCCGAACAAGGGAGTTTTACATGCGTCATAAACACAGAGGAGCAGAAGACGAAACCGACATCGATATGACCCCGATGCTTGATATCGTTTTCATCATGCTGATCTTTTTTATCGTTACGGCATCCTTCCTGAAGGAGACAGGTGTCGAGCTCAGCCGTCCTGACAGCTCTCAGAAGAGCCAGGATACGGAAGCCCAGAGTATCTTTATTGATATCACCGCCCGTGACGAGGTCTGGTACAACAAGCGCCGCATTGACGTGCGCGCCGTCCGTCCCAACGTGGAGCGTGACAAGGCCAAGATGGATACCCCTTCTGTGGTTATCAAGGCGGACCGTGACGCCACCTCCGGCAAGGTAATTGAGGTTGTCGAAGGCGTGCGCCAGGCCGGTGTGGCCAACTATGTGGTCGCAACACCGAAAGCCAACTGACGCCTGACCATTCAAATTTAGTGATTTTGAAGCCCTGCATTTTTGCGGGGCTTTTTATTTTCCTGTTCTGACCGGGCCCCGCCGTTCTATAATGGTGTTATGACGGATGAGTCTCCCACACCCGATAGAAAACGTTCCGGCCCCAGGCCCCTGCCGCTGCATGTGGCCAATGCCACCAGCGAGTGGACCGCAGCGGCGGCAAGCCTGCCTTTGTTTCTGATGGGCGGCCTTCATTGCCACCCCAAACGGCGCGAACTGGCAGAGACCCTCCGCGCCGAACTGGCAGGACAAAATATGATCGCCCTGCAGCAGGCGGTGATGCTGAAAGCCCAAGCGCGGCTGATGAGGATGATGCAGGGAATCGAGGCCTATCAGGCGCACCCCTATCACCGCACTGTCCCGGAACCCCCGGTCGCCCTGCAAAGCGGCAGCACCAGGCTCCTGGACTTTGCACCCGAAGCCTCTACAGAGGCGCCGGTAGTCATCGCCGTGCCTTCGCTGGTCAATCCGTCCTGGATTCTGGATCTGATGGAAGATCACAGTATGATGCGCACCCTGGCGGCAGAGGGGCTGCGGCCCTATCTGGTGGACTGGGATGCGCCGGGCCCGCTGGAAAAGCATTTTGGGCTCGATAACTATATCGCCAACCGCCTGGTCCCCATGATTCGGGAGATCGCCGAACGTCACGAAAAACCGGTGCATCTTCTCGGTTATTGCATGGGCGGTAACCTGTCCATCGCCGCCGCCCATATCCTCAGGGACGAAAAGGTGCTGGAAAGCCTGACGCTCGGCGCCACCCCCTGGGACTTCCATGCACAACGCAATGTTCAGTTGGAGGGATTTCTGGGCATCATGGAAAAATCCCGGGCGCTTTTCCGGGACCTGGGCGTAGTGCCCATGGATGTGATGCAGCTGTTTTTTTTCAGCCTGGATCCCACCCTGTCCGACCGCAAGTTCCGGAAATTTGCCGGTCTTGATCCGCAGGACCCGAAAACGGAAATCTTTGTCGCCGTCGAGGACTGGGCCAACGAGGGAGCGCCGCTAGCGCTTAACCTGGCCTTCGACTGCCTGAACCTGTGGTACCGGGACAATCTTCCCCACAAGGGGGAATGGAAAGTGGAGGGGATTCCGGTTCTGCCGGAGGAGATCACCCTGCCCTGCCATGTCATTACCCCGGAGCGGGACCGGATCGTCCCCCCTGCATCCGCGAAAGATATTCTTTCGCACCTGCCCTCGGCGGTGCACACCACCGCCGCCAGCGGCCATGTCAACATGATCGCCGGATATGGGGCCGATAAAATTTTATGGCCGAAAATAGTTGAATATATAAAATATAATTACAAAAAATAATTAGACAATAAAATAATTGAAAAGATCATCTGTCTATTGTAAGAATTTACACAGATTGATCCAGCGCATGTTTTTTTAGGTGCGCCCGTTGCATGATCATGGTGCGGCGCACTATAATCAGTTTGTTTTATGTAACGAAAAAATAACGGATGAAAACAGGAGCGGTATATTATGCTTACCTGTTTTTAGTGAATGAATAACGAGGAAAATTTGCAGGAGCACCGGTCCGCCGGCCCCGCATCTTCGAACCGACAAAAACAAGGATTTATCATGACAGACATTGCCATAGTTGCCGCCCGCCGCACCCCCGTAGGTTCCTTCAACGGATCGCTGAGCAGCGTCCCGGCCCATTACCTGGGCGAAACCGTGATCCGCGCCCTTCTGGAAGAGACCGGTGTTGCCCCGGCCGATGTGGATGAGGTGATCCTGGGCCAGGTCCTGACAGCGGCCACAGGCATGAACCCGGCCCGGCAGGCCGTTATCAATGCGGGCCTGCCCAAGGAAACCACGGCCTGGGGCATGAACCAGGTCTGCGGTTCCGGCCTTCGCGCCGTTGCACTGGCCAGCCAGGCGATTCGTTGCGGCGATGCCACCATCATGATTGCCGGCGGCCAGGAAAGCATGAGCCAGGCCCCCCATGCGGCCCAGCTGCGCAGCGGCGTCAAAATGGGCCCGGCCAAATTCGAGGACACCATGATCAAGGACGGCCTAACCGATGCCTTTGGAGTCATGCATATGGGTGTGACGGCGGAAAACATCGCCCGGGAATGGCAGATCGGTCGCGAGGAACAGGATAACTTCGCCGTCGCCTCCCAGAACAAGGCCGAGGCCGCCCAGGAAGCCGGCAAATTCAGGGATGAAATCATACCGGTGACCATCAAGGGCCGTAAAGGCGACACCATCGTCGAGGAAGATGAATATATCCGCAAGGGTGTGACCATAGACAGCGTGTCCGGCGTAAGGCCCGCCTTTGACAAGGAAGGGTCCGTCACCGCTGCCAACGCCAGCGGTATTAACGACGGTGCCGCCGCCGTAATGCTGATGAGTGTGGAAGAAGCCGAAAAACGCGGCCTTACTCCCCTGGCTGTTATTAAATCCTGGGCCACCGCCGGCGTGGACCCCAGCATCATGGGCATCGGCCCGGTCCCGGCCAGCCGCAAGGCACTGGAAAAAGCCGGCTGGGACAAGGATGATCTTGACCTGATCGAGGCCAATGAAGCCTTTGCCGTGCAGGCCTGTGCGGTCAACCGGGACATGGGCTGGGATACCGACAAGGTCAATGTGAACGGCGGCGCCATTGCCATCGGCCACCCCATCGGCGCCAGCGGGGCGCGCATCTTCTGTACCCTGCTGCATGAAATGAAACGCCGTGACGCCAAGAAGGGTCTTGCCACCCTGTGCATCGGCGGCGGCATGGGTGTCGCCATATGTGTGGAGCGCCCCTGAACAACACTATTGGGAAGATATTCCGGATGACCCGTTGTCCGGAATATTAAAAAATGGTCCGGTCAAACCGGTTAAAGCCCCCGGTGCCGGACCGTATATAAAAATAAAATAACGGCAGAACAAACTTTGACAGTTATCAGCTAGAGACGGTGAGGAGAAAGACATGTCCAGAATAGCAGTTGTTACCGGTGGCACCCGGGGTATCGGCGCCGCCATATCACAGGCTCTCAAGGAAGCCGGCTATAAAGTTGCAGCCAGTTATGCCGGCAATGATGAGGCGGCCGCCAAATTCAAGGAAGAGAGCGGCATCGCCGTCTATAAATGGGACGTGAGCGATTATGACGCCTGTCAGGCAGGCATGGCGCAGGTGGTCAGCGATCTGGGGCCGGTAGATGTTCTGGTGAACAACGCGGGTATCACCCGGGACGCCACACTCAGCAAAATGGACAAGAGCATGTGGGATTCCGTGATCGAGACGGACCTTTCCTCCAACTTCAATATGACCAAGGCGGTCTGGGACGGCATGAAGGAACGGGGCTTCGGCCGGGTGATCTGCATCAGTTCCATCAATGGCGTCAAGGGTCAGATGGGCCAGACCAACTATTCTGCCGCCAAGGCCGGTGACATCGGCTTTGTCAAGGCGCTGGCCCAGGAAGGCGCCCGCTACGGCATTACCGCCAATGCCATCGCCCCGGGCTATATCGGCACCGACATGGTCCGGGCTGTGCCGGAAAAAGTACTGGAAAAAATCATCGCCCAGATCCCTGTCGGCCGCCTCGGCGAGCCGGAAGAAATCGCCCGGGCCGTAATCTTCCTGGCTGCGGACGAGGCCGGCTTCATCACCGGTTCAACCCTGAACATCAACGGCGGTCAATATATCACTTAACAGACACCGGTGTTGTCCTGTAAAATAAGTCCCGATCAGGAATTTTAACCGGAAATATTTCAAGGAGGCGCGCAATTGTATCAGGATGTGGTCGATTTGCGCGCCTTTTACCAATCCCCGCTGGGCAAGGTCGCCGCGCGCCTTATACGCAACCAGATCCGCAATCTCTGGCCCACCGTCCACGGCATGGAAGTCCTTGGCCTGGGCTACGCCACTCCCTATCTGGACCCTTTCCGTGACGAAGCCCGCCACACCGTCGCCATCATGCCGGCGCAACAGGGGGTGATCCGCTGGCCCCGTTTTCACGGCAACCATGAGGGAACTTACGGCGGCAACCTCTGCGCCCTGGCCCATGAACGTCATCTGCCGCTGCAGGATGCCAGCATGGACCGGATCGTCATGGTCCACGTCCTGGAACATTCCGACCACAAGCGACATCTTCTCAGGGAAGTCTGGCGCACCCTGGCGCCGGGGGGACGGGTCCTGCTGGTGGTACCCAACCGTATGGGATTCTGGTCCCGCAATGACAACACCCCCTTTGGCCACGGCACCCCCTACAGCACCAGCCAGATCCGCCAGATGCTGGCCGAAAACATGCTGACCCCAACCAGCGCCGTCACGGCCCTGGCCCTGCCGCCGTTCAGAAGCCGGACCATGATTTCCCTGCTGGCGGCCATGGAAAAAACCGGGCTCAAATGCTGGCATAACATTGCCGGGGTGCTGATTGTGGAGGCGGAAAAACAGATCTATGCCGCCGACGGCGGCAATCAGGCAAAACAGCGCGTGCGGAAACCGGTCTTCGCCGGCAACCAGATGCGCCAGAACCGCAAGCGGCACGAGGAATGATCAGCTCCGGCTGATCACAAACAGGCCCTGGGTCGCCAGAATATTGGAAAACCAGAGCGTTTCAAACGGCATGCGGTGACCGCTGCTGTTAATGGCCATCTGTTTTTCAATGTGGATATTCTTTTTCCGGCACAGATGAACAAAATCCCGGATCGTGCAGAAATGAATATTAGGTGTCGAATACCAGGGGTAGTCCAGGTTTTTGGTGACCGGCATGGTGCCGTTCACCAACAGGCTTGACCGCACCCGCCAATGGCCGAAATTGGGAAAGGACACAATGGCCCGGCGCCCGACCCTGAGCAACTGGTCCAGCATCCTGTCCGGCCGGTTCATGGCCTGCAGGGTATGGCTCAGAATCACCACATCGAAACTGTTGTCCGGATAGTGGACAATATCACTTTCCGCATCCCCCTGGATCACCGAAAGTCCCTTGGCAATGCTTTTATTGACGCCTTCCGGGCTGATTTCAATACCGCGGCCATCCACATTCTTCTGATGGACCAGATAATCCAGCAGCCCCCCGTCGCCACAGCCCACATCCAGTACGCTTGAGCTTTCGGCGATCATATCGGCAATCAACAACAGGTCGACCCGGATATCCCTGGGGCCGTAGTCAGCAGATCTGTTCATCAGCGCCGCCCGCCTTTCTGTTCGGCGTGGGCGGTCAGGAAGCCGCGCACGATTTCATCCATCTCCGGGCACTCCAGCAGGAAACTGTCGTGTCCCTTGTCCATGTCGATATCGGCAAAGCTGACCCGGGCGCCAACACCGTTAAGGGCGCGGACGATTTCCCGACTCTCTCCGGTGGGATAAAGCCAGTCCGAATTAAACGACAGAATGCAGAAACGGGCCCTGCTGCCCCGGAAGGCCTCTGACAGGATGCCGTTATGTTCCGCAGACAGGTCATAATAGTCCATGGCCCGGGTGATATAGAGATAGCTGTTGGCATCAAAGCGATCGACAAAGGAAATCCCCTGGTGCCTGAGATAACTTTCAATCTGGAAGTCCGCGTCAAAGCCGAAGGTCAGCGCCTCCCGGTCCTGCAGGCTGCGGCCGAAACGGCTGGTCAGTCCGCTTTCCGACATATAGGTGATATGGGCCGCCATACGGGCCACGGCGAGACCGGCATGCGGGCTCTCGCTTTCCTCGTAGTACCGGCCGCCTTTCCAGTTGGGGTCGGCCATAATTGCCTGACGGCCCACTTCATGAAAGGCAATATTCTGGGCTGAATGACGCCAGCAGGCGGCGATGGCCACAACGCTTTTCACCCGGTCGGGGTAAAGGGTCGACCATTGCAGGGCCTGCATGCCGCCCATGGAACCGCCGATCACGGCAAAAATATCGTCGATGCCCAGATGGTCCAGAAGCATGGCCTGGGTTTTCACCATATCGCGAATGGTAATGACCGGAAAATCGAGGCCCCAGGGCTTGCCCGTTGCCGGGTTGACCTCTGCCGGGCCCGTGGTACCACAGCAGGATCCCAGTACATTGGAACAAATGACAAAAAAACGGTCGGTATCGATGGGGCAGCCCGGCCCCACCATATTCTGCCACCAGCCGGATTTGCCGGTGAGGGGATTGACGCCGCGCACATAGTGATCACCGGTCAGGGCATGACAGATCAGCACCACGTTGGACTTGTCCGCATTCAGCTTGCCCCAGGTCTTGTAGGCCACATGAATCGGCCCCAGGGCCGCACCGGAATCAAGACGCAGGGGCGCATCCTTGCCGAGGATAGCCACCTCGGCGACGCCGTCATCCTGAATTTCCTGTATCTCCGTACCCGTCATATCCTGCCTTTTCTCGTCTGTCTGTCTTACTCCAGAGGTCATATAAGTCAATAAATTCTTTGTTTTAGGTCCAGTTTCACCGAATATCATCTTGCAGTTAACCGCCGTAAAAGATAGAACAAACCTGTCGTTGCGGCCGATTCCGCAGTGGCGAGTGCCCCGAAATTCAGACAAAGCAGGTAACAAGATGAGCGGACTGGTCCCGCGGCCGTGGATTGAAAGCCTCGAGGTATACGAGGGCGGTAAATCCAAAACAGACGGCGTGACAAAAGCGGTAAAACTCTCCTCCAATGAATCAGCCCTTGGGCCAAGCCCGAAGGCCATGGAAGCCTATGCGGCCGCCGTCCATACCCTGCACCGCTATCCCGACGCCAGCTATGCGACCCTGAAGCAGACCATTGCGGACAAATATGATATCAGTGCCAGCCAGATTGTCTGCGGCATCGGTTCCGATGAAATCCTGAAACTGGCCTGCCGCGCCTATGTGGCGCCGGGCGACGAAGTGATCTACAGCCGCTACGGCTTTATGATGTATCCCATTGCCACCCGGTCCGTCGGCGGCGTACCGGTGGAGGCTGAGGATCAGGACTATACCGCCGATGTGGATAAAATCCTGGCCAGCGTGACCGACAAAACCCGGCTTGTATTCCTTGCCAATCCCAACAATCCGACCGGCACCTATGTTCCGGTTTCGGAAGTGGAAAGACTGCACCGGAACCTGCCGGACAATGTGCTTCTGGTCCTGGACGCCGCCTATGCGGAATTTGTTGCGGTAAAGGATTACGAGGCCGGTATTGCGCTCGCCTCCAGCGCGCCCAATGTGCTGATGACCCGGACCTTTTCCAAACTCTACGGCCTTGCCGCCCTCAGGCTCGGCTGGGGCTATGCCTCCCGGGAAGTGGCGGCCAATCTGGACCGGCTGCGCGATCCCTTCAATGTGCCCTCACCGACCGAGCTGGCCGGAACCGCGGCGCTGAAAGATATTGCCTTCGAGGAACAGGCCGTTGCCCATAACAGTCACTGGCTTGGCTGGCTCAGCGCGGAAATTTCCGCCCTCGGCCTGCAGGTTGTCCCCAGTGTCACCAATTTCATTCTGATCCGTTTTCCGGACGGCAAAAAAACAGCCGAAGCCGCCAATGATTTTCTGTTGAAAAAAGGCTATATTCTGAGGTGGCTGCCGGGTCAGGGGCTCGGCGACTGCCTCCGGCTTACAGTCGGTCTGGAAGAAGAAAACCGGGCCGTTGTCGCCCTGCTCAAGGATTTTATGGAAGCCTGACATGACCCTGTTCAAACAAGTCACCATCATCGGCTTCGGCCTGATCGGCTCATCTGTCGCCCGCGCACTCCGGGAAAACGGCGTCTGTGAAAATATTGTCGCCTGTGATGCCAGTCCCGATTGCCTTGCAAAAGTGGAAAAACTGAAACTTGCCGACAAATGTGTCAGCGACGCCGCCAAGGCCGTCAACGGTTCGGAACTTGTGATCCTGGCCACGCCGGTGGGCACCTATGGCGATATCGGCAAGGCCATCGCGGCTTCGCTGGAGTTCGGCGCCATTGTCACCGATGTGGGATCGGTCAAGGGCTGCGTGCTCAAGGCGCTCAAGGCGGTACTGCCGGAACATGTTCACCTCATTCCCGGGCACCCCGTAGCGGGGACCGAGCAATCCGGCCCAGAAGCCGGCTTTGCCAGTCTGTTTGCCGGCCGCTGGGCCATCCTGACACCGCCGCAGGACGCCGATCCGACCGCCGTTGAAAAACTGAAAAGAATGTGGGAAGCCTTTGGCAGCAAGGTGGAGATCATGACGCCGGAACATCATGACCTGGTGCTGGCCATCACCTCACATATCCCGCACCTGATTGCCTATAACATTGTCGGCACGGCCCATGACCTGGAAGGGGTGACGGATTCGGAAGTGATCAAGTTTTCCGCCGGCGGTTTCCGCGACTTTACCCGTATCGCCGCGTCCGACCCCACCATGTGGCGGGATGTATTCCTGAACAACAAGGAAGCTGTGCTGGAAATGCTCGGCCGCTTCTCAGAGGACCTCACTGCCCTGCAGCGGGCCATCCGCTGGGGCGACGGCGATACGCTGTTTGATCTCTTCAGCCATACCCGGCAGGTACGCAAACAGATCATCGAGGCAGGGCAGGACGAAGAAGCTCCGGACTTCGGCAGGCCACATGACTCCCCGTCAAAAAACTAGCTACTCGCCGACCAGCGGCGCCAGTTCATAGATCGGGATCGGCCCCAGGAAAACAAGTCCGTTCTGCAGGCTGATGGACAGGGGAAGCATATTGCCTTCCTCCCCTTGGGCAATGCCCATATTTTTCAGTTCTTCCAGCAGCATGTTCGCAGGATCCTGCTGGAAGGCGGGATGGCCGGACAGAACGGCCACAATATGGTCCAACCCCCTGATCTGTGAGGAAAAGGCGCCCAGAGGCTTCAGATCCTGATCCAGGGTAAGATCCCCCTCCATGGTCAAGTCCATCTTGCCCGAGCGAATCTCGAATTCACGTACGGCCAGCGTGCCGCCCTCGTCCCGCCAGGCGGACAGGCCATCATGGTCATAGCTGGGGAACTGGGACGCGTGAAATACGGTATGCAGCCGGATGCTGTCCGCCTTGTTGCCGAAAATGCCTACCGGTATTTCGTGGGCGATCACATCCCTTGCGGCAACAAAGGTTTCAAGAAGGGCAGGCAGCTCCATCGACTGCTGCCCGTCAGCAACCTGCAAGGCCTGGCGCACATGAAGCTGCAGCTCGCGGGCCTCGGACGGCGGCATTTGCTCACGGGTTCCGGCATAGGTCCAGGACAACCGGTCCATGGTCAGGGACATACGTTCAGGCCGGTGGCTGTCCCGCTCAAGTACCAGGGAGGCTTTCAGACCGTCCACTGCCACGGTCATGTCCGGGTTCTCGAGCGGCCCCATGGAAATGTCACCATAGGCGGCAGACAATACCGCATGATTGAGTTTCCAGGGGAAGGCGACCACCGCCAGGTCCGGAAAAACCAGGCCCACATTGCCACGGCCGGTCAGTTCCGGCGCGAGCTCCACCTTCAGTTCCGAAAACCTGAGAACAATCTTGTAGGGAAACCCTTCAACAGAAAAATCACCATAATATGTACTGATGCCTCTGTTTTCCTGTGCGGCAATCCAGATCCGGGCCTTTTCCTCCGCCTTTCCGGCCAGATAAAACCAGAAAGCTGTATAGGCGCCTATCAGAAGCAATACTGTTAATACAAGAGCCTTAAAACGCATTTGTCTCGTCCCATCGTCCCCACACCGTCAGGTCGGGCATATCATATCCGGCCTGCAGCCGAAAGAAATAAAATTTCAAGAACATCGGTCCAGACAGGCGTAAATCGGAATACCTATTCAGCCGGCATCGGCACCGAAAGAAGGCGTCCGCTCACCTGTTCTATGTTCTGTTCCAGCAGCGGAAGAAATTCCTTTTTGCCAAGGCCGGGCTTGATGGGAGCAAGAAAATCAAAAACAATGGTTCCGCCGGGCCGGATCACACCTGACCTGGACCAGCGAAGCCCCGAATTCACCGCCACCGGAACCACCTGACTGTCCAGATGCTTGTACAAACCAAATATCCCCGGCTGGTAGGGACGGTGCTCTCCCGGCCGGGTTCTTGTCCCTTCGGGAAATATCACCACCGGCCGGCCCTCTTTCAGAGCGCGGTCCGACGACCTGATCAGTTTGCGCATTGATCTTGCACCGGCGTCCCGGTCGATGGGGATCATGCCGGACTTGCGACAGAAAAAACCGTAAATCGGAATCTTTAAAAGTTCGGTCTTCATGACAATGGCCGGATCATTCATCAGAGCATGTATGACGAAGGTGTCAAAGGCAGACTGATGCTTCATGGCCACGATACAGGGACCCTTGGGTATGTTTTCCCGGCCACGAATTTCAAGTTTTATACCGCCAACAACCCTGGTCAGGAAAATCACGCTGTGCGACCATAACCCCTGACCGCCGACCAGAAATTTTCTGGGCAGCAGCAGCGCAGGCAGGAACAGGACGCAAAACAGCGTGCTCCATGTATAAAAAACAAACTTGAAAATTCCTGACCGCACCCGTTCACCTGGCTTTATCAGCTTGCACGCTTCTCCTCTCCCTCGGAAAGGGCATCGTGCGTTTCATCCATTGATTTTTCCGTCGCCAATTTATCAGTCAGAACGGCCCTGACAAGACTGAAAACATATTTATTGTATTCACGCGCCAGGGAATAGAATTTCGTATTCTCAGGACGCCAGTTACCGACAGGGTGGCCGACGATTTCCAGCCGGGGCATGAAACGTTTCATTTCCACCATGGCCCGCGGCATATGTTCCAGCGATGTCACCAGCCGCAGGGAGCGGTAATGGTTGCGAGACATCCACAGCGCGGTTTCCCGGGCATTGCCTTCCGTGTTCCGGGCTTCCCGGCCAACTTCGATACAGCATCCGGCAAGCTGTTCCCCGCTCCCCAGATACTTGTAAAGTTCTTCCTCGCGGACAATTTCATTCACACCGGAAATAAACAACTTTTCGCCCAGCTTCTCCTGCAACAGCTTCACCGCCTCATCAAGTCGGTTTCGACCGCCAGTCAGAACCACTATCGCATCCGTTCTCTGCGGGGAAAGCACGGGTTCTGCGGACAGGCCATGCAGAAACCAGCTGAACCCGCCGAGCCAGATCAAAAATAGGGAAATGGAGAAATAATAAAATAACTTCATATCCAAATGCTGAAATACGCTCAGCGATCTCCTATAACAATTTCTTTCCGCCCGATATTTGCTGGAAAGTCTCCTACATGATCCGGGCCAGTTCCTTCGTTACCGTAATACGCGCCGTCACCATGGAAATCAGACCGGACAGAACAGGCAGAACCAGTAACAGAAGCATCTCCAGATAGGGAATATTAGGTGCCTCCACCAATCCCTCGGCCAGATTCTGCACCAGACGCGCCAGACCGAAAATGGTAATCAGCGCCAGCCCCAGGCCAACCAGGCCGCCCTTGAGACCGTGCTTCATGAACCTTTTCTGATAGGCCCGGGCGACCAGATCATCCTCCGCCCCCATCAGATGCATGATTTTTATGGTTTCCTTGTGTTCGGCCAAACCCGCCTTGGTGCCGAAAATCACAATGGCAATCGTCGCCAGAATAACCAGCAGGAATATTCCGAGCGCCACTGATTCCACCATCCGGGTCAGCTTGACAAAATGGCCGAGCCACTTCTGGTGATCATCGATATGGATTTTTTCAGATAGCTGATGCAGGCCGCTTTCCAGAGCCCTGATATCAATCGCCAGCCGCCCGTCAATCTGCACGTCCAGCATGGCGGGCACAGGAAGGTCTCCGGTCACATTTCCTTCTCCCAGCCAGGGCTCAAGAAGCGCATTAATCTCCGCTTCGCTAAGCTGACGCACGCTCATGACCCCGGGGGTCTTCTCCAGAAGACCCCCGGCTTCTTTCGCAACCGCCGTGCGCTCCTTTCGGTCCTCGATGCTGATCTGGACAGTAAGACGGTTGGACAGGCTTTCGGTCCAGTTGCCGAAACCATTGTGAATGAGGATACCACCGGTCAGCGACAATGCGCTCAGATAAACCATCACCGCCATCACCCACGGCAGAAGCCTGGTTGCCTCATGATCCTTTTCATCGGGCAGAAATCTGAAAGATGCCGCCATGTCAGGTGCCCCCGACCGGGGTGAAGGCGGTTTCTCCGGCCCTGACGATCTGCAGATTGCCATCGTGAAGATGCATCCGGTCGGCTCCAATCTTTCGTACCAGCGACATGTCATGGGTGGCAATCACTGTTGTGGTGCCAAGCTTGTTCAATTCCACAAAAAGATACATCAGGCGCTCCGCCATCTCTGGATCCACATTCCCGGTGGGTTCGTCCGCCAGCAACAGGTCGGGGCGGTTAATCACCGCCCTGGCAATGGCCAGCCGTTGTTTTTCTCCACCGGACAGGGTGGACGGGCGGGACGCCATACGGTCCTTCAGACCGACCCAGGCAAGCAGTTCCTCCACATGCTCATCAATTTCCGGCCCCTTGCCGCCGGCAATCCTCAACGGCAGCGCAACATTTTCCACCGCCGTCAAATGATCCAGCAGGCGAAAGTCCTGAAAAACCACACCGATTCTACGGCGTAACCGGGGCAGGCCGGGACGTTCGGTCGCACTGACATCCTGATTGAACATGGAAATCACCCCCCGGGACGGGCGATGTGCTAGATACATCAACTTCAAAAGCGACGTTTTTCCAGCGCCGCTGGGACCAGTCAGGAAATGGAAAGACCCCGGTTGAAGCTCAAAGGAAATATCCTTCAGCACCTCTGAGCCCATACCATATCTCATGCCGACATTATCAAAACGGATCACTTGGGAACCCTTTATATTCTTCAAACCCAGACAGCATATCCGCCCCATACGGCTGAACGCAAGTTTCAATAGAACTGACCGGTCAATTCTTTTCCATGTCCCACGAAATCATGTCAAAATCATGCTCCATCGTCAGGACCCTTGCATAGGAAGAATCGGCAGATTATAAGTATAGTCAACACTATTGATGTAAAAAGACTTATAATACAGGCATCTGCATGATATTGACCTGCCCCGAATGTCTCGCCAAATATGTGGTGGACCCAAAGGCCCTGATGCCTGCAGGGCGTACGGTGCGCTGTGCAAAATGCCGTCATACATGGCATGAAGAAACACCGCCCGCTGAAACACCGATGCTGGAAGAGACCGAAGGGGATAACGACGAACCGGTCAATATCGCCGAGGAGGGCTCCCCCCAGGAACAATCTGCCGCAGCGGCGGAGACGCCGCAGGAAGCCCCACAGGACACTTCTCCCGATATCTCGGCAAAACCGACAGAAGAGACCGCCAATGAAGGCGCTGCTTCAGACTTCGAGCTTTCCATCAAACAACGCAAGAAAAGACCGCGGCCGATTCCCAAGGGATCCAATCTTCCGGCCCTGCAGAACCACAATCACGGCTCCAGCCGCTGGGGCTGGATATCGCTCTGTGTTTTTGTCACGGCCATCGTCAGCTCACTTCTGATCTTCCGCGAAACCGTCAGCGAGTTCTGGCCCCCGTCGGCAAGACTGTATCATGCCATCGGCCTGGACGGCGAAAAGTCCGCCACCCACACACCGGCGCCGCCGAAGAAAAAAGAAGAACCGAAAGTACCCGTTTCGGAACGACTGGCAATCCAGAACCTCGTGCCTGCCAAGGAAATCAGGAACGGCACCCCCTATCTTGTGGTGCGCGGCGAGGTGCGGAACATTACAGAGGAAAAACAGACAGTACCCGTTCTCCAGGTCGCTCTGCAGGATTCCCGCGGGGTGACCATCAGAAACTGGACCTTCATGACATCGCCCGGCGTCCTGTCGCCGGAAGCAGTGGTGGATTTCGAGACTTCGCTGCCCGATCCGCCGCCTGACGCGCGGGACCTGCGGGTCAGTTTTACTGAACAATAGACCGGGATACGGCTTGTCCCGACACCTCCGGCAGCCCGCCGGATTCGTTTTTTTGCCTGAATTATGCTATATTTACCTGTTAAATCTTTGAATGGCGTAAAGCAAATATAAAGATTTTTCCGCTACGAGGGGGATAGGGACTCCATTACGGTTAACGAGCGGCAATATGGCACATATCCTTATCGCAGAAGATGAAGAAGCCGTCAGCTCCTTTGTGAGCAGGGCGCTGCAACTGCGCGGTCACACCACCGAGGTAGCGGCCGACGGCGGTGCAGCTGCCGATGCCCTGAGCAAGGATCACTTTGATCTACTACTGACCGATATTGTCATGCCGGTAATGGACGGTATTTCCCTGGCCCTTAAGGCTTCGGCTACCTATCCGGACATGCCTATTCTGATGATGACGGGTTTCGCCCATGAAAAACAGCGGGCCCACAATCTGGAAGCCCTGATCCATGATGTGATCAGCAAGCCATTCTCCCTTGATGAGATCTGCGATGCCGTGGACAATGTCCTCGGCCATGCCCCGCCTGACCAGTCTGCCCTGCGGGCCTAACCTTCTTCCTCTTCCTCAAGCTCCTGCATCAATGGGGAATGATACAGCTCAGTACCGAGGCGATGCTTGAGATTGTTGAGCAGGACAAGGATCTGCGACTGATACTGGGCGGCAGTTTCCATTTGCCCCGCTTCAAGGCTGGCCAGAACATCGCCGATCAGCCGGTGCACTTCCTCCACATCATTGCGGGAATCTATGCCACTGCCTATCAGGGCCGAAGACAGCTGCTTAAGGGACTCTCCCAGCTTGCTCTGAGTAACACCCCATTCCTGCCACTCCCGACGCACGCGGGCTTCATAATGACCGGATTTGTCTGTGGTCACGATTTCCGCCTTCAGCCCGCCCTTGTAGCTGTTGGCCAGCAGGCGTTTCTGGATGGAGATCAGGTTATCCATGATCTGCTGCCCCTGGGTAGCGGCCACAAAACGGCTGTAGCCGCCAATGGTCAGGAAGGAAACATCCTGGTTCACCAGCGCGGTCCTCAGATAGTCCATCAGCCGTTCAGCCTTGTCATGATGGTTTTTGGCGGCGTAATAGAGGACCCGGCCGTATAATTTATGCAGCACCCGATGATCAAGGGTTTCCTCCCCGCTGTCCCGAACCAGAGCCTGACTTGCTGAAAACCGGGCAAACAACGTGTCAAGATACGCAAGCTCCTGCCTGATCTCTTCTGCGGACTTACCGAGAAGAAGCACGCGGCGGACAGCATCCAGTTTCTGCACCAGTGCCAGTTCAACCTGACCGCCTGCACCACCATCCACCAGATTGGCCAGATCCCAGAGCATGCGCCGGGCTTCTTCGGGATCACCGGGTGCCGAAGGACTGACCAGACGCCAATATGCCGACCTCAATGCCAGATGATAGACCGGCGATGATGTTTCTTCCGCCGGCAGCAGGCTCAGGGCCATAAGCTGGCGAGCAAGGGACTGTCGGTCCTGCGGACGCTCCAGAAGCTCTTCCCGCAGGCTCGCAAGCTTGCGGGCAATGGGATCGGAAAACTCGCGCCGGGGAATAGTCACACCGGTGATTTCACGCCCGGTCGTCTGCCCCGCTTCATCCTCTATAACCAACATCAGGTTCGCCGGACCACCGGCGGCATTGGACATGGACAGATCCAGGTAAAATTCCCCGTCATAGGATGTGAGCTTGTCCACCGGCAGAATTTCTTCATGAACATCACTTTCCGGCTTGTCCGGCTGTATGACGCGCACCCTGGCATCGGCAAGCCGGTAATCATCTGCCACATCTAGATGTACGGGGATCAGGCCGAGGGGTGTTAATTCTTCAGTTACCCGGAACTCGCGGATTTCGGGGGCCTGGTCCTCAAGCAGGATGATCGGCCAGGCGCCAAGTTTTTCACTGCCCCGCCTGACCTGCCAGCCAGTCGCCTGTTCGATGACCAGTTCACCCTCATAGATACCTGGCTCTGTCTCCTGCAGGACGACTTCCTTCCGTCCGGCTCTCAGGGCCGCCGGCCAGGGACTGTTTTCCAGTCGCACTTTGAGGAGACTGCCCTCGGGGATGGGGTTGAGGTCCGCAGCTGCATAGCTATGTCCGTCGGCAACAAACTGTTTTTCCAGTATCCCTGAGCCCGTATAGCCCGGCGGGACAACGCGGACATGGACGCGGGCCACCGGATAGTCAAACAGAGCGACGGGTTTTATCGCGACGGTCCAGCGACGATCCAGGTCCTCGCCGGCAAAAAGGGCAAACAGCCCCACCAAAAACACACAAAGGCCGAAGTTCCTGGCCGCTGGCAGAAGGGGTGGTTTTACGGCTTTGCGCAGGGAGAGAAAAAATACGGCAAGGGCAAACCCGGCCGTCATACCGTAGGCGGCAACATGGCCAAGACGGGGCATATAGCCCCAGATATCAAGAAGGGAAAGGCCGAGATAGAGGAGAAGCACTGCACCGCTTTGCAGCAACGCACCGGCTAATGATTTCAAAGCCAGCGGTTTCATGCGGGTCTTGCCCGCCGTCGAATTGCCCGTATTCTCCGTAATCTCAAATCTCCGGACTGTTTTCCCTATTGTGCCAGCCAGTCGGGAAGCTGATCAAGCCCTATCAGCTGTTCATAGGATGTCCGTGGCCGAACAACAGCAAATTTATCATCTTTTACAAGAACTTCCGGCACCAGAAGCCTGGTGTTATATGTGAAGGACATCACAGCCCCATAAGCGCCTGCAGACCGAATCGCCAGCAAATCGCCACTTTCAAGGGGGACAAGCCGGCGGCCGCGGGCGAAAGTATCACCTGATTCGCAGACCGGGCCGACCACATCAAAGGCCTCCTGTTCCCGGTCATTCTGACAGACCGGAACGATCTCGTGATAGGCATCATACATGCTCGGCCTTACCAAATCGTTCATTGCTGCATCAATGATCAGGAATTTCCGCTCTTCACCTTCCTTCACATAAATAACCTGGCTGACCAGAATTCCCGCATTGCCGACCAGAAGGCGGCCTGGCTCAATAATAATCCGGCAGCCCAGGTCCCTGACAACGTCCTTTACCATCGCGGCATAGGCCTCGGGCGAGGGCGGTTCGGGGTCGGTCGGATCATAAGGGATGCCAAGACCACCGCCCAGATCAAGCCGTGAAATTTCATGGCCGTCTTCCCGCAGTTGCCCAATCAGCTGGCCGACGCGCTCAAAGGCTTCCCGGAACGGTTCCAGCTGTGTCAGCTGGGAGCCGATATGCACATCAAGGCCAACAACCCGGATTCCCGGCAGCCCTGCGGCCTCCGCATAGATTTCACGGGCCTGCAACCAGGGCACGCCGAACTTGTTTTCCGACTTGCCTGTGGAAATCTTGGCATGGGTTTTTGCATCCACATCCGGGTTAATGCGAAAAGCGATGGCCGCCTCCCGGCCCAGTTCGCTGGCCACCTGGCTCAACTGATGCAACTCCGGCACGGATTCCACATTGAACTGGTAGATGCCGGCCTCCAGGGCGAAAGCCATTTCCCGGGCGGTCTTGGCCACACCGGAATAGACAATTTTCTCGGCCGGCACGCCAGCTGCGAGGGCCCGGCGGAGTTCACCCTCCGAAACCACATCAGCACCGCTGCCGAGGGCCGCGAGCGTTGCAATCACGGACTGATTTGTATTGGCCTTGACCGCATAGCAGAGCAAAAGGTCAAGCCCGTTCTTTTCAAAGGCCTCTGTGAAAACCTTATAGTGACGTTCCAGGGTGGCGCTGGAATAACAATAAAACGGTGTGCCGACGGCATCAGCGATCTCCCGGACGGGCACTTCCTCCGCATACATCTCGCCATTCCGGTAGCCGAAATGATCCATTTTTCAGTCCTTGTGTTCTTGGCTTTGCTTTCTAGTCACCACTGGTCTGCACACCTGACTGTTCCGTTCCCTCGTAACCCGGCGGCGGCTCCAGTGGACTTTTCCTGCCGCAGGCCTGCAGGAAACAGAGACTGCAGACAAGTACGGCCACCGCCAGAAGGCGGCCAACAGGAACAGAAATGGTTTCAGGATTCAGATTCATGATGTTCTCCTGATGGCATGTCTAGCATCAGGGGAAAAAATATTCCATGAGAATCATAATGGAGAATGCAAAGCTGCAGATGAGTGTATCAGATGCCGGGAACGAGCGGCACGCCACAAGAAGCCAGCAAAAGCGATGACAGAAGTAAGATGTATATTTTCATGATTATGTTTCCTCGTTTCTTTACCCGGACACCCGGCTGCACATTGTGCTCCCCAGGTCTTTACGGCCCCTTAACAAGTCTGTCAAATTTGAGACAAATACCCCTTCACAATTAATTGATCACACAAACTAATTTCGTTGTTGTCCGGCAAGCCGCCCAGAGCGTAGGCTTTGCAGAGGAAAATCAGATGAGGAGAATGGATTATGATCGGCTATGTGACACTGGGAACCAACAATTTGCAGGACGCGGCAGCTTTCTACGACAAACTTCTTGCCCCTATCGGGGCGGGAAGAATTATGGACAACGAAACTTTTATCGCCTGGGCAACGGACATGGACTCCCCCGGGATATCTGTGACCAAACCCAATGACGGCAACGCGGCAACCGTCGGCAACGGCGTCATGGTGGCGCTGGAAGTCTCGTCCCCGGGAAAAGTGGATGAAATCTACAACAAGGCGATGGAACTCGGCGGCAGCGACGAAGGCGCTCCCGGAGAACGCATGCCCGGCTTTTATGCCGGCTATTTCCGGGATCTGGACGGCAATAAACTCAACGCCTACTTTATTGATCCCACCAAAATGGAAATGGGCTAGGCCTTCAGCCTTTCCCCTGCAGCCCTCCCTGCTCCCGCTGTCTTGCGGGGGCATATCCGCTGTTGAACCAAAACGTACTTCCACAATTTATTGACCCCGTATGCGCACCTGCCTATTGCCGGACGCCCCGAAGCCGCGTAGGTTTTCTCCAGTCATTGGAATAAAAGAGGAGAAGAGAAATGATTGGCTATGTAACCATTGGAACGAATGATCTTGAGAAGGCGGCAGGATTTTACGACCAACTCATGGGCCTTATGAAGGCCGGACGCGGCTTCCAGACTGATCGGGGCATCTCCTGGTCAACCGGTCCCGGCAGTCCGATGGTTTTCGTCATGAAACCTTTCGACGGCGAACCGGCTACCGTCGGTAACGGCTCGATGATCGCTCTCACCGCCGCCTCACCAGAACAGGTGAACGGCCTCTATGCCAAAGCTATCGAACTCGGCGGCAGCGATGAAGGGGCCCCGGGCGAACGCATGCCCGGTTTCTACGGCGCCTATTTCCGCGATCTCGACGGCAACAAGCTTTGCGTCTTCCATATGGATATGAGCAAGATGACCGGCTAGGCCGTAAGCCTCTCCCGTGCAGCCTTTACCTGCTCCCGTACCCGTACGGGGGCAGTGCCGCCATAGCTTGTGCGGCTGGCCACGGAATTTTCCACGCTGAGCACGGAAAAAACATCATCGGTAATGCGGGCCTCCACGGCCTGCATTTCGTCAAGGCTGAGCCCGTCCAGGTCACAGCCTTTTTCTTCCGCCTTCGCCACCAGGGTGCCGGTCACATGATGGGCGTCCCGGAAAGGCATGTTCAGTACCCGCACCAGCCAGTCGGCAAGATCCGTCGCGGTGATAAAACCGTTCTGTGTAGAGGCGAGCATTTTGTCGGCCTTCACTTCCATGTCGTCAACCATGCCGGTCATGGCGGCAATCACCAGGCTGAAGGCATTGGCGGCATCAAAAGTGGCTTCCTTGTCTTCCTGCATGTCCTTTGAATAGGCCAGCGGCAATCCCTTCATGACAATCAGCAGGCTGTTGAGTGCCCCGATGATCCGGCCTGCCTTGGCCCGGCACAGTTCCGCCGCATCGGGATTTTTCTTCTGCGGCATAATGGACGAGCCGGTGGTGAATTTGTGGCTCAGGTTAATATAGTCAAACTGGGCCGATGACCAGATCACAATCTCTTCTGCCAGACGGGAGACATGGGTGGCACAGATGCTGGCTGACGCCATGAACTCCAGCGCGAAATCCCGGTCGGAAACACTGTCGAGGCTGTTGGCCGTCGGCCGGTCAAAGCCGAGTTCCTTTGCCGTCATGAAACGATCGGTGTCGAAGGACGTGCCGGCCAGCGCCGCTGCGCCGAGCGGCGATTCATTGAGCCGGGCGCGGGCGTCCTGCAGACGTCCCCGGTCCCGGGAAAACATTTCGAAATAAGCCAGCAGATGATGGCCGAAGGTGACCGGCTGGGCACTCTGCAGATGAGTGAAGCCCGGCAGGATGACCTCTGCATATTTATCGGCCTTGTCCACCAGCGCCGTTTGCAGAGCTTTCAGCGCCTCGTCCATCTGGTCAATGGCATCGCGAATCCACAATTTGAAATCGGTCGCCACCTGGTCATTCCTTGACCGCGCCGTATGCAAACGCCCTGCAGGCTCGCCAATGATTTCCTTGAGCCGGGATTCCACATGCATGTGGATATCTTCCAGTTTGGGATCATAGGTGAAGTTTCCGGCCTCGATCTCGGCTTTCACCTGATCGAGCCCTTTCAGGATCGCTTCGCTGTCTTCCCTTGAAATGATGCCCTGGGCTGCCAACATCCTGCAGTGCGCCTTTGACCCCTGGATGTCCTGGGCGTATAACAGTTTGTCGAAGTCGATGGAGGCGTTAATCTTCTCCATGATTTCGGCGGGGCCGGCGGCAAAACGGCCGCCCCACAGGGCATTGGCGGATTTATTATCTTTATCGGTCATGGCTCAATCCTGAAGACAAAGGTACAGGCAGACTAATGAATAGAACACTTTCAGCTCTTGTTGCATTCATCGCACTGGCACTTGTGGCACTGTTTCTCCTAAAGGACGGGGATACGCCAAAAGAAAGCCCGCTGCAAGCCCTGGCAACGGGAAAAATGGCAAAATTTACGGCAAAAGCCGAACCGGAGCCTCTGTCCAACCTGCCCTTTACCGCCCCGGATGGGCAACAAGCCACCCTGGAAAATTTTGAAGGCAAGGTGATCCTGCTGAATGTCTGGGCCACCTGGTGCGCCCCCTGCCGCCATGAAATGCCGGACCTTGAGGCCCTGAACCGGGAAATGAAAAGTGATGATTTCGAAGTGATCATCCTGTCCATGGACCGGGGCGGCAAGGACGCCTCACAGAAATTCCTGGACGAGATCGGCGTTACCACTCTCGCCCCCTATCTTGATCCGGCAGGAAAATTCAGCCGGGCCATCGGCGTACTTGGCCTGCCCGTCACCCTGCTGATAGACCGGAAAGGACGCGAACTCGGGCGTCTGGTGGGACCGGCGGAATGGAATTCTGCGGAGGCCAAAGCCCTGATCCGTCAGGTTCTGAACCCCTGATCCCTGGACCGGATAAAAAAGCCGGAACAGCCCTTGACACACTTGAAACAATATAACATAAATGTGCAGTAACGATATATTATAACATTTTATCAGGTATTCATGATGTCTATGCTATCTTCCAGTCGACTTTTTTGTCTTTTATTTGCCGCCTCCGCAACCCCCGCATTTGCCGATCCCGCCTCTTCCGATCCGGGCCAGGGCCAGGGACATGACCATGGTCACGAAATGGAGGAAATCTTCTCCACCGCCACACCCCATGCCAAAAGCCAGATGGATGTCCTGCAGGGATCAAGCCTGCTGACGGAAGAACAACTGGACAAGATGATGGCCGCCACCATTGGTGAGACCCTTTCCGGTGTGCCGGGCGTTCATTCTACCTTTTTCGGACCTGGCGCCAGCCGTCCGGTCATCCGCGGCCTTGGCGGCGACCGCATCCGTATGCTCACCAATGGTATCGGCACCATTGATGCGGCCAACACAAGCCCCGATCATGCCGTTGCCGGCGATCCGCTGACCGCCCGCCGGGTGGAGGTCCTGAAAGGCGCCAGCACCCTGATCTACGGCAATAACGCCATCGGCGGCGTGGTCAATATCATTGATGATCGTATCCCGACAGTGATCCCCGAGGAAGGATTTGAAGGCCGGGCCCGTCTCGGTTACGGCACAGTGGCCGATGATTTCTCGGCCGGAGCTGCCGTAACAGCCGCTGTTGATGATCGTTTTGCGGTTCATGTGAACGGCTATTACCGCAATACCGGCGACTATGATATTCCCGGGTCCGCGGAAAGCGACGCCCTGCACGAGGCGGAAGGCCATGATGAACACGCGGAAGAGGAAGCCGCTGAAGGCACGGTGGAAAATTCCAGTCTTGAGAACAAGGGGGGCGCCTTTGGTTTTGGTTGGGTGAATGACAACTCCATGCTGGGTGCCTCGCTCAGCTATTCCAAAAGCAACTACGGTGTTCCCGGCGGCCATGCCCATGAGCACGGCGAGGAGGAAGAAGACCACGAGGAAGAAGGGCATGAGGAAGAGGCTCCTGTCCGTGTCGATCTGGAACAGGTCCGTTTCGACCTGAAAGGGGAAAGCGAAATGGATTTCGCCATCTTCCAGCAGGCTCGACTGCGCTTTGGTTATGGCGATTATGAACATAAAGAACTGGAAGGCAGCGAGACCGGTACCGTCTTCAAGAACAAGGGATGGGAAGGCCGTCTTGAGCTGATCCAGAAGGATAGAGGCAACTGGCACGGCTCCATGGGTCTGCACCTGAGAAGCCGGGACTTTGAAGCCATCGGCGATGAAGCATTCGTGCCGCCGACAGATACCTTCCAGTGGGGCATTTTTGCCGTCGAGGAAGTGGAACTTGAGCAGGTCATCCTGGATATTGGCGCCCGCTTCGATTACCAGACCACCGACAATAATGCGCTGGATATTTCCCGCAGTTTTAACACAGTAAGCCTGTCCGCCGGCGCCGCCTATCATCCCACCGAGGAAAGCCTGATCGGCATTAACATCAGCCGGGCGGAACGGGCGCCCACAGCCGAGGAACTTTTCTCCAACGGGCCACATCTGGCCACCGGGGCCTTTGAACTGGGTAACGGTACCCTTTCCACAGAAAAGGGCCTGACTGCGGAACTCTCCTTCAAATATCAGAATGAAAGGTTCAATGCGGTCTTCAACCTCTATCACAGCTGGTACCAGGACTTTATCTATGAAGTGGAAACCGGCGAAATGGAGGATGGCCTGGAAGTGTTCCAGTTCCGCCAGGATGACGCCACCTTCTGGGGTTTTGAAGCGGAAGCCGCCTACAAGATCTGGGAACAGGCGGATCAATCACTCAGCATAGATGTGATGGCCGACTATGTCCGGGCAAAACTTGACGACGATCTGGGCGATCTGCCACGCATCCCGCCGTTCCGTATCGGCTTTGGCGCGGACTATGCCAGCGAATATATCGACGGCCGGGCCGAAGTCCGCTTTGTCAGCGAGCAGGACAGGATCAGCGAACATGAACTGCCGACCGAGGGATATACGGAGATTAACCTGGAGGCCTCCTGGAAGCCCATGGGCAATGCCGAGGACCTGGCCGTGCGCCTGCAGGTGCAGAACCTGACCAATGCGGAGCGCCGCCTGCACACCAGTTTCCTCAAGGACCTGCTGCCGCTGCCGGGCCGCAATTTCCGCCTCAGCGTCAATTTCGGTTTCTAGTTTCCCCGCCAGACTTAAAATAAAAAGGGCCGCCTTTGAAAGGCGGCCCGAAATTTTGGCATTTTCAGAATAAACGTAGAAGTCTTATCCGCGACGGCGGGCGAGACCGAAACCAACCAGACCAAGACCAAGCAGGCCGAGCATGGCCGGTTCGGAAACAGCTGTTGTTACTGTAACCTCAGGCTCGCTCAAATCAGCAGTAGTGCCTTCATCGCCATCTTCACAGGTTTCGTCTACACAATAGCCGTCCAGGGATGCGGAATAAAACGCGGTTTCATCCGCAACCAGAATCATCATTTCACCGGTTTCATCCAGAAGAGCCTCGGTGACAATCACAAAGAGATCCACAAGACCTGTCAGGGTGTCGTTGAAAGTCCCGGCAATAACATAGGCCGCTGCAGAAGCCTCATTGATGGAGACATCGCCGACTTCAAAGCTGAAACCCAGGACATCGTCATTGTCAAAGGAGGCGCCGGGAGCTACTGCGGCATCCACCAGCTCAATCTCGCCGCTATAGGGATCGCCGTCAGTTGCGCCTACATTACTGCAGTTGGAGACACAGCTTCCGGAGATGCTGATAATAGCCGCCTGGGAGGCGGTTGCACCAAGCGCCATAAGAGCAGCAAGAGCCGCCGCTTTGATCATTGTGTTAAACAATTTCGCCATAACTAACCTCATTTCATTTGCAGGTTACTGCATTTTTTCCACTTGCCCTGTAACCTAGCAAATAGTGTGCCAGTTTCAGAAGAAGAATTTTTTCACTTTAAATACAATAAATTAGATCCCAGAGCAGGAATCGTAAAACTCTTATATGCAACGAAGTTGTAAAAAAATCCGACAGCATAGGGATAGTTTTATCAAAACTGTCCCATTTTGGGAAACACAAAAGGCCGCCTGTTTAATCAGACGGCCTTTCAACATCTCTTATGACAGCAAAATCAGGGAACAACCGTTACCGGCACCTTGGCTTTCTGCAGAACGCCGTAGGCTACACTGCCCAAACCGATCTTGGCGAGAAGTCCCTTGCCTTTGTGGCCCAGGAAAATCTGTTCCACATTCTCTTCCTCGGCAAGCGAGGTGATCACATCGGCGGCATGGCCCACCTGGACGAAACTCTTGATTTCCACTCCCTCGCGGGCCAGGCGCTTCTTGGCCGGGGCGATGATTTCCTCCTCGGCGGTTTCAAGCTGCTCCATCTGCTGGGAATGCCGCACAGCCAGCTCTTCCACACTCATGACCTCGAACTCGGACCAATCCACCACATAGATCAGGTACAGTACACCGCCACCGCGGCTGGCCAGCTTGTCCGCGGCCAGACTTGCCGCACGCTCGCTGAGCTCGCCGCCATCATACCCCACCATGAATTTTACCTTGTCGCCTGTCATTTGTTTGTTCTCGCCTCTTTGTCAATTCATTTCCTGACACCCAGAAGGTGCATGCTAACTACCTTGTCGCATTGAAGCATTGATTCGCGTCAATTGCAATAATCCTGTGAAATCCACAGCAGGGGCGCAGGCGCGTCGCCCGCTGCCGGAAACTGCTGCTTTTCCAGTATCACTGGCCCTTCCGGAGTCGCGGACAAACCGCTGTTTTATCCAGAACTAAATATACAGTATTTTACGGGTATTTGTTGCCATACCACGCCATTCAATATATGGATAAAGATATATCAGGGTCATATAATTTATTCAGGGACACACCATGGACAACTCCATGAAAAAAACACCCCCCGGGGAGTTCAGGTCAACCTTGCGGGTCATCCAGTCTGACCAGTGCAATCACCATTCCGCCTGTGAAAGCTGCAGCATACGCCATGTTGCCATGTGCAATGTCCTCAATGAGGAAGAGGTCAATCTTCTCAACGAGATTTCCAGCGACTTCAACCGGGATTCCAAGCAGGTTCTCTGCGCCGAAGGAGATCCGGCAGACTATCTGTTCAATGTCCGGGAAGGTACAGTCAGGCTTTCCAAGATGCTGGCGGACGGACGTCGACAAATTACCGGCTTCCTGTTTCCGGGTGATTTCTTTGGCCTGGCCTGCAAAGATGTCTACAGCTATACCGCCGAGGCGATCACGCCCGTGGAAACCTGCCGCTTCCAGCGCCGGAAAATTACCGAAAAATTCCGTGAGCTGCCCCAGCTTGGGGAACGGGTTTTTGAAATGACCACCACCGAGCTACAGTCCGCCCATGACCAGATGCTGTTGTTGGGCCGGAAGTCAGCCCGGGAAAAACTATGCAGCTTCCTTATATATATGGCGGACAAGACCAGGACCATAGGCGGATATCCGCCGAACCATGCCTATCTGCCCATGAGCCGGGCCGATGTGGCCGACTATCTCGGGCTGACCGTGGAAACCGTCAGCCGCCAGTTCACAAAGCTTGCCCAGGAAGACCTGATCCGGCTTGATAGCGCCCACAATGTAATACTCCTCGATCCTGAGAGCCTGCAGGAAATGTCGGAGGGGGAATAACCTCCTGCGGCATCCTCGGGAAGCCCCTGGAAGCTGAATCTCAAAAGAGGTCGATTTTAGCGGTGTAAAAGCCGGTAAAACCCTTGACATCCGCTTTACCGGCGCTATATTGCGCCATCTCTCAACACGGGATTGATCCCGTAGTTTGACGAATCGTCATACCCCGGTCCGTAAACACGAACCCTTGTTCGTTACCGGCTATGACCAGGATAAAAACAGGAATTCAAAATGTTTGCAGTCGTCAAAACTGGTGGCAAACAGTATAAAGTTGCCAAAGATGATGTGCTGAAGGTTGAAAAACTGGATGGCGAAGCCGGCGCGAAAGTTACCCTTGACGAGGTACTGATGGTCGGTGATGACAAAGGTGTACAGGTTGGCTCCCCGACCGTCAGCGGAACCGTGGTTACCGCTGAAATTCTGGAACAGACCCGCGGCAGCAAGGTTATCGTTTTCAAAAAGAAACGTCGCCAGAACTATCGCCGTAAAAAAGGTCACCGTCAGGAACTGACTGTTCTGAAGGTTCTGGAAATCGGCAAAGGCACAGCGAAGAAAGCCGCACCGGCCAAGAAGGCCGAGGCCAAACCCGCTGCTAAAACCGAGGAAGCCAAGCCGGCCGCCAAGAAACCCGCGGCGACAAAAGCTGCCGCTGAAAAACCTGCTGCAAAGAAAGCAGCTCCGGCGAAGAAAGCTGCACCGGCCAAGAAACCGGCTGCTAAGAAAGCCGCTGAAACCAAAGCTCCGGCCAAAAAGGCAGCTCCGAAAAAGACAGCTGCTGCTAAAAAACCGGCCGCAAAGAAAACCTCAACCAAGAAAACCGAGGAGAAGTAAGTCATGGCACATAAGAAAGCAGGCGGTAGTTCCCGTAACGGTCGCGACTCAGCTGGTCGCCGTCTTGGTGTAAAAAAATTCGGCGGTGAAGCCGTTATTGCCGGCAACATCCTGGTTCGCCAGCGCGGCACCAAAGTATACCCGGGTGACAATGTGGGCATGGGCAAGGACCATACCCTGTTTGCGCTGACCGACGGCAAGGTTAAATTCGCCAAAGGCAAACTGAAACGCAGCTACGTACATGTAGACGTGGAAAAGTAAGCCGGAATTTACCGCACAAGTTTCCGGAAAGGGGAATGCCAAGGGTCTGATCCGGCGTTCCCCTTTTTTATTGGCCATTTTGTAATTTACGCCCGTCCGTTTATGATCCGGACGGACCTTATTTAACCAGAGTAACAAAATGCAGTTTCTCGATCAGTGTAAAATTTATACCCGTTCCGGCGCAGGCGGACAGGGATGCGTCAGCTTCCGACGGGAAAAATTCGTCGAATTCGGCGGACCCGACGGCGGCAACGGCGGGCGCGGCGGCCATATTCTGGTCGAAGCCGTGGAAGGCCTGAACACGCTGATCGACTATCGCTATAAACAGCATTTCAAGGCCCAGCGGGGCGGACACGGCATGGGTCAGAACCGCACCGGCGCACAAGGCAATGACCTGGTGCTCCAGGTTCCTGTCGGCACCCAGATCTTTGATGAAAATCACGAGGTAATGCTGGCCGACCTGACCGAACCCGGACAGGTCATCATGCTGCTGGAAGGCGGCAGGGGCGGCGTCGGCAATGCGGCGTTCAAGTCTTCCGTCAATCAGGCCCCGCGCAAATCCACTCCCGGCGGGCCGGCCGAGGAAATGTGGATCTGGCTGCAGCTGAAACTGATGGCCGATGTGGGGCTTGTGGGCCTGCCCAATGCGGGTAAATCCACCTTCCTCGCCGCCACGAGCCGGGCCAAACCGAAAATCGGCGACTACCCCTTCACCACCCTCAAACCCCAGCTTGGTGTGGTCAATGTGGACGAGCGCGAATTTGTCATTGCCGATATCCCGGGTCTGATCGAAGGTGCCCATGAAGGCCATGGCCTGGGCGATCGCTTCCTTGGTCATGTGGAGCGTTGCGCCACCCTGCTGCATCTGGTTGATGGCGCCGGAGAAGACGTGGTCGAAGCTTACCGGACCGTCCGCAACGAACTGGAAGCCTACGGCGAGGGTCTGGACAACAAGAAGGAAATCATTGGCCTGAACAAGGTCGACGCCCTTGATGATGAGCTGATCGAAATGTTGACGGACGAATTGCGGCAGGTTACAGATTCGCCGATCATGCCCCTGTCCGGCGTGTCCGGAAAAGGGGTCGAGGCAATTCTCAGGGCCCTGCTCAAGAATGTAGACGAAGCCCGTGAACTGGATATGTCCGATGCTTCCGCTCCCTATCTGTCGGCCGCCACCCCGACAGAAGACAATCATGCGGAAGAACCGGAACAAGAGGAGGAAGATACGGACGGATGGTCCCCGATCTAGATCATTACCCGTTATAAAACCGCTCAGATGTCTGACATGCCACACTGTCGATTGAAAGCCACCCTGAATGAAACAGACTATTGAGAATTTTCGCCGTATTGTGATCAAAATCGGCTCCGCCCTATTGGTGGATGCGGACAAGGGTCAGCTGCGCGAAGACTGGCTTGCCAGCATTGCCAGCGATGTGGCAACGCTCAGGGCCGCCGGCAAGGATGTGATCCTGGTCTCATCCGGCTCCATTGCGCTTGGCCGCAAACGGCTGGGCCTCAAACCCGGCAAGCGACTGGAAGAAAACCAGGCCGCCGCCGCCGCGGGCCAGATCGAGCTGGCTGCCGCCTATCGGGAAAGCCTGGGTAACCATGACCTTCCCGTGGCCCAGGTTCTGCTGACCTATGGCGATACGGAGGAACGACGCCGCTATCTCAATGCCCGCAACACCATCCTGCAATTGCTGAAACTGGGTGTGGTGCCGGTAATCAACGAGAATGATACGGTGGCTACCGACGAAATGCGTTACGGCGATAATGACCGGCTTGCCGCCCGGGTCGCCACCATGTGTGAGGCGGACTGCCTGTTCCTGCTGTCCGACATCGATGGGCTTTACACGGCCGACCCCAACAAAAACGACGGAGCAGAGTTTATCCCGGTTGTAGAGACCATCACCCCCCAGATCGAACGCATGGCCGGAGACCCTGTCTCCACCGGTTTCGGCAGCGGCGGCATGATCACCAAGATCGCCGCCGGCAAGATTGCCGCCCAGGGCGGCTGTCACATGGTGATCATCAACGGCACGGAAAAAAATCCCGTCTCCCGCTATCTTGAAAGCGGCCACGGCACCTGGTTCAAGGCGGCGGACAATCCGCTTGCTGCCAAAAAGCAATGGATCATGGGCAGCCTGGAAACCTGCGGAACGCTGACCATTGACGATGGCGCGGTTGGCGCCCTGAAAAACGGCAAGAGCTTGCTGCCCGCCGGAGTGGTCCGGGTTGCCGGCACCTTTGACCGGGGCGATACCGTCACCGTGGTGGACATGAACGGTGGCGAGATCGGGCGCGGACTTATTTCCTATTCGTCTGCCGAGGCAGGCCTCCTGAAAGGCCGCCGCAGCCATGAGATCGAACAGGTCCTCGGCTATGTGGGCCGGGAGGAACTAATCCACCGTAGCGACCTTGTTATTTCGGGAAATGGCTATAAATAACGCTGCACACAATATACAGTACAAATCAGAGTAACTGCTGGAAACCAAATGAATACAGAACATGACATCAGAAAACTGATGCTGGCCATGGGACAGGCCGCCCGGGAGGCCGCCGCCGTCCTGGCCGAAAGCACCACGGAACAGAAAAATGCAGCCCTTCTGGCCGCGGCAAATGCCCTGCGGTCGGACAGGGATGAAATCCTTGCCGCCAACGCCAGGGACATGGACATTGCGAAGGGCCGGGGGCTTACCGGCGCCATGCTGGACCGGCTTCTGCTTGACGAGGACCGTATCGAGGCCATCGCGAAAGGACTGGAGAATATTGCCGCCCTGCCCGATCCGGTCGGTGATGTGATGGCAAGCTGGGACCGGCCCAACGGCCTGAATATCTCCCGCGTGCGCGTCCCGCTTGGCGTGATCGGCATCATCTATGAATCCCGTCCCAATGTCACGGCCGATGCCGGCGCCCTGTGCCTGAAGTCCGGCAATGCCTCGATCCTGCGCGGCGGTTCCGAAAGTGCCCATTCCAGCCGGGCCATATATCAGTGCCTGGTCAAAGGCCTTGAGAAAGCGGGTCTGCCGGAAGAGGCCATCCAGTTGATCCCGACCCAAGACCGGGCCGCCGTGGGTGAGCTTTTAGGCCTTGCAGGTTTTGTGGACATCATCGTACCGCGCGGCGGCAAATCCCTGATCGAGAGGGTCCAGAATGACAGCAAGGTGCCGGTCATGGCCCATTTGGACGGCATCTGCCATGTCTATGTGGACCGGGACGCCGACCCGGAAAAAGCCGTCAGTATTGCACTCAATGCCAAAATGCGGCGCACCGGCATCTGCGGCGCCATGGAAACTCTTCTGGTCGACGAGGCCGCCGCTGAAAAGCTTCTGCCCTCCATTGCCGAGGCGCTGAAGGAAAAAGGCTGCGAACTCAGGGGCGATGGCAGGTCCCGGGAAATTGTCCCGGATATGGTTGCAGCCACCGACGAGGACTGGGACACGGAATATCTGGACGCCATCCTGTCCGTCCGCTGTGTCGACGGAGTCGAGGGTGCGATAGAACATATTGCGCAACACGGCTCCCACCATACGGATTCCATTGTCACGGAAAATGCGGAAACCGCCGCGGAATTTCTGAACCGGGTCGACAGTGCCATTGTCATGCATAATGCCTCGACCCAGTTTGCAGACGGCGGTGAGTTTGGCATGGGCGCAGAAATCGGAATTTCCACAGGCAAGATGCATGCCCGAGGTCCGGTCGGACTGGAACAGCTGACAAGCTATAAATACCAGGTCAGGGGCGATGGACAAACCCGACCGTAAAAATATCCACAGCAGGTTTCCCCTGCTGCCCGGTGCTGACAAATGGCGGGGTATGACCATTGGCCTTCTCGGCGGCTCCTTCAATCCTGCCCATGAGGCTCACCGGGAAATTAGCCTTGCCGCCCTCAAGCGGCTGGGCCTGGATCATGTCTGGTGGCTGGTGTCACCGCAAAACCCGCTGAAGGGTACAGACGATATGGCTGCTTTGGACCAGCGGGTAAAAAAGGCCCAACAGGTGGCGGATCATCCCCGTATTACTGTCATGGACCTGGAACGGCGGATGAACACCAACTATACGGCGGACACCATCCGTATTCTGGTCACCCGCTTTCCAAACACACAATTTATCTGGCTGATGGGCGCCGACAACCTGGCGCAATTCAGCAAATGGCAACAATGGGAGGAGATCGCGAATCTTGTTCCATTTGCGATTTTCGACCGTCCCGGTTATTCTATGTCGGCAATTGCCAGCAAGGCCGGGCAAAAATTTCGCCGGCAGCGGCTGGGGGAAACCCATGCTTCGCTGCTGCCGCGGATGAAACCGCCGGTTTGGGTTTTCTGCCACGGTAGAAAAAATCCAATGTCAGCAACAGCAATTCGTGAAAAAACATTATATTCCGAGAGGTTATAGAAAATAGACGTGCCCACAATACAGGAGTCAGAGAACATTCCAAGTTCTTCCGAACCGTCCAGTACGGTCAGTCTCAAGGAACTTATTTTAAGTGCCCTTGACGACAAAAAGGCAGAAGAAATCACCGAAATCAACCTACATGGTAAATCCAGCATTGCCGATTCGATGATTATTGCGTCCGGTCGTTCCAATCGCCAGGTGGCATCATTGGCAGATCATGTGGTCCAGACCGTCAAGGAAAACGGCTTTGGCAGCTGCAAGGTGGAAGGCCTTGATAAAGCTGATTGGGTTTTGATTGATGCCGGTGATATTATTGTGCATCTGTTCCGCCCGGAGGTTCGCGCCTTCTACAATCTGGAAAAAATGTGGATGCCGGATTTTACACCGGATAATGTCGGACGTGCTGACTTGTCTTCCGGCGCATCTGACTTCCAGAACTAGGCCAGAACCGGGATTGGAACCATGCAGATCAGGATCATTGCCGTCGGGCGCCTGAAAAAAGGGCCCGAGCTTGACCTGATTGAGACCTTTGTCAAGCGCACGCCCTGGCCCGTTTCCGTTACAGAAGTGGAGGAGAAGCGCCCCTTGAAGGGTGCCGAACGCATGGCGAAAGAAGCCGAGTTGCTTCTGGCGGCCATTCCCGATGACGCCTGGTTGATCGCCCTTGACGAACGGGGAAAGCATATGCGCAGCACCGCTTTCGCAGAAACCCTGGGCCGGTTGCAGGACGATGGCCGCTCCTGTGTGGCCTTTGTGATCGGCGGCGCAGAAGGTTACGGGCCCGGAATAAAAGAGCGCGCCAACATGCTGCTGTCTTTTGGTAAAATGACATGGCCGCACATGATCGTGCGCATGATGCTGACGGAACAGATTTACCGGGCGTCCAGCATTCTTGCCGGACACCCCTATCACAAGGATTGACCCCAGGAATAAAAGCGGACTTGAATATGGGCCTGAAAATGGCGTAAAAGAGCCTGACAAGCTTGATTTTACACGCTATTAACCTAATTTAGATATAGAGTATTGTCCGGCGAATGTGACCGGTTGCCACCGGAAGCGGCCAGAAGCGGAACGAGTTGCAAATGACAAACAAAGCCCTGCATCCCACCAAGCCTGTTGTCCTGTGTATCCTGGACGGTTGGGGGTATCGTGATGACAGCACCAACAACGCCATTGCGCTGGCGCACACACCCAACTACGACCGGTTTCTGGAAGAATGCCCTTTCGGCTTTCTGGAAACATCCGGCCTTGCTGTCGGCCTGCCGGAAGGGCAGATGGGCAACTCCGAAGTGGGGCATATGAATCTGGGCGGCGGGCGTGTGGTCATGCAGGACCTGCCCCGGATTGACAGCTGTATTGCTGAAGGCCGGCTGGGCCATTTGGAAAATCTGAAAAAACTCGTATCCGCCCTTAAACAGAGCGGTGGCACTTGCCACCTGATGGGGCTTTTGTCCCCGGGCGGCGTACACAGCCACCAGGACCATATGCTGGCCCTGGCAAAAGAATGTGCAAAAGAAAATATTCCGGTTGCCATCCATGCCTTCCTTGATGGCCGGGACGTCCCGCCAAAAAGCGCCCTGGACTTTGTGGAAACGTTCGAGACAGGCATCGCCGGGCTCGACAATGTCTCCATCGCCACCGTTTCCGGCCGTTATTACGCCATGGACCGGGATAAGCGCTGGGACCGGGTCAAGCTGGCCTATGACACCATGATGGATGCCGGCGGTGAAAGACATGACAGCGCCCGGGCCGTCATCGAAGCAAGCTATGCCGGGGACAAGACCGACGAATTCGTTCTGCCTGCGGTGATCGGTGACTATCAGGGCATGAAAGACGGCGACGCGATCCTGATGGCAAATTTCCGTGCTGACCGGGCCCGGGAAATCCTGACCTGTTTTGTGGATCCCCATTTTGACGGCTTCAAGCGGGACCGTCTGGTTAAGTTCGCCGCGACCACAGGCATGGTGGAATATTCCGTCGCCCTTAATGAATTTATGACCGCGCTTTTTCCGGCCGAGGAAATCCTCGATACCCTGGGCGAGATTGTCTCCCGCAGCGGACGCACGCAATTGCGCATTGCCGAGACGGAAAAATACGCTCACGTGACTTTTTTCTTCAACGGCGGCAGTGAAGGCGTTTATGACGGGGAAGACCGTATCCTGATCCCGTCGCCGGATGTGGCCACCTATGACCTGAAACCGGAAATGTCGGCCCCGGAAGTGACCGACGAGCTGGTGGAGGCCATCCGCTCGAAAAAATACGACCTGATCGTGGTGAATTTCGCCAATCCCGACATGGTTGGCCATACCGGTGTGATGGAGGCAGCCCTCAAGGCGGTGCAGACCATCGACACCAGCCTGGGCCATCTGCGCGATGCGCTTGTGGAAACGGGTGGCACCATGCTGGTTACCGCCGATCACGGCAATATTGAACTGATGAAGGATCCGGTTACCGATCAGCCCCATACGGCGCATACGACCAACCTGGTCCCCTTCCTTCTGATCAATGCACCAGCCGCGGCGGCTGATCTTCCCGAAGGCCGGGCGATTGCCCTGGAAAACGGCAGATTGGCGGACGTGGCGCCGACCCTGTTGGACCTGATGGGACTCGACCAGCCGGCAGCCATGACCGGCCATTCCCTGCTGAAAGTGGTTTCCCAGGAAGAAGCCCGGGGACACAGGGGACAGCAACAGGAGAACAGGGCTACTGCGTAGGTTGTCGTTACATATGTCTGCCCGGCGGAGAACACGGTTTCTCCCCTCGCTGCTTCTTTGCCTTCTGACGGCACTGCCTGCCGCCGGAGAAGTGCCGCGCAAACAGGAAGACGACCTCAAGGAAGTCCAGAAAAGAATCGAGGAAACCACCCTCAAGGCCCGACAGTATGAAAGTGAGGCCAGCCAGCTGAAGGAAGAGATTTCCGATCTCGGCCGCAAAATGGTCCAGGCGGCAAAAGATCTCCAGGATACGGAAAGCCGCCTCAGCGAGAGGGAAGACAAGCTTGACGACCTGAACCAGCGGGAAACAAAGCTGGAGGCACGTCTGTCCGCCCGCACCGGACAGATGACGGAAACACTGGGCGCCATGCAGCGCCTGAGCCGGCAGCCCCCGGAACTGGTTGCCTTCCGCCCGGATGAAGCCGTCGACAGCCTGCGGAGCGCCAGTCTTCTCAAAGTGATTCTGCCGGAACTCGAAAACAAGGCTGTGTTAATCCGCCAGGATATCGGAGAATTGCAGGACCTGCGTCAGGATATCCGGAAGGAACAGGCCAGCCTGAAAGAGGAACTTGCCGAACTGAGCCAGTCCCAGGATGAACTGGATAAACTGCTGAGCGCCCGCCGGGATCGCCATAAGGAGCTTGAGCGGGCCACACGGCAGGAACGGCAGAAACTGAAAAAATTTGCCGCCACGGCGAGAAACCTGCAGGAACTGATTGACCGGATCGAAAAAGAAAACCAGCTTCGGGAAAAAGCCGCCCGGGAGGCGGCAACGCGGCTGGAGGACAAGCCACAGCGCGATAGCGGTGAAAGCACTTCGCCGGCCCAGGTGACGGCCCTGCCCTCCGGCAGCACCAGTTTCAGCCTCGCCAGGGGCTCCATTCCCCTGCCGGCGCGCGGCAGCATTGAGGTCCGTTATGGACAGACCACAGCGGAAGGCCGGAAATCAAAGGGAATCATTATAAACACGCGATCCCAGGCAACTGTGGTCGCCCCCCACGACGGACGCGTTGTTTTTTCAGGAAAATTCCGCTCCTACGGACAATTACTTATTATTTCCCACGGAGACGGCTATCATACGCTGCTGGCCGGTATGACCCGGCTTGACGCCGTTGTCGGTCAATGGGTATTAAAAGGTGAACCAATCGGCCAGATGGCGCCCACTCAACTGGCGTCTGACGGCAGGGTCGCTGGATCCCTGGGGCAGAAACTCTATCTGGAAATCCGCCGAGGGGGCAAGCCGATCAATCCGCTGCCCTGGATTATTGCTCGTGACAGAAAGGTACTTGGTTAAATGAAAAAATTTGCTGCAACTGCTGTAATTGCCCTGGCCATTTTCGGCGCCGGCATGGCGGTCAATACCGTGGGCTACAGCGCAAATTCAGATACCTACAAACAGCTCAACCTGTTTGGAGACGTGTTCGAGCGCATCCGGTCACAATATGTGAAGGACGTGGAGGATGAGGAACTTATCGAGGCCGCCATCAACGGCATGCTGGCCTCCCTGGACCCCCATTCAAGCTACCTGAATCCGAAGAATTTCGAGGACATGCAGGTCCAGACCCGTGGCGAATACGGCGGTCTCGGCCTGGAAGTAACCCAGGAAAGCGGCGTGGTCAGGGTCGTCTCCCCCATTGATGACACCCCGGCCGCCAAGGCAGGTATGAAGGCCGGCGACTATATCACCCATCTCGACGGGGAACAGGTCATGGGCCTGACCCTTAACGAGGCTGTGGAAAAAATGCGTGGCGAAGTGGGTGAGCCTATTGTCCTGACCGTGGTGCGCAAGGGCGAGAAAGCCCCATTGGAAATCACAATTACCCGCGATGTCATCAAGATCAAATCGGTACGCTACCGGGTCGAGGATGAAATCGGCTACGTGCGTATCACCTCCTTTACCGAAACCACCGAGAACAACCTGAAAGATGCCCTGTCCGCCATCAAGGAAGAACTGGGCGACAACCTCCAGGGTATTGTGCTTGACCTGCGCAACAATCCCGGCGGTCTTCTGGACCAGGCCATCGCCGTGTCCGATGCCTTTCTTGATCGCGGCGAGGTGGTTTCAACCCGCACCCGCAACGACCGGTCCGTCCAGCGCTATAACGCGCGCAAGGGGGACCTGATCAACGGCAAGTCTCTTGTGGTACTGATCAATGGCGGCTCTGCATCCGCCTCTGAAATTGTCGCCGGCGCCCTGCAGGATCACCAGCGCGGTGTGGTCGTCGGAACCCAGTCCTTCGGCAAAGGTTCTGTGCAAACGGTTATTCCGCTGGGTGCAAACGGTGCCATGCGGCTGACCACCGCCTATTATTTCACCCCCTCCGGTACAAGCATCCAGGGTGACGGAATCATTCCGGATGTGGTTGTCGAACAACTGCGGCTTGAAGACGCCGAGGCGATCAACACCAGGCGGCGCAGTGAGGCCAGCCTCAGGGGCAGTCTAGAGAACCCCAACGGGGATGAAAACGTTGAGGAAACCGACGAAAACGCCGAGCAGAATAGCGCCGACCCGGGAACTGCCGGTGAAGACGAAGCCGAAAACACAGAAGACGAGAAGACACTGACCACGGCGCAGCGGGATTACCAGCTGAACTATGCCTTCAATCTGATCCGGGGTATGGCCATCGCCAGAAATTACGAGTAAAAACACATAAAGCGGGGACCGGGATGTGTTCTACCCGGCCCCTGTTTTATGTGACAGGTAAAAATAAAGATAAACAGGAAGGGGAAAGGCCGGTAACGGCCGGGAAAAATGGCAGACGAGCCGGAATTACCAACGATGACGCGCAGACGCACCATCAGTCCGCTGGTAGCGGCCTGGGTGCTTGTGCTTGTGTCCTTTGGCGGCCTTTTCGTCTGGCTTTCCCTGACCGCTGAGGAGCCCCTGCCCGAACCGGCAAAGGTGGCAGAGGAACAGGAAAAACCAGCGGAAGAAAGCCATAAGCCCGCTTCGGAAAACATCATCGTCCTGTCGGATCCGGATGACAGCCTGTCTTTCGCTGAAGAAGAGGCTAACGCAAAAGCCGAACAAGAGCTGCAGAAAGAGGTTATCCCCGAAGAAACGGCGCCACAGAGTGAACAGATCCCCTATACAAAATTCATGAGCCTGAAGAAGGTACCCAATCCGGGCCTTGTCATGCAAAGCCGGGACGGCCCCCTGCCGGTGCTGGGACCGGACGGCCTTGTCGCCTGGCAGGAATATGCCCGGCCGCATGAAGATCTCAGCATCGCACCGCGCATCGCCATCATTGTCAAGGGAATAGGCCTGAATGCGGAACAGAGCGAACAGGCCATCAGGACACTGCCTGGCGAAATGGATATCGCCGTCACCCCATATGGCCGCGAATTGCAGGACTGGGTGGACCTGGGCCGCGAATTCGGTCACGAGGCATTGCTTCTTGTGCCCATGGAGCCGCTGAACTATCCCGAGAATGATCCGGGCCCACACACCCTGATGGCAGGCTATTCGAAACGGGACAACATGAACCGGCTTATGTGGGTCCTTTCCCGGGTCACCGGCTATGTGGGGGTCCTGAACGAAATGGGATCGAAATTCACGGCAGCCGAAAACGCCATTCATCCGGTGTTGGAGGAACTTCACGGCCGGGGCTTGATGTTTGTCGATTCCCGCTCAAGCCGCTATAGCGTCGCGGCCCGGTACGCCCGCCGGCTGGGGATGCCACGGGCCATCAACAACCGCTATATCGACAACACCGTCAACGAAGAGGAAATCCAGACCCGCCTCCGCGAGCTGGAGACCACGGCAAGAACCTATGGAGCGGCGCTGGGCATCGCCCGTCCGTTCCCGCTGACCATCGAGCAACTGGATGCCTGGGCCAAAACCCTGCCCGGCAAGGGTATCCAGTTGGTACCCGTCACAGCCATCGCCAACCGTCAGCCGATCCGCTAGATAGCAGCCTTCACGCCAGTAAAAGTCCCGACAACACCAACTGCCTATTGAAAGACGGCTTCAGTTGTTCAAAATAGACGAGATGGAATTTCCAGCCAACGAGGTCACATGACAGATAAAGAGAAACTCCCCTATCGCCCCTGCGCCGGCATGATGATGTTTAACGACGAAGGCAGGATCTTTATGGCCCAGAGAATCGACCAGACGGCCGAAGCCTGGCAAATGCCCCAGGGCGGCATCGACAAGGGAGAAGACCCCGGCGAGGCGGCCTTAAGGGAGCTCAAAGAGGAAATCGGCACCGACAAGGTGGAACTGCTGGCACAGACCGATGACTGGCTGACCTATGATCTGCCCGAACACCTGGTCGGCAAGGTCTGGAAAGGACGCTACCGGGGCCAGAAAATGAAATGGTTTGTCTATCGCTTTCTGGGCCGGGATGAAGACATCAATCTGGAGACAGACCACCAGGAATTCAGCGAATGGAAATGGATTGATCTGTCCGACCTGCCGGATATGATAGTACCGTTCAAACGGGACCTCTATCAGGCACTGATAAAACGCTTCGGCGGAATAATAGCGGAAAATGCAGGCAGAAACCCATGATCCAGAGTGAAGAAAGAACATTATCTGTTGTTGACGTTGCGAAAGAGACTTATCTGACGTTCCGGACAAACCTCAAACAGCATGCGATTCTTTCCTATGTTTTCTATCTGCCCTTCAGCCTGTTCCTGTTTGTCCCGGGACTTTCGCTTACAAAACACGTTGCTCCCGGCGGGAATGTAACCTTCCAGTTCAGCAGCGCCTATCTGGCTTTTGTGGCCATGGCCTTTCTGGTCACCAGCGCCCTGACATTGCTGTTTTTCCGGCTCCATCTTCTGGGATGCGGGAACTTCCTTAAATTTTCCCTGCCGGACCTTGGCCGGATGCTGCTGAAATATATTCTTTATCTTGCCGCCATGATTATTCTGCTGCTGATTTTTATGCTTGTGATGACCACCGGTCTGGGGCTTGTCCTGTCTGTCATTTCCGGGGTAAGCGGGCTTGATATCGCCCCCCAGGGCAACCGCCCCCTGTCCCTGATGATCGCTACAATAATCACCATCATAACCGTGGGCATTTCATTCAGGATGCAGATTACCTTTGTCAGCATTGCCGAAAACAGGTCCTTTATCCCTTTCAGGGAGGCCTGGTATTACAGCAGGAACAACAGCCTGACTATTTTTACGAGCCTGCTGTTGTCGGTGCTCCCGGCCTGGGTCTTCTCTATGCTGTTACTTAATCTTCTGGCCGGGTTTTTCGGCATAACAGGAACGGCAATGATCGACCCGGCATTTATTATTGTACAATATATGCTCAGCCCTCTGATCCTTGCGCCCAGCTCCCTGTTTTGCTGCTGCATGACCCGAATTTATACTCGTCTGGTCCGGACGGAAGATGACAAGGGCCATATCGCAGACCTGATTGTCTGATAAGGATTGCACATGCCGATTGAAACCGGAAAACGGGACAAATCCCTGATAACCTGTATCCTCGAGGCCTATGGCTGTCTGTGGCACTTCAGGTTCCAGCATATCCTGATCTCCCTGTTTGCCTTTCTGCCCTTCTGTCTGGCCGGCTATCTCGGCTATCTTGAGCCGGTACTTACAGGCCCGGACAGCCGGGAGGGAATCCCCGAAGGATTCCAGTTTTCCTTTTTCCTTTTGATCGCCACCACTTTCATCTGGCTTGTACCTTCGGCCATTCTCTGGCATCGGCTGTTTCTTCTGGGACCTGAACATTTTATGCGCCGCAAATTCTGGCCGCTGATCAGTCGCAGTTTTCATTTCAGCATCAAAATTCTGGTCTTTCTCGGCGTCATTCTGGTGCTCATGTTTTTGCTGAGCAGTGCGGTGCTGATGATCCTGAACCAGATCAACCTGGACCAGCAGGGATCAGTGGAAACCGTGGGGTCACTGGAACTGACCGTCTATCTTTCTGCAGCGGCCATTATCAGCCTGCTGGGTCTGGCCATCGGCCTTCGCCTGTCTCTGGCCTTTGCTGCCCAGTCCATCGGCAAGACGCTCAGTTTCCGGTCATCCTGGGACCTGACCCGTACTCTCACAGGCCACATGCTGTTCAGCCTCCTGATCGGGGTAATCCCGTCACTGGGAATTGTAACGGCCGTGCAGTTCATTGTCCTGAGGCTCACCGGTCTTGATCTTTTCGCCGGCTGGGCCGGGGGGCGGGAGGAACAGTTCCTGATGATTTTCGCCTTGTCGCCCCTGATGTCCCTGCCGCTGGCTTTTGCCTGCGCCCAGACTTCGGTTTTTTACCGCAACTGCGGCGCCTGCGATTTTCAGGAACCTTCCTGAAGCGCTGCTCTACAGTCACTTCTGGAATTTTTCTCCCCAGCCCGCTATATATGCCCCCGAAACCAATTCAGGAGTGAAACATGAGAATTCTGGTTCTGGGCGCCGGGGCAATCGGCGGATATTTCGGCGGGCTTCTTTTGCACAGCGGTGCGGACGTCACCTTTCTGGTGCGCCGGAAACGGCATAACCTGCTGAAACGGAACGGTCTTGTCATTCACACCCCGGACCGGGACTATACAATTGATGTGACAGATCATCTTGTCGAGGAGGTGGACAGCCCCTATGATCTGGTGATCCTGGGCTGCAAGGCCTATGACCTGGAGAGCGCCGTAAAGTCCATCACCCCGGCGATCGGTCCGGACAGCCATATCCTTCCCCTGCTCAACGGCCTGAAACACCTGGATGTTCTGGATAAAACATTCGGAGAAGAAAAGGTCCTGGGCGGGCTCGCCAAAAACATCTGTACACTACAGAAAGACGGCAGCATCCGGTCCTGGTCTCGCCCGGGCCATATCACTTTCGGGCCGCGTTCAGACAGCCAACTCGCCTTCAGCCGCCAGCTCGAGGAGTTGTTTCTGAAAGCGCCGGTCAGTGTCAGTCATTCCCCCCACATGGCCTCGGCCATGTGGGACAAATTCTGCCATATCACCGTTCTCGGTACCCTCAATTGCCTGATGCGTGGCAGCATCGGCGATATCATGGCAACCCGTGACGGCCGGGAAATCGCCCTGGCGATCATTGACGAATGTGCAGGAGCCGCCGCCGCAGCCGGCTATCCCCTGTCCGACGCCTCCCTGGAGTATATGAAAGAGACCATGACCCGGGAAGGTTCGGATTATACCTCTTCCATGTTCAGGGATCTGGAGCTGGGCAAGCCTGTGGAGGCCGATCAACTGGTGGGCGACATGTTGATCCGGGCAGAAAATGCAGGATTGTCCACGTCCTACCTGAAGGCCGCCTGGTGCAATCTTCAGGTCTATATGATTCGCCGGGAACAGGCCTGACGCCCGTCCCGGCTTGACATATTACTGATTGAGCGCCGCCAGGATATCGGCCGTGAAGGCGGCGATGTTAAAGCGCACGCCGTCCGGGCTGTCATAGCCGCGCCGGACAATCACCAGATTCCGTGAGGGAATGATCATCACATACTGCCCCCTGTTGCCGGCCATGGCGAAAACATCGTCCGGCAGACCCGGGAAGCGGCTGTCGAACAACCAGAACTGGGCGCCGTACCCGGGCAGAGGATGACCTTCCCCGTTCACAAGCGGCGGCTGCGACGGTGCCGGCGTGCTGACGAATTCCCGCCACCAGTCCGGCAACAGTTTTTCGCCCTGCCAAACGCCGTCATTGAGGTAAAGGATACCAAGCCGGGCCAGATCCCGGGCCGTGGACCAGACCTGGCTGGAGAGGACAAAATTTCCCTGCCAGTCTGTTTCCGCCACCGTATGGCCCATGCCGATCTTCCGGAACAACTGCTCGGTCGGAAAGCGCAGCATGGCCTCCGTCTCACCCAGCGTCGCCTTGAGGGACCGGACTGCCAGCAATGTATCATTATTGGCATATTTCCAGCGTTTGCCGGGCGCCGTTTCCAGCATTTTTTCTGTCGCATTATCCGTCACCAGACCGCCACCGAAATAAACATAGCTTGTCCGGTTTCCAGCCTTATTGCTGTCCAGGCCGCTGGCCATATGCAGCAGGTTCTCCAGGGTGATTTTCTGCCGGGGATCACCCGGGGCCGACCATTCGGGAATATTGGCCGGGGCCTTGATATCCAGAAGTCCCTTCTCCACAGCAATGCCGATGACCGTCGCGCTGATACTTTTTGCCACTGACCAGGTGCGCTGGGAGGTATGCGGGGTGAAGCCCGCCTTGTATTGCTCTGCCAGAAGCCGGTCCGGCGTGGTCACCAGGGTCGCGCTGGTTGCCTTTGGATCACCGTATTTTTCGGTGGTGAAAGCATCATTGAGCACCGCCTGAAGGGGGGAAGGGGCCATATCCGGTTCCGGGACCGCATCCCCCACGGGCCAGGGTTTTACGCCATTATCCGGCGCAGAAGAGAAATTCACTGACGGGACATGTTTGCGCACGGACAGATCAGCCCCCGGCGGAAGCTGCGCACAACCAAGTCCCGGACGCCAGACCGCATAGCGTGGCGGCAGGTCTTCGCTGAACCGGACGGAAACATATTTTTCCCCCTGATTGATTTCCGCATCCGGCAGTTCGGCCATATATTTCCGGTAATCAAGCCGTATACCGGTCAGTTCATCCTGCCGGATCATGTCTGCGGATTTTCCGCCATTAAAAGTGGCGCTGCAGGTAAAGGCTGCCTTGTAGCCCGCCACCTGCGATTTCACCGTTTCCGGTGTGGGTTCAGTGGCCGCGGCGGCCTGCAGTGTGACAGTTGTAAGAAATATCCCCAGACATGCCGTCCAGAGGGGACGGGAAAAGGATATTCCGTCCTGATTGAATATTGTCATAAATAATCCCCTTTGTTTATCGTTGTTATATCCCGCCCCTTCAGAATTCCCCGAAAGAACAGAAACTTGTGCAGGACGTCTCATATTACCCTTTCCCGGGGAGGTCCAGAGGGGAAAAGGACAATATCAGGGTAAAAAATCCAGATTGTAATATAACTGTTACCCTGCCTTCATAGAAAGTTTATCTGTGAACTTTTCGGGCAGGGAACCGACATATGGCGTTATATCTGCAGGGTATTGCGGGTATCCTCATTTATCTGGCACTGGCATGGCTTCTTTCGGAAAAAAAGAGAGAGGTCCGTCCGCGCATTATTATCACCGGACTTCTGGTGCAGATATGCCTTATCCTGCTGCTGCTTTATGTCCCCCTGATCCAGAGCGCCTTTGCCACCCTTTCCAGCGGAATCCAGAGCGTCAGCCTGGCCACCGAGAAAGGCACAGCCTTTGTCTTCGGTTATGTGGGCGGCGGCCCCACACCCTTTGACACCACCAATCCGGCCAACAATTTTATCTTCGCATTCCGGGTGCTGCCCCTGGTGCTGATGATCGGCGCCTTGTCCGCCCTGCTCTGGCACTGGCGCATACTTGCCTGGCTGGTGCGCGGCGCGGCGGTTCTGATGCAAAAGGCCTTCCGGGTCGGCGGCGCCGTGGGCATCGCCTCCGCCGCCAATATATTCATGGGCATGGCGGAATCCCCCCTGCTGATCGGCCCCTATATCCCGAAACTGAGCCGCAGCGAACTTTTTGTCGTCATGAGCGTCGGCATGTCCACCATCGCCGGCTCTATCATGGTGCTGGTGGCGACCCTGATCGAACCGACCTTTCCCGGCGCGTTCGGTCATCTTCTGATCGCCTCGGTCATAAATGCCCCGGCCGCCATCATGATTGCCAAGATTATGGTGCCCGGTGACCTGTCCTTTGAAAGCCGCAATGTGAGCCTCGAAAGCCATTATTCCGGCGCCCTGGACGCTATTACCAAGGGTACAGGCAATGCCTTGCGGCTGGTGGCCAATATCGTCGCCCTGCTTATTGTCTTTGTCTCTCTTATTGAACTGGTCAACATGATCCTGGCGCTTGTCACGGTCGGAGACGAACCGCTCACCCTGTCCCTGATCCTCGGTACACTGATGGCGCCCTTCGCCTGGCTCATGGGCATCCCCTGGAGCGACGCCGCCGAAGCCGGCGCCCTGCTGGGCACCAAGGTAGTGATCAACGAGATTGTCGCCTATATGCAGCTCGGCAACCTGGGCGCCGGGGAAATCAGCCTGCACAGCCGCTATATCCTGACCTATGCCCTGTGCAGTTTCGGAAACCTGGGCAGCCTGGCCATCATGATCGGTACGCTGTCGACACTTGCGCCGGAGCGGCGCAGGGAAATCATTGAACTTGGCCCCCGGACCATTGTCTCGGCCTTCATCGCCACAGCCATCTCAGGAGCCATGGTCGGCCTGATCGCCGCACCATAACCCGGGAAAAACGAAACAAGCAGGAGAGTAAAAGGAAGAAGCCACCATGAAACTGGACAACAACGGAAAAATACTTGTTTGCGGCTCCATCGCCTATGACACCATCATGGTCTTCAACGGTCAGTTCAAGGGACATATCCTGCCGGACAAGGTTCATATGCTGAATGTGGCCTTCCGCGTCCCGGAAATGCGCCAGGAGTTCGGCGGCTGCGCCGGCAACATATGCTATAACCTGAGCCTGCTTGGCATCAAAGGTTTGCCTGTGGCCACTGTCGGAGAGGATTTCTGGTCCTATAAGAACTGGCTCGGCCGCAATAATATCCCGGACGAGAATATTCTCGAGATCAAGGAAAAATACACTGCCCAGGCCCATATCATCACCGACATGGACGATAACCAGATTACCGGCTTCCACCCGGGTGCCATGGACCAGTCCCACGAGGTTATTATCAAGGCGGACAATGATGTGGTCATGGGCGTGATCTCGCCGGACGGCCATGAAGGCATGAAGCGTCATACCAAACAGATGGCCGAGCTCGGCATTCCGATCCTGTTTGACCCGGGCCAGGAGGTTTCCTCCCTCAAGGGGGATGAACTGATGTGGTTGCTGGAACACAGCCGCTGGATGGTGCTCAATGATTATGAATGGCAGCTCTTTTCGGAAAAAACCCATATGAGTATCGAAGTGGCCACAGAGATGCTGGACGTGCTGATCATTACCAAAGGGGGAGAAGGGTCCGTCATTCATACAAAAGAGAATATATTCAATATTCCCAAAGTACCGACCGAGGACCCGGTTGATCCCACCGGTTGCGGTGATGCCTACCGGGCGGGAATCATCTATGGCCTGATGCACGGTCACGACTGGCCGACCACCGGACGCATCGCCAGCCTGATGGCGACCTATAAAATTTCCCACCGGGGTGCCCAGAACCATCATTTTACCATGGATCAGTTCCGCGACCATTTCGCCCGCCAGTTCATGGTGACCCTAGGTTAGTCAGTGTTGCCTAAAAGAAAAACCCCGCAGCCGGAACTGCGGGGTTTCTGTAATTTTCTATCCCGAAAGGATCAGGCCCGAAAGGATCAGGCGGCCAGTTCATCCAGTGCCGCCAGAAGAGCAACCAGCCGGTCGCGGGCTTTTTCAGCCCGGGCGCGCTGCAGGTCGTCTTTTGCATCGGCCACATCTTCATTGGCATCTTTCAGTTCGACTTCCAGAGTAGCCCGGTCAAGTTCGCCGGGAGCATAGGCTTCCTCGGCCAGAATAGTCAGGCCGTTGGGGTTGACCTCGGCAAAACCGCCGTGCACCAGAAGTTTCTTGCGCTCGCCACCGTCATGAACCTCGATGATGCCGGTTTTCAGGGTGGAAACCACCGGGGCATGATGAGCCATCACGCCAAAGTCGCCTTCGGACCCGGGCACCACCACCATGTCCGCATCCTCGGACAGAAGCAGCTTTTCAGGTGAAACCAGTTCGAAATGTATTTTGTCGGCCATTTCTGGCTCCTTTCAAACTTGTAAGTCTTATGCAGCCTCGGCAGCCATTTTCTTGGCTTTCTCGATGGCTTCCTCAATGGTGCCAACCATATAGAAGGCAGCTTCGGGAAGGTCATCATGTTCACCATTAACAATGGCTTTGAAGCCTTTGATGGTATCTTCCAGGGCCACGAATTTACCAGGTGCGCCGGTAAAGACCTCGGCCACATGGAACGGCTGGCTGAGGAAACGCTGCAGTTTACGGGCACGGGCCACAACCAGCTTGTCTTCCTCGGAAAGCTCATCCATGCCGAGAATGGCAATGATGTCCTGCAGGGATTTATATTTCTGCAGAGTTTCCTGTACCCGGCGGGCAACATCGTAATGTTCTTCACCCAGAACGTCAGCAGACAGAATACGTGAAGTCGAGTCCAGCGGATCCACGGCCGGGTAAATACCAAGCTCGGCGATCTGACGGCTCAACACGGTTGTCGCATCAAGGTGGGCAAAGGACGCGGCCGGGGCCGGGTCGGTCAGGTCATCGGCGGGCACGTAAATGGCCTGCACAGAAGTAATGGACCCTTTGTTGGTGGAGGTAATACGCTCCTGCAGGCCACCCATGTCGGTTGCCAGAGTGGGCTGATAACCCACAGCAGAAGGAATACGACCGAGCAGCGCGGACACTTCGGCGCCAGCCTGTGTAAAGCGGAAGATGTTATCGACGAAGAACAGCACGTCCTGGCCTTCCTGATCACGGAAATATTCCGCCAGGGTCAGACCGGTCAGGGCAACACGGGCACGGGCTCCCGGAGGCTCGTTCATCTGACCGTATACGAGGGCCGCTTTTGATTCCTTGCCTTCCAGATCAATAACGCCGGACTCGATCATTTCGTGGTACAGGTCGTTCCCTTCACGGGTACGTTCACCCACACCGGCGAACACGGAGTAACCACCGTGGCCTTTGGCGATGTTGTTGATCAGCTCCATGATCAGAACGGTCTTGCCCACACCGGCACCACCGAACAGACCAATTTTACCACCCTTGGCGTAAGGCGCCAGCAGGTCGACCACTTTAATCCCGGTTACCAGAACCTCGGCTTCCGTGGACTGGTCAACAAAGGCAGGGGCTTCGTTATGGATCGGTGCGACGCCTTTGGCGCCGATTTCGCCACGTTCATCGATCGGCTCACCGATCACGTTGATGATACGACCCAGCGTTTCGGGACCAACCGGCACACTGATCGGTGCGCCTGTATCCCTGGCTTCCTGACCGCGGACCAAACCGTCGGTGGAGTCCATGGCGATGGTACGCACGGTGTTCTCACCCAGATGCTGGGCGACTTCCAGAACCAGACGGTTGCCGGCGTTGTCAACTTCAAGTGCAGACAGGATGGCCGGCAGTTCATTGTCGAATTGTACGTCGACAACGGCACCAATCACCTGGCTGATACGACCTGTATTTTGTGTCATTTCCTTTAACTCCCGGGGCGCTTGTGCCCTCGCTCCAATTTAGCTCTATCAGAGCGCTTCCGCGCCCGAAATAATTTCAATCAGTTCATTGGTAATCACAGCCTGACGGCTGCGGTTATAGGTAGTCCTCAGCTTGTCGATCATCTCACCGGCATTACGGGTCGAACTGTCCATGGCCGTCATACGAGACCCTTCCTCGCTGGCGGCATTCTCCAGAAGACCGCGGAACATCTGCACACCCACGTTGCGCGGCAGAAGTTCTTCGAGAATATCTTTTTCGTCCGGTTCATAATCATACGCCGCACCACCAAGATCCGCTGTTTTCTCTTCGTCGAACGACGCCGGGATCAACTGCTGCCCGGTCACAATCTGCACCAGGGCAGACTGGAACTTGGCGTAAAACAGGGTGCAGACATCAAATTCACCGGCTTCGAACAATTCAAGAAGACGGTCTGCAATCGGCAACACATCGCCAAATCGCAGTTTTTTCACATGGGACATGTCGAAATGTTCGATCATGCGGGTTCCATATTCACGACGCAGGGCGCTACGACCCTTCTTGCCGATGGTGATGATTTTCACGTCTTTACCGTTTGCCAGCAGGGAAGAAATTTTCGCCCGGGCGCCTTTGACGATATTTGTATTGAAACCGCCGCAAAGACCACGTTCGGAAGTGGCGATCACCACCAGATGAACATCATCCTTGCCTGTACCGGCGAGCAGCTTCGGACCACCCTCCTGGCCTTTCATGCTCGCAGCCAGAGACCCCAGGACCAGCTCCATCCGCTCCGCATAGGGGCGGGCAGCCTCGGCAGCTTCCTGCGCCCGGCGCAGCTTGGAAGCCGCCACCATCTGCATGGCCTTGGTGATCTTCTGCGTGCTCTGCACACTTGCGATACGGTTTCTGAGGTCTTTAAGGTTAGCCATATTGACTTGTCCTTATCTTTCTCTGTTACGCTTTCCCGGCTTTAGACGAAGCTTTTCGCAAAGGCATCCAGAATGGATTTCAGCTTGTCAGTGGTTTCATCGGAAAGCTTGGCCTCAGTCCGGATCGTGTCCAGGACACCCTTGTGCTTGCTGTGCATTTCCGCCAGCAGAGTTTCCTCGAAGCGGCCAACGGCTGAAACCTCGATTTTATCGAGATAACCGTTCACACCGGCAAAGATGGACACTACCTGCTCTTCCACTGCCAGAGGCGAATACTGTGCCTGCTTCAGCAGTTCTGTCAGACGGGCACCACGATTCAGAAGTTTCTGTGTGGAAGCATCCAGGTCGGAACCAAACTGGGCAAAGGCGGCCATCTCACGATACTGGGCCAGTTCAAGTTTAATGGAACCGGCAACCTGTTTCATGGCTTTCACCTGGGCGGCAGATCCCACACGGGACACGGACAGACCCACGTTAATGGCCGGACGAATACCCTGGTAGAACAGTTCTGTCTCCAGGAAGATCTGGCCATCGGTAATGGAAATCACGTTGGTCGGAATATAGGCGGACACGTCACCGGCCTGGGTTTCAATAATCGGCAGCGCGGTCAATGAACCATTCCCAGCCGCATCACCCATTTTCGCGGCACGTTCCAGCAGACGGCTATGCAGGTAGAAAACGTCACCCGGATAAGCCTCACGTCCCGGAGGACGACGCAGCAGCAGGGACATCTGACGATAAGCCACAGCCTGTTTGGACAGATCGTCATGAACAATCAGGGCATGCATCGCATTGTCGCGGAAAAACTCACCCATGGCGGTCCCGGTATAGGGTGCCAGGAACTGCAGCGGGGCAGGCTCGGAAGCGGTCGCGGCAACCACGATGGAATATTCCATGGCGCCTTTTTCTTCCAGGGCCTTCACGATCTGGGCAACGGTGGAGCGCTTCTGACCCACAGCCACATAAATGCAGTAAAGCTTCTTGCTTTCGTCGTCGCCGGCGTTGATGTCCTTCTGGTTCAGGAAGGCATCGATGGCAACGGCAGTTTTACCGGTCTGACGGTCGCCAATGATCAGCTCGCGCTGGCCACGGCCGATCGGCACCAGGGCGTCAACGGCTTTGAGGCCGGTCTGCACCGGCTCGTGCACGGATTTACGCGGAATAATACCCGGCGCTTTTACTTCCATACGGGTACGGGTCACATCGGTCAGCGGGCCTTTGCCGTCAATGGGGTTACCCAGGGCGTCAACAACGCGGCCCAGCAGGCCTTTGCCGACCGGCACGTCCACGATGTTACCTGTACGCTTAACAGTGTCACCTTCTTTAATGGTGCTGTCGTCACCGAAAATAACGACCCCCACGTTGTCGGCTTCCAGGTTAAGCGCCATACCCTGAATATTGCCGGGAAATTCAACCATTTCACCGGCCTGTACATTATCCAGACCATATACACGAGCAATACCGTCACCTACGGACAGCACTTTACCAACTTCAGATACTTCAGCTTCCTCACCGAAATTGGCAATCTGCTCTTTCAAGATCTTGGAAATTTCCGCTGCACGGATGTCCATCATCCAACCTCTTTCATAGATTCTTCAAGATTAGCAAGTTTAGTTTTCAGTGAGCTGTCGATCATACGGGAACCAATATTGACAACCATGCCGCCAAGCAGACTTTCGTCTACGTCGGTTTCCACATTCACGTCACGTCCAACCATGGATTTGAGTTTGGCTTTCAGAGCATCAAGCTGGTCCTTGGACAGTTTATGCGCCGTCACCACGGAGGCATTGACTTCACCTTTATGGTGAGCCAGCTGCCGGGAAAATTCTTTGATAATATTTTTCAACTGGTCCAGACGACGGTTGTTGGCCACAACCGCCAGAAAATTCTGCACCAGTTTACCGAGCCCGGCCTTGTCCGCAACTGCTGCCATGGCCCTTCCCTGCTCTTCGCGGGAAAAGACGGGGCTTTGCGTCAGGTTGGTAAGCTCGGCGCTTTCAATAAGGAGCGCTTCCAGGGTGGCAAGATCCTTAGCCACATCGTCCAGCGCATTTGCTTCTTTGGCGAGATCAAAAAGCGCTACCGCATAGCGGCCTGCAAGACCTGAAATGGTCAGCTTTTCGGAAGCAATGTTTGAGGATAGTTCAGATGACACCTGGTCTTCCTTGACTTGTTATTAAACTCTGGCCCCTCACGGGGTTTGGGGACCTGATCTGGCCCGGCTGCACAACCCCATGCGGTAGTTAAAAATTTCTAACGCGCGGGTTTACCTAGCACAGTGATCCTATGTGTGCAAGCCACCTTTTGGCCGCGCAGTTACGATTTTTGGAATTTATACAAAATTACACCGGAAATGGAGCCGCTCTGCGACGGAACAGCCGGAAAGGAACAGTTGAAACCCCCTGCATCCTCTGGGTTTCAGTCGCCATTCCCGGTGGACCTGAACATCCGGGCATAAGCGATCAGGCGATCCCTCGGCCACAGCAGATAATAAACCCGCGGGGTATATTTCCCCGTCTCAAAAAGGGTGCGCCGGGTGGCCGAACGGATCAGAGCACCAGAATCGGCTCCCTGGTCACAGAAATAGTATATTTTGGCGCCATTTTTTTCCGGAATCTCCCTTAAATAGGCCAGTTTTGGGCTGATTCCGGTAATTTCCGGGTCAAAAAACCAGGCATGACGCATCAAGCCTTTCATATCCGGGTTCAGCTCCAGAATTTCGCTGGTGATCCTGTAGAACTCTTCCCAGCCTTCCGGTGTGAATTGCTTCACATTGGCCATATGCATATGAACGGTCAGCAGCGGCTCCCGCCCCTTCAGGCCGAACAGCAACATGGAAACCAGACCGAAAAACTGCCCCGGTCCTTTTCTGACAAGCAGACGGCGCGGCACACCGGAAACCTGTAAAAGACCCGGCCCCGCCGGAATCAGGCGGCCGGTGGTGATGGCGACATCCTTGACAAAAATGTCATTGTCCCAGCCGCAGGAAAATGCCTCCTCCCGGAGAGTTCGCCGGATACGATCGAACTCCGCTTCATATAAACATGTCAGGGAGGCAGGTGCCTTGAGAAACAATCGGTCCATCCGGAAAGTTTCCAGCAAGCGGGACATCAAAAGACGATGGAAGGGAATACAATCCTTAAGACCCGTCTCCCCGTAAAATGCCTCAACCTCGGGACCGAGATACTGATATTTCATATCGGCTGGAATGGCGTGCAGGTGCGTCACAAGCCGGTCAAGAAAGCGGTTGACCTCGTCAGCAGAAAGGCCCCGGTCCCGTTCAATGCTGTCATAAAATTCCTGCATGCGCCCCATCCTTCTGCCCTAGAAGAAGCTGACGGGATCAATATCCGCCTGCACCCTGACGGCACCGACAGGTTTCACACTGTCCAGCCATCTTCTCAATATATTCTGGATATTAACTGTCTTTTCCGTTTTCACTAGCAACCTGTACCGGTGTTGCCCCCTGAGAAAGGCCAGCGGAGCAGGTGCCGGGCCCAGAATCTGCACACCCGCCATCTTCGGGGCTGCCCGGGCAAGCTGTCGGGCCGTCGTCACCACAGTGTTGTAATCGGCACCGGAAAGAATCACCGCGGCCAGGCGGCCGAAGGGCGGCATGCCCTGCTGTTCGCGCGCATTTGCTTCCTGTTCAAGAAAATTGTCCCGGTCGCCGCTGACCAGGGCATCTATGACCGGATGTTCAGGCATGAAGGTCTGGAACAGCACAGTGCCCGGCTTTTCCGCCCGGCCGGCGCGCCCGGCCACCTGTTCCAGTTGCTGCCAGGTGCGCTCCGCCGCCCGCATATCACCGCCGGAAAGACCCAGATCTGCGTCCACCACCCCGACAAGGGTCAGGTTCGGGAAATGATAGCCCTTGGTGACAATTTGCGTACCGATGACAATATCCACCTCGTGCCGGACAATGGATGCCACGGTCTCGCGAATCTCCGCCGGGGTGGAAAGCTCGTCACTGGCCATGACCGCAAGCCGGGCCTCGGGGAACAGTTTTTCCACTTCCTCTGCCACTCGCTCAACGCCGGGCCCGCAAGCCACAAGGCTGTCTTCACTTTCACATTCAGGACAGTGTTTCGGCTTGCCCATCCAGTGACCGCAGTGATGGCACTGCAACTTTCCAGTCTTTTTATGTTCCACCAGCCAGGCGGAACAATGGGGACACTGGATCCGGTGACCACAGGTCCGGCACAGGGTCAGCGGCGCATATCCCCGCCGGTTCAGATAAAGCAGGGATTGCTCCCCTCGGCCGAGGTTTTGTTTCAGAGCTTCCCTGAGCGGATCGGACAACCATTCGCCGCTGGCCGGGGGATATTTCCTCATGTCAATGGCCTGCATGTCCGGCATTTCCGCCGGGCCGTGCCGTTCACCCAGATAGAGCCAGTCATATTTACCGTTCTGGGCATTAACCAGGGTTTCCAGAGACGGTGTGGCAGAGGCAAGAATAACAGGACAGTCTGACTGGTGGGCGCGCACCACGGCCATATCACGCCCGTGGTAAAAAACACCGTCTTCCTGCTTGAAGGTGGGACTGTGTTCCTCATCCACCACAATAAGGGACAGGTTTTGAAACGGCAGGAACAGGGCAGATCGGGCGCCAACAATGACCCGGACGTTACCCTGGATCACTCCCCACCAGGCGCGGCGGCGCTGGGCCGGAGTCAGTTCCGAATGCCAGATGACCGGTTCCTCGCCGAAGCGATCCCTGAAGCGGTCCAGCCACTGGGCGGTCAGGGCAATTTCCGGTACAAGCACCAGAATCTGGTTGCCCGGTTTCAACAGAGCCTCATGCACGGCTTCAAAATAAACCTCGGTTTTACCGGCGCCGGTCACCCCCTCCAGCAGGCTGGCCTGGAATTTGTCCCGGCGCACCAGGGCGCGGAAGTGATCCCCCGCCCGCTCCTGTTCTTTTGATAATTTTGGCGCCGAAACCGTTACATCCGGTTCGGGAAAAAGGTCTTCGCCCTTTATTTCCACCGCCGTCATCTGACCGGCCTTGATCATGCCGCGGATCACCCCTTCGCCGGTGCCCGCCAAGTCACACCAATCCTTCACAGACAGCGGCATATCGCCAACCGCCACCTCATATACTTTTTTACGGGCGGCTGTCAGGTCATCGGGGTTTCCGACCGACAGGCGATAAACCGTGCGGCTTTTGGCCTGCTCGAAAGCCCGGGGCACGGATACCGCCATTTTCAGCACCGCACCGGGCAGCGAAAGGCTATAGGCCGCCACCCAGTCAATGAATTTCATCAGGCTTTCGGGCAGGGCGGGAAGGTCAAACCGGCCGTAGATATGCTTCAGCCGATCCTCGGGCACGTCGGAAGGTGGCGGATCGCAGGACCAGACCACACCCTGAAGCCGTTTGGAGCCCAGCGGCACCTCGACAAAATCGCCTTCCCTGAGGGGCAGGTCTTCAGGCGACAGATAGTCCAGCACCCCCTGCAGCGGCAGGGGCAGTAATACCTGTACACGTCTGGACGGAAATAATGTGGTCACCGATGTTCCCTGTCGGGTGTTATTCTTTTGAAATCTCCCGGTCACTATATGATATTATACGGATTGGGCAACAACGGGGTTGCGTTGACGGTCAATTCAGGGTACCGACAGGACAGGACTGACAAGGTTTATTAGCATTCTGAAGAGGGTATGAAACAATGAAATTTTTTCTCGACACCGCCGAGATTGATGACATCCGCGAACTGGCCGCCAGCGGCCTTGTCGACGGCGTCACCACCAATCCGTCGCTGATCATGAAATCCGGTCGGGACATCTTTGAAGTCACCAAGGAAATCTGTGATGCTGTTGACGGACCGGTCAGCGCGGAAGCCACAGCACTTGATTATGACGGTATCCTCAGGGAAGCAGACAAGCTTTATGACATTTCCGACCAGATCACCCTGAAAGTGCCGCTGACCGTAGACGGTCTTAAGGCCTGCAAGCATTTCACCTCCCAGGGCAAGATGGTCAATGTGACCCTGTGCTTCTCTGCCTCACAGGCTCTGCTTGCTGCAAAGGCCGGCGCCACATTCATTTCCCCCTTCATCGGCCGTCATGACGACATTTCCCAGGATGGTATGGCCCTGATCGAGGATATCCGGGTGATTTACGACAATTACAACTTCAGCACCGAAATTCTCGTGGCCAGCATCCGGCATCCCCTGCATGTGGTGGATGCGGCGCGTATCGGCGCCGATGTCGCAACTATTCCGCCGGCAGTGATGCACAAACTGTTCAGGCATCCGCTGACCGACAGTGGACTGGAAGCCTTCCTGAAAGACTGGGAGAAAACCGGACAATCCATCGCCTGAGGACCAGATATCTCCGGAAAGGGAACATGGCTGAGAAACTGAGCAACAGCGAAGACGAGATGACTGCTGAACAAGTCCGGGACTGGCTGAAACGCCATCCCGACTTTCTGGTGGAAAATCCAGACCTCCTAACCATTCTCACCCCGCCCTTCCGCCCGTCCAGCGGCGATCGTGTGGTGGATTTCCAGCAGGTAATGCTGGAAAGGCTGCAACAGGAAATCGGGGAACTGAAGGATTTTCATTCCTCTCTGATTGACGCCAGCCGCAATAACATGTCGACCCAACAGCAGGTCCACACGGCAGCCCTGGCCCTGATGCAGGCGAACAGCATTGATGAAATCAGCCATCTTCTGGTCAGCGACTGGCCGCAGATGCTTTCGGTCGATGTGATCGCCGTTTGTTTCGAGGACGGGCATGATCTGAAAACGCCGCCCCTGCCCGAAGCCCGGACCCTGAAAAAGGGACAGGTAGACACCCTCCTTGGCCGGGAAGACGCCTGCCTGCTGCGCGGCGATGTGGAGGTCCTAGAAGAAATTTTCGGCCCGGCCACGGAACTGATCAAGGCGGAAGCCCTGATCCGCATTCCGGCAACGGACTGTTATCCGATAGGGCTTCTGGCCTTTGGCAGCCGGGACCCGGACATGTTCACCCCCGGTCAGGGCACTGAACTTTTACGCTTCCTTGAGGCCGCATTTGGCCTATACTTGCAAAGATGGATGAAACAGGCCCCCTCGACGAACTGATTTTCCCCAAACTGCGCCCGCTGGTGCGCGGCTGGCATGACTATCTGAAATCGGAAAAGCGGGTCTCCCCCCATACCCTGGAGGCCTATATGCGGGATCTGGGGCAGTTCCTGACCTTCCTGACCCGTCATCTCGGCAACTTTCCCACAGAACAGGACCTGGCCGATCTGAAAGCCATGGATTTCAGGGCCTTTCTTGCGGACCGGCGGCGACATGATGTCAGTCCGGCGACCATTGCCCGGGCCCTTAGCGCCCTCAGGGCCTTTTATAAGTACTGCCGACGCAACAATATCCTGTTCAATGATCATATTGATTCCGTACGCTCCCCCAAACTGCCCAAAAGATTGCCGCGCCCGCTGGACGAAGCAGCGGCCCGGCGCACCCTGGCCGAAGTGGGGGACTTTTCCGCCATTTCTCCGGGCGACTGGGTCGCGATCAGGGACACGGCGGTTATCACCCTGCTTTATGGCAGCGGGCTCAGGATTTCGGAAGCACTCAACCTGAATGTGGAAGACTGGCCGGAAGACGATATGCTCCGGGTATTGGGCAAACGCAATAAGGAACGCCTTGTGCCGCTGGTTCCGGCCGTGCAAAAAGCCGTGGAAAAATATCGTCAGGCCTGCCCCTGGCCCCTTGACGAGGGACCTCTGTTTGTCGGTGTGCGCGGCGGACGGCTCAATGCCCGCACAGTACAGCTTGCGGTTCAGAAAGTACGGGAAGCGCTTGGCCTGCCGCCCTCGGCCACACCCCATGCGCTTCGCCACAGCTTCGCCACCCATTTGCTCACCGCCGGTGGCGACCTGCGCACCATTCAGGAACTTCTGGGTCACGCCTCTCTCGCCACCACCCAGCATTATACCGATGTGGACACCGCCTATCTGATGGATGTCTATAATAACACCCACCCGGGCGCCCGGGACAAATGACAGTCAGGTCGTAGCCGGTACCGAACTATTTTTTATCACACAATTTAATTGTATAAACAGTCTAACAACAGTATTATTATGCCATTGCCTGTCATTTTCCGACATGCTGTTTTTTTACTTATATTGATTGTTCATACCATGAAAGATATTTTCAGGGAGGTCATTCCCCGTTCCTCCACGGCCCTGCGTCAGGATATTTTTGCCGGGGTCACCGCCGCCATTGTCGCCCTGCCGCTGGCACTGGCATTTGGCGTCGCTTCCGGTATTGGTCCCACCGCAGGACTATACGGCGCCATCACCCTCGGTTTTTTCGCCAGCCTGCTTGGCGGCACCCCGCTGCAGATTTCAGGCCCCACCGGCCCTATGACAGTGATCATGGCCGGCCTGGTGGTCAGCTACGGCGCCAACCCCCATGTTCTGTTCACCATTGTTATCCTGTCCGGACTGTTCCAGGGACTTTTCGGCATACTCAGGCTCGGCGCCTATGTGAACTATGTACCGATGCCGGTGGTTTCCGGTTTCATGTCAGGAATCGGCTGCATTATCATCATCATGGAGCTTCTGCCGGTGCTGGGGGACTATTCCGCCCACCAGGGCATCCCCGATGCAATTACCTCCATTCCCCGTGCCATTACAAATCTTGATCCGGTTTCTCTTGGCCTCGGTGCGCTGTCCCTGGCCATTACCCTGATCACGCCAAAGAGTATCAGTCGTTATGTCCCCTCGACCCTGCTGGCGCTGATTGTCGGCACCTCCCTTGCCGTGTTCCTGTTCCCGGATCTTAAAACCATCGGCGAGATTGCCACCGGCCTGCCGTCGCTGACCAGTATCTCCATTCCTTTCAGCGCCCTGCCGGGCATTGTCACCGGCGCCTTCATGCTGGCCCTGCTGGGCTCCATCGACAGTCTGCTGACCTCGACCGTCGCGGACAGGCTGACCAGAACCAGTCACCAGTCAGACCGGGAACTGATTGGACAGGGGATCGGCAATGCCCTTGCCGGATTGCTGGGCGGTCTGCCCGGGGCCGGCGCGACCATGCGCACGGTGATCAATATCAATTCCGGCGCCCAAAGCCGCCTGTCCGGCATGGTGCATGCGATGACACTTCTTCTGATCGTGCTGTTTGCTGCCGACCTGGCCAGCCATATCCCGCTGACGGTGCTGGCCGGTATCCTGCTGAAAGTGGGCCTGGATATCCTGGACTGGGATTTCATCCGCCGGCTTAAAGTCTGGCGCGGCGATAAGATTTTTCTGATGCTGGCGGTCCTGTTGCTGACCGTCTTTTCCGATCTGGTGACCGCCATCGGACTCGGACTGATTCTGTCGCATATGATCTATTCCCGCATGATGAACCAGGCCCAGCTCCGCCATATCCATCTGTTCGAGGAAAACGAAGAAGCCCAGCCCGGCGACAGCAATGTCATCCAGCTGGAGACCTCCGCAAATGGTGGAAAGGGTGTCACCCTCCGGCTCTCGGGTTCACTCAGCTACAGCATCAACAGGGACCTCACAAGACTCCTCAACGAGGCCCTTGCGAGCTATGACAAAATTACCCTGGATTTAAGTGATGTGGACTCCCTGGACATCAGCCTGGCGGTGGGCATGGAAAGCATCCTGCGCGGTGTGCCGGAAAAAAGGGACGTCATATATGTAAAGCTGGGAGAGGGTGAGGTCAGCGATCTTTTGCAGGGCATCGGCTTCCTGGATCTGATTAAACCGGAAAACCTGCATATCCAGAGCACCTGACGGGCTTCGGTGGCATATGGTCAGGGTCAGGCCCGTTTACCGTCAGAGCCTCTCTATAACCCCCGAAGACACATAGGGCAGGGCATCGATATTTTCGTGCTTGTTATTGACGGCAAAATACTGCCCCCCGAAAATCATCACCCCCAGGTTCCGGAATGTGGTATTCCGATAACTGTCCAGCCGCTGTCCCTGATGCAGCGGCAGCAGAACCACCCGCTCAACAGAGCGGTCCTGACCGATAGCCCCGGGCGCCAGGGGCGGCTCAAGCCTGACCACATAGGCCACTTTGTCGCTTTTGCCCCGATCGGCTGACATGCTGACAAATTCCTGCTGCAAAAAACAGGCATGTCGACGGCTCTCATCGCCGTTGGTGAACAGCAGATGGAAATCCGGTTTTTGTTTTCTCCTGAACAGTTTGATCATCGGCTCCCCACAGAATATAACGATGACAACAGGTTAGCCTCTAAATTCCAAAATCGCCATAAAATAAAAGCCGGCCCGGTGAGGATACGGCTTTTATTTTTAATTAGGCAATTACATATGGATCGGACGGCCTTCGGTGGCCATGGCGGCTTCGCGCACCGCTTCCATTTCCGTCGGATGGGCATGTGATGTATAGGCCAGGTCCTCTGCCGTCAGTCCCTTTTCCACCGCCAGCGCCAGTTCGGCAATCATGTTGCCGGCATCAGCAGCAATAATATGAGCACCGACGACCTTGTCGGTGGCTTTGTCGGTCAGGATTTTCACAAAACCTTCGGTCTGGCCGTTGGCCTTGGCGCGGCTGTTGATGGACATGGGGAACTTGCCGACGGCATAGTCCACACCGTCCTTTTTCAGCTGTTCCTCGGTTTTGCCCACGGAGGCCACTTCCGGCATGGTATAGATCACACCCGGAATGGCGTCATAATTCACATGTCCGGCAAAGCCCGCGATCACCTCGGCCACGGCCACACCCTCGTCCTCGGCCTTGTGGGCCAGCATGGCGCCACGCACCACATCGCCGATGGCATAGATGCCGGGTACATTGGTGCGGAAATGATCATCAATTTCCACCTGACCGCGGTCGGTCATGTTAACACCGGCCTCTTTCAGGCCGAGACCGTCTGTAAAGGGCCTGCGGCCCACAGACACCAGAACCGCATCACACTTGATTTTCTCGGCATCGCCGCCGGCGGCCGGTTCCACCGAAACCGTCACGGTGGTTTTGGTTTTCTTCACTTCGGTGACTTTGCTGGACGTCATGAACTTCATGCCCTGTTTTTTCAGGATGCGCTGGAAGTTCTTGGAGACCTCGCCGTCCATTTCCGGCGTAATACGGTCCAGATATTCGACAACGGTCACTTCGGCGCCAAGCCGGCGCCAGACGGACCCCAGTTCCAGCCCGATCACACCGCCGCCGATCACCACAAGATGCTTGGGCACCTTGGGCAGGGACAGCGCACCGGTGGAGGAGATCACCTGTTTCTCATCAATATCGATCCCCGGCAGGCTTGCCACATCGGAACCGGTCGCGATGACAATGTTTTTGGCCTTGAGCGTTTCCTCACCACCCTTGTTCAGCTTGACACTGACTTCCCCAGCGGATTTGACAGTGCCGGTGCCTTCCAGATAGACGATCTTGTTTTTCTTCATCAGGAAGGCAATACCGTTGGTCAGCTCGGTAACGGTACTGGACTTATGTTCCATCATGGCGTCCAAATCGAGGGAAACCTTGCCGGTTTTCACCCCGAATTTTTCCATACCGTGTTCGGCTTCCTCATACAGCTCGGAAGCATGCAACAGCGCCTTGGAGGGGATGCAGCCCACATTCAGGCAGGTACCACCAAGCGCGCCGCGTTTCTCCACAATGGCTGTCTTCAAGCCGAGCTGGGCCGCGCGGATCGCAGCCACATAACCGCCCGGGCCACCGCCGATGACAACAACGTCATAAGTATCGCTCATAAAATTTCCTCTCTTAACCCTTAGAGATCCAGAATCAGGCGCTGCGGATCTTCCAGATTTTCCTTCACACGCACCAGGAAGGTCACGGCCCCTTTGCCGTCCACAATCCGGTGATCATAGCTGAGCGCCAGATACATCATCGGCCGGACGACAATCTGGCCGTTTTCCACCATCGCCCGCTCCTTGATGGCATGCATGCCCAGAATACCGGACTGGGGCGCATTCAGGATCGGGGAAGACATCAGGGATCCGAAAATACCACCATTGGAAATGGTGAACGTCCCGCCGGTCATCTCGTCCATGCTCAGCTTGCCGTCACGGGCACGCTTTCCGAGCCGGGCGATTTCATTCTCGATTTCCGAGAAACTGCGATTTTCACAGCCGCGCACCACCGGAACCACAAGGCCGGCCGGTGTGCTGGCGGCAACGCCGATGTCATAATAGTTTTTATAGAGAATGGCATCTTCGCGAACTTCCGCGTTCACTTCCGGTACTTCCCGGAGGGCCTGGACGCAGGCCTTGACGAAGAAAGACATGAAGCCGAGACGGCTGCCGTGTTTCTTCTCGAAAACTTCCTTGTACTGGTTGCGCAGTGCAATGACCGCAGACATGTCCACCTCGTTATAGGTGGTCAGCATGGCCGCCGTGTTCTGGGCGTCCTTCAGGCGCTTGGCGATTGTCCGGCGTAGCCGGGTCATGGGCACCACTTCCTCGCGGGGCAGGGCGCCTTCCTCAGTCCCTGCAGCGGGAGCCGCCGCCTGGGCAGGAACTGCCGCAGAAGCCTGGCCGCCAGAGGCATAGGCCAGCACATCGGCCTTGGTAACCATACCCCCTTCACCGGTCCCTCTCACCTTGGAAATATCGATACCTTTTTCCTTGGCTGTTTCTGCCGCGGAAGCCCGTACATTTGCGCCGGCCGGTGCCGACACAGAAGGCGTTGCCGCAGCCGGGGCCGGTTTCGCTGCAGGTGCCGCAGCCTTGGGTGCCGCAGACCCCTGTGATGCGCCGTCGATGGTCGCCAGCAGAGCGCCAAGCTCCACGGTCGCTCCTTCGGGTGCAACAATTTTCGCCAGGGCGCCGGAAACCGGGGCATTGACTTCCAGAGCCACCTTGTCTGTTTCCAGTTCACAGATCGGCTCGTCCTGGGTCACGGCCTCGCCTTCCGCCTTCAGCCATTTACCGACAGTGGCCTCGGTAACTGATTCACCAAGGGCCGGGACGTGAACTTCCATCAGGCTGCCGCCGCCGGATTTCGGAGCTTCCTCTTTTTTGGCTGCCGGGGCCGGGGCAGAAGCCGCAGCTTCACCGCTTTCTGAGATTTTGGCAAGAACCGCGCCGACTTCCACATTGGCGCCTTCCTCGGCGATGATTTCAGACAGCACACCTGCGGCGGTCGCATTGACTTCAAGGGCAACCTTGTCGGTTTCCAGTTCGCAGATCGGTTCATCAACGGCTACCGTATCACCTACGGATTTCAACCATTTCCCGACTGTGGCTTCGGTGACGGACTCACCCAGTGCCGGAACCTGAATTTCAATGGCCATTAGCCCAACTCCTTCGTCTTTTATAACTTTTTCAATAGCCTGCCGGTCTTTGCCTATTTAATCGTCAGGGCAAGATCGACCAGCGCTGTCTGTTCATCCTTGTGGCGTGAGGCGAGACCTGTCGCCGTAGAGGCGGACGGCTTGCGTCCGGCATAGAGCGGCCGTTGCGGCTTGCCATCAACCTCTTCCAGCGTTTCCTCGATATAGGGCGCAATGAAGCTCCAGGCCCCCATGTTTTTCGGCTCTTCCTGACACCAGACCACCGTCTCAAGGTTTTTAAATCGCTTCAGCTCGGCGGCTACGGCATTTTTGGGATAAGGATAAAGCTGCTCGACGCGCATGAGATAGGTATCATCCTGATTGCGCCGGTCCCGCTCTTCAAGAAGTTCGTAGTAGACCTTGCCGGTACACATCACGACCCGCTTGATATCCTTGTCCTTCTTGAGGCGGATGCTGGTGCCGGGATGGGATTCCGCATTGTCCCACAGAACCCTGTGGAATTCGGTATCTGCGCCCATCTCATCCAGGCTGGAGACAGCCATCTTGTGCCGCAGTAATGATTTCGGTGTCATCATGATCAGCGGTTTTCGGAACTTGCGCTTCATCTGACGACGCAGGATATGGAAATAGTTGGCCGGTGTCGTACAGTTGGCCACCTGCATGTTGTCCTCGGCGCAGGCCTGAAGATAACGTTCCAGGCGTGCGGAACTATGCTCCGGCCCCTGGCCCTCATAGCCGTGCGGCAAAAGCATCACAAGACCACTCATACGCAGCCATTTGGCTTCGCCAGAGGAAATGAACTGATCGATGATGACCTGGGCGCCATTGGCAAAGTCACCGAACTGGGCCTCCCAAAGGGTCAGTGTATTGGGTTCCGCCAGGGAATAGCCATATTCAAAACCAAGCACACCCATTTCGGAAAGGGCGCTGTCGATCACCTCAAAAGTCGCCGGCCCCTCTTCCATATCGGCCAGCGCCCGGAGCGGTGTGTAACGCTCTTCGGTTTCCTGGTCGACAAAAACGGAGTGACGCTGGGAGAAGGTGCCGCGCTGGCTGTCCTGGCCGGACAGGCGAACGCTGTGGCCTTCCCGGATCAACGTGCCGAAAGCCAGAGCCTCGGCCGTTGCCCAGTCAATCCCCTCACCGCTTTCGAACATTTGCGCCTTGGCGTCAAGGCCGCGCTGCAGGGTCCGGTGCACGGAAAAACCTTCCGGCACATCGGTCAGCACCCGGCCGACTTCCCGCAGGGTTGCCGTGTCCACACCGGTACCGGCGGAACGTCGCAGATCATCATCCGGGCGCTCCAGGCCACTCCAGCGGCCACCGAACCAGTCCGCCTTGTCCGGCTTGTAACCACCGGCAGCTTCCATTTCCACATCCAGAAAACGATGGAAATCCTGCAGCATATTGTCCGCTTCTTCCTGGGTGAGCAGGCCTTCGCGCACAAGACGCTCGGCATACAGGCTCCGTGTACTCGGATGATTCCTGATCCGCTTGTACATCAGCGGCTGGGTAAACATGGGTTCATCACCCTCGTTATGGCCGAAACGGCGATAACAGAAAATGTCAACCACCACGTCAGATTTGAAGGTCTGGCGGAATTCGGTGGCGATTTTCATCACATAGACCACCGCTTCCGGGTCATCCCCGTTCACATGAAACACCGGCGCCTGGATGGCCTTGGCCATGTCGGACGGGTAGGGGGAGGAACGGGAATAATGTGGCGAGGTGGTAAAGCCTATCTGGTTGTTCACCACCACATGGATGGTCCCGCCGGTCTGATAGCCCTTGAGGCCGCTCAGTGCAAAACATTCGGCCACAAGACCCTGCCCGGAAAAAGCCGCATCGCCGTGCATCAACAAGGTCAGAACCGATGTTCCTTCCCGATCGCTGCGCTGGGCCAGCTTGGCGCGGGTCTTCCCGAGCGCCACCGGATTCACCGCTTCCAGATGGGACGGGTTGGCGGTCAGCGACAGATGCACCGTATTGCCGTCAAACTCACGGTCCGAGGAAGCACCCAGATGGTATTTCACATCGCCGGAGCCTTCCACATCGTCCGGGTTGGAAGACCCGCCGTGGAATTCGTGGAAAATCGCCCGGTAAGGCTTGCCCATCACGCTGGAAAGCACATTGAGGCGCCCCCGGTGCGGCATGCCGATGACAATTTCCTGCACACCATTATGTCCGCCAGTCTTGATAATACCTTCAAGGGCGGGAATCAGGGCCTCGCCGCCGTCCAGACCAAAGCGCTTGGTGCCGATATATTTTTTGGCCAGATACTGTTCGAAGGCTTCCGCCTCGGTCAGTTTCTGGAGAATGGCCATCTTGCCTTCATTGGTAAAATGAATTTCCTTGTCCCGGCCCTCGATACGGCTCTGGATCCAGGCCTTTTCCTCGGGTTCGTTGATGTGCATGAATTCCACACCGACAGAGGAACAATAGGTTCTTTTGACAATTTCCAGAACCTCGCGCACGGTGGCGGTCTCCAGCCCCAGCACATTGTCGAGAAAGATGGGACGATCCATGTCCTCTTCCCCGAAGCCGTAAGTGGCCGGGTCGAGTTCCGGATGATAGGCCCGTTCCGTCAGTTCAAGGGGGTCAAGCCGGGCCATCAGATGACCACGCACCCGGTAGGTGCGGATCATCATCAGGCAACGGATTGAATCAAGAGTCGCAGAACGGATTTCCTCTTCCGACGCACCGCCGGCAGCCGGCTTTTTCTTCGGTGCGGCAGGAGGCTCGTATCCCGGATCGAGAGCGTCAATATAGCTTTCCGCTCCATTGCCGGTCTGCGGCCAGTCGCTTCGCGACCAGGAGGCCGAGGTCCTTTCCTTGCCCGCCTGCATCAATGCCTGGGCATCGGCAGCGAGTTCCTGGAAATACGTCTGCCAGGACGGATCCACACTGTTGGGATCCCGGGAATAACGAAGAAAGAGTTCTTCCACAAAGGCTCCGCTGGAGCCGCTAAAAAGACCTTCGGTTTCTGGTTCTGCACTCATGTTGGCCGGATGCGGGATTCCCCGCACCCTCCCTGTCTAAAGTTACGTTAGGATTTCAAAACATCCGCCAGAGTTGTACCCAGTTCGGACGGGGAATCCGCCACGGTAATACCGGCACTCTTCATGGCATCGATCTTGTCATCAGCACCGCCCTTGCCACCGGAAACGATAGCACCGGCGTGGCCCATTGTGCGGCCCGGAGGCGCCGTACGACCGGCAATAAAGCCGACTACGGGTTTCTTGACCTTGGAGGATTTCAGGAATTCAGCTGCTTCCTCCTCGGCGGAGCCGCCGATTTCACCGATCATAATGATGGATTCCGTCTGGTCATCGCCCAGGAAACCCTCGAGCACATCAATAAAGTTGGTGCCGTTGACCGGATCGCCGCCGATACCCACACATGTGGTCTGGCCGAGACCGACCGCAGTGGTCTGTGCCACGGCTTCATAGGTCAATGTACCGGAACGGGACACAATGCCCACATTGCCCTTCTTGTGAATGTGACCGGGCATAATGCCGATTTTACATTCACCGGGGGTAATGATACCCGGGCAGTTGGGGCCGATCAGGCGGGTTTTGGAGCCCTGCAGGGCGCGCTTCACCTTGACCATGTCCAGTACCGGAATACCCTCGGTGATACAGACGGCCAGTTCGACCTCTGCATCAATGGCTTCCAGAATAGCGTCAGCCGCAAATGGCGGCGGCACATAAATCACGGAAGCGTTGGCGCCAGTCGCTTCAACCGCATCACCAACTGTGTTGAACACCGGCAGGTCGAGATGGGTTGTCCCACCCTTGCCCGGAGTTACACCGCCAACCATTTTTGTACCGTAGGCAATGGCCTGTTCGGAATGGAATGTGCCCTGGGCACCGGTGAACCCCTGACAGATTACCTTGGTTTCACTGTTTACAAGAATAGACATCAGGAAGCCTCCTTCACCGCTTTGACCACTTTCTCAGCGGCATCACCCAGATCGTCGGCAGACAGAATGGTCAGACCGGAGTCCGCCAGGATCTTCTTACCTTTTTCAACGTTCGTCCCTTCGAGACGCACCACCAGCGGTACGGAAAGGGAGACTTCCTTGGCCGCAGCAACCACACCGTCGGCAATCACGTCACAACGCATGATACCGCCGAAGATATTGACCAGAATGCCTTCCACGTTGCTGTCGGACAGAATGATCTTGAAAGCCTCGGTCACACGTTCCTTGGTGGCACCACCGCCCACGTCCAGGAAGTTGGCCGGTTCGCCGCCTTTCAGTTTGATGATATCCATGGTCGCCATGGCCAGACCAGCGCCGTTGACCATGCAGCCAATGTTGCCGTCAAGCTTGATGTAGTTCAGCTCATGCTTGGCAGCTTCCAGTTCCATCGGATCCTCTTCATCGGGATCGCGCAGTTCAACCACATCCTTATGGCGGAACAGGGCGTTGCCGTCGAAGCCCATCTTGGCATCAAGAACGATCATGTCACCTGCTTCCGTCACCACCAGCGGGTTGATTTCCAGCAGGGAAGCGTCCTTTTCCACAAAGGCGTTGTAGAGAGAGGATATTACTTTCACGCAGGCTGATGCGGTCTTGCCTTCAAGGCCGAGACCGTAAGCCACCTTGCGGCAATGGAAGCCGGAGAGGCCGGTTGCCGGGTCGATGGTGATCGTAATGATTTTCTCAGGTGTTTCAGCGGCCACTTCCTCGATGTCCATGCCGCCTTCCGTAGACGCCATGATGGCCACATGACCAGTGGCGCGATCCACCAGCAGGCTGAGGTAAAGTTCATTGGCAATGGCGCATCCGTCCTCGATATAGACGCGGCGGACTTCCTTGCCTTCCGGACCGGTTTGATGGGTCACCAGGGTCATGCCCAGCATTTCGCCGGCAACTTTTTTGACTTCCTCAAGTGATTTCACCACTTTCACACCGCCGCCTTTACCGCGACCGCCGGCATGGATCTGGGACTTGACCACCCAGACCGGGCCGCCGAGTTCCTTGGCCACAGATTCAGCTTCCTGCGCCGTGTAGGCCACGCCGCCTTTCAGGACAGGCGCCCCGAACTGGCTCAGCAGGCCTTTCGCTTGATATTCATGAATATTCATACTGCTTTCCTTATTGATCACCCTGCATCGTCAGGCACGGACTGGGACAGGGCTTCGGTGATAACAGATAAGAATAAACAAATACTTACTCTTACCTGCCCTCGATCAGTTTCAGCTTATGCCAGGGACGGGTCGATTTTCTTGACCGCGTCAATCAGGCCATTCACGGCGGCGACGGAATTCTCGAAACCGGCCTTGTCGTTTTCATCGAACTTGATTTCGACGATTTTCTCGACACCGTTTTCGCCGATGATGACAGGCACGCCCACATACAGGTTATTCAGGCCATACTCACCATTCAGTTCGGCGGCGCAGGGCAGAACCCGGCGCTTGTCCTTGAGATAGGATTCAGCCATGGCAATGGCGGATGTCGCCGGCGCATAAAAAGCGGAACCGGTTTTCAACAGGCCGACAATCTCTGCGCCACCATCACGGGTGCGCTGAATAATGGCGTCCAGTTTCTCCTGGGTGGTCCAGCCCATTTCCACCAGATCGGGGATCGGGATACCGGCCACTGTAGAGTAGCGGGCCAGCGGCACCATGGTGTCGCCGTGGCCGCCGAGCACAAAAGCATTCACATCTTCGACGGAAACATTGAATTCATCAGCCAGGAAGTGCTGGAAGCGGGCGGAGTCCAGAACACCGGCCATGCCGACGACCTTTTTGGCGGGCAGGCCAGAGAATTTCTGCAGTGCCCAGACCATCACGTCCAGCGGGTTGGTGATACAGATCACAAAGGCGTTCGGCGCATTATCGCGAATGCCTTCACCAACAGACTTCATCACTTTCAGGTTGATTTCCAGAAGATCGTCACGGCTCATGCCGGGTTTACGGGGCACACCGGCGGTCACGATGACCACGTCGGCATCCTTGATATCGGCATAATCCTGGGTACCGGTCATTTTTGCGTCAAAGCCTTCCACCGGACCGGACTGGGCCAGGTCAAGCGCCTTACCCTGGGGCAGCCCTTCGGCGATGTCGAAAATCACCACATCTCCCAGTTCCTTGAGCGCCGCCAGATGGGCCAGAGTGCCACCGATCTGACCGCCACCAATGAGCGCAATCTTTTTACGTGCCATGTTGATCTATCTCCTGAATTTTGAATGACTGTGAATTGCCCGGCTTATGACGCCGGTATGAAGCTTTTGCATTTTTTACCCTTTCGCATGTAACGCGATTTGGCAATCCGTGCAAGGATTTCCGACTTTTTGCGGCCCCTGGGACCAATATTTGGCAGATTTTGCCGAAAATCCGGATTTTTCAAGGAAATCCGAGGCTTGCGAGGCGCAATTCTTTACCTTTTGTTCACAAAATCGGGGCGTTTTCATCCGACTCTCTCGCAAAACAGACGTAATTTAAGCAATATCCGATGAAAAATATACAGACCTGTCTGTATCAAGCGCTCAATATTCCGGTTAAACCGCGTGTCCCCTGGCCAGATATTCCTGGCTCTGCATCTCCATAAGGCGGGAAACGGTGCGCTGGAATTCAAAATGTCCATGCCCCTCTTCATACAAATCTTCGGGCGGCACCTCGGCACTACAGAGGAACTTCACATTATTTTCATAGAGCGCATCGATAAAGGTGACAAAGCGCTTTGCTTCGTTCCGGTTGCTGGGCCCGAGTTTTGGAATGCCCACCATGATCACCGTATGATAATGCCAGGCGATCTGCAGATAGTCCGCAGCCCCAAGCGCCGCGCCGCACATTTTCTTGAAGGACACCACAGCAACCCCCCGGTCCGCCACCGGGATGGTGAGCCTGCGTCCTTTTACCTCAAGTTCCTCCGGTCCCACTTTCGAACGATCCGCCACATCATGGTCGGTCAGCCGCCAGAAAGCCTCGGACAGGGCCTTTGTTGCCTCTTCACCCAGCGGGTAATAATAGACGGGCATGCCTTTCATACGCTCGAGCCGGTAATCGGTGGGCCCGTCGAGGGCGATCACCTCCATCCTTTCCTTGAGCATCTCGATGGTCGGTAGAAACAGCTCCCGGTTGAGGCCGCCGATATAAAGGTCATCGGGGATGCGGTTGCTGGTCAACACAATGACCACGCCAAGCTTCATCAGTTCGCCAAACAGGCGGCCCAGGATCATGGCGTCTGTCACATCGGTCACCTGGAATTCATCAAAGCACAGGAGGCGGCTTTCACTGGCTATCTTCCGGCCCAGCGGCGGGATCGGGTCATCCTTGCCCGTGCCCCATTTGGCAATCCGGTCCTCCGCCGACATATAGCGCCATTCATGAATGGCGGCATGGATTTCCAGCATGAAGGCATGGAAATGCACCCGGCGCTTGGCCTCTACCGGGGCCTCGTCGAAAAACAGGTCCATGATCATGGACTTGCCGCGCCCCACATCGCCGTAAATATAAAAGCCCTTCGGGAAGTCGCCGTCTTTTCCCTTGCCGAAAAAGCGCGACAGGAGTCCGTTGCCGGTCCCTTGCCGGGCAAATTTCTCTTCATAACCCTGCAGCGCCTCGTAAAGGCCCTGAAGTCGGATCATCACCTGTTCCTGTAGCGGATCCTCCCGCAATTCACCGGCATCGCGCCGCCGGTAATAGCGGGCAAGAGGGCCATTTTGTCCGGGAGAAGCTGCAGTTTCTGTGGTCATGACGGGAACAATCAATCGGATGGAATCTGGAAACACTTAAAATTTTAACTGTTTTTATACTTACTGTATTGTAAGACATTACGGCATTACAGCGGAAAAACGTTACACCAAAGCAGTACAACAAAGGGAGAACGAGAACAATGAAGAAAATATTTGAAATCCCTGTCTATAACGAAAAGGTCCGCCAGGCGGTTCGCGCCGGCAGATCCCACGACATGCTTGAAGACAGCTGGGCCGACATGCATCTGATCGAGGTGTCCGCCCATACCCCGGGTGAAGCGCTGGACATTTGTCGTCGCAAACATCCGGAAAAAATGGGGTTTGTTTTCGGGGATATTTTTGAGGCTGCGGTCTGAATGTTCCGCAACCTACGCTTTAACCGAAAATAAAACTTTGTTGTATATTCAGTATTATTGTGTCCCTTGAAGTTGCTTGTTATTCTACTGTCCAGCCGGACGCCACAAGCGACGTCGGAGGGACTAAAGGGTAAAATAGTTGGTGCAAAGCAATGAACAGATATGAAGTTTCCGTGTATAATGAAACCGTGCGTGAGGCCTATGCGCAGGGAAAGAAACACCCCAATTACGGCCAGGAATGGGGTGACCAGCGGTATTTTGAAGTCGAGGCGGAATCTGAAGATGAGGCCCTGCATATCATCCGCAAAAAACACCCTGAACGCCAGGGTTTTGTGGTCACCGATGTGGTCCTGGTGAAAGAATTCATCGACTGATTATAAAAATATCAGCACCTGTCTGAGCCGGTTCCATCTCCGGCTTTTGCAGGTTTTGAACAGTCGTGCTCCCTGATCACCGATCCACCTGTTTCCGGCTCCGAGGCCCGGATCTGGAAAGGGGCACTGTCGGGATTCTTTACATTTTCGGGCAAAAAACTGCTGCCGAAAGCGATAAATTTTCCCCTTACACTACCATCCCATTGAAACAAAACACCTATTTTTGTTCTGGCGTGATTTTTGCTTTAAATTATCTGATTTTCAAAATCTAGTTATCAGATATAAAAGGCAGAATATGAGTATGTTCCAGAAAGTAATAAAACACGCAAGCTTCACATCCCTCCGTAAAACTCTGATCGCAGCCGCCACCGTCGCCTCCCTTGGCCTGTTTGCCGCCCCGGCCCAGGCCAGCCTGATCGGCGACACAGTCAACTGCAGCGCAACATTTGTCTCATGCAACCCTGCTTCCTCTGTCGTAGGGGCAGGATCAGAATTCGAATTGGTTTATACTCCAGTGACCTTTTTTTCGATTGACCTTGGGGCGTCCTCCATCTCGATCGGAAATGTTTTTTCAGACTCTTTGAAAGTCTATTCCGGTGTAAGCGCCCTTCTCAGCGACCTGGATCCGCAGGGCGGAAGCGGGACCATAACCGGCATTGCAAATTTCGTCACCTCCGGCGTCACCGGCATGGTCCTTGAGGATATCAGCTTTGACGATCATAGCGTCAGTATTCTTTTCGACAACAGCTTCTGGGCATTTGACTCTTTTATTTCCTTTGATCTGCTGTTCGCAGAAGCCCGGCAACAGGTCTCCGAACCGGCCGCTCTCGCCCTGCTCGGCCTTGGCCTTGCCGGCATCGGCCTGGCCCGGCGCAGGCAAAGCGCAAAATAACCCGCCTAGACATCAAAAGAAAAGCGGCCCCAACGGGCCGCTTTTTTATTCCTATTGCTTTACGCTTGATCCCGAAGATCACCCCTGACGCTCGACCATCATCTTCTTGATTTCGGCGATGGCTTTGGCCGGGTTCAAGCCCTTGGGGCAGGTGTTGGTACAATTCATGATGGTGTGGCAGCGATAAAGCCGGAAGGGATCTTCCAGCGCATCGAGACGCTCACCGGTATTTTCATCACGGCTGTCCACCAGCCAGCGGTAGGCCTGCAGCAGCACGGCCGGACCGAGATAACGGTCGGAGTTCCACCAGTAGCTCGGGCAGCTGGTGGAGCAGCTGGCGCAGAGGATACATTCATAAAGACCATCCAGTTTGGACCGGTCGTCCCGGCTCTGCAGGCGTTCCTTCCCGGACGGGGCCGGGGTCTGGGTCTGCATCCAGGGCTTGATTGACGCATATTGCGCATAGAAGTTGGTGAGGTCCGGCACCAGATCCTTGACCACATCCATATGCGGCAGCGGATAAATGTTCACGTCGCCCTTGAAATCAGCGATGTCCTTGGTGCAGGCCAGCGTATTCATGCCGCCGATGTTCATGGCGCAGGACCCGCAGACGCCTTCGCGGCAGGACCGGCGGAAGGTCAGGGTCGGATCAATCTCGTTCTTGATTTTGATCAGGGCATCCAACACCATCGGGCCGCATTTGTCCAGGTCCACCTCATAGGTGTCGATGCGCGGGTTCTCGCCGTCATCCTCATTCCAGCGATAAACGTTGAACCGCTTGATGTTGGTGGCTCCGGCTTCGGCTTTCCAGGTTTTGCCTTTGGTATAGCGGGAGTTTTTGGGAAGTCTGAATTCAGCCATAGTCTCTACTCCTTAATACACGCGGGCTTTGGGTTTTATATAGTCGATTTCATCGGTCAGGGTATAGTCATGAACCGGACGATATTCGATGCGGACCTTGCCATCTTCCAGCCAGGCGGAGGTATGTTTCATCCATTCGTCGTCATTACGATCCGGGAAATCTTCCCGGGCATGAGCGCCACGGCTTTCAGTCCGGTTGGCCGCACAATGCATGGTGGTTACCGCATGCATCAGCAGGTTCTCCAGCTCAAGGGTTTCGACCAGATCGCTGTTCCAGGTCAAAGAGCGATCGAACGTTTTGACATCGTTCAGCAGGGCGTAGATTTCATCAATCGCTTTCTGCCCGGCTTCCAGGGTATCCTGTTGACGGAACACAGCGCAGTTGGCCTGCATGGTCCGCTGCATCCTGTCACGAATCTGGGCCGTGGTATGACCGCCATCAGCATAACGGTATTTGTCGAGACGACTCAACGCCAGGTCGGCATCATCGGACGGCAGAGGTTTGTGGGCCGTATTCGGCTTGACCACCTCGGCCACCCGATGGGCGGCGGCGCGGCCAAACACCACCAGGTCAATCAGGCTGTTGGAGCCGAGACGGTTGGCGCCATGCACAGACACACAGGCGGCCTCACCGACAGCCATCAGGCCGGGCACAACCCGGTCCGGATCATCGGTGGACGGGTTTAAGACCTCGCCGTGATAGTTACAGCCAATACCACCCATATTGTAGTGGGCCGTCGGCACCACGGGGATCGGCTGCTTGGTCACGTCAACACCGGCAAAAATGCGCGCGCTTTCGGAAATACCCGGCAGGCGTTCCGCCAGGATCGCCGGATCAAGGTGATCCAGATGCAGGAAGATATGATCCTTATGCTCACCCACACCGCGACCTTCGGAAATCTCCACAGACATGGCGCGGCTGACCACGTCACGACTGGCCAGGTCCTTGGCTGAAGGGGCATAACGTTCCATGAAACGCTCGCCTTCGGAATTCACCAGATATCCGCCTTCGCCGCGCGCACCTTCGGTAATCAGGACGCCAGCGCCGTAAATGCCGGTCGGGTGGAACTGTACAAATTCCAGATCCTGCAGGGGCAGGCCGGCGCGCTGGACCATACCGCCGCCGTCACCGGTGCAGGTATGGGCCGAGGTGGCCGAGAAATAGGTGCGGTTATAACCACCGGTGGCCAGCACGGTCATATGCGCCTTGAAGCGGTGCAATGTGCCGGTGTTCATGTCCAGGCAGATCACCCCGCGGCATTCGCCGTCCACCATGATCAGGTCGATGGCGAAATATTCGACAAAGAAGTCGGTGTCATATTTCAGGGACTGCTGGTACAGGCTGTGCAGCATGGCGTGGCCGGTCCGGTCGGCCGCCGCACAAGTGCGCTGGGCCGGCGGGCCTTCGCCGAATTCGGTGGTCATGCCGCCGAACGGGCGCTGGTAGATCTTGCCTTCCTCGGTACGGGAAAAGGGCACACCGAAATGCTCGAGCTCATAGACGGCTTCCGGGGCCTGGCGCACCATATATTCGATGGCGTCCTGGTCACCGAGCCAGTCGGAGCCCTTGACGGTGTCATACATGTGCCACTGCCAGGTATCCGGACCCATGTTGCCGAGCGAAGCGGCGATACCGCCCTGGGCGGCAACGGTGTGAGACCGGGTCGGGAACACCTTGGAGATACAGGCGGTCTTGAGACCGGCTTCCGCAATCCCCATGGCGGCCCGCAGGCCGGAGCCCCCGGCGCCGATTACAATGGCGTCATAAACGTGATCTGTCAGTTCATATGCTTGTGTCATCTTTTTCTGCTCCTGACCTAGATCGCAACTTTAAGAATGGAAAAGACGGCGGCCACAGCCACCAGAATACAGCCGAAGGTGATGAGCATCTGGATGATGGTTTTCGCGCCTTCACCGTGGACGTAGTCCTCGATAATAACCTGAAGGCCAAGCTTCAGATGATAGAGGCCGGTGGTCACAAACAGGATCATCAGGATTGCCGGGATCGGAGAGGACAGCCAGTTCAGGGCAACTTCAAAGGTGGCATGGGTCATCTGCACCATGCTGGCCACGAACCAGACGGTCAGCGGGATCAGGGCCACGGCGGTGACTTTCTGCATCCACCAGTGATGGGTGCCGCTTTTGGCGGAACCAAGTCCGCGTACTCTGCCAAGAGGTGTGCGCAAGCTCATATCGACCTCCCTTATATCAGGCCATATCCAAAACCCCAGGCAACCAGGGTCAGGATCACGGAACCAAGAAGAACAAGAATATTGGACCGGGAGGTGGTGTCGAGCTCGAAGCCCTTGCCCATATCCCAGAACAGGTGGCGGACGCCGTTACACAGATGCAGCATCAACGCCCAGGTAAAACCGAACAGAACGATCTTGCCCAAAACATTGTCCATGCACGTAAGGAACAGGTCATAAGCCTCGGGCCCCGTGGCCATCGCCAGCAGCCACCAGACCAGCAGCAATATACCGACACCCAGTGCCGCGCCCGTCGCGCGATGAAGAATGGAAAGGACCATATGAAGGCCCCATGCATAGACCTGCAGATGCGGCGAAGTCGGTCGTTGAACCCGAGCCATCTACTACTCCTTTTTTCTTTTGATGGGGGAAGGCCTCCCGCCATCCGAATACACCCTGAAACTGTCTTAGTCATTTCAGGAGGCAAGAGCAAGAGGCTAAGCGCTTAGATGAGAACAGTTCTTAGATATTTATGCATTTTTTGACAAAATCACCATTTAACTGGCCGGTAACCTGCCTGTTTTTATACAGACAAGTCTGTCTTATTTTCTGTTTTTACCTAGAATCAAAGGCTTTGCTGCAAGCCTCCTCTTGCCCGGCATGGTCGCGCTTGACCAAACAGACGTTTGTTGATCTAATTCACGACAACGATAATATAAAACTGCAACCAATAGGGAAATCATGTCACGGAATACACAGGGATATCGTTGGGGGATTTTCCATATCCGGTTCCCCCTTCTTCACATGCGCATCGAATGGCCCGAATTGTTGCAGGGGCTGGTGGTGTCCATCTCCACAGGCCTGGCGCTGGTGCCCCTGCTGGTGATGCATTTCGGCCTGACCTTTGAAGAGGCGATTGCTCTCAGCATGGTCAGTTCCTTCCTGATTACCGCCAGCATTGTATTTTTTGGCGAACCCTATGCCCCCGGCTGGATTACCCCGGCCCTTCCCCTGGCACTGACCTTTGTCCTGGCCGGCTATGACACGCCGACGGAACGGTTCCAGGTGATGACGGCCCTGACCATTGACTTTGCCCTGATCATCTTCTTTCTGGGCATTACCGGCCTTGGCAAGAAACTGATCAATCACATTCCCCGGGCCCTCAAGGCCGGCATTATCCTGGGCGCCGCCATTGCTGCCTTCAAGCGGGTTTTTGTGGATGATCCCACCAACTTCACCGACCGGCCGTGGGCCAGCGGGCTGGCCCTGGCGGCTTGCCTGATCATCGCCTTTTCCGCGCCGTTCCACAGACTGAAGGAAAAGGTTCCGGCCCTGTCCTTTCTGTCCGCCATGGGTCTGCTGCCCGGGTTTATCATCGCCGGTATTGCCGGGGTCATGCTCGGGGAACTGCACATCGACATTGAATGGGGCATTCTGCTGCCGCCCTTTGACAGCATGTGGAGCAAGGCCTCTCCCTTTGCCATCGGCTGGCCCGGCTTCGACATGTATGTGGCCGCCATGCCGATCGCCTTCATGACCTATACCATTTTCTTTGGTGATCTGCTGACCGGCATTACCGTCCTGCAGAAGGCGCAAAAGGACCGGCCGGATGATCCGATCGACATCAATGTGAACCGGTCCCATGTGATCGTCAGCCTGCGCAACGCGCTGATGGCCATTGGCGCGCCCTTTTTCCCGACCCAGGGGGTACTGTGGACCGGCATCCATGTGATTATCGTCGAGCGTTGGCGGCAGGGCCCCGAGAAGATGCAGACCCTGTTCAGCGGGCTTTCAGCCTATTACCTCTATTGCATTCCGCTGTTTTTCCTCATTTTACCGCTGATCACTCTCCTGAAGCCCTTTCTGCATATCGCCCTTTTGCTGACCCTGGCCCTGACCGGCTTTGCCTGCGCCTATATCGCCATGGGGCTGTCGCGCACGACCGAGGAGAGGGGGGTCGCCCTGCTCACCTCGATCATGCTGGTCTATTTCGACAGCTGGATCGGGCTTCTGGTGGGTGTTGCCGCCTGCCTGCTGATCATCGGCATCGACAGTTTCCGGGACGAGGAAAAGCTGGAGAAGGCAGAACGCTTATCGCCGGGGCAATAACAGCCAGAGATCAAGATCAAGCAGAACGCTGGACAGATATTTGCCGTCGGCGTCTTTGTAAGCATGATCCGAAGGCTCATGATCCTTGGTCGCTACAAGCCGCACCCGGAGCGCGCCCACATGATCCTCACCCTTGAGCGCCGCCTTGTCCAGCACCTCGGTCCAGGCATAGACCGTGTCCCCGGCAATACAGGGATTGACGTGGCGGCCCGCGTTGATCGCGGCGATCAGGGCGCCGTTGCCAAGGCCGTTATAGCTCAGTCCCCGGGCCAGTGAAATCACATGGCCGCCGTAAACGATGCGCTCGCCGAGCCGGCCATCCTTCATCATATGCAGGTTGAAATGGACCTTGGCGGTATTCTGGTAAAGCCGGGTCGCCATCATATGGTCCGCCGCCTCGACGGTCATGGCGTCCACATGATTGATCTTTTCGCCCACTTCATAGTCGTCCCAGAAATAGTCCGAGCCCGCAAGCGTGGCGTCATATTTGCTGAAGTCGAGCCCCTGGGGCAGCACCAGGTCTTCTGCCGCCACAACCTCCGGCAGGTCCGGGATCACCGTTTCCGGGGCCGGGCTTGCCGGGTCTTTCTTGTTGACCATGACCCAGCGCACATAAGAGAGCACCACATCGCCATGCTGGTTCAAGCCGGTGGTGCGCACGAACACATTGCCGTTCTTGCCGCTGGAATTCTGCTTGAGACCGATCACTTCACTGACGGCGCTGAGCGTATCGCCCGGGAACACCGGCTGCAGGAACTTGCAGTCCGCATAACCGAGATTGGCCACCGCATTGATGGAGATATCCGGCACCGTTTTGCCAAACACCATATGGAAGGTCAGCATGTCGTCCAGCGGCGCGCGCGGATAACCGCTGGCACGGGCGAATTCGTCGGAAGACTGCAAGGCAAAGCGCGGGCCGTACAGCGCGGTATACAGCGCCACATCACCTTCGGTCACGGTGCGCGGGGTGGCATGATTGAGGATCTGGCCGATTTTGAAATCCTCGAAGAAGTTTCCCTTAAAGGTCTTTTCCGATTTCTGGTCCATTATTCCGCCTCCTGTTCCCTGATCAGCTCGGCCTGGGCGATCAGGCTTTTGGCTACTTCCACATGCAGGTTTTCCACCAGCTTGCCGTCCAGCAATGCCACACCTTTGCCTTCTGCTTCAGCGGCCTCAAAGGCGGCGATGACCGCATGGGCATGCTCGACATCGGCGGCGCTGGGGGCAAAGGCTTCATTGGCAGCAGCAAGCTGCTTGGGATGCAGCAGTGTTTTGCCGTCAAAACCAAGCTCCACACCCTGCTGGCAGGAGGCGACAAGGCCCTCGTCATCATTAAGGTCGGTGAAGGTACCGTCGATCACGGCAATTCCGGCGGCCCGGGCCGCCAGCACACACATGGACAGGCTGGTCAGAATCGGCAGGCGCATCGGCGTATGCCGGGCCTGAAGGTCCTTGACCAGGTCATTGGTGCCCATGACGAACCCGCCAAGGCGCAGGCTTGAATCCGCAATTTCCTCGGCCCGCAAAATACCGCGCGGGGTTTCCATCATGCACCAAAGTGTGGTGGTTTTGGGTGCGCCATATTCCACCAGCAGGTCCTCGGCTTCCTTGACCATGGCAGCGCTTTCCACCTTGGGCAGCAGGATCGCGTCCGGGCCGACCGCGGAAACGGCTTTGATGTCTTCGCGGCCCCAGGGGGTGTCGAGCCCGTTGACCCGGACGATCAGTTCGCGCTTGCCGTAACCGCCGCTCTTGATGGCCTCGGCCACCAGACGGCGGGCCTCTTCCTTGGCATCCACCGCCACCGCATCCTCAAGATCAAGGATCAGACTGTCCGCGGCAAGGCCCTTGGCCTTTTCCAGGGCGCGGGGGTTGGACCCCGGCATATAAAGAACACTTCTTCTGGGTCTTGCTTGATTTGAACTGGATTGATTTGACATGCTTTCCCTCATGACTGCTGTGGCTTTCACATATGGTGCGTGAATTCTTGTTATTTTATTTCACAAACCATTTTGCTTTTGAAATTTGCTTATAGTCATTTTTTTGGTGCAATGCAAGATGCTGCGCTGCAAAATTTTTTATCAAATCCCTGCATGGAGGTTATTCATCCTCAACATCATTATTTGGGTTGAAACCCCTGGCCAGTTGTACCAGACTTGCGGTCCAACAAACAATAAACCATCGGGGATATCAAATGTCATTTAGAAGCTTTTCCGGCGCCTGTGCCGTTCTTGCCATAAGCAGCAGTCTTTTTTCCCACCCTTTGCAGGCAGAAGATATTCTGTCGGAACAGATCAAATCAACAGCCCTTGAGCTTAAGGAAACAGCCCTCAAAGCGGGACTCGCCTACGAGCTGGACGAATCCCTCAGCACTGAAGTCGGCGCCCGCCGGGTCGGCACCCCGGGCGACAAAAAAGGCGTGGACTGGGCCGTGGCCAAAATGAAGGCGCTGGGCTTTGACAAAGTCTGGACCGAGGAAGTCACCCATGTGATGTGGGAGCGGGGCGAGATCAACGCCGAGGTCATCAGCCCCTATCCCCATAAAATGACCGCCATCGCGCTCGGCGGCTCCGTCGGCACCCCAGAGGGCGGCATCAAAGCGGAAGTGGTGGAGTTCGAGAATTTCGCCGCCCTGCAGGCTGCCGCACCGGATAGCCTGACCGGCAAAATCGCCTATGTGTCTTACCGCATGGAGCGGAAAATCGACGGCTCCGGTTACGGCCCGGCGGTAATCGCCCGCGGCCAGGGTGCCATCGAGGCCGCCAAACGCGGCGCCGTGGCCTTTATCATGCGTTCGGTTGGTACCGACAACAACCGGCTCGGCCATACCGGCGGCATGAAATATGAGGACGGCGTGCCGATGATCCCGGCAGCGGCCCTGTCCAACCCCGATGCGGATATCCTGTCAAACCAGATCCGGCGCGGCAAACCGGTGACCTTCAAACTGACCCAGTCTTCAAGCCGCCACGATGCCACCGTGGTCAAAACCGCCAATGTGATCGGCGAGGTGACCGGCCGGGAAACACCGGAGGATTATGTGGTCCTCGGCTCGCACCTGGACAGCTGGGACGTGGGCACCGGCGCCGTCGATGACGGCATTGGTGTGACCATCACCATGGCCGCCGGCAAACATATCCTTGACCTTCCCCAGCGCCCAAAGCGCTCCATCCGGGTGGTCCTGTTCGGGGCCGAGGAAGTGGGCCTGATCGGTGTCCGTCAGTATTTGGAGAAGAACCAGGCGGAAATTGGCCATCATGTGATCGGCGCGGAATGGGATTTCGGGGTTGGTCGCATCTATGAAATGAAACCGGGTGTGGGGCCCGAGGCGCTCAACGCGATCCGGGAAATGGCCGAACTGTTCGCACCAATGGGTGTTTCCCTCAGTCCCGACAATGACGCCAAAGGCCAGTCAGACCTGAGTATTCTGGGCAATGCCGGCATGCCGGCGGTGAACTTCAGCCCGGACGGCAGCCTTTATTTCGATTATCACCATACCGATAACGATACCTTCGACAAGGTCGACCCGGAGGCCATGAAGATCAACACGGCAATCTATACCATGTTCGCGTATCTTGCCGCCGAAAGCGGTGTGAATTTCCGAAAATAGCTATTAGCTTGGAAAGCCCTTCGGGGCTTTCTTTTTCCCTGGCTACAGGTGACATAAGAGATGACCCTTCATACACATCACGGCCGCTGCCATTGCGGCAATATCGACTATGACTTTGTGACGTCACATGATGTCGCGGAATTGACCCCGCGCCGGTGTGGCTGTAGCTATTGCCGCAAACTACCAGCCCGGCATCTGGCCGATCCGGCGGGCGAATTGCATATTCGCTATCAGGATGAAACACGGGTCGGCCGCTATCGTTTCGGCCAGAAGACCGCTGATTTCGTCTTTTGCGCCACCTGCGGGGTGCCGCCCTTCGTCCTGTGTGAAACGGAAGGCCGGCTTTACGGCGTTCTCAACGGCAATACCCTTGATGACGCCGCTCGCCTGGCGGAACCCCAGGGCCTGCATGACTTTGACGGCGAAGGCAGCGGCGACCGGCTGGAGCGCCGCAAGAAAAACTGGATCGGCAAAGTGACGATCAATTCTTCCCAATAAAAAAGCAGGCCCGAAGGCCTGCTCCTGAAATCTTCCTGTGATCAGACTTACCAGCCGCAGTTGCGGCCTTCATTCTGTTTATCGAGCCACGCCTGAAGCGGGGCGAAATATTCCAGAACGGCGCTGCCGTCCATCTGGCGGGTGCCGATGAAAGCTTCCAGCGCATCAGGCCAGGGCTTGCTCTGGCCCATTTCCAGCATGGCGTTGAATTTCTCGCCCACTTCCTTGTTATTATAAATGGTGCAGCGATGCAGCGGTCCCTTGAAACCTGCCATTTCACAGGCGGCTTTATGGAACTGGAACTGCAGGATATGGGCGAGGAAATAACGCATGTAGGGGGTGTTGCCCGGAATATGGTATTTGGCGCCCGGATCGAAAGCGTCTGCCGGACGTTCCACCGGCGCTTTAACACCCTGGTATTTCTCGCGCAGGTCCCACCAGCCACTGTTATAGGTATCCGGGGTCAGTTCGCCGTTGAATACTTTCCAGCGCCACTGGTCAACCATGAGGCCAAAGGGCAGGAAGGCCACCTTGTCCAGGGCCCGGCGCATCAACAGGCCGATATCCCCCTCGGCGGAAGGCTCCTTGTCAATCAGGCCGATCTGTTTCAGGTAAGCCGGTGTGATGCTGAGGGCGATGGTATCGCCAATGGCCTCGTGGAAGCCGTCATTGGCGCCCCCCTGATACAATATGCTCTGGTTCTTGTATGCGCGCTGGTAGTAGTTGTGACCCAGTTCATGGTGCACCGTCTCGAAATCGTCGGCGTTGATCTGGGTGCACATCTTGATGCGGATATCATCCTTGCCGTCAATGTCCCAGGCGCTGGCATGGCACTGCACATCCCGGTCCCGGGGTTTAGTGATCAGGGAACGTTCCCAGAAAGTATCCGGCAGGGGATCAAAACCAAGGGAAGAGAAGAAATTCTCGCCGGTCTTGACCATCTTGAGTTCATCATAGCCCTTGGTCTTGAGGCGGGCGGTCAGGTCGTAACCCACACTGCTCTCGCCCGGGGAAACGATGTCATAGATATTGCCCCACTGCTGGGCCCACATGTTACCAAGCAGATGAGCCGGGATCGGTTCGTCCTGGGGCACGATCTCCTCGCCGTATTTTTCACCCAGCTTGGCCCGCACATGGCAATGGAGGGAATTATACAGAGGCTTGACCTGTTCCCACAAGCGGTCGGCTTCGGCCCGGAAGTCATCCGCCGGCATGTCATACCCGGCGCGCCACATGGCGCCCACATCCTTGTAGCCGAGCTCCTTGGCGCCCTTATTGGCGATCTCCACCATACGGGCGTATTTCTCTTTCATGGGCGGGGAAACAGTGCGCCAACCGGTCCAGGTATCCAGTAGTTCAGCCGGGTCACGGCTTTCCGCCATGGCCTGGATCAGTTGCCGGTCGTTGCGCCCGTCCGGGTGTTTGCCGGTGGCATACATGGCATCCAGATCCGATGTCAGCTGGGCCAGTTCCTTATTTTCCGCCTCATTGACCGGCGCTGGCAGGGTGATGCCCAGTTTCAGGATTTCCAGCTTGCGGCGGGTATCGGCATCCACCTCAATGTCATTGAATTTCTTGGCTTCATTGGCGAATTTTACCGCCATCGCCGTCACATCCGCGCCAACCTTGGCCACCAGTGCATTTGTATCCTGGGTCACGAAATTGGCCTGAACCCAGTAAACCCTGGAGACGAAGGGATAAAATTCCTCATATTCCTTTTCCACCATGGCAACAAATGCCTTGGCATCGTTGGCGGAAACCTGTTCGGTTTTTACGCCCTCATTCGCGGGAGAACAGGCGCCAAGTACCAGGGTCAGCGCCGTTGTGCCGGTCAGTAAAATCTTTTTCATTTTTTGCTCCTTTTATCCTCCATAAGAAAAAACGGGCGCCCAAGAGCGCCCGCTTCCTTCAGCTTTTTCAGCCTTTGTTTTCTGCGATATAGTCGTCAACCAGCTTTTCCAGAACGGATAGCGGCAACGCGCCGCTGGTCAGCACAACATCATGGAACGTGCCGATGTCAAACTTGCCGCCCAGTTCCTTCTTCGCCTTTTCGCGAAGCTCCAGAATCTTCAGCATGCCGACTTTGTACGCCAGGGCCTGACCGGGCCAGACCATATAGCGTTCGATTTCAGACACCACATCGGACATGGCCTGACCAGTGTTTTTATACATATAGTCGATGGCCTGTTCCCGGGTCCAGCGCTTGTAATGCATGCCGGTATCCACCACCAGACGCACAGCGCGGAACAGCTCCGCCTGCAGACGGCCGATGTCGCTGTAGGGATCTTCCTGCAGGCCAAGCTCCTTGGCCACCCGTTCAGAATAAAGGGCCCAGCCCTCCACATAGGCGGTAAAGAACATATATTTGCGGAACAGAGGCACGTCCTTCAATTCCTGGGCAATGGCGATCTGGAAGTGATGGCCGGGCACCGCCTCGTGGTAAGCCAGGGTACGCATGCCGTACTTTGGCGTTGCCTTGATGTCATACAGGTTGGCCCAGAAAATACCGGGGCGGGAGCCATCCAGTGCCGGATCGGTGTAATAGGCCCCGGGGGCTGATTTTTCACTGAATTCCGGCACCCGGCGGACTTCCACACCCATTTTCGGCTTTACATTAAAGACGTCCTGGACACGCTGGTTCACCTCGGTGATGATCTTGCGGTAATCCGCCAGGATCTGGGCCCGGCCCGCATCATCGTCAGAATAATAAAAGCGCTCGTCCTCGGCCAGTTCCTGGATCAGGGCTTCAAAGCCTTTGGAAGTATCGTACCCCTCGCCTTTCAGGATACCCAGTATTTCACCCTGGATACGAGCCACTTCGGAAAGACCGATATTGTGGATCTGTTCCGGGGTCATGTCGGTGGTGGTCATGCTGGCGACCATAGCCTTGTAATAATTGTCGCCGTCCGGGAATTTCCAGACCCCCGCATCATTGGTCGCCTTCTTGATCAGTTCTTCATGATAGGCGGTCATTTTTTTGAAGGCGGGGTAAACCGAATCCGTAATAGCGGCTTTGGCGCGGGCCAGCAGTGATGCCTTGTCCTCGTCACGCAGTCCCTCTACGCCGTCAAGCTTGCCGGCAAAAGTGACATAGAGCAGGTCTTCCTCCGGCTTTTTAGCGGTATAGGCCTTCCCGGTCTCAATAACCTTTTCCATCAGAACCCTGGGCAGGATAATGCCCTTCTTTGCCTGGGCCTTGATCCGGTCCAGATACTGATCAAACTGGTGGCCGGTGGCTTTAAGCCGGGCAATATAGTCCTCTGCATCTGCCGTGCTGTTCACCGCATGGAAATTGCTCAGGAAATTGGGAAAATCAATCAGCGGGCCGCCATTCTGGGCCTGGACATAACCGTAGTTGTCATATTTGTGCAGACGTTTGGTCCGCTGCATGTCCCAGGTCAGCAACTCCTTGGACAGTTTCTGGCTGTCACTGAGCTTGCTTTCGTCATAGGACTTGAGATGTTCAAAATTCTCCATCTCCATATTGAACATCTTGTCCCGATGAGCCTGGGACACGTCGTCCAGCTTGTCATGACGCCATTCTTTGCCCTGGGTCTCCATATAGCGGGTATAGGTCAGGCCTTCCGGCGTTTCCATGATGGCTTCGTCAAAATAGGCCGCGAAGAAATCGTCGATATTTTCCGGCGCTTTCTCCATGGCGAAGGCGGATGCGGCAGTCATCACAGACCCGATCACGCCGATAAACAGGCTTTTCCGTAGGTAATTGGTTTTTATCATCTTGTTCGTCCCCTTGTTTAGAACCGACCGACCCTAGCAGGCTGTGCTGTTCTGGCGAACCCCAAAACGACAGATTGTATAAAAAAAGGGACGAGTGAAACTTCACCCGTCCCTGTTCAGCATAAAATTTTGAAAAAGCGATATATTGCCCTACATTATGCTTTTTTCAGATGGTTGTTGCAGAGGCTTTCCGCAATCTGCACCGCATTGAGGGCCGCACCTTTCAGCAGATTATCGGCAACGCACCAGAGATTCAGCGTATTGGGCTGAGTCTCGTCTTCGCGAATACGGCTCACATAGGTGGCGAATTCACCGGCGGCCTCGATCGGGGTGATATAGCCACCGTCTTCCCGCTTGTCGACCACCATCAGGCCAGGCGCCGTGCGCAGCAGCTCACGGGCGTCGTCGGCACTCAGCGGCTTCTCAAATTCAATATTCACGGCCTCGCTGTGACCGAGGAACACGGGCACCCGCACACAGGTGGCTGTGAGTTTGATATCCGGGTCGAGGATTTTCATGGTTTCGACAACCATTTTCCATTCTTCCTTGGTGTCACCATTGTCCATGAACACGTCGATATGGGGAATCACATTGAAGGCGATCTGCTTGGGATAAACTTCCGGCTCAATGGGGTCATTGACAAAAATCGCCCGGGTCTGGGACCACAGTTCATCCATGGCCGCCTTGCCGCTGCCGGAAACAGACTGATAGGTAGAGACCACCACCCGCTTGATTTTCGCACGGTCGTGCAAAGGCTTCAGGGCCACCATCAACTGGGCTGTGGAACAGTTGGGGTTGGCAATGATATTTTTCTTTTTATAGCCGGCAATGGCATCGGCATTCACTTCCGGCACCACCAACGGCACGTCCGGGTCCATGCGGAAATGGGAACTGTTGTCAATCACCACACAGCCCTGCTTGCCGATTTTCTCGCCAAAGGCCTTTGACACGCTTCCTCCGGCGGACATCAGGGCGATATCCGTGTCGGAGAAATCATAATCATCGAGACATTTGGTCTTAATGGTCTTGTCCCCGAATGTCACTTCCTGGCCAATGGACCGGCGTGACGCCAGCGGGACCAATTCGGAAATCGGGAACTGGCGCTCGTGCAATATATTGAGCATCTCCCGGCCGACATTTCCTGTCGCACCTACGACAGCGACTTTATAGGACATTGTTACTTTCTCCTGAGTTTAATAAATTCTTTTTTCGGCGGCCCTTCAGCCGTTCAGTTTTTCCATTTCGCGCAGAATGCTGTCTCCCATCACAGATGTAGAGACCTTGGCCTTGCCCGGCTGCATGATATCGGCCGTACGAATGCCGCCTTCCAGCACGCCGCCGACGGCCTTTTCAACGAGATCCGCTTCCGCGCCGAGATCAAAGGTATAGCGCAGCGCCATGGCCAGGCTGAGGATGGTGGCGATGGGATTGGCCACACCCTGTCCGGCAATATCCGGGGCGGAACCGTGCACCGGTTCATACATGGCCCCGCCGCCTTTCACGCCAAGGGAGGCAGAAGGCAGCATGCCGAGCGAACCGGTCAGCATGGCCGCCACATCACTGAGCATGTCGCCAAACAGGTTATCGGTAACAATCACATCAAACTGCTTTGGCTGACGCACCAGCTGCATGCCGCAGTTGTCGGCCAGCATATGTTCCAGCTCCACTTCCGGGTAATCTTTGGAAACCACTTCCACTTCTTCGCGCCACAACAGGCCGCTTTCCATCACGTTGCATTTTTCCGTGCTGGTTACCTTGCCACGCCGTTTGCGGGCCAGATCAAAGGCCACATGGGCAATGCGACGGATTTCACTGGTGGTATAGACCTGGGTGTTGACACCCCGGCGTTCCCCGTTCGGCAGGTCTTCAATACCGCGCGGTTCGCCGAAATAGACCCCGCCCACAAGTTCGCGAACGATCATGATGTCGAGACCGCTGACCAGTTCCGGCTTCAGGCTGGAGGCATCCACCAGCGGCTCGAAGCAGAGCGCCGGGCGCAAATTGGCAAAAAGATCCAGTTCCTTGCGCAAACGCAGTAGGCCTGCTTCCGGACGCTTGTCATAATCCGTGTCCGCCCACTTGGGACCACCAACGGCGCCCAAAAGCACGGCATCCACCTGCCGGGCCTTTGCCAGCGTCTCGTCAGCCAGCGGCACACCGTAGGCATCATAGGCGCAACCACCAACCAGGTCCTCGGCGATGTCAAACTTCAGACCGCGATTGGCGGCCAGCCAGTCAATCACCCTGCGGGCCTGTTCCATGATTTCCGGTCCGATACCGTCGCCGGGCAGGATAAGAAGGGAATGGGTTTTGCTCATAATGCCTGTACTTTCTGCTGTGTCCGCCTAGGCCCCGTAAAGCCAGGGCTGGGACGCTTTCTGCTGTGCTTCAAACGTGTCGATCTTTTCAGACTTTTCAAGGGTCAGGCCAATATCGTCCAGACCGTTGAGCAGACAATGCTGCCGGAAGCTGTCCACTTCAAACGTCACCTTGCCGCCGTCGGGACCAGTGATTTCCCGGTTCTCAAGGTCCACGGTAACAATGGCATTGGCGCCGCGCTCCGCATCCTCCATCAGCTTGTCGACAATCTCCTGCGGCAGCTTGATGGGCAGAATGCCATTCTTGAAACAGTTGCCGTAGAAAATATCCGCAAAACTGGGCGCAATCACAACACGGATGCCCTGATCCAGGAGCGCCCAGGGGGCATGCTCGCGGCTGGACCCACAGCCAAAGTTATCCCCGGCGATCAGAATCTGCGCATTGCGGTAGGCCGGTTTGTTGAGCACAAAATCCGGATTTTCGCTGCCGTCCTCGTTATAGCGCATTTCCGCAAAGGCATACTTGCCCAGCCCCGTGCGCTTGATGGTTTTCAGATACTGCTTGGGGATGATCATGTCCGTATCCACATTGATCATCGGCAGGGGGGCAGCCACGCTGCTGATTTTCGTAAATTTATCCATGGTCCTGCCTTCCTTACAATTTCCGTGCGTCTGTCAGATGACCGGTAACCGCGGCGGCGGCAGCCATGACCGGGCTCAGAAGATGTGTCCGGCCTTTATAGCCCTGGCGTCCTTCGAAATTCCGGTTGGAGGTAGAGGCGCAACGCTCATAGGGTTCCAGCCTGTCTGCATTCATGCCAAGACACATGGAACAGCCCGGCTCACGCCATTCAAAACCGGCCTCGATAAAGATTTTGTCGAGGCCTTCCTCTTCCGCCTGGTGTTTGACCAGACCGGAGCCCGGCACCACCATGGCCGAAACATGATCGGCAACCTTGCGTCCTTTGGCAATTTCGGCAGCCGCGCGCAGGTCCTCAATCCGGCTGTTGGTACAGGAGCCGATAAAGACCTTGTCCACCTGGACCTCTTCCAACGGTGTCCCGGGCTCGAGCCCCATATAGTCCAGCGCCCGCTCCATTGCCGCCCTGCGCTCACCTTCCAGAGCGGCGGGGTCAGGCACTGCAGCGGTAATGGGCAACACGTCCTGCGGACTTGTCCCCCAGGTCACCTGCGGCGCGATGTCCTCGCCCTTCAGGAAAACTTCATTGTCATAGGCCGCGCCCTCATCGGTTTTCAGGGTTTTCCAGTAAGAGACAGCCTGCTCGAATGCTCCCCCCTTGGGGGCATAGGTCCGGCCCTTCACATAGTCGAAGGTTTTTTCATCAGGTGCCACAAGACCGGAGCGGGCCCCGGCTTCAATGGCCATGTTGCAGAGGGTCATGCGGCCTTCCATACTGAGACCCTCGATCACAGAACCGGTGAATTCGATCACAAAGCCCGTGCCGCCGGCAGTACCTATTTCGCCGATCACGGCCAGCGCAACGTCCTTGGCGGTTACTCCTGCACCCAGTTCGCCCGATACATCAATACGCAGGTTTTTCGCCTTGCGCAGGATCAGGGTCTGGGAAGCCATGACATGTTCCACCTCGGATGTACCGATGCCGAAAGCCAGGGCGCCGAAAGCCCCGTGGGTGGAGGTATGACTGTCGCCGCAGACCAGAGTGGTCCCCGGCAGGGTAAAGCCCTGTTCCGGACCGATCACATGCACGATACCCTGACGGATATCGGTCATGGGAATATAATTGACCCCGAACTCGGCACAGTTTTTCTCCAGGGCAGCCAGCTGGATGGCGGACTGTTCTTCATTTTTGGCTGTCGCCCGGTCGGCAGTGGTGGGGACATTGTGATCCGGAACGGCAATCATGGCTTCGGGGCGGCGCAGCTTGCGACCGGCCATACGCAGCCCCTCGAAGGCCTGCGGACTTGTCACTTCGTGAATAATCTGCCGATCAATATAGACCAGGCAGTTACCATCCTCTTGTTCATCCACCAGGTGGATGTCCCAGATTTTGTCATAAAGTGTCTTCGCCATTTTAAACTCTTTCTTCAGCTTCTGGCTCCGGCGCGTTCCGGAGCGCCGGTTCCCACTGACCGGCCGCCGACATTGTATAAAATCAGGTACGAAAAAAGCGAGGTCCGAAAATCGAACCCCGCTTCCTGGGGCTCTTTAGACGCGGCCCCGAAATCATTATAAAATGATCGGTTATGCGCCAGGCTTCTTGGTAAGCCAGTCTTTTTTCTCAGCAATACGGGCTTTCTTGCCGCGCAGGGCGCGCAGGTAGTAAAGCTTCGCACGACGTACCTTACCACGGCGAACAACCTCGATGCTGTCCACATTGGGAGAATAGAGCGGGAATACACGCTCCACACCTTCACCGTAGGAAATCTTGCGCACGGTAAATGAAGAATTCAGACCGCGATTGGAACGGGCAATGCATACACCCTCATAGGCCTGGACACGCTCGCGGTTGCCTTCAACCACTTTCACGTTTACCTTTACGGTATCGCCCGGAGCAAATTCCGGCACTTCCTTGCCTTCGGTCAGTTTCGCGATTTGGTCTTTTTCAAATTTTTCAACAATGTTCATTGTTCTTCTCTTTAACGTTCGTCTCCCAGAGGTTCCAAGCCATCATTTCATTCGGAACATTCAGAGATCATTCAGGTGGGACCATCGTCCCGTTCAGTCGTCTTCCGCAGCGTCCATATCATTCTTTCCACTGCGGTGCAAATATTCTTTCCACAGATCCGGCCTTCTTTCACGGGTCAGCCGTTCCGACTGCTCCTGACGCCATGCCCTGATCCTTCCGTGATGCCCGGATTGCAACACTTCCGGGATTTCACGCCCTTCCCACACCTTGGGTCGGGTATAGTGTGGATACTCCAGTAACCCCGCTTCAAAACTCTCTTCATTCAGGGTCTCCGGCTGCCCGATCACCCCGGGAATCAGGCGCACAACAGAATCCATAAGGGCCATTGCCGCCAGTTCACCGCCGGAAAGCACAAAATCTCCGAGGCTCACCTCCTGAATATTTCGCGCTTCCAGCACCCGCTCGTCTATGCCTTCAAAACGACCGCAGACAAGCGTTATACCTTTTTTACCGGCCAGTTCCCGGGCAAGCTCCTGATCCAGGGCCCGCCCGCGCGGGGAAAGATAGACCACAGGCCAGTCTTCCCCGTCCATATTTTCCGGCCGGTCCGCAAGCGCCACATCAATGGCCTCGCCCAGCACATCGGCCCGCATCACCATACCCGGGCCGCCGCCTGCCGGCGTATCGTCCACCGTATGGTGTTTGTCATGGGCATGGTCGCGGATATTCATCACATCCATGCGCCATAAACCCTGGTCCAGCGCCTTGCCGGCCAGCGAATGACCAAGAGGCCCCGGAAACATTTCCGGATAGAGGGTCAGGATCTGCGCCTGCCACAGGGGCTCTGTCATGCCTCGCCTCTCTTTCCGTTCGGAACTGCTCACTCTTCCCGGTCGCCAAAGGCCTCGCGATCCACGACCACATAGCCTTCTTCCATATTCACTTCCGGGACAAACTCCCCGGAAAAAGGATACAGGGTTTTGCCCTTCTTCCCGTCATTCAGAGCCGGATCAAGCGCCACTTCCAGAAGATCGCCGGCGCCGAAATTAAACACCGCCGCCACTTCACCGAATGGCTCTCCCTTTTCATCCCGGGCGCTGAGGCCGACAAGTTCCTCGTAATAGAAACTGCCTTCCTCTTCCAGGTCCGGCAGGGCCGATTTTTGCACATAAATCTTCTGCCCCTTGAGCGCCAGCGCCCGGTCCCGGTCACTGATGCCTTCCAGCCGGGCGGCAATGCCGCCCTTGATATTGTGCAGAAGCTGGATTTTATGCTTCTTGCCCCGGGGATGTTCCTCTGTAAACAGAGTCACAGGCCCATAGTCTGCGACAGAAGCAATATCCTCGGTAAAGACCTTGAGCCGGACATTTCCCCGGACCCCCTGAGCGCCGGTGATGGCGGCAACACAGACCCATTCGGGCCCAACCGCCACCTCTGGCTTTTCAGAAGTCCTATGGGAAGGTCGACCAACCATGCCTTATTCAGACTTGGCTTCTTCCTCGGCAGCAGCCTCCTCAGCCGGTGCTTCCTCTGCTGGAGCCTCTTCGGCAGCAGCTTCCTCGGCGGGAGCTTCTTCTTCAGCAGGAGCAGCTTTGGCTTCGGCCTCTGCAGCGGCGGCTTCTGCAGCAGCAGCGGCAGCAGCTTCCTCTTTCTCTTTCTTCTCTTCGATGCGCTCCAGGGCTTTCTGGCCAGGCTTGCCTTTGTTCGGATTGTTTTTGGCATCGCGCTTCAGAATACCTTCGGCGTCCAGGAAACGATGTACCCGGTCAGTCGGCTGTGCGCCCTGGCCCAGCCAGTAGGTCACACGCTCGTTCTCCAGGGTGAGACGCTGGTCAGAATCTTTCGGCAGCAGCGGGTTGTAGGTGCCCACTTTTTCGATGAATTTACCATCACGGGGAGAGCGGGAATCGGCAACCACGATACGGTAATAAGGACGTTTTTTAGCACCACCGCGTGCCAGACGAATTTTCAAAGACATTGATGTCTTCCTTTCTTTATTTACTTCAATTCAAAAATTACGATTTAGCGACAAAGCCGCTGTTTTTCTATTTGGCCGGAGAATTATTCCGGAGAATTATTCCAGTGAATTACTCCGGTGAATTACTTTGGCAGCAGATTCTCCATACCCGGGGGAAGCTGGCCGGGCAGAGGCATACCCCCGCCTTTTTTGCCCATCTTGCCCATTTTCTTCATCATCGACGCCATCTGTTTCTGCATCTTGACCAGCTTGTTGATCTCCTGCACGGAAACACCGGCGCCGGCGGCAATTCTTTTCTTGCGGGACGCATTCAGCAGGCGCGGATCGGTCCGCTCCTTCGGCGTCATACTGTTGATGATCGCTTCCTGACGGGCCAGAAGCTTGTCATCGATATTGGCTGACGCCATCTGTTTCTGCATCTTGCCGAGCCCCGGCAGCATGCCGAGTACGCCGGACATTCCCCCCAGTTTCTTCATCTGGCGCAACTGGGAGCGCAGGTCGTCAAAGTCGAACTGGCCCTTTTTCATCTTGCGGACCATCTTCTCGGCTTCTTCCGCCTCGATGGTTTCGGCCGCTTTCTCTACCAGGGAGACCACATCGCCCATGCCCAGAATGCGAGAGGCCACACGCTCCGGATGGAATTCCTCCAGGTCGTCAATCTTTTCGCCCACACCCACCAGCTTGATGGGTTTGCCGGTCACGGCACGCATACTGAGCGCCGCACCGCCGCGGCCGTCACCGTCCATACGGGTGAGGATCACTCCTGTCAGGCCGACCTGGTCACTGAACTGCCGGGCCACATTGACCGCATCCTGACCGGTCAGCGCATCGGCCACCAGCAGGGTTTCGTGGGGGTTGACTTCGTTACGGATGGCGATCACTTCCGCCATCAGGCTCTGGTCCACATGCAGACGACCCGCCGTATCCAGCATGACCACGTCAAAGCCCTGAAGCTTGGCCGCCGTCATCGCCCGCTTGGCGATATCCACCGGCATCTGGCCGGCAACGATCGGCAGGGTGGCGACGCCGGTCTGTTCCCCCAGAATCTGCAACTGCTCCATGGCCGCCGGACGACGCACGTCAAGGGAGGCCATCAGGACCTTTTTCTTTTCCTTTTCCGTCAACCGCTTGGCGATCTTGGCCGTGGAGGTGGTTTTACCGGAGCCCTGCAGGCCAACCATCAGGACCGGTACCGGGGAGGCCGCAGCCAGACTGATGGTTTCGCCCTCGCCACCCAGCATTTCCACCAGCTGGTCGTTGACGATCTTGATGACCATCTGTCCGGGGGTCACCGATTTCAGAACTTCCTGGCCGACAGCTTTTTCCCGGACCTTTTCGACAAAGTCCTTGACCACCGGCAGGGCCACATCGGCTTCCAGAAGAGCAATACGCACTTCCCTGAGGGCGGCGCTAACATCCGCTTCCTTCAGGGCGCCGCTTTTCTTCAGCTTGTCAAATATGCCGCCAAGTTTGTCACTCAGGCTGTCAAACATGATCCGTTTCCACAAAGTAAAATGGCACCAGTGGGCGAAAACTCGCTGACTGGTGGGTATCCCTCAGGTCCGTCGGGGGACACAAAATATCTTTTATCCTCTCGGAATGGGCGGAAATTATGGACTTTGGGCGCAAGAGTCAAGCCCTAACTTCCGGACGACGCAAGTTCCTGTTTCAAGATCGGCAAAAAAATGTAATATGGACACAATTCCGCCGCAGGGACGGCATCCATTGCTCCCCTGCGTTCAAATAAAGAAATAAAGGGAAAATGAAATTGAAAATGTCTGGCTTTTTCACAAAACTTCTCATGATTGCCGGTATCGCCGCGACAGCTCCGGTTTTCTCCTCCACTGCCCTGGCCGGTATGGACGGCACCCCTTTTGACGGGTTTTATCTGGGATTCAGAGGGGACTATTATAAAGAATCCGCCAATGCCAGCTATGAACAGATTGCCGGCAGCAGCACCAGCAACTTTAGTGGTATCGCGAGCGAGGAGTCCGGCACCGGAATTGGCGGCGGTTTTTACGGCGGTTACGGGCTCAGCTTTGGCCCCGTCTTTACCAGCATCGAGGCAGGCTGGGGCCTGTCCGGCGGCACTTCCGAAGTCACTGACGGCACCAACACCTTCGGCGTCAAGGCATCCAACAGCTTTGACATCAACGGCCGGGTAGGCTTCGTTGCTTCCGAGCGCGTTCTTATCTACGGTCTCGGCGGCTATGCGGCGACCAAATTCAACGGCCGCGGCTTTGCCGAAGAGCAGGGCGATCGCCTGAACGGCTTCCGCTATGGCGGCGGCTTTGAAATCGGCCTGTTCGAAAATGTCGCTCTCAGGGCGGAATATACCCGGGCCGAATACGGCAACCTGACTGTCACACAGGGCGTTGACCGCTTTGTCTTTGATCCTTCGGAGCAACGCATCTCCGTAGGCCTTGTTCTGCACATGAACTGACGGCCCGGTTCCGTTGTCCATCAGGGTCTTTAATCTTTTTCTGGGCATTGCCCTTCTGGCGCTTGTGCTGATCCTGCCGGCGCCTGAAGGCATGTCCGAAGCCGCCTGGAAAACGGTCGGTATTGCCGCCCTGATGGCCACCTGGTGGGCAACCGAAGCACTGCCGGTGCCCATAACCTCGCTCATGCCCCTTGTTCTTGTGCCGGCGCTTGGTGTCGCCGGCATGGCGGAGGCCGCCGCTCCCTACGCCCGGCCGACCATCTTCCTGCTGATGGGGGGATTTATCATAGCTACCGGCCTTGCCCGCTGGAATTTGCATCGCCGGCTGGCCCTGCATATTCTGATCCAGGCCGGGACCCATCCCGGCGCCATCATCGGCGGCTTTATGGCCGCCACGGCATTGATCAGCATGTGGATCAGCAATACGGCCAGCGCCATTATGATGATCCCCATTGCCCTGTCCCTGTCGTCCGAACTGATCCATGACGACACACGGCATCATCGCGGCTTCGTGCTCTGCCTGATCCTCGGGATCGCCTATTCCGCCAGCGTCGGCGGACTCGGCACCATGATCGGCACACCGCCCAATCTGTTTGTCGTCAGCTTCATGTCCCAAAACTATGGCGTGGAGATCAGCTTCCTGACCTGGATGATGTTCGGCATTCCCACAGTTCTGATTATGGTTCCCGTTATCTGGTTCGTGCTGACCAGGTGGGCTTATCCCTTTGACCTGCAAGATCTGCCGGCGGCAGAAGACCTGTTCCGTCAGGAACTGGCGGCAATGGGGCCGCTCAGCACCCCGGAAAAAAGACTGGCCTCGACCTTTGCGCTGGTCGCCTTTTTCTGGATCAGCCGTAAATTTCTGCAAGATGAACTGGGGCTTTTTCCCTGGCTCAACGACAGCCTGATCGCCATAACCGGCGCCATTCTCATGTTTGTCATTCCGTCCGGCAGCAAAAATGAAAAAGGCACGGCGCTGCTTGACTGGGACACCGCCATTACCATTCCCTGGGGTGTTCTGCTGTTGTTTGGCGGCGGACTCAGCCTGGCGGCAATGGTCAGCAGCACAGGCCTTGCCCTGTGGATGGGCAACGCCCTTTCCGGTCTGACCACCCTGCATCTGTTCCTGCTTGTGGGCATTCTGATCACCATGGTTATTTTCCTCACCGAATTGACCAGCAATACGGCAACAGTGGCCACTTTGCTGCCTGTTCTCGGAGCACTGGCCGGAGTCGGAAATTTCGATCCCATGATGCTTTTTGTCCCCGCGGCACTGGCCGGAAGTTGTGCCTTCATGCTGCCCGTGGCCACGGCCCCCAATGCGGTGATCTATTCCACGGGCAAGGTGCGGATACCGGAAATGGTCAATGCGGGCTTCCGGCTCAACCTTGTCGGCATCATTATCCTGACTCCGCTCTGCTATTTCCTGGTCCCTGTTATCTTCGGCTGATTCCGTCCCCTAACAACGGTTTTTGGTGGACTTTTCGCCTGCGCGCCCCATATAAGGCGGTATGAGCGAACAGAATCAGATCACACAGGACCCGCGTCCCTTTGTCAAAATGCACGGCCTCGGCAATGACTTTGTCATCATCGACGGCCGCGAGGATCGTTTTGACCTTTCGGCGGACGGGGCGCGCTTTGTCGCCAACCGGCACCGGGGCGTGGGCTGCGACCAGGTGATCACCCTGTGGCCGTCGGAGACGGGCGACGTCTTCATGCGTATCCAGAATGCGGACGGCAGCGAAGTGGGCGCCTGCGGCAATGCCACCCGTTGCGTGGCCCATTTGATGCTGCAGGAATTCGGCCAGGATGACGTGGTCATTGAAACCCTGGCCGGGCTATTGAAAGCAAGCCGCGACGGCCATCAGGTAAAAGTGGATATGGGTAAACCGCAGCTGGACTGGGACCGGATCCCCCTGGCCCGGGAGATGGACACCACGTCGGTAGAGCTGGTTGTCGGCGGGCTCGGCAATCCGGTGACCGTCAATATGGGAAACCCCCATGCTATTTTCTTTGTCGACAGTGTGGACGGGATCGATCTTGCCGAACTGGGTCCGCAGATTGAAACCCACGAACTTTTTCCCGAACGGGTCAATGTCAGCATTGTGGAAAAGCGCGGACCGGGCGACCTTCGTCTCAGGGTTTGGGAACGGGGCGCCGGCATCACCCAGGCTTGCGGTTCCGCCGCCTGCGCCGCCGTGGTGGCCGCCAGCCTCAGGGGCTTTGTGGACCGCAAGGCCGCAATCGAACTTGATGGCGGTATCCTGCAAATGGCCTGGAATGCAGACGACCATGTGATGATGACCGGCGACATCAGCTATGTCTTTGCCGGACATGTCTTTGCCCCCTTCAATCTGGAAGGACCGGACGACCGGGAGAAGGACTGATGGACCGGAACAGGACCAGATCTCCGCAGATAGTGACTTTCGGATGCCGGCTCAATACCTATGAATCCGAAGTTATGAAGACTCATGCCGAGCAGGCCGGACTGGAGAATACCTTTATCTTCAACACCTGCGCCGTGACTGCAGAGGCAACCCGGCAGGCAAGACAGGCGATCCGCCGCACCCGTCGGGAAAACCCCGACGCCAATATTGTGGTCACCGGCTGCGCCGCCCAGATCAATCCGGCCGAATTCGCCGACATGGAAGAAGTCACCCGGGTCATCGGCAACCAGGAAAAACTTCAGGCCAAAAGCTGGCAGGCGATGGATTTCGGCACCGAGGAGGCAGAGAAAGTCCTGGTCAATGACATCATGTCGGTCAAGGAAACTGCCCCACAGCTGATTGACGGATTTGAGGAACGCACCCGCGCCTTCGTCCAGGTGCAGAACGGCTGCGATCATCGCTGTACCTTCTGCATCATTCCCTACGGCCGTGGCAACAGCCGATCTGTCCCCGCCGGCGAGGTCATTTCACAAGTGCAACGACTTGTCGAAAACGGCTATCAGGAAGTGATCATCACCGGAGTGGACATCACCTCTTACGGCCCCGACCTGCCCGGCAAACCGACCCTCGGCAAACTGTGCCAGCAGATCCTGAAACATGTTCCGAATCTGAAACGATTGCGCCTGAGCAGTATTGACAGCATCGAAACCGATGAAGCGCTGTTTCGGGTTATCACCGAGGAAGAGCGCATGATGCCGCATCTGCACCTGAGCCTGCAGGCCGGCGATAATATGATCCTGAAGCGCATGAAACGCCGCCACAGCCGCGAAGACAGCATAGAGTTCGTGACCCAAGTGCGGGCAGCCCGTCCCGACGTGATCTTCGGCGCCGACATCATTGCCGGTTTTCCGACCGAGACCGAGGACATGTTCGAAAACTCCCTGCGTCTGGTCGACGACTGCGACCTGACCTTCCTGCATGTCTTTCCCTATTCGGAGCGCGAAGGCACCCCGGCTGCGAAAATGCCGCAACTGCCCAAACAAATCCGTAAAGACCGGGCGGAACGGCTGCGCCGGAAAGGTCAGGAACAAATGGATCGCTTCATGACCGGCCAGATCGGCCGCGAGGTGGAAATTCTGGTGGAAAAAAGCCTGGACGACGGCGCTTCCGTGATCGGCCATACTGCCCATTTCGCCCCTGCCCGGTTAAACCTGGCCCGGCTCAAGGCCGGTCTTCCGGCCGGCAGCCTTGCCAAGGCCCGTGTTACCGGCTATCAGGATGGGGTGCTGATCTGTGAACCGAAATAAGTGGAATCCATGAGCGAAGAACAGACGAAAAAAGGCTGGTTCGGCCGCCTGAAAGATGGCCTGAAACGCAGCACCTCCGCCCTCAGTAGCGGCATTTCCGGCATTTTCAATAAAAAACGCCTTGATGCCACCACACTGGAGGAACTGGAAGACCTGCTGATCATGTCCGATCTGGGCGTGGAGGTGAGCCGCCGGGTCTGTGATCGCCTCAGGGCCCAGAAATATGACAAGGAAATCAGTGCCGAGGAAGTACAGAAGGCGCTGGCCGACGAAGTTTCGGGCATTCTGGAAGCCGTCGCCAGACCGCTGGAGATCAGGGCGGAAAATAGACCCCATGTGATTTTGATGGTGGGTGTGAACGGCTCCGGCAAAACCACCACCATCGGCAAGCTGGCCAAGCAGTTCCAGAATGACGGCAAGTCGGTGATGCTGGCCGCCGGTGATACCTTCCGTGCCGCCGCCATCGAACAATTGCAGGTGTGGGGCGAACGCAACAATGTGCCGGTCGTCTCCGGCAAGGTGGGCGGTGATGCGGCAGGCCTCGCCTTTGACGCCATCAAGCAGGCCAGGGAACAGAATATGGATGTTCTACTGATCGATACCGCCGGGCGGCTGCAGAACAAGGAACACCTGATGGACGAACTGGCCAAGATCGTCCGGGTCATCAAGAAACATGACGAGACGGCCCCCCATGACACCCTGCTGGTGCTGGATGCCACCACCGGCCAGAATGCCATCATGCAGGCGGAGGTCTTCCAAAAGGTGGCCGATGTGACCGGCCTGATCATGACCAAGCTGGACGGCACCGCCCGGGGCGGAGTTCTGGTCGCCTGTGCGGAAAAATTCGCCCTGCCGATCCATGCCATCGGCGTGGGCGAGAGCATCGACGACCTTCAGCCCTTCAGGGCAGACGATTTTTCACGTATGCTGGTCGGTCTGGAGAGTTAGGGTCATGAATCAACTATACAAGCTACTGATCGAAGCCGGACCATTGGTCATTTTCTTTGTCGCCAATGGACAGGTCGGAATTTTCAGCGCCACGGCCATCTTCATGGTGGTGATGATCATTTCCATGATTGCCTCCAAAATCCTGCTCGGGCAGATTTCCACGATGATGTGGATTTCCGTGGGCCTTGTGGTTGTCTTCGGCAGCGCCACCATCTATTTCGAAGACGAAACTTTCATCAAGCTGAAACCGACCATTCTCTACAGCATGTTTGCCGCCACTCTGCTTTTGGGCACGGCCCTGAAGAAGCCTTTCATTCGCAATGTGATGGAAGCCGGCTTTCCCCCCATGGAGGATATCGCCTGGCACAAGATGAATTTCCGCTGGGGACTGTTCTTTATCGTCTGTGCGCTACTGAACGAATATGTCTGGCGCAATTATTCAACGGATACCTGGATTGCTGCCAAACTGTGGCTGTTCCTGCCGCTAAGTTTTGTCTTTGCCATGGCCCAGCTGCCCTTGATCATGAAGTACCAGAAGGAAGAACCGGCCGAAGACACCCCCTCAACGGACTAGCTTCTCGGTCCCTTCCGGATTGGTGAAGGGGGCAAAGACCTCCCTGTCACGAATTTCCCGGTAGTGCCCCAGCGCCCAGTGCACGCTGGGAAAGGCAATATCGTCCCAGGGAATTTCGTCCCATGTGAACAGGCCAACCTCCAGGCTTTCCTCCCCGGCGGAAAATTTCTTTTCCCTGAGACGGGCCACATGCATCATCTGCACCTGTGAAATACGCGGAATATTATAGACCGCCAGCAGCGCCCTGATTTCAATGTCGGCGCAGGCTTCTTCCCGCGCTTCCCGCATGGCGCCTTCCTCGGTTGTTTCATTCTGTTCCATGAAACCGGCCGGTATGGTCCAGTAACCGCGGCGCGGGTTGATGGACCGGCGACAAAGCAGGAACTGATCCTCCGCGCCTGGTTCATCCTTCCAGATGACAACCGAGCCCACAACGATCTTGGGATTTTCGTAATAGACAAATTCGCAATTGTCGCAGACGTGCCGTTCCCGGTTGTCCCCGTTGGGTACTTTCAGGCTGAAGGAATGATTCCGAGATGGCTGGTTTTCAAATGGCATGCCTAAGGATATCAGGCTCAGATTCTGATATCAACAATCTGGCCAAGTCTTTCAAAGGCAGGCTTGCCCTTGGCGCCGCCGACGCTTTCCCGGAGATTCAGGTTCACTGACGACTGCTTTTTCTCTTCCTCGGAAGTGGCCGCGGAAATGGTCTGCTTCAGCTTGTCCAGATTGCGGGCCCTGAGATCCTCCTGGGATTTTTTCAGGGCGTCCCGGTTCTGGGTTATCTGCTGCTGCCGGTCGGTCTCCCGGGCCTGCTGACGGGCCTCGACCTGCTGTTCCTTGAGCTGCTGCCGGTCCACGAGCTGTTGCTGGGTCTCCCGCTGGTTGTTATCAACCAGGGAACCCAGAGAGGCCAGCAATTGTGAATTCGAAGTAATTTTCATCCGTTCTCAGCCATATTACCCAAGGCGCAAGGCAATCATTGTAATTCCGGAATCTTACCGGAATCTTAAAAATACACGACCGATCATTCTGAAGGGAATTCGTCGACTTCTGCGACTGGCCTGCATTTTACTCGGAATTTTCCAGTTTTTCCAGCTCTTTTTCAAGAACCGCTTTATCACTTTCTGGTGAATATATAAGCGCTTTTTTGTAAGCATCAATAGCCAGGGCGCGTTCTCCCAGTACCTGCCAGGCCCGGCCGAGCCGTTGCCAGCCGGCCCCGTCCTCGGGATTTTCCTCAAGCCGGGCGGCCAATCGATCAACCATGCTGCGGATCACCTGCTGCTGTTCCTCGGGTGCCATATCCTGCACCGCCTGCATCTGATCCCGGTCGATTTCGGGGGCCACAGCTCCGGACTGCAGGCCCAGCTCACGTTCGGTCATGGCGATAACCTCATTCATCTGCCGGGTCCAGGGGGCATCCGGGGCAGACTGCGCGACAATGGATTTCCAGCGCCCCAGCGCCTCTCTCTTCTTGCCGGCCTGATAATCGGTCAGACCCACATAATACTGTACACCCGGGTGGTCGGGATTCTGCGCCAGCACCTTTTCCAGCATATAGAGGGACGCCGGGCTCATCTTGCCATCGGACAGCACAATCAGGCTTTCCATATACATGAGCATCAGATCGAAATTACCGGGGTCCAGCTCCCAGGCGTTCTCGAACGCCGCCGCAGAGGCGGGATAGTTGCCAAGCCTGTTTTCAAACTGGCCCAGGGCCATCCAGCCCACTTTCGAGGAAGGATCCTCCGCCAGCCGGGCCTTGATTTTGGCCACAAATTCCAGAAGTTTCTGATGCCCTTCATCACCCTCGGCCGCAGCATCTTCCTTTTCAGTCGGGAAATCGGGCATACCCGGTGTACCGACCTCCAGATATAGGGCGGCACAGGCCATCATCAGACCGGCAATCAGGATGACTTTTCCGGTGGCCGGTGTCCTGGAAGCTGTTTCCGTATCCTGCCGGTCCGCCGCTTTCAGAAGGCGCCGCTGGATTTCCAGGCGCGCCGTTTCCGCCTCTTCACCGGACAGGCGGCCTTCGGCCACATCCTCTTCCAGTTCCGCAAGCTGAGCCCTGTAGACGGCCCTATCGGGATGTTCGTCTTTCTGCCGCCTTACAGAGCGGAACAGGGGGACAAGCACAAAGGCCAGCGCCAGCACAAGCAGGGCGGCCATCAGAACCCAGTACATCAGCTTTCCTCCCCGTCATGAAGAAGCTTTTCCAGCCGTTCTTCCTCTTCCCGGCTCAGCGGGACGGAGGGCGGGGTGGAAGAAGTTCGTCGTCCCAGATACAATACGACGAAAACCGCCCCGATCAGCAGCAGCGCCAGCGGCGCAACCCACAGCATGAAGGTCTTGCTCTTGAACGGCGGCTTCAGGAGCACCCAGTCGCCATAACGGTCGGTCATATAGGCAAGCACTTCTTCATCTGAATACCCGGCCCGGATGCGTTCCCTGACCACCATACGCAGGTCCTGGGCCAGATCCGCATTGCTGTCGACAATGGACTGGTTCTGGCAGACCAGGCAGCGCAGTTCCTTCATCAGTTCCTGGGCCCGGGCTTCCTGGGCCGGATCCTTCAGGCGGCCATCATCCACACCGATGGCCAACGCCATTTGAGCGCTACAGCAGAGCAGAATTGTCAGAAAAAAAACCCTCACTCGCCTTCACCTTTGAGTCGTTTCAGAACCGGAATAATTTTATCTTCCACTTCCCATTCATGGATGGGGCCGACATGTTTATGCATGATCCTGCCGTTTTTGACGATAAAGGTTTCCGGAATGCCGTAAACACCCCAGTCAATACCGACCCGGCCGGTGACATCCGCCGCGGTCTTCGCATAGGGATCGCCCAGGGTCTCGAGAAAGGCGCGTGAGTTTTCCGGCTCGTCCTTATAGGCTATGCCGTAGATTTTGAGGCCATGTTCGGAGGCCATCCGTTGCAGCTGCGGGTGCTCCACCCGGCAGGGGCCGCACCAGGAGGCAAAGAAATTGACCAGAATGATGTCGTCTTCCGCCGCAAGGTCGGCGGCCACGATACCGTCCCCGTTTCCTGACAGATTGGGCAGGCTGAAATCCGGCACCGGCTTGTCAATCAGGGCCGAGGGGATTTCCCGGGGGTTGAGCGTCAGTCCGACCCCCAGCGCAATGGCCAGGACGACAAAGACGGCAAGCGGCAAAATCGCTTTAAGCTGCATGAACTTTCCCCCCCTTCGCATCCGCCGGAACGGTTGTCTTTTTCCGGCCCGCCGGCACGCCGATGCGGAAACGCCGGTCACTAAGGGAAATCAGGCCACCGATCACCATAATCATGGCCCCGCTCCAGAGCCAGAACTGCAGGGGCTTGTAATAGGCGCGGACCGACCAGCGGTCGCGACCGGCGGCATCCTGCCCCTGTCCCTCCCCGATGGCGACAAAAAGATCGCCGAGGAAAGTGGCATGAATGGCCGCTTCGGTGGTGGTCATCGGCGGGCTCGCATAGGTGCGGCTTTCCGGAATGAGCCGGGTGATCACCTTGCCCGCCTCGTCAGTGACAGAAAATTCCCCGGCAAGCGATGTATAGTTGGGTCCAGCCAGCGGCTTCACCCCGTTGAAGGTGAGCGCATAACCGCCGATTTCAATCTTGTCCCCGGCCACCAGAACATCCAGATGTTCCGTCTGCCAGCTTGAGCTGACCGTGATGCCGAAAATCATCACCGACAGGCCGAAATGGCCAAGAGTCATGCCCCAGCTGGCCCGGGTCTGACGACCGAGACGGGACAGACTGTCGCCAAGGGGGATCCTGAACAACTTGATCCGTTCGGCAAGTTCCACAAATGTCCCAAGCATCAGCCAACTGCCGAGCCCGAACCACAGGGCCGTCAGAAGCGGCCGGTGATTCTCATCATGATGGGCAATGAAATACCCGCCGACCATTACCGCCAACGCCACAAACAACACCAGGCGCATGCGATGCACCACTCCGACAAGGTCCGCCCGTTTCCAGCGCAGGAAGGGGCCGGCTGCCATCATCAGCACCAGAGGAATCATCAGCGAGCCGAAAGTGATTTCAAAATAGGGGGCGCCGACAGAGATTTTCTCTCCGCTGAGCGCATCCAGGATCAGCGGGTACAATGTGCCGAACAGCACCGTCGCTGCCCCCACTGTCAGGAGCATATTGTTCATCACCAGCGCGCCTTCGCGGCTGATGGGGGCGAACAGGCCGCCAGGCTGCAACCGGTCATAACGTAGGGCGTAAAGCAACAGGCTGCCGCCAATGACCAGCAGAAGAAAGATCAGGATAAAGACCCCGCGTTCCGGATCGGTGGCAAAGGCATGAACCGATGTTATCACTCCGGAGCGGGTCAGGAAGGTGCCGAGCAGACTGAAAGAAAAGGCGATGATGGCCAGCAGGATGGTCCAGCTTTTCAGTGTGTCGCGTTTTTCCACCACAATGGCCGAATGCAAAAGCGCCGTCGTCACAAGCCAGGGCATGAAGGAAGCATTTTCCACCGGGTCCCAGAACCACCAGCCGCCCCAGCCCAACTCATAGTAAGCCCACCAGCTGCCAAGCGTGATGCCGATGGTCAGGAAACACCAGGCGATCAGGGTCCAGGGGCGCACCCAGCGGGCCCAGGCCGGATCGACCCGACCCTCCAGAAGCGCCGCCACGGCAAAGGAAAAAGCGACAGACAGGCCCACATAGCCGAGATAGAGAAACGGGGGATGAAAGACCAGTCCCGGGTCCTGAAGCAGCGGGTTCAGGCCGTTGCCTTCCGGCGGCACCGGGAAGACCCGCTCAAACGGATTGGAGGTCAGCAACAGGAAAAGATAAAAGCCAACACTGAGCAACGCTTGCACCGACAGAACCCTGACATAGAGGCTGCGGGGCAGGTTACGGCCGAACAGCGCCACCATAGCGCCGAACAGGGCGAGGATCATGGCCCAGAACAGGATGGATCCCTCATGGTTGCCCCAGACCCCGGCGATCTTGTACAGCATCGGCTTCAGGGTATGGCTGTTGACGGCCACATTTCGGACCGAAAAGTCCGAGGTCACATAGGCGTGCATCAGAACAAGAAAAGCCAACAGCACCAGCAGAAACTGACCGTAGGCCGCGGGGGCGGCAAGCGCCATCAGCCGCTCGTCCTTCCGGTAGCTGCCTGCAAGCGGAAAGACGCCCTGGACCACCGCCAGGGCAAAAGCCAGCACCAGGGCGAAATGGCCGGTTTCCACCATCATTCCGACGCACCTTCGTTTTCATGCTGCCAGAGGCCGCGTTCCTTCAGGCTTTCAGCCACTTCCTTGGGCATATAGTTTTCATCATGCTTGGCCAGAACTTCGCTGGCGATGAAGATACCGTTCGCGTCCAAATGTCCCTCGGCGACTACACCCTGGCCTTCACGGAACAGATCCGGCACCTGGCCGCGGTAAACCACCTGCATGGTTTCGTTACCGTCGGTGACCCGGAACTTATAGACAAGCTCATCGGTACCCCGTTCCAGGCTGCCTTCTTCCACCAGGCCGCCAAGGCGAAAGACCTGGCCGGCCGGAATCTGTCGTTCAATGGCCTCGGTGGGATCATAGAACATGCGAATGCTGTCCTGAAGCGCTGTCAGCACCAGCGCCACCGCCAGCCCCAGTACGGCAAGGCTGGTGACCACAAGATACATGCGACGGCGCTTGCGTGAAGCGGCCCGGCTGCGCGGACCTGGAGCCTGTGTGGCCTGTTCTGCTGTCATCACCTCTACCTGTCTTCCTGTTTCGTTTCAAAATCCCCGGCGGCCCCCGGCCCCACCAGTTCTTCCAGCTGGCGCAATTGCCTGATATCCCGCTGGCGTCCAAACCAGCTTTGCAGGGCAAGTACAATCATCACCGCGGCCGCGATGCCAAAACTTGACCAGACGAAGGCCGCATATTGTCCCATCATTGTCCGCTCCTTGCTGCAAGCTGCTGCCGCAGGGTCCTGATCCGCTTACCCATGATCAGGCTCTGCAACCGCCAGATCAGCACCACGACAAAATAGGCGTTGAAGGCCAGAATCATGATGATCAGCGGCCACAGCATGTCAGGATGAATGCTTGGACCGTCCATGCGGATCAGGCTTGCCGGCTGATGCAGGGTTGCCCACCATTCGACGGAAAACTTGATGATCGGGATGTTGATCACGCCGACAATGGCGACAATGGCGGCAATGCGGGCGGCCCGGGTCTGGTCGTCAATGGCCTGCCACACGGACATATAACCCAGATAAAGAAAAAACAGGATCAGCACCGACGTCAGCCGGGCATCATACCATTCCCAGTAGGTGCCCCACATGGGCTGGCCCCAGAGACTTCCGGTAATCAGGGCAAGCAGGGTGAAAGCCGCGCCGATCGGGGCGGCGGCCCGGGCGGTATAATCTGCCAGGGGATGTTTCCAGATGATGCCGACAATGCTGGCCACCGCCATCAGCACATAGCCAAACATAGACATATAGGCGGACGGCACATGCACATACATGATCCGGAAAGTCGCTCCCATCTGATAATCTTCGGGCGCCACAAAAAGAGACATGTAGGAGCCGACAGAAAGAAGGACGACGGCAAGCGCGATCGCCCAGGGCTGGATCAGTTTACTCAACCGCATAAAGCGGGCGGGATTTGCGAACTTATGCATGATCTGAGGTCTATCGCCAACTTATGTTTTAATCAAGTTTTTTGGACATATTCCCCACATAAATTCACAAACCCCGCCCAAGGGGCGGACAGCCGGTCTGATATCTTCCACAAAGTCAAATGGCTGTCCGTGATATGCTTCGAATTCTAGTGCTTGCCCGGATCCAGAGCCACCCCGCGGCGCTCCCAGCGGGCATAGGCCTGCATGGCGATCAGGGTCTCGTCATCCAGTGGCAGGGCCTTGCCTTCCAGTGGATTGATGATGCACCAGTTGATCATTTCTCCGAACACGACCACCCGACCAATCTGTTTCTGGAATTTGGGATAGGTCTCCGGATGGGTATTGGCTGCATTGGGATGGCACTGGGCGCAGGCCACGCCGTTGGTGCCCAGATTTCCGTCAACCCAGGCGGCCCGGCCCTTTTCCACTGACGCCATAAATTCCTTGGTCCAGAGATCAACATCGTTTTTGTCGAATTCATCAGCCCTGGCAAAGGGTGAAAGCATCATCAGCCCCCCCAGGACAAGAGCGAGGGTTTTTAGTGTCTTTTTCATATCAGTCTCCCATCCTCAATAATGTTTCTGCGGCAGAATCAGCCCGGCTTCCTGATAGGTTGTATCCACAGGATGACCTTTTTTCGGATCGTAAGCCACGGTCCGGGACTTGTTCTGCGGCAGGCTGTAATTCACGGACGCCTTGCCGCTGTTGATGTCAATATACTGCCAGCCGGTGGCATCCCGTTCAAAGAAGGGATCCGCCCGGTTCATGGGAATGGTCAGCTGGGGCAGGTGGCTTTCCGCCTGAACATAGGACTGCGGATAGGGCCAGGGCCAGGCCGTCGCCATGACCGCATGGAAGCTGATGTTGTCGATCTGGTTATACTGGATCTGGTGCACATGGCCGTACAGAACCGTCGCCTTGTCAAATTTCTTCAGAAGCTTCTGAATATCCTCGGCTTCCTCGGTCCAGAAGTTCCAGTTCTTGAAAATTTTCTGGATCGGGGAATGAGAGCAAACCACCACCGGCGTGTCTTTGGCAACCTTCTTCAGATCCTTTTTCAGCCAGTCCAGCTGCTTTTTACCGATCATGAAGGGGGAGCCGCGCGGATCGTCGAGCCCGGCCATCACACCCATACGTTCGGTGCCGTCTTTCCAGCGGTTATGGGTCCAGTCATCGTCAACCAGAATGCTGTTGAGGACAACGAAGTGAACACCCTTGTGATCAAAACTGTAATACTGGGGTCCGTTATGTTTGGACCAGTATTCACCAAGATCGAGGTAATAGTCGTGTTCGCCCATTACATAGTGAACATCGAAGTCGTTGAGCCCCGACATGATTTCAAAGCCGTGATCCAGTTCCGGCTTGGTGCCAAGCTGGGCCAGGTCGCCGCCGTAAATGACAAAATCCGGACGCGGATTCATCAGATTACATTCGGCGACCGCGCGGATCAGGCCACGGTCCCAGTTGCGGACAAACTTGTTGCCGCGAATATGCTGGATGTGGCTGTCGGAGATATAGGCAAAGGTAAAGTCTTCCTGTTCCCCGCCAAAGGCCAGTTTTACACTGGTGATCGGCAGACAGGCGCCGGCCACCATCGCCATCCCGTTGCGCAACACTGTCCGCCGGGTGGTATTTTCAGCTACAGGAGTATCTTCAAGCAGCTGTGCTGTGGTCAGATTCACATCGTCAATATGTTTCATTGAAGCCTCCTATTTCATCATTTCAGCGAGATTTTGCAGGGTTTTCTTCGAGCTGGTCAGGGCTTTCAAAAACTCCACAAGATCGGCTTTCTGCTGGTCGGTCAGGTTCAGCGGACGAATGCCGCTGCTCTGGAAATCATTGACCGGACCATCCGGATCGACCCGGCCGCCGTTGTTGTAGAAATCAACAACCTCTTCCAGGGTCTTGATGCTGCCGTCATGCATGTAGGGGGCCGTCAGCTCGATATTGCGCAGGGTCGGGGTCTTGAAAGCGCCAATATCCGCAGGCTGGGTACTGACCACAAAACGGCCAAGCTCGGAAGCTTCGGCATCGGTCAGAACGGTGACATCCAGGTCAAGACCGCCTTCCTTATTGCTTTTGAAGGTCTCCGTTACGGAATGCAGGCTGCCGGAAATCTTGTCAAAATTCACATTGAGATTATGGAACTTGCTGTCGCTGAACAGGGCGAAGGTTTCGCTGGTGGTGTGGCAGGATTCACAACGCCCTTCGAAACGAAACACCCTGAGTCCGCGGATAGCCGCTTCCGACATGGCGGTCTTGTCTCCGCCATAAACATAACGATCAAAGGGGCTGTCGCCGGCGATGATCGTTCGCTCGAAGGAAGCGATGGCCTTTGACACATGCTCCATGGTGATCTTCTTCTGGGAAATACCAAATGCCTTCTTGAACATTTGACCGTATTCCTTGTCACTTCGGACAATTTCCAGAATCGGGTCGTGGTTTTCCAGACCCATTTCCACAGGATTTACAAAGGGCCCCTTGGACTGGCCTTCCAGATCAGGTTCGCGGCCATCCCAGAACTGGGTTTTCATATAGGCCGCATTGATCACTGTCGGCGCATTCCGGGTACCGGTCAGCCCGTTGATACCTTCCGATACGGAAAGCGGTCCGTCGGTAAACCCCTTCGCTGCATCATGACAGGTGGCACAGCTTACCTCACCGGTAGTACTGAACCTCTTGTCGTTGAAAAGTTTGCTGCCAAGCTCTACTTTTTCCTTGGTGATCGGGTTGTTTTCCGGCACCGGCACCGGCGGTAGTCCTAGCGGTGCATCCGCAAGCGCCGACAACGGCGCGATCAGCATGACACACAATGCGCCCGCTGCAAAAATGGTCTTTTTCATCATCCGTCTCCCATTCATCCACTGAAGACCAACCTGTCTCTAAGTCTTTGGCAAAATCCATCAAACTATAATTAGACAAGTTATAGAAAAAACTATAACTTATTGAAAAGATAAGTAAATAAATGAAATTAGGGAACATCCCCAGTTTAAGGCGGAACTACACTCCTAAGCTGTTGCTTTATAATGAAAAACAAATACTGCGCACATTCTCACATTTCTGAACAGAAATTCCGGCAGATGCTGAAGGATTACATTGCCGACCGGACTGCCCAGCAGACGGCAGAAGAGATTCATCTCAACATCAACAGCGTGGATCGTTATTTCCGGCTGTTCCGCGAACGAATCGCCCGGCTCACCGGTCTTGATACGGCACAAACTGTCCCGCCGGAAAAAACCTGCCAGGAAAAGACCGGTCATATTCTGATCGGTGTCCTGAAAAAACAGCAGCGGATATATGCGGAAATGATCGCCCCTGAATATTACAGGCCGCTGTCGGAGCTTCTGGCCAGCCGGAAAGGAATCGAGGACATTATCTACAGGCCGGACTGGCCCGGTTATGACGAACTGATCGACATCAGCAATGATCGGAGAATACAGATTCGCGACAGCGGTATTTCAGGCTTCTGGGATTTCGCCCATCTGCGGCTGAGCAAATTCAGGGGCATGCACAAATCCACCTTCCTGCTTCATCTGAAGGAATGCGAATGGCGCTACAACAATCGCGACCAGGATCTGTATCAAACTCTCCTGCGGGAATTCCGGGAACATCCCCTGGGAAGCTGACGGCCGCCAGTTTTCGATTGTCTGCGACGTTCGTCGCATGTCATTAATCTTTCATCGATTAGCCATACTTCCGCCGCGATTTTCTAATTAAAGTATCCGTGGAATATATTTTCCGCACTGGGTTTCAAATCACGTAAGAATGTATCGGTTCCATGAGCTGGAGAACTGTAAAAAGACCTGTAAAACTGATCGTCGGCTGGATATTGTTCATCGCCGGGGTGATCATTGCGCCCATGCCCATCCCCATCGGCCAGATTACCGCGTTGGTCGGGCTCAGCCTTCTTGTCTCGGAAAGTGAACGGGTCAGAATCTGGGTTCAGAAACTGAGGCAGCGCCTGCCGGCCCTGTGCCGCCAGCTGACACGGGTAAAGCCCCACCTGCCCGGCTTCCTGAAAAAGCTGATTGAACGAACGGACCCGACACATCTGAATAGCCCGCCGGGCACCTTCTGAAGGATCGGAAAAACTAAAGGCCTAGTCGAGACCTGAGCGGAGCGCCGCAGCCGCTGCCCATGGGCCCAGCACGGCGCTTCCAAGGGTAAAGCCTGTCAGGATCATCACCGACAAACGCATGTCCTGCCCGGCCATTGCCGCATTCACCGCCAGAACACTGAAAATGAGACCGGGGATATAAAGGGGCAGAACCAGCAGCGACAGCAGGACCCCGCCACGGCGCAAATTGACCGTCAGCGCTGCGCCGACGGCGCCGATAAAACTGAGCGCGGGAGTAGACAACACCAACACCACGACCAACGGTGCAAAACCGCTTTCCGGCAAATGCATCATCATGCCGAGAACCGGCGACAGCAGAATCAGGGGCAGGGCCGTGATCAACCAGTGGGCTATGGATTTTGCCAGCACCACCAGTGACAGCGGCAACGGCAGCAGGGCGAACTGATCCAGGGAGCCATCCTCGAAATCCGCCTGAAAAACCCGGTCCAGGGACAAAAGGGACGACAGCAGCACCGCCACCCAGATCACGGCAACGGAAATACGCGACAGCATGTCGGGTTCCGGCCCCACCGCAAAGGGGAAAAGCGAGACCACCATGGCAAAGAAAAACACCACCATCAGGCCGGTGCTGCCCTGACGCCAGGACAGTTTCACATCCCTGAAAACAATCTGCAGAAACTGCCCCATCATGACCAGACCTCGCTCAGGAACCAGTCCTCACCGGCGCTTGCAGCACCGCCTGAAAAAGCCCCCATATCGAGAAAAACCACCCGTTCCGGCGGCAGGGCCAGATCGATATGGGTCGCCGTGACAATCAGGCCGCCGCTGTCCAGATGGGAGGTCATGACGCGGGAGAGTTTCTGCACGCCGTCCTGGTCCAGTCCGACCGTGGGCTCATCCAGGAGCCAGACCGAAGCATCATGACAGAGAATACGGGCCAGCGCCGTTCGTCGCCCCTGTCCCGATGACAGATAGCGGGCGGGTTGATCCGCCAGGCGGTCAATGCCAAGGGCGATCATAGCCTCGACAACCCTGTCCCCGGTTCCGCGCAGACGGGCCCAGAAGGCAATATTCTCCTGCACGGTCAATTCACCCTTGAGGGCATTTTTATGGGCAAGGTAGCAGATATTGTCGGAAATCCAGTCGCCGTCGCCGGTAAATTCCTCGCCGTCACAGCTCAAGCTCCCCCCGAGCAGCGGCAGCAGGCCGGCAATAGCCTTGATCAGAGTCGATTTACCGGACCCGTTGGGACCGCGCAGCACAAGCGCCTTTCCCCGCGGCAGGGAAAACTCCAGATCGGAAAAAACGGTAAAATCACCCCTTACACAGCACAGGCCGTTTGCCTCAAGAATTTTTCTGCCCTCCTGACAGTCATGCAACATCCTGCGAGCTATAGCATTTTGACGGCCCATACAGAAGAAAAATTGGGCCAGAAGAAAAATTGGCACTCAGGAAAATTGCCGCTCAGGAAAATTGACAGGCAAAAATATAAAGTGCCTGCTCCCAAACTCGGACAGGACGGGAGCAGGCACCAGGGGCGGGCATTTAGAGGACAGGTTGGAGTGTGCCCGCCACGTTCGAAAAAACCGGGTCTATCTTGTCACCCGCTGATAGATTTCCCCGGCCCACAGGATCAAAGCGGTAGAAAATGAAAAAAGCGCCGTCCCCACCAGGATATCGCTCCAGGGCACGCCGTTGCCGTCAGCAGCTGGGCCTGCAGCGGAATAATCCGCAGAAAACACGATAAAGGTGGTCACCATGGCAAATGACAGGAGCAGCCGGGGCCAGAGATGCTTTCTTTTCCGGGCGACAAAGGCAACGATTGGTGTTTTCATGTCTTTCTCCTGCTTTTTATAGGCGAACCTTGAACCTGATAAAGACTAGACGGTCATTGGGGTCTCAATGAGACGGTATTGGGAAAAGATTCGGGCAGATTATGACCATCCGGTCACATTCGCCGGTGCAATGCCGGTCTGCCGGCCTGCCGGCCGCCTGACAGATTAGCCGTTTGGCAGCTTTCCTGTTTTCCTGCCGCAAACGGTTTCTAAGAACAACTCTCAAAAACACATTTTCCCTTGAGAATTCCATGGTTTTAGTGCAGAAAACGGTCGAGCATTCCCTCGCAGGCAACCCCGGCACCCGGCCACACGGGCCCAGTGGCTTGCCGCACCGGTCTTAATGATAAAAGGAGAACAATCGTGGCATCTGTTGGTCAAGACAGCCTGAAAACCCGCCGCACGCTGAATGTGAACGGCAAGGAATATGATTATTTTTCACTTTCCGCAGCAACCGACAAGATCGGTGACGTATCCCGCCTTCCCTACACCTTGAAAGTGCTGCTGGAAAACCTGCTGCGCTATGAAGACGGTGTAACGGTATCCACGGGCGATGTTCAGGCCATTGCCGACTGGCAGAAAAACCGCGGCAAGGACAGCCGTGAAATCCAGTATCGTCCGGCCCGCGTGCTGATGCAGGACTTTACCGGCGTGCCCGCCGTTGTTGACCTGGCCGCCATGCGTAACGCCATGGTCGATCTGGGCGGCGATCCGCAGAAGATTAACCCGCTGAGTCCGGTGGATCTGGTTATCGACCACTCCGTAATGGTGGACAAGGCCGGTACCGCGACCGCGTTCAAGGAAAATGTGGACCTGGAAATGGAACGGAACGCCGAACGCTACCAGTTCCTGAAATGGGGCCAGAAAAGCTTTGACAATTTCTCTGCCGTCCCCCCTGGAACCGGCATCTGTCACCAGGTAAACCTGGAATATATCGCCAAGACCGTGTGGACTGCCGATGTTGACGGCCGCACCGTGGCCTATCCCGACACCTGTGTCGGGACTGACTCCCACACCACCATGATCAACGGCCTGGCTGTACTCGGCTGGGGCGTGGGCGGCATCGAGGCCGAGGCTGCCATGCTCGGCCAGCCGGTTTCCATGTTGATCCCGGAAGTTGTCGGCTTCAAGCTGACCGGCGAAATGATGGAAGGCATCACCGCGACCGACCTGGTGCTGCGGGTTGTGGAAATGCTGCGTGAACTTGGCGTTGTCGGCAAGTTCGTTGAATTTTACGGCGACGGCCTTGATCACCTGACCCTGGCCGACCAGGCCACCATCGCCAATATGGCCCCGGAATATGGCGCCACCTGCGGCTTCTTCCCGGTTTCCGCCCAGACCCTTGAGTATCTGCGTTTCTCCGGCCGTGACGATGAAACTGTCGCCCTGGTGGAAGCTTATGCCAAGGAGCAGGGCATGTGGCGGGACGCCAATTCTCCCGAGCCGGTTTACACCACAACCCTGGAACTGGATATCTCTACCGTTGTACCGAACCTGGCCGGACCCAAACGTCCGCAGGATCGTGTTGCCCTCTCTGACGCCGCCACAGGCTTTGATGCCGTACTGGACGGTTTTGGCAAGCTGCATGAAAAAGGCCATACCTTTGACGTGGAAGGCGATTCCAACGGCATCCGTCACGGCGACGTGGTCATTGCCGCCATTACCTCCTGTACCAACACGTCCAACCCCGGTGTGCTGATGGCGGCCGGTCTGGTGGCCAAGAAGGCCCATGCCCTGGGCCTGACCAAAAAGCCATGGGTCAAGGCGTCTCTCGCCCCTGGGTCACAGGTGGTTACCGACTATCTGGAAAAAGCCGGCCTGCAGAGCCATCTGGATGCCCTCGGCTTTAACCTCGTGGGATATGGTTGTACGACTTGTATTGGTAACTCCGGCCCGCTGGCCCCGCCACTGTCCAAAACCATCAATGAAAATGACCTGGTTTGCACCTCCGTACTGTCCGGTAACCGGAACTTTGAAGGCCGCGTCTCCCAGGATGTAAAAGCCAACTATCTGGCTTCACCGCCGCTGGTGGTCGCCTATGCCATCGCCGGGTCCATGTCCATTGATATTACCAAAGACCCGATCGGCCAGGATAAAGACGGCAACGACGTCTTCCTGAAAGACATCTGGCCGAGCAACAAGGAAGTGGCAGATGTCATCGCCTCTTCACTGACCCGCGAAATGTTCATCGAACGGTATAGCGATGTCTTTGCCGGCACGCCGGAATGGCAGGCCATCAAAGTGGCCGAAGGCGAAACCTATGCCTGGGATGCCAACTCCACTTACGTGCAGCACCCGCCCTACTTCCAGGGCATGAGCAAGGCCGCCGAGGGTGGTTTCAGCGACATTAAAAATGCTCGTCTGCTGGCCCTGCTGGGTGACAGTATCACCACCGACCACATTTCTCCCGCAGGCGCCATCAAGGCCGACAGCCCGGCCGGCAAATACCTGCAGGAACACGGTGTGGACCGCAAGGACTTCAACTCTTACGGCTCCCGCCGCGGTAACCATGAAGTGATGATGCGCGGGACTTTCGCCAACATCCGCCTGCGCAACCTGATGGCGCCGGGCACTGAAGGCGGCTGGACCACACATTACCCGTCCGGTGAAGTCACCAGCATTTATGACGCCTCCATGCAGTATCAGGCCGACGGTGTGCCGCTGGTTGTTGTCGGCGGCAAGGAATATGGCACCGGCTCCAGCCGTGACTGGGCCGCCAAGGGCACCAACCTGCTTGGTGTGAAGGCCGTGATCGTGGAAAGCTTCGAGCGTATTCACCGCTCCAACCTGGTCGGCATGGGCGTTCTGCCGCTGCAGTTCAAGGACGGCGATACCCGCGAGACCCTGAAGCTGACCGGCAAGGAAACATTTGACATCACCGGCATCGGCAGCGGCATCACCCCGCGCCAGGATGTGGATGTGAAAATCACTTACGCCGACGGCAGCACCAAGGACATCAAGGTCCTGTGCCGGATCGATACCGCCAACGAAGTGGAATATTACGCCAACGGCGGCATCCTGCATTATGTACTGCGCAACCTGGCCAACTCATAAGCCGGAACGCATATCCCATTCAAAAGGCCGGGTTCATCCCGGCCTTTTCTGTTTATACGGGCAGGGACTTGTGATATGTCCACGGCATGAGCACCACACCTGTCCAGTATCCTTTCGAAGCCCTGGAGAACTGCAGCCGGAACAGCGGCAGTGCGGGTTTTGCGGACAATTTTTCAACCCTTCTGGACGACGGCCTCGGCGTACAGCAGTGCCTGCTGTTTGCCCTGCCGGACAATAAACTCGGTGACTTTTCCGCACTCAAATGCCTGTTGTCGCTGAACTTCAGCCGGGACCCGGGCACTCCCGCACTGGCCAGCGCCTATCTTCAGGGCACCCTCAGGCAGGATTCCAATCTGGCCCTTCTCGACACCGCGCCGTCCGATCACTGGCAGGTGTTGCCCTTCCGGGAACTGACCCTGCCCGGCATGGAAACGGATAAAAGGTTTGACCGGGTTTCCCTGATCCGGCGGGACAACCGGACGCTCTATTATTTCATGCTCTATTGCCGCAACGGGCCGGAACAGACAGGCATCGCCGCCTCCGGCCTGCCGTCCATGGTTGGTTCCATGTTGCTCAGCCATATCCGCCATGCAGACCCGGGACTTGTGATTGACCCGGTGTCCTTCCTGCCGACACCCGAGCGGGAATATTGTGAACATATCCTGCAGCAGGCCGTGCGGGAGAAAGCCAGTGACATAAGGCCCGACGACGGAAAGCTGTGGCAGGATGGCTGCCGCAAACTGGGAATCAAAACAGTGGAAGAATTGCTGCGCCTGTGCAGCTAGCTATTCGGCCTGACCGGCCGCATGTTCTTCGGATTGATCCCGTGGGACACCGGAATCCTCCCGGTGCGGCGCATCCCCGTCACGTACACCGATCAACACCCGGAAGGCCTCTGCATTGGCCGCCACCACAATGGCCAGCATGAAGAAGGTCATCAGGGCCGCCGGCACATTCACCACCAGCACCGCCAGCAGGTAATGCATCTCGACATTGGCGACAATTTCCCCCAGCATCCAGGACAGGACCCAGGCATAGAGGCTGATGGGCAGGAAAGCCCGGAAACTCATCATCCACAAGGCAAAGGTGAAACCGCTGGTCTTTTGCCAGATATGGCTCAATTTCATGTTGCGCCGGCCAAGCGCCATACCTGCGGAATAAAGGGACAATCGCACCAGGAGCGGCGACACCAGAACCATCACGACAATAGTGCATTTCAGGACCAGCTCGTTCAGTTCCGCCCGGCTAAAGGGATGGCCGTCCGCCTGATAGATCAGCAGCGCCGCAAGAGACAGCATGATGGTGGGTACAACCAGCGCCAGGGTGATAATCCCCACCCTGAGGATGCTTTTCCCAAGCCTGAGCAGGGAAAAATTTCCGCCCCGGAACCCCTGGGCCACCAGGTTGGCATAAGTGGCGTGTGTCGCGCCGAGCAGGAACTGCCGGTACCAGACCAGGGCAAAGGCCGCCGTAATCAGGCTGACCACATAGGTGGTATCGAAAATGATGCCATACTCATTGAGCAGGACTTTTTCCAGGGTTTTGAATGAAATCCATAGAATAAACGGCCCCGCCGCAAGACGGACAAAATGCGGCAGATGTGTCAGAAAAAAATTATAGCTCTCCGCAATGGAAGAATTAACCTGGAACACCTTTTGTGACACTGACCATCCCTCGGGGTTTTGTCTTTTATAAAATCACCATAGTGTGATTGGCACTTGATGACCGAAAAATGTATCGTACAGGCATGAAAAAGCAATTACCAATAGTTAGAATTTTAAAAGTATTCTGTGTCCTTACCCTGTTTGCCACCCCCGCCAGCGCCGGCAGGCTTTCCGTGGTTGAACTTTTCACCTCCCAGGGGTGCAGTTCGTGCCCTCCGGCTGATGAACTGCTCAGGGAATTGAGCCAGAGAGACGATATCCTGGCTCTCAGCTATTCTGTGGATTACTGGAATTATCTGGGCTGGAAAGACGTCTTTTCCAGGCCCGAATTTACCAAACGCCAGAAAGACTATAACCGGCTTCTGAGCAAGGGAGAGGTCTATACCCCGCAAATGATCATCAACGGCCGCAACGCCGTGGTCGGTTCGCGCAGGGACATGATTGAGAAATATCTGACGGCAGAGCATGGCGTCCCCATAAACGGCCCCGGAATTATACTGGGCATTCAGGATAACATGATCAATCTGACGATTGGCGATGGAGCCATTGACGAGCCGGCAAGCATCTGGCTGGTGGCCTATGACAGCACCCGCACGGTCAAGATCAGGAGCGGCGAACTGGCCGGACAGACCCGGCACTACAGCAATGTGGTGCGCGGCCTTAAACATATCGGGAGCTGGACAGGACGCGAAGTCATGCTGTCCCTTGACCCGGACAAGGCCGCCGCAGAGAAATGCGACAATTACGCCATTCTGGTGCAGCAAAAAGACACCGGCACCATTCTTTCAGCGGCCCGCATCCGTCTCGATAGGGCCCAATGACTGCAACTATGTATATTACCCCCTCAAACTAAAGGGGCTCTGCCATCACTGACAGAGCCCCGTTCTTTGCGCCTACAATGCAGAGTCTATGAAAGGCCGCGTGTCATCACACCGGCCAGACGCTTTGCAAACGCTACAGGATCAGACGGGGCCTCCCCTTCCATGATCAATGCCTGATCGAGAAGAAGCCGGGAAGCATCCTTCAGACGGTCCACGGAATTGTCACCCTTCGCAATATCCGCCATCGCCCTGATCAATTCGTGGTTCGGATTGATTTCCAGGACCCGGGCCGCCATCATGTCCAGCTTGTTGTGAGCCTGCAGGATTTTCTGCAGATGCATATCCATATCACCCTCGTCAGCCACCAGGCAGACGGCACTGTCGGTCAGACGTCTGGAGGGTCGAACATCCTTGACCGCCTCTCCCAGATTGGCTTTCAACGCCCCGACCAGGGCATCAATTTCGGGGGTGTTTTTCTTCTCTTCCGTATCATCGCTTTCCTTGTCCGCATCATCGAGGTCGGCGCTGCCACGGGTCACGGACTGCAATTTTTTGCCGTCGAATTCAGGCACCATCTGCAGCCAGAAGTCATCCACCGGGTCGGACAATAGCAACACTTCCAGTTCCTTGGCCTTGAAGCCTTCAAGCTGCGGTGAGCGACACACCTGTTCCGGGCTGTCGCCGGTAATATAATAGATGGTTTCCTGGCCCTCTTTCATGCGGGAAACATAGTCGGCCAGGCTGGTCAGTCCATCGACACCGGTGCTGTCAAAGCGGGCCAGCTTGAGAAGCTGGTCACGACGTTCGAAATCTTCGTAAATGCCCTCTTTCAGGACCGGGCCGAAGTTTTTCCAGAATTCCGCATAGGCTTCCGGCTCCTTGTCGGCCTTTTTCTCCAGTTCGGACAAAATCTTGTTGGTGACCGCCTTGCGGATTTTGTTCATGACCGGATTGTTCTGCAGCATCTCGCGGCTGATATTCAGCGGCAGATCCTCGCTGTCGACAATACCGCGCATGAAACGCAGGTAGCCGGGCACCAGGTCCTCGCAGTCGTCGGTGATAAACACCCGCTTTACATAAAGCTTGGTGCGCGGCCGGCGGGCCGGATCGAACAGGTCCATGGGCTGCTGCCCGGGTACAAACATCAGTACCGTATATTCGATTACCCCTTCGGCCCGGTAGTGCAGGGTCATCCAGGGATCATCCATGGCATGGGCCACATGATGGTAAAATTCTTTATACTGATCCTCGGTAATATCAGATTTGGGACGGACCCAGAGGGCCGTACCTTCATTAACTTTCTCCGAAGCTTCCTCTCCGTCCGTTTCCGTCACCAGGCTGATGGGAATGGCAATATGGTCGGAGTAAGTCTTGATGATATTCTGAAGGCGGTGCTGTTCCAGAAACTCCTCCGCATCCTCCTTCAGATGCAGGGTGATTTCGGTCCCGCGGCCCTTCTTGTCCGCTTCGGCAATTTCATATTCCCCGAGTCCGTCGGAGATCCAGGACCAGCCCTGATCCTCACCGGCCCGGCGGCTAAGCACTGTGACTTTATCGGCTACCATAAAGACAGAATAAAAACCGACCCCGAACTGGCCGATCAGGTTCATGTCTTTTTTCTTGTCGCCGGACAGCTGTTCCATGAAGGCGGACGTACCGGAACGGGCAATGGTGCCCAGATGGCTCATCAGGTCATCCCGGTTCATGCCGATGCCGTTGTCGGAAACGGTCAGGGTACGATTTGCCTTGTCTGCCCTGATGGAGATGGAGAAGTCCGGCTCCTCTTCCAGTAGCGACTTGTCGGTCTGGGATTCATAACGGATCTTGTCACAGGCATCGGAAGCGTTGGAGATCAGCTCCCGGAGAAAAATTTCCCGGTCCGAATAGACCGAATGCACCATCATATGCAGAAGCCGGGAGACTTCTGCCTGGAAACCGTGTTTCTCGGTCTTCGGTGCCTTTTCTTCGGTTTTGGCGGTCATTTTGTTTTCCCTCACTTAAATCGTCTTTACGTGGTTCAGATATGGAAAAACGGACCGTATTTTCAACCCCCGGATCTCACAAAAACCAGCCGGATCCTAACTTCTCGGCTGAAGGCGCCCGCCAAGACCGTCAAATAGTTCGTCCATACGGCTTCGCCAGTCATCAAGGCGGCTGTTTTGCTCCACCAGCTGGGCCCGGGAGGTGCCCCTGGACCACTGGAAAATACCGTAAAGAATATAATCGCCGTAAGTGGGGGTCTCACCGCCGAAAAAGTCATATTCCTTGAGGGTCTGCTCATAGGGCCAGAGATTTGCCCGGAACAAATCCAGGTTTTCGTCGCGATGGTGCTCCATTTCCTCAAGCGCCTTGCCCAGCCGTTTCTCCCGGCTCTCCCGGAAATAGGCCTGGTCTTCCTCGTCAAGCATCTCAAAGATTTCTCCCGCAATGGCCCGGAACAGAGGCACCACCAGACCGTGGAAACTGACCATGTTGAAATGCCGGGCCTGTACCCGGCCGACTGCGCCGCCAAACAGACTGGGGCGGTCGGGATAGGTATCTTCCAGATGACAGGCAATATGCCAGCTGTCCGCCACCACTTTATCGCCATCCTCAAGCACGGGCACAGTCCGGGACTCGGCGAAGGCAAGTTTTTCTGCAATCTCGGTAAATCTGAGCGGCACCATTTCGGGTTCGAATCCCTTGTGCGCCAGCGCCATTCTCGTCCGCCAGACATAGGGGCTGAAGCCGTGTGAGGGATCGCGGCCAACCAGTTCATAGAGCTTCATATCGTTCTCCCGTGATAATTACCCTGAGGAAAAACAATAGCAGTTTGCCGGGAAATAAAGAAGCGCTGAAAAAAGAAGCCAGTTATCGGACTGAAACAGGGTGTAAGGGGTAGTAAGATGACGTTCAATCCGGATAACTGGCCGAGGGGATTTAGCAGTTTCCAAGAGTAGAAGGGGAATAGGGCGCGAGTGAGATGGAATCTGGGCAATTTTGGGGCATTTTTTATCGGGACCCACACGAACCGTTCATATGAGACTTGCATTCAGGGCCAAAAATCCTCATCCTTTATGACATGAGCGAACAGACTCCCACAGTCATTCCCTTTCAGGGCGCCGGATCCGGGCAGGCACCGTCACAGATTTTTTTCACCATGCAGGAAATGCAGGCCATCCTGAACGTCTACGGCCGCATGGTGGCCGCGGGCCAGTGGAAGGATTATGCCATGAGTCCGGGGCGGGAAATCGCCAGCATCGCTTTCTACCGCAACGCCAGTGAACGCCCCGTTTACGAAATTGTCAAAAACCCGGCCCTGCGCAAGAAACAGGGCGCCTTTTCCATTCTCTCCGCCCAGGGCAAAGTCCTGAAACGCGGTCATGACCTGGACAATCTGCTGAAGTTTTTCGACCGCAAGCTGATCAAACTGGTCTAGATATAAATCTATTTCATATTTTATATCATATACTTAAATCGAAATTTTATCCTCTGTTTATAGTGACCTCACTCCCTTCCTACATACATTTTATCCACGAAGACCTAACAATAGGCTCATCGGTTCTGCATCGACGCTGTGACTGAAGTCTCCCGCAGCCGGTTAAAATGATGAACAACTCAGAGGTATAGATATGAACAGCAAAATTCTTACACTTTCAGGCGCTCTTCTTTTGTCCGCTTCCGTCCCCGCCCTTGCCGATGACGGCCATTTCGACGGATTCTATGCAGGTGGTGAAGCCGGCTATAACGAGGTCAAATACAAGAATGAGGACCTGGACTTCGACATTGATGCAGACGGACTGAACTATGGCGGCTTTGCCGGTTTCCGTCAGCAGACTTCCAGTGGCCTGGTCGTCGGCCTGGAAGGTCACTACAAGGATTCCGAAGCCAGCATCGGCGATGATGATGCCTCCCTGGACTTTGATCGCCAGGTCGGCGTTGATGCCCTGATCGGTACAACCGTGGGGACAGCGGAGCAGGTCCTGCTCTTCGCCTTTGCCGGATATGAAAACGCCCGCCTTACCGCCAGCTTCCTGGATGAAGAAGAGAGCACCGATCTGGATGGTGTCCGGGTCGGCGGCGGTGCGGAATTCGCCCTTTCCGACAATATGAGCCTCAGGACGACTGTTGCCTATACGGACTATGAAGAGGACGTCAGCAACATCGAAGGCACAGCCGGTTTTGTCTTGGATTTCTAGACCCGCACCGACCCCCGCAAAGCCCTCCCCTTCCTCCCCTCATCCTCCCCCTCAGGGGAGGGCTTTTTTTTTAAAAACCCCCTGTCCATGAGCCAGCATACAGTTAACAAATAATATTTTGTCATAATTCAATATTTTCCAAAATATTTCTGACATCCCTCATTTGTGCCACATTTACGCAATAGATCCCGACTTATCTTTCACAAATAAAAGGTGTGTAATATATTGCTTTAACACTATTTTTACTTTTATTTGCTTGAAAGTACATATCTGGAAACGATATTCCAGTCTGTCGACCACTACCGACATAAAACAGAATAATATTTCAACAAATCAGAGGAAATTTCATGAAAAAGACAATTCTTGCCGTTGCTAGTGCAGCTTTGCTGCTCGGTTCAGCTTCTGCTCACGCTCAGGAGAACCAGCGTTTTACCGGCACCTATGCAGGTGTTGAAGTTGGTTACAATGACCTGAGTTGGGACGTCGAAGGAATTGACATCGGTGCGAACGGTCTGGCCTATGGCCTGTTTGCCGGCTACCGCCAGCAGATGGCCAGTAGCCTGGTTCTTGGCCTGGAAGCCCGCGTTGGTGAATCTACAGCATCCCTCGGTGAAGAAGGTGCCTCCATTGACGCCGGACGTCAGCTGGGCCTTGACGCCACCATCGGTACAACCCTGGGTGCAGAAGGCAATATTCTCGGCTTCGCCTTTGTCGGTTATGAAAATGCCCGTCTGACAGCTCATCTGGGCAACGAGGAAGAGTCCTCTGACCTGGACGGCATTCGTTTCGGTGTTGGCGCCGAATATGCCTTCAGCGAAAACCTCGGCATGCGCGCTACTGTCGCCTATACAGACTATGAGGCAGACATGACAAACCTGCAGATCCTGACCGGCCTTGTTTATAACTTCTAAGGTTTGATACAGGACTCGGCAGTTTCTCCGGAAGCCGTAGAAACTGACAGAAAGGCCCCGTATATACGGGGCCTTTTTTATTCATGCTGTCCGGATTTTATCGCAACACCGGACGGCGCGGCGGTTTGAGAATGGTATCCACACCTTCCAGGTCCGGGTCCGGGTCCGGATAATCCAGGGTATAGTGCAATCCCCGGCTTTCAGTGCGCTGCAGGGCAGAACGGATGATCAAATTGGCCACCGTCACCAGGTTGCGAAGCTCCAGAAGATCCGGCGTGACCCGGAAAAAGCTGTAATATTCGCGAATTTCCGCCGCCAGCATGTCGATGCGGCGCTGGGCCCGTTCGAGCCGGCGGGTGGTCCGCACAATCCCCACATAGTCCCACATGAAATGACGTAGTTCATTCCAGTTATGGCTCACCACCACTTCCTCGTCGGAGTCCGTCACCCGGGATTCATCCCAGGGTTTTATGGCGACGGTTTCATCGATGGACTCTATCTTGGCCAGAATATCCTCTGCCGCCGCGTTGGCCATGACCACACATTCCAGAAGCGAGTTGCTGGCCATGCGATTGGCGCCGTGCAACCCGGTATGGGTCACTTCACCAATGGCATAGAGATTGGTGACATCAGTTCGGCCATGCAGATCGGTCATCACCCCGCCGCAGGTATAATGAGCGGCCGGCACCACCGGGATCGGCTGCTGGGTCATGTCATAACCCAGCTTCAGGCAGCGTTCATAGATGGTCGGGAAATGACCTTTGACAAATTCCGGGTCCTTGTGGGTAATGTCCAGATAGACACAGGCTTCCCCCAGGCGTTTCATTTCATGGTCAATGGCCCGGGCAACAATGTCACGGGGGGCAAGTTCCGCCCGCTCGTCAAATCGCGGCATGAAGCGTTCACCATTCGACAGCCGAAGGTAGGCGCCTTCCCCGCGCAACGCCTCGGTCAGCAGGAAGGTTCTGGCCTCGGAATGATAAAGACAGGTGGGATGGAACTGGTTGAATTCCATATTGGCGACACGGCAGCCGAAGCGCCAGGCCAGGGCAATACCGTCGCCGGTGGACCCGTCCGGATTGGAGGTATAGAGATACACCCGGCTGGCGCCGCCGGTGGCCAGCACCGTTGTTTTGGCCTGGAATACATCCACAAGACCTCTGTCGGTGTCCAGGATATAGGCGCCGATACATTTCCGCAGGCTGGGATCCGGATTCTTGTCACTGACAAGATCCACCGCCACATGATTTTCAAACAGGGTAATATTTGGATGGGCCCGGGCCTGTTCCTCGAGGGACATCTGGATTTCCTTGCCCGTGGCATCCGCCGAGTGCAGGATGCGCCGATGGGAGTGCCCGCCTTCCTGGGTCAGGTGAAATTCCCGTTCCATGAAAGTATCGCGGCCCTTGCCGTTATTTTCCCGCCGCGTAAATTCAACACCCTGCTCCACAAGCCAGTTGATGGCTTTGGGGCCGCGCTCGACAATATAGGAGACCGCATCCCGGTGGCAGAGTCCAGCCCCGGCCACCATGGTGTCCTCGATATGAGATTCCAGCGTATCCTTGTCATGCTGGACGGCGGCAATACCGCCCTGGGCCCAGCTGGTGCTGCCGTCGCTCAGCTTCGATTTTGACAGAACCGCCACACGGGCCTTGTCCGCAGCCTTGAGTGCAAGCGTCAGACCGGCCGCTCCGCTGCCGATCACCAGCACATCAAATTCAAATTTTTCCTTAGACATTTATCAGTCCTTTGACCGTTTTCCCCCTGAATCCTTCCACCGCCCGGCGCCTAGTCTTCGGCCTGCCGGGCCCGGGTCAGCTGCAGGAATATGTCCTCGAGATCGCTTTCCCGGGTGGAAAGATCACTGATTCCAATATTGTCCCGGTGCGCCCGTTCCAGGATCTGCCCGACGGTTATGCTACTTGGACTGAAATGGATCAGCAACTCCCCTTCATCATTGAGCGACGCATTCAGATCGGCGAAAGAGGGCGGTATGGCTGAAAGAGCTTGCGTCGGCCGGATAATCAGAAGTTTTTCGTCCAGCTGCCTGAGCAGATTCGGTGTCGTATCGCAGGTAACCAGTTCTCCCTGGTTGATGATGGCGATCTGGTCGCACAGTTCTTCCGCTTCCTCCAGATAATGGGTGGTCAGAACAATGGTCACACCGCTTTCATGCAACTCGCGCACATATTCCCAGAGCTGCTGGCGCAATTCCACATCCACACCGGCCGTGGGTTCGTCCAGCACCAGGATCGGCGGGCTGTGAACCATGGCCTTGCCCACCAGAAGCCGGCGCTTCATGCCGCCGGACAGGGTTCGGGAATAGACATTGGCCTTGTCCGACAGATGGAGGATTTCAAGAATCTCGTCACTGCGGCGCTGTGCAGCGGGAATGTTGTAATATCCGGCCTGGAACTCCAGCATCTCCCGCGGCGTGAAGAAGGCGTCAAAATAGACTTCCTGGGGGACGATACCGATGGACGCCTTGGCGTTGCGGGGATGTTCATCAATATCAAAGCCCCAGATCCGGGCGCTGCCGGCCGTCTTGCGGACCAGGCCGGCAAGGATGTTGATGGTGGTGGATTTGCCGGCGCCATTGGGCCCCAGAAGCCCGAAAATAGATCCCCGGGGTATGGTCAGATCGATACCCTTAAGGGCCTGCTTGCCGCCTGCATAGGTTTTTTCAAGGCCGCGGATTTCAATCGCTGCATCGGCAAAAGTTTCTGAATGTGGATTTTGAACTGACAAAAGGCGCAATCCCGAAATTCAAATTTTACAGAGATTCACGGCCCCGGAGGCTAAAAATCTCTTGTTAAATGTACCGCTGAACGTTAATTCTGATACGAACAGATATCGGTAGCATCCGGCCTTCCGGCGGTCAATGAGAAATCTTTCCGGATTTCCCGGCCCCGCGGACTGAACCGGTTGCCATCACTAAGGAATTCACGGACGGAGCCCTTTCATGACTGAACAGACACAGGCCGCTGCCTCAAACCCGGCAACTGCCCATGAAATCATCGAGACCGACAAGAAACGCGTTGCCTGCAACGGTGGCGGCGGCGCCCTCGGCCACCCCCAGGTTTTTCTGGAAATGGGCAGCAAGACCAATGTTGTCTGCCCCTATTGCAGCCGGGAATATGTGCTGAAAAGCTAAATCGGCCGCACTGATACACATCACTTTCTCCGACAGGGACAATTAATGGCAGATCAAAAACCCGAGCATCTTTATCTGGTCGATGGATCGGGTTTTATTTTTCGCGCCTACCACGCCCTGCCGCCGCTGACCCGGCATGACGGCACACCGGTCAATGCGGTCATGGGCTTCTGCAACATGCTGTTCAAGCTGTTGAAGGACCTGGACGACAACGAACGGCCGACTCACCTGGCGGTCATATTTGATGCCGGACGCAAAACCTTCCGCAATGACATCTATCCCGACTACAAGGCGCACCGGCCGCCGGCACCCGAAGACCTTGTTCCCCAGTTTCCGCTGATCCGGGAAGCGGTAAAAGCCTTTAATGTCCCCGCCATAGACAGCGACGGCTATGAAGCGGATGACATCATCGCCACCTATGCCACCGAAGCGGAAAAAAAGGGATTTGAGGTCAGCATCGTGTCTTCCGACAAAGACCTGATGCAACTGATCACCGACAAGGTTTTCCTGTTTGACAGCATGAAGAACAAGGAAATCGGGGTCGAGCAGGTGATTGAAAAATTCGGCCACGGTCCCGACAAAGTTGTCGAGATTCAGGCCCTGGCCGGTGACAGCGCCGATAATGTTCCCGGTGTGCCCGGTATTGGGGTCAAAACCGCCGCCCAGCTTCTGGATGAATATGGCACCCTGGATGAACTGCTTGAGCGGGCAGGTGAAATCAAGCAACCCAAGCGGCGGGAAAAACTTCTGGAAAATGCAGAACTGGCCCGCATCAGCCGGGATCTGGTGACCCTGAAGCGGGACGTACCGGATTTGCCGGATCTGGACAGCTTCCGGGTGAAGGACATTGACGCCGACTCGGTAATGCCGTTCCTGGAAGACATGGAGTTCCGGTCCCTGCAGACCAAGATCCTGTCCTTCATGGGAAACAGCGATCCTGCCGCAGCCTCACCGACCGCGGAACCGGCACCGGGTGAAGAAAATTACGAGTCCGTAACAGATATAGAATCCCTGAAAAAATGGATTACGCTAGCGGAACGATCCCGCCAGGTGGCCGTTGATACGGAAACCACCTCGCTGGATGCCATGCGGGCAAAACTGGTGGGGGTCTCCCTCAGTGTGGAGAGCGGCAGGGCCTGTTATATCCCGCTTGGACATGTGTCCGGCAATGACGGAGAACTGGATCTGGGTGATGATACGGGTCCGGAACAAATTGATTTCAAGGAAGCGCTGGACCTTCTCAAGCCATTGCTGGAAAATCCGGCTGTTCTGAAAATCGGCCAGAATATCAAATATGATTATCTGATCCTGGCCAAGCACGGTATTCACATTCATCCGCTGGACGACACCATGCTGATGTCCTATGCCCTGGATGCCGGCCGCAACGGCCACGGCATGGATGAACTGTCGGAACTGCATCTGGGCCATAAAACCATTCCCTTCAAGGAAGTCTGCGGTACCGGCAAAAAGCAGATCACCTTTGACAAGGTGCCCCTTGACAAAGCGACCGATTATGCGGCCGAAGATGCGGACATTACCGGCCGCCTGCACCGGATCCTTAAACCGAGACTGGTGCATGAGCATATGGTCAAGGTTTACGAGACCCTTGAGCGGCCCATGGTGCCCGTCCTCGCCAATATGGAAAAGGAAGGCATTCTTGTGGACCGGCAGACCCTGAACCGCCTGTCCAATGATTTTGCCGAACGGCTGGCCGTGCTGGAAAAGGAAATTCACAAGCTTGCCGGGCGGGAATTTAATATTGCGTCACCGAAACAATTGGGTGAGATCCTGTTTGATGAAATGGGCTTCGAGGGCGGCAAGAAAAGCAAGACCGGCGCCTGGGGTACCGGTGCGGATGTTCTGGAAAAACTCGCCGTAGAGGGTCATGAACTGCCGGAACGTGTTCTTGACTGGCGGCAACTGGCCAAACTGAAAAGCACCTATACCGACGCCCTGCAAACCCAGATCGACCCGGTCACGGGACGTATTCATACCAGCTATTCACTGGCGTCCACGACCACGGGACGCCTGAGTTCCAACGATCCGAACCTGCAGAATATCCCGATCAGGACGGAAGAGGGCCGCAAGATTCGCCAGGCCTTCATTCCTAAGGAAGGACACAAGTTCCTGGCCGCCGACTATAGCCAGATCGAACTCCGGCTATTGGCTCATGTTGCCGGGATGCAAAGCCTCAAGGATGCCTTCAACGATGGGATCGATATTCACGCACTCACCGCCAGCGAGGTGTTCGGTGTGCCGATCAAAGGCATGGACCCGATCGTCCGGCGCCGGGCCAAGGCCATCAACTTCGGCATCATCTATGGTATCAGCGCCTTCGGGCTTGCCCGTCAGCTTGGCATTTCCAAGGGCGAAGCCAAGGATTACATCGACGCCTATTTCGAGAAGTTCCCCGGTATCCGCTCCTATATGGAGGATACCAAGGACTTTTGCCGCAAGCACGGATATGTGGAGACTGTTTTCGGCCGCAAGTGCCATATCAGCAGCATCAATGACAAGAACGGCATGCGCCGGGCCTTTGGCGAGCGGGCCGCCATTAATGCGCCCCTTCAGGGATCGGCCGCCGACATCATCCGCCGGGCCATGATCCGCATGCCGGAAGCATTGAAAAAGGCAAAGCTGAACGCCAGAATGCTGTTGCAGGTCCATGACGAACTGGTCTTTGAGGTCCCCGAAGGGGAAATCGATGAAACCATCCCGGTGGTAAAGGAAATTATGGAACAGGCCGCCCTGCCGGCGATGGAGATCTCCGTGCCGCTGATCGTCGATTGCGGCGTGGGCGACAACTGGGATGAAGCCCACTAGAAACATCTTAATTAAAGACAATAAAAAAGGCGGGAAATATCCCGCCTTTTCTTGTTCAGTTCCGGGAACCCTAGAAGTTATAGGTGCCCTGGACCATAATGGTACGGCCCTGACTCAGGAAGATATAGGTGGACTGAGCCCTAAATGTGCTCCCGGCCAGAGGAGATTCGCCACCGAACAGCTGGGTTTTCTTATCGGTCAGGTTCTGGCCAAGCACCGCCAGTTCCCAGGTACCGTCCGGATCAGTCAGGGCGATACGGGCATTAAGCTTGGCAAAGCCATCCTGAACCAAATTTGGATTCAAGTTGGCCGAGGCATGATATTCACTCGTAAAGAACATGTTCACATTAGTGTTTAGCACCAAAGCGTCAGTCAAATCCATGGTGTGATCGATTCCGACTGATCCCTGCCATTCGGACGCCAACTGGTTGGTTTCTCCTGTATAGTCACATAATCCGTCAGCTGCTGCAGGACCAAATGGTGTCTGTCCGAAATAACACTGTCCGTTAGGATAATCCGTAAACTCGAAATCCAGATAGGCCAGAGAGCCGGAGAGTGTCAAACCTTCCGCAACCTGCCAGCGGCCATCCAGCTCGAAGCCCAGGGCCTCTGCCTGACCGGCGTTGCCGACGTTAAAGCCGAGCTTGCCGTCAAAAATAGAGACCTGGAGATCTTCATACTCGGTATAGAAACCGGCAAAGTTCAATTCAGCCGCCCCGTCCGCAAGGGTCAGCTTGCCGCCAACTTCATAGTTGGTGGCTTTCTCATCCTCAAACTCAAAGGCATCTTCCATATCTACATAGAAGGATTTGAAGTTGGAGCGAAAATCATAGCCGCCGGATTTGCTGCCGGTAGCGAAGCTGGCATAGAGCATGACATCGTCATTCGGGCGATATTGCAACTTGATATCAGGCGTAAACTTGGTTTCGCTACGCTCGCCGGTCACCGGGTAATCTCCCAAGTAAGCAGCCTGTCCGAGGAACACCGGGTCAAAGCCGGCCGCCAGGCCTGCAGCGAAAGCCGGACCTACAAGGGGAGTCAAGACCTCTTCCAAATTTCCGGCAACCCTGTTGGAAGCCGCAAGGTCAAATACCAGGCCACTGAAATCCGGTGCAATTTGCTTGGCGCCGGTAAGTTCAGAACCGTCGATATTTGTCACCCAAATATCTTTATCACCACTTTTCTTCTCATGAGTAATTCGTCCCCCCAGTTGCAGGGAGAATTGTTCATTAATATTCCAGGTCAGCTGGGCAAAGGCGGAATAGACATCCGCATCCACGTGGGCCTCGCGCTGGGTGATGGTGTCGGACAGGAGATCACCTGCGCCGGTCACACCCAGAGCGCCGAACAATGGTGCAAAACCAGCCAGGGCCGGATTACCATTCAGAGCAGGCACGAGGACAGAATTCTGATCCAAAGTGAAATCATCGCTGAAATCATGGTCGCTGGTTTGGAAATAAGCACCAACAATATAATCGATGGTTTCCCCGCCCGGGGAAGTCAGGCGAATTTCCTGGGAAAATTGCTTATATTCTTCCTGGATCGGCAGGGAAAAGACGTTAGCCCCGGTAAAATCACAGTCACAGACTTCGTCATATTTGAATTTTGAATAACCGGTGACACTTTCCAGCATATGATCGCCGATGGCATAATTGAGGGTCATGACCGCTTCGGTGGCGTCATTATTACTCCAGTCACCATTGGCGCTGCGCTGACCATCCAGCGTGTTATTCAGCACTGAAGGATCCTGACCAAAGGCACCGACCAGAATCTGCGAATAATATAGACCGGCAAAAGCATTTGGCACCCCTGGAGCAAGCTCTGCTTCCGCGGGCAGTTCATTGGCAATTTCAATATTGCGTCCCACCACATCAAAGGCGCTGCGCTCCACCTTGAAGGTGGCGGTCAGGTCCTCGGACATATCCCATTCCAGAATACCGCGCACCGCCCAGTCTTCCTGCTGTGGTTCCTTGCGGTCAAGAGTCAGGTTGTCAATATAGCCGTCCTTGTCATGGTACCGGCCGGCAATCCTGGCCCGCATGGTATCGGACAGGGGACCGGACAATACGGCGGTGACCTCCTTGGCCACATCCACGAACTCATAAGCGCCGCTGACATAGCCTTCGAATTCCTCGGTCGGCTTTGCCGTCGTCATGTTGAGGGCGCCGGCCACGCTGTTCTTGCCGAACAAGATGGACTGCGGACCGCGCAGAACCTCGACCCGCGCCAGATCCAGGAACGGCTGTCTGGTCTGCTGGGCGCGTCCATGATGGATTCCGTCCACATAGACACCCACGGACTGTTCAAAGCCCTGGTTGTTACCGGAGCCGATACCGCGCATGAACACATTGGTGCCAATGCCGCTTTCCGCCATGGTGAAGTTGGGGACAGCAAACTGCAGATCGGCCATCCGTTCAATGGATTGCTCTTCCAGCTTTGCGCCGCTGACCACATTGACGGAAATCGGCACGTCACTCAGGCTCTGTTCACGATATTGAGATGTTACGACAATTTCTTCCAGAACAATGGCATCTTCTTCCTGGGCCTGCGCCATTTGCAAGCCTGTCATCAGAACGGAAGTGGAAATAAGAGCTGAGGTATTCTTAAGTAATTTCAGATAGGACATGTATCCTCCCATTTATTGTTAGATTGACCCGCTACTTGGTTGAAGGGGCAACTAATAACAGGATTTCCGCGACATGACTGATTACAGACACTCCCAGTGCGCGGCGCCGGTCCTTGTTTCTCTTAATATCCCAATTTGAGAATAAAAGGATGTCGACACTAATCCCTCTGCTGCCCGGTTCATCACAGATATTATACAAAAAACAGGCCGGCATCAACTATGAAACGGTCGTTTGTTTTCGATCGGTGCAAAAGATCTTATATACGGTCCGGGACACCGGTCCGCGCCAAACCTGAATCCGGGGAGGATCAGGCGTTATCTGACTTTGTCAGGCTCTTCTTTTCTTCAAGATAGACACTCAGCGCCTGTCGGGAAGTACTCATCAGGTCAAACACACCTGCAGCAATTTCCCTGATTTCAGTATCATCGCTTATTCGGCAGGCTTCTTCAAGCTTTCTGGCCAATTGATACAATGCCTCGAAACCAAATGTCTGACTGAGCGCCTTGAGACTATGCGCCTGAAGTCGGCAGGCAGTATAGTCTCCCGTCTCGATGGCCCCGGCAAGGGCCTCGCGCCGCTCCGAAAAATCGCGGAACAATTCCTCGACAATCGGATTGACCTGTGCCTGGCTGACACCACTGAGCATCACCTCAAGCTGATCCGTATCCAGCTTACTCGCATTCTGGTTCATAGTGCGACCCCCATGGTCCATGATTCCCGCCAGCGGTGTGCTCACCGTTTCTGAACAACCACATTGGAAATCAATACTTGTGCCTCTTTGTGCTTCAGCACCCGATTGGTCGCGCGCTGATACACCCTGCTTAATAATGCAACATTTATTGGCTCGTTGATATCAAAATATTTTAACGCCAGGCGATTGGTTTCCTGGGTATAGGCGCTGACAAGCCGGCGCATCTGCTTGCTGGCGTCCATCCGCTTTTCCGGATCGGTAATTTTGAGCTGAGAACTCACAGTCAGTACCCCGCCCGGCCGGCCCCGGCTGAACATGGTTATAATGACCGGGGAAACCGGAACATAGACTTCCTCGCCAAGCTGCTGGCCCTCGCCCTTTTTCTCCTCTGCAATTCCTGAAAAAGGGACCGCAACAGCGAAAAAAAGCAGGAGAATGAATCTAGACATGATCCTAAGCGACATTCAAGTATCCATGAAATCAAAGTGTATCAGAATTACAACTTACGCCGTAAAAGTATGCAAGCCGTTAATATATGCTTATAAGACTTTTGCAATATAAGAGTGTGTAAATTTATTTTTGCAATTTGCAATGATATTTGCAAAAGAAACAGGCTTTACGAGGTCAACGATCCTCCCAAACGGCAGAATCCCGGGATTATTACATTTGGCACGGTATTTGCTAATATATTATATGCCTCTGGAGCAGTGGCGGAGACAGCACATTTTCCGACCCCCCAACGGACCTAGCACCTGTTTCCGCCTCTCTCTGCCTTAAATATTTGATCTTTAATGGCCCCGAACGGGGCCATCTTTTTATGCAGTTTCCAGCAAGACGAAAAAAATCAGAACAGGACTCCGGCGCCCGAAGATCCGGAGCCGGCAAGAAGGCGGTTGAGACCGGCCTGGTAATTGGCAATCTTGGCTGTGAGGTGGGCCGGCACCTGGCCATTGCCTGCTGCCTGGGAGTCCTTTAGGATCGCCGCCTTTACGGGATCATAAAACATGGAACGGTAGGCGCGGCTGACTGTTGTCAGTGCATTTGTCAGCTGGTTCGCAATATATTCCGCTTCCTGCTTTGAACGAATCTGCGTCAGGTCCTTGATTTCGAGACCAAAAGCCCCGCCCAGGTCATTCGGGTCGGTTCCGGCCGTATCTTCACCAATGTCGAAAAGTTCTTCGGAAGACAGAACCTTCGTCGGCTCCAGCCCCAATTTGCGCAGGGCATCCTGCGATCCTTCTCCAGAGATTAACTCAACTGTTCCACCGTTTTTTGTGGCAATCTTCAGCCGCTGTCCGCCGTCACCGGTTGTCACGGATGCATTGAGATAACGAAACGACCGTTTATTGATGCGTTCGGCAAGATCATAGAAATCATCCCCTTCCATAATCTTTATCTTAAGGGGCGTTCTGTCGTTCACGGAAATATAGAAATAATCACCCTTAGCGGCCGTGGTCTGGGTTTCAATATCCCGGGTTTCCTTAAAGCCAACCTCTCCAGTTGGCAATCCCAGCCAGTTCAACACGGAGGAGCCTGTTGAAGAGAACCCAATGCCGACTCCGGCCGACAAACTTTCGGCGGCTCCGACCTGCTGGACCCAGTCCGTTGCGCCTGTGCTTCCATTGATCTTTGCCGCAAAGGCATCTGTATAGCCCGACTTGGTATCACCCGGCAGGGCGCCGCCGGTGGTACCGGCCACAAAAATAGAACCATTTGCCACGGTAAGGTCTTCGATGGAATCAGTCGCCCCCGTACCGAGGAAAGTTGTCCAGTTTGCGGACAGATTGCCGGCACTGTTGGCCAGGGAAATCACAAAACCGTCCCGACCGCCGCTGTTGGCTGCGACCACTGCACCGCCGCCGCTAAAAGAGGCGGATGAAGAGGTGCCCGCCAGATAAACACTGCCGCCGTCAATCACAATATCGGATATCTCGCCACCGGCAAGATCACCTACCACATGGCTGGACAGCTGGCTGGAAAGATCGTTCGCATCGAAGGTCCGGATGACGGCCTGTCCGTCTTCCTCGGAAGCTACCAGAACATTCCCGTCCGCATCAATGGCGATGGCCTGGCCGGTTTCGGTTCCCGCGCCGCCAAACTGGGCGACCTGAGCAACCGCTCCCGTGGTGCTGTCAAGCTGCATAACATAAGCGTCCTGGCCGCCACCGGCCGTCACGCTACCATTGTAGGCGCCACTGATTTCACCGGTGACATAAACATTGCCACTGGCATCGATGGCGAGCGAAGCAGGAGAATCCGTCCCTGCTGAATCGAGTTGCTGCGTCCAGAGTTCGGTCCCCCTATCGTCATACTTGATGACAAAACTATCCTTGCCGGAAAAAATATCCAGGTCTTCCAGTTCGCTGTCAATCTGTCCGGCGATAACCACGTTATCCTCACCATCAATGGCGATATCAAAGGCCTCTGCCGTATCTGTTGCTCCCACCAAGCGCGACCAGACCAGATTGCCGACTGAATCAAACTTGCTCAGATAGACGTCCGAAGTCTCTGCAACATTGATATTTGAGCCAAGGTCCCCCACCGTCGTACCAAGCACGTAGAGGTTCCCCTGACTATCCATCGCAGAAGCCGAAGCTGTGGTCTGTTCGGCAATCGGGTCCTGTTCAACCAGTTCTCCGTCGGCATCCTTGATTTCATGCAGCGGATTTTCCGAGTCGGTCGCGGCATGATTTGTCATCGACAGGATATTGCCGGAAGTTCCATTGTCTTTAAGCTTTGTAATGGAGGCGGTATCGGTCCCGCTACTTCCCTTGCTGGTGTTCCCCACAAGATAAACCGTCGGATCGGATACCGCTGCGGAAAAAGCGACAGATTCCCCTATGCCCCCGTCAATCATCAGGGAAAACCTGCCGTCTTCAACTTCCTCAATTTTAAACTCGGTGTCATATTTCGGGACTTCTTCGCCCTCGCCGTTCAATTTAGTGAGGGACCCAATCTGACCGTTAATATAATTCGTCAAACTTGTCATACTGACGGTCCCGCTGATCTGGGACAAGTCTATCACAATGTCGTCACTTTCGGTCCCATCGCCAACCGTTATGGTAAAAACCTCGTCTCCATTCAGACCCGGGATCGCCGAATATTTGGTTCCGATAAAGGAGACGGGAGAGGTATATTCATAGGTATTCTTGCCGAGGGTAACCTCTGTAGTGGCATTGGCTTTCTTTTCACCGGCGAACAGGGTCAGCTTCTCCAGTTCGAGGCCCTGAAGATATTCCTGAACCTCAATCATACCTTCACTGTATTTTGCACCGATCTTTTCCAGAAGCGAGGAAGAAGTCGTATCAGCAGCCGCATATTCAGCAATGGTCTTCAGGTCTTCCAGCGCCGTATACAGGGCGAAAAGGGCTTTTGCATCCTGGTCACTACCTGCAAGCTGCACTTCATCATCAGACAGGTTGATGAAACTGCGTTTGTCCCTTACTTCATTGTAACGGGCGCTGAGGGAACGTTCATCCGCGGTATCCCACGGGGTTGTAATGTCGGTCGCCCGCGGTCCTGAGGAGGTGCTGAAGTTGGCGGAAGACAGGGCGGAAGTGACGCGAAGATTGGTCTTCGCACCATAGTAATTCGCCAATAATGACGTATCAAAAGAGACAATCGAAAAATTCGACATATCCGGCCATTCTTTCCCTTCACCCGCCATCCGGGCGCAATTCAACACCTGCAGTTTAGGATCGAATCGTTAATAATCCGTTAGGATTTGACGGTATCACAGCCCTGAATCACTGCCAATAGGGCGATTTTGCCTAGTAACAACCCCTTGAAAAACGTATGTTTTCCCAACAAATGGTTGCATGGGCAAAGGAACGCTCCTATTTATTAACGAACTGTTGTTTTTGATCGGCTGACGGGACTTGATATGAGCGCATTGTATTTTCTGGTTGATACTGTTTTCACCCTTTATATCTGGGCCATCATTATCAGCGCTGTCATTAGCTGGCTGGTGGCTTTCGGCGTTATCAATACCCATAACCAGTTTGTCTATAATGTTTCCTACATGCTGCACCAGATTACCGAACCGGCGCTCCGTCCCATACGCAGGTTGATGCCAGACCTGGGTGGCGTGGATATTTCACCGATTATCCTGATCATCCTGCTTCAGGTCCTGAAGGTTTTCATCTTGCGGGACATCCTTATGCCCCTGATGATGTGATCTCCATGCTCCGGAAAGGCCCGGCCTCGGTCCATTTTGCCGTCAGGCTCAGCCCCGGCGCCTCCAGAAACGAGATCGGACAGATGGAAACAGGTGCGGACGGACGACCTGTGCTGCGGGCAAAAGTCACTACCGTGCCGGAAAAGGGCAAGGCCAACAAAGCGCTGATAAAAATGCTGGCCAGGGAATTGAGGATTCCAGCCGGGCAGTTTTCGGTTGCATCCGGGGCCACAAACCGCAATAAACAGATTGAAATTTCGGGCGACCCCGACGAACTCTGTAATCTGATAACCAGATGGATAAAGGACCGATCCCAGTGACTGCAGACATTATCGACGGCAAGGCCTTCGCGGCGAGATTAAGAGAAAATATCACCGGGCAGGTGGCCATCCTCAAGGACAAACACAATATCACACCGGGCCTGGCCGTGGTTATTGTTGGCGAAGACCCCGCCAGCCAGATTTATGTGCGTAACAAAAACAAGTCCACGCTGGAAGCCGGCATGAACAGCTTTGAGCATGTTTTGCCCGAGAATACCTCGGAAAAGGATCTCCTGGCCCTGGTGGACAAGCTGAACAATGATCCCGCCGTCAACGGCATTCTGGTCCAGCTGCCGCTGCCGAAACATATCAACGAAAGCGCCGTGATTGACGCCATCAGTCCGGCCAAGGATGTGGACGGCTTCCACGTCATCAATTCCGGCCTGTTGGCCACCGGTGGCGATGCCATCGTGCCCTGTACGCCGCTTGGCTGCCTTTTGATGCTGCAAGACCGGCTTGGTGACATGAGCGGACTTGATGCGGTGGTGGTGGGCCGGTCCAATATTGTCGGCAAGCCCATGGCCCAGCTTCTCCTCAATGAAAGCTGTACCGTGACCATCGCCCATAGCCGCACAAAAAACCTGCCGGAAGTCGTCGGCCGCGCCGATATTGTGGTGGCCGCAGTGGGGCGTCCGGAAATCATCAAGGGCGACTGGATCAAACCGGGCGCCACTGTCATCGACGTGGGCATCAACAGGGTCCCGAAAGAGGATGGCAAAAGCCGCATTGTCGGCGATGTGGAATTTGCGGCCGCCGCCGAACGTGCGGGCGCCATCACGCCGGTGCCGGGGGGTGTTGGCCCCATGACGATTGCCTGCCTTCTGAAAAATACCGTGACTGCCGCCTGTCGCCAGGCAGGGATCGAAGAGCCGGAAGTTTAATCCGGTTCTCCCCTCCTCAGGCGCCATCAAGCGCGGGCAAAATTGCCATGGAACCCCAGGCTGATGGGGAAGTCGAGCCAGGCCCGGGCCACCGGGCCAGCAGACAAGTTCTCCGCTTCAAAAATACTGACGCAGCTTCTTTTTGTGGGCCAATGTAGCGCGGTACCGACAAGCCAGCCACCAGCCTGTGTGTTCCTGTCACGTCCTTCCACCACAATATGTTCTTCCACAAGGAATCCGTCTCCGTAAGAATAGCTCTCTGTTTTGCCACTTTCGGGTTCCAGGCGGCGAATTGTATTCATCCAGTGCGGGGTATTGGCGGATCCGGCATGATAAATTGACTTGTTCTTCAGACCCGTCAGTCGTGGATAGAGGCGCGGGAATTCAGCCTGGCCCGGGGTGCGGGTTTCCGTCACCTTGCCGGTCGGAGATATCTGGTAAAATACAGCCTCCGACTGCAACTGCGGGTCCCTGATCTCGCCCCGCATCAGTTCGGCGAGTTCGGTCATCACATCCAGATTTTCGTAACGGCAGCAATCAAAATGGATGGTACCGTCCTTTTCTTCCCAGGCATTACCAAAATGAAACATGAAGCCCGGCGGCAGGTCATGCTGGCGCTTTACCGTCAAATCGTTCTTGTCCAGCACCATCAGGCGTACCGGCTGGTCAGCCCGGAAATTCATCCTGCCAAAAAATCCGAAACCCTTGCCCCCCATATCCAGAGAGGGCAAAATCAACAGAACGTGCTTCTCCGTGACCAGGAAATCATGCAGCATCGAATGATATCCCGTCGGCACTACGGCGACTTTTTTTAGTTGACCCGCGGACGACAAATGATAGATCACCGCCCGGCCGCGATTGTTATCCAGCCCCACATTCCAGATATCGCCATTGGGATCAACTTTCGGATGGGCGGAAAAGGGCATACCTTGTAATCCCTCACCCAACGCGACAAATCCCTTTGTATCCAGGCTATCCGCGGCCAACCGGGTCGCGGACCCGCCTTCCCACAAGGCCCAGATATCATTGCCCACCGGCAGAATGCTGGTATTGGCCACATTGGTCGCATCGGGACTTCCAACCCCCAGACTGTCCGGAATATCCGTGCCCGACCCGTCATAGAGAAACCGCCCGGCTTTTTCTTCCTGGATAAATTTAGGGGTTTTCACAAACCGGTCCCGGTAGGAAACTTTTCCGCCCCCAAACCGAAATGCCCGGATCATACCATCCCCTTCAAAGAGGTGAGCATAGCGGATTCCCCCGCGCTCCTGCAGCGCAGGTCCGTTGCGATAAAAAGTTCCCTCGAAACCCTCCGGGATTTTTCCTTCCAGCTTCAACTCATGGACATCTCGTTCCTGTTCCACATTTGCGTGGCCAAGCAGCCAGGGGTTTTTCTGCAGTGATTTGTGAAAAGCCTGCTGCACCGAAAGATTGTCCTCCACAAGAGCCCAGAGCGGCTGGGGAAGGGCGGCGGTCAGTCCAAGAATGCCGGCTTGCTGGAGAAAAAGTCGTCTATCCATCATCATTACTCCTATTGCAGAATTACTATAGTTTTCACCAGAATGTCGTCTGGCCCCACTGTCACTTTCATATCCTCAAAAGACGGCGGGCCGTAATTGGCCATGGCTTTATTGGAAAAGCCGAATTTTTCCGTCGGAATACCGAACAGATTGTTGTCCATTTTGCCGTTACCGTTTTCATCCAGATAAAGACGAACCGCATAGGCGCCGGGCTTGAGACCGGAAAAAGAAAAACCCAAATCATTCCCGGTGACTTCCGTCATGGTCCCCGCATAGGGATTGCCCACGGCATAATTATCAGCACCCTGAAAGAGCTGGGCATAAAGCCGGCCTTTGCTTTCCTTAAGCCCCTCGACCTCGACCCGAAGTTCAGCTGAACTTGCCACTGAGGTCACAGCGCCCACCAAAAACGCGGTCGCGCACATTAATGTCATGATATTTTTCATTTTGTTTCCGTTCACAATTCAGTATCTTGGCTCTGAGACATGCATATCTCGAGCCTCTAGGGACAACAAAGGGGGATACGTGAAACAGGCAGGTTGTTTCGTGAATCGACCCGGAAACAAAGGGTATCCAACTGGCGATGCGCAAACGGGACAGCATTGATGCATAAAGGACACTGGCAGGGTAGCCTTCGGGAACATCGTCCAGACCTGAAAGATATCGGGATTATCGCCAGCGCTGGCATACTGCTTGGCATTCTGGGACCCTTCGGCACCTATGAGAAGGATCTGACGACAAGCCTCACCTTCTGGCTTTGCACTTGCCTGGCAGGATATGCGGTTTACCTTCCCTTTATGATTATCGCCGGCGTCATCGCCGGGGCAAAAAACATCCCGATCCTGCTGGGATATGTTTTTATGTCGCCCTTCGCCGCCATTCCCATGACCTTTGTGGTCCAACTGGCCAATATTATTATTTTTCATGATGATGCTCCGAATAATCCGGACGATTTTTTAAACCTTTATCCCTTGGTCCTTGTTATCGGCCTGACAGTTACCGCCGCCAGCCAGGTCCGTAACGAATTTACCCGGCGGACAAAAAAAGTACTGGAAAGAGCCAAAACCCCTCATTCGGCCGAATTACCGGAACCTGGCCGCCTGTTTCTGGATCGATTGCCGCCGGCGCTGGGGCGTGATTTGATTTGTATTGGTATGGAAGACCATTACCTGCGCGTCTATACAGAAAAGGGGGAGCATATGTTGCTGCATCGTATGAAAGATGCCATAAGCGAGCTGGAAGATTATGACGGACTTCAGGTCCATCGCTCATGGTGGGTGGCCAACCGGTCGGTCAAAAATCTGGAACGGGACGGTCGCAAACTCTCCCTGGTCATGAGCAACGGTCTGGTCATTCCCGTCAGCCGCAGCTTTCAAGCCATGGTCAGAGAGCAATTTCCGCCCGGCAAATATGAGAAAATATCATTAGATAAAAAAGCTGAATCAACAGAGATCTGAGGGGATCCATAAATGTATGAATTGTTTATCACGAGTTTTGTGACCCTGTTTGTGGTCATTGATCCGCCGGGAATCGCCCCTATTTTTGCCGTGATGACATCCGGGCAGGACGCCGCCTATAAACGGAAAATGGTCTTCCGGGCCACACTGGTGGCAACGATCATCCTGGTGTTTTTCGCTTTTGTCGGCAAAGGCTTCCTCGGCCTGCTCGGAATCAGCATGGCCGCCTTCCGCACCGCCGGCGGTTTTCTCCTGTTTCTGATCGCCATGGAAATGGTATTTGAAAAACGCACCGAACGGCGTGAGAAAAAAGCGGAACATGATGACTTTTACGATACCCTGCAGGACGAACCAGAAGATATCTCGGTCTTTCCGATCGCCATTCCTTTCATGTCGGGACCGGGCGCCATCGCCACCATTATGCTGTTAATGGGACAGGCGGGCGAAGACTGGACCTCAAAGGGACTTATCCTCACCGCCCTGCTGACCGTGATCGCCTCCACAACCATCATCCTGTTGCTGTCGACAAAAATCATGGAAGTGGTGGGACATACCGCCGCCAACGCCTTCACACGGATTCTCGGTGTGATCCTGGCCGCCCTGGCCACGCAATATATGTTTGACGGAATCCGCGTCAGTTTCTTCGGCGGCTGATGCAGGACAACATTCCACAGGACAATTTTAGCTAACAGTTAGTGAATTTCACAATGTTATATTTTGAAATTCACTAACTTTTCTGGTTTCCGGCAGCACCACAATTCCAGGATCTTCCATTTTTCCTTTATTTTTCAGCACATTATAAACTTCAAGAAAAACTGGCACGCTTCCTGCAAATACGAATATAAAATTTAACATCGTATCGCAAAACGGAGAGTGAAAATGGAAATCTGGACCCTGATCAAGAACAGCAAAAGCGGCAACCCCCTTCTGAAAAACCTGCCCCTGAACAAGAGACATGGCCGTCGCCTGCGGCGCCAGCGCCGGTCAACAACGGTTTTTGCCTGAGACTATTCGCCGGGACTCTATCCGCCCTGCCTGAAAGAATTTACCACCCGTGACTCCCTCCGGATGTCACAATTGCCTGAGAACCTGACTGCCCGGCCCACACAGCCGGGCTTTTTTTGTTTACAATCAGGCCAGCAAATCGGCAGCTGTTCCCTGCTCAACAACAACAGGGTTTTTCGCGTCAATGGTCTGGGAGGACAGCAGGTTACCGTCCACGGATTGTTGTCCGATGGTAATATCGATCTGAAACCCCACGGAAATGGAGAGCGATACCAGGGAAGGAGTATTCTTTGTCCCTTCCCCTGCTTCCGTCTCTTGCTTCGTCACCACAGACTCTTCATTTTCCGTCGCTTCAGCGATGTCGGCCTTGCTTTCGTCAAGCGCCAGTTGATCCAAACTCGCCCCGCCCTTCAGGGCGGTCAGGAAATCCCCCAGAATCTTGATGGCAAAAACCTTGAGCATTTTTTGCATAAAGTTTTCAAAGAAAGCCAGGCCAGACCGGCGTCGACGGTTGCGGAAGGGATGAAAATCACGCTCCCTGATCTTCTCACCGTCGTTTTCCGCCTTGTCAGCGCTGACGTCAGACCGGAGATGATGGCGCCCCACCTTGCTGAGATTGATTTCGAAAGACCGTCTTTCCACCGGCAGCTTGTCAACTTCCCGGTCAGGGCGACTTACTGTCTGCGAATGGCGGCGATGACTGTAAAAATTTCTGTAACCGGAAGCCACATCGGCACCGGAAAAAGGGGAGAACAATCCGGTTAAGGAGAAATCTGACATAACAATATCCTTCTGATACTATTGGCCGGATGCTTTTTGCATCCCTGCATGTCCATATTTTGTCTGACAATTATCGACCTAAAAGGTTAACGAAAAACTGACGGCACTTTTTCGCCTTGAAAATTGTCAGATGAAAATACTGTAACAGCATATTTTTTTAATGACAGATACCGGAAAGCGGCGTAAGAGTGGTCCCCTTTTTTGGGGAAACCGGCAATGCAGGATATAACAAAAACAGAAGAAAAAAACTGGTTGCGACAGCGGCTGGGCCGTCAGCTCAGCGAACTCACGCGCCTGTCTTTTCCCATCGTCCTGCAACGCATCGGCATCATGACCATGGGAGTGGTGGATACCATGATGGTCGGTCATGTCAATGCGACGGAACTTGCCTATCAGAGCGCCGGCGACATCCCCGTAACCACCATGATTGTTCTTGCCCTCGGCCTGCTGTCCGGGGTCATGATCCTGAGCTCCAACGCCTGCGGGGCGGACAGGCCCCGGGAAAGCGGCCTGATCTGGAAAAGAGGCATGATCCATGCGGCAGGCATGGGCATCCTGAGTCTTCTGGTCTGCCTGTATGGCGAGGAAATACTGCTTCTGCTGGGACAGACGCCGGATATTTCCCGGGGTGGCGGGGAAGTTATTTTCGTGCTGGGTCTCGGCATGCCTTTCCTGACCATGATGCTGGCCAGCACCTTTTTTCTCGAAAGCATCAGCCGCCCCCTACCGAGCCTGATCATCATGATTGCCGCCAACCTGGTGAATGTCTTCCTGAACTGGGTACTGGTTTTCGGCCATCTCGGCTTCGACCCCATGGGCGCCGTCGGCTCGGCCTGGGCGACAACCATGGTTCGGCTGTTTCTCTGCGTTGCCCTTGTCGGCTACATCATCTACATGAAGGAATCGGCATATTTCGGCATCCGGGACAAGGCGGATCTCAGCTGGAAAAGCTGGGCGCGGCAACGCCAGGTCGGTTACGCCGTCGGCATTACCAACGGCGCCGAACATATGGGCTTTGCCGCCCTGATGGTCTTTGCCGGCTGGCTTGGTGCGGCCACCCTGGCCGCAACCTCCATCACCATCAAGCTGTTCGGCCTGCCCTTTATGATCGGGATCGGGATCGGCGGCGCCACCGCGGTACGGGTAGGCATTGCACTCGGCCGGAAAGACTTTCGGGATCTCGTGCTTGCCGGAAGCTGCGGCCTGCTTCTCAATGTTACCATCATGCTGCCGCTCTCCATACTGATGTGGTTTCATGCCGAAACCCTGGCCCGCTGGTTTTCCTCGGATGCGCTGCTGATCAGCCTGGCAACGCCGCTTATTGCCCTGGCCGGGCTGATGCTCCTGCTGGATACGGCACAGGCCGTCATGGGCAATGCCCTGAGAGGAAGACAGGACATCTGGATCCCCACACTCATATATATTTTCTGCTACAATGTGGTCATGATCCCGCTTTGCTGGTATCTGGCCTTTCCCTTCGGGCAGGGTGCAGAGGGACTCTTCATAGCGATTATTCTGGTCAGTATTCTGGCTGCCATGCTGGCCGGCGGCAGGTTTTATTACCTGTCCTGGCAGGACCAAAAAAATGCAGTCACTGCAAATAATGCAAGCCGGCAATAACAGGAGCCGGAAACGGCGTTTTTTGCATTCGGCAGAAAAAAAGACTACACTGCGGCAACAATATTAAAGTGGCGTGTCCGGGAAATGCTGTATTTACGTTCGATCCTCTTCAACACCTTCTTCTGGGTGGGAACCCCCCTGCTAATTCTTTTCATTCTCGTGCCCTTGATGCTGTGCCGGACCGACCGTCCCATACGTCGGGTGATCCTGTGGTGGGGCGGTGTCGTGTTCTGGATGCTGGAGCATCTGGTGAATATCAAAATCGAAATCCGGGGCCAGGAAAATATCCCCAAAGACAAGGGATTCATCCTGTGCGCCAAACATATGAGCAATATTGATGCCTTCATTGCCTTCAGCCAGGCGCCAACCCTGACAGCCCTTGGCAAAAAAGAACTGTTCATGGTGCCGGGCCTGGGTCATGTTCTGAAAAAACTGGGGGTCATTTCCATTGATCGCCAGTCCGGCACGGCCCACAAGGTCACGCCACAAGTGGCGAAAATTATCCATGACGGGAAACTGCCGCTGCTGGTCTATCCGGAGGGCACCCGCACCCTGATCGGCGAACGCCGGAGGCTGAAGAGCGGCGCCTTTCATATTCAGGAAGGACGGGACATTCCGGTGATTACCCTGGCCAGCAATTCGGGTCAGCACTGGATGAAGCGGAATTTCAGAAAAATCCCCGGCACAATAGTCGCCGAGTTCCACCCGCCGTTGCCTCGCGGACTGGACAAGATCAGCTTCATGCAGCAGATGACCCGGGAAATTGTCCAGCGTAGCGAAGAGCTCATGCACCACAAATAATCCAGCCATCGACAAAGGGACAGATTCCTCTTCCCAGCCATTCCATTGTTCAATATAGTGGAAACAATTCAGGAGCACCCCATGTCCAGACATTCGCCACCAGATGTCGGCCGCAAGATCAAGGAATTGCGCGCCGCCCGCAAAATGACGCTGGAACAGCTTGCCAAAGCGTCCGGCGTTTCAAAATCCATGCTGTCCCAGATCGAACGGGGCCGGACCAATCCGACCGTCGCCACCTTGTGGAGCCTGACTGCGCCGCTGGACATCGCCCTTGCCGACCTTCTCGATAGTGCGGGTCAGGACCAGGGCACCCGGCACGAAATTGCCGTGCTGAAAAGCCACCAGTGCCCGGAAATCCAGAGTGCGGACGGCAAATGCAGCCTCAGAATTCTGGGCCCCATTGATCTTGTTTCGCATACGGAATGGTATGATATGCGGCTGGAACCGGGCGGTATACTCGAGTCGGAGCCCCATTCGGCAGGGACCCGGGAACATATCACGGTCCTTGAAGGCTCCCTCCGGGTCAGCAACGGCCTCCATCACCAGGAGATCGAGGCCGGCGACACAGCCCGCTATGAAGCGGATATTCCCCATGCCATTGAAAATACCGGCACAGGAAAAGCCCGGGCCATGCTGGTGGTACTTGCCGGCTGACATCTCGATTAATCCAATATATTATATTATATTTTTAATATATTGTATTTTCCGCTATTATGGTATAATTACAGCTTTCAAATTCAACCGTCCAGGGTGCTGTTGCCATGTCCCAAAACTATATCGATCATCTTTCCGCCGAAATTGCCGCCCTCAAGGACACCGGTCTTTACAAGGCCGAACGTATCATTACCAGCCCGCAGCAGTCGATTGTGCATGTGGCCCGGAAAGGGGAATTGGATTTAATCAATTTCTGTGCCAATAACTATCTTGGCCTCTCCAATGATCACCGTCTTGTCGAGGCCGCCAAAGCGGCCCTGGACAAATACGGATACGGCATGTCCTCGGTCCGCTTCATCTGCGGCACCCAGGATGTGCATAAGGAACTGGAAGGCAAGCTGTCGAAATTCCTCGGCACCGAAGATGTCATCCTGTACCCGAGTTGTTTCGATGCCAATGCAGGCCTGTTCGAGACTCTTCTTGGCGAAGAGGACGCCATTATTTCCGACGCGCTCAACCATGCCAGCATCATCGACGGTATCCGGCTGTGCAAGGCGAAACGGTTCCGCTATGCCAACAACGATATGCAGGCTCTGGAAGATTGCCTTAAAAAAGCACAGGACCGCCGCTTCCGCCTGATTGCCACGGACGGTGTCTTTTCCATGGACGGTATCCTGGCCAACCTGCCCGCAATCTGCGACCTGGCGGAAAAATATGACGCCATGGTCATGGTCGACGACAGTCATGCCGTGGGCTTCATGGGGAAGAGCGGCGCCGGCACACCGGAATACTGGGGTCTGTCCGACAGGGTCGATATCCTGACCGGCACCCTGGGGAAGGCCATGGGCGGCGCCTCCGGCGGATATACCGCCGCCAATGCGGTTATTGTTGACTGGCTGCGTCAAAGATCACGGCCTTATCTGTTCTCCAACACCCTGGCCCCGGTCATCGCCGCAACAAGCTGCACGGTCATAGACCTTCTGGAGGAAAGCGCCGACCTGCGTGAGAAGGTGCACACAAATGCCGCCTATTTCCGGGAAAAGATGGAAAAAGCAGGCTTTACCCTCGCCGGCGCCAATCATCCCATCGTGCCTGTCATGCTGGGCGATGCACGCCTTGCCGGCGAAATGGCCGATCGGCTGCTGGAAGAAGGCATTTTTGTCATCGGTTTTTCCTATCCGGTCGTGCCGGAGGGGAAAGCCCGGATCCGTACACAGATTTCCGCCGCCCACAGCACAGAACAAATAGACCGCGCCGTAGATGCCTTCAGCCGTATCGGCCGGGAACTTGGTGTTTTATAGAGGAGTACGACCATGAAAGCCCTGGTCAAAAGCAACGCGGAAGAAGGTATCTGGATGCAGGACATTCCGGAACCGGAGATCGGTCACAATGATGTTCTGGTCCGGGTCCGGAAAACGGCCATCTGCGGCACAGACATCCATATTTACAACTGGGACGAATGGGCACAGAAAACCATTCCGCTCGGCATGCAGGTGGGCCATGAATTCGCCGGCGAGATTGTGGAACTGGGTTCGGAAGTCCAGGGACTGTCCATCGGCCAGAGGGTATCCGCCGAAGGTCATGTGACCTGTGGTCATTGCCGCAATTGCCGGGCCGGCAAAAGGCACCTGTGCCGCAATACGCTGGGCATCGGGGTCAACCGGCCGGGTGCCTTCGCCGAGTATATCTCCGTCCCGGCGATCAATATATGTCCCTTGCCGGATGAAATCAGCGATGAGATGGGCGCCATTCTCGACCCTCTCGGCAATGCCACCCACACGGCGCTCAGTTTCGACCTGGTTGGCGAAGATGTGCTGATCACCGGCGCCGGGCCGATTGGAATCATGGCCGTGGCCATTGCCCGTCATGTGGGCGCCCGAAATGTGGTGATCACCGATGTTAACGATTTTCGACTTGATCTGGCCAAAAAAATGGGCGCAACCCGGACGGTCAATGTCTCCCGTCAGGACCTGAAACAGGTTATGGCCGCACTTCATATGCATGAAGGCTTTGATGTGGGACTGGAAATGTCTGGTGTTCCCCAGGCTTTCAATAACATGCTTGAAACCCTGAATCATGGCGGTAAAGTTGCCCTTCTTGGCCTGTTACCGGCAGAAACCGGCATCGACTGGAACCATGTTATTTTCAAGGGACTCGAAATTCATGGCATCTATGGCCGCAAAATGTTCGAGACCTGGTACAAGATGATCGCCATGCTGGAAAGCGGTCTTGATCTCGGCCCGATCGTCACGCATCACTTCCCCGTGGAAGACTTCCAGACAGGTTTTGACATGATGAGATCGGGTCAGTCCGGAAAGGTTATTCTGGACTGGCAGAAAATTGATCCTTCCTCTTGACCGGCAGGAGTTTAACGTATAAATCAGATGCCGCAGTCGGAGAGTAGCTCAGCCTGGTAGAGCACTACGTTCGGGACGTAGGGGCCGGAGGTTCGAATCCTCTCTCTCCGACCATTCCAGCACCTTCAGGAAAATCATCGGATTATTTCCACTTAACATTACATTAGCACTTTATAATTATACCTTAGGCATACGACAGGCCGGTTCGATGTCATATTCGAGGTATATTTTTGCTACAGCAGTTCTGGCACCCCTATCTTGTTCTTCTTCTAACCGTCGCATCAGTTCCGGTTGCCATCCTGCTTCGCCGTTCGCCCCTCGGAGATCTGAGCAAGGGATATCTTTTCTTTATTGCCGGCACCATAATGAATGCGCTGACAGCCCTGGTTCTGTATCTGGAAAAGATTCCGCCCGGACAGCAGCTGTTCATCTTTCTCACCGGCACCCCCTGGCACGCCGACCCTGCGCTCCCCTATTTTCTGTATGCGCCGGGTATCATTGCCATTACCTGCGGGCTCTATGTCTGGCTGCCAGCCGTGAATGAAATCGCACTGGAAATCGAGAGACGGAAAAGCGTGGAAGAGGAACTGCTCAATTTGTATCACCATTCAGAGAAGCTTGCTGTCAAAGCAGAAGAGGCGAACCAGGCCAAGTCGGAATTCCTCTCCACCATGTCCCATGAGCTCAGGACACCGCTCAATGCCGTCATCGGCTATGCCGAATTCATGCTCCTGCACGATATCCCGGTTGATGAGGGCCGTCAGCAGAATTATATCCAGGCCATTCGCACAAGCGGGCTGCACCTGCTGGACCTGATCAACGATATTCTTGACCTGGCCAAGGTGGAAGCCGGCAAAATCGAGCTATCCGTTGGCGACTTCCATGTGAGTTGCATGATGGAGGAATGCCATGATTTCGTCAGGAGCATAGCCGAAAAAGAAGATATTGAACTGGATATTGGCAGCGAGAATATCGAGTTTCGCACTGATATGAGAATTCTCAGGCAGATTATCATCAATCTGCTGAACAACGCCATCAAATATAATCTGCCCGGGGGGCGGGTCGGCGCCAGGGCGGAAATACTCGATGATATGCTGGAAATTACCGTCAAGGACAACGGCCTGGGCATGACACCGGATGAACTGAAAAAGGTAATGGAACCCTTCATGCAGGTCGACAACAGCTATAGCCGGACCAAAGAGGGAACTGGTCTGGGACTTACCCTGGTCAGCAGATTCACCTGTCTTCTGGAAGGCACCATTGAACTGAGATCGGAAAAACACATCGGCACCACGGCCATCGTGCGTATTCCCCGACTCGATTAATATTTATTCCGCATCCGACACAACCCTGTCCTGGGGGAATATCATACGTACGCTGGTTCCCTGACCGGGTGTGCTGTCAATCGACATAACCCCGCCCTGAAGCTCGACAAACGCCCGTACCAACGGCAGGCCGAGACCGGTACCCTGATGATGTCGGGTCAGGTAGGATTCCACCTGTCCGAATGGCTCAAGCGCCCGGGCAATGTCATGTTCGGACATACCGATCCCGGTGTCCGCCACTGTCAGCATTACCCCGTCGTCGTCCTGGAACGTTCCAATAATATCAATACGGCCCTTTTCGGGTGTGAACTTGATGGAATTTGTCAGCAGATTGATCAGAATCTGCTTCATCAGGCGATCATCCGCTCTGAGGCCCGGAAACCCTTCCTGGAATTGGCTCGAAATCTGAATTTTCTTGGCTTCCGTATTTTCCGCCAAAAGCCGAATACAACGTTCAGCAACTTCCTCCACCCAGACAACTTCTTCATGAATCGCAAACTTTCCGGCCTCCACCTTCGAAAGGTCGAGAATATCATTGATGATTTCCAGCAAATGGCTTCCGCTTTCATTGATGTCCCGGGCGTATTCCTCAAACTTTTCCCGACTGATCTCGAGCTTGCTGCTCTGTTTGAGAATATCTGAAAATCCGATAATGGCATTGAGCGGCGTCCGGAGTTCATGGGACATATTAGCCAGAAACTCCGACTTGGCGCGGCTGGCCTGCTCTGCCTGCAGCAAAGCCTTTCTCAAATTTTCCTGGATTTCAAACCTGTTTTCAATCTGCCGGATTCTGGTTATGGTGAAAACCACAACAATAATGATCAGAAACAGTCCCCCGACCCAAACAATCCAGTATCCGGGCCGGGTCGAAATCACCGGCTCGGGTACCTTCGCCGCGAGTTCCCATACCCCCCCCGGCACGTTCATCTCATACCTGAGGTCCGTGCGGTTGAAAATTTTTTCATCGCCATATACCGTGAAAAAGCCGCTGCCTGTCCCGTCCGGCGCCCTGACCGCATAGTCGAAATCCGGAAATTTATGACCGGATGACAGGTCCGTTGATCCGGCAAAGAGCTTTCCCACGTCAATCAACAGGGAAACAACGCCTTTGAAATCCGACCCGTCCCCCAATTGACCGTCGCTGCTTTGCGCACTGTATACGGGACCTCTGACAAACAGAACAATATTACCCTGATAGGACATTCTCGGGCCGTCCAGCACAATACTGCCCGTATCCCGGGCCTTTATGACCGAAGCCAGCTGACCCGGCAGATCGTTATAACTCAATCCTATAACCGTCTGGTTGTCCTGCTGCGGATAAACATATTTGATTTCAAGCCCCTTCGAAATACCGATACTTCTGATATGAGACTTCTGTCTGAAAATCTGACGGGTAAACCGGTCAAGCGCCGTGCTTTCAAAATCGGGATAAACGGAAACAAACGAGACCAGACTACCCAGCATATAGAGGTCTCGGTTCAGTTGATGTTCAAGGAAGAATGCCTTGTCGGCCAGTTGTCCGCTGATTTCCTGACGCAGTTCCTTTCGCGCATTCTGTTCCTGCATATAACTGGTTAACAGGAGAAAGGCGAGGATAAACAGGATGACAAAGAGGCCAAACAGCACCTGAAACAGAATCTGTTTACTCCGGTCACGCTGCTCGGCTGACTTTGCTGTACTGCCTGTCTGGAACCCCATATTTCAACACCAACTTTCAAAACCGGCCGATTCCAGCCGGGATCATCAACAAAGAGGTGCGGATAAATTTAGAGGTCTCTAACAAAAACTCAACCGACTAATGCAATTAAATTCTGTTTCGGCCCCCGGCCGCCCCCATTACCCGCAGAAATCACAGCTGCGGCAGATCCACTCAGTGGCAGGATATGTCTATTCCCCGCTTTTGCAGATATTTCTGGTGATATTCCTCCGCCGGCCAGAATGTGGCCGCAGGGACAATTTCAGTAACCACAGGATTCGCCCAGCGACCGGACGAATCGACTTCCTTCAGGGCGCTCTCAGCAAGGATTTTCTGGGTCTCGTCATGATAGAAGATGGCCGAACGGTATTGTGATCCCACATCAGGGCCCTGGCGATGACGGGTGGTAGGGTCATGCATGCCCCAGAACTTTTCCACCAGGTCCTGGAAACTGATCTGCGCCGGATCGAACTCAAGTTCCACCGCCTCTGCATGGCCTGTCGTATCCTCACAGACCTTTTCATAGGTGGGATGATCCAGATGCCCGCCGGTATATCCGACCCGGGTGGTAATCACCCCGGGAAGCTTGCCAAATTCAAGCTCTACGCCCCAGAAACATCCGGCAGCAAATGTCGCGACTTCTCTAGTCATCAGGTTTTCTCCAGATCTTATAGAACAATATTGTCACGTTATCGTTCCATATCAAGGATTTATTCCGTTTTATATATAGATTAAACATTATGAGACGCGCCCGGTTCAATGCCGGCATTACACGAATCAACATGCCATATGAGAATTCTGTACCACAGGAAGAAGAAGGGGCAGCTGCCATGAAACTCTTCCCATAAATTACAATATCATAGTCAAAAAGGGGGCCATATATGGCCCCCTTTCTTTATTGTTTCGGAGTCGCAACAACGCGTCAAGGCGCGGGATCGGGATATTTTTCGTAAATCCGGGTCACGCCCTGCTCCAGTTCTTCTGTCCAGCTGGTCTCGAATGCCGCGATATTCTGTTTGAGTTGCGCCATCGTCGTGGCGCCGATGATACTTGCGGTAACGAAAGAGCGGGTATCGACAAATTTCAGAGCGAGCTGAACAAGGCTGAGCCCCTGCTCTTCGGCAAATGTCTTGTAGGCTGCCACCGCATCATCCACAGCGTCTTTCTGATAGCGATCGGTGAAGCCGGTAAACAGCTGGCGGCGGCTTCCGTCCGGCAGCGCACCCCCCAGATATTTGCCACTCAATGTTCCCCCCGCCATTGGTGAATAGGGCAGGCAGGAAACATTCTCCCGGATACTGACCTCCGCCAGGCCCTGTTCATACAGCCTGTTGAGCAGGTTATAGGCATTCTGCACCGAATTGACTCGGGGCAAATTTTTGGTTTCTGCATAATGCAGGGCCTTCATGGTCCCCCAAGGGGTTTCATTGGACAGTCCCACATGGCGGATTTTGCCTTCTTTGACCAGGTCGTCAAGCACCGCGAGCGTCTCATCCAGCGAAATCTCATCCTCTGAATCAATATGCTTATATCCCCTGGAATCGGCGAAAAGATTGAGAGGCCGGTCCGGCCAGTGCAGCTGATACAGATCTATATAATCTGTGCCCAGGCGCTTCAGACTTTGTTCCACCGCATAGGTGATCTGCTCCCTGTTCAGGCGGGTAGTCTCGGTAAAAGGACGAAACCAGGATCCATCCGAACGGCCCATGACCTTGGTGGCCAGAACCACTTTGTCACGCCCGCCGCGGTCGCGCAGCCAGCTGCCGATAAATTCCTCGGTCCGGCCCTGGGTTTCCTCTTTCCGCGGCACGGGATAAAGCTCCGCCGTATCGATGAAGTTCACCCCCTGGCCAAAGGCATAATCCAGCTGTTCCCAGGCTTCCGATTCCGTATTTTGCTGCCCCCAGGTCATGGTGCCGAGACAAACACGGGACACTTTGATATCTGTTGTACCAAGCTGGCTGTATTGCATTTTCCTGCCTTCCATTTTTGTATGTAATACTAACTTATTTGTGACAGATAATTATGACAAGGTCAAAAAAAGACGGGAAAAAGACTGAGCTTTTTCCCGCATTTTTCATCCAGGCTGGATTTTCAGTGTCAGGCCTGGCCCTTTTTGAAAAGGCCGACGATAAACAGAAGCACAACGGCGCCGATTACAGCGGTAACCAGTTCCCCGATCAGGTTATTGTTCATCGATATGCCCAGCTGTCCGAACAACCAACCACCTATAACAGCACCGATAATTCCGACAACGAGATTGCCGATCAGGCCGAATCCTCCGCCTTTCATAATTTTTCCGGCAAGAAACCCTGCAAGGGCGCCGATGATCAGCATCCATAAAATAGACATTTGAAATCTCCTCTGTTGTTTTATTATTACCTTTTCCGGGGATTTTACCCGGGCAATTTTCATCGAATGGATAGCCTAGCAGACAATTTGTGATAACCATATATTCTCATGAAAAAATATCTCTATGATCTCAAGTGGCTCCTGAAAAGCCCGCCCCTGATTGATAGCCCCATGCCAGACTGGCTGCCCGCCCTTGCAGACAGGCTGCTTGCTGATGGAATCTCTGACCAGCCGAAAGACCTGGCCCGGACATGGGCGCTGGGCCCCTATTTCGAGAATATTTTCGCCACGTTCCTGCAGCAGGACAGAAACATCACAGGCCTGCACAGGAATATCCAGGTCCGGGAGCAGGGACTGACAAAAGGCGAGTTTGATTTCCTGTTCCAGAGGAACGGCCAGTCTTTCCATGTTGAAACCACGGTTAAACTTTATCTGGGTACCGGCAACTGCCAGCAGGCCGGGGAATGGATTGGTCCCGGCGGTCGTGACCGGCTGGACCTGAAACTGGCCAAGATACTGGAGCGACAATTGCTTCTGGCCCACACCGATGCGGGTCGGGAAACTATTGAAAGACTTGGATATGATATGCCCCAGGCATTTGTCTTCAGCAGGGGATATCTTTTTCATCCCCTTCAAAACTGGAAAAGTGGCAACTTTATTGTACCGGACCGGGTCAATCCCCATCACCGGAAGGGCTGGTGGGTGCACAGGAAAAACATGAAAGAGCAACTGGACCGGGCGTCTTTCTGGACAATCCTGACAAAACCTTTCTGGCTGGATTTCCGGACCGGCCTTGAGGAAGAAAATATCCATGAACCGCAGGAGATGTATGCCCGGCTTTCAGGTAAGGACAGGCGCAAAGACAAACCGGTCCTTCTGGCAGCCCTGGAACAAGATCAGGGCCAGTGGCGGGAACTTCACCGGGGGTTTATCGTGCCCGACAACTGGCCCCGGACTGACAACAACCTCTAGAAGACCATGTTGGCACGTTCAAGAATAACGTAACCCAGAACAATCAGGCTTATGACCCAGAATGCGATATAAAAGATCATGGCCCTTCTGGCCTTTTGCTTTTCGTACCATTCCCGGGGCCCGACTCCCTTGAAAAAGAAGACAAGCTTTGCAGCCAGATTGACGCAGACAATGTTGACCGCCAGCAAAAGCGCCGCCCCCTGGGCCGCATCCATCTTGCCGGCCCCGATCATGATTCCCATTGTCGCCCCCGGCGGCAGCAGGGCAACCGCCACCATGACCCCGACCAGAACACTGGAAATACCGCTGGCCAGGGACAACACAGCTGCCGCCCCGGAAACCAGCGCCAGGGCAATACTGTCAAAGCCCACATGTGTGCGGCTGACAAGTTCCTGGCTGTTCAGATCGCCGATCCAGAAATATCCAAGACAGATGCTGAGCCCGAGGGCAATGGCAAAGCCGGTCACCAGCGTCCGGATTGATCGGCCCATCAGATCAAGGTCACCCAGCGCCGTGGAAAGGGCCAGCGCAAGGTTGGGCCCGAGCAGGGGGGCGATAACCATGGCGCCGATTACCACAGCCACGTTATTTTCTATCAGGCCGATACCGGCAACGATGGTCGAGAAAATCACAAGCAGGAGGAAGCTGTTGCTGATTTCCGCGCCACGGGATATTTCCGCATAAAGTTCGTCACGGCTCACACCGGCAAATGGTCTTGGCGTTTTCTGGCCTTTGCCACTTTCCTTTTCCCTTTGGGTCTTTTCTTCGGAAGGCAGTTCGACAGGTCCCGTATCCCGGGGCTGCGGCAATATGGCCTCGACCGGCATAATGACAATCCTGGCGATATGGCTCTTTGTAAAAATATCCTGCAGGCGGTCGGTGACATATTGCACATTCTGGGTTTTGACCAGAAAGGCCCAGGTCAGGCCCTCTTTGCCCACGGGCCAGTTGTCCACCACTTTTTTGATTTTACGGGTTTTGGCGGACATATCACCAGCGCCATGGGTGACATGTATTTGCACGACCCGATAGGACATCTTGTTCTCCCTTGCACCTTATGTCTGGAACACATCAATATTTGTTTTTTGACAGCAATCATGTGAGACTAGACGGGAAGCGACAAGGGAGCAAGCCGGAACATGAGCAGGCACGGAAATATCAAAAGGATACTGCCGGCCCTGGCTGAAAAGCTGGGCGACAGGCTCTCTGTCTCGGAGGCGGTACGGCAACATCATGGTACCAGCCTGACCTATCTGGCGCCTGCACTGCCTGAAGCCGTCGCCTTTGCCCATTCCACGGAAGAAGTCAGCCATATTATCCGGTTATGCAACGAAGCAGACGTTCCGGTCATGGCCTTTGGCACAGGCACTTCGCTGGAGGGCCATTTCCTGGCCACGGAAGGCGGGCTGTGTATCGACCTTAGCGGCATGGACAAAATTGTCAGCATCCATGCGGAGGATCTCGACGCCACCGTCGAGGCCGGCGTCACCCGGGAAGATCTGAATCATGCGCTCAGGGATATGGGTCTTTTTTTTCCCATTGACCCGGGGGCCAATGCCTCGCTGGGTGGCATGACTGCGACCCGGGCTTCCGGCACCAATGCGGTGCGTTACGGCACCATGCGGGACAATGTCCTGTCCCTGACCGCCGTGATGGCTGATGGCGAGATAATTCGAACCAAAGGACGGGCCAAAAAGTCGGCGGCCGGATATGACCTTAACGCTCTGCTGACCGGTTCCGAAGGAACCCTGGGCATCATCATGGAAATCACCCTGAAACTATACGGCATTCCCGAGGCCATGTCCGCCGCGGTTTGTCATTTTGAAGACCTGGAAAGCGCCGTCAAAACCGTGGTGGAAACGATCCAGACAGGCATCCCGGTCGCCCGCATCGAACTGGCCGATGCCCTGCAGATGAGCCTGATCAACAAATATTCAGAACTGGATTATGCGGCAAAACCAACCCTGTTTCTGGAATTCCACGGCAGCGAACAATCCGTGCGCGAACAGGCGGAAATAGTCGGCGAAATTGCCGCCGGTCAGGGCAGCGGTGATTTCCGGTGGGCAAGCCGTACTGAAGATCGAAACAAACTTTGGAAGGCCCGGCATGATGCCTTTTATGCCGTGCAGGCCAACCATCCGGGAAAGGACTTCTGGGCCACAGATGTCTGCGTCCCCATCTCTCGCCTGACCGACTGTATTATGCAAACCTATGACGATATCGAAAAGACAGGTCTGGTCGCCCCGCTGGTCGGCCATGTGGGAGACGGCAATTTTCATCTGACCCTGGTCTTTGACAAGAAAGACCCGGCACAAGTCAACCGGATTGAGGCTTTTAACGGCCGACTGGTGGAGCGGGCGCTAAAACTTGAAGGCACCAGTACCGGCGAACATGGTATCGGTATCGGCAAAAAGAAATTCATGACCCTGGAACATGGTCCGGCGCTCCACTATATGCAGGCCATCAAGAAAGCCCTGGACCCGAAGAATATTCTCAACCCCGGCAAGATTTTTGACCTTGAGGACTAAAATGAACGACAAGATAGAGAAAGACGAAGCCGCCTGGCGGGACAAGCTGGACGATCTTCAGTTTGAAGTGACCCGCAAGGGCGCCACGGAACGGGCCTTCATGAATAAATACTGGGACCACAAGGAGACCGGCGACTATCACTGCATTTGTTGCGGCACGCCCCTGTTCAGTTCAGAGACCAAGTTTGATTCCGGCAGCGGCTGGCCCAGCTATTATGAGCCGATTGAGGACGGTAATATTTCGATCCGCCGGGACCTGAGTCACGGTATGGTCCGTGACGAGGTCCTGTGCGCCCGCTGTGACGCACATCTGGGACATGTCTTCCCGGACGGGCCGGCGCCAACCGGCCTGCGCTATTGCATTAACTCGGCCTCCCTGGATTTCAAAAAGACAAAATAAAACGGCTCCCGGAAAGGGAGCCGTTCAATGCAATCACAAACTTTGCCTAGACTTAGGCGCGTGCCTTACGGCGACGGTAAGCTACACCACCCAGACCGGCCAGCAGCAGGCTGAGGGCAGCAGGTTCGGAAACCTGCGGAGGCGTATCAAAATCAACAACCCCTTCAATCACATCCTTTGCCAGGCTTGACGTCCAGTGGAACGCAATCTGGTTGGCTGTCGCCAGTGCTGTGTTACCAACGTCGAAAATAAATTCGAGATAGTTTGAACCCTCACCGGCAAATCCAGTTCTATTCATATTTACAATGTTGGTCGAACCGGAAACATCTGTGCTTTCGCCGTCATCAACTTTGTAAATATGGTTACGGTAGGACGCCATGTCGAAACTACCGGAATCTGAAGGATCATCAATCTCACGCAGACGGGCAGAGGTGCTGCTGGAACCGTATGAGTAGCGTGCGCCGTTCAGATCATAGGCAAATTCCCATGTGGTGTCGTTGCCCGGATCGTTGAAATCATCACTTGAATATGCAGGCCCGCTACCATAAGGCTGCCATGCTGCTGTATCGCTGCCGCTCTTGACGCTCATGAACAGGTCGCCAAAATAGACATTGCCACCCGGATGTGAGCTGCCGACACTGTTGACCGTATTGGTATAAATGCGCACGGTCATGATGTCGTTCGCATCACGGTCAACGGTCATGCCGTAAATGCCAAGTGAATTCTGCTGACCATAAAGAACGTCAACACCGTACTGGCCACCAGTAGTATTACTACCGACATATGTATCAGCGATATCATAGTCGACAGCCTGGGCTGTGGAATAGGCCGCAAGGGTAAGTCCCGCCGCAATTCCCATAGTTTTTAAAATATTCATTACCCACCTCATGTGTGTAAAAACTAATAATTTCTCTAATAGTCTGCCGTGGTCCTAGTATCGGACTTCAGCATGTAATACAATCAACTGAGTATTAAAGCAATTCTCATGCCAAAAAAACAAATTGTTTTAAATCAATAACTTACGACAATCATCTATCAGACTGATTCAGGATTCTGTAAAGATTCCCGACAAATGCCCTGCATCTGTCCCATTTCAGGACATATGCTGTATCCATTGTCCGTCGATTACTTTATATCTGCTCCAGGGATTAATTGCCACCACTTAGAGCTTTTGTAACCATTGTCATTATATTGTCTTTTATATTATTTCTAAATATATGATGTTCGTGACTAAATTATTAAAACAACAGACATGAAAAGGGGACGGGGACCGGGAATGGCTTTTGACTTCAACAGATTCAGAATAGCTTTACTTGCGGTGTTTGTTCTGCTGGTTTCAACGGCGGGAAACATTCCTGTCGCCAATGCCGCGGGTTCGAAAGCCAGTTCGGCCTATGAAAAAGCCTTGATCAGTTTTCACGCCGAAAAATACCCGGAAACCTTCATCCATTTGAAAAATGCCCTGAAGGCCGACCCTCAACATGTCCCGTCACGTATCTTGCTGGCGGAAACCCTGATTGCCGGAGGTGACGGCGCCGGCGCAGAAGTGGAACTGGAATTTGCCCGCGGACACGGGGCCGACCTGGACCGGCTGATGGTCCTGTTCGGCCGGGCCTATGTCCTGCAGAGCAAGTTTGACCGCCTTTTGGAAACCGTGAGAAGCGGAAACCGGGACCGGATCGTTGAAACAGAAATTGCCTTCCTGCGCGGCGAGGCCTATTTCGGCCAGCGTAAACTGGCCAACGCAGACCGAAGTTATGCCCGGGCGCTGGAGCTTTCCCCTGATTATCATATTGCCAAACTGGGCCGGGCCAAAGTGGCGTCCGCTCGCAAACAGTTCGGCAAGGCCATGGAATTTATCGACAGTGCGCTTGAAAGCCTCACGCCGGATCCCAACGCCTGGATCATGAAATCCAAGATTTACAAAATCCGCGGTTATAATAATGAAGCCCTCGACGCCATAAACGAGGCCCTTGCCCTGGACGAAACCCATCTGGCCGCCCGCCTGACCCGGGCCGCACTCTATATTGACCTGCGGGATCTGAAAAAGGCGGAAACCGATGTGGATTATATTCTGGAAATTGTCCCCCTGGAGCCCCGTGCCAAATACCTAAAAGCCGTTATCCGCGCCAGCCAGGGTGATGCCAAGGAATCCCGAACAGCCATGAATGAAGTCATTAACACTCTTCGGGCGGTGCCGGAAGAAGTCATGAAGACAAATCCCAGCTATTATTATCTGGCTGGACTGACCAATTTCCAGTTCGGCAATCTGGATGAGGCCAGGGATTTTCTCCAGGACTATCTGAAAATGGAACGGAATGATGTCGGCGCCATGAGAGTGCTTGGCGCCCTGGAACTGCAGGCCGGGGACCCCATGGCCGCCAGCCTGGTCCTGACCGAAGCCAGCCGCTCGCAAGCCAACAATCCGACGATCCTGACCCTGTTGGGCATTTCCTATCTGGAATTGGGGAATGTCAAAAAAGCAAACCGCTATTTTGAAAATGTGGTGCGGCTGGTTCCGGAGTCCGCCCAGAGCCACACCAATCTGGCCCGCGGGAAAATGGCGGCGGGTTCCATGCAGGAAGCCATCCGGAGCCTGATTCAGGCAGAACAGCACAATCTGGACTCTACAACAGTCAAGCTACTGCTCGCCCAGGCCTATCAGCGGTCCGGTGAATATGAAAAGGCGATCAAGATTGTCACAGGCCTTAAGGAAAAAGCACCGGACAGTTCATTCATCAACGAACTCTATGCCACGGCGGTCGGGTTAGGCGGACAACGGGAAGAAGCCCGCAAATACCTGGAGAAAGCCATCGAACTGGACCCGGACAACCTGAACGCCCATGTCCGGCTTGCGCGCATGGATGTGGTGGATGGAAGCCCGGACAAGGCTGTGGCGCGGATCAAGCAAAAGATGGAGGATCTGCCCGAAGCTTATAACCTGATGGTGGAACTGGGCGACATATACAAAACCACAGGCGACAACGACCAGGCCCTGCTTTGGTACCGGAAGGCCTATAGCCTGGATGGCGACAATGCGGCTACCCTGGCCAAGCTGGTGGCAATGTTTGAACAGACCGGCAACCTGGAAGATGCCATCAAGACAGCGGAGGAATTCACCAACCGTTCCCCTGAAGACAAGACCGTCTACACCATGATTGGCAATCTGCACATGAAGGCCAATAATCCAACCAAAGCGATCAAGGCTTTTGAGCTTGCGGTGGAATATTCCATCAATCGGGGGGCAGCCCTCATGACCCTGGCCAGTGCCGAACTGGCGGTCGGCGACCGTCAGGGGGCGGAATCCTCCTTCAAGAAAGCCATCGCCTGGGACCCGGAACTGAAGGAGGCGTATATTGCGCTTATCCAGCTGGCCATAGAAGACAAGAATCGAGCTGCCGGCATGGAATTGCTCAAGCCCCTGAGGCAACTGACAGAAGACCTGCCTACCGCAGACATCCTGGAAGGGGAGATTCACCTCGCATTTGGTGACATCAAATTAGCTGAAAAAGCCTTTAAAACGGCCCTCAGCAAGGGCGACACTCCTCTCGCCATCCTTGGTCTTTTCGCCACTTACAAGGCAGGCGGACAAATCCCCACGGCGATAACCATGCTGGAAGGATGGACCAATAAATATCCCGAAGACCTGGCCGCCGCCATGACTCTGGGCAATGCCTACAAGCTTGACAACCGATACGACAAGGCGCTGGCGCAGTATGAAAGCCTTCTGGAACGCTTCCCCAACATGCCGGCCCTGATGAATAATGCCGCCAACTTGTATTATGAAATGGGCCATCACGACAAGGCGCGCAGTTATGCCGAAAAAGCCCTGGAGCAGGCCCCGGACAGTGTAAATATCATGGATACCCTGGCCTGGATCCGAACCCGGGACGGTGACCCGGAGGCCGCCCTTCCGCTGCTGAGAAAGGCATTGGTGCGGGACTACAGCAGCCCAGAGATCAAATACCACCTGGCCGTTACCCTGGACAAGCTGGGACGCCGTGAAGAAGCCCGGAAGATCCTTGCCGAGGCGTTACAATCAGAGGCCTCGTTCGAGGGACGTACCGAAGCTCGTAAAGCTTTCGACAGCTGGAAATAAAAAAACACCTTCCGAAAGGGAAGGTGTTTTCCGATTTTAATTTTACCGCAGAACGATCAGTCGAAGGCGTCTTCCCATTTTCCTTTGGTCGAAGCCTTGGAATATTCCGTGGCCCGGTTTTCAAAGAAGTTGGTATGCTCGATACCATTCAGGATTTCATCCATCCAGGGCAGTGGATTGTTGCCCACGTAATAGATGGGACTCAGGCCAAGCTGACTGAGACGCCGGTCGGCAATATAACGGATATAGTTTTTAACCTCGGTTGCCGTCAGGCCCTCAATGTCACCAAGTTCAAAGGCAAGATCAATGAAGGCGTCTTCATGGTCAACAATCGTCCGGCAGGCGTCTGTCAGGTCAGCCTGCAGTTCATCTGTCCAGATTTCCGGGTTTTCCTTCACAAAAGTGTGGAACAGTTTGATGATACTGTTGGTGTGAAGGGTTTCATCCCGTACTGACCAGGTCACCACCTGGCCCATTCCTTTCATCTTGTTGAACCGGGGAAAATTCATCAGGATGGCAAAAGAGGCAAACAGCTGCAGTCCCTCGGTGAACCCGCCAAACACCGCCAGGGTCTTGGCGATATCCTCTTTGGTGTCCACTCCCCAGACCTGCATATAGTCGTATTTGTCTTTCATCTGCTCATATTTGAGAAAAGCTTCATATTCCGTTTCCGGAATGCCGAGTGTATCCAGCAGGTGGCTGTAGGCGGCCACATGGATGGTCTCCATGTTGGAAAAGGCCGCCAGCATCATCTGCACCTCGGTCGGCTTGAACACCCGGGTGTAATGACGCATATAACAATTGTTCACTTCCACGTCCGCCTGGGTGAAGAAGCGGAAAATCTGGGTCAGCAGGTGCTTTTCCGTAGGACTGAGCTTCATGTTCCAGTCCTTGACATCGTCAGCCATGGGAATTTCTTCCGGCAGCCAGTGGATGCGCTGTTGCGTCAGCCAGGCATCGTAAGCCCAGGGATACTGGAATGGTTTATAGACAATACGTTCCTTTAGCAGGGACATGGGCGGAACCCTTTAGCTGAAAAATTGAGTTTGTTGTTTAGTTTCCTGCCGGAGAGACCCCGGCAGGTTTTCTCGTTCCTACTGGCAGGAAAGACATTCCTCGTAATCGGCGCTTTCCTGAGCCCTGGCCGCCATTTCCTTTTCCAAAACGGCTTTGCTGGACGCTTCACTGCTTTCCGCCCGCTGAATGGACAGGGAACGACAGTAATACAGGCTCTTTACACCTTTTTTCCAGGCCTGGAAATGCACCTGGTGCAGGTCACGCTTGTGCACATCGGCCGGCAGGAAAACGTTCACGGACTGGGCCTGGTCGATCATCGGCGCCCGATCGGCCGCATGCTCCACGACCCAGCGCTGATCCAGTTCGAAGGCCGTCTTGAAAACATCCTTTTCATCCTGGGTCAGGAAGTCGAGATGCTGCACGGACCCGCCGTTGACAGTGATGCTGGACCAGATCTCGTCGGTATTCTTGCCCTTGGACTCCAGAAGCCGGGTCAGCGCCCGGCTGCGCACATTGAAGGATCCGGAAAGCGTCTTCTGGGTAAAGCTGTTGGCCGCTATGGGCTCGATACCCGGACTGGCCCCGCCGCAGATGATGGAGATGGAGGCCGTCGGCGCAATGGCGGTCTTGTTGGAAAACCGTTCCATAATACCATAGTCGGCCGCATCGGGGCAGGCGCCGCGTTCTTCCGCCAGCTGGCGGGACGCCGCATCCACATGTTCCTGGATGTGCTTGAAGACTTTCTTGTTCCAGACCTGGGCCATCACGGATTCAAACGGAATCATACGGTCCTGCAGGAAGGAATGGAAACCCATCACACCAAGCCCGACACTACGTTCCCGCATGGCAGAATATTTGGCCCGGGCCATGCTGTCCGGCGCCCTGTCAATGAAATCCTGCAACACATTATCCAGGAACCGCATGACATCGGTAATAAACAGATCGTCATCTTTCCACTCGTCATATTTTTCCATATTGAGTGAGGAAAGACAGCAGACGGCCGTGCGCTGGTTGCCCAGATGATCGATGCCCGTGGGCAACGTAATCTCGCAACACAGGTTGGAAGTCTTTACATTCAGACCCGCCAGCTTGTGATGTTCCGGCGTCGCCCGGTTCACATGGTCGCTGAACAGCAGATAGGGTTCGCCGGTCTCGATACGGGCCGTCAGAATACGGATCCATAAGTCACGGGCGCCAACGGTGCGCTGCACAGACTGGTCATGGGGGCTCAGCAGCGCCCATTCCTCATCATTTTCAACGGCCCGCATGAAAGCGTCCGAAATGGCGATACCATGATGCAGGTTCAGCGCCTTGCGGTTCGGATCACCCCCGGTGGGGCGGCGAATTTCAATAAATTCCTCGATTTCCGGGTGGCTGATCGGCAGATAAACCGCTGCACTGCCGCGCCGAAGGGACCCCTGCGAAATGGCCAGGGTCTGGCTGTCCATCACGCGAATGAAGGGAATGATGCCGGATGTTTTACCGTTGGAAGAGACAGACTCACCAATGGAGCGCAGATTGCCCCAGTAACTACCGATGCCGCCGCCCTTGGCCGCCAGCCAGACATTCTCGTTCCACAGGCCGACAATACCGTTCAGGCTGTCGTCCGCCTCGTTCAGGAAGCAGGAGATGGGCAAGCCGCGCTTGGTGCCGCCATTTGAGAGCACCGGCGTTGCCGGCATGAACCAAAGCTGACTGATATAGTCATAAAGACGCTGGGAATGCTCCCGATCATCTCCGTAATAACTGGCCACACGCGCAAAAAGGTCCTGAAAGGACTCACCCGGCATAAGATAACGGTCCGTCAGCGTGGCCTTGCCGAAATCCGTTAAAAGCGCATCACGTGACGGATCTATCTCGACCCGTGAATGGTCCTTGACCTGAACTGCATCTGTAAGAACTGAAACCGACACTATCCCACCTTTAGAATACATAAAACCTGTCATCCGATTCGCCCAACTTTATCCTATAAATCATTCCCCCGAACGATTTCGGAACCAGAATCCAGGCCAAAAAAATTGCCCGATAATGAAAGCGATGCATTTTGAAAATGGTGAGCAAAAAAACTATGATTTAACCGGCCCATTTATGGTTAATTTCTGCTAGGACCTTATATAATAAAAGCTTTCTGCTCCGCTACCCCTTCGCATCACCCTCGACACAAGATATGGTATTTACACCCCTGCCCCTTGTCAATAACTAGTATTTCAATCTTTTTACTTGACTGTCATTTTTATGTAAGAAAATGGCTGAATATAGTTAACTTTGGACAGGATAAAATTTTATCTATCACTGAAAAATCTCCCCCGGCGTCCGGCGGATTTTTCACGGTCGGACATTATAGCACATCAAGACTCGAAAAAGGGAAGAATTTCCCGAACACCATTTCCGGCATCCGGTTACTTCCTCGGCTTTGTCCGGCGGGTGGGAATGGCGCTCAGCGGATCCTCTGGCCAGGGGTGCTTCGGATAGCGGCCCCGCATGTCCTTGCGCACCGCTTCATACCCCGTACGCCAGAAACCGGCCAGGTCCCCTGTGACCTGCAACGGCCTGCCGGCAGGCGACAGCAAATGCACCACCAGCCTGACCTCTCCGTCCAGAACTGCCGGCGTATCCGTGACCCCGAACATTTCCTGCAGCTTGACCGCCAGAGCCGGCGGGTCCTGGTCATAGTCCGGGGCGATCGTCGACCCGCCGGGCACAGACATTTTCTCCGGCGCCAGCCGTTCCACTTCCTGCTGCCCCTGCCAGCCCACATAGGCGGAGATGATTTCCGCCATATTCAGCTTTTTCAGATCGTCCTTTTTTCGGCAGTCCGTGAGCCAGGGGGCCAGCCACTCGCCAAGAGCGGCCAGCAATCCTTCCTCGGAAAGATCCGGAAGACCACAGTCCGGACGATGACGGCAGATGAACGTGACCCGCTGGCACAGATGCCGGCTCTTATTGTCCCAGGGCAGGACCGACGTTCCCGTGCGCCGGACATAATCCAGCAGGCCATCCCGGATCAGTTCGGAATCAACCTCTTTCAAAGGCTTTTCCGACAACACAAGATTGTCCAGTCTGCGTTGCAGGCTCGCCCTGATGGTTCCGGCCGCCTCCTCCCAGATCACATTTTTCTGTTCGCTGATCTCTGCCCCGAACAGCGCTTCGATTTCACCGATATCAATGGGCGCCGCCAGAAAAATGCGGGCATCGCGATCGCCCCGGTCCAGGCTCGCCACGGCCAGATAATCTTCCATGGACAGTGGATCTTCCGCAGGCAGGGTGGCGCCCCTACCGCTGGCCAGCAGGAACTGGCCCTTGCGCTGACGGGGCGGCGCTGACCTCTGGCGACTGGCGGCGATGCGGTCCGGGTAGGCCAGGGCAATACAAAGCGCAGCTTCTTCCCGATGCGGCTCTTCCTCTTTGCCAAGCCTCAGTTCACGGCGCCAGTTTTTTGCCTGGCGCAAAATGCGCTGCACGGTCCCCCTGTCTATTCCCGGACGGCGCAAAACCGATTTGTCGCCCCCGGCAAGCAGGGACAGAATTTCCAGACGCTGCCCCAAATCCGCCTCCCGGCCACGAAGAAAGTCACGTTCTTCCAGAAGCGCGGCAAGCAAGACGGCCGTGGCCCCGGCGCCATGCTCCCTTGCGCCCAGGATCATATGGGACAGGCGGGGATGCATGCCGAGAGAGGCCATCTGCCGCCCATGGGCCGTCACATGCCCCTGACCGTCCAGCGCCCCCAGCCGCATGAGCAGGGCGCGGGCCTCTGCCAGCGGCGCCTTCTCGGGCGCATCCAGCCAGCGCAGGGCAGAAGGGTCGGTGACCCCCCAGCTGGCAAGCTGCAACAACAATGGGGACAGATCGGCCTGTGAAATTTCCGGCGGCGAAAAGGGGATAAGGCTGCGTTGCGACGCCTCGCTCCACAGCCGGTAGCAAATGCCGGGCGCAAGTCTGCCGGCGCGACCCGCCCGCTGATCGGCTGCCGCGCGGGACACCCTCTGGGTCGTGAGCCCGCTCATTCCCGTGCGCACATCATACCGGGGCAAACGCATCAGGCCACTGTCCACCACCATGCGAATCCCTTCAATGGTCAGGCTGGTTTCGGCAATGGATGTGGCCAGCACGATCTTTCGCTTGCCCGGGGGAGCCGGCTGGATGGCGCGGTCCTGCCCGGCGTTGCTCATCATACCGAAAAGGGGACAGATCATGACATCCCTGTCCCTGATTTCCTGCTCCAGAAGTTCAGCCACCCGCCTTATTTCCCCGGCGCCGGGCAGGAAGGCCAGTATACTGCCCGCTTCCCGGCCAAGGATGTCACGGATTTTCGCCGCCATCAGCGGCTCGATCCTGTCCTGCGGGTCCTTGTCCAGATAGCGCGCCTCTACCGGGAAACTGCGACCCTCGCTGGTGACAATCGGCGCATCGTCCATCAGGGCCGCTACACGGTCCCCGTCAAGGGTCGCCGACATGACGATGATCTTCAGGTCTTCCCGCAAGCCCTCCTGACAGTCAAGCGCCAGCGCCAGACCAAGGTCCGCCTCAAGCGAGCGCTCATGGAACTCGTCAAACAGAATCATGGAAATGCCCTCGAGCGAGGGGTCATCCTGCAAATAACGGGTGAGAATGCCTTCGGTCACCACCTCGATACGGCTCTCACGGCTGATACGGCTTTCCAGCCGGACCCGGTAACCCACGGTCCTGCCGATATCCTCGCCCAGAAGATCAGCCATGCGATGGGCCGCCGCCCGGGTCGCAAGCCGGCGGGGCTCCAGCATCAGAATTCTGCCGTCCCCGGCAAGACCGTTGCCCAGAAGCGCCAGCGGCAGGATGGTGGTTTTTCCGGCGCCGGGCGGGGCCTGGACCACAAGCCGGTTCTGCCGCGGCAGACAGGACACAACCTCTGCCAGAATATCCCTGACCGGCAGGTCGGTGCCCATGGCAATATCTTTTATCCGGTCTATCTCTGTCAGTTTCGCCACCTGAATATGCTGCGCGTTATTAGTAAGACATCAGTTTAAGGCATCGGGAATCGGGCCCGATGTCCTTCATTCGTTCCCTAGATATATCAATTGGTTACCTCTGGCCAGCCCCGCGATTGACGACCTTGCGTTCAAAATTACCTGCCGCAGGAGGGCGATTTAAGAGAATTTTATCCTGTATAAACAGAATAAGCGAAATTTTTTCCCGTTGCTCCAAACAAAGTTAATTAATTGATAACGTTTTATTTTTTCGCTTCCAGGGACCGTTCCGGACCAATTCGGGCAACATCATAGGCATGTAAAAACTTGCTTTTTTCAAAGTCTATCGGTACCAATATGCCCGGATACAGGGTTTACTGCAGAAACTTTAAAGACATAATCACATTCTGCGGATACTTAAACGACCAGTGCTGAAAGCATGACTTCACTTGCATCATTTCATTGAAAGAGTGAAGCAGTGCCTTTCTGCCTTTGGCATGCCAAAAATATATTCCCGAATATGTTTGCGGCAGGCCCGGGGCCAAAGAAACACGGTGCCTTCCCGGCAAGAAAGCCAGCCGGCGAGAAGGTTGTTTCAGCGGCCTGCAATTGATTAAGTTGAGGAGACGGAGATAAAATGACCCAGCAGGTGCCATTGAACAAACAGGGTCTGCCCAAAGCTCAGGGACTGTATAACCCCGAAAACGAGCATGATGCATGCGGTATCGGTTTTGTTGCCAACATCAAGGGCAAGAAAAGCCATGACATTGTCAAGCAGGGCTTGCAGATTCTGCTGAATCTGGACCATCGCGGCGCCGTGGGCGCCGATCCGCTTGCCGGTGACGGCGCCGGTCTCCTGATTCAGATGCCCGACGAGTTCATGCAGAAGGAAGCCAAAAAAGCCGGCATCACTCTGCCGAAACTGGGCGAATATGGCGTTCTGATGGTTTTTCTGCCCCACGACGAAAAAGTCGCCGGTCAGATCAAAGCCAAATTCGAGGAACTGACCGCGCAGGAAGGCCAGACGTTCCTCGGCTGGCGCGATGTGCCGACGGATAATTCCAAATTCAGCGACGGGGTGCGCAAGACAGAGCCCAAAATCGTCCAGGGTTTTGTCGCCATGGGCGACAACTGCAAGACCAATGCCGACTTCGAACTCAAGCTCTACATCATCCGCAAACAGCTCAGCAATGCGGTGATCGAGATGGAAGGCGACACCAGCTTCTATTACGCCAACAGCTGTTCCAGCCGCACCGTGCTCTATAAAGGCATGCTTCTGGCCGGCCAGGTAGGTGAATATTACACCGACCTCAGCGATACGGACATGACATCCGCATTGGCCCTGGTGCATCAGCGCTTTTCCACCAACACTTTTCCAACCTGGAGCCTGGCCCAGCCGTTCCGCATGATCTGCCACAACGGCGAGATCAACACTGTACGCGGCAATGTGAACTGGATGGCCGCCCGGCGCTACAGCATGGAGTCAAAAATCCTCGGTGAGGACCTGGCCAAACTCTGGCCGCTGATCCCCGAGGGCCTGTCCGACACTGCCTGCTTTGATAATGCCCTTGAGCTGATGGTGGCCGGCGGGTACGACATCGTGCACGCCATGATGATGATGGTGCCCGAGGCCTGGGCCGGCAATCCGCTGATGGATGAACAACGCCGCGCTTTCTATGAATATAACGCCGCGTTGATGGAACCCTGGGACGGCCCGGCTGCCCTGGCCTTTACCGACGGTGTCCAGATCGGTGCCACACTCGACCGAAACGGCCTGCGTCCGGCCCGCTACCTGGTGACCGACGACGACATGGTGATTCTGGCGTCCGAAATGGGTGTGCTGCCCGTGCCAGAAGAGAAAATCGTCCAGAAATGGCGCCTGCAGCCCGGCAAGATGCTGCTGATCGACACCAAGGAAGGCCGCATCATTTCCGACGAGGAAATCAAGGCAAAATATTCCGGCGCCCATAACTATCAGGAAACCCTGGCCCGGACCCAGATCAAGCTGGAGGACCTGCCCGCTGAAAGCGCGCCGCAGAACACCACTGACGTGCCGCTTCTGGACCGCCAGCAGGCCTTCGGCTATTCCCAGGAAGACATGAAGCTTCTGCTGCCGCCGATGATCACCAGCGGCCAGGAGGCCCTTGGGTCAATGGGAACCGATACCCCGATCTCGGCCCTGTCTGACAAGTCGAAGCCGCTTTATAGCTATTTCAAACAGAACTTCGCCCAGGTGACCAACCCGCCGATCGATCCGATCCGCGAGGAAGCGGTGATGTCGCTGGTGTCCTTCATCGGGCCGCGCCCGAACCTGCTGGACCTGGATGTGGAGGGCTCCTACAAGCGTCTTGAAGTGCGCCAGCCGATCCTGCTGAACGAGGACCTGGAGAAAATCCGCACCATCGGTGACATTCCGGACAATAATTTCCGTACCGTCACCATCGACATCACTTATGACGCCAAGGATGGCGCCGCCGGCATGGAAGCCGCCATCGATCGCATCAACCTGCTGGCCGAAGTCTCCGTGATCGAGGGTGACAACATCATCATCCTGTCCGACCGCAATGTGGGTCCGGAGCATATCGCCATTCCGGCTCTTCTGGCCACGTCCGCCGTGCATCATCATCTGATCCGTAAGGGTCTTAGGACCTCCGTGGGCCTGGTGGTGGAAACCGGCGAGGCCCGTGAAGTGCATCATTTCTGTGTGCTTGCCGGCTACGGCGCCGAAGCCATCAACCCCTATCTGGTATTTGAAACCATTGAATCCATGGCCGACCAGTTGCCTGACGATATCGATGTGGCCACCGCCCAGGCGCGTTACATCAAGGCCGTTGACAAAGGCATCCTGAAAGTCATGTCCAAGATGGGCATCTCCACCTATCAGTCCTATTGCGGCGCGCAGATTTTTGACGCTGTGGGTCTGAACAGTGAATTCATCGAGAAATATTTCACTAACACCAAGGGTGCCGTGGAAGGCGTCGGCCTGACCGAAGTGGCGCGGGAAACCGCCATGCGTCACCAGGACGCCTTTGGCGACAGCCTGATCTACCGTAATGCCCTGGATGTGGGCGGCGACTATGCCGTGCGCCTGCGCGGGGAAGCTCATATGTGGACGTCCGAATCCATCAGTGCCCTGCAGCATGCCGTGCGCGGAAACAAGGCGGACGATTACGAGACCTTCTCCAGGTTGATCAACGACCAGTCCGAACGGCTCCTCACCCCCCGCGGCCTGTTTAAAATCAAATCCGTCGGCAAAGCCATTCCCCTGGATAAAGTGGAACCGGCTGCGGAGATCGTCAAGCGTTTCGCCACCGGGGCCATGTCCTTTGGTTCCATCAGCCGCGAAGCCCATACCAATCTCGCCATCGCCATGAACCGCATCGGCGGCAAGTCTAACACCGGCGAGGGCGGCGAGGAACCGGATCGCTTTACCCCGGACCGCAACGGGGACCTGCGGCGCAGCGCCATCAAGCAGGTAGCCTCAGGTCGTTTCGGTGTAACAACGGAATATCTGGTCAATGCGGACGATATTCAGATCAAAATGGCCCAGGGCGCCAAGCCCGGCGAGGGCGGCCAGCTACCCGGCCACAAGGTGGATCCGGTGATCGCCAAGGTGCGTCACTCCACCCCTGGCGTGGGCCTGATCTCTCCGCCGCCGCACCATGATATCTATTCCATCGAGGATCTGGCGCAGCTCATCTATGATCTGAAGAACGTCAACCCGGAGGCCCGCATCAGTGTGAAACTGGTATCCGAAATCGGTGTCGGCACCGTCGCCGCGGGCGTGTCCAAGGCCAAAGCGGACCATATCACCATTTCCGGCTATGACGGCGGTACGGGCGCCAGCCCGCTGACCTCAATCAAGCATGCAGGTTCCCCCTGGGAAATCGGCCTGGCCGAAACCCAGCAGACCCTCGTGCTGAACCGCCTGCGCGACCGTGTGGCAGTACAGGTGGACGGTGGCCTGAAAACCGGCCGCGACGTGATCATCGGCGCTCTTCTCGGTGCCGACGAGTTCGGCTTTGCCACCGCCCCGCTGGTCGCGTCGGGTTGTATCATGATGCGCAAATGTCATCTAAACACCTGCCCGGTCGGCATCGCCACCCAGGACCCGGTCCTGCGGCGCAAGTTCACCGGCACGCCGGAACATGTGGTCAACTATTTCTTCTTCGTGGCCGAGGAAGTGCGCAAGATGCTGGCCGAGATGGGCGTCAGCAGTCTCAATGACATCATCGGCCGGTCCGACCTCCTGGACAAAAATGAGGCGATCCGCCACTGGAAAGCAGATGGTCTCGACTTCTCCAGCCTGTTCCACAAGGTTCCGGCCGAAGGTAGCGACGACATCTTTAATTCCAAAACCCAGGAGCACAAAGTGCATGACATCCTGGACCGGAAACTGATCAAGGAAGCCAAAAACGCCCTGGAAAAAGGCAAGCCGGTCACGATCGAAAGTCCGATCAGGAATACCGACCGGTCCACCGGCGCCATGCTGTCCGGCGAACTGGCCAAACGGCACGGCTTCAAAGGGCTGGAAGACGACACCATTCATGTGAAGCTGAACGGCACTGCCGGCCAGAGTTTCGGCGCCTTTGTCGCCAGGGGTGTTACACTGGAACTGGAAGGCGAAGGCAACGACTATGTGGGCAAGGGCCTGTGTGGTGGTCGCCTGGTGGTCTATCCGCCCGCCGTCAGCAAGATCGTGCCTGAAGACAGTATCATTGTCGGTAACACAGTGCTCTACGGCGCCATTAGCGGAGAATGCTATTTCCGCGGTGTGGCCGGTGAGCGTTTCGCGGTCCGGAACTCCGGCGCCATCGCCGTTGTCGAAGGCGTCGGCGACCATGGCTGTGAATATATGACCGGCGGATGTGTGGTCGTGATCGGCCCGACCGGCCGGAACTTCGCCGCCGGCATGAGCGGCGGCATCGCTTACGTTCTGGATGAAGCCGGCGATTTCGACCGCCGCTGCAACCTGGCCATGGTCGATCTGGAGCCGGTACCGGCCGAAGACGATATGGCCAAGCGCGCTCATCAGTCCGGAGAGCTGGAAGGCCATGGCCGCGTGGACGTGCTGCGCAACAATTTGAGCGGTAATGACCGGGAGCGCCTGGTCACCCTGCTGGAAAACCATGCCCGCTATACCAACAGCAAGCGGGCACGACAGATACTCGACAATCTGGATGAGTATCTGCCCAAGTTTGTAAAAGTCATGCCGGTGGAATATCGTCGGGCGCTGGAAGAAATGGCTTCCGCCCAGACATCTCTTTCCGCCTATCAGGAACAGGGAGCATAATCATGGGTAAACCTACAGGATTTCTTGAAATTCCGCGTCAGGACCGGACCTATGCCCCCGCTGGCGACCGGGTCAGGCATTATGACGAATTCGTCAATCCGCTGCCGGAAAATGTAATTGTACAGCAGGGCGGCCGTTGCATGGACTGCGGCATTCCCTATTGCCACACCGGCTGCCCGGTCAACAATATGATTCCGGACTGGAACGACATGGTCTGGAATGAAGACTGGGAAGTGGCGCTGGACACCCTGCAGTCCACCAACAACTTCCCGGAATTTACCGGACGCATCTGTCCGGCGCCCTGCGAGGCGGCCTGCACCCTCAATATCGAGGACCAGCCGGTCACCATCAAGACCATTGAGTGCGCCATCATCGACAAGGGCTGGGAAAACGGCTGGGTCAAACCGATTGTCGCCAAGGAAAAAACCGGCAAGAAAGTCGCCGTCGTCGGCGGCGGTCCCGCCGGTCTGGCCGCGGCACAGCAGCTTGCCCGCGCAGGTCACAATGTGGCCGTCTACGAGAAGAACCGCCGGGTTGGCGGGCTTCTGCGCTATGGTATTCCCGACTTCAAGCTGGACAAAACCCTGATTGACCGCCGGGTGCGGCAGATGGAAGAAGAAGGGGTGACCTTCTGGACCAGCATGACCGTTGGTAAGGACATACCCGGCCAGAAACTGGTAGATCATTATGATGCGGTGGTTCTGACAGGCGGTTCCGAACACCCCCGTGATCTGGCCATCCCGGGCCGGGACCTGAACGGCGTTCATTTCGCCATGGAGTTCCTGACCCAGCAGAACCGCCGGGTCTCTGAAGAGCCCCTTGGCAATGAAAAGGATATTCTGGCCGGTGGCAAGAAAGTGGTGGTCATCGGTGGCGGGGACACCGGGTCCGACTGTATCGGCACCTCCATTCGTCAGAAAGCCCTGTCTGTGACCCAGATTGAAATCATGCCCAAACCACCGGTCCGGGAAAACAAAGGCCTGACCTGGCCCAACTGGCCCATGAAATTACGCACCTCTTCTTCCCAGGAGGAAGGCGCCGACCGGGACTGGAGCGTCAATACCGCCGAATTCATTGACGACGGAAACGGCAATGTGGCCGCGCTCAAATGTTACAAGGTGGATGCCAATTTCAAAAAGATCGAAGGCAGCGAATTCGAGATCGAGGCCGATCTTGTATTGCTGGCCATGGGCTTTACCAATCCGGTCAAGGAAGGCATGCTGGAAGAACTTGGCGTGGACCTGGACGGGCGCGGCAATGTGCTGGCCGATACAAATGAGTATCAGACCAGCCTGCCCAAGGTCTTTGCCGCCGGCGACATGCGGCGCGGCCAGTCCCTGGTGGTCTGGGCCATCCGGGAAGGCCGCCAGGCCGCCCGCGCCGTCGACGAATTTCTGATGGGGTCAACCACTCTGCCCCGCTAGTTTTAGAATTCTTGATCGTTAAATACCCAATATCGATCAAACACTGGGCCCCGGAGAGTACTCTCCGGGGCTTTTTTATATAAAACAGCGCACTATATATCATCGCAGAGCACTGTTTTGGCCTTGGAGGGCCTGCCGACACGTGATATAGGCAAAGCATGATACAGGATCCCGCAGACAAGCTGACCGAGCTGGAAATACGCATCGCCCATCAGGACGAGCAAATCCACGACCTGAGCGAGATGGTCACCCGGCAATGGCACGAAATCGATCGTCTGAAGAAATCCCTTCAGAAGACCAAAAGCCGCCTCAGCCTCCTGGAAGAGGAAGGAGACGACGGCAAGGGACCGGAATATGAGAAACCACCCCATTACTGACGGATAGAAGAATGAGTAAAAAGCTGGCATTTATCGGACTTGGCGTCATGGGCTATCCCATGGCCGGACATCTGGTGAAGGCGGGCCACCGGGTCACCGTCTACAACCGGACAGCGGAGAAAGCGGAGGACTGGTGCAGCACCCATGGCGGTGAGAGAGCTGCGACCCCGGCCGAGGCCGCCAGGGATGCCGATATTGTATTCGCCTGTGTCGGCAATGACGACGACGTGCGCGCCATCGCCCTGGGTGAAGACGGCGCCTTTTCCGGTATGAAAGAAAGCGCGGTCTTTGTGGATCACACCACCGCCTCGGCGGCACTTGCCCGGGAACTGCATAAGGCCGCCACAGACACCGGCAAACTGTTTCTGGACGCCCCGGTGTCCGGCGGTCAGGCCGGCGCGGAAAACGGTGCGCTCACCGTCATGATCGGCGGTGACCGCGAAGCTTTTGATACAGCAGGGCCCGTCATGGATTGTTACGCTCTTAAAATGAAATATCTTGGCGCAGCCGGCAGTGGCCAGACGGCGAAAATGGCCAACCAGATCTGCATTGCCGGTGTAGTTCAGGGCCTGGCCGAGGCGCTGCATTTCCTGCAGGCGGCGGACATGAATGGGGCCGAAGTTGTTGAGGCCATTTCCAAGGGCGCGGCGCAAAGCTGGCAGATGGACAACCGTCATGGCGCAATGCTGGAAGGAAAATTCGATTTCGGCTTTGCCGTCGACTGGATGCGCAAGGATCTGGGCATTGTCCTTGATGAAGCCCGGCGGAACGGTGCAAGCCTGCCGCTCACGGCCCTGGTGGACCAGTTTTACGCCGAGGTCCAGGACATGGGCGGCGGACGCTGGGATACCTCAAGCCTGATCGCCCGCCTCAATAGAAACCGCAACCCGGAGTAACAGGAATGAACAATACTGCCGAAAATCCATCGGGAAAAGTTTATGGCGGCAGGTCCGTCTCTATCATGGCGGCCATAAAAAAGGGACTCCGGCGCAAATGTCCCTGCTGCGGCGAGGGTAAGGCCTTTGCCGGATATTTGAAACTGACGGAAAAATGTACAGTCTGCAGCACCGAGCTGGGAGACATCCGGGCGGATGACTTCCCGCCCTATCTGACCATATTTATTGTCGGCCACCTTGTGATTCCGGGACTGGTCTATATGGAAGCCACCTTCAGCCCCGCCACCTGGGTCCAGATCACGGTCTGGCCGACCGTGGCCCTTTTGCTCTCCCTGACGCTGCTGCCCGTCCTTAAAGGCGGCGTGGTCGGTTTCATGTGGGCGCTTGGCCTGAAAGGGGACGAACAGCAGTAAGCCGTTCGTCCCGATTCTCAATCTGATCGCGCTGCTTTTTATTTGGCGGGCTTGCGGAATTTCAGAGTGAAGCGGTCGCTTTCGCCGATTTTCTTCATTTCCTCATGACGCGCCGCATCACCGGCCAGCCGCGGCGGCAGGGTCCAGACACCCTTTTCATGATCGCCGGTATCTTTCGGGTTGGCGTTGATTTCCGAAGAAGCCACAAATTCAAAGCCCACTTCTGCGGCCATTTTTTTCACATCTTCAGGATTGATATAGCCGCTACGCTCTTTGGGGCTGGCCCGGCGATGATCAATCACGCCGAAAATACCGCCCGGTTTCAGTGCCTTGAAGGCGGCCGAGAGAACGGCTTTTTCATTACTGCTCATGGCCCAGTTGTGATAGTTGCGGAAAGTAAGCACCATGTCGGCACTGCCCGCAGGCGCAATATCCACATGATCCGGGGCATCCAGCACCGTCATCACAGCCTTCCCATAAAGGTCCGGACGGGACTTAAGCAGGGTATTAAGACGCTTGTAGCCGCGCTGCACATAGTCGCTGGAGCTGGCCGGGTTATAGGAAGCGCCATAATAAAGGCCCTCATCCTTCAGGTAAGGCGCCAGGATCTGCAGATACCAGCCACCGGCACCCGGCACCAGTTCGACAACGGTCATATTTTTCTTCAGTCCGAAAAACTCCAGTGTTTCCTTCGGATGACGATATTTGTCCCGGGCCTTGTCTTCTGCCGAACGGTGATCACCGGCAATCGCCTCCTCCAATGTCATGGCCCATCCGGCGGAAGTTCCTCCCAGAATGGCCACCACAACCAGGGCCAGAAGGCCCGGAATTCCTGCTGCTGTCTTAATTCCCTTTATCCGAATCATTTTATTTCCTTTTGATTAGTCCGTTTTCCACCGGCAAACATCATAGTCCGCCATACCCCTACTGTCTCTTTATACGTTGGTCCGGATACTGATAGTGATCAATTATTTGTGAGCTCGGGTGCCGGCATCAGTGATCTGAATGTTCAAGCTCTCCCAGGAGGCCCGTGTCATAGGCCAGTCCCTCGGCTGTGAGAGTGACCTGCAGAGGATAGCCGGACCGGATCAGGCCCTTGCGTTCAAGAGCAACCCAGACTTTCTCATTCGTGAAGCCGCTGGCATCCCGTGCAGAGACCACATAGTCACCAATATGGACGTGATCACCGTGGGGCCTGGGCAGAAAAGCCACCGTCGCTTCGCCGGTTTCCGCGTTAAAATTCCCGGTTTCGGGATGTTTTGCGAGCTCCTGAAAGAGGGCCAGGGTTCTTTTCTGTAAGCTATTGATTTTTATCTTCTTTTTATTCATTTTCATCCGTCCAGAATGGCTAAAAATTACCGAATCATTAATTATTTCTTGCCGAAAAGTTGACAATTAGTTAAAATTTTTCTAAATTCCGCTCGACTCAGGCGACGCTGCATCGCGATGTTGAGTAGAGTACTAACTTGGAAATGAAATTGCAGCAAACGAATTCCGGACATGGCTTGAACCGGAATTTTGAGGAAACGGCCTAACAAAAATAATCACGACACATAGTTGCAAGGCGCTTTAAGAAGTGGGTTTCGTTCAGGTGTTAACCTGTACGGCAGTTGTCGTGCGTTTGTTAAAAGGCCTCCCAGTTCCGGTTTTACGGATGGAGAGCTGTTATGAAAAAGTTTGGAGTTATTGCAAGTCTTCTGGTGCCGGTCAGCATTATGCTGTCCGTTACAAGTGTATTTCTTGCGACACAATCTGAAAGTGAGGCCTCGATCACGCCAGCGGTCGTGCAGGACTCATCCTTAAGCATTGCCAAGGCGACATCCCGGCAGGCGCCCCGTGATCTCTATGACCAGGCGACCAAGGTCAATATCTCCCCCAAGGAATTCCGCTGCCTGGCCCAGGGCATCTATTTCGAGGCCCGCAGCGAGCCCTATGAAGGGCAGGTGGCTGTCGCCTATGTGATCATGAACCGGGTCGAGGATCGCCGCTATCCGGACAGCATCTGCGGCGTGGTGTTCCAGAACGAACACATGCGCAACCTGTGCCAGTTTTCCTTCGCCTGCGACGGACGGTCCGACAAACCCTATGAAATGACTTCCTGGAAAGTGGCCCTCCAGATCGCCGAACGTGTTTTGACAAACGCCTACAGCGATATTACCGGCCGCTCCACTCACTATCACGCCACCTATGTCAATCCGCACTGGGCAAGCCAGTTGCGCCCGACGCTCAAGGTGGGCAAGCATATCTTCTATCGCGAAGAATTATGACCATATCCTCCGGCCGCTGTGCCGGAGGTTTCTGTTCGCCAGTGCAGAAGTTTCTTGAAATTTTTCCAACTTCGATTAATTTGACCTATGTCAATGTGAAGAGATTCACAGGGCTGGTATAAGACTCAGTATAGGAAAAGGAAAAATAATGACGAATATCCTTACGTTCGCCGGTAGCGCATTGTTGGCATTGGTTCTGCTGATCTCCATTTTGCTCACAGGTCCCGACCTGACATTGCCGGCAACATTCATGATCATCACCGTATTTGTCGGCTGGTTGTGTATCTATGTGGTGAGCGGCATTCTAAGCAACCGCAGTAAGGTCGTCAAAGACTGGGAAGCCCGGCATCCCGAGTAACTTTTCCTGAAAAGATACCCTGAGTACTTAAGCCCTGATAAGTACTTTTACTGGAGCGTCCTGTCTTTATGACAGGACGCTTTTTTCATTTCGGGAGCGCCCCAAATCCCCCTTCGGGCAGCACAGAATATTAATCCTTTGTTAACTCTTTCAGCCATAGCATATGGACGAGGAGTTGCTCTAGATGTCGCAAGTATTGTACCGTGTTTCTGCCTTCAGTCATGTGCCTCCCGGGTTTTGTACAGGGAAGGGTATTGCATGAGTTCTCCCCTTGATCCGGTCTCACAGGCCCAGGAAGCCATCAACAGCCTGTCAAATACCTATCTGGACTGGACCCGCAGCCAGATCAGGGACATGTTCAACCTGATCGAACTGTATGAAGACGGGCAAAAAAGCTTTAGCGCCGCTGTGCTCGAACAGATCTATGACCTGTCTCACAACGTCAAGGGCATGGGCAGCAGCTTCGGCTATCATCTGATGACCGATGTCGGAGGGAACCTCTGTTCCTATCTGCAAAAACTGGATCAGCCGAAAGAGGCCTGCTTCAAGGTGATCAATGCCCATATCAAGGCCATGGATCTGATCATCAACGACGATATCGGGGGATCCGGGGGCCATGCCGGACAGAAACTGCTCGGCCAGCTCCAGAATATGGTCGAAGAATCGCTGTCCGGCGACTAGGCCTGATCCTCCGGCAGCTCTTCAAAAGCCCCAAAGCTTCGCCATTTTTCAATACCACCGCGATTCTCGAGATAGTTCAGCAGACTGGAGACAGGACGTCGGTCATAAATCTTTTCCGCGTCATTCATCAGCACAAGTGCTGATTCTTCCATATCAAGCCCCGGCCGGTGGGCGCGGGAACTGACCATGGCGACGAAGGCGTTGGCCACCGCCACAATCCGGGCGGTGAGCAGAATGTCTTCACCGGACAGCCCTTCGGGGCTCCCCGATCCGTTCCAGTGGGCCCGGATCTGGCGCAGGGTTTCCACCACCGGCCCTTCAAACTCCACTCCCTCCAGCATATCTGCACTTTTCTGGAGGCTTTCACGTATGGTCAAAAGTTCCTCGGACGACAACCCGCCGGGGCGGGTGAGCACCTCTCGGGGTACCAGAATCTTGCCCAGGTTCATGAGCGCACCGGCGATCTCAACCGTCTCCACCGTTACATCGTCACACCCCATTTCGCGGGCGATTGTGCCGGCCACTTCGGCCACGCGGGCCGAATGATTGGCGCTGTGCGGATCACGGCTGTCGATAATGGTGGTCAGGGTCCGGACCAGGTTTTTGAGCGCAAGTTCCCGCCTCTCGCGTTCCCTGACCAGCTGTGTCAGGTCCTCCATCACCATCAAGACCCCTTTTTCCGTCCCCACCTTCAGCGGCAGATAGTCCGCCTTCATTGTCACCCGGCCCTCATCGCGGGTGACAATGGTGGAAACTGCCCGGTCCTCATCCAGAACTTCCTGACAGTGCCCGGTGGCCTCTCGCGCGGCAGCCGGGTCGAGCACCTTCTTCAGGGGATGACCGATAATGTCGCTACGGTCCATGCCCAGTTCCTTTTCCGCCTGGTGATTGGCAAAGGTATAGTGACCTTCCTCGTCCACCGCCGTAATGGAGGTGGGCTGACTGTCGGTGACCACTTCCATGAAATGACTGAGTTTCTCGTATTTGCCGGTCAGCACCCGCTGCCGTTCCGCCGCCTGGCTGACCCTGACCGAAACGCCGTGACGCCAGATCAGCAACAGCAGGATGGTCACCGCCACAATGATCAGGCCGGACATCCAGAGAATATTGCGCCGCCGGGCTTCCACCTGACCGAGAACCTCGGAGGAGTCCACGGTGCGCACCAGGCTCCAGTCCGTCCCGGCGATCTTTCGCCCGGTGACCAGAACCCGGTCGCCCTCATAGTTGATCCGCCTGGCGAAAAGACCCGGATGTTCCAGAACAAAGGCCGCTGCAAGAGACGGCGTCTTTTCATCCAGCAGAAATGTCATAGGCGCATTGACGTCGCCGGATTTCATTGTAATAGGCGACAGATATTCCACCACACCCGACCGCTGCCGCACCAGATATGTCTTTGCTGTCCGCGACATATCGCCTGGCTGGCTGAGTTTCTTATAAAAGCCCTGATCCAGCAGTTTTATACCCACGGCAAAGCCGATCGCTGTGGTGTTCTCGTCTTCCTGCACACCGTAAACCGGAGCGACCAAGGCGATTACCGGCTCCCCGTTTTCAGCGGGATAGGGACCGTAAATCAGTGGCTTAGTGCCAGCACCGGCTTCCATATAGGCAGCCACGGCCCGGGTGACAGACGGCATGTCGGAGGTCGAAACCAGGACCTGGCCCTGGGCGTTGGTCAATGCCAGACCGGCAACCCGTGCCGTCTCGAGACTGGCGCCGATGGCCCGGCTGTCTTCAATCCGCGGCGGTACAAATCCGTTGCGCAAGGCATGAGCCTTGAGCTGGTTGCCCAGATATTCCATACGGGCCAACTGGTCATCGGTCCGGCTGCTCCGGTCCTCGGGCATGTCCGACACGCCAGCCAGATAGATCCTGAGCGCGGCATTTTCGGCAAGCTTCTCGAGCGATGACGTCTGTTCGGACAGCCACTCCTCTATAGCCGCCTGCCGGCCGGCCAGAATAACCGACATTTGATTCTGCCAGATCAACTGGTCCCGTTCCCTTTCGGCCTCTGCAAACCTGAACGCAAAAACCATGGCCGCCACTGCTGCCGCCATAACCAGCAGGGATACCGCAATGCCGGCGCTTCTGACTTTCCAGAATGAATTTTCTGCCATTTTTCCGCTCTTTAAGATTTGGTAACCATAAACTGGTAAAACCTGACTTGAGGGCCAGATCGCTGTCGATTATCCTCTATCAATATGACAGTATGCAAGCCATTAATATATAAAGTATTTACCATAACAGGAACAGTCCGACCATGTGCCGGCAAAAGTTTTTTATCACATTTTTCTTCTTGTCTGCCCTTTTGCTTGCCTCTCCTTTCTCCGCGCCCCTCCATGCCCGTGAAGACGGACTGTTCGGTTCCCGGGAAATCATGAGCAGGCAACTCAGCGCCTTCAAAAAATGGAACAATATGATTGAACGGCACCAGGCAGAGACAGAGCCAGGTCGCACCCGCAGTGGCCCCTGCCGGGTCACCATCAAATTCATCTGCCCTATCGACGAATGGCAGGATCTGATTGCCGGCCTGAAAAACAAGGATCTTTCCCAGCAGCTGGACCGAGTCAACCGGCACATGAACCGGGCGCCCTATATCACCGATATTATCAATTGGGGGGTGAAGGACTATTGGGCAACCATGCGCCAGTTTTTCACCAAGGACGGTGACTGTGAAGACTATGCCATTGCCAAATATTACAGTCTAAAGGAACTGGGCGTTCCGGCGGAAAACATGCGCATCGTGGTGGTCCAGGATACCAACCTGGAAGTAGCCCATGCAGTTCTTGTCGTGTATGATAAGGAAAAAACCTGGGTGCTGGACAACCAGATCCAGTATGTGGTCCAGGAAAAGACCATTCTTCACTATAAACCGCTTTACTCAATCAACGAGCAGGCCTGGTGGCTTCATCGCATGTAGGTCAAACGAAATTTTAACAAATCCGGACTATTCTTTGTCCGACAATAAACCAGCGCAGGTAGCCCGAATACATGTTGTCCGAAAAGAGTAACGTATATGCGGAGAGTTCCGCCACTCCTTCGCAAGTCGAGGAGCTGTATGATCAGACCAGGTCCCTGAGAAGACATCCCAAGGGCTACCGGGCTATTCATCTTCATTTCTCTCTGCTGGACCGCATGCACAAACAGCCGACACACCGTCGGCAAATTGCCACCGCCTTCAATCCTCTGGTCCAGCAATATGAGGGCCATCTGTACTGGAATGACAACTTCGACTTGTTTTTTCTGTGCCGAAACACCCCCTCTCACGTTCTGGATCGCGCTATTCTTGACGCCCGCCGGGCAGTGAAAAGCAGTCCGGTTCTGAAGGAATATCTGGATGCGGGACGGGACACCGAACTGTGCGACTGGTATGATCTGGGAAAGGATTTAGACACCTTCCTCAGCCTGGTGGACAATCTGCGCAACAAACCGGACGAAGAAAACAAAAACTCTCTCGCCTCGCCGCTGAACACCCTGCAGCAGATGGTGAAAAACCTGACCCGTAAAGAGGAAGAGGACGTGCCGGTCGCACCACCCCCGGCACCCGCCAAACCAGTCACGCGCCCCAAATATGAGCAAATCTTCAAAGAGGCGGAAATTCCTCCCATGGGGCCAGTGGAACTGGACAAGCTGGAACGGAGCCTCCGGAACATTGACATGTCCCACATGATCTCCACCCAGGATGCCTGTGTTGTGGTCAGTGAGTCCGAACCTCAGACTGTCTTTACCGAGCTGTTTGTGTCCGTCGATGAAATCAGCAAGAAAATCCTTCCGGGCTACGATCTGCTTGCCGACAAATGGCTGTTCCAGAGGCTTACCCGCACTTTCGATTCAAAACTTATGGCGCTCCTGACTTCCGGATATGGCGACCCTTCCATTGTCCGCAGCATCAATACCAATGTAGACACCGTATTGTCGGCAGAGTTTGATCGTTTCGTGGAAGACTATAAAGAAATCTCAGTGCAGCCACTGATCCTGGAAATGAAGCTTTTCGACGTTCTCTCGGATGTCACCGCCTATTACGAGGCACAAAAAAAGCTGTCCGGACACGCCTGGAAAATTTCCATTGATGCCATGGACCTGCAGTCCATAGGTATTCTCGACCGGCGCCTACTGAATGTGGACTTTCTGAAAATTTACTGGCACAAGTCCTATCCACGCCTGATGCAGGACCGGGACAAGCGCGCCCTTATCGAAACATTGAAAAGCCACGGTCGCATGAGAATCATTCTTTGTCATTGTGACAGCCGGCAGGCCGTGCGTTTCGGACAGGATATGGGGCTTCACATGTTCCAGGGCCATTATATCGACAAACTGCAACAGAACGGTCAGTAGTCGGCACCGGCCTCTTCCAGCATCCTGACAATATTTCTACGCCGCAGATCCCTGGCGTGTTGCAAGGCTGTTCGTCCGGAATAATCCTCCAGAGTCGTATCTGCATTGCTTTCCAGTATGACTTCGATAACGGTCAGGGCATTTGAGCGGACCGCTTTCATCAAAGCGGTCTCCCCGTTCCTGTCACCGATGTCTGTATCGGCGCCATGTTCGAGCAGCAGGGCGGCCGAAGTCTCATCCCGCTGGCGGGCGGCGATCATCAGGGGAGTTTCCCCGGATTCCTTCATGTCCAGGTCCGGATTGGCGCCGCTGTTCAGCAAATAACTGACAAGAGCTGTGTCTTTGTTTGACACCGCAATAAGAAGGGGCGTTGAACCGTCATCATAGTCACGGGTGTTCACATTGACACCTTTCTCGACCAGCATCTTCACCTCGTGATAGTTTTGCTCCCTGACCGCCTTGAGGAAATTATAAGCGTCCGAGTAAGCCGCTGCGGGCTGGGGCATCACAAACAGTAGTGACATCAGAAGCGACATTCCCGCCACAAGCGCCGATTTGTTCCATTCTGACCTCATTACAAATTCCAGCCTTTCATAATTCCTCTTTCAAAACTATATATTAACGATCTTTGCCCATTATATAGTGGGTTGTGTAGTAAATTTGAAGATAAAAGAAAAATCACCATGTCCAGAAAAGACAAAACCGGTACATCCGGTAATCGCCTGTTCCAGCCGCTTGCAATATTGGTTGCCATTGCCATTGTGGCCGTTACAGCCGTCTGGCTGATTTCCGTAATGGGGGACCGGAAGGAAGAGGTCGCAACTGCCACGTCCAGCACAAAAGCGTTGATCGGCGGGCCTTTCACCCTTGTGGATCATACGGGAAAGACGATCACGGAAAAGGACTTTGCCGGTTCCTACATGCTGGTCTACTTCGGCTATACTTTCTGCCCTGATGTCTGTCCGACCGAACTTCAGGCCATGTCGACAGCGCTGGACATGATCCCCTCTGAAACTCTGGCCAAAATCAATCCGCTTTTTGTCACGGTAGACCCGGAACGGGATACTGTTGACGTGATGAGACAGTATGTTGCCCTGTTTCACGAAAACCTCACCGGACTAACCGGCAGTGTGGAGCAGATCGATGCCGTGAAAAAGACCTTTCGGGTCTATGCCGAAAAGACAGAAAGTACTGCCGCATCAGATTACCTGGTGGATCATACGTCTATTATTTACCTGATGGACTCCAAAGGTGAATACCTCAGCCACTTCAGCTATGGCACCACGCCGGAAGAAATGGCGGCAAAGCTTGTAAAACTGATCCCGCAGGACTGACATGGCGCACCGCACCTCAAAAGCACCTTTCTGGAAAACCACGTCGCTGGAGCTGATGAGCCAGGAGGAATGGGAAAGCCTGTGTGACGGTTGCGGCATGTGCTGCCTGCATAAACTACAGGATGACGAATCCGAAGAGATTGCCTATACTGATGTCGCCTGCAGGGTACTTGATCTGGAAACCTGTCGCTGCAAGCACTATCCTGTCCGCCAGGTCGTCGTACCGCAATGTATTACACTGACACCGGACATGATACCGGAATTCAAATGGCTGCCAGCAACCTGCGCCTATCGGCTGGTGGCCGAAGGCAAAGACCTTTATCCTTGGCACCCGCTCATTTCAGGTGATCCAGAAAGCGTACATAAAGCCGGTATATCGGTCCGGGGCAGGGTGGTCAGCGAACGGGACGTTCTGGACTATGAAGATCATATTGTCGAGTGGGAGGAACTGAAGGGCAAAAATGAAAGACGGAAAAAAGATTCTTGCTCTCGATGACGGCATTCTGCTGCCGGTCATTTTCAAACCCCATCCTCGCGCTAAACGTCTGAAACTGCGTTATGACGCTGCCAAAGGCGCAGCCATTGTCACCCTGCCGCCAAGAACTTCAAAAAAATCAGGGTTTGAGTTCGCACGGCGCCATACAGACTGGCTGAACCGACAGAAAAACTCTTTCAGTGACCAGAATATACTTTCTCCGGGAAGCTATCTTTCCTTTCTCGGCCATGATCATCTGATTATTCATCAACCGGACGCTTCGGGACGGGTAAGACGCGAAGAAGGACAGGTCATTGTCGGCGGCCCTGCCGGCGGCTTCGACGTGCGTTTGCTCAACTGGCTTAAAAAACAGGCCCGGGAAAGGCTGGAACAGGCCGTCGGCGAAATGGCCGCCCGGTCGGGCGTATCCTGCCGCAAACTGAGGATCGGCGATCCCAAAAGCCGCTGGGGCAGTTGCTCTTCCAGCGGTACCCTGTCTTTTTCATGGCGCCTGATCATGACACCGGAAAATGTCTTCGACTATGTGGTTGCCCATGAGGTGGCGCATCTGAAGGAAATGAATCACAGTCCGGCTTTCTGGCGCGAAGTGGACAAACTGGTCGACCACAGCCAGACATCCCGCCGCTGGCTCCGTCAGCACGGCCCCCATCTGATGGCGCTGCAGGTTTGTTATCGTCCCTAGTCTGCCGGCGCCAGAAGAACAAGCATTTCGGCAAGCATGACCGGGCGTTCCTGCCCGTCACGGTTCATCACCACGGAAAAAGTCGCCAGAATGGTATTGTCCCGGCGATGATCTGTTTCCAGCAGCTTCATGGTTGCCCGGACCCGTGATTCCACAGGCACCGGGGATGTGAATCGCACCTTGTTGAGGCCATAGTTTAGACCGTAGCGAAGGCCTGTAATGCTGATAAGGCTGTCGAAAAGCTGCGGCACCAGGGAAAGGACCAGATAACCGTGGGCGATGGTTTTACCGCCGGGCATTTCCTTTTTGGCCCGCTCCACATCCACATGTATCCACTGAAAGTCGCCCGTTGCCTCGGCAAACCCATTGATACGGTCCTGGGATATCTCCAGCCAGTCGGATGTTCCGATTTCATGACCCAGATAGTTATCTATTTCATTTGCTGATATGGTTAGGGGCGACATTCCATTTGTCCTGTGTTTCTCGAATCTGCTTTTCACGACGTTGCAGCTATCCGGCCCGCAATTCCTCGGGCCGCAAAATCATAACATCCCTGTCTTATGCAACTCTTCCCTTTGTGTGTGTTTTTATTTTATTTCATGTCCGGTTTGGATCGCGGACTCACATTGGGCGTCACCAGAGTAGCATCATTTCTGTCCAGGGACACCCGGAGCATGAAGTTTTTCCAGATCCGCGCCGGCGTCCCGCCGCCGGTAACCCCCTTCATGGCGGAGGCATCATCGTTGCCGACCCATACCCCGTTGACCATGTCCAGACCAGCGCCGATAAACAGGGCATCCTTGTAACTCTGGGTGGTTCCGGTCTTGCCGGCAACCGGGAAATCCATTTGCGCTGCCGAGGCCGTGCCCTCGGAAACCACCTTGGTCAACATCTCCTTCATGGTGGCGGCGACTTCGGGATAAAGAACCTGCTGCGGCGGACCGGGCATATGCCTGTAGAGGATCTGCCCGGCGCTGTTCTGAATTTCCACGATGCCATAGGGCATAACCCTGTAACCGCCGTTAAACACAGCCGAATAGGCGGCCGTCAATTCCAGCAACGATATTTCGGAAGTGCCGAGCGACATGCTCGGCTCTTCCACGATCGGTGTGGTGATGCCCAGACGCCTTGCCATGGCCGCCACCGTGCGCCGATTGGTCTTTTCCGCAAGCTTCACGGCCACCGTATTGATAGATTTGGCAAAGGCTGTCTCCAGGGTGACCTCACCCAGATACTTCCCGGTATAGTTCTGCGGCTCCCAGCCGTCGAGGATCACCGGCGTGTCCCGCATAAGGGTCTCCGGTGTCATCCCTTTCTCCAGCGCTGCCAGATATACAAAGAGCTTGAAAGCGGAACCGGGCTGGCGTCTGGCCTGGCTGGCGCGATTGAACTGACTCAGGGAATAGTCGCGTCCGCCGATCATGGCCCGCACCGCCCCATCCGTATCCATGGAGATCAGGGCGGCCTGGCTGGCATTCCGGGTGACGCCCTCCCGATCCATAATCTGCTGAACCGCACCGGCCGCCTTCATCTGGAGGTCCGGCCGGAGAGTGGTATAGACAATGACCGGTTCAGCAGGCTGCCCGACAAGGCCGGGAAGTTGCTCGAAAATCCAGTCGGTGAAATACCTGATGTCACCGCCGGCGGTCTCGCTCTCGATCTCGACACTGGCTTTTTTCGCCCTGGCTGCTTCCGGGGGCTGGATAAAGGAGGCATCGACCATATTGTCCAGCACTTCTTCGGTCCTTTGATAGGACCGCTGGAGATCCCGGAGGGGAGAATAAATGGCCGGCCCCTTCAGCACACCGGCCAGCATGGCGGCTTCCGTCAGCGACAGGTTGCGCGCATCATGCCCGAAATAGGTCCGTGCCGCCGCATCAACCCCGTAGGCGCCGGAGCCAAAATAAACCCGGTTCACATATATGGTAAGAATTTCTTCTTTGGAGAAATTCATCTCCAGCCAGAAGGAGAGCAAAAGCTCCTGAATCTTGCGCTTGGCTGTCTTGTCCGAAGACAAAAACAAATTCTTGGCCAGCTGCTGGGTCAATGTACTGCCGCCTTCCACCAGGTCCCGGCTGGTGATATTTCGCCATACCGCCCGGGCAAGCCCCCTGACATCCACACCGAAATGATCGAAATAGCGGCGGTCCTCTGTAGCCACCAGGGCCCGAACAAATTCCACCGGAATTTCATTCATCTCCAGCCAGTCGCCATAAACGTTTCCATAGGACGCCAGAATTTCACCGTCCTGGTCCAGGATCATCACAGTGTTTCGACCTGGCGAAGCTATAATGTCCGAGATATCCGGCAGGTCGTGGGCATAATACAGGGTGACCGGAATGAGCAGAATGACCGCCCAGGTGAGAAACACCATCACACCATAAAAAAGTCTCGCCAGCCCTTTGCGCTCGGGTTTTTTGCTCCCGTTCGCCGTGATTTCCGACCGCCGGGATTTCCCGCCCCTTTTTCTGCCTTTACCCTTTTGTTGCTGATTACTCTCGCTGGACATCCGGCCCTATCTACCTGTGTTGTTCTTCTTTTGCCGGCACATTCTATCGGGAATTATGGCTATTTACAGGAATTTCTTTGTATTTCCCCACCATAAAAAACCGGTTTCAGCTGTGTCGAATCACGGTTCACTCTGTTTTTTTCACGTCACAGGCAGCCATCAATTTATTTTGCTGCACTGCATAAGAACATAAGAATATTTCTAAAACGGTCGTTTGATTGAAACAAATGGCCACAAGCCTTTTTTTGTCTTGATTCTGTAATAAAAGCTGCTAGGAAGCCCGAACCTTTAGTGCTGCGTATGGTTAAATTTTATTGAAACAAATCGAGAATTTTATCTATGGTTGTGCATTTCAATCAGCTGGCCCGGGAACTGGCCAATGACAATACCCAGTATCTCGAGGACTATATGGTTCGCCAGGGCTTCGCCAAACCGCACATCCAAAAGGATCCCGCGCCCGGTACCCTGCCTTGCCAGAAAATCCGCTATGCCTACCAGTACTGGACATCCGTCAGGGAAAACCTCGGTGATATTCCTTCAAGAGCCGGCATCAGACCATCCGGTCTCGGTATTGCCCTCGGGAATATCTGCCTTCTTGAACCTCTTGATGACGGACGGGACTACAGGTACCGGCTGTTTGGATCAAACATAGCGCATTTTTCCAAATACGATCTGCAGGGCATGACCATGTCGGAGGCACTCCGGAAGTATCCGAAAAAGAAATCGGGAGATGATGAGTTCCACCTTGCCATATACCAGTGCTGTCAGGTTGAGGCCCGGCCTTACTATGCCGAATATGTCAGCCAGAATGGCAAACCCTGGCTGTGGCGGAGGCTGACGCTGCCGCTGTCCGACGGCCACGGCAATATCGTTATGCTGATGAACTGCCTGTCCCCGGAAGATATTTCCCAGGCTCCTGTGACAGAAGAAAAAAACAACCAGCAGCAATCCATCGCCTGAGAAGGCCGATGCCGGACGTCGGTGGATCAGACGTCCAGATTGGCTACATTCAAAGCATTTTCCTGAATGAATTCGCGGCGTGGTTCCACCACATCGCCCATCAGCTTTGTGAAAATTTCATCGGCTGTATCACCGTGATCCACTTTCACCTGCAGAAGGGTCCGGGCTTCCGGGTCCAGAGTGGTTTCCCACAGCTGATCGGGGTTCATTTCCCCAAGTCCCTTATAGCGCTGGATCGAGAGCCCTTTGCGTCCGTAAGACAGGATCACACCCAGCAGGTCGCTGGGCAGGGAGATATTGTGCCGGTCTTCCTTGCGGGTGATGGTGGAGGGAAGGGCAAAAACATCCCGGCGCGCCCTGGTGACTTCGTCCAGACGACGGGCTTCAACGGACTCGATGAAGGCCCGGTCAATCCGGTAAACATCCTTGATGCCCCGGATTTCATTGGCAAAGACGATGCCGCCTTCTTCCTTGTCAAGACGACCCTGCCAGTTGTCCTCTCCTTCAGAGGCCTTGGCATTCATGCGGTCGACAACCCCGGAAATGGCTTCTTCCGCACTTTTGTCATCGGCCAGAATCTGCGGGTTCAGACCACCTACAATAGCCAGTTCCTCAACCAGTTCCCGGTTGTATTTCTGCGGCACACGGCCAAGTGCCCGGCAGCTTTGGCGTACATTTTCCACCAGATCCGCCAGATCATTGCCGGCAATCTGTTCGCCACTACCCAGAACAAGCGTCATTTCTTCCAGGGACTGGCCGATCAGATATTCCTCCAGCGCCGGATCGTCCTTCAGGTAGACTTCAGACTTGCCGCGACTGACCTTGTAAAGCGGCGGCTGGGCGATATAAAGATAGCCCTTTTCCAGAAGTTCGGGCATCTGCCGATAGAAGAACGTCAACAGCAGGGTCCGGATATGGGCGCCGTCCACATCGGCGTCGGTCATGATAATGATCTTGTGATAGCGCAGCTTCTCGATATTGAAATCTTCCCGGCCAATGCCGGTGCCAAGCGCCGTAATCAGGGTGCCGATCTCGGCAGAGGCCAGCATGCGGTCAAACCTGGCCCGCTCCACATTAAGAATTTTACCTTTCAGCGGCAGAATGGCCTGGTTACCCCGGTGCCGGCCCTGTTTGGCAGAGCCACCGGCTGAATCACCCTCCACCAGAAACAGTTCCGCCTTGGCCGGGTCGCGTTCCTGACAATCGGCCAGCTTGCCGGGCAGGGAGGAAATATCCAGCACTCCTTTGCGCCGGGTCAGTTCACGAGCCTTGCGGGCCGCCTCACGGGCGGCAGCCGCCTCGACAATCTTGCCGATGATATTGCGGGCGTCCGCCGGATGCTCCTCGAACCACTGGCCGAGCTTTTCATTGAGCAGGCTTTCGACCACCGGACGCACCTCGGAAGACACCAGTTTATCCTTGGTTTGTGAGGAAAATTTCGGATCCGGAACTTTCACCGACAAGACACAGGTCAGCCCCTCGCGGGCATCGTCGCCGCTGAGGTTGACCTTTTCCTTCTTGGCAATACCTGTTTCGTTAGCGTAACCATTTATGGTTCGGGTCAGAGCCGCCCGGAAACCGGCCAGATGGGTGCCGCCGTCCCGCTGGGGAATATTGTTGGTGAAACACAACACATTTTCATGATAGCTGTCGTTCCACTGCAGGGCACATTCCAGCGTGATGCCGTCTTTCTCTCCGCCAATGGTGATCGGCAAGTCAATCAGGCCATTTTTGGAGCGGTCCAGATATTTGACAAACTCGGTGATACCGCCTTCATAAAAGAGTTCGATCTCGACCGGGTCAGCATGCCGGTGATCCCGGATCACGACCCGGACACCGCTGTTGAGGAACGCCAGTTCCCGGAAACGATGCTCCAGCCGGCCAAAATCAAATTCGATATTCTTGAAGGTTTCCACAGAAGGCAGGAAGGTCACTTCTGTACCGGTTTGACCCTTTTCCGCATCCCCGGTAATTTCCAGATCGCCAATGGCTTCACCGCGCTCAAAACGCAGGAAATGTTCCTTGCCATTACGCCAGATTTTCAGCTCCAGATAATCGGAAAGGGCGTTAACCACGGATACCCCCACCCCGTGCAGGCCGCCTGACACCTTGTAACTGTTCTGGTCGAACTTGCCGCCGGCGTGCAGCTGGGTCATGATGACCTGGGCGGCAGAAACGCCCTCTTCCTCGTGGATGTCAACGGGAATACCGCGGCCGTTATCACGCACGGAAACAGACCCGTTGGCATTGAGTGTAACAAGGACCTTGTCGCAATATCCCGCCAGGGATTCATCGATGGCGTTATCGGAGACCTCAAACACCATATGATGCAGGCCGGAGCCATCCTCGGTATCGCCGATATACATGCCCGGCCGTTTGCGCACCGCATCCAGGCCTTTCAGAACCTTGATGGATTCAGCGCCATATTCTTCCGCACCCTGGGCTGCATCCCTGAATTCCGTTTCATCCGACATCCAATATTCCCTCATCCATTACACGGAGGCGCGTTTGCCGCTTCCGCTGTTTTCTACTCATCTTTTTCAATCCGGCCCTCGTCCACCCGATATACGACCGCCCGGTCCCCCAGGCTGTCAAACAGGCTGCGATCGGTCCCGGTCATCCAGACCTGGGAACCGATGGACCATAATTCATCAAACAAAGACGCCCGGCGTACCTCATCAAGGTGAGCCGCTACCTCGTCCAGCAACAGGATCGGCGCGGCCCCGAAGTGAAGCGCCGTCAGGCGGGCACTGGCCAGGGTAATACCGATTAACAACGCCTTCTGTTCTCCGGTGGAACAAAGTTCCGCCGGCATATCCTTGTCCACATGCCGTACCAGCAGGTCGGTCCTGTGCGGTCCCGACAGGGTCCGTCCTGCCCGGCTGTCCTGCGCGCGCATCCCGGCCAGGGTTTCGGCATAGCTGTCTTCCATCTCTACCGCCGGCCGGTCCCTGAGGCCGCTTTCCAGTTCGCCGTCCAGGGACAGATGCGCCCGGGGAAAGCTGGAAGTGGTCACCTCGATGGCGCCGGCCAGATGATCCAGAGCCTGCAGCCGCGCTGCGGCAATCGCCACCCCGTGCTCCGCCATGCGCGCTTCCAGGGCCGAAAGCCATGACGCGTCGGCAGACCCCTCGGAAAGCAGGCGGTTGCGATCCCGCATGACCTTTTCAAAGGCATTTACCTCCCGGGTATGTGCGGGATGAAAGCCCGCGACAATCCGGTCCAGAAAACGCCGCCTGCCAGAGGCCGCTTCGAGAAACAACCGGTCCATCTGCGGCGTGAGCCAGATCAGCTGGACAAAATCGCCAAGTACGGCAGGGCTGGACACTGTTTCACCGTCGATGCGCACGATCCGGCGATCCAGCGTCTCTTCTGCGCCACCGGTGAAGGAGGCCGCACTGCTGCGCGGCGCCAGACCGGTACCGATCTCCATCTGGCCATCCGGTGTATCCAGCCTTGAGGCCACAGCCCAGGAGCCACCGGCACCGAGCTTTGTTACCTGGGACAGTTTACACTGCCGCAACCCGCGACCGGGCGCCAGAAAGGAAACCGCTTCCAGAAGATTTGTCTTGCCTGCCCCGTTGGGCCCAATGAACACCGCATTGTGACCGCCGGGCTCGATCACCGCACGCTCGTAAGAGCGGAAATCGGTCAGAAGCAGCCTTTCCACCGCCACCCGGGGGGATCGGATTTCTTCCTGGAGTATCGGAGAGTCCTGCTTCAGCATCTAACTATTTCCGGAATACCCGACGACGAAACCGCAACCGGCAGGCCCGAATCCAGCTCCGTCATCCGGCAATATTTCATCCTTGCCGGGATCGCTCACACCCGCATCGGCATCAGGACGTAAAGCGCTCCTTCATCGGTCATATCCCGCAGAACCGTCGGCGCTGTGGAATCTGCCAGCAGAACCTCTGCCATATCGCCATTGATCTGGCCGAGAATATCCAGCAGATAACGGGAGTTGAAACCGATTTCCATATCTTCGGCGCTATAGCTGCATCCCAGTTCCTCGGTCGCCGTGCCGTGCTCGGGACTGTTGACCGACAGTTGCAGCTTTCCTTCGCTGATGGACAGTTTCACGGAACGGGTCTTGTCCGTGGAAATGGTGGACACCCTGTCCACCGCTTCGGCGAACTGTTTGCCGTCGATCTCCATGACCCGGTCGTTGCCCTCAGGAATCACCCGGGTGTAATCGGGGAAAGTGCCGTCAATCAGCTTGGAGGTCAGAACGATATCGGCAAAGGAGAAACGGATCTTGGTCTCGGACAGAGCCACATCCACATCGCCCTCATATTCGTCAATCAGCTTGCGCAGTTCGCCCACCGCCTTGCGGGGCACGATAATGCCGGGCATGTTCACAGCCCCCTCGGGCTGTTCCATGTCGAAGCGGGCCAGCCGGTGTCCGTCTGTGGCCACGCCGCGCAGGACCTGCGCGCCTTCATCATCGGTTGTGGCATGCACATAAATGCCGTTCAGGTAGTAGCGGGTTTCCTCTGTGGAGACCGCAAAGCGTGTCTTGTCGATCAGTTTTTTCAGGTCAACGCTGGCAAGCCGGAAATTGATCGGCAGGTCGCCTTCGTTCATAACCGGGAAATCTTCCCGCGGCAGGCAGGAAAGCGTGAAGCGTGACCGGCCGGCGCTGATGGACAGCCGCTGGGTATCCACATCGTAATAAAGCTCCACCTGGCTGCCTTCCGGCAACTTGCGGATGATGTCATAGAGCGTATGGGCCGGGGCTGTAATACCGCCCGGCTCGGCTGTTTCCCCCGCCACAGTTTCCGAAATGGCAAGATCAAGGTCGGTGGCGGCAAGATTCAGATGACCCTGCTCCCCCTCCAGCAAGACATTTGACAGGATCGGAATGGTGTTCCGGCGTTCAACGACACTCTGGATATGACCAAGGGATTTAAGTAAGGCACCGCGTTCGATATTCAGCTTCATTTTTTAATCGCGCTTCTCATTATATAGACAAACAAACCATTTAAAGTGTGGCCGGATTACTCCCCTTTGCGATCGAAACCAGGTCTGCTTCCAACGGATTTGACTCCTCGGCAAATTGTGACTTCCGCCCCTGTTTTCCCTGCCACTCTTTTCCTGTCAGAGACTAGCACACAGGCTGCCCCCGTCAAAGGTCTTTTTGCAAGGTTTTTCGCCGAGTCGGACAGCCCGGACAAGGTCCGGGCGGGGAGGACGGAAAAACGCCTGAAAACAACCCGAAGGTTGCTCCGTCAGGTGCTGAAAATCCGCTCCAGATGCAGGATATCCTCTTCGAGCACGCTATCGGTCTGGCGCAGCTCGTCAATGCGCTTGACCGCATGCATGACCGTGGTGTGATCCCGGCCGCCGAACTGCCGGCCAATTTCCGGCAGCGATTTGGAAGTGAGCGCCTTGGCCAGATACATGGCGATCTGGCGGGGACGGGCCACCTGCCGCGCCCGGCGGGAAGACAGAAGATCGGAAAGACGGATGTTGAAATAATCGGCCACGCGGCGCTGGATTTCATCGATGGTCACCCGCCGGTCATTGGCCCGGAGCAGATCCTGCAGGACCTCCTGGGTCATTTCCATGGTGATGGGCCGGCCAATCAGGGTGGCATGGGCAATCATGCGGTTCAGCGCCCCTTCCAGTTCACGCACGTTGGAGGTGATGCGCTTGGCGAGAAATTCCAGAACCTCGGTCTTGATTTCCACATCGGGAACCGTGTTGGCCTTCTGCTGCAGAATACCGAGCCTGAGCTCGTAGTCGGTGGGGTGGATATCTGCCACCAGACCCCAGCCGAGACGGGAACGGATGCGCTCCTCGATACCTTCCAGGTCGGTCGGCGACCGGTCGGCGGAGATTACCACCTGGTGGTGATGATCGATCAGGGCATTGAAGGTATGGAAAAACTCTTCCTGGGTGGATTCCTTGTTGGCGATAAACTGCAGGTCGTCAATCATCAGCAGGTCCACAGAGCGGAACTTCTGCTTGAAGGACATGGTGTCCTTGAAACGGATCGAGCTGATGAACTGGTACATGAATTGTTCCGCAGACAGGTAAACCACCCGGCGTTCCGGAAACATCTGCTTGTTGGCCCAGGCAATGGCATGCATCAGATGGGTCTTGCCGAGCCCCACGCCACCATGGAGGAACAGCGGATTAAAATGCACCGCGGTGTTTTCCGCCACGCGCCTGGCAGCCGCATAGGCGAGCTCGTTGGACTTGCCGACCACAAATGAGTCAAAGGTAAAACGGGGATCAAGAGGCGCGCCGAATTCACTGCCGCCATTATTCTGCACGACACGGGTATCGGAAGACGCCGCGGCTTTTGACGCTGCCCTGGACGGGGCCCTCTTTTTCACTTTCGGGGAATTGGTTTCATTCTCGTCCTGCTCGTCATTATCCAGCAGGCTGCCCTGATCCGGGGACTTGAAGCCGGAAAGGACAATGAAACTGATATCGGTTACATCTGGGTTTTCCTTGCTCCAGGCAAGTCTGATCCGCTCTGCATAGTTGGACTGCAGCCAGTTGCGCATGAAGCGCGTGGGAGCGGCCATCACGGCACATCCCTCGTCCACATTCACCAGGGCCAAAGGCTTGAACCAGCTGTTATAAACACCTTCGTCGAACTCGGCTTTCAGCCGCTCCAGGACGCGGGACCACTGGAATTCCATATTGCTTCCCATAGCTTCAGCACCAAAACCCGACTTTAACCCCTTGTTATTGTGCATTTCTTCCCCTTACTGTTGAATCCATGGAAGCCCCGCCGCCTTCCATCCGTTCAATCTGCCCCTGTGATTATTCTGATCCCGATCCCCCTCGAATCCCCCTGCGATATTGTAACAGGCCTGATAACCTTCAGCCGTCGCTTTCTCCGCCGCCGCCCGGGAACGCACACCGGAGCGACACAGAAAATAGACCGGATCGGTTGTCCCGATTCCCTGTTGCTGCATCATGGCGACAAATTCACTGTTGATTTGCATGGACGGATAGATCTGCCAGCTGATCAGGACTGATGATTTGTCCAGAGAGCTCAGATCGCTGATACCGACAAAATTCCATTCGGCATCGGTCCTGACATCGACCAGAACCGCATCGGGATTTTTCTCCAGCGCCTCCCAGGCTTCCGTCACAGAAACGTCTCCGGCAAATCCCGCCATTCTTTCCTTACCCACATGCCTCCGGATCATATCCGGACCGTTAAAAAATCAAAACTCTCTTGCCGTCCTAAACGAACGGTTCACAACTCAATATCGAGAAAATACCCCCGGCTTCGAAGGTATGTCTGCATGAAGACGGCGTTTTTTAAAGGCCCTGGCGGTGCCGTTAATTATTACCACCTTCATGCGGTTGCCCCGACCTTAGCGGGAAATACAAGCGTACCTTTACGGGGCTGCAGCGGTCAACTGATTCGATGCTCCCAAATGAAAATAAATTCTCCCTATATGGCTTGACTTGGGAGTCATCCACAAGATGTAGTAGCCTGCCGGAAATCAGGTCATCAAAGGTCGGGATTGTCGGACCAGGTTGCCGACCTTCGATTGCGACCGATCATAAAAAAAGCCGCACCCCCTAGGGTGCGGCTTTTTCAAACCGTTTCCGGAACCTTTTTCAGCCGGGCAATCCGCGACTCGGATGCCTCAGGCAGAAATGGCTTTCAAACGTTTTGCCAGCCGGGAAACTTTCCGGGAAGCTGTCTTCTTGTGCATAACACCTTTGGTTACACCGCGCATCAGCTCCGGCTGTGCTTTGAGGAAAGCACTGCGAGCTTCATCAGCATTACCGGCATCAAGAGCCAGTTCCACTTTCTTGACGAAAGTGCGGATCCGGCTGCGCCGTGCTTTGTTGACTTCAGTTTTTCTTGCGTTACGACGAACTCGTTTTTTGGCCTGTAAAGTATTTGCCATCAGGTAAACCTTATCTTTCCTTGGAGGCGGCATTCTGCATCATGTTATCCCGTACAAACCCTGTATCGGGGAAACCGGAGAATCGCCAGCCTCAAAACTTTTTGATTAATTTTCAAGTCGTGGCTTATAAACATGCCCGTGGGTCAGGTCAACAAGCTTTTCACCCTTCCGGAACTATTTTAGCCCGATTCCCGGCAAAAAACCACGTCCGCCATAAAAAAGGCGGCCAAACCGCCTTTTCTGACATTGGATTTCGCCGGAAATATACCCGGATTTCATGATTACCTGTGTTTGAATTCCGGCGTGCGCTTCTCCGCAAAGGCGGACATGCCTTCCTTCTGATCCTCGGTGGCAAACAGGGAATGGAAAATACGCCGTTCATACATCACGCCTTCGGCCAGCGTGGTCTCATAGGCCTTGTTGACACATTCCTTGGCGATCATCACGGACGGCAGGGACAGTTCGGCAATCTTGTTCGCGGTTGCCAGAGCCTCTTCCACCAGCTGATCGGCAGATACTATGCGACTGACCAGGCCGGAACGCTCGGCTTCTTCGGCATCCATCATGCGGCCGGTAAGAATCATGTCCATGGCCTTGGACTTGCCGATAAAGCGGGTCAGGCGCTGGGTGCCTCCGGCACCGGGAATCACACCGAGCTTGATTTCCGGCTGCCCGAATTTGGCATTGTCGGCCGCCAGGATAAAGTCACACATCATGGCGAGCTCACAGCCGCCGCCAAGCGCATAACCGGCCACCGCCGCTATGATCGGCTTGCGACACCGGGTCGCTTCCTCCCAGTTGGCGGTGATAAAATCCTCCTTGAAGACATCCATATAGCCCTTGGACTGCATTTCCTTGATATCCGCACCGGCGGCAAAGGCCTTTTCGCTGCCGGTGATCACGATGGCCCGAATTTCGTCATCGGCCTCAAAGCCGCGCAAGGCTTCTGTCATTTCATTCATCAACTGGCTGTTCAGGGCGTTCAGGGCCTCGGGCCGATTCAATGTGATGACACCGACCGGTTCCTTCCGGTCCACCAGAATCATTTCATAGGACATGCTTCTTCTCCTTATTTGTAGGGCGGGACAGATACTCCCGCCATGAGGTCCCGGGAGTTTGTTACTCTGGAGTAACTGAATAACGAATTACCGTCTGGCGATCAAATGAAATTGTAATAACCAGGGTTTCCCCGTCACGGGCCGCCACGAGACAATATTGGGCCGCCTGATCGCAGGGTTCGTCGGGGACGGGCTTTTCGGAAACAGTCCACCCCAGGGAGGGCACCACCACCCGGTAATAGTCCCAGGCCTCGCGGGCGCTGACCTCGCCTGTCGCCAGGGATTTGATGATCCGGCCCTCGGGGCTGTCGAATACCACCCGTTCGTCCTCCACTTCCATGGTGCCGGGAAAAAGCGGCAGATCGATATCGGCCATAAGCTTTTCATCCTGCGCCAGGGCCGGTTGTCCGGCAAGGCCGACCAGGCAAAGGGCCAGCATAAAAGCCGTTGTAAAAAACAGCCGTCTGGTCATGGCCATGAATAAAGACTCCCGGTTTCCTGTTTTATCTCGCAGAGGCCACAGCATAGCTAACCCTGACAGCCGGGACAATAGAATGTGGAACGGCCGCCCTGCACAATACGTTCGACATCATGACCGCAGCCCTCTTTCCGGCAGGGCTCCCCTTCGCGGCCATAAACCGCAAAATCATGCTGGAAATAACCCAGTTCGCCATCCACCCGGGCATAATCCTTCAAGGTCGAGCCGCCTGCGGCAATCGCCCGCTGCAACACGTCACGGATCACCGGCACCAGCCTCGCAGCCCGTTTCCCGGTCACTGAGGCGGCCTTTCGCCGGGGTGAGATGCCGGCATAATAGAGCGCTTCGCAGACGTAGATATTGCCAAGGCCCGCAACAATGCGCTGGTCCAGCAGAGCATTTTTGACGGGCGTCTTTTTGCCCCGGAATTTCTCCGAAAGATACAGATCATTGAATTCATTGCCGAGAGGCTCCGGCCCCATGCCGGCAAACAGCCGGTGAGTGGCGAGCTCGTCCCCGGGACAGATATCCATCAGACCGAAACGGCGGGGATCGTTGAAGATCACCCGGTCATGCCGGTCGGTCTCGAAAATCACATGGTCATGTTTGCCGGCTTCCGATACCGCTTCGTCAGCCGCCGGTGCCAGGGTCATACGCCCGGACATGCCCAGATGAATGATCAGGATCTCGCCGGAAGACAGCCCGGCCAGGATATATTTGGCGCGGCGGCTGATCCGTTCCACCTTTTGCCCCTCGAGACGCGCAACAAAGCGTTCGGGAAAGGGGAACCTGAGATCGGCCCGCCTCTGTTCCACATGAACAAGCGTCCGGCCTTCCAGAACCGGGGCGATTCCCCGGCACACGGTTTCCACTTCCGGCAATTCAGGCATCTGCTCTCCCGATTCTTTAAACTGGAACAACACAATAGACTGGAACAGTCCCCGCTTGTAGGCTATGTTCCGCAACATGAGCCAGAAGAATACAGAAGAGATGCCAAAAGACCAGAACGAAACCACCCATTTCGGTTTCCGCACCGTCGAGCGGGATAGCAAACAGGGATTGGTACGCAACGTTTTTGACAATGTGGCCCGCAAATATGACCTGATGAACGATGTCATGAGTGCCGGCCTGCATCGCCTGTGGAAAGACGAGATGATCCGTGTCTTAAGGCCGCAGCCGGGCATGAAACTGATCGATGTGGCCGGCGGGACAGGCGACATCGCCTTCCGTTTTCTGGAAGCGGCCCGCAAGATTGAACGCAACAAGGATAATCCGGCGGAAGTCACCGTTTGCGACATCAACGACAATATGCTGACTGTGGGACGTGACCGGGCCATTGACCGGGGTATCCTTGATCATATCGACTGGGTCTGCGGCAATGCGGAGGCCCTGCCCCTGCCGGACAGCTGCATGGATGCCTATACCATTGCCTTCGGCATCCGCAATGTGACCAATATCGACAAGGCGCTTGCCGAGGCCTTCCGGGTGCTTAAACCGGGCGGGCATTTCCTCTGTCTGGAATTCAGCCGGGTTGATCTGCCGCTGCTGGAAAAACTCTATGATGTCTACAGTTTCGAGATGATCCCCAGGATCGGTCAGTGGATCACCGGCGACCATGACAGCTACCAGTATCTGGTGGAAAGCATCCGCCGTTTCCCGGATCAGGAAAAATTCAGGAACATGATCGAAGAGGCCGGATTCCGGCAGGCCAGCTATCGCAATATGTCGGGCGGTGTTGTCGCCCTCCATTCAGGATGGCGTATCTGAAATGTTTCGCAGCCTCCGCCATACCGGCCGCCTGATCCGTGTGGGATTCACTCTGGCGCAGCATGATGCGCTGACCGACTTGCTCAGCCTTTTCGGCGAACAATCCAAAGCGCTGGCGCAACTGAAAAGCATGAAAAAAGTCCGCCAGCCATCTGCGGATGAAGCGCCCAATACACGTCTGGTCATGGCCCTGCAGAATCTTGGCCCCACCTTCATCAAGTTCGGCCAGGCGCTGGCTACACGGCCGGACATTATCGGCGCCGAAGTGGCGCTGGACCTGATGCGCCTGCAGGACAGGGTAGATCCTTTTCCAGGTGATGAAGCCCGGAAAATTGTTGCCGAGGAACTTGGCGGGGAAATTTCGGCCTTTTTTTCCAGTTTCGATGAGGAACCGGTTGCCGCCGCCTCCATCGCCCAGGTCCATCGGGCGGTCACCACAGACGGGCGCCATGTGGCCGTAAAAGTCCTGCGCCCGGGAATCGAACAGGCTTTCGCCCGCGACCTGGAAAGCTTTGACTGGCTGGCCCGGCTGGTGGAACGCTATTCCCGCAAGTCACGTCGGCTGCGCCCGACAAAAGTGATCGAAACCATATCCGAGACAATCTCTGTGGAAATGGATTTCCGCTACGAGGCCGCCGCCTCGTCCCAGCTCGGCGAAAATATGGAACGGTTCCCGGACTATGATGTGCCGAAGGTGGACTGGGATCGCACCGGCCGGCGGGTGTTGACCACCGAATGGGTCGACGGCATCCCCTTTTCCCACAGGAATGACCTCGAAAAATCCGGAATCGACCGCAAGCAACTTGCCCTCAATCTGGTCCAGACCTTCCTGTCCCAGGCCCTGGACGACGGCTTTTTCCATGCGGACCTGCACCAGGGCAACCTGTTCGCGAGACAGGATGGCAAAATCACCGCCATTGACTTCGGAATCATGGGGCGCATTGACCGCAAGACCCGGCGGGCGCTGGCGGAAATTCTCTATGGCTTTATCACCCGGGACTATGACCGCATTGCCCGGGCCCATTTCGATATCGGATATGTGCCTGCCGACCAGTCCCTGGACAAATTCAAACAGGCGCTCCGGGCCATCGGCGATCCCGTGATCGGCAAGCCGGTCAATGAAATTTCAGTGGGCAGGCTTCTGGCCCAACTGTTCGAAACCACTGAAACCTTCAACATGCATACCCAGCCACAGCTCCTGCTGCTGCAGAAGACCATGGTGACCGTGGAAGGGGTGGCCCTTGATCTCAATCCCGATATCAACATGTGGGAAGTCTCCCGTCCGATTATTGAAAGCTGGATGAGAGAGAACCTTGGCCCGCAGGCGCAATTCCGTGACCTGATCGAGACGGCCCTGGAAACGGCCCGGAAATTCCCGAAGCTGATAGAGGATCTGGAACAGATCGCAGTGACCGCGCGGAAAATGCAGGATCTGGCGGATCATCGGCGGGACTCGGGCTGGCGCAGACCTTTCTTTCTGGGGCTGCTCGGGGGTCTTGCCGCCAGCGCACTCACAATTCTTCTGTACATCACAACTAATTAACATATTTTTAGCGGTAAAATATTGATTTCCCACCATTCCGGACCTACATTATTGCCGGTGTAGAAATAATGTCCGGTGCTGACGCCTGATTCCTGGAAAAACTATAGTAAGTTCATGTCCGATATTCTCAATAACAAGCGGCTTTTACTGATTATTGGCGGCGGCATTGCCGCCTACAAGGTGCTGGACCTGATCCGGCGGCTGCGCGAGCGCGGCGTCAGGATCCGGCCTGTCCTGACCAAAGGCGGGGCCCAGTTTGTCACCCCCCTGTCAGTCAGCGCCCTGGCGGAAGAAAAGGTCTATCAGGATATTTTCTCGCTCACCGATGAAGCGGAAATGGGTCACATCAGGCTTTCGCGGGAAACCGATCTTGTTCTGGTGGCGCCGGCCACTGCCGACCTGATGGCGAAAATGACCGCCGGTATTGCCGACGACCTGGCCACCACGGCTCTGCTGGCCACCGACAAACCTGTCCTGATTGCGCCCAGCATGAATACGAAAATGTGGGAACATCCGGCCACCCGGCGCAATCTTGCACAACTGCAGCAGGACGGGATCGGCGTGATCGCCCCTGGCGCCGGCGATCTGGCCTGCGGTGAAGTTGGTGCCGGCCGCCTGGCGGAAGTGCCGGACATGGTCCGGGCCATCGAAGATTTTTTTGACAGCCGCCGGGCCCAGAGCGCGCTCACCGGAAAGCATGTTGTCGTCACCGCGGGGCCGACCCGGGAAGCCATCGACCCGGTCCGCTATATCGCCAACCGCTCCAGCGGCAGGCAGGGATATGCCATTGCCTCTGCCCTGGCCGACCTGGGCGCCCGGGTGACGCTGGTCTCCGGACCGACGGCCCTTGACTGCCCCGATGGTGTGGACCGCGTTGACGTGGAAAGCGCCCGGGACATGCAGACCGCCGTGGAAAGCGCCCTGCCGGCGGATGTGGCCGTCTGCGTGGCGGCTGTGGCCGACTGGCGCACGGAGGGCTGCGCCGAACAGAAACTCAAAAAGCAGAAAGACGGTCTGCCGGACCTGCATCTGGTGGAAAATCCGGATATCCTCAAATCGCTTTCGCAGAGAGAGAAGAACCGGCCGCCACTGGTTATTGGTTTCGCGGCCGAAACGGAAAAGCTGGCCGATCACGCCCGGGCCAAAAGGGAACGCAAGGGATGCGACTGGATTGTCGCCAATGACGTCTCCTTTACCGACGGCGCAAGCGTGATGGGCGGTGACAAAAATGCGGTGCTCCTGATAACAGGAGAGGATGAAAAATCCTGGCCGGAAGCAGACAAGGAACAGATCGCCGCACAGCTGGCGACGGAAATCGAAAAACATTTCAAAAAACAGGCGCAAGGGAACGACAAGTAAATGACGACAGTAGGCATACAGATTCTGGAACACGGGCAGGGATTGAAACTGCCGGAATATGAAACATCGCACAGCGCCGGCATGGACCTGATGGCCGCCGTCGGCAATGGCGAGGAAGTCACCCTCAAGCCCGGCGAACGCAAGATGATCCCGACCGGCTTTGCCATGGCGCTGCCCGGCGACTTCGAAGCCCAGGTTCGCCCCCGTTCCGGTCTGGCCTGGAAAAACGGCGTGACCGTGCTCAATTCCCCCGGCACCATCGATGCGGACTATCGCGGCGAGGTAAAAGTCATCCTGATTAACCACGGTCAGGAGAATTTTGTCATTACCCGCGGGATGCGCATTGCCCAGATGGTTATTGCCCCGGTGACCCAGATCGGCTGGGACAAGCGGGACAGCCTGGACGAAACGGCACGCGGCAGCGGTGGCTTCGGTTCCACCGGCACCAGCACCTGAGACAGGGAGAGCCCGATGTTCCGACTGACCAAAAAAATGATCTATGCCCTAGAGGCCGTTGTGGATATTGCCTATAACGGCCGGGTAAATCCGGTCCAGAGCCGGGACATTACCAAACGGCAGGGCATTCCACAGCGATACCTGGAACAGGTCATGCAGCAGCTCGTCCGGGCCGGTGTCCTCAAAGGCGTGCGCGGGCCCAAGGGCGGCTATTTTCTGGCCCGTGAGCGACGGCGCATCAACGTGGGAGAAATCGTCCGGGTTATTAATGAACTGGACAGCAAGAGTGTCAGGACAGAATTCGTTTCCCAGTCGGATCTGGGCATCAAGGTCATCAATCCGTTGCTGGACGAGTTGAACCGGGAAATTATGGAAAAGCTGGACAATATCACATTGCAGGATCTTTGTGAGCGCGCCACAATTGAGGGAGTCGAATCCGACTCCGCCAGGGAATTTGTTTTCACCATCTAGAGACTGACCGCCACATCAGAATATGGACTTTCATCAGGAGGCATAATCATGACCGTCACAGAAACAGGCACCAAAGGCCGGGGCAGAATTTACGACAATATTATCGAAACACTGGGCGATACGCCGCTGGTGCGCATGAATCGCATGAATGCCGGCACCGGTGTGGAAATCCTTCTCAAACTAGAATTCTTCAACCCGCTGGCCTCGGTCAAGGACCGTATCGGCGCCGCCATGATTGCCGAGCTGGAAAAGCAGGGCAAGATCAATGAAAACACCAAAATCATTGAGCCGACCTCCGGCAATACGGGGATTGCACTGGCTTTTGTTTGTGCCGCCAAGGGCTATCACCTGACTCTTGTGATGCCCGAAAGCATGTCCATCGAGCGCCGCAAGATGCTGTCCCTGCTGGGGGCGACCCTGGAACTGACCCCGGCGGAAAAAGGCATGAAAGGTGCCATCGACCGGGCGACGGAACTGGTTGAGAAAGATGAAAATGCCCTCATGCCGCAGCAGTTCGCCAACCCGGCCAACCCGGCTATTCACGGCATCACCACTGCCGAGGAAATCTGGAACGACACCAACGGCAAAGTGGATGCGATTATCAGCGGGGTCGGCACCGGCGGTACCCTGACCGGCATCGCCCGCACCCTGAAGCCGCGCAAGGAAGATCTCAAAATGATCGCCGTGGAACCGGAGGACAGCCCGATCCTGTCAGGCGGACAGGCCGGCCCGCACAAGATCCAGGGAATTGGCGCCGGTTTCGTTCCCCCGATCCTGGCCACCGAATATATTGACGAGGTCCTGACCATCGGCAACGAAACTGCTTTCGAATTCGCCCGCCGCTGTGCCCGGGAAGAAGGTATTCCCGTGGGCATCTCTTCGGGTGCGGCCATTGCCGCCGCCCTTGAGCTTGCGGAGCGGGAAAACATGAAAGGCAAACAGATTGTTGTCATTATTCCGTCTTTCGCGGAAAGGTACCTGACAACCGCCCTGTTCGAGGGAGTCTAGAATGAGCGAAGCCGGAGATCCGGTGGCGATCCTGCGGGTTGGCGGCAATGAAAGCACCCTGCCGCTGGGCGAGGTTACCATTGACCGGCTGCTGGCCGAAGCCCGGGCCGTCGGTCTTGAGGAATTTTGCGTTTATTGCAATGGCGAGGAAGTGACGAGCCCTGCCGATCTTCTGGCCATCGAGAATGCCATCTATGTCATCGCCCCTCCTGAAGAGGATATTTCCGGGGAAGACGATGACGATGATGCGGACTGGCCCGGGGATGCTGACTGGCCCGGGGATGCGCCAGCCACATGACCCTGACCGACGATCAGCTCGAGCGTTATGCCCGCCATATCATCCTCAAGGAAGTGGGCGGTGCAGGACAGCAGAAGCTTCTCGCCTCCCGGGTGCTTGTCATTGGCGCCGGCGGGCTCGGCAGTCCGCTGATCCTCTATCTGGCCGCCGCCGGTGTCGGCACCATCGGCATTGTCGATAACGATGTGGTGGACCTGAGCAACCTGCAGCGTCAGATCATTCACATGACCGACAAACTGGACAGCCCCAAAACCGCAAGTGTGGCCGAGCTTGTGGCCCGGCTCAATCCGGATGTGCAGATCATCCAGCACCCCCTGCGGCTCAATGCCGAAAATGCCGACAGGATTATCGCCGACTATGACCTGGTCGTGGACGGCACCGACAATTTTACGACCCGCTTTCTGGTCAATGAGGAATGCATCCGGCAGAAAAAACCGCTGGTCTCCGGCGCGCTCAGCCAGTTCGACGGCCAGCTCGCCACTTTCAAGGGATATCTCGCGGACAAGCCCTGCTATCGTTGTCTGGTGCCGGAATACCCCGGCAATATCGGCAATTGCGCCGAAGACGGCATTCTCGGTGCCGTGGCCGGTGTTGTCGGCAGCCTGATGGCCACAGAGATATTGAAGGAACTTCTCGGACTGGGGGAAAGCCTAGCCGGCAAGCTGCTGATCTATGACGCTCTGGGGGCGGGACTGAGGAAAATACGCCTTCCCAAGGACCCCGGATGCCCATATTGTCACACATCATGACTGCAAGCAGGGGGAACAGATCATGACAGCCAGACAGGTTTTTTCCAGCCGCGAAGAAATCGAATCCCTGACAGACCGGCTTTGCGCGGAACAATTGCCCAAAGAGGAATGGACCCACGAGGGTCATCTGGCGGCCGGCTACTGCATGCTGCACAGGCACGGCCTTGGGAAATGTCTTGAAGAGATGCCCGGCATCATTCGCCGACATAACACCTCAGTGGGTACTCCTAACTCGGACACGGACGGCTATCATGAAACCATCACCCTGTTTTATCTGAAGGCCATCGACCATTTCATAAAACAATTGCCGGACGGAGAAGATTTCACCCGGGGCTGCAACAGCCTGATCCTGAGTTCCTTTGGGGACAAGAAGTTTCCGCTCCGCTATTACAGCGAAGAGCTGCTGTTTTCCGTGAAGGCAAGATATGAATGGGTAGAGCCGGATCTCCAGCCGCTGTCCTTCGGATAGGCCTCAGGTCCAGTCTTCCAAAACCCGGTCCGGCGGATTGTGGCCGTCGGCAAAGGTCTTGATGTTGATCAGGACTTTTTCACCCATGTCATTGCGGCCTTCCCGGGTGGCGGAGCCCATATGAGGCAGGGCCACAACATTGGGCAGAGCCAGAAGTTTGGGATTGACAGCCGGTTCATTCTCGAACACATCGAGACCGGCACCGCCCAGCTGTTCCGCCTTCAGCATGCGGATCAGGGCGTTTTCGTCAATCACCTCGCCGCGGGAGGTGTTGATAATATAGGCGTGTTTCTGTAAAAGCTTGAGCCTGCGGGCAGACAGCAGATGGAATGTGGCCGGCGTATGCGGACAGTTGACAGAAATAATATCCATACGGGCCAGCATCTGATCCAGGCTTTCCCAGTAGGTAGCTTCCAGCTCTTCCTCCAGGTCACTGCCTATGCGGTGACGGTTATGGTAATGGATGGAAAGGCCGAAGGCTTTCGCCCGCCGGGCCACTGCCTGGCCGATCCGGCCCATGCCGATAATTCCCAGGCGCTTGCCCCAGATACGGGTACCCAGCATGCCTGTCGGGGCCCAGCCCTTCCAGTCGCCTGACTGCAGCAGTTCGACCCCCTCGATCAGGCGTCTCGGTACGGCCAGCAACAAGGCCATGGTCATGTCCGCGGTATCTTCGGTCAGAACCCCCGGTGTATTGGTTACGGTGATGCCGCGCTGGCGGGCGCTGGCCAGATCAATATGGTCCACACCCGCACCATAGTTTGCGATCAGCTTCAGTCCGGGGCCCGCCTGGGCCAGAATACGGGCATCAATCCGGTCCGTCACCGTCGGCACCAGAACGTCCGCTTCCTTGATGGCCTCGATCATTTCCGCTGTGGAAAACGGCCGATCCTCCAGATTGAGCTTTACATCAAAAAGCTCCATCATCCGCGTCTCGATAGGATCCGGCAATTTTCGCGTAACTATAACCAATGGCTTTCTGGAAGACATTCGGTGGCTCCGTTATTCTCATTTTGTGTATATACGGGAGAGGGGTGTGACTCAAAACCTCTATACTCAATCTCTAACAGATGTTTAGCCGAGTTTCAAATGTCTAGACAAGAGAAATCTACCGGCGAGTAAACATTCTTGTCTCTTGACGAACGACCTTCCCGCAGACATAAATCAGGGAAAGGGAGAATGAAGCAAAGATGACCAGGAAGAAAAATCACTACATGGTCCGGCTGCTGTCGGTGCTCATGTGTATTCTTGTCACCCCTGCCGGTGCAAACGAACAGGTCGCCCTGGGCAAGTCCGGTTATCCGGTGCCCCGCTTTGTCTCGCTGGCCAAGGATACGGTCAATGTGCGCACCGGCCCGGACCGCCAATATCCCATCAAATGGGTCTTCAAGAAAAAGGGCCTGCCGGTAAAAGTAATCGCGGAATATGGGGAATGGCGCAAGTTCGTCGATTCCGAAGGCGCGACTGGCTGGGTGTGGGGTGCCCTTGTCTCAAGCCGCAGAACGGCCCTTGTCCTGGACCAGAATCTGGCGCTTTATGAAAAAGCGAACCGGGATTCCGATGTCTCAGTGGTCGCCGAAGGAGGGGTGATCGGCGAGCTTCTCGAATGCCGTAAAGACTGGTGCCGGCTCGACATCCAGGGATTCAGGGGATGGGCCCACAGGAAAAGTATATGGGGAACGCTGGAGGGAGAGGAACTGGACTGAGCCGGTCAGTCCGCATCCTTCACATGAATGACCACAGCCACCCTTGAATAGGCCTTGCCTTCGGGGGCCGCTGGCAGACTGGCGATTTCCACATCACCCAGCGGCACATCTTCCAGCCTTCCGTCTTCTTCGTGAAAGAAATGATAATGGTCAGTGGTGTTGGTGTCGAAATAGGTTCGTCCGGAATCGACAACCACTTCACGCAGCAGGCCCACATCCGTGAACTGGTGAAGCGTGTTATAGACCGTAGCAAGAGAAACACTGTTGTTCCGGGCGCTTGCTTCCTCATGAAGGATTTCCGCCGTTACATGACGGTCGAGGCCGTCAAACAGCAGTTTCGCCAGCGTCAGCCGCTGGCGGGTGGGACGAAGTCCGGCATCACGCAGTTTGGTCAACGCGCGAGCATATGGTCTTTCCCTGTTTACCTTGGACACCTTTACTTCTCCTGATGCTACTTTTACCCTGAGGTCACTTGTTTCGACCTTTATACATCCCAAATTACCAGAAATTGGTAAATATTGGAAATTTTAGCTCCGTAGCAAAAGCTTTTTTAATCGCCGGTCATAATCCGGTCGACAAGCTGCTTTACCGTCGGAACGAAACCGTTGCTGTAGAACGGGTCGGTGGCGAAATTATAGGCCGAGTGACCCGCAAACATCAGATTCTTTTCAACCGGTCCGCCATGCGCGATATCCATCAGTGTTTTCTGGATACAGAAACTGCGGGGATCGGCCTTTTTGCCGGTGGAATAATTCTGCGACTCCATCTGAGACCAGTTGGAAAATTTGCACTGGCTGAGACAACCCATACAGTCCCGCTGGTCCTGGCGAATCTCGGCGGCTTTTTCAGCCGTCACGAAAAGAATGGTATCATCCGGGGTCCTCAGTGCTTCGTTAAACCCCTGGGATATCCAGTCCTGCGCCTTGCCCAGATCGTCTGGACGGACAAAATGCTTCTTTTTGCCAACCTGCAGCTCTGCCGTAAATCCTTGGTCCGGATTGGCCTTGCTACCGGCCGGAAGCTGTCGTCTTTCCCGTTCGGACAGTTCATTCAGAAAATCATTCTTCACAGCCGAGGAATAGAAGCCCGTGGGGCTGAACCTGTGCAGCAGGATGTCGTTTTCCTTCAGTGTCAGCAGCGCCGCTTTCCATTTCTCAGGTATCGGACTCTCCTTGGTCAGAAGGGGCCGGGTACCGTACTGAAAGGCAATGGGACCGATTTCCGGGTTATCAAACCATTTTTCCCAGTCCCTGAGATACCATACACCACCGGCCATAATTATCGGCACATGGTTGAGGCCGAAGCTGTTCATCAGCTTCCGGAGCGCCACCACACGGGGATAAGGGTCCTGGGGTTTACGGGGGTCTTCCGCATTGGAGAGGCCGTTATGCCCGCCCGCCAGCCAGGGATCCTCGTAGACCACGCCGCCAAGCCAGTCGGCATATTTTTTATAGGCCCGTTTCCAGAGAATGCCGAACGCCCGTGCAGAAGAAATAATTGGATGATAATAGACGCCGTATTTGGCGGCAATTTCGCTAAGTCGGTAGGGCATACCCGCCCCGCAGGTAATGCCGTGCACGAGATCTTTGGTTTTTTCCAGAACCCCCTGCAAAATCGCCTCGGCGCCGCCCATTTCCCAAAGCACGTTGATATGCAGGCGACCTTCGCCGCCAGCCACTTCATGGGCCCGCTGGATCTGGGAAATCCCGCCATCAATACCATATCTGATCAGCTCTTCATGACGTTCCTGGCGGGTTCTGCCGTGGTAAATCTGAGGAATGATATTGCCGTTCTCGTCAAAACTGTCGGCATTCACGCAGGAAATTGTACCAACGCCGCCAGCTGCCGCCCAGGCACCGGAACTAACCCCGTTTGTAGCGGAGATGCCCTTGCCTCCCTCCACAAGCGGGAGAACACGTTTGCCCGATATCATCAGCGGTTCAAGTGACTTCATTACATTACCCATTCTACCTCGTTTTAAAACCGGAAAAAGCGCCAGCCTTGCTTATTATATGGAGAGAAACTCCCCTGGTTGCAAGTAATCTGGCGCTTTCTGACATTTTTTTGACCGTTATAAACGGTTATTCCTTATCGGCAGCGGAAAGGTCGTCACCGGTTTCCTGGTCAACAACTTTCATGCTCAGGCGGACCTTGCCCCGGTCATCGATGCCAAGCACCTTGACTTTGACCATGTCGCCCTCATTCACAACATCGGTAACCTGGCCGACACGTTCCTTGGCCATTTCACTGATATGGACCAGACCGTCACGGCTGCCAAGGAAGTTTACAAACGCACCGAAGTCCACGGTTTTTACAACCTTGCCTTCATAGATCTTGCCGACTTCCGGCTCGGCGACAATGCCTTCAATCCACTTCAGGGCCGCCTCGATGGCCTTGGCATCGGAAGAAGCAACCTTGATGGTGCCATCGTCCTCGATGTCCACTTTGGCGCCGGTCACTTCACAGATCTCGCGGATCACCTTGCCACCCGTGCCAATGACTTCGCGGATTTTTTCCTTGTTGATCTGGATTGTCTCGATGCGCGGCGCATGCTCGCTCATCTCGGTCCGGGCACCGGACAGGGCCTGGTTCATTTCCTCAAGGATATGAGACCGCCCGCCTCTGGCCTGGTTAAGGGCAACTTCCATGATCTCCCGGGTAATCCCGGCGATCTTGATGTCCATCTGCAGGGAAGTGATCCCTTCGGAAGTACCAGCCACCTTGAAGTCCATGTCGCCAAGATGATCCTCATCACCCAGAATATCGGACAGAACGGCAAACTCGTCGCCTTCCAGGATCAGACCCATGGCAATACCCGAAACCGGACGGGTCAAAGGCACGCCGGCATCCATCATGGCCAGGGAGGCGCCACAGACTGTCGCCATGGAGGAAGACCCGTTGGATTCTGTAATTTCAGAAACCAGGCGAATGGTATAAGGGAAAGCTTCACGTTCCGGCAGAACCGCTTTCAGCGCCCGCCAGGCCAGTTTCCCGTGGCCGACTTCACGACGGCCGACACCACCCATGCGGCCTACTTCACCCACGGAATAGGGGGGGAAGTTATAATGCAGCATGAAAGTTTCTTTGTAGGTGCCCTGCAGGGCGTCGATGAACTGCTCATCATCTCCGGTGCCAAGAGTGGCCACACAAAGAGCCTGTGTTTCACCGCGGGTGAACAGGGCGGAACCATGTGTACGCGGCAGAACATTTACCTCTGAAGCAATCGGGCGCACCGTATCCAGGTCGCGACCGTCGATACGTTTTTTGGTTTTCAGGATGTCGCCACGAACAATCTTCTTTTCAAGATCCTTGAGGAGGCCCCCCACCAGCAGCGCCTGGACATCATTACCTTCTTCAACCAGTTCCGCTTTAACGCGGTCCTTGATTTCGGCAATTTTGCTGGTCCGGGTCTGCTTGATCGTTTCAGCGTAGGCCGCGCGCAGGTCGGCTTCCGCCATGTCAGCAATTTTGGCGATCAGGCCAGAATGATCTTCCCGTTCCGGCAGTTCCATGGGTTCGCGGGCCGCGACTTCCGCCATCTCGATAATGGCCTTGATAACGGGCTGCATCTGTTCATGGCCGAACATAACCGCACCGAGCATAATTTCTTCGCTCAGCTCATTGGCCTGTGATTCCACCATCAGAACCGCATCATGGGTTCCGGCAACCACCAGGTCCAGCTCTGATTCTTCCACCTGGTCAACGGTCGGGTTCAGGACGTATTCGCCGTCAATATAACCGACACGGGCCGCGCCGATGGGACCCATGAAGGGCAGGCCGGACAGGGTCAGCGCCGCGCTGGCACCGATTATGGCCGGAACGTCTGTCTGGTTTTCCAGGTCATAGCCCATAACAGTGGCCACAATCTGTGTTTCATTCTTGTAGCCGTCCACAAACAGGGGACGGATCGGCCGGTCGATAAGACGGCAAATCAGCGTTTCCGCTTCACTCGGACGGCCTTCACGCTTGAAGAAGCCGCCGGGAATTTTACCCGCAGCGTATGTTCTTTCCTGATAGTTCACAGTCAGGGGGAAGAAATCAATCGCCGGGTTTGCTTTTTTCGCCCCGACCGCAGTGGTCAGAACGGTGGATTCTCCGTAGGACACCATAACGGCACCGTCAGCCTGACGGGCAAAATGTCCTGTTTCAATGACGAGGGGACGTCCCCCCCAGTTTATTTCTTTGCGATGTATATTAAACATATCCAAACCTTTTCGCGACATTCAGGCAATGACCGGCAGCCTATCTGCCGGCACGCCCTGAACATCCAGTGCAACCCCTATGGCTGCACTTTTATTCTTTCGAGTCTTACTTACGAAGACCCAGACGCTTGATCAGTGACTGATAGCGCGCCTCATCTTTTTTCTTCAGATAATCAAGCAGACGGCGACGCTTGTTCACAAGCATCAGCAGACCGCGACGTGAGTGATTATCCTTGGCATGTGTTTTGAAGTGATCGGTCAGGTTGACAATCCGTTCAGTGAGAATGGCGACCTGAACTTCGGGGGAACCGGTATCGCCGTCAATGGTGGCGTATTCCTTGATCAGTTCCTGTTTCTTTTCTGCAGTAATCGACATCGTATACTCCTTAAGTCAAAAATTAAAAACCCGTACCGGTTTCAGGATACCTTCCGAAATCTCCGCAAGGGCAATAAACCTGCCGTCGCAAGTAATCCGGACCAGTCCTTCGGGACGGTTGGGAACCGGGAGTTTCTGCCCCTGTTGCAGGCGCTTTGCCTCTTCTGCCGTTACGGCCAGTGCCAAGATGTCGTCCAGCACGGTCTCAACGGCGAGAATCCGGTCCTCAAGCGGCGCACTATGAACCAATTTCTCCAGATTATCCAGCGAAATCGACTCACTTTCCCCGAAGCAGCCGACTTTCGTTCGCCTGAGCATGGAAACATAACCACAGGTGCCGAGCGCATGGGCCATATCCCGGGCCAGAGAGCGAATATAGGTGCCTTTTCCACACTCCGTTTCGAAGGTCGCTTCCCCCTTTTGAGCTTCAATCAGCTCAAGACCGAAAATATCCACCTTGCGCTCTTTCAGTTCCACTTCTTCCCCGGCCCGGGCCAGGTCATAAGCGCGCTTGCCGTCAACCTTGATGGCCGAAAATGCGGGCGGACGCTGGAGGATTCTACCGGTGAATTGCGGCAGGATTTTAAGGATCTCTTCTTCTGTCGGCCGGACCTCGGACACGGCCGTCACCTCACCCTCGGCATCGTCGGTGTTGCGCTGCTCGCCCCAGGTGATCGTAAATCGATAGGCTTTGCGCGCGTCCATAATAAAGGGGATGGTTTTTGTGGCCTCCCCCATGGCGATGGGCAGAATGCCTGATGCCAGCGGATCAAGGGTTCCACCGTGGCCGATTTTGGCCGCCTTGGTCAGCCAGCGCACCTTTCCAACCACCTGCGTGGACGTCAGGCCCAGGGGCTTGTCAATCACAAGCCAGCCGTCAATCTTGCGACCCTTGCGCTTTCTGGCCACTAGTCGTCTTCCGCTTCCTCGTCCCGGGGGCCCAGGTCCCGGGCCACCCGCGGACTGTGCAAAAGCTTCTCGATATGATCCGCTTCGCCAAAACTACTATCGGCCTGGAACTTAAGCCGGGGAAGATATTTCATGCGCACATGGCGGGACAGCTGACCGCGCAGGAACTTGCTGCACCGGTTAAGACCGTCCACCACATCTTGCTCGTGTACCCCGCCGAGGGGCATGACATAGACCGTTGCATTCCTGAGATCCGGGCTGCACCGCACCTCGGTCACCGTGATGGATATGCCTTCAAGGGCTGAATCCTGCAGGTCTTCCCGGGACAGGATTTCCGACAGGGCATGACGGATATTCTCGCCTACCCTGAGCAGGCGGTGCCCCGGATTCCTGTCATCATGGAACTGTGATGATTTGGACATGTTAAAAACCTCAATGTCAAACGCCCCCCGCGACAAACAAATCACCGGGGGGCTTTCTGCTTGGGCAGAATATCGTTATCAGAGTTCGCGGTTGATTTCCTCAACTTCGAAACATTCAATGACGTCGCCTTTCTTGAGGTCATTGTAATTTTCGAAGTTCATACCGCATTCCGTACCGGCCTTGACTTCCTTGACATCGTCCTTGAAGCGACGCAGGGAACCCAGGTCCCCTTCATAGACAACGATGTCATCCCGCAACAGGCGTGCCTTGGCACCCCGTTTCATAATACCGTCGATAACCAGACACCCGGCAGCCTTGCCGGTCTTGCCGGCCGCAAAGACTTCCAGCACCTCAGCAGTACCGATGATGGTTTCCCTGAGTTCAGGCGCCAGCATACCGGACATCACCGCTTTCATATCATCCACAAGATCATAAATTACGGAATAGTAACGGATTTCCACGCCTTCCTGCTGGGCCAGATCGGCCGCCTTGCGGCTGGCACGGACGTTAAAGGCAAGGATCGGGGCCTCGGAAGCGGCCGCCAGCTGCACATCGGTCTCGGAAATACCACCCACTGCCGAATGCAGAATACGAGCCGTCACTTCCTCCGTTGACAGGTTATCAAGGGCGCCGACAATGGCTTCCAGTGATCCCTGCACATCCGCCTTGATCAGAACCGGCACAGATGCCACTTCCTTCTCGGCGAGCTTACTGAACATGGCTTCCAGGCTTGCTTTCGGCACGCTGGAAAGTTTATCTTTTTTCTGACGGCTGCGGAACTCGGTCACATCACGGGCCCGGGCTTCATTTTCCACCACGACCATTTCATCACCGGCTTCCGGCGTGCCGCTCAGGCCAAGGATTTCCACTGGCACGGACGGTCCGGCTTCCTTGATCTGCTGGCCACGGTCATTAATCAGGGCGCGCACCCGCCCCCATTCTGATCCGGCCACGAAGATATCGCCAACTTTCAATGTGCCACGATTGACCAGAACCGTTGCCACGGGACCGCGGCCTTTGTCCAGCTTCGCCTCAACGACGATACCTTCCGCCGCCCGGTTCGGATTGGCTTTCAGGTCAAGAAGCTCAGCCTGAAGCAGGATGGCTTCCTCCAGCTTGTCCAGATTGGTGCCCTTCTTGGCGGATACTTCCACATCCAGCACATCGCCGCCCATTTCCTCTACAAACACCTCGTGCTGCAGCAGATCCTGACGCACCTTGTTCGGGTTGGCCTCGGGTTTGTCACATTTGTTGATCGCCACGATAATCGGCACTTCCGCCGCCTTGGCATGGCTGATCGCCTCGATGGTCTGGGGCATGATGCTGTCATCTGCCGCCACCACAAGAATAACAATATCGGTCACCTGGGCGCCGCGGGACCGCATGGCCGAAAAGGCCGCATGGCCCGGGGTATCCAGGAAAGTAATGCGTTCGCCAGCCGGCATACGCACCTGGTAGGCGCCAATATGCTGGGTAATGCCGCCGGCTTCCCCGGCCGCCACATCGGTCTTGCGCAGGGCATCAAGAATAGAGGTTTTACCATGGTCCACATGGCCCATGACTGTCACCACAGGCGCGCGTGATTGCAGATCATCCTCCCTGTCGTCAGGCCCCGTCAGTTCAAGCTCCACATCAGATTCACTGACGCGCCTGATGGTATGGCCGAATTCCTCGACAATCAATTCCGCCGTATCCTGGTCGATGGTCTGGTTGATGGTGGCCATGACCCCCATTTTCATGAGGGCCTTGATGATATCCGACCCTTTTTCCGTCATCCTGTTGGCCAGTTCCTGGACCGTAATAAAATCGGGCACGACCACTTCGCGGTAAACTTTCTGGGCCGGCTTGGCCGAACCGCCCATGGTACGTTTCTGCTTGGCCTGGGCCCGCTTCAGAGACGCCAGAGAACGCTGACGGGCTTCATCACCGCCAAGCGCCTGATGGACGGTAAGCTTTCCGCTTCGGCGGCGCGGCTGGTCGCCTCTGCCCCGGCTCGGCTTGTGAGGAGCCTTGGGATCTTCCTCTTTTACCACCGGAGCCGCAACCGGCTTGGCCGCCGGTTTGGCAGCAGCTTTTTTCTCTTCCTCCTCAGCCTTTTTACGGGCTTCTTCTTCCTTCTTGCGTTTCAGCTCAAGCTCGGCCTGACGCTTTTCCTCTTTTTCCTTATCGTCGGCCTCCGCCGCCTTTTTCGGTTTTTCCGCAGGCTTGGCCGCTTCGGCTTTCTTCGCTTCTTCTTCGTCCTTCGCCCGGGCGGCCTCTAGCACAGCCCGTTTCTTGGCCGCTTCTGCCTCATCCTTGGCTTTCTGTTCGCTTGCCTTCTTAGCCAGATCAAGGGCTTTCAGACGGGCTTCCCGCTCGCTATCTGTCAGGGTCAGGTCGGCAACAGCAGCCTGCTGATCCGCAGCCGGGGCCTCGTTTTTCTTGCTAGTCTTCCTGGCTGCAGGAGCTGCAGTTGTTTTTTCTGCGGGAGCAGGAGCTTTCTCGCCAGGTTTGAGGACCAGCTTTTTCTTGCGCTGAACAACGACGCTACCTGTACCGCGCGCGGGAGCCGCAGTTGAAGGTTTCAACTGGAGAGTTTTCCGCCCCGAGGTCGACAGTGTTTTTTTGTTACCTTTATCGTCACTCATTCTTTTTCGCCTTAAATCACTGATCTTCCGGATTTCCAAGCCAGGACAGATATCGATCCGTCTCTCTTAGAAACCCTTCCGACATTCCACCCGGCATAAGCGCCAGGTGCACCGCATTTTCCAGGCCTGTGGCCCGGCTTAGTTCTTCGCGGGTAAAAATATCAATTACCCGAATATTTTCAATGCCCCGGCACATTTTACTGCGCCCGTTGTCCGCCACATCGGAGGCCATCACCACCACATGGCTCTTGCCGCTTTCAAGCCGGCTGCGCACCTTTTCAAATCCGCCGACCAGCTGTCCCGCCCTGTTGCACAGCGCCAGATGCTCCAGACACCTCCTGCGCATCAGATCCGCCACCTGGCCGGACAATTCTTCCGGAACCGTAACGGTTCCCGGTTGATCCAGGGCTTTCTGGCCAAATCGAACAAAAAGCCTTTTGTCGATGGCCTTGTCCAGCACCTTGTGGTCCGCCTTCAGCCAACACCCCCGACCGGGCAGCCTTGCCGCCAGATCGGGAACGATTATGTTTTCAGGCCCAAGGACAAACCGTATCATCCTTGCGGACGGCAACACCTCACCCGTCACCAGGCATTTTCTTTCACGGACCGCTTTAGCCAAAGTTCCTATCCAGCCTCCGGCCGCCTATTCGCTGGCAACCTCTTCGCCTTCCGCAACAGCTTCCCCGGCGTCCTCGCCTTCTTCGTCCTCGAACCAGTGAGCCCGAGCGGCCATGATAATTTCATTGGCCCGCTCCTCGCCGAGGCCGTATTCGCGAAGAATACCGTCATCGCCGCTTATCAGCTCATCGGCAGCCAGGTCGCCAAGATCGTCGAGGGTTTTGATTCCAGCCTTGCCGAGAGTGACCAGCATTGGCGGGGTCAGCCCCTCAATTGCGGCAAGCTCATCGGTCACGCCCAGATCCACACGCTCGCCCTCCGCCTTTTCAGCGGCGGCAGCCAGGGCTTCGCGGGCACGGTTCTGCAGTTCCTCCACCAGCTCGGCATCAAATCCCTCGATACCGGCAAATTCGTCAGGCGCCACATAGGCCACCTCGTCCAGATTGCGGAACCCTTCGGACACCAGAAGCAGGGCCAGGGTTTCGTCCACATCCAGCGACTCAACGAACAGGTCGGCCCGCTGCTTGTATTCAGCCTGGCGGCGCTCGGATTCATCAGCCTCGGTCATAATGTCCACCTGCCAGTCTACCAGCTGGGACGCCAGACGCACATTCTGGCCACGGCGGCCGATGGCAAGGCTCAGCTGGTCTTCAGGCACAACCACATCGATACGTTCTTTTTCCTCATCCAGCACTACCTTGGAAACCTCTGCCGGCGCCAGGGCGGAAATGATGAAGGTGCCGATATCCGGAGACCACTGGATGATGTCGATTTTTTCACCCTGCAGTTCGTTAACCACAGCCTGTACACGGCTGCCGCGCATGCCCACACAGGCCCCGACCGGGTCAATTGACGGATCATTGCTGTTGACAGCAATCTTGGCCCGGCTGCCCGGATCGCGACTGACCGCTTTTACCTCGATCACACCGTCATAGATTTCCGGCACTTCCTGGGCAAACAGTCTGGCCATGAATTCCGGATGAGTACGGGACAGGAAGATCTGCGGTCCACGCGGCTCGCGACGTACATCAGCAATATAGGCCCGAACCCGTTCGCCGGTGCGGATATGTTCACGGGGGATCAACTGGTCGCGACGGATTATGGCTTCTGCATGCCCCACATCCACGATCGCATTGCCGTATTCCACGCGCTTGACCACACCGCTGATAATTTCCCCGACACGATCCTTATATTCCTCATACTGACGGGCGCGTTCCGCATCGCGCACTTTCTGTACGATAACCTGTTTGGCCGTCTGCGCCGCCACACGACCGAAATCCATCGGCGGCAGTTCGTCAGCCAGGACATCCCCCACCTCTGCGTCAGGTTTTGAGGCGCGGGCATTTTCCACACTGATCTCGGTAGAGTGGTTTTCCACATCTTCCACCACCTGCATCACCCGGTACAGTTTAATGTCACCGGTTTTCTTATCGATATAGGCTTTGATTTCGTTTTCGGCACCGTATCTGGACCGGGCAGCTTTTTGAATCGCCTCTTCCATCGCCTCGAGCACGATATCCCGATCGATATTCTTTTCCCGTGCCACAGCATCAGCGATCTGCAACAATTCAAGCCGGTTTGCACTTACAGCCGTTGTCATTCCTTGAACTCCGATTTGCCCTTTCGGGCCATTTCCTTCATCGTCTTGTCTTCAATTCACTTGTCTGGCCGATCGTCAGGACCGATCCTTTTCAAGCAATTCATCCGTCAGCACAAGTTTCGCCTTGTGCACATTTCCAAAATCAAATTCCAGCGTCTCGCCGTCGATGTCCACCCGAATAGTATCATCGTCCATGCCGAGAAGCATACCTTTGAACCTGCGTCGTCCGTCCACCGCCTCGGACAGTTCGAACTTGGCGAGATAACCAGCCCAGGTGGCAAAATCCTTTTTCCGCGTCAGCGGCCGATCCAGCCCGGGTGAACTGACCTCCAGCGTATATTCGCCGGAGATGGGGTCTTCCACATCCAGAATCACGGAAAGTTCCCGGCTGAGCTTTTCACAGTCCTCGACACGCATGGTGCCGTCCGGACGTTCTGCCATGATCTGCAGAACAGATTTGCCGTAAGGGCCTCCCATCATGGTCACCCGAACCAGCTCGTATCCCAGAGCCGTCGCCACCGGCTCAACCAGTCGTGTAATTCTGTCCGTCAAAGCGGTTCATTTTCCTCGTTTATTCTTTTATAGTCTTTCAGTCCCCTGCCAGGGCAGGGGCCTTGAGGCCGACAGCCGCCCCGTCAGACGAACAATTCCCGAAAACAAAAATGCAGGCAGTGATCCACTTGCCCGCACCTCAAAATAATCTCAAGTGATTCGGATGCTATATATATAGCTGAAAATACCGGAACTTCAAGAGCTTTTTCCGGCGCCCGCCCGGGACAAATCCGGGCCCTTTCAGGCTTGCCTGTGGCGACGCTCGAAACGCAGATAAGTGCTTCTGCGCCCCTGCGCCAGAGCCTTGGTTTCATAACGGGTTGGTGGCCAGTCGTCACCACGCACATGCCAGTCATCCGGCCCATCTGCCAACCAGATAAAGTCCGGGCTGGCCAGCATGCGTGACAGAATCCAGCGGCAGTATCCCCGATGATCCGTGGCAATATGGAGACGCGCCCCATCCTTCAGAACCCGGGCCAGGGCCCCGATGTTACCATCACTCACCACACGGCGCTTGTGATGGCGGCTTTTCGGCCAGGGATCGGGAAACAGAATATAAGCCTGGTCCAGGCACCCCTCTTCAAGCCGGTCCAGCAGCAGCCGCGCATCATCCATAAGGATACGGACATTGCGAAGCCCGTCAGCATCGATCTTGTCAACCAGGCTGGAGACCCCGTTGATGAAGGGTTCACAGCCGATAAACCCCCGGTCCGGCCGGGCACCGGCCTGCCAGGCCAGATGTTCACCCTTGCCGAAGCCGATTTCCAGCGCATACCCCCCTGGCGCCTTGTCTTCAGCGCCGAAGAACGCAGAAGGATGAAGCTGCCGCGCCTCCCCATCCGGAAGACAAACTTCCAGACCGGGAAAAAGCCGGTCGAGCCGCTCCTGGCTCGCCGGCTTGAGCGGCTTGCCCTGCCGGCGTCCGTAAATTCTGCTGCTTTGAATATTTTCCAGATCACGCATGGCCCTCATATAGCCATGCGCGTCCCGGCTGTCCACGGGAAACCGTCACTCAGAACAGTTTTTTCAGTTCATCCACCAAATCGGTTTTTTCCCAGGAAAAGCCGCCGTCTGCATCCGGTTCGCGACCGAAATGACCATAGGCCGCCGTACGGGCATAAACCGGGCGGTTCAGCTTGAGATGTTCGCGAATGCCCCTTGGGCTCAGATCCATGACCTGCATGAGGATCTTCTCGAGACGGGCCGGGTCAACTTCTCCTGTCTGGTGGAAATCCACATAGAGAGACAGGGGTTTCGAAACGCCGATGGCATAGGAAAGCTGAATAGTACAGCGTTCGGCAAGGCCAGCCGCGACCACATTTTTGGCCAGATAGCGAGAGGCGTAGGCTGCAGACCTGTCCACTTTGGTCGGGTCCTTGCCGGAAAAAGCGCCGCCACCATGCGGCGCAGCCCCGCCGTAAGTATCCACAATAATCTTGCGTCCGGTCAGACCGGCATCCCCGTCCGGGCCGCCGATAACAAAGATTCCGGTGGGATTGATATAGAGACCATCGTCGGGACACATCCAGCCTTCCGGCAAACATTTTTCGATATGGCCCCGAACAATATCATGCACCTGTTCCTGACTGACATCCGCACCATGCTGCGTGGACACCACCACGGAAGTGGCCCCGACCGGGATTCCGTTTTCATAACGCAGGGTAACCTGGCTTTTTGAATCCGGCTCAAGTTCCGGCGATTCTCCGCTGTGGCGGGCTTCGGCCAGAGACTGCAGGATTTTGTGAGCATAATAGATCGGCGCAGGCATCAGCGCCTTGGTCTCATTGGTGGCATAGCCGAACATGATCCCCTGGTCGCCGGCTCCCTCATCCTTGTTGCCGGCGGCATCGACACCAACGGCAATATCCGCAGACTGCTCGTGCACGTAACAGTCAACAGTCATGTTTTCCCAATGAAACCCATCCTGTTCATAGCCAATCCGGCGCACGGCCTCGCGGGCGATCTGTTCCATCACGTCCGCATGGATGGAATCCGGTCCCCTTACTTCACCGGCAAGCACCACCTTGTTTGTGGTCACCAGGGTTTCCAGGGCGACGCGGGATTCAGGTTCCTCGGTCAGGAATTTATCCAAAATGGAATCCGAAATACAGTCTGCAACTTTGTCGGGATGACCTTCTGAAACGGATTCACTGGTAAATAAATAATTCTTTCGGGACACCTGATAATCTCCTGCATTCAAACTAACCGGATAACGATATAACACATCTTTTATATAAAGAAAGCTTTATGTTGTTTTTTTTGCATTTTATCCCCGATTATCATTTACGGAAAGTTAATTCCCATCGGTTAAATTCGTCCAACTGACAACAAAATATATTAGTAAAAATTAAAATATAGTTGCGAGGAACATTAATGCTTTCAAAAATTATAAAGCGGGATGTCGGCATAGAAGCCGGGACGATCCCCGCCGCCGCCGAACAGGGGACAACTGCTGGCGGGAACCGGGAATTCTGGATTGAATCCATGCTGGTCAATCTGATGATCTGTGATGCGTCCAGCCTCGAAATTCTTTACTGCAACGACAAATGCAAACAGACCTCTGCGCTACTGGGCAATGTTCTTTCGGCTACAGGAGACGGCCTGATCGGAAAATCCCTGGACATCCTGTTCGGCGATATCGGCGCGCCCCGCGATATTTTGACCGATCCCGAGAGTTTCCCGGTCAGGGAATCCGTACAGCTTGGTCCGGAATTTCTTGATATTCTGATCACACCGGTGAACAGAAACGGGAAGCCTTCAGGCGAGCTTCTGGTCACCTGGCATATTGTGACAAAACAGAAAAATACGGACGCCCACGCCGCCAAATTGACAGCCATGATCGAGAACATGCCCGCCAATGTGGTGCTGTGCGATCCAGGGGCATGCGCCATAAACTATGTGAACAAAGCCTGCGAAGCGGCCCTTGCGGAGATGAAAGCAATCCTGCCTTTTGATCCTTCAAACCTGGTCGGTACCGATCTCAGCGTGCTGGACCAGGATGCGGAAAGTCTCAGACAGCTAATGTCAAACCCCGCCAACCTGCCGGCCGTGCGCCTGATCCAGCTTGGCGAGGTTACCCTGAAACTGAATATTTCCGCGATCAGCAGCGAACAGGGACTTTATATAGGCAACATGATTATCTGGGAGAACATGTCAGAGCAGATGCAGATCTCTGAACGGGTGCGGCAGATGGCCGGCATGGTCGCCAATGCCTCCAGCAATATGGAACGGACCGCGCGAGGAATGTCCAGCACTGTGGAGCAGGCCAGCAAAGACACCACTTCAGCTTCCCAGAGCATCGAGAACGCCACCCAGAATGTACAGACGGTATCCCGGGCTGCGGAAGAACTGTCCCAGTCCATTCTGGAAATCAGTCATCAGGTAAAGGAGTCTTCCCAGATGTCAGAAAACGCTGTTACCGAGGCCGAGCGCACCAACACAACGGTGCAGACACTCGCAGAAGCCTCTTCCCGGATCGGCGATGTGGTCAAACTGATCAGCGATATTGCCGGCCAGACAAACCTGCTGGCACTGAATGCGACGATCGAGGCGGCCCGGGCCGGTGAGGCCGGCAAAGGTTTTGCCGTAGTGGCTTCGGAAGTGAAAAATCTTGCGAACCAGACCGCCGGCGCCACCGAGGAAATCACCATGCAGATTTCTGAAATGCAGAACTCCACCGGTGATGCGGTTACCGCCATCGAGAGTATTCGCAAGACAATTGACGGACTGCATAACATTGCCACGTCCATTTCCACGTCTGTGGAACAACAGGGTGAGGCCACCAGCGAGATCGCCAAAAACATCTCACAGGCGGCCAAGGATACCGAAAGTGTTTCCAAAAACATCAACGGTGTGCGTGACTCCTCAACCGAAGTAGATCAGGGTACCCAGCAGGTGCTTGATGCTGCAGCGTCTCTGGTCAGCGAAAGCCAGGCCATGGGACAGGAAATCGACGAATTCATCGATCGGGTCATCAAGAGCTAAAATATAGCTGAAGCCGCCTGACGTATGGCGGGTAACAGACGATCCTTAATCGTATCGTAAATCTATAGGGGAGAGCGGCTTGTCTGCTCTCCCTTTTTTGTTTTGCTTTCGTAATGACTATATGATCAGCCAGCGCACACCAGCCGCTCCAGACAAGTCAAACAATGAGGTCTTTCAGGGATAGTGATCCATTTATGGATAATAGTGGCTCCGCCGTGCAGGCAATCTCCCCGGAACCCATCGGAAAGACGTAAACTTAGAGAGGCACCATAGAAATCAGGACATAAGAAAAGCCGCACTTCACAGGGAGTACGGCTTTGCGCTTTGATATGTTTTCCAGGCGGCCCCTACTCGGACAACACCTTTTCTTCCGCATCTTCGATCCGGCCCGTCCATTTGGGCATGGTCACATGATCTTCAGCAGAAATACCTGTACGGTTCAGAACCACCGGCAGGGTCAGCAGCAGGATCTTGATATCCAAAAGGAAACTGCAATGATCCACATACCAGACATCCAGAATGAATTTCTGGTTCCAGCTGATAGAGTTGCGGCCTGTCACCTGGGCCCAGCCACTGATACCGGGGCGCACTTCGTGACGGCGCATCTGTTCGGTTGTGTAGCGGGAGGCATATTCCGCAATAAACGGACGGGGCCCGATCAGACCCATATCGCCAACGAGAACATTCCACAGCTGCGGCAGTTCATCCAGGCTCCAGTCCCGCAGAAGCTTGCCAAATTTGGTCAGTCTGTGTTGATCTTCGAGCAGCGCACCGTTTTCATCGCGCTCGTTTGTCATGCTGCGAAATTTAAAGATTTCAAATGTACGTCCATTCAGGCCAAGCCGTTCCTGTTTGAACAATATTGGCGATCCCAGTTTCAGGCGCACCGCGAGGGCAACAATCATCAACACCGGGGATAACATTACCAGAAGAGTGGCCGCCCCCAGGATGTCGATAATCCTTTTCCAGAATCTTTTGTAAGTCAAACCCAACATCACTTCCTCATTCTTTTCAGATTAGGCAGACACTAACCCTTTGAAGTTAACGAGCGATTAACAGGCAGCTTAAGCAACCCCATCCCTTGTAACTTTTTTATATTTTCGAAAGAATAAATACAGATCATGACAAGAATATGTTCTATTATCCTTATCCGGTTGGACAATCTGCCAAGCAACTGCAAATTAACCAATCCCCCCGAAAATTTAACTTTGAAGTAACACTCCTGATTCGCTATTGCAAGGAGAAAAAAGTTATATCCTGTTTATGTCAGAAAAAATCTTAACGTGCCGTACCGTTTCTTATTAACCCTGTTATTTGCCTATGGTCTGACGGATAAGGCCGATGGTTTCCGCCCGGCCGTACAAGGCAATAAATGATCCCATACGCGGGCCCTGTTGCTGGCCCAGCAAGATTTCATACAGCGCCTGGAACCATTCCCTGAGGTTTTCATAGTTATGCGCCTTGCCCACAGTAAAGACCGCCGTCTGATAGTCTGACGCCTCTGCATTCTCTGGCAGATTTTCCAGTTCCGTGATCAAATCCAGCAAAGCTCCCGTCTCCTCTTCAGTGGGAGCCCGGTACTTCTTGGTCGGCTTGACAAAATTCTCGTAGAAAACCAGCGCATATCCCACCAGCTGGTCCAGAAGCGGGTGTTCCTTGCCACTGGCCTCGGGTGCATAGGCATTGATATAGCCCCAGAGTGTCTCCTTGTCATGAGCGTTGCTGGCGCTGACCAGGTTCAGCAACAGGGAGAAAGTCACCGGCACATCCTCTGCCGGCGGCGTGTCACCATGAATATGCCAGATCGGGTTGGCGAATTTTTCCTTGCCTTCCTGATCACGGAATTTGGACAGGAATGTCAGGTAATCGTCAACCGCCTTGGGAATGACATCAAAATAGAGTTTCTTGGCCTTGCGCGGCGCCTGGTACATATAAAGCGCCAGGCTTTCCGGCGTACCATACTGCAGCCATTCCTCCATGGTCAGGCCGTTGCCCTTGGATTTGGAGATTTTCTGACCATTTTCGTCCAGGAAAAGTTCGTAGTTAAAGCCTTCCGGCGGCTCGCTACCCAGAATCCGGGCAATGATGCTGGACAGTTTCACACTTTCATACAGGTCCTTGCCGGACATTTCATAGTCCACATCCAGCGCCACCCAGCGCATGGCCCAGTCGGCCTTCCACTGAGCCTTGCAATGCCCGCCGGTGACCGGCACTTCCACCAGTTCGCCGGTTTCCTCGTCCTTATAGACAATGGTGCCGGCTTCCACATTGCGCTCCACCAGCGGGACCTGCAGCACGCGGCCGGTACGCGGACAGACCGGCAGGAAAGGGCTATAGGTTTTTTGACGTTCCTCACCCAATGTGGGCAACATCACCTTCATGATGCGGTCGTAATTGGCCAGCATCTTGAGCAGGGTGTCATCCATCTCCCCTGAGGTATAGGCCTCGGTGGCGCTTTTGAATTCATACTCAAACCCGAAACTGTCAAGGAACTTGCACAGACGGTCGTTGTTATGATGGGCAAAACTCTCATGGGTCCCGAACGGATCCGGCACCTTGGTCAGGGGCAGGCCCAGATAATCCTGCAGCATGTCCTGATTGGGCAGGTTGCTGGGTACCTTGCGGAAACCGTCCATGTCATCTGAAAAAGCGATCAACCGCGTCGGCACATCGGAAATCAGCTCGAACGCCTTGCGCACCATGGTGGTCCGGGCCACCTCGCCAAAGGTGCCGATATGAGGCAGCCCGCTGGGACCATAACCGGTTTCAAACAGTACATGCCCCTTTTTATTGCCGGTCTTTTCCAGACGCTTCACCAGCTTCTCAGCCTCCTGGAAAGGCCAGGCTTTGCTCTCGAGGGCTTGGGCGATAACTTCCGGTGATGCGGTCATGGTTTAAAACCTTTGTGCAGAAATTGACATAATACTGTAAACTGAAGGCTTCATAAGGCCAAGCGCTGTCCGCGTCAACCGTCCCCATTCTCTCAAGTACCTGATTCAGAGGCAATCACGTATTTTCTCCATCAAAAAGCTTTTGCCGCCCCCCGAACCTGTCTATAGTGAGCGAAACAAAAGCGGAACATTCACGCCAAAGACGATCGCGCGCAGAAATCCATGACCGACAGCCTTATGTCATTCCCCCCTCCAGAGGAGGTGCTGAGCCGTACCGATGCACTGGTGGCGGGCCCGACCCACGGAGTCATTATTTCCCCGGACGGGGAAGTGGAGGAACATGAGCACGGAGCACTCCGGCGCAAAATCCGGGCAACCGGTTATCTGATCTGCAACCGCCCGGTTGTCGGGCGCCGCCTGGGCATGGTCGGGCAAAAAGCCCTGGATGTGCTGGAGCTGTTTGCCTTTGTCCGCCCGGCTCAGTTCTGCCTGCCCCTGCCCCGTGGCCTTGCCCGGGCCCTGAACATCAACCTTGTTGATCACAGCCTGGAAGAGGAAGGCCTGATCCTGATCGAGGCGGCCCGCAGATTGATCGGGGAGATCACCGCCCCGGGATATCCCTATCCAGAGGGCCTGCTGGCCCAGGCCCGGCAGATGGCCGAGGCCGGCTGGAGCTGGGGACCGCTTGTTCTGGGCGCCTTACATCACGCGGAACCACAAAACCCCTGGCAGGTCTGGGATCATCTGCCAGAGTGGGAAGAGGATGCGCCGCCTCCACCGCCGGACAATCTTCCTGTGCAGAGAGAGGAGGCTCTTGATCGTCTAAGCCAACTTATTGGCAATGATGCCGAACAACGTGACAGCCAGAAAGACTACACCGCCCTTGCCGCCCGGACTTTCGATCCCCCCGAGGTTGCTGAAGAACCTGTGGTGGTGCTGGCGGAAGCCGGCACCGGCATCGGCAAGACACTTGGTTATATTGCGCCAGCCAGCCTGTGGGCGGAAAAAAATGACGGCACGGTATGGATTTCCACCTATACCAAGAACCTGCAACGGCAGCTGGACCAGGAACTGGACCGGCTCTATCCCGATCCCGCCGTCAAGGCGCGCAAGGCGGTGATCCGCAAGGGACGGGAAAACTACCTTTGCCTGCTGAACCTGCAGGAACTGTCCCAGTCAGCCATCCAGCATGAAGGACGAATATTAATAGGGCTGGTCCAGCGATGGGCCAGATACAGCCGTGACGGGGACATGATCGGCGGGGATTTCCCCAGCTGGCTGGGCGAACATTTCGGACAAAGTCGCTTAAGCCAACTTACTGACCGGCGTGGGGAATGCATCTATGCCGCCTGTGCCCATTATAAAAAATGCTTCATCGAAAAATCCCGCCGCCGGTCCCGCAAGGCTTCGCTGGTCATTGCCAACCATGCCCTGGTGATGATCCAGGCCGCCACCCGCACCGCCGTCAACAAGGACGGCAGGATCGAAGCCATACGGGACCCGGATCTGCCGACCCGCTATATCTTTGACGAAGGCCACCACCTGTTTGATGCGGCCGACAGCGCCTTTTCCGCTCATCTTTCCGGGCAGGAGGGACTGGATTTGAGACGCTGGATCAGGGGCGCGGAAAATTCCAAGCGCCGGGGACGGGGACTGGAAGGGCGGCTCGACGAACTGATCGCCGGTGACGACGAAGCAAGAAGCCTGCTTCAGGAAGTCATTCATACAGCCCGCTGCCTGCCCGCCGACGGCTGGCATGGCCGCCTGATCGAAGGTACGCCCTTCGGTCCGGCAGAGAAATTTCTGGCCGTTGTCCGCCAGCAGCTTTATGCCCGCTCTGCAGGCCGGGAAGACTATCACTCCATTGAGTGTCCGCCCCTGCCGCCGGTAGAAGGCCTTAAAGAAGCAGCCGCAGAACTGCAGCTGGCCCTGAAAGCGCTTGTTGCGCCCATGAAATCGTTAAGCACCCGGTTGCTCAAAAAACTGGATCAGGAAGCGGACGAACTGGAAAGTGCAGAGCGCAACCGGCTGGAGTCCCTGAGTCAGAGCATCAGCCGCCGGCGGGAGACCGTGGAATTCGGCTGGATCCCCATGCTCGAAATCCTGGCAGAGCTGAGTGCTCCGGACGAGGAGTTTGTCGACTGGTTTGAACTGGAGCGCCAGGGTGGACGGGAAGTCAATGTGGGCTATTACCGGCATTGGGTAGACCCGAGCCTGCCCTTTGCCGGAACCGTGCTGAAAACGGCTCAGGGTACCATGATCACCTCGGCCACGCTCCGTGACCGGCTCACGGATACGGACAATCAGGATGTGGAATGGCATACGGCAGAGGTGCGCACCGGCGCCGCCCACCTGATCAGCCCGCCGCTGCGCCAGAGCCTCAACTCCCCCTTCGATTATCCGGCCCAGAGCCGCATCTTCATTGTCAACGACATGAACAAGAGAAGCCTGGACCAGCTGGCCGCCGCCTATCGGGAACTGTTCCTGGCGGCAGACGGCGGGGCGCTTGGCCTGTTTACCGCCATCAGCCGCCTGCGCGGCGTCTACCAGCGCCTGGCCGGGCCGCTGGAGGAAGCAGGCCTGCCCCTTTACGCCCAGCATATCGATCCCATCAATGTGGCGACCCTGGTGGATATTTTCCGGGAGGTGGAGCATAGCTGCCTCCTCGGCACCGATGCGGTGAGGGACGGCATGGATGTGCCGGGACCGTCGCTCAGGCTCTGTGTTTTTGACAAGGTGCCCTGGCCGAGACCGACCCTGCTGCACAAGGCACGGCGCAAGCGTTTCGGCGGGCAATCCTATGACGACCTGATCACCCGCCTGCGCCTGAAACAGGCTTATGGTCGATTGATCCGCAGACAAACTGACCGGGGTGTTTTTGTCATGCTGGACGGGGCGACGCCTTCAAGATTGTTGAGCGCTTTCCCCGACGGGGTAGAGGTCGAGCGTATCGGTCTCGCGGACGCCATCCGCAAAACCCGGGAGTTCCTCAGCGACCAGACTCCCTAGAATGACGTAAAGTCGATTATCTTTTCAATGGCCCGGTTCCAGTTATCCTCGGGTAAAAGCCCGCTGGCCTTGCGCGGGACCAGGTCGTGGTTGCCGTCCGGGAGCCACTCCAAAGTGATGCTGTCGGAAAGATCATAACCTTCCACGGCCTCCCGGTTGCCCATGCTGTCCCGCTCTCCCTGCAAGATCAGGGCCGGGGTTTCAAGCGATTGCAAATGTTCCGTCCGTGGCTTGTCCGGCTTGCCGGGTGCATAAAAGGGATATCCCAGACAGATCAGGCCCGTGGGAGAGAGCTCGTCGGCAATCAGGCTCGCCATGCGGCCGCCCATGCTCTTGCCGCCAATGAAGATCCTGCCCTTGAAGCCACAGCCTTCATAGATCTCGCGCCATGACGTCAGCAGTTTAGGCTGCCGGTCCGGCGGACGCTTCTTGCCGCTCGCCCGCCGCTCGGCCATGTAGGGAAATTCAAAGCGCAGCACCCGAAGTCCGTTGTCCGCCAGCCCTTCGGCAAAATAATCCATAAAGGGGTTGTCCATGGGCGCCCCGGCGCCGTGCGCAAGGATAACGAGGGTATCTGACGTTTCCGGGCCGTTCCAGAGGACCGGCAAGTCGGCGATGGTTTCCATATTTATTCCCGAACTCTGAAAAACAAATTACAGCACAACAATATTGCCGTCTTCAAGGCCGATGGCGACGCTTTCGAGGGATCGGCCGCTGCAGGGGCCGGCCACACATTTGCCGTCGTCGACCTGAAACAGCGCGCCATGGAAATTACAGAGGAAATATTTCCCGCTTTTTTCCGTAAACACCCCCTCTTTCAGGTTCAGGGGCACATACATATGCGGGCAGGCATTCTGATAGGCGAAAATCTCGACGCCCCGGCGATAGACGAAAAACTCGAAGGGTTCTTTTTCGGTGCCATATTTGAATTCCCGGCCCCGGCCATCTTCAATGTCCTCAAGGGCACAGAGCACCTGCCCTTTTTCCGGACCGTTCGCTACATCGGCAAGCCTGATGTCAAACTCCCGCTCCATGGGCCTCAATCTTCCAGCCAGCTGCCCAGAACCGGATTGAACGGCAGGATCCGGACCTTGTCAAACAGACCGGCCTTGGCATAGGGATCATTCTCGGCGAAATTTTCCGCCGCCGCCCGGTTATGGACATCGATCACAATCATGCTGCCCCGGGGTTTGGGCTCGTCTTCCTCTGACAAAATCGGGCCCGCCAACTGTACGACACCGGAATTTTCCGCATAGTCCAGATGATCGGAACGTACGGACATCCGCAGTTCCAGACTGTCGGCCTTATCATAGGCGAGGATCACAAAATGCATAATAGTATCCTTTTAATCAGAACATTTCTTCCTTGCTGATGGGGCGACTGAGCAGCTCCGCAATCACCTCATCCACATCCTTGTCCCCGTGCAGCAGGTCATAGACCGCCCGGGCAATCGGCATGTCGATCTTATCCTCCGCAGCGACACGGTGCAGGATTTCCGACGTGTGATAGCCCTCCGCTACAGTTTTGCGGTTGTCCATGATTTCCGCAATATCCTTTCCTTCGCCCAGCGCCATACCGAGCGACATGTTACGGGAAAGGGGTGAGGAACAGGTCAGGATCAGGTCGCCGAGACCAGACAGGCCGACCATGGTTTCCGGGTCCGCCCCGCGGCTTTCCCCGAAACGGACCATTTCCGCAAGAGAACGGGTGATGAGTGCGGCCCGGGCATTTTCTCCCAGCTTTTTGCCGGCCACCACACCACAGGCGATGGCGAAGACATTCTTGACAGCACCGCCAATTTCCGCCCCGACCACATCCCGGGACAGATAGGGTCGAAAAGTGGGCTGACCGATAGCCTGGGCCAGGGACTGGGCCAGCTTCTGGTATTTGGAAGCGATGGTCACCGCCGTCGGCAGGCCGCGTGCGGCCTCGATGGCGAAGCTGGGTCCGGACAGCACCGCCAGCGGGTTTTTCGGCATCACCTCCGCCATGACGTCACTCATCAGTTTGCCTGTGGACTGCTCTATCCCCTTGGAACAGAGTACGACAGGAACGCTTTCCCTGAGAGTTGTTGACAAATCGGCTGCGACGGAGCGGACGAACTGGGCCGGCGCCACCATCAGCAGAAAATCGGGTTTTTCCAGTTCAGCATAATCACCGACAGCGGCAATGCTGGACGGAACCTCTACATCAGGCAGGAACAGGCTGTTTTCCCGTTTGTCGTTAATGGCGCTCACCACCTCCGGTTCGCGGGCCCAGATTGTGACCTCGTTCCCGGCCCGTGCTGCGGTAATGGCAAGGGCCGTTCCCCAGGCGCCGGCCCCCAAAACTGCAATTTTTCCCATCTGATGCTATCCTTTGTTCTTGTTATTCTGTTTTCAGGCCTTCACCCCGGCACCAATGGCCGCGGGCGCATCCGGATCCAGGGGCCACCGGGCCCTGGCCCCTACGGACAGGTCGTCCACCTGCCCCAGCTGTAGCCGTTCCACCCCGGCCCAGGCAATCATGGCGCCGTTGTCGGTACAAAGCGCCGGAGGCGGCGCGACAATGGAAAAGCCGCGCTTGCCGCAGGCGGCTTCCAGCCCTTCCCGCAGATATTTATTGGCGGCAACACCGCCAGCCACCACCAGAATATGCTTTTCCAGCTGATGTTGTTCAAGAAAAATATCCAGCGCCCGGCCTACACGGTCAATGATGGCTTCGGTAAGCGCCAGCTGGAAATCGGCGGCCAGGTCGTAAACATCCTGCTGGGTGAGGTCCTCGCCCAGCTTCTCCACTTCCCGGCGCACGGCCGTTTTAAGGCCGGAGAAGGAGAAATTGCAATCGGGGCGGCCCTTGAGCGGCCGCGGCAGGTCAAACCGGCCGGCTGTGCCCTTTTTCGCCGCCTTTTCAACCGCCGGACCGCCGGGATAGCCAAGGCCGAGAAGCTTTGCCGTCTTGTCAAAGGCCTCACCCGCGGCATCATCGATCGTGGTGCCCAGACGCTCATATTGTCCCACGCCTTTGACCACAAGAAGCTGGCAGTGCCCGCCAGAGACCAGAAGCAGCAGATAGGGAAAGGCCACCTCACCGGTCAGCCGCACCGACAGGGCGTGCCCTTCCAGATGATTGATGCCCATAAAGGGGATATCGCAGGCGGCGGCGATGGCCTTGCCGGTCATCAGCCCCACCATGACCCCGCCGATCAGGCCCGGGCCGGAGGTGGCGGCCACCGCATCCAGATCGGAAAAGGCGATCCCGGCATTTTGTAACGATTCCGTAATGATGTCGTCCAGGTGATCAATATGGGAGCGGGCGGCGATTTCCGGCACCACCCCGCCGTAGGGGCGATGCTCGTCCAGCTGGGACATGACCACATTTGACAATATCTGTCCTTCGCCATCGACCACAGCTGCCGCCGTCTCGTCACAGCTGGTTTCCAGCCCGAGAACAAGAGGGGGAACATAAGGGATTTTCCGGTCCGGGTTTTCCGGGTTGTCTATTGCCATTTCCACTGGTACTGCTTTGGATTATATCCTACAAACACCTATATAAGGCGTTTGGGGACAAGAAAAAAGGCTCTAACATCCGGGAACACTTCGTGCAAGAAAAGCTTGGACAAAAAAATATCCGTATCGGCACACGCGGCAGCCAGCTTGCCCTGGCCCAGGCCCACGAGACGAAAAAGCGTCTGCTGGCCGCCCATCCGGGCCTTTCCGAAGAGCAGATCGAGATCGTGGTCATGTCGACCCGGGGCGACCGCATCCTCGACCGGCCGCTGGCGGAAATCGGTGGCAAGGGCCTGTTTACAGAGGAAATCGAGGCCGCCCTGCTGACCGGCGACATTCATCTCGCCGTCCACAGCCTCAAGGACATGCCGACCGAGCTTCCCGAAGGGCTTGAACTGGCCGCCTATCTGGAGCGCGAAGACGTGCGGGACGCCTTTATCTCTGCCAAGGCGTCAAGCCTCAGGGAACTTCCCGCCGGTGCGGTTGTCGGTACCGCGTCCCTGCGCCGCCAGGCCCAGACCCTGGCCCTGCGCCCCGACCTGAAAGTCATCACCTTCCGGGGCAACGTGCAAAGCCGCCTGAGAAAACTGGAGGCCGGCGAAGTGGACGCCACCTATCTGGCCATGGCCGGTCTCAACAGGCTCGACCTGGAGGATGAGCGCGTGCATCCGCTGGACATCGACGAATTGCTGCCCGCCGTCGCCCAGGGCGCCATTTGTATCGAGATTGCCAGCCGCAACGAACGGGTACGGGCGCTGCTCGAGCCGCTTGACCACACTCCCACCCGGCAACGGGTGGTGGCCGAGCGGGCCTTCCTGAATGAACTGGACGGCTCCTGCCGCACCCCCATCGCCGGACTTGCCGTGCTGGACGGCGACAGCCTTCACTTGCGCGGGCGGCTTCTCGGGCTCGACGGCAGTGAAATCCATGAGGGCAGCCTGGAGGGACCCGCCAGTGATGCCGAAAAGATCGGCCGGGAACTGGGCCGGCGGCTGAAAGATGCAGCCGGACCTGCGTTTTTTGAAAAACTGAAAGCCGCAGGCGGAGCCTGAATATCATGAGATTCCTGCTGACACGCCCCCTGGAAGACAGCACGAAACTGGCGCAGATGCTCAACGCCCGGGGACACACGGCGCTGATCGAACCGATGATGGACATCCGCTTTCTGCCCTTTGATCCGCCGGCGGAGCTGAGTACCTATCAGGCGGTGATCTTCACCAGCGCCAACGGGGTCAGGGCCTTTCGCCATCATTTCCCCGACATCACCCTGCCGGTTTACGCTGTGGGTCCGGCCACGGCCGCCGAAGCCCGGGCCAAAGGCTTTACACAGATCAAATCCGGCAGCCGGGACGTGGACAAACTGGCCGAACTGATCACAAACGACCCGGATATGGACAAAAACCGGCCGCTTTTGCATGTGGCGGGCACAGTTGTCGCAGGCGACCTTGCAAAGTTGCTGCAGAAAGTCGGGCTCAGGCTGGATCGCTGGCCGCTATACGAAGCAGAAAGCTTAAACCAACTTTCAGATGGTACTTTGCAGGCGTTGGATCAGGGGAAAATCGACGCCGTTGTTTTTTTCTCCCCCCGCACGGCCCGTATCTTCCTGGAGCTTGTCCATAAGGCCGGACGGGAGGAAACATTGAAACAGATCAAGGCGCTTTGTCTTAGCGATGCCATAATGGATGTGATACAGTCGGTAGCCTGGAAAGAGGTCAGGGTCGCCCCCGAACCGAACCAGCAGAGCCTGTTCCGGGATATGAATATAGAGCTTGAGGAAATATCATCATGACCACGGCCGATAACAACGCCCCAGACAAGGGCAACGGGAATAAACCCGCGGCAGATGCGGCACCCAAAAACACTGGACAGGAGTCTGCACCGTCCGCCGGACCTGCAAAGGCAGCCGGACCCGGGAAACAGGCCGGGACGGAAAAAACCGCTCCCGTAACAAAGCCCGGAAAACAGGTAAAAACAGCCAACTGGTCGCTGAGAATATTGCTGTTACTGCTGATCTTTCTGGCTGGCGCCGGCGCCACCCTCTATTTCCTGCCCTGGCTTGAAGGTCGGCTGCCGGTCCTGACGGAATGGACCGGTCACAGCCCCGCTGCCACACCGGGCCTTTCCGCCCTTGGCGACATGGAAGGCCGGCTTGACCGCCAGGACCAGGCCATCGCCGCGCTTGAGGAACGGACGCGCAATTTTAACCTGAAACTGCAGGAACTGGCCGGGGCCGGCAGCAGTGAACCGCCAGGCGACTTGCGGGCCCGGATCGAAAAGCTGGAACAGCAGAAGCCCGCCGCCAAAACCGGGGAAGAAAAGACAAAGGACCTGTCCCAGTCCGCCCGTATCGACATGCTGCTTGGTCGCATGAGCCAACTTGAGGCCTCTTTTGTGCCCCTCAGCAAAAGCCTTGTCGAGGCCCGGGAGGCTTCTGAAGAGCGGGCCCGGCTAAATGCCGAAAACCTGCGCCAGAATGACCTGCTTTCCCAGTTGGAAAGTCGTCTGGCACAGGTAGAAGACTTCGCCGCCCGGGGCAATCGCGGCGCATCGCTGGCTTTCAGCCTCAGCCGCCTTCGGGAGAGGGTTGTTTCCGGTGAGGCCTACGCCGAGGAGCTGGCCGCATTCCGGAAATTGCTTGCGGGCAGCGGCCTGGCCGACAATGTGTCCCTGCAAAATGCCCTTTCGACCCTGGAAAAATCGTCAGACCAGGGCCTGACCAGCGCCGTCGAACTGAAGGAACGGTTCGAGGGTATGATTCCGGCCCTGATCCGGGCGGAACAGAGCACGGCCGATGCCGGATGGTGGCAGAAAGTGAAAGACCGTTTCAGCAACCTGATCACCGTCCGTGACAAGGACGCCGCCGTGGAAGACACTTTCGACAGCCTGTTGCGCAGCCTGGAAGAAAATCTCGCAGCCCTGGACCTCGAAGATGCTCTGGATCTGATGAAAAAGCTTCCCGGACGGGTACAGGAGGTCCTGAAGGACTGGATGTTCGAGGCCGAACTCTGGCTCAGCTCCCGTGAGGCACTGACGGAAATCGAGAAGATAGCCGGCGAGGCCGTCCTTGAGCAGCCGGCCACCGGCGCCACGGGCGCGGCGGAGGAAACCAGCCTATGACCCGCCTGACCTTCTATATTATCCTTGGCGTGCTGATCGCCCTGGGTGCCGCCTGGATGGTGGCGCAGCCGGGCGAAATGGTCCTCACCTGGCGCAGCTGGGAACTCAGGATGTCCTTCGCCACCCTGACGATCCTCGTCCTGCTCTACAGTGTGACCCTGTGGCTGTTGTTCAGACTCTGGCGGGCGCTGCGTTATGCCAACCCGCTCCATTCACCGCAGCGCCAGGCAGCGCGCCGGCGGCGGGGCCACAGGGAACTGGACCTGGGCTGGTCCGCATGGGCGCTTGGGGATACAGCCGAAGCCCTGAAACATGCCCGGCGGGCAAGGACGGACCTGCCGCGGGAAAACGGACCGCTGCTGCTGCTCAGCCAGTGCGAGATGGAAAAACGCCGCATCGGCATTCTGGAAGACCTGCGCGCCAAACCGGAAACAGCCCCCTTTGCCCTCAATGCCCTTCTCGACGAGGCCATGGAGGAAGAAGACTATGTGTTGGCCCTCTCCCTCGCCCGGGAGCTTTCGACGCTGGCGCCAACCAATCGCCGGATCCTGAAAAAGCTGTTTGATATCGAGGTGCATCACGGCAAATGGAACGCCGCCGCCGATACCCTGAAAACGGCCCGCAGGAACAAGGTCCTGGACGCAGAGGAAATCGCCCACCTGGAATCACTGCTGTCTTACATCCGGGCCGTGGAAGCCGACGTCTCCGGCCAGCGTGCGGATGCCCTGGACCTGGCGCTGGACGCCCAGAAAAAAGATCCGGGCTTTACCCCCGCTGCCCAGCTGGCGGCACGTATCCTGATCTCCCGCAAGGAGAACGGCCGCGCCCGCAAGGTTCTGGAGAACGCCTGGAAAGCAGGCCCGCACCCGGAGCTCGCCGACCTGTTTATCGAGCTTGCGCCCATGGAAAGCCCGACCGAACGGCTGCGCCGCGTCCAGCAATTCATCAGGCTCAACCCGGATCATGCGGAAAGCCTGCACCTGCTGGCCGAACGGGCCATCGAAGCCAGCCACTGGCCCGAGGCGCGACAGGCGCTTGACACACTTGTCAAGGCGGGCCGGGCCACGGTGCGCACCTATAATCTTTCTGCCCGGCTGGAGCAAAAGCAGAAAAAGGACCAGATCGCGGCGGAGAAATATCTGGAAAAGGCCATGGCCGCGAAACGGGACGGCCATTGGCTGTGCCGCGACTGCGGCCACCAGCCCCGCCATTACACCGCCAACTGCCCCGAATGCGACAGGTTCGACGGGCTTGAGTGGGTGGAGTAATTTCACTCTGAAAAGGATTTTACGGGACTAGCAGTCATCTCCGCATGCCTGTCGAAAGCTTTATGCTCAACCGCAAAATTTGGCGGGATCTCGACATATGGAGAGTGATAGTCAAGAGAACGGATATAACTCGACCACTCAACATCGAAATGTCCTACAGTTGTCAGGTCATTCCCCGATAATTTGGAAAGCGTCAGCGAACAACAGCTTAGTTCGTCCCATATCAATATTTCGACTGGGTCTTCAGAAACAAACCGTTCAACCTTTGCGGTTTCAACCGCAAAATAAACAACCTTGTTAACATCAAAAACAAATATTGCCCTGTAAACAGTAACATTATCATTCACTTGCTCCCGATATTTCATTACTCCCGCTAGCGCTAACAGCGCTTCCGTTTTCTTCTTGCTGGAACCTTTTAATAGCACCACAGGTGTTGCAGGCCGGTCTTTTTTGACAATCGTTTTTCTCAAGTTGCCTCTCAAATCGGCATAGGTCTCGAGAAATGCCTCGCTGCAGATATCTCCCGGACAATTAAGCCTGTCAACATTTTGCCAAACAGGCGTTATCTGTCCGATCTGATTCAAGTCAGTCCCGTCAACCTTGTAAACCTGGACAGATTCAAACGTATAGGGGTAATCCACCCAATGGCTTTGACTGCGCATAACAACAGAGACCACATAGAACCCACTCTCCCGACGGATCAAAAAACTCTCGCCGTCATTGGTTTCAAGACAATTGGGTCTGTAACGAAACCCCCGTTCCGCTATCTTTTTGGAAAATCCCTCCTGAACCTCTGTTAATACTGCAGGTTTTTCAAGTTCTTGGTATGAGGGTGCCTCCCCTCCAACATTTTCAAAAAGAACCATATCAATACAACTGCTTGAGGGCCGATAGGCAAGTATAGCGCGATTTTTCTCGGCCTTTCCCTCAACGACTTGGAATATCGTTCTAAATGGATTGTTCCAAAGCTTGGCCAGCTTGACCAGATTATCTTCCGTCAGTCCCAGCGACCTGATTTCTTCACGAAATTCCTTGTTGGAAAAATATCCGGGAACCTTCCTTGCGCCCGGCCCGGCCAATTTTGCGATTTCAGCGTACAGAACCTCTTTTTCGGCCCGGTATGAATTCTTTTCGACTACTTTGGTCACTAGTTGCGCCACTTCCCGAAAGACTTCACTTGCGGGTTCATCTGCTTTCGCCATATCGGCGGCAAGACCGTGCACGGTCATAACAACAAGCATTAAGAAATACTGTCTGGAAAACATGGCGGCCTCTCCCCAAAGGAATTAGCGTAATTGTTCCCACAGCCCTTCGTCAAGGCAACATCATTTGTCTCGCCACAGCAGAGCTCCGAAAAAGCCTCTAAAAAGCACCCAAATACTGATTTTTCGCTTGAGCAGGCAAGGGAATCTGCTAGTTTGTCCGGCGGTTATGAAGCTTAACCAGGGTGTGTTTTTCGCCTTGTTGCGGAAACACACCCACTCTTCATAAAAGCATTTCCGGGCCGCTGTAGCTCAGTCGGTAGAGCAACGCATTCGTAATGCGTGGGTCGTAGGTTCAAGTCCTATCAGCGGCACCATTTTCTGAGATTTCCCTTTAATTCCAAAAAACTGTTGGATATCAATATGATCGTGCTGTAATATTGGTACATAAATTGGTACAAAATGGATGTTATGAGGCGGCAAAAGGAAGCGCAATATCTCTATCTTAGGGATGGAAAGTATTATTTTCGGATGATTATCCCGGAACGATTTCGCTCACTTTACGACAACCTCACAGAAATCAAACAATCCCTGAAAACTTCAGACAAACGTGAAGCCCTCAAAAAACACCATCAAATCCTTTCAGAGTTTTATAAACGCACAAGTCCAGTAAGTGACACCGCGGATGTATCGAGTATCACTGGCTATGTTCCCAGCGAAGATGAGTTAGAGAGGGCAATTCGAGCGTGGTAGAAGGAAACCCTTGAAAAGCGAATTGGCCTCCCAAAAGCTAAGACACCACAAGAAATTGCAGAAGCTAAAACCCAACTGAATTTTTATAAAGAAGTCCTCGCCAATTATACAAACCCAGAGAACGACCGGCCCCTTGATGCTTCGTTCTATTGGATAGCTGACGAGCTCATTAAATTAAATCGCTGGACCCTTTCAAAGGAGAGTGACGGTTACAAGCAATTGGTCCGCTTGGTGGCGCGTGGCGTGATTGAGCGGAATGAACGTTATTTGAGTTTTCTAGAAGGAAAACCCGGAGAAGTAGTTGATAAAGACTTGTTTGGTCGGGAGGCTTACGAACGAGACAGACGCATAACACTAAGCCCTAAGCTCACTTTAAACCAGGTGATTGATAAATATAAAGCTGATCCCGCCAACCAATGGAACCCCAAAACAAAAATCACTTACGAGCATATTTTTACTTTGCTGCTCGACTATTTCGGAGGGGACACTCCTGCACGAGAAATCAATAGAACCCACTGTCGCGAACTTCGTGATCTTCTGATAAACTACCCTGCTAATGCAACCAAGATCTATACAAACCTCACTACAGCTGAACGGATAGAGCGAGGGAAAAAAGAGCACGCGAAATGTATCTCTGTCTCAACCCTCAACGACTATATGAGCAAACTTTCTTCTATCTTTAACTGGGCAATAAATGAAGAGCTCCTCGAAAAGAACCCCGCAAGAGGCCTGAAGTTAAAAGACAATGTTAGAGTTAAAGATAAACGAGACCCATTTAGCACTGAGCAATTAAGCAAAATTTTTTCACTTGGGCCCTATCAAAAAGTAGCCAAATGTTCCGTGCAACAGTTGTGGACTTGTCTTAAAAAAGTGGACAGGACCGTGCTCTTTAGGCGGCTAATTTCTCATAGGCCACTGGGCTGATATTGCCAAGGGTCGAATGTCGCCTTTTCCGATTGTAGAAGTTCATAATATAGTCTGCCTGTT